>NZ_CP011502.1:0-2400000 GCF_001509405.1 Aeromicrobium erythreum
CGTCGCCGCTCTGCGCCTTTTTCCACAGCGCAGGACCAGCGGGTAGCTGGATGCACACCGTGTGGACAACTCTGTGGACCACGCGACCCCTCGGGAGACCTGCATGACCGACGCCTCAGGGCAGACCTCGGACGACGTCGAGCTCTCCACGGCGTGGGACCACGCCGTCTCGACCCTGTCGAACGGCGCCCGCGTCTGGGTCTACAGCGCCGAGCCGATCAGCCGGCACCCGGGGATCTTCATCGTCGGCGTGCCCGACGACCTGAGCCGTGCGCAGCTGGAGTCGCGCGTCCGCCCTGCCCTGGAGCACGCGCTGTCGTCGCACCTCGGCGAGCAGGTCCGCCTCGTCGTCACCATCGAGCCGTCGCTCGCCGACCGCTCGCGGGACCGCCCGTCGTCCGCGACGCCGCAGGCCGACGACCGCCCGCACCCTGCAGGACCGCAGAACACGGCACCGCAGGGGCCAGGACCCCAGAATGACGACAAGTCGACACATCCACTTTCCGTGGTGCCCCCGGCGCCCGAGGAGGAGGGTGACGACATCGACGTCGACGAGTTCGTCCCGAGCTGGGCCCAGGAGCCCGACCCCGTGCAGCGTCGGACCAGCGCCCACGAAGCCAGGCTCAACGCGCGGTACCTGTTCGAGAACTTCGTCATCGGCTCGTCGAACCGCTTCGCCCACGCCGCCGCGGTCGCGGCCGCCGAGGCGCCCGGCAAGGCGTACAACCCGCTGGTCATCCACGGCGACTCCGGACTCGGCAAGACGCACCTGCTGCACGCCATCGGCCACTACGTCCTGAACCTCTACCCCTCCTCGCGCGTGCGCTACGTCAACAGCGAGGAGTTCACGAACGACGTCATCAACGCCATCCGTGAGAACCGCACCGCCGCGCTGCGACAGAAGTACCGCGAGATCGACGTGCTGCTTGTCGACGACATCCAGTTCCTCGAGAACAAGGAGTCGACGCAGACGGAGTTCTTCCACACGTTCAACGCGCTGCACAACGCCAACAAGCAGATCGTCATGACGTCGGACCGGCCCCCGAAGAACCTGCGCACGCTCGAGGAGCGGCTGCGCAACCGGTTCGAGTGGGGCCTGCAGACCGAGATGCTGCCGCCGGACCTCGAGACCCGCATCGCCATCCTGCGCAAGAAGGCCGCGATCGAGAAGCTCACCGCACCGGCCGACGTGCTCGAGTTCATCGCGAGCAAGGTGCAGACCAACATCCGTGAGCTCGAGGGTGCGCTCATCCGCGCCACGGCGTTCGCGAACCTGCAGGGCGCGACCGTCGACCTCCAGCTGGCGCAGATCGTGCTGAAGGACCTCGTCGCCGAGGGCGAGGAGCCGGAGATCACGGCCGGCGTCATCCTGGCGCAGACCGCCGCCTACTCCGAGTTCACCATCGAGGAGCTGTGCGGCACGAACCGCAGCCGCGACCTCGTCCTCGCCCGCCAGATCGCGATGTACCTGTGCCGCGAGCTGACCGACATGTCGCTGCCCAAGATCGGCGCCGACTTCGGCGGACGCGACCACACCACGGTCATGCACGCCGACCGCAAGATCCGCAAGCTCATGGCCGAGAAGCACGCCGTCTACAACCAGGTCACGGAGCTGACGAACCGCATCAAGCAGCAGGCCCGTCAGAACTGACCCCCGCGCGGCACCTGCCGCCGCCACCAGGCCGACGTCCGAGGGACGTCGGCCTCGTCGCGTGGTGCCCGCGGGCTTCATGCACACCTGGGGACGACACTGTGGGAAAGTCTCGACCTCAGGTGGACAGACGCGACCGACGTGTGAACGAGGTGTGAACGACGCACGGACGTGCACAGCCGCCTGGGGTGCGTCCACGACACGCCCACACCGTCGTCCACGGGCCGACACGCCGCCTGACCTGGGCCGACGCCGGTTGTCCACGGGATCCACACCGCCTACGACGACGACGAGGGAGTTACATGTCCGGATCCCCCGCAAGAGTGACGGGACGGCCTGGGTGTGGACGAGCAGGACGACGTCCTCAGGACGCCTCGCCCGACCTACGCTTCACACCGTGTCCGTGGCAGGATGCAGTCCTAGTCTTCTCATGCCCGAAAGGCCTCGATTCGTGAGATTCCGCATCGATCGCGACACGTTCGCCGACGCCGTGGCGTGGACCGCACGCAGCCTGCCCACCCGGCCGAGCGTGCCCGTCCTCGCCGGGCTCCTCATCGAGACCGCCGGCGACGGCCTGACGCTGTCCGGGTTCGACTACGAGACCTCCACCCGCGCGACGCTGCCGGCCGAGGTCGCCGACGACGGCCGAGCCCTCGTGTCGGGCCGCCTGCTGTCGGAGATCGTCAAGTCGCTGCCGTCGAAGCCGATCGACGTCAGCCTCGACGGCACCAAGGTCCAGGTCTCGTGCGGGAGCGCGCGGTTCAGCCTGTCCACGATGCCCGTGGAGGAGTACCCGCAGCTGCCGCAGATGCCGACGTCGTCGGGCACGATCAAGGCGGACGAGTTCGCCACGGCCGTCGCGCAGGCGAGCGCTGCCGCCGGCCGCGACGAGATGCTGCCGCTGCTCACCGGCGTCCGGCTCGAGATCGACGGCTCGACGATCTCGCTCATGGCCACCGACCGCTTCCGCGCCAGCCTGCGCGAGCTGCAGTGGTCGCCCGAGGCCAGCGACGCCTCCGGCCACGCGCTCGTGCCCGCACGCGTGCTCGGCGAGACGGCGCGCTCCCTGGTCTCCGGCTCCGACATCACCATCGCGATCTCCTCCGGCGAGACCGGTGACGGTCTCATCGGCTTCGAGGGCACGGTCGGCAACGGCACCCGTCGCACCACGACCCGCCTGCTCGAGGGCGACTTCCCGCGGGTGCGCCAGCTCTTCCAGGCGCAGTCCGAGACCGTCGCGCACGTGCGCACGTCCGACCTGGTCGACGCCGTCAAGCGCGTCTCGCTCGTCGCCGAGCGCAACACGCCCGTCCGCCTGACGTTCTCCGACGGCCAGGTGCTGCTCGAGGCCGGCAGCGGCGACGACGCGCAGGCGTCGGAGTCGATCGAGGCCACGATCGACGGGGCCGACATCTCGATCGGCTTCAACCCCGGCTACCTGCTCGAGGGTCTCGGCGTCATGTCCGACCCCGTCGTGCACCTCGCGTTCACCCAGCACACCAAGCCGGCCGCCATCTCCGGCGTCCGCGAGATCGGTGACGCGCCCGACGGCGCGTTCCGCTACCTGATCATGCCGGTGCGGCTCCAGGGCTGACCCGCCCGCCGCACCGCACCAACGTCGTCACCTGGAGGGACCTCCATGCATCTCGGACTCGTCGGACTCGGCAAGATGGGCGGCAACATGCGCACCCGTCTGCGCAGCGGCGGCATCACCGTCACCGGCTACGACCGCAACCCCGACGTCACCGACGTCGACTCGCTGCAGGCTCTCGTCGAGGAGCTGCCCTCGCCCAAGGTCGTGTGGGTGATGGTGCCCGCGGGCGACATCACCCGTGCCACGGTCGAGGACCTCCTCGAGCTGCTCGGCGAGGGCGACGTGATCGTCGACGGCGGCAATTCCCGCTGGACCGACGACGAGAAGCACGCGGCCCTGGCCGCCGAGAAGGGCATCGGCTTCGTCGACTGCGGCGTGAGTGGTGGCGTCTGGGGCCTGGAGAACGGCTACGCGCTGATGGCCGGTGGCGACGCCCACGACATCGCGAAGGTCCAGCCGGTCTTCGACGTCCTCAAGCCCGAGGGCGAGTCGGGGTTCGTGCACGCCGGTCGGGTGGGCGCGGGCCACTTCTCCAAGATGGTCCACAACGGCATCGAGTACGCGATGATGCAGGCCTACGCCGAGGGCTTCGAGCTGCTCGAGAAGGCCGAGCTCGTCGAGAACGTCACCGACGTCTTCGACTCCTGGCGGGTCGGCACCGTCGTCCGCTCGTGGCTGCTCGACCTGCTCGTCAAGGCGCTCCAGGACGATCCCGGTCTCTCGAAGATCCGCGGCTACGCCGAGGACTCCGGCGAAGGTCGCTGGACCGTCGAGGCCGCGATCGACCACGCCGTCCCGGCGCCGACGATCGCAGCGTCGCTGTTCGCGCGGTTCGTCTCGCGCCAGGACGAGTCGCCCGCCATGCAGGCGGTCGCGGCGATGCGTCAGCAGTTCGGCGGGCACGCCGTGCAGGCGGCCGAGGAGACCGGGCACTCGCCGGCCGACCTCGACGCCGACCCCTCCTGACGGATGCGCGTCGCCCGTCTCTCGCTGCACGACTTCCGGTCCTACCCCGAGGTCGAGATCGTGCTGGAGCCCGGGCCGTCCGCGTTCGTCGGGGCGAACGGCCAGGGCAAGACGAACCTGGTCGAGGCCATCGACTACCTGTCCCGGCTCGACTCGCACCGCGTCTCCTCCGACACCCCGCTCGTGCGGGCGGGTGCGGAGCGCGCGGTCGTGCGGGCCGAGGTCGTGCGGGGTGATCGCACGGCGCTGCTCGAGCTCGAGATCACGCCGGGCCGGGCCAACCGCGCCCGGGTGAACCGGGCCGCGCTGCCGCGCGCCCGCGACCTGGTCGGGGTGCTGCGCACGGTGACCTTCTCGCCCGAGGACCTCGCGCTCGTCAAGGGCGACCCGTCGGACCGTCGGCGCTTCCTCGACGGTCTGCTCGTGTTGCGGACACCGCGGCTCGCGGGCGTCAAGGCCGACTACGAGCGCGTGCTGCGACAGCGCAACACGCTGCTGAAGTCGGCGCGCTCCGGTAGGTACACAAACCGACAAGTAGATTTGTCGACTCTCGACATCTGGGACGACAAGCTCGCCACGTTGGGCGGGGAGATCGTCGCCGCCCGCATCGCGTTGCTGCACGACCTCGCCCCGTTCCTCGTCGAGTCCTACCGGACGGTCGCCACGCGCGCCGCCCCGGACCGTCGCGACGTGACCGCCACCTACCGGGGCTCGGTCGTCAGCGACGACGAGAGCCCGGCCGGGGTGCGGGAGGCCCTGCTCGCCGGGATCGAGGAGCGGCGGCGCGACGAGCTCGACCGGGCGGTCACGCTGGTCGGGCCGCACCGCGACGAGGTGGAGCTGGTCATCGGCGACCTTCCCGCGAAGGGGTACGCCAGCCACGGCGAGTCGTGGTCGCTGGCCCTCGCGCTGCGTCTCGCGTCGTTCACCCTCCTGCGCGACGACGACGGCGACGACCCGGTGCTGATCCTCGACGACGTCTTCGCCGAGCTCGACGAGGGTCGCCGCGAGCAGCTCGCCGAGCTCGTGGGCGACGCCGAGCAGGTGCTCGTCACGGCGGCCGTCGCCGACGACGTGCCCGCTGCGCTCGCCGGCCACCGCTTCGACGTGCACGCCGGCAAGGTCACGGAGGCCTGAGGTGTCCGGCACCCCACCCGACGACGACGGCACCGAGCCGCCCGGCTCCGACGACCCACTCGGCCTGGCCCGCGAGATCGCCGACAGCTACCGCGGGACGGGCGCACCGCTGCGTCCCCGTCGTCGACGTACCGACGGCTCCACCCCCCGCCGGCGCAAGAGTCGGGAGGACCCGACCACCGTCGCCGACGCCCTCGGTGCACTCGTGCGCCAGCAGGGTTGGGACGACCGGCTGTCGGCGCAGCGCGTGTTCACCGACTGGTCCTCCATCGTCGGCCCCGAGGTCGCCCGACACTCGACCGTCGACGGGTACGAGGACGCGGTCCTGCACGTGACCACTGACTCGACGGCCTGGGCCACCCAGCTCCGCCTGCTCGCCCCTCGCCTCGTCGCCCGCCTCAACGAGGAGCTCGGCGACGGCGCCGTCCTCCGCATCGACGTCCGCGGCCCCCAAGCCCCCTCCTGGAAGCGCGGCCCCCGGTCGGTCAAGGGTCGCGGGCCGCGGGACACGTACGGCTGATCGCCGGGCTTGGGCTGCTGGTGCGCTGCTGATGGGGGCCTCTTCTAGCTGGTGCGCTGCCGCAGGAGGTCTCGACCCGCTGGTGCGCTGTCTCGGCCTTCGCTGTATCTGGTCTCCGAAAGGGCCTCGACCGGGCGGCGGGCGGGCGCGCTGGTCTGGGGTCTCGGGCTGCGGGTTGGTGCTGGGGTGGACGCAAGCTTCTGCGTTCGTGTGCGGGGGGACAAGGATTCTGCGTTGCCTACGGGATCCCGTCGTGAACGCAGAAGCGTTCGGACTCGGGCGCGCGAACGCAGAGACTTTCGCGCCGACAGCCCGCTATCGGTGGATTCTCAACCGCAGAAGCGCTCTTGCGGTTGCAGATCCACCGATAGGACGCGCAAACGCAGAATCGTGGCCCGAGAACGCAGAAACGAAGAAGCGTGCGTCACCCACGGGGCTCAAGCCAGACCCCGAGACCCGAAACCGTGGTCGGGCCCGCTGCCGGTCGAGGCCCTCTCGGAGACCACCGCCAGCACCAGCCGAGGCAGCGCACCAGCAGGTCACGACCCCCTGCGGCAGCGCACCACCAAGGTCACGACCCCCTGCGGCAGCGCGCCAGCAAGGTCACGACCCCCGCAGGCAGCGCACGAGCCCCCAGCGAGGGCGCGACCCGACCCCTACGACGTCGGCGTCGCCCGGTTCCCCGCAGCGACGCCGAGGCCGAGGGTGACGCCGAGGGCGCCGAGGACGAGGGCGGCGTCGGTGAAGCCGTCCCAGCCGTAGGAGGGGCGAACGCCGATGGCGACGAGGGCGCCGATCGCGGCGACGGCGCCGACGAGGGCGAGCAGCCAGGTGCCGCGGACGGCGACGTGCTGGCGACCGAGGACCCACGAGACGACGGCGGTCCAGGCGGTCGTCACGAGCACGGCGCCGACGACGTCGGAGGGTCGGTGCCACCCGGCCACGACCGTGGACGCGCCGGTGAGGGTCACGGCGAACGCACCGAACGGCACGACGAGGGGCCGCATCCAGCGCGGCGACACGAGGCACAGCGCGCCGACCCCGGCGGCCACGACGGTGGTGTGGCCGCTCGGGAAGCTGTTGACGGGGGCGACGACCCCGTCGACGACGTCGGCCCGCGTCAGCAGGGCGTGCTTGAGGACCTGGGTGGTCACGTTGGCGCCCGCGATCACGGTCAGGGCACCGAGAGCGAGCGCGGCGCGACCGCGGACGAGCGCCACGACGACGCACGCGAGCGCCACGACGACGATCGCGCCGATGGAGACGTAGCCCAGCACGCTCAGCACCTGCAGCTGCGTGTCGCGGCCGGCGACCACGGTGTTCATCGCGCGCTCGTCGAGGCGCTGACCGAGCGGGGTGCGCAGCACGAACCACGCCAGCACCGTGCACGCGAGCGTCGCGCCGAGGGCCACGACGGCGGCGGTGCCGCGCACGCTCGAGCCCGTCCGGCGGGTCGATCGCGCCGGCGCGGGAGCGACGTCGGGGTCCACGAGGGTCATGCCTCCTACGATGACGGACAGGGTCAACTGCGTCGCGGCGCGCCAACGGGCCTCAGACGCCCGAACGCCCCCCGGGGACGATCGGGGCATGGGGCCCCACCCCGCGCGGCGCTCCTGGAGGGGCTGCGAGCCCGCTCAGCACCACTCTGGACCCGCCGGGCCCGCGGTGACACGAGGGCAGGTGCGCTGGGAGCCACACAATCGCCCGTATACTGGAACAGTGACCACCTCTCCTGACGACGAGACCACGCCCGAGCCCATCGCGGAGGAGCTGGTCTCCCGCTCCCAGGTCGAGGGTTCGTACGACGCGAGCAACATCCAGGTGCTCGAAGGTCTCGAGGCCGTCCGCAAGCGTCCCGGCATGTACATCGGCTCCACGGGCGAGCGCGGTCTGCACCACCTCGTCTACGAGGTCGTCGACAACTCCGTCGACGAGGCGCTCGCGGGCCACGCCACCCACATCGAGGTCGTGCTGCAGGACGACGGCGGCGTACGCGTGGTCGACGACGGTCGCGGCATCCCCGTCGACATGCACCCGACGGAGAAGATCCCGGCCGTCACGCTCGTCATGACGTCGCTGCACGCGGGCGGCAAGTTCGGTGGTGGCGGCTACAAGGTGTCCGGCGGTCTGCACGGCGTCGGCATCTCCGTCGTCAACGCGCTGAGCACCACGATGCACACGGTCATCAAGCGCGACGGCTTCGTCTGGCGCCAGACGTTCGACAACGGCGTGCCCACCGGCGAGCTCGAACAGGGCGAGGCGACCGACGAGACCGGCACGACGCAGACCTTCTACGCCAACGCCGACATCTTCGAGACGACGGACTACTCCTTCGACACCCTCAAGAGCCGCTTCCGCGAGATGGCGTTCCTCAACAAGGGCCTGGAGATCCACCTGCGCGACGAGCGCGACCTCGGCAGCGACGACGAGGACGGCGCCGACGACCTCGAGCGCGAGGTGCGCTTCCGCTACGACGGCGGACTCGTCGACTACGTGCACCACATCAACGTCGGCACCCGCTCGCCGATCCACAACGACGTCATCTCCATCGAGCGCGACGACGAGGAGAACGGCCTCTCCCTCGAGCTGGCGATGCAGTGGAACGACTCCTTCAGCGAGTCGGTACACACGTTCGCCAACACGATCAACACGCACGAGGGCGGCACCCACGAGGAGGGCTTCCGCACCGCGCTCACCACGACCGTCAAGCGGTTCGCCGACACCAACAACCTGCTCAAGGGCAAGGAGGAGCTGTCGGGCGAGGACATCCGCGAGGGTCTCACCGCGATCATCTCCATCAAGCTCGCCGAGCCGCAGTTCGAGGGCCAGACGAAGACGAAGCTCGGCAACTCCGAGGCACGCAGCTTCGTCCAGAAGGTCGTCAACGACGAGCTCGCCGCCTGGCTGGAGCGGAACCCGGCCGAGGGCAAGGTCGTCATCCGCAAGGCCATCGACGCCGCCTCCGCCCGGCTCGCCGCGCGCAAGGCCCGCGACCTCGCCCGCAACCGCAAGGGCTTCCTGGGCGGCGGTGGCCTCCCCGGCAAGCTGGCCGACTGCTCGAGCCGCGACCCCGAGAAGTGCGAGCTGTTCGTCGTCGAGGGCAACTCCGCCGGCGGCTCGGCCAAGAACGGCCGCGACCCGGGCACGCAGGCGATCCTCCCGCTGCGCGGCAAGATCCTCAACGTCGAGAAGGCGCGGATCGACAAGATCCTGCAGAACGCCGAGGTCCAGGCGATCATCAGCGCGCTCGGCACGGGCGTCCACGACGACTTCGACATCGCCAAGCTGCGGTACCACAAGATCGTGCTCATGGCCGACGCCGACGTCGACGGCCAGCACATCTCCACCCTGCTGCTCACGCTGCTGTTCCGCTTCATGAAGCCGCTGATCGACAACGGCCACGTCTACCTCGCGCAGCCGCCGCTGTACAAGATCAAGTGGACCAACCACGCCCACGAGCTCGCCTACTCCGACCGCGAGCGCGACGCGCTGCTCGCGGCCGGCGACGAGGCCGGCTACCGCCTTCCCAAGGAGGCGCCGGTGCAGCGGTTCAAGGGTCTGGGCGAGATGAACGCCGGCGAGCTGTGGGAGACCACCATGGACCCCGACGCGCGCGTGCTGCGCCAGGTCACCCTCGCCGACGCCGCCATGGCCGACGAGATCTTCACGATCCTCATGGGCGAGGACGTCGAGCAGCGTCGCAGCTTCATCCAGCGCAACGCCAAGGACGTCCGCTTCCTCGACATCTAGGCCGTCCGGCCGCCAGCCCGCTCCCGCGACGCCTTCCTGAAACGAGAACCGACACATGACCGACACCCCCATCGAGCGCGACCGCATCGAGCCCGTCGAGCTGCAGGACGAGATGCAGCGGTCCTACATCGACTACGCGATGAGCGTCATCGTGTCGCGGGCCCTGCCCGACGTGCGCGACGGGCTCAAGCCGGTGCACCGGCGCGTGCTCTACGCGATGTTCGACGGCGGATACCGTCCCGACCGCGGCTTCTCCAAGTGCAGCCGCATCGTCGGTGACGTGATGGGTCAGTACCACCCGCACGGAGACACGGCGATCTACGACACCCTCGTCCGGCTCGCGCAGCCGTGGGTCATGCGGGCGCCCATGATCGCCAGCCAGGGCAACTTCGGCTCCGTCGGCGACGACCCGGCGGCCGCCATGCGGTACACCGAGTGCAAGCTCGCGCCGATCGCCATGGAGATGGTGCGCGACATCGACGAGGACACCGTCGACTTCAAGCCCAACTACGACGGCCGCTCCTCCGAGCCGACGGTGCTGCCCGCGCGCATCCCGAACCTGCTCGTCAACGGCTCGGCCGGCATCGCGGTCGGCATGGCCACCAACATCCCGCCGCACAACCTGCGCGAGGTGGCCGACGGCGTCCAGTGGGCGCTCGCCCACCCCGACGCCGGCAAGGCCGAGCTGCTCGAGGCGCTCATCGAGCGGGTCAAGGGTCCCGACTTCCCGACCCACGGCCTCATCGTGGGCACGCGCGGCATCGAGGACATGTACCGCACGGGCCGCGGCTCGGTGCAGATGCGTGCCGTGGTCAACATCGAGGAGGACACGAAGGGCCGCATCCAGCTCGTCGTGACCGAGCTGCCCTACCAGGTGAACCCCGACGCACTCATGCGCAAGATCGCCGACCTGGTCAACGCCGGCCGTGTGCAGGGCATCTCCGACCTGCGCAACGAGTCGTCCGACCGTGCCGGCATGCGCATCGTCATCGAGCTGCGTCGCGACGCCGTGGCCCGGGTGGTGCTCAACAACCTCTACAAGCACACCGACCTGCAGTCGAACTTCAGCGCCAACATGCTGGCGCTCGTCGACGACGTCCCGCGCACCCTCACCCTCGACGGGTTCGTGTCGCACTGGATCGCCCACCAGATCGAGGTCATCCAGCGACGCACCGCCTACCGTCTCAAGAAGGCCGAGGCCGAGGCCCACATCCTGCGTGGTCTCGTGAAGGCGCTCGACGCGCTCGACGAGGTCATCGCACTCATCCGCCGCAGCCCCACCGTCGAGGAGGCGCGCGACGGCCTGATCGCGCTGCTCGAGATCGACGAGCTGCAGGCACGCGCCATCCTCGACATGCAGCTGCGCCGCCTCGCCGCCCTCGAGCGGCAGAAGATCATCGACAACCTGGCCGAGCTCGAGGCCAAGATCGCCGACTTCAAGGCCATCCTGGCCAGCGAGGAGCGTCAGCGGGCCATCGTCAGCGAGGAGCTGGCCGAGATCGTCGACAAGTACGGCGACGACCGCCGCACGCCGATCGTCCCCGGTGACGGCGACCTCTCGATGGAGGACCTCATCCCCGACGAGGACGTCGTGGTCACCATCACCCGCGGCGGCTACGCCAAGCGCACCCGCACCGACCAGTACCGGGTGCAGGGTCGCGGCGGCAAGGGGGTGCGCGGCGCGCAGCTGCGCGACGGCGACTTCGTCGAGCACCTGTTCCCCACCACGGCGCACCACTGGATCCTGTTCTTCACGACGGCCGGCCGCGTGTACCGCACCAAGGCCTACCAGCTGCCCGAGGCCGGACGCGACGCCAAGGGCGGTCACGTCGCCGGGCTGCTGAGCTTCCAGCCCGACGAGGAGATCGCGCAGGTCCTCGCCATCCGCGACTACGACCAGGCGCCCTACCTGGTCCTCGCCACCCGCAAGGGCCTGGTGAAGAAGACGCGGTTGGCCGACTACAACAGCCCGCGCCAAGCCGGTGTCATCGCGATCAACTTCCGCGACGAGGACGACGCCCTCATCGGCGCCGACATCGCCGGACCCGACGACGACCTCCTGCTCATCAGCAAGAAGGCGCAGGCCATCCGGTTCCGGTCCGACGACGACCAGCTGCGGCCCATGGGTCGCGCGACGTCCGGCGTCACCGGCATGAAGTTCCGCGACGACGACGCCCTGCTGTCCATGACGGTCATCCGGCACGAGCACGCAGACGTCGCCCTCGAGGACGTGCCCGAGGAGGACCGCCTCTACGTCTTCACCGTCACCGACGGCGGCTACGCCAAGAAGACCTCGATCGACGAGTACCGCCTGCAGGGTCGCGGCGGCCTGGGCATCAAGGCCATGCAGATCACCGAGGCCCGCGGCGAGCTCGTCGGCGGACTGGTGCTGAAGGACTCCGACGACGTCATCTCCGTCACCGCTGGAGGCCAGGTCACGCGCAGCCAGGTCGCGGGCGTGCCGGCCAAGGGTCGCGGCACGATGGGCGTCACCTTCGTCAAGTTCAAGGGTGACGACCGGGTGGTCACGATCGCACGGAACACCGACCTGAGCGGCGCGGCGGAGCCTGACAGCGAGGCCGACGACGCCCCGGCCGGTACGGTGGACCCGGTGACGCCCGACGACGCGGGCACCGAGGTCACTGACACGACTGACGAGGGGCACGACGAGTGAGCGACCAGCAGAAGCCTCAGGACCGGGCACCCAGCTCGGGCGCCGGTGACGCCGCGCGGACGCAGCAGATCCCGCGCCTCGACCGTGACGGCAAGCCCGTCGGCGGCGGCAAGGACGCAACGCAGGGCGGCGCGAACCGCCGTCCTGCCGGTCCGGCCCGCCCCGCCTCGGGGCGTGGTCGTCCGACCGGCTCGACGTCCGGGAGCGGCTCGGCCGCGAAGCCTGCGGCGTCCAAGCCCTCCACCGACGGCCCGAGCACAGCGAAGAAGGCTGCGCCGAGCCCGGCCGGCCGCCCCGACCCGGCCAAGAAGTCCGCTCCCGCCAAGAAGGGCGCGGCTGCGCGCGAGAAGACCCCGACGGCTGCCGACTACGCCGGCACCACGTCGCAGTCGCCCGACAGCACCGCGGTCATCCCTGCCGTCAAGGACGAGCCGAAGGCTCCGGCCGCCTCGGCCTCGCCGGCAGCGGCGTCGGCGTCCGGTCGTCAGGCACGGCTGCGGCTGACGCACGTCGAGCCGTGGTCGGTCACCCGTCTGGCGTTCGTCGTCTCGGTCGCCCTCATGATCGTCTCGGTCGTCGCGGTCACCATCTTCTGGGTGGTCCTCGATCTCACCGGCATCTGGGACCAGCTGAACGGCACGGTCTCCAACGTGCTGTCCGACAGCGCCGGCAGCTTCGACCTCACCGACTACCTCGGCCTGGGTCGCCTGGTCGGCCTCACCCTGATCTTCAGTGCGGTCAACGTCGTGCTGATGACGGCGATCGCCACGATCGCCGCGCACCTGTACAACCTCGCCGCCCAGCTGCTGGGCGGCATCGAGGTGACGTTCACGGATCACTGATCCGCGAACTGCGGCGGTGCTGCCCCCGGTTCGCCCGCTCACCGGGGCGTGGGGTAGAGTTCATCGCTGTTGCGGGCCTATAGCTCAGCTCGGTTAGAGCGCTTCCCTGATAAGGAAGAGGTCGCTGGTTCAAGTCCAGCTAGGCCCACCACCGGACGCCCGAGGAGGACGGCGATGAAGAAGCTTCTCGCGGTCGTCCTCGCCGCGCTCGGGGTGCTGTGGGCCGTGGCTCGTCGCGACGACGGGACCGCCGCCACCCGCACCACCTGGGAGCAGGCCACCGACTCGGTCTGATCCCGCGAGGGGCTGTGGCGCAATTGGTAGCGCACCTGCTTTGCAAGCAGGGGGTTAGGGGTTCGAGTCCCCTCAGCTCCACTCTCCCTAGAGGAGTAGGTCACTCGATCCGCTAGGTGTAGTCCGGAGCGTTCATCCCGTGAACTGTGATTCGTCCCGCGGCGCGGCTGCACGAAGATTCTTCGCGGCGATGAGAACCTGAATCGGTGCTGATGGCCTACGTCGATGAGTCCGGGGACACCGGCTTGTCCGTCGGGTCCTCTCACACTTACACCCTCGGCGTTGTTCTCATCGACGTCGACCGCTGGAACGACGCCTTCGACGAGATGATCTCTTTTCGCCGGCGCCTTCGGGACACCTTCGGTGTGCCGATGCGTGCAGAGATCAAGGCAAACTACCTGCTCCGAAACTCGGGACCGTTTCGGGACCTTGGACTGTCGCCGGCGCAGCGACGCATCATCTTCCGAGCTCACTTGCGTGAACTTCCGCGCCTGCCTTCCCGCGCGTTTGCCGTTGTCGTTGACAAGCGTTCGCGGCGAGCGACCTCAAACTCCGAGATCTTCGATCTCGGATGGGAGACCGTGCTGCAGCGGCTCGAGCGAACGAGCACCTATGAGAAGTGCTCGTTCATGATCACGCACGACGAAGGCGAAAACGACGCCGTCAGACGATGGGTGCGTCGAGCTCGCCGCCACCTTACTGCCGGTAGTGCTTTCGGGACGGGGCCGATTCTGGGCGCCGCACCGCGCCTCGTCGATGACCCGATCGCTCGTCGATCAGACCAGTCGTACTTCATACAGATGGCTGATCTCGTTGCCTACGCTGGCTTCCGGTCGGTGATCTCGCCCGGACCGACGATCGCTGCTGTCTGCCCTCCAAGCACGTGGAGTGAGATCGGTTCAGCTACCCATACCGCTGTGGCGAAGCTCCGTCCACGAGCGGCGCCGGGCATCGTGCTCAGATAGAAGTTGGGCCCCCCGGCGCGAGCCGGGGGGCGGGGAAGTGCCTAGCTGGAGCACGAGCTCCAGGTCAGCACTTGACTCGAACGTACTGTGCACTGACGACTCGAGGCGGCAGCGTGCCCGCGTGTTGTTAAATTTCTAAAACTCTTCTACGGTCGGCGGATGGCGGCGCTCCATGGACCCATCGCGGTGAGTTCGAATCTTCAGGTCCGTCTGCCGGCCAAGGTCGCGCGTCAGTTGCACATCAGCGCGGGCGACGAGTTTTTTGTCCGCGTGAGTGATGACGATCCGAGTGTGATTCTTCTGCTTCCGGTTGAGGTGGTTGAACGGCGATACAGCGCTGGAGAGTTGTTGGAACGGTCTGGTCGATCCGGGGATGGATCTGGACACGAAGGCTCGATCGACAGAAGAGTTGATCGATAGGTAAGTCCCGGATGACTTGGACCGGCGGCTGAGTGCGTCGCGACCGAACTCATGCTCCGCGGCCGCGAAGGTGAGTTTGCCGCCCAAGAAATGGAAACGCCGAGCTCCGTAGGCTGCTTGAGTCGCTTAGTTAGAGCCCGGCCGGGTGATGTCGTGCGGGTTGCCGCTGGGCTATGCGGTCGAAGCGGTATCCACGCGGATGGGTGAGACGGGGCGTAGGGTCTCGCCCTGCTGTGTTCGCGTGGCGTGCGTCCTATCGCGAGCGTCCGACGGATCGCCCGCACCGCGCGGGCGGTACGGGCGATCCCCTCAGCCGTCTGCCTACATCCGCGTCGCGGTCACGACCTTGCTCACCTGCTGGCAGTCGGTCGACGTGAACCCGGCGGTCCCGCCCGAGGCGAGGGCCGAGCAGGAGGACTTCAGCGTCTGGCCGAGCTGGGCGTAGTTCGACGAGCTCGTCAGTGCGTTGAGCGTGCGCCAGTAGAGCTGCTCGGCCTTGGCCTGGCCGAGACCCGTGATGGTCTGGCCGTTGAACGTCCCGCCGTCGGTGATGAGGTACGCCGCCTTGTTGCCCACGCCCGAGTTGGTGTGGACACCGCCGTTGTCGCTCGAGCCGCTCTGCCAGTACTGGCCGCGGTAGCTCGACGGCTGGCTGCCGCGCTCCGGGGTCTTCATGTCGCGGATCGCGCCGATCGGCAGGTCCTCACCGAGCAGCCACCGCGCCGAGGACGTGTCGTTCCCGGTGCCGTTGTCGAGGTCCTCGAACTCGCCGAACACGTCGGCCATCGACTCGTTGATGGCCCCGGGCTCGTAGGAGTACACCAGGTCCGCGGTGTTCTGGATGACACCGTGCGTCAGCTCGTGGGAGACCACGTCGTCGGCCGAGGCGAAACCCTGGCCGAAGACCATGCTGCGTCCCGTCCAGAACGCGTTCTCCATCGGGCAGCCGTAGTCGCCGCCGGAGTCGCGGTAGCACGCGCGCACGGTCGCGCGAAGCGCTCCGCCACCGATCTGCGTCGACAGGTCGTACCCGAACCGGCTGGTGTAGAACGACGACGTCGCGCCGAGCTGGTCGTAGGCCACGTTGACCTCCGAGACGCTGCTCGCCGCGGACCCCTCGGTCCGCACCGGGCTCGGGCAGTCGAGGTTGGTGACGTACTGGTTGCGGGCGTCGCACACGCGGCGGTTGGTCGCGTCACGCTGCGTGGTCTCGGTGTAGACCGGCGTGCCGTCGTTCGCGTCGACGAGCACCCGACCGCCGACGGCGTCGACCGCGGTCGGCGTCACCTCGACGTCGTGCACGAGCGTCACGGCCCCCTTCGACGCCGCGCCCTTGAACAGGCCCGCGTCGTACCAGGCGAGGTCGGTGGCGGCCGCTGCGGTCGCGTCGACCTCCGGGGCGCCGGCCTTGCGCAGCGACGCCTTGGCCGTCCTCTCGGCGCTCGCCTCGGTGCGTGCGGGTGCCGCCGTGACGCTGCGCGGCGCCGACGTGACGGCGCCGGTGGTGCCGTGGATCTTCCCGCGGGCGTCGAGCTGGACGACGACCTCGGCACCGATCACCGGCTTGCCGGCGAGGTACTGCTGGAAGTGCGCGACGCTGCCGCCCGGCACCTGGACGGTGCGGTCCAGACGCAGGTCCGCTCGCGGTGCACCGTGCTGCCGGGCGTAGGAGTCGGCGGCGGCCACCGTCGGCGCCTCGCCGCGTGCCGACGCACTCGTGCTCCCGAGACCGACGATCCCTGCTGCTGTCGTCGCGGTCACGAGGGCCGCGACGCAGCCCATCATCTTTCGTGTCATGAGTTCCCCCGAACTGTGGGTGCCGGGCGTGTCCCGGCACCGCTGGCGACACTCTAGGACTCCGGCCTGGCGAAGGTCGACGTTCTCGACCTGTGCTGGCCGACACGTCCGGCGACCGCTCCGCGGCGCAGTGACTCAGAGACGCTTGCGCATCTGGAGGATGGTGACCTCGAACCCCATCTGCTCGTACAACGCCCGGGCGCCGGAGTTGAACCCGAAGACCGACAGCCCGACCTCGACCACCCCGCGGTCGCGACAGACCTGCTCGGCCGCCTCCATGATGGCCCGGCCGTAGCCCTGACGGCGTCGGCCGGAGGTGACCAGGAAGTCGTACCCGAAGGCGACCAGCCCGTCCGACCTCTCGGTGAACCCGAGCCACAGCATGCCGACCTCGAGGTCGCCGTCCCGCGCGGTCCAGAGCTCGTGGTCCGCGGTGTCGACGCCGTCGGGCAGGGAGCTCGCGAAGTCGTCGGCGGCCTTGCGCCGGGCCTCGGTCTCGGGCATCATCCCTGCCGCCACGATGTTCTCCGCGTACTCCCGCTCGGCCAGCTCGCGGTAGGCAGGGAACTGCTCGGCGGTCATCGGCACCAGGCGCACGGAGGGGGACACACGTCGATGCTACGAGCAGCGCGGGGCCCCGAAGATCACCGCTGCGGGAGGGCGTCGCGCGGGATGTCGCCGACGGGGGTGTCGCCCGCCCCAGGGTCGACCGACTCAGGGTCGACCGTCTCCCGGTCGACGTCGCGGTGGGTGAGGGTCAGGTAGGTGACGAGCCCGGCGAACAGCACGAGACCGGCGAGCGTCACGGACCCGGTGCCCCAGCCGACCCCGCCGTCCTTCGTCCCCTTGCCGAGCCAGTCGGCCACCGACGCGCCGAGCGGGCGCGTCATCACGTAGGCCGACCAGAACGTGATGGTCGGGTTCAGGCCCGCGCGCCACAGGCCCCAGGGCACGAGGATGGCGGCCCCGAAGACGAGGATCGACCAGACGAAGCCGAGGCCGGCGTCGACGGCGGCTGCGTCGCCGAGCGCGGTGCCGAGGCCGAACGTCAGCAGCACGACGCCCCAGTAGAAGCGTTCGCGTCGGGCCGTCGTGATCGAGTGGACCGAGATCGTGCCCTCGCTGCGCCGCCACCACGCGAGCACCGCGCTGAGCAGCGCGAGGTAGACCAGCGAGTCGACCCAGTAGGGCGTGCCGAGGACGACGTGCGGACCGTCGGCGATCATCGTGCCGAACACCGCGACGGCGAGGACCGTGGTCCAGTAGCGGACCGGGTGGTACCGGTCTGCCCGCAGCTGCGTCCACAGCGCCACGGCGAAGCCGCCGATGCCGATGGCTGCGGCGAGCGCGATGCTCACCGTGCCCAGGTAGTCCGACCCGGTCTCGCCGATGCCGGTGGTGAGCAGCTTCACCACCCAGAACGTCGCCAGGACGGAGGGGACCTTGGAAGCGGCGAAGGTTCGCGTCGTCATGGGTGGGACCGTAGGGACGCGAACCTGCCGACAACCTGAACAGGGCGCGGCGCAGGCTGCCGCGCGCCGTCGTCGACCGTGCGGCCCGGGCTGGTCTACTGCCGTCATGCGTCTGCGTCGCCCCGCCCGTGTCCGCGTCGTCGTCGCGGGTGCCGCACCGCTGCTGGCCGCAGGCGTCCTGGCCGGGTGCAGCCTCGGCGGCCCCGACCCCGACGACGCGGCCCGGACGCTCGCCGAGGGACTGTCGAAGGGCGACGTCACGTCGGTGCCGACGACGGGCGACGGGACCCGCAACCAGGCCGACCTCGAACGGGTCGTCGGCGACGTCGGCGGGACGCAACGGGTGCGGGTGACGTCGGTGGAGGAGGACGACGGCGTCACCACCGCCGAGCTCCGGCACCGGTGGACCATCGGCGGGGCCACCTGGACGTACGACACCGCTGCGACCCTCGTGGAGCAGGACGGGGCCTGGCGCGTGCGCTGGGAGCCGTCCGTCGTGGCGCCCGTCGAGGAGGGTGAGACGCTCGGCGTGCGCACGACGCCGGCAGAGCGAGGCGACGTGCTCGGGGCCGACGACGCCGTCCTCGTCACCGCACGACCGGTCGTGCGGGTCGGGATCGACAAGACCGACGTCGACCCCGATGCTGCCGGAGCGTCGGCCGAGCGGCTGGCGCGACGGCTCGGCATCGACCCCGGGGCCTACCGCCAGCGGGTCGAGGCGGCCGGCGACCAGGCGTTCGTCGAGGGACTCGTCCTGCGTGCCGACGGTGACGTGCCCACCCGGCAGGAGCTCGCCGCGATCCCCGGGTCGCTGGCCGTCGAGGGCACCCTGCCGCTGGCCCCGACGCGGGCGTTCGGGCAGCCGCTGCTCGGAACCGTCGGCGAGGCCACCGCAGAGGTCGTCGAGGCGTCCGACGGTGCCGTCCGCCCGGGCGACCCGGTGGGGCTGTCGGGGTTGCAGGCGCGCTACGACGAGCAGCTGCGCGGCACCCCCGGCGTGGAGGTGCTGGCCGTCGACGACGACCCGGACACCGAGTCCCGGCGACTCTTCTCCAGCGACCCGAAGGCCGGGAAGCCGCTGCGCACCACGCTCGACCCCGACCTGCAGGGCGCGGCGGACCGGATCCTCGCCGACGTCGGCCCGGCCAGCGCGATCGTCGCGATCCGGCCGTCGACGGGTGCGCTGCTGGCGGTCTCCAGCGGCCCCGGCGGAGACGGCGCCGACACAGCGTTGACGGGCCGGTACGCACCGGGCTCGACCTTCAAGGTCGCAACGGCGCTGGCCCTCCTGCGCTCGGGCCTCACCCCGGACAGCCAGGTGCCGTGCACCCCCACCCTGACGGTGGACGGCCGACGGTTCACGAACTACTCCGACTACCCCGCTTCGGCGCTCGGCGACGTGCCCCTGCGGACCGCCTTCGCGCAGTCCTGCAACACGGCCATGATCGCCGAGCGGGATCGGGCGTCGCAGGAGGAGCTCGCGGCCGCGGCAGCCGGGCTCGGGCTGGGCCGCGACGTCGACCTCGGGATGCCTGCCTTCCTCGGGCAGGTGCCGACGCAGGCCGACGGCACCGAGCGCGCCGCCTCGGTCATCGGCCAGGGCCGGGTGGAGGCCTCCCCGCTGGCCATGGCCCTGGTCGCCGCCTCCGTCGCCCACGGCGGCACGGTGACCCCGGTGCTCCTGCCCGACCGCCGGGCGAAGGAGGCGCCGGAGCCCGAGGAGCCGGTGACCCGGGCGCAGGCCACGAGCCTGTCCGGACTGATGCGGGCGGTCGTCACCGACGGCAGCGGTGCGTTCCTGCGCGACCTGCCGGGCGGCCCGGTGGGGGCCAAGACGGGAACCGCCGAGTACGGCGACGACCAGCCGCCCCGCACGCACGCCTGGATGATCGCGACGCAGGGCGACCTCGCCGTCGCCGTGCTCGTGGCGGACGGCGAGTCCGGCTCGACCACCGCCGGCCCGCTGCTCGAGCGGTTCCTGCGCCGTTGACCCGATGGGACGACCCCTGACATCCGTCACGGCGAGGTCGTGACGCGCGATCCGGGGCCGGACTCGCCGTGCGGGCCATGCTCGAGGCATGAACCAGACCAGACCCGACGCGGTGCGCCTGCAGCAGGTGCGTCGCTCCTTCGGCGACGTCGAGGCCGTGCGCGGCATCGACCTCGTCGTCCGCCCCGGTGAGGTGGTGGCCTTCCTCGGCCCCAACGGTGCCGGGAAGACCACGACCCTCGACATGGTCCTCGGCCTCGGTCGACCCACCTCCGGCACCGTCCAGGTGCTCGGCCTCGACCCGCGCGAGGCCGTCGCCCAGGGTCGGGTCGCCGCGGTCATGCAGAGCGGCGGGCTGCTGAAGGACCTGACGGTTGCCGAGACCGTCCGCTACGTGCGCAGCCTCTTCACCCACGTGCGCGACGTCGACGACGTGCTCGCGCGCGCCGGGTTGACGGCGCTCGCGGACCGCCGGGTCGGGCTGTGCTCCGGTGGTGAGCAGCAGCGCCTGCGGTTCGCGCTCGCCCTGCTCAGCGACCCCGACCTGCTGCTGCTCGACGAGCCCACCACCGGCATGGACGTCGAGGGGCGCCGGACCTTCTGGAGCGCGATCCGTGACGACGCGCGGCACGGTCGCACCGTCATGTTCGCGACCCACTACCTCGAGGAGGCCGATGCCTACGCCGACCGGATCGTGCTCGTCAGCGGCGGTCGCATCGTCGCCGACGGGACGGCTGCCGAGATCAAGTCCCGGGCCGTGGGCCGCACCGTACGAGCGACCTGCCCCGACGTCGACGACGCGACGGTGGCCGACATCGCTGCCCTCGCGGGCGTGGAGGGCGTCGACGTGCGGGGCAGCAGCGTCGTCGTGCACGCCACCGACTCCGACGCCGTGGCGCGTCACCTGCTCACCCGCACCACCGCGCACGACCTGGAGATCGTCGGACGGGGCCTGGAGGACGCGTTCCTCAGCCTCACCGGCACCGACGAGAGGACCCCCGCATGAGCACCCCCGCCACCCCGGTCAAGACCGTCACCCCGGTCGACGGGGCCACCCCCGGCACCCGCCGGGCCCCTCGCCTCGGAGGCTTCAACCGGGTCCTCCTGTCGCTCGAGCTGCGCCGGATGCTGCGCAACCGACGCACCGTCTTCTTCTCGCTGCTGTTCCCCGCGGCGCTGTACTTCGCCTTCGCGGGCAGCAGCGGCAGCGACGAGCGGGTGGGTCACGGCAACGTGGCGGCCTACGTCATGGTCTCGATGGCGCTCTACGGCGCCGCGCTGACCACCGCGTCGGCGGGCTCGTCGGTCGCGCTCGAGCGGTCGGTCGGCTGGTCGCGGCAGCTGCGCCTGACGCCGCTGCACCCGCTCGCCTACATCGCCATGAAGGCGGCCTGCGCACTGGTGCTCGGCGCCCTGGCGGTCGCGGTCGTCAACGGCGCGGCGCTGCTGCAGGGTCGGGCCGACCTTCCGGCCGGCCGGTGGCTGGCCTGCGCGCTGCTGGCCCTGCTCTGCTCCTTCGTCTTCGCGGCGCTCGGCCTGTTCGTCGGCTACGTCGTGCCCGGCGAGAACGCCATGCAGCTGCTCGGGCCCGGGCTCGCGCTGTTCGCCTTCCTCGGCAACCTGTTCATCCCCATCACCGAGGGCACGACGCTGTGGCACGTCGCGTCGGTCACCCCGATGTTCGGCGTGGCGGAGATCAGCCGCGCCCCGCTCACGGGCGAGCTGCCCTGGTACGCGGTCGTCAACGCCGTCGCGTGGCTGGTCGTGTTCGTCGCCGGCGCGGCCTGGCGGATGAGCAAGGACACGGCCCGCGGGTGAGCCGTACGCTGCCCGACATGAGCGCGCCACGGACCGTCGCCGTCCCCGCCGGACGCTACGGTCCGTGGTTCGCGCTGATCTGGCTGTTCTTCCTCGGCGACCCTCTGCTCGCGGCGTGGGCGCGCCGCGACGAGGCGGCCGGGATCGGCGGACTGGTCGTGACCGTCCTGTTCGCCGCGCTCTACATGCTCATCTGGTGGCAGGCGCGTCGGGAGCGCTGGATGGCCGACCGGACGCCGCCGCCGGCGCGCGCACTCGGTCTGTTCGTCGGGCTGGTCGTGCTGTGCGCCGCCGACGTGGCCCTGCTCGGCGAGGTCGGGACGGCATGCGTCGTCTACGTCGCGATCTCCGCGGTCCTGCTCTTCCGACTGGTCGTGGCGGCCGCCCTCGTCGTGCTCGCGGTGGTCGGGTCTCTCGGACTCGGAGCGCTCGAGGACTGGGGCAGCCAGGCCGGGCTCGCCTTCGCCGTCCTCGCCGGCTCGGTCGCGATCTTCGGTGTCCGTGCCCTGATCAGCCGCAACGCCCAGCTGCTCCTCGCGCAGGCCGAGAACGCCGAGCTGGCCGTGGAGAACGAGCGCACGCGCTTCGCCCGCGACCTGCACGACATCCTCGGCCACTCGCTGACCGTCATCACCGTCAAGGCCGAGCTGGCCCGTCGGCTGCTCGAGTCCGGCGACGACGCCGACCGGGCCAGAGCGCTCGCCGAGGTGGGCGACCTGGAGCGGCTCGGCCGCGACGCGCTCGCCGACGTCCGTCGCGCGGTGGAGGGCTACCGCGAGATCACCCTGCCGGGCGAGATCGCCCGGGCCCGCACGGCGCTGGCCGCGGCGGACGTCGAGGCGTCGCTGCCGGGCACGGTCGACGACGTCCCCACCGACCTGCGCGACCTCTTCGCGTGGACGGTCCGCGAGGGGGTCACGAACGTCGTGCGCCACGCCGCTGCGCGTCGGTGCACCGTCACGGTGGACGCCCGAGCGGTGGAGGTGCGCGACGACGGGCGCGGGTGGGACGAGGGCGGGTCCGACGGCGGCCACGGGCTGGCCGGCCTGCGAGAACGCGCCGCAGCGGTGGGCGCGACCGTCGTCGTGCGCTCGCTCGACCCCGGGCTCAGCCTGCGCGTGGGACGGGAGGCGTCGTGACCATCCGTCTGCTGCTCGCCGACGACCAGGCGCTCGTCCGCGGTGCGCTCGCCGCGCTGCTGTCGCTGGAGCACGACCTCGAGGTCGTCGCGGAGGTCGGCTCCGGTGCCGACGTGCTCGACGCCGTCCGGGAGCTCCGCCCCGACGTCGCGCTGCTCGACATCGAGATGCCGGGCCTGGACGGCATCGAGGCCACGCGCGCGGTGGTGGCGGCGGGCCTCGGGACGCGGGTGCTGGTCGTCACCACGTTCGGCCGGCCGGGCTACCTGCGGCGGGCCCTGCAGGCCGGTGCATCGGGGTTCGTCGTGAAGGACGTGCCCGCCACGCAGCTCGCCGACGCCGTGCGCCGGGTGCACGCGGGCCTGCGCGTCGTCGACCCGACCCTGGCCGCGGACAGCCTCGTCACCGGCGACTCACCGCTCACCGAGCGGGAGACCGACGTGCTGCGCGCCGCCCGCGACGGTGCGAGCGTGGCGGTCGTCGCGCAACGCCTCCACCTGTCGCAGGGCACGGTCCGCAACCACCTGTCGGCCGCGATCGGCAAGACCGGGGGCGAGAACCGTGCCGCCGCGGTGCGCGTGGCCGAGGCCAACGGCTGGCTCTGACGGCGACCGACGCGGCGCGCGTCAGTCCTCGTCCTCCTTGGCCGACGACGTGAGCCCGGCCTTGACGATGTAGATCAGCAGGCCGGAGGAGATGACGAGGAAGCCCATCACCCACAGCGGCGCCCACTTCTGGGAAGGGTCGTCCTCGACGTCGGTCACGGTCACGTCGTCCTGGGAGCCCGGCGCGGAGTCGGAGCCCGAGGTACCGGCGCCGTCGGTCGAGGGCTTGACGGTGAAGGGGATCTCGCCGCTGACGGGGTGCCCGTCGGCCGACACGACGCGGTAGACGACCCGGTAGGAGCCGGCGGCGGCCTCGCCCGGCCGGACCCCCACGAGCACGCGACGTCCGGCCACGGTCACGTCGCCGTCGTCCAGACGCGTGCCCGAGGAGCTCAGCACGCGCAGCACCGCGCCGCTGCCCACGTCCTCGCTGAGCGTGATCGACACCGTCTCGGGCAGGGCCGTCAGCGCGGCGCCGTCCTGCGGGTCCGACGACTCGACCGACGCGTGGGCCAGGGCGGGCGACGGGGCGGCGAGCAGGGCGACGGTCGCGACGAGACCGAGGACGAACGAGCGCACGGGAGACCTCCTGGGGCGACCGCAGGATGCGGTCGACGGCTACGACGCATCGTAGTAGCCGTCGCCTGAGTGCCCGCGCGCGCCGGCGGGGGTCTCGCCAGCAGCGTCCCTCAGCGTTATCATCGACGAATGGCGATCAATCACCACAGTGGCGACGGCCACCGCGCCCGCGGGCACGACGCACCGCGCGAGCACGAGGGGCACCGTCACCCCGAGCTCACGGGGGCCGACGGCTCGGTCGTCGCCGCCCGCCTGTTCCACGGCCTGGCCGACCCCGGTCGGCTGCGCATCCTGCGCCACCTGCAGCTCGGCGAGCACCGGGTGGTCGAGCTCACCGCCCACCTCGGACTGGCGCAGTCGACCGTCTCGGCGCACGTCGCCTGCCTGCGCGACTGCGGCCTGCTCGACGTCCGCCACGAGGGCCGCTCCTCCTACTACCGGCTCGCGCACCCCGAGGCCACGGACGAGCTGCTCGCCACCGGGGCCCGGCTGGTCGGGCTCGCCGCGCCGGAGGAGGTCGGCTGATGGGCCACGGTCACGGTCACGGCGGACCCGCCAGCCAGCGCCACCGGGGACGGCTCGCGGTGGTGTTCGCGCTCGTCGCCGCCTTCTTCGTCGTCGAGCTCGTGTACGGGCTGCTCGCGTCGTCGCTGGCGCTGCTCTCCGACGCCGGCCACATGGCCGCCGACGTCGTCACGCTCGGCGCCGCGCTGGCCGCCACGCGCATCGCCACCCGCACCGACCGCACCGGACGACGCACCTTCGGCTCCTACCGTGCCGAGGTCTTCGCGTCCGGGTTCGCCGTGCTCGTCATGCTCGGCGTCTCGGTCTACGTCGTCGTCGAGGCGGTCTCGCGGATCGGCTCGCAGGTCGACGTGCAGACCGGCCCGATGATCGTCGTCGGCGTCCTCGGTCTCCTCGTCAACGTCGTCTCGCTCGTGCTGCTGAACGCGGGCGCGGGTGAGTCGCTCGTCGTGCGCGGCGCCTACCTCGAAGTCGTGGCCGACGCCGCCGGCTCGGTCGGGGTCGTCGTCGCCGGCGTGCTGGTCGCGACGACCGGCTCCGCGTGGTGGGACACCGTGGTGGCGCTGGCGATCGGCGTGTTCGTCGCCGTCCGCGCGGTGGTGCTGGCGCGCCAGGTGCTCGCCGTCCTTGGCCAGCACGTGCCCGACGGCATGGACGTCGACGCCGTCGTCGCCGACCTGCGCGCCGTCGAGGGGGTCGACGACGTGCACGACCTCCACGTCTGGGTGCTCACCTCGGGCATGAACGTCGCGACGGCCCACCTGGTGGCCGCCGGCGCGAGCACCGGCCCGGCCGCGCTCGACCGTGTGCTCGCCGACGCGCGCTCGGTGCTCCGCGAGCGGCACCACGTCGAGCACGCCACCCTCCAGGTCGAGGGGTGCCGCGCGCCGGAGTGCCACAGCGTCGACTGGTGACCGCAGCGCCGGCATCGAGGTCTACGCAAACGAGGCGCCGAAGTACGGATGTCTGCGCCGGGCTGTCCGGTGGGTGCGGCACGCCGTGCGACGGTCGAGACGTCGGACGGTGTGGTCTCGCACTCGGGATCGTGGACGAGACTCCCAACTGCACCGTCCGACGCCCACCGGGCCCGACGCCTTCCGACGGGCCCGGTGTCGTGGTCAGGGCCAGGGGTTCTTGACGCAGCCCTGGAGGCCCTTGCTCTGCTGCAGCATCACGGGCGCCTTCGCGCCCGGCGCGGGGCACCCGACGTGGTACTTGCCGAGCGCGTGCCCGACCTCGTGGTTGACGAGGTAGGTGCGGTAGCCGGTCAGGTCGTCGCCGTAGTAGGTCACGCCGCGGACCCACCGCTTGACGTTGAGCACCACCCGGTCGCCGCTGCGGCACGACACCTCGCCGCGCGTGAGCAACGGCGCGCACAGCCGGTCGACCGTGTCGGGGCTCGCGAGCATGACGCGCACGTCGGGGTCCCGTGCCACCTGCGTGAACGACCAGCCGTCGGTGCGCCAGCCGCGCTCGTGCCCCAGCACGCGGGCGACGTCGCGCGCGAACGTCGCCCGGTCCTGCAGCAGGCCCTTCTCGACCTCGACGGTGTAGGTGCGGTCGCGGCCGCCGCCCGAGCCGGCCACGTCGACGACGGCTGCCGTGCGGAACGTGCCGGCCCCGGTCTGCGGGAACGTCGTGGGCTCCACCTCGGCCGTGCGGCGCGCGCCCTGCGACGAGCGCGGGGAGGGCGACGGCGTCGCCGACGGGGTGACGGTGGGCAGCGCGGCCTCGAGACCCCAGGTCGACGCGGTGTCCTCGGTCGCCACCCGCTCCTCGGGCGACGGCCGGACCGCCGAGAGCACCACCACGACGAGCGTCACGAGCAGCGACGCGGCGAGTGCGGCCACGCGTCCGCGACGCACGGTGCGGGCACGCGAGACCCGGTGCCGCCCGGCCGCGTCAGGGTGGGGGCGACGCGGGGGTCCGGGATCACGCTGCGTCACCCGTCCAGCCTACGCGGGGATACGCTGGCCGCGTCGGCTGCCGCAGGGTGGCCAGCCACCGCAGCAGGAGGGCCGGACCACCATGAGCAACACCGAGACCTCGCCCGACGAGATGGTCTGCGGCGCGGACGCGCCGGCCGGTCTGCAGGTGCTCACGCCGCGCGACGTGCCGCTCGGCGGACCCCGCGCGATGACGGTCCGGCGCACGCTCCCCCAGCGCGAGCGGTCGCTCGTGGGCGCCTGGTGCTTCCTCGACCACTACGGTCCCGACGACGTGTCCGAGACCGGCGGCATGGACGTGCCGCCACACCCGCACACCGGGCTGCAGACCGTCAGCTGGCTGTTCTCGGGCACCGTCGAGCACCGCGACAGCGCCGGCTTCCACGCCGACGTGCGGCCCGGCGAGCTGAACCTCATGACGTCCGGACGCGGGATCAGTCACTCCGAGCGGTCCACCGCCGACACCACCGTGCTGCACGGCGCCCAGCTCTGGGTGGCGCTGCCGCAGCACGCCCGCTTCGTCGAGAAGACCTTCGAGCACTACGCGCCGCCGACCGTCGACGGCCGCACCGCGGAGGGCGCGTGGTCGGCGCAGGTCTTCCTCGGCAGCCTGCTCGGATCGACCTCCCCCGTCGTCACGCACACGCCGCTGCTCGGCGCGGAGCTGCGCCTCGACCGCGGCACCGTCCTCGAGCTCGACGTCGACCCGACCTTCGAGCACGGCGTGCTCGTCGACACCGGCGCCGTCCTGGCCGACGCCGACCCCGTCGCGAAGGACGAGCTCGGCTACCTGGCGCCGGGTCGCGACCGCATCACCCTGCGGGCGACCGAGGACAGCCGGGTCCTGCTCATCGGCGGGCCGCCGTTCGGGGAGCAGATCGTCATGTGGTGGAACTTCGTCGGCCGCAGCCACGACGACGTCGTCGAGTACCGCGCGGCCTGGCAGGCCGAGATCGACGGCAAGCAGGCCGGCGACGGCTCCGACGGACCGTTCGGGCTGCCCGAGGGCGACCCGGAGGCCCCGCTGCCGGCACCCGCCCTCCCGAACGCCCGCATCCGACCGCGCGGCTGACCGCGCACCCGACGAGAGGACCCTCGATGAGCCTGCCCCCCACCGAGCACCGCGACGACGAGGGACGCGTGGTCGTCGTCCGCCACGCCCCCGAGCAACAGCGCTACGAGCTCCTCGACGACGGCACCGTCATCGGCCACGCCGACTACCGCGACCTGGAGGGGAACGGCGCGGGCGCGCAGCGCCACTTCCTGCACACCGAGGTCGACGAGGCGTACGGCGGACGCGGCCTCGCGCCGGTGCTCGTCGCCTACGCACTCGACGACGTCCGCGCGTCGGACCTGCGGATCGTCCCGCACTGCCCCTACGTCGCGAGCTGGCTCCGCAAGCACGAGGGCAGGTTCGACGACCTCGTCGACTGGCCCGCCTGACCGGCCGGTCGGTCGACGCTCAGGTCTCGGCGATCTCGCGGCGCACGTCGTCCATCGAGCGGCCGCGGAAGCGACGGAAGCTGTAGACGATGGTCGCCAGGGCGATCAGCCCCGACACGATGAGCGTGGCCCCCGTGCCCCAGCCGCCCAGCAGCCACCACGAGTCGCGCAGCGGCCACCAGTCGGGCGCGGGAGGCTGCAGGCCCCACACGACGCCGAGGCCGACCAGCCAGACCACGCCGGCCAGCGAGGCGAGGATGCGCGGCCACGTCTGCACGCCCTGGGCGGCCGTGCGCAGGGCGGCGTCCTTGACCGGCTCCACGCGACGCCGTGCCCACTCGTAGCGCTGGGACAGCAGGGCGAGCCCGCCGAACAACAGGAGCAGTCCCGGCCCGGGCAGGAAGATGGCGGCGATGCCGAGCAGGACCATGACCCAGCCGAGGATCTCCAGCGCGATGGTCTTGCCGTGGTGGATGACGCCCATGTCGTCCTCTCGTCGTCGGTCGCCAGAGCCTACCGAGCGAGGGGAAACATCGGTCAACGCTTCTTCAGGACCAGCTGCGCGACGTAGATGATCGCCAGGATGACGAGGATGATCAGGAGGATGCGCATGGTGGGCCCCTTCGCCGGACGCGCGGGTCGCGTCGGTGCCTGAACGGTAGGTCCAGCCGCGCCCGTCCGCACCCCGAGCAGGTGTCCGCGCGACCCGATAGCGTCGTGGTGTCCGCACGTCAGCACCAGGAGGACCGCATGCCGCAGACCGTCAAGGCCGTCGTCGCCCGCAGCAAGGGTGCGCCCGTCACCGTCGAGGACATCGTCGTCCCCGACCCGGGCCCCGGCGAGGCGGTGGTCGCGGTCCAGGCCTGCGGCGTCTGCCACACCGACCTGCACTACCGCGAGGGTGGCATCAACGACGAGTTCCCGTTCCTGCTCGGGCACGAGGCGGCCGGTGTCGTGGAGTCCGTGGGCGAGGGCGTCACCGAGGTGGCGCCGGGCGACTTCGTCGTCCTCAACTGGCGGGCCGTGTGCGGCGACTGTCGCGCGTGCCGACGCGGACGCCCGCAGTACTGCTTCGCCACCTTCAACGCTGAGCAGAAGATGACGCTCGTCGACGGCACGGAGCTCTCCCCCGCGCTCGGCATCGGCGCCTTCGCCGAGAAGACCCTCGTCGCCGCTGGGCAGTGCACGAAGGTCGACCCCGAGGCCGACCCAGCCGCCGTCGGCCTGCTCGGCTGCGGCGTGATGGCCGGCATCGGCGCCGCCATCAACACCGGCGGCGTGGGTCGCGGCGACTCGGTCGCGGTGATCGGCTGCGGCGGCGTGGGCATCGCCGCGGTGGCCGGCGCGAGGCTCGCCGGCGCGGCCAAGATCATCGCCGTCGACCTCGACCCGCGCAAGCTCGAGCAGGCGAAGGCGCTGGGCGCCACGCACGTCGTCGACGCCTCGAAGGACGACGTGGTCGAGACCATCCAGGAGCTCACCGACACCTTCGGCGCCGACGTCGTCATCGAGGCCGTCGGGCGCCCCGAGACGTGGGAGCAGGCGTTCTACGCCCGCGACCTCGCTGGCACCGTCGTCCTGGTCGGCGTGCCCACCCCTGACATGAAGATCCCCGAGGTGCCGCTCATCGACGTGTTCGGGCGCGGCGGCTCGCTCAAGTCGAGCTGGTACGGCGACTGCCTGCCGAGCCGCGACTTCCCGATGCTGGTCGACCTCTACCGCCAGGGTCGTCTCGACCTCGACGCCTTCGTCACCGAGCGCATCGGCATCGACGACGTCGAGGCGGCGTTCGACAAGATGCATCGCGGCGACGTCCTCCGCTCGGTGGTGATGATCTGATGGCGCCAGCAGCACGGGTGCAGAAGGTCGTCACGTCGGGCCAGTTCGAGCTCGACGGCGGCAGCTGGGACGTCGACAACAACGTGTGGCTGGTCGGCGACGACAGCGAGGTCGTGGTGGTCGACGCCCCGCACGACGCCGACGCCATCGCCGCGGCCGTCGACGGTCGCTCGGTGCTGGCCATCGTGCTCACGCACGGGCACAACGACCACCTCAACGCCTCGGTGCGGCTGCGCGAGCTCACCGGCGCACCGATCTGGTTCCCGCCCGCCGACACCATGCTCTGGGAGGCCGAGCACGGCCGGGAGGTCAAGCCCGACCACGACCTCGTCGACGGCACCACCTTCTCGGTCGCCGGCAGCACCCTGCGAGCCATCGCGACCCCGGGCCACTCGCCCGGAAGCACGTGCCTCTACGCCGAGGACCTCGGGGTCCTGTTCAGCGGCGACACCCTGTTCCAGGGCGGCCCGGGCGCGACGGGCCGCAGCTACTCCAGCTTCGAGACGATCGTCGCGTCCATCCGCGACCACCTGCTGACGCTGCCCGACGACACCGTGGTGCACACCGGGCACGGCGACGACACGCGCATCGGCGACGAGGCACCGCACCTGCAGGAGTGGATCGACCGGGGGCACTGACACGTCGGCCGGTCAGGCGCCGTCCTCCGGCCAGTGCCGGAGCGCGACGTCGAGGGCGTCGACGGCTCGCCGCCAGCTGACGTCGGCCTCGGGGTTGCTGTGCTCGAACGCCCCGGAGGCCTGCAGCGCGGTGAAACCGTGCACCGTCGAGCCGACGAGCCGGACGGCGTGCACCCGCTCGCGCTCGGGCACGGGGTAGCCGCGCAGCACCGCCGTCACCAGGTCCGTGTGGCGGCGGCCGGCGGCGAGGGCGGGCGAGTCGGCGTCGACCGCACGTCGGGTCGCGGCGTACCGACCGGGGTGCTCGGTCGCGTACGTCCGGTAGGTATCGGCGAGCGCCTGCAGCGCGTCGCGGCCGGACCGGCCGGCGAGGGCCGCCCCCACCCGGTCGGCGAGCTCGTCGAGCGCCAGGGTCGTCACGCCCTCCCGCAGGGCCTCGGCGCCCGCCACGTGGGCGTAGAGGCTGGGTGTCCGCACGCCGACCGACCGGGCGACGGCCGAGGGGGTCACCGCGTCGAGGCCTTCGCGATCGGCGAGGTCGGCCGCCGCGGTCAGGACGGCGGCGGTGGAGAGTCCGGCTCGGGGCACGGCACGACCCTACCAGCACGCCTGAGTATGTTAGGTTGATGCCTAACAGCATTAGGCAAAGTCACGACGCGAGGAGGGACCATGCAGCCGCTCGACCCGCGCCAGGTGCGCGCCAGCATCGTGAACAGCTCGCGGAGCAGGATCGCGACGATGACGCTGCCCGCGCCGTGGCCGCCGGACCGCCTCGACGAGCGCGACTACCTCGGCTGGATCGACCCGAAGGCGCCGCTGCGCGCCTACGTCGTGCTGGGCGAGGAGATCGTCGCCGAGCCGGTTGGCGTGGAGCTGCGGTTGGCCGACTCGACAGGACCGGCACGCACCACGCTGTGCGACTGGTGCCGCACCGACGACGGCACGTCGACCGCACGTCTGGTGGTGGCGCGCCGTGCCGGGCCGCGCGGACGCGCCGGCGACACGGTCGGCCAGTACGTCTGCGGTGACCTCGCCTGCTGGACGCGGGTGCGCCGGCCGCTCAAGGCGCACGAGAAGTCGGTCACCGGCGCGCCGGACCTGCGCGTCGACGACCTGCGTCGTCGCGTGCTGGAGTTCGTCGACCGGGTGCGGGCGGGCTGAGCCTCAGCCGCGACGCAGGAGCACGATGCCGACGACGGCCGCCACGGCGGCGCCGACAAGGATCGCGATCCGACCCTTGTCGGCCTCGGCGACGGCCTCCTGGGCCCGTCCCTTGACGTCGAGCTTGTCGCCGAGCGCGTCGACGGTCTCGGCGAGGTGCTCGCGGGTCGCGTCGATCTCGGCCTCGAGGCGGGCGCGGTCGCTCATGGGTGGTCTCCCTTCGCGGCGGCCACGTCGGCCTGCACGCTCTCGACCCTGGCGGCCGGCGCCTGGGTCACCTTCGTGACGTTCCGCTTGCCGACGAGGGCGGCGACTCCCGCGACCGCGAACAGCACGACGGCCACGATGAGCGCGGCGAGCCACGGGTCGGTGACGTTCGCCAGGCCGAGCACGGCGGCGCTGATCAGCACGCCCAGCCCGTACAGGGCGATGACGCCCGCGGCTCCGAAGAGTCCCGCGCCGACGCCGACGCGCTTGCCCGCCTGGGCGAGGTCGTCCTTGGCGAGCTGCATCTCGGCGCGGATCAGCGTCGAGATGTCCTCGGTGGCCTGCGCGATGAGCCGTCCGGTCGACTCGTCCGACGGGGAGGTCACAGGCGCCTCGTGCGCGGCTCGGCGAGGTCGGCGGCGGTCGGCGGGTTGTTGGCCGGTCGCGTCGACGTGACCTCGGTGTCGGCCTCCGCGAGGGCGGCGTCGACGTCGTAGGAGGCGTCGGCCGGGTCGGTCGAGACGCGAGCGTCGTCGGAGCCGTGGCCCTTGACGACGTCGGCGACCTTGGAGCCTGCGGCGCTGGCGGCGGACGAGGCCGCGTCGGCGGCGGCCGAGCCGGCTGCGCTGGCGGCGCTCTTGGCAGCGTCGGCCGCGTGGTCGACACCGCTCTGGACGGTCGGTGAGTTCCAGACCTTCTGGGTCTGGGTGCGGATCTGGTCGTAGCGCTCGCGGCCGGCGCGCGTGCCGAGCACGTAGCCGGCGACGCCGGCAGCCGCGATGAACAGCTTGTTCACGTCAGGTTCCCCTTCGCAGACGACTCCCCCATGGTGGAACACACAGAGGTCCACAGCATCCCGGGAGTCGCCACGTCCCGCAACCGCAGGGAGGGATCACGAAGCCGGCGGACGCTCCGGCGGCGTCATGGCCCAACGGATCGACCGCGTGACGACCTCGCCCCCGATCCGCACGGCGCTCGCCTCGGCGACGGGCAGGTACGGCAGACGCAACGGCCAGCGCGTCCAGCGCGGCATGAGACCGACGGCCGCCGCCGCGAGCACGCCGTACGGCACGCGTACGGCGAGCGGCACCGGCGGGTGCACCAGCAGGTAGCGCGCCGTGCGCCGTGCCGCCGCCGTGCTCGCGAGCTCCGGACGGAATGCGGCGAGCGCCGCATCGAGCTCCGCGACCGTCGTGGGCACGTCGCTCGCCCCGAGCTCGCGGGCCACCACGGCCGCCTCGGCCACGTACGCGTCGCGGCCGGCGGTGTCCAGCGGACGTCGGCCGTACCGGTCGTGCGCCCGCAGGAAGCTGTCGACCTCGGCGACGTGCACCCACCGCAGCAGCTGCGGGTCCGACGCGCGGTAGGGGCGGCCGTCCGGCGCCACCCCGGTGATCGTCTCGTGCACGGCACGCACGCCTCGAATGGCGCGCGTCGCGTCGGCGTCGGTCCCGAACGTGGTCACGGCGAGGAACCCGCTCGTGCGCTGCAGCCGACCCCACGGGTCGCCCCGGAAGCCCGAGTTCTGGTCGACCGCCGCCATCGCCAGCGGGTGCAGCGACTGCAGCAGCAGCGCCCGGATGCCGCCCACGAACATCGACGCGTCGCCGTGCACCGTCGCGATCGCCGAGTCCGGCCCGAACCGGCGCGGTCCGGGAGCGAACATGATCCGCTCGCGCCGGGCCGGGCCCTCGTCGCCCGCCACGCGGGCGAAGATCATCCGCCCCAGCCGGTCCCGCACGTCGAGGTCCATGCCCTCCAGTCTCGCCGAGCTGACGAAGTTCGCACGGGAATCTCCGCTAGGCCCGGAAAGCTCCCCGGGCGAACCGCAGGAAACCGTGCGCGGTGAGAGATTCCCAGGTCGACCTGGGAATCTCCTTGCACGTCAGCCATGCACGGAAATCTTCGATAGGCCCGGAAAGCTCTCCGGGCTAATCACGGGAAACCGTGCCTGGGTGGGAGATTCCCAGGTCGACCTGGGAATCTCCCACGGCGTCAGGGGGTGGGGGCGGCGCGCCGGCGACGCTGCTCGGCCGGGTCGGGCACCGGGACGGCGGCGATGAGGCGCTGCGTGTACGCCTCCTGTGGGCGCCGCAGGACGTCCTCGCGCGACCCCTGCTCCACCAGCCGACCGTGCTGCAGCACCGCCACCCGGTTCGCGAGCGAGTCGACGACGGCCAGGTCGTGGCTGATGAACAGGCACGCGAACCCGACCCGCTGCTGGAGCTCGGCGAACAGCTCGAGCACCGTGGCCTGCACCGAGACGTCGAGCGCCGACGTCGGCTCGTCCGCGATGAGCAGGTCCGGGTCGAGCGCGATCGCGCGGGCCAGGCTGATCCGCTGGCGCTGACCACCGGACAGCTCGTGACCGAACCGCGCCGCGTACGACGCCGGTAGCTGCACCGACTCCAGCAGCGACGCCACCTTCGCGTCGACCTGCGCCGCCGACAGATCCGTCTGCACCCGCAGCGGCTCGGCGATGCAGTCGCCGATGCTCATCCGCGGGTTCAACGACGACGCCGGGTCCTGGAAGACGAACCCGAAGCGCGAGCGCAACGGCCGCAGCCGTGCGTCCGACAGTCCCGACACGACCGTCCCCGACACCGAGACCGTGCCGCTGGTCGGCTGCTGCAGCCCGACTGCCGTGCGACCGATCGTCGACTTGCCCGACCCCGACTCCCCGACGAGGCCGAGCACCTCGCCGCGCCGTACCTGCAGCGACACGTGGTCGACCGCCGTGAACGCCGGCTGCCCGAGCCGTCCGGCGAACTCGACGACGAGGTCGTCGACGTCGAGCACCACCTCGCTCGACAGGTCGACCGGCTCCGGGCCGTCCTCGCGGCCGAGATGCGGCACCGCGTCGAGCAGGGCCCGCGTGTACGGGTGCCGCGGTTCCGCGAACAGCCGGTCCACCGGCGCCGTCTCCACGAGACGGCCGCGGTACATCACCACCACCCGATCGGCCACGTCGGCCACCACGCCCATGTTGTGGGTGATCAGCACGATCGCCGTCCCCAACCGGTCGCGCAGGCTCAGCAGCAGGTCGAGGATCTGCGCCTGCACCGTCACGTCGAGCGCCGTCGTCGGCTCGTCGGCCACGATCACGTCCGGGTCGCACGCGATCGCCATCGCGATCACCACCCGCTGCTTCTGCCCGCCCGACAGCTGGTGCGGGTAGTAGTCGACCCGCTGCTCCGGGTCGGGCAGCCCGACCAGCTCCAGCAGCTCCACCGCCCGCGCCCGCGCCTCCTTCGCGCTCACCGATCGGTGCGCGCGGATGCCCTGCACGATCTGCCAGCCGACCGTGCGCACCGGGTCGAGCGCCGTCGACGGCTCCTGGAAGACCATCGACACCTCGTCGCCACGCACCGAGCGCAGCTCCCGCTGGCTCCGCCCGACCAGCTCACGGTCGCGCACGGAGGAGCTGCCCGGGTTCTCGCCCGACCGCAGCACCGCCGACCCCTCGACCGTCGCGGTCGAGGGCAGCAGCCCGAGGACGGCGCGAGCCGTCACCGACTTGCCCGAGCCCGACTCGCCCACCACGGCCAGCACCTCGCCCGGCGCCACGTCGAACGACAGGTCCCGCACGGCACGCACCCGCCCGCCGTCGGTGCTGAACGAGACCGACAGGTCCGACAACGACAGCACCGCCGCACGGCGCACGTCCGCCGGCACGTCCTCGGCGACCGTCGCTGCGGCGTCGTCGTCGAGCTGGATCTCGCTCTCGGTCCCGTCGCCCGCGCGCGTGCGCAGCAGCGGGTTGAGCACGTCGTTGAGGCTCTCGCCCACCAGCGTCACGCCGAGCACGACCAGCACGATCGCCAGGCCGGGGAAGACGCCGGTCCACCAGATGCCGTTCGTCGCGTCCGGCAACGCCTTGTTCAGGTCGTAGCCCCACTCCGCCGCCGCCGACGGCTCGATGCCGAACCCGAGGAAGCCCAGACCCGCCAGCGTGAGGATGGCCTCCGACGCGTTGAGCGTGCCGATGATCGGCAGGTTCTGGGCCACGTTGCTGAACACGTGCCGGAACATGATGCGGGGGGTCCGCACTCCTACGACGCGTGCCGCGTCGACGTACGGCTCGGTCTTCACCGACAGCGTCGCGTTGCGGATGACGCGGAAGTACTGCGGCACGAAGATCACGGTGATCGAGATCGCCGCCGACATGATGCCGCCGAACGCTCCGCTCGACCCGCCCGAGAGCACGATCGAGACGACGATGGCGAGCAGCAGCGACGGGAATGCGTAGAGGGCGTCCATGACGAGCACGAGCACGCGGTCGAGCCAGCCGCCGAGGTAGCCCGACACGAGCCCGAGCGGCACGCCCACGACGCTCGAGAGCACCACGGCCAGGGCGATGACGATCATCGCCGTCCGCGTGCCGTACACGACCCGCGAGAACACGTCGGTGCCGCCGACGGTCGTCCCGAACCAGTGCGCCGACGACGGTGCCTGCTGTGCGCCGAACACGACGCCGTCGGTGGTGCGGTCGGCGTCGAAGCCGTAGGGGGCGATCCACGGTGCGAACACGGCGACGACGACGAACAGCAGCACCAGGCCGAAGCCCAGCAGCAGCATGAACCGCTGCAGACCGTGGCTCTGCCGCACGACACCCGGCACGAGACGCTGCACTCCTGCGCGCGCCATCAGAACCGCACCCTCGGGTCGACGAGCGCGACGATCACGTCGATCAGGAAGCTCGCCACGCACACCACGAGCGCGATCACCGTGACGATGCCCTGCACCGCCAGGAAGTCGCGGGCCTTCAGGTACTCCGCGAGCGCGTAGCCGATGCCCTTCCACTCGAAGGTGGTCTCCGTCAGCACCGCACCCGCCAGCAGCATCGCGACCTGCATGCCCATCACCGTCACCACGGGCACGAGGGCGTTGCGGAACGCGACCTTGCGGATCACGCGACCCTCGGCCATGCCACGGGCCCGCGCCGACGTCACGTACTCGGCGCGCATCGTCTGCAGCAGGTTGATGCGCACCAGGCGCAGGAACACGCCACCGGTCAGCAGGCCCAGCGCGAGCGCGGGCAGCAGCGCGTACTGCAGCACCTCCAGCACGTACCGCGGGTCGCCCCACAGGATCGCGTCGACGAGCAGGATGTTCGTGCGCGGTCGCACCTGCTCGAGCGTCAGCAGCGTCGAGGTCGACGCCCGACCCGACGACGGCCAGCCGAACGGCGTGAACGCCAGCTTCAGCAGCAGCCCGACGAAGAACACCGGCGCGGCGTACGCCACGATCGCGAACAGCCGCAGGGTCACGTCGGGCAGCCGGTCGCGGTAGCGCGCTGCCAGCCGGCCGAGCGGCACGCCGACGGCGAACGCGACGACGAGCGCGTAGAACGACAGCTCCAGGGTCGCCGCGCCGTTGACGCGCAGCACCTCCGAGATCGGCTGGTTGTCGGTCAGGGACCGACCGAAGTCACCGTGCAGCAGACCCGACAGGTACTCCCAGTACTGCACCAGGAGCGGGCGGTCGAGCCCGGCCTCGGCCTTGCGCTCGGCGATCTGCTCGGGCGTCAGCCGCCCGCCCTGCGCGGCCGTGATCGGGTCGCCGATCACCCGCAGCAGCACGAACACGAGGGTGACGAGCACCCAGATCATCGGGACGACGAGCGCCAGCCGGACGAGCAGGTAGCGCGCCAGCGGGGGCAGGCCCCGGCGCGAGCCCGACGGCGCGGCCGGGACGGGGGTGGGCGGCTCGCCGGCAGCGAGCACCTCGGCGGAGGACATGCGGCTCCTCAGGAGTGAAGGGAGGTCGGACGGGTGGGCACGCGAGAGGGGGTGGGTCCGTCGGACCCACCCCCTCCTCCTGCGTCAGCCCTTCGACAGGGACGCGAAGCGGAACTTGAACGACGCGTCGAGCGTGTCGTCCACGCCCTCGACGTCGTCGCCGGAGACCGCCACCTGCGAGCCGGTCAGCAGCGGCAGGATCGGCACCTGCTGCGCCACCCGCTCCTGCACCTCGCCGAGCGTCTTCGCCCGGGCCGTGGCGTCGGACTCGGTGCGCTCGGTGTCGAGCAGCTTCGTCGTCGTCGTGTCCTCGTAGTGCGACTGGAGGAAGTTGTTCGGCGCGAAGAACGGCGTCAGGTAGTTGTCCGGGTCCGGGAAGTCCGGGAACCAGCCGAGCTGGTACATCGGGTAGGCGTCCTTGACCCGCTCCTCGGAGTACGTCGTCCACTCCGTCGACTGCAGGTCCACCGTGAACAGCTTCGTCGCCTCGAGCTGACGCTTGACCATCGCGTACTCCTGGTCGGAGTTCGAGCCGTAGTGGTCGGGGTTGTACTGCAGGTTCAGCTCGACCGGGGTGGCCACGCCGGCCTCGTCGAGGAACGCCTTCGCCTTGTCGACGTCGGGCTTCTCGCCGTAGAGCTCCTTGAACGGCTCGGTGGCCGCCGTCTGGCCCTCCGGCACCGCCGAGTAGGCCGGCGTGTAGGTGCCCTTGTAGACCTGCTCGGACAGCTCGTCACGGTCGATCGAGCTCGCGACGGCCTGGCGGATCGCCGTCTTCTGGGCGTCGTCGTCACCGGGCATGGTCTTGAGGTTGAAGACGATGTAGCGCAGCTCGCCGCCGTCGCCCTTGTGGACGGTGACGCCGTCGGCCTTCTCCAGGCTGGCGATGTCGGTGGGCGTCAGCGAGCGCCACGCGACGTCGATCTTGCCGTTCTGGACGTCGAGCTTCAGGTTGTTGGCGTCGGCGTAGTAGGTCAGCGTCACGGCGTCGTTCTTCGGCGTGCCGAACGCACCGTCGTAGTCCTTGTTGCGCGTGAACTCGGCCAGCTCGTTCTTCTTGTAGCTGCCGATCGTGTACGGACCGGAGAAGCCCTGCGCCTTCACGGCGGCGGCGTCGTCGTCGAGCACCTTGTCGGCCGGGTAGGTCTCCTCGTCGACGATCGGTCCCGCCGACGTCGCGAGCACCTGCGGGAACGTGACGTCGTTCGGCGCGGCGAGCGTGAACACGACCGTCGAGTCGTCGCGCGCCTCGACCTTCTTCATGGCGCCGAGCAGCGAGGCCGGGCCGTTGGGGTCGTTGATGTCGACGATCCGCTGGAAGGAGAAGGCGACGTCGGACGCGGTCAGCTCGTTGCCGTTCGCGAACGTCAGGCCGTCCTTCACGGTGCAGACGTACTCCGTGGGCGTCTCGAAGTCACAGGACTCCGCGGCGTCGGGCGTCAGGTCCGTGCTCCCCGCGGGGAAGTTCATCAGGTACTGGTAGGCCTGCGTCTGGACCTGCGTGGAGCCGTTGTCGTACGAGCCGGCCGGGTCGATCGAGACGACCTTGTCGGTGGTGCCGACGAGGATGCCGGCGTCCGTGTCGCCGGTGTTCCCGGCGCCGCACGCCGCGAGCGCCAGGCCGGCGAGAGTCGTGGCAGCCACGGCGGCCGCCCCCCGATGGATGTGCATGCGCTGCCTTCCTGAGCAGGTGTGACCGGGCCGTCGAGGGCCCGGGCGTCGTGTGCTGGCACGCTAGCCGCGTCCGACGGTGACGAGAAGCCCTCCACAGGTTGCGTTTCGGTGACGACCGCGGCGTCCGACGTCATGGTCCGCGTCGTCGTGACTCGTGTCTCTCGTGTCCATCCGGTTCTCGTCAACTCGCCCCACGAAGCCGGTCCCGCCCCTATCCTCGCTCGGGAGGGAGTCGTCCATGCGTGAGTCCGGAGTCGGGGCCGAGCGTCAGAGCCACCTGCTCGACGCGGTGGTCGGGCTGTCCCAGGACCTGTCCTTCGACAACGTGCTGCAGCGCATCGTCGACTCCGCGAGCGAGCTGGTCGGCGCCACCTACGGCTTCCTCGGCGTGCTCGACTCGCCGTCGTCGCACCGCATGGGCACCTTCGCCGTGCACGGCCTGGACCAGGAGCACCAGGACCTCATCGGCCGCCTGCCGGAGGGCAAGGGACTGCTGGGCCTCGTGATCGACCACCCCGAGCCCGTCCGGCTCGAGCACCTCGGCGACCACCCCGAGAGCATCGGCTTCCCGAACCTCCACCCCACCATGACGTCGTTCCTCGGCGTGCCCATCCGGGTGCACGACACCGTCTTCGGCAACCTCTACCTCACCGACAAGATCGGCGGCGGCGGCTTCACCGCGGAGGACCAGGAGGTCGCCGTCACCATCGCGGCGGCCGCCGGTGTCGTCATCGAGAACGTGCGCCTCTACGAGGAGAGCGAGCGGCAGCGTCGCTGGCTGAGGGCCACCACGGAGGTGGCCAACGCGCTCCTGCGGCCCATCTCGCGCCAGGCCACCAGCCAGCTCATCGTCGACCGCATCTGCGAGGTGTCCGAGGCCGGCGCCGCCGCTCTCGTCGTGCCGACCGAGGAGCACCAGTTCGTCGTGGCGGCCTCCACCGGCATCGAGCCCGACCCGAGCGGGCACCACGTCGACATCCCGTTCCTGCGCGAGGTCGTCCGCACGCACGCCCCGGTCGTGCTCGACGACGTCCTCGACGACACCCGCATCGACGACGAGACGTTGGCGGCCTTCCCGGGCCTGCAGGCCGTGCAGGCGCACCCGCTGCACTTCGACGACGGGACCGCCGTGATCGTCATGGGCTGGTTCGCCGAGCAGCCGCCGTCGTCGTGGAGCCTGGACCCCGAGCTGCCGTACGGCTTCACCCAGCAGGCGGCGCTCGTCATGCAGGTGGTCCGGGCGCGCGAGTCGCAGGCGAAGCTCGCCATCCTCGAGGACCGTGAGCGGATCGGCCGCGACCTGCACGACCTCGTCATCCAGCGGCTGTTCGCGATCGGCCTGTCGCTCGACAGCATCTCCTCCTCGGTGACGCCGCAGGTCGGCGAGCGGCTGTCCGACGCCGTCGACGGCCTCGACCAGACCATCAAGGAGATCCGGCGCACGATCTTCGACCTCAGCTCGCCGTCCGTGCCCGCCAACCTGCGCCTCGAGATCGACGCGATCGTCGGCGAGGCGGAGCGGATGCTCGGCTACCGCCCGGTCGTCGACACGCACGGCCCCGTCGAGAGCGTCGTGCCCGACATCGTCGCCGAACAGCTCACCGCCGTGCTGAAGGAGATGCTGTCGAACATCGTGCGGCACTCCCACGCCGGCGAGGTGACCATCGACCTCGACGTCACCGACGGCATCGTGCTCACCGTCACCGACGACGGGCTGGGTCTCGACCCCGAGCAGCCCTTCGGCAACGGGCTGCGCAACATGCGCCACCGGGCGCAGAACCTCGGAGGGACCTGCGAGTTCTCCGAGCCCTCGCACGGCGGACTGCAGATACGCTGGAGCGTCCCCCAGGAGATGTCGTGACGTCCGCGACGGAAGGTAGTGAACCTGTCATGTCCGAGCCGATCCGGATCTTCCTGCTCGACGACCACGAGATCGTGCGCCGCGGCATCCGCGACCTCCTGGAGGCGCAGGAGGGTCTCGTGGTCGTGGGTGAGGCCGGCACGGCCGCCGACGCGCTCGCGTCGATCCCGCGCCTGCTCCCCGACGTCGCCGTCCTCGACGCGCGTCTGCCCGACGGGTCGGGCATCGAGGTCTGCCGCGACGTGCGGGCCGCCCACCCCGAGGTCAACGTCATCATCCTGACCTCCTTCGACGACGACGAGGCCCTCTTCTCGGCGATCATGGCCGGCGCCGCCGGCTACGCGCTCAAGCAGATCCGCGGCAACGACCTCGTCCAGGCCGTGCGCCAGGTCGCGGCCGGCGGCTCGCTGCTCGACCCGGCGGTCACGGCGCAGGTGCTCGAGCGCATCCGCAACGCGCCCGCGCCGAAGGACCCGCTCGCCGAGCTGACCCCGCAGGAGCGCAAGATCCTCTCGCTCATCGGCCAGGGCATGACCAACCGCCAGATCGCCGCCGAGATGTACCTCGCCGAGAAGACGGTCAAGAACTACGTCTCCCAGCTGCTCTCCAAGCTCGGCCTGCAGCGCCGCACCCAGGCCGCCGTGCTCGCCGAGAAGCACGGGCTCGCCGGCGACGCCTGACCCCCACCCGCGGTCCCCCCGTTTCGTGGGGTTGGCGACGGTTTCTCGCCCAGAAACCGTCATCAACCCAACAGAACGCGGGGAGGGGACGGCCGACTACCCTGGTACCCATGGACCACAACCAGTCGCTCGCCTCGTTCGACCCCGACGTCGCGCGTCTCCTCGACGCCGAGCTCGCCCGTCAGCAGACGACGCTCGAGATGATCGCGTCGGAGAACTTCGCGCCGGTCGCGGCGCTCGAGGCGCAGGGCAGCGTCCTCACCAACAAGTACGCCGAGGGCTACCCGGGCAAGCGCTACTACGGCGGCTGCGAGGTCGTCGACGAGGTCGAGCAGATCGCGATCGACCGGTTGAAGCAGCTGTTCGACGCCGAGTACGCGAACGTCCAGCCGCACTCGGGCGCCAGCGCCAACGCCGCCGTCCTGCACGCCATCGCGCGCAAGGACGACACGATCATGGGTCTGGACCTCGCCAACGGCGGGCACCTGACGCACGGCATGAAGATCAACTTCTCCGGGCGCCTCTACAACGTGGTCCCGTACCACGTCGACGACTCCGGCCTGGTCGACATGGAGGAGGTGCGCACGCTCGCCCGTGAGCACAGCCCCAAGGTCATCATCGCCGGCTGGTCCGCCTACCCGCGCCAGCTCGACTTCGCCGCCTTCCGCGCGATCGCCGACGAGGTCGGCGCCTACCTGTGGGTCGACATGGCGCACTTCGCCGGTCTCGTGGCCGCCGGCCTGCACCCGTCGCCGCTGCCGCACGCGCACGTCGTGTCCAGCACCACGCACAAGACGCTCGGTGGGCCCCGCGGCGGTGTGATCCTGTCCAACGACCCCGAGATGGTCAAGAAGCTGCAGTCCGCGGTCTTCCCGGGCCAGCAGGGCGGTCCGCTCGAGCACGTCATCGCCGCCAAGGCCGTCGCGTTCAAGATGGCGCTCGAGCCGGAGTTCAAGGACCGTCAGCAGCGCACCATCGAGGGCGCGCAGATCCTCGCCGAGCGTCTGCTCGCCGACGACGCCCGCAAGGCCGGCATCCAGGTGCTGTCCGGCGGCACCGACGTGCACCTCGTCCTCGTCGACCTGCGCGACAGCGAGCTCGACGGCCAGCAGGCCGAGGACCGCCTCCACGAGGTCGGCATCACCGTCAACCGCAACGCGGTGCCGAACGACCCGCGTCCGCCGATGGTCACGTCGGGCCTGCGCATCGGCACGCCCGCGCTGGCCACCCGCGGCTTCGGCGCCGAGGAGTTCCGTGAGGTCGCCGACGTCATCGCCGAGGCGCTCACGCCCGGCGACCTCGACGTCGAGGGCCTGCGCAAGCGCACCACCGCCCTCGCCGAGCGGTTCCCGCTGTACCCGCACCTCACGCCGTTCACCTCCTGACCGTGCCCGAGCCCGCCGCAGCCACCAGCCCGCCGTCGACGGCGCGACTGTGGCTGCGGCTCACGCCGCTGCACCTGTTCGCGGTCGTCGCCGTCGCGCTGTGCGTGGCCGGCGGGTTCTGGCAGCTCGGCGCGTACGAGTCGCGCCAGGGCGACGCCGTGCGAGAGTCGGCCGCCGCCGCGCCGGCGCCGATCGAGCAGGTCTGGGGTCTCGGACGTCCGTTCGCAGCAGACCTGCAGGACCGCCGGGTCACGGTGCAGGGACGGTTCGCCCCCGCCGACCAGCAGGTGTGGGTCCGCGGCGAGATCAGTGGCGGTCGCACCTGGCTCGTGGCGCCGTTCCTGGTCGACGGGTCCGACGGCGCCCTCCTCGTCGTGCGCGGCTCGAGCGACGCCCCGGGCGCGCTGCCGCCGGTGCCGTCCGGTGACGTCAACCTCGGCGTGGTGCTGCAGCCGAGCCAGGGCGGCGGCCTGCCCCTCGACGCCGACCGCGTCACGACCTCGATCACGACGCCGTCGCTGGTCAACGAGCTGCCCTACCGGCTGTGGTCGGGATACGGGCTCGTGCAGGAGTGGACCGCGTTCGCCGGATCGGGCGACCCCACCCCCGGCTTCGGCGCGCCCGTCGACCCGCCCGACCCCGACGTGTCGTGGACGGTCGGGCTCAAGAACCTCGCGTACGCGCTGCAGTGGTGGGTCTTCGCGGTGTTCGCCGTCGCGCTGTGGTGGCGGATGTGTCGCGACCAGGTCGAGGAGGCGCGGGAGCGACACACGACGGCGCGTCAGGCCGACGACCACCCCGTCGATAGCCTGACCCCGTGAGTCGCATCGCTGTCGCCTACCGGGTGCTCGCCTGGGTCGTGGGCGTGAACCTGCTCGTCGTGTTCGCCGGGTTCTTCGGCAAGATCTTCACCGACGAGGGCTCCTGGTGGAACCGTCACCAGGACGTCTTCCTCGTCATCGACCAGGTGCACGGCTTCCTGTTCATGGCGTTGCTCGTGCTGGTCGCGATCCTGGCCAGCCGGCACCGCTGGTCGCCGACGTTCACGATCACGACGATGCTGCTCGCCACGATCCCGTTCGTCAGCTTCTGGGCCGAGCGCCGCACCACGCGGGTGCTGCGCGCCGAGCACGACGGCCTCGCCGCGCCCCGCTGAGCCTCAGCGGCCGGTGAAGCTGGCCCGACCGGGGCCGTCCTGCAGGAACGACTCCATGCCGTGCTGCAGGTCCTCGGTCGCGAACAGCGCCGACGCGATCTGCGTCGTCACCTCGTTCGCGCCGGGCACGCCGCCGGTCTCGTAGGCGCGCAGGATCCGCTTGGCCGCGCCGAACGCCTGCGTCGGACCCACCGCGACCTGCCGCACGACGTCGAGCACCGCGTCGTCGAACCCGTCGACCGGGAGGACCCGGTTGACCACGTTCCAGCGCTCGAAGGTCGCGGCGTCGAACAGCTCGCCCGTGAGCACGACCTCCTTGGCCCGGCCGACGCCCGCACGCTGCGCGAGACGCTGCGTGCCGCCCATCGTCGGGGTCAGGCCGATGACCCGCTCCACGAGGCCGAACTTCGCCTTCTCGCTGGCAAGCACGACGTCGCAGGCGAGCGCGACCTCCAGCGCCCAGGTGAGCGTCAGCGCGTGGGCCGCGAAGAACGTCGGGACGTCGAGCGCCGCGATGCGGTCGGGCAGCTCGAGCATCCGGTCGTAGAGGTCCTTGGTGTCCTCCTGCGTCTTCCGGGCGTGGAACTGGGCGACGTCGACCCCGCCGGAGACCAGCTTGCCCTCGGCTCGGACCAGGACCGCTCGGGGCAGGTCGGCCTCGACCGCGTCGAGCGCGGTGTCGAACGCGTCGTGCAGCTCGAGGGAGTACAGGTTCACCGGTGGGGCGCTGAACGTCACGACGGCGACGTCGTCGACGCGCGTGACGTCGACGCGGGGCGCGCTCACCGGCCCGCCTCGGCCGGGTCGTACACGCCACCGCGGTCGGCGGTGAGGTTCCGCGCGACGACGATGCCGGCGACGACGGCGAGCAGGGCCAGGACCAGTCGGACGGGGTGCTCTCGCATGGGCCCACGCTAGCGGGCGGCAGGCCGTCTCGCGTCGCGGTGCGTCGACCGGCCGCAGTTGTCGGGTCGTGGGAAGATGTCAAGGTCCCGTCCCGCACGATCCCCCCGAAGGACTGACGTGTCTTCCCCGCTGAGCGCCACCCTGCACACCAACCACGGCGACGTCGTGGTCCGGCTGTTCCCCGACCACGCCCCCAAGACCGTCGAGAACTTCGTCGGCCTCGCCGAGGGCACGAAGGAGTGGCTCGACCCCGCCACCGGCCAGGTCGCCACGCGCCCGTTCTTCGACGGCATCACGTTCCACCGCATCATCAGCAACTTCATGATCCAGGGCGGCGACCCGCTCGGCACCGGCACGGGTGGCCCCGGCTACACGTTCGAGGACGAGTTCCACCCCGACCTGCGCTTCGACAAGCCCTACCTGCTGGCGATGGCCAACGCGGGACCGGGCACCAACGGCTCGCAGTTCTTCATCACGGTCGTCCCGACGGACTGGCTGAACCGCAAGCACACCATCTTCGGCGAGGTCGCCGACGAGGCCGGCCAGAAGGTGATCGACGCGATCGCCGCGGTGCCGACGGACGGCTTCGACCGTCCCGTCGAGCCCGTGGTGATCGAGAAGGTCACCATCGACCGCGGCTGACATGACCGGAACGGCACCGGGGTCGCGCCCCGACGGCGCGCCCCGGTGCTACCGCCACCCGGACCGCGAGGCGCTCATCAGCTGCCAGCGGTGCGAGCGCCCCATCTGCACGCAGGACATGAACGAGGCGTCCGTCGGCTTCCAGTGCCCGGAGTGCGTCAACCGCGGCGCGAAGTCGGTGCGCCTGCCACGCACGGTCGCCGGCGGTGCGCTGCAGACCCGCGAGGGTGCGGTCTCGCTGGTGATCATCGGGATCAACGTCGTCGTGTACGTCCTACAGCTGCTCACCGGCGACCTGCGCAGCCCGCTGTACCAGCAGGGCGCGATGTTCCCGGTCGGCGTGGCCGACGGTCAGTGGTGGCGGCTGCTCACGTCGGCGTTCCTGCACCTCGGGACGCTGCACATCCTCTTCAACATGTACGCGCTCTACCTGTTCGGCCCGCTCGTCGAGCGGAAGTTGGGCACGGTGCGCTTCATCGCCGCCTACCTCACCACCGCCGTGGTCTCCGGCGTCTTCGTCATGTGGCTGTCGGCGCCGTTCAGCGGGACGGCGGGCGCGTCGGGTGCGGTGTTCGGCCTGTTCGGCATGGCGCTGCTGTTCATGCTCCGGGCACGCGAGGACGTGCGCGGCCTGCTCGCGCTGCTGGCGGTCAACGTGGCCATCGGCTTCCTCGGCCCGATCAGCTGGCAGGGCCACCTCGGCGGCTTCGTGGCCGGCGTGCTGCTGGGCGCGGTGTTCGCCTACGGGCCGCGGACGCGCCGCACGCTCGTGCAGGTGGCGGCCTTCGCCCTCGTGTGGGCGGCCGTGGTGGTCGCGGTGCTGGTGCGCTCCCAGCAGCTGCTGGGCTGAGTGCGCTGAATCACACGTCTGTCGTTCTCCCCAGCATTGCCCACAGCTGTGAACAACACACGTGTAACTCGCGCACAGGCGTGTCCACACCTGTGAACAACACGGGTGTAACTCGTGCACAGGGCCGTCCACACCTGTGCACCGTGGGGGCCCGGCGGGCCGGGTCGTGGACGACGAGTTTCGGATACCGTTAGTATCTGAGCATGTCGATCTTCGTCCCGGGCACGCGCGTGCTCGTCACCGGCGCGGCCTCCGGGCTGGGCCTCGCCCTCGTCACCCAGCTGGCCGAGCAGGGGTGTCGCGTGCTCGCCACCGACGTCCACGCCGAGGTCCCGGAGGTGCTGCAGGCGCTCGCGGCCGCCCACCCCGAGGTGTCCTACCGGACCCTCGACGTGACGTCCGACGTCGACTGGAGCACCGTGCGAGACCACGTCGTCGAGACGTGGGACGGGCTCGACGTGCTCTTCAACAACGCGGGCGTCGCGGCGGGTGGCCGGATCGAGCTGTCGGAGATGGACCAGTGGCAGTGGATCGTCGACATCAACCTGCTCGGCGTCGTGCGCGGCTGCCGCACGTTCGTCCCGCTGCTGAAGCAGCAGGGTCGGGGCACGATCGTCAACACCGCGTCGGCGGCCGGGCTCATCCACCCGCCGCGCATGAGCGAGTACAACTCCGTCAAGGCCGGCGTCGTCGCGCTCAGCGAGACCCTGTTCCACGAGCTCAAGCCCTCGGGCATCCAGGTCAGCGTCGTCTGCCCCACCTTCTTCAAGACCAATCTGACCTCCTCGCTGCGCGGCAAGGACGAGTCGGCGCAGAAGTCGGCGGCCAAGCTCATCGACGGCTCCAAGCGCACCGCGGCCGACATCGCCGCCATCGTCATCGCCGAGGTCGAGAAGGGCCGGCACATCGTCCTGACCGACCGCGAGGGCAAGCTGGCCTACGCCGCCAAGCGGTTCCTGCGGCCGCTGTACTACCGCGAGATGGCCAAGGCGGCCGTGCGCATGGGCCGGAGGGACTGACGTGCGCACGAACGTGCTCATCACCGGTGCCAGCTCGGGACTCGGCGCCGAGATGGCTCGCCAGCTGGCGGCACAGGGTCACTCCCTGGCGCTGACCGCGCGGCGCGTCGACCGGCTCGAGGCCCTCGCCGCGGAGATCGCGGCGGCGCACCCCGACGTCCAGGTGGTCGTGCACGCGCTCGACGTGAACGACCACGAGCAGGTCTTCGACGTCTTCGCCCGGGCCATCCAGGACCTCGGCGGGCTCGACCGCGTCGTCGTCAACGCCGGGCTCGGCAAGGGCGGACGCATCGGCACCGGCGCGTTCGCTGCGAACCGCGAGACCGTCGAGACCAACGTCGTCGCGGCGATGGCGCAGTGCGAGGCCGCCATGGCGCACTTCTACGAGCGCAAGGCCGGCCACCTCGTCGTCATCTCCTCGATGTCGGCCATGCGCGGCATGCCCGGCTCGATGACGGCGTACGCCGCGACCAAGGCAGCGGTCGCCCACCTCGCGGAGGGCATCCGGATGGACCTCGTCGGTCGCCGCGGGCTCGACATCGCCGTGACGACGCTGTTCCCGGGCTACATCGCCTCGGAGATGAACGAGCAGGTCGAGCAGGAGCAGCGACTCATGGTCGACACCCCCACGGGGGTGCGCTCGATGGTGAAGGCCATCCAGAAGGAGGTCGACACCGCCGCCACGCCCGGCTGGCCGTGGGGCCCCCTCGGCCAGGTCCTGCGGTACGCGCCGCGCGGCGTGGTCCGCAAGCTCGTCTGACCCTGACGCTCGTCCCGTCGTGGACCGCCATCGCCCCCTCGGTGCTCAGGGACGGGCGACGGTGCTCCGCGACGCCGGGTCGACGACGGCTGCGGCGGCGACGTCGAGGGGAGTGGCCGGCATGATCGTCGCGCCCTCGTCGACGAGCAGCGGCTCGGTGAAGAGGTAGGACATCTCGGCCATCGCCCGGACGTCGGCGTTGACGACGCCGACGGCTCGCAGCGCCCAGGCCGGCACGGCCCGCACGCGGACGTCGTCGCGGCCGGCGGCGCGGGCGTAGGCCAGTGCCAGCTCGTGCTGCGACGCGTGCACGACCGGTGCGAGCACGACGTCGGGCCCTGCGGTGGCGTCGGCCGCCGCGACCATGGCGGCGGCGAGGTCGGGCAGGTAGGTCCAGGCGTGCGGGAGGTCGACGCGGCCGAGCGGGCGCACCGTCCGGCCCGACGCCGCGGGCCCGACCATCCGGTCGCCGCCGTGCGCCATCGCCGCGCCGGGGCCGTAGAAGTCGGAGGCCACGACGCTCGTGGTGCGCGCCGTCGACGCAGCTCGACGTTCCAGCAGGGTGGCGCGGATGCGGCCGAGGGCGGAGCGCGGCGCGACCCTGAGGTCGGTGCCGAGCGGCGCGTTGGTGTCGAACGCGTAGACGCTCTCCGGGTAGACCACGTGCACGCCGTGGCGCTCCGCGGCGGCCAGCACGGCCCGCTCCAGCGGGGGCAGCTCCCGTCCCCAGACGTCGGGACGGTAGGCCGACGCGTGCACGCAGAGGTGCACGACGTCGACGTCGGCGAAGGCGCGGTCGAGCGCGGAGGCGTCGGTGGCGTCGAGGCGGGTGCGGGTGACGAGCGGGTGCTCGGGACCCGACCCGGACCGGGTGGCGACGGTGACCGCCTCGCCGCGCTCGGCGAGGAGGGTGGCGACGTGCGGGCCGATCTGACCAGCGCCGATGACCAAGATACTCATGGTGACTCCTGACGTTGAGAGAGCACTGCTCTCTGGTGGTTGTGCGTCCAGGGTGCGCGCGTACCGCCGCGCTGTCAAGAGCACTGTTCTCTGTATCGACATGTCGATGTCGTGGACGGTAGGGTGGCACCGTGCCCACGCCCCGTCAGGTCGCCCGCGAGCAGACCCTGCGCGACATCGTCCGCATCGGCCGAGAGCAGCTCGCGACCACGACGCCGGCGGAGCTGTCGCTGCGAGCCGTCGCGCGGGAGCTCGGCCTGGTGTCGTCGGCCGTGTACCGGTACGTCAAGGACCGTGACGCGCTGCTGACCCTCCTGATCGTCGACGCGTACGACGAGCTGGGCGCCGAGGTCGAGGCGGCGGTGGCGGCGTCGTCACGGCGTACCTCCGTCCGTCGCCTGCAGGCCGCGGCCCAGGCCATGCGGTCGTGGGCGCTGCGCGAGCCGTCGCGGTTCGCGCTGCTGCACGGCACGCCCGTGCCGGGCTACGCGGCACCCCCGGACGCGACGGTCGAACCGGGCACCAGGGTCGTCGTCGCGCTGCTCACGGTGCTGGAGGACGCACACCGACGGGGCGACCTGCGCGAGGTCGACGGGTCGCTGCCGCGCAGCCTGCGCACCGACCTCGAGCGGATCCGCACCGAGTACGCGCTGGCGCTGCCCGTGACGAACCTCGCCCGCGCGCTCGGCCTCTGGTCGGCCCTCGTCGGCGCCGTGGCCTTCGAGGTGTTCGGCCAGTACGGGCCCGACACCCTGCACGACCCCGCCGCGTTCCTCGACGTCCACGTCGCGACCCTCGCCGGCACGGTCGGCCTCCCCACACCCTGATCACCCCCCACGATTCGTCACGTCATCGCCCACTTCTCGCCCCGAGAGGGGCGATGACGTACCGAATCGTGGGGACTACTCGGCGAGGGCGCGTCGGGCGAGGGCGCCGACCTGCTCCTGCTCGACGAGGAACCCGTCGTGCCCGTGCACCGAGTGCACGACGTCGAGCCCGTCCGCACCCGGCACCAGGTCGGCCAGCTCCCGCTGCTGGTGCAGCGGGTAGAGGCGGTCGGAGTCGATCCCCGCGACGACCGTCCGTGCCGTCACACGGCCGAGCGCCGCGGCGACCCCGCCACGGCCGCGCCCGACGTCGTGGGAGTCCATCGCCCGCGTCAGGGCCAGGTAGGAGCCGGCGTCGAAGCGGCGGGTGAGCTTCGTGCCATGGTGCTCCAGGTACGACGCGACGCTGAACCGACCGTCGGGCTCGCGCTCGCGGCCGAAGCGCTGCTGGAGCTCGGGCTCGCTGCGGTACGCCACGTGCGCCACCCGTCGCGCGAGGTCGAGCCCGTTCGTCGGGCCGCGACGCTCGGCGTAGTAGTCGCCGCCGTGGAAGTGCGGGTCGGTCGTGATCGCCGCCTGCTGCACCGACGACAGGGCGAGCTGCTCGGCCGACGCCTGCGCCGACGTCGCCAGCAGGAACAACCGCTCCACCCGCGACGGGTGCCCGACCGCCCACTCCAGACCGCGCATGCCGCCGGCCGAGCCGCCCACGACGGCGTACCAGCGCTCGATGCCCAGGGCGTCGGCCAGCAGCACCTCCGCGGCGACCTGGTCGCGGACCGTCAGGTCGGGGAAGCGGCTGCCCCACGGGCGACCGTCCGGGGCGAGCGAGGCGGGACCCGTCGATCCCTGGCAGCCGCCCAGGATGTTGGCGCAGACCACGAGGAAGCGGTCGGTGTCGATCGGCAGGCCGGGACCGACGAGCGTGTCCCACCAGCCCGGGCTGGCGTGCCCCGGTCCGGTCGGGCCGACCACGTGGCTGTCGCCCGTCAGCGCGTGCAGCACCAGCACCGCGTCGCGGCCCGGCGTCCCCCACGTCTCGTAGGCGAGGCGGACGCCGGGCAGCACCGACCCGCTCTCGAGCGCGACGTCGCCGACGTCGGCGAAGCGTCGGGAACCGACAGGATCTCCCTCCCGCCACGCGCCGGTGACGGAAGGGAGATCCTGGCTGGTCAGGTGCGGTGAGGTCACTTGGCCGCGCGCAGTCCCGCCTCGAGGTCGGCGAGGATGTCGTCGATGCCCTCCAGGCCCACCGCGAGGCGCACCAGACCGGGGGTGACGCCGGTGGCGGCGTGCTCCTCGGGCGTGCCCTGCGAGTGCGTCGTGCTGGCCGGGTGGATGGCCAGTGACCGCACGTCACCGATGTTCGCGACGTGGCTGAACAGCTCGAGCGCGTCGATGAACCGTCGGCCGGCGTCGATCCCACCGGGCAGCTCGAAGGTCAGGACGGCGCCGGCGCCCCGCGGGACGTACTTGTCGGCGAGCTCCTTGTAGGGGTTGCCCTCGAGCGACGCCCACGTCACCGTCGCGACGTCGTCGCGGGCCGACAGCCACTCCGCGACCTGGCGGGTGTTCTCGACGTGACGCTCCACGCGCAGGCTGAGCGTCTCGAGGCCCTGCGCGATGAGGAACGCGTTGAACGGTGCGATGGCCGGGCCGACGTTGCGCAGGTACTGCACGCGCAGCTTGGCGATGAAGGCCGCCGGCCCGAGCGCCTCCGCGAACACGAGCCCGTGGTAGCTGGCGTCGGGCTGGGTGAAGCCGGGGTACTTGTCGCCGTGGGCGCCGTAGTCGAAGGTCCCGCCGTCGATGACGACCCCGGCGATGGCCGTGCCGTGCCCACCGATGTACTTCGTGGCCGAGTGGATGACCGTGTCGACACCGTGCTTGAGCGGGTTGAGCAGGTAGGGCGTCGCCACGGTGTTGTCGACGAGGAACGGCACACCCACCTCCTTCGCCACGGTCGAGATGGCCTCCAGGTCGAGCACGTCGCCCTTCGGGTTGCCGATGGTCTCGCCGAAGAACGCCTTGGTGTTCTCCTGCACCGCGGCGCGCCAGGCGTCGGGGTTGTTGTTGTCCTCGACGAACGTCACCTGGATACCGAGCTTCGGGAACGTGTGGCGCAGCAGCGAGTCGGTGCCGCCGTAGAGGCTGGCCGACGCGACGATGTGGTCGCCGGCCTCGGCGACGTTGGTCAGCGCGCCGGTCGTGGCCGCCTGGCCCGACGCGAACAGCAGCGCGCCGACACCGCCCTCGAGCTCGGCCAGCCGCTGCTCGACGGTGTCCTGCGTCGGGTTCATGATGCGTGTGTAGATGTTGCCCGGCTCCGCCAGGCTGAACAGGTCGGCGGCGTGCTGGGTGTCGCGGAACTGGTACGACGTCGTCTGGTAGATCGGCAGCGCGCGGGCACCGGTGGTCGGGTCGGGCGTCTGGCCGGCGTGGATCTGCTTGGTCTCGAACGACCACTGGTCACTCATGGTGTCTCCTCAGCTGTCGCGGCGGGTGTCGCGAGCGGGGTGTCGCGGGGTGGGTCTCCACCGTGGCACGGGGTCCGGGGACCGAGAAGACGTCTCAGGATCCGGGACGTGCGAGGATCGACGGATGGATCTGCGACCGGCCGCCGAGGGTGACGAGGGCCTGCTGGCCTCGATCGAGCAGGCCGCGAACACCGACGCGCTCGCGCACGTGTTCGCCCCGCCGTACCCCTGGGCCGCCGTCCGCGACCGCTGGGCCGAGCGCGTCGCGGCGACCAGCGTCGCGGCCTTCGTCGTGGTGGTCGACGGGGTGGGAGTCGGGTACCTCGCCCACGACAGGACGACGCTCCTGCACCTCGGCGTCGTCGCCCGCCACCGCGGGACGGGACTCGCCGACGCCGTCCTCGCGCAGGTCCCCGCGCACGTCGAGCGGCTCTGGGTGCTCGAGGAGAACGTCCGCGCCCGCCGGTTCTACGAGCGGCACGGCTGGCGCCCCGACGGTCGCACCGGCACCAGCGAGTACCCACCCCACCCCGTCGAGCTCGGCTACACCCGCCGCCCCCGCCCGCCGGTCGAGTAGCGGAACCCTCCGCTGGTCGAGTGCCTCCACGAGCGCCAGCGGGGGGAGGCGTATCGAGACCACTCCAAGGTTTCGCTGGGGGCTGGCCCTCGCTGAACCGTTGCCGAGTGGTCTCGATACGCAGGGACCTCGCAAGCTCGTCCCTGCTACTCGACCAGCGAAACCTTTCGCTGGTCGAGTGCCTCCACGAGCGCCAGCGAGGGGAGGCGTATCGAGACCACTCCAAGGTTTCGCTGGGGGCTGGCCCGCGCTGAACCGTTGCCGAGTGGTCTCGATACGCAGGGACCTCGCAAGCTCGTCCCTGCTACTCGACCAGCGGAACGCGCCGCTGGTCGAGTGCCTCCACGAGCGCCAGCGAGGGGAGGTGTATCGAGACCACTCCAGGCCGTCGCTGGGAGCCGGTTCGCGCTGGGCCGTTGCCGGGTGGTCTCGATACGCACCGACGAGCTCGCTGGCGCTCGCCGTCGCTGCTACTCGACCAGCGGAACGCGCCGCTGGTCGAGTGCCTCCACGAGCGCCAGCGAGGGGAGGTGTATCGAGACCACTCCAAGCCGTCGCTGGGGGTCGGGTCGCGCTGAGCCGTTGCCGGGTGGTCGCGCTGGGGTGGTCAGCGCATGTCGAAGGGCTGGGCGGTCGACTCGAGGACGCTGAGCCAGAGGTCGCCGTCGGGGGAGACGTGGTGGGGGCGGTGGGTCACGTAGCTGATCGGCACGTGCACGAACCGGTGGCGGCGGCGTCCGACGACCATGTCGGTGCGGCCGGCCATGGCCGCGTGCACGGCGGTCTGCGCGAGGCGCGAGCAGTACACCGAGTCCGACGGCTCCGCCGGCACCGAGCGGATGAAGTAGCCGGGGTCGAAGTAGCGGAACAGCACCTCCTCGCCGCGCGACGTGAAGTCGTCGGTGATCCGCTCGCGCAGCAGGCGACCGATGTCGGCCAGGCGGGCGTTGCCGGACGCGTCGGTGGCGCCGTCGTGCGGCAGGTGCTCCTGACCGGCACCCTCGGCCACCACCAGGACGGCGTGACCCTGCGCGGCGACCTTGCGCCGGACGTGCTCCAGCAGGCCGTTGTCGCCGTCGAGCGCGAACGGCACCTCGGGGATGAGGACGAAGTCGGCGTCGTGGCCGGCCAGGGCGGAGTAGCAGGCGATGAACCCGGCGTGGCGACCCATCACCTTGACCAGCCCGACGCCGTTCAGCGACGCCTCGGCCTCGATCTTGGCGGCCTTGATCGACTGCGCCGCCCGCGAGTAGGCCGTCTGGAAGCCGAAGCTCTGCCCGATGTGCGGGATGTCGTTGTCGATCGTCTTCGGCACCCCGACGACGGCGATGTCGGCGCCCCGTGCGGTCGCCTCCTCGGCGATGCGGTGGGCGCCGCGCATCGACCCGTCGCCGCCGATGACGAAGAGGATGTCGATGCCGCGGGCCTGCAGGGTGTCGACGACGACGCCGACGTCCTGCGCGCCGCGGGAGGAGCCGAGCACGGTGCCGCCGCGCTCGTGGATGTTGGCGACGAAGTCGGGGGTCAGCGCGACCGGCTCGAGCCCGAGACCCGGCACCAGCCCGGCGTACCCGTTGCGGAACCCGACGACGTCGCGCACGCCGTAGTGCTCGTGCAGCTCCATAACGATCGCCCGGATGACGTCGTTCAGGCCGGGGCACAGGCCACCGCAGGTCACGACGCCGACCCGCACGGAGCCGGGGTCGAAGAACAGGCGGGCACGGGGACCGCCGGTCTCGAAGGTCGGCAGCTCCTCCAGCGGCAGCCCGCGACGCTGGATCAGCTCGACGGTGTCGTCGAACAGCACGCGGTCGTCCTCGCCCACGTAGTACTCGTTGGTCGCGCGGCCGCCGACGTAGTGCGACAGAGGTGAGGGCACCGTGCACGGACCGAGGGAGCGGACCTGGAGGTCGGCGAGCGTCACCATGTCCTCATCCTAGGGTGAGGGATCCCTCAGGTGCGGGGTCCTCGACGAGCCGCTCGCAGGCCGGTCGACCGCATCCGGTTGGGGCGAAAGTCCGCGCGCGTCGGCGATCGTGGGGAGAATGTCCGGATGGGAGTGCAGATCACCGTGCGCGGCGTGGCCGAGGCGCGTCATCCGGCCGAGCGCGCCCTCGTGCGGCTCGAGGCCGTCGTGGAGGGGACCGACCGGGCCGACGTCCGCGACCGGGCGGCGGCGCTGCAGGAGCCGCTCGCGGGACACCTGCGCGACCTCGCCGCCCTGGGCGCGGTCGACACGTGGTCCAGCGACCAGGTGACGGTCCACGGCAGCCGCCCCTGGGTCGGTGACCGACGGTCGGAGGAGGTCGTGCACACGGCCTCGGTGCAGCTGCGGGCCGAGTTCGTCGACTTCGAGCGCATGAACGGCTTCCTCGACCACTGGGCCGGCGTGGCCGGGGTGGAGGTGCTGCCGATCGAGTGGGACCTCGGCGTCCGCAGCCGACGGGTGCTGGAGGCGGAAGTCCGCAAGGCCGCCGTCGACGACGCGGTGACCAAGGCGCAGACGTACGCCGACGCCGTGCGCCGTGGTCGGGTGGTGGCGCTGCAGCTCGCCGACCCGGGCATGCTCGACGGTCGCGGCGACGCGGTGGTCGTCGGTGCGGTGACGCACCGACTGGACGCCGGCGCCGACCGTTCGGGACTCGCCCTGGTGCCGGAGGACGTCGTGGTCCGGGTCGAGGTCGACGCGCGCTTCCAGGCCGACTGACCTGCTCACGGCCGCCTGACCTGCGCATACCGGGAGTATGGTGACGGTATGTCCGTGCGTTCCGTCCTGCGTCGTCTGAGGGCGCTGCTCCCCGGCGTCGGCTCCGACAGCGACGCCAGTACCGCCGCCCCGGTGCGTCCGCGACCCCGCGTCGCCGTCGTGACGCAGCGGGCCCGCCAGGGGCTGCCGCTGCGGCACCGACCCATGCGGGTGGTCTACGACGAGGCCGTGGTGCACGAGGACGTCAGCCTCAAGAGCCGGGTCCTTGGTCGCACCACCCGGCTGGTCTTCAAGCCGCTGCTGCGCCTCGCGCCGCTCAACGACCGGACCCTCACGACGCTGCGCTCCCTCGACAAGCTCTCGGCCCGCGGTCCGCGGTCGCGCTTCGTCGAGCCGGTCTCCTTCGAGCTCGACGGCGTGCACGTGGAGTCGATGACGCACCGCTACGGCCCGACCAGCGAGATGACGCTGCTCTACCTGCACGGCGGTGGGTTCTTCTCCTGCGGCATCGAGACGCACCGCCGGATCTGCGAGCGGCTCGCCCTCTACACGGGCGCGACGGTGATCTCCGTCGAGTACGTGCAGCTGCCCGAGGGCTCGGTGGCGGACTCGGTCGACGACGCCATCCGCGCCTACGCGGCGCTCGTGGAGATGAGCGACCAGCCCGACAAGATCGTCGTGGCGGGCGACTCCGCGGGCGGCTACCTGACCATGAAGATCGCCGAGCTGGCGAACCGCCGGGGGCTGCCCGCGCCGGCCGCCCTGCTGACCTTCTCGCCGCTGCTGAGCCTCGACCCCGACCGCATCGACAAGGAGGGCGTGGCACGCGTGGCCCGGGTGCGCGACGCCTACCTGCCGATCGGGCGCGTCGCGGTGATCCGCGAGCGCTGGCTGCCCGAGGGCTCGGCCATCGAGGGTGAGGTCTCGCCGCTCGACGCGGCCGACCACATCACGTCGCCGACGTTCTTCGTCGCGGTGGAGGACGAGATGCTGCGGCCCGAGGTGGAGGCGATGGCGCTGTTGCTGTCCGAGCGCGGCGTGACCGTCGAGACGCACCTCTGGCGGGGCCAGGTGCACGCCTTCCCGGTGCTCGCCGACACGCTGCCCGAGAGCCGTCAGGCGCTGCGGCTCGCCGCCGACTTCGCCCGCCGGTCGGTGGGTGAGGAGTCGGTGACCTCCACCGAGGCCGACCCGCGGCGACACGACGACCCGACGCACGAGGAGCCCGTGGTCGGCGAGGTCGTGCCTGAGGAGCCCGCGACCCGCACCGACGACGCAGTGCTCGACGGCGAGCTGGTCGGCGAGGGACGCCGCCGCTGGTTCTTCGGCGCGGGCTGAGCCCGGCTCAGCCGCGCGGTCGTCGTTCTCTCCGCATCGGCAGTTCGGCCCATTCCTGGGACGCGGGTCGTCAGGTGCGCTTGGCTGGGCGTGCGGACACCGACGGGAGGCACGAGACATGGTGAGCAGCTCGCTCGCACGGCACCATCCTGACAGCGCCTACGCCGCCGGGCTGATCGGGTTCGCGCTCCTGTGGGTCAACCCGTTCCTCAGCGCGCTCGTGCTCGCGCTCACCCTCCTGGGCTTCCGCCGCGCACACCGGACCGTCCGGCTCGTCGCGAAGGTCCTGCTCGTGGTGATGGTCGTGCGGGGGGTCGCCGCCCTCGTCGGCTGACCGACGGCGACCCGGACGAGGTCCGACGGGCTCAGGACCGGACGGGGGTCGCCACGACCACGACGGTCGAGCGGAAGTCGCTGCCGTCGTAGTCGCCGCACGTCATGAGGACGAGGCTGGTCGGGCCCGACGTGCGGTACACGGCCTGCGCGATGCGGCGGAACTGCTCGACGGGCACCGTGCGCACTGCGCGGACGACGAACGCCGCGCGCTCGCCGTCGCGCCGCCCGTCGACGCTGACGCGGTCGCCCGCGGCGAGCTCGCCGAGCCGGTCGAAGACGGCCGCGCCGCGTGAGGCGGTGTGTCCGACGATCGCTGCGCTACCGGGGCCGTCGACCTGCGCTCCGTCGCGCCACCAGCCCGTGACGTCGAGCCGCTCGGGCACCTCCTGGGCGCCGTCGTCGCCCGTGCCGAGCCCGACCACCGGGGCGTCGACGTCGATGGACGGGATGCGCACCCGTGCCGGGGTGAAGCCGCTCGGCTGGTCCGACGGCGCCCGGGAGGCGGACGGCGACGTCGCTGCGGCAGCCGGGCGCTGCTCGACGTCCTCGCCGCGGGTCAGCAGGAACGCGACGACCGCCGCCACGCCCACGAGGAGCGCGGCGGCGGCCAGGAGGCGTGGATCAGCGCGACGCACGGCCGCGCGCGGCGCCGGCGGCCACACCGAGGACGACCAGGAGGCCGACCGGCAGCCAGGCCGGGGTGCCGTCGTGCTCGGCGACCGTCACGCCGGCAGCCGGGGCGTTGTTCGGGAACGGCCAGGCGCTTCCGCCGGCGCCCACGGCACCGCCGTCGCAGCCGGTCTGGGGGACCTCGAAGCCGAGAGTCTGCAGCTCCGGGTCCTCCTCGTCGCCAGCGATGCCGACGGCCAGCAGGGCGGCGCGCGGGGTCTTCACGGTGCGCTGCTGGCCGGGCGCCAGCGTGAGCTGGCCGTCGGCGCGCTCGGCGAAGCCGTCGCCGTAGAGGAACTCGATCGGTCTGCCGGCGATGTTGCGCACCGTGAAGCTGCAGGGCGCGGTGCTCACCGTGAACAGCTCGCTCTCGCAGTCCTCGCCGCTCGGGACGTCCCAGGTGGTGACGGCGCCGTCGGCCACGGTGACGTCGGCGCGCGGCTCGGCGACGATCGTGACATCGAGGAACCCGCCGGACGTCAGCGCCGAGGCTCGGTAGGTGCCGGCCTCGATGGGCTCGGTGTTCTCGGTGTCGCCGAAGTAGGCGAGCCCGTAATCGAAGGAGTCCGAGCGCGGCACGACGACGGTGCAGCCCTGGACGACGACGGGCGGCGGCGTGACGCCGTCGGGCTCGTCCTGCGCGGTGACCGTGATCGTCGTGGCCGACGTGGTGCCGGTGGAGTCGGTGGTCTCCAAGCCGAACGTGAGCGACTCACCGGCCTCCGGACCGGCGACGCGCTGCGTGCCGGACGGGTCGAGCGTGCCCGACCAGCCGGTGCCCGTGGCGGTCACGGTGGGCGTCTCGGTGCTGGTGACGTCCCAGACGACGTCGAGCTCCTCACCGGGCTGCAGCGTCAGGTCGGTCGAGGAGCCGTTGACGGTGAACTCCTGGATCACCGGCGCGGCGGACGCCGGGGCGGCGAGACCGACGAGGCACAGCAGAGGTGCCAGGAGGAGGGACAGGACGAGTCGGCGCATGGGTCGGCTCACTTCGATCGGGGGACGGTGAGGCCATCCGATCACATCGGCGCGATTCTTGGCCAATTCTTCAGGAAGATCCTGCTGGCAGGATGACGCCCGTGCGCCCCCGTCCGCTCCAGGCCGTCATCGTGCTGCTGCCCCTGGTGGCCCTCGCGCGCGGCATCGACCTGCTGAGCCTGGTGCTGCTGCTCGGGGTGGCGGCGTGGTTCGGGGTCCGCCGCGACGCGAGCTGGACCGATGCCGTGGGTCGCGCGATCGACCTGTCGCTGGCCGGCCTCGTCGGTGTCGCGGTGGTGCTCGGCACCGTCACGCTCCTGCCGCGCGCGGTGCACGAAGGGGTCACCGTCATGTTGGTCGGTGCGTGGGTCGTGGCGGTCGTGGTCACGGCCGGCCTGGCCCTCACGACCGTGGACCAGCCGCGGTGGCGCCCCCTGCTGCGCCGGGCGCTCGACGCCCGCACCTAGCCCACCCGCGGGCGCGGAGGCCGGGCTGCGTCAGGCCGTCTCGCCGGCGAGCTCCTCGGGGGAGCGCAGGACGCAGAACTCGTTGCCCTCGGGGTCGGCCAGCACGACCCAGCCCGACCCCGGGCCGTGGATGCCGCGCCGGTCGGCGACCTGCGTGGCGCCGGCCGCGACCAGCCGAGCCACCTCGGCGTCGCGGGTGCCAGTCCGGGGGCGCAGGTCGAGGTGCAGGCGGTTCTTCACCGTCTTGGTCTCGGGCACCTCGATGAACAGCAGCTGGTGGCCGGTCTCGGGGTCGAGGATCATGCACTCCTCGTGGCCGGGCTCGTTGGGGTCGTCGGCGACGTCGACGTAGCCGAGCACCAGCTTCCAGAACTCGCTGAGCTCGTACGCGTCGGAGCAGTCGACGGAGGTGTGGGAGACGAACGACGTCATGCCGTCATTCCTCCCACACCTCCACCCGGGTGTCGAGGACTACTGCTTCCGCTCGGTGAACGCGACCGACGCCGAGAACCCGGTGTAGCCGTCCTGCGGGCTCGTGCTGCTGAAGCCGACGGCCGCGATGTTGCGCAGGCTGGTGAACACGTCGTCCTGCTCGACAGCGGGCTCGGCCTTGGCGACGGCGTCGAGGATCGCGCCGACGTCGACGAAGAGGCCGCCGGCCTCGCCGTCGCCGTCGATCACCGAGGAGAAGAGGTCGGTGCCGGCGAGGTCGCCGTCCTCGACGAGCTCCTTCGCGACCTTCGGCGAGGTCGCGATCGAGTCCGCGTCGTCGCCCGTCGACGTGGCGAGCTCGACGCCGGCCAGACGCTGCAGCGACGCCGTGAGGCGGTCGGCGAGGTCGGCAGCCTTCGCCTCGTCGCCCTCCGTCACGAGACCCACGGCCACGTCGGCCGGGTCGGCAGGACCCTGCGGTCCGGCGATGTCCTCGAGGCCCTCGCGACCCACGTAGACCGAGAAGGCGTCGCCGAGGAGCGTCACGAGGTCGTCGGGCAGCGTGACGTCGAGGGTCTTCTCGATCTCCTCGAGCGTCGCGTCGACGTCGGCGCTGCTCGCCGACGGCGGGGCCGTCTGCTGCTGCAGCTGGGCGAGGTACTCCTCCTCGTAGCCCTCGGGATCGGCCGCGTACGCCTCGGCGTCGAACTCCGGCTGCGGACTGGGCGAGCCGAGACCGGGCACCGTGAAGAAGTCCCGCAGGCTGAGCAGGTCGCCCAGGCTGGTCTTGATCTCGTCCCAGTTCTCCTCGACGGCCTTGCCGCCGCCAGGGACGGTCAGCCCGACCACGGTGTCCTCGGGCAGGGCGCCGAGGCCGCGGACCTGCGGCAGCTTCGTCGGCTTGTCGCCCTCGTGGGCGACGGCGTCGAGGGTGAGCGACGTCGACGAGGCGGAGAGCGCGAACGCCAGGCTGCTGGTCTCGTCGGCGAGCGTCTCCAGCTGGGCGGCGTCCGGGCCGAGCACGTCGTCGATGCCGGCCTTCTTGATCGCCGCGAGACCGTCCTTGACGTCGACCCACCCGGACAGGACGCCCTGCTCGTCGAGCGCGTCCTGGTCGCGTGCGAAGTCGGCGTCGTCGGCGAGCGACTCCGACGACGCGGCCTTCACCGCAGCGTCGGCGCTCTTCTGGGTGGGCGTCACGATGGCGTAGCCGTCGAGGAAGCCGATGCCGAACTCCTCGCCGCTGCACCCGAAGAGCTTGCCGATGCCGGCCTTCGCGGCCGTCTCGTCCGTGACCTGCACGGCGATCCGCAGCGACTCCTCCTCGTCCTGCAGGTTCGGGCCGACGCCCAGGCCGACGCGCTCGCCGAGCCACGGCTCGACGTCCTTGGCGTAGTCGACGTCGTCACAGCCCTTCAGCGCGTCCTCCAGCACGATCTTGCGCAGGTCGTCGCCCTCGTCCTTGATGCCGAGCTCCTGCGACAGCTCGGGCACGCGGCGTGCGAGCCGGAAGAGGTCGATCTTCTGGCTGGCCGACGGGTCGAGGTCGAGCCGGACGTAGGCGATGGTGTCGGCCGGGAGCACGTTGTGGGGCTGGGTGCCGCCGCCGGACAGCTGGGTCCAGGCGTAGGCGCCTCCGCCGACGGCAGCCACGGCGACGACCGCGCCGATGCCGAGCGCGATCTTCTTGCCGTTCCCGCCGCCGGCGGCCGACGCGGCCTCGGGTGCGGCGGGCTGCTCGACGGTGGCGTCAGGGGTCGCCGGTCCGTCGGGTGCGGGCGGGGGCGGGGGGCTGGTGGGCGTCTCGTCGCTCATGGGTCCTCCGAAGAATGGGTGCGTCGCAGCGTACCGATCCTCGACCCCGCTGCGAATCAGAAGTGGGCAGGACGTACGAGACGTGTGCCACGTGGGGCGACCGCCGAACTAACCGTCAGACTTGCCTGTTTGTGCGACCTGCGCCCATGATGCTCTCGTGACGACGACCCGGACGCCGCAGGCCGAGCGCACCGCGGCCATGCGGCTGCGGCTCATGGAGGCGACCGTCGAGTGCCTCGTGGAGCTCGGCTGGTCGGGCACGTCGACCACGGTCGTCTCGCAGCGCGCCGGGGTGAGCCGCGGCGCCCAGCTCCACCACTTCCCGAGCAAGCAGGCGCTGGTCGTCGGGGCGGTGGAGCACCTCACCGAGCGTCGACGGCACGCGATGGCCGACACGGTGCGCACGCTGCCCGACGTCGGGCGCACGCGCGCGGTGCTCGACGTGCTGGCCGAGCAGTTCACGTCGCCCGTCTTCTTCGCCGCGCTCGAGCTGTGGGTGGCCGCCCGCACCGACCCCGACCTGCGCGAGGCCGTCGCACCGCTCGAGCGTCGCGTGGGTCGGGAGACGCACGCGTACGCCCTCGAGCTGCTCGACGTCGACGAGCAGCGAGGCCGCAACCGCGAGCTCGTCCAGGCCACGCTCGACCTGCTGCGCGGGCTCGGCCTCGCCGGCACCCTCACCGACGACAGCCGACGCCGGGCCGCCGTGCTCGACGCGTGGGCCGTCACCCTCGACACCGGACTGGAGCGCTGACATGTCATCCACGAGCCCACGGGAACGCCTCGAGCAGGTGCTCGCCGACCTCGCCGCCGAGGGGGACCAGCTCGACGGCTGGGTCGCCGACCTGCCGATCCAGGAGTGGGGTGCCGTCACGACACCCGAGGGCTGGACCGTCGCCCACCAGGTCGGCCACCTCGCCTGGACCGACGAGACGTCGCTCGCGGCGGTCACCGACGCGGAGGCGTTCGGCGCGCTGCTGAAGGAGGCGGCGCAGGACCCGACGGGGTACGTCGACACCGCGGCCGACACGTGGGCCGCGAAGCCCGTGCCGATGCTCCTCGACGCCTGGCGCGCCGGTCGCGACGCCCTCGCCGACGCGCTGCGCGCCGTGCCGGACGGGGAGCGCGTCCCGTGGTTCGGTCCGCCGATGAGCCCGACGTCGATGGCGTCGGCCCGGTTCATGGAGACGTGGGCGCACGCGCACGACGTCGCCGAGACGTTCGGCATCGAGGTGCCCCGGACCGACCGCGTCCGGCACGTCTGCCACCTCGGCGTCCGCACCCGCGGCTTCGCCTACGTGATGCGCGGCGAGGAGCCGCCGACGAGCGAGGTGCGGGTCGAGCTCGCGGCGCCGTCGGGCGAGACGTGGACGTGGGGCGAGGAGGGCGCGGAGCAGCGGGTCACGGGCGACGCGTGGGACTTCGCCCTGCTCGCGACGCGTCGACGTCACCGCGACGACGTCGACGTCCGGGCCGACGGCGCGGACGCCGACCACTGGCTCGACGTCGCGCAGGCCTTCGCCGGACTCCCCGGTGCCGACCCGAAGCGGCTCTCGGAGCGCTGAGGCCCGAGCGCAGGCGCCTGCGTCACTCCTGCGACCGTGGTCGCGGCGTGCCCGGCACGACGGTGCGGGGGCTCGGTGCCGCCGCCGGGTGCCGTCGCAGCTGCGGGGTGCGGGTGCGGATCGGGCGAGGTCGCACGAACGACGCCTCCATCCAGTGGGCTCGCTCGTCGCCGGTCCTCGGGTCCCAGAAGTCGCAGAGGATCAGCTTTCCCGACCGGTGCGTGGCCCACGCCGGCACGGTCTCCTTCATCGGCCCGTCGTCGTGCTGCCACAGGCAGCCCACCCACACGGGACGCGGCTGCGGGAGCGGCACGCCGCCCGTGGTGGGCGCCGGCTGCTCGTTGACCAGGCTGCTCATGACTGGTCGCCGCCGCCTGTGCGGGCGGCCTGGTCGATCGACGGGCCACTGGTCATGTGAGGTGTCATCGGTGGCTCCCTGCTCCGAGGAGGGCGCAACGGTCCCGGTGCCGCTGCAGTTCGTCCCACCCTGCGCGCGTCGAGGCGAGGTCAGACGGGCCCGACCGAGAACTCAGTAGCCGCGAGGAGGAGAACGCGTAGCGCGGACCGCTCGCACGTGGATGCGGCAGGTCAGCGCGCGTCGCTGCCGCGCACTGCCGTGTCCAGGACGACGAGCAGCTCCTCCAGCCGGGTGCGACCGCGCCGAGGCCGGGGGTAACGGCGCAGCACCGCGGGCACAGGAGGCGCGGCGCGCTCGGCCAGTGTGGCCCGCACGACCCCGACGTCCTCGCCGCGTAGCTCGGCGACTCGTGCCACGCAGGCTGCCGACCGCAGGACGTGCCCGACCTGGGTCGCCTGGGCGAGCGGGTGCAGGTAGGCCGCGCCCGCCGCGTCCGCGCAGGCCAGTGCAGCGAGACGGGCCACCTCGTCGGGTGCGTCCCGGGCGGCCCGGTGGGCGGCGAAGGCGGTCGTGCGCTGACGGTTCGAGCGCGCGGCACCGTCGGCGAAGGCCCGCGCGGCGTCGAGCGCCTCTCGCGGACGCGCGTCGTCGTCGACGGCCGACTCGAAGACGGGCAGGACGTCGGCAGCGCAGGCAGCCGCGAACCGCACCACGGCGCGCAGCTCCTCGACGGTGAGGTCGAGACCGGGCGGTGTGGGCATGCCCTCATGGTGCCGGGTAGTCGGCGGACCGTCCAAGAACAAACAAGCAGGCTTGACTGTTTGTAACGTCCGGTGCGATGCTGCCGAGGTGACCGTCCGCATCGGCAACTGCTCCGGCTACTACGGCGACCGGCCTACCGCGTTCCGGGAGATGCTGGAGGGCGGCGAGCTCGACTACCTCACCGGCGACTACCTGGCCGAGCTGACCATGCTCATCCTCGGCAAGGACCGGATGAAGGACCCCGAGGCCGGCTACGCGAAGACCTTCCTGCGCCAGCTGCAGGACGGACTCGCGCTCGCCCGCGAGAAGGGCGTGAAGGTCGTCGCCAACGCCGGCGGCCTCAACCCGGCCGGCCTCGCCGCACGCATCCGCGAGCTGGCGCAGGAGCAGGGGATCGACGTGCAGGTCGCGCACGTGGAGGGTGACGACCTGCTGCCGCGGGCGGCCGAGCTCGGCCTGAGCGACGTCGGCGGAGGCAGCCTGCTCACCGCCAACGCCTACCTCGGGGCGTTCGGCATCGCCGCAGCGCTCGACGCCGGCGCCGACGTCGTCGTCACCGGCCGTGTCACCGACGCCTCGGTCGTCATGGGTCCGGCCATCCACGCGCACGGCTGGGGCCGCGACGACCTCGACGCGCTCGCCGGCGCCCTGGTCGCCGGCCACGTGATCGAGTGCGGCACGCAGGCCACCGGCGGCAACTTCAGCGGCTTCCGCGACCTCGACACCTGGCGTCCGCTCGGCTTCCCCGTCGCGGAGGTCGACGCCGACGGCAGCAGCGTCATCACCAAGCACGCGAGCACCGGCACGACGGAGACCGGCGGAGCCGTCACCGTCGACACCGTCACCGCACAGCTGCTCTACGAGGTGCAGGGTCCGGCCTACCTCAACCCCGACGTCGTCGCGCACCTCGACACCCTCGCCCTGACGCAGGAGGGCCCCGACCGGGTCCGCATCAGCGGCGTCCGCGGCACGCCGCCGCCCGCCACCACGAAGGTCTGCCTCAACCTGCTCGGCGGGTTCCGCAACGGCGTCGACCTGCTCCTCACCGGCCTCGACATCGAGGCGAAGGCCGCGTGGGTGCGTCGGGAGGTGGAGGCGGCGCTGCAGGACGACCCGCCGGACGAGCTCGTGTGGACCCTCGACCGCACCGACGTCTACGACCCGCCCACCCAGGCCTCGGCCACGTCCTACCTGCGGTGCGCCGCCAAGAGCAGCCGGCCCGAGCCGGTCGGCCGCGCGTTCAGCGACGCGTTCGTCAACGTCGCGCTCGCGTCGTACCCGGGCTTCACGCTCACCGCCCCGCCCGGGCGCGGCACGCCGTACGGCGTGTACCGCCCGGCGTACGTGCCGCAGTCGGAGGTCCCGCACGTCGTCGTGCACGCCGACGGCCGACGTGAGGACGTGGCCCCACCCGCCACGACCGCCGACGTCGCGGTGGAGCCGGCTGACGTGACCGCCGCTCCCGACCTCGGCGCGAGCCAGCCCCGGCCGCTCGGCGAGCTCGTGCACGCGCGCTCCGGCGACAAGGGCGGCGACGCGAACGTCGGGCTCTGGATCCCCGCCGACCACCCGCGCCGCGCCGACGCCGTCGCGTGGCTCGTCGGCATCGTCAACGCCGGCTGGGTGCAGGGGATGCTGCCCGAGGCCGCCGACCTCGACGTCGACGTGCACCCGCTGCCGAACCTCGGCGGCGTCAACGTCGTCGTCCACGGCCTGCTGGGAGAGGGCGTGTCGTCGTCGACCCGGCTCGACCCGCAGGCCAAGGCGGTCGGTGAGTGGCTGCGCGCCCGCGTGACCGCAGTGCCCACCCGACTCCTCGAAGGACGACGCCCGTGACCACCTCCCACAGCGACCTGTTCGCGACCCCCGAGCGGCAGGCCCTGCGCACCGCCGTCGAGCAGTTCACCACCCGCGAGATCGTGCCGCACCTGCCGCAGTGGGAGGACGACGGCCAGCTCCCGCGCGAGCTGCACGCGGCCACCGCGAAGGCCGGCTTCCTCGCCGTCGGGTACCCCGAGGAGGTCGGCGGTGCCGGCGGCGACGCCGTCGACGCGTGCGTCGTCACCGAGGCGATGCTCGCGGCCGGCGGCTCCACCGGTCTGCAGGCCAGCCTGTTCACGCACTCCATCGCCCTGCCGCACATCATCGACGCGGCGTCGTCGGGCGCCGGTGGCTCGCGGCTCGTCGACCTGTACGTCCGGCCGACGCTGGCGGGGGAGAAGATCGGCTCGCTCGGCGTCACCGAGCCCAGCGGCGGCTCTGACGTCGCGAACATCCGCACCCGCGCGGTGCGCGACGGCGACCACTACGTCGTCAACGGCGCGAAGACGTTCATCACCTCGGGCGTGCGGGCCGACTTCGTCACGACCGCCGTCCGCACCGGCGGGGACGGTCACGCCGGGATCTCGCTGCTCGTCATCGACAAGGACACGCCCGGTTTCACGGTGAGCAGGAGCCTGCGCAAGATGGGCTGGCACTGCTCCGACACCGCTGAGCTCGCCTTCGACGACGTCCGCGTGCCCGTCGAGAACCTCGTCGGCGAGGAGAACGGCGGCTTCTACCTCGTCATGCAGCAGTTCGTCGGCGAGCGGCTCGGGCTGGCCGTGCAGGCGTACGGCACCGCCCAGCGGGCACTCGACCTCGCCGTGGCGTACGCCCGCGAGCGCGACACGTTCGGCAAGCCGCTCATCGCGCGCCAGGTGATCCGCCACAAGCTCGTCGAGATGCACGCCCGCACGTCGGCCGCGCGGGCCCTGACCCGGCAGGCGCTGGTCCGCTCGCTGGAGACGCCCAAGACCGACCCGTCGCTCATCCTCGACGCCGTCACCGCCAAGAACGTCGCCGTCGCCGCCGTCGAGCACGTGGTGCACGAGGCCGTGCAGGTCTTCGGCGGCATGGGCTACATGCGCGAGTCCGAGATCGACCGCCACTACCGCGACGCCCGCATCCTCGGCATCGGCGGCGGCGCCACCGAGGTGATGAAGGACCTGTCCGCGAAGCTGCTGGGCTACTGAGAGGCATGCCGTGAAGACCACCATCGACCCGACGTCGGCCGCCTACGCCGACAACCGCGCCCAGATGCTGGAGCGCGTCGCCGACCTCGCCGAGCAGCACGCGAAGGCGCTCGCCGGGGGAGGGGAGAAGTACGTCGCGCGGCACCACGCGCGCGGCAAGCTGACCGCCCGCGAGCGCATCGAGCTGCTCGTCGACCCCGACACCCCGTTCCTCGAGCTCGGCGCGCTCGCCGGCTGGGGCACCGACTTCACCGTCGGCGGCTCGATCATCACCGGCATCGGCGTCGTCGAGGGCGTCGAGTGCATGATCGTCGCCAACGACCCCACGGTGAAGGGTGGCTCGTCGAACCCGGTCACCGTCAAGAAGGGCTTCCGCGCCGCGCAGGTGGCCGAGGAGAACGGCCTCCCGACGATCAACCTCGTCGAGTCCGGCGGCGCCGACCTGCCCACGCAGAAGGACATCTTCATCCCGGGTGGCGCGAGCTTTCGCAACATCACCCGCGCCAGCGAGGACCGACGTCCGACCGTCGCGCTCGTCTTCGGCAACTCCACCGCCGGCGGCGCGTACATCCCCGGCATGAGCGACTACGTGATCATGGTCGACGGTGGCGCCAAGGTGTTCCTCGGTGGACCGCCGCTCGTGAAGATGGCCACCGGCGAGGAGTCCGACGACGAGTCGCTCGGCGGTGCGTCGATGCACGCGAAGACGTCGGGCCTGGCCGACTACCTCGCCGTCGACGAGCACGACGCGATCCGGCTCGGCCGCCAGGTCGTGCGCCGGCTCAACTGGCGCAAGAAGGGCGCGACCCCGCGCGCCGACTACGCCGAGCCGGTCCTCGACGGCGAGGACCTGCTCGGCATCGTCCCCACCGACCTGAAGATCCCCTTCGACCCGCGCGAGGTCATCGCCCGGCTCGTCGACGGCAGCGAGTTCGACGAGTTCAAGCCGCTCTACGGCTCGAGCCTCGTCACCGGCTACGCGCAGCTGCACGGCTACCCGATCGGCATCCTCGCGAACGCGCAAGGGGTGCTGTTCAGCGCCGAGGCGCAGAAGGCCGCGCAGTTCATCCAGCTGGCCAACCAGACCGACACGCCCCTGCTGTTCCTGCACAACACGACCGGCTACATGGTCGGTGCGGAGTATGAGCAGGGCGGCATCATCAAGCACGGCGCCCAGATGATCAACGCCGTCTCCAACTCCAAGGTCCCGCACCTGTCGGTCGTCATGGGCGCCTCCTACGGCGCCGGGCACTACGGCATGAGCGGACGCGCCTACGACCCGCGCTTCATGTTCAGCTGGGTCGGTGCGAAGTCGGCCGTGATGGGCCCCGCGCAGCTCGCGGGCGTCATGGAGATCGTCGCCCGCCAGTCGGCGGAGTCGAAGGGACAGCCGTTCGACGCCGAGGGCTTCCGGGGCGTCAAGGACTACGTCGAGCAGCAGATCGAGGAGCAGTCGCTCGCCTACTTCACGTCGGGCATGGGCTACGACGACGGCGTCATCGACCCCCGCGACACCCGCGCGATCCTCGGCATCTGCCTGTCGGCCATCCACACCGCCCCCGTCGAGGGCGCCCGCGGCTACGGGGTGTTCCGCCTGTGACGCGCGCACGCCGCTGGTCGAGTGCCTCCACGAGCGCCAGCGAGGGGAGGCGTATCGAGACCACCCCGAGCCGACGCTGGGACTCGCTCCACGCTGATCCGTTGCCGAGTGGTCTCGATACGTCACGACCAGCTCGCTGGCGCTCGCCGTCGTGCCTACTCGACCAGCGGAACCGTGTCGCTGGTCGAGTAGCGCGGAGCCGCTGGGGGCACCTCCCGCTTGCGGGGGCCGCAGGAGCGTGCTCCGGGCGTATCGAGACCACCCTGGCCGGATCAGCGCTCCTGCTGACGATCGAAAGGACCTCCTCATGATCCGCACCGTCCTGGTGGCGAACCGGGGGGAGATCGCGCGGCGGGTGTTCCGCACCTGCCGCGACCTCGGCATCCGCACCGTCGCCGTGCACTCCGACGCCGACGCCTCCGCACCGTTCGTGGCCGAGGCCGACGTCGCCGTCCGGCTCGAGGGGAACGCGCCCGGCGAGACCTATCTGCGCGCCGACCTCGTCGTCGACGCGGCCCGCCGCGCCGGCGCCGACGCCGTCCACCCCGGCTACGGCTTCCTGTCGGAGAACGCCGGATTCGCGCGCGCCGTCGCCGACGCCGGTCTCACGTGGATCGGCCCGACGCCCGAGTCGATCGACGCGATGGGCAGCAAGATCCGCGCCAAGGAGCTCATGGCCGACGCGGGCGTGCCGATCCTCAGCGTCGATCCCGCGACCGCACGCCCCGAGGACTTCCCGCTGCTCGTGAAGGCGTCGGCCGGCGGCGGCGGGCGCGGCATGCGCGTCGTCGAGCGCGCGGAGGACCTCGAGGGCGAGCTGACTGCGGCCGCCGCGGAGGCGGCGTCGGCGTTCGGCGACGACACCGTGTTCGTCGAGCCCTACCTGCCGACCGCCCGCCACGTCGAGGTGCAGGTGCTGGCCGACACCCACGGCACCACCTGGATCCTCGGCGACCGCGACTGCTCCCTCCAGCGACGTCACCAGAAGGTCGTCGAGGAGGCCCCCGCGCCGAACCTGAGCGACCCCGTGCGCCGCACCCTGCACGACGCGGCGCGAAACGCCGCCGAGGCGGTCGGGTACGTCGGTGCCGGCACGGTCGAGTTCCTCGTGGCCGACGGCCACGCCGACGACGGCCGCGTCTACTTCCTGGAGATGAACACCCGCCTGCAGGTGGAGCACCCCGTGACCGAGGAGGTGTTCGGCGTCGACCTCGTCGCGCTGCAGCTCTCCGTCGCGGAGGGCCACCCGCTGCCCGCCGAGCGGCCTGCCGGGCCCAGCGGCCACGCCGTCGAGGTACGCCTCTACGCCGAGGACCCGGCCGACGACTACGCGCCGCAGACCGGCACCCTGCGCACCTTCGAGGTGCCCGAAGGCCCGGGCCTGCGCACCGACTCCGCCGTGGAGTCCGGCTCGGTCGTCACCCACTTCTACGATGCGATGATCGCCAAGGTCGTGGCGCACGGCGCCGACCGCGCCCAGGCGGTGCGCCGGCTCGACGACGCCCTGCGTCGCACGCGCGTGCACGGCCTGACGACGAACCTCGGGCTGCTGCGCGGGGCCCTCGCCGACGAGGAGTTCGCCGCCGGGCGCGTGCACACCGCGCTGCTCGGGGAGCGGATCGAGGCCTGGACCCGTCCGCTGCTCGACGACGACGCCGTCCGACGCTCGGCCCTCGCGGCGGCGCTCGCGCAGGCACGGTCGGCGTCCACGTCGTCGCCGGTCCTCTCCCGCATCCCGACCGCGTTCCGCAACGTGCCCAGCCAGCCGCGCACCCGTCGGCTGCGTCTCGGCGACGACGAGCTCGTCGTCGAGTACCGGGCCGAGGGCGGCAGGCTGGTCAGCGACCTCGCCGACGTCGTCTCCGTCGAGCCCGAGCGGGTGGTGCTCGCCGTCGACGGGGTCACGGAGGCCTACCGCGTCGCGGTCGGCGAGGAGACGGTCGACGTCGACGGCCCCGCCGGGTCGCTGTCGTTCGACGTCGTCCCCACGTTCGTCGACCCCGCCGACGTGTTGGCGGAGGGCTCGCTCCTCGCGCCGATGCCGGCGAGCGTCGTGAAGGTCGGCGTGGAGGCCGGTCAGCAGGTCGAGAAGGGCGACGTGGTCGTCGTCCTGGAGGCCATGAAGATGCAGCACACCATCACCGCGCCGACCGACGGCGTGGTCGCGGAGCTCGCCGTGACGGCGGGCCAGCAGGTCGAGTCCGGGGCCGTCCTGGCCGTCATCGAAGGGGATCCAGCATGAGCCAGTTCACCGAGTCCGAGGAGCGGCGCGAGCTCCGCAAGGCCGTCGCGTCGCTCGGCGCGAAGTACGGGGAGAAGTACTTCCACGAGGCCGCCGCCGAGGGCCGCAAGACCACCGAGCTGTGGGCGGAGGCGGGACGTCTGGGCTACCTCGGCGTGTCGATCCCCGAGGAGTTTGGGGGCGGGGGCGGCGACATCGGCGACCTCGCGGCGGTGTGCGAGGAGCTGGCGACGGCGGGCTGCCCGCTGCTGCTCATGGTGGTGAGCCCGGCGATCGTCGGCACCACCATCGCGCAGTACGGCACGCAGGAGCAGAAGGAGCGCTGGCTGCCCGGCCTGGCCGACGGCACTGCCACGTACGCCTTCTCCATCACCGAGCCCGACGCCGGCTCCAACTCCCACAACATCGTCACGCACGCCGAGAAGGCCGAGGACGGCAGCTGGGTGCTGAACGGCACCAAGACGTACATCTCCGGCGTCGACGAGGCGAGTCACCTGCTCGTCGTCGCCCGGTACTCCGACGCCCGGACCGGCAAGCTGAAGCCGGCGCTGTTCATGGTGCCGACCGACGCCGACGGATTCACGAAGCAGCAGATCGAGATGGGCGTCGTGAGCCCGGAGAAGCAGTTCACGCTGTTCTTCGACGACGTGCGCGTGGCCGCCGACGCACTCGTCGGCCAGGAGGACGCCGGCCTCGAGCAGCTGTTCGCGGGCCTCAACCCCGAGCGCATCATGGCCGCCTCGATGGCCACCGGAACGGCTCGCTGGGCGATCCGCAAGGCCGTCGCCTACGCCAAGGAGCGCGAGGTGTGGGGCAAGCCGATCGGCGCGCACCAGGCCATCAGCCACCCCCTCGCCCGGCTGCACATCGACGTCGAGATGGCCCGCCTGCTCACCCAGAAGGCCGCCGCGCTCTACGCCGCCGGCGACCTCATGGGCGCCGGCGAGGCCGCCAACATGGCCAAGGTCGCGGCCGGCGAGGCGGCGGCGAAGGCCGTCGACCAGGCCATCCAGACGCACGGCGGCAACGGCCTGGCGCTGGAGTACGGTCTCGTCCAGGCCGTCGCCTCCTCCCGGCTCAGCAACATCGCGCCGGTGTCGAAGGAGATGGCACTCAACTTCGTCGCCCAGTTCTCGCTGGGGCTGCCGAAGTCCTACTGAGCGGAGATTCCCAGGTCCACCTGGGAATCTCCCAGCGAGGCACGATTTTCTGACGTTTGCACGGAAAGCACTCCGTGCTTCGCTGGGATTCCCAGGTCGACCTGGGAATCTCTGGCGCCCACGAGAGCTGAGGAGCTGGTCATGGCAGAGCTGGTGCACCTGGACGTCGCCGACGGGGTCGCGACGGTGACGCTCGACAGCGAGCACAACCGGAACGCGTTGAGTCGTCAGCTGGTGACGGAGCTGGCCGACCGGCTCGCGCAGGCGGACGCCGACGCGGACGTGCGGGCGGTGCTGGTGCGGTCGGCGCACCGGGTGTTCTGCTCCGGCGCCGACCTGTCCGAGGCGGCGAGCGGCGGGATGGAGGAGGGCGCGCGGGCGATCGTGGCGCTCCAGCGCCAGATCGCGACCGCCGGCACGCCCGTGGTGGTCGAGCTCGCGGGGCCCGTGCGGGCGGGCGGGCTCGGCATCGTCGGGGCCGCCGACGTCGTGGTCGCGGCCGAGTCGGTCACGTTCGCGCTCTCGGAGGTGCGGCTCGCCCTGGCGCCGGCGGTCATCTCCCTCACGCTGCTCGAACGCTTCACCGACCGTGCCGCGGCCGAGCTGTTCCTCACCGGCCGTCAGTTCGACGCGCGCGAGGCGCAGGCCGCTGGCCTCGTCACCCGCGCCGTGCCCGACGCCGACCTCGCCGCCGCGGTCGCCGCCGTGCTCGCAGACCTCGTGCAGGGCTACCCGCAGGGCCTGCGGGAGACGAAGCGACTGCTCAACCACGACCTTGTCGCCCGGATCGACGCGCTCGGCGACGACGTCGCCGCCCAGTCGGCCCGCCTGTTCGGCAGCGACGAGGCACGCGAGGCGATGACGGCGTTCCTGCAGCGCAAGCGCTGACCGACAGGGCCGGTCAGTCGTAGGCGATCGGCATCCGGTCGACCCGGCAGTGCGCCCGGGGCGACTCGACGACCACGTAGCCGCCACCCGACCCCTCGAACCGTCGCAGCGAGAAGCCCGCGTCGTCGACGAGCGGCACGTCGACCTTCGTGATCTCGCTGGGCTGCACCTCCAGGAGCTGCGCAGGTCCGCCGGCCTCGAGCCGGACGTACTTCGCCGTCGAGTCGCCGTCGGACAGGCCGATCGCGGCGGTGACGCGGTCGCACTGGCCCTCGGAGCGCCACCCCACGAACCCGTGGCTGCCGGCGTTCCCGTCGCTGCTGTACAGCCCGAGCGTCTCCCGCGGCGGCGTGCCGCCGTTGACGGTCCCGACCCAGCCGCGCTGGACGCCGCCGGAGGAGTAGTACGACTCGTCGTAGAGGTCGAGCCACGTCCAGCCCGTCACGGTGCGGGCCGGGCTGACGCCGCGCTGCGTGGAGCCGGCGGCCGGGGCGACGACGCGGTACTGCTGCGTGCCGGTGCGGCTGACGGTGACGCGGGAGGCGAAGGTCCGGGTCTTCGTGGTGCGCGGCGTGGCGATGGTCCTCCACGCGCCCGTGCCGACACGGCGCTGGACGGCGAGCTTCTTGCCGGCCGCCTTCGCGCCGCTGACCTTGCCGCTGAGCGTGAGCTTCTGGCCGACGTCGCGCTGGGCGTGGCTCGCGGTGAGCGTGACGCCGTAGGTCGCGGCCTCGGCGGGCGCGGCGAGGGCGACGCTGCCGGCGACGAGGGCGAGTGCTGCGAGGACGGTCCGGTTCGTGGGACGACGGTGCGCTGATCGACGCTGCTCGGGTCGACGGATCATGGGGGCCTCCAGGGGGTGCCCTCGCAGGCTAGACCCGCACCGAGCTTGGCGAGCCGACTTCTGGGAAACCGCCTCGCTTTGGGGCCGTTCGACCCGGCGACGGAAGAGGAAGAAGACGCGAAGAGTCGTCTCGCAGGCCTCGGCAGACCGTCGGCTCGGTCGTAGCGTCGAGAGCATGAAGACTCTGCCTCTCGTCGTCGCCGGGGCGCTGCTCCTGCTGACGGCCGGTTGCTCCTCGCACGACGCCTCCGACCCGTCCGTCGGGTCCGGGCGCCCCTCCCCGACCTCCACCGCCCCGTCCTCCACGACCGCGCCATCCACCACGGGGTCGTCCGCGTCCGCGACGCCGACCCCGACCTCCTCGCCGTCCACGTCGTCGGCCCCGACGTGCACCACCGCGGACCTGCGCGTGACGGTGCGCCCCGACCCGAACGGCGCCGCCGCCGGCAGCACGTTCGACGACGTGCTGCTGCGCAACACCGGCGGCACGACCTGCCTGATGACCGGATGGCCCGGGGTCTCCTTCGTCACGGGCTCGCAGGGTCGTCAGGTGGGTGCGCCCGCCGCGCGTCAGGGCACGCCGGCCGTCGTGTCCCTCGCGCCCGGCGCGAGCGCGGAGGCCCTGCTGCAGGTGGCCGAGGCCGGGAACTTCGCTCCGTGTACGACGACGCCGGTGCGCGGCCTGCGCGTCTACCCGCCCAACCAGCGCGACGCCGTCTTCGTGCCGCTGCCGACGAAGGCCTGCGCGCAGACGTCGGCGCAGCAGCTCACCGTCCGGCCCGTGGTGCTGCGGGGCTGACGGCGCTCACACGCCGCGCAGCAGCGTGTCGAGGCCGCCCGAGACGAACTGCACGAGCCAGTCGTGGCGCGTCGCGAGGTCGGGCGCGGCGGGCGCGCCCTCGGTGAGGTACTCGAACCGGCCGGGACCGGCGAACAGCTGCAGGCTCGAGGTGACCAGCAGCAGGTAGGCGTCGAGCACGGCCTCCGGTCGGGCGTCGGGGTAGAGGTCCTGGAGCCGACCGACGAACGTCGCCGCGATCGCGTTGTACTCCTCGGCCACGAGAACCTGCTCGGGCAGGGCCGAGACCGACAGCTGCGCCACGAACCGGAAGTAGTCCGCCCATCCGGGCCGGCCTGCCTGCTCGAGCATGGGCTCGGTGAACGCCCGGACCACGTCGTCCAGCGACGTCGCCCCCGCCAGCCGGACCCGACGCGCGGCGTTCAGCGGCTCCACCCGGCGCAGCAGCACCGCGCGGAACAGCTCGCGCTTGCCCCCGAAGACCTCGCTGACCGTGGCGGTGCGGACACCGGCGTCGCGGGTGATCTCGCGGACCCCGACCCCCGCGTACCCGGAGCGCGCGAACGACCGCTCGGCGACGTCGAGCAGGACCTCGCGCAGCTCCTCCCGCGGTCGGCGACGCGGGGCCGGCGAGGCGTCGGTCGACGTGCGGCTCATGCCGGGAGCACGCGGTGCTCGACGCGGCCCACCCCGTCGAGGACGAGCTCGAGCTCGTCGCCCGGGCCGATCCAGCGACCCGTCTCCATGCCGCTGCCACCCGGGAGCGTGCCGGTGGCGAACAGCTCGCCCGGCAGCAGCCGCTCGCTGCGCGACGCGTGCGCGAGCACCTCGCCGAGGCTCCAGCGCATCCCGGCCGTCGAGACCTCCGCGACCACCTCGCCGTTGACGACGACCCGTCCCTGCAGCGCGTCGACATGGGGCAGGACCGCCTCGGCGGTCACGAGCACCTCCGACATCGAGCTGGCGAAGTGCTTGGACTTCTGGGGCCCGAACCCGCTGGCCATCTCTCGACGCTGGACGTCGCGCGCGCTCAGGTCGTTGACCAGCACGAAGCCGCCGATCGCGGCGGTCGCCTCCTCCGGCGTCGCGTCGAGCAGCGGCCGGGCGAGCACGAACCCCAGCTCGAGCTCGTAGTCGAGCGCGCTCGAGTACGACGGCGGCCTGATCTCGGTGCCGCTGGGCACGAAGGTCAGGTGGTTGCCGAGGTAGTAGATCGGCTGCTCCTGCAGCAGCCGGTGGGGGCGGAAAGCCGGGAACGGACGGCGGGTCAGGAGCTCCACGGCGCGGGCGGCGCGGTACTGCGCGGGGTGGAAGCGCCTCACGAGCCCGCGCGACGCGTCGATGGTGTGCTGCTCGAAGAGCATGTAGTCGCGGAAGGAGAGCGGCTGGAACGGCAGCAGCGTGCCAGGGTCGTCCGGTGCTGCGTCCTCCGGCGCTGGGTCGTCCCACGCGCGCCCGAGGACGTCCCAGGGCGTGAGGCTGGCGTCGGCCGGCTCCCACGCGCCGTCGGTGCGTCGTTGCGTGCGCACCTGTCCATCGACGCGGATCCGTCGGACCTGCACGGTCGCCACCACCTTCCGGAACACCTGTTCCGCAGAAGGTACCTCAGCGGCTACAGTGCCGACCAGTCGTCACAGGAGCAGCCATGTCGTCCTCCGGATCCGCCTCGTTCGTCCGTCGTCTGCTGGTGACCACCTGTGCCGCGACACGCACCACGGGCCTCGCGGCGCGGTTCACCGGGACGGCCCCGTTCCTGCCGGCCCTGTTCGTGCTCCGCTACAGCAACATGGGCGGGCTCGACCCGGCGGTCGTCGCGACTCACCTTGCACGGTGCCGGACCTTCGGCGACCGCGGGTGGACGACGTACTGGCACCGCCTCGCCGCCGAGCAGCTGACGGTCGCGGAGTCGGCGCTGGGCCGCGTCGCGGGGACCGACCTGTCCGGTCGGCTCGTCTCCGCGGCCACGTCGGGCGAGGTGGTCCTGCCCGACGTGGCGCTCGGGACGCTCGAGGACGCCGCGGTGCTGATGGCCGACCACGGTCCGCAGCCGACGCCGGACGACGTGTCGCGCGTGGTCGGGACCGGCCGGCCCGAGGTGCTCGACGCGTTCACCGCGCTCGACGCCTGGGTCAAGGCCCTCACCCTCGAGCAGGTGGCGGCGTTCCCGGGCCACACGCCGGGCCGGATGCGCGCGTACTGGCGGAGCCGTCGCCTGTTCGACGCGCTCGTGCCGGTGGTGACCCCACGTCTCGGCGTCGACGTCCGGCCGGTCGACGTCCCGGTGGACGGCGACGTCGTGCGCGGCTACCTCGTCACCCCGAGGGACGGGGGGCCGCGGCCCGTCGTGCTCGTGACGAACGGGCTCGAGGGGACGGTGCAGGAGCTGCTCCTGCCACTGCTGCGCTACCGGGAGAGCGGGCTCGCCACGTTCGTCATGGAGATGCCGGGCAGCTACGCCTACGGGCAGCCCATGTCGCCGGCCTCGGAGGACGTGTACGGCGCCGTCGTCGACCACCTCGTCCGCGACCCGCGGGTGGAGGGCACGCGGCTCGGGGTCGTCGGTGTCAGCTTCGGCGGCTACTGGGCCGCGCGGCTCGCGGTGGTCGAGCCGCGGCTCACCTGTGCGGTCGCCTGCGGCGCGCCGACCAACCGCACGTTCCTGCCCGGCAACGCGATCGGTCTGCCGCAGGTGATCCTCGAGGCGCTCAAGGCCGTCACCGGTTCACGTGCCCTGCTCACCATGAGCCACCGGCTCCGCACCCTGTCGCTACGCCGCCGCTACCGCGACGTCCGCGTGCCGCTGCTGGTCGTCAACGGCGACCACGACACGTTGCTGAGCACGCAGGACTCGATCGACCTCGCCGAGCAGGCGCCGGGCGCGAGCCTCCTGCTCTACCCCGACGACGACCACTGCGCGATGGGCCACTACCGCGACTGGCTCGACGCGTCCCAGCAGTGGCTCGTGCGGCACCTGGCTCCGCCCGTTGACGCGCCGGCTCCGGCCGGGGGCGACTGACGCACGACCACCTTCGCGATTCCGCTGCGCCACGGCCGCCGACCGCTCATGCTGGAGGCTCGTCCGCCTGGTGCGAAAAGGGAGATCGCATGGGTGCTTCACGCGCTGCGGCGCGCGGCTGCGTGCTGCTCGTCGTCTCGGTGCTGGCCACGCTGCTCGGTGTCGCGCCCGCGCACGCCGCGCCCGTGGCGTTGTCCGGGAGCGTCGTCGGCACGTCCGGCGCCGGCCTCTCGGGCATCGAGGTGGCTGTCACGACGCGTGCGGGCGTCGCCGTGCAGGAGACGACGACCGACAGCACCGGGGCGTGGTCGGTGCAGGTGGAGCCGGGGACCTACGCGGTCGGGTACGTCGACCCCGAGGGCTGGTGGAAGCCGGAGTTCTGGGACGACCAGACCACGCTCGCCGCCTCGACCGCCCTGACGGTCGGCACGTCGGGCCGTACCGGGGTCGTGGCGCGCCTCGCTCCGTACCCCGTCGTCTCCGGCACCGTCCGCTCGGGCGGTGAGCCCGTCGCCGGAGCCGAGGTGCGTGCCTACGCGAGTGCCAACGAGACCGACTCCGTCCGCGTGGTCACGACCGCCGCCGACGGCACGTGGGCCGTGCCGCTGCCGTCCGGCAGCTACCGGTTCGCGTTCGAGAGCCCCGACCACGTCGTCGAGTACTGGAACGACCGCGCCACCCTGGCTGCGTCGGACCCGGTCACGGTGACGACCGCCGACGTGCCCGGGCGCGACGTCACGCTCACCCCGCTGCCCGTCGCCTCGGGACGGGTGACGGCCGGGGGCGCGGCCGTGCGTCGCCCCGAGGTCACCGTCCTCGTCCGCGACGCCGCCACGGGACTGTGGAGCGAGCAGGAGACCGTCACCGGTGACGCCCAGGGTCGCTGGTCGGTGCGCCTGGTGGCGGGTCGCTACAGCTTCCGGTTCGCCGGCGACGCCCGGTACCGGCCCGAGTTCTGGGCCGACCAGACCCGACGCTCCGACGCCACGCCGGTCGACCTCGGCTCGGCCCCGGTGGTCCTCGACGCCGACCTCGCCGTGCTGCCCACGGCCCGCGGCCTGGTGCGCGACGCGTCGGGCGAGCCGGTCGAGGACGCCGACGTCGTCGCGCTCGACGCCTCAGGCGACGAGGTCGCACGCGACCGGACCGGGCCCGACGGCGTGTTCGGCGTGCCGCTCGCCCCGGGCGCGTACGGGGTGGAGGTCCGCGCCCGCGGCTACCGCACGTGGACGCGCAGCGTCGTCGACGACCCGCTCCTCGTCGGCCAGCGCGGCGGCGACGTCGGCACCGTCGACCTCGCGCCCGCCCTCGCGATCAGGGGCCGGGTCACGGGGCCGGACGGGTCGCCGGTGCGCACCGACGTCGTCGTTCACGCGCCCCGCGTCGTCGCCGGCCAGACCCGCTGGGTCGTCGCCGACCGCGTCTCGACCGACGCCTCCGGCCGCTGGTCCGCCCCCGTCGTCCCCGGCGACTACCGCCTGCAGGTCGAGGGCACCGACGACCTCGCAGGCGAGTTCTGGGACGACGCCGCCTCGCTCGCGGCGGCGCGCACGGTCACGGTCGGTGACGCCGACGTGCTCGCGCGCGACACCGTCCTGGCGGCCCGGTCGCGCTCCGGCGTCCGCGGCACCGTCACCACCGCGACGGGCGGCGCGCTCGCCGACGCCCGCGTGAGCGCCTCGGTGCTGCGCGACGGCGAGTGGGTCGTGCTCGACGAGACCACCACGGCCGCCGACGGCCGGTACCGGCTGCTCCTGCCCGACGGGACCTACCGCCTGGGCTTCTCGGCGGACCGTCATCGCACGACCTTCGGCCCCGGCTCCGCCACCGTCGGCGCCGCGCCGTCGGTCGTCGTCGCCGGGTCGCTCGTCAGCCGCGACGTCCGGCTCGAGACGGTCAGCGCCCGCGTCCAGGGCACCGTGAGAGGCCCGTCGGGACCGCTCGCAGGGGTCGACGTCCGCGTGCTGCAGGGCGGCAGCGACGACCTGGTGCCCGTCACCTCGGCACGCACCGACTCCGCCGGCCGCTACGAGGTGCAGGTCGACGCAGGGCGGTACGTGCTCGCGTTCGAGGACCCCTCGGGCGACCACCGGGGCGAGTACCTCGCCGGCGCCAGCACGTGGGCGTCGGCGACGCGGGTGGTCGTGGCCGACGGCGCGACGCTCACCGGCCGCGACGTCACCCTCGCCGCAAACCCGCGCCTCGGCGGTCGGGTCCAGACGACGTCCGGTGCCGGCGTGGGCGACGCGGTGGTCCGTCTCGTCCGCCCGCTGGACGCCTCGGGCGCCGGGGGAGACGTCGTGGCCGAGACCACCACGGACGGCACCGGCGCCTACGGACTCGCCGCCCCCGCCGGCACCTACACGGTCGAGGTGGTGCTCGACGGCGACGTCCGCTGGACGCTGTCGTCCCTCGCGCTCGCGACCGGCACCACCACCCGGACGGTGACGCTGGCCGACCAGCGCGCCGTCACCGGCCGGCTCGCAGGGCCCGACGCCCGCCCGGCCGCCGGCGTGGAGGTGCGCGCCTGGCGCTACGACCCCCGCGACGACACCGCCGTCGTGGTCGGCCGCGCGGTCTCCGGCACCGACGGCAGGTACGCGCTCGCCGTGCCGCCCGGCGTCTACCGCGTCGGCTTCCACGGGCTGCCGCTCGGGTACGCGACGACCTTCGCCGGTGGCCCAGACCTCGGAACAGCCCGCGTGGTCCGGGTGGCGTCCACCGACGTCGCCGACGTCGACGCCACGCTCGCCGCCGCCACGGGAGTCACGGGCAGCATCAGCGACGCCGCGGTGCTCGCCGACGCGCCGCCGGAGCTGGAGGCGATCTTCCTCCGCTTCGACACCGACGCCGGGCGCTGGGTCGAGCAGGAGCGCACGACCCCCGGCTACGGGGCGTACCAGGTCGAGCTGCCGCCCGGCCGGTACCGGGTCCGGGTCGTCGAGCGGCAGGAGCCGTTCCGCACGACCCACCACGGCGGCGGCGCTGCGTTCTCCTCGGCTGCCGACGTCGAGGTCGTCGCCGGGTCGCTCACGCCGGGCGTCGACGTGGTCGTCGGCTCGGAGCTCGGCACCCTGCGGCCGGTCGCCGCCCCCACCGTCACGGGACGGGCCGTCGTCGGCGGGACCCTCACCGCCGACCCCGGCACCTGGACGCCCGCCGCGACCGACGTGGCCTACCAGTGGCTGCGCGACGGCACGCCCGTGACCGGCGCCACCGGTCGCAGCTACGTGCCGGGCGCCGTCGACGTCGGACGCGCGGTCGCGGTGCGCGTGGTCGCCTCGCGGGCGGGGTACCGCTCCGCCCTCGCGGTCAGCACGCCCGCCACGGTCGCGCCGGGGACGCTCGTGTCGACCTCCCCGCCCGTCCTCACGAGCGACCCCGTGGTCGGCACCCGCACCACGGCGTCCAGCGGGACGTGGTCGCCGGCCGACGTGACGTTCGCCCGGCAGTGGCTGCGCGACGGCGTCGTCGTCGACGGTGCCACCGGCAGCGAGCACGTGCCCACGGCCGCCGACGTGGGTCACGCGCTCGCCCTGCGCGTGACCGCCTCGGCCCCCGGCTACACCTCGCTCACCGTGGTCTCGCAGCCGCGGACCGTGACCGACCCGCCGCTGACGGCGACCACGCCCCCCGTGATCACCGGCGACGCGACGACCGGATCGACCCTCGGCAGCACCGAGCCCGTCTGGAGCCGCACGCCGGGCACGACGACCCGGCAGTGGCTGCGCGACGGCCGACCGGTCGACGGCGCGACGGGCACCACGTACCGGCTCGGGCTCGACGACGTCGGCAGCGCCGTGGCGCTCCAGGTGGTCGGGCGGGTCGACGGACAGCAGCCCGTGACCACCACGTCGGCCGCGCGCACCGTCGCTCCCGCCGCCCTGACCGCCCGCACCGCGCCGACCGTCACCGGCACCGCCCGACCCGGCTCGACGCTCACGGCCTCGCCCGGCACGTGGGACGCCGGCGACCCCACGACCGGCGCGACGTCGTTCGGGTACCAGTGGCTGCGGTCGGGCAGGGCTGTCGCCGGGGCGACCAAGCCGACGTACCGCGCCGGTACCGCCGACCTCGGACGTCCGCTCACGGTCCGGGTCACCGCCACACGGCCCGGGCACGCCACCGCGTCGCGCACGTCGGCGTCGCGCACCGTCAAGGCGCAGCCCACCCTGGCCGTCACCAGCACCGGAGGTCGTGGGACGGCGACCTTCACCGTCGTGGTGCGCGCCGCCGGCGCCACCCCCACGGGGACCGTGCGCGTCCGGCTCGGCTCGCGCACCCTGCGCAGCGCGACCCTGACCACGTACCGCGGGGCCCGCCGCGCCGTCGTCACGGTGACCCGGCAGGCCAAGGGCGCGCGCACCTACACGGTGGAGTACCGGGGCGACGCGAAGGTCGAGGCGCGCTCGACCCACCGTCGGGTCACCGTGCGCTGACGACGGACGGGCGTCCCACGGACCCTGGGCCGGTGGGGTTTTCGTGGGCGGGCGGCGGGTACCATGGGGAGTTCGCAGAACGACCCACGAGAGCCGAGGAGAGGCGTGTCCTCCGAGCAGCAGGCCGCCGCAGAGATCGCAGCGGAGCAGGCGTACGTCGACGTCGTCTACGGTCGCCTCGACGAGTCCACCAAGGTGGCGCAGTCGCTCGTCACCGAGGGCTTCGCCCGCGGGCACGTCGGCAACGAGGGCGGTCTGGTCGAGCGCGACGCGATGGTCTTCCAGGCCACCCGCCGCCTGTCGGCGCTCAACGCCGCGCACGACGGGCTCGTGTTCGGCCGGCTCGACCTGCAGGGCGGCGAGGCCCGGTACATCGGCCGGATCGGTGTCCGCGACGCCGAACGCGAGATCCTGCTCGTCGACTGGCGTGCGCCGGCGGCGGCGTTGTTCTACCAGGCCACCGCCCAGGACCCCACCGGCGTCGTCCGACGTCGCGTCCTGCGCAGCTCGGGCAAGACCGTCGTCGGGGTCGAGGACGACCTGCTCGACGCGGAGAACGCCCCCGAGGACATGGTCGTCGTCGGCGAGGGCGCGCTGCTCGCCAGCCTCTCGCGGGCCCGCGACAGCACCATGCACTCCGTCGTCGCCACGATCCAGAAGGAGCAGGACGAGGCCATCCGCGCTCCCAGCCGCGGCGCGACGATCATCGGCGGCGGCCCCGGCACCGGCAAGACCGTCGTGGCGCTGCACCGTGCGGCCTACCTGCTGTACACCGACCGCCGACGCTTCGAGTCCGGTGGCGTGCTCGTCGTCGGCCCGTCGTCGGTGTTCATGAGCTACATCGAGCGGGTGCTGCCGAGCCTCGGCGAGACCGCGGTGACGCTGCGCTCGCTCGGCGAGGTCGTCGACGGCGTCGGCGCGCGTGAGCACGACGAGCCGGTCGCCGCCGCGGCCAAGGGCTCGTCGCGCATGCTGCCCGTGCTCCGGCGCCTGGCCACCTCGCCGCAGCCCGGCGAGCCGACGTCGTTCCGCTACTTCTACAAGGACGACGTGCTCGTCCTCGACGCCAAGAAGCTCGCGAACATCCGCCGAGGGCTGCTCTCGAACCTGCCCCGCAACCGCGCCTACCCGAAGGCGCCGGCTGCCGTGGCGCGGGCGCTGTGGCAGCAGGTGTCGGGCGAGCGGGCGCTCGAGAAGGGCGAGGAGGGCTTCCTCGACGAGCTCACCACCGACCACCGGTACGTCGACTTCGTCGAGGCGTGGTGGCCGCCGGTCGACGCCGTCGAGCTCTGGCGCACCCTGCCCAAGCGGGTCGGCGAGCTCGCCAACGGCGCCTTCTCCCGCGAGGAGCTCGACGCGATGGTGACGTCGTGGTCCTCTGGCGTCCCCGCCATCGAGGACGTCCCCCTCATCGACGAGCTGCGCTACCTGCTGGGCGAGGTGCCGCCCGACGACGAGCGCGACGACGACGTGCCGCGCCAGCTGATGAGCTTCGAGCGACGTGAGCGCGAGGTCGAGAACGAGCTGCGCTCCACCACGAGCATCGACGACGACGGGTACGCGCACGTGCTGGTCGACGAGGCGCAGGACCTCTCGCCGATGCAGTGGCGCATGCTCGGGCGCCGCGGTCGCTACGCCAGCTGGACGATCGTCGGCGACCTCGCGCAGTCGTCGTGGCCGCACGCCGACGAGGCCGAGCAGGCCCGCGTGGCGGCGCTGGAGGGCAAGGTCGAGCACCGGTTCCGGCTCTCGACGAACTACCGCAACTCCGCCGAGATCTACGACCTCGCGGCCGACGTCGCGCAGGTCGCGATCCCGGGTGCCGACCTCGCGGAGGCCGTGCGCCGCACGGGCGAGGCGCCGCGGCACGAGTGGGTCGCCGACGCCGCGCTGCTCGACGCCGTCGAGGCCGAGGCCGACACGATGCTCGAGCGGGTCGAGGGCACGGTCGCGGTGGTCGCCGCCCGCGCCGACCTGCCGCGGCTGCGGGCCCGTCTGGCCGACCGGCTCGCCGCCCACGACCGCCTGCGGGTGCTCGACGGTCTCGACACCAAGGGCCTGGAGTTCGACGCGGTGGTCGTGGTCGAGCCCGACGCGATCATCGCGGAGTCCGAGGCCGGCTGGCGGACGTTCTACGTCGTCCTCACCCGCGCCACCCAGCTCCTCACCACCGTCGGCACCACCCAGACCTGGCTCTCGCGCGTCTCCTGACCGCACCCCGCCCCGCCCCAGCGCCCCTCCCCGCGTTTCGTGGAGCTGGTGACGGTTCCTGTGCGAGAAACCGTCGCGAAGTCCACAGAACGCGGGGACCTCGGGCTGGGCGGTGGGACAGGCGTGATGCCTTCTAGGGTGGACGGGTGCGCAAGATCGCGGTCGGCCTCGTCCTGCTCGCTGCCGCCGTCCTCACGGGACTACCGGTGGCGACGTCGACGTTCCTGCACAGCGAGCGGCACCTGACCATCGGTGCGCACCAGGCTGTCGTCAGCCCCCAGGTCGACGGGCACGCGACGATCGACTTCGGACCGCTGCTGCCGGAGGTGCGCGTCCCGGTCGACGCGCCGCTCGGCGTCGGCGTGAACGTCCGGCTCGGCGACTCCGACGCGGTGGGCCTGGAGGAGCTGCTGCAGCGCGACGCCGCCATCGCCGCCCAGCCGAGCGGCGAGGTGCGCGAGGTGACGGCCGCCGTCACCGACATGGCGGCCGAGGCGGCCCTGCGCGGTCTGGGTGTCGGCGTCCTCACGGTCACCGTCCTCGTGCTCGGCTGGCGTGCGGTCGGTGCCGACCGTCGGCGTCGGATCCGCCGCGAGATGGTGCAGCCGTCGCGCGGGCAGGTGGCGGGCGGGGTCGCCACCGTCGTCGTCGTGGTCGGCGCGCTGGTGCTGGTCAGCCTGCCCGAGCGTCAGGACGCCGAGCCGGCGCAGACGTGGACCGCGGCGCGCGAGGTGTTCCCCGAGCTGCCCGCCGACCCGGTGCTCGACCGGCTGCAGCTGGCCCAGGGCAGCGCCACCACGAGCAGCCGCGCGCTCGTGGAGGGTGCGCTGTACCTCTACCGCGACTCCGTCAGCTTCTACGGCGCGCTCGAGGAGCAGGCGACGCAGGTGCGCGTCCGCGAGCCCGAGGACGGCGAGACGACGGCGCTCGTCGTCACCGACCGCCACGACAACATCGGCATGGACCCGGTCGCCCGCAACATCGCCGACCGCGCGAAGGCCCGCCTCCTGATCGACCTCGGCGACGACACCTCCCAGGGCGGCGCGTGGGAGACGTTCAGCATCAACTCCCTCGCCCGTGCGTTCAAGGGCTTCGACGTCGTCTCCATCGGCGGCAACCACGACTCCCGCCGCACGACGAAGGACCAGGAGAAAGCCGGGTTCACCGTGCTCGACGGCGATCCCGTCGAGGTCGATGGCGTCCGCTTCCTCGGCGACACCGACCCGCGCGGCACGACCCTCACCGGCTACACCGAGGACGCGAAGACCCGCGACACCGCCCTCGACGACCAGGACGAGGAGCTCACGTCGACCGCGTGCGACGCCGACGAGCGCGGCGAGCGGGTCGGCGTGCTCGCCGTCCACTCGTGGGCGTCGGGACGCAAGGTCGCGGCCAGCGGCTGCGTCGACCTCGTGCTCACCGGGCACCTGCACTACCAGGTGGGCCCGCGGGCGATCGCCGGTCCCGACGGCCGGTCGACCACCCGGCTGACGACCGGCACGACCGGCGGCGCGGTCCTGCCGATCGCCCTCGGCAGCAGCCTGCGGCGCGACGCCCAGGTCACGATCGTCACCTTCGACGCCGACGGTGCGCCGGTCGGGCTGCAGGTGGTCACGTTCACGCCCGCCGGCGTCATCGACGTCGGCGACTACACCGAGCTGCCGCTCACCTCCTCGCCCTCGCCCGCCGACCCGGACCCCACCGAGGACCCGACGGCCGAGGACCAGGACCCGGAGGCTCCCGTCCAGCCGTGATCCAGGTGCCGGCCGCGGTCGCGGCGTTCGCTCGACGGGGTCCGCGCTGGGCAGCGTTCGTCGACGCCCTGCCACGCACGGTCGACGACCTCCTCGCCGAGTGGTCCCTGCGGGTGACGGGCGACCCGGTGCACGGCGAGGTCGCGCTGGTGCTGCCGGTGCTCACCGAGCGTGGCGTCGAGGCCGTGCTGAAGGTCGGACACGTCGACGAGGAGTCCCGCCACGAGCACCTGACGCTGACCACGTGGGACGGGCGCGGAGCCGTGCGGCTGCTGCGTGCCGACCCGGCCCGTGGAGCGCTGCTGCTGGAGCGTGCCGGTCCGACGGCCCTGTCGTCGCTGCCGGTGCTCGACGCGTGCGAGGTGGTGGCCGGGCTCTACGCGACCCTGCACGTGACCGCCCCGCGTCGTCTGGTGCCGCTCTCGACGCTGGTGGTGCGGTGGACCGAGCAGCTGGCCGCCGCGCAGGACGTGGTGCCCGCCCCGCGCCGGCTCGTGCAGCAGGCCGTCTCGCTGGGCCGCGCGTTCGCGAGCGACCCCGGCACCGACGGGCTGACCATCCACGCCGACCTCCACGACGCCAACGTCCTCGCCAGCCGTCGCGCGGAGGGTTCAGGCGGGGATGGCACGCCGTGGCTCGTGATCGACCCGAAGGGGATCAGCGGCGACCCGGCCTACGAGCCCGCCCCGCTGCTGTGGAACCGGTGGGACGAGGTCGCGTCGGCCCGCGACGTCCGCTTCGCCGTGCGCCGCCGCTTCCACACCGTGGTCGACGTCGCCGGGCTCGACGAGCACCGGGTGCGCGACTGGGTGGTCGTGCGGATGATGCTCAACGCGCTCTGGACCCTGCAGGACGCGCAGGAGGCGGGCCGGCCCCTCGACGACGCCGACCGCTCGTGGACCACCCGCTGCGTCACGATCGCGAAGGCCGTCCAGGACTGAGCCGTGGCGAGTGCAAAGCCTGTGTAAAGCCTCGGGCGTGACGGGTGCCACGTGGTGGCGGTCACACCTAGCGTCAGGGGTCGCGGCGAGTCAGGGCCCCTCCCGCGACGTCCCACCCCGCGGGCCACGAGGTGACCACCATGAGCCAGAAGACACCGCAGACCCAGCAGGAGGACGCACCGGGCATCCGTCGCGCCGTGTTCAACACGGTCCGGGGCTCCCTCGGCAACCTGGTCGAGTGGTACGACGTCTACGTCTACACCGTGTTCGCGAGCTACCTGTCGAGCAGCTTCTTCGCGGAGGGCGAGCCGAACGCGGGCATCTACACGATGGCGATCTTCGCGGTCACCTTCGTGATGCGCCCGATCGGCTCGTGGTTCTTCGGCCGGTACGCGGACCGGCACGGCCGACGTCCGGCGCTCGTCCTGAGCATCTCGATCATGGCCGGGGCATCGCTGCTCATCGCGGTCACGCCCACCGCCGAGACGATCGGAGGCGGCGCGGTCGTCATGCTCGTGCTCTGCCGTCTCCTGCAGGGCTTCGCCACGGGCGGTGAGTACGGCACGTCGGCGACGTACATGTCCGAGGCCGCGGCGCCGGGGCTGCGCGGGTTCTTCTCCTCCTTCCAGTACGTGACGCTCGTCGGCGGCCACGTGCTCGCCCAGCTGACGCTGCTGGTCCAGCAGGCGCTGCTCACCGACGAGCAGATCGCCGCCTGGGGCTGGCGCGTCGCGTTCCTCATCGGCGCGGTCGGTGCGGTCGTCGTCTTCTGGTTGCGTCGCAGCATGGACGAGTCGCTCGTCGAGACCGGCGAGGAGCGTCGCTCGGGCTCCATGGTCGAGCTCCTCACGACCTACCCGAAGCAGCTGCTGCTGTGCTTCCTGATCACGCTGGGCGGCACGATCGCCTTCTACACCTACAGCGTCAACGGGCCGCTCATCATCAAGTCGACGTACGCCGACGAGGGCATGACCGGCACGTGGATCAACTTCGCCGCGCTCGTCCTGCTCATGCTCATCCAGCCGCTCGGCGGCCTGCTGAGCGACCGGGTCGGTCGCAAGCCGCTGCTGGTCGCCTTCGGCATCGGTGGTGTGCTCTGGACCTACACGTTCCTCACGGTCCTGCCCACGGTGACCACACCGATGGCGTCGTTCCTGATGCTGGCCGGGACGTACGTGCTGCTCACCGGGTACACGTCGATCAACGCCGTCGTGAAGGCGGAGCTCTTCCCGGCCCACATCCGGGCGCTGGGCGTCGGCCTGGGGTACGCGCTGGCGAACTCGATGTTCGGCGGCACGGCTCCGCTGGTCTACGAGGCCGCGATCAGCCGCGATGCCCTGGGGGCGTTCGCCGTCTACGTCACGATCGCGATCGGCGTCTCCCTGCTGGTGTACGTGTTCGCGCTGCGCAACCGCTCGGTCACCTACCTGGACACCGAGCAGGTGGCCCGCGACCGGGAGGTCGTCAGCACGCGCTGACCTCCACGTCGGACGAGCGGGCCCCGGCGTCGGGGTCCGCTCGTCCGCGTCGTGGCACCATCGGGTCGACGGGAGGACGTGCGGTGCGAGTGGTGATCGTCGAGGACGACGCGGGCGTGGCGGCCGCGCTGACGCAGGTGCTGCGTGACCGCGGCTGGACGGTGCGGCACGCGCCGACGGCGCAGGAGGCCATGCCCCTGGTCGACGACGCCGACCTCGTCCTGCTCGACATGGGCCTGCCGGACCGTGACGGGCTCTGGGTCTGCCAGCAGGTGCGCGCACGCTCCGACGTCCCGGTGGTCGCCCTCACCGCCCGCCGTCACGAGGGCGCCGTCGTGGCGGCACTGCGCGCGGGCGTCGACGACTACGTCACCAAGCCGTACAGCACCGACGTGCTGCTGGCGAGGGTCGACGCCGTCCTGCGCCGCACGCACGGCCCGGTGAGCCGCCCGCCGAGGGTCGACGCGGGCCTGGAGGTCGACGTCGAGGCGCGACGGGTCCACTTCCCCGACGGCGCGTCCGTCGACCTGACGGCCAAGGAGTGCGAGCTGCTCCGCGCGCTGGCCCGTACGCCGGACGAGCCGGTCACGCGGGCCGCCCTGATGGAGGAGGTGTGGGACACCACCTGGGTGGGAGCGTCCCGGACGCTCGACGTGCACGTGGCGGCGCTGCGTTCCAAGCTGTCCGAGCGGGTGGTGATCGACACGGTGCGCGGCGTCGGCTACCGGCTCGCTCGCCCCGGCGGCGTGGCGTGAGGCGTCGTCTGCTGGTCCTCAGCGTGTCCCTCGCGGTGGCCGTGCTCGTGCTCCTGACCGTCCCGCTGCTGCGCTCGTACGCCGAGAGCCGCGCCGTCGACCTGCACCAGCAGCGGCTCGCGGCGGCCACCCGCTTCGCCTCGCTCGCGGACGACGGCTCCACGGGCGTGCGGCTGCCCGACCTGGCGGGCGACCTGGCCCGCTTCGACGAGGTGGTCGGCAGCACCCGGACCTGGGTGGTGGGCACGGACGGCAGCGTCGTCGGCGGTGGCGGTGCACCGTTGCCGGAGGGCGTGCCGGGCCTGCCCACCGCCGTCCGAGTCGCGCTGGCCGGCACCCCGACCACCGCTCCCGGTCCCCTGTGGCCGTGGGCCGACGACGACCTGGTGGTGGCCACGCCGGTGGGGCGCGACGCGCAGGTGCTGGGTGCCGTCGTCATGGTGGAGGACACCTCCGGACCGCGCGCCGACGTCGCGCGCGTGATGGGACTGGTCTCGCTCGCCGCGCTCCTGTTCCTGGTGCTGCTCGGATGGCTGGTCGGCGTCCCGCTGGTGCGCTGGATCGTGCGACCCGTCGAGCAGCTCGAGGACCGCGTCCACGCGCTCGGCCGGGGTCGGGCGTCCGCCGTCGGCCCGGTGGAGGGGCCGCCGGAGCTGCGCCGGCTGGTCCAGGCGTTCAACCAGATGGTCGACGACGTCGAGCAGGCGCGGCAGCAGCAGCGCGACCTGGTCGCCGACGTGTCGCACCAGCTGGCGAACCCGTTGACGGCCATCCGGCTGCGTCTGGAGCGGCTCGCCCGCGAGGACGAGTCGGTGGTGCCGGTGCTCGCGGAGACCGAGCGGATGGCGCAGTCGCTGGAGGACGTCATCGCCATCAGCCGGGTGGGCAGCCTCGACCGGGAGCCCGTCGACGTCGACGTGGCCGCCCAGGTGCGCAGCCGCGTGGAGCTCTGGCAACCGCTCTTCGGGACGCACCTGCGGGCCCGCGTCCCCGACGGGGTCGTGCCGGCGGTGCTGGAGGAGGATCTCGTCCCCACGGTCGTCGACGTGCTGCTCGACAACGCCGCGAAGTACGCGCCGGACGCCGACGTGGAGGTCGAGCTCACTGCCGATTCAGGGACGGTCCGGCTGTTGGTGCGCGACCACGGGGCGGGGGTGACGCCGCAGGAGGCGGCCGAGGTGGGACGGCGCTTCCACCGGCTGGACCGGCACGCCGACGTGGCCGGCACCGGGCTCGGGCTCTCGATCCTGGAGCTCCGGGTGCGCGACGCCGGCGGCTCCACCCGTCGTCGGGCGGCTCTTCCGGGCCTCGCGGTCGAGGTCACGCTCCCCGGTCGAGCCGACGCCGCAGGAAGGCCTCGGCGCCAGGGTGCAACGGGATCGGCTGGGTGAACATCGCCGCCGCGAGCGTCGGCTGGCGGACGTCGGGCACCCGTCGCACGAGTGACTCCTGGCGGTCGAAGACGACGGACGCGAACCCGCCGACGAGGTCGTCGGCCAGGTTCGGTCGAGCCAGCAGGTAGGTCTTCACGCTCACCGTCCGTACCGGCTCGGGCAGCCGGTACGGGGCGGCGGGCAGGGGACCTGCCACGTACTCCTCGCCGCCCGGACGCGCGGCCAGGACACCGACGAGGTCGCCCAGGTCGAGGGCCCGCAGGGCCTGCCGCCGGCCGAGCTCGACGAGGGCGGGCACCGGGAAGCCGCTCACGAAGGCGAGCGCGTCGACGCGCCCCGTCTCCATCGCGGCGACGGAGTCGCCGAGGGAGAGGTCCTCCACGTCGACCGCGTCCGTCCTGAGCCCGGCGGCGGCGAGGCAGCGCTCGACCACCAGCCGGGTGCCCGACCCGACCTGTCCCGCCGCGACACGTCGACCGTCCAGGTCCTGCACGGTCCGGACCGCGGAGTCCCGCGGCACGACGACCTGCAGGAAGCTGTCGTACAGCCGGCCCACCGCCACCAGGCCGGCGGGCCGGTCGAACGGCGGCTCCCCGTCGAACGCCAGGCGCGCCGTGTCGCCCAGGCAGAAGCCGACGTCGGCGCGACCCTCCACGAGCAGCCGCGCGTTGTCCACCGACCCGCGGCTCAGCACCTCCGTGGCGTCGACGTCGGGCATGACCACCGTGGTCTCACGGGCCAGCGCCGCACCGTACCGGTCGAACACGGCCCCCCGGTTGCCCGTGGCGATCCGCAGCCGACCCCGGGCGTCGCGGAACGGGTCGTCCGTCGCGCAGCCGACGAGCGCGGCGAGGGCGCCCGCGCCCACGAGCAGCCGCCGTCGCGAGAGGATCACCGGCCCAGCATCGCAGGTCGGCCGGCGGGACGTGGGTCAGCCGCAGTGGCGCAGCAGCAGGTGCGCGTAGGCGCGGGCGCTGAGCACGACCTCGTCGATCGGCACCGACTCGTCGACCGCGTGCGCGTCCTCGATGTTCCCCGGGCCGTACTGCACCGTCGGGATGCCGGCGGCCGCGTACTGGCGCAGGTCGGAGCCGTACGGCGCGCCCACGAACGGGGGCTCGTCGCCACCACCCGCGACCACTGCGTCGCGGACGCTCGCGCCGAAGGGGTGGCCGTCGGGCAGCGCTCCCGCCGCGAAACGCCCACCCGGCCAGGTGACGACGGGCGGGTGCTCACGCAGCCACGGGTGGTCGACCGCCGCGACCGCCGCCTCGAACACCGCCGTCGCGTCGGCGAACGACTCGCCGGGTCGCACCCCGAAGCGGCCCTCGGCGACGAGCAGGTCGGGCACCGTGCTCGCCCAGTCGCCCGCCTGCACGACGCCCACCGACAACGGCCACGGCCGGTCCGTGAACGGCGCCGGCGGGTCGACGTTCCGCTCCGCGTCGAGGCGGCGCAGCGCCGCGTGCACCTGCTCGAACAGCTCGACCGCGCTGACGCCGTGCCCTGCCCGCGACCCGTGCGTGGCCTTGCCCCGCACCTCCAGGCGGAACGTGAGCGACCCGGCGTTCGCGCTCACCACCGTGCCGGCCGTCGGCTCGGCGATCAGGCACGCCCGTCCGGTGTGACCGCGACGCAGCGTCGCGAACGTCCCCAGGCCGCCGTCCTCCTCGCCCACCACGAGGTGCACCGCGAACGGCCTCGTCAGCCGGTCACCGACCGCGCGGACCGCGGCGAGGATCGCCACCACGCCGCCCTTCATGTCGCACGTGCCGCGCCCGTACCAGCGGCCGTCGGCCTCGTGCAGGAACCACGGGTCGTGGGCCGTCCACCAGGCGGCGTCGCCCGGCGGCACGACGTCGACGTGCCCGTTCAGCACGAGGCGCGGCGTGCCCGGACCGCCACCGGTCCCGACGCAGCCCCACGCCTCCTCACGCTCGACCTCCTCGCCCGGGTAGTCGGGGTCGGCGCGCAGCTCCTCGAGGTCGAGCTGCCACAGGTCGACGTCGAGCCCGAGGCCCTGCAACGTCGCGGCGCACCAGCGCTGCACGGACGCCTCCGACTCGCTGCCGCCCACGCTGGGGTAGCTGACGAGCTGCGCGAGGTCGCGGCGGATCAGGTCGGCGTCGATGTCCACACTGGTCGCGGGGTCGGTCACATGCCCTCCCGAAGGGCTCGGGCGATCTCGTGGACGTCACGGAGCTCGCTGGTCGCGACGGCAATCACCAGGTCGTACGCCTGGTTCTCGTCGTCGAGGGTGAGTGGTGCGCCGTTCATGGTGAGGAACACCGACGTGCACGCGAAGGCCATACGCTTGTTCCCGTCCACCAGCGGATGGTTCGTCGCTAGGGACTGCAGCATCGCCGCAGCCTTCTGGTCGAGGGATGGATAGGCGTCCTGCCCGAGCACCGACGTCCGCGGACGCGCGAGCGCCGACTCGACCAGGCCGATATCGCGGACCAACGGCGTCTCGCCCATGACAGCCTCGGCGGCCCTCAGCGCCTGCGTCAGCGTGAGGAACCGCGTCATTCCCCGAGGCGCCGGATGGTGCTGGGGTAGCGGCCGATCGTGTCGTCCAGGGCAGCCACGAAGTCGCGTTCCTGCTCGCTCTCCTCGAGCTGACGCTGGATGGCGCGCGCCGCCGCCTCGTTCTTGCTGATGCCCTGGGCGCTTGCCAGCTGCGTGAGCGCGGCGTCCTGCTCGTCGGTGAGTCGCAACGTCATGGCCATGAGTCGATGGTATCCGGGTGGTATCACTCGCTCAAGGCGCTAGGCTGCGACCGTGACATCGCGCTGCGACCACACCCTGGTCATCCGCTGGTGGCGTCCTCTCTCGTAGAGGAGGCCTGTCACGCGACCCCACGCCCAGACCCCTCAGCCGAGTGGTCTGGGCGTTCTCCGTCCCGGCGCGGCCGAGGCGACCCGAAGGACTCACCCATGACCCACCCGCTCGTCAGCGAGCTCCAGCAGCAGCCCGCGTTCGCCCTCATCCGGGTGCGCGACAGCGACACGGTGACCCTGGTCGGCGGCGCCTACGAGGACGTCGAGAACCTCGCCGACGTCCCGCTCGCGGCCGGGGTCCCCTCCGACGGACCCACCTGGGACCACCTGGTGCTCGTGCCGTTCCGCCAGGCGCGCGAGCGCGGGTTCGCCGCGCACGACGACGGCACGCCGTTGCGCGTCGTCCGCGCCGACGTGCTGCACGAGCTGCCGCTCGCCGACCTCCTCCCGACGCTGCCCGACGGCGGCGTCGAGCTGGAGGACCGCGGCGGGTTCGAGACCTCCGACGCCGACTACGCGTCGATGGTGCGCCAGATCATCGACGACGAGATCGGCCGGGGCGAGGGCGCGAACCTCGTCGTCGGCCGCCACTACCGCGCGAAGATCGCCGACTGGGGCCACGACGCCGCGCTCGCCGTCTTCCGCCGCCTGCTCGAGCGGGAGCGTGGCGCCTTCTGGACCTTCCTCATCTTCACCGGCGACCGCTACCTCGTCGGCGCGAGCCCCGAGCGGCACGTGAGCGTCGAGGCCGGCCAGGTGCGGATGAACCCGATCAGCGGCACGTTCCGCACCAAGGGCCTCACCACGCACGCCGAGAAGACGTCGGCCCTGCTGGAGTTCCTGCGCGACGAGAAGGAGATCTACGAGCTCTTCATGGTCGTCGACGAGGAGCTCAAGATGATGTGCGACATCTGCCACGAGGGTGGCCTCGTCCTGGGCCCGTACCTCAAGCCGATGAGCCACCTCGTGCACACCGAGTACCTGCTGGCCGGTCGCACCGACCGCGACGTGCGCGACGTGCTGCGCGACTCGATGTTCGCGGCGACCGTCACCGGCAGCCCGGTCGAGAACGCGTGCCGGCTCATCGAGCAGTACGAGGAGCACGGCCGCGGCTACTACGCGTCGGTGGCCGCGCTCGTCGGCCGCGACGCCCAGGGCTCGCAGCGTGCCGACGCCCCCATCCTCATCCGGACCGCCGACGTCGACCTCGACGGCAACCTCAAGGTCACGGCCGGCGCGACGCTGGTGCGCGACTCCGACCCCGACTACGAGACGGCCGAGACCTGGGCGAAGGCGTCGGGCGTGCTCAGCGCGTTCGGCTTGGTCGACGCCCCCACCCCTGCGTCCGGGCCGGTCGAGGGCTTCGACGCGTTCACGCGTGAGGACGACGTGCTGATCGCGCTCGGGGAGCGCAACGCGCGGCTGAGCCAGTTCTGGCTGTCCGACCAGTCCGGCGCCGCGCCGGAGCCGTCGCTGCAGGGCCGTCGCGTCGTGGTCGTCGACGGCGAGGACGACTTCGTCAACATGCTGTCGCACGTCTTCGGCGTGCTGGGCATGACCACCGACGTCGTCCGCCACGACACGTACGCCGACTGGGTCGGCTCCGGCCGCTCGCTCGAGGAGTACGACCTCGTGGTGGTCGGTCCCGGCCCCGGCGACCCGCGCGACGTCGGCGACGCGAAGATCGCCGTCGTCGACGACGTGGTCGTCGGCCTGCTGGCGTCGGAGCAGCCGTTCCTCGCCGTGTGCCTCGGCCACCAGGTGCTGAGCCGCAACCTCGGCCTCGAGCTCGGGTTCAAGGACATCGTCTTCCAGGGCACGCAGGCGCGCCTCGACGTGCTCGGGCGACCCGAGACGGTCGGCTTCTACAACACGTTCGTCGCGCGCGTCGGTGCCGCGGGGCTGCCCCCGGGCGTCACGGTCGAGCGCGAGGAGGCGACCGGCGACATCCACCACGTGGCCGGTCCGCACTTCCACGGCATCCAGTTCCACGCCGAGTCGGTGCTCACCCAGCGCGGGTTCGCGATCCTGCGCGACCTCGTCCTCGACCTCCTGGGCTGACTGTTTCCCGCGAACCCTGGAGATCCAGCGTCGATGACACGAAACGTCCTGCCACCGACGCGGGTCTCCTGAGGTCACGTGGGAGACCTGAACCCCCACCGAGGCGCGGGCGGATCGTGCGGCGCGGGTCGAGGGCTCAGCAGAGGGACCGGAGCTGGTCGGAGGCGCGGTCGTACTCCGACTGTGCAGCCTGGACGGCCCGTTCGTCGACGGCGCTGCCGGCAGCGGCCGACTCGGCCTCGTCGCGCAGGGTCGACAGCGCCGCCGCGGCCCGGTCGACCAGGGCGCGGACCTCGCCTGTCAGCGTGGGTGCGGCGGCCTCGATCGCGGTGCCGGCTGCGGCAAGCTCACGGCGCACGCCGGCGGCGTCGCCGCTGATCTCCTGACCGACCCGGTCGACCAGTCCGCGGCCCTCGTCCACGGCCCGGCCGGCGACCTCGCACCCGGCCCGGGTGCCGGCCGACGACGCGACGTCGTCGACGGCGGACCCGACGTCCGAGCATGCTCCGAGCACGAGGAGGGGCAGCAGCAGGAGGAGTCGCAGCGACGTCTTCATGCCCCGATGGTGACAGGGCCGTGGTCGTCCTCGCTCCGACGTGCTGCGTGACCTCGCCGTGGACCGGTGGGTCTGCGGACCCGGCGGACTCAGCTCTTGAGCTTGTTCAGCGCCGACGGCTCGTGGGCCGCCTTGGCGCCGGTCTTCTCGCTCTCGACGACGAGCTTGGGCTCGTCCTCGCTGGCCCGCCACTGCTGGCCGTCGAGCTGGAAGTCCTTGGTCTTGCGCTCCACGACCTTGCCCTGCGTACGTCCCTGGGGGCTGTCCCAGCTGACCCGGTCACCGACCTTGATGTTCGTCATGCCCCCACCCTGCGGTCGTCACGACGTCGCCGCACCTCGACGTCGCAGCCGGGTGATGGCCACGCCGAGCAGGCACAGCGCCCCGCCGACGAAGGCGAGCGGCGCCGGCACCTCGCCGAGCAGCACCCAGGAGATCAGCGTCGCCACGGCCGGCACGAGGTAGGTCGTCGACGCGACCTGTCCCGCGGACAGCCGGCGCAGGGCGTACGACCACGTCGTGAACCCGATGGCGGTCGGGAAGACGCCCAGGTACACGAGCCACGCGACGTCGCCCGCCGACGCCGACCCCACCTGGTCGACGAGGGCCGGCGCGAACGGCAGGCAGACGACGGCGCCGATGGTGCACGCCATCCACACCGACATCGCCGGCGCGACGGTCCGCAGCGTGGGCTTCTGGGTGAGCGCGCCGACCGCGTACAGGACGGCCGCGAGCACGCACAGCAGCACGCCGGTCGTGCTCGCCGTCTGCACCGACGTGTCGTGGCGGGTGCTGGTGGCGATGAGCACGACGCCGGCGAACGCCACCGCCATGCCGACGACGAGGGGTCGCGGGAAGCCCTCCTTGAGCACGATGCCGGCGAGCAGCGCGATGAGGATCGGGCCGATGTTCACCACGAGCGCCGCGGTCCCGGCGTCGAGGTACGTCTCGCCCGCGTTCAGCGCCACGTTGTACGCGCCGAACCAGAGCACGCCGTAGACCACGACGAGCGCCAGCGTCCGCCCGTGCGGGAGGCGGTGCCGCCATGGTCGGGCCAGGACCACCAGCGCGAGCGCGCCGACGAGCAGGCGGCCGAGGCTCAGCGGGCCCGGCTCGAAGACGTCGGCGACCGCGCGGATGCCGACGAACGCCGACGCCCACAGCAGCACCGTGACGCCCATCGCCGCGAGCGACCAGTCGCGCTCGGTCGACGTCGACGGTGCGGGGGGCGCGGTGGGGGAGCTGGTCACCGCACCACGCTAGGACCGCGGCGCGGCCCGTGTCGCGCGGGATCCGGACATCGTCCTGCCAGATCCTGCCGCCGCCGCGGACGTCCGGCCAGGAAGGAGAAGACCTCCCCGGACGCCGGTGCCGGGCGTCCAGGGAGGTCGGGGCGGCCGGGGGGTGCCGCCGGTCGGTGGGCCGAGGTCAGTCGGCCGTGGCTCCGCCGTCGGAGGCCAGCGTCACCTGGGTCTCGGCCTTCTTGCCGTCGCGCAGGTAGGTCAGCGTCACCTGCTCGCCCGGACGGTAGCCGCGGATGCCGGCCACGAGGGCGTCGGAGCTGCCCACGGGCTGGTTGTTGATGGCGGTGACGATGTCGCCGCGCTCCAGGCCCGCCTTCGCGCCGGGGCTGTCGGGGTTGACCTCGGTGATCTCGGCGCCGATGCCGGTGATCTCGTCGTTGGAGACGGCGGGCCGGACGGTCACGCCGATGAGCGCGTGCTCGACCTGCTCACCCTTGACCAGCTGGTCCGCGACGCTCTTGGCGAGGTCGATCGGGATGGCGAAGCCGAGGCCGATCGAGCCGGCGCTGGCCGACGTCGTGCCGCCCGAGCGGATCGCGGAGTTGATGCCCACGACCCGGCCCTCGAGGTCGACGAGCGGCCCGCCGGAGTTGCCGGGGTTGATGGCCGCGTCGGTCTGGACCGCGGGGAACACCGTCGTGTTCTGGCCGGTGCCGTCGGAGGACGAGACGGGCCGGTTGAGCGCGCTGACGATGCCGCTGGTCACGGTGCTCTCGAGGCCGAACGGCGAGCCGATCGCGACGACCTCCTCGCCGACCGCGAGGTCGGAGGACTTGCCGAACGTCGCGGGCGTCAGGCCGGTGCGGTCGACCTTCACGACGGCGAGGTCGGTCTTGGGGTCGCGGCCGACGATCTGGGCCGACGACGTGGTGCCGTCGCTGAAGGCCACCGTGATGGTGCCCTGCTGCGCGGCCGCCTCGACGACGTGGTTGTTCGTGAGGATGTTGCCGTTGCTGCTGATGATGATGCCCGTGCCGGAGCCGGCCTCGCTGCCACCCGCGACGTTGATCTGCACGACCGACGGGAGCACGGCCTTCGCGACCTTCTCGACCTGGCCGCTCGTGGCCTGCGCGTCGCCGCTGCCGCTGTCGGAGTCGAGCGAGCTGACCACCGGGCTGGTGCCGGAGTCGCCGCTGAGCTGGTCGTACAGCGCGGACCCGCCGGCACCGCCGGCGGCGCCCAGCAGGACGACCGCCGCGGCCGCGGCCACGAGGCGCGTGCCCCTGCGGCGCGGCTTGGGCGCGGGCGCCGCCTCCTGGGCGACGAACGCCGGAGGCACCGCGCCGGCGCCACCGCCGGGGAGCACGACCGTCGGCTCGCCGGCCGGGGCAGCGGCCTGGGGGGCGGCAGGTGCCTCGTAGCGGTGCGCGTACTCCGGGGGGACGGGGGTGGCGGCCGGCTGCGGTGTCGTCGGCTGCTCGTCGGGGCGGGCCGCTGCCGGCTGCTCGACGGTGGGGTGGGGGTGCTCACCGACCGGGGTCTGCACCGTGGGCTCGTGGTCGGCCGGGGTGCCGGACGGCGTGTGGTCCGCGGCCCCCTGCGGGGCCTGCTCGGAGGTCCCCTCCGCACCGGGGGAGGAGGCGTCGCCGTCACCGCGCTGCGTCGGCGGCGTGTACGGGCGATCGGCGAAGGGATCGTTCTGGTCGGTCATGGGACAACATTCTCCCCGATCGCTGAGACCCCGCTGAGCGGCACGTGTGAGGCACGGAAGAACCCTGCGTCCGTCCTGGCACGCCAGTCGGTGTGGCTCAGGCGGGGGAGGCGTCCGCCGCCGGCAGCTCGAAGGTGACGACCGTGCCGCCCGACGGGGGCGACTCCGCGCGCACCGACCCGCCGTGGCGCACGGCGGCCTGGTGCACGATCGACAGCCCGAGGCCCGAGCCGGGCATCGTGCGCGCCTCGGTGGAGCGGAAGAACCGCTCGAAGACGTGCGGCAGGTCCTCCGCCGCGATGCCGGGACCCTCGTCGCGGACCGTGAGGACGCCGTCGCGCAGTCGCACGGTGACCGTCCCGCCCTCGGGGCTCCACTTCACCGCGTTGTCGAGCAGGTTGGTCACGGCCCGCTCGAGCACGTGCGCCTCGCCGATGACGTCCCAGTGCTCCAGCCGCACGTCGAGCACGAGACCACCGGCCCGCGGGCGCACCCGCTCGACAGCCTGCTCGACCACGTCGACGAGGTCGAGGGGCTCGGGCGCGCGGTGCAGTGGCTCGTCGCGGGCGAGCTCCACGAGGTCGCCGACGAGCGTCGTGAGCTCGCCGAGCTGGGCGCGGACGTCGTCCATGATCTCGCGCCGCTGCTCGATGCTGAGCTCGCGGTCGGAGCGCTCCGTGGCCTGGCCGAGCAGCTCGATGTTGGTGCGCAGGCTCGTGAGCGGGGTGCGCAGCTCGTGCCCCGCGTCGGCCACGAGCTGGCGCTGACGCTGCTGCGACGCGTCGAGCGCCAGCATCATCTGGTTGAACGAGGAGGTCAGGCGGGCGAGCTCGTCGTGCTCGGAGCCGGTGACCTCGATCGGCTCCAGCTGCGCCGTGCGGGCGACCCGCTCGGTCGCGGCGGTGAGCCGGCGGACCGGCCGCAGACCGTTGGTGGCGACCACCCATCCGGCCACGCCCGCGACGAGGATGCCGACCGCGCTGGTGAGCAGGAGGATCACCTTCAGCCGTTCCAGCGACCGCTGCGTCGACTCCATCGACTGCGCCAGCACCAGCGCCTGCCCGGGACCGGCCTGCACCGCGACGATCCGGTAGGGCACGCCGGCGATGCGCGCCGTCCGCTGCGACGTCTTCTCCTCGCCCAGCGACACCTGGATCTCGCGCTCGTCGAAGGGCACGTTCGTCTGCGTCTGCCGGGTGAAGATGCGCCCGCCCTCGACCGAGATGAAGCGGATGCCGAAGACGGCGAGCAGGTCGGTGTCGGCCGTCGACATCGTCGACGGCGAGTAGCCGGCCGCGACCGCGGCGTCGGCCCGCTTGATCAGCGAGGCGTCGAGGGAGTCCTCGAGCTCGGCGCGCACGGTGATGTAGACCGTCGCGCTCGCCACGGCCAGCACCGCGGCGACCGCGCCGGTGGTGAGCAGCGCGACGCGCAGCGCGAGCGAGGCGCGCGCCGTGAAGGGGTGGATACGCCGGCGAGCGGCGTCCATGACCCCCGGACGCCCGTCAGGGGCGTCCGTCCGGTCCGGCTCGCTCATCAGGGCGGCGTCTCGCGCAGCACGTACCCGACGCCGCGGACGGTGTGCAGGAGCCGCGGCTCGCCCTCGGCCTCGAGCTTGCGTCGGACGTAGCCGACGTACACCTCGAGGGAGTTGGCGGTGGTGGGGAAGTCGAAGCCCCACACCTCCTCGAGGATGAACGAGCGCTCGAGCACGCGCTTGGGTCGCTGCATGAACAGCTCGAGCAGCGCGAACTCCGTGCGCGTGAGCGAGATGGCCCGGCCACCGCGGGTGACGTCGCGGGTCACGGGGTCCAGCGTCAGGTCGGCGAACTCCAGCGGCTGCTCGTCGGCCTCGAGCGCGGCCTGGCGGGCGGAGCGCCGCATCAGCGCGCGCACCCGTGCCAGCAGCTCGTCGAGCGCGAACGGCTTGGTGAGGTAGTCGTCGGCGCCGGCGTCGAGCCCGTCGACCCGGTCGCTCACGGCGTCGCGCGCGGTGAGGACGAGGATGGGCACGTCGTTGCCGGCGCTGCGCAGCGCGCGGGTGGCCTCGAGGCCGTCGAGCCGGGGCATCATCACGTCCATGACGATGATGTCGGGGTCGGTGCGGGGCACGACGGCGAGCGCCTCGGCCCCGTCGGACGCCAGCTCGACCGTGTACCCGTTGAACTCCAGGGAGCGCCGCAGCGAGTCGCGGACGGCGCGGTCGTCGTCGACCACCAGGATGCGCATGGCCCCAGTGTGCCGAACGCCCCTGTGCGTGCGCTGAGAGCGTGGCCCGACGCGCGCGGCGGTGTCAGTCGGCCGGCGGCTCGAGCGCGGCCTTCGCGGCGGCGGCCGCGCGGGCGCCGTAGGTGCCGCCGAACAGCACGGCGTGCACGAGCAGGGGGTGCAGCTGGTGCAGCGGCACACGGCCGCGCCAACCGTCGGCCAGTGGTGCTGCGTCGTCGTAGGACTCCAGCACGCGCTGCAGGTGCGGCAGGCCGAACAGCGCCAGCATGGCGAGGTCTGTCTCGCGGTGGCCGCCGTGGGCGGCGGGGTCGATGAGCCAGGCGTCGCCGTCGGTGCCCCAGACGACGTTGCCCGACCACAGGTCGCCGTGGATGCGGGCGGGTGGCTCGGCAGGCCCGGCGACGTCGTGGATGCGGCTCATCGTGCGCTCGATGGTGGCGGCCTGCTCCGCGGTGAGCGCCCGGCGCTGCACGGCGGCCCGCACGTAGGGCATGACGCGCCGCGACGCGTAGAACTCCGGCCAGGTCTCGAGCGGCCGGTTCGGCAGCGGGGCGAGGCCGATGTAGCCGTCGACGTCGGCGCCGAAGGTCGGCGCGCCCGCCGCGTGGGTGCGCGCCAGCGCCTGGCCGAACCGCTCGGCGGCCTCCACGGTGGGCTTGCCGGGCTCGACCCAGGCCAGCACGACGCAGTCGTCGTCGGCACCGAGCAGCTCGGGCACCTTCGCGCCGCCCTCGACCTCGGCGAGCCAGCGCAGTCCGGCGGCCTCGCGGGCGAAGAAGCCGGCCGGTGCCTGGGGGCGGGTCTTGATGACCGCGACGCGTCCGTCGCTGAGGCGCAGCCGCGTGGTCGTGCAGATGTCGCCACCCGCCACGGGGGTCGTCGCGACCACCCCGTGCCCGATGAGCGCCTCCGCGCGCGCTGCCGTCCCCGTCATCCGTGCCATGGCCGCGAGGTTACCCCGTGGCCTCGGCGCGGAGCCGGGGCACGGCGGCGACGATCGCGTCGCTGGTGCGCTCCACGACGGCCAGCACGCGCTGGAAGCCCTCCGGCCCGCCGTACCAGGGGTCGTCGACCTCCTCGTCGCCCTCGGTGGCCTCCGGGTCGAAGGACCGGAACATCCGCACGCGGCCGGCGTCGGCGACGGTCGGGGCGAGGTCGGTCATGTCGGCGAGGTTGCTGGCGTCCATCGCGAGCATCAGGTCGGTCTCGGCGTAGGTGTCGCGCGTGAAGGTGCGCGCCCGGTGCCGGCTCGGGTCGTAGCCCGCGTCGCGCAGGGCGGCGGCCGCGCGCTCGTCCATCGCCTCGCCCTCGTGCCAGCCGCCCGTGCCGGAGGAGGTGACGACGACGTCGTCGGCGAGCCCGGCGTCGGCGAGTCGCTGCTCGAGCACGACGTGGGCCATCGGCGAGCGGCAGATGTTGCCCAGGCAGGTCACCTCGAGGCGCAGGGGTGCGTCGGCCACGGCTCAGTCCTCCGCGAACGAGCCGAGCACGGCGTTGACGACGGAGATGACGATCGAGGCCAGCACGGCCCAGCCGAAGCCGTCGATGAAGAACGGCGCGTTCAGGGCGTCGGCGATGCGCGACGTCAGGAGCAGCAGGACGGCGTTGATGACGACCAGCAGCAGGCCCAGGGTGAGGATGATGAAGGGCAGCGAGAGCAGCTTGATCACCGGGGCGACGAACGTGTTGACGACGGCGAAGATCGCGGCGACCACCGCCAGCGTGATGAGCCGTTCGGAGGTCGTGTCGGTCGCGGTGCCGATGCTCATGTGCGTGCCGAGCAGCCACGCGGCGGTCGCGAGGGCCGCGGCACCGAGCACCCAGGAGGTCAGAAGTCGGGAGAGCATGCGTCGATCATGGCAGCGTGCGCGACGTCGGCGCGACGTGCGCCGGAACGCGTTCCGCGTCAGGTGAGCGGTGGCAGCTCGTCGGGGTGCGGGTCGCGCCGTGCGGTCTGCGCCAGCACGATGCCGAGGAGCACCATGGCGACGCCGCCGAGCTGCACCGCCGTGAGCGACTCGGCGTACCAGCCCCACCCGACGAGCGACGCGACCACCGGCTCGAGCATCGCGACGACGCTGACCACGGTCGCCGGGAGGGCCCGCAGGGCGAGCAGCAGGAGGAAGAACGGGGTGACGGTGCCGAGCAGCACGATCCACGCCATCGCCGCCCAGGCCGGGACGGTGAGGTCGTCGAGCCGGCCGAGCATCGAGGCGTCGGCGCCGAGCGCGTCGGCCCGCCACACGGGTGCGACGACGTTCATGAGGACGGCGGCGAGGGCGAACGCCCAGACGATGTGGTGGAGCGGGTCCGCGGACACCCCGTCGTCCTCGCCGAGCAGGAAGTAGCTCGCGAAGCAGACCGCCGCCAGCAGCGCCGCGGCGACGCCGAGGCCGTCGAACGCGAGCCCGGACCACACCTGGCTCACGACGGCCAGCCCGGCGAGGGTGAGGCCCAGCGCCGGCCACATCCGTGCGTGCACGGGACGGCGTCGGGCGAACCGCACCCACAGCACGACCAGGACGGGGCCCGTGTACTCCAGCAGCAGGGCGATGCCGAGCGGCAGGCGGTTGATGGCGACGTTGTAGAAGCCCTGGAGCCCCGCGATGCCCAGCACGCCGAGGCCCAGGAGCAGGGGGAGGCGGCGCAGCGTCGGCAGGCGCAGCGCGCGCCGGTCGACCACGAGCGCGACGACCACCAGCACGACGAGGGCGGCCGTGATGCGGACGGTCGTGAACGTCGCCTCGTCGGTGCCGGAGCGCAGGGGGATGCGCGACGCGCCCGCGTTGAGGCCGAACAGGACGGCGGCCGTGAGGACGAGCGCGTACCCGACCAGGGGCGACCGCACGACACGCTGCTCGGAGAGGCTCACGGCAGCATCATCGTGGCCTGCGGTGCCGGGGACGTCGGCGGGTCGAGCCGGGAGGCGGGGGGCTTACGCTCGGGCCCATGACCGTCCCCTCGCCCCGTCCCGTGTTCGACGCGATCCCCGGGTACAAGGCCGGTCGGCCCGCGGAGCACGACGAGCTGAAGCTGTCGAGCAACGAGAACCCGTTCCCGCCCCTGCCGGGCGTCGTGGAGCGGGCCGCGGCCGAGCTGGCGCGCATCAACCGCTACCCCGACGCCGGGGTCGCGCGGCTGCACGCGGCGCTGTCGCGGCACCTGTCGCGCCCGGAGGACACGTTCGCCGCCGGCACCGGCTCGGTGGCGGTGCTGTTCTCGCTGCTCGACGCGTACTGCGGCCCGGGCGACGAGGTCGTGACGGCGTGGCGCTCGTTCGAGGCGTACCCGATCGCCGTCACCGTCACGGGCGCCACGCACGTGACGGTGCCGCTGCGTGCCGACCACACCCACGACCTCGACGCGATGGCCGCCGCCGTCACCGACCGCACGCGCGTGGTCGTGGTGTGCACGCCCAACAACCCGACCGGTCCCGTGGTGCGGCACGACGAGCTGGAGCGGTTCGTCGCCGCCCTGCCGTCGTCGGTGCTCGTGGTGGTCGACGAGGCGTACGTCGAGTTCGTCCGCGACCCCGACGCCGCGCGGGGCCTCGACCTGCAGGCCCGCTTCGACAACGTGCTGGTGCTGCGCACCTTCTCGAAGGCCTACGGGCTCGCGGGGCTGCGCGTCGGCTACCTCGTCGGCCACCCCGACGTCGCCGCGGCCGTCCGCAAGGCGACGCCCCCGTTCAGCGTCAGCGACGTCGCGCAGGCTGCCGCGGTGGCGTCGCTGGACGCCGCCGACGAGCTCGCCGCCCGCGTCGAGGAGGTCGTGCAGGGTCGCGCGCTGCTGCTGGAGGGCCTGCGCGCCCAGGGCTGGACCCTGCCCGACAGCCAGGCGAACTTCGTGTGGCTGCCGTCGGACCAGGGCCCGCAGCTCGCCGAGGCCTTCTGGCCCGTCGCGGTCCGCCCCTTCCCGGGCGCGGTGGCGGACGGCGGCGGCGTGCGGGTCAGCGTCGGCACGACGTCGGCCAACGAGCGCCTCCTCGACGTCGCCGCGCGCCACCTGACGGGACGGTAGCGTCTGGGCCTGCGGCTGCCCATCGGTGGCGGGGCAACCGCAGGAGTGCTCTTCAGGTTGAGGATCCACCGCTGGGCGCTGTGGGCGCGGATCGGTGGCTGAGCAACCGCAGAGCCGCTCCTGCGGTTGATGATCCACCGATCGCACGGTGGAGAGCCCACCGCGCCCCCTCAGCGGTGAGAATCCCACCTTCTCGGCGCTGGGACGGTGGAGAACCCACCGCCGGAGGGGTCGCGCGCCCCATGCGGTGGAGAACCCACCGCCAAGGGGAGTGGAGCCCCGGGAGCGGAGCCGCCCCGCGCCCACCGCCGGTCGGGGCTTCTCGGGACGCAGGTCGAGACCCACCGCAGCCCACGCAGCCGCAGGCCGAGACCCCACCCCAGGATCAGGGCGCCAGCCAGGCGTGGATCAACGGCACGACCGACGCGCCCTCGCCGCTGGCGGAGGCGACGCGCTTCATGGAGCCGGAGCGGATGTCGCCCACGGCGAACACGCCGGGTGCGGTGGTGGCCAGGGTGTCGGGCGGGACGATCGCGTCGGAGGCCCACGGGCCGGGCACGCCGCCCGGGCCGAGCCAGGCCTCCTTGGGCACGTCGCGGCCGGTGAGCACGAAGCCGCGCGGGTCGCGCGCGACCGTCGGGGGCAGCCAGCCGCAGGTCGGCCGGGCGCCGAGCAGGAGGAACAGGCCCGCGGCCGGCACGCGCTCGACCTCGCCCGACGCGTTCGTGCGCAGGTCGAGCCACTCGAGCAGGCCCGCGCCGCCGCCGTCGACCACCTCGACGCCGACCCGCACGTGGACGCGCTCGTTCCAGCGCAGCTCGTCGATGAGGTACTGCGACATCGTCTCGGTGAGGTCGCGGCGGACCACGATCGTCACCGACGACGCGAAGCGGGCGAGGTGGATCGCCGCCTGGCCGGCGGAGTTGCCGCCGCCGACCACGACGACGGGCTGGCCCTCGACCTCCGGGGCCGCCGTCATCGCGGACCCGTAGTACACGCCGCGACCCACGAGCTCCTCGACCGACGCGACGCCCAGGTGGCGGTAGGCGACACCCGTCGCGATGACGACGGAGCGCGCCCGCACGTGCCCGCCGCCGGGTGTGGTGAGCACGTGCTCGCGCTCGTCGTGGGCCAGCGACGCGTCGCACGGCTGCAGCGCGTCGACCTCCCAGCCGGTGAGGAAGCGTGCGCCGAAGCGGACTGCTTGGTTGCGGGCGCGCTGCGCGAGCCGCATGCCCGACACGCCTCGCGGGAAGCCGAGGTAGTTGCGGATCATCGAGCTCGTGCCGGCCTGGCCGCCGACCGCCTCGGCCTCCAGCACGACGGTGCTGAGGCCCTCGCTGGCCGCGTACACGGCGGTGGCGAGACCGGCTGGCCCGGCACCGACGACGGCGACGTCGACCACGTCGGTCAGCACCGTCTCCCCGCTGGAGCCGTTCAGGGCCTGCGCGACCTCGCGCACCGACGTCGCCACGAACGGCGCGCGGTAGACGCTCGCCACCACCGGCTCGCCCGGCGCCTCGGCCGTGCCCGACTCCTGGCGCGTGGTGGCGAGCTCGGCCAGGATCTCGCGGCCGACGTCGCTGTCGGGGTGGTGGACGCCCGCGGGGATACCCATCCGGTGGGCGAAGTCGCGGACGGCCGCGGTGAGCGGGTTGCCCGGCCTCGACACGAGCCGGATGGTCTCGACCTCGGGTCGCGCCACGGTGGAGCCCCAGTCCGACAGCAGCTCGACGACGGCGGCGTGGAACTCCTCGTCGCGCAGGCCGCGGGGCATGAGCAGGAAGGCGTCGAACTTCCCGTGTGCCAGACCCGGGCGCAGGCGGGCGCCCTCCTCGAGGAACCGCTCCCAGGGCACCGTCACGAGCCGGCGGGCCGTCGGGACGACGCGCCGCCACGCGGCGAACGACGTCCAGACGTCGGCGTCGGGGAGGCCGGCGTCCTGCACGAGCAGGGCGATCTGCCGGTCGGCGGCGCACAGCCGCTCGAGCAGCGCGGTCGCGTCGGCGCACGTGCGCACGACGCGGACGTCGTAGTCGCGGTGGTAGCGACGGAACTCGTCGTCGAGGTGGGAGGCGTGCTCGTCGCTCGCCAGGACGATCACCGGGTGGTCCACGGAGCCAGTGTAGGAAGCCGCGCACTTGGCGTCGTCCCTGCGACCGGCTACGGTGACGACAGGTGTGACTGCGGTCACGCCCCCGACCAGGACGTCTGCGCCACCACTGCAGGCCATCGGTCCCGTACCGCCCCACCGCCGTGGAGACCCCACGCCGGACGCGAGAGGAACAGCGCATGACCGTACCCGTGCACACCCCCGGCCCCGAGACGGTGCGGCCGGTGACCACGCCGGCCACCGTCGACACCGAGCTCGTCCAGCTCCTGACGCCCGAGGGACGGCGTGTCGAGCACGAGCGCTACGCCTTCGACGGCGACGACGAGAGCATCCGGTCGCTGTACCGCGACCTCCTCCTCGTCCGGCGGATCGACCACGAGGCGCACGCGCTGCAGCGTCACGGCGAGCTCGGCCTGTGGGCGCAGTGCCTGGGCCAGGAGGCCGCCCAGGTCGGCTCGGGCCGCGCGCTCCGTACGCAGGACTTCGCGTTCCCGACCTACCGCGAGCACGGCGTCGCCTGGTGCCGCGGCATCGATCCGGCCAGGCTGCTCGGTCTGTTCCGCGGCGTGGAGCTCGGCGGCTGGGACCCCGCCGAGACCGGCATGGCGCTCTACAGCATCATCATCGGCGCGCAGACCATGCACGCCACCGGCTACGCCATGGCGCTGCAGCGCGACGGCGCCGTCGGCACGGGCGACCCGGCGCGCGACGCCGCCGCCCTCGCGTACTTCGGCGACGGGGCCAGCAGCCAGGGCGACGTGCACGAGGCGTTCGTGTGGGCGTCGTCGTTCAACGCGCCCGTCGTGTTCTTCTGCCAGAACAACCACTGGGCCATCTCGGTGCCGCTCGCGCGCCAGAGCCGCACCCCGCTCGTGCAGCGCGCCGCGGGCTACGGCTTCGGCGGCGTGCGCGTCGACGGCAACGACGTGCTCGCCGTGCACGCGGTCACGCAGGCCGCGCTGCAGCGGGCCCGCGACGGCGAGGGTCCGACGCTCGTCGAGGCGGTCACCTACCGCATGGGTGCGCACACGACGTCCGACGACCCGACCCGCTACCGCGACACGGCGGAGGTCGAGGCGTGGCGGCACCGCGACCCTCTGGCCCGGGTGGAGCGCCACCTGCGCGAGCTCGACACGCCCGAGTCGTTCTTCACCGACCTGCAGACGGAGGCCGACGACCTCGGCGCCCACCTGCGCGAGGCCTGCCGGTCCCTGCCCGAGCCCGACCTCGGAGCGCTGTTCGACGGCGTCTACGCCGACGCGCACCCCGAGCTGGCCGCGCAGAAGGCCGAGTACCTCGCGTACCGCGACTCCTTCGACACCGAGGGTGGTGCGGCATGAGCACCAGCGCCAGCACCGCCACGAGCGAGCGCACGTCGGCGGTGGGCCAGCGGCTCAGCCTCGGCAAGGCGATCAACGCCGGTCTGCGGGCCGCCATGGAGGCCGACCCGAAGGTCGTCGTCATGGGGGAGGACGTCGGCCCGCTCGGCGGCGTCTTCCGGGTGACGGAGGGCCTGCAGAAGGACTTCGGTGACGACCGGGTCATCGACACGCCGCTGGGCGAGTCGGGCATCGTCGGGGCCGCCGTCGGCATGATGCTGCGCGGCTATCGGCCGGTGGTGGAGATCCAGTTCGACGGCTTCGTCTACCCCGCCTACGACCAGATCGTCAGCCAGGTCGCCAAGCTGCACGCCCGCAGCCAGGGCGTCGTGCGGATGCCGGCCGTCATCCGCATCCCGTTCGGCGGCGGCATCGGCGCGGTCGAGCACCACTCGGAGAGCCCGGAGGCGCAGTTCTGCCTGACGGCGGGGCTGCGCGTGGTGAGCCCGTCGAACGCCCACGACGCGTACTGGATGATCCAGCAGGCGATCGCGAGCGACGACCCGGTCGTGTTCATGGAGCCCAAGCGTCGCTACTGGGACGCGGGGCCGGTGGGCCAGGAGTCGACGCCGCTGCACGCGTCGCAGGTGGTGCGCGACGGTCGCCACGCCACCCTGCTCGCCTACGGGCCGATGGTCCGCACGTGCCTGGAGTCGGCGGAGGCGGCCGCGGAGGACGGCGTCGACCTCGAGGTGATCGACCTGCGCACCCTCAGCCCGCTCGACCTCGGGCCCGTGCACGAGTCCGTGCGCCGCACCGGTCGCGCGGTCGTCGTGCACGAGGCGTCGCGCACGCTCGGCCTCGGCGCCGAGATCGCCGCCCGCGTGCAGGAGGAGTGCTTCTACTCCCTCGAGGCGCCGGTGCTGCGCGTCACCGGCTACGACCTGCCCTACCCGCCCAGTCGGGTGGAGGAGGAGTTCCTGCCCGACCTCGACCGTGTGCTCGACGCCGTCGACCGCGCGATGGCGTTCTGAGGGGATGAGCTGATGAGCGAGTTCAGGCTGCCCGACGTGGGCGAGGGACTGACCGAGGCCGAGGTGCTCACGTGGCACGTGGCCGTCGGCGACGTGGTCGAGGTCAACCAGACGATCGTCGACATCGAGACCGCGAAGTCGGTCGTGGAGCTGCCCAGCCCGTTCGCGGGCGAGGTGACGGCGCTGCTGGTGCCGGAGGGCACGACCGTGCCGGTGGGCACCCCGATCATCGCGATCGGCGGGCCGACGGGGCCGGTCGTCCCCGACGACGCGTCGTCGCTGGTCGAGGCCGACGAGCCGGCGGACGACGAGGGGCCGGCGGACCCGTCGGCCGGGGAGAAGCGCGAGCCCGTGCTGGTCGGCTACGGCGTGCGCACCGCCTCGACGCGCCGACGTCGGCGCAAGGGCGACGCGTCCGTGCAGGCCGCTGAACCGTCCGGTGGGGTGACCACGCTGGAGCGGCCGACGGAGTCCGAGCCGCGCCCGCGTGACGTGCGGGCCCTGGCGAAGCCGCCGGTGCGCAAGCTGGCGAAGGACCACGGTGTCGACCTGCTCGACGTGCCGTGCGACGGTCCGGTGGTCACACGCGCCGACGTCGAGGCGTTCATCGCCGGCCGACGTCCCACGGTCGCGGCGCCCGCTGCCGCGCCGGTGCGGTCGGTGGAGGGTGACACGCGCATCCCGGTCAAGGGCGTGCGCAAGGCCACCGCGCAGGCCATGGTCAGCTCGGCGTTCAGTGCACCGCACGTCACCGAGTGGGTCACGCTCGACGTGAGCGCGACGATGGAGCTCGTCGAGCGGCTCAAGGCCGACCGTCGGTTCGCGGGCGTGAAGGTGTCGCCGACGCTCGTCGTCGCGAAGGCCGTGTGCCTGGCGCTGTCGCGCACGCCCGAGCTGAACGCCAGCTGGGACGAGGCCGCGCAGGAGATCGTGCTGAAGGGGTCGGTGAACCTGGGCGTCGCCGCGGCCACCGACCGTGGGCTCGTGGTGCCGAACATCCCGGGTGCCGACCGGATGAGCCTGCTGGAGCTCGGGGAGGCGCTGGCCGACCTGACGGCCACCGCCCGCGCCGGCCGCACCCAGCCCGCGCAGATGAGCGGCGGCACGTTCACGATCACCAACGTCGGCGTGTTCGGCGTCGACGCGGGCACGCCCATCCTCAACCCGGGCGAGACGGGCATCCTGTGCGTCGGGCAGATCGACCGGCGTCCCTGGGTGGTCGGACCGGATGCCGGAGGTGCCGAGCGGATCGAGCCGCGGTGGGTCACGACGCTCGCGGTGAGCTTCGACCACCGGGTCGTCGACGGCCAGCAGGGCTCGCGCTTCCTCGCCGACGTGGCGTCGATCCTGCGCGACCCCGCCCTCGCCCTCACCTTCTGACCGCATCTCGCCCGCGCAGACGGTGCGCGTTTGCGTGGGGCCCCACGCAAACGCGCAGTTCGGGCGCATGGTTGCGGTGGGGGGAGCCTGTTTGCGTGGGGCCCCACGCAAACAGGCTCGACCGGTCGGGTGGTGGGGGGTCAGGCGGGGAGGCGCTCGCCCGCCTCGACGACGTCGGTGATCGTGTTGCCCGGCGACGCGAGGGGGCAGCGCCAGCGGTCGTCGTAGCGGCACGACGGGTGGTAGGCGAAGTTGAGGTCGAGCACGACGGTGTGTCCACCCTGGGGAGTCGGCCGGCCGCCGAGCCACGACCCCTTCGCGGTGTCGAGCAGGTAGCGGCCCGCGCCGTACGACGCGGCGCCATCGGCGCGACCCGACGTCGCGTCACGCAGGGGCACGAAGATGCCGCCGGCGTACTGCTGCAGCGTCCACACGTCGAGCGTCGAGCCCGACGGGAGCGCCAGCTGCCCGGTCCGCAGCATCGTGACGTCGCCGTCACCGCCTCCGTCGACGACGCGCTCGTCGGGGTCCCACGCGTCGGTCGGTGCGGGCAGGAGCGGGAGCTCGAACCGCCACGCCGGGTCGTAGGGCCAGTACGGCAGGCCGGTCTCGCGCAGCGGGTCACGCGCCGGCAGCGGCGACTGCGGGTGGTTGCGGAACAGCTCGTCGCGACCCTGCCGCCACGTCGCGTGCCCCCGTTCGGGGTCCGGGTCCGCGCGGACCTGCTCGTAGAGCGCGGCCACGCGCACCCGCCAGTCGACCAAGGTCAGCAGCACACCGCCCAAGCTACGGCGCGGACGCGGGGACCGCAGCTCGCGCGTGCAGCGCCCCCACCAGGCACACGACCAGCGTGACCGCGGCCGCGAGCAGCAGACCGGCCCCCAGGTGCCAGCGCAGCAGCAGGGCACCCGCCGCCGCGCCCGCGAGGATCAGCACCACCGCCGCCACGCGCCGACCCGACCCGCCACCCTTGCCGTTGCCGAGCACCGAGTCGGCGGCCAGACCCGTGATGGTCGACGTGACGACCACGGTGGTGACGTCCTTGACGGCGATGAACCGCGCGGTCGCGGCCTGCAGGCCCATCGCCGCACCGAGCAGCGTCGTGATGACGACCTGGCCCGCGTGGCCCACGTCGTCGCCGACCACGAACAGCACGACGCCGAGCGCGAGGATCGACGCACCGACGCAGGCGATCAGCGTGGTGGTGCGTGCCGACCAGCCCGTCCGCGCGCCCTTCAGCACCCGGCCGCCGAGCGCCGCGCCCGCCAGGAACCCGACGAGGGCGAGCGCGGGTCCGAGGATCGGGAGGTCGTCGGCACCGACGACGGCCATGCCGAGGATCACGACGTTGCCGGTCATGTTGCCGGTGAACACGCGGTCGAGACCGAGGTAGCCGACGGCGTCGATCACCCCCGTCGAGAAGGTGAGGGCGAGCATGAGGACGAGGTTCATCCGGTCGGACGTGATGCGGCGCAGCATCCCCAGAGTCTGACGGCGGGGTGGCGCGGCGCCGTGGCCGGGATGTCACGAGTCCGTGACATGAGGTCTCTAGGGTGTCCGTCCATGACCACCCGCCAGGGCCTCCCACGCAGCACGCCGCTCGACTCCGCACCCCTCCACACGGGCACCGGCGTCCCGTCCGACGCGACCTACCTGCCGTCGACGGGCGACCACGTGCTGTGGGGCCGGCTGCCCTGCGCCACCGACCGCGCCGTGCTGTCCGTCGAGCCGGGCGAGGAGGTCGTGGTCGACACGATCAGCCACGAGGGGATCCTGGAGGACCAAGGTCGCGACCCGCGTGCGTTCTTCGAGCCGCACGGCGTCGACGTGCTCGACGACGCCGTGGCGCTCGCCGCCTCGGGCTACGCGCGGACGTTCGGGGTCGACGGTCCGCACGTGGTCACCGGACCGATCGAGGTCCGTGGCGCGAGGCCGGGCGACCTGCTGGCCATGACCCTCGTCGACGCGCAGCAGCGGGTGCCGTACGGCGTCGTGTCGAACCGGCACGGGAGGGGCGCGCTGCCCGGCGAGTACCCGCTCGACGGCGACGTCTTCAGCGTGTTCGCCCGCGCCGAGGGCGACACCGGGGTGATGACGTACGGACCGCAGGACGAGCGCACCGTCCGGTTCCCGCTCGCGCCGTTCCTCGGCATCATGGGCGTCGCGGTGGCCGGCGACGAGCGGCCGCACACCGTGCCGCCCGGTGCACACGGCGGCAACCTCGACATCAACCTGCTCACCGCGGGCGCGACGCTCTACCTGCCCGTGCAGGTGGCCGGCGCGCTGGCCTACGTCGGCGACCCGCACTTCGCGCAGGGTGGCGGGGAGGTCGCACTCACCGCCATGGAGGCGTCGCTGCGGGCGACGGTGCGGCTCGACGTCGTGCCCCGCGAGGAGGCCGTGGCGCAGTTCGGCGAGCTGGTGGGCCCGCTGGCCCGCACCCGCGAGTACCTCGTGCCGACGGGCCTCGACCCCGACCTCGACGTCGCGACGCAGAACTGCGTGCGTGCGGCGATCGGCCTGCTGCAGGCGCGCTACGGGATGGACCCGCGGCACGCGTACGCGTACCTGAGCGCAGCCACCGACTTCGACATCAGCCAGGTGGTCGACGTGGTCAAGGGCGTGCACGCCCGGATCCGGCTGGCGGACTTCGCATGAGCGACGACGCTCCCGAGGGGCTGCTCGAGGCGTTCTGGGCGTACGAGACGGCGCTGATGTCCGACGACCTCGAGACGCTCGACGCGCTCTTCGCCGACCGTCCCGACACGCTGCGCGGCGACGCCGCCGGGGTGCTCGTGGGCCACGAGACGATCAGCCGGTTCCGCGGGTCGCGCGGGGGCGCGCCGCGGCGCACGATCGCCGAGGTGCACGTGCGGGTCGTCGACGCGACGCACGCGCTCGTCGTCGCGGTCACCGCCCCGGAGCGTGGCGGCCGCGGCCAGCAGACCCAGCTGTGGGAGCGGACCGAGGTGGGCTGGCAGGTCACGGCCGCCCACGTCGCGGTGCCGGCGCCCGCGGTCGACACCCGGGTGTGGCGGGCCGTCGGCGACCCGCTCGTGCGACCCGGGACCGGCCCGCTGTCGGGCGAGAGCGTCGCGGTGAAGGACCTGTTCGCCGTGGCCGGGCAACCGGTCGGCGCCGGCAACCCGACCTGGGCCGCGAACGCGCCCGTGGAGTCGAGCCACGCGTGGGCCGTGCAGACCCTGCTGGGAGCCGGCGCGTCGGTGCGCGGCATCGCCCGCACCGACGAGTTCGCCTACAGCCTGGCCGGCACGAACGCGCACTTCGGCACCCCGCCCAACGCGCAGGCGCCCGGACGCATCTCGGGCGGGTCGTCGTCGGGATCGGCGTCGGCCGTCGCGCTCGGCCACGCGACGATCGGGCTGGGCACCGACACCGGCGGCTCGATCCGGGTCCCGGCCGCCTACCAGGGTCTGTACGGCATGCGGCCGACGCACGGAAGCGTGCCGACCGCAGGGCTGATGCCGCTCGCCCCGTCGTTCGACACGGTCGGGTGGATGACCCGCGACGCCGGCCTGCTGCGCCGGGTCGGCTCCGTGCTGCTGCCCGCCGCGGCGCCGCGTCCGTTGCGCGACGTCGTGGTGGTGCCCGAGCTGCTCGCCCTCGCGTCGCCCGACGTGCGGGCGGCGGTCGAGGGGTTCCTCGGCGCTGGTCCGCGCGGCGGCACGGGCTGGGGCGGCGACGGCGGCACCGTCGTCGAGGAGTCCTGGGACCTGCCGGAGACGTGGCCGGAGGTCTTCCGGGTGCACCAGGCGGCGCAGGCCTGGCAGAGCCACGGTTGGTGGCTGCGCACCCGCCTGGACTCCCTGGGCGCCGACGTGCGCAGCCGGTTCGAGGCGGCCGCCGAGATCGACCACGACACCGCCGTGCAGGCCGCCGACGACGCCGCCCGCGCGCGCGACGCGGTGCGTCGGCTCGTCGGCGACCGGGTCGTCGTGCTGCCGTCAGCCCCGACGGTGGCGCCGGAGCTGGGTGCCGACCTCGGCGAGGTGCGTGCGGCCACCCTGCGCCTGACCTGCGTGGCCGGGCTCGGCGGGCTGCCGGCGGTCAGCGTCCCGCTCACCACGTCCGACGGCCTGCCGTGCGGCGTCTGCCTCGTGGGCCCGCCCCGCCGCGACCTCGACCTGCTCGACCTCGTGACGGGTCCGCTCCACGCCTGACGGCGAGTCCGCGGGGGCCGTTACCCGGATGAAACGCGGGTTGCACGCGCCGTAACACGATGGTCCTAGCGTTCCTCGGGACGAGGGAGGGACCACGTGGACATCACGACGTTCGACACGGCCGACGCCGAGAAGGCCGCTGCCGTGCTGCGCGCGTGCGCCGACGTCGGCGCGTGGGTCGACGCCCTCGTCGCGGGTCGCCCCTACGGGAGCGTCGAGGCGCTCGTGGCACGGGCCGACGCGCTGGCCGCGGGCTGGACGGGTGCGCAGGTCGAGGCCGCGCTCGCCGACCACCCGCGCATCGGGGAGCGGCACGTCGGCACGGGTCGCAGCGCCGAGCTCTCCGGCCGCGAGCAGTCCGGCGTCGACGCCAGCGTCGACACCGCGGCACGGCTCGCGGCGGGCAACGCGGCCTACGAGGAGCGGTTCGACCGGATCTTCCTCGTGCGCGCGGCCGGTCGCAGCGCCGAGGAGATCCTCGCCCTGCTCGAGCAGCGGCTCACGCACGACCCCGAGACGGAGCTGGCGGTCACCGCAGGCCAGCTCCGCGAGATCGCCCTGCTGCGGCTGGAGGACACGTTCGCATGACCACCCTCTCCACCCACGTGCTCGACGCCGCGCTCGGTCGCCCGGCGGCCGGCCTGGTCGTCTCGCTCGACGACTCGGTCACCGCGACCACCGACGCCGACGGCCGGATCCGGTTCGACGACCCCGTCGACCTCGGGGTCCACGAGCTCGTCTTCGCGACCGGCCCCTGGTTCGCCGACCAGGACCGCAGCACCTTCTACCCCGTCGTGCGCGTCGCGTTCGAGGCCGGGACGGGCCAGGAGCACCACCACGTGGCGCTGCTGCTGAGCCCGTTCGCCTACACCACCTATCGAGGGAGCTGACCATGGCGACGGGCGACATCGTGCTGGGACCGAACCAGTACGGGAAGGCCGAGAACCGGCTGGTGCGGATCACCCGCGACACCGATCGGCACGAGATCGAGGACCTCAACGTCACCTCGCAGCTGCGCGGCGACTTCGTGGCGTGCCACGTCGAGGGCGACAACAGCCAGGTCGTGGCCACCGACACGCAGAAGAACACGGTCTACGCGTTCGCGCAGCAGCACGGCATCGGCTCGCCCGAGCAGTTCCTGCTCACCCTCGGCGAGCACTTCGTCACCAGCTTCGACTGGGTCTGCGGCGGACGCTGGGAGGCCGAGCTCTACGCGTGGGAGCGGATCGCGGTCGACGGCCGGCCGCACGACCACTCCTTCGTCCGCACCGGCCGGGAGGTCCGCACCACCGTCGTGCAGAAGGACGGCGACCAGACGTGGGTGCTGGCCGGGTTCAAGGACGCGACGGTGCTCAAGTCGACCGGCTCGGAGTTCCACGGGTTCCCCCGCGACCGGTACACGACGCTGCGCGAGACCACCGACCGCATCCTCGCCACGTCGGTCACTGCGTGGTGGCGCTACACGAGCACCGACGTCGACTGGAACGCGCGCTACGAGGCGATCAAGGCCGTGCTGCTCGAGACGTTCGCGAGCGTGCACTCCCTCGCCCTGCAGCAGACGATCTTCGCGATGGGCCGCGCCGTCCTCGAGCAGTTCGACGACGTCGCCGAGATCAGGCTGTCGTGCCCCAACAAGCACCACTTCCTCGTCGACCTCGAGCCGTTCGGGCTCGACAACCCGAACGAGGTCTTCTTCGCCGCCGACCGCCCCTACGGGCTGATCCAGGCCACCGTCCAGCGCGAGGGCGCACCGCAGGCCCCGCAGGCGTGGGCCACCGTGCCTGGCTTCTGCTGAGCGCACCGACACACGAGAGCGAGCACGACGATGACCGCACGAGCGACCGCGGCGAGGGGCTGACCACGCCGATGCGACTCGACGCGATCCAGGCCCAGCAGGTGCTCGTCAACGGGCAGTTCCGTCCCGCGACCCTGACGCTCGACGACGGACGGGTCACGGCCGTCGGACCCCTCGACGACGTCCCGGCCGGCGAGGTCCACCGCGTCCCCGACACCGCCTACGTGGTGCCCGGCGTCGTCGACACGCACGTGCACGTCAACGAGCCGGGCCGCACGGAGTGGGAGGGCTTCAGCTCGGCCACCCGGGCCGCCGTCCTCGGTGGCGTGACCACGCTCGTCGACATGCCGCTCAACTCCGTGCCCCCGACCACGACGCTCGAGGGCCTGGCCGCCAAGCGCGCGGCGGCCCAGGGCCAGCTCGCGGTCGACGTCGGCTTCTGGGGCGGCGCGGTGCCGGGCAACGTCGCCGACCTCGAACCGCTGTGGGACGCCGGCGTGTTCGGCTTCAAGTGCTTCCTCAGCCCGTCGGGCGTCGAGGAGTTCCCGCCGCTGGACCGCGCCGAGTTCGACGCCGCGCTCGCGGAGGTCGCCCGGCTCGACGCGCTCATGATCGTGCACGCCGAGGACGCCGCGATCCTCGACAGCACGCCGGCGCCCGGCAGCCGCGCGTACCGCGACTTCGTGCTCTCGCGGCCCGACGCGTCGGAGGTGTCGGCCATCCGCCAGGTCGTCGACGGCGCCCGGGAGACAGGGGCGCGGGTGCACGTGCTGCACCTGAGCAGCGCGCGGGCGATCGACCTGATCGCCGACGCGCGGGCCGAGGGTCTCCCGCTGACCGTCGAGACCTGCCCGCACTACCTCACCTTCAGCGCCGAGACGATCCCCGACGCGGCGCCGGAGTTCAAGTGCTGCCCCCCGATCCGCGACGCCGGCAACCGCGAGGCGCTCTGGCAGGCCCTCCAGGAGGGGCTGGTCGACTGCATCGTCAGCGACCACTCGCCGTCGACCGTCGAGGAGAAGCTGAAGGGCGACGGCGACCTGCAGCAGGCGTGGGGCGGCGTGTCGGGCCTGCAGGTCGGGTTCGCCGTCCTGGCGCACGAGGCGCGGCTGCGCGGCATCCCGCTCGAGCGACTGAGCCGCTGGATGTCGACGAGCACCGCCGACCTCGTCGGACTGTCGCGCAAGGGACGCATCGCCGTCGGCGCCGACGCCGACCTCGCGGTGTACGACCCCGCCGTCGAGCTGCACGTCGAGGCGGCACGGCTGGCCCACAGGAACCCGATCTCCGCCTACGACGGGCTGCGCCTCGCAGGCCGCGTGGTCAGCACCGTCGTGCGAGGTGAGCTGGTCGACGTCGACCAGGTCTACCACCGCCACGGCCGGCAGCTCGAGAGGCCGTCGTCGTGACCCCGCACCTTGTCGCACCACCGATGGAAGGACCCATGGACACCGCTCCCGTGAACCCCCCGCCCCGCCTGCTGATGGGACCCGGTCCGATCACCGCCGACCCGCGCGTGCTGCGCGCGATGTCGGCCCAGCTCGTCGGCCAGTACGACCCGGCCATGACCGGCTACATGGTGGAGGTCATGGGTCTGTACCGCGAGGTGTTCGCGACGGCGAACGAGCAGACCTTCCTCGTCGACGGCACGTCGCGCGCCGGCATCGAGGCGGCCCTCGTCTCGCTCCTGGAGCCCGGCGACCGGGTGCTCGTGCCGGTCTTCGGACGGTTCGGCCACCTGCTCGCCGAGATCGGCGAGCGGTGCGGGGCCGAGGTGCACACGATCGAGACCGACTGGGGCACCGTGTTCGCGCCCGAGCAGGTCGAGGCGGCGATCGTCGAGGTCCGGCCGAAGGTGCTCGCGGTCGTGCAGGGCGACACCTCCACGACCATGTGCCAGCCCCTGGCCGACCTCGGCGAGATCTGCCGACGGCACGACGTGCTGCTGTACTGCGACGCCACCGCCTCCCTCGGCGGCAACCCGTTCGAGACCGACGCGTGGGGGATCGACGTCGCGACCGCCAGCCTGCAGAAGTGCCTGGGTGGTCCGTCCGGCTCGTCGCCGATCACGATCTCGCCGCGTGCCGTCGACGTCATCGACGGTCGGCGGCACGTCGAGGCGGGCATCGCCGAGGAGCGCGACGTCGCGCGGGGCGTGCGCATCGCCTCGAACTACCTCGACCTCGCGATGATCATGGACTACTGGGGTCCGCGCCGGCTCAACCACCACACCGAGGCGACGACGATGCTCTACGGCGCGCGCGAGTGCGCGCGGCTGCTCGTGGAGGAGGGGATGGACGCCGCCGTCGAGCGGCACCGTCTGCACGGCGCCGCGATGCTCGCCGGGGTGCGTGGGCTCGGTCTGGAGGTCTTCGGCGACGTCGACCACAAGATGAGCAACGTCGTCGCGGTGCACATCCCCGACGGCGTCGACGGCGACGCCGCGCGGGCGGTGATGCTCGAGGACTTCGGCATCGAGATCGGCACCTCCTTCGGACCTCTGCACGGCAAGGTCTGGAGGATCGGCACGATGGGCTACAACGCCCGCAAGGACGCCGTGCTCGTCACGTTGGCCGCGCTGGAGCAGGTGCTGCGGTCCGGTGGTGTCGCCGTGACAGCCGGCGGTGGCGTCGGCGCTGCGCAGGAGGTCTACGCGTGAGCGCCCCGACGGACCTGCCCACGAGCGGCGCCGCGGTCGGCTCGGCGGCCGAGGTGCTGGCCCGGTGCGCCGAGCTGGACCTCTACTCCTCCCACCCCGAGCACCTGGAACGCGTCTACCTGTCGCCGGAGCACGCGGCGGTCAACCGGGTCGTGGCCCGGTGGATGACGCGCGCCGGCCTCGCTCCGCGCCAGGACGCGGCCGGCAACCAGTACGGCCGACGCGAGGGCCGCGAGCCGGGGCTGCCCGCCCTGCTGCTCGGCTCTCACCTCGACACCGTCCCCGACGCCGGCTCCTACGACGGCATGCTCGGCGTGCTCATGGGCATCGCGGTCGCCGAGCGGCTCGGCGACCGGGTGGACGACCTGCCGTTCGCCCTGGAGGTGGTCGGGTTCAGCGACGAGGAGGGCACGCGGTTCGGCAAGGCGCTGCTGGGCAGCTGCGCGGCCGCCGGCACGTGGGACCCCGCGTGGTGGGACCTCTGCGACGCGGGCGGCATGACGCTGCGGACCGCGTTCGAGGAGTTCGGGCTCGACCCGCGCGCCGTCGGCACCGCCGCGCGGCGTCCGGATGAGCTCGTGGGCTACCTCGAGGCGCACATCGAGCAGGGCCCCTACCTCGAGGAGGCCGACGCCTCGCTCGGGTACGTGACCACCATCGCCGGCGCGCGGCGCTTCGTCCTGGAGGTGGAGGGCGAGGCCCGCCACGCCGGCGGGACGCCCTACGACCGCCGCAAGGACGCCATGGTCGGCGCCGCGGAGTGCATCACGGCGATCGAGCGCATGGTCCGCCCGTCGGGCTGCATCGCCACGACGGGCCGGATCGAGGCCCGCCCGGGCGCGGTCAACGTGATCGCGGGGCACGTCGAGGTCAGCCTCGACCTGCGCGCGCCCACCGACGCCGCCCGCGACGCGATGTGGGAGGACCTGGAGGCCGAGCTGCAGCGGCTGTGCGCCGCGCGGGGGCTGGGGCTGCGGGTCACCGAGACGCACCGGGCGCCCGCGATGCCGTGCGCGCCCTGGCTCACCGACGCCGTCGTCAGCGGCATCGTGGGCACGGGCGACACCACCCCGATGGGGCTGTGGAGCCGCGCCGGCCACGACGGCATGGCCGTCGGGGCCGTCACCGACGTGGCCATGTTGTTCGTACGCTGCCACGACGGCGTGAGCCACCACCCCGACGAGGACGTCCGCGAGATCGACGTCGCGCGCGGGCTCGACGCCTTCGAGGCCGCCGTCCTCGAGGTCGCGGCGAAGGTCGCAGCCTCATGAGCACCACCGCCCTGGACCCGTCAGGGGCTCCCCGCGAGGAGGCGCGGCCGATCGAGGTGCGCATCACCGAGAAGTACGCCGACCTCGCCCCGCAGGAGCGCCGCGCGGCCGACGTGCTGCTCGAGCACCTGCACGACCTCGCCATGTACCGCGCGTCGGAGCTCGCCGACCTGGCCGGTGTCTCCAAGGCGACGATGAGCCGGCTGTTCCGCCGGCTCGACTACGAGGACTTCACGCAGGTCCGCGACCAGCTGCTCGTCCTGCGCAACGCGGGCCTGCCGGTGCCGGTGGGGGCGCCGCCGAGCGTCGCGCGCCACCTGGAGACCGAGGTCGAGCACCTGCACCGCGTGCTCACCGCGGCCGAGGGTGCGATCGAGCAGGCGGCGGCGCTGCTGGCCGGTGCCGCGACGGTGACGGTCGTCGGGATGCGCAACAGCTACCCTGTCGCGCTGCACCTGACCCAGCAGCTGACGCAGGCGCGGACCGGCGTCGGGGTCGCGCCGTCGCCGGGGCAGTCGCTGTCCGACGAGGTGGTCGGTCTGGGCGCCGACGACGTCGTGGTCGTGGTCGCGTTCCGTCGCCGCCCGCCCGAGATCGCCGCGCTGCTCGACCTCGTCAGGTCCCAGGGCGCCCGGGTCGTGCTCATGGCCGACCCGTCGGGCCGCCGGCTCGCGTCGCCGGGCGACGTGTGGATCGAGTGCGGCGCCTCGACGCAGGCCGCGTTCGACAGCTACGCGGCGGCGATGAGCGTCGTCGCGGCGCTGTCGTCGCGCGTCCTCGACGCGCTCGGCCCGGCGGCGGGCCAGCGGGTGGCCGCGATCGCGGCGGCCTACCGCGCGCTCGGCGAGATCGAGGACTGAGGCCGTGGACCTGCACACCGTCGAGACCTTCCGTCTGCCCACCGGCCCGGACGACCTGGTCCTCGCACCTGGCGAGACCTGGCTGGCCGGCGGCACGTGGCTGTTCTCCGAGCCGCAGGTGACGACCACCGGCCTCGTCGACCTCCTGGCGCTGGGCTGGCCCGACTGGGAGCTCGACGCCGGAGCAGCGGACGGCCCCACGACCGGGCTGACGACTGGGCTGACGATCGGGGCCACGTGCTCCCTCCTCGACCTCGTCACGCACGCCGAGCGGTCCGGGCTGCCGGGCCTCGCGGTGGCGCGGCCGTGCGTCGAGGCGCTCGTGATGTCGAGCAAGGTCTCCCGGCGCGCCACCGTCGGCGGCAACGTGTGCCTGGCGCTGCCGGCCGGCGGCGCCACCTCGCTGCTGACCGGCCTCGGCGCCGACGCCGTCGTGTGGGGGCCCGGTGGCGAGCGTCGGGTGCCGGTCGCGTCGCTCGTGACCGACGTGCGCCGGACGTCGCTGGACCCGGGCGAGCTCGTGCGTGCGTTCGAGGTGCCGCGTGCGTCGCTCGCGTCGACGACGGCCTTCCGGCGCGCGGCGCTCACCCCCATGGGCCGCTCGGGCGCGGTGCTGGTCGGCCGGCGCGAGCCGGACGGCGGCGTGCACGTCAGCGTGACCGCCTCGACCCACCGCCCCCACGTGCTCGACCTCGGCCCGGCTCCCACGGAGTCCGACGTCGCGACCGCGGTGAGCACGATCGAGCGCTGGTACGACGACCCGCACGGCGCGCCCGACTGGCGCGCCGCGCAGACCCTGCGCTGCGCGCTCGAGGTCGTGGAGGAGCTGGCATGAGCAGTCCCGTCGAGACAGGTCCCGTCGAGGCAGGTCCCGTCGAGAGAGGGACGTTCGAGGTGCGGGTCAACGGCGCGAGCGTCACCACGGCCCCGACGCCGGGCCAGTGCCTGCGCACCTACCTGCGCGACCACGACCGCCTCGACGTCAAGAAGGGCTGCGACGCCGGCGACTGCGGTGCCTGCACCGTCCTGGTCGACGGCGACCCGACGCACTCGTGCGTCTTCCCGGCCGTGCGGGCCGCCGGTCGCGAGGTGACGACGGCGTCCGGCCTGGGGACGCCCGACGACCTGCACCCCGTGCAGCAGCGCTTCGTCGACGCGGCCGGGTTCCAGTGCGGGTTCTGCACGGCGGGCATGGTCGTCACCGCGTCGACGCTGCCCGAGGGGCTCGCGCACGACGACCTCTGCCGCTCGATGAAGGGCAACCTGTGCCGCTGCACCGGCTACCGCTCGGTCCGCGACGCCCTCGCCGGCACGGCCAACGTCGGCGAGGCCCCGGCGGGGGAGGCGTTCGGCGCCTCGGTCGCCGCGCCGGCGGCCCGCCGCGTCGTGGCCGGGCAGGAGCCCTTCACCCTCGACCTGGAGGCGCCGGCGGACCTGCTCCACGTCGCGGTGCTCGGCAGCCCGCACCCGCACGCGCGCATCGCCTCGATCGACACGTCACGGGCGGAGGCGCTGGAGGGCGTCCACCTGGTCCTCACCCACCACGACGCCCCCGACGTCCTCTACTCCACCGGCCGGCACCAGAGCCGGCTCGACGACCCCGACGACACGCGCATGCTCGACCCCGTCCTGCGGTTCGCCGGCCAGCGCGTCGCGGTGGTCGTGGCCGAGACCGTCGCCACCGCGCAGGAGGCCTGCCGGCTCGTCGACGTGGAGTACGAGGTGCTGCCCGCGGTCCTCGACCCCGACGCGGCGCGTCGGCCAGGGGCGCCGCTCGTGCACGGCGACAAGGACCCGGTCGTCTCGCGCATCGCCGAGCCCACCCGCAACGTCGTCGCCCAGCTGCACGACGAGCACGGCGACGTCGAGGCGGCGCTGGCCTCGGCCCACGCCGTCGTGTCGGGCACGTGGCAGACGTCGCGGGTCTCGCACGCCCAGCTCGAGACGCACGGCGGCCGCGGCTGGCTGGCCGACGATGGCACCCTCGTGGTGCGCACCAGCACGCAGGTGCCGTTCCTGGTGCGCGACGAGCTCGCCCACGTGCTCTCCCTGCCGCGCGAGCGGGTGCGGGTGCTCGCCGCCCGGGTCGGCGGCGGGTTCGGCGGCAAGCAGGAGATGCTCGTCGAGGACGTCATCGGGCTGGCCGTCCTGCGCACCGGACGCCCCGTGCAGTACGAGCTGAGCCGCGAGGACCAGTTCACGATCGTGCCGTGCCGCCACCCCATGCGGGTCGGCGTCACGCTCGGCGCCGACGCCGACGGGCACCTGACGGCGCTCAAGCTCGACGTGCTGTCCGACACCGGCGCCTACGGCAACCACGCCGTCGGCGTCATGTTCCACGGCTGCCACGAGTCGGTCGCGCAGTACCGCTGCCCCAACAAGCGGGTCGACGCCGAGGCCGTCTACACCCACCAGCTCCCGTCGGGCGCCTTCCGCGGCTACGGCCTCGGGCAGGTCATGTTCGGCATCGAGTCGGCCATGGACGACCTCGCCGCCGAGCTCGGGCTGGACCCCGCCGAGCTGCGACGTCGCAACGCCGTCGTGCCCGGCGACCCGTTCGTGGTCACGGCGCTGGAGGAGGACGACCTCGAGTACGGCTCCTACGGGCTCGACCAGTGCCTCGACCTCGTCGACGCCGCGCTCGCGTCGGGTCGCGGCGACGACGCTCCCGAGGGCTGGCCGACGGGACGCGGCGTCGCGATGGCGATGATCGCCACCATCCCGCCGCGCGGGCACTTCACCGACGTGGCGGTGGCGGTCGACGCCGACGGCCGCTACACCGTCTCCGTCGGCACCGCCGAGTTCGGCAACGGCACCACGACGGTGCACGTCCAGCTCGCGGCGACCGAGCTGGCCACGACGCCCGACCGCGTCCGGGTGCGCCAGAGCGACACGGCGACGTCGGGCTACGACACCGGCGCCTACGGCTCGGCCGGCTCCGTCGTCGCGGGCAAGGCGGTGCACGTGGCGGCCGAGCGGCTGCACGCCGAGCTGCTCACGCTCGCCGCCCGTGCGGCCGGCGTCGCCCGCGGCCACTGCACGCTCGAGCGCGACGGCGTGCGCCTGCCCGACGGGTCGCTCCTGAGCTTCCGCGAGGTCGTGCCCGACGGGCTGTCGGCGGAGGGCACCCACGACGGGAGCCCACGCTCGGTGGCCTTCAACGTCCACGGCTTCCGGGTGGCGGTCGACCCGACGTCGGGCGAGGTGCGGGTGCTGCAGTCGGTGCACGCCGCCGACGCGGGCGTCGTGATCAACCCCGAGCAGCTCCGGGGCCAGGTGGAGGGCGGTGTCGCGCAGGCGATCGGCTCGGCCCTGCAGGAGGAGGTGGTCGTGGAGGACGGACACGTCGTGACGCGCACCTTCCGTTCCTACCGCGTGCCGCAGATGGCCGACGTGCCCACGACCGAGGTGCTCTTCGCCGACACCCACGACGAGCTCGGCCCGCGTGGCGCGAAGTCGATGAGCGAGGCACCGTACAACCCGGTGGCCCCGGCCCTCGCCAACGCGATCACCGACGCGCTCGGCGCACGTCCCCGCACGCTGCCGATGAGTCGAGACCGGGTCTGGCGGCTCGCGCAGACCGGGTCCGACGCACCACCGAGTCGGCAGCGCCGGGGCTAGGTCGGCCGGCCCTCAGGCCGGGTCGAGGCGCGCGGGGGACCGGTGGATCGGTCCGGTCGTGGCCGAGAGCGGCTGCGCCGAGCCGCCGTGGCGGACGGCCAGCACCTCCGCCAGGATCGCCACGGCGGTGTGCTCGGGGCCCGAGCCGCCGAGGTCGAGCCCGAGGGGGGAGCGCAGACGGCTGACGTCGACGCCGTCGAGGGCGCGCACGCGTCGTTCGTGCGTGGTGCGCGAGCCCATCGCGCCGACGTAGCCGGCCCCGCCCTCCAGGGCCGACGCGAGCACGACCGTGTCGCGGTCGAGGTCGTGCCCGAGCACGCACACGGCGTCCTCGGGCGACCACGTGCGCGTCGCGCACCAGTCCGCGAGGTCGGCCACGACGACCGCCGTCGCGTCGGGGAAGCGCTCCTTCGTCGCGAAGGTCGCGCGGTGGTCGAGGACGGTGACGGCGAAGCCGGCGCGCGACGCGAGCGCGCACAGCGCCACGGCGAACTCCACGGCTCCGACCACCACGAGCTTCGGCGGCCGCTGGACCGAGATGCTGGTGCCGGCGAGCGTCAGGGTCGCGGACCTCCCGCCCGCCGCGCACTCGACCTGGTGCCACTGCTCCGCGTCGAGCGACGCGAGGTCGCACACGAGCACCTCGATCGTCCCGCCGCACATCAGGCCGGGCTCCAGCCAGTCGCCTGCGGAGTAGGTCCGCCGTCGCGTGGGCCCTCCCGCGAGGACCTCCTCGCACTCGGCGACGAGGGCACCCTCGACGCACCCGCCGGAGATGCTGCCGACCACGCGTCCGGTGTCGTCGACCGCCATGGCCGCGCCCACCGCGCGCGGCGCGCTGCCGTGCACGGCCACCAGGGTGGCGACGGCGACGCGACGACCCTCGGTCGTCCAGGTGCGGAGCGTGGGGGCGATGTCGAGCACGGACCCAGCCTGCGGGACAAGTGTTTCATCGCGGGGACGGTGGAGAAACGCTCACGAAACACCCTCTTGCGACGATCCCCGGCAGGAGCACGAGAGAGGGAGTCGACGATGAGCGACGAGCAGGACGCGACGTGGCTGGCACTGGCCGTCGACCTCGCCACGCAGAACGTGGCCGAGGGTGGCGGACCCTTCGGGGCGGTGCTCGTGAAGGGTGACGAGCTGGTCGCCACGGGACAGAACCGGGTCACCCGCGACCTCGACCCGAGCGCCCACGCCGAGGTCGTCGCCATCCGCGCCGCGTGCCGGGCGATCGGCGACTTCTCCCTGGCAGGACTGACGTTGTACTCCTCCTGCGAGCCGTGCCCGATGTGCCTGGCGACGTCGCTGTGGTCGCGTGTCGACCGGGTCGTGTTCGCCGCCGACCGCGACGACGCGGCCCGCGGCGGGTTCGACGACCGCGAGTTCTACGAGCTCTTCTCGCGCGACCGTGCGACGTGGGGCACGACGGTCCAGGCGACCCGCACGGCCGACGCGTCGTCGCCCTTCGACGCGTGGCTCAGCCACGCCGCGCGGACGGCCTACTGAGATTTACGCAGGCGTAATGCCGATGCGTCGGGAGCGGAACGCGACGCTCCTAACGTCTCGGTCTGTAACGGGGGTTTCATCGTCAGCAGCGCACGCTGCTCGAGCCAGGGAGTGCCACAGTCATGAACCAGTCCATCCGCCGAGGAACCACCGCGCGTGTCGCCGCGGTGCTCTCGGCCGCCGCCCTCGCCCTGTCCGCGTGCGGCTCGAGCTCTGACTCCGCGGACGAGTCGTCGGGCGACGGCCTCGGAGACGTGACCGTCCAGTTCTCCTGGATCAAGAACGCCGAGTTCGCGGGCGAGTTCATCGCCGACAGCGCCGGCTACTACAAGGACGCCGGGCTCGGGAAGGCCACCTTCCTGGCCGGACCGGTCGCCCAGGAGGAGATCGTCGCCACCGGCAAGGCCGACTTCGGCCTCAGCAACGCCGTCTCGACGGCCTCGGCGATCACCAACTCCGACTTCCCCCTCAAGATCATCGGTGCGACGTACCAGAAGAACCCGTTCTCGATCCTGTCGCTGGCCGACCAGGGCAACATCAAGACGCCGCAGGACCTCATCGGCAAGAAGATCGGCGTCCAGGACCCGAACCTCAGCCTCTTCAAGGCCTTCCTCGCCGCGAACGACATCGACGAGAAGGACGTCGAGATCGTCCCGAACGGCTTCGACGTCGCCCCGCTGGAGGACAAGCAGATCGACGGCCTCGTCGCCTACGTCACCAACGAGTCGCTGCTGGTCAAGAGCCACGGCTTCGACACCGTCGACCTCTCCTTCGCCGACAACAACCTGCCGTTCGTCGCCGAGAGCATCATCACGACCGACGAGACGCTGAAGAAGAAGCCCGACTACGTCAAGGCGTTCCTCGAGGCCGAGATCAAGGGCTGGAAGGACGCCTGCGACGGCGAGGCCGGGTACGAGAAGGGCGCGAAGCTCGCCGTCGACACCTACGGCAAGGACATCGACCCGCCGCTGGAGCTCGACAAGGAGATCGCCCAGGCCAAGCAGCAGTGCGAGCTGCTCGTCAACACCGACGAGACCGCCAAGAACGGCATCTTCACGATCAGCGACGACCTCGTGCAGGCCAACCTGACGTCGCTCAAGGCGGCCGGCATCGACATCTCCGCCGACGACCTCTTCGACCTCGAGCCGCTCAACGAGCTGCTCAAGGAGAAGCCCGAGCTCGTCCAGTGAGGACCGCGTGAGCAACCTGACGACGCCGGCCGGCGGTGGGGCCCTGACGGTCCCCACCGCCGGCACCGGCCTGCACATCCAGGACCTGTCGAAGACGTTCTCCGTCGGACGCAAGGAGGTGGTCGCCCTCACGGACGCCACCCTGCACACGGACAAGGGCAGCTTCCTGTCGCTGCTCGGCCCGTCGGGCTGCGGCAAGTCGACGATCCTGCGCATCCTGGCCGGCCTCGAGAAGCCGACCAGCGGACGCGCGACCGTCGACGGCAAGTCGCCCACCGAGCTGCGCCGCGACCACGAGCTCGGCATCGCCTTCCAGGACTCGGCCCTGCTGCCGTGGCGGTCGGTGGAGTCCAACATCCGCCTGCCGTTCCAGGTCTCGGGCGAGCAGCCCGACGACGCCCTGGTCAAGGAGCTCATCGCGCTCGTCGGCCTGGAGGGCTTCGAGAAGGCCAAGCCCGCGCAGCTCTCAGGAGGCATGCGTCAGCGCGTGTCGATCGCCCGCTCGCTCGTGGTGAAGCCGTCGGTCCTGCTGCTCGACGAGCCGTTCGGCGCGCTCGACGACATGACCCGCCAGCGGCTGAACGTCGAGCTGCTGCGGATCTGGACCGAGAAGCCCGCGACCACGCTCATGGTCACGCACGGCATCTCCGAGGCGATCTTCCTGTCGGACCAGGTGGCGGTCATGAGCCCGCGACCCGGCCGCATCAAGGAGGTCATCGACGTCGACCTGCCGCGCCCGCGCGTGCCGGAGATGATGCGCACGCCGGAGTTCCACGCACTGCACGACCAGGCCTCGGAGCTGCTGTTCGGCGCCGGCGGGGCGGCGGTCGAGTGATGAGCACCCTGTCGCTCTCGCCCGAGCGCACGAAAACGCTCGGGATCGGCGCGGCGGGCCTCGTGGGCACCGTCGCGCTCTGGTGGCTCGTCGCGGCGACCGTGCTCGCGCGCTTCCAGGTGCCGACGCCGGGCGAGGTGCTGTCGACCTTCGCCGACCGCGGCTTCGACTACTACCGCACCGTCTTCTCGATCACGCTCGAGGAGTCGCTGTACGGCTACCTCGTCGGCGTCGCCCTCGCGCTGACCGTCGCCGTGCTCGTGCTGCTCGTGCCGTTCATCGAGCCCATCGTCATGCAGCTCGCCGTCATCACCTACTGCCTGCCCATCGTGGTGCTCGCGCCGATCCTCATCACGGTGCACGAGATCCCCGAGAAGGGCGGACTGTCCGCGACGGCCATCGACCTCGCGGCCGTCTCGGTGTTCTTCACGACCGTCGTCGGCGCCGTGCTCGGGTTCCGCGCGGCCGACCAGGCGACGCTCGACGTCGTCGAGGTCTACGGCGGGAGCCGCCTGCAGCAGCTGCTGCGCGTGCGGGTCGTCGCTGCGCTGCCGGCGCTGTTCACGACGCTGCAGATCGCGGCACCGGCGGCCTTCCTCGGGGCGCTGCTGGGCGAGTACTTCGACCGGCACCTCGAGATCGGCGTCGGACCGTCGCTCATCCTCAGCCAGAACAACCGGGAGACCGCGCTCGCGTGGTCGCTCGGCATCGGCTGCGCGCTCGTGTCGGGCCTGGCGTACGCCCTGCTCGGGCTGCTCGGTCGCGTCGTGGCGCCGTGGTCGCGGGGAGCGGCCTCATGAGGGTCCTCGCCGTCGCCCGGCCCCTGCTCACCATCCTCGTCGTGCTGGCCGCGACGATCGGCGCCTGGTACGCGCTCGTCACCCTCACGGGCGTCAGCGACCTCACCACCCGGCTGCCGCAGGACGTCATCGCCTACCTGTTCACCGAGGACGACGCCGCCGCGAACCGCGCCGAGGTGCTCGGCGCGCTCGGCCAGACCGTCATCGACGCCGGGATCGGCTTCGTCGCCGGCCTGAGCGCCGCGTTCGTGCTCGCGACGGTCATGGTGCTGTGGTCGGGCGTCGAGGCGGCCACCATGCCGGTCGTCATGATCGTGCGCACCGTGCCGCTCGTGGCGCTCGCACCGATCATCACCCTGCTGTTCGGCAACGGGTTCTGGTGCGTCGCGGTGATGAGCGGCATCGTCGTGCTGTTCCCGGCGCTCGTGAACATCGCGTACGGGCTGCGGTCGGTGACGCCGCAGATGCACGACGTGGTGACCGTCTACGGCGGCTCGTCGTGGGACGTCATGCGTCGGGTCGCGTTCCCGACGGCGCTGCCGTCGATCTTCGCCGCCATCCGGATCTCGGTGCCCGGCGCCATCACCGGCGCGCTGATCGCCGAGTACTTCACGACGACCGACAGCGTCGGCAAGGCGGTCAACCAGGCGCTCGCGCTCTACCAGTACGACAAGCTCTGGTCGCTCGTCGTCGTGGTCACGCTCGTCTCCGTGATCGGCTACGCCCTCGCGCAGCTGGCCGAGACCTTCGTGCTGGCGCGGTACGGCCGCAACGCCGGCCGCGCCTGACCCCCTCCCCCCCCGCCGCGCCTGCTCGTTTGCGTGGGGCCCCACGCAAACGTGCGGTTCGGGCCGATGTTTGCGGTGGGGGGAGCTGGTTTGGGTGGGGCCCCACGCAAACGTGCACTCGACGGCCAGGCGCATACTGGGGCGAGTGAGCGCGACGACGAGACGAGGGCCGGTCGCCGTCTGGCTCACCGGCCTCTCGCTGTACTTCCTCGCCGTGTTCCACCGCTCGTCACTGGCGGTCGCCGGGCTGGCCGCGACGGAGCGGTTCGGCATCTCCGCCGCACAGCTGTCGACGTTCGTCATGCTGCAGCTCGTCGTCTACGCCGGCATGCAGATCCCCGTCGGGCTCCTGCTCGACCGGTTCGGGCCGCGCCGCATCCTCACCATCGGCGTGGTCGTGCTGACCCTCGCCCAGGCGGCGTTCGCGCTCGCCGACACCTTCGCCGTGGCGCTGGTGGCGCGCGTCTTCGTCGGGCTCGGCGACGCGATGACCTTCGTGTGCGTGCTGCGGCTCGTCACCACCTGGTTCCCGTCGCGACGCATCCCGCTCGTCACCCAGCTCACCGGCGTCCTCGGCCAGCTCGGCGCGCTCGTCGCCGCCGTGCCGATGACGTGGGCGCTGCGTGAGCTCGGCTGGACGCCCACCTACCTCGCGGCCGCCTCGCTCGGGCTGGTGCTGCTGGTCGTGCTGCTCGTCGTCGTGCACGACGAGCCCGGCTCGCCTCGCGTGCTCGGGGCGCCCCTGTCGTGGACGACGGTCCGCAGCAGCCTGGCCGCGTCGTGGCGCCACCCCGGCACACGGCTCGGCTTCTGGGTCCACTTCACGACCCAGTTCAGCGCGACGACCCTCGGCCTGCTGTGGGGCTACCCCTTCTTCGTGCGCGGCGAAGGTCGCACGTCGGCGCAGGCGGGCGCCCTGCTGACCATCCTCGTGCTCGCCGTCATGGTCGCGGGGCCCGTGCTCGCGTGGGCCATCACGCGCGACCCGTGGCACCGCTCGACGATCGTGCTGGGCATCGTCGGCTCCATCGTCGCCGTCTGGACGGTGGTGCTCGCGTGGCCCGGCACCGCCCCGAGCTGGCTGCTCGTGCTGCTGGTCGTGGTCGTCGGCGTCGGCGGCCCCGCGTCGATGGTCGGGTTCGACCTCGGCCGCTCCTTCAACCCGCCCGACCGCCTCGGTGCGGCCACGGGGATCATCAACCAGGGTGGCTTCGTGGCGTCGCTGCTGCTCGTCGTGGCCATCGGGCTCGTGCTCGACTGGCGCACGCCCGGGGCCAGCACCGACTACGCGCCCGGAGCGTTCCGGTGGGCGATGTCGGTGCAGTACGTCCTCTGGGCGGTCGGCCTCACCCAGATCTGGCGCTACCGCCGCCGCACGCGCGCGCAGCTGCTCGCCGAGGACCCCGACGCGCGCGAGCACTGGCGCGGTCGGCTGGCCTGACCCGACCACTCAGGCACGAGAGCGGGGCGTCGCGGACCGCACGGATCCAGTGCCGAGGACGGTCGCGCCGCTCAGACCTCGAAAGTGACGCCGGTGGCCTGCTCCGTCGCCGCCCAGAGGTCGCGGGCGAGCTGCTCGTCGCGCGCCCAGCGCGTCATGCCCGCGATCACCGGGGCGCCGCGGGTACCGCCGAGCGACGCCGGGCCCACGTACTCCCCGCCGGTGAAGGTCGGGTCGGTCGCGGCCCGCAGGCTCGGCAGCGCTCCCGCGGCGGCCGACTGGCTCGCCAGTGCCGACACCTGCTGCACGACCGTGCCGAGGAACGGGTTGCCCATCGCCACGCCGGTCTTCTGCAGCTCGGTGCGGGCGAAGCCCGGGTGCGCGGCCGTGCTGACGACGGCCTTCCCCGCGGACTTCAGGCGACGGTCGAGCTCGAGCGCGAACGAGAGGTTCGCGAGCTTGGACTCCGCGTAGGACACCCACCGGCGGTACGTGCGCGGCGAGCCCTCCGGGGTCAGCGAGCGCAGGTCGATCCCCTTGGCCTGCAGGTGCGCGAGCGACGACACGGACACGACGCGGGCGTCGTCGGCGAGCAGCGGCCACACCTGCGCCGTCCACGCGAAGTGACCGACGTGGTTCGTGCCGATCTGCAGCTCGAAGCCGTCGGCGGTCGTGCTGTACGGCGGGATCATGATGCCGGCGTTGTTCACGAGCACGTCGACCCGGTCGTGCCGCGAGCCCAGCTCCTCGGTCGCCCGGCGCACGTCGGCGAGGTCGGCCAGGTCGAGGGAGAGCACCTCGACATCGACGTCGGGCAGCTCCTCGCGCAGCCGGGCGAGCGTGTCGTCGGCCTTCTGCGGGTTCCGCGCGGTGACGGTCAGGCCCGCGCCGGCCCGCCCCAGCTCGAGAGCGGTGTGGAACCCGAGCCCTCCGGTGACACCGGTGACGACGGCCCGCTTCCCGCCCAGGTCGGGGATGTCCTGCGTGCTCCAGCTCATGGGTCGAACCGTATCGGCCCCGGGCACGCAGCGCCGATCCTATGATCCGGACGTGCGCAGGATCATCGTCGTCGCGACCGTCGCCCTCGCCGCCCTGGGCGGGTTCACGGTCGGGCTGCTCGCCGCGCCCGGCGACGCCCGCCCCGAGGCGGCTCAGGGCGACGCCGCCCGCGGCGCACGCGTGAGCGTCACGTACCCCGACGTCGCCGACCGCTGGCAGGGCTGGCAGGACCGGGTGCGCGCCAGCGGCGTCCTCGAGGACGCCGCCCGCGACCTGCGCGCGACGGTCAGCCTGCCGAGCCCCCTCGTCGTCGAGGTGACGACCTGCAAGGACGGCACGGGGTACCTGGCCGGCGAGGGTCGGATCGAGCTGTGCCTGCAGGACGTGCGCGACAGCGACGCCGAGCTGGAGGAGGCCGGGGCCGACGACGTCGACGCCACCCTCGAGGGCATCTGGCGCGAGACGTTCTTCCACGAGGCGGGGCACGCGGTGATCGACATGCTCGACCTGCCGTTCACGGGTCGCGAGGAGGACGTCGCCGACCAGTTCGCGGCGTGGCGCCTCGCCGAGGCCGGTGACGACGAGGCGACCGGCGCGCTGCTGTCGTCGGCGTACGAGTACCAGCTGCTCGCGGCGGCGTACGAGGCCGACCCGACCGACGAGCACACGTCCGACGCCGCCCGCGCCGTGAACTACCTCTGCTACCTGTACGGCTCGGACCCCGACACGTGGTCCGGGCTGGTCGACGACGACCCGCTCACGCAGGACCGGGCCGACCAGTGCACCGACGAGTGGGACCGGCTGCGCGTCGGCTGGCGCGACCTGCTGGCCGAGGCGGGTGCGCTGCGCTCCTGACCGGCAGCGGTCAGAAGGTGACGGCCATCTGCTCGAGGACGCGGTGGGCGAGGTCGGTGTCGCCGCTCACCGCGACCTCGACCGCGCCCGGGCGGCGACGTCCTGCGGCCAGCACGGCGAAGGCGTCGGACGTCAGGGTGAGGGTGGCGGTGGGGGAGTCCGGCACGCCGGGGCGGGCGCGGCCGTCGTCGCCGACCGTCGCGCCCACCTGCAGGGCGATCGGGCCGGTGAGGTCCCAGAGGACTGACGTGCCGGCCGTGGCGCCGACCTTCTTGCCGAGCACGAACGGCATGGCGGCGGCGAACGTGTGCGTCGTGACGTGCGCGCCCGCCGAGTCGAGGTTGCCCGGCCGGTCGACCGCGCGGCGCACGTCCTGCTCGTGGCACCAGACGTCGACGGTGCGGTTGCGCAGCATCGTGTCCCACGTCCAACCGACACCGGCGGGCGTGTGCTCGGCGCGGGCCGTGGGGTCGTCGGGCAGCGCGCCGCCGAGCCGCTCCGCGCGGACGTCGACGCTGCGGCGCAGCTCGTCCAGCACCTGCTCGCGCGTGAGGCCGCGCCGCGACTCCACCCCGGCCTCCGTGTACACCGACGCGATGCCGCCGGCCGACGCCGTGGTGGGGGCCTCGTCGACCACGTGCCCCGCGGTGACGGCCTCGAGGTGCGCCAGGTGGGCGGCGACGTCGGCGACCGTCCAGCCCGGCAGGTCGGTGGGCGTCGACCATGCCGCGTCGTCGAGCTCCTCGAGCAGGGCGATCGTGTCGCGGACGCTGGCCAGCCAGGCGTCGACGTAGGTCTGCAGCATTCAGTCCTCCAGGGTGCGCTTGCGTCGGGTCCACCAGGTCGCCAGCGCGAGCGCGACGGCGACGGCAGCGGCGATCCAGGCGATGCCCGCGCCGTTGCGGGTGCGGTCGAGGAAGCCGTCGGCGACGGCCACCCGGTAGGTCGCGGCGTCGGCGGCGCGGTCCTTCGGCGTGCAGCGGACCGCGACCTGGTCCGATCCCTCACGCTCGAACGCGATGAGGTACCAGGTGGAGCCGTCCTGCGGGACGCGCAGGTCGATCGGGGCGTCCTCGAGCGTCACCGGCTCGGCACCCTTGGCGGGCCCGGTGGCGGTGCACGTGACGTCGCGCTCGGGCTGGCGGACGTCGGTGAAGACGGCGAGCGAGGCGCCCTTGGCGTCGACTCGCTCGGTCAGGTTCTGCAGCGTCGCGTCGCGGACGTGGTCCCACGCGCCGGCCGCGACGACGGCCGAGGCCATCCATCCGCCGATCGCGAGCAGGAACGCCGCGAGGTACCACAGCGGGCTGGTCAGACGCACCCGCTCACTCTGGCACACGGCACGGTGCCGGTCAGGTCGGCCACGCGCGACGGCTTGACCGCGGGCGGCGGAAGGAGAACGCTGGACCCCGCTAGTTGAACCTTCACCTTTCTCAACGAGCTCCCATGGACGGGGTCTTCCTCATCTCCCGCATCCTCTTCGCCTACCTCGTCATCGGCTCGGGCATCGGTCACCTGACGGCGACCGGCGCGATGGCCGGCTACGCCGAGTCGCGCGGTCTGTCCAACGCCAAGGTGCTCGTGCAGGTCAGCGGCGTCGCGCTGCTCGCCGGCGGCGTCTCGGTGCTGCTCGGCATCTGGGGCGACGTCGGCGCCCTCGGCCTCGCGATCCTGCTGCTCGTCACGGCTGTGCTGATGCACGCGTTCTGGAAGGAGAGCGACGCCCAGGCCAAGCAGATGGAGATGGTTGCCTTCAACAAGAACGTCGCCCTGGCCGGCGGTGCGCTGGCGCTGTTCGTGCTGCTGTCGACCGACTTCGCGCCCTACACGCTCACCGGCGCGCTCATCAACTGGTGACGACGCGGGGCTGAGAGACGCTCGGGGCGTCCAGGAGACGCTCCAGCACGAGGGCGAGCGGCGGCCACGTCGCTCGCCCTCGGCGCGTCCAGACGTGCGCGCGCATCGTGACGCCGGGGTCGTGGAACGGGACCACCGTCACGCCGTCGCGCGGACGGCGCCAGAGCGGCAGCATCCCGACGCCGAGGCCCGCCACCACCAGGTCCTCGACGAGGTCGAGGCTGTCGGACAGGTGCTCTCGTGGGACTCGCGCTGCTCGTGCCCGTGGTCCCGTTCGCGCTGGAGATGCTGGCGCTGCGGCGGCTCACGACCGCCGCCTTCGGGACGCTGATGTGCCTGGAGCCGGCGATCGCCCTGGTCGTCGGGCTCGTCGTGCTCGACCAGGTGCCGGACGCGGGCGCCGTGCTGGGCCTGGCCTGCGTGGTCGCGGCGGGCGTGGGCGCGACCCGGTCGGGTGGCCGGGCGCCCGTGCCCTCGGTCTGAGCCGCACCCACGACGAAGCCCCCGCCCGGTCCCGGGCGGGGGCTTCGTCGTGGTGGTCGGTGCCGACGGCTCAGAAGGCCGCCTCGTCGAGCTCCATGATGCTGGCGTCGACGTTCTCGGCCATCGCGCGCTCGGCGGTCAGGCGGGGGAGCACGGTGCGCGCGAAGAACGACGCCGCCGCGATCTTGCCCTCGTAGAACGCCTTCTCCGAGCCCGTCGCGCCCTCGTCGAGCTTGGCCAGCGCCACCTCGGCGCCGCGCAGCAGCAGCCAGGAGACCACGAGGTCGCCGAGCACGTAGACCAGACGCGTCGTGTTCAGGCCGACCTTGTAGAGGTTCTTCAGGTCGCCCTTCTCGTCGGCCGGGTTGCTGGCCATGAGGTCGGTGAACGCGGCACCGAGGATCGCCTGGGCGTCGTCGAGGCCGGTCGCGAGCAGCTCGCGCTCGACCTTGAGGCGACCGTTGCCGGCCTCGCTCTTCACGAACTCGCCCACCTGCTCGGCGAGGTAGCCGATGGCGCGGCCCTTGTCCTTCACGATCTTGCGGAAGAAGAGGTCCTGGCCCTGGATGGCGGTCGTGCCCTCGTAGAGCGTGTCGATCTTGGCGTCACGCACGTACTGCTCGATCGGGTAGTCCTGCAGGAAGCCCGAGCCGCCGAACGTCTGCAGCGACTCGGTGCCCAGCAGCACCCAGGAGCGCTCCGAGCCGTAGCCCTTGACGATGGGGAGCAGGAGGTCGTTGACCGACTCCTCGAGCGACGCGTCCTCGCCGGACTCCGCCTTCTGCATGATCGCGTCCTGCCAGGTCGTCGTGTAGAACACGAGCGAGCGCAGGCCCTCGGCGAAGGCCTTCTGGGTCATGAGCGAGCGGCGGACGTCGGGGTGGTGCGTGATGGTCACGCGCGGCGCGGTCTTGTCGGCGGCCTGCGTGAGGTCGGCGCCCTGGACGCGCTCCTTGGCGTACTCGAGCGCGTTGAGGTAGCCCGACGACAGGGTCGCGATGGCCTTGGCGCCCACCATCATGCGGGCGTTCTCGATGACGCGGAACATCTGGTTGATGCCGTCGTGCACCTCGCCGAGCAGCCAGCCCTTGGCCGGCTCGCCGCCACCGGTCGACGGGTCGCCGAAGGTGACCTCGCACGTGGTGGAGACCTTGATGCCCATCTTCTTCTCGACGTTGGTGACGTAGGCGCCGTTGCGCTCGCCGGTGAGCTCGCCGGTCTCGTGGTCGAAATGGATCTTCGGGACGAGGAACAGCGAGAGGCCCTTCGTGCCGGGGCCGCCGACGCCCTCGACGCCCTGGGGACGCGCGAGGACGAGGTGCATGATGTTCTCGCTCATGTCGTGCTCGGCCGAGGTGATGAAGCGCTTGACGCCCTCGATGTTCCAGGAGCCGTCCTCGTTCGGGTAGGCCTTGGTGCGGCCCGCGCCGACGTCGGAGCCCGCGTCGGGCTCGGTGAGCACCATCGTGGCGCCCCACTGGCGGTTGGTCATGAACTCGGCGATCTTCTTGTCGCGCTCGGTGCCGTTCTCGAACACGATGCGCGCGAAGGCCGGGCCGGCGGAGTACATCCAGATGGGCGGGTTCGCGCCGAGCACGAACTCACCGATCGCCCAGATGAGCGAGGAGGGGGCCTTCTGGCCGCCGAGCTCCTCGGGGACCTGCAGACGCCACCACTCGGCGTCCATCCAGGCCTTGTAGCTCTTGGCGAAGGCGGGGTTCATGGTGACCGTCATCGCCTTGGGGTCGTAGACGGGCGGGTTGCGGTCGGAGTCCTCGAAGGAGGGGGCGAGGTCCTCGCGGGCCAGCCGCTCGGTCTCGGCGAGGATGCTCTTCGCGGTGTCGAGGTCGAGCTCCTCGAACGCACCGGTGCCGAGGACGTCCTGGCGTCCGAACAGCTCGAAGAGGTTGAACTCGACGTCGCGCAGGTTGCTCTTGTAGTGGCTCATGACTGCCTGTTCCTGGATCGGGGGTGCGGTGTCCGGTGCACACGTGTTACCGACGGGTGCTACCGGCAGGTAACTTCAAGTATCCGCAGATGAGGGGCCCGACACAAGTCCCGGGGGCCGACTCGTGCGTCACGCGGGTCGACCGACCTCCGTGCGCCGGTCAGCGGGACAGGTGGGGGACGAGCCCGACGACGCCGTGCAGGTCGTCGACGACGTGATCGGCGCCCGCCGCGCGCAGCTCGTCGGGGCTGCACGGACCGGTCGGCACGGCGACCCCGACGACGTCGGCCGAGCGGCACGCCTCCATGTCGTGCACGTGGTCGCCGACGTAGGCAGTGACGCCACGGGCGCGGAACACGTCGGCCTTGCCCTCGCGCCACACCTCGCCGACGACGTCGAGGTCGATCGCGAGGTGCTCGAGGTGCAGGGCGGCGTTGCGCCCGTTCTTGCCGGTGACGACGAAGGCCTCACCGCCGGCGTCGAGCACGGCCTGCACGGCCTCGCGCGCGCCGGGGAGCAGCGCCACGCGCGGGATCGCCAGGTCGGGGTAGAGCGCGCGGTAGCGGTCGGCGACCTCGGGGACCTGCTCGGGCTCGAACCAGTGCGCGAGCTCGGCCTCGAGGGGCGGTCCGAGGCGGGAGGTGACGAGGTCGACGTCGATGAACGTCCCGGTCTCCTCCGCGAGGGCCCGGTAGGTGGCGCCGATGCCAGGCCGGGAGTCGACGAGCGTCATGTCGAGGTCGAAGCCGACGACGAGGCGGGTCACGGGCCGAGACTAACGAACGCCGCCACCGGCGTCGGGGGAGCGTCGGTGGCGGCGTGCGTGGGCCCGGTGGTCGCGCCGGGCGGCGGGTGACCCGGCCGGGGCGTCGGGACCTGGCCGGGTCGGGGGCCGTCGGTCGCGGGGACCGACGGCGGGTCTCAGAAGCGCTGGATGGTCGGGATCCGGCCGTACCCGTCGCGCGAGACGAGGTAGGCGGACTTGGTGACACCGACGGTGACGACGACGGCGCCGAGCACGGCGAGAGCGATCATGGGGGGCCTCCTCGAGGGGGGTGGGGACGAGCTGACACATCCATGGTCACGCTCTCGACTGTCAAGGACAAGCGAAGAGAACTACACGTAACGTGTAGCATCACTACATGGATGTGCGGCGACTCATGGTTCTCAGGGAATTGGCGGAGCGCGGCTCCGTGGGCGCCGTCGCCGATGCGATGAGGGTCACACCGTCGGCGGTGTCGCAGCAGCTCAAGACGTTGGAGAAGGAGGCCGGCTACCCCCTCGTCGAGCCGGCCGGGCGGGGCGTCGCGCTGACCGAGGCGGGGCGTGCGCTGGCCCGCGCGGCCACCGACATCGCAGTGGCCATCGAGCGGGCCGAGGGCGAGTGGCGCGCGTTCATGGAGCAGCCGGCCGGGCGGGTCACGCTGGTGACCTTCCCGACGGGTGGGGAGATGCTGCTGCCCGGGCTGCTGACCAGGATGGCCGAGCGGCCCGACGTCGAGCTGGTGTGCACCGACACCGAGGACCCCGACGCCGTCGGCGACCTGACGGCCGACCACGACGTGGTGCTGTCGGACTCGCCCACGACGTCGGCCGCCTGGCACGACCGCGGCCTGCAGGTCGTGCCGCTGATGAGCGAGCCGCTCGACGTCGCGCTGCCGCAGGACCACCCGCTCGCCCGCAAGGCGAACCTGTCGCCGCGCGACGTCGTCGACGAGACCTGGATCGGCGTCCCGCCCGGCTACCCCTTCGACCGGGTCCTCGAGCAGGTGGTGGTCGCGACCGGCCAGCCCGTGCAGGTCGCGCAGCGCTTCGCCGACAACGGTGTCGTCGAGGCGATGGTCGCGGGCGGGCACGGCCTCGCGATCCTGCCGCGCTTCACGACGCGCGAGCACGGCAACGGCCTGGTGACCCGCCCCCTGCTCGGCGTCCGCGCCCGCCGCGAGATCTCCGCCGTCCTGCGCCCCGACCGGTTCGAGCGCCCTTCCGTCCGCCTCGTCGTCCAGGCCCTCCGCGAGGAGGCGCGCCTCGTCGCCGACGCCCACGGCGCCGCGTGAGCGGAGATTCCCAGGTCGACCTGGGAATCCCCCACCGCGCACGGGAATCTCAGCCAAGCACGGAGAGCAAGCCGTGCGCGGCTGGGATTCCCAGGTCGACCTGGGAATCCATCCCCGACCGTCAGTCCTTCGCGAACCGCGCGGCGAAGCGCTCGAACTCCGGGCTCGACAGCGACTCCGCCTGGAACTGCGCCTCGACGTCGAGCGACGTGGCCGCGTCCGACGTCGCCGCGACGCGCAGCGACTGCTTGACGTGCGCCATGAGCGTCGGGTTGCGCTCGCACCAGCCGAGCGCGACGTCGCGGGCGCGGGTCTGGGCGTCGTCGGCGATCTCCTGGGCGATGCCGAGACGCAGGGCGTCGTCGGCGGTGATGACGTCGCTGGCGTACAGCGCGGCAGCAGTGTTGGCCGAGCCGATCCGCTGCGTCAGCATCCACGTGCAGCCGCCGCCGGGGTGCAGGCCGATCTGCGTGAACGTTGGGCCGAACCCGGCGCGGGGTCCGGCGACGATGACGTCGCAGGCGAGCGCGATGTTGAGGCCGGCGCCGACGGCCGGTCCGTGCACGGCCGCGATGGTGGGGATGGCGAGGTCGCGGATCGGCAGGAACGACGCGTAGACCTTCATGAGGTGCTCGCGCAGCTCGTCGACGGGCCGCGTGCGGTCGCCGAACAGGTTGGTCACGTTCGCGCCGGAGCAGAACGCGCGTCCCGCGCCGGTCACGAGCAGCGCGCGGGCGTGCTCGTCGGCCGCCACGGTGGCCACCGCGTCGCGCAGCTCGTCGAGCAGGGGCCAGTCGAGGGCGTTGAGCCGCTCCGGGTCGTTCAGCGTGATGGTCCGCAGCGGACCGTCGGACTGCAGCAGCACGAAGGACATGCGGGCACGGTAGCGGCCGGCGCTACAGGGCGCGTCGCACGACCTCGGCCATGCCGGCGTACCCGCGGTCGTTGGGGTGGAAGCGGTCCTCGGCGAGACGTCCCCGCCAGTCGCGCATGTGCGGCACGCGGAAGTCGGCCACGCGGATCTCGCCGCGGCGGGCCCGGGCGTCGACGACCCGGTTGAAGGCGACGGCCGAACGCTGCAGGCCCGGCTGCGTCGCCACGACCGTGCCGCGCGGGACGGCGTCGAGCAGCTGCTCGGTCGCGGCCGGCAGGCGGCGGCTCCAGCGCGGGCTCATGAGGTCGTTGTTGCCGATGAGCAGGGTCACCAGCGCGACCTCGTGCCCGAGGGCACGCACCTGCTCGAGGGCGGGGAGCTGGCGGTCCAGGACGTCGAGCACGCGCGCGCCGTTGAACGACAGGTTGAGCACCGCGACGTCGCGCAGGGCCGACGGCGGGTCGCCGGCCAGCTGGCCCACCCAGCCGCGGTCGGGCGCGCTCGCGCCGATGCCCTGGGTCATCGAGTCGCCGAGCGCGACCCACAGCGGACGACCGGAGCCGAGTGCGCGACGGTTCGCGTCCTCCCACCAGCGCGCGTAGGGCTCGACCTGCTCCATCACGCTGCGGACGCCGGGCAGGACCAGCGCCAGCTTGGAGACCACCGGGCCGGGCGGTCGTCCGCTGAGGTTGGAGTACTCGAACGTCGTCACGCGCCCAGTGAACCAACGGGCCCGTGGTCGCGCAGGTCGCGTGAGCGGGCTCACGGCTCCAGCAGACCTCGGAGACCAGAGGTTTTCGCGCAGGTCATGCCGACGAAACACCGACTGTGTTTCATCGTAGGCAACAAAGTTTCGTCGCAAGAATCAACGATCCGGAGGGTGTCATGACCGCCGACACGCAGACCGCCACGTCCGTCCCACCTTTCCGCGTGACCGCGGACGGCCACGTCGGGCTGCCTCCCATGAACGTCGGCAGCACGCTCGGCTTCATCGGCGACGTCTACGAGAACCCCGACGACAGCGTCATGTGCTCCGGGTACTTCGAGCTGCTGCACACCGACGCGCCGCTCGAGTACGTCTACGACTACGACGAGATGAAGGTCGTGCTCGAGGGCGAGCTCCACCTCGTCAACCTCGACACCGGGCAGGAGCTCGTCGCACGCCGTCACGACGCGATCTTCTTCCCGCGGGGCTCGCGCATCGGGTTCAGCACGCCCGACCGCGCCCTCGCCTTCTACACCGGGCACCGCGACGCGAGCCTGCTGTGAACCCAGCCCTCGAGCTCACCAGCGTCCCGGCGTGGGCGGTCCGACCGTCGACGCCGCCGTGCGACCCCACGGCCACGGCGTGCACGGCCGTGGCCGTCGGACCCGACGCCGTCGACGTCGCGACGACGTGGCTCGACGAGGCCGTCGCGCCCGGACGTCTGCACGCCGCCGACGACACCGACGAGGCGCTGGCCGTCGTCGACGCCGAGCTCGCCGAGGCGCGGGTCGGCTGGCGACTCCTGGTGGCCGGTCCGCTGACGGCGGTCCTGCCGCTGCGCGCCCACGGCCTCGCCGGCGGCCTCGTCGACGCCGAGCTCGCGGTGGCCACCACGAGCACCGAGGAGCTGCCCGTCGCGTGCGCCCACTGCGCTGCCGTCACCTGGGCCCCCACGCACGTCGGGGGCGTCGTCGCCTGCACCGGGTGCGAGCGACGGCTCGTCGTGCACCACCACGTCTCCCGCCGGCAGGGGACCTTCCTCGGCTTCCAGGTCGACGCGGAACGGTGGGAGACGGGGCAGTGGGAGGAGGGGGCGTGAGCGCGGCCCTCGACCTCGTCGTGGCCGCCGTCGACGACACCGTGCCCGGCGTCCGGTCGGTGCGGCTCGTCCGGCCCGACGGAGGGGCCCTGCCCGGGTTCACGCCCGGCAGTCACGTCGTCGTGACGTGCGGACCTCCCGGCGCCCCCGGCAACGCGTACTCCCTGACCGGCGACTCCGTCGCCCCGCGCGCCTACACGATCTCGGTGCTGCGCCTCGACGCCGGCCGCGGCGGCTCGCGCTGGGTGCACGCCCTGACCACCGGCGACCGGGTGGAGGTGACGCCGCCCCGCTCGGCGTTCCCGCCCGTGCTCGCCGCGCGTCGGCACCTGCTCGTGGCCGGCGGCATCGGGGTCACCCCGATCCTGTCGCACCTGCGCAGCGCGGTGCGGTGGGGACGCGACGTCGAGGTGCTGTACGCGCACCGACCCGGCGCGGCGGCCCACCTCGACGACCTGCGCGACCTCGCCGGCGACGCCCTCACCTGCCTCACCGACCGGACCACCCTCGGCGACCACCTCCAGCGCCGCCTCGCCGACCAGCCGGTCGGCACCCACCTCTACACGTGCGGCCCGGCCGGGTTCATGGACACCGTCACGCTGGCCGCCCGACGTCTCGGCTGGCCCGACGAGCGCATCCACGTGGAGCACTTCGGCGTCGACGACCTCGACCCCGGCGAGCCCTTCGAGGCCGTCCTCCGGGCGTCGGGCCGCACCGTGCCCGTCCCGTCGGGCACGAGCCTGCTCGACGCGCTCGAGGGCGCCGGGCTGTCGGTGCCGAACCTGTGCCGCCAGGGCGTCTGCGGCGAGTGCCGGGTGCCCGTGGCCGCCGGCACGCCGCTGCACCGCGACCTCGTCCTCACCGACGCCGAGAAGGCCGCCGCCGACACGCTCCTGTGCTGCGTGTCGCGGGCCGCCGACGACCGACTGGAGCTCGACCTGTGACCACCCAGCCCAGCGTGGACCGCGCCCTCGTCGCCGGCTTCCCCTTCCCGTTCCCCACCGACCGCTACCGCTACTCCACGAACGTCGAGCCGGCACCGCGCGTCGTCAGCACCCCCGCCGGGCAGTGGGGCGCGAGCCTCGTCGACGTCGACGGCGAGTACCACCGCGAGCTCGACGAGCGCGCCGCCGTCCTCGAGCGCGACCCCAGCCGCTACGCGGTGCTCGACCACATGGCGCCCGCCTGCTGGGACACGATGCTCACGCTCATGCGCGAGCTGGCCGCCGCCTACCCCGACGTCATGAGCCTCGACGGCGACGGACCGTCGTACGTCTGGACCAACCGCCTCTTCGACGTCGAGCAGCCGTTCACGTACGCGCAGCCGTCGACGCTGCCCGACGAGCCGCTGCGCTACGTCGCCTCCCAGGTGCAGGAGGATCTCGTGCTGCTCGACCAGCGCGACGGCGACCTGTGGGGCGACGCCGGCCTGGTGACGTTCGCCGCCGACTGGTCGTTCGGCTTCGACGTCGGCATGTCGTTCCTGGAGATCCACGGCCCCGTGCCGCGCCTGCGCGAGACCGGCGTCATCACCCGCGCCCGCGAGTTCATCATGCGGCTCCAGCCGGGCGCGCCGTACCGGCGGACGAACTGGACGCTCACCGTCGGACGCCGGCTCGACGTGTCGACCGAGCGGTACCCCGAGTGGGGGCCGGACCGGCCGCGCATGCTGACCGTCGACGACGTGACGTTCGGCCGCGAGGTGCACCTGCGCACCGAGGTGCAGCACCTGGTGCGCCTCGAGGAGTCCGGCGCGGTGCTGTTCCTCATCCGCACCTACCTGCTGCCGTTCGAGGAGCTCGCACGTGTGGAGCCGTGGCGGGCCACCACGGCGGCCGTGCTGGCCGACCTCCCCGACGACATCGCCGACTACAAGGGCATCGCCGGCTACCGCGACCGCGCCGTCGACTGGCTGCACGCGCACGCGCCCTGAACCCCCCGACCCCGGACCGACCCCCCGGTCCGGCGCGACGTCCCGCCCGGGGCGTCGTCACCACCCCCCACCCGAGGAGGTCTGTCGATGACCGCAGCCGACGTGGCGTGGATGCTCGCCGCATTCGCCGTCGTCCTGATCATGTTCCCCGGCATCGCGCTGTTCTACGGAGGCATGGTCGGGCCGAGGAACGCCCTGAACATGCTGATGATGTGCATGAGCACGCTCGCCGTCGTGTCCGTCCTGTACGTGCTCTACGGCCACGGCGTGGTCGTCGGCGACAGCCTCGGCGGCTGGCGCGTGATCGGCGACCCGCTGCAGCACCTGGGCTGGACGGGCATCTACGACGATCCCGGTGACGGGTCGATCATCGACCCCTACTGGTTCTCCTTCTACGTGCTGTTCGCCGCGATCACGGTCGCGATCGTCGCGTCGGCGGCCGTCGGACGCATGAAGTTCTCCGCGTGGCTCGTGTTCTCGGGCGTGTGGCTCACGCTCGTGTACCTCCCGCTGGGCCACCAGGTGTTCGCGTTCGACGGCGAGGACACGAAGGGCGGCTGGCTGCGCAACGTCGTCCAGCTGCACGACTACGCGGGCGGCACGGCCGTGCACATGTCGGCCGGGTTCGGGGCGCTCGCGCTGGCGCTCGTGCTCGGCAAGCGTCGCACCGTGCAGATGCGGCCCCACAACCTGCCGATCGTCCTCGTCGGCGTCGGCATGCTGTGGATGGGCTGGATCGGCTTCAACGGCGGCACGGCCGGCGGCGCGAACTTCCTCGCCCAGTTCGCGATCATGTCGACGTTGCTCGCCGGCTGCACCGGCATGATCGGGTTCTGCCTCGTCGAGCGGGTGCGCGACGGGCACGCCACCACCCTCGGGATGTGCTCGGGCGTGATCGCCGGGCTCGTCGGCATCACCCCGTCGGCGGACGCCGTCGACGCGCTCGGTGCGCTGTTCGTCGGGTTCGCGTCGGGCGCGGTCGTCGCGTGGGCGGTCACGTGGAAGTCGCGGCTGGGGATCGACGAGTCGCTCGACGCGTTCGCGGTGCACGGGATCGGCGGCATCGTCGGCTCGCTGTGCGTGGTGCTCATCGGCTTCGAGGGCGCACCGGCCGGCATCCGCGGCATCCTCCTCGGCGGCAGCTGGGACATCGTCTGGCGCGAGGTCGTGGGCATCGTCGTCGTGTCGGGCTACGCGTTCGTCGCGACGTACGTCATCGCGCGCGTGCTCGACCGGGTGATGGGCCTGCGGGCGCCGGAGGAGCACGAGCTCGAGGGCATGGACCTCACGCAGCACGCCGAGTCGGCGTACGACCTCGAGAGGACCTGACGTGAAGCTCGTGACCGCCGTCGTCCAGCCGCACCGGCTCGACGACGTCAAGGAGGCGCTGACCGGGCTCGGCATGGCGGGGCTCACCGTCACGGAGGTGTCGGGCCATGGTGCGCAGAAGGGCCACGCGGAGGTGTACCGCGGCGCGGAGTACCGGGTGGATTTCCGGCCGAAGGTGCGGGTCGACGTGGTGGTCTCCGACGCCGACCTGGAGGCCGTGCTCGACGCGGTGACCGAGGCCGCCCGCACCGGGAGGATCGGCGACGGGAAGATCTGGGCGACCGACCTCGTGGAGGTCGTCCGGGTGCGGACGGGGGAGCGCGGTGAGTCGGCCGTCTGACGGCCGGCGCGCCCGTCGGGCGTGAGGAGCGCGGCGTCGCCCGGGGGTCGACGCCGTGCTCCCCTCGTCGCCTGCGGCGCCCAGGGTCGGGTACCTTGGGCGTCACCGGCCGATGTAGCTCAATGGCAGAGCGCTTGCTTCCCAAGCAAGACACGCGGGTTCGATTCCCGTCATCGGCTCCGAGCGCAGCGAGGAGTCGCTGACGGGAATCGAGTCGGGCCCCCTGCGCGGCGAAGCCGCCGAACTTGGGATCCCGTCATCGGCTCCATCGCGCCGAAGGCGCTCTGTTGCCGATGCGTCATCGAGTCGGGCCCCCTGCGCGGCGAAGCCGCCGGTCTTGGGATCCCGTCATCGGCTCCATCGCGAGGCGTGGCCACCTGTCGGTCGGCTCGGCGCCGTCACCCCCACGGAAACCGGCTCCCCCCCACGCAAGATTCCCGTGGTTGGTGCCGGTTTGCGTGGGGCCCCACGCAAACCGGCGCGCGCCGAGAGGCGCGATCAGCCGTCGGACTCGCGCTCGAGGAGCGCGAGGAACTCGTCGGCCATCGCGAGCTGGCGCTCGAGCTTCTCCCGTCGGGCGACGGCATCGGCGCGGACCTGGGCCAGGTGGGCGCGCGCGTCGTCCGGTGATCCCGTGCCCCGCAGGGCCTCGAGGTCGGCCATCACGGCCTTCATCTCCTCGATCGAGAAGCCGAGGGGCTTCATCCGGCGGATGACGAGGATCTTCTCGACGTCGTCCTCGGTGTACAGCCGGAAGCCGCCCTCGGTGCGGCCCGACGGGTGCAGGAGGCCGACCTCCTCCCAGTGGCGCAGGCTGCGCAGCGACAGCTCGGTCCGTGCGGCGACCTCGCCGATCTGCATGAACGCCGACGCGTCACCGCTGCCGTCCGTCATCCGTGACCATCCTCACCGCTCGCGACGTCGAACTCTACCCTCACGTGAGGGTAGGGTTCAGTGCAGACCTTCGACGGCACGAGCCGTCCCGCCCATGGTGCCGCACGCCGCGCCCGGGCCCTCCCCACCACCTCCCCGACCAGGCGCCGACCGTCGCGCGCCCAGGAGCCCCATGTCGTCCACCGCCGTCCCGGTCCACGAGCCGACCACCGTCCGCGCCGCCCTGCGCAGCCCCCGGGTCCTGCGCACCGAGGTACTCGCCGGGCTCGTGGTTGCGCTCGCGCTGATCCCGGAGGCGATCTCGTTCTCGATCATCGCCGGCGTCGACCCCCGCGTCGGGCTGTTCGCGTCGTTCACGATGGCCGTCGCGATCTCCTTCCTCGGGGGCCGTCCCGCGATGATCTCCGCCGCCACCGGCGCGATCGCCCTCGTCATCGCGCCGGTGATGCGGGAGCACGGCTACGACTACCTGATCGCCACCGTGCTCCTGGGCGGCGCGATCCAGGTGGTGCTGGCGCTCGTCGGCGTCGCCCGGCTCATGCGGTTCGTCCCGCGATCGGTCATGGTCGGGTTCGTCAACGCCCTTGCCATCCTCATCTTCCAAGCCCAGCTGACGCACCTCGTCGACGTGCCGTGGCTCGTCTACCCGATGGTGGCGGTCGGCATCGCCGTCATCGTCGGCTTCCCGCGCGTCAACGCCGTGGTCCCGGCACCCCTGGTCGCGATCATCGCGCTCACCGGCTTCACCCTGCTCGCGTCGATCACCGTGCCCGACGTCGGCGACCAGGGCACCCTCCCCGACAGCCTGCCGTCCTGGTTCCTCCCCGACGTCCCCCTGACGCTCGACACCCTCCGCATCATCGCGCCCTACGCCCTCGCGATGGCCGTCGTGGGTCTGCTCGAGTCGCTGCTCACCGCCAAGCTCGTCGACGACATCACCGACACCCCCTCCGACAAGACGCGCGAGGCGGTCGGCCAGGGAGCCGCCAACGTCATCACCGGCTTCTTCGGGGGTATGGGCGGCTGCGCCATGATCGGCCAGACGATGATCAACGTGAAGGTCTCGGGTGCGCGCACGCGGATCTCCACGTTCCTCGCGGGAGTGTTCCTGCTCGTGCTGGTCGTCGGGTTCGGCGACGTCGTCGCCCTCATCCCCATGGCCGCGCTCGTCGCCGTCATGATGATGGTGTCGGTCGGCACCTTCGACTGGCACTCCGTGCGTCCGGCCACGTTGCGACGCATGCCCCGCAGCGAGACGGCGGTCATGCTCGTCACCGTGCTCGGCACCGTGCTCACCCACAACCTGGCGATCGGCGTCGTCGTGGGCGTCCTGGCGGCCATGACGCTCTTCGCCCGCCGCGTCGCGCACCTGACCGACGTCGAGCGCACCGTCTCCAGCGACGCCGACGGCACCACGACCGCCACCTACCGTGTCACCGGGCAGCTGTTCTTCGCCTCGAGCAACGAGCTGTACACGCGGTTCGACTACGCCGACGACCCGGCGCGCGTCGTCGTCGACCTCTCGGACGCGCGGGTCTGGGACGCCTCGACGGTGGCCGCGCTCGACGCGATCACGACGAAGTACGCCCGGCGTGGCTCGAACGTCGACATCGTCGGGCTCGACCCGGCGAGCGCGGAGCGGCACGAGCGCCTGACCGGTCGGCTCGGTGGCCACTGAGCGTCAGAGCCGTACGTCACGCCCGTCGACTCCGTCGAGCAGTCGCGCGACGCGCCCCAGCGCCCCCGGGACGACGGAGTAGAAGGCCCACGTCCCGCGCTGCTCGCGGGAGAGGAGCCCCGCCTCCACCAGCACCTTGAGGTGGTGGGAGACGGTCGCCTGGCTGAGGCCGACCGGGCCGGTGATGTCGCAGACGCAGGCCTCGCCGCCCTCGTGCGCCGCCACGAGCGACAGCAGCCGCACGCGGTTGGGGTCGGCGAGCGCCTTGAAGGTGCGGGCCAGCTCGACCGTCTCCTCGCGCTCGAGCGGCATCGACGCCAGCGTCCCGCCACAGGCCGAGGCCGTGGTCGGAAGCGGCGAGGAGGTCACCCGGCGAGTATGCCCCAGGACCCGCTACGCTCCCTCCATCGATGTCCGTCGATCTATCTGTCTCGACGAAGGAGCGGCCGTGCAGCAGCGCCTCGGCACCACGTCGTCCAGCCCGGCACCCCCGGTGGAGCGGCTGTCGCGGCTCGACCGGCTGCTGCCCGTCTGGATCGTGCTGGCCATGGCGCTCGGGCTGCTCCTCGGCCGCACCGTCGAGGGGCTCGACTCCGCGCTCGAGGCGGTGTCGGTGGGCTCCGTGTCGCTGCCGATCGCGGTCGGGCTGCTCGTGATGATGTACCCGGTGCTCGCGAAGGTCCGCTACGACGAGACGTCGCGGGTCACCGGCGACCGGCGGCTCCTCGCCGCCTCGCTCGTCCTGAACTGGGTCGTCGGACCGGCCCTCATGTTCGCGCTCGCGTGGCTGTTCCTGCCCGACCTGCCGGAGCTGCGCACCGGGCTCGTGATCGTCGGCCTCGCGCGCTGCATCGCGATGGTGCTCATCTGGAACGACCTCGCCTGCGGCGACCGCGAGGCGGCCGCCGTGCTCGTCGCCGTCAACTCCGTCTTCCAGGTCGTCGCGTTCGGGGCGCTCGGCTGGTTCTACCTGCAGGTGCTGCCGGGCTGGCTCGGGCTCGAGACCACGTCGGCGGAGTTCTCGTTCACGGCGATCACCCTCAGCGTCGTGGTGTTCCTCGGCGTCCCGCTCCTCGCGGGCTGGGCCACCCGGACCCTCGGCGAGCGGGCGCGAGGTCGTGACTGGTACGAGTCGAGGTTCCTCCCGCGGCTCGGCCCCTGGGCGCTCTACGGCCTCCTGTTCACGATCGTGGTGCTGTTCGCGCTGCAGGGCGACGCGGTTGCGAGCCGGCCGCTCGACGTCGCACGCGTCGCGCTGCCGCTGCTCGTCTACTTCGCCCTGACGTTCGCGCTCGGGATGCTGCTCGGACGCGCGCTGCGCCTCGGGTACGCCAAGAGCACGACGGTCGCCTTCACCGCCGCGGGCAACAACTTCGAGCTCGCCATCGCAGTCGCCGTGGGCACGTTCGGGGTGACCTCAGGCCAGGCGCTCGCCGGCGTCGTCGGCCCGCTCGTCGAGGTCCCCGTCCTGGTGGGTCTCGTCCACGTCGCGCTCTGGGCGCGTCGCTTCTACCCCTCCGAGGAGTCCCCCCGATGAGCCGTGCCCGTCCCACCGTCCTGTTCGTCTGCGTGCACAACGCCGGACGCTCCCAGATGGCCGCCGGCTTCCTGCGCGAGCTCGGCGGCGACGACGTCGAGGTGCTCTCGGCCGGATCCACGCCGGCCGACCAGGTGAACCCCGTGGCCGTCGAGGCCATGGCCGAGCTCGGCGTCGACATCGCCGGCCAGCAGCCGAAGGTCCTCACCGACGACGCCGTCGTCGCGGCCGACGTCGTCGTGACCATGGGGTGCGGCGACGAGTGCCCCTTCTACGTCGGCAGGCGGTACGAGGACTGGGTGCTCGACGACCCCGCGGGCCAGGGCATCGACGCCGTGAGGCCGATCCGCGACGAGATCCGCACCCGTGTCGAGGAGCTCCTCGCCTCGCTGCGCTGAGCGGGCCGCAGGGATGCGCCCGACCCCCGGCGCTGCCAGGGTGAGGGGATGAGTACCCCCGACGTCGCCGTGATCGGCGGATCCGGCTTCTACACGTTCCTGGAGGACCCCGAGCAGGTCGACGTGGACACGCCCTACGGCCCGCCGTCGGCGCCCGTCTCGATCGGCCAGGTCGGGGACCGCACGGTCGCGTTCCTGCCGCGGCACGGCGCCGACCACCGCTATCCCGCACACCGGGTGCCGTACCGCGCGAACCTCTGGGCGCTGCGTTCCCTCGGCGTCCGTCAGGTGCTGGCGCCGTGCGCCGTCGGCGGGTTGAGGCCCGAGCTCGGTCCCGGCAGCTTCGTCGTGCCCGACCAGCTCGTCGACCGCACGAGCGGGCGCCTGCAGACCTACTACGACACCGGCGCCGTGCACGTCTCGTTCGCCGACCCCTACTGCGAGCGGCTGCGCGGCCACCTCCTCGACGGCCTCGCCGACCAGCAGCCCACCGACGGCGGCGCGATGGTCGTCATCGAGGGCCCGCGCTTCTCCACGCGCGCCGAGTCGCGCTGGTACGCCGACCAGGGCTGGGCGGTGGTCAACATGACCGGGCACCCCGAGGCGGTCCTGGCCCGGGAGCTGGCCCTCTGCTACGCCACCGTCGCGCTCGTCACCGACCACGACGCAGGCGTCGACGACGGTGCTGGTGGTCACGGCGAGGCCGTGAGCATGGAGGCCGTCTTCCAGGTGTTCCGCGAGCACACCGACACGCTCAAGTCGACGCTCGCGACGGTCGTCGGCACCCTCGGCGAGCGCGACTGCGCGTGCGGCTCGTCCGTCGACGGCATGACGCTGCCGTTCGAGCTGCCGTGAGGGTCCTGCTCACCGGCGCCGCCGGGTTCATCGGCTCGCGCATCGACCTGCGGCTCGCCGAGCGCGGGCACGAGGTGGTCCGTCTCGACGCCTACCTGCCGATGGCCCACGGACCGGGCGCCCGCGACGCGGCGCCGGCCGACGTGCACCTGCTCGACCTGCGCGACGCCACCGAGGCGCAGCTCGACGCCGTCCTCGGCGGCATCGACGTCGTGTGCCACCAGGCCGCGATGGTCGGCAACGGCGTCGACGCGCAGGACCTTCCCGACTACGCGGCGCACAACGACCTCGGCACCGCCCGGCTCCTCGCGGCGATGGCCCGCGTGGGGGTCGACCGGTTGGTGCTCGCGTCGTCGATGGTCGTCTACGGCGACGGCCGCTACGACTGCCCCGAGCACGGCGACGTGCCCCCCGCGGTGCGCCGGGAGGACGACCTGGCGGCCGGACGCTTCGACCCGCGCTGCCCCGTCTGCGGCGGCGACGTCACGTGGCGCCGGGTCACCGAGGACGCGCCGATCCGTCCGCGCACGTCGTACGCGGCCTCGAAGATCGCCCAGGAGTACTTCGCCGACGCGTGGTGCACGCTGCAGTCGGGCCGCGCGGTGGCCCTGCGATACCACAACGTGTACGGCCCGGGCATGCCCGCGGACACCCCCTACTCGGGCGTGGCGGCGATCTTCCGGTCGGCGCTGGAGCGCGGCGAGGCGCCGCGCGTCTTCGAGGACGGCCGGCAGGTGCGCGACTTCGTGCACGTCGACGACGTCGCGCTCGCGAACGCGCTGGCCGTCGAGACGGTGGCCGGGCACCCCGTGGGCGTCACGCCCTACAACGTCGCGTCGGGGCGGCCGTTCACGATCGGGGACATGGCGCGGGTGCTGTCCCGCGCGGTCGACGGCCCGGAGCCCGTGGTCACGGGCGACGCCCGCGTGTTCGACGTCCGGCACGTCCTCGCCTCGCCCGACAAGGCGGCCGAAGGTCTCGGGTTCCGGGCCGAGATCGCACCCGAGGACGGCATCGCCCGGCTGGCCACCGACCCGCTCCGGCGTCGCTGACCGTCACGGTCAGGGGAGGGTGGGCGTCACCAGCGGGTGATGAGCAGGGTCTGGGCGAGGAGCGCGACCACGAGCTGCGACGCGAGCAGGGGGCGCTGCCAGCGGTCGGGCAGCAGGGCGGGCACCGCCACGACCCAGATCGTGAACGGCAGCCAGATCCGCTCGACCTCCGCCTTGCTCATGCCCGACAACGTCGCGAGCGCGATCGTGGCGAGGCCGCCCGCAGCGAGCACCGCGAGGGGCACCCGGCGTCTCACAGCGTCGGCGGTGGCGGGGAAGGCGGCCCACACGGCCAGGCCCGCCGTGCACGTCCACGCCGCGATGTTCGCCCACACCCAGTAGCCGTAGGAGCGCTCTGACGCGATGCCGTCGTAGTAGCGCTCACGCAGCACCGGGTACGCCTCCCACCAGTGGAAGCCGAACGCCGAGAAGACCGCCGTCACCGCGAGCGCGCCGCCCAGTGCCCACGGCAGGGTCCACCAGCCCAGCCGCGTCGGTCCCGGTGCAGGGGTCGAGGTGTCCCGTGCACCCGTGCGGCTCGTCCTGGTCGCCAGCCACAGCACCGTGAGAGCAAGGACGCCGAGCAGCACCAGGCCGTAGGAGAGGTAGACGCACCAGCCCAGCAGCAGCCCCGCAGCGACGCCCTGGGCCCCCCTCGCGGTCCGCGCGACGTCGCCGCGCGTGCCAGCAGGTACAGGCCCCACGCGGCCACGGCCGCGAAGTACCAGTCGGCGCTCACCCCCGCCCACACCACGAGCGGCGCGAGCGCGAGCCACGGCGCGGCCCTGCGCGCCAGGTCGCGGCTGCCGAGCAGGTCGAGCGTCAGCAGCACGGCGGCCACCGACGTCGCCCCCACCGTCACGACGACCATCGCGATCCAGAACGGGTCCTGGACGCCGAGCCGGTCGAGCAGCACGAACGAGAGCAGCGCGCCCGGCGGGTGCCCGGCCACGTGCGTGTGCCAGTTGTCGGGGGCCGACGACGGGATCCGCTCGACGAACTCCCGCAGCATCGCGGGGACGTCGCGCACGGTCTGCGCGTCGTGCGGGTACTCGCTCGTGCGGCCGTACACCCGCGCGAACCCGTAGCGGCCGTCGCTCAGCCCGAGCGCGCACGTCCAGAGCCACCCCGCGAAGGTCGTCAGCACGACCACCACCCGCCAGGGCAGCTCGAGGCACAGACGCGGCAGCGCCGACCACAGCAGCACCCCGGCCGCGATCGCCACGAGCACGAGCGGGTCGAAGCGCGGACCCCACCAGGCGTGCAGCGGCGGGAAGTGCACGCGCACGTCGTCGTCGAGCAGCAGCGGCACGACCATGGCCGCGACGACGAGCACGAGTCCGACGAGCGCCGACACGACGGCCGGGCGGGGGCGGGCCTGCATGGCGCCACGCTAGCCCGACCATGACCGCACCGCAGGGCCGCCGGTTGACGTGCGGGGTCGAGCCATCGCCCGTAGTTTCGGGGGATGGTCGATGCCGGTGTGACGTGCGACGTGGTGGTGCCGTGTCGCGACGAGGCAGCGGCCCTGCCGCTCGTCCTCGCCGACGTCCCCGCCGGTCTGCGGGTCGTCGTGGTCGACAACGGCTCCACCGACGGCACGGCCGACGTCGCCCGCTCGCTCGGCGCGGTCGTGGTGCACGAGTCCCGTCCCGGGTACGGCGCCGCGGTCCACGCCGGCGTGGAGGCCGCCGAGGCCGAGTACGTGGCCGTGATCGACGGCGACGACTCGATGCGGCTCGCCGACCTCCTGCCGATGCTCGACGCCGTGCGCACCGAGGGCGTCACCATGGCCGTGGGTCGACGTCGTCCCGTCGCCCGGGGCGTCTGGCCGTGGCACGCCCGCGCCGGCACGCTCGCGCTTGCCACGTGGATCCGACGCTCGAGCGGCTTCGGCATCCACGACCTCGCGCCCATGCGGGTCTGTCGTCGCCAGGACCTCCTCGACCTCGACGTGCGCGACCGTCGCTTCGGGTACCCGCTGGAACTCATGGTCAAGGCGTCCCGCGCAGGCTGGACGGTCCGCGAGGTCGACGTCGACTACCGACCGCGCGCGGCCGGCACGCGGTCGAAGGTGTCGGGGTCGGTCAAGGGCACCGCCCGGGTCGTCCAGGACTTCGCGAAGGTGCTCCGATGACGCCCGCGCCGCTCGAGCCGCCGTCGACCGGCCCGGTGCTGCTCGTGGTCGCGAAGGCACCCGTGCCCGGCCTCGCCAAGACGCGGCTCGGCCGTGTGGTTGGGCCCGACGCCGCGGCCGACGTGGCCGCCGCCGCCCTGCTCGACACGCTCGACGCCGTCCAGGCCGCCCGTGCGGTCACGGGCTGGCCCGTCGTGGTGGCGATGACCGGCGAGGTCGCCAGCGCCGCCCGCGCGGACGACGTCCGCGCCGCCCTCGAGCGCACCATCGTCGTGCCCCAGCGCGGCGACGACTTCGGTGAGCGCCTCGCCCACGCCCACGCCGACGCGGGGGTGCACGGTCGGGGCACCGTGCAGATCGGCATGGACACCCCCCAGGTCGCCCCTGACGACCTCGTCACGGCCGGGAACGCCGTCGTCGAGGGACGTCAGGTGCTCGGTCCGGCCGACGACGGCGGCTGGTGGCTGCTCGGCCTGCCCGACCCGCGACGCGCCGACGCCCTGCGCGACGTGCCGATGTCGCGCGACGACACCGGCGAGCTGACCCGCGCGGCCCTCGGCGACGTCGAGCTGCTGCGCGCGCTGTGCGACGTCGACGAGTGGCCCGACGCGCAGTCGGTCGCCAGCGATCTCCCGGGGTCGCGGTTCGCCGCAGCGGTGGACCGGTCCACGACGGCAGGAGCAGGGGCATGAGCCTGGACGACGCCACGTTCGACGCAGTCTTCACGTCCGACGACTCGCGGTTCGTCGACGACGCCGGTGTCGAGGAGCACCTGGCGGTCCAACGGTGGGCGGCGGACGCCGACGATGCCGACCACGCCCTCTTCGTCGACCCCTGCTCGGGACCGACCCTCGACCTCGGCTGCGGCCCCGGGCGCCTCGTGCACGCCCTCCTGCTGCGCGGTGTCGACGCCCTGGGCGTCGACACGTCGCGCGCGGCGTTGGGCCTGGCGAAGGCGCGTGGTTCCGTCGTGCTCCGGCGCGACCTGTTCGACCGGCTGCCCGGCGAGGGCCGCTGGCAGCACGCGCTGCTCGCCGACGGCAACATCGGCATCGGCGGGCGACCGGCGCGGCTGCTGCGCCGGGTCGGCGAGCTCGTCGCGCCCGGCGGCTCGGTGCTCGTCGAGGTGCGCGAGAACGGCGGGATCCTGCAGGAGAGCCGACGGCTGCTGGTCGACGGTCGCCTCGGTGCGCCGTTCGAGTGGGCCGTCGTCGGCCTCGACGCCGTCAGCTACCTGGCCGACCGCGCCCACCTCGTCCACACCCGCACGTTGCAGGCCGACGGCCGCTGGGTGGCTGAGCTGCACCGACCGGTCCGAGGCTGAGGACCGTGCGCCTGCCCCGGGTCGAGGACTTCGAGGCCCGCGCGCGGGGACCACGGCTCACGGCCCGCGTCGGCACCTGGCTCGGCGTGGCGTTCGGCATCTGCTTCCTCACCGGGATGTGGAGCCACCTGCAGTACGACCCGCCGTCCTGGGCCCCGATCGGGCCCCGGCCCGCGTCGCTCTACCGGTGGACGCAGGGTCTGCACGTCGCCACGGGGATCGCCTGCGTGCCGCTGCTGCTGGTGAAGCTGTGGTCGGTGTTCCCGCGGCTGTTCGCGCGACCGCCGGCCGGCGTCCGCCGCCTCGCGCTGCACGCCCTCGAGCGCGGCTCGATCGCCGTCCTCGTGGCCTCGGCCCTGTTCCAGCTGGTCAGCGGGCTGCTCAACGTCGTGCAGTGGTACCCGTGGTCGTTCTCGTTCCGCCCGGCGCACGAGGCCGTGGCCTGGATCGCGATCGGCAGCATCCTCGTGCACGTGGCGGTCAAGCTGCCGGTGGTCCGCCAGGCGTTCGGGCCCGAGGCGGAGGACGACGTCGTGCGCTCCGGTGCTCCCGGACGTCGCGCCGTGCTGGCGACCGCCCTCGGCGCGTCGGCGGTGGCGACCGTGCTCACCGTCGGGCAGAGCGTGCCGTGGCTGCGCCGCGTGTCGGTGCTCGCGGTGCGCGACGGGACGGGCCCGCAGGGGCTGCCGATCAACCGCACGGCCCGCGCCGCCGGCGCCGTCGAGGCCGCCACCGACGCCGACTTCCGGCTCGAGGTCGTGCACGGCGACCGCAGCGTCACGCTGAGCCGGGCCGACCTCGCCGCCCTGCCGCAGCGCACGCACCGCCTGCCGATCGCCTGTGTGGAGGGCTGGAGCCGCAGCGCGACCTGGACGGGCGTGGCCGTGCGCGACCTGCTCGAGCTGGTCGGGGCGCCAGCGGCGTCGACGGTGCGGGTCACGTCGATGCAGACCCGCGGCGCCTTCGCGCGCAGCGAGCTGCCCGCCGTGTTCGTCGAGGACCACCGCACGCTGCTCGCGCTCGAGCTCGAGGGCGAGCCGCTCGACCTCGACCACGGCTTCCCGTGCCGCATCATCGCGCCCAACCGGCCCGGCGTGCTGCAGACCAAGTGGGTGCGGACGCTGGAGGTCCGCGCATGAGGGTGGCCCGTCTGCTCCTCGCGCTCCCCGGGGTCGCCGCGATCGTGTGGGGCGTCCTGCTGCTGCTCGACCGGCCCGACGGCCTGGTCTCGGTGCTCGTCTGGGCGGGGGGTGCCGTGCTCGTGCACGACCTCGTCGTGGCGCCGCTGACCGTCGTCGTGGGTCTGGCGCTCGGCCGCGTCCTGCCCCCGTCGACCCGCGCCCCGGCCCTGCTGCTGCTCGCCGGCTGGGCCCTCGTGACCGTGGCGGTCGCCAACGTGCTGTCGGGGCAGGGCGGCAAGCCCGACAACCCGACCCTGCTCACCGGCGACTACGGACTCGCCTGGGGGGTCGCGACGGTCCTCGTGGCGCTCGCCGTCGGCGCGCTCGTGGTCGTCGGCGTCCGGCAGGAGCGTCGCCGTACGTCGGCGCCCTCCTGATGGGTTAGGTTGCTGCCGTGCTGCTGAGCGACCGCGACATCCTGGCCGAGATCGACGCGGGACGGGTGGGCCTGGACCCGTTCGAGCGCACCATGATCCAGCCGTCGAGCATCGACGTGCGGCTCGACAAGTTCTTCCGCGTCTTCGACAACCACAAGTACCCGCACATCGACCCGGCGGCCGACCAGTCCGACCTGACGCGCCCGGTCGAGGTGGCCGGCGACGAGACCTTCGTGCTGCACCCCGGCGAGTTCGTCCTCGGGTCCACGTTCGAGCTCGTCACCCTGCCCGACGACGTCGCGGCGCGCCTGGAGGGCAAGTCGTCCCTCGGTCGCCTCGGGCTCCTCACGCACTCCACGGCCGGCTTCATCGACCCCGGCTTCTCCGGGCACGTGACGCTGGAGCTGGCCAACGTCGCCACGCTGCCGATCAAGCTCTACCCAGGCATGAAGATCGGCCAGCTCTGCTTCTTCCGGCTGACGTCCGCCGCGGAGCACCCCTACGGCTCCGCCGCGTACGGCTCCCGGTACCAGGGCCAGCGCGGCCCGACGGCGTCGCGGTCGCACGCCAACTTCCACCAGACGAGCATCTAGACCCGAAGCACGAGCCAGCATGTCGCTACCCCTCTCCATCAGTCCCGAGGTCTCCGACGCCCTCGCCGCCGGCCGGCCGGTCGTGGCGCTGGAGTCGACGATCATCTCCCACGGCCTGCCCCGGCCGGACAACCTCGCCGCCGCGCGCCGCTTCGAGCAGCAGCTGCGCGACGCGGGCGTCGTGCCGGCGACCATCGCCGTGCTCGACGGGCAGCTCAAGGCCGGCCTGAGCGACGCCGAGCTCGAGCGGATCGCGTCCGAGGACGTGCCGAAGCTGAGCATGCGCGACCTCCCGGTCGTGCTGGCGCGGGGCGGCAGCGGCGCGACCACGGTCGCGGCCACGTCGTTCATCGCCGACCACGCAGGCGTGCGGGTCTTCGCGACCGGCGGCCTCGGTGGTGTGCACCGTGGTGCGGACACCTCCTTCGACGAGTCCAACGACCTGAAGGCGCTCTCGGAGGTGCCGATCACGGTCGTGTCCGCGGGCGTCAAGTCGGTGCTCGACATCGGCGCCACCCTCGAGCGGCTCGAGACCCTCGGCGTCACGGTGCTCGGCTACGGCACCGACGAGTTCCCGAGCTTCTGGCTGCGCTCGTCGGGCGAGCCGCTCGACTGGACGGTGCCCGACGGTCAGGCCGTCGCCGGGGTCATGGAGGCGCGCGAGCAGCTCGAGCTCTGCACGGCGATCGTCGTGGCGAACCCGCTGCCGTTCGACCAGCAGCTCGACCCCGACCTGCACGACCGCGCCCTCGCCGAGGCCCTGCGCCGCTGCGAGGAGAAGGGCATCGAGGGCAAGGAGGTGACGCCGTTCCTGCTCTCGACGATCGTCGAGCTCACCGAGGGCGACAGCCTCGCCGTCAACCTGCGCATCGTCGAGAACAACATCCGGGTCGCGGCCGAGATCGCCACCGCCTGGGCGGAGCTCTAGCCCGTGACGGTCCTCGTCGTCGGCGACGTGGTCGACGACATCAGCGTGCGACCGCTGACGGAGGTCACGCCCGCGAGCGACACCCCCGCGACCATCCGCATGGCGCCCGGCGGCTCGGCGGCCAACGTCGCAGCGTGGCTGGGCGAGCTGGGCGTGCCCACCCGCTTCGTCGGCCGGGTGGGTGCCGACGCCGTCGAGCGGCACACCGCGGCCCTCGCGGCACACGGAGTCGACGCCCGTCTGGCGGGCGACCCGGACCTGCCGACGGCGACCATCCTGCTGCAGCTCGACGACGCCGGCGAGCGGACCATGTTCGTCGACCGCGGCGCGAACGGTCGGCTCTCGCCCGACGACGTGGGCGCTGACGTGTGGGACGGCGTCACGTGGCTGCACCTCACCGGCTACTCGTTCTTCGACGAGGGCACCCGCTCGACGGCGCTCGGACTCGTCGCGCAGGCCAGGGCGCGCGGCGCCGGCGTCAGCGTCGACCCCAGCACGGTCTCCTTCCTGCGGGCGTGCGGCGGCCCGACCTTCCTCGACTGGGTCGACGGTGCCGACCTCGCGTTCCCGAACCTCGACGAGGCGCGGGTGCTCGTCGACGCGCGCGGGCCCCAGATCGACCTCGACCACCTCGCCACCCGCTTCGGCGGCGTCGTGGTGACGCTCGGGTCGATGGGCGCGGCCTTCCTCGGCGACGTCGACGGGGTGGAGCGCCGTGAGCAGGTGACGGCACCGCGGACCGCGGTGGTCGACACGACCGGCGCGGGCGACGCCTTCGCCGCCGGCTTCCTGGCGTGCTGGCTGCGGCCCGGTCCGCGGGACGTGCGGGCCGCGCTCGAGTCGGGTCGGGCGGTCGCCGAGCGGTGCATCGCCGTGCGCGGCGCGCGTCCCCGGTCTAGCACCTGACGACTGATTCCGTAGCCCGATCGAGTCATTTCGGGACCTTCAGTGATGTTTTATCCCTGACCGGCTTCGGTTCCCGTCATCCGTGCGGTTGTATCGAGGTGGGGCCGTCCAGGGGTAGGCCCCAGAGGGAGGACACCGTGTCGATCGTGCCGACGCCACGACGTGGCGACCGTGCCACCCGTCGTGAGCGTCGCGCGCGTCCGGCCGGTGTCCTCGACGGCAGCGTCCACGTCGCCGCCGCGGACCACCGCGTCTACGTCCTGGCCTACTACCGCTCGCCGGAGGCTGCCCGCGACGCCCGCGACGGCGTCGTGACCACGTGGGCTGACCATGCCACCGCGCCCGACCGGGTCACGCTCACCGCGCCGGGCCCCGGCGCCTGGTACGTCAGCGTCCTGGAGCGTCACGAGGGTCCCGACGGCTTCTCCTTCTCGGCGGGGGTCGAGGCGCTCCCGCTGCTGCCCGCCTGATCGGCGGGCCTGCGGCTGCCATGCTGGGCGCGTGAGCGGATCGGTGGGGTGGCGGCACGACCCGCGTCGACGCGCCGTCGTCGCCGTCGGCGTGCTCGTCGCGCTCCTGGGCGGGCTGATGGGCTGGATCGTCGTCGCCCCGGAGAGCACCGGCGTGACGTTCCCGGACGGTCGGGTGGCGTCGGAGGGCGAGATCCGCACGGTGCCGGGCGGTGGGTCCTACGCGTTCCTGCAGACGCAGGCGGACGGTGAGACCCCGGTCGCGTACGACCCGTGCACGCCCGTGCGGGTCGTGGTCAACGAGCGGCTCGCGCCCGACGACGCCGACGCGGTGCTCGAGCGGGCCGTCGCCGAGGTGCGCGAGGCGTCGGGGCTCGACGTCAGGGTCGTGGGCCGCACCGACGACCCTCCCCAGACGCACCTCGACGACCCTGAGGACGGCGACGGCTGGCGTCCGGTGCAGGTCAGCTGGACCGACGCCGACGAGGTCGAGGAGCTCGAAGGTCGGGTGGCCGGCCTCGGCGGCAGCACGTGGATCGAGCGCGACGGGGTGCGGCGGTACGTGACCGGCGAGGTCATGCTCGACACGCCCGACATCGTCGACGGCGGCAGCGGCGGCGAGGTCGCGACCGGCGTGCTCATGCACGAGCTCGCCCACGTGCTGGGGCTCGACCACGTCGACGACCTCGGGGAGCTCATGCACCCCAGCAGCCCCCGATCCTCCTGGGGCCCGGGCGACCGCGCCGGCCTCGCCGCCCTGGGCGACGCCCCCTGCGCCACCTGACCCCCCATCCCCGCTGAGCGTGACGTTCGCGGGGTCGGACCGGCGTTTCTGGCCCGCGAACGTCACGCTCAGGGGGAGCATCGAGCCATGACGAGCCCGATCCAGGTCGCCGACGGCGTGCACCTCGCCACCGGGACCGACGTCAACTGGCTGCTCCTGCAGGACGGTGACGCGCTGACGGTCATCGACACCGGCTACCCCGGCGACGCCGACCGGCTCGACGCGTCGGTGCGGGCGCTCGGCCGCGAGCCCGGCGACGTCGCCGCCGTGCTCGTGACCCACGCCCACGTCGACCACGTCGGCAGCATCGAGCGGTGGTGGCAGGAGCACGGCGTGCCGGTGCTGGTGCACGAGGACGAGCTGGCGAACGTGCGCGGGGAGCGGCACGAGTCGGCCACCCCGCTCGACGTCGCCCGCCGGGCCTGGCGACCCCGCACGGCGCTGTGGGCCGCGCGCATCACGCGGGCCGGCGGCACGGCGCACGTGACCGCGCCGCACGCGCAGACGTGGACGGGCGAGGGTCCGCTCGACCTGCCCGGCCGGCCCGTCCCCGTCCACACCCCGGGCCACACGAGCGGGCACACGGCGTTCCTGCTGGCTGACGCCGGCGTGCTCGTGACGGGCGACGCGATCGTGACCGCCCACGCCACCACGTCGCGTCGAGGTCCGCAGCAGCTGCCCGGCTTCTTCGCCGCCGACCCCACGCTCGCCGCCCGCTCCCTCGAGCGGTTCCGCGACCTCGACGCCGACACGATCGCCCCCGGCCACGGACCGGTCTGGCAGGGGCGCCCCACCGACGCCGTCGACCACGCCCTCGCGCCCCAGCGGTAGCCGAGACGACGAGAGGGCGCCCGCGCTGTGCGGGCGCCCTCTCGGCTCAGGTGACCTCGACCGTCAGGCCTTCGGCTCCTCGTCGTCCTTCGCCAGCTCCGTGGCCGCCTCCGTGACGCCCTGGCCCGACGGGTTCGCGTCGCTCAGCGGCGCCACGTCGTCGGACTCGGGATCAGGGTTCGGCGCATCCTCCACCGCCACGACCTCCGACGGCGCAGCGGACTCCTCGGGCGTCGACGCCTGAGCCGTCGGCTCGGTGGCGGCGTCGTCGACGCCGGCCGCGTCGGCCTCCTCCTCGCGGGCGTCGCCGTCGACCGGCTCGTCCTCGGCGGGCGCGGGGGTGTCGGCCTCGGCGGGCGACTCCTCGCCACCCTCGGGCACCGACTCCACCTCGGGGTCGACGGCGTCGCCCGGCTCGGGCTCCGGGTCCGGCGTCGGGGCGCCGGCCTCGTCCGACGTGGCCCCGCTCTCGACGGCACTGGCCTCGACGGCACCGGCCGCGTCGGCCTCCTCCTCGCGGGCGTCGCCGTCGACCGGCTCGTCCTCGGCGGGCGCGGGGGTGTCGGCCTCGGCGGGCGACTCCTCGCCGCCCTCGGGCACCGACTCGACCTCGGGGTCGACGGCGTCGCCCGGCTCGGGCTCCGGGTCCGGCGTGGGCTCGTCGTCGGACGCGCCGGCGGTGGAGGCCTCGACCTCTTCGTTGCCGGGCGCCTCGCCGGCGTCGCCACCGGTACCGGCGGCGTCGCCCTTCTCGTCGACGTCGATGTTGTGCTGCGCCGCCACCTCGACGTCCGCCTCGGCGGAGGCCGGGGCGGGGTCGTCCTTCGGCGCCTCGGCCGGCTCGTCGGTGCCCTGCGGGTCCTCGTGGGCGTCGGCAGCGGGTGCGGCGTCGTCGGTCGCGCTGATCGACGCCGGGTCGGCCTCGTCCTTCGCGTCGGGCTCGGCCTCGGTGGCAGCAGCCGCAGCCGTCGCCTTCTCGGCCTCCTCGACCACGGCGGCGTCGTCCTCGGCCGTCGGCTCCTCAGGACGCTTCACGGCCGCGAGCAGCATCTGCGCGACGTCGAGCACCTCGACCTCCTCGCGTGCCTCGCCGGCCGCCTGCTGGGCCGTCAGGCCGTCGGACAGCATGACCCGGCAGAACGGGCAGCCCACGGCGATCTGGTCGGCGCCGGTGGCCACGGCCTCCTGGGTGCGGTTCACGTTGATCCGCGAGCCGAGGTTCTCCTCCATCCACATGCGCGCGCCACCGGCGCCACAGCAGAAGGAGCGCTCGGAGTTGCGCGGCATCTCGGCGAACTTCGCACCGGGGATGACGCTCAGCAGCTCGCGCGGCGCCTCGTACACCTGGTTGTGGCGGCCGAGGAAGCACGGGTCGTGGTAGGTGATCGTCTTCTCCGGCTCGGCCGACGCCGCAGCGCCCGCCTTCGGCGCGACGGGCTTCAGCTTGCCCTCGCGCACGAGGCGGTTGAGCAGCTGCGTGTGGTGGACGACCTCCAGCTCGACGCCGAACTCGGCGTACTCGTTCTTGAGGGAGTTGAAGCAGTGCGCGCAGGTCGAGACGACCTTCTTGGCCTTCGTCTCCTTCAGCACCTCGGAGTTCTCCATGGCCAGCTGCATGAAGACGATCTCGTTGCCGGCGCGACGCGCCGGGTCACCGGTGCAGGTCTCGCCGTCACCGAGGATCGCGAACTCGACGCCCGCGGTGTGCAGCAGCTCGGCCACGGCCTGCGTGGTCTTCTTCGCACGGTCCTCGAAGGCACCGGCGCAGCCCACCCAGAACAGCCACTCGACCTCGTCGAGGCTCTCGACGTCGACGCCGACCTGCTTGACCTCGAAGTCGAGGCCCTTGGTCCAGTCGAGGCGGTTCTTGGGGTTCATGCCCCACGGGTTCCCCTTGCGCTCCAGGCCCTTGAAGATGTTGTTCAGCTCGGCCGGGAAGTTGCTCTCGACGAGCACCTGGAAGCGGCGCATGTCGTCGATGTGGTCGACGTGCTCGATGTCGACGGGGCACTGCTGCACGCAGGCGCCACAGTTCGTGCACGACCACAGGACGTCGGGGTCGATGACGCCGTACATCTCCTCGTCGCCGATGAGCGGACGCTCGACCTCCTTCTGCTGCTCCTCGGTGCGCTCGTCCTCCGGCACCGACAGCGCGGGGATCTTGGCGTAGGCGTGCTCGCGCAGGCCCATCATGAGCAGCTTGGGGCTGAGCGGCTTCTCGGTGTTCCAGGCGGGGCACTGGCTCTGGCAGCGGCCGCACTCGGTGCAGGTGGTGAAGTCGAGCAGACCCTTCCACGAGAAGTCCTCGACCTTGCCGACGCCGAGCTTCTCGAAGTCCTCCTCCTCGAGGTCCTCCATCTTCTCCAGGTCGAGCGGCTGCCCGTTGACGAGGATCGGCTTGAGACCACCGAGGGCCGTGCCGCCGTCGGACTCGCGCTTGAACCAGATGTTCGGCCACGCGAGGAAGCGGTGCCAGGCGACGCCCATCGTCAGGTTCGTGGAGATGACGAGCAGCCAGATCATGGCCGAGACGACCTTGATCATGGCGATGGTGACGATGATCGTCTTCAGCGTCTCGATGTTCTCCTCACCCGTCGGGTAGAGGTTGCCGAAGAACTGGGCGATCGGGAAGTGGAACCCGCTCGCGTACTTGCTGCCCTCGGCCTGGAGCAGGTTGTACTCGGCGCCGCGGATGAACAGGATCGCGATGCTCTCGAGGAACACCATGAACTCGACGAAGTACGCCTGGCCCTGGCGGGAGCCGAAGAAGCGGCTCTGCCGGCCGAGCTTGCGCGGGTGCTTGACCTGGCGGTAGATCGCGAGCGGGATGATCGCGAGCGCGCCGAGCAGGCCGATGAACTCGCTGAACCACTCGTAGAGGAAGAAGTGGCCGATGAGCGGCCACACGAACTCGGGGTCGAACAGCTGGACGAAGCCCTGGGCGACGGCCGAGCTGAGCACCAGGAAGGCCGCGTAGGCGAACCAGTGGAGGATGCCGACCCAGGTCCACTGGAGCATCCGGGTGTGGACGAACGTCTCCTTCAGCATGTTCACCGTGCGCGCGGCCGGGTCGTTGGTGCGACCGGGTGCGGGTCCACCGGCGCGCACGACCGCGGTCATGCGGCGCACGGCGATGACCGTGACGGGGATCGTGATGGCCGTAACGGCCAGCGAGACGATGATCGCGACGAGCTGCATGGAGCCTCAATCCTTGGTGCGACGACCGTGACAGTGGAGGTGACACTAGCCCCTCGCGTTCTTGTCCGCGGGGTAAGGCCACCCTGATCCTGCAGGTCAGCGGTCGGTTACCGGTGGGTAGGTACAGCCTAACCCCCGACGCGGACCTCTGTCCGCCGGTGTGAGCCGTTCGAGACCGCGCGGACCACGCTGGTCGAGTAGGCCGAGCGGCGACGAAGGAGCCCGGTTGGGCGTATCGAGACCACTCTGGGCGGTCGCTGGGGGTTGGTTCGCGCTGATCCGTTGCCGGGTGGTCTCGATACGCGGCCACGGCGCTCCTTCGTCGCGCGTGCCGCTACTCGACCAGCGGAATGTCTAGCTGGTCGAGTAGTCGACGCCGCGACGAAGGAGCTGGCGGTGGCGTATCGAGACCATTCCAAGCGGTCGCTGGGGCCGGTCCGCGCGGGGCCGTTGCCGGGTGGTCTCGATACGCGGCCACGGCGCTCCTTCGTCGCGCGTGGCCGCTACTCGACCAGCGGAATCCACCGCTGGTCGAGTAGTCGCCTCCGCCGAGGGACGAGGCGTGCGGCGACGTATCGAGACCACTCCAAGCGGTCGCTGGGGGTTGGCCCGCGCGGGGCCGTTGCCGGGTGGTCTCGATACGCGGCCACGGCGCTCCTTCGTCGCGCGTGCCGCTACTCGACCAGCGGAATGTCTCGCTGGTCGAGTAGTCGACGCTGCGACGAAGGAGCTGGCGGAGACGTATCGAGACCATTCCAGGCTGTCGCTGGGGGTTGGTTCGCGCTGGGCCGTTGCCGGACGGTCTCGATACGCGGCACGGCGCTCCTTCGTCGCGCGTGCCGCTACTCGACCAGCGGGAGGTATCGGTGGTCGAGTAGTCGACGCTGCGACGGAGGAGCTGGCGGAGACGTATCGAGACCATTCCAGGCTGTCGCTGGGGGTTGGTTCGCGCTGATCCGTTGCCGGGTGGTCTCGATACGCGGCACGGCGCTCCTTCGTCGCGCGTGCCGCTACTCGACCAGCGGTGGGCGCCGCTACTCGACAGCGGGGGCGGGGCGGCGGGGGCGCTCGGTGGGGACGAGGGGGAGGGCCAGGAGGGGAAGGACGGCGACGAGGCCGAACGCCCACCCGTACCCGGCAGCGGCGATGAGCACGCCGACCACGGGCGGCACGGCGGCGCTGACGAGGTACTGGCCGGTGTTCTGCACGCCGAGCGCCTTGCCCGACCACCACGGCCCGGCTCGTTCGGCCACGGCCGTGAACGCCAGCCCGTTGTCGGCGACGGTGACGACGCTGGCGACGACGACGAGCACCACCGCGAACGGGGTCGGCTCGAGCAGGCCGAGCGCCAGCATCGCCACGGCGGCGGCGAGCGCGACGACGCGCATCGGTCCCATGCGGCTGCCGACCCGGTCGGACCACCACCCGACGCCGACGCGCCCCGCCGACCCGAGCAGCTGGGTGACGGCCACGAGCGCGCCGGCAGCCGGCGCGGACCACCCGCGCTCGGCGATCAGCCAGGTCAGCATGAACGTCCACACGGTGAACTGAGGGACGACGAGCAGGGCCGACGCCCCGTGGATGCGCAGCAGCGACGCGTCGCCGGCGTACGGGCTGGCGGTCTCGCCGTCGCGCAGGGCCTCGGCGCGGGCCCGGCGGGGCGGGTCGACGACCAGCGCCGCGCAGGCCACGAGGGTGGCGGCGTTGATCGCGGCGATGGTGAGCAGCGTGGTCCGCAGGTCGGTCGCCTCGACGAGGGTCGGGACGAGGACGGCAGCGAGCCCGACCCCGAGCGGCAGCGCGGCCTGTCGGATGCCCATGGCGGTGCCGCGACGTTCCGGCGGGAACCAGCCGACGACGAGCCGGCCGCTGGCGGCGTTGGAGCTGGCGACGCCGACGCCCGCGACGAACCAGCATGCGGCGAGCGGGAGGTAGCCGTCCGCGAACGCCGCACCGGCGCTGCCCACGGTGGTGACGACGAGACCGAGGGTGAGGGTGAGCCGTTCACCCCACCGGTCGACGACGACGCCCCACGCCACGAGCGAGACGGTGGTGCCGAGCAGCGACGCCGACGCGAGCGCGCCGGCGTGCCCGAGGGTGAGACCGCGGTCGCGGGTGAGGAAGGGGATGAGGGCGACGGCCGCGTTGGCGGCGACCGTGCCGGAGACCTGCGCCAGCATGCCGACCGCGAGCATCAGCCATCGGTTCGGGGACGCCACCGCTCCATGGTGGGCCCCGACCGACGGGGCCGCGCGACCGGGTCGGGTGTCAGTCGAGCGCGCCGAGGTACGCCAGCGCCTGGCGCACGAGGGTGCCGCGGCCGCCCTCCATCTCGTCGAGCACGAGGGGGCTGAGCACCTCCTGGGGCGTCATCCAGGTGAGCTCGAGGGCGTCCTGGCGCGGGTTGCACTCGCCGGTGACGGGCACGACGTAGACGAGCGCGACGGCGTGCTGGCGTGCGTCGTGCAGCGGCGCGACGCCGGGGAGCGGGAAGTACTCGGCGACCGTGAACGGGACGATCGAGGAGGGCAGCTGCGGGAAGGCGGTGGGCCCGAGGTCCTTCTCGAGGTTGCGCAGCAGCGCGTCGCGCACGGACTCGCCGTGGGTGACACGACCCGAGACGAAGGTGCGGCTCATCGCGCCGGTGGTGGCGGAGCCGCGGAGCAGCAGCCCGACGTGCTCGACGCGACCGTGGGAGTCGACCCGGACGGGGATGCCCTCCACGTAGAGGATCGGCACCCGGGAGCGGGTCTCCTCGAGGGCGATCTCGGAGAGCCAGCCGGGGTTCGGGTCGGGGGTGCGGACGGACGCCATGGCCACATCCTCCCTCATGGTCCCCGGCGACCGGGTCGCCGAGGTCCGCGGCGTCAGGTGTTGATCGCGCCCAGGACGGCGCTCGTCCCGATGACGGCGGTCATGGCGTTCTGCGCGTCCTGGATCACCTGGCGGACACCGTCGCTGGCCCAGTCGCCCTCGGCCACGACCTTCGCCCGGGCCTTGGCGGCCTTGACGTCGCGACGGTCCACGACGATGCCGAGGTGGCCGGTGGCGAGCAGCAGCCCCACCAGCGGCCCGGTCGTCTCGTCGGCGGGCTGCTCCTGCAGCAGCACGGCGCGCAGCCGGGTGACCAGGTCGTCGCGGTGCACGGGGTCGCCGACGTCGTACCGCTCGAGCAGCAGACGTCGCTGGCGGCGCAGCGCCCCGGCGGCCTCCAGGTCGGCGAGCAGGACCTTGCGCTGGCGGCGGCCGAGGCGGGAGATGGTGTTCTTCGGCGTGAGCCGTCCCTGCTGCCAGACCCGCGCGAAGGCGGCCTGGAGCGGCGGGTCGGCCACGGGCGTGCGGTCGACGACCTCGACGCGCGTCTTGCGTCCTGCGCCGACCAGCCGCAGTCGCCCGAGCAGCACCAGGTCGATCAGCGCGGCCCCCCCGAGCGCGGGCTCCGTCGCCGTCGTCGCGAGCCGCACGCGGCCCGTGCGCGGGTCGGTCGCGACCAGCAGGAGGTCCTTCGCGACGGTCATGGCCCCAGCGTAGGTGCGCCTGCTCGCCGCGACGAGGGGGTCTTGCCAGGCTGCCTCCTGGCTGGAACAGTCATGAAGATGGCCGCGGGAGAGTGGGAGAAGCTCGCCGACCTCGCCCGTTCGATGAGCGAGGAGTCGGGGTTCCGCGACACCGTCGTGGCGGCGGTGAGGTCCGCCCCGCAGCTGGTGGGCGGGTGCGACGAGGCGGGGGTCTCGATCGTCCACGCCGGCGGGCGCGTGACCACCGAGGCGTCGACCGGCGACTGGGTCGAGCAGGCCGACGCGCTGCAGGTCGAGCTGCAGGACGGCCCGTGCGTCCAGTCGATCCACGAGTCCGAGACGGTCCGTACCGCCGACCTGCGCGAGGAGCCGCGCTGGCCGCGGTGGTCGCCCAGCGCGGCCGATCGGCTCGGCTTCCGCTCGATGCTGTGCGTCCAGCTGTTCACCTCGGGGCACACGTTCGGGTGCCTCAACATGTACTCCGACACCGTCGACGGGTTCGACCACGACGACGTCCAGGCGGGTCTGGCGCTCGCGGCGCACGTGGCCGTGGCGTTGCGCGGTGCCGACCTCGTCGACAACCTCGAGTCGGCGCTCGCGAGCCGCGACGTCATCGGCCAGGCCAAGGGGCGGCTGGTCGAGCGGTTCGGCCTGCGCTCCGAGCAGGCCTTCGACGTGCTCGTCCGCTTCTCCCAGGACCGCAACGTCAAGCTGCGCGCGGTCGCGGAGGAGGTCGCCCTGAAGGGGTTCGACTCGCTCCGCGACGACACCTCGTCATGAACCGGCGGCGAACGGGTATCCGAGGGTCGGACGACCCCGGCGGTTTGGCCAGAAGCTGCCGGGGCCGTCCCCTCGCGACCGGGAGCGGGATGCGCGGACGTCGCGGCCGTCCTACGGTCGCGCCATGAGCGCTCCCTCCGACGGCTCCCCCCTCGACCCGCGCGCGGTCGAGCTCGCGCAGTCCCTGCTCGACGACGCCCGGGAGGGACGCACGGAGCGCCTCGCGGCTCATGTGGACGCCGGCGTCCCCGCCGACCTGACCGACGCGTCGGGCAACACCGCGCTCATGCTCGCCGCCTACCACGGCCACGCCGACACCGTCGCCGCGCTGGTGCAGCGCGGCGCGAGCGTCGACGCCCTGAACGACCGGGGGCAGAGTCCGCTGGCCGGTGCCGTGTTCAAGGGCGAGGACGACGTCGTGCGGGTGCTCCTCGACGCGGGCGCCGATCCCGACGCCGGGCACCCCACGGCTCGCCAGACCGCCGAGATGTTCGGCCGCGCCGACCTCGTCGGCCCTGCCTGACGCCGCCGGCCGACCGGTCCCCGCTCCCCACGAGTAGCAGCCTCTGCATCGGTCCGGGGCGTTTTCCTCACATCGTCACGAAATTGTTCGCTCCGGCAACAAACGTAACGTCGTGGGGTCGGCGGACGCTTCGTGCGCGAAACGCGACCCGCCGAGGCTGGGCGCGCGAGCCGTGCCACCCCCTGGGCGCGGCCGCTCGTCACGAGGGAGACACCACCTGTGCACGCATCCATGCGACGGGTCGCCGGCGGTCTGCTGACCGCCACCTTGACCGCGACCTTCCTGGGAGCCCTGGGCACCACGAGCGCCATCGGCGCCACCGTGGCGTCGGGCTCCGACTTCAGCGTCGAACGCGCTCCGGGCGGCTACGCCGTCACGCTCGAGCTCGACACCCCCCTGCCCGTCAAGGACGACGCCCCGACGCTCGTCGTCGACGGCAAGGACATCGGCATCGCCACCGAGTCGCCGAAGGGCGACACGCTCACGGTGCTGACCAGCGACCCCGCCGTCGCCGACGCGTCCAGCGTCGAGGCCGGCTGGGCGAGCCGCAGCGCCTCCGCGAAGGCCGAGCGCACCGGAGAGGTGGCGCAGCCCGAGGACCTCGCCGACCCAGCGACCCTGGAGACGCTCGACGCGAACCCCGCGTCGACGGGCACCTACGAGTACACGCAGGCCGACTACGACTTCGGCACCCAGTCGGTCGCGCTCGCCAACATCGGCGGCGTGCGCGGTGAGATGCAGGGTCGGCTCTACCTGCCCAAGACGGGCGGGAAGCGCCCGGTGGTCCTGCTGCTGCACGGGCGCCACTCCACCTGCTACGCCGAGGGCAGCTCCAGCGCGTCGCTGGCGTGGCCGTGCTCCGGCACGCGTCCGCTGTCGATCCCGAGCTACGCCGGCTACGACGGCACGGGCCAGGCCCTCGCGAGCCACGGCTATGCCGTCATCTCGATCTCGGCCAACGCCGTGAACGCCAACGACAACCCGCGCTCGCCCGACCAGGGCGCGCAGGCGCGCGGCCAGCTCGTCCTCGACACCCTGTCGCTGCTGCGCAAGGCCGACGCCGGCCAGCCGGTGACGCTGCACGACGACGCCCGCGACCTCGACGTCACCCTCGACGACGCGCTGCAGGACCCGCTCACCGCGGCCGACCTGCAGGGCCGGTTCGACCTGTCCGACGTGGGCCTCATGGGTCACTCGCGCGGTGGTGAGGGCATCACCTCGGCGGCCACGCTGAACGCGGCGCTCGACGAGCCGTTCGGCATCAAGAGCCTCCTGCCGCTCGCGCCCGTCGACTTCGGTCGCATGACGGTGCCGAACGTGCCGCTCAACGTCGTCCTGCCGTACTGCGACGGCGACGTGTCGAACCAGCAGGGTCAGCACATGCTCGACGACTCGCGCTACGCGTTCGACGACGACGCGCTGCGGGCCGGCACCTGGGTCATGGGCGCGAACCACAACTTCTTCAACACCGTCTGGACGCCCGGGAAGTTCCCGGCCGGCGTCAGCGACGACTGGGGCGCCACGTCGACCAACCAGACCTGTGGTCCGGTCCCGGCCGTCGCCGCGACGTCGATCCGCCTGTCGGCCGACGCCCAGTACGACCTGGGCACGGCGTACATGGCCGGCTGGTTCCGGCTGACGCTCGGTGACGAGAAGCAGTTCCTGCCGATGTTCGACGGCTCGGGCACGCGCCCGGAGGTCGTCGGCAACGCCGACGTCCGCACCGTCACGACCGCGCCCTCGTCGGCGCGCTCGACGCTGACGTCGTTCGAGTCGACCAGCTCGCTCGTGCGCACCTCGGGCCTGGCCACGGCGCAGCCGTGCGCGAGCCTGACCGGTCGCACCATCCCGGCCGCGGCCCCCGCCTGCTCGACGCTCGCGTCGTCGCAGGTGCCGCACTGGACGCCCGCCAGCAACGGCGGCAACGTGCCTGCGACGCCCGTCACCCGGTTCACCTGGACCGGCGACACGGGAGCCGTGCTGGTGACGGTGCCGAAGGCCAAGCGCGACGCGACGGGCTTCGACCGGCTGTCGCTCAAGGTGGCCGCCGACGAGACCGTCGTGACCGGCACCGACCTGACCCTGGCGGTCAAGGACGGCTCGGGCGCGACGTGGTCGTCGAAGGTCTCGGCGCTCAACCCGTACGCGCTCGTGCGGCTGCCGGCGCCGTCGGACTCGACGACGACGGTGCTCAAGAAGATCGTGCTGCAGCAGGTGAACGTGGCGACCTCGACGCTGAAGGATGCCGGGCTCGACGTGTCCGACGTGCGCGAGGTGCGGCTGACCGCGGCAACGGGCGCCGACGCGACGACCACGGGGGCGGCGTACCTGTCCGACCTCGCGTGGGAGTCGTCCTCCCTCGGGACGCCGACGGTGAAGAAGGAGAACACCGTCAACGTGTTCGCGACCGCCGTCGAGGAGGGCGCCTCGGCCGGTACCGCCGACGTGGGCGTCTACCTCGCCCAGCCGGCGACCAAGCCGGTCGTCGCCTACGTCAGCGTCCTGGGCTCCGCCTCGGGCCGCGCCGGCATCGCGATGGAGAAGGTCACCTTCGCGCCCGGCGAGACGTGCAAGGTCGTCACCGGGTCGATCCTCGGCGACAGCCTGGCGTCGACGTCGGCGAGCACCGCGGTCAAGGTCTCGGCGATCAACACCTCCGGGGCGGTCATGGGTGCCAAGGCGTTCGGTTACCTCACGGTCCGTGAGGACGACGGCGTCACCGGCTCGGCCACGGCGCTGCCGCCGGTCGGCGCGCAGGGCGACCCGTGCGAGGAGCTGGCGCGCTCGACCGAGGTCGGCGCCGTCACGGTCGACGACCCCACGCCCGCCCCGGGTGGTGCGGTCACGCTGACCGCGTCGGGCTACCGGTCCGGCGAGGGCGTCACGTTCTCGCTCGGCTCGAGCACGCTCGGCACCGCCATCGCCGACCCGTCCGGGGTGGCCGTGCTCAGCGCGACCGTCCCGGCCGACGCCGCGATCGGCGAGGCGACCGTCAAGGCCGTCGGCGCGGGCTACGGCCTCACGTCGACGGGCTCGCTCGAGGTGCTGACCGAGACGTCCACGTCGCTGGCGATCGACCCGGAGCTCCCGGCGATCAACCAGCCCGTGACGCTCACGGCCACGGTCACCGGCGGCGACGGCGGCACCGTCACCTTCGCCGACGGCGACACGGTGCTCGGCTCGTCGGTGGTCGAGGGCGGCACGGCCAGCCTCGCGGTGCCGGGCTTCAAGGCCGGCTCGCACGAGCTGGTCGCGTCTCTCGCGAAGACGGCGACCGCGCAGGCGTCGCAGTCGGGTGCGGTCTCGTTCACCCTCACCAAGGGTGCCTCGACGATCGCGCTGGTCATGGCGTCGGCCGAGAGCACCTTCGGCGACCCGCTGAAGGGTGCCGTGGCGGTCGCCGGGGCCGACGAGGGCACGGTGACGGTCACCGTCGCCGGGACGCCCGTGACGGTCACGCTCGACGCCCAGGGCACGGGACGCTTCGAGCTCCCGGCCACGCTGAAGGTCGGCTCGCACACGGTGAGCGCGGCCTTCGACGGCACCGACGAGGTCGAGGCGAGCGGCACGGCCACGGCCGACGTCACCGTCGTGAAGCGGGCGTCGACGACGGTCACGAACGCGACGTCGTCGGTCAAGCGGAGCGCGACGTACCGGGTGCGCGCGACGGTCTCGCCGACCGTGGCGGGCGTCGACCCGTCGGGCTCGGTGCGGGTGTACGTCAAGGCGCCTGGCGCCAAGTCGTTCACCTGGGCCAAGACGGTGCGTCTGTCCGGCGGCACGGTCGTGACCACGCTCAAGGCGCCGAGGACGAAGGGCACGCTGTCCGTCCGCACGGTCTACGTGGGTGACGGCTCCTTCACGGGTAGCACCAGCGCGACGAAGGGGGTGCGCATCCGCTGACGCGCTGAGCACGCCGACGGGCGTCCGGTCCACCACGGACCGGGCGCCCGTCGTCCGTCCGTGCGATCGACGACGCTGCTCGTGGCGTCGCGCGACGGTGTCGGTCTACGGTCGGGGCGGGTTCGTCGACGGGCGCAGGGGGAGGGCCATGGTGGTAGGAGCGAGGGTCGACCCAGTCCGTGGCGCGCCGACACCTGACGGCTCGTGACTGCTCAGAAGGCGTGGGTCGTCGAGCTGGGCCCCGACGAGGACACGCTGGAGCCTGCGATCGTCGTCGGCACGGAGGAGGAGGCGAGGCGGCGACTGGAGCAGGCGCACGAGGGCGCTCCGCACCTGCGCAACCTCGCCCAGGACTGGCCCCTGCGCTCCACCACGCCGATCGGCCCCGACGAGCGCCGGACCGTGCACCTCCTGCTGGGCGCCGAGGACTCCCTCGAGGTCTTCGACGACGCAGTGGAGGCCGAGCTCGCACGGCGACGATGCTCGACGCCGGCGCGTGTCGTGGCGGCCGTGACCAACACCTGGCTCGGCGCGCCGCCGGAGGCGCGACGACGCTAGGGTGGACCTCACCAACGACAGGGGAGCGCCACCGCAGAGGGCGCTGAGAGTGCGGAACAGCCGCAGACCCTTGAACCTGCTCCGGTTAGCACCGGCGAAGGGAGTCACGATGAGTAGTTCTGCATCCACGCGTCCGTCCACCGAGGGTCGTCGAGCCCTCTGGCACCGCGCCATCGACCTCGCGGTGATCGTCGCGCTCGGTCTCGCGTTCGGTGTCATCTTCTGGGCCTGGGGGAAGCTCTACGGAGCCATCGATCTCGGAGTCACCCTCGGCTACCCGCCTCTGAGTGGTCTGCTGGCCGGGCCTTGGCTCATGGCCGGCATCGTGGGCGGCTTGATCGTTCGGCGACGAGGGGCGGCCTTCGGCACCGAGCTCCTCGCCGCATCCGTCTCCATGTTCGTGCTCGGCGGCACCGAGTGGGGGTTCACCGTCGTGCTGGCAGGGATCGCCCAGGGAGCGGGCGCCGAGCTCGCCTTCGCGCTGGGGCGCTACCGACGCTTCGGCGTGGGGGTGGCCATCCTCGCCGGTGCGCTCGCTGCTGTGGTCGAGAGCTTCTACGAGTGGTACTTCTACTACCCCGACTGGGACATGGCGTACAAGCTCGCGTACCTCGGCTTCTTCGCCGCGTCGGGCGCCCTCGTCGGTGTGCTCAGCTGGCTGCTGGTGCGTTCTCTCGCGCAGACGGGTGCGCTCGACTCGTTCGGGGCCGGTCGCGAGGCAGCGGGCGAGGACGTGCGGGTCTGACCGCCGTCCGCCCCGTCGCGGCTCGGCTCGACGGGTTCGGGTGGCGGCCGGTCGGCAGCCCCCGTCCCGTCGTGGCCGGGCTCGACCTCGACATCCCCGCCGGGCAGCGGGTGCTGCTGGCAGGGCCGAGCGGCGCCGGGAAGTCGACGCTGCTGCTCGCTCTCGCGGGGGCTCTCGGGGAGTCCGTCCCGGGCGACGTCGCCGGCGGCGTCCACCTCGACGCCGGTCCTGCCTCGCAGTCCGTCGTCGGCCTCGTCACCCAGCGACCCGGCGATGCCGTTGTGGCCGGTCGGCTCGGCCGCGACGTCGCCTTCGGGCCGGAGAACCTCGGGCTCGACCGCGAGGAGACCTGGCGCCGCGTCGACGCGTCGCTGGCCGCGGTCGGCCTGCACCAGGGCCGAGAGCACCCGACGAACGCCTTGTCCGGTGGTGAGCTCCAGCGGCTCGCCCTGGCCGGCGCGCTCGCGCTGCGTCCCGGCCTGCTGCTCCTCGACGAGCCGACGGCGATGCTCGACGACGCCTCGGCAGGTGCCGTGCGCACGGCCGTCGCCGACGTGGTGGCCTCCTCGGGCGCGACGCTCGTCGTGGTCGAGCACCGCCTGAAGCCGTGGCTCGACCTCGTGGAGCGCGTCGTCGTCCTCGACGCGACGGGCGCGGTGGTGGCCGACACCGACCCCGGCACCTTCGTCTCCGAGCACCGAGAACGCCTGGGGTCGGCGGGCGTGTGGATGCCAGGTCTGCCGGCACCCGCACCGCTGCGTCCACCGGAGGAGCTCGTCGTTCCGCACGATCCGCCGTGCGCGGTCGTGACGTCCTCGCTCCTCGTCGAGCTGGTGCGACGTTCCTGGTCGGGAAGCACGCGCACGCGGGCGCTCGAGGACGTCGACCTGTGGCTGGACGCAGCAGCAGCGCACGCGCTGGTCGGTCCGTCCGGGGCGGGCAAGTCGACCTTGCTCGCCGCCTGCGCCGGACTCCAGAGACCGACCGCGGGGCGGGTGCGTCGTGGAGAGATCGACCTCCACCGTCTTTCGTCCTCGGCACTCGCGGCGGTGTCCGGCTGGGTGCCGCAAGCGCCTGAGCACGGGATCCTGACGTTGCGCGTGCGCGACGAGGTGGCCCTTACGTCGCAGCGGCTCGGCCGGTCGGTCGACGTCGACGGCGTGCTCGACCACCTCGGTCTCGCACACCTGGCCGACCGCAACCCGTACCGACTCTCCGGTGGTGAGCAACGCCGCCTCGCCCTGGCCGCTGCGCTCGCGCACCGGCCGGCCGGCGTGCTGCTCGACGAGCCGACGGTCGGGCAGGACCGACTGACCTGGGCTGCCGTCGCAGGATGGTGGCGCTGCGCCGCGGATGCCGGAGCGGTCGCGGTGGCGGCCACCCACGACGCCGACCTCGTGGCGCTCGCCGACCACGTGCACCGACTCGACTCGGGGCGTCTGGGATGAGCGTGACCACCGCCCCGAGCGGCCTTCGTGCACTGCTCCCACGCGTCAATCCGCTCGCGCTCGTCGTGGTCGGGGTCGCATCGGTCCCGGGGTCGTTGGCCGTGCGGACGCTGCCGATCGCGCTCGTGACGCTCGCTCTGTACGCCGTCTTCGTGCTCGCTGTCGTGCCGTCGATCAGGTACGCCCTGCTCTGCCTGGGTCTTGCCGTCTTCGCCGGGCTGACCGTCGCCTACTCGACGTGGCGCCTCGGCGGCCGCGACGAGGTGGTGGCGCTGACCGCCGGTCTGCGCATCGTCGTGCTCGCCTGGCCCGGGGCGGTCGTCGCCGCGTTCGTCGATCCGGCACGCCTCGGCGACCACCTGGCGCAGGACCTGCGTCTGCCCGCTCGTCCCGTCGTCGCGGTCACGTCGGCGCTCCAGCAGGCGGCAGAGCTCATGGCCACGTGGCAGCAGCTCGTCCGCGCGCGCCGTGCTCGCGGAGCGTCGGCGGCGGGCGGACCTGTGGCACGGTGCCGGTACGGCGCTGGTCTGGTGTTCGCGCTGCTGGTGTCGTCGCTGCGGGGCGCCTCACGGCATGCGGTGGCGCTCGACGCACGAGGTTTCGCCGCAGCCTCGGAACGCACGTGGGCCGAACCGGCCGGGTGGTCGGTCCTGGACGTGGCCGTCGCCGTGGTGGGCGTCCTGCTGGCCGGGGTTCCGGTGGCGCTGCTGCTGTTCACCTGAGCGCCCCTGGCCATCGTGCTGGCGAGCGGCTAGGGTCGGAACTAAGCAAGCGCTTAGTCGTCGCCCGAGGGCGACCTGTCCCGGAGGTAGTCCCATGGCCCGCGTGTTCGACAGTCTCGACGACTTCAAGGCAGCCGCCGGGCAGGAGCTCGGCACCAGCGACTGGGTGACCGTGACGCAGGAGCAGATCAACACCTTCGCCGACGCCACCGGCGACCACCAGTGGATCCACGTCGACCCCGAGCGCGCCGCGTCGGGGCCGTTCGGCGGCACCATCGCGCACGGCTACCTGACGCTGTCGCTCCTGCCGGTCTTCTCCGAGAACATCTACGCCGTCAACGGCCTCGCGATGGGCGTGAACTACGGCGCCAACAAGGTGCGCTTCCCGAACCCGGTCCCGGTCGACTCGCGGCTGCGCGCGACGGCGACGCTCAAGGAGACCAGCGACATCCCGATCGGCACCCAGGCCGTCATCACCTTCGTCGTCGAGCGCGAGGGCGCCGAGAAGCCGGTCTGCATCGCCGAGGTCGTTTACGTGATGGCGGCGGCCTGACATGCACTTCGCCTTCGACGAGACCACCACGGAGCTGATCGCCAAGCTCGAGGCCTTCATGGACGAGGCCGTCTACCCGGCCGAGGCCGAGGCCGCGGAGCAGATCGAGACCCTCTACGCCGAGGACCGCTGGGACCCGCCGGCCGTGCTCGACGGTCTCAAGGAGCAGGCGCGTGAGCGCGGCCTGTGGAACTTCTTCCTGGCCGGCCACCCGGAGGAGGGCGGCCTGACGAACCTGCAGTACGCGCCGCTCGCCGAGATCACCGGCCGCTCCATCCAGCTCGCGCCCGCCGCCCTCAACTGCGCCGCGCCCGACACGGGCAACATGGAGGTGCTGACCATGTTCGGCACCCCCGAGCAGAAGGAGCAGTGGCTGCGTCCCCTGCTCGACGGCCAGATCCGCTCGGCGTTCGCGATGACCGAGCCCGACGTCGCCTCCTCCGACGCGACCAACATCGGGCTCTCGATCGTCCGCGACGGCGACGAGTACGTCATCAACGGTCGCAAGTGGTGGATCACCGGCGCGATGAACCCGAACTGCCGGGTCTTCATCGTCATGGGCAAGACCGACCCGTCGGCCGAGCGGCACCGCCAGCAGTCGATGATCCTCGTCCCGCGCGACACCCCGGGCCTCGAGGTCGTGCGCGGCATGCACGTCTTCGGCTACCACGACCGCGACCACGGCGGGCACGCCGAGCTGCGGTTCACCGACGTCCGCGTGCCCGCGTCGAACCTCATCGGAGGCGAGGGCGAGGGCTTCGCGATCGCCCAGGCCCGCCTCGGGCCCGGCCGGATCCACCACTGCATGCGCTCGATCGGCATCGCCGAGCGCGCCGTCGAGTACATGTGCGAGCGAGCGCTGAGCCGCACGACGTTCGGCAAGCCGATCGCCCAGCAGGGCGTCGTGCAGGACTGGATCGCCGAGTCGCGCGTGCGGCTCGAGCAGCTGCGCCTGCTGACGCTGAAGACCGCCTGGCTCATGGACACCGTCGGCAACCGCGGCGCCCACAAGGAGATCCAGGCCATCAAGATCGCCACGCCCCAGACGGTGGAGTGGATCCTCGACAAGGCCATCCAGGTGCACGGCGCCGGCGGCCTGAGCCAGGACTTCCCGCTCGCGGAGATGTTCGCCGGCATCCGCACGCTGCGCTTCGCCGACGGCCCCGACGAGGTGCACAAGGCCTCGCTCGCCCGCGCCGAGCTGAAGAAGTACGCGGTGCGTGGATGAAGGTGGGGCGACGATGAAGGTCGAGGGCGCGGCCGCCGTCGTCACCGGCGCGGCCGGCGGCATCGGCCTCGCGGTGGCGCGGGCGCTGCTCGAGCGCGGTGCCGCCTCGGTCGTGTTGGCTGACCTCGACGGCGACCGGCTCTCCGACGCGTCCTCGGCGCTGGGCGAGGAGTTCGGCGAGCGGGTGCTGCACCGGGCGGCCGACGTGACGGCGGAGATCGGCGTCGACGCCGTGCTGCAGACGTCGCCGACCCCCGTCGACCTGTACGTCGCGAACGCCGGCGTGTTCCGGGGCTTCGGCCTCGACGCGTCGCCGCAGGACTGGGCGGCGTCGTGGGACGTCAACGTCATGGCCCACGTGGCCGCGGCGCGGGCGCTCGTGCCGCAGTGGCTGGAGCGCGGCGCGACGGACGGCCCAGCGGGCTGCTTCGTCAGCGTCGCGTCGGCGGCGGGGCTGCTGACCCAGCTGGGCTCGCCCACCTACTCGGTCACCAAGCACGCCGCCGTCGGGTTCGCGGAGTGGCTGGCCGCCACCTACGGCGACCGTGGCGTCCAGGTGACGACGGCCTGCCCGATGGGCGTGCGCACCGCGATGCTCGAGGAGGGCGAGACGTCGACCGACGCCGACGCCCGCCTCGGCATGCGGGCGGTCACGTCGGCGGGCGAGCCGCTCGACGCGACCGTCGTCGCCGCCACGATCCTCGACGCGGTCGAGGCCGGACGCTTCCAGGCCCTGCCCCACCCCGAGGTCGCCACCATGTGGGCCCAGAAGGCGTCCGACCCCGACCGCTGGGTCGCCGGCATGCAGCGCTACCGCCGCGCCCTCGAGTCCTAAGCCCTCCATCCGTACGTTTCGGACACTTGCGGGTCGTTGGGGCGCCCGAGAGTGCCCCGGAAGTGTCCGAAACGCGGGGAGGGTGGGCGGGGTGGGTAGGGTCGCGGCCATGAAGATCGGACCCGGCCTCGTGGTGCCCGCCCTCGCCGAGCTCGTCGTGCTCGCGCTCTACGTCACCGACGTGCTGGGCGACGTCCCGTGGCCCGACGGCTTCGTCCTCCCGGGGCGCATCCTGCTGGTCGTGGCGGCCCTCGTCGTCGCCGGCATCTGCTACCAGGCGTGGGCGACGGTCACCGCCGAGCAGCGCACCCCGCTGGTGCACGCCGCGGCCGCCGCGTCGCTGGTCGGCGGCGCGGCGCTGACGTCGGCCGTCTTCTCCGCGCCGGAGGGCGCCCTGCTCGGCGCGCACGCCCTCGCGACGCTCGGCACGGCCGCGCTCGTCGCCGCCGTCGTCTGCCACCAGATGTCGACCGCTCGCCGCAGCCTCGGCTGACCCAGCGCGCCTGTCACGCCCTGCCAGAGGGGGCCGATGCTCCTCCGGATGCGACCTCGACGCCATCCTTCGCCATGCGCAGGATGAGTGCCTGGTTCGTCTTCGATCCGAACTTCACGTGGGTGAAGGCGGAGTCGACGCTGTCGCTCCACGCGGAGAACACGTTCATGACGTCCTGCAGGTCGATGTCGCCGGCCTTCACCTGGGTCTCGAACTTCCGCAGGACATACACGAGGAAGTGACCCGCGATCAGACGCTTCTCGTACCGGGTGCTTTGGTCGAGCGCAGCTCTGGCGAGGTTCAAGACTCCCCAGGCGAAGGCGCCGAGGAGGGCGGCTCCGGCTGCGATGCGGACGAGCTCGAAGACCAGCATGCGCGCGTCGTAGTCGCTCTCGATGAGGAGCGAAGCTCCTTGACGCGTCGAGGCCCAGCCATAGAGGGCAGCGATGACGACGAGCAACGCACCGATGGTGCCGACGAGCACCGCGGTGACCTGCATGCGGCGTGCGCGTCGCTCCAACTCCTCCACCACGTCCTGGAAGTGATCCTGGGCCTGCTCGTCCTCGCGCATGGTCGGGAGGGTAGATCGCCGGCGACGTCTCCGGGGAAGATCGCGACGATCGAGTCCGCCGGCCGGTCGGGCGTGCCACGGGCAGGGACCCCGACGCGACGACGCCCCGCCCGTGACCTGGGCGGGGCGTCGTGCTCGGCGCGGGTGGGAGGTCAGGCGCCGATGTCGCCGCCGTCCTTGCGTCGCACGAGGGCGATGGCCGGGCGGGGCAGGGAGGTGCCGCCGTCGGGCCAGTGGGACGCCGGCGCGTCCGCGGTCGCGCCGTCCTTCTCGCCCGGGTGCTGGACGCACACCAGGACGCGCTTGCGCTGCACGACCGGGCCGCAGGTCTCCGCACCGAACGGCACCGTGAGGAACTGGCGGGTCAGGCCGCGGTCGCGACCCTCCACCGCCACGCCGAACAGGCCGTCGTTCGAGCCGAGCGCGTTGCCGTCCGTGGAGATCCACAGGTTGCCGTGCCGGTCGAACGCGACGTTGTCGGGGCAGGAGATCGGCGAGACCTGCGACTTGTCGTAGCCGCCGAAGTACGTCGACGGGTCGCTCGGGTCGCCGCAGACGAGCAGCAGGTTCCACTCGAAGCGCGTCGAGGCGCTGTCGTTGCGACGCTCCGTCAGCTCCAGCACGTGGCCGTTCTTGTTGGCCTTGCGCGGGTTGGCCTCGTCGGGGCCGGCCTTGCCGGACGCGCCGCGGTTGGAGTTGTTCGTGAGCGCGACGTAGACCTTGCCGCTCACGGGGCTCGGCTCGACGTCCTCCGGGCGGTCCATCTTGGTGGCGCCGACCTGGTCGGCGGCGAGGCGCGTGAACAGGAGCACCTCCTCGGCGGTGAAGCCCTGCACGAACGAGCGGTCGCCGCTCACGAGCGGGATCCAGGCGCCCGAGCCGTCGAACTCGCCGTCCTTCGGCAGCGTGCCGGAGCCGTCGATCTGCGCCGACGGGGAGTCGCCGGTCAGGCGGGCGACGTAGAGCGTGCCGTGGTCGAGCAGCGTGTCGTTGTGACGCTTCGCGGCGCGCGAGGTGCCCTTCTTGACCTTGTCGCGCGAGACGAACTTGTAGAGGTAGTCGAAGCGCTCGTCGTCGCCCATGTACACCGCGACGCGACCGTCCTTCGTGATGCGCGGCTGTGCGGCCTCGTGCTTGAAGCGGCCGAGGGCGGTGCGCTTGCGCGGCGTCGACGTGGGGTCGTAGGGGTCGATCTCGACGATCCAGCCGAAGCGGTTGACCTCGTTCGGCTCGACGGTCAGGTCGAAGCGCTCGTCGAACTTCTCCCACTGGCGGGTCGTGGCGTTGCCGGACACGCCGTAGCGGGCGAGGCGCTGCGCCGTCGTCGGGTCGCTGACCTGCGCGGCGTTGGCGAAGTACTGGTTGAAGTTCTCCTCCGCCGTCAGCCACGTGCCCCACGGGGTGGTTCCGCCCGAGCAGTTGTTGAGCGTGCCCAGCACCGTGCGACCCTTCGGGTCGGCCTTCGTGCGCACGAGCGCGTGGCCGGCGACGGGGCCGGTCAGCACGAACCGCGACTGCGTGTGGAAGCGACGGTTGAGGCGGTGCCCGACGACCGGCTTCAGCGAGCCCGAGCGGGTCTCCTGCACGGTGACGACGGACAGGCCGTGCGCGGCCCAGGACGTCTCGACCTGCTCCTTGGTCGGGTTGGCCGGGTCGTAGCCGGGGTACATCATCTCCTCGGTCGTGTACTCGTGGTTGGCCACGAGCAGCTGCGTGCCGCGCGCGAGCGGCAGCAGGGCGAGGAAGTCGTTGTTGAAGCCGAACTGGCGGCGCTGGGCGGCACCGCTCTGGGTGGTCGGCGACCAGCGCGGCGAGTCCTTGAACAGCGGGTCGCCCCAGCGGATGACGACGTCCTGCGTGTAGCCCTCGGGCACGGTGAGGGCGTCGGCGGTGTTCGGGGCGACGGGCCGGAAGCGCAGACCGAACGGGCCCTTCTTCACGGTCGTCGACGCGGGACCGCCCTGGGCGGCAGGCAGGCTGACCGGGGCGGCGGCCACCGGCCCGGCGAACGCGGCGGTGGCGGCCGTGGCGGCTCCGATGACGGCACCGGCGCGCAGCACGCCGCGGCGGCTGGCGACCTGCGCCATGACGTCGGCGAAGGTCTCGTTCGACGACGTGTTGGGCGCGTCGTGCGAGCACGCGTCGCCGCAGCGGTAGAGGCACGTCATGGCCGCGCGGCCGGACGCACAGGGGGCGGTGGGGGAGCAGCCCTCGACGTCGCCGGCGAGCGGGACGACGGGGAGCAGGGGGCGTTCGGGCGAGATCGTCACGAGAAGAGTTCCTCCAGAGCCGGGGGACGTCGGGCCGTCCCCCTCGACGTGCCGACGCTAGGGAAGACGGCCCACGCCGACGTGGACCTGCGGTGAACACGAGGTGACGGCCTGCTCGGCGGACGGGTGGACCGGGCGGACTACCCTCGGCGGCATGGCCATCGAGCTCCGCACCCCCGCCCAGGTCGACGAGATGCGCGCCGCCGGACAGTTCGTCGGCGAGGTCCTGACCGCGCTCGTCGACGCTGCCGACGTCGGGGTCGACCTGCTCGACCTCGACGCGCTCGCGCACCGCATGATCCGCGAGCGCGGTGCGGAGTCCTGCTACATCGACTACGCGCCCTCCTTCGGGCGCGGGCCCTTCGGCAAGGTGCTGTGCACGTCGGTCAACGACGCCGTCCTGCACGGCCTGCCGCACCGCTACCGGCTGAAGGACGGCGACCTCGTCAGCTTCGACTTCGCCTGCTCGGTCGACGGCTGGGTCGGCGACTCCGCCGTCAGCATCGTGGTGGGCACGCCGCGCGAGGAGGACCTCGCCCTCATCGCCGCCACCGAGGAGGCGCTCGCGGCCGGGATCGACGCGGCGCGCGCCGGCAACCGGCTCGGCGACATCAGCGCCGCGATCGGCGGGGTCGCGCGGTCGCACGGCCTGCTGGTCAACACCCAGTTCGGCGGCCACAGCGTCGGGCGCACCATGCACGGCGACCTGCACCTGCCGAACGACGGCCGGCCCGGCCGCGGCGTCCGCCTCGACCCGGGCCTGGTCGTCGCCATCGAGCCGTGGTTCCTGCAGTCGACCGACGAGATCGTCATGGACCCCGACGGCTGGACGATCCGCAGCGCCGACGGCTCGCGCGGCGCGCACAGCGAGCACACCATCGCCGTCACCGACGGCGACCCGGTGATCCTCACCGCTCGCGCCTGACCCCGGGGGCTCTTCCCCAGGGGCGAGGACCCGCCGGCCACCCTGACCGAAAGCCCCTCGGTCCCGGGACTTTCGGCCTACGGTGGGTCCGGGAGCGCCGACCGGTGGCGGTCGGTGAGGGAGTGGAGGTCGGCGATGCGTCGTCGTGCATCGGTGGTCGTCGGCGTGCTCGTGGGCGCGGTCCTCGTGACGGTGCCGTCGGCGGCGCAGGCGGCCGAGCCGACGGTGCGCACGTCGGGGGACGACGTCACCTACACCGACCCGACGCTCGCGGGCGCCGAGACCACGCGGGTCCGCGGCGTGCTGCGCGAGGTCGTGAGCGAGCCCGCAGCACCGGTCTCGCCCGGCGGCGACCCGCACGCCGGCCACGACCACACCGGCGGCCAGCCGCTCCTCGTGCTCGCCGACGGCACGCACGTGCCGGTCGACCTCGACCTCGACGCCCCCGACGTCGTCGGGTCGCCCGTGGTGGCCGAGCTCGTCGACGGACCGGTGCTCGACGCCGCGCTCGACGGGACCCCGACCGAGCCCGTGCAGGTGCGCACCGCGCAGGTGGACACGGCCGAGGCAGCCGCCGCGCGGGCACCGCACCGGGTCTACGTGGCCGTGGTCGGCAACAGCGGCGCGTCCGTCGACTCCGACGCGACCATCCAGGCGCGCGTCGACGGCGGCACGCGTTGGTGGAGCGAGGAGTCCGGCACGAGCTTCGGCACGGCCTCGACCGTCCGGTACGACAGCGCGCTCGACGCGACGCAGCGCTGCGGCTTCGCCAACCCGTGGACGCTGTGGAGCGAGGCCGGCCGCCAGTTCCCCGACGGCACGTTCGACCAGCCCGGCAACCACCTGCTGGTCGTCGTCGACGACACGTGCAACGGCGTCGGTGTCGGCACGGTGGGGCGTGGCATGGACGACGGCGGGTCGTCGACGCAGAAGGAGTCGGCGTCGATCTTCACGGCCACGTTCGCGCACGAGGTCGGGCACAACCTCGGCCTCAACCACGCCAACCTCGACAGCCAGGACGGCCAGGGCGGCGAGTACTGGGACCTCTACAGCCCGATGGGTCTCGCGATCAGCTCCGGCCAGAGCCTCGACCCGCCGGCACTCGACACCGAGTACCGCGCGCAGCTCGGCATCCTCGACACCGGCGAGGTCGAGCTCGTCGGGGCCGGGACGTCCGTCACCCGCACCCTGTCAGCGCGCGGCAGCAGCACCGGGCTGCGCGGCGTCGAGGTGCGGTCCCCGGACGGCACGAGCCACTGGGTCGAGTACCGGTCGGGAGGCGGCCGCGACGCCCGGAGCTACTACCGGCTCGAGCCGAACGCGTCCGTGAGCGGCACCCGCAAGTACCCCCGGGGCGTCACGGTGAGCACCCGCGCGACGGGTTCCTCCGGCAGCACCCTGCTGCGTCCACGCGCCGACGGCACCGTGGCCTACGGGTCGCGCCAGGCGGGCCAGACCTACACGGCGGGCGACGTGTCGGTGCGCGTCGACTCGATCAGCGCCGACAGTGCCACCGTCACCGTCACCAACGGTCCGGTGCTCGCCGACCTCTCGGCGTCGACGCCCGTGGTCGAGGGCACCGCGCGGGTGGGAGCCACCCTGACCGCGCAGCCCGGCACCTGGACGGCTGGCACCACGTTCGCCTACCAGTGGCGGGCGGGCGGGACGGCGGTCCAGGGTGCGACCGCGTCGACCTTCGTGCCGACGAAGGACCAGCTCGACCGCACGATCACCGTGCAGGTCACCGGCTCGCGCAGCGGCTACCGCCCGGCGACCCGGGAGTCGGCCGCCACCTCGGCGGTGGCTCCCGGCGTGCTCGACGCGCCGACGCCCACGGTGGAGGGGTCGGCACGGGTCGGCTCCCCGCTCACGGGACGCGTCGGCTCCTGGACGTCCGGCACGACGCTGACGTACCAGTGGTCCGCCGACGGTGTCGACGTGCCGGGTGCGACGGCGAGCACCTTCACCCCCGCCGCGGCGCAGCTGGACGACGCGATCACGCTGACCGTGACCGGCGCCAAGGACGGCTACACGACGACGTCGCGCAGCTCGCAGCCGACGGAGCGGGTCGCCGCGGGTGCCACGTCGGCCGGCACCCCCACGGTCACAGGCACGCCGCGGGTCGGGGTACCGCTGGGCGTCGACGTCGGTGCGTGGGCGCCGGGGACGACCTTCACCTACCAGTGGCTGGCTGACGGGGCGGTGGTCGCGGGAGCCACGGGCCACACGTTCACGCCCGGCCCCATGCAGCAGGGCGCGCGGGTCACGGTCACCGTCACGGGCGCGCGGCCGGGCTACGACACGGCCTCGGCGACCTCGACCCCGACGGACCGGGTGGCCACCGGCACCCAGGTGGCCGGGACGCCGACGATCTCGGGCGACCCGGTCGTCGGCCGGTCCCTGCAGGTCGATCCCGGCACGTGGGCGTCCGGCACGATGCTCACGTACCAGTGGGTGGCCGACGGCTCGCCCGTCGCGGGCGCCACCACCGACACCTTCACGCCGGGCCCGGCGCAGCGCGGTGCGCGGATCACGGTCACGGTCACGGGCGAGCGGAGCGGCTACGACACCGCGTCGGCGACGTCGGAGCCGACGGCCGCGGTGGCGGCGGGTGCCACTGTCGCCGGACGCCCCAAGGTCACCGGCACCGCCAAGGTCGGGGTGGCCCTCGGTGTCGACGTCGGCTCGTGGGCGCCGGGCACGACGTTCGCGTACCAGTGGCTCGCCGACGGGGACCCCGTGGCGGGTGCCACCACCAGGACGTTCACACCGGGCGCAGCGACGGTCGGCGACCGGATCTCGGTGCGGGTCACCGGCACGCGCGACGGCTACGAGACGGCATGGGCCACCTCCACCCCCTCCGCCGCGGTCGCAGCAGGCACGCTCGCCGCGTCGACGCCGAAGGTGTCGGGCGCGGTGGTCGTCGGTCGTCGCCTGTCGGTCGTGCGCGGCACGTGGACGTCGGGGACGACGTTCTCCTACCGCTGGCTCGCGAACGGCACGGTCGTGAAGGGCGCCACCGCGTCGACGTTCGTCGTGCCGCGTGGCCTGCGCGGCAAGCGGGTCACGGTGCAGTTGACGGGCCGCAAGAGCGGCTACGCCACCCTCACGCGGACGTCGGCCCGGACGAGCCCCGTCCGCTAACCCCCTGGGCGGTAGGTGACGCGCGGAACCTCTCTCAGCGGTAGGTCGCGCGCGTCATCGACGGTCGATGACGCGGGAGACCTACCGCCCACTCGGGTTCCGCGGGCTACCTACCGCCCGGGGGGAGCCGGTCGTGCCACGGGTCCGCCTGCTCGACCTGGGCGCACAGGGAGAGCAGCGGACCGTCCTCGCCGGGGCGGCCGGCGAGCATCACGCCCACCGGCAGCCCGTCGACCACGGACAGCGGCAGGCTCGCGGCGGGGACGCCCGCCATGTTGTAGACGGCGGTGTAGGGCGTGAAGTCGAGCTCGCGACGGTGGTCCTCGGCGGGGTCGCCGGACTCGGTGAACCACGCGACCGGCTGCGGCGGCAGCGCGAGGGTCGGCGTGAGCCAGGCGTCGAACCCGGCCATCGACGTCACGACATCGCGGGTGGTCGCCTCGAGGAACTGGATCGCCCGCGCGAGCTCGGCCGCGCTGTACGTGCGCCCCCGCTCCAGCCAGTAGCGGGTCGTCGGGCGCAGCAGGTCGAGCGCCGCGTCAGGGATGGGCGCCGCCGCCATGCCGCTGGACCAGACGACGTTGAACTGCGGCTCCAGCGCGGGCGGGAACGGGTTCTCGACGTCGACGACCTCGTGACCGAGGGAGCGCAGCACGTCGGTCGCGTGCTCCCAGGCCTGCACCGACGACGCCGATGCCGTCACGCCGGGCAGGTAGGGGTCGACCCAGCGCGCGATCCGCAGGCGCTCCGGTCGTCGCGCGGCCCAGGCGGCGAAAGGCTCGGCAGGCTCCGGCAGCGGACGCAGGTCGCCGGGCATGGGGTGCGCCATCGCGTCGAGCAGGGCGGCCGCGTCGCGCACCGTGCGCGCGACCGGGCCGTCCCCGGACAGGCCGCTCCAGTCCGACCCCGTCGGCCCGGCGCTCACCCGACCACGGCTCGGCTTGAACCCGAACACGCCGCAGCAGCTCGACGGGATGCGGATGGAACCGCCACCGTCGCTGCCCTGCGCGAGCGGCACGAGTCCCGCGGCCACGGCCGCAGCGGCGCCACCGGACGACCCACCCGCCGTCCGCGTCGGGTCCCACGGCGTGCGGGCCGGGCCCACCACGTCGTTGTCGGTGTACGACGACAACCCCATCTCGGGCGTGTTGGTCTTGCCCAGGCTCACGAAGCCCGCGAGCTGCACGAGCGTCACGACGTGCGCGTCGACGTCGGGCACGTGGTCGGCCATGAGCCGCGACCCGAGCGTGGTGCGCACGCCCGCGGTCGGGGTGAGGTCCTTGAACGCCGTGGGCACGCCGAGGAACGGCGGCAGGTCGCGGGCCGACGTCGAGCGTCGGCGGGCGTCGGCGGCGTGCGCGGCCTCCAGCGCGGCGTCCGCGGTGACCGTCACGAACGCGCCGAGCGTCGCGTCGTGCTGCTCGACGCGGGCGAGGTGGTGCTCGACGAGCTCGACCGAGGTCGTCTCGCCGGCCGCCATCGCGTCGGCCATCGCGTGGGCGTCGAGCTCGTGCAGCGCGGTCACCGCTCCAGCGTGCCACGCTGGGCCCGTGCTGCAGTCCGTGGAGGCCCTGCTCGACCCGGTGCTCGACGCGAGCGTCCGCGAGGAGTGGGCGCGGCTCCTCGAGGCGGGGCTCCCCAGCCAGGCCCGGCACACGGGATCCTCGAACGCCCCGCACGTCACGCTCGCCGTCGCCGAGCGGATCGGTGCCGACGTCGACGCCCGCCTCGCCGGCGCCGTGCCGGCAGACCTCCCGGCCCTGCGACTCGGCGGCGTGCTGGTCTTCCCCGGGCGCTCGGGACGCTGCGTCCTGGCTCGTTCCGTCGTCGTGTCCGCCGGCTTGCTCGACCTGCACGCACGGCTGCTCGACGTGGTCGGCGACGAGCCCGGCGTCGTCGCGCACGTGCGCCCCGACGCGTGGACGCCGCACGTCACGCTCGCGCACCGCCTCGACGTCGGCCTGCTGCCCGCGGCGCTGGCGGCGCTGGACGACGTCGGGCGAGAGCGCGAGGGCCGCGTCGGCGGCGTGCGTCGCTGGGACCCCGAGGCGCAGGAGACCTGGCTGCTCTGAGCCGCGCGACCCGTCAGGGACAATCGTCGACGTGGCCGTGCCGAAGGTGATCCTGTTCTACGTCTTCACCCCCGTGCCCGACCCCGACGCGATCCGCGTCTGGCAGCTGAGCCTCGCCGGGTCGCTGGGGCTGCGCGGCCGGGTCATCGTGTCCTCCCACGGCATCAACGCGACCCTCGGCGGCGACCTCGACGCGCTCAAGCGCTACGTCCGGGGCCTGCGCGAGTACGCGCCGTTCCGCGGTGCCGACGTGAAGTGGTCGGCGGGACGCGCGCTCGACGACGGCGTCACGACGGCGCTGTTCCCGCGACTCTCGGTCAAGGTGCGCGAGGAGGTCGTCACGTTCGGCGCGCCCGACGAGCTGGCCGTCGACGCGCACGGCGTCGTCGGCGGCGGCGAGCACCTCAGCCCCGAGGCGCTGCATGCGCTGGTCGAGGCGGAGGACGTGGTCTTCTTCGACGGCCGGAACCGCATCGAGTCCGAGGTCGGGCGCTTCGCCGGCGCCGTGCGTCCCGACGTCGAGACCACGCGCGAGTTCGTCGAGCTGCTCGACTCCGGCGCCTACGACGACCTGAAGGACCGAGCCGTGGTCACGTACTGCACGGGCGGCATCCGCTGCGAGGTGCTCACCCCGCTCATGCGCAGCCGCGGGTTCCAGCGGGTGTACCAGCTCGACGGCGGCATCCACCGCTACGGCGAGGCCTATGGCGACACCGGGCTCTGGGAGGGGTCGATGTACGTCTTCGACGCCCGCACCACGGTCGAGTTCAGCCCCGACGCGAAGGTCGTGGGCCGCTGCGACACGTGCGGCACGCCGAGCCGCGACGTCGTCGACTGCGCCGACCCGGCGTGCGTGCGGCAGATGGTGCGCTGCCCTGCGTGCACGGCCGGGTCGGCCGTCTGCGGTCGCTGAGCGTCAGGCCCAGGACCAGCTGGCGAGGATCGACTGGTCGACGGCGTCGCGGTCGGCCTCCGACAGGTCCTTGTTGTGGGAGAACGTGATCACGTAGCCCTTGCCGTCGACGGCGAGCGTGTACTGCTCGACGCGGTACTCGTTGCCGTTGAGGTTGAACAGCGCGGTGGTGTGCACGGCCTCCTGGCCGTCGATCGTGAGCGGGTCGCGCACCTCGATCTCCTGGGCGTTCGCGTTCTTCAGCACCTTGACGAGCGCGTCCTCGAGCTGCTTGCCCTTGACGTTGACGATCGTCGGGTCGGAGACGACGTTGACGTTGTCGGCGAAGCCGTCCTTGTCGGTCACGTCGATCGCGAGGCTCAGGGCGGCACCTGCCCCGTTCTTGTTCTCCTTCCAGCCCTCGGGCACCGCGTAGCTGAAGCCGTCGGCCTCGACGCGGTCGCCGTCCGCGGGCTTGGCCGTGGGGGCAGGGGCGGAGGAGTCGCCCCCGTCGGTCGAGGAGCTGGCGGAGGAGGACGAGGGGCCCGAGGAGTCGGAGTCGGTGCCGCCGCAGGCGGTCAGGACGACGGTGGCGGTGGCGGCGACGAGGAGGGCGCGCACGGGGGCGCGGTCGAGGAGGCGCATGACGGACAACCTAGTCGTCCGTCCAGGACTGCGCTCGGTGAGGCCCTCAGCCGAGCTCGCCGCCGTCCCAGTCGGGGTTGGCGAGGTTGCGCTGCATCGCGATGTTGAGGTCGCTCACGACGAGCGCGACCTGCCGTGCCACGACGTCGCTGACCCGTCGCTGCAGGCTCTCGGTCGGCGCCGGGTGCACCTCGTCGACCCGCACCTCGAGCAGGTGACCGTCGGGCGCGGCGGCGCCCTCGCGCACCACCAGCAGGTCGACGACGTCGGCCCCGCCGAGCGCCGGCCACACGGTGACCCGCAGGCCGAGCCGTGCCGCGCTCGACGTGCGCGACTGCACCACGACGCGCACCGACACGGCACCGGCCGCAGGTCGGCGGTACCCGTCGGGCGGGCTGAGCCGCAGGACCGGGTCGGTGTCGACGTCGATGGCGAACTCGTGCAGCAGCGGCCTGCCGATCTGCCGCTCGGCCGTGGTGACCAGCAGGTCACGCAGCCGGCGCGCGCAGTCGTCCAGCTCGGCGTAGCCCAGCCCGGCGCGCCCGGCCAGCAGCGGATCGACGTCGTCGGGGCTCATGGCCGCAGTATGGCCACGACCCCGTCCACGGTCTAGCGTGGGCCGCCATGAGCACACCAGCCGCCGACCACCGGCACGTCGCCGCCGGGTTCACCGCCGTCGCCGACGCGGTGGCCGACTGGGACGCGCCCGCGCCGGTCGAGGGCTGGGCCGCTCGCGACGTCGTCGAGCACCTGGTCACCTGGTTGCCGGCGTTCCTGGCCGCCGGCGGCGTCGCGCTCGGGACGGCCGACCCGCGACCGGCCGACCCCGCCGAGGCCTGGCGCGACCACGCCGACGCGGTGCAGGCACTCCTCGACGCCCCCGACGCCGACCGACCCTTCACCCACCCGCACGTCGGCACGCACCCGCTCGACCAAGCGGTCGCGCAGTTCTACACGGCCGACGTCTTCATGCACACGTGGGACCTCGCCCGCACCAGCGGGCAGGACGTCGAGCTCGACCCCGACCGCTGCGCCGCCATGCTCGCCGGCATGGCGCCCATCGAGGACATGCTGCGCGGGTCCGGCCAGTACGGCCCGGCCGTTCCCGTCCCCGACGACGCGTCGGTGCAGGACCGGTTCGTCGGCTTCATCGGCCGCGACCCCGCCTGGGCCCCTCGCGCCTGAGGGTGGATTCCCGTCGGTGGGCGGGTGCACGATGAGGGCAGCGAGCCCCCGGGAGGACGCCGTGCACACCACGAACAACCACGACACCTTCACCTCGGTGGCGCCCGACTGTCCCGCGACGTCGGCGCAGGTGCCGCCCGAACGAGCCACGCCGAGCGTCGCGCGGCTGCAGTACGACCTCCTGGCCGACGCGCCCTACCGGTACACGTCCGACGACGTCGTCTACCTCTCGCAAGGCGAGCGACGCGGCATCGACCGCGAGACCTTCTTCGCCAAGGGCCAGCCCTGCCTGCGCGCCTCGCCCCTCGTCAAGCGGTACGGCTGGGGCGTGCACCACGACGCCCAGGGCCGGGTCGCGCTCGTGCCCGTGGAGTCGGCGGAGTACGCCGCGCTACGCGCCGACCCAGCCCTGCAGCAGCGCGAGGGCATGCGGTCGTCGCGGGCCTGACGCCCCAGCCCCGCCGACCAGCCCCGTGGCCCGGGCCCGCCGTCCACCGGCTGGTCGTCCCGAGGTGCAACCTTGCCGGGCAGGAGTTGACTGGACCCATGACCACGACGCACACCACGCTCGGCACCACCGCGCCGCTCGACGTCTCGCCGCTGGGGCTCGGCTGCATGGGCATGAGCGAGTTCTACGGCACCCGCGACGAGTCCGAGGCAACGCGCACCATCCACCGCGCGCTCGACCTCGGCGTCACCTTCCTCGACACGGCCGACATGTACGGCCCCTTCACCAACGAGCAGCTGGTCGGCTCGGCCATCGCCTCCAGCAGCCAGGGTCGCGACGCCGTGCAGCTGGCCACCAAGTTCGGCAACGAGCGGCTGCCCGACGGCACCCGCCTCGGGGTCAACGGCAAGCCCGAGTACGTGCGGTCCGCGTGCGACGCGTCGCTGCAGCGTCTCGGCGTCGACCACATCGACCTCTACTACCAGCACCGCGTCGACAAGACCGTCCCCATCGAGGAGACCGTCGGCGCGATGGCCGAGCTCGTGCAGGCCGGCAAGGTGCGTCACCTCGGCCTCTCGGAGGCCTCGGCCGAGACCATCCGCCGCGCGCACGCGGTGCACCCGATCACCGCGCTGCAGACCGAGTACTCCCTGTTCACGCGTCACCTCGAGGACGAGATCTGGGGCGTCCTCAGCGAGCTCGGCATCGGTCTCGTGCCCTACTCGCCGCTCGGGCGTGGGCTGCTGACCGGCGCGATCACCGCCGAGACCGACCTCGAGGAGTCCGACTCCCGGACCACCGCGTACTTCCCGCGCTTCCAGGGCGAGGCGCTGCAGTCGAACCTGCAGCTCGTCGCCAAGGTGCGCGAGATCGCCGAGCGGCTCGGCTGCACGCCCGGCCAGCTCGCGCTCGCCTGGGTGCTCAGCCGCTCAGGCCGCGACGGCGTCGGCGTCGCGCCCATCCCCGGCACCAAGCGGGTGGCCTACCTCGAGGAGAACCACGGCGCCCTGGAGGTCGAGCTGACGTCCGACGTCGTCGAGGACCTCGAGACGGCCGTGCCCCGCGACGCCGTCCGCGGCGACCGCTACGGAGACCTGTCGAGCATCGATGCCTGAGGACACCATGGCTGCCACCACGCCACGCCCGACCATCGACACCGTCGGCGCCCTGCGCGCCAGCGGACACGCGCACAAGCCGCTGCGCACGGAGATCCGCGACAACCTGCTCGCCGCGCTCGCCGAGGGCCGCGACCCGTGGCCCGGGCTGCACGGCTTCGAGGACACCGTGGTCCCGCAGCTCGAGCGGGCGCTCATCGCCGGCCACGACGTCGTGCTCCTCGGCGAGCGCGGCCAGGGCAAGACCCGCCTCCTGCGCACCATGGTCGGGCTGCTCGACGAGTGGACCCCGGTCATCGACGGCTCGGAGCTCGGCGAGCACCCGTACGCGCCGATCACCGTGGCCAGCATCCGTCGTGCCGAGGAGCTCGGCGACGACCTGCCGGTCCGGTGGCGCCACCGCGACGAGCGCTACGCCGAGAAGCTGGCCACGCCCGACACGAGCGTCGCCGACCTCATCGGCGACGTCGACCCGATGAAGGTCGCCGAAGGACGCAGCCTCGGCGACCCCGAGACCATCCACTTCGGGCTCATCCCGCGCAGCCACGGCGGCATCGTCGCCATCAACGAGCTGCCCGACCTCGCCGAGCGGATCCAGGTCGCGATGCTCAACGTCATGGAGGAGCGCGACATCCAGATCCGCGGGTACGTGCTGCGGCTGCCGCTCGACGTGCTCGTCGTCGCCAGCGCCAACCCCGAGGACTACACCAACCGCGGACGCATCATCACCCCGCTGAAGGACCGGTTCGGCGCCGAGATCCGCACCCACTACCCGACGCAGCTCGTCGACGAGATCGCCGTCATCCGCCAGGAGGCCGACCTCGTCGCGACCGTGCCCGACCAGCTGATCGAGGTCCTCGCCCGCTTCACGCGCGCGCTGCGCGAGTCGTCGGCGGTCGACCAGCGCAGCGGCGTCAGCGCCCGCTTCGCGATCGCCGGTGCCGAGACCATCGCCGCCGCTGCCCTGCACCGCGCCACCCGCCAGGGCGAGCCCGACGCCGTCGCTCGACCCGTCGACCTCGAGACCGCCGTCGACGTGCTCGGCGGCAAGATCGAGTTCGAGTCCGGCGAGGAGGGCCGCGAGGACCTCGTCCTCGACCACCTCCTGCGCACGGCCACCGCCGAGACGGTGCGCGGGCTGTTCACCGGCATCGACTTCGGGGTGCTCGTGGAGGCGCTCGAGGGCGGCTCGCTCGTGGCGACCGGCGAGCAGGTGAGCGCCCGCGACTTCCTCGCCGGCCTCCCCCAGCTCGGCGAGTCCGACGTCTACGACCAGGTCTGCGACCGCGTGGGCGTCGGCGTCGAGGGCGGGGGCAACGACGGCGAGCGGGCCAGTGCCATCGAGCTGGCACTCGAGGGTCTGTTCCTGGCCCGGCGGATCAGCAAGGACTCGGCCGGCGGCGAGACGGTCTACGGGTGAGCTCGTGAGTCGCCAGAACCGTCGCCTGAGCCGTGCCTCCCGGTACGGCGCGTACGTCGACGGGCCGGATCCGCTGGCCCCGCCCGTCGACGTCCGTGAGGCGCTCGACGCCATCGGCGAGGACGTCATGGCCGGCTACTCGCCCGACCACGCGCTCCAGGAGTTCCTGCGGCGCGGCGGTGCCGACCAGCGCGGCCTCGACGACCTCGCCCGGCGGGTGGCCGAGAAGCGTCGCGAGCTGGTCGGCCAGCACGCCCTCGACGGCACGCTGCGCGAGGTGCGCGAGCTGCTCGACCGCGCGCTCCTCGAGGAGCGCAAGCAGCTCGCCCGCGACGTCGACCTCGACGACGGCGACCGCGCCCTCGCCGAGCTGACCCTCGACAACGTGTCCCCGTCGCCCGCCGCCGCCGTGCGCGACCTGAACGGCTATGAGTGGCAGAGCTCGCAGGCACGCGAGGACTTCGAGCGCATCAAGGACCTGCTCGGTCGCGAGATGCTCGACCAGCGGTTCGCGGGCATGAAGGACGCGCTCGAGAACGCCACCGACGCCGACCGCGCCGCCGTCCACGAGATGCTCGACGACCTCAACGGCCTGCTCGAGAAGCGCCAGCAGGGCGTCGACACGCAGGCCGACTTCGACGACTTCATGGCCAAGCACGGCCAGCACTTCCCCGAACGTCCGCAGAACCTCGACGAGCTGCTCGACGCCCTGGCGCAGCGGTCGGCCGCGGCGCAGCGGATGATGAACTCGATGACGCCCGAGCAGCGGCGCGAGCTGATGCAGCTGTCGAACCAGGCGTTCGGGTCGCCGCAGCTCACCGAGGCGCTCGACCGGCTCGACGGCAACCTGCAGGCGCTGCGACCCGGCGAGGACTGGGGCGGCTCGACGCCGATGGACGGCGACCAGGGCCTCGGGCTCGGCGACGGTACCGGCGTGTTCCAGGACCTCGCCGACCTCGACGCGCTCGCCGAGCAGCTCGCCCAGTCGCACCGGGGGTCCACCCTCGACGACGTCGACCTCGAGGCCTTGTCGCGCCAGCTCGGCGACGACGCGGGCGTCGACCTGCGCACCCTCAAGGAGCTGGAGCAGGCGTTGCGCGAGTCCGGCGTCATGGAGCGCGGTACCGACGGGCGGCTGCGCCTGACGCCCAAGGCGATGCGACAGCTGGGCAAGGCGCTGCTGCGCGACGTCGCGAGCGCCATCTCCGGCCGTCGCGGCCAGCGCGACACGCGCGCGTCGGGCGCCGCGGGGGAGCGGTCCGGCGGCACCCGCGCCTGGGAGTTCGGCGACACGGAGCCCTGGGACGTCACCCGCACCGTCACCAACGCCGTCGTCCGCACGGTCGGCGAGGGCGGGTCGCCCGCGTCGATGGCCCGCGACGGCGTGCGGCTGCAGATCGGCGACGTCGAGGTGCAGGAGACGGAGGAGCGCACCCAGGCGTGCGTGGCGCTGCTCGTCGACACGTCGTTCTCCATGGCGATGGACGGCCGCTGGGTGCCGATGAAGCGCACCGCCCTCGCGCTGCACACGCTCGTCAGCACCCGCTTCCGCGGCGACGCGCTCGAGCTGATCGCCTTCGGCCGGCACGCCGAGACGATGGAGATCGAGCAGCTCACCGCGCTCGACGCGCAGTACGCCAAGGGCACCAACCTGCACCATGCGCTGCTGCTCGCCAACCGGCACTTCCGCAAGCACCCCAACGCCCAGCCGGTGCTGCTCATCGTCACCGACGGCGAGCCGACGTCGCACCTGGAGTCCTCGGGCGAGGTGTACTTCAGCTACCCGCCCCACCCGGTCACCATCGCGCTGTCGGTGCGCGAGCTGGAGGCGTCGATGCGGCTCGGCGCCCGCACCACGTTCTTCCGCCTGGGCGACGACCCGGGGCTCGCCCGCTTCATCGACCAGATGGCCCGTCAGGTCGACGGCTCGGTGGTCGCGCCGGAGCTCGACGACCTCGGCGTCGCCGTCGTCGAGTCCTACCTCGGCACCCGCCGCGGTGGCAGCAGCGGCCCGGGCGACGACGGTGGCTGGTCCTCCCGCGGCTGGTGGGCCGGCTGACCAGCCCCTGACCCTCCCCCTCCCCGCTGACTGTGACGTTTGGGGCCCGAAAACCCCGAAACAGGGCCCGAAACGTCACATTCAGCGGGGTGCGAGGGCTCAGTCGAGGACGAGACCCTCGGCAGGAGCGACCTTCGCGGCCCGGCGGGCGGGGATGACGCAGGCCAGCAGCCCGGCCAGGGCGGCGATGCCGACCACCGCAACCAGCTCGCCCCACGGCGTCACCAGCGGGACGTCCTGCACCGCGGCCGTCACGACCGAGACGGTGCCGACCCACCCGAACGCGACGCCGACGACGGTGCCCAGCACCGCGGCCACCAGCGCGAGCAGCAGTCCCTCGGCCGCGAGCATGCGACGCAGCTCCCGACGGGTCAGGCCGAGCGCCCGCAGCAGCGCGTGCTCCCGACCCCGCTCGAGCACCGAGAGCCCGACGGTGTTCGCGATGCCGACGAGCGCGATCGCCACCGAGATCCCCAGGAGGCCGAGGACCGCCCAGGTGAGCACGTCGAGCTGCTTCTCGATCGACGCGCGGCTGTCCAGCGTGCTCGAGACGCCCAGGTCGAGCTCCCGCGCCACCGCACCGACCTCGCCCGTGAGGCGCACCGTGTCGGCTCCGTCGTCGGCGCGGACCCACAGGGCCTGCGGCGTCGCGTCACCCCCGAGGGCCTCGACGACCCCCGGTCCGGCCACCACGGCCGAGCCCCACTCGCTCCCGACGACCCGCGTGGCCACCTCGACGCTGCGTCCGTCGCGCGTGAGCCGCAGCCGCTCGGGGATCCCGTCGGCCATCGTCGTCGCGACGGTGCCGGGGATGAGGACCGTCAGGCGGGGCGGCTCGACGGTGGACGGGTCGCGGGTCAGCTCGCGCACCCCGCTGCTGGGGGTCAGCACCGGCACGACGCCCGCGCCCGGCAGCTCGGCTTGCACCCCGGGCACGAGGCTCGCCCGAGCGACACCGTCGAGTCGACCGACCCGGTCGAGCGCGTCGTCGGGCAGGGTCGAGGAGCCCGTGAGCGCGACGTCGACCGGGTACTGCACCTCCAGCTCGTCGTCGAGGGCGCCGCGGGCGCTCGCCATGCCGGTGAGGACAGCCGTGGCGAGCGTGACGCCGACGAGCAGCGACGCCGTGGTCGCGGCGCTGCGCCGCGGGTTGCGGACCGCGTTGGCGGCCGCCAGCCGGGTGGCCAGCCCGGTCCCGCCGAGCAGGCGTCCGGCCAGCCGCAGGAGCGCCGGGACCAGGACCGGCCCGAGCAGCAGCACGCCCGTGAAGGTCACCATGCCGCCGACCAGCAGCGGCGGCAGCGTCGACGTCCTCACCGCGACCGCGAGGGCTGCGGCTCCGGCGGCGACCATGGCGACGCCGACACCGACCCGGGCGGCGCCGGCGCGGCTGAGCACGTCGGCATCGTGGGGACGGAGCGCCGCGAGCGGACTCACGCGCACGACGCGCCGGGTGGGCAGCCAGGCTGCGGCCACGGTCACCACGACCCCGCCGACGAAGGCGCCCCCGACCCACAGGGGCGACAGCGCGACCGCGCCCAACGTGCTGGCGTCGCTGAGGACACGCACCGCGGCGACGATGCCGTAGCCTGCGCCGACCCCGGCGACGACGCCGAGCGCCGACGCGAGCAGCGCGACCGCGACGGACTCGACCCGCACCGAGCGCAGCACCTGCCGGCGGGTCGCGCCCACGCAGCGCAGCAGCGCGAGGTCGCGCGTGCGCTGGGCGAACAGGATGGTGAACGTGTTGGCGATGACGAGCACGGCCACGAAGCCGGCCACCGTCGCGAACAGCAGGAGCAGGATGCCGATGGCGTCGAAGCCCTGGTTCAGCGCCACCACGCGGGCGTCGACGTACTCCCCCTGCGTGCGGACGGGCTCGTCGGTGGCACGGGCGAGCGCCGCGGCCGTGGCGGCCGGGTCGCCCGAGGCGTCGACGACGACGGCGTCGGCCAGCGCGTCGGGCAGCGCCGACAGCGTCGACCACGGCACGTACACGTCGGCCGACAGGTAGCTGGTCGCCTTCGCGACGCCGACGACGGTCACGGTGCGCCGGTCGCCGTCCGTCCCGATGACGAGCCGGTCGCCGACTCGGATGCGGTCCGCCTGCGCGGTGCGCTGGTCGACGAGCGCCTGGCCGTCGGCCGCGGGCGCCTGTCCCGACACGATCGTCTGGCGGCGCAGCTCGGGCTCGAGGCTGACGGTCGACACCGACGCGTCCTGGCCGAGCGACGTCCCGTCGCGGGTGACGGTGGTGAACGCCGAGCCCACGACGTCCGCGGTGGCCCCCTGGTCCGCCGCGGCGCGCTCGACCGGTGCCACCTGGCTGCGGTCGAGCCCGCCGTCCTGGCCGACGACGAGGTCGGCACCGCGGTACGCGCGCTCGACCTCGCCCGACAGGCCCGACTTCGCGGCCGAGCCGACGGCGTTGGTGGCGATGACGAAGCCGACGGCGACCATGACGGCCACGAACGCGGCGACGTACCGGCGGGTGTGGGTGCGCAGCGACGCGCGCAGCACGGTCCTCACGACGCGTCCCGGTGGCTGCTGCCGGCGAGGACGGAGACCAGCTCGGCGCGCGACGGGCTCACGAGGTGCGAGCGGATGCGGCCGTCGGCGAGCACGACGACGTCGTCGGCGTAGGCGGCGGCGTCGATCTCGTGCGTGACCATCACGACGGTGCGGCCGAGCTCGCGCACGGAGCGGCGCAGGTAGGCCAGCACTTCCGCCGACGCGGCGCTGTCGAGGTTCCCGGTCGGCTCGTCGGCGAAGACGATCGACGCCTGGCTGACGAGCGCGCGGGCGATGGCCACCCGCTGCTGCTGGCCGCCGGACAGCTCGCTGGGCCGGTGCCCGAGCCGGTCGCCGAGCCCGAGGACGGACACGACGGTGTCGAGGTCGTCGCACACGTTCGCGTCGACCCGGCGGCCCGCGAGCTCGAGCGGCAGCAGGATGTTCTGGCGGGCCGTCAGCATCGGCAGCAGGTTGAACGCCTGGAACACGAAGCCGAGGTGGTCGCGGCGAAAGCGCGTGAGCCGGTCGTCGTCGAGCCGCGTGAGGTCGACGCCGTCGACCGTGACCGTGCCGCGGGTGGGCCGGTCGAGCCCGGCGAGGCAGTGCATGAGCGTCGACTTGCCGGAGCCCGACGGTCCCATGACGGCCGTGAACCGTCCGGGCGCGAGGTCGACGTCGACGCCGTCGAGGGCGTGCACGGCGGCAGCGCCCGTGCCGTAGGTCTTGGTGAGGTCGCGGGCCGAGGCGGCCGTCGCGACCGGTGCGTGGGTGGTGGTCGTCATGACGACGACGCTAGGGATCCGGACCCCCTCCGGTCGTCGGAGCGCGGGATGGTCCTGACGTCATCCCTGGGTCTGACGGCGGCGGCTGCGCTAGCCTCGGACGATGCCTGAGGAGGAGGCTGGATGAGGTTCCTGCGCCGCCGTCCCGACCCGGCTGAGGAGCGCGCCGAGCGACTCGAGTGCCTCCGCGACCAGGTGCACATCCTGCGTGGTGTGGAGGTCGCGCTCGGTCGGTGGCTGGAGGTCGCCGAGGTCGTGCACGACGCTCCTTCGGTGAACGCGGCGAGGACCGCGCTGGAGGACCTCCTCCAGCTCGACGAGCTCCAGGTGCTGACCGTCGTCGACCTCCAGCTCCGCCGGTCCGCGGGGCAGGAACGCGCGAAGGTCGCGGAGGAGATCCTCCGCCTCGAGGAGGAGCTGGCAGGACTGACCGCCTAGCTCCGATCCCGCCTCCTGACTAGCCCAGTCCCGCCTCCAGGGCGAGGAGCACGAGCTGGACGCGGTCACGGGAGTCGGTCTTGGCGAGCAGGCGTCCGACGTGCGTCTTGACCGTCGCCTCCGACAGGAACAGCGAGGCGGCGATCTCGGGGTTGGTGAGGCCGCGGGCGATGAGCGAGAGCACCTCGCGCTCGCGGTCGGTGACGTCGGCGAGGCGGCGGGCGGTCGTCCCGCTCACCACGGCGCGCGACCCGGACGGCTGCACGAAGTGGTCCAGCAGGCGGCGGGTGGTCGACGGGGCGACGACGGCGTCGCCCGCCTGCACGGCGCGGATCGCGGCCAGCAGGTCGGGCGGGGCGGCGTCCTTCAGCAGGAACGCCGACGCACCGGCCTGCAGCGCGGCGAACGCGTACTCGTCGAGGTCGAAGGTCGTGAGCACGATGACCCGGGGTGGCGCGTCCCCGTGCAGGATGCGGCGGGTCGCCTCGACGCCGTCGAGCACCGGCATGCGCACGTCCATGAGGACGACGTCGGCCGTGACCTGCGTGAGCAGGTCGAGGGCGGCCTGACCGTCGCCCGCCTCGCCGACCACCTCGAGGTCCGGCTGGCTGTCGACGAGCATCCGGAAGCCGGCACGCACCATCTGCTGGTCGTCCACGAGCAGCACGCGGATCGGGGCGCTCACCGGGGGATCCTCGCACGCACCCGCCACCCACCGCCGGGTGCCGGACCCACGTTGAGCGTGCCTCCGTGCACGGCCACCCGCTCGCGCATGCCCACCAGGCCGAGGCCGCCCGACGTCGACGTGTGCGCGGCGCCGTGCCCGTCGTCGACCACCTCGACGAGCACGTCGGGACCGTCGACCGTGACGTCGACGGCAGCGGTGGCGCCGGCACCGGCGTGCTTGCGCACGTTGGTGAGCGACTCCTGCACGACGCGGAAGACGGTGAGCGCGACGCCGTCCGGCACGGCCGGCGCCGGGTCGGGGAGGGTGGCGCGCACCCGTCCCGCCTCGACGTCGGCGGCCAGGAGACGGGGTAGGTCGGCCAGACCCGGCTGGGGGACCAGCTCCGGGTCGGAGGTTCCTCGCAGGAGTCCGAGCAGGCGGCGCATCTCGGTGAGCGCCTCGCGCCCGGTCGAGGCGACGGTCTCGAGGGTGCGGACGGCGACGTCGGGGTCGTGCTCGGCGGCGTAGCGCGCGCCGTCGGCTTGGACGATCATGCCGGTGATGCCGTGGGCGACGACGTCGTGCATCTCGCGGGCGACGCGGGTGCGCTCCTCGGCTGCGGCCGACCGGGTCCGCTGCTCGGCCTCCTCCGCCATCCGTTCGCCGCGTTCGAGCAGGGCGTCCTCGTAGGCGCGTCGGATGCGGCCCTGCGTGCCGAGCGCCCACGCGGCGATGACGATGGCACCCACGGTGAGCGTGTACGGCAGGAAGGTCGTGAGCGAGAGGTCGGGCTGGACGACCCCGGGCGGCGGGTCGTCGTAGCGTCCGGCCATCACCCACACCCAGGCGGCGACGCCGGTGGCGACGAGGCTGAGCACGAGCCCGACGAGGGCGTCGCGCGAGCGGCCGAAGCGTGCGAGGGAGTACAGGGCGACGGGGTAGGCGAGCTGTCCGATGGCGGGGTAGTCGTAGACGAGGGCCTGCACGCCGCTGAACAGCCAGACGAGGGCGAAGGTCGTGGCGGGTCTGCTGCGTCGCCACGCGAGGGGCGCCACCTGCAGGGCGCTGAGCGCGGTGACGTGGAGCGGCTGCCCGACGAGGAACGTCACGGCCGTGAGGCCGAGCAGCCCGACGACGAGCGCGGCGTCGAACCACTGCACCGCCTGTGGTCCCAGCCGCCAGGGGCGTCGTTCCTGCTCCGTCCTCACCCTTGCGACCCTAGGCGCTGGCGACGTTCCCAGCGTCAGTCCCAGGTCTGATCCTCGGGCGCGATAGGTGCGAGACGTCGACGTGCGGGCGTAGCGTCCGAGCGAACGACCCGGTCGTCCGCCAGCGGCTCAGCCGGCTCGGGCGCGGCGGCTGGTGCGTTGGGTGCGCAGGGTGCGGTGGGTCTGGTGGGTGTCGGGGTCGATGGTGAAGAACCCTTGGTGCACCGCGGAATGGCATCTGGGGCAGAGCCCGATGAGGTTGGCGAGGTCGGTGGGTCCGCCGTCGGACCAGTACTGGATGTGGTGGACGTGGACGACGGGTCCGTGGCAGCCGGGTCCGGCGCAGGTGCCGCCTTGTCGGTTGACGACGGCCTTGCGTTGGTGGGGTGTGGCGAGGCGGTGGGTTCTGCCGACGTCGAGGACGGCGTGTCTGCCGGCGGTCAGGATGGGGGTGAGGTCGGCGTCGCAGAGCATCTGCTGCAGCTGCGTGGGGCCGATGGTGCCGAAGCCGGCGAGCTCGGCGGTGGCGGTCTCGGGGTTGTGAGCGAGGTCTTCGAGGTCGGCGGTGAGGGTGACGTGGGGGCGCATGCCCTTGTCCTGGGGCAGGCCGGAGGCGAGTACCGAGGACAGCAGGGCGTCGAGGGCGGTGACGCGGCGGATGCTGATGGGTCGGTCGTCCTCGGCGCAGGTGGGTGCGGAGAGGGACTGCAGGAGGGTCTTGAGCTTGGTGCCGGTGTCGAAGGGCAGGAACCCGGTGACGGCGACGCCGTCGCCGACGACGGAGACCTTGAGGTCGTGGCGGTCCATGCCCTTGATCCAGGCCTCGTCGAGGTCGTCGGGGTGGGCGGTGGCGCGCAACTTCTTGACGGCTTGACGCACGGTCGTGGGTGCCGCGTGGGTGGCCAGGTCGAGCAGTGGGTTCATGCACTGCTCGACGACCATGGGGTCGATGTGCTTGGCGGCGTAGGTGAACGCGTCGACGTGGTCCAGGGAGACGGCACCTTCGACGGCGAGTGACTCCAGGTCGGGCATGTCCCGCAGGGTCCGACTGGAGCGGACCAGCTGGCCCGCCTGTCTGCCGTCGAGGTGGAGCTGGTCACGCAGCCAGTTCTTCAGGCTCGAGCAACCCTCGGCCTCGAAGTCCCGGTGCTCATCGACCTCCGCGACCAGGACCACCTTCTCCGCGTCGATCGCGTTCGAGAGTCCCTGCAGCAGCCGCAGCGCATCGGTGGGCGTCGGGTAGGCGCGCAGCTCGGCGGCGACGGCCTCGAGCCGGTCGGCGAGTGCGGTGCTGGACATGCTCCAAGGATACCGAACAGACGATCGAAAAGACAGTATGCACAGGCGTCTTTTCCCTCTGATTCCAGGCTTCTCCCCTCGCGTGCCGCGCGCTGGCGCGGGCGCCGCCAGCGAGAGTCACTGTGCTCCTCGATGCCGGAATAGTGCGGCCTGGAACGAGGTTGATAAGATCAGACTCAAGTCAGTTGCCAGCGATCCGGCAACGACCCCAGAGCTTCCAGAACCCCGCAGCACCCGATCAGCAGGAGGAACCACCATGGCACGTGCCGTCGGAATCGACCTCGGCACGACGAACTCCGTCGTCGCCGTCCTGGAGGGTGGCGAGCCCACCGTCATCGCGAACGCCGAGGGCGCTCGCACCACCCCGTCCGTCGTCGCCTTCGCGAAGGACGGCGAGGTCCTGGCTGGCGAGGTCGCCAAGCGCCAGGGCGTCACGAACGTCGACCGCACCATCCGCTCCGTCAAGCGCCACATGGGCACCGACTGGAAGACGGAGATCGACGGGAAGTCGTTCAACCCGCAGCAGATCAGCGCCTTCATCCTGCAGAAGCTGAAGCGCGACGCCGAGGCGTACCTGGGCGAGTCGGTCACCGACGCCGTCATCACCGTGCCGGCGTACTTCAACGACCACCAGCGTCAGGCGACCAAGGAGGCCGGCGAGATCGCGGGCCTGAACGTCAGCCGCATCATCAACGAGCCCACCGCGGCCGCGCTCGCGTACGGCCTCGACAAGGGCGACGACCAGACGATCCTCGTCTTCGACCTCGGCGGCGGCACGTTCGACGTGTCCCTGCTCGAGATCGGCGACGGCGTCATCGAGGTCAAGGCCACCAGCGGTGACAACAACCTCGGTGGTGACGACTGGGACAACGCGGTCGTCGACTGGATCGTCAGCACCTTCAAGTCCAAGACGGGCATCGACCTGACCAAGGACAAGATGGCCATGCCCCGTATCCGCGAGGCCGCCGAGCGCGCGAAGATCGAGCTGTCCAGCTCGTCGTCGACGTCGATCAACCTGCCCTACATCACGGTGCAGGACGGCAGCCCCGTCTTCCTCGACGAGACGCTCAGCCGCAGCGAGTTCGAGAAGATCACGAGCGACCTGCTCGAGCGCACCAAGGCGCCGTTCAACAACGTCGTGAAGGACGCCGGCATCTCGGTGGGCGACATCGACCACGTCGTGCTCGTGGGTGGCTCCACCCGCATGCCCGCCGTGAGCGAGCTCGTCAAGAGCCTCACCGGTGGCAAGGAGCCCAACAAGGGCGTCAACCCCGACGAGGTCGTCGCCGTGGGCGCCGCGCTCCAGGCCGGTGTGCTCAAGGGCGAGGTCAAGGACGTGCTCCTGCTCGACGTCACCCCCCTGAGCCTCGGCATCGAGACCAAGGGCGGCGTCATGACGAAGCTCATCGAGCGCAACACGACGATCCCGACCAAGCGCAGCGAGGTCTTCACGACGGCCGACGACAACCAGCCGTCCGTGGCGATCCAGGTCTACCAGGGCGAGCGCGAGATGGCCGCGGGCAACCAGCTGCTGGCCACCTTCGAGCTCACGGGCCTGCCGCCCGCGCCCCGCGGCGTGCCGCAGATCGAGGTCACGTTCGACATCGACGCCAACGGCATCGTGAACGTGTCCGCGAAGGACCGTGGCACCGGCAAGGAGCAGTCGATGACGATCACCGGCGGCAGCGCGCTGTCGAAGGACGACATCGACAAGATGGTCAAGGACGCCGAGCAGTACGCCGAGGAGGACCGCAAGCGTCGCGAGGCCGTCGAGACCCGCAACCAGGCCGAGGCGCTCGTCCACACCACCGAGAAGTTCATCGCCGAGAACGGCGACAAGGTGGGCGACGACGTGAAGTCGCAGGTCCAGGCCGACGTCGACGCGCTGAAGTCGGCGCTCGAGGGCGACGACAACGACGCCGTCCAGGCAGCCGTCACCAAGCTCGGCGAGTCGAGCTCGAAGATGGGCGAGGCGATGTACGCCGCGGCCGCCGCCGAGCAGCAGGCTGCTGGGACCGACGCTCCCGCCGGTGAGTCGACCGACTCCGACGACGACGTCGTCGACGCCGAGATCGTCGACGACGAGGAGAAGAAGTGACGTCCGAGCCCGAGGGCACCACCCCCTCCCCGGAGACCTCCGGCGAGGGAGTGGCCGACGAGGCCGTGGAGGTGCCGACGGGCGAGGAGGAGGTCGTCGAGGAGGTTGCGTCCGACGACGCGCCGACCGAACCGACCGCCGAGCAGCAGCTCGCGGAGCGCACCGCCGACCTGCAGCGGCTGCAGGCCGAGTACGTCAACTACCGCAAGCGGGTCGAGCGCGACCGCGCGCAGGCTCGCCAGCAGGGCGAGGCCGCGGTGCTGCGCTCGCTGCTGACGGTGCTCGACGACATCGGCCGCGCGGAGCAGCACGGTGAGCTCTCGGGCGGCTTCAAGGCCGTCGCCGACGCGCTCACGCAGGCGCTCAAGGCGCACAAGCTGGAGGCGTTCGGTGCCGAGGGCGACCCGTTCGACCCCCGGCTGCACGAGGCGCTGTTCGCGGCGGGCGAGTCCGCCGAGGTGAGCGTCACGTCGGTCGGCCCGGTCGTGCGCACCGGCTACAAGGTCGGCGACGAGGTCCTGCGGCACGCGCAGGTCGGGGTCGTCGAGCCCGCCGAGGGCGACGCGCCGGCCACGTCGGCCGAGACCTCCGACGACGAGTGAGCGGCGGTGGGGCGGCGACCACGGTCGCCGCCCCGCCCGCACCACCAGAGACCATCGCGACACGAGAGGAAGGGGTGAGCCGTGAGCAACCCGAGTGACTGGGCGAGCAAGGACTTCTACAAGACGCTGGGCGTGTCCAAGGACGCGTCGACCGACGAGATCAAGAAGTCCTACCGCAGGCTCGCGCGGGAGAACCACCCCGACTCCAACCCGGGGAACAAGGCCGCGGAGGAGCGCTTCAAGGAGGTCTCCGAGGCGTACGCCGTCCTGTCGAGCCCCGAGAAGCGCAAGCAGTACGACGAGCAGCGGACGCTGTTCGGGCAGTTCAAGGGTGGCTTCGGCCAGCCCGGCGGCGGCTACGGCGGTCAGAACGCGACGGACTTCGACCTGAGCGACCTGCTCGGTGGCATCTTCGGCGGCGGGGGTCGCGGCGGACGTCGTCGCCCGCCGCAGGGACGTCGCGGTGACGACATCGAGACCGAGGCGACGATCACGTTCCAGCAGGCGGTCGAGGGCGCGACCCTCCCGCTGCGGATGACGAGCGACGAGGCCTGCCCGACCTGCCACGGCACGGGCGCGAAGCCCGGCACGGTGCCGAAGGTGTGCACGAAGTGCCAGGGCAGCGGCATGCAGACGAGCGCGTCCGGTGGTGTCTTCGCGATGACCGAGCCGTGTTCGCAGTGCCGCGGTCGCGGCCTGGTCGTGGAGCACGAGTGCGCCACCTGCCGCGGCACGGGCCGTGCCCCGTCGAGCCGCACCCTGCAGGTGCGGGTGCCGGCCGGGGTGAAGGACGGCCAGAAGATCCGGCTCAAGGGCAAGGGCGGACGCGGCGAGGGCGGTGCGCCCGACGGCGACCTGTTCCTGCTCGTCCACGTCGAGCCGCACACGATGTTCGGACGCAAGGGCGACCACCTGACCATCACGGTGCCCGTCGCGTTCGACGAGGCCGCCCTCGGCGCGCAGATCAGCGTGCCGACGCTCGACGGCCCCCCGGTGCGGCTGAAGGTCCCGGCGGGCACACCGTCGGGCCGGACGTTCCGCGCCAAGGGCAAGGGCGCGGCCACGAAGGCCGGCACCCGCGGCGACCTGCTGGTCACCGTGGAGGTGCAGGTACCCACCGACCTCGACGACGCCCAGCGCGCGGCGGTCGAGGCCCTGCGTCAGGCGCGCGGCGCCGCCACCCCGCGTGACGGCCTGTTCGAGGAGGTCGGGACGGCATGACCGACATGCCCTTCACCCCGCCGGGTCCCGACGCGAAGGTGTTCGTCATCAGCGTCGCGGCCGAGCTGTCGGGGCTGCACCCGCAGACGTTGCGCACCTACGACCGGCTCGGCATCGTCGAGGCCGGTCGCACCGGGGGCGGCGGTCGTCGCTACTCGCTGCGCGACGTCGAGCTCCTGCGCACCGTCGCGCGCCTCACCGCCGAGGGCCTGGGCCTCGAGGGCGTGAAGCGCGTGATCGCGCTCGAGAACCAGGTGCTGGCCCTCCAGCAGAAGGTCGCCGAGCTCCAGACGGAGCTCGCGGCCGCGCACCACGCGCTCGGCACGGTGCAGAACCTGCCGGTGCTGGCGCAGCAGACCCAGCTCACCGTCTGGCGCCGCCCCAGCCGCTGAGGCTAGGCGCTCTGGACCTCCGCCTCCCAGCCCGGGACGGCGAGGCGCAGGGCGACGAGCAGCTCGAGGCGGCGGTCGGGGTCGGTCAACGGGTCGTCGAGCATGCGCTTCGCGGTGGCGAGACGCGTGTGGATGGTCTGCGCAGGCGTGCCTGTCTGGCGGGCGAGCACGTTGACGGGCGTGCCGTGCCCCAGCCAGTCCAGGACGGTGCGCCCCAGGGCTGCGCGGCGCACCGCGGGCAGCTCGAGGAACGGTCCGAGGCGTGAGCCGGTGAGCAGGTCGGCGAGCAGGGGCGAGCCGTGCACCATCACCTGCGTCAGGACGTCGCGGGTCTGCGTGACCGGCGCGCCCGGGACGGCGACGGCGGCGGTCGTGCGGGTCAGGCGGGCGGCCTCGGGTAGCTCGACGAGGGGTACGACGGGCCCGCGCGCGACGTCGACCCCGCTGCGTCGGCGCACCTGGTCGTTGGTCCATGTGGCGGGCACGGCGCTCTCGCCGGGTGCCGTCCCTGCGAGGACGTCCTCGTGCTCGCGCAGGGCGGGGTCGAGGGCCGCGTCGGGGTCGGTCGCCACGACCGGCGTGAGGCGGACGGCTGGGTCGAGGCCGCAGGCCAGGGCGAAGCCACGCAGGGTCCGGACGTCTCCCGCGCCGAACGCGGCGCGGGACAGGGCGTGACGACGCCGCTCCGGCGCGAGCGCGTGGAAGCGCTGCATCGTCTGCATGCCTTGGCGGATGTGCCCGAGGATGCGCATCAGGTACTCCTGCACCGACCGCGACAACGCCTCGGAGTCGAGCTGGTCGAGCTGGTGCAGCAGCACCGGCATGACGTGGCGGCGCAGGCCCCGCCCGATGGCGCGCAGCGCGACCGTGAGGTCGTCGTCGGTCAGCCCGTGCACGGTCTGCAGCTCGCCGAAGTGCGTGCACTCGGCGGCCACCGCCTGTGCGGCGGTCCGGGGGTCGCCGTCGTGCGCGAGGAACGCGTCGACGCACGCGCCGGCGAGCCGAGCGCTGACGACCGCTCCGTTCGGGACGGAGTCGCGCACGAGTCTCTCGACCTGGCCACGCAACCCCGCCCCGTCAGGGAGGGAGTTCGACGGGTGGTGCGGGAGGGATGGGTGCACCTCTCCCGTCGTCGTCATGGGTGCACGGTCACAGGGGCCGCAGGGTCGAGTCAACGCACTTCGTCCGACCGACCCGAAGCGGGCGGAAACTTGTCACGCGGGTGACAAGTCAGGAGACCGTACGAGACCCCGACGACAGGGCCGTGACGCCCGCGGAGAGCCCGGCCGCGACGCTCGCGAGACCGGGACCCAGCAGGCCCCCGGCGGCGAGGGCGCCCGCGACCGCGCTGCACGTCAGCGCCACGACGAGCCCACGTCGCGCCGCCCTGACGGCGGAGCGGGACGCGCGCAGCGCGGTGGCGACCCGCAGCACGTCGAGGTCGGGCAGACCGAGGTCGTCGGCCAGCGTCGTCGACGGCGCGACGTGCAGCACCCGCTGGCCCTCACGGGAGCGGGTCTCGACGTCGGCCTCCTGCCCGGCCGCGTCGACGTCGCCCGCAGCGTCGACGACGCCCACCTGGAGCCCGACCTCGCGGGTGCGGGCGTCGGTGTCGGCGGAGCGGAGGGCGACGTCGAGGCCGAGGTCGCGCAGGGCCTGCACGCCCTCGGCGGCGTCGGGGCGGACGTCGTCGCCGACGGTGAGCGTGCCGAGCACGCGCGCGTCGACCTCGACGGCGAGGGTCGTCCAGGTGCCGGGTCGTGGCTCGAGACCGAGCCACGTCGGGTCGCCGACGCGCACCGGGTGCCGGTCGACCCGACCTGAGACGCCCGCGTCGCCATGGCTCTGCACCTCGGTGACCCGGCCGCGGCCGGAGAGTCGGGAGATCGCCCGGGCGACCCGGTCGTCGCGCTCGTGCTGCAGGGCGCCGGCGAACCAGCGCAGGTTGCGGTCGTGGTCGGGCTCGACGGGGTCGACCGACGTGACCCGGAGGCCCCCGGTGGTGACGGTGCCGTCCTTGTCGAGCAGGACGACGTCGGCGGCAGCGACCTCGGCGACGGCGGTCGGGCTCGGCAGCCCGATGTCGCGGCGGGCGACGCCGGCCCGTGCAGACCGCAGGGCAGCGGGTCCGGCACTGAGTGCGGCGGCCGGTCCGGCGGCGACCAGCACCGCCGCCGCGACCAGGAGCCCGCGCTCGGGGCTGTCGGCGACGCCCCATCCCGCGCCGGCCGCGACGGCGCCGACGGTGACCACGACGGTGACCGCGCTGGGCAGGTCGACGAGGCTCTGCTGCCCGCGCCAGCGGAGCACGACGCTGAGCAGGGCCGCCGACGCGACGACGGCGACGGCCATCGTCGGGGTGGCGTCGACGAACGTCTCGACGACGGTGGCGGCGAGGGCGACGACGAGGCCGAGGCTGCCGAGCACGCCGGGACCGAGGCGTCGGCGGGCCAGCTCGGCCGCCGCCTCGCGGTGCACCGGCACGGCCAGCGCGGCGGCGAGGACGGCGACACCGGCCAGCACCCAGCGCCAGCCGTCGAAGTGCAGGTCGGGCACCATCGACACGCTGACGGTCGACGCGGTGAGCAGCGCCCCGAGGACGAAGGTGAGCGCGAGGCACCGGTGTGGGCCGCGTGAGGAGAGGCCGGTGGCTGCGTGTGCCGCGGTCACGGGGCGTCCTCCGCCCGGAAGCGTTCGAAGTCGCTCTGGTCGCCGGCCTTCCAGAGCGGCACGCTCGCCTTGAGCAGCATCGTCAGCTGCACGAGGAACTCGGTGTCGTGCATCGCCTCGCCGAACAGCTCGTTGATGCGCTTCCAGCGGTAGCGGACCGTCTGCGGATGCACCCCGAGGCGCGCGGCGATCGCCGGGGCGCTGTCGCGGGTCTCGAGCCAGACGAGCAGCGTCTCGGAGAGGATCTCGCGGGAGTTCGGGGTCTCGGCGAGGAGCGGGCTCAGCAGCTCCTGCCCGAGCTGCTGGCGCAGCGTCGGCTCGGCGTGCAGCCAGATCTGCGTACGGTGCGCCCGGCAGTCGACGACCTGCGCGTCGGGGATCACCCCGCGACGCACCAGCTCGAGCGCCCGCCGCGCCCAGCGGAACGCCGAGGGCACGTCGGCGGGCTCGACGGCCCAGCCGACGGCGGCGCGGGGGACGCCCGCGTCGACGAGCGCCGTCGTCATGCAGTCGCGGCTCGCGGCGTCGACCATGACGACGACGGTGTCGTCGTGGCCGACCAGCAGCGCTTCGCGGGAGAGCGCCCCGAGGTCGCGCCGTTCGCCCCCGAGCTCGGCCACGGCGAGCACGATCGAGGACGGGATCCGCCAGACCGTGTCGCTGCCGGGCTCGGCCGTGCCGGTGAGGAGCTGCTCGGCGAGCACGGCGCGGGCGCGGTTCGGGTCGGCCTCGCGCTGACGCACGGTCTCGGTGTGTCCGGCCTCCACCTGCGCGACGAGGTGGTCGACGAACGCGAGCAGGCCGTCGGAGACGACCGCAGGCGTCGTGCCGTCGACCGTCAGGTGCTGGAACCGTGACCACGCCGTGCGCGTGCCGGTGCCGAGCGCCAGGTGGAAGTCGTCGAGGGATCGGCTCGCGCGCGCCTCGCAGCGACCGACCGAGCGGAACATCTCGTCGAGGCCGCGGTCGCGGTGGGGTGCGCCGTCGAGCTCGTCGAGGAAGCGGTGGAGCGCGGTGGTGACCGCCTCGACCACGATCGGGTGGCGGGGCGACTCGCCGTAGTAGGCGATGCGCGCGCAGACGGCGTCGACGATCGAGGCGGCCAGCTCGGGCACCTCGCGACGCAGGCGTCGGGCGTGGGAGGCGACGAGGTCGGACGTGGGGCGGTCCGCGGACAGCGTCATGGCGCGGATCCGTGCGGTCCAGGTCCCATCGTCGGCTCCCCGTTCCGATGACTCGTGTGGCTGCACCGAGTTCTACCCCGCCGTCGGGCGCACGTCAACGATGCGCCGACGCTGCGACGCGGTCGGGCCGTGGGCGGACGTGGTGCGCAGGGCCGTGCCCTCCTGTCGTCGCTCGGACGGTCCGCTCCGGACCGCGCCCCCGTCGAGGACTGTGCCCCACGACGCGCGCCAGCGGCGACCGACCGAGCTCTGCCCGACCGGTTCTTGTCATGCGGGTGACAAGAACCGGACCGATTTGCCGTCACCGGCTCCGAACGCGCGACGTCGACCCGCCGCGTACGACACGGTCTGGCCAGACATGTGACCCAGCGCACTGTGCTGCGTCCGCGTCGTCCCGCACCCAGGGACGTCGTGCCCCCCGATGTCGGTACGGAAGGACACCCATGAGGCTCGGATCTCGACGGACGACCGCCGCGGTCGCTGCAGGTGTGTTGGCGGTGGCCGGCCTGGTGGTCGTGGCGGCCCCCAGCCAGGCGGCGCTGCCGACCAGCGGCGACCGGATCGCGCACTGGTCGGCGGTGGCTGACTCCGAAGGGGGAAGCAGCGTCGTCCAGCGCGCCGACATCCCCGCGCCGTCGGGCCAGCGCTTCACCGAGGTCCTGCCCGTCACGAACGTGGACAACGTCGTGGCGCTGACGGACCGTCAGGAGGTGCACTTCTACGGGTCGTCGAACCTGCAGGTGCCTGCCGGTCTCGACGGGTCGACGGTCCGTGACGTCGACGTCAGCGGGCCGGTCCTCGGCGTCGTGACGGCGAGCGGCGACGTGACGACGTGGAACCGGTTCGGGGGCGACCAGCCCGCACCGCAGCCGCCCGCTGACCTGTGCCCGGCGACCCAGCTCTCGGTCGGCGGCACCGTCGACTTCGCGGTGGTGCGTTGCGAGGACGGTTCGGTCGAGGCCTTCGGCCGCAGCGGCGTGCGGTGGAGCGTGCCCGCCGGCCTGCCCGAGGTCACCGAGGTCCGGGGCGGCTTCCTGTCCGGTGCGGCCGGACCGATCGTCCGCGTGCTGACGAAGGACCAGAAGGTGCTGCAGTGGGCACCGTCCAGCTCGACCGCACCCGTCACGGCGTCGGAGAACCCGGTGACCCAGGGCAAGCAGGTGGCGAGCCTGACGACGGCCACCGCGCTGACGACGTCGGGCGCCTTCCTCGACCTCGGGATCAACGACCAGCTGGCCCCGACCCGTCCCGTGCGACGCGGCGGTGCCACTCCGGCGCTGCTGGCCAAGCCGCTCGCGCACGTCGCCGTCGCCGACACCGGCGCCGGCCAGTACCTCACGCGCGACGGGGAGTTCGACGGCTGGAGCCCCGACACCGGCGTCATGATCGAGCTGCGCAAGCTCCCGACTCGGCTGTCGGGGGCGAACCTCGTGTCTGTCGGCACGGCCTCCGGCCACAGCGCGGTCATCGTCGCCGACACGGCGGCCCCTGCGGGCCCGAAGGTCACGGCGCCGTCCCAGGTCTCCGGTGCCACAAACGGCGCCGCGCGTCCCGGTGACACGCTCACGGGCAAGGCTGCGACCTTCGACCCGGCCTCCGACGACGTGACCACCCAGTGGCTCGTCGACGGCAAGCCGGTCGCCGGGACGCAGGACCAGCCGACGTTCGCGGTGACCTCGGCCCAGGTGGGCAGCACGATCGCCTTCCGCACCAGCGCCGCCTTCCCGGACGCCGGCGACCCCCTGGTCTCGGACTCCTCGACGATCAGCGTGGTGAAGGCCGAGGGCCCGAGCGTGGTGAAGGGGTCGGCGATCGAGGGGTTCGGTGCGCCGGACGTGTCGGTGAAGGGGACGTTCGCGAGCTTCTCGGAGGAGCCGGAGGATCGTGAGGCGTACTGGTTGGTCGATGAGGAGAAGGTCGCGGGTCAGGGGACGCCGGATGCGAAGGAGCTGTTGCTGACCGAGGACATGGTGGGCAAGAAGGTCCGGTTCGTGACGGTGGGCTACTTCGCCGACGACGTGGAGGTGGAGTCGGTCTCGGATCCGTTGACCGTCCGGGTGAAGCTGGCTGAGGTCTCCCCGGCGACGGTGGAGGGGACGCCTGAGGTGGGTTCGACGTTGAAGGTCGCGAAGCCTGCGGTGTTCAACGACGACTCGGCCGACGTGACGATCTCGCACAAGTGGTACCGCGACTTCGTGACGGTGGTCGGTGAGGGTGAGACGTACACGCTGACCAAGGACGACGTGGGCTCGACGATCTACTACAGCGCCGAGGCGATCCGTCCGGGTGAGGCGTTCCCGGCGTACTCGTTCGACTTCACGGGCATCGGTCCGGTCACGGCGGCCAAGCCGAGCGTGGTGAAGGGGTCGGCGATCGAGGGGTTCGGTGCGCCGGACGTGTCGCTCAAGGGGACGTTCGCGAGCTTCTCGGAGGAGCCGGAGGATCGTGAGGCGTACTGGCTGGTCGATGAGGAGAAGGTCGCGGGTCAGGGGACGCCGGATGCGAAGGAGCTGTTGCTGACCGAGGACATGGTGGGCAAGAAGGTCCGGTTCGTGACGGTGGGCTACTTCGCCGACGACGTGGAGGTGGAGTCGGTCTCGGATCCGTTGACCGTCCGGGTGAAGCTGGCTGAGGTCTCCCCGCCGACGGTCGAGGGGACGCCTGAGGTGGGTTCGACGTTGAAGGTCGCGAAGCCTGCGGTGTTCAACGACGACTCGCCCGACGTGACGATCTCGCACAAGTGGTACCGCGACTTCGTGACCGTGGTCGGTGAGGGAGACACGTACACGCTGACCAAGGACGACGTCGGCTCGACGATCTACTACAGCGCCGAGGCGATCCGTCCGGGTGAGGCGTTCCCGGCCTACTCGTTCGACTTCACGGGCGTCGGCCCGGTCACGAAGGCCGCGCTCACGATCACGGGGCTGCCCGTCATCGAGGGCGACGCCGTGGTGGGCAAGACGCTCATCGCGTCGCCCGCCCCGTCGAGCGACGACGACGCGACGGTCGCGTTCCAGTGGTTCGCCGACGGTCAGCCGATCGACGGTGCGACCGAGAAGACCCTGGTGCTCACCGACGCCCTCGTCGGGAAGCCGGTCACGGTCCGCCAGACGGTGTCGCGCGACGGCGCGACCGAGCCGGGCGCCAACCTCGCGCAGGCGACGTCGGAGCCGCGCAGCGTGCGCGCCAAGCCGGTCGACCTGACGGTCACGAAGCCCGCCACCGTCGAGGGCAAGCGGATCGTCGGCCAGACGGTGACCGGTTCGCCGGCCACGTTCAGCGACCCGGAGGCCAGCGTGACCAGCTACTGGATGGTCGACGGCAAGCGCACCACGGCGACCGGCACGACCCTCACGCTCACGGCCGAGCACGTCGGAGCCTCGATCCGCTACGTCAGCGTCGCCGAACGTGCCGAGGACGACGCCACAGCGGAGTCCGTGAGCGAGGGCCAGGTCGGGCCGGTGCTGGCGCAGGTGGCCGTGAAGACCGCGACGAAGCTGTCGGGCACGGCGCAGGTCGGCAAGACACTGACGGCCACCCCCGCGACGTTCACCGGTGGTGAGCTGACGGTCGACGGCTCCTGGTGGGCCGACGGGCAGAAGCTCGACCAGGGCGGACTGAAGCTGCCGCTCACCGCCGATCTCGAGGGCGCGGTGATCACGTTCCGCGCCACGGCGAGCCGCTCGGTCGACGGCATCGACGAGCAGAAGACGTCGGACGCCTCGAGCCGGAAGGTGGCTGCGGCCGACACGTCGACCCCGCCCACGACCCCGCCGACGACTCCGCCGGGTGGCGGCACCGACCCGAAGCCTCCGGCGGCCGGCCAGCCGTCGACGGACATCGTGCAGGGCTCGACGACGGTGGAGCGCGGCGACGTGCTCACGCTCCAGCTGAGCCCCAAGCGTTCCGGCGACAAGGTCGTCGTGATGCTGTTCTCGACCCCCACCAACCTCGGCACCCACACGGTGGCGGCCGACGGCACGGTGCGGGTGCGTATCCCGCAGGGCGTCGACCTCGGACGACACCGGATCGCCGTGTACGACGCCGCGTCGGGCGCGCTGCTCGCGTGGCAGGCGATCACCGTGGTCGACGGCACGGGCGGCTCCGGCACAGGGGCTGTCGGCGCCGGTGGCGCGGCGAGCCTCCCGGACACTGGCAGCTCGGTCGACGCGCAGCTCATCGGCCTGGGCGCGGCACTGCTGCTCGTCGGGGTGGGCGCAATCGGCTACCGCTCCCGTCGCCGCCCTCGGCACCGGGTGGGCTGACGTAGGACGCAGGGGTGGGGTGGTGGGCCGGACGGTCCGCCGCCCCCTGCCTTCGTGAGGACTTGTCACCGTCACACGAGAGGGTTGCTGTGAGTGGCCGTGCCGGTGGCGTCGGCGAGCGTCGCCGTCCCAGGCTGGTCCCAGAGCCATGAGGTAGCCGTGGGAGGAAGCGACTCAGGGTCCGACCACCCTGTCACCGCGACGAGCATCGCGTCGCCACAGTGGGTGTACGAGACGCAGAGTGGTTCCTCCCTGAGCACCGGGTGCTCCAGCACCCGGCTCGACCTGACGGTCCGGTCGGGCGCGAGCTCCAGTGCGTTCGTCGTCGTGCCAGGCGGGTCGAGCACCGGGTGCAGCGGCCCGCTGAGCGTCATCAGCCATGTCCACGTCGGCACGTGGCAGCTCGACCTCACGGGGCCCGCGACGGCAGGTGGTGCCGACGTCGTCGACGGCGTGCTGCGGCAGGTGCGCATCGACCAGGCGAACGCGGCCTGCCGGTTCTCGGTCGTCGGCGAGGCTCGTGTGCGGTTCCACGAGACGACACAGCGACTCGAGGTCGTCGAGACAGGACGCTCTGGGCGCCTGCGTCAGAGCGGTGTCGTCGGATGCCTGGGGCAGATCCGCGAGGGTGGGGCGGTCGACTGGAAGGTCACCTTCGACCTCGCGTCGCCGGACGGTGCCGTCACGGTGAGGTGAAGGCATCGGGCCGGCTCGACCGCGAGCAAAGAGATCGAAGAGGATCTCGTTCGTACCTCGTCGTCACAACGGCGGTCCGCCTCGGGTCAGAGTCTTGTGCCTGTGCCGATCTATGGTGCTGAGGTCGGCATGGCGAACGGCTCGGGGATGACGACGATCTTCTTGTTCGGCATGTCGAGGTCCCTGACAGGACATGCTTCGTCGGGTTTCGTGACACCCGGAGGCACTGGGAGGCTTCGGCCTTGCTCGTCCTGGAACGTGCACCCTCCCGCCGCTCCGATACGCACGGAGACCGGATTGCCCGCTCCTGAGATCGCGGACGTGAGAAGAGGAGCTACATCGTCGCCCGTGCTGGTCCGGCATCCTCTGAACGACGCGATGTCCACCGATCCGGAGAGGGTCCCGCCGTAGAGACCGTACTGGTACTCGGTCGGATCGAACTCTGCCTCCAGTTTCGTAAGGCCCTTGCTGGTGTCCCAGTCATCGGGTGTGATGACGGACAGTGGCTTGGACGACACGGTCAGTCGCGAGCGGGTTCCCGTAGAGCATCGATCGATCAAGCGAACGTCCGAACCGTCGACCTTGAGCGATTTGACTGACACGTCGATGTTGTCCTCCAGGGTCGCCGGGTAGACGGTGTGTTCCGTCGTGTTCCCTGGCCCGATCCGCTTGATCACGTCGTGTGGACGAAAGACAAGAGGACGCGGCAGACCTTTCGCGTCTCGCTTCTGACGTACTTGGAGCGTGACCTCTGTGGGAATGGAACCGAAGGCCACGGTCCGAACGACGATCTCGGGAGAATCCCCGTAGTTGTCGGGGGAGCCGTCCGGCGACACGAAGAAGGCCTGGACCTTGTACCAGTACTCGTTCTGGATCCCTTCGTCCGGTCGGGGTTCCGAGGAGAGGTCGATACTCGTCGCCATCATCGAGATGGGGATCCTCGCCCACTGCTTGGCCGGCACAGACCCAGCCAGTCCTACTTGGGGAAAGTTCAACCACGTGTAGTCGTTCACGAAGTTTGGTCCGGTGAAGTCGCAGCCGAGACTTGGCGTATTCGTTCCTTCCCCCTTGATGTCTGTCGCGCAGGGAAGGAACGGAAGCCCCGGGAACCTGCCCTTGCCGTCGCTGTCGTCCGACCAGGCCGAGGCGGACATCGCGAAACCGAGAATGACCGTGCACGCGGTGAGGATCGCGACTCGTCGCCAGGGGCCCATGAACCAACCGTGAGGCCCGCAGCGTTCGAGCGTCAAGGATCCCCTCGGCGACCTTCAGATCTCGGGAAACCGTTGTTACGTGCGTGACAAGTTTCCGTGATGCGAGGACCACCAGGATCGACCGCGCAAAGCTTTCGCGTTCGGATCGTGCCGATCGACGCGCGCCGCCCCGCTCTCGCGGAGGTCGCCCATGCGTTGTCACCTGCATGACAGTTTTTCGCGGTGTTGCGTGCCGCCGAGCTCGGAAGGCTTGCCAAATGTTCGTGGCACCGTGCGTACTGACGTCGTGACCGCGGTCACAAGACCTCATCGGCAGATCGGAAGGAACACCATGAAGATCAAGCACGCAGCCATCGGCACCGCCGCTCTCGCCCTGGCGGGTGTCGCGGCGGCTGGTCCGGCGCTCGCCACGGGCAACTCCTACACCGTCGCGGTCGGCGGCAGCTCCGCCGCTGGCACGCACAACATCACCGCCGCGTCGACGGGATCGCTCAGCTTCGCCGTCCCGACGCTCAGCATGGGCTGCACCAGCGCGGCCGTCCCGTCCTCGCCCGCGTCGACGGTGTCCTCGGGCACCGGCGTGGTCGACATCGCCGCGATCAACAAGATCAACTTCAGCGGCTGCACGGGCCCCGGCGGAAGCCTCACGGTCACCACCAGCGGGTCGTGGAAGCTGCACGGCACGAGCGCCGCCACCAGCGGCTCGTCCGACGTCGTGAGCGGCCACGTGGAGAACATCACTGCCGTCGTCTCGAACGCCGTCTGCCGGTTCACCGTCACCGGCTCCGCCACCGGCAGCTTCAACGAGGCCAACCAGCAGCTCAACGTCAACGAGACCGGCTTCACGGGCAACCTGAAGGTCTCGAACGTGACCGGCTGCCTCGGCCAGGTGCAGAACGGTCAGTCCGCGAACTTCACCGGCAACTTCCAGGTGACGTCGCCCGACGGCGCCATCAACGTCAGCTGAACCTGACGGACTCGCCAGGGACGTCGGGTGGGGTCGAGCAAACCTCGGCCCCACCCGCATCCCCACGGGGCGTGGAGCACGCGCTCGACGCCTCCCACCAGCACCTCCGAGAACTCACGGCTCGACCTTCGCGTCGCGGTCCGCGCAGCGGTCCAGGGGCGCCCACCTCCCAAGGAGCACACATGACCACCACCCCCACCGCCCGTTGGCGCAAGCGCGCTGCCGTGGCAGCCACCGGCGCTGCCGTCGCCCTCGTCCCCCTGGCGGCACACGCCGCAACGATCGTCACCATCAACTACGACGCCCAGGGCACGTCGCACATCGCGAAGACGAACTCCGACGTCGCGCTCGGCCCCACCACGCTGCGCACCGACCTCGACATCGACACCGGTGACTTCACCGGCTCGCTGCCTCTGCCCGGCACCTCGACCGAGTTCAAGATCGCCGGGTTCCTGCCCGTCAAGGCGAACGTCGACTTCGTCGAGGCCGCTCCGTTGACGGGCAACATCAACCTGACGCAGACGCAGGCGCAGGTCAGCTCCACCGCGACCTACTACGTGAAGCTGTCGAACATCAAGGTCGCCGGCTTCCCGACGTTCGCAGGTTCGAAGTGCCAGACCAAGGTGCCCGTCACCATTCCCGTCGGCACGCGCCCGGACGAGGGCTTCGACCTCATCAACGGCGGCGAGCTCGTCGGCACCTACACGATCGGCAAGTTCGAGAACTGCGGCATCAACACCCCGCTGATCAACAGCCTGGTGCCCGGCTCGGGCAACACCGTCGACATCACGGTGACGAACGGCGTCATCGCGGAGTAGTCGCGCTTCGTCCAGATCGGCCCCGCGTCACGTCCGACGCGGGGCCGACCTGCTCCGGAACTGCTCGAGAAGGAGAGTCCTCATGGCCGTCCCACGCACCGCACGCCGCACCATCCTGGCTGTTGCCGCCGCCCTCGCCCTCTCCGTCGGGTTCTGCCCGGCAACTGCGGCGGGGAACAGCGTCACCGTCGCTGTTGGCGGGTCCAGCGCCGAGGGGTCGCACGCGGTCACCGCTGCGTCGACCCGCGTCGAGATGGCGACGCAGACCTTCAGATGGACATGCCAACAAGCACAAGTTCCGGCGAGTCCGGTGTCCGAGATCAGCTCCGGCACCTCCGTGTTGGACGTGCTGACCGTGCGTGCCATGGCGTTCGTGGGGTGCTCGTGGCCGGGCGGCACGATGCCGACTGCACTGATCTCTCCCGCGACCTTCCGGGTCACGGGGCCGGCTACGTCGGGGAGCAGTGATGTCGTTCACGGCCGCGTCGAGGGTTTTGCAATCAAGGGCAGCTACTCCATCTGCGACTTCACGGCCACCGGTTCTGTCAGAGCGTCGCTCAATGAGAGCACACAAAAGCTGACGATCGAAGAGTCCGACTTCACGGGGAACCTGCGCATCTCCCAGGTCCGGGGCTGTCTGCAACTGGTGCAGGTGGGCCAGGCGATGAACCTCAGCATGACCCTGCAGCTCACCTCGCCCGACGGCGCCATCAACATCAGCGGTTCCTGAGACCGACCGGCTGCTCGGAACCGCGGAACCGCGAACCAACTCTCGCCATCACTCTCGATCCAGGAGGACTCATGACGTTCACGCGTACCTCGCCACGAGCACTCGCTGCTGCTGGCGCCCTTCTTGCTCTTGCCGCCGGCATCGGCCCAGCGGCTGCGACGGGGAACAGTGTCACCGTCGCTGTCGGCGGGTCCATCGCCGACGGGTCTCACCCCTTCACCGCAGCAACCGCCCACGTCGAGATGGAGACGCAGATCGCCGTCTGGACATGCCAAAGCGGCACCGTTCCGGCGAGTCCGGTGTCCGAGGTGCAGTCCGGAGCGTCGGTCGGAGACGTCCTCCAGCTGCGCGGCCTGCTGTTTCAGGGATGCTCATGGATGGGCGGTACGATGTCGACTGCATTGAGTAGCCCGGCGGCCTTCCGGGTCACAGGCCCGGCCACGTCGGGCAGCAGCGATGTCGTTCACGGTCGCATCGAAGACTTCGTCATCAGTGGTGGCGTCTCCATATGTAACTTCACGGTGAGTGGATCCGTGCGGGCGTCCCTGAACGAGAGCACGCAGAAGCTGACCATCGATGAGTCAGGACGTTCCGGCGCGTTCAAAGTCTCCCGCGTCTCGGGATGTCTGGGCTTGGTCCAGGTCGGTCAGGCGATGGACCTGAGAACGACCCTGCAGCTCACCTCGCCCGACGGCGCCGTCAACATCAGCGGGTCGTGAGGTCGGGCGGCCGGCTGCCGATGCCTGATGTTCCGCTGGTGGCCTCCTAGCGACACCGACCGACCATCCCTTTCAGTCCAGGAGGACTCATGGCGATCACGCGCATCTCGCGACGAGCCCTCGGTGCCGCTGCCGCAGCTCTCGCCCTCGCCGCCGGAGTGGGCCCGGCAGTCGCGACCGGTAACGCCTACCGCGTCGCCGTCGGTGGGAACTCAGCGACAGCTGCTCACCCCATCACCGCCACGACGACGATGTCCGTCGGCTGGGCGTCCCCCACACTCACCTGGGGCTGCACCTCGGCGACCGTGCGGGCCTCGGCTCTGGCCACGGCGCAGGCCGGGTACCCGGTCACGGACATCCTGCGGTTCCCCACGTTCGACTTCCGGGGCTGCACGTTCCCCGGCGGAGCCATGGCCACCACGACGGCTGGCGAGTGGCAGTTCCATGCCGACGGACCTGCGACGTCCGGAGCGGCGGACGTGGTGGAGGGTCACCTGGACCACCTCAGTCTCACCTGGAGGAACGCCGTCTGCTCGATCACCGTGAGCGGTCGCGCCGCCGCCTCCTTCAACGAGGCCACGCAGCAGCTGGCCATCGATGAGAGGGGCTTCACCGGTGATCTCACGACGTCCGGTGTCGTCGGCTGCCTGGGGCAAGTGCGGAACGGTCAGCCCATCAATCTCTCGATGAGGCTTCAACTCACCTCGCCGGACGGCGATATCAACATCAGCGTCTCGTGAGACTCGAGCCGAGGCAGAGGCGAGCAGGCGGCCGACGCTAGGGGACGGCTCGTGGACGAAGCCTTTCCAGGCTGCTACGCATCGGTATCCTGAAGGTGGCGCGGGCTCGGGAACGCCTTCCGATCTGCCGAGACGACAGCCTCCCGGGCCCGCGCCACCTTCCCCGCCGGTCAGACCGCGCGGCGCCACCGCAGCATGCTCGACTCCAGTGCGTTGAGGAGCGTCGCCGTCTGGGTGGGGTCCTCCAGGCGCGAGCCGAAGAGGTCGCGCAGGCGACGCAGGCGGTGACGCACCGTCTGGTCGTGCACGCCCAGCTCGGACGCCAGGGCCGGAGCGCTGTGGTGCGTCTGCAGCCACAGCAGGAGCGTCTCGGCGAGCGCCATGCGTCGCTTCGGGGTCTGGGCGAGCAGCGGCGCGAGCTCGCGCTCGTCGAGCAGGCGCCGCAGGGCGGGATCGGCGTGCGTGCACAGCAGGTCCTGGTGCTGCTCCACCTCCACCAGGCCGTCAGCGGCGGTCGAGATCACGCCCTCCTGCAGCAGCGACAGGCCGCGCGACGCCCAGCGGCACGCCAGGTGGGTCTGGGCCGGGGGGACGCTCCACGCGAGCGCCACGGCCTCGCCGGTGCGGTCCGCGACCTCGCGGGCCAGCGCGCGGGTGACGTCCGGCGCGGCCACGACGATGAGTCGGCCGTGCTGCACGCCGGAGAGTGCCCCGGTGCAGGTGCTGGCCAGGCGCGTCGTCTCCTCGGTGTCGCGGGTGACCGCGACGACGACCTCGTCGGGGAGCGTCCAGGAACATCGCTCCGCCAGCATCACCAGCTCCGACAGACAGGTGCCGCGCAGCAGCCCGACGAGCATCGCAGCGCGCCCCTCGTCGTGGTCGCGGCGAGCGCGGGCGCTGGCCCGGGCGAACCCGCGCACGGCGTGCTCGAAGAGCCGCTTTTGGTAGGCGAGCAGGCCCGCGCCGAGGGCGCTGACGACCTCGGCCGACTGGCCCAGCTCGCTCGCCGCGAGCTGCAGGTCGGTCCACGACTCCTGCGTCGCGATCTGGTGGGCCGCGCGCATCGCGTCGAGGTTGAGTCCCGCCGTCGACTGGTAGCTGCCCACCCACTGGTAGAAGGTGAACACCTCCGTGCCCTGGGTCGGCGCTCCGGCGATCGTGTCGACGAACAGCTCGACGGCCCGACGGATCGCCTCGTCGATGCCGAGGTGGATCTTCGGGTCGCCCTGCGCGGCGAAGCCGGCCACCTCGGCGCGGATGCGCTCGACGATGCGCCGGGTCAGCTCCACCGAGCGCGGCCGGTAGGCGGCGACGACGTCGGCGGGCAGCAGCGGCAGCCCGAGCGCCTCGCGCAGGCTGGTGCGGGTGGACGTACGGGTGGCTTCCCTGTCGGAGCCGTGGTGGGTCAATGCGGTCATGTGTCTCCCCCTCGCTCGTGTCCGGGCGCAGTGCGGGGGCGCTCGGACGTTCCCTCGAGCGTCAGTCAACGGACCGTGCCGGGACGAGTCCAGGGTCGAGGAGGGGGAGGGAACGAATCGATCAGGAAGTTGTGACGCGGGTTACAACTTCCTGAGAGGCCGACGGGAGGCGTCAGGGTCGGAGCAGGTCGAGCGGGTCGACGCCGAGCCGCTCGGCCAGCTGCTCGAGGCTGACGAGCGTCAGGTTGCGCTCGCCGCGCTCGACCGATCCGAGGTACGTGCGGTGGTACCCGAGCTGGTCGGCCAGCTTCTCCTGGCTGAGGCCCAGCCGCTGGCGGTGCGCGCGCAGGCGCTGCCCGACGACGTGCTGCAGTGACTCGCTCACGCAGGCAGCGTGTCCTAGTGCGACTCATCGGTCGACAGACGGATGAGTAGCGCAGTCCGTCCGGTCGCGGCTCAGCCGCGCTCCCGCGGGAGCGACTCTGGGCGGGTCGCTGTGAGGAGGGCGGCGGCCAGGCGCCGGGCGCCGGCAGGGTCGAGGACGAGGTGCGCGGTGCCGGACTCCTCGAGCACGACCCAGTCCTCCGGGTCGTGGCAGCGACGCGTGCGGACCACGGAGACCTCGCCTGGCGCGGGGCGCGACGCGGGGTCGTCGGCGCCGCGACGGAGGAGCACGACGGGGACAGGGACCGGGGCACTGTCGTGGTGCCGGTCGTCGGGGTGGTCGTCGTCGGCGTGCACGACCGCGCACCAGGAGGGGCATGGCTCCCTGAGCCAGTAGGGGTGCTCGGGCCGGTGGCCGTGCATGCCGCTCCCTTCGTCGGTCGCGCGGTGGGGACACGAGGAACGCTAGGCGTCGCTGCGGACACCGGACCCGGGTCCGCGACGTGCCCATCCTGCGACTCATGGGTAGCGGAACCTGCGCGGTCGACGACCGCGCAGGCGGCGGCGATCGAAAGTTGTCATGCACCTGACAAGCAAAGGTTACGAAAAGATGAAGTTTGCCTCCGGCGGGGTGCGGCCCTGGCGGGGTGGCGCGCGACACACCTACGGTCGCCACGGTTGGACGCATCGTGCACGCGTCCCGCGGACGGTCGACGGAGGGACGAGGACACCATGGGCGGAAGCGTCGAGGTACGGGGGCTGACCAAGACCTTCGGCCGCCAGAACATCTGGCACGACGTCACCCTCACGCTGCCGCCGGGGGAGATCACCGCGCTGCTGGGCCCGTCGGGCACGGGCAAGTCGGTTTTCCTCAAGTCGCTCATGGGGATCGTCGACCCCGAGCGGGGCGAGGTGCTCATCGACGGGGTCGACATGGTCTCGGTGAAGGAGGCCCACCGCCTCGAGCTGCGCAAGAAGTTCGGCGTGCTCTTCCAGGACGGCGCCCTGTTCGGCTCGATGAACGTCTACGACAACGTCGCCTTCCCGCTGCGCGAGCACACGCGGATGAGCGAGGACGAGATCCGCCAGGTCGTGCTCGACCGGCTCGACATGGTCGGCCTGCTCGGCACGGAGCACAAGGTGCCCGGGGAGATCTCCGGCGGCATGAAGAAGCGCGCCGGTCTCGCCCGCGCGCTCGTCACCGACCCTGAGATCATCCTCATCGACGAGCCCGACTCCGGCCTCGACCCTGTCCGCACCTCCAACCTCGCGCAGCTGCTCGTCGACGTGAACACCGCCACGGACGCGACGATGCTGGTCGTCACGCACAACATCGAGCTCGCGCGCACCCTGCCCGACAACCTGGGCATGCTCTACCGTCGCGAGCTCGTGATGTTCGGGCCGCGCGAGGAGTTCCTCCTCACCGACCACCCCGTCGTCAGCCAGTTCATGAGCGGCGACCCCGAGGGTCCGATCGGCATGAGCGAGGAGAACGACCACCGCACCATCGACCTCTTCGACGAGCCCGTCGACTACGGGCCGGGCGGGCCGATCCGCGGTGGCGGCGCCCGGGCCATCGAGGTGCTGCCGCGCCAGCTCGAGCCGCGCTCCGGCGTGGCACGACCCAGCTCGGTCCGGCACCGCGAGCGGGTCAGCGCCGGCAACGCGCCCCTCTACGTGGCCGACGACGACGACACCCACCGAGCGGAGGCGAATCCGACGTCGGGGGCGGTCACCCGCTCCCTGACCGCGACCGGCGACGTCTTCGCCCTCGCGCTCGACGCCACCCGCGCGACCTTCCGGCGTCCGTTCGCGGCGCGCGAGACGCTCGAGCAGTTCTGGTTCGTCGTGAGCGTCTCCTGGATCCCCGCGATCCTCGTGGCCATCCCGTTCGGCGCCGTCATCGCGCTCCAGCTCGGCACCCTGACCGTCCAGGTCGGCGCGCAGTCCTTCACCGGCGCGGCCAGCGTGCTCGCCGTCGTCCAGCAGGCTGCACCCATCGTCACGAGCCTGGTGATCGCCGGTGCCGGCGGCGCGGCGATCTGCGCCGACCTCGGCTCGCGGCGCATCCGTGACGAGATCGACGCGATGCGGGTCATCGGCGTCGACCCCGTGCAGCGACTGGTCGTGCCGCGGGTGCTCGCCTGCATCGGGGCCGCCGTGCTGCTCAACGGCCTGGTCTCGGTGGTCGGCGTGGTCGGCGGCTACGTCTTCAACGTCATGGTCCAGGGCGGCACGCCCGGTGCCTACCTCGCCAGCTTCACCGCCCTCGCCCAGATCTCCGACCTGTGGGTCGGCGAGCTCAAGGCCGTGATCTTCGGCTTCATCGCCGGCATCGTCGCCTGCCACCGCGGCCTCAACACGGCGCCCGGGCCGAAGGGCGTCGGCGACGCGGTGAACCAGTCGGTCGTCATCACGTTCCTGCTGCTGTTCTTCGTGAACTTCGTCGTCACGACGCTCTACCTGCAGCTCGTCCCGGGCAAGGGAGCCTGACATGACCCTCACGCCCGCCCAGGGTCCCGGTGCCCGCGCACCGCGTCCCGAGCCGACGCTCGCCGAGCTCGGCGTCGACGACCGGCCGCCGCGCTGGTGGGACCGTCCGCTCGACGCGATCGCGTCGGCCGGCGCCGAGCTGCGCTTCTACGGTCGCGTGCTGGCCTGGATCCCGGCCACGGTCAAGCGCTACCCGCGCGACGTGCTCCGCCTGCTCTCGGAGGTCAGCTTCGGCTCCGGCGCCCTCGCCGTCATCGGCGGCACCATCGGCGTGATGCTCGGCATGACCCTGTTCGTGGGCAGCGTGGTCGGCATGCAGGGCTACGCGGCCCTCGACCAGATCGGCACGTCGGCGCTCAACGGCTTCATCTCGGCCTACTTCAACACCCGCGAGATCGCCCCGCTCGTCGCGGCGCTCGCCCTGTCGGCCACGGTCGGCTCGGGGTTCACCGCGCAGCTTGGCGCCATGCGCATCAACGAGGAGGTCGACGCGCTCACCGTCATGGCGGTGCCCAGCGTGCCCTACCTCGTCACGACCCGCGTGGTAGCCGGCTTCATCGCGATCATCCCGCTCTACGTCATCGGCCTGCTCACGTCCTACTTCGGTGCGCGCATGGTCACGGTGTACCTGCACGGGCAGTCGGCCGGCACCTACGACCACTACTTCTCGCTGTTCCTGCCGCCGATCGACATCCTGCTGTCGTTCGCGAAGGTGCTCGTGTTCGCGGTGCTGATCATCCTCATCCACTGCCGGCTCGGGTTCACCGCGCACGGCGGCCCCGCCGGCGTCGGCATCGCCGTGGGCACGGCCGTGCGTCGCAGCATCGTCACCGTGGCCGTGCTCGACCTGGTCCTGTCGATGGCGCTCTGGGGCACCACCACGACCGTGAGGATCGCCGGATGAGCGCGCGCCGTCGCGAGGCGCCGCGCTGGGTCGACGTGCTGCTCGGGCTCACCTACGGGCTCGTCGTCGTCGCCCTGGTCGGTGGGGCGGTGCTGGCCTACAACCGGGCGTTCGTGCCGCGCTCGGACGTCGAGCTGCGCACCGACTCGGTCGGCAACGCCCTGCAGAAGGGCTCGGACGTGAAGCTGCACGGCGTGCCGGTCGGCGAGGTCGCCAAGATCAGCACCGCGCCCGACGGCGCCGTGCTCACGCTCGCCCTCAAGCCCGACGTGCTGAAGCGGCTCTCGCCCGACACCACGGCCCGGCTGCTGCCCAAGACGCTCTTCGGCGAGCGGTACGTCGACCTGCAGTCGACGTCGGCGTCGGCCGCCGACCACCTCCAGGCCGGTGCCACGATCCACCAGGACGCCTCGACCGACGCGGTCGAGCTGCAGAAGGTGCTCGACGAGCTGCTGCCGCTGCTGAAGTCCATCCAGCCCGAGAAGCTGCAGGCCACGCTCAACGAGCTGGCCACGATGCTGCGCGGCCGCGGCGGCGAGCTCGGCGACACCCTCCAGGCCTGGGGCGAGTACGTGCAGCGGCTGCAGCCGAGCGTCCCCCTGCTCACCGAGGACCTCGGCCGGCTCGCCACCGTCGCCGACACCTACGCCGACGCCGCGCCCGACCTCTTGACCGCGCTCGACGACCTCACCACCACGTCCAGCACCCTCGTCGACAAGGGCTCGGCGCTCACCGAGGTGTACCAGCGGGTCATCGCGTCGGCCGACGAGAGCCGCGGCTGGGTGGCGTCCAACGCCAACACCATCGAGATCCTCTCCGGAGAGAGCCGCAAGGCGCTCGAGGCCGCCGCGCCCTACGCCCGCACCTTCCCTTGCCTGCTGCGCTCGGCGCGCCAGTTCATCCCCCGCATGGACAAGGCGCTCGGCAAGGGCACGAGCAAGCCCGGCCTGAAGGTCGTGCTGAACGTCAGCCCGCCGCGCAGCGGCTACCAGCCGGGCCGCGACACCCCCCGCTTCGGTGGCGGCGGCACGCCGTCGTGCCCGTACGTGCCCACCGGTGCCGGGTCCCGTCCGGCAGGGTCGTCGGCCCAGCCCGCCGCGATCGCGCCGCCGGCCTACGACACCCGCGCGTCCGCGGTCGCGTCGCCGGGCCTGGACGACGCGAACTCCCCGGCCGAGAACCAGCTCATCGCCGAGCTCATGGGGCCGAGCCAGGGCATGAGCCCCGACGACTACCCGCGCTGGGCCAGCCTGCTCGTCGGCCCGACGCTGCGCGGCACGGAGGTGGAGCTGCGATGAGGGCGACGATCGTCAAGAGCGTGGTGTTCACCGTCGTCACGGTGCTCGCCACCGTCATGCTCGCGGGCACCATCCGCAACTCCACGCCCGGCTCCACGAGCCGCTACACGGCGCTGTTCTCCGACGCCACCAGCCTGAACCGCGGCGACGACATCCGCATGGCCGGCGTCAAGGTCGGCACCGTCACCGACGTGCGCGTGCACGACAACCGGGTCGCCGGCGTCGAGTTCACCGTGCAGGACGCGGTCCGGCTGCCACGCGGCACGATCGCGCAGCTGAGGTTCCGCAACCTCGTCGGCCAGCGCTACATCTCCCTCGAGCCGCCGGAGACCAGCACGGGCGGCTCGCTGCCCGCCGGTCACACGTTCGGGCTGCGCGAGACACGTCCCGCGCTCGACCTGACCATGCTGTTCAACGGCTTCCAGCCGCTCATGCAGTTCCTCGACCCGAAGGACGTCAACGCGCTGAGCGGTCAGATCATCGCCGTCTTCCAGGGGGAGGGCGCTACCGTCGAGGGTCTGCTGTCGAGCACCGCGAGCCTCACGTCGACGCTCGCGCAGAAGGACCGGGTCATCGGCGAGCTGATCGACAACCTCACGCAGGTGCTCGACACCGTGAACGGGCGCACCGACGAGCTCGACCGCACGATCGTCACCCTCCAGCAGCTCGTCTCGGGGCTGGCCGAGGACCGCAAGACGATCGGCGACACCCTCGACGGCATGGGCCGGCTCACGACCAGCGTCTCGAACCTGCTGGAGGAGGGCCGCCGGCCCCTTAAGGCGTCGATCGGGTCCCTCGGCGACCTGTCGGCGCAGCTGGCCGACGCGGAGGACACGCTCAACACGTTCTTCGCGCGGCTGCCCGTCAAGCTCGACCGGATCGGCCGCACCGCGTCGTACGGGTCCTGGATCAACTTCTACGAGTGCGAGATCACCGGCGTCATCCCGCGACCCGAGGGCTACTTCGGCGACCTCGGCGCCAAGCCGGTCGCGAAGAGGTGCACCGCATGAGCCCGTCCCGCAAGGCCCGCTCCTTCCCGACCGCGTTCGGGGAGCGCAACCGCGTGTGGATCGCGGTCGTCGGGCTCACCGTCATGGCCGTCGTGTTCCTCCTGGCGTTCAACGCGCAGGCGCTCCCCGTCGTCGGCGGTGGCGCCACCCACCAGGCGCGCTTCGCTGAGGCGGGCGGCCTCAAGCCCGGCAACGAGGTGCGCGTGGCCGGCGTCAAGGTCGGCGAGGTCACCGGCCTCGACCTCGACGGCGCGTCGGTGCTCGTCACGTTCCGCGCCAAGGGGGTGCGGATCGGCCCGCAGTCGCGCGCCGCGATCAAGGTCAAGACGACGCTCGGCCAGAAGTTCCTGGCGGTCGACCCGCTCGGAGCGGGAGAGCTCGACGGTCCCATCCCGCTGCAGCGCACGAGCACCCCCTACGACGTCAACGCCGCCTTCTCCGACCTGTCGGACACGATCGGCGCCATCGACACCGACCAGCTCGAGACCAGCCTCGACGTCCTGTCCGACGCCTTCCAGGACACGCCGAAGGCCGTCCGCGAGTCGGTCTCCGGCCTGACCGACCTGTCACGCGTCATCGCCAAGCGCGACGACGAGCTCGCCCGGCTGCTGAAGTCGACCCGAGAGGTCAGCGGCACGCTCAAGGACCGCAACGCCGAGTTCGCGAAGCTGCTGCAGGACGGCAGCGCGCTCCTCGACGAGCTCGCCGCCCGCCGCCAGACCGTGCAGGCCCTGCTCGACGGCACCAAGCGCCTCGGCACCCAGCTCGTCGGTCTGGTCCGCGACAACGAGGCCCAGCTGCGTCCCGCCCTGGCCAAGCTCGACCAGGTCGCGCGGATCCTGCAGGCCAACCAGGGCCAGCTGGAGGCGTCGCTGCGGCGTCTGGCTCCCTACTACCGCACGCTCGCGTCGGCCACCGGCAACGGTCCGTGGATCGACTCCTACATCTGCGGCCTGTTCGACTCCTCCGGCAGCCCCGAGCTGCGCAACGACGTCGTCCGGGACTGCAAGCCGAGGAAGGGAGGGGGCCAGTGAGACGCCGTAGCCTCGTGCTCGCCGTCGTCGTGGCGCTCGCCGTCGTGGCCACCGTCGGCTGGCGGGCCACCGCCGACCGCGACCGCACCACCGTCAAGGCCGTCTTCGAGTCCAGCGTCGGTCTGTACGTCGGCTCCGACGTGCAGATGCTGGGCGTCCCGGTCGGCAAGGTCACAGGCGTCGACCCCGGTCCCGCCGGCGTCACCGTGACGATGCGTCTCGACCACGGCGAGGCGGCCGCTGCCGACACCGCCGCGGTCATCGTCGCGCCCACGCTGGTCTCCGACCGGTTCGTGCAGCTGACCAAGCCGTACGTCTCCGGCCCCGAGCTGCGTGACGGCGCCGTGCTGCCGATCGACCGCACCGCCGTGCCCGTCGAGATCGACGACCTCTATGCCAGCCTCACCGACGTCAGCGAGAAGCTCGGCCCCGACGGCGCCAACCGCGACGGCGCCCTGTCGCGCTTCCTCGACGTCGCCGACCGCAACCTGCGCGGCCAGGGCACCAAGATCAACCAGCTCATCAGCGACTTCGGCGACGCGTCGGGGACGCTGGCCGACTCCAGCGACGACCTCTTCGCGACGATCGGGAACGTCAAGGAGTTCAACGACATGCTGGTGGAGAACGACACGTCGGTCGCCGACGTCAATCGCCAGTTCGCCGAGGTCAACGACTACCTCGCCGACAGCAGCGGCGACCTCGCCGCCGCGATCGACAACCTGGGCCAGGCGCTCGCGATCGTCGACGACTTCATCCGCGACAACCGCGGCGCGCTGCGTACCAGCGTCGAGAACCTGCAGGGCCCGACGCGGGTGCTCGTCAACCAGCGCCAGGCGCTGGAGGAGACGGTGCGGCTCGTGCCGCTCGTCCTGCAGAACTTCCTGCGGGCGTACGACCCCCAGCGCAAGGCCCTGACGGGCCGCGGCAACCTCAACGAGGCGTCGATCTGGGCGCCCGGCGGCGACGCGCCCACCCTCCTGCCGGGGACGAACCGATGAGCCGCCTCACCCGACGTCTCGCCGTCGCCGTCGCCGCCGCGGGGCTCGCCACGCTGTCCGGCTGCGGGATGCTCAGCGGAGGCGTCTACGACACGCCCCTGCCGGGCGGCGCCGACGTCGGCTCGCGTCCGATGCACATCACCGCCGACTTCGACGACGTCCTCGACCTCGTGCCGCAGTCGAGCGTCAAGGTCGACGACGTCGCCGTGGGACGGGTCGACCGCATCCGGCTCAACCCCGACGGCCGCAGTGCGCGGGTGACCCTGCTGGTCAACCGCGACGCCCAGCTGCCGGCCGGCACCGTCGCCCGGCTCGAGCAGACGTCGCTGCTGGGCGAGAAGTACGTCGCCCTCGTGCGACCCTCGACACCGCAGGCCGGCCGACCCGTCGGCGACGGCACGCGGCTCGGTCTCGCCGACACGTCGCAGGCGGCGGAGGTCGAGCAGGTGCTGGGCTCGCTGTCGATGGTCCTGAACGGCGGCGGCATCGGCCAGTTCCAGGAGATCTCCCGCGAGCTGCAGCAGGTCTCGACCGGCCGGCCCGAGGAGATCAAGGCGTTCCTGCAGCAGATGGACCAGTTCGTCACGACGCTCGACGACCGCAAGGAGTCGATCACCGCGGCGCTCGACGGGCTCAACCGGCTGTCGAAGAACCTGCAGGCCGACCAGGACAAGATCGCGAACGCCCTCGACGGGCTGTCGCCCGGCATGCAGGTGCTCGTCGACCAGCGCAAGGAGCTGGTGGCCATGCTGTCGTCGCTGGACCGGCTCTCGACCGTCACCGTCGACGTGCTCGACAAGAGCCAGGACGACATCGTCGCCGACCTCAAGGCGCTCGACCCGATCCTCGACCAGCTCGCCCGCTCCGGTCGCGACCTGCCCGAGTCGCTCGAGATCCTGCTGACCTACCCGTTCCCCGACTCGGTGCTCGGGGCCATCAAGGGCGACTACCTGAACGTGTTCGTCGAGACCAACTTCCGCACGCTCCCGGCCGGCTGCCAGGCCGCCGGCTGCGCATGGCCGCAGGTCGAGGACCCGAACTACCCGAAGGGCGGCTCCGTCAGCGGCCAGGGGAAGGCCCTCGACCCGCAGCAGCTCCTCCAGCGTCAGCGCGACGCCGCCGAGGGTGGCGACGGCGACGGCGCGGAGTCCGACGAGGCGCCGCCGAGCCTGCTGCCGCCGACGTCGTCGCCGGCCCCGGGCTCCCCGAGGCCGTCGATGCCGGTCCCGAGCGCCACCGTGCCCACCCCGGACCGCACGCCCACCCCGTCGCCCTCGGCGACGTCGTCGGCCACGCCGTCCACCAGCCCGCGAGAGGGTGAGCAGTGATGCTGACCGGACGCATCAAGGCCCAGATCGTGGCGTTCGTGGTCCTCGGGCTGCTCGCCACCTCCTACCTCGGCCTCAAGTACGTGGGGCTCGACCCGTTCTCGACCGGCTACACGGTCACCGCGACGCTGCCCGCCGCCGGCGGGGCGTTCGAGAACGGTCAGGTCACCTACCGTGGCGTGCCCGTCGGTCGCATCGACCGGCTCGAGCCCACGGACGACGGCGTGCGGATCACGATGTCCATCGAGGGCGGCGCACCGCGCATCCCCGCGGACGCCAGCCCGAAGGTGGTCAACCGCTCCGCCATCGGCGAGCAGTACGTCGACCTGCAGGGCGGCACGGCCGGTGGCGCGGCCCTGCGGAACGGCGACCGGCTGAGCGCGGGCGCCGAGTCGCAGCCGCCGGACATCGACACCCTGCTCCGCTCGGGCGAGAAGTTCGTCGGCTCCGTGCCGAAGGAGGCGCTCACGTCGGTGATCGACGAGGGCTACGACGCGACGCAGGGCGTGGCGCTCGACTTCGGCTCGCTGCTGGAGAGCTCCCAACGGTTCCAGAAGGCCGCCGACCGCAACTTCGTCGTCACCCGCGGGCTCATCGAGAACTCCGACCGCGTGCTGCGCACGCAGGAGGCGTCGTCGCAGAGCATCCGCTCCTTCAGCGCCGACCTGTCGACCATCGCCTCGACGCTCGAGTCGTCCGACGGAGACCTGCGCACCCTCATCGACAACACGCCGGCGGCGGCCCGCGAGATCGACACCCTCTTCCAGGAGGTCGGCCGCCCCCTCGGGGTCGTGCTCGCCAACCTGGTCACGCCGGCGCAGGTGTTCGGCATCAACGCGAACGGCGTCCAGGACGCGCTGGTCACCGCGCCACGCGCGTTCAGCATCGGCTGGACCATCACGGGCTCGCGCGGCATCAACCTCGCCCTCTCGCAGTCCTACTTCTCGCCGCTGCCGTGCACGACGGGCTACGGCGGCACCGCCCCGCGACGCGGCACGGACACCTCGTCGGGCCAGTCGTTCAACCGCGACGCGGGTTGCCGCTCGGGCGCCGCCGCGTCCAACGTCCGTGGTCCGAAGAACGTCCCCAGCCGCCTGGGTCCCGCACCCGGCCGCGACGCCGAGGGCCGGCTCGTGCGGGCCGACGTCCGCATGGCCGACTCGCTGGCCGACCTGATGGGTGGTGCACGATGAGCAGGACGACTGCGCTGGCAGAGCGTGGCAGCACGGGGGGAGACGGTGCCATGGAGCGGGCGACGAGCGACGCCGAGGTACCCGACGGTGGCGACCCGCCGGCGTCGGACGAGCAGCGGCAAGGTCGCTGGTTGCTCGGCTGGGTCCTGCTCGCCGTGTCCCTCGCCGTCGCGGTCAGCGGCTCGGTCGCCTGGTGGAGCGCCGCGCACAGCGACGACCTGCAGCTGGCCCGCACGCGCGACGCCGTGCTCATCCGCGCCACCAGCGACATCGCCACGCTCAACAGCCTCGACTCCGCCGACGTGAAGGCCGGGCTCGACAGCTGGAAGGCCGTCACCACCGGCACCCTGCACGACCAGTTCTCGGGGCTGGACGAGCAGGACCGTCAGCTCCTCGCCGACCAGGGCAAGGAGTCGCGTGGCAAGGTCGTCGACGCCGCCGTCCTCGACGTCGACGGCGACACCGCAGAAGTGATCGCGTCGGTCGAGACGACGGTGCGCGACGCGAAGGACGCCGAGGCCGAGCCCGTCGTGAAGCGCAACCGCTTCACGGCCACCCTGGTCCGCTCGGGCGGGACCTGGAAGGTCAGCGACCTCCAGCAGCTCGCGGTGGAGCTGTCGTGAGGGGCGCGAGGCGGGCGGCCGTGGTCGTCGTGTCGTTGCTGGCCCTCGTCGTCGGCGGTGTCGGCTGGTGGCAGTACGCCGACCTCACGTCGGGTCCGGCGGCCGACAACCGCGCGCTCGTCGACGCGAAGGAGACGTCGCAGGTGCAGTCGCAGGTGGCGGTCGCGCTCGAGCGCGTGCTGACCTACGACTACGCCGACCCGACGCCCACCGAGCAGTCCGCCGACGCCCTGCTCGCCGGCAAGGCGCGTCAGGAGTACGACACCCTCTTCGCGGCGCTGCAGAAGCAGGCGCCCGGCCAGAAGCTCGTGCTGACCGCCAAGGTGAGCACGGCGGGCGTGACCGAGCTCGAGGGCGACCACGCCGAGCTGCTCGTGTACGTGGACCAGTCCAGCCGGCGCGCCGGCGAGGACCAGGCCAACGTCTCCGCCGCCCAGCTGTCGGTGACGGCGAAGAAGTCGTCGGCCGGCACCTGGCAGGTCACCGGCCTGCGCCCCCTCTGACCTCGCTCGCTGGTCGACGTGTCGAGACCACTTTGGGCGGATCAGCGTGAAGTCGGTTCGCGCTGGGCCGTTGCCGGGTGGTCTCGATACGTCCGAGCCTCGCAAGCTCGCTCGGCCTACTCGACCAGCGGAGGGTTCCGCTGGTCGAGTTGTCGACGCCGCGACACTCAGTGGGCTCGACGTTGGGGGAGCGGCGGGTGGGGCAGACTGAGCGTGGTCGAGAAGAGGGAGCACCGATGGCCGACATCACCCGACGTCCGTTCCTGAACCACCTGCGGTCGGACCCGACGTCGTTCGTGCTGAAGCTGAAGGACGGTCAGGTCACGAAGTCCGGGGCGGGGGTGTCGTTCTGGTTCCGACCCAGCACGGCCGCCCTGGCCGAGGTGCCGCTGGAGGACCGTGAGCAGGTGCTGCAGTTCACGGCTCGCACGAGCGACTTCCAGGTGGTGTCGGTGCAGGCCACCGTCACCTACCGTGTCGTCGACCCCGCCGTCGCCGCGACCCGCATCGACTTCGGCATCGACCCGCGCACCGGCGACTGGAACGCCCGACCGCTGGAGCGGCTCGGCGGCCTGCTCACCGAGCTTGCGCAGCAGCCGGCGCTCGACCACCTCGCCGGCACGTCGCTCACCGACGCGCTCGCCCACGGCATCGCGCCCGTGCGCCAGCGGGTCGCCGACGAGCTCGCCGGCGACCAGCGCCTCGTCGAGCGGGGGCTGGCCGTCACCGACGTCCGCGTCGTCGCGATCCGCGCGGAGGCCGCCCTGGAGCGTGCGCTGCAGACGCCGACGCGTGAGGCCGTGCAGCAGCAGGCCGACCGCGCGACCTTCGAGCGGCGGGCGGTCGCCGTCGAGAAGGAGCGTGCGATCGCCGAGAACGAGCTGACGAACCAGATCGAGCTCGCGCGCCGCGAGGAGGAGCTCGTGACCCAGCGCGGCCAGAACGAGCGGCGTCGCGCGACCGAGCAGGCCGAGGCCGACCGCATCACGGCAGCGGCGCGTGCCGAGCGGGAGGGCCTGCTGGCGCGCGCGGAAGCCGACCGGGCTCGCACCGTCGGCGAGGCGAAGGCTGCTGCCGAGGCGGCCGCGTTCGCGTCGTACGCCGAGATCGACCAGGGTCGGATCCTCGCGATCGCGGCCCGCGAGCTCGCGGCCAACCTGCCGCCCCTCACGCACCTCTCCCTCACGCCCGACCTGCTCGCGCCGCTGCTGGAGAAGCTCGGCGACACCGGCGCGGCGGGCGACCAGGAGGCCGGTCCGACGCGATGACGTTGCGGCCGCGGGCCGTCGTCGTCCACCGACGGTCGGAGTACGAGGAGCTGGTCGCCCGGCACGCCACCCGCGACCAGGCCGCCTTCTTCCTGCGCACCCGCGAGCGTGACATCGCCGAGGTCGAGCAGCGTCACGAGGCGCTCGCGCGGGCGCGGGCCGTCGTGTCCGCGGCGATCCCGCTGCACTGGCGGCGCGCGGAGGTGGAGCGGTCCGAGCTCGACCGGTTCGTGTTCGGTCCGGAGGACGTGGTCGTCGCGGTCGGCCAGGACGGCCTCGTCGCCAACGTCGCGAAGTACCTGAGCGGCCAGCCCGTGGTCGGGGTCGACCCGGAGCGGGGCCGCAACCCGGGCGTGCTCGTGCCGCACGCGCCGCAGCAGGTGGTCGACGTGCTGGCCGGGGTCGAGCGGGCCGACCGGCCGGTGCAGGAACGCACGATGGTGCGGGCGCGCACCGACGACGGCCAGGAGCTGTCGGCGCTCAACGAGGTCTTCGTCGGCGACCCTGGCCACCAGTCCGCGCGCTACGTGCTGCACGCGGGCGAGCAGGTGGAGCGGCACTCGTCGTCGGGGATCCTCGTCGGCACGGGCACGGGTGCCACGGGCTGGCTGCGCTCGGCGTGGGAGGAGCGACGCAGCGGTCTGGTCATGCCCGGCCCCACCGACCCGGGCCTGTGCTGGTTCGTGCGCGAGGCGTGGCCGTCGCCGGCCACGGGCACCGAGGTCACGGAGGGTCTCGTGGGTGCCGACGGCTCGCTCGTGGTGACGGTGGAGTCGGACGCGCTGGTCTGCTTCGGCGACGGGATCGAGGCCGACGCGTTGAGCGTGTCGTTCGGCCAGCGGCTCACGGTGGGGCTGGCGCCCCGTCGGCTGCGGCTGGTCGGCTGACCCTCCTCGCCGCGCGCCGCCCGGGACCGGCGCGTCAGGAGCCGACGCGCAGCACCGTGAGGGTGGAGCCGTCGGCGGCGGTCGCCGTCCCGGTGCCCAGCGCGGTCCAGCAGCGCAAGGAGAGGTTCTGGTCCTGCGCGACGGCCACCACGGACTGCACGGGGACGACCGACCTGCCCCCGGCGGGGACGGTCACGGTGCTGCTGGCGATCGGCGTGCTCTCGCCGGCGCGGACGAGGCCGCAGGTCACGTCGGTGCCGAACCTCGAGCCGACGGCCGCAGCGCCGGTGACGAGCACCGTGCCGGCCTGGTCCGCGGGCACCGAGTAGCCACGCATCTCCGTGGAGCTGGCCAGGACGACGCTCGTCGAGAGGGTCTGGCCGACGCTCGCGCCGCCAGTGCCGGTGCCGGGCGTCCGCAGCAGTCGTCCGACGACGTCCGACGTCAGGTCCTGCGTGCCGAGACTGCCGTCGGCGACCTCGCGGGTGCCGATGCTGCCCTTCGCGAGGTCCTGGCTGCCGATGCTGCCGTCGAGGATGACCTGCGTGGTCACGGCGTCGAGGGCGATCTTGGCGCCGGTGACGGACCGGTTGCGCAGGTCCTCCGAGCGCACCGAGCCGTCGACCAGTGCCTGCGTGCCGACCGAGTCGGGGCGCATCTTCGAGGCGCTGACGGCGCGGTCGGCGAGCTGACGGTTGCCGATGCTGCCCGCCTTGACGGCGGCGTAGGAGGTGCCGCCGAGCGACAGGAAGAGCGCGACGGTGGCCACGACGAGGGCGGCCGACGGTCGACGCCGACGTCCCTCGGCGCAGTGGCAGGTGCAGGACGACGACATGACGGACCTCGGGCGTGCGGCGGATGGTCCGGCCAGCCTAGGCGAGGCGGCGGACCGGGCGTGGCCGTACCGTGAGACCGCCTCGTCGACCGGGACGTCAGTTGACCTGACGCTCGCGACCGTCCCAGAACTCGGCCCGCAGCTTGAACTTCTGCAGCTTCCCGGTGGCCGTGCGGGCGAGCTCGTCGCGGAACTCGACCCGCTTGGGGCACTTGTAGCCGGCCAGCCGTTCGCGGCAGTGCGCGACGAGCGCCGCCTCGTCGACGCCGGAGTCGGGCTCGACGACGACGAGCGCCGTGACCAGCTCGCCCCAGCGCTCGTCGGGGACGCCGATGACGGCGACCTCCCGGACGGCGGGGTGCGACGCGAGGGCGTCCTCCACCTCGATCGACGACACGTTCTCGCCGCCGGAGATGATCACGTCCTTCTTGCGGTCCGCGATCGTCACGTAGCCGTCCTCGAACGCGCCGCCGTCGCCCGTGTGGAACCATCCCCCGGCCAGCGACTCGGCGGTGGCGTCGGGGTTGTCCCAGTAGCCCTGGAGGACGGTGTTGCTGCGGGCCAGCACCTCGCCGGTGTCGTCGACGCGGATCGACGTCGACAGCGCGGGCGCACCCGCGCGGCCGAGGTTGCGGGCCTGCTCGGTCGGGTCGAGGTCGTCCCACTCCTCGCGCATGCGGCTCATGGTCAGCAGCGGCGACGTCTCGGTGAGCCCGTAGATCTGGATGAACTCCCACCCGAGCTCCTCACGGACCCGCTCGATCGTGCGGGTCGGCGGTGGGGCGCCCGCGACGACGCAGCGGACGCGGTCGCGCCCGACCGGGCCGTCCCAGTCCTTCAGCGCGTCGAGCACGGCCGACAGCACCGCCGGTGCGCAGCAGAGGAAGGTCACCTGGTGCTCCTCGATGCGGCGCAGGATCTCCGCCCCGTCCACCTGTCGCAGCACGACGTGCTTGCCGCCCATGCCGGTGACGCCGTACACCTGGCCCCAGCCGTTGCAGTGGAACATCGGCAGCGTGTGCAGGTACACGTCGCGGTCGCTGACCGACGCCTGCCAGCCGAACACCGTCGCGTTGGTCCAGAGGGCGCGGTGCGTCTGCTCGACGCCCTTGGGCCGGGCGGTCGTGCCCGACGTGTAGTTGATGGTGGCCGTCGCGGTCTCGTCGGGCTCCCACGCCCGCGGCTGCGCGCCGTGCGTCGGACGGTCCTGCGAGGCGGGCGACCAGCCCCAGACCTCCTCGTCGTCGACGCCGGCCACGAACACGTGCTTGGCCGCCGAGCAGGCCTCGCGCAGGTGCTCCAGGCCCGGGTCGAGGACGACGACCTCCGCGCCGCTGTGCTGCACGATGTACTCGACCTCCGCCGGCGCGAGCCGGAAGTTGACGGGCACGAACACGCGCCCCCAGCCGGAGACGCCGAAGAACGACGTGTAGAGCCGTGCGGCGTTCTGCGAGACCATCGCGACCCGGCCGCCGACCGGGACGTCGAGCCGGTCGAGCCGCTCGGCCTGCGCCTGCGCGAGCCGCATCACCTCGGCGTACGTGAGCTCGCCCCACGACGGTGCCGGCTGGTCGGGCTCGTCGACGACGGCCACCCGATCGGGGTAGACGGTGACGGCGCGGTCGAGGAAGTCGCGGATGCTGAACGGGACGATCACGAGGGCCTCCAGTCGGGTATGACGCGGGTCACCCCATCATGCATCGCCCCCCGTTGCACCGCCGTCGCAGGTGACTCCGACGCCGCGTGGTCAGGCGTGCCGGGAGCGCCACTCGTCGGCGAGGATCGCGTAGGCGAGGCCGTCGACCCAGCCGAGGTCGCGGTGCAGCGCGTCCTGACGCGTGTGGGCCTCGCGGCGCATCCCGACGCGCTCCATGAGGCGCCACGACGGCTTGTTGGCGGCGAAGCACTCGGCGACGACGCGGCGCACGCCCAGCTCCTCGACGCTGATCCGCAGCAGCTCCTCGACGGCCTCGGTCATGAGGCCGCGGCCGTGGTGGCTGGGTGCGAGCACCCAGGCCAGCACGGCGACCGTGCGGCGCGCCTGCTCCCGGACGTCCTTCTGCCCCCAGGCGTCCCCGACGGTGACCATCGTGTCGCCGACGACCCGTCCGTCGACCTCGACGGCGAGCGCGTCGAGGAGGTCGTCGGCACCGAAGTGCGAGGCGACGAGCTCCTCACGGGTCCGCGCAGGCCGGCCCAGCCACCGGTTGACGTCGGGGTCGCCGCGGTAGGCGAGCACGGCGTCGACGTCGTCGAGCGTGAGCGGCCGCAGCGTGGTCCGGGCCGTGTGGCGCGGCCACGTCAGGTCCGCGAGCCGCGGTCGTCGAGGGTCGAGGTCGGGCACTCATCGATCGTAGGGGTAGAAGCCGTGGCCGGACTTCTTGCCCAGCAGGCCTGCCTCGACCATGCGGTCGAGCACCGGAGGCGGTGAGTACAGCGGCTCCTTGAACTCCTCGTACATGGAGACGCCGATGGCGCGGACGGTGTCGAGGCCGATGAGGTCGGCCAGGGCGAGCGGACCCATCGGGTGCCCGCAGCCCAGCACCATGCCGGAGTCGATGTCGGCGGCCGAGGCGTAGCCCGCCTCGTACATGCGGATGGCCGAGAGCAGGTACGGCACGAGCAGGCTGTTGACGACGAAGCCGGCGCGGTCGGTGGCCTCGATGGGCTCCTTGCCGAGGGTCTCGGAGACGAAGGTCTGCATGCGCTGCAGCGTCTCGGGCGACGTGGTGAGCGAGGGGATGAGCTCGACCAGCCTCATGACCGGCGCGGGGTTGAAGAAGTGCACGCCCATGACCCGGTCGGCTCGCCCCGACACGGCGCCGAGCTTCACGATCGGGATCGAGGACGTGTTCGACGCGAGCACGGCGTCGTCGGACTCCAGGATCGAGCCGAGGGTCCGGAACAGGTCGAGCTTGGTCCGCTCGTCCTCGCTGGCGGCCTCGACGACGAGGTCGCGGTCGGCGAGCGCCTCGAGGTCGGCCGTGAACGTGACGCGCTCGAGCGTCGCGGCGACGTCGTCGGCGGTCAGCTTGCCGCGCTGCTCGGCCTTGCGCAGCGAGGCCTCGACCCGCTCGGCGGCGCGCTTCGCGGCGTCGTCGTCGACCTCGACGGTCACGACGGACAGGCCGGCCCGCGCTCCGACCTCGGTGATGCCCGACCCCATGAGTCCTCCGCCGACCACGCCCAGACGTGCGATCGTCATGGCCCTCTCCCTCCCTGATGCTCGGACGTCCTAGCACTTTCAGCCTACGCCACGCGGGCACGAACCCGAGGGCACCCTGCGGGAGGAAAGGCGCCGGGTGGCGACCGCGCGTGGTGAGCCCGGGACGACGGCTCTGACGTGGTGGGATGGACCCATGCGCGCACGACACCTGGCCTCCGCGGTGCTCCTGCCGGTGCTCGCGTTCGGCGCGACGGGCTGCAGCGGTGGGCCCGACCCGGCCACCCGGCCCACGCCGTCGGCCTCGCCGACCGCCGAGGGACTGCCGACCGGTCGCTCCGCCCCGGAGCTGTTGTCGGCGGTCGAATGCAGCCGTGACGGCGACGGCACCTGGTCGGCGACGGGCCTGGTCTCCAACCCGACGAAGAACAAGGCGAGCTACCAGGTGAGCGCCCAGGTCGGACCGGCCGACGGCACGAGCCCCGCCGCGACCCGGCGGCTCGACGACGTCGCGGCCGGCGCGGAGCAGCCGTTCCTCCTCACCGACATCCCGACGTCGTCCCCCGACGGTCCGTGCCACCTGCAGCTGCTGGTGCTGCCGCCCTCCTGACGGCCCCGGACGCGACGAAGCCCGCACCCCAGCGGGGTGCGGGCGTCGCGGCGGTGCGGGTCAGGAGCGCGCGATGCGGACCATGTCCTCACGGGGCACGACCTTGACGCGCTCGCGCTCGTGCTCGTGGGCCTCGCCGAGGCCGAGCTCGTGGGCGTCGAGCTTCTCCCAGCCCTCCCACGTCGTGTACTCCAGGCCGCGCGACTCGAGGTAGGCGTCGACGGACTCGGGGTCGGGCTGGGCGGCCGGCGCGAGACCGGGCGCGTCGTCGATCAGCATCGAGATGGTCTGGGCGGCGTCGGACTTCGTGTGACCGATGAGGCCGACCGGGCCACGCTTGATCCAGCCGGTCACGTAGACGCCCGGCAGTGCCGATCCGTCGATCTCGATGACGCGGCCACCGTCGTTGGGCACGACGCCGGCGGTGACGTCGAACGGCAGGCCGGGCAGGTTGTCGGAGTAGTAGCCGATGGCGCGGTACACGGCCTGGACGGGCCAGTCCTGGAACTCGCCGGTGCCGCGGACGTTGCCGGTGCCGTCGAGCTCGGTCACCTCGGTGCGCAGACCCACGACCTTGCCGTCCTCGCCGAGGATCTCGACGGGGTTCTGGCAGAAGTGGATGTGGATGCGGTGCGGGGCGCCCGTGGGCTCCTTCGCGAGGTAGTTCTGCAGCACGTCGACCACGAGCTTCTGGCTCTTCGCGGCACGGATCGCCTCGAGCGAGCCCTCGTCGAGCTCGAAGCCCTCGGGGTGCACGATGACGTCGATCGTGGGGGAGTGGCTCAGCTCGCGCAGCTCCATGGGCGTGAACTTGACCTGCGCCGGACCGCGACGCGCGAACACGTGCACGTCCTTCGCGACGTTCTTCTTCAGGCCCTCGTAGACGTTGTCGGGGATCTCGGTGACGAGCAGCTCGTCGGCCGTCTTGGCGAGGATGCGCGAGACGTCGAGTCCGACGTTGCCCACGCCGAGCACGGCGACGGACTCCTGGTGCGGCTGGAACGGCCAGTCGCGCTCGACGTCGGGGTGGCCGTCGTACCAGTAGACGAAGTCGGCCGCGCCGTGCGAGCCGTCGAGGTCGATGCCGGGGAGGTCGAGGTCGCGGTCGCGGCGGGCGCCCGTGGCGAAGACGACGGCGTCGTAGAACTGACGGAGGTCGTCGAGCTTGAGGTCGTCGCCGAACGAGACGTTGCCGAAGAAGCGGATGTCCTTGTTCGCCATGACCCGCTTGAGCGCCTTGACGATCTCCTTGATGCGCGGGTGGTCGGGGGCCACTCCGTAGCGGATCAGGCCGAACGGCGTGGGGTCGCGCTCGATGAGGTCGACGCTCGCACCCTCGAAGGGTGCGGGGACCTCGGACTTGGTGAGGATGTCGGCCGCGTAGACGCCGGCCGGGCCGGCGCCGACGATCGCGACCCTGAGCTTCCTGCTCATCAGTGGGACTCCTGGGGGGAACACGGGCACACCGCCAGGATCAGTCGATGTGCGTAAGTCCATCCTAAGTTCTCCGGCCCGACGCCGCGAAGTCGTCCGGGGTGCGAGATCGACCACTCCTGCACGCGGTCGTCAGGCGTCGCCCTGGAGCAGCTGGCGCAGCGTGCGGGTGTACGTCTCGAAGGCGGTGCGGCCGGCGTCCGTGAGGCTGACGTGCGTGGCGGGCGTCCGACCGTCGATGGTCTTGGTCTGGTGGACGTAGCCGGCGTCCTCGAGCTTGCGCAGGTGGGTGGAGAGGTTGCCGGCGGTCATGCCCAGCTCCTTCTGCAGACGCGGGAAGGTGAGCGTCTCCCCGGGTGCGAGCGCGGCGAGGAAGGCGGTGACCCGCAGGCGCGCCTGGGCGTGGATGACGGGGTCGAGGTCGGTCATCGGCGCCCCTCGCGGTGCGCGTGGAGCGCCGCGACGGCGAAGCCGCCGCCACCGAGCAGCGCCATGAGCAGGTAGAGGGCGGGTGCCCCGGCGAACGACGCGCCACCCACGAGCAGCGCGATCCAGGCGCCCAGCACGAGCTGGCGCCGGTCGTGGAACGCGACGGCGGACCCCATGTAGAGGACGGCGACGACGAGGCACGGGACGGCGTTGTAGACGATCGCGGCGGCCTCGCCCTCCAGGCCGACCCGGCCGAGCGCACCGGCGACGAGGCAGGCTCCGGCGAAGCCCAGCCCCCAGGCCCAGCCGAGCCACGCGTTGGCCTCGGCGTCGGGCCCGCCGATGCCGCGGGTGCGGCCCTCGATGTGCACGACCGTCGCCACGATCGCGGCGGCGATGAGGACGCCGAAGACGATCGGCCCCGGGAGTCCCGGCTCTCCCTGCGGGCCGGACCACGTCCACAGCGCGAGGTAGCCCATGCCCCATGCGACGGCCCACACGCCGTAGACGATCCGTTCGTCGACCCGCACGGAGCGGCGAGCGCGGTCGCGCTCGGCCTCGATGATGGCCCAGCTCTCGGCCAGGTCGGGGGTGCGGTCGCGGGTCTGCTCGTCGTCCATGGTCTCTCCTGAAGATAGGTTTGCAATACAAAGTAGTTTGCACGACGTCGCGCTGGACGTCAAGGTCGGGCGGTCGATCCGGGAACGTCGTGCAGGACGCGGCCGTTGGAGAAGTTGACGACGCAACCACCATCCGCGTCCCAGCCCGACTGACTGGAGAAGACCCATGACCCTGCGCCGCCACCAGAAGGCCGTCCTCGCCGCGACGGCCGTCCCGACCCTGCTGCTCGCCGCCGCGTGCGGCCAGGCGTCCACCTCCGACGACGCCGCCGGCAGCACGCCGAGCAGCGCCGCCACGAGTGAGTCGGCCTCGACCGACACCGGCTCCTCGGAGTCGTCCGGCGACTACGCCCCCGGCACCTACGAGGCGTCCGGCAGCTACTCCAACCCGGGCGGGACCTCGACGGTCGACGTCGAGGTGACGCTCGGCGACGGCGGCACCATCGACGACGTCACCGTGACGCCGAAGGCCTCGGGCACCTCGAAGCAGTACCAGGAGAAGTTCGCCGGTGGCATCGCCGACGAGGTCGTCGGCAAGAACATCGACGACCTCGACGTCTCGAAGGTGGCCGGCTCCTCGCTGACGGCGGGCGGCTTCAACCAGGCGATCGACGAGATCAAGTCCGAGGCGCGGGGCTGACCGGACCTACCATGTCCGTCATGGGCGACGCCGAGACGACCTCCTACGACCGTCGGGCGAGGCGCGCCGACCTCGGCGCCGACCTCGCGACCCTCGTGTTCGGCCTGGCCGGCGCGGCCGTGATCCTGACCCAGGTGCCCGCCGACGTGGTGGCGATGCAGGCGCTGGCCGTCTACGCGCTGTTCGCGGCGCTGGGCGCGGGCGTCCTCGCGGTCGCACGGCTGCGCACCCGCACGTTCCCAGGGCTGCGTGAGGCCACCGTCGACGGCAGACCGGCCCGGGGGGTGCGCGCGTGGTCCGGCCCGTTCGTGCACAGCGTGTCGCTCGACGTCGGGCTCGTCGCACTCGGTGCGGTGGTGAGCTCGATCGGCGTCGCGTCGGGCTCGGCCTGGGCGGCCCTGTGGGTCCCGGCCCTGGTGGCCACGGCCTGGTTCGCGGTGCGCGTGGTGCTCGTCCTGGTCGGCCGCCGTCGGGTCGACGCGCTCTGGCTGACCGACCAGCACGTGGTCCACGACAGTGCGGCCGGTCGCGCCCGGATCCCCCGCACGGACGTCGAGTCGGTGCGGCCCTGGAGCGGCGGCCTGTTCGTCGACGGCCCCACCGGCCGCTCGGGTCCACCGCTCGGCTTCCGAGCAGGGGCGCGCGCCCGACCCGGCGAGCTGCGTGTCGACACGTCGCTCATGGGAGTCGGTCCACACGACCTCGCCGCATGGTTGCGCGAGCAGCTCGACGACGACGCGCGGCCCCGCCGCTGACCCGACCCGACCAGCAGGAGACCTGATGACCCAGCCCTTCGTGCAGGCCGGAACAGGCCGGCCCGCCCTGCCGCCCGTCGTGTACGTGCCGACGAGCGCGGCCGACGACCCGAGCCTGCGGGAGGTGCAGATGCACACCCTCGAGGACGGCCGGACGGCCTTGTTCGTGTACTCCGCGATCGACCGGCTGCACGACCTCTACCGCCCCGACGTGCCGTGGTTGCTGTGCGACGTCGCCACCCTGCAGCGCGTGCACGACGAGACCCCGTACGACCTCCTGTTCCTCGACCTCGACCCCGGCCTGCGCGACGGTGAGCAGGCCCGACGATGAGCATCGACGTCGACCTGGCGGTGCTCGGCACCATCGCCACCGACCTGACCGACGCGGGGACCACCCTGAGCGGCATCGACACCGCCGGGTCGTCGGGCGTCGACGCCGGACCGATGACCGCGGTCATCGCCTCGATGGTGGCGCAGGTGATCGACAGCGCCGCGAACGTCGCCGACGGGCTGAGCGGCACGGGCGCCCTCGTCGGCCTCAGCCGCGACTACTACCAGCGTGCGGACGCCGATGCGGAGGTGTCCCTGGAGGACATCCGGTCCACCATGCAGGAGGAGGGCGGACGGTGAGCATCGACACCGAGATCGAGGGTTCGCCGAGCAGCGTCAAGGGTGTCGCGACCTGGCTCCGCCAGACGCTTGCGACGGCCCTCGACGACGCCGCCGAGGCCGCGAGCACGGCTCGGACGTCCGCGCTCGGCTCCTGGGACGGGGAGGCCGGGGACGAGTTCCTCGACGTCGCGCGCCGGCTCCGCACGGGCGGGGACGACCTGGCCGGAGCGGCACGGGACATGGCGGGCGACCTCGACGAGTTCGCGACGTCGCTGACGACGTGCCAGAGCGACATGGCCGACGTCCGCAGCACCGCACGGGAGGCGGGGCTGACCGTCGCCGGGTTCGTCGTGCCGCACCCCGGCGACGGTCCCGCACGACCTCCCGAGCACTTCGAGGGCACGGAGGCCGAGGTGGCCGCGCGCGACCAGCGGGTCGCCGAGTACAACGCGCACCAGGACAAGCTCACCGCCTACGCGGCCGCGCAGACCGAGGCCTCGCGGGTCGACCGTGTCTACGAGACCGCCTGCCGGTCCCTGCAGGACCAGTACACCCCCGGTCAGCACGCCAGCTGGCTGCTGAGCCTCGCCGAGGCGGTCGGCGAGGGTGCCGCCGCTGGTGTCGCCAGCCAGCGGGCCAACGCGCTGCGCACCCAGGCGCAGGGTCTGCTCGACGAGGCGTCCCGCGCCATCGCCGACCTCCAGGCCAACCCCGACCGGTACGTCCAGCGTCGCTGGTTCTTCTTCGAGCGGGTCGACACTGCGCGGCTCGAGGCCGACCGCCTGGCGATCGCCGGCAAGCTGGACGAGGCGCAGGACCTGCTCGCCCGGGCCAACGCTGCCGGCGAGTCGCGTCTGCCGGCCAACCTCGGCCGGGTCGGCAAGGCGCTCGGCGTGATCGGGCTCGGGCTCGGCGTCTACAACGACTACGCCGAGGGCGAGACGGCGCCCCAGATCGCGACGTCGCAGGGCGTGTCCTTCCTCGCCGGCATGGGCACGGGAGCCGCAGCCGGAGCGGCGATCGGCTCGGTCGTGCCGGTCGCGGGCACGGCCGTCGGCGCCGTCGCGGGGACGATCATCGGCGCGGGCGTGGCGATCTTCTCCGACGGCATGATCGACTCCTTCTTCGAGAACGGCCCCGACGTCGGCGAGGCGTTGTCCGAGGGTGTCGAGGCACTCGGCGACACCGCCTCGGCGATCGGCGACGGCATCGGCGGCGCCGTCAGTGCCGTGGGCGGCTGGTTCGATTGACCGGGGTCGGCCCGCGCGCCGCGACGGTGGCGTGGGGCTTCGAGGCGATCGGGACGTCGTGGGAGGTCGAGACCGCGCAGCCGCTCGACCCCGACGTCCGGCAGGCCGTGCGCGACGTCGTCGAGCGGTTCGACCACGCGTGGTCGCGCTTCCGCGCGGACTCGACCGTGACCGCCATGGCCCGCGAGGCCGGCAGCTGGCAGCTCCAGGGCGCCGGCGCCCTGCTGAGGCTCTACGACGACCTGCACGTGGCCACGGACGGGGCGGTGACGCCGCTGGTGGGGCGGTCGCTGGAGGACCTCGGGTACGACGCGCGGTACTCGCTGCAGCCGAACGGTCGCGCGGTGCCGCCCGAGAGCTGGGCGCAGGTCCGCAGCGACGGCTCGCTCGTCGTGGACCACGAGACGCTCGCCACCGCTCGGCCGCTGCTGCTCGACGTCGGCGCCGCGGGGAAGGGTTTCCTGGTCGACCTCGTGGTCGACGTGCTCGCCGACCACGGCGTCGACGAGGCGACGGTCGACGGCAGCGGCGACCTGCGGCACGTCGGTGGCGTTCCGATCCGCGTCGCCCTCGAGCACCCGGGCGACGCCTCGCGCGCCGTCGGCGTCGTCGAGGTCGCCGACGGGTGGGCGCTCTGCGCGTCAGCCGTCAACCGACGCGTGTGGGGCGAAGGGCTCCACCACGTCGTCGACGGCCGCACCGGCCGCCCGACCCGCGACGTCGTCGCCACGTGGGCCCTCGTCGACGGTTCCTGCATGGTCGCCGACGGCCTGGCCACCGCGCACTTCTTCGCCGACCCGCAGACGCTGCTCGACCTGCACCCGCACCACTTCGTCCGGATCCACGCCGACGGCCGCGTGCTGCGGTCGCCCGACCTCCCTGGGGAGCTGTTCACATGAGCACGAGTCGCACGAGCACGGGACCGAGGCCCTCGGTCGACGCGATCCTCGGTCGGGTGAGCATGTACCGCCTCACGACGATCGTGCTGTCGGCGATCGTCGCGGTCTACCTGCTCTTCACGTCCACAGGCGTCATCGACGGGCTCTCGACGCTCGGCAACCTCGCCGCCCTGGCGGTGCTGCTGGTGGCGTCGGTCGCCTCGAACCGGTTGCTCGGTCTGGTGTGGCGTCGCGTCCCCCACGACGAGTCGGCCGTGATCACCGCGCTGCTGCTGTTCTTCCTGTTCGTGCCGTTGCCCGAGGCCGCCAGCGGGTCGGGCTCGGGCGTCGGGGCCGCCAACCTGCTCTGGCTCGCGGCGGCAGCCGTGCTCGCCAGCGCGTCGAAGTACCTGCTCGCGTGGCGGGGCCGGCACGTGCTCAACCCGGCGGCCGCCGGCGCGCTGCTCGTCGTCGTCGCGCAGTGGGCGGTCGGACGGGAGTCGTCGATCAACGCGCTCTGGCAGACGGCGGCCACCCAGGCGCTGCTGCCGTTCGTCGCGGTCGGCGCGCTCCTCGTGCTGTGGCGGACCCGTCGCCTCGACGTGGGGCTCGTGTTCGTCGTCGTCGCGGCCACCCTCGTGCTGGTGGGCCTGACGGTCGGCTTCGGCACGCCGCTGTCGCAGGCGTGGCAGACCGCGCTGTACTCCTACCCGATCGTCTTCATGGCGGGCTTCATGGTCACCGAGCCGCTCACCCTGCCGCCCCGGCGGGTGCAGCAGTGGCTCGTCGCCGCGGTCATGGCGGTGCTGCTCGGCTTCCCGACGTTCGCCGACGTGCTCGGCGTGCAGGCGCCGACGTGGGGTCCGTTGACCATGACGCCCGAGCTGGCGATCGTCGTCGGCAACCTGGTCGCCTTCGCGCTCTCCCGGCGGACCGGGGTGGTGCTGAGGACCACGGGCTCGCGTCGGCTCGCCGGGGACACCTGGGAGGTCACGTTCCGCCCGACCCGTCCGGTGCGGTTCGTCCCGGGCCAGTACCTCGAGCTGCACCTGCCGCACCGTGGCGTGGACGGACGCGGTGTCCGGCGGGTGTTCAGCATCAGCTCGCCGCCGCAGGCCGACGACCTGAGCGTCGCCGTGCGCGTGCCGGAGCCGTCGTCGTCGTTCAAGCAGGCGCTCGTCGGGCTGCGCGAGGGCGAGCGCGTGCACGCGACCGGCGTGCACGGCGACTTCGTCTGGCCTCGCGGCGGTCGCCCGCTGCTGCTCGTCGCAGGCGGCATCGGCGTGACGCCCTTCCTCAGCCAGCTCCGTGCGGGCGAGGCGCGTGACGTCGTGCTCGTCTACGGCGTGCCCGACGGCGACGTCGTGCCCTACCGCGACGAGCTCGTCGCGACCGGCGTCCGGGTGGTGCTGGTCTCTCCCGAGCCCCCCGCCGACCTCCCGGCCGACTGGGTGCACGTAGCGGCGCCGGTGGTCTCGGGCGACGTGGTGGCGGAGGCGGTGCCCGACGCCGCCGAGCGCGTGGCCTACGTCTCCGGCCCCCCGGTCATGGTCTCCGCCGTCCGCGGCGACCTGCGCCGTCGCTGCGCCAAGGTCCGGACCGACTACTTCTCCGGCTACTGACCCCCTCCCCACCCCACCACCCCTCCGTCCTGAGCGCGTTTGCGTGGGGCCCCACGTGAACGTGCACATCGGCCGCATGTTTGCGGTGGGGCGAGCCCGTTTGCGTGGGGCCCCACGCAAACAGGCCGACCGGCGAAGGTCGGCAGACACCCAGAGTTGAGTGGAATGGACTCAACTCTCATGATGTTGTCCTGGGTGTACGGCGAACCGCGCCGACGGAAGGACGCATCAGGAGCAGCCCATGGATCTCTCGAACCTCACCACCCGCAGCCAGCAGGCGCTGGCTGCCGCGATGCAGCAGGCGGCTGCGGCCGGCAACCCGGCGATCGAGCCCGCCCACGTGCTCACCGCGCTCCTCGCGCAGGACGGCGGCACGGCCGTCCCGCTGCTGCAGGCCACCGGCGTCGACGCCGGCGCGGTGAGGACCGAGCTGCAGGGCGTGATCGGCGCGCTCCCGTCGGCGGCGGGCAGCAGCGTGCAGAACCCCGGCCTGTCGCGCAGCACCCACGAGGTGCTCCAGCGTGCCGCCGACCTCGCCGGCGAGCTCGGCGACGAGTTCATCTCCACCGAGCACCTCGTCGTCGGCGTCGCGACCGTCGACTCGCCCGCGAAGGACGTGCTGACGTCCCGCGGCGCCACGCCCGACGCCCTGCGCGCCGCGTTCGAGACCGTGCGCGGTGGTGCGCGGGTCACCAGCGCCGACGCGGAGGACACCTACCAGGCGCTCGAGAAGTACGGCGTCGACCTGACCGCCGTCGCCCGCGAGGGCAAGCTCGACCCGGTCATCGGCCGCGACGCCGAGATCCGTCGCGTCGTGCAGGTGCTCAGCCGCCGCACGAAGAACAACCCCGTCCTCATCGGCGAGCCGGGCGTCGGCAAGACCGCCGTCGTCGAGGGGCTGGCGCAGCGCATCGTCGACGGCGACGTGCCCGAGTCGCTGCGTGGTCGCCGGCTGATCAGCCTCGACCTCGGCGCGATGGTCGCCGGCGCGAAGTACCGCGGCGAGTTCGAGGAGCGGCTCAAGGCCGTGCTCGAGGAGATCAAGGCGTCGGACGGTCAGGTCATCACCTTCATCGACGAGCTGCACACGGTCGTCGGGGCGGGCGCCACGGGCGACTCCGCCATGGACGCCGGCAACATGCTCAAGCCGATGCTGGCGCGCGGCGAGCTGCGCATGATCGGCGCGACGACCCTCGACGAGTACCGCGAGAACGTCGAGAAGGACCCCGCGCTGGAGCGCCGGTTCCAGCAGGTGCTGGTCGGCGAGCCGTCGGTCGAGGACACGATCGCGATCCTGCGCGGCCTGAAGGAGCGCTACGAGGCGCACCACAAGGTCGCCATCGCCGACGCCGCGCTCGTCGCGGCGGCCACGCTGTCCGACCGCTACATCCCCGGACGTCAGCTGCCCGACAAGGCGATCGACCTGGTCGACGAGGCGGGCTCGCGGCTGCGGATGGAGATCGACTCCAGCCCCGTCGAGATCGACGAGCTGCGACGCGCGGTCGACCGGCTCCGGATGGAGGAGCTGCACCTGCAGAACGAGACCGACGACGCGAGCCGCGAGCGGCTCGAGAAGCTCCGCAGCGAGCTCGCCGACCGCCAGGAGACGCTGCGTGCGCTCGAGCAGCGGTGGGAGAGCGAGAAGCAGAGCCTGAACGCGGTCGGTGAGATCAAGGAGCGCATCGACGAGGTGCGCATCGCCGCCGAGCGCGCCCAGCGCGAGGGCGACCTCGAGACCGCGGCGCGTCTGCTCTACAGCGAGATCCCGACGATGGAGGCGCAGCTGGCCGCCGCGCAGGCGGCGGAGTCGGCGCGCGAGGCCGGCGACGGCACCGACCGGCTGGTCAACGAGGAGGTGACGGCCGACGAGATCGCGGAGGTCGTCGCGTCGTGGACCGGCATCCCCACGGGCCGTCTGCTCGAGGGGGAGACGGGCAAGCTCCTGCGGATGGAGGACGAGCTCGGCAAACGGCTGGTCGGCCAGCGCGAGGCCGTGACCGCCGTGTCCGACGCGGTGCGTCGCAGCCGCGCCGGCATCGCGGACCCCGACCGCCCGACCGGCTCGTTCCTGTTCCTCGGCCCCACGGGAGTGGGAAAGACGGAGCTGGCGAAGACGCTGGCGGAGTTCCTGTTCGACGACGAGCGCGCGATGGTGCGCATCGACATGAGCGAGTACGCCGAGAAGCACGCGGTGTCGCGGCTCGTCGGTGCCCCTCCGGGCTACGTCGGCTACGACGAGGGCGGCCAGCTGACCGAGGCCGTGCGTCGTCGCCCGTACTCGGTCGTGCTGCTGGACGAGGTCGAGAAGGCGCACCCCGAGGTGTTCGACATCCTCCTGCAGGTGCTCGACGACGGTCGCCTGACCGACGGGCAGGGCCGCACGGTCGACTTCCGCAACGTCATCCTCATCCTCACCAGCAACCTGGGCTCGGTGTTCCTGGCCGACCCGTCGCTGGACGAGCAGGCGAAGAAGGACGCGGTCATGGACGTCGTGAAGGCGTCGTTCAAGCCGGAGTTCCTGAACCGGCTCGACGAGATCGTGACGTTCGAGCCGCTCGGCACCGCCGAGCTGACGCACATCGTCGACCTGCAGCTCGCGTCGCTGGGTCGCCGCCTGGCGGCTCGTCGGATCACGCTCGACGTGACCGATGCGGCGAAGGAGTGGCTGGCCCTCACGGGCTGGGACCCCGCCTACGGTGCGCGACCGCTGCGACGGCTGGTGCAGCAGGCGATCGGCGACCGTCTCGCCAAGGCGCTGCTGGCGGGTGAGGTGCGCGACGGCGACACGGTGCGGGTCGACCGGGAGGTGGGCCCGGACGGCGTCCCGACCGACTCCCTCACGGTGACCGCCGCCTGACCTGCCCTCGTCGTCCGCGACCTGGTCGGGCCGCAGCGCCCCGCCGCCACCCATGGGCGGCGGGGCGCTGCTGTGCTGAGCGCGGACGGGTTCAGGACCAGCGGGACCGCTCCACGAGACGTGCCCCCGCTGGCACGCGGTTCAGCCCGACCAGGAGCGCGAGCCCGAGCATCCCGCCGGTGACGTTGGAGAGGAGGTCGTCGACGTCGGCCACGTGACCGCCCCCGAGGAACGCGCCCGTGACGAGCTGGGTCAGCTCGATCGCGAGGCTGCTCGCAGCCACGGCCACGAGCACCCGCCACCAGGGCGGTGTGCCGAGAGCGAGCGCCAGCAGGATGCCGAGCGGCACGAAGACGGCGACGTTCATCGCCGCGTCGGCCCACTCGTAGTCGGCGAACGGCACGGGCTGCACCGACCAGCGCGTGCTGCGGGCGACCGGATCGAGGTAGATCGGGAAGACGGTGTTGGCGACCACGCCGGCCGCGTACACGCAGAGGGCGAGCGCGACCGCGGCCCGCGGGGCGGTCAGCAGGGCGCGGCGACGCAGGTGCCACAGCAGGACGGCGAGGACCGCGGCGGCCGAGAGCACGACGACCGGCAGCACGGGAACCTGACGGAACACGGGTCTCCCTCCCACGAGTCGGTCCTCATCCTGCCCGGCCGTGCGGGCGGGCTGGCCTGCGGGCCGGTCGGGAGCCAGGCCGTGCTCGTTAGGGTGTGCGTATGGCAGACCGCCCCCCGAGGCCACCGGCGCTCACCCTGACCTGCATCTTCGTCGGGGTCGGGTGCGGGCTGCTGCTCGTGAACCTCGTGTCGGCACTCTCGTCGTGGGGGTCGATCGAGCTGCAGGACGCCGTCCGCGACGCGCTCGCGCAGGAGCCCGTCAAGGAGCTGGGCCTGAGCATGGACCAGGCGCTCGACTACCTGCGCTACGCCGTCTACGTCGGGATCGTGCTGACGGCCTCGGGCGCCGTGTTCGCGGTCTACGCCGCGCGCGGCCACCGCACGTCGCGGGTGATGCTGACCATCCTGTGCGGCATCGCCTTCGTGGTGCTCGCCACCCTGGGGCTGCCGGGCCTGCTCCCGGCGGCCTTCGCCGGACTGTGCGGCTGGTCGCTGTGGACGCCCGACGCGCGCCGCTGGTTCGACCAGGTCGGCGGTCGAGCGGTGGCCGACGTCCCGACGTCGGCCACGAAGGGCGCCGATCCGTTCGCGTCGCGCTCGGCCGGCCCCGTCGGTCGTCCGCTCGACCCGCCGCCCGCGGCGGGCGGACCCGTCGCGACGACCACCCCGACGCACCCGTCGGCCCAGCCCGCGCCGGTCGGCCCCGTGGCCCGGCCGCGGTCCGTCACGGTGGCGGTCGTGACGACGTTCGTCGCGAGCGGCGTCGTGGCGCTGCTCGGCCTCCTGCTCCTGCTCGTGACGACGGTCGGCGCCGACGCCTACCGCACCGCGCTCACCGAGCCCGGCCTCGCGCGCGACCTGGTGCGCTCGTCGGGCGTCAGCGCCGACGAGATGATCGAGCTGCTGCGGGTCTCCGCGATCGTCTGGCTGGTGGCCTGCGTCGCCGGCGTCGTGGCAGCCCTCGCCGTCGTCCGCCGCGTGCCGTCGGGTGGGACGGCCCTGGTCGTCGTCGCGGCGGTGACCATCGGCCTGTCGGTCTTCTTCCTCCCGCTGGGCGTCGTGACCGGCGCCGCGGCGATCGTCGTGATCGTCCAGCTGCGTCGCCCGGAGTCCCGCGCCTGGCTCTCGGAGGAGTGACCCAGGTCACCGACCCCCTCGCCGAGAGGCGGCCCGACGCCCGGCGCGAGTAGGGTTGGAGCCATGAGCAACAGCGTCGTTCCCGGCTCCAAGCGCCCCCACGTCGTCGTGGTCGGAGGTGGCTTCGGAGGGCTCTCCCTCGTCCGCAAGCTCAAGCGTGCCGACGTCGACATCACGCTCATCGACCGGCACACCTACAACACCTTCCAGCCCCTGCTCTACCAGGTCGCGACGGCCTCGCTGAACCCCGGCGACATCACCTGGTTCCTGCGCGCGGTGCGCGCCGGTCAGAAGAACGTCCGCTTCCTCAAGGGCATCGTCACGAGCATCGACCACCAGGCGAAGGTGCTGAGCCTGCACGGCGAGGTGTCCGTCTCCTACGACTACCTGGTGCTCGCCAACGGCGTGACGACGAACTTCTTCGGCACCCCGGGCGCGGAGGAGTACTCGCTGCCCCTCTACAAGCGTTCGCAGGCGCTGCAGGTGCGCGACCGGCTGTTCGCGAACCTCGAGGAGTTCGCGATCAACGGCCAGGACGAGGACCTGCGCATCATCGTCGTCGGCGGTGGCGCGACGGGTGTCGAGACGGCCGGCGCGTTCGCCGAGTTCCGCAACAACGACATGCCGACGACCTACCCCGAGCTCGACCGCGCCCGCATCCACGTGACGCTGCTGGAGATGGCGCCGCACGTTCTCGGCCCGTTCGACGAGAAGCTGCGCGACTACGCCAAGCGGTCGCTGCTCAAGCGCGACGTCGACCTGCGGCTGAACACGGCCGTCAAGGAGGTCCGCGAGGACGGCGTGCTCGTCGAGGCCGAGGGCCGCACCGAGTTCCTCAAGGCGGGCATCGTCGTGTGGGCCACCGGCGTCACCGCCCACCCGACCGTCCTCGACTGGGACGTGCCCCAGGGGCGCGGCGGACGCATCGAGGTCGACGACCACCTGCGGGTGAAGGACCGCCCCGACGTGTTCGCGATCGGCGACATCGCCATCGGCCCCGACCCGCTCCCGCAGCTCGCCCAGCCCGCCATCCAGGGCGGCAAGCACGTGGCCAAGTTCATCAAGGCCACCACGAAGGGCAAGGCCGACCGGGTCAAGCCGTTCAAGTACTCCGACAAGGGCACGATGGCCACGATCGGCAAGTCGTCGGCGGTCGCGGAGATCACCCACGCGCCGAAGCTGACCGGCTTCCTCGCCTGGATCATCTGGGTGGCGCTGCACATCGCGACGCTGCTCGGCAACCGCAACCGGTTCGCGACGCTCATCAACCTGTCGAGCAAGTACCTGTTCTCCGGCAGCCACAACGCGATCGTGGGCGAGACGCCGTACGTCGTGTCCAAGCACAAGCTCGAGATCACGCCGCTGGAGAAGCAGAAGGCCGAGCGCCGTGTCCTCGAGCGCAAGGCCGCCGCGCACGAGCAGGAGCGCGAGCACCAGTCCTGACCAGGACGGGTCGGCTCACAGCGCGCCCAGCACCTCGCGGGCCTCGACGAGCGACGGTCCGTACCAGGTGAGCAGCCGGCCCGACACGAGCCGTGTCGGTACCGACGTGAACGCCTCCGGCCCGTCGTCGGGGCCGAAGACGTAGGGCTCGTCGGGCAGGAGCACGAGGTCGACGCCGGACGTGTCGAGGTCCGCGACGTCGACGTGGGGGTAGCGCTCGTGCGCGTCGCCCTCCGGGCCCGTGGTGACCTCCCACCCGAGTCGGCGCAGCAGGTCGGCGGTGAAGGTGCGGGGTCCGACGACCATCCACGGGTCACGCCAGATCGGCACGGCCACCCGTCCGCGGGGAGCTGGGGCGGGCGCCGACCAGAGCTGCCGGGCATCCGCGAGCCAGGTGGGCTCGCCCCAGCCGAGCGCGTCGGTGAAGAGCCGTCCGAGGGAGGCGAAGGCGTCGTCGACGGTCTCGATCCGCGTCACCCACACGGGGACGCCCGCGTCGCGCAGGCGCTGCACGTCGAGCTCGCGGTTCTCCTCCTGGTTCGCGACCACGAGGTCGGGGCGGGCCGCCTCGACGGCCGCGCGGTCGGGGTTCTTGGTGCCGCGCACGCGGACGACGTCGAGGTCGGGCGGGTGCGTGCACCAGTCGGTCGCCCCGACGACAGCGGCAGGCCGTGCGGCGGCCAGTCCCTCGGTGATCGAGGGGACCAGGCTGACCACACGTCGCGCCTCGGTCGGCACGGCGACGTCGTGGCCGAGGTCGTCGAGGGTCACGCCCCGTCCGACCGCGCCTCCCGGCGGGCCTGCGCCCGCTGGCGCGCCTCCGCCATCGCACTGCGTCGCTCCGCGCCGTCACGCCCCGACGCGGCCGCGATCCCGAGGCCGGCCACGACCAGCACGACCACGACGGCCACCATGATGAAACCCCACGCCAGCACCGGCACTCCTCTCGTCTGCCTCCTTCGTACCCGACGAGCGCGGCCGGCGCCTCCCGAGCGGGTCAGCGGCGGACGCCCAGCCCCCCGCTGAGCGGCAGCTCCCACGCGGGCCTGTCTCCCGCGATCGCCGCGTCCAGCACGGCGGCGACGTCGTCGGGGAACGGCACCGGGCGGCGCGTGCCGAAGTCGACGTGCACGGTGACCGCCTCCATCACGCACGACAGCTCGCGCCGCGTGTGGTTGGTGATCAAGGCGGCCACGTGCAGCACCTTGTCGGCGCGGTCGACGACCACGACGCTCACGCCGAGGCGGTCGCCCTCGACCGACTCGCCGAGGTAGCGCAGGTGCTGCTCGGCGGTGAACGTCGTCAGCCCCCGCTCGGTGATGTAGGTGTCGGCCATGGCCAGGTCGCGCTGGTGGCGTGCCCAGATCGCCGAGCCGCCGAACGTGAAGTAGTGCGCGATGTTCATGTGCCGGTTCTCGTCGAGGTGCTCCGGGCCGACCACGTGCTCGTGGACGGTGGGCAGGCTCGCGACCTGCTCGTACGCGGGGATCGTCGTCACGCCCCGACGCTACCGCCGCGGCTCGGTGGGGTCGGCACTGTGCTCGCCCTCACCCTCGACCGGGCCGCCCGCAGGCCGCCCGGAGTCGGCGACGTCGGGGTCGAGCCGGTCCGCCTCGGCCAGGCGGTCGTCGGCGCGACCCTGCGCCTCGGCGGCCTCGTTCTCCAGGTCGACGGCGTGCCGCTCGAGCCGGTCGGCCTCGAGCCGCGCCTCGTCCGCGTCGGCGCGGGCGACGGCCGCCCCGGCCTCGGTGCGTCCTGCGGCGACCTGTGCCTCGGCAGCCTCCTCGCGCAGGGTCACCGCCCGGTCGCGGTCGCGGATCCGGCGTGCCTCGCCGGACCTGCGGGCCGCGACGATGACGGCGGCGAGCACGACCAGCGCGACGACGACGGCGATGACGATCCAGACCCAGGTGTCCATGAGCTCTCCTTCGGGCCGCGGTGCGCCGGCGGCGCTTCGTGCCGCGGACCTCGTCCTCCTCCGTACCCCGCAGACGCCCGCTCGTGCGGTCCACCCTCGTCCGGACGCACCGCACCCCACGGTCGCGGGGGCCGTGGGGTGCGGGGTGGGGTCGGTCGGTGCTGGTCAGCGACCGAGGCCGGCCTTGTCGACCTTGCGGTGGAAGTGCATGCCGGCGAGGCCGCCGAGCGCAGCGCCCACGAGGGCCGTGGCGACGACGCCGACGAGCGCGACGACGCCCTGCAGGCTCAGGCCGGACAGGCTGTCCGGGATGCGCGGGAACGCGTTCAGGTTGTCGAACACGTTGTACTGCGAACCGGCGACGGCGCCGAGGATCGCGATGACGATCGCAGCGACGACGGCCCAGCCGAACACCGCGATGCCCTGGCGGATGCCGTCGAAGCGGGCCATGCGACCGGCGACGTAGCCGCCGCTGTAGTAGGACACGAACACGACGACGAGGAGCAGGATGACGCCGGCCCAGCCGATCTCGTCGGCGGAGATGCCCTGGTTCTGGGCTGCGTCCGTGAGGTCGGAGGTGTCGGACACGAGACCGACGCCGGCGCCGGCCGCGGCGACGAGCGCCGTCAGCAGCACGGTCATGCCGGTCGCGGTGATCCAGCCGAAGAAGGCGCAGACGATCTTGATGCCACCGAACCGCTCCTTCTCGCGGTCGACGACGTCGCGACGGTCGAGCGTCGGGTCGGTGCGGCCGGCCACCGGCTCGCGGTGGGCGGGCGCGGCGTCGCGGTGGGCCGGGGTGGCCTCGGGGCGGGGGTCGTGGGTGGTCATGGTGGGGCTCCTGTCGCTGAGCTCGATCGATCGGCGATCGGGTCTTGACTTTCACGGTAGGACGTGATCGTGATACCGGCGACTCGAACGAGGTGCCGGCGCCCCCACCGGGCTCGCGCTCAGACGTTGCGCCGGTACTGCCCCCCGACCTCGAAGAACGCCTCGGTCACCTGCTGGAGCGAGCACACGCGCGCGGCCTCCATGAGGACCGCGAACACGTTCTCGCCCGACGTGGCCGCGTCCTTCAGCCGGGTGATTGCCTCCTCCGCGCTCGACCGGTGCGCCTGCTGGAACGCGTGCACCCGGTCGAGCTGCGACTGCTTCTCCGACTCCGTCGCACGGGCCAGCTCGACGACGTGCTCCTCGCCCTCGGCGTCGGGTCGGCGGAAGGTGTTGACACCGATGATCGGCAGCGAGCCGTCGTGCTTGCGGTGCTCGTAGAGCATCGACTCGTCCTGGATCCGGCCGCGCTGGTAGCCGGTCTCCATCGCGCCCAGCACGCCGCCGCGCTCGTTGATCGCGTCGAACTCGGCCAGCACAGCAGCCTCGACGAGGTCGGTGAGCTCGTCGATGACGTACGAGCCCTGCAGCGGGTTCTCGTTCATCGCGAGGCCCCACTCACGGTTGATGATCAGCTGGATGGCGAGCGCCCGGCGCACCGACTCGGTCGTCGGCGTCGTGACCGCCTCGTCGTAGGCGTTGGTGTGCAGGCTGTTGGCGTTGTCGTAGATCGCGATGAGCGCCTGCAGGGTCGTGCGGATGTCGTTGAAGTCCATCTCCTGCGCGTGGAGGGAGCGACCCGAGGTCTGCACGTGGTACTTCAGCTTCTGGCTGCGCTCGTTCGCGCCGTACTTCTCCTTCATCGCCACCGCCCAGATGCGGCGTGCGACGCGGCCGAGCACCGAGTACTCGGGGTCCATGCCGTTGGAGAAGAAGAACGACAGGTTCGGTGCGAAGTCGTCGACGTCCATGCCGCGCGCGAGGTAGGACTCGACGTAGGTGAAGCCGTTCGCGAGGGTGAACGCGAGCTGGCTGATGGGGTTCGCCCCGGCCTCGGCGATGTGGTAGCCCGAGATCGAGACGGAGTAGAAGTTCCGCACGCCCTCGTCGATGAAGTACTGCTGGATGTCGCCCATCATGCGCAGGCTGAACTCCGTGGAGAACAGGCACGTGTTCTGGCCCTGGTCCTCCTTGAGGATGTCGGCCTGCACGGTGCCGCGCACGTTCTTCAGCGCGTACGAGCGCAGCTCGGCGTGCTCGGTCTCGTCGGGCTCGCGTCCCTCGCGCTCGCGGAAGGCGTCGACCTGCTGGTCGATGACGGTGTTGAGGAAGAAGGCGAGCACCGTGGGGGCCGGACCGTTGATGGTCATCGAGACCGACGTGCTCGGCGAGACGAGGTCGAAGCCGTCGTAGAGCGCCTTCATGTCGTCCAGCGTCGCGACCGAGACCCCCGAGGTGCCGACCTTGCCGTACACGTCGGGGCGCGGGTCGGGGTCGCGGCCGTAGAGCGTCACGGAGTCGAAGGCGGTGGAGAGGCGGGTGGCCTCCCCGTCCTCGCTGAGCAGCTTGAAGCGCCGGTTGGTGCGGAACGGGTCGCCCTCGCCGGCGAACATGCGGGCGGGGTCCTCCCCGTCCCGCTTGAACGGGAAGACGCCAGCCGTGTACGGGAAGAACCCGGGGAGGTTCTCTCGGCGCCAGAAGCGCACCAGGTCGCCGTGGCCGGTGAACCGGGGGAGGGAGACGCGCGGGATCTTGTTCCCCGACAGGGACTCGCGGGTCAGCTGCGTGACGATCTCGCGGTCGCGGACCCGCACCACCTGCTCGTCGCCGGAGTAGGACTCCACGACGGCGGGCCAGCCGGCGATCTGGTCGGCGACGTCGTGGGGCACCTGCCGTCGGGCGGACTCGAGCAAGGTCGTGACGGCGTCGGCGTCGAGGCCGGCGTCGTCGAGCTCGGCGGCGGTGGTCTGGAGGCGCTGCGCGCGGTCGGCGGCGTCGGCGAGCCGTTCGGTCTCGGCGTGGTACCCGCGGACCGTCTCGGTGATCTCGGACAGGTAGCGGGCACGGTCGGCGGGCACGACGGCCTGGATGCCCGACGAGCAGCGCACGGCGACCGGCGCGAGGGTGCCCTCGGCGACCGGCAGGCCGCGCTCGGCGAGGTGGTCGCGCAGGTGCTGGTAGAGCGCCGTGACGCCGTCGTCGTTGAACGTGGCGGCCGACGTGCCGAAGATCGGCATGTCCTCCGGCTTCTTGCCGAACGCCTCGCGGTTGCGCACCAGCTGGCGGCCGACGTCGCGGTAGGCGTCCTTCGCCCCGCGTCGCTCGAACTTGTTGATCGCGACGACGTCGGCGAAGTCGAGCATGTCGATCTTCTCCAGCTGCGAGGCGGCGCCGAACTCCGGCGTCATGACGTATATGGCGGTGTCGACGTGCGGGACGATCGCAGCGTCGCCCTGGCCGATGCCGGGGGTCTCGACGACCACGAGGTCGAACCCGGCCGCCTTCAGCACGGCGACGACGTCGTCGAGGCAGTCGGGCAGCTCGTGGGAGCCGCGGGTGGCGAGCGAGCGGAAGTACGTGCGCTCCCCTCCGCTCATCGCGCCGCCGAGGGAGTTCATGCGGATGCGGTCGCCGAGCAGCGCACCGCCCCCGCGACGCCGGGTCGGGTCGACGGCGACCACCGCGACCCGCAGCTTGTCCTGCTGGTCGACGCGGAACCGGCGCACCAGCTCGTCGGTGAGCGACGACTTGCCCGAGCCGCCGGTGCCGGTGATGCCGAGCACGGGGGAGGAGTGACCGGCGGCCGCCGCGCGCACCCGCTCGAGGTCGGCCCCGGTGAGGCGGCCCGTCTCGGCGAACGTGATCGCGCGGGCGACGGCGGCGCGCTCGCCGGCGAGGACGGCGTCGACGTCGAGGGCGCCGAGCGAGGTGAGGTCGATGTCGCAGGCCTCGACGACCGAGCTGATCATGCCTGCGAGGCCCATGCGCTGGCCGTCCTCGGGCGAGAAGATCGTGACGCCGGACGCGCGCAGGCGGGCGATCTCCTCGGGGACGATGACGCCGCCCCCGCCGCCGACGACCTGCACGTGCCCGGCGCCCTGCTCGCGCAGCGACTCCACGAGGTACTCGAAGTACTCGACGTGCCCGCCCTGGTAGGACGAGACGGCCACGCCCTGCACGTCCTCCTCGATCGCCGCGTCGACGACCTCCTGGACCGAGCGGTTGTGGCCGAGGTGGATCACCTCCGCGCCCTGGCTCTGGAAGATCCTCCGCATGATGTTGATCGACGCGTCGTGCCCGTCGAAGAGTGCCGACGCGGTGACGAGTCGGACGGGGTGCGTGGGCACGTGCAGCGCGGTCATGCGAACTCCTAGGAAGTCAGATGCTCGGACATCCTACTAATGGGACGTGCTGCGCACCACCCCCGACGCCGACGTCGGCCGGGTGCCCGCCGCTGCGCCTATGATCAGCCCATGCCGCAGGAGCCCCGACTCGCGTTCGACCCGCTCGAGCGGGCGGGAGAGCTGTGGGAGGAGCGCATCGGCGACGCCACGGCCATGCGGCTCGCGACGTCGATCATGCGGGTGCACCAGCTCGTGATCAGTCGTCTCGACGCGGCACTGAAGCCGCACGGGATCACGTTCGCGCGCTTCGAGGTGCTGCGCCTCATCTCCTTCAGCCGCGCAGGTCGGTTGCCGTTGAGCAAGATCGGTGAGCGGCTGATGGTGCACCCGACGTCGGTGACGAACGCGATCGACCGGCTGGAGGCGCAGGGCCTGGTGGTCCGCGAGCCCGACCCGACCGACCGGCGCCGGACCTTCGCGTCGCTGACGCCTGACGGGGAGCGGGTGGTCGAGGACGCGACCGCCGCCCTCATGGACGTGCAGTTCGGCGTCGCCCAGCTCGACGCCGACGACCAGCAGGCCGCGTACGCGTTGCTGCGGGGGCTCCGCCAGGTTGACTTCGGCGCGTGAGCGAGGGAGGGACGCGGGAGCCGAGGTTAGTCGCGCCGGAGCTCTGGTTCGCAGTGTCTGTCGTGGTGAACTTCCTCCGAGCCGTGGTTCCCGAGCGCGCGGAGCACGACCCGCTGCGCCTGGCGTCGCTGCTCGTGGGTGGGGTCCTCGTCCTCACGATCATGCGCCGCGCCTCGTTGTAAGGATCACGGGCGGTCCGGTGGGCCGGTCGCGCCGCCACGGTGGTCCTCCTGGCCTCCCTTCTGCTGGCGCTCGACGCGTGGGTCCGCTTCTCGACGCCCGAGCTCGCGGTGAGCTGGCCGGAACTGGTGGTGGTGGGTGTGGTCGCGCCGATCGTCCTGCTGGTCGTGTGGGCCTCCTCCCGCCCGCCCGCACCGTGAGCGCAGACGCCTGGTTCATCGCGGCCGGTACTGGATGTGGTCGAGGCGGGTGTGGTGAATCTCGACGAACTGGATGGTCCGGTCTCGGCGGGTCCAGGCGCGGGTGAATGCGGTCTCGGCGGGCAGGGTGCGGGTGGGCAGGTGCCAGTGGGCGTTGCCGTCCTCGTCTTGGCTGACGGTGAGTGCTCCTCGGGTCTTGAGTCCGTGGTGGGGTGGGCAGCGGTGGTGCAGGTTCGCGGCTTCGGTGGGTCCACGCTGCTGGCCGGGTGGCGGGTCGAGGTCGTAGGGGATCTGGTGGTCGACGTCGCAGGCGAGGGCGGGTCGGGTGCAACCCGGGACGTCGCACGTGCCGTCGATCAGGTTGAGTGCCCTGCGGAGGGGTTGGGTGGGGAAGCGGCCGAGCTCGGTGACGTCGAGGATGCCGCCGTTCTCGTCGGTCAACAACCGCGAGAACAGGGTTCCCTCTTGACTGGCGAGCTCGGCGATCAGGGCGGGGTCGAGGACGTGCTGCCCGTCGGCGGAGACGCCCGGCTCGCTCGAGACCCCCAGCAGGGTGGCCAGGGAGACAGTGACGCCGACGTGGAACCGGCCACGGCCCGAGGTGCTCACCGGCGCGTGGTCAGCGGTGTCGGTCTCGCCCTTGTGCAGCAGGGTGTCGACGAGGGCGTCGGCGCGGGCCTGCGCCAACGTCCGGTCGCCGTCAGTGGTGGCATGGCGGGAGGCTTTCGCGGCCAGGCTCAGGTCACGCTCGATCAGGAGGGCGTCAGCCGTGGGGATGAGGGCCTGCAGCAGGCTCATCCCGTCATCCAGGGCGGTGATGGTCACGGTGCGGTCCTGCTGGGCGGCCTTGCGGCGCTCGATCGCGTGGTCCGGCTCGACCCGGACGAGGAACCGGCGCAGCCACCCCTTCAGCTGGCCGAGGGTGTGGGTGGTGGCGTAGGCGAGGACGGTCTCGTCCAGCCGGGTGATGTTCTCGGGTTGGTGGAGCTTCCAGGCGGTCGAGGCGATCTCGCGGGCCTTGGCCCGGTCGACCTCACCCCGCACATGAGCAGCCCACACGACGGGCAGGTCCATCACGAGGGTGCGGGTGGCCGAGACCAGGTTGGCCACGAACCCCTGCGCCACGTGGAGCTCGACCGCGACCTCCAGGATCGCGACCTGCCGGGCGTCCTCGACCTGACGAGCGCTCAACCCTTGGGCGAGGGCGTCGGTGCGGCGGGTCTCCACGAACCGCAGCACCGCCCGAGCCTGCTCCGCCTCACCAGCCCACACCCGCGCCGACGCGGCTGCCGCGTCGGCCAGGAGGGTGTCGGTGGGGTTCATGTCTCCAACCTAGAGACCCCCTCCGACACCCCCCTTCAGCCCGGAGGACCACTGTGGATACGGGGATTTCGTCTGGTTCGCGCGGGGCCGTTGCCGGGTGGTCTCGCTCCGTCGCGGCTACGCCCTCATTGCGACGGCTCCATCGCAGCGACGTGCTCGCTGGCGCTCGCCGTCGCCGCTACTCGACCAGCGGAACATGTCGCTGGTCGAGTGCCTCCACGAGCGCCAGCGAGGGGAGGTTTATCGAGACCACTCCAAGCCGTCGCCGGGGGGTTGGTCTGCGCTGGGCCGTTGCCGGGTGGTCTCGATACGCCGTCACGCGCTCGCTGGCGCTCGCCGTGACGGCTACTCGACCAGCGAGACAATCGCTGGTCGAGTAGCGCGGAGCCGCGAGGCACGAGCGTGCTCCGGGCGTATCGAGACCATTCCACGCAGGCGCTGGGGGTTGGCCCGCGCTGGGCCGTTGCCGGGTGGTCTCGATACGTCCGAGCCTCGCAAGCTCGCTCGGACTACTCGACCAGCGGAACCCTCCGGTGGTCGAGTAGGCCGACCGGCGACGAAGGAGCACGGTCGGACGTATCGAGACCACTCCACGCAGACGCTGGGGGCCGGCCCGCGCTGGGCCGTTGCCGGGTGGTCTCGATACGCAGGGACCTCGCAAGCTCGTCCCTGCTACTCGACCAGCGAGACAATCGCTGGTCGAGTAGCGCGGAGCCGCGAGGGACGAGCGTGCTCCGGGCGTATGGAGACCATTCCACGCTGCCGTTGGGGGTCGGCCCACGCTGAGCCGTTGCCGGGTGGTCTCGATACGGCGCCTCGGCGTTCGTTCCTCACGCGCGGCGCCTACTCGACCAGCGGGACCGCCTCGGCCAGCGGGACTCGCTTCGACCAGCGGGACCCGCCTCGACGAGCGGGACTCGCTTCGACCAGCGGGACCTCGCGTGGGGGCCGCGCACGGTGGGGTGGCCTAGGGTGAGGCGCACTGTCGATCGAGGGGGAAGACCGTGGAAGTCGTCCACACCGCCATCGCCATCGTGCTCGTGGTCGGGCTGATCATCTGGGCGAAGGTCGACCCGGTGATCTCGCTCGTGATCGCCTGCCTCTACCTGGGGCTCGCCGCGGGCGTGGGGTTCGAGGGCACGGTCACCGCCATCACCGGCGGGTTCGGCGAGATCATGACGAAGGTCGGGCTCCTCATCGGGTTCGGCGTGCTCATCGGCGCCCTCCTGCACTCGTTGGGCACGTTCCGCAAGCTCGTGCGGGCGCTGCTGTCGGTGGTGGGGGCGAAGCGGCTGCCCTACGCGCTCACCGGCGCCATGTCGACGGTGTTCCCGTCCATCTACGTCGACGTGCAGGTGGTGCTCGCCGCGCCGATCGCCCGGTCGTCGGCGCGCCACGTCGGGCCCCGCGGGCTCGCGCACCTGGCCGGCGCGATCGGCACGGGCATCTTCGCGGGCTACGTGTTCGTCGTGCCCGGCCTGGCCGCCGTCACGATCGCGGGGATCCTCGAGATCCCGCTCGGCACGTACATGATCGCGGGCATCGTCCTCGGGCCCGTCACCGCGCTGCTCACGACCTTCCTGTTCGGCCGCCTGCTCCGCCTCGGCTGGTGGAAGCCCGAGACCGACGAGGCGCAGGACGAGCCGCTCGACGGCGACGGCGTGGAGCAGAACACCGCCGGCACCGGTCCTGGCGAGGGCGCGAGCCGCAGCGACGTCGACGTGCCGCTGCCGGTGGCCCTCCTGCCGATCCTCGTGCCCCTGCTGATGATCGCCGGGGGCGCGTTCGCCGACCTCGCCGACGTCACGAACGGGTTCGTCGCGTTCCTCGGCAACCCGAACGTCGCCCTGTTCGTGGGCCTGGTCGGCGCCTACTTGCTCGCGCGCGCGGCCACCGGCGTCGAGCGCACCGACAAGGCGCTCAAGACCGGCTTCCACACGACGGGCGAGATCCTCCTCATCACCGGCATCGGCGGCTCGCTCGGCGCGGTCATCGAGGCGACGGGCCTCGACCAGACCCTCGCGTCGCTGTTCTCGGCCAGCGAGGGTGCTGCCGTGGTCACCAGCATCCTGCTGGCCTGGTTCATCGCCGCGGTGCTGCACCTCGCGATCGGCTCGGTGTCCGTGGCGGCGATCGCGGCGGCCGGCATCATCAGCCCGGTGCTCGGCTCCATCGACGTCGCACCGCTCGCGATCGGCCTGGCCGTCGCGTCGGGGTCGATGTTCGCGCTCACCGTGAACTCGAACTTCTTCTGGATGTTCAAGTCGCTGCTCGGCCTGACCACGAAGGGCGCGCTGAAGACGATGACGCTGGTCACCAGCATGGCCTCGCTGGTGTCGTTGCCGATGGTGCTCGTCGTCGCGTTCCTGGCCTGACGTCAGGGCTCGACGCGGTAGCGACCCTCGAGCGCCATCTCGATGGTCTGGATCCGCGGCAGGTCGAGGCACCGGCTGACGACGCCGAGCACGACCCGGTCGGGCTGCACGTCGACCTCGACGTCGTACCCCGACGGCACCGCGGCGCGCACCGCGTCGGCCAGGCCCGACGGCGGCGCCGACGCGAGATCGAGGGTGGCGTCGACGCGGTGCACGACCGCGTCGCTGCCCCGACCCGGGCAGCGCTGGGTGTCGGCGCGGCCCGCCAGGGTGTCGTCGGGGGCCAGCGTCACCCGGTCGCCGACGGCGAGCAGCGCCGATCTGGCCGCCTCGTCCGCGCGGTCGCGCCACCGTGTGGCACCGTCGACGTCGACGGACTGCGCGCACCCCGCCGTCAGCAGGGCGAGCGCGGCCACGGTCGTGCCGAGGCGTCGGGGCGTCACTGCTTGAGGAGCATCGCGGCGCCGAGGGTCTCCTCGGGCACGCCGAGTCCCTCGACGAGCGTGAGGAGGTGCGGGCGGAGCTCGGCGAGCTGCTCGTTGAGCAGCTGCGTGACGGCCTTGGCGCGCTGGTCGGAGATGCGGTTGTGGGCCATGAACCACGCGAGGTCGTCCTCGATGACGCTCAGCGCGTACACGGTGCACACCTGGCGCAGGAGGTCTGCGGCCTCCTCGTCCTCGCAGCGGGCGATGCCGGCGGTGAACGCCTCGAGCACGACGCGGTCGACGTGCGCGCGGCCGCAGCGGATGAGGTGGTCCTGCGCGTCGTTGAAGATGCGGAACGCCTCCTCGCCCTTGGCCTTCGCGGCCCGCTGGAGCCGTCGGGCGGCGGTCTCGATGAGGTGCTGCTCGCGGTCCTCGAACAGGCTCAGCTGCGTGCCGCGGTCGAGCAGGTCGTGCGCGTCGCCGCCGGCGGGTGCCGCGTCGATGAGGCGCTGGATGAGCTGGCTGGCGGCCGTCCGCTCGCGCACCGTGTCGGCGACCGTCTCGGCGACGAACCGGACCATGCCGAACGGGTCGAGCCCGCCGACCTCCTTGGCGTAGGAGGTGAGCAGCTCCTTGCTGAGCAGCTGCAGCATGACGTGGTTGTCGCCCTCGAAGGTCGTGAACACGTCGATGTCGCCGCGCAGGACCGTGAGCCGGTTCTCGGCGAGGTAGCCCGCGCCACCGCACATCTCGCGCGACTCGTTGATCGCGCGGGAGGCGTGCCAGGTCATGATCGCCTTCAGCCCGGCGGCGCGGCCCTCCAGCTCACGCTGCTGCTGCGCGTCGGGCTCGGTGGCACGCTGCAGACGGTCCATGCGCGAGACCTGCTGGTTCTGCGCGAACCGGTACGCGTAGGAGCGGGCGAGCAGCGGCAGCAGGCGACGCTGGTGCAGGCGGTAGTCGGCGAGCAGCACCTCCGGCTCGCCCTCCTGGCCGAACTGGCGACGCTGCAGCGCGTAGCGGCCGGCGATGCTGAGCGCGACCTCCGCCGCGGCGAGCGCCGACCCGCCGACGCTGATCCGTCCGCGCACGAGCGTGCCGAGCATGCTGAAGAAGCGTCGGTTCACGTCGTCGATGGGCGAGGAGTAGGTGCCGTCCTCGGCGACGTCGCCGTACTTGTTGAGCAGGTTGACGCGGGGGATGCGCACCTGGTGGAACGCCAGGCGTCCGTTGTCGACACCGCCCAGGCCGCCCTTGTGGCGGTCGTCGCCGACCTCGACGCCCTCGAGCACCTGGCCCTGGTCGTCGCGGATCGGCACGAGGAAGCAGTGCACGCCGTGGTTCTCGCCGCGGGTGACGAGCTGCGCGTACACCGCAGCCACCGTGGCGTGCGCGGCGGCGTTGCCGATGTAGTCCTTCGTCGCCGACGGCGTGGGGGAGTCGACGACGAACTCCTGCGTCTCGGCGTCGTAGGTGGCGGTCGTCTCGAGGTGCTGGACGTTGCTGCCGTGCCCGATCTCGGTCATCGCGTAGCAGCCGACGAGGTCGAGCTCGATGAGTCGCGGGATGAGGTCGCGGTGCCGCTCGGTGCCGAGGTTCTCGACCGCGCCGCCGAAGAGTCCCCACTGCACGCCGGCCTTGACCATGAGGGACAGGTCGAACTGGGCGAGCATCTCGATGCCGGTGACCGCCATGCCGGGGTCGCCGCCGCCTCCGTGCTCGGTGCGGAAGCCGGCCGCGGGCACGCCGGTCGGCACGAGGCCGTGCAGCTGGCGCAGGGTGCGCTCGCGCGCGGCGTCGATGTCGAGGTCGAGGTCGTAGGCCAGCTCCATCGCCGCGAGCTCCGTGCGCGACTGCTCGCGCACGTGCCGCCACTTGCCGTCGAGGGCGATGCGGACTTCGTCGGACAGCGTCATGGGCCGAACGCTACTCGCGCTCGGGGGTCCCCGCAGTGCTGCGAGCGAGGCGCCGCGGTCAGGCCGGGGCGACGAAGATCGCGGCTGCGGCGACGTGCCCCAGGTCGCGCTGGGTGCCGTCGAGCTCGACGGCCAGGGTGCCCGCGAAGTCGTGGCGCTCGACGAGCCGCAGCGTGACGCCGAGCGTCATGCCGAGGTCGACGAGGTGGCGCAGGAGGGCGGGGTCCTCGTCGGAGACCCGCACGACCCGCAGCCGCGCGGGCGCCTCGACGTCGACGAGCGGGCGGGCGTCGAGGGCGGGCAGGCGGCCGTCGGCGGTCGGGATGGGGTCGCCGTGCGGGTCGAACTCGGGGTGCCCGAGCCGGGCCGACAGACGCTCGACGAAGTCGTCGCTCACGGCGTGCTCGAGCACCTCGGCCTCGTCGTGCACCTCGTCCCAGGCGTAGCCCAGGTAGTCGACGAGGAAGGTCTCGACGAGGCGGTGGCGTCGGACCATCGCGAGCGCAGCGGCGCGGCCGGCGTCGGTGAGGCTGGCGGTGCCGTAGCGCTCGTGGTCGACGAGCCCGGCGGCGGCGAGCTTCTTGAGCGCCTCGGACACGGTGGACGGGGAGACGCCGAAGCGCTCGGCGAGCGCCCGCGACGTGACGGGCGAGTCGTCCCACTCCTGGGTGGTCCAGATGACCTTCAGGTAGTCCTGCATCGAGGACGACAGGGCGGAGGCGGGCACCGGTCCAGGGTAGGGGAGGGCGGACGCGCGTCGCCGGACTCACGACATCTGCCGCGAGTTCGGTTCGCCGAACTTGTGTGTTCCGTCCTGACTGGTAGCGTGTCCTGCATGGCGAACATCGCGCACCCCGGGTCCTCGCGGCCGGCCGCTCCTCGGCTCGACGCCGTGCAGCTGCGGCTCCTGCGCTCCGGCCTGGTGCGCACCGTCCTGTTCGTCGGCGGCTTCGTCGCCGTCGTCGCGGTGGGCGGCCAGGTCGGCTGATCGGCCCCTGCCGGTGCGCATAGGGTCGTGGTGCACCCCGACCCGGAGGACCCCATGACCGGATGGACCACGCCCGACCTCTGCGACGACCACTTTCCCGACCGCGTGTCGGTCGTGCAGCCCGGGCTGCTGCGCGGCTTCGGTGGACGGGAGGCCTTCGCCGGCCCCGTCGAGACCGTCTCCTGCTTCGAGGACAACTCGCGCGTCAAGGAGCTGGTCGTGCAGCCCGGTGAGGGGCGGGTCCTCGTCGTCGACGGTGGCGGCTCGCTGCGCCGGGCCCTGCTCGGCGACCTCATCGCCGCCCGCTACGTCGAGAACGGCTGGGCCGGCCTCGTCATCCACGGCGCCGTGCGCGACGCGGAGGTCCTGCGCGACCTTGACCTCGGTGTCCAGGCCCTCGCCCCCACGCCCGTGCGCACCGAACGGCGCGGCCTCGGCGACGTCGGCGTCGAGGTGACCTTCGGGGGCGTCACGGTGCGGCCCGGCCAGTGGGTCTACGCCGACGCCACCGGCGTGCTCGTGGCCGAGGGCCGCCTCGACGCGGTGTGAGCGCGGTGCTGGTCGCCCGAGGGGGGACCTTCGCCTGAGATCCCGGTCTCAGCCCTCGCTCCGCGACGGGAGCGGGTGGTACCGTCCGCCTGTCAGTCGACACCATCACTCCACGTGCCTGCCTGCGGGGAAGCCGGTCGAAGTCCGGCGCTGACCCGCAACCGTAGCCCCTGCCGCCCGGCGTCGGGGGGAGCCGGAACACCGCACCGGGCACCCGACCGAATCACGCTGTCGTGGTCGCAGCGGGTCTCCCCCCGAGGGGCGCCCCTGCTCTTTTGCAGCGGGTGAGGACCCCCATGAAGCACACCCTCCGTCGCGGCATCGTCGCGACCGCCGTCGTCGCCCTCGGCGCCGGCCTCCTGGGCGCCGCCCCGGCCGCCCAGGCCGCCCCGAACTCCTACGCCTACTCCGCGGCGCGGTGGCTGGACGACCAGCTGACCGACGGCGTCGTGCACAACGAGCAGTACGACTTCGACGACCTCGGCCTGACCATCGACGTCTTCCTCGCGCTGCACGACCTCGAGACCCGGACCGCCACGCAGCAGCGCATCGTCGAGGCGCTGGCGTCGAAGGTCGACGAGTACACGACCGGCGGCTCGTTCGCCCCCGACGATCGCTACGCCGGCGCCACGGGCAAGCTCGCCAGCGCGGTCCAGGAGGCGGGCCAGGACGCGACGAGCTTCGGCGGGGTGAACCTGGTCCAGCGCGCCGAGGAGCGCGTGGTCACCGAGGGGACGTCGGCGGGCCGCGCCTCCGACCTGTCGGAGTACGGGGACTTCTCGAACACGATCGGCCAGGCCTGGGTCGTGCGGGCGCTGTCGACGGCCTCGTCGAGCCGCGCGGCGTCGACGGTCGAGTACCTCCTGAAGCAGCAGTGCGCCAACGGTGGGTTCCGGGTGAGCATGGCCGACGAGCAGTGCGGGACGCCTGGTGCCGAGCAGGGCCCGACCGTCGACGCCACCGCCTTCGCCCTCCAGGCCCTGGAGGTCGCGCGCGAGCACGGGATCAGCGGTCTCGACGACGACGTCGCCGAGGCCACCGACTGGCTCCTGCGGACGCAGGCCGCCGACGGCTCCTTCAGCGACGGCGGGACCGCCAACACGAACAGCACGGGCCTGGCGGCCGCGACGCTGCGCGCGGTCGGCCAGGTCGGTCGCGCCGGCGCCGCCGCGTCGTGGATCGTGAGCAAGCAGGTCACCGACGCCAAGGCCGAGGACACCGCGCTGGGCAACGAGATCGGCGCGATCGCCTACGACGACGCAGCCCTGCAGACCGGGCTCGAGAAGGGCATCCCGGTCGAGGCGCGTGACCAGTGGATCCGCGCGACGGCACAGGCCGCCGTCGGTGTCGACGCCCAGCTGCCGCCCGCGACGTTCACGGTGACCGCCCCCGCGGGCTACGTGGCGGGCGGAAGCACCGTGGCCGTGCGGGCCACGGGCCTCGCCTCCGGCGAGAAGGCTCGGGTGGTCCTGGCGGGCGGAGGCGCCGTCAGCGTCTTCGCGAACGCCGACGGCCTGGCGACGGCCTCGGTGAAGGCCTCGGCGCGGACGGGGACCGTGCGCGCGACGGTCACCGGCTCGCGCAGCAACCGGGTCGGCTCGACGTCGGTGCGCGTGCTCGCCGCGTCGGCCCGCTTCCCGGCGAGCGTCGGCGCGACGTCGGTGAAGGTCAACGGCAAGGTCCGGGTGAACGCCCGCGGCCTCGCGGCCGGCGAGCCGGTGCGCGTCTACTACCGCAGCCGCTACGTGGCGACCGGCACGGCGTCGAGCACGGGACGGTTCACGACCGTCATCGGCGTGGGGCCCGCGACCGGACGCAAGACCGTGTTCGTCCGTGGTCTCACCGACACGCGCCAGGGCACGGCCACGCTCACGGTGGGCCGATGACCCGACGGCTCCTGGCCGCGCTGGTCGCCACCCTGCTCGGGGTGGCGACCGGCGCGGTCGTCGTGCAGGCGCCGGCGCAGGCTGCGGCCTGCGCGCAGGGCGACGGGGTGACCGTCGTGGTCGACCCCCACCAGCTCGGCGGCGGCGTGAGCACCACCTGCGTCCCAGGCTCGGGCAGCAAGGCGTCCGCCGCCTTCACCGCGGCCGGTGTCTCGATGCAGCGAGCCGCTCGCGAGCGGGGCTTCGTCTGCCGGGTCAACGCGCTGCCCGTCGACGCCGGCTGCGTGCAGGCGTCGCCCGCCGACGCGTACTGGTCGCTCTGGGTGTCCACCGGCAACGGGTCGTGGAGCTACGCGCAGATCGGGGTCGACGGACTCGACGTCCCGCGGGGCGGCTGGGTCGCGTGGAGCTGGCAGGGCCAGGCGAGCCGCGCGCAACCCGGCGTCTCCCCGGTCGGCGCGGCGGCCGTCCAGCCGTCGGCGCGACCGACCGGCAGCACCGGCGGGTCGCGTGGTCCGAGCAGCTCCGAGGGCCGGGGCGGCTCCGGCGCGTCGGGCGACGGTGGCGCCACGGCCGGGACCCCGTCGTCCGGTCGTGCGACGGGCTCGTCGAAGGACGCGGAGCAGAAGTCCCGCGACGGCGCCAAGGACGCTGGCGACGACGAGGACGAGAAGCGTGCGCGCAATGACGAGCGCGCGCGACGGACGGCCCCCTCGGCGACGCCGTCGTCGAGTGACGCTGCGAGCGCAGGGAGCGGCGACGAGACCCGAGCCACGTCGGCCCACGCCGGCTCGGGTGCACCCGTCGGGACGCTCGTGGCCGTCGGCGTCGTCCTCGCCCTGCTGGGCGCGGCCGGCGTCGTCGCCCGGCGGCGGAGGGACGACCGCTCCTGACCTCCCCGGCGCGCGACCTGCACCCCGGAGCCTGGTGGCTCTGGGCGCTCGGTCTTGCCGCGGCGGCCTCGTTCACGCTCAACCCGTTCGTGCTGGCGGTCGTCGGCGCGGTCGTGTCGGTGGTCGTCGTGGCGCGTCGCGGTGACGCGCCCTGGGCGCTGTCGTACCGGTTCTACGTCTACTTCGCGCTGTTCGTCGTCGTGCTGCGGGTGCTCTACCGGATCGTGCTGGGCGGTGGCGCCGTCGAGGGCGAGGCCGTCGTGCTCCACCTGCCCGAGATCCCGCTCCCCGACGTCGCGCGCGGCATCCAGCTGCTCGGCGACGTGACGGCGGTGTCGCTGCTCGGCGCCCTCTACGACGGCATGCGGCTCGGCGCGATCATCCTGTGCGTCGGTGCCGCCAACTCCCTGGCCAACCCCCGACGGCTGCTCGCCGCGGTGCCGCCCGCGTTCTACGAGGTCGGTACCGCTGTGGTGGTCTCGCTGTCGGTGTTCCCGCAGCTCGCGGAGAGCGTGCAGCGCGTGCGTCGGGCGCGCCGGCTGCGGGGCGACGCGAGCCGGGGCGTCCGGTCGCTGCGGCGCGTGGTCGTGCCCGTGCTGGAGGACGCCCTGGAACGGTCCATGACGCTCGCCGCCGGCATGGACGCACGCGGCTACGGCCGCACGGGCGGTGCGACACGGGCGCAGCGGCTCGTCACGGGCGGGCTCATGCTCGGCGGGCTCGGCGCCCTCTGCGTCGGCGCCTACGCCTACCTCGACGGGACCGCACCCCGTGTGCTCGCCGGACCGGTCCTCGTCGTGGGGCTGTTGCTCGCCGCCGCGGCGCTGCGCTCGGCCGGTCGTCGCGTGCGCCGCACTCGCTACCGCCCCGACCGCTGGCGTCCGGCGGAGGTGCTGACCGCGCTGTGCGGCGTCGTCGTCGCGGTGGGCGTCGACCGCGCCTTCGACCTCGACCCGTACGTCGTCGTGCCCGACCTGGAATCATGGCCCACGGTCAGCCTGCCGGTGCTGCTCGTCGTGCTCGTGGGCGTGCTGCCCGCCTTCCTGACGCCACCGCCCGCGACCGACGTCGCGGGCCCGTCCAGCCACGACCCGACCGACGACGACCCGAGCGACCACGACGAGGGGGAGGTGCCCCGTGCTCGAGCTGCGTGACGTGACCTTCTCCTACGACGACGCAGGGCCGACGCTCAAGGACGTCGACCTCCTGCTGCCCGACGGCGAGCTGCACCTGGTGTGCGGTCGCACCGGGTCGGGCAAGTCGACGCTGCTCGGTCTGTTCAACGGGCTGGTCCCGCACTTCAGCGGTGGTCTGCTCGAGGGCGACGTGCTCGTCGACGGCGCCTCGATCATCGGCACGCCGCCCCGCGAGCTCGCCCACCTCGTGGGGTACGTGCCGCAGGACCCGGCGGCGGGCTTCGTCAGCAACGTCGTCGAGGACGAGCTGGCGTACGGCATGGAGCAGCTCGGCCTCGACCCGCAGACCATGCGTCGGCGCGTCGAGGAGACGCTCGACCTGCTCGGCATCGCCGACCTGCGCCGCCGGTCGTTGCGGACGCTGTCGGGCGGCCAGCAGCAGCGGGTCGCGATCGGCGCGGTCCTCACGATGCACCCGCGGATGCTCGTGCTCGACGAGCCGACGTCGGCGCTCGACCCGACCGCGGCCGAGGACGTCCTGGCGACGGTGGCTCGACTCGTGGCCGACGTCGGGCTCGGCGTGGTGGTCGCGGAGCACCGGATGGAGCGCGTGGTGCCGTTCGCGGACCGGCTCGTCGTGGTCGAGCACGGCCACGTCCGCTCGGGCGAGCCGGCCGACGTGCTGCGCGACAGCCCGGTCGCCCCGCCCCTGGTGGAGCTCGGCCGCCTCGCCGGCTGGGACCCGCTGCCGCTCACGGTGCGCGACGCGCGGCGGCGGTCCGCCCCGCTGCGCGAGCGGATCGGTCCCGCACCCGTGCGGGGCCCACGACGTCCCGTGGGGGCACCGGTGCTGCGGGCCGACGGCGTGTGCGTCGACTACCGCCGCCACCGCGCGGTCGACGCCGTCGACCTGACCGTGAGGGCCGGCGAGGTCGTGGCGCTCATGGGACGCAACGGCTCGGGCAAGTCGTCGCTGCTGTGGGCGCTGCAGGGCGGGGTCAAGCGGTCCGCCGGGCGGGTCGCGGTGGGGGCGGAGGCGCTCGACCCCGCCGGGCTCGCCCCGGCAGCGGCCCGGGCGCAGGTCGGTCTCGTGCCGCAGACCGCGTCGGACCTGCTCTACCTGGAGAGCGTCGACGAGGAGTGCGCCGCGGCCGACGCGCACACCGACGGGGCCGACGGGCGGTGCCGCGCGCTGCTCGACCGGCTGGCCCCCGGGATCGACGGCGACCAGCACCCGCGCGACCTGAGCGAGGGCCAGCGGCTGTCGCTCGTCCTGGCGATCGTGCTCACCGCGGCTCCGCGGCTGCTGCTGCTCGACGAGCCGACCCGCGGACTCGACTACTCGGCCAAGACCCAGCTCGCCGACATCCTGCACGCGCAGGCGGCCGAGGGCCGAGGCGTGGTGGTGTCGACCCACGACGTGGAGTTCGTGGCGCTCGTCGCCGACGCCGTCGTGGTGATGGCCGAGGGCGAGGTCGTGTCGGCCGGCGACGTCGGCAAGGTGCTGGCGGAGTCCCCGGCGTTCGCACCGCAGACGGCCAAGGTGCTCGGCCCCGGCTGGCTCACGGTCGCCGACGTGGCGGGAGCGACCTCGTGACGTCGCGGCTCACGCCCCGCTCGGCGTTCGTGCTCGGGGTCGCGTCGCTCGCGGGGCTCGTCATGTTCCTGTGGCCGCTGTTCGTGCAGCCGGAAGCAGGGGCGACCCGCGTCGACCAGCCGTTCATCTTCATGGCGCTGCTGCCGATCGTCGTGCTGGTCGTCGTCGCCGAGCTGACCGAGGGCGGCATGGACGCCAAGGCGCTGGCGATGCTGGGCGTGCTGACCGCCGTCAACGCGGCACTGCGCCCGCTCGGAGCCGGCACCGCCGGCATCGAGACCGTCTTCTTCGTGCTCGTCCTCGCCGGCCGGGTCTTCGGCCCCGGGTTCGGGTACGTCCTCGGGTGCACGTCGCTGTTCGCGTCGGCGCTGCTGACGTCGGGCGTGGGGCCCTGGCTGCCCTTCCAGATGATGTGCGCGGCCTGGATCGGTCTGGGCGCGGGGCTGCTCCCGCGACGCGTGACGGGCCGCGCGGAGATCGCGATGCTCGTCGCCTACGCGGTGGTGGTCGCCTACGCGTTCGGCATGCTGATGAACCTGTCGTCGTGGCCGTTCCAGCTGGGCATCGCCGTGCCCGGGTCCGACCGGACGCTGCAGCTCGTGCCCGGCGACCCGGTGGGGGAGAACCTGCACCGCTTCCTGCTCTACAACCTGCTCACGTCGACCTGGGGCTGGGATACCGGACGGGCGATCACCAACGCGCTGCTCGTGGGGATCCTCGGCCCGCCCGTGCTGACGACGCTGCGCCGCGCGGCACGCCGCGCCCGATACGGACAGCCGGCCGTCGAGGTCGCCGGCCGGTGAGGGTGCGTGGGTCGGCGAGGATGGGGGGCATGCGTCCGTCGTCCCGCCCCGTCCTGGTGCTCGCCGTGCTGCTGGGCGGCCTCCTCGCCTCCGGTGCTCCCGCCTCCGCTGCCGACTCCGACTCGACCGCGGCCTGCACCGCCGAGGACGTCGTGGTCGTCGTCGAGCCGGCCTCGCTCGGCGGTGAGCCCGACGTGCGCTGCGCGACCGGCCTCGCCGCGGACGCCGTCGCGCAGGACGCGCTGGTCGCGGCCGGGCACGACCTGGTGGAGACCAGCGGGTCGACGCCCTTCGTGTGCCGGGTCGACGGCCGGCCCGGGCCCGACGAGGAGCGGTGCGGTGCGTCGCTGTCCGGGTCGGGCTACTGGGCCTTCCTGCTCGCCGACGAGGGAGGCGACTGGACGTTCGCGCAGACCGGGCTGCGTGAGCAGCGGGTGGAGCCGGGGCAGTTCGTCGCCCTGCGCTTCCAGCTGCTGGCCGACGGCGAGGACGTGCCGGTGCAGACCCGGCCGACCGTCGAGACGCGGGAGCGGACGCCGCGCGCGTCGGAGGTCGAGGAGCACGACGCGCTGCGTCCCTCGGGCGCCGAGACCGCGGTGACGGTCGCGCTGGCCCTCGTCCTCCTCGCTGTCGTGGTCGGCATCGTCGTCGTCGCCCGGCGGCGCCGTCCGTGACCGGGCGCCACCGTCGGGTCGGCACACTGGTGCCATGACGGCGACGCGCCAGGGCGACCACACGGTCCGGTTCGACTGGGGACCCACCGGCGGGCTCGCCGTGGGCGAGGGCGCCGACGTCGCGGTCGTCGTCGACGTCCTGTCCTTCACCACCGCCCTCGGGGTGGCCGTCGAGCGCGGCGCCGTGGTGGTGCCGTACCCGGCAGGTCGACCGGACGCCGCCGCGGTGGCCGCCCAGACCGGCGCCGTGCTGGCCGGTGGGCGCTCGAGCGCTGCGCCCGACGAGCCCACGCTGTCGCCCGCGCGTCTGCTGGAGGTCGACCTGCCGCCCCGGCTCGTGCTGCCGTCGCCGAACGGGTCGGCGGTCGCGCACGCCCTGGCGTCGGCGGCGACGACCGTGGTCGGGGCGAGCCTGCGCAACGCCGCGGCCGTCGCCTCCTGGATCGCGCGGGAGCACGACGCCGACGACACAGTCGTGGCGGTGGTCGCCGCCGGCGAGCGGTGGCCCGACGGGACGTTGCGGCCTGCCGTCGAGGACCTCTGGGGTGCCGGCGCTGTGCTCGCCGCGCTCGAGGACTTCGACTGGCCCGGCCTGTCGCCCGAGGCCGCCCTGGCCGCCGACGCCTACCGGCTCGTGCGGGAGCGCGAGTCGTCCCACCTGCACGCGTGCGCGAGTGGTCTCGAGCTCGTGGCGGCGGGCTGGGAGGCCGACGTCGCCGTCGCCGCCCAGGTGGGGTCGAGCAGTGTCGTCCCGGTGCTCAGCGACCGCGGATTCGTCCCAGCGCCATAAAGTCGAAAAAGGTTCTGGACGCTATTCCTGACTTTCGTCCATAAAGGCTCCGCCCGGTGTCACGACTTTCGTCATGGACGCGATAATCTGCGGCTATGGCAAAAAAGACCGTGGAAAAGTTCTACTCCGACCTGAGCGGTGACGAGATCGACACCCCGTCGCCCACCGTGGCCTTCACCTTCGACGGGGTCGGCTACGAGGTCGACCTCACCGAGGCCGAGCGGCAGACCTTCGCCGACGCCGTCGCGCCCTACGTCGCCGTCGGCCGCCGCGCAGGCCGCGCCTCCGGCCGCAGCAGCTCCTCGCGCCGTTCGTCGTCCTCGTCGTCCTCGTCGTCGGTCGACGCGAAGGCCGTGCGCGAGTGGGCGCAGGAGCAGGGTCTCGACGTCCCGGCCCGCGGCCGCGTCCCCTCCTCGCTCATCGAGGCCTACCAGGCCGCGCACTGACCGTCGCCACGACCACGCGGCCGGGCCGGGCTCCACGAGGAGCCCGACCCGGCCGCGTCGCGTCGGGGCGACGTCGCTGGGGTTCTCAATCCGTCGGCTGGTTGACGCAGCGCGGGTCGTTGCGGAGCCGAGCGCTCCCGCCGTCACGGACGACGACGCCGTCACGCTCCTCATCCTGCTGCTCGTCGATCTCTGATCTCGGCAGTTCAGGCTGACGTGAGGAGGTAGCAGGGTGACGCTCAGTCCGACTCCTCGCTGGTACCGCCGGAGGCGATCTCGGCGTCGGCGATGACTGGAGCCATCCTGACGACGGCGCTCAAGCCGGCCAGGACCAGCAGCACGAGTCCCGGAGATGAACGTGGCGGCGACGACGACGCCGATGGACCATTCGATCGTGGTCTCACTGGGCGTCTTCATCACGGGCTTCCTCTCACGCGTTGGGGGTCGCTGCGAGCTCAGGGCTTCTTCAGCAGCTTCCCGGTGTGTACGCCGCGAAGGGTGCGGGCGGCGACGACGGCCCATGCGCTGAGAAGAAGGATGAACAGAGCCCCGGCCGCGACCTGGAGCACGTGGTTGCCGGTCAGCTGGGCGAGTCCGGAGGTGCCGGTGACCACGGTGCCGACCGGGAAGGTGAAGGACCACCAGGTCAGGCTGAATGGGAGTCCTTCCTTGGCGGTGCGGGCGGTGAGGGTGATGGCGATCGACGACCACAGCATCGCGAATCCCCACATGGGAATGCCGTAGACGAGGGCGAAGGCGTGGAATGCGGTGCCGTAGGGGCTGTCGAGCACGCCGGGGGTCACGTTGCCGAGGTGGTGGGCCGCGGTGATCGACTGCCCGAGGGGACCGAGGACGATCCAGAGGGTAGGCACGGCACCGGCCGCGCCGATGCCGTGGCGCAGCAGCCGGTTCCAGATGAGAGCAATCACCACGATGCTGCACATCAGGGTGAGGCCGAACATCATGTAGCAGGCCAGCAGCATCGTCTGCTGGGCCTGGCCGGCCGGCAGGTGCGGGATGAGGGCTGCGCCGGTGGCGGCGCTGACCATGGGCGGGACCACGGGCATGAGCCAGCCGCCGAAGGCGGAGTCCTCGCGGACCTCGTGCGAGGTGAAGGCGCGGATCGGCACCAGCACGGCCGTGGTCAGACCGAGCAGGGTCCCACCAGTCCACAGCACCCAGTCCAGCGTCAGCGCGGCGGTCATGCCGATCAAATGATGTCCCACGAGCACCGCGCCGGCGCCGACGGTCATGAGTCCCATCGCGGGGGCACCGTAGAAGTGAGACATCACCGGGTCGTCCAGGTGACCGCGAGCCACCTCGCCGTGCAACGTCCAGTGGCCGGCAGTCGCCACGACCACCACGACGAGCAGCAGGAGCGCGAGGACCCAGACGGCGGTGGCGAAGGCCGTGATCCCTGACACCGTGAAGGGCAGGGAGGCCGCGGCCACCGCGACGATGCCGGTCCCCATGACCGAGGCGAACCAGTTCGGCCCGATGAAGCCCAGAGCCGGAGCGCCCTCGAGCTCACGAAGCCACCCCGTTCGGTCGTGGGTGCTGCGGGCGCGGTGCTCGCTGGTCGTCGTCAGGTGTGCGATGGTCATGACTCCACTGTCGTCTCGGTGGGGAGTCGCCGGTAGAACCCGTCTTCCTGTGGCTCCACAGGGCAGTCCTGTGGACAGCGAGTAGCCTGCGGAGATGCGCAACATCCCCGATCTGGCTGCTCTTCAGCTGCTGGTCGACGTGGCTACCCATGGCAGCATCGGCGCTGCGGGCCGAGCAAACGGCATCACGCAGCAGTCCGCATCCGAACGGCTCAGAGCCGTTGAAGCCCAGACGGGACTGACCCTCCTGCGCCGTGCTGCTGGAGGATCGACGCTCACCGAGTCCGGTGTCCTGATGGTCGGCTGGGCCGCACGTCTGATCGATCTCGCTCAGGAGATCGACGAGTCGATCGCGACCCTGCGCGACGACCGGGCACATCAGCTGAGCGTCGCGGCGAGCATGACCGTCGCCGAGCACCTGCTGCCCCTGTGGCTGGTCCGGCTTCGCCAGCAGCACGACACGGTCGTCAGCCTGGTCGCCACCAACAGCGAGAACGTGCGGACGGCCGTGGCAGACGGGTCGGTCGACATGGGCTTCGTCGAGGACGGTGCCGACTCCGGTGGCCTGGCATCGCTGGTCGTCGCTCGCGACGAGCTGGGCCTGTACTCGGCACCGCGCGACCCATGGGCCGAGCAGGGCTCGCCGCTGACTCCAGATCAGCTCGTCACACGACGTCTGACCTGGCGGGAGCGGGGGTCGGGGACCCGGCGCGTCGTCGATGACGCGCTCGCAAGACTTGGCTTGACCGCTGCGGTGCCCGCCGTCGAGCTGACCACCACGTCCGGCATCCGATCGACGGTCAGCGCCGGCAGCCCGCCGGCCTTCATGAGCCGACTCTCGGTGCGCAGCGACGTCGAGGCGGGCCGGCTCGTCGAGGTGCCGATCGAGGGATTGGACCTTTCGCGCGACCTCGCCGCGCTGTGGGTCGGCAGCGGCCGGCCGCCCGCCGGCCCGGTCCGCGATCTGCTGGCGATCGCCACGAAGACCCGTACGCGGTGAGCCGATGTCCGGCCCAGTGTCGGCGTTGCCGCGTCCCGCACCTGACGCCTCTCGAGGCGCTCGTCGAGCACGGCAGAACCCCACGATCTCTGCGGAGGTTATGGGACGGTATTTCAATCTTGCTGAAACAGGGGTGGCGCTCGGTGCGGCTAGAGATCGCGCGACCTCTGAACAGCGAACTGAGCCATGAATTGAGCCGGAGTTCAGCCGTGAAGTGCGTATCCGTCGCGGGTTGGAAGAGCAGCGCGACGCCATGGTGGCGGACTATCTGTCTGGCAAGGGGTCAGTGCTGCTGGCTCGGAAGTACGGACTGGTCGATAGCACCGTGATCAAGCACCTGAAGGCGTCAGGGGTGCGGATGCGCACAGGGGAGAAGCTGACCTCTGAGGACATGATCGAGGTCAGTCGACTTCGTCAGTCGGGATGGAGTCACCAAAGGATCGCTGATCAGTTCGGGGCGAATCGCTCGACGGTGTCGCCGCGGCTGAGGCGTGAGCAGCGGCGAAACGCATAGCGAGCGATGTGCATAGGCCACATAACACGCCACTTCGTCGCGCGTGGACACCCTTAAGACGGCTGACTTAGCACGGCTGCACCGAAACTCGATGTTGACCACACTCATCACTCTTGGTCGCTGGCCGATGCCGATTGAAGATTGGTTGGCGGCCCGTCAGTTTGGCGGGTCCGGCCGCAGCCGTGTCGCAGGAGGGCGTTGCCCGCGGCGAGCGCGGCGTGAATGGACTCGGCACGCACCGGAACGCTGTGTTCGCCGCGTCGGCGAACGATGCTGATGAAGGCCCCCTCAACCTTCCCTTCCACGATGGCCCCGTGGACGAGGAACGGCTTGCTCTCCCCGGGCTGCGCGGGGATGCGCAGGACCGTGACGTAGCCGGTACGCCCCTTGGTTGTCTTGGCCACCGCGTTGTGTACTTCAAGGCCGTCGACGGGTGGGAACACCCGTCGGTCGATGACCTTGTGGATGGTGGAGGTCTGAGCGGGCTCATCGAGGAGGCGTAGCCCGGTGATGGTGTCCACGCCCATGACTCGCTTGGTGGTCATGCCGATGACGAGGAGGCTGGCACGCTCGCCATTGCAAAACCGGGCTACGTCTTGGGCGAGCTCGATCTCGCCGGCCGGGTCGCCGATGGAGTGGAGTTCGCTCTTGGCCTCCAGCCAATTGGACTCGGCAAGCCCGATGAGCAGGTCGGCTCGTCCGGCGACGATGAGGTCCAGGGCGACGTCGGCGTCGAAGTCGCCGTCGGTGAGCTGCCCGACGAGCCGGCAGACGGTGTCGCAGATGGTGACGGCGTCGCCGACGGTGGCACCTCTGCGTGGGGTGGTGACTCGGATGGTGACGAGACCCTGGGTGCCGGTCCCGGTGGCGACGGCGGTGACGACGTTGCTCCCGAGTCGTGCGAGAGAGCCGTCGAGAAGAGGCTTGTACTCGTCGTCTCCGAGCTCGAGCCCGTCGAGCGCAACCTGGATGTCGAGGACGACACCGTCGTCGGGGTCCCACCCGATGCTGAGCGGTTCGGGGTTCGAGTATTCGACGTCGAAGTCGTCGGCGGGGACATCCGCGACGCGGAAGTCCCCAAGTACGTACGTCATGCCCCACTCGTCGACGTGCGTGTCCCTCTTCCAGTCGTGTGACTCCGCACGTAAGGCACGCGCTAGCGATGCCAGCGACCCGTTCGCGACCACCTCCAGGGGTGCCTTCCAGCAGTACCCATCTTGGTTCTCGATATCGAAGCCATTCAGGCGAAGAACACCATCGGTCACGTAGTATTTGAACTGATCGCCCGCCATGTGCCCATAGAACCGGTGAAACGGCCGCTCGCGCCGCCCGACACGACGTTCCAGCCCGTCAGGCTCGAACAGTAGACGCGTCTGTCGCAGCCCTTCAAACTGATGAGGTGAGCGTCGCGCGACAGACCAGCGTGCGGGTCCTGCCGGTAGTGCTGGAGTCACTAGATGCCCTTGCGTCCAAGCTGTCCCTGTCCCGCGACGCGACGGTCCGCTTGGCCCTTCGCCAGCACGTCGAGGCCCAGGCGGCCATCGACGACCCTGGTTCGCGGCTCAGCCACATCACGACAGTTCTGCGGTACCCGCCCAAATCACCGGGGAAGCGGGGAACGGATGGGCGAGTTCACCTTCGCGTTCGAGTCGAGCCAGAACTCCTCGAACTGGCCGACGCGACGCAACTCCTGCTGCCCGGCCAGACCTCGAAACGTGCCCATCGAGACTACGTTTCGCGACCGCTGACCGACGCCATCACTACTGCCGTGTACCGACACAATCGGTTCGTCATCGACGAACTGGCCGAACTGCCACAAGTCATGAGCCATCGGATGGCCTTCGCCCTTTGGCGACTCGTCTTCTCTGCCACGTTCACCCCATCAGAAACTCAGGCCATGGGCCGGAGTCCGGGCAGTGACGGTGGGAGATCGCCCGAAGTACTCGCGGCCGTCGTCGACCTGCGCGCGGGCGAGTTCGCCTGGCACCACCCGTCGCGAACCGCTCTTGCAGTCCACTTCGCCCGCGAACTTCTCACTGGGCCGTACGCGGCCCGTCACGGTCGGATGCTCCTCACCCAGGACGCCCTCTACGAAGAGACACGCGACAAGCTAGAACGCGGTATGCACTGGCTCCCCGGCGACGCCCCCGAGATGTGGGCTGGGTCCACAGCTGGACGAGGCGGGTCATCACTGTGGCGCCGAGCACGGGCTGCGGCACTGGTCGAAGTCGTCGACTGGTACTTCGACCCCAACCGCCCTGCCAAGTTCACCCCTGACACCCCTGGCTGGTCCTTGAGCACACCGCCCGGCTGGCAGCCTGTCGTCACCAACCGACCACTTACGCCCGCGCAACAAGCAGACGTGGCCGCTGGCCGCGTACTCGCACTCGAGCGCGGGAACAACGCCGTCCTCATCGGGTACCGCAACGATGGCACCCCAACTCCCGGACTAGACACCGTCCTGAGCACTTGGAACGGGCTCGAGCCCGCGGCTGTCGCGGAGCTACTCGGCCTCGTCGAGTACGACCTCGGAGGCATCTACTTGCTCGCACCCGAGGCGCACCACCTCGGTTTCATCTCCGCCGACCAGCGAGACCACCTCATCAGCGACGCAGCCTTGATCACCGAGCAACGCATTCGTTCACGCCTCAACGACAGCAAGCACCTCTATGACCCGGATGAGTACGACGAGCTCGTCCGCCTTCAGCACGACCCGGTGGCATTCGAACGCGCCGCCAAGGTTCCAGGTCTCGCGTTCCACATCAAGCGCCCATGGTGGCGGTGGGATGTTCACCACTTCCATCCCACCCTGGACGCCGAGGCCGACGACCCAGCCCGTGTCGCCGCTCTCTCGAAAGCCTTCTCGAACTTCCACCGGTACCGCCTCGAGAGATCCATGGAGTGGGCTGGAAAGCGGGCCCTCGCGGGCTACACCAGACCCCTCGTTCACGAGTACTACGACGAGGACGAGCCGCAGCTACGGACCGTCTTCGATCTCCTCGCCACCGACGAATCTGACGATCTGTGACATCCACCGTTAGGCATGGAAGAGTTGCCGTGGCTCACCATGGTCCCATGATCACTCATTCCAGCCGTTTTGGTCCTTCTGAACCCGAACCGCGCCGCCGTCGCGGACCTGCTAACGGCCTCTGGGCGCTCGTCATCGCTCTCGTCGCCCAGGCGTTCAAGCATGTCCTGGACCGTTGGTGGTAGTACCCGTTCGGTGCCACCGTTGTGTCAGCTCGCCGGCATGTCAGACGGACGGGTCTGGTTGCCGGGCACCTGTACCAGGACGATGTGCCGTGGCGTGTCCTCACCCTCGACTTCGAACGTCGTGTGCTCGAACAGGGTGCTGAGGTGCGGTGTCGGACCGGTCGGGTCAAACGCTGCCGTGCGTAGCGCGACGACGAACCCGATGCGGACGTCGGTCGCCTGATAGGTCGCAGCTTGCTTGATGTACGCCGTACGGTCCGACATGCGGGCCCTCGTTCCGTCAAGCTTGAGCTCTAGGACGAGGGCAAACCCGTTGAACGGGATGCGGATGTCAACTCGGCCGTGGCCGAGGTTCTGCACCTCGAGCTCGGCGGTTGACCCGATCTGGTCGCTCCCAACGAGGAAGTCGTACAGATCCTCCTGGAGGTCGCTCTCCTTCGCCTCGGGGTCGAACAGGTACGGCTTGCGTCCGGGCTGGGCATTCGACCGGTCGCCTACGAACCTGATGAGGAGGAGCAGCATGGTGTCAACGGCCGCCGCCACGGGTCCGGTGAAGTCCGGGCTCTCGCCCAGGTCGTTCACGATCCTGGTCTGGACGGCCGTCTCGACCATTGAGGTGCGGCGGGTGGCCGGGATTCGGTCGACCGACTCGGCGAGCAGCTCGAGGGCCTCGGGACTCAGCACGGCAACCTCGGCAGCGTGGGCGGAGTTCGCGAAGATGCGGTCAAGCGGTGGAGGCAGCTGGACCGGGCCACCACCGCCGGAAACTTTTCCCGGCGGCTCAGTGTGCTCGACGACGGCCCGGGCCGCGGTCAACACGGTCTCAGCGACGTCGCGCAGCGCCTGCAGTTCAGCGTCCTCGCCGTCAGCGACGCGTCGGTCGAGGTCAGCGACGTGGTCAGCCAAGTGCGCCACGAACGCTGCCTTCGACGCGAACCCGGTCTCGACGACCGGTTGCACCAGCTCGAGTACCGCGTTGCGGTCACTGAGGCGACGGACGACCTGGACGGACCTCGACAGCGTGTACAGGTCCAGCAGGTCACCCACGACGGTCGCCGGATCGTAGAACGAGTCGCGGTCGAACGAGTCGCCGGCTGCCCTCAGGTCTGCGAGCAGAAGCGCCCAAGCCTGCAGGGAAGCTACCTTCGCGTCGGACGCCCAATGACCCAAGCCAGCCGACGTCATCGCGAACTCTGCGGCGGCCCGGACCGCAGCATCGACTGCCGTGTCAGATAGCGCAGGCGACGACAGGGCAGCGACCGACGGCCCATCACCAGCGAGCAGCGCCTGAACCGCGGTTAGAACTGGCACCAGGGCTGCGGCATCATCGCGTTCGTACGCTTCGGCAGCTACCTCGGCGAACGTCTGCGCCGCCGCAAGCTGGTCCCTCATGTCCTCAGGGGTGTCGGCGCGCAACGCTCCAACCCACGCGATGGTGGTGAGCGCCCACGCAGCGTCCGACTGCATCGGACCGGTGTCACCCGCGTGAGCTCCGTCGATGCCGCCGACCAAGCGCACGTTCTCGTCCAGGTGCTGCGCATGAGGCCACGAGTCGACCGCGGCGCTGGCGCAGCGAATCACAGCAGCGCCGAGTCGTGCGTCGACCGGGGCGTCGAACTTGCTCAACTGGGCCAGGAGCGCGTGCTCGCGCGCGTAGTCACCCAACGCGAGACGGGTTGCGGCTTCGAGCGCCTCGGCAGCGCGAAGGGCTGGGCCCGGGTCGTGAGGGTGGTCGCGGCGGGTGGACTCCACGATGTCGAGCGCGAGGTCGTGGATGCGTGAACCCTCGACGGCCACCACCTCGGGGGTCTCGACCAGGACCGCAAGACACTCAGAGAACCCAGTCGCGCTGGACTCGCTGAAGACGGCGTCGACGGCTGCAATGATCGCCTCGGCAGGCGCGGCGTACGCGTATCGGCAGACCAACCGCACCACGGGGACGAGAACCGGGTCGGCAACCAACTCGCTCACATGCGCAGCTACACGGTCCCAGCCTCCGAGGGTCTCGATGACGTCGTCAGGCGGTTCGACTCCAGCAACGGCCGCTAGGAGAGCGCGAACTTCATCAGCGAACGCGCTCTCAGTCACGAGGTCTCCTGCGTGGTCGGGGGTGTGGTCACTGCGCCGGTCGGGTGAGACGCGGCAACGAACTGAACGTCACCACAGGTACTCATCTCCCTCAACGACCCGGCGGTGGTCCTCAGACAGAAGCTCCAGGAGCGGGCCCGTGGCGCGGGTGGCAACCAGGATCTGCATCTGGTCGTTCCCGGCCACATCCAAGAGTGCTCCGACCATCGTCGCGAGGTCCTCGTCGGGCATCTCCTCGGCCGCGGGCGAGTCCAAGACGAGGAACCCGGGATGGCGCCCCAGCCCCGCCGCGTGCCCATGGCGGATGAGCGCAATGGCGGTCGCGATCTTAACCCGGAGCTTCTCACCGTTCGTGAGCCTGCCGTAGGTCGTGGCTTCACCGTTCGTCTCGAGGTTCATCGTCGCGCCACCGGTTAAGGCGAACTCGGTCAGGTGTGGGGCTCCGAAACTTGCGACGAGCTGGCCGATGTCGGCCGAGATGTTCGCCAGGTGTGTCTCTTGAGCGTCGGAGATCCGCTTCGCTAGGACGTCGACGACTGCCCCGAGCACAACCTGGTCGAACGACACCTCAACGTCGTCCACGGACGCGTCGCGCTGACTGGTGAGCGCTTTGACCACCCCGGTCGCAGTGGCCAGCTCCAGTTGAACACGGGTCCGGTCAGCGGACCCAGCGATGCGTGCCTGGTCAGCGTCGTGGCGCGCCCGCGCCGCGTCAGCGTCAGAGGTCAGCTGGGTGATGCGACTACGCAACTCACCCATCCGAACCTCGGACTCGGCGAGGGCCCGGTCGAGAGCATCATCGCCATCAACGTCGTGTTCATCATCTTCATCGCCATCGGGATGCTCATGCCCGTTGGGCAGGTCTCCGAGGGCTCCGCCGGTGGTCGGTGCGGCCGACTCGGGCGGCTTGGAGCAGAGCGAGCACGGCCCATGGCCACGTTCAGCGGCGACCTGATCCGGCTCTACAGGCGCGGTGCACCGTGGACACGCGGTCGGGGTCATCTGGTGGAAGAACCTCACAGCGTGCGCGTCCTCGAGGGCCGCGTGGTCTCGGGCCTTCGAAGCACGGATCTGCAGGCGCAGAGTGCTGGCGGTAGCGCCCTCGTTCATCAGGTCGACTTCGAGCGCGTGCGCCTGGCGGGCCAGGTCAGTCGCCTGGGTCGCGAGTGCCATGGTCGCGGCGACGTCTGGGACGTTGTCGCTGAAGGTCGCCAGTTTGGCCTCGAGCGCAGTCACTTCCGCTTCGGCGGCCGTGAGCGCCTCGACCGCAACCTCTGAGGCGCTCGTCGCCTTGTCAGCGTCGTCCTTCGACTTCTTCTCAAGCCGACGAAAGGCCGTAGTCGCGGCAGCGTTGGCCATGACCCAGTCCGTACCGATGAACGCCTGCATCATCCGGATGCCAAGCGTGGTGACGTTGCCGACGATGGGGTCGAGCTGGTTGTGACGGACGGCCATCGCACTCGAGAACGCCGGCCACGTGTGCTTGACCTCGCGGTCGTCTGTCCACACGGGAATCTCGGCCAGGCGGAGCCGCCCCATCATGACTGAGCCCATCACTCCCTCGAACTCGTCCGGTCCGGTGAACTTGGCCAGCCCCCGCACCAAACCGTCGTCGCCCGGGCTTACGAGCTCGACGTGGCCGTTGACGGGCTCGCCGGCCTCGGAGTCGAAGCGGACGCGAACAGTGTCCGTGCCGACGGTCCAGTCGACCTCGACATTCTGGATCCAGGCGAGAACGTCGGGTCCCATGTCAGGACGTCGTCCTGTCAACGCCCAGGTGAGCACGTTCAAGACTGTGGTCTTGCCGCGCAGGTTGCTGCCGCTACCTATGCCCAAGACGCCAGCTGGTGGGGTCCACGAGAACGTGAAGGGCTTGTGAACCTGCCCGGTGGCCGGGTCGGGCTCCTCGGCGGCGACCTCCGGGTGGACGGCCGGGTCGAGGACCTTGGTGCCGGTGAACGTCAGGCGCGCGACGCGCAGAGGCACCGGTGTCGACGCTGACGCGGTCGTCGGGACGTGGTGGCGCGTCAGCACGTCGTCAACGTCATCGGCGGTGGTCTCGATCGCGGGACGCTTCGCCGCCAGCTTCTTGACGATGTCGTCGGCCAACGCGCTCATGGTGCCTCCTGTTCCGTTGCCTGCTCGGTGTGCTGGTCGAGGCGTGCGCGCACCCGACTCGTGATGGGCGCAATTGTGGACCCGAGCTCGGTCTCGGCGTAGGTACGCTGGGCGTACTGACGCTCCTTGAGCACCTTGCCGTTGTCTCCGTCGACGACCGCCTCGACCAACTCGGCGTGACTGACGTACCAGCCGAGCAGGGGGTCGGACCCCATCTCGGCGACACCGGCCGCGCCCTTGGCGGTGAGGAAGAACTGACTGCGCTGGGGCTTGTTGCCCGGCGTGCCGACCCGGCCGACCTTCGCGAGTCCGTACAGCTCGAGGAACGCGAACGCGTCGTCGAGCGGCTCGTAGGCGCCGTAGAGCCACCGCGGCATCGGGTACCACCGCAGGTCCGGCTCGGGAGTGTCCAGCAGGTTCCGTGCGTGCTCGATGTACTCGGCACCAAGGCGGCCGTCGTCGACCATGGTGAGGATCTCGTCGGCGAGGTAGTCGGGGTTGCGGAGCCAGAAGTCCATCGCCTGGATGGCCTTCTCGCTTCGAACGACCGTGATCATGCCGTCGGGGTCGGACTCAGTCACGGGCGAGCCGCAGCGGTCGAGCAACGCCATCAGGCGGATGGCGTGCTGAGTCTTGGTAGCGGTGGGGCGCGCCAGGTCCGCCTCGTTCTCCACCACTTCTCACTTCCCGTCTTGGTCTCGACAAGAGGAACGTACCGTCACAGCAGCGCACCTGGGGCCGAACTAGCTGCTCCGCAGCCCCCTCGTGGCCCCACGACCTCCTGGGCCAGCGCACCCTCATCGACAGACACCACCGATCATGAAATGTCAAAACTGAGCACGGCCAAGGCCGCGCGGGTTCAAGCGTCCGATCAACGCTCCGTCGAAAATCACCGCGCGGCTGCACTGCATCCGAGGACCTCTTGACCCGTCTCTGGTGCCGCCTCGCGGGTAACTGATCTGCAGGACTTCGTCTGAATCCCCTCACCCCAGCCGAAGGGTCGCTGGGCCGGATTCGTTCACCCCTGTGGTTGAAATCAGAGCCACAGGGGGACCTCCTGGCGGAGGATAGGGGACTCCGTCCCTCGCTGGCGCTCGCTCCTCCTCGAATCCGCAACCCTTGATGCCGATCGAAGCCCCTCGGCGCCGCCGAGTATGACGAAGCCCCCAGGCTCTGGTGAGCCGAGGGGCTTCGATCGACGCGGAGGATAGGGGACTCCGTCGCTCGTCCCGCCCCCGCAAGCGGGAGGTGCCCCCAGCTCCTCCTCGAATCGCCAGCCTGATGCAGAGACCGTGGGCCCCTCGGCCGCTCTGAGAACGACTGGGCCCCTCGGCACTGACATGCCGAGGGGCCCACGATCTCTGCGGAGGATAGGGGACTCCGTCGGTCGCTGGCGCTCCCTCCTCCCCGAATCCGCTAGCCCAGACCAGAGGTCAAGAACCCCTCGGCATGGCACGCGAACGGAAGAACCCCCCGACATCGTGATGCCGAGGGGTTCTTGACCTCTGCGGAGGATAGGGGATTCGAACCCCTGAGAGCTTTCACTCAACCCGCTTTCCAAGCGAGCGCACTAGGCCACTATGCGAATCCTCCGCGGACGAGCGTACCGGTCGCATCCCGCGTGGAACGCACTGGGGCAGCCCCCGTATGCTGGGCGCAGCCCCTCGCGTGGCGCTATCTCACCCAACTCCCCCAGGGCCGGAAGGCAGCAAGGGTCAGTGGGCTCTAGCGGGTACGCGAGGGGTCCTTCACGTCCGCCACCCGCATCCGCAGACCAAGGCGGACGAACACCACGCCGAACGACACGGCCCCCACCGCCACCAGCGGCAACCACCACGCCCGGTACCCCGCCGCGTACGCCGCGACCACGGCCAGGACGCCCGCCACTCCAGCCAGCCCGCCCTGGATCGCCACGTACCAGGCGATCCACGGGCGCTTCCACCGCGTGGATGCCTGCTCCTCCTGTGTCACGTCGCGACCGGCGTTCATGGACACCCAGACGAGCCAGCCCGCCATGCCCAGCAGGAACGCTCCGGTGATCGCCTCCCCCGGACGACCTCGCTCCAGCGCGCCCACGAGGATCGCTGCGCCGAGCCCGACGAACACCAGCGTCATCACGCTGGCGAGGGCCAGGCGTGCGGGTCGCGACTGCTTCATCGGACGCTTGCGCAACGGGACCCAGGTGCCACGCCGACGCTTCTCCCACCGCTCGCCCAGTCCGACCAGCAGCAGGACGGCGATCACGCCCAGGTACAGGAGAGGACGGTCCTCCAGGAAGCCGATCACAGGTCGCTCCGCTCTCCCCCTCCTCAGAGGAGGCTAGGAGCCCGCGGGCGGCGCCGCACGCCGAGACGACGACGCCCCCGACCGCGCAGCGGCCGGGGGCGTCGGGAGCGGGTGCAGGTCAGCCGATCGGGTCGACGACGCCGTGGTCGGTCACCGTCGACGCGAGGCGCGCCAGGTGCTCCGAGCCGTCCCCGAGCGTGTGGTCGATCGCGGTCAGGCGGCTGGTGTAGTGGCCCACCGAGTACTCGGCCGTCATGCCGATGCCGCCGTGCAGCTGGATCGCCTCCTGGCCGATGTGCCGGCCGGCGCGCGAGACCTGCATCTTCGCGCGCGACGCCGCCTCGACGGCCCGCTCGGGCTCGTCCTGCAGCACCAGCGTGGCCCACGTGACTGTGCTGCGCGCCAGCTCCGCCGACACGTACAGGTCGGCCGCGCGGAACGTCAGCGCCTGGAACGTGTTCAGCGGGACGCCGAACTGCTTGCGCGTCTTCAGGTACTCCGTGGTGGTGCGCAGCGCGACGTCCATCGCGCCGACCGCCTCATGGCCCAGGGCGATCTGGCCCCGCGCCTTCGCCAGCGCCACCGCGTCCGACGCGTCGGCCGTCGGGTCACCGAGCGGCGTGGCGGCGGCGCCGTCGAACGCCACCCGGGCGGCACGGCCGCCGTCGTGGGTGCGGTAGCCGGTGCGCTCCACGCCGTCCGCGGACGGGTCGACGAGGAACACGCCGACACCGGCATCGGTGCGGGCCGTGACGACCAGCAGGTCCGCGCGGGCTCCGTGCAGCACCGGCTCCTTGACGCCCGACAGCGTCCAGGTGTCGCCCGACGCCGTCGCGACGACCGCGTCGCCGATGTCGTGGTGGGCGAGCGAGAGCACCAGGGCGCCCTCGGCGACCCTGCCGATCACGTCGGCCCGCTGCTCGGCGGAACCCAGGTCCGCGACGAGGCCGCCGGCCAGGATCGTCTCGAGGTACGGCTCGGGCGCGAGCACGCGCCCGATCTCCTCGGCGACGATCGAGACCTCCACCGGTCCGGCACCGAAGCCGCCGTCCTCCTCGGCGAACGGCAGGCCCAGGGCGCCCAGTTCGGCGAGCTGGGTCCAGGTCTTCTCCGAGAAGCCGGGGTCGGTCTTGGTGATCTCGCGACGGGTCTCCGTCGAGTCGTAGCTCTTGCTCAGCAGGCCGCGGACGGCGTCGCGCAGTGCGGTCTGCTCGGAGTCGAGGGTGAAGTCCATGGCTGCCTCACAGTCCCAGGATGGTCTTGGCGATGATCTGACGCTGCACCTCGTTGGAGCCGCCGTAGATCGACGCCTTCCGGAAGTTGAGGTACTGCGGGGTGCTGACGCGCGCCCAGTCCGGCACGCCGGAGCCGTCGCCGGCGCCCGACGCGAGCGACAGCGGACCGGCGAGGTCGACGTACAGCTCGGTGACGGCCTGCTGCAGCTCGGTGCCGCGCAGCTTGAGCACCGACGAGGCCGGGTGCGGCTTGCCGTCGGCCGAGTGCGCGACGACGCGCAGCGCCGTCAGCTCGAGCGCGAGCAGCTCGTTCTCGAGCCCGGCGACGCGCGTGGCGAGGACGGGGTCGCCGGCGATGCGGTCGCCGGCGAGCTCCTTCGCGGCGGCGAGCCAGCGCTTCGTCGACCCGACGGGGGCCACGCCGACGCGCTCGTTGCCGAGCAGGAACTTGGCGTAGTCCCAGCCGCGGTTCTCCTCGCCGACGAGGTTCTCGGCCGGGACGCGGACGTCCTCGAAGAAGACCTCGTTGACCTCGTGGCCGCCGTCGATCAGCTCGATGGGGCGGACGGTGAGGCCGGGCGACGTCATGTCGATCAGCAGGAAGGAGATGCCCTGCTGCTTCTTGGGCGCGTCGGGATCGGTGCGCACCAGGGTGAAGATCCAGTCGCCGTACTGGCCGAGCGTGGTCCACGTCTTCTGGCCGTTGACGACGTACTCGTCGCCCTCGCGACGGGCGACCGTGCGCAGCGACGCGAGGTCGGAGCCGGCGTCGGGCTCGGAGAAGCCCTGCGACCACCAGATGTCGAGGTTCGCGGTGGCGGGGAGGAAGCGCTCCTTGACCTCCTGCGAGCCGAACGCGGCGATGACCGGGCCGACCATGGACGCGTTGAACGCGAGCGGCGCGGGCACGCTGGCGAGCTGCATCTCCTCGTGCCAGATGTGGCGCTGCAGCGGCGTCCAGTCCTTGCCGCCCCACTCGACGGGCCAGTTCGGCACGGCGAGCCCGGCAGCGTTCAGGATCTGCTGCGTCTCGACGATCTGGTCCTTCGTCAGCTCACGGCGGGCCGCGACGGTGTCGCGGATGGACTGCGGGACCTGGGTGGTGAAGAACGTGCGCATCTCCTCGCGGAACGCGGCGTCCTCCTCGGACAGGCGAAGCTTCATGGCAACTCTCCGGTCAGTAAGCGCTTGCTTAGCCAGCACGATACGCCCTGCCCCGTCAGCCTGCCAGGGGCCCACGACGTCGGCCCGGTGAACGGGTCGGGGTCAGCCGCGACGACCGCGTCCGGCGCGGGCGCGGAGGGGCCCGACCAGGCGCGGACCGGCCAGGCGACGCTCCAGCCGGCGGGCCTCGTGGCCGAGCGGCTGCGCGACGTACTGCCCGAGCAGCACGCCGGACGCGAGGGCGATGGCGATGCCCGCTGCCGTGATCATCGGCAGCAGCCCGCTGATGTCCTCGCCCGCGAGGAGCGAGAGCGCCCGGTAGATCGACAGGCCGGGCAGCAGCGGCACGATGCACGAGACCACGACCACGAGCGGCGGCACGCGGAAGTTGCGCGCCATGTAGTAGCCGAGGAAGCCGATCGTGAACGCTGCGACGCCCGCGGCGCCCGGCCGGCCGACGTCGGACTGGGTCACCAGCAGGAAGGCCCCGGACGTCAGCGCCGCCAGCAGGGCGATCGGCGTCACGATGCGCTTCGGGGAGTAGGCCGAGACCGCGAAGGCTCCGGCGGTGACGCCCGCCCCCAGCATCACGCCCGGCAGCTGCCCCAGGCCGGAGGCGCCCGGGTCGATGCTCAGGTCGAGCCCGAGCCACCCGCCCACGTGCAGGCCCGCGGAGACACCGACGATGATCCCGACCGTCGCGATCATCACCTCCATCAGGCGCGCGTTGGCCGTGATCGTGAACCCGGTCAGGGCGTCCTGGATCGCGCCGATGAAGCCCAGGCCGGCGAGCAGCATGACGATGGCGGCGGTGACGACGACCGAGGGGTCCACGGGAGCCGGCGACGCCGCGACCGCCACGGCGATGAGCGTGCCGACGAGCGCGCCGGCGACCTGGGAGTAGAAGAACGGCAGCCGCAGCCGCTCGATCCGACGCTGCACGACCTCGATGACCGACCCTGCCACCGCCGCCACGGCCAGCACGATCCAGCTGCCGCCGAGGAGCAGGGCGATGCCGGCGCCGGTGACGCCCCAGCTGGCGGTGATCGCCCACCGTGGCCGGGGGTGGCCGGTCGAGGCGATCCGCAGGACCCGCGAGGCGGCCTCGTCCCGGTCGATCTCGCCCGCGAGCAGCGCCCGGACCAGCAGGTCGACCGCCGTGAGGTCCGCGTAGTCGACCTCGCGGTGCGTCACGTGCCGACGCATGACGATGGGCGTGTCGTCGACGCTCTCCTGGTGGCTGAGCATCAGCGACGTGAACGTGACGTCGACCAGCGTGTGCCGCAGCCCGAGGTGGTGGGTGACCGATGCCATGGTCGCGGTCACGTCGGCCGCGCCAGCCCCGTTCGACAGCAGCAGCTCGCCGATCCGCAGGGCGAGGTCGAGCGTGCGCTGCACGTCCTTGGTGTCGCTCACGGGCACCATGGTGACGGGTGCGGCGCGGCGACGTCGTGGCGGCCACGGCGAACGCTGCCGGACCGCCCGGGTGTCGGTATTCTCGGACGCCAGGAGGTCACACCATGTCGGACATCGTCGACGACGGACTCGACGCGCGGCTCGCGGCGATCGCCCAGCAGCTCGCGGCCGAGGACACGCCGGAGAGCACCGCCGAGCGGCTCACCACCCTCTCGCTGGAGCTGGTGCGCGGTGCCAGCGAAGCGGGCGTCTCGCTCGTGCGGGGCCGGGGCCGCGTGGAGACCGTGGCGCCCACGAGCGACCTCGTCGCCTGGGCCGACGACCTGCAGCACGAGCTGTCCGAAGGTCCCTGCGTCGACGCCCTGCACGCCGACGAGGTCGACGTGCCCGACCTGGCCGCCGACGCGCGCTGGCCGTCGTGGCGCCCGAACGTCGTCGGCAAGGGCGTGCGCTCGATGTTCTGCGTGCAGCTGGCGCTCGCCGACCGCGAGCTCGGCGCGCTCAACCTGTACGCCACCGAGCCCGAGGCGTTCGACGAGGCCGACCGGATCGCCGCCCGGCACCTGGCGAGCCACGCCGCCATCGCCATCGCGTCGGCACGCGAGCGCAGCACCCTGCGGGAGGCGCTTGCCACCCGCACCGTGATCGGGCAGGCCGAGGGGATCCTCATGGAGCGCTTCGGTGTCGACGCCGACCAGGCCTTCGGCGTGCTCGTGCGCTACTCCCAGCACCGCAACGAGAAGCTGGCGGTCGTCGCGCAAGAGGTCGTGCGCACGCGCACCCTCCCCGACGACGCCTGACCTGCGGCCGACCCACGCGGTCACGTCAGCGCTGCCGGCCCGTCGCCCAGGTCCGGTGGATGCTCCGGCAGCTCGCCGCTCTCGACGAGGTGCCGGGCGACGTCGCGCAGCTTCAGGTTCAGGTGCTGCGAGTGCCGCACCAGCACCCCGAACGCCCGCTCGACCGACAGGTCATAGCGCTCGACCAGCATCCCGATCCCGATGCCGATGAGACGTCGCGCGGCCACGGCACGATGCAGGCCGTCGCGGTCGAGCGCGACCGCGACCGCCGACGACGCCAGGGCGGCGACCTCGCCGAACGCCGCCACCTCCGTCTCGGAGAACGCGTCGGTGCGCTCGGCGTGCACCGCCAGCGTGCCCGGCGGCCGGTGCGTCGTGCGCACCGGCGCGAGCAGCACCGACCGGACGCCGAGCCCGACCATGGTCGTCGACCACGTGGGCCAGCGGCCGTCGAGCGACGTGTCACGCACGACGACGAGCCCGTCGGCCAGGTCGTCGGGACCGGGCCCCGGTGGCAGGCCGAGCGCGACCGACGCCAGCGTCGTCGAGGCGACGAGCAGGTCGTCGGTGTCGTGCGGCGTCGCCATGGCAAGGCCGCCGTGCGGTGTCCCGGCGGCGGCCGTCGCGAGCGTCACGACATGACGTGCCAGCTCGGGAGTCGTGGGGGGTCCGTCACGGAGGGGGTCCGGCGGAACGGGGGAGTGGGTCAGAGCGACCACCTCCAGGCGTGCGAGGTCGTCGGCTGCTGCTCAACCGAGGGACAGCGAACCACATGGGTGCGGCGCGTCCCTCGACCGGGTCACTCCTCGTCGATCAGACCCTCCTCGCGGGCCTCCTCCACCAGGCGGCGCACGTTCTCGGTGCGGCCGCAGTCGGCGTCGATCTGCTGGTTGCGCTCCGTCGCGAACGCCTCGCCCAGGCGCGCGAGGACCTCCGAGCCGAGCTCCTCGCGGGCCGGGTTGAGGATCGTCAGCTCCTCCTCGGTGAGGTGGTGGCTGATCAGGCGGGTCAGCTCCTCGACGGCGTCGTCGAACTTCTGGGTGTCGGTCGAGGCGCACTCGAGGACCGCCAGCAGCGCCTCGTTGCCCTCGGCGTGCTCGTGCTCGCCGTGGTCGGCCTCGTGGGCGTCCACCGCGCGCCGCTTCTTCAGCTGCGGGTACACGTGCCGCTCCTCCGCCTCGGCGTGCGCGACGTGCAGGGCGGCGAAGGCCCGACGGACGGCATCGCGGTCCGACGCGGTGCTGCGCAGCTGGCGCAGCAGGTCCTCGAAGCGACGGTGGTCGTCGAGGATCAGGTCGACGACGTCGCCCGAGACGGGCCGACCCAGGTCGATGGTGGTGTCGATGCTCATGCCGCGAGCGTAGGCACGGGGGAGACCCTGCGCACGTCGGCGCATGGTCGACGTCTGTGCGGGTACGGCGTGCACATGACCCGCCTGCTCGAGACCGCACGCGACCGTCCCGGCGTCGTCGTGCTCAGTGTCGACGACGGCCGGGACCGTGCCCATCTGTTCGCGCTGGAGGACGCGCCCGACCGCGACGCGGTGCTCTGCCTGGTGTCCGCCGACGTCGACCCGCCCGCCGAGGTCCAGGCCGCGTGGCACCGCCTGGCCCGACGCCGGTTCGTGCTGGTCCTGCGCCACGACGGCGTGTGGTGCCGGGCCCGCCGCCACGACGTCCCCGACGGCCTGGGGGCGGTCTCGACGGTGGCCCGCTGGGTCGCCCGCCGCGCCGAGCCCGGTCTGCGGCTCATGCTGCTCGAGCCCATCCCTGACGACCCTAGCGCCGGCCAGCACGCCCCCGACGTCCTCGGCTGGTCCGAGATGCATGGCTTCCGGATCCGGGGGAACGTCGAGGTGACCACCGTGACCGAAGGAGTTCGCATGACCCTCGCGCCTGACGCACCCCTGCCCGACCCCGACGTCGAGCCGGTCGAGCCGACCGACCCCGACGACGTGCCCGAGGTCCCCCTCGAGCCGACCCCGGCCCCCGACGAGACAGGCATCCGATGAGCGACGGCTTCCCCGCCCAGCAGCAGGACCCGCCCGGCAGCACCGCAGCGATGGACCCCCGGCCCGACCACGGCGAGGAGTCCTACGTCGGTCACGGGCGGCTCGAGGGCAAGGTCGCCCTGGTGACCGGCGGCGACTCCGGCATCGGCCGCGCCGTGGCGATCGCCTACGCCCGCGAGGGCGCCGACGTCGCCTTCACCTACCAGCCCGAGGAGGCCGACGACGCCGCCGAGACCACGCGGTGGGTCGAGGACGCCGGACGTCGCGCGCTCGCCGTCGAGGTCGACCTGCGCGACCGCGCGGCGTGCGACGACGTCGTGGCCCGCACGGTCGACGAGCTCGGCGGCCTCGACGTCCTGGTGAACAACGCCGGCTACCAGATGGCGCGGGAGGAGGGCATCGAGGCGATCACCGACGAGAACCTCGACCGGGTCCTGAAGACCAACCTGTACGCCACGTTCTGGCTCACGCGGGCGGCCGTGCCGCACCTGCGCGAGCGCCGCGGGAGCGTCGTGAACAACACGTCGATCCAGGCGTACGAGCCGTCGACGTCGCTGCTCGACTACGCGTCGACGAAGGCCGCGCTCAACAACCTCACGGTCAACCTCGCCGCCGAGCTGGGTGGCGACGGCATCCGCGTGAACGCCGTCGCACCCGGCCCCATCTGGACCCCGCTGCAGCCCGCCACCCAGCCGCCGGAGAAGCTCGAGCAGTTCGGCTCCGACACCCCGCTGGGTCGCGCCGGCCAGCCCGCCGAGGTCGCGCCGGCCTTCGTGTTCCTGGCCTCCGAGCGCGACGCGAGCTACGTCTCTGGCACCGTGCTCGGGGTGACCGGCGGCAAGCCGGTCTTCTGAGCCGCCACCATCGAGGAGGACACCATGCCCGCAGGCAAGGACGCACGCGACGAGCCGTCGCTGAAGAACCCCGAGATGTACGAGGCGCTGCGCGACGACGGTGCCTCGAAGGAGAAGGCGGCGCGGATCTCCAACGCCGCCGCGCGCGACGGCAAGAAGACCGTCGGGAAGCGCGGTGGGGAGTCCGGCTCCTACGAGGACTGGACGGTCGAGGAGCTGAAGGAGCGGGCCAAGGAGCTCGGGCTCGAGGGCTACTCCGACCTGCGCAAGGACGAGCTCGTCGAGAAGCTGCGGAACCACTGACGGCCGTCCTCCCCGCACCTACCGCCCGGAAAGGGGTGGGGGCTGGGAGGATGGCGTCATGAGCGACGCCGCCTCGGACCCGTCCGCGCCCGAGCCGGCGCCGCCGGGCATCGGCGACCTGACGGCCGCGGCGTTGGTCTTCGGCTCCTCCGCGGCGGTGCTGGTGGTCGAGATCGTCGCGCTGAGGCTCCTCGCGCCCTACCTGGGTCTCACGCTGGAGACCTCGACGACCGTCATCGGCCTGGCGCTGGCGGCCATCGCCGCAGGTTCCTGGGCCGGCGGGCGCGCCGCGGACCGCATCGACCCCCGTCGTGCCGTAGCCCCGCTGCTCGCCGTGTCGGGCGTCGTGGTGGCCCTGACGCCGTTCGCGGTGCGTGCCGCCGCCGAGCCCGAGTCGTCCGCGCTGCTGTTCCTGGTCGCGGCCGCCACGATCGTCGTGCCCGGTGCGCTGCTGTCGGCGGTCACGCCGATGGTCACGAAGCTGCTCCTGCACGACCTCGACGAGACCGGCACCGTCGTCGGCCGTCTCTCCGGCATCGGCACCGTCGGCGCGATCGTCGGCACCGTGCTCACCGGGTTCGTGCTGATCTCCCACGTGCGGGTGAGCGCCATCCTCGTCGGCCTCGGCGTGCTCCTGGGCGTCGCCGCCGCCGCGTTCGAGCTGCGCCGCCGCGGGCCGGCGGTCGGGCTGCTCGCCGTGGGTGGCGCCCTGCTGGCCGGCGGCACCGCCGGCCTCGTGCCGAGCGGCTGCGAGGTCGAGACCACCTACCACTGCGCGACCGTCGAGGCCGCGGGCAGCTCCACCGGGGGCCGTCTCCTCGTGCTCGACGGCCTGCGGCACTCCTTCGTCGACCTCGACGACCCCACGTACCTCGAGTTCTCCTACACGCGCGCCTACGCCTCGGCCATCGACGCGATGTTCCCGGGCGACGGTGCCCTGCGGGCCCACCACCTCGGCGCGGGCGGGGTCACCATGCCGCGCTGGCTCGCCGCCACCCGGCCCGGCAGCACGAGCGTCGTCTCCGAGATCGACGGCGGCGTGGTGCAGCTCGACCGCGACGACCTCGGCCTCCGGACCGGTCCGGCCCTGCAGGTGCGGGTCGAGGACGGTCGACTCGGCATGCGCGACGTCGACGCGGGCAGCCTCGACCTCGTCGTCGGCGACGCGTTCGGCGGGGTCAGCGTGCCGTGGCACCTGACGACGCTCGAGATGCTCGACGAGGTGCACCGGGCCCTGGACGGCGACGGCGTGTACGTGCTCAACCTCATCGACCACGGCCGGCTGCGGCTCGCCCGGGCCGAGGCGCGGACGCTGCAGGAGAGGTGGCCGCACGTGGCCGTGCTCGGTGCGCCGGCGCCCACCTCGACGAGCAGCCCCACCTCGGCCAACGAGGTCGAGGGCGGCAACCTCGTGATGGTCGCGTCGGAGCGTCCGCTCGACGTCGACGCGCTGCGCGCCCAGCTCGACCGGCATCAGGTGGGCTGGACGGTGCTCTCCGGCTCGACGCTCGACCGCTGGGCGGGTGAGGCGCCGGTGCTGACCGACGACTACGCGCCGGTCGACCAGCTGCTCACGACGCGCGCGGGCGCCTGATCCGACGTCCGCGCCGTCGGGCGCGGGACCACGTGCCGATGATCGCGGCGCGCAGCGCCCCGGGGCGGAACGCGTCGCCACGTCGGACGGGGTCCTGCGGTCGGTGGGATCGACGGTGGTCGCTCATCGGGGCCTCCTGAGGTCTCCTTCGACGCGTACCCGGTGGTGCCTGCGGCATGCGGACGCCCCCGGGCTGTCGGCTCAACCCGGGGACGTCCTGCAGCCAGGCTGTACCCCGCGGGCCGGTCCTGCAGGCCGAGTGGGCTTCTCGACGTCAGGCCGCGGCGTCGCCCACCTCGCGACGCAGTCGCGCCAGGAGGTTCGAGAGCCGTCGCGACACCTGCATCTGGCTGATGCCGAGCCGGGCGGCGATCTCGCGCTGGGGCAGCTCGTCGACGAACCGCCACGCGAGCAGGCGTCGGTCGTCCTCGCTCAGCCCGCCCCGGAGGGAGCGGACGGTCAGCCAGGCCTCGACCCGGGCGTAGCCGACGTCGTCGAGGGCGCCCGCCCCCAGCTCGTCGTCGATCCGGTCGCTGGTGAAGCAGCTGCCGGCTGCCATGGCCTCGCGGACGTCGTCCAGGGGCACGCCGAGGCGTGCGGCGAGCGTCTCCGGCGCGACCGGCCCGTTGCTCGTCTCCCGCGCGATCTGGGCCTGCAGGTCCTGCAGCCGGCGTGGTGGGCGCACGCTCCACGCGAAGTCGCGGAAGTAGCGCTTGATCTCGCCGCGGATGGTGCTCGCGGCGAACGGTGCGAAGGCGCCGACGCCGGCGTCGAAACGTTCGGCGGCCTTCACGAGGGCGAGACGAGCGACCTGGAGCAGGTCGTCGTCCTCCACGCCGCGGCCGCGGTAGCCGCGGGCCAGTCGTGCGGCGAGGTCGAGGTGCTCGGTGACGAGCGGGGTGCAGTCAGCCATGTCGGTCCCCCCAGAGGACGGGTGGCGAGATGGCTGCTGCTGAACCGGTCCCACTGTCACCCCGTGCCGCGCGCGCCGCAAGTCGGCGTGGTTCGCCCGGTGGTGCGTGGGGTACGCGGAGGACGTGGACACCACAGCCCCGACCCCCGACCACCCCGCCCCCGCGGCAGCCGGACCGAGCACCAGGACCGTCTCGTTCGGACCGCTGCAGATCCAGGTCGACGGAACCGTCCTCGAGCCCCGGCCGTGGACGTACGCCCAGTCGACGTGGGCCGCCGAGCTCCTCGAGAGCCTGCCGCCCGGCGACGTGCTCGAGCTGTGCGCCGGAGCGGGCCAGATCGGCCTGGGTGCCGTGCACGGCACCGGACGGCGGCTGGTCATGGTCGACGCCGAGCCCCGGGCCTGCGCGCTCGCCCGGCTCAACGCCGCGCAGGTCGAGGAGGACGTCGAGGTCCGCGAGGGCCGCTTCGACGCCGTGCTCGACCCGGCCGAGCGGTTCGCGCTCGTCGTGGCGGACCCGCCGTGGGTCCCCAGCCAACGGGTCGCGGAGTTCCCCGACGACCCCGTGTGGGCCATCGACGGCGGCATCGACGGCCTCGAGGTCGCGCGACGCTGCGTGCGGACGGCGTCGCGGCACCTGGCGGCCGACGGCCGCGTGCTGCTGCAGCTGGGCAGCGTCGAGCAGGTCGAGGTGCTCGACCACACGTGCGAGACGTCCGGCCTGGAGGTCCTGGCCGTCCGCGAGGCCGGCGAGGGCGACTCGCGAGGCGTCCTCGCGCTGCTGGGGCCGGAGGCCTGGACGGGTCCGCGGCCGCACGAGGGTTGACGTACGGCCGTTCCCGTGGTGCCGTGGAGAGGAGGTTGAGACAGCAGCCGCACTCGCTCGACGAGAGGCAGCACGATGGAACCGTCCGACCCTGACGCACGGACCTGCGAGACGCTCGACGAGGCGGCCCACGCCTCGCCGCTGGAGCGGCTGAGGCTCCAGAACGGCGTCGTCACCGAGTACGCACCCATGGCACGACGACTCGCCCGGCGCTACCGCGACCGTGGCGTGGAGACCGACGACCTCGAGCAGGTGGCCCGGCTCGGGCTCGTGAAGGCGGTGCGCCGCTTCGACCCGACCCGCCGTTCCTTCGCGGCGTACGCCGTGCCCACCGTCCTGGGCGAGCTGCGGCGCCACTTCCGCGACAAGGCCTGGGCCGTCCGCCCCACCCGCTCCACGCAGGAGCTGCAGAGCGCCGTCACCGCGGCACGCGACGCCCTGCGCACGGAGGAGCAGCACACGCCGACGGACGACGAGGTGGCCGAGCGGCTGCACGTCAGCCGCGCCGACGTGCGCGAGGCCGACGCCGCGCACGACGCGTTCGCCCCGCAGTCGCTCGACCGCCCGTCGGCCGTCGACGGCCTGCCGGGACACGAGCACCTGGGCGCCGAGGACCCTCACCTCGACGCTGTCGACCGGCTGCAGAGCGTCGTGCCGGCCGTGCGGTCGCTGTCGGAGGAGGACCGGCGGCTGCTGGAGCTGCGGTTCGTCGACGACCTGACGCAGCGCGAGATCGGCGAACGGCTCGGCATCTCCCAGATGCAGGTGTCGCGGCGGCTCTCGCGTGCGCTGGCCGAGGTCCGCGACCGCATGGGCGACCTCGACGGGTGAGGTGCATGTCGCGCCCCGGTCGGGGAACGCTGCGGGCATGAGCGCATCGCAGCACGACCCCGCCCGGAACGACCCCGACGACCGCACCGGCGCGCCGGGCGACGACGGGAGCGACGACAGGGACGAGCGACGTCCCGACGAGAAGCCCTTCGGCGACGACGCGCAGGAACGCCAGGGCGACGACGCCGCCAGCGGCGGGTCCTGACGCGTCACCGTGCCAGGGTCGGGTACGTGGGGGGCATGAGCACCTTCGGCAGCACGCCCCACTCCGGTCCCGGCACCCACGGGAACGCGCCCGTCGACCCCGCTACGTCCCCTGAGACCGAGCCCGACACCGACGAGCCCCCCCACCGAGCCGTCGCTCGACGCCTCCGAGCTCGAGGACGACGAGGACTGAGGCGGCAAGGGCCCGCGGCGAGGGCCCACGACGCGCCCTGACGGGCGTGCCGTGGGCCCCGTCGAGGTGTGGACCTGCCCGTTCGCCGGTAGAACCGGGTCATGAGCACCTTCGGCGGCACCCCGCAGTCCGGTCCCGGCGCCAGTGAGACGCGCCAGGTCGACCCCCGCACCTACCCCGGCACCGAGCCGGAGGCGGACGCCACCCAGGCGGAGCCGTCGCTCGACGCGTCCGAGCTGGACGGCGACGAGCAGGACGGCGACGGGACGTCGTCGCAGTCCTGACGCCCCCGCCACGCGCCCGCGCCGCGGGTCACGACCCGGGGCGCGCCTCCAGCAGGCTCAGGCTCAGTGCACCAGCGCCCGCGCGGCGGCCCGGTGGTGCGCCTCGGCGAGCCTGCGGTCCTGCTCGGCGGCCTGCTCGGCCAGCATCTCCAGCTCCTCGCGGTCGAGTGCTGCGTGCACGTCGACCACCGCGAGCAGCGCCTGCCAGCCTGCGCGCTTGCCGTTGACGGCCACCCGCATCGCCTCCAGCTCGACGAGGTCCGTCAGCGGGGTGCGCTCCGTCCACGAGCCGTTCGGCTTGAGCCGCGCCGCGCGCTCGCCGGCGCGTGCCGCCAGGGTCATCAGGTAGGCCTCGCCGACGCCGAGGTCGTCGGCCATCCGGCGCAGCCGCCGCCGCTCGTCGAGCAGCTCCTCCTGGATGTCGCGGACGAGGGTGGCCGCGTCCGGGTCGAGCAGCCCGGCCGCGCTGCGGCCGAACAGGTCGATGCCGGCGGCCGACCCCGCCAGGTGCGTGTGGACGTGGTGGGCGATCGGTGATCCTCCAGGTACGAGCATGCCTCCGTGGTACCCCGTCGTCCCGGCTCGACGCAGGGTCGGGCCGTGCCCTGCGTCGCGTCGGCGAGGGGCGTCGGACGTCCGCGGTCGGGTACGTCCCGCGTGACCCACCCCGACCCGAGGAGGACCCATGAGAGCAGTGACGTGGCAAGGACGCCGTGACGTCCAGGTGACGGACGTGCCCGACCCCCGCATCGAGGACCCGACCGACGTGGTGCTGAAGGTCAGCAGCACGGGACTGTGCGGCTCCGACCTGCACCTCTATGAGGTGATGGGCCCGTTCATGCACGCGGGCGACGTGCTCGGCCACGAGACGATGGGCGAGGTCGTCGAGGTCGGGCCGGGGGTCTCCCGGCTCTCGGTCGGCGACCGCGTCGTCGTGCCGTTCCAGATCTCCTGCGGCGACTGCTTCATGTGTCGTCGCGGCCTGCAGACCCAGTGCGAGACGACGCAGGTCCGCTCCTCCGGCATGGGCGCGGCCCTGTTCGGCTACAGCGAGCTCTACGGCCGCGTGCCGGGGGGTCAGGCGGAGTACCTGCGCGTCCCGCACGCCGACTACGGCGCGATCACCGTCGGGCCCGACCTGCCCGACGAGCGCTACGTCTACCTCTCCGACGTCCTACCGACGGCCTGGCAGGGGGTGCAGTACGCCGACGTCCACGAGGGCGACACGCTCGTCGTCGTGGGGCTCGGCCCGATCGGCGACATGGCCGCGCGGCTGGCGCTGCACCACGGCGTGCGCGTGATCGGCGTCGACCTCGTCCCCGAGCGTCTCGAGCGGGCCCGCGCCCGCGGCGTCGAGGTGCTGCATGTGGAGCACGACGACGTCGCCGCGGCCGTGCTCGAGGCGACGTCGGGACGTGGTGCGGACGGCGTCGTCGACGCGGTGGGCATGGAGGCGCACGGCTCGCCCGGTCCCTCGGCGCTGCAGAAGGCGGCGGGGCTGCTGCCCGACGGGCTCGCGAAGCAGGTCATGACGTCGGCGAGCGTCGACCGGCTCGCGGCGCTGCACCTCGCGACCCAGCTCGTGCGGCGCGGCGGCACGGTGTCGCTCTCGGGCGTCTACACCGGCACGCACGACCCGATGCCGATGCAGCAGCTCTTCGACCGGCAGGTGACCCTGCGCATGGGACAGGCGAACGTGAAGCGCTGGGTCGACGACCTGCTGCCCCTCGCTGAGCGCTCGGACGACCCGCTCGGCCTGGAGGACTTCGCGACGCACCGTCCGTCGCTCGAGGACGCCCCCGAGGCCTACAGCGCCTTCCAGAAGAAGCAGGACGGCACCGTCAAGGTCGTCTTCAAGCCCTGACCCCGTCCCGACTTCTGGACACTTCCGGGGGGTTGCGGGGCGCCGGAGCGCCCCGCAACCGTCCAGAAGGTGTCAGACCAGGCGCTTGTGGGTGCCGTCGCACCACGGCAGGCGGGTCGACGCCTCGCAGCGGCAGAGGGCCACGACAGGTCGGCGCGCCACGCTCGCGACGCCCTCGGGGTCGACCACGACGTCCACGCCACGCACCAGCGCCGGGCCCTGGGCCGCTGCCCGTCGGAGCGCCTCGCGCCGAGCCTCCTTGCGCGACGGCTCGTCCGCACTCATGCCGGCACCGCCGCCGGCACGAGGCGCTCGGCGCAACGGTCCTCCAGGTCCACGCACACGAACGCCCCGAAGAGCACCTCGCGCTCGAGCGCGGGGTCGCCCTCGGTCGCAAGGTCGCAGATCCGGCGGGCCAGGTGCTCGTGCACCGCGTCGGCCTCGACGTGCTCGTCGTAGTAGCGCCACACCGGCTCGGAGAACCCGAGCCTCTGCAGACCGCGCACCATGTCGGCGCTGGGCAGCGCGCTGGTCGCCTCGAACGCCGCCAGGTGGCCGAGCGCGGCGGCCACGAGACGACGGTTCAGGCACAGCAGCGAGATGGCGTTGTTGAGCGTGAGCGTCTCCTCGTCGGCGTCGTCCACGTACGCGCCGTAGGTCGGGTCGAGCCCGGCCGCCTCGAGGGCCTGGGCGAACAGGTGCTGGTGGACCAGGTCCGGTTCGCCGTCGCCGAGCTCGTCGTACTGGAGCTCCGTCAGGGCGGCCTTCGCGGCGGGGCGCAACCGCGGCAGCAGGAAGCACTGCGGGTCCGCCTCCTTCAGGTGGTACACGCTGCGCTGCACCAGGATCCGCTCCACGTCCTCGACGGTGGCCCGCTCCCGCACGAACCGGGCGACGCCGGGTGCCTGCGTGTCGGCCGAGACGAGCTCCTCGACCGTGTCCGGGACGGTCGCCTCCGCGAACCGTCGCCGCAGCCATGCCTCGAGGTCGCGCGACAACCGGTTCCGCAGCCGCAGGACGTCGGGCGACCACTCCAGGTCGGGGTCGACGCCGTCGAACCCGCGGTAGGCCAGCTCGTGCAGCGTCCACAGCGCGAGGGCGTGGTCGCGCGACGTCGGGTCGGGCGTCGCGGGCAGCTCGGGCAGGGGCGTGCCGGAGTCCAGGTGGTCGTGCACGGCCCGGCTCACCGGGCCGCACGGCGTGGGGATCCTCATGCACCGCACGTACCCCGGGTACGGGCCCGCGACACGTCCGCGCGGCCGAGGCGGTTCGGACCACAGGGAACGGGTACGACTCCAGTGGGTGACGCGGTCCCGGTGCCCGCCTCACGCAGTGCGGGTGCCGGGCCGCGCCGCCCCGGACGCCACCCCCGACGCGCGGGCGGCGGCCAGACGGATCGGACGCCGTCGGCCCGCACGACGCGGCCGCGTGTCCTAGGCTCTCCTCGGCGAGATGCCGGGGGAGCACGAGGAGGCACGATGACCGACTGGCGGCCCGACGTCCTGGGCGACGGCTACGAGCAGCTCACGTACGCGCTGGGCGACGACCCGGACGGGCAGGGCGAGGTCTTCGCCACGCTCGTGCGACGCACCTGGACCGAGGCGGAGCCCGCGCGCCGAGCCGTCCTGTACGTGCACGGCTTCAGCGACTACTTCTTCCAGACCGCGATGGCCGACTTCTTCGCCGAGCGCGGCTTCGCCTTCTACGCGCTCGACCTGCGCAAGTGCGGCCGGTCGCGGCGCGAGGGCCAGACGGCCCACCACGTGACCGACCTCGCGCACTACGACGTCGAGCTCGACCGCGCCCTCGCCACGGTGCGCGCGGAGGTGCCGGACGGCCCCGTGCTGCTGTCGGCGCACTCCACCGGTGGCCTGGTGCTCCCGCTGTGGCTCGACCGCCTGAACCGGCGTCCGGGCGGCTCGAAGGGCGCGGGCATCAGCGGTCTCGTGCTGAACAGCCCGTGGTTCGACCTGCAGGGCAAGCCCTGGATGCGCGAGGTCGGCACGGTCGTGATCCGCGGGATCGGCCGGGTCAAGCCGTTCGACGTCATGAAGCTGCCGTTCACCGACGCGTACGGCAGCAGCCTGCACGTCGGCGCCCACGGGGAGTGGGACTACGACGTCGCGCTGAAGCCGCTCAACGGGTTCGAGGTCACCTTCGGCTGGCTCGGCGCCGTGCGGGCCGGCCAGGCGCGTCTGCACCGCGGGCTCGACGTCGGCGTCCCGTCGCTCGTGCTGCGCTCGGACAAGAGCCGCTTCGCGCGGTCGTGGTCGGAGGAGGTCGACCGCGCCGACGCCGTGCTCGACGTCAAGCAGATCGCCCGCTGGGCCGGCTGCCTCGGCGACGCGGTCACGTCGCTGCCGGTCCCGGACGCCCGGCACGACGTGTTCCTGTCGTTGAAGGAGCCGCGCGAGGCCGCCTACGAGGCGGTCGACACCTGGTTGCGCACGAGCTCGCTGATCTGACCGGCGCGCCCCGGCGCGGTGGGGTACACCTGGACCGTGACCGCCATGCCCATGTTCCCGCTCGGGACCGTCCTGCTCCCGGGAGGCCTGCTGCCCCTGCGGCTGTTCGAGCCGCGCTACCTGGCGCTGCTCGCCGACGTCCTCGCCGACGACGAGCCCGAGATCGGGTTCGTGCTGATCGAGCGCGGGGTCGAGACGGGCGGCGGGGACTCCCGGTTCTCGACCGCGACGGTGGGCCGCGTGGTGCAGGTCGAGCCGCGCCAGCAGGAGATGGGCCTGGTGGCCGTGGGCGGACGGCGGGTCGAGGTCGAGGGCTGGCTGCCCGAGGACCCGTACCCGCGGGCCAAGGTGCGTGAGCTGCCGCCGCTGGAGCTCGACGTCGACCTGGTCGCGGTCGCCGAGGTGCACGAGCGCGCCACGACCGCGGCGGTGCGGCTCGGCGCGATGCCGCCCGAGCCGCCGCCGCACGACCTCGAGGCGGCCTGCTGGCACCTTGCGGACGGCTGCCCGATGGGCCCCTACGACCGGCTCGGCCTGCTGCGGGCGACGTCGGCGAGCGCCCTGCTGGCAGCGGTCGACGACGCCTACGAGCAGGCCGTCGCGCTGCACGAGGCCTTCGGCTCCGGCGGCTGACCGCACGCCGTGACCCGTGTCGGGCGGCGCGGCTAGGCTCGGGGCCGTGGATGCCCCTCTCGCCCTCTACCGCCGGTACCGTCCCGAGACGTTCGCCGAGGTGATCGGGCAGGAGCACGTCACCGACCCGCTCCGCCACGCGCTGGCCGCCAACCGGGTCAACCACGCCTACCTGTTCTCCGGCCCGCGCGGCTGCGGCAAGACCACCAGCGCGCGCATCCTGGCCCGCGCGCTGAACTGCGAGCAGGCGCCGGTCTCCGACCCGTGCGGGGAGTGCCAGAGCTGCCGCGACCTCGCGCGCGGCGGCCCGGGCAGCGTCGACGTCATCGAGATCGACGCCGCGAGCCACGGTGGCGTCGACGACGCCCGCGACCTGCGCGAGCGCGCGTTCTTCGCGCCGATCAGCAGCCGGTACAAGGTCTACATCATCGACGAGGCGCACATGGTGAGCCCGCAGGGCTTCAACGCGCTGCTCAAGCTCGTCGAGGAGCCGCCGCCGCACCTGAAGTTCATCTTCGCCACCACCGAGCCCGACAAGGTGATCGGCACCATCCGGTCCCGTACGCACCACTACCCGTTCCGGCTGGTCCCGCCGAAGGCGCTCGGCGACTACCTGAACCAGCTGTGCGAGGCCGAGGGCGTGCGCCTCGAGCCGGCCGCGCTCCCGCTCGTGGTCCGCGCTGGTGCCGGCTCGGTGCGCGACACCCTCAGCGTCCTCGACCAGCTGCTGGGCGGGGCCGGGCCGGAGGGCGTCACCTACGACCTCGCCGTGCAGCTGCTGGGGTACACCCCCGACTCGCTGCTCGACGAGGCCGTCGGGGCGTTCGGTGCGTCCGACGGCGCCACGGTGTTCGGCGTCGTCGACAAGATCATCGAGTCAGGGCAGGACCCGCGGCGCTTCGCCGAGGACCTGCTGCAGCGGCTGCGCGACCTCGTCGTGCTGCGGGCCGTGCCCGACGCGCTCGTCACCGGTCTGCTCGACGTGCCGGGCGACCGGGCCGAGCGGCTGCAGGGGCAGGCCACGTCGTTCGGCCCGGCCGACCTGACGCGTATGGCCGACATCGTCAACGCGGCGCTCACCGAGTTCCGCGGTGCCACGGCGCCGCGTCTGCTGCTCGAGCTCATGTGCGCGCGCATCCTGGTGCCGGCCTCCGACGCGTCGGGCGTGGTCGCCCGGGTCGACCGGCTCGAGAAGCGGCTCTCCATGGGTGGCGTACCGGCCGACCAGGTGCCGGTCGACACCCGTCCCGCGCCGGCGCCCAGCGTCGCGGCAGCGGCCCCCGCGCCCCAGCCGTCCAGCCCGCGCGAGGCGGCGCTGCGCCAGGCCGGCGCAGCGGCGTCGGCACCTGTCGCGGAGCCCGACGACGTCCCCGAGCCGCCGGACCTGCCGCCGTGGGACGTCGAGGAGCAGGTCGGGCGGTCTGCGCCTCCCGAGGACGCCGCGCCGGCCCCGTCGGCGCCCGAGCCTCCGACGCAGCCCCAGCCCCAGCAGCCGCAGCCCCACCAGCCGCCGTCCCCACAGCCCCAGACGCAGCAGCCTCGGCACCGTCCTGAGCCCCCGGCCCAGCAGCCGGCCCCGGCGGCGCCTGCGGCGGGTGGCATGGGGGTGGCCGACGTGCGCCGGCTCTGGCCCGAGGTGCTCGAGGTCATCAAGGGGCTGCGCCGCTTCACCTGGATCATGCTGAGCCAGAACGCGCAGGTGCAGGCGCTCGACGGCCAGACGTTGACGATCGCGCTGGTCAACGCTGGTGCGCGCGACTCGTTCGTCGCGAGCGGGTCGGCCGAGTACGTGCAGCAGGCGCTGCAGCAGGTCATCGGCGTGCAGTGGCGGATCGAGGCGATCGTCGACCCGTCGGTCGACCCGCGCGCGGCCAGCACGCCGCAGCCCTCGGCGCCCGCGGCCCAGCAGGCCGCCCCGGCGCCGTCGGGGCAGGGTCGTGGCGTGGGCGCACCCGAGGCGGTCCGGCAGGCCATGCGCGAGCCGGGCTCGGTGGCACCGCCGGAGGATCCCGACCTCGCGGCGCACCCCGACGACCCGGTCGTCGACCAGGGCGCCGACCCCGAGCAGCTCCTCTCGCGGGAGCTGGGTGCGCGGGTGATCGATGAGATCGACCACGGCTGATCCCGGCGGGGGTGCCGGGCCCCGGGCGGCGGACGGCGCAGCCGGGGGTGCCGGGCCCCGGGCGGCGGACGGCGCAGCCGGGGGTGCCGGGCCCCGGGCGGCGGACGGCGCAGCCGGGGTGCCGGTGCGGCCGTGACGGTGCACCGGCGGCGCCTCGGGCTCGACGAGGGTCCGCTGGAGGTGCTGCGACGCTTCCGCGGCCGCGACCGTCCGGTGGCGCTGGTCGGTGCGTGGCACCAGGGCGACGCGCTGGTGGCCTGCGACCCCGTGCGGGTGCTCGACCCCGAGGTCGACGACCCGTTCGACCTGTCGCTGCCCGAGGTCGCGCTCGGGGCGTCGTCCGACGGGGCGGCCGGCTTCGGGGGTGGCTGGATCGGGCTGTGGGGGTACCGCCTCGGCGGGCGGCTGGAGCGGGTGCCACCGGCTCGTGCCCGCCCCGTCGAGCAGCCCGACGCGCGGCTGGCGTTCTACGCGTGGGTGCTGCGACGCAGCCGCGGCACGTGGTGGCTGGAGTGGCTGGGCGACGTCGACGTCGCGCCGGTGCTGGCGGCGCTCGAGGGTCCCGCGCCGGGGCCCGTCGCGCACGACGTCGGCCCGCTGCGGCTGGTGCCGTCGCCCGAGGAGCACGTGGCGGCGGTCGCGCGGGCCGTCGAGCACGTGCACGCGGGCGACCTCTTCCAGGTGAACCTCTGCGCGCGTCTGGAGGGCGACGTGCAGGGTCACCCGGTCGACGTCTTCTGTGCAGGGGCACAGCTCCTCCGCCCGGCCTACGGCGCGTTCGTGGGTGGCCCGGCCGGCAGCGGCGAGGGCGTCGCGTCGTTCTCGCCGGAGCTCTTCCTGCGCCGCACGGGCCACGAGGTGCTGACGTCGCCGATCAAGGGCACCGCGCCGCGCGGCGTCGGGCCGCAGGACGACGCCGCGGCGGCCGAGACGCTCGCGGCCTCGGCGAAGGACCGTGCCGAGAACGTCATGATCGTCGACCTGATGCGCAACGACCTCGGCCGGGTGTGCGCGCCGGGCAGCGTGCGGGTGCCCGCCCTCGTCCGGCCGGAGCGGCACGCCGTGTGGCAGCTGGTCTCCGACGTCGTGGGCCGCCTCGCGCCCGACGTCGACGACGCCGACCTGTGGCGGGCCACGTTCCCCCCGGGGTCGGTCACGGGTGCGCCGAAGGTGCGCGCGATGGAGGTGGCGGCGGAGCTCGAGGCGACCGGGCGGGAGGCGTACACGGGCGCGATCGGCCACGTGAGCCCGCTCGCCGGTCTCGAGGCGAACGTCGTCATCCGCACCCTGGAGATGGCGCAGGGGCGGGTGTGGCTCGGCGTGGGTGGCGGCATCGTCGCCGACTCCGACCCGCAGGCCGAGCTGGCCGAGGTGTTCGTGAAGGCGCGTCCGGTGGTCGAGGCCGTCGGGGGCAGCCTCGTCGACGACGTGCCGCGTCCCGCGCCGGCGGCCCCGTCGTCACCCCGGGCGGCTCGCGACTGGTCGGCCGACGCGGGCCGCGGAGTGTTCACCACCCTGCTCGTCGACGACGGGCGCGCCGTCGACGTCGCGTCGCACCTGGCCCGCCTCGACGCCAGCGTCCGCGCCGTCTACGGCAGCAGCGTCCGGGAGGGGCTCGACGACGCGGTGGTGCGGCGCGCGGCGAGCCTGCCGCCCGGCCGGCACCGCCTGCGGGTCGAGGCGGTGCCTCTCGAGCCGTCGGGCGCCGCTGACGACCACGCCGTGCCGGTGCGGGTCCGGCTCGTCGACGCCCCTCTGGCGCCCGCGCCGGCGTCGTGGCGGCTCGTGCCATGCGAGGTCCCGGGCGGCTGGGGCAGCCACAAGTGGGTCGACCGCGGCCCGCTCGACCCGCCGGCCGGGGTCGACGAGCTGCTGCTGGTCGACGTCGACGGCTCGGTGCTGGAGGGCGGCCGCACCTCCGTGTTCTGCGTGCTCGACGACGGCGTGCACACCCCGCCGCTCGACGGCCGGGTGCTGCCCGGCACCCAGCGCGCACGGGTGGTCGACGCCCTCCTGGGCGCCGGCGTGCCGCTGCGCCAGCGTCGGCTGACGCGCTCCGACCTCGCGGCGGCGTCGGAGGTCTTCGTCACGAACGCGCTGCGCGGCGTCGTGCCGGTGCACGAGGTCGAGGGCGTCGGCACCTGGCCCGCCCCCGGCCCCCTCGCCACCCTCCTCGCCACCTCTCTCGCCTCCTCTCTCGCCTCCCCCCACCCCGCTGACTGTGACGTTCTGGCCCCCGGAGAGCCCGATCCGGGGCCAGAACGTCACGGTCAGCGGGGGAGGGGGCGGAGGGCGAGGGTGCTGTTCGTCGACAACTACGACTCGTTCGTGTTCAACCTCGTGCAGTACGTGCGCGAGCTCGGCGCCGACGCCGACGTCGTCCGCAACGACGAGGTCGACGTCGAGCAGCTCCTCGCCGCGCGGGCCGCGGGCGACCTGACCCACGTGGTGCTGTCGCCGGGTCCCGGCGCACCGGCCGACGCGGGCATCAGCGTCGACGTCGTCCGCCGGCTCGGCCCCACCACGCCGCTGCTCGGCGTGTGCCTCGGCCACCAGGCGATCGCTGAGGCCTACGGGGCGCGCGTGGTCCGCGCGCCTCAGGTGGTGCACGGCAAGCCGTCGCTGGTCCACCACGACGGGCTCGGCCTGCACGCCGGGCTGCCCACGCCCCTCGTCGTCGCCCGCTACCACTCGCTGGTGGCCGAGGAGGCCAGCCTGCCGACGGAGCTCGTCGTCACGAGCCGCACCGCGTCGGGCGTCGTCATGGGCCTGCGGCACGCGACCCATCCGGTCGAGGGCGTGCAGTGGCACCCCGAGTCGATCCTGACCAGCCACGGGCACGACCTGCTCGCCACCTTCCTGGCCGGCCCGGCCCGCCCTCAGCCCCCTGGGCGGTAGGTGGCGCGCGTATCCCTGCTTCGGCGGTAGGAGGCGCGCGGGAAGCGCGGTCATATCCGCGCGCCTCCTACCGCCCACCGGCGAAGCGCGCGCCACCTACCTCCCAGCCCGAGGGTCCGAGCCGGTCGGTATGCCGCACCCGCCCGTGGCAGCATCGGAGCCATGGACCTGACCCTCACCGACGAGCAGGCCGGATTCCGCGCCCTGGCCCGCGACTTCCTCGACCGGGAGGTCGTGCCGCACCGTGCCGCGTGGGACCGCGCGGAGTCCGTCGACCTCGCGATCATCCCGAAGCTGGGCGAGATCGGGTTCTTCGGCCTGACCATCCCCGAGGAGTACGGCGGCGTCGGCGGCGACTACCTCACCTACGTCCTCGCGGCGGAGGAGCTGGGCCGCGCCGACTCCGCGATCCGCGGCATCGTCTCGGTCTCCTCCGGACTGTTCGGCACGTCGGTCCTGCGGCACGGCACCGAGGAGCAGAAGCAGCGCTGGCTGCCCGACATCGCCGCCGGCCGGATCCTCGGCTGCTTCGGCCTCACCGAGCCCGGCCACGGCTCCGACGCCGGCAACTTGCGCACCCGCGCCCGGCGCGACGGCGACGACTGGGTGATCGACGGTTCCAAGGTGTTCATCACCAACGGCACCTGGGCCGACGTCGCCCTCGTCTTCGCCCGCACCAGCGACGACGGCCCGCGCGGCGTCTCGGCGTTCCTCGTGCCGACCGACACGCCTGGCTTCGAGGCCACGGAGATCAAGGGCAAGCTCGGCCTGCGCGGCCAGGCCACCGCGGCGCTGTCGTTCGACGGTGTCCGCGTGCCCGCCGACGCGCTGCTCGGCGAGGTGGGCCAGGGCTTCAAGATCGCGATGCAGACGCTCGACAAGGGCCGCGTCACGATCGCGGCGAGCTGCGTCGGCATCGTCCAGGGCTGCCTCGAGGAGACCGTCGCGTACACGGGCCAGCGGGAGCAGTTCGGCCAGCCGATCGCGTCGTACCAGCTCGTGCAGGAGATGATCGCCGACATGAGCGTCGACGCCGACGCGGCGCGGCTGCTCACCTGGCGGGCTGCCGACCTCATGCAGCGCGGCGAGCCATACGGGACGGCGGCGTCGAAGGCCAAGCTGTTCGCGTCGGAGGCGGCGGTGCGGGCGGCGAACCTCGCCGTGCAGGCGTTCGGCGGGTACGGCTTCATCGACGAGTACCCGGTGCAGAAGTACCTGCGCGACGCCCGCGTGATGACGCTCTACGAGGGCACCAGCCAGGTGCAGAAGCTGCTGGTCGGGCGGGCCGAGACGGGTATCAACGCGTTCGTCTGACGCGGTCGCGACCGCGCGCCGGACGCCGTCGTCGCGCCGTCGGGCCTAGACTTGCTCCTTGTGTACGACGGAGTGATCCAGGACCTCATCGACGAGCTCGGGCAGCTGCCCGGGGTCGGTCCGAAGAGCGCCCAGCGGATCGCCTTCCACCTGCTCGACGCCGACCCCGCCGACGTCCGTCGTCTGGCGCAGGTCCTCGTGGAGGTCAAGGACAAGGTGCACTTCTGCGCCGTGTGCGGGAACGTCACGGTCGACGTCGAGTGCCGCATCTGCTCCGACCCGCGCCGCGACGCCACCGTGCTGTGCGTGGTGGAGGAGAGCAAGGACGTCGTCGCGATCGAGCGGACCCGCGAGTTCCGCGGCCGCTACCACGTGCTCGGCGGGGCGATCAGCCCGATCGCCGGCGTCGGGCCCGACCAGCTGCGCATCCGCGAGCTGCTCGGGCGCCTGCAGGACGGCACGGTCACCGAGGTGATCATCGCCACCGACCCGAACCTCGAGGGCGAGGCGACCGCCACCTACCTCATCCGGATGCTCAGCACGCTGGGCCTGCGGGTCAGCAAGCTGGCGAGCGGCCTGCCCGTCGGCGGCGACCTCGAGTACGCCGACGAGCTGACGCTCGGCCGCGCGTTCGAGGGCCGCACCGCCATCGCCGGCTGACGCGGGGTCAGGCTCGACCGGCCAGCAGCTCCTCCTGGTCGGCCGCCACGGCGCGCACGACGCGGATCCAGAGCACGCCGGCCACCACCCAGGCGACGGTCGAGACGGCGGCGAAGGCCGGGAGGTCGCCCACCCCGGTCGACTCGAGATCCGTCGGCACGAGGAGGGACTCCACTCCGCTCGCGACGTTCGCGACGATGAACGCGCCCCACCACCAGCCGACGCGGGACCCGGACGACGGGTGGTGCGACCGGACCCGGAGGACGTCGCGCACCACCTGGAAGGGGAACCAGAGGTTCACCACCGGCACGAGCCAGCCGCCCCAGACCCAGCCGCGGCTGCGCGCCTGCGGCGACGTCGGCGAGAGCACGTCGACGTTCACGCGCGCCCGCCACAGCCACAGGCAGGTCACGACGAAGCCGCCGACCAGCACGAGGAGCCCGACCATGTCGACGACCTCGTACGGCGTGAAGAACTCCGCGGGCGACCGGCCGTCCACGGCGCCCGTCGTCCACCGGTCTGCGGCGTCGCGCGCGAGCCAGTACCGGGGCAGCTGGAGCAGCGTGTAGAGCACGGCGAAGCCCGCCGTCAGGGTCGTCAGGACGCCCAGCGGCTCGGGCGTGCCGGGTGCCCCGCTCGCGGCCGCAGGCACCGGTGTCGCGGACGTCGCGCCCGGCACCGGCTCGGGCGCGCGTCCCCAGCCCTCGGGGACGTCGTCCTCGGACGGGAAGCGGGGGTAGGGCGTCGGGTCGGACATCGGTCTCCTGGCGGTCGTCTGGAGGCCCCGACGCTAGTGCACCCGGCGTGTCCAGGGAACGAGAACCTGACGAACCACTGACGGACGACTGACGTGTTCCTGAGAACCGCTCCCGGTTCTTTCTGCCGTCGTCGCGGTGCCCTAGCGTGTCGGTCGTGAACGTGCAGACGGTGGTGCGGCGGGTGCCCTTCACGGCCTCCGTCGTCGTGCTGATCCTGGTGCTCGGCGTCGCCACGGGGACCCTGTGGTCGCCGCTGGAGGACAAGAGCTGGTACCCCGACGTCGCGTTCGGCCCGCCGGCGCTGCTCGACGGGCGCTGGTGGACGGTCGTCACCGGCTCGCTCTACGCGCTCAAGCCGCTGCAGTACGTCGCCATCCTCACGTTCTTCGTCCTCCCGGTCAGCCTCTGCGAGTGGCGGCTCGGCACGCGACGGACGGCGGCCGTGGTCGTCGTCTTCCAGGCGATCGGCGTGATCGGGGGCGGCTACCTCATGGTGGCGCTGTCGTCCTGGACCGACTGGGGCTGGGCGCAGCGCACCGCGCAGGACCTCGACGTCGGCTTCAGCGCGGGCGCCCTCGCGGCGGCCATGGTCGTCTCGGCCGACCTGCGCCGACCCTGGCGCGGTCGGGTCCGGCTCGGCGTCCTCGGCTACGTGCTCACGTCGCTGACCTTCCTCGGCTACCTCTACGACGTCGAGCACCTGGTGGCCGTGCTGCTCGGCCTCTGGGTGGGCCCCTGGATCGTCGGCCGCCGTCCGTCGCGGACGGTCGCGGAGTGGCTGCGCCCGGGCTTCACGCGGCGCGACCTGCGGATGCTCACCGGCGGCTCGTTCCTCTGGGGCGCGATCATCGCCGTCATCGGCCAGGTCGCCGACCGCGACGGACCCTTCGGCCCGATCGGTGGCGACCCCGAGTCGTGGTGGTGGGTCCTCGCGGTGGTCGCGGTCGACCTGCTCATCGCGTGGGGCCTCGTCCGCGGTCGTCGCACGTGGTGGACGCTGGCCCTCGTCCTGACGTCGATCAGCTGGCTGCTCGGTGCCGCGACCGCTGCCGTCATCGTCTCCGGCGGCACGTCGAACTCCGGCCTCGTCTGGATCTCGGTCCTGTTCGACACCGCCCAGCTGGCGGCCCTCGTGCTCGGCCGCAGCGCGTTCCGCAACCCCGGCCGGCGCGGCCTGCGTCGCGTGGGGGCCGACCGGGTCGGCGCGCTGCCCACCGACGCCGACCGCGAGCGGGCCCGCGAGCTGCTCCAGCGGCACGGCTCGTCGAACCGTCTGGCCTGGATGACCACCTGGCCGGAGAACCGCTGGTGGTTCACCGACGACGCGGTGGTCGCCTACCAGCAGTCGATGGGGGTCACCATCGGCCTGTGCGACCCGGTGGGTCCCGACCCGCTGCACGTCGCCGAGCGGTTCATCGGCGCCGCGCGCGACGCGGGCACGCTCCCGTGCCTGTTCAGCTGCAGCAGCACCGTGGCGCGCTGGGCCCAGGAGCAGGGCTGGATCGCCGTCCAGGTCGCCGAGGAGGCGATCGTCGACCTTCCCGAGCTCGAGTTCGTCGGCAAGAAGTGGCAGGACGTCCGCTCGGCGTTCAACCAGGCGGGCAAGCACGACGTCGAGACCCGGATGATGCGCCTCGCCGACGCCCCGCGCGGCATCCGCACCCAGCTGCGGGCGATCTCCGACGAGTGGGTGCGTGACAAGGGCCTGCCGGAGATGGGCTTCACGCTCGGCGGGCTGGAGGAGGCCGAGGACCCCGACGTGTGGATCAACGTCGCGGTCGACGCCGACATGACGGTGCACGGCGTCACGAGCTGGATGCCGATCCCCGGTCCCGACGGGCAGGTCCGGGGCTGGACGCTCGACCTCATGCGACGTCTCCCCGGCGGCTTCCGCTACACGATGGAGCTGCTCATCGCGTCGGCCTGCCGCGAGTTCAAGGAGCAGGGCTACGAGGTGGTCTCGCTCTCCGGCGCTCCGCTCGCGCACGCCGGCGCGGGCGACAGCGTCGTCGACCGCTCCGTCATCGACGACGTGCTCACGCGGGCCGGCGACGTGCTCGAGCCGTACTACGGGTTCCAGTCGCTGCAGGCCTTCAAGGCGAAGTTCCAGCCGCGGTACGAGCCGCTGTTCCTGGTCGTCGCCGACGAGGCCGCGCTGCCGCGGGTGGGGATCGCGGTCGGGCGGGCCTACCTGGCGGACGCGACGCTCGGACAGCTGCTGGCGCTCACCCGCGGGCACTGAGCGGCACGTGCCTGCGGGTGAACGCCGGTAGACTCACCGAGTGGAGCTGGAGCTGCGGCACCTTCGGGTCGTGTGTGCCATCGCTGACGCCGGGAGCGTCACGAAGGCCGCTGCCGAGCTGGGCGTCGCCCAGCCGGCGCTGACCGCGCAGCTGAGCCGGATCGAGCGTGCTCTCGGTGGCCCGTTGTTCGACCGCGACCACCGGGGCGTGCGGCCCACGTCGCTCGGCGAGCTGGTCATCGCCCGGGCCCGCATGCTGCTGCCCGCCATGACCGGCCTGCTCGACGACGCAACCCGGCTCGCCGACCCGGCCCGAGGTGCGAGCATCCCCGACCACCTGTCCATCGGGTCGTCGTCGCCGGCCGTCCTGGCCCCGCTGATCCAGCGTCTCGAGCAGCGTCACCCCGACCTGCGGGTCTCGACGACGGCCTCCTGGTCGGCCGACGAGCTCGCGCGGGCCCTGGCCGACGGCCGCCTCGACTACGCCGTCATCGGCATCTGCGGCGGCGACGTCGCGCCCGACGACCGCGCCATCACGTGGCGCACGTTCTCCGTCGACCCCGTCTTCGTGATGTTGCCCGAGGACCACGGCGCCGCCGACGCCGCCGAGGTGCCCCTCGGTGCCCTCGCCGGCGAGGCGTGGGCGGCCACCCCGGGCGACGGCTGCTTCCAGGAGTGCTTCGCCGCGGCCTGCGCCCGCGAGGGCTTCGCGCCACGCAGCCTCTACGTGGCCGACGCGGCGAGCTGCATCGAGCTGGTCTCCTCGGGCACGGCCGTGGCGCTCTGCCAGCCCACGCGGGTGCTGCCCGGTCTCGTCACGAAGCCGGTCGCCGACGCGCCGCTGCGCTGGCGCCACCTCGTGGGCTGGCGGACCGACTCCGTGGGCGCCGACTTCGCCGACGAGCTGCTCCTGACGGTGCGCATGGCGCACAACGACCTGGTGTCGCGCAGCCCCGTCTACGCCGCCTGGCTGGAGCAGAACCCGGGCTTCGGCGAGCAGCACGACCCAGGCATCACGCCCGCGGTATGACTCTTCCGGTATGACCCTCCAGGCCTGATCCGCCAGTAGGTTTCTGCACAACCCCTCGGGGGGGCTGCGGAGGCAGGACCGCCTCCGGACGACAGCGTGGGGCGTGGCGGCGAGCCGTCCGTTCCGCAGGAACGGCGGCCCGGGTGATCCCCGGTCCGCCACGACACAGGAGATCAGACCGTGAACACTCCCAAGCGAACCCTCTTCGGCTCGCTGGCCGCTGCCGCCGTGCTCGCCACGGCCTTCGGCCCGCAGGCCATCGCCGCCCCGTCGCAGGACGACGGCGCCGCCAGCTCGAAGGTGGGCATGCTCGGCGCGATGCAGCGCGACCTCGGCCTCACGAAGACCCAGGCCACCGACCGCCTCGCCTCCGAGGCCAAGGCCGCCAAGGTCGACAAGACGCTCGAGAAGAGCCTCGGTGCCGACTACGCCGGCTCCTGGTACGACGCGAAGGCCGGCACGCTCGTCGTCGCCGTCACCGACGCCTCCCAGGCCGGCACCGTGAAGGCGCAGGGCGCCCAGGTGCGCACCGTCGAGCGCTCGGCCGCCGAGCTCGACGGCTACATGAAGGACCTCAACGCGAAGCAGGCCTCCGCGCCGAGCACCGTCGCCGGCTGGTACGTCGACCCCGCCGCGAACAAGGTCGTCATCCCCGCGGGCGACACCGCCGCTGCCGCGTCGTTCGCCAAGAAGGCCGGCGTCCCGACGTCCGCGATCGAGGTCGAGCGCTCGGCCGAGCAGCCGAAGCCGCTCTACCAGGGTGGCGACGCCTACTACATCACCAACGCGCGCTGCTCGATCGGCTTCGCGGTCAACGGCGGCTTCGTGACGGCCGGTCACTGCGGCTCGCAGGGCGCCGCGACCCAGAACCCCAGCGGCACGTTCGCCGGGTCCAGCTTCCCCGGCAACGACTACGCGTGGGTGCGCTCCTCGGCCACCATCACCGGCACGGTGAACAACTACAGCGGCGGCAGCGTCGCCGTCCGCGGCTCGCAGGACGCGGCCGTCGGCTCGTCGATCTGCCGGTCCGGCTCGACCACCGGCTGGCACTGCGGCACCATCCAGGCCCGCAACTCCACGGTGAACTACTCGCAGGGCTCGGTCTACGGCCTCATCCGCACCAGCGTGTGCGCGGAGCCGGGCGACTCGGGCGGATCGGCGATCACCGGCAACCAGGCGCAGGGCGTCACCTCCGGTGGCTCCGGCAACTGCTCCTCGGGCGGCACGACCTACTTCCAGCCGGTCAACGAGATCCTCAGCGCCTACGGCCTGACGCTCAAGACCTCCTGATCGAGGACACCGCGCGCGGCGCGGGCCCGGTACCGGTCTCTCGGGACGGTGCCGGGTCCGTGCCGCGTCGGCGTGCGCGGCAGGATCTCGCGGTCCCAGGACAGGAACGACGGTGGAGGGCCGTGCCGGCCGACCTATAGGATGACGACGTTGCCCGGTCAGCGTCGCCCTGGCACGGTCCCACAAACCCCCGCACCGCAAGGACATCCGTCGTGGGCATTGTCGTCCAGAAGTACGGTGGCTCCTCCGTCGCCGACGCCACCAGCGTCAAGAGAGTCGCCCAGCGCATCGTCGCCACCAAGAAGGCCGGCCACGACGTCGTCGTGGTCGTCTCGGCCATGGGCGACACGACCGACGAGCTGATCGACCTCGCCAACGAGGTCTCACCGCTGCCTCCCGCGCGCGAGCTCGACATGCTGCTGACCGCCGGCGAGCGCATCTCCATGGCGGTCCTCGCCATGGCCATCGGCAACCTCGGCCAGGAGGCCCGCTCGTTCACCGGCTCCCAGGCCGGTGTCATCACCGACGCCGAGCACGGCAAGGCCAAGATCATCGACGTCACGCCCGGACGGATCGAGAAGGCGATCGCCGAGGGTGCGATCGCGATCGTCGCCGGCTTCCAGGGCGTCTCGCAGACGACGAAGGACATCACGACGCTCGGTCGCGGCGGTTCCGACACGACGGCGGTCGCGCTGGCCGCCGCGCTGCACGCCGACGTGTGCGAGATCTACTCCGACGTCGACGGCATCTTCACCGCCGACCCGCGGATCGTCCCCGACGCGCGCCAGATCCCGCAGATCTCCTACGAGGAGACGCTCGAGATGGCGGCGAACGGCGCCAAGATCCTGCACCTGCGCTGCGTCGAGTACGCGCGCCGCAACGACATGCCCATCCACGTCCGCTCGTCGTTCTCCGACAAGCCCGGCACGTGGGTCCTCAAGGCCGAGGACGTCACGAAGGACCCCACCATGGAACAAGCCATCATCTCCGGCGTCGCCCACGACCGCTCCGAGGCCAAGATCACCGTCGTCGGCGTCCCCGACCAGGTGGGCTACGCGGCGGCGATCCTCAAGGCGCTCGGCGACGCGCAGATCAACATCGACATGATCGTGCAGAACGTGTCGGCTGCCGCGACCGCGCTCACCGACATCTCCTTCACGCTGCCGCGCGCCGACGGCCAGACGGCCATGACCGCGCTCGCGCGGCTCAAGGACCAGGTCGGGTTCGAGCGGCTCCAGTACGACGACAGTGTCGGCAAGGTGTCGATCATCGGCGCCGGCATGCGCTCGGCCCCCGGCATCACCGCCCGCTTCTTCCAGGCGCTGGCCGACGCGAACGTCAACATCGCCATGATCTCCACCTCCGAGATCCGCATCTCCGTCGTCGTCGCCGAGAGCCAGGTCGAGAACGCGGTCCGCGCCGCCCACTCGGCCTTCGACCTCGGCACCGACGAGGTCGAGGCAGTCGTGTACGGGGGGACCGGACGATGAGCCGCACCGCCAGTATCGGCATCGTGGGTGCCACCGGCCAGGTGGGCGTCGCGATGCGCCAGATCCTCGAGGAGCGCAGCTTCCCCGCCGACCAGGTGCGCTTCTTCGCCTCGGCACGCTCCGCGGGCACCGTCCTGCCGTTCGCGGGCCGCGAGATCACCGTCGAGGACGCGGCCACGGCCGACCCCACCGGGCTCGACATCGCGCTCTTCTCCGCCGGCGCGACCACCTCGCGCGCGCACGCGCAGCGCTTCGCCGACGCCGGCGTGACCGTCGTCGACAACAGCTCCGCGTTCCGCAAGGACCCTGCCATCCCGCTCGTCGTCAGCGAGGTGAACCCGCACGCCATCCCCGCCGGCGACGGGCCCGGGGGTCGCGGCATCATCGCCAACCCCAACTGCACCACCATGGCCGCCATGCCGGTGCTCAAGCCGCTGCATGACGAGGCCGGGCTCGTCCGGCTCGTCGTCAGCAGCTACCAGGCCGTCTCCGGCTCCGGCGTCGCCGGCGTCCGCGAGCTGCACGGCCAGGCGCAGGCCGTGGTCGAGAAGGCCGACGCGCTCGCCTACGACGGCCGCGCTGTGCCCTTCCCGGACCCCGACGTCTACGTCGCTCCCATCGCGTTCAACGTGCTGCCCATGGCGGGCAGCGTCGTCGACGACGGCAGCAACGAGACCGACGAGGAGCAGAAGCTGCGCAACGAGTCGCGCAAGATCCTCGAGGTCCCCGACCTGCGCGTCGCCGGCACCTGCGTGCGTGTGCCCGTCTTCACCGGCCACTCGCTCAGCATCCACGCCGAGTTCGACCGCGACCTCACGCCCGAGCGCGCCACCGAGATCCTCGCCAGTGCGCCCGGCGTGCAGCTCGTCGACGTGCCCACGCCGCTCCACGCCGCCGGCACCGACCCGAGCCTCGTCGGACGCATCCGCGCCGACCAGTCGGCGCCCGAGGGCAAGGGCCTTGTGCTCTTCGTCAGCGGCGACAACCTGCGCAAGGGCGCCGCGCTCAACACGGTCCAGATCGCCGAGCTCCTCCTCGGCTGAGGTGGGTCCGTGCGACTCGGCTGGGTCCGGCGGAGGAGAGCTCGGGGGCACATCGCCGAGCGCCTCCTCGGCTGAGGTGGGCGCGAAGGCTGGCGTCACGGTCCGGCCGCGGCGCGACGACGACGCCGACCGGCTCGTCGAGCTCCTGGCGCGGACCCATGCCCGAGACGCCTACCCCGTGCGCGGGTCGCTGGTCGGCTGGGCGTTCCTCGCCGGCGACGTCGAGCGTGCGTGGGTGGCGGAGGTGGACGGCCGGGTCGAGGGCCACGTGTGCGTCCTTGCCGGCCCCGACGGGCCGGTCCTGTCGCGGCTGTTCGTGAACCCGGACGCGCGCGGGACCGGGATCGGTTCGACCCTCCTCGACGCGGTCGACGCGTGGGCCGACGAGCGCGGGCTCGCGCTCAGGCTCGTCGTGCTCGACCAGGACGCCGCCGCCCGGCGGCTCTACGAGCAGCGTGGCTGGCAGCACGTCGGCAGCGAACCGGCCGCCTGGCTCGGCGGCGCCGGTCCGTGGCCGCTCGCCCACGACTACTGCCGGCCCGCGTCCTGACGCACGAGACCCCCGCACCCGAAGGTGCGGGGGTCTCGAGGCCGGTCGGTCAGCGCAACGACTGGACGCTGAAGCGCGAGCGCTCCGGGTTGTCGCTCGCGGGCTGCTCGGTGTTGCTGAGGTCGGCCTTGTCGAACGCGCGGGCCGTGCCCTTCGTGGTCAGGAAGAACACGCCGTAGGCCTGGTTCTCCTCGCAGCCCTGGAAGGCGTAGACCGAGTACTCCGTCGCCGGGACGTAGCCGCGCTCGTAGAGGCTGTCGATGGCGGCGACCGTCTCCTGGTTGTTCTCCTTCACCGCGTCGGCGCGCAGCTGCTTGAGCGTGATGCTCTCGCCACCGAGAGGCTCGCCGAGCTTCTTCGCGACGGTGCCGATGGTGTCGCCGGTGCTGGGCGTGTCGCCGAGGACGACCGACTCGAAGCCGGCCGGGGTGGCGCACTTCGTGGTGTAGACGGGCTTGACGGTCAGCGTCTGGCGCAGGCTCTTCTGGCGCGTCGGGCCGAGCTTGCCCTTGCTGTCGCGCACGCGGTACTTGACCACGGTGGACACGTTGTAGGTCACGGAGAGCGCGGTGCGCTTGAGCGTGGCGGACTTCTGGTTGCGGACGACGGCCTTGCCGTCGAGGCTGACGTTCAGGAGCGAGGAGGAGACGCGCACGTTCTTCGACACCGACACCGACGGCTTGATGGTGACGGTGGTGCCGATCTCGCCGGGGGCGGGGTTGGCGATCTTCTTGACGGAGACGACGGTCGCGGCCTGGGCCGGGGCGACGAGGCTGAGGGTCGAGCCGACGCCGACGGCGGCGGCCAGCAGGAGCGGGGTGAGCTTGCGCAAGGGGATGTCCGTTCACGAGTGCGGTCGGGAGTGACCGCAGGCCGCTACAGCCTAGGGGTGGATCCGCAACTCGAGACACATTTCGGAAAAGATTGTCGGTTCGATGGACGTCAGCGTCGCAGTGCGGCGCGGACCGCCTCGGCCAGCTGCGCGGCGGACGTGCCGAAGTGCCGGGCGCCGACCGTGAAGCCCGGGTCGGCGTCGGACTCGACGCGGACCGTGTTCCGGGCGCCCGGGGTGCCCTGACCCACGTGGACCTGCGCCCGCGTCGTCGGGCAGGCGAGGCGCTGCCGTCCGCGGTGCAGCGTGACGACGTCGTCGTCGACCTGCAGGGTCTGCCGGTTGCGGCCACGGACGACGACGAACCATGCCCACGCCGCACCGGCCCACAGCACGAGGAAGAGCAGGGGTGTCGGACGACGGCTCGTGCCGCCGTCGAGCACGGCGGGGCTCGACAGCGCCCCCGTCATGGTCGTCGCCGCGAGGGTGAGCAGCACTGCCGCAGCGACGGCGAGCCACTGGACCAACGGGCTGCCGTGGACCGTCGTCGTGCCGCCGTCGCGGGACACCTCCGGTGGCCGCGTCGCCGGCCGCAGGAGCGGGAGGGGGAGCAGGGCGAGCAGGCCGCCGAGGAGGAGGGTGGCGCCGAGCAGCCGGACGCCGGGGTCGGGGTCGCTGAGCGCCATGGCCGCGCCCACGGGCACGAGGAAGCCCGCGAGCAGTACGCAGGAGACGAGGCCACGGGTCATGGGCTCACCGCTCCCGGGCGATCGCTGCCACGTCGTCCAGCGCCGCGGGGTCCTCCAGGGCGCCGCGGGTGGCGGCCTCGTCGACCGGCACGCCCCGCAGGATCTTCTTCACCGGCACCTCGAGCTTCTTGCCCGACAGCGTGCGTGGCAGGGCACGCACCACGTGGAGCTCATCGGGCACGTGTCGCGGCGAGAGCCGCTCGCGCAGCTCGCGAGCGACGGTGCGTCGCAGCTCGTCGACGTCGGTGCCGTCGGGGTCGGTGAGCGTGACGAAGAGGAGCAGCGTGCCTGCGCCGTCGCCACGGTCGTCGTCGGCGGTGTCCTCGAGGTGCACCACGAGGCTGTCAGCCACCTCGGGCAGGCTCTCGACGACGGTGTAGAACTCGCTCGTGCCGAGGCGCACGCCGCCGCGGTTGAGGGTCGCGTCGCTGCGTCCCGTGATGGTGCACGTGCCGCGCTCGGTGATCGTGATCCAGTCGCCGTGGCGCCAGACGCCGGGGATGTCCTCGAAGTAGGCGGCCCCGTACCGCGAGCCGTCGGCGTCGCCCCAGAATCCGACGGGCATCGACGGCAGGGGAGCGGTGATGACCAGCTCGCCCAGGGAGCCCACGACCGGTCGTGCGTGCTCGTCGTACGCCTCGACGGCGGCGCCGAGGCTGCGGCACGAGATCTCGCCGGTGTACACCGGGACGGTGGGGGAGGCGCCGACGAACGCCGAGCAGACGTCGGTCCCGCCCGAGACGGACTGCAGGTGCACGTGCTCGCCGACGGCGTCGTAGACCCACCGGAAGCCCTCGGCGGGGAGCGGTGCGCCGGTCGAGCCGACCGCTCGAAGTGTCGACGTGTCGACAATATCGCGGGGGCGCAGTCTTTGCTTCCGGCACTGCAGGAGGTAGGGCGCGGAGGTGCCGAAGTAGGTCACCCCGAGCTCCGCCGCGTCGCGCCAGAGACGGTCGAGGCCCGGGTGCGCGGGGTTGCCGTCCCAGAGCAGGACGGTGGAGCCCGTCAGCAGCCCCGACACCAGGAGGTTCCACATCATCCAGCCGGTCGTGGAGAACCAGAGGAAGACGTCGTCGGGGCCGAGGTCGTGCTGCAGGCCGAGCGCCTTGAGGTGCTCCACGGTGATGCCGCCGTGGCCGTGGACGATCGGCTTCGGCAGGCCGGTCGTGCCCGAGGAGTAGAGCACGTAGAGCGGCGCGTCGAAGGGCAGTCGCTCGAAGGCGAGCTCGCCGGGCTCGGCCAGGAGCGCGTCCCAGGTGGTCGCGCCGGCGGGCGCGGGCGCGTCAGGGTCGAGGTAGGGCAGCCAGACGAGCGTGCGCACGCTGGGCAGCGCCTCGACGATCCGCTCGACCTCGGCCCGGCGCTCGACGGTCTTGGCGCCGTAGCGGTAGCCGTCGACGGCGAGCACGAGCACGGGCTCCGCCTGCTGCCAGCGGTCGACGACGCTCTGCACGCCGAACTCCGGCGCGCAGGAGCTGAAGACCGCGCCCAGGCTGGCCGCGGCGAGGAGCAGCACCAGCGTCTCGGGCACGTTGGGCGCGTAGGCCGCGACCCGGTCGCCCCGACCGACGCCGGCCCGGACGAGCCCGGCCCGCGCCCGCGCGACCTGGTCGCGCAGCTGGGCGGCGGTCAGCCGGACGTCGTCCCGCGACTGCGACCGCCCGACGACGACCACGTCGTCGTGGGCGCGCCCGGGCAGCCGCAGCGCCGCCTCGGCGTAGTTGAGGCGGACGTCGGGGAACCACACGGCTCCGGGCATCGACGCGTCGGCGAGGGCCCGTGACGGCGACCCGTCGCCCGGGACGTCGAAGAACCGCCAGACGGCCTGCCAGAACGCGTCGGGCTCGTCGACCGACCAGCGCCAGAGGGCGTCGTAGTCGCGTGGATCGATCCCCACCGACGTGGCGAACGACGCGATGCGCGGGGTGGCGGTGGGATCGGGGCTCCAGAGCACCTCGGGGGTCTCGGGCATGACGGCGCGGCCTCCTGGACGGCGGACGGGTCGGGTCAGCGGTGGGCGTCGTCGGGCGGCACGTCGGTGGCCGCCCAGACGAGCAGCCGCTGCACGAGCGGCACGGTGACGACCATCAGGCCCGGGACGATCAGCCACGCCCAGGGCCCGTCGACGGGCTCGAGGAACGCCAGCATGACCACGATCGCCACGAGCAGCACTGACAGCGCCAGCACGGGGCGCGCCTGCTGCACGCCGAACGCCCGCAGCAGGCGGGCGCCCAGCTCGCCGGCGACGCCGACGACGACCAGGACGGCGAGCAGGCCCCAGAACGCCCCGCCCGCCGACGTGCCGCGGACGGCACTGAACAGCTCGAGGCACAGCCAGCCGCCGGCGGTCACCAGCAGGCCAGCCACCAGCCCGGTGACGACGGACGCCCCGAGCGGCGGGACGGTGGGGACGCGGTAGTCGCGGACGGCCCAGACGGCGTCCTCGCCGCGGTCGCGGACGGCGAAGCCGAGCCGTCGGGCGAGCTCGTCGGTGCTGTGGACGGCGTCGCCCACCCGGTCGCGGGCGCGGGCGAGCCCCGCGCCGACGTCGATGGTGGTGCGAGGGCCGCGCGGTGCCGCCGGGGTCGGGGGAGCGGGGGCGTCGGCCGGGGCGGCCGCCTTCGCGTCCTTGCCCTTGAGGCGCGAGACAGCGGTCGCGCGCGGTGGGGCGGGGCGGGTCTCCCGCGGTGCGGGCGCGGACGGCGCCACGGGCCGCACGACCGTCTTCTTGACGACCTTCTTGACGACCTTCTTGACCACGCGCGGCTGGCTGCTGCTGCGCGCCTCGTCCGCCGGGGTCGTGCCCTCCTCGACCATGGCGCCAGTGTGTCACAGGACACCTCCACAGAGGTCCGGCGTCCGCGGTCGAGGACGTCCGGCGCCGACGCGCACATTCGCCCGACCTGTGCCAAGGTCGAACCATTCCATGCCTCACGGCCCCCGGTAGCCCCAGATGCCGACCGTGGTGCGCTGCCCCGCGCACGTCCGTACTCCCACCCTCCTTAGGACAGGTATGTCTGCGATCCTCTTCGGTTCCATCAGCACGCTCGTCGACAGCTCCGAGCTGCAGCGCCGGGCCTTCAACACCGCCTTCTCCCAGCACGGCCTCGACTGGTCGTGGGACCAGGAGGAGTACGCCGCGCTCCTCACCGGCAACGGCGGGCAGGACCGTGTGGCCGCCTACGCCGAGCAGCGGGGCGACGACGTCGACGCCGCCGCCGTGCACGCCACCAAGTCCGAGATCTTCCGGACCCTGCTCGCAGAGGAGGCGCCGGAGCCCCGCGCCGGCGTCGTCGAGACGATCCGCGCGGCGAAGGAGGCCGGGCACCGTCTGGGCTTCGTCACCACCACCTCGGCCGACAACGTCGCCGCGGTCCTGAAGGTCCCCGGACTCTCAGCCGCCGACTTCGACGTGGTCGTCGACGCCGACGACGTCGACGAGCCCAAGCCCGCCGCCGAGGCGTACCGGCACGCGCTGGCCGCCCTCGGCGAGCACGCGTCGGACGCGGTCGCCGTCGAGGACAACACCGGAGGGGTGACGTCGGCGCGCGCTGCGGGCCTGCCGGTCGTCGCGTTCCCGAACACGAACACCGCCGACCACGACTGGTCCGAGGCGACCGAGCGCGTCGAGGCGCTCGAGCTCGACGACCTGCTGCGGAACGTCGGACGTTGAGGACGGGGACGACACGATGAGCACCGAGCCCGCGACCCTGGACGCCACGCCCACCTCCTTCGAGGTGCACGCCACCCAGCGGATCGACTACACGCTGACCTACGTCGACGGGGTCTTCGACCCCGCCCGGACCGAGCTGGCCGACCACTACCGCGAGTGGGGACGCGTCCTCATGGTCGTCGACGCCGAGGTCCACGCCCTGTACGGCGACGACGCCGCGGCCTACTTCGCCCACCACGACATCGAGCTGACCGTCCACCCCATCGCGATCGGCGAGAAGAACAAGAAGTGGTCGACCGTCGAGGGCATCGTCGACGCGTTCGCCGACTTCGGGCTGCTCCGCAAGGAGCCGGTCCTCGTCGTCGGCGGTGGTCTGACGACCGATGTGGCGGGATTCGCGTGCGCCGCGTTCCGCCGCTCCACGCCCTACATCCGCATCCCCACGACGCTGATCGGGCTGATCGACGCGAGCGTGTCGATCAAGGTCGCCGTGAACCACGGCAAGCACAAGAACCGGCTCGGGGCCTACCACGCGTCGAGCGACGTGCTGCTCGACTTCTCCTTCCTGCGCACGCTGCCGGAGGCGGAGGTGCGCAACGGCATGGCCGAGCTCGTGAAGATCACGACGGTCGCCGACGCCGCCACCTTCGACCTGCTCGAGCAGCACGCCGAGGAGCTCCTGGAGACCCGCTTCGGGCACCTCGGGGGCACGCCGGAGCTGCGTCAGGTGGCCGACCGGATCACCTACGAGTCGATCAAGGTCATGCTGGAGCTCGAGACGCCGAACCTGCTCGAGCTCGACCTCGACCGCGTCATCGCGTTCGGGCACACCTGGAGCCCGACGCTCGAGCTCGCCCCGGCCGACCCGTACTACCACGGTCACGCCATCGCGATCGACATGGCGTTCTCGGCCACGGTCGCGGAGGCGCGCGGGCACGTCAGCGCGGCCGACCGTGACCGGGTGCACGGGCTGTTCAGCGCCCTGGGCCTGTCGCTCGACAGCGACGACCTGACGCCCGACCTGGTGCGCCGGGCGACCGCGTCGATCCTGCAGACGCGCGACGGACTGCTCCGGGCCGCCGTCCCGTCACCGATCGGCACGTGCGCCTTCCTCAACGACCTCGCCGACGACGAGGTGGACGCACTGCTGGCCACGCACAAGATGCTCGTCGCGGCGTACCCGCGCGAGGGTCGGGGCGTCGACGCGCACGTCTCGGCCGCGGCCGTGCCCGTGCCGGCATGACCTCGACGGTCCACCGGCCGGCGGGGGACGACGGGTCGCAGGTGCTGCGGCCCGTCACCCCCGTCGGCATTGCCGCGCAGGAGGTCGGGCTCGTCCTCGACGGGCTCGACGCGGGCCTCCCGGTCGATGACGACGTGCTAGCCCGGCTGCGCCGCGCCCATGCGCTGCTCGCCGGGCTGGACCCGTACGTCGCGGCGAGCACCTCGCCGGAGTCGGCGCAGCTCGCCGAGCTCGCGCGGACGACGGCTGGGCACCGGTGGGGCGAGCACCCGCCGGGTGCTGCCCAGCTGGAGCCGGAGATGGTCAGCGGGCACGTCGAGGCGGCGCTGATGCAGCTGCTGGTGCGGCTCAGCGGCGCGCGTCGCGTGCTGGAGATCGGCACGTTCACCGGCTACGCGGCGCTCGCGGTGGCCGAGGCGCTCCCGGCCGACGGTGTGGTGGTCACGTGCGAGGCCGACCCGCGCGCCGCGGCCGTGGCGCGTGACGCGTTCGCCCGGTCCGACGACGGCGACCGGATCGAGCTGCTCGAGGGCCCGGCCCTGGCGTCGCTGGAGCAGTTCGGCGAGCCGTTCGACCTCGTGTTCGTCGACGCCGACAAGGAGGGGTACAGCGCCTACCTCGACCTGCTCCTCGAGCGCGGCCTGCTGGCCGACGGGGCGCTGGTGGCCGTCGACAACACCCTCATGCAGGGGGTCGCGTACGGGGCTCCGCCCCGGTCGGAGCGGGAGGCGGAGCAGGGGCGGGTCATCGCCGCGTTCAACGAGCGGGTGGCGTCCGACCCGTCGCTCGTGCAGGTCGTCCTGCCCGTGCGCGACGGGCTCACCCTCCTGCAACGGAGGGCCGATGGCTGAGGTGCGGGCGACGGCGAAGTCGCTCGGCGCCCTCGGCCTGCTGTCGCTGGCGGCGCCCGCGGCCGCCGCGGCCACGACCGTGGCAGCGGTCCTCGGGCGCGTGCGACGGCGCGAGGCGCGACCGGCCGACCGGCGCGGACCTGCCCTGACCGTGATGGTCAGCGGCGGCAAGATGACGAAGGCCCTCACGCTGTGCCGCGCCTTCCACGCCGCGGGGCACCGCGTGGTGCTGGTGGAGGCCGAGAAGTACCGCTGGACGGGACACCGCGCGTCGCGCAGCGTCGACGTGTTCCGCACCATCCCGGGGCCGGACGATCCCGACTACGCGCAGGCGCTCCTGCGGGTGGTGCAGGAGGAGGGCGTCGACGTCTACGTGCCCGTCTGCGCACCTGCCACGGCCATCGCGGACGCCCGCGCGAAGGCCGTGCTCGAGACCCGTTGCCGCGTCCTGCACCTCGAGCCCGACGAGGTCGCGATGCTCGACGACAAGGCGGCGTTCGCGCGCCGCGCGGCCGCCCTGGGCCTGAGCGTGCCGGAGACGCACGAGGTGCACGACGTCGACGACGTTATGGGCTTCGACTTCGCGAGCCGGTCGCGGCCGTTCATCCTCAAGAGCATCGCCTACGACCCGGTGCACCGGCTCGACCTGACGCCGTTCCCGTTCGGCCCCACCGAGCAGGACCGCGAGGCGATGCGCCGGCACGTGGCCGCACTGCCGATCTCGCCGTCGAACCCGTGGATCCTGCAGGAGCTCGTCGAGGGCCAGGAGCTGTGCACGCACGGCACCGTCGTCGACGGGCAGCTGCGGGTGCACCTGTGCTGCCCGTCGTCGGCGTTCCAGGTGAACTACGCGATGGTGGAGCGACCGCAGGTGCGGGAGTGGGTGGAACGGTTCGTCGGTGAGCTCGGCCTGACCGGCCAGGTCTCCTTCGACTTCATCGAGGCCGCCGACGGCACGCCCTACGCCATCGAGTGCAACCCGCGGACCCACTCGGCGATCACGATGCTCGACGGCCACCCCGGCCTCGCCGACGCGTACCTCGCGCCGGACCACGAGGGCGAGCCGTTGCAGCCGCTCCCCGGCAGCCGGCCCACGTACTGGCTGTACCACGAGCTCTGGCGGCTCCTGGTGCGCGAGCGTCCGCGACGGAGCACGCTGCGCGTCGTGCTCGAGGGGCGCGACGCGATCTGGTCGGTGCGCGACCCGTGGCCGTTCCTGCTCGAGCACCACCGCCAGGTCCCGGTGCTGCTGGCGCGCAGCCTGGTGCGGGGTCGCGACTGGATCCGCATCGACTTCAACATCGGCAAGCTCGTGGAGGCCGCCGGTGACTGAGCAACGCACGGTGCTGCACCTCGTCGGGTCGCCCACCGCCGACTTCTTCGCCGACCTCTCACGGCTGTACGCCCGCGGTTGTCTCGAGGCGCTCGCCGACGTCCCCGGCTACGACCACGTGGTGGTGTGGGTCGGGCCCGACGGTCGGTGGCGCTTCCCCGCCGACCTCGGCGGTGAGGCGATCGGGGCGGCGGAGCCGGTGGAGCTTGCGGAGGCCGTGGGCCTGGTCCGGGGGATCGCCCCCGACGTGGCGCTGCCGCAGCTGTTCTGCATCGCCGGCATGACGACCTACCGCGCGCTGCTCGACGTGCTGGGGGTGCCGTTCGTCGGGAACCCCGCCGACGTGATGGCGCTCGCCGCGCACAAGGAGCGCACGAGGGCGGTGGTGGCGGCCGCCGGTGTCGACGTGCCGCCCGGTCGGGTCCTGCGCGGCCACCCGGACGTCGACGAGCGTCTGCTCGACGACGCGGTGGAGGCGGTCGGTCTGCCCGTGGTGGTCAAGCCGGTCGACGCCGACAACTCCACCGGCGTCGCCCTCGTCCGGAACCGCGCCGACCTGCGGTCCGCCGTCGGGGAGGCTGCGCGGGAGACCTCTGCCGGCGACGTGCTGGTGGAGCGCTTCGTGCCGCTGGGCCGGGAGGTGCGGTGCGCCGTGCTTGAGACGGCCGACGGGCTGCGCGCGCTCCCGTTGGAGGAGTACGCGGTCGACCCGCAGCACAAGCCGATCCGCGACCGCGCCGATAAGCTCGCCGGGTCGGGCGACGACCTCGCGCTCGTCGCCAAGACCCACGACCACGCCTGGATGGTGGCCGACGACGACTCCGTCGTCCCCGGGGTGCAGGAGGCCGCAGCCCTCGCGTTCCGGGCCCTCGGCTGCCGCGACTACGGCCTCTTCGACTTCCGCGTGGACCCCGAGGGCCGCCCGTGGTTCCTGGAGGCCGGCCTCTACTGCTCGTTCGCCCCGTCGAGCGTCGTGGTGATGATGGCGGCCGCCGGGGGCACGCCGCTGCCCGAGCTGTTCGTGTCCGCGGTCGAGCGGACCCTCACCCGCGGGTGAGGTTGTTCAGCCTCCCGTGATCGGCACGGCTACCGTCCTGCCCCCGACCGCGGGGTACCGCAGGATGAGGCCCGCCGGCGTGCGTTCGACCATCCACTCCGGCGCTACACCTTGCGCAGCGTCCGCGTCGGGTGCTTGGACGTCAAGAGGGGCCAGCACCGGACCGTCCCCGACGAGGACGGTCACGCCGACGAATCCGTCGTCGGCGGCCTGCAGCTCGTACAGTCGCAGCACCACGGCGGGACCGCCGCTCGGCACGTCGAGTCGTTGGTACCGAGGTTCGAACGCGCTGTCCAGGCCGCATACCGCCCAGGTCCCGAGCCACCCGAGTACGCACAGACCTGTCGCCGACCAGCACAGGAGTGCCACCACGTCCCCGCTCCGGTCGGCGAGCCGTATCAGCGCAACGATCGCGGTCCACAGGGCGAGCGCGACGGCAGCGGCAACCAGCATGATCCGTGCGCGTCCGGAGTCGAGAGACCCGATCATCAGGACGCCGCCCTCGGGAACGACGACACCGAGAACCGCCCAGAGCGCGCCCGCCAGCACGGCCAGCCCGCCGAGCAGGAGCTCGGGGAGCCGCGGCCACCACGCCCTCGACCTCACGCCCGTCCCCTCACGTCATCGTTCGTGTCGCGAGTGTCGCAGGTAAGCCGCGACCAGCTCACAGCATGGCCCGTCTCCCGGGACGACAGGACGGTCGTCGTCCCCTCACTGGGTCGGCAGCGCGACCTCCGCCTCGCCGCCGCCGAAAGCCGGGTAGCGCAGGACGGGGCCGGCCTGGGTCTGCGCGACGGTGAGGCCCTCTCGGCGCAGGGCGACCGTGTCGGCCGGTGGCGCAGCGTGGGGGACGGGGCGGAACGTCGAGCAGACGCCCGAGAGGACAGCGACGTGGGTGACGTCGTTCGCGATCAACGGGCCCTCGGCGAGCTGGACGACGACGGCGGGACACCCGCCGGGGACGGCCGCCCGCTCATAGCTCGGCTCGAACACGCTGACGGCCAGGCACATCGCGCAGGTCGCGAACCAGCCGGTGGCGACTGCGACGACCCCGAGTCCGCAGGCGACCGCAGCCGCGGTGCCCCGACGCCGAGCCTGGCGCAGCAGCACCAGCACGACGGCTGCTGCAGCGGCGGTCGCGGCCGCCCCGACGAGGAAGATCCTCAGCCGTCCCGAGTCGACCGGACCGATCAACACCACGCCCCGCGTCGGCGTGACCACGCCGACGACGATCCAGGCCAGCGCGGCGACGGCCGCGAGACCGGTCAGCACGAGCGCGGCGCGCTGGTCGCGCCACAGCGACCCGACCATGCGACCTCCCGCGGACACGACGACGCGGCCAGTCTGCCCGAGGCCCCCGGTGCGAGGTGCTCGTTCGCGCTCATCGACGCGCGGCCTCGGGTTCGAAGCCAGTGGGACCGCCGGAGGGAAGACAACACCGCCCTCGTGGTGAGTCCGCACGAGTCGGGCGGATCGGCGCTTGACAGTTTCTCAGGTGAGTCTTAGGTTTCGCGTGGCGACAGCACATGTGAACCAACCTCGCCGGTCCTTGCTCTTCGATCGTCACCGGCGATCCGTACCCGGATGTGTTCATGTCTGCTGCTCTTTCCCTGTCCTCGCGCGCGTCCTTGATCGCCTGCGCTCTGCTCATCGCCCTTCTTGCACCTGTCGATGTGCCCGCCGACGCAGCCGTGCAGACACCAGACGACGTCCCGACCAATGCGATCCAGGCGCAGGTCGAGGCGGAGAAGTCCGGCAGGCGGGTAGAGATCGAGTCGGAGCGCCAGGAAAGGGCTACGTTCTACGCAAACCCCGACGGCACGCAGACCTTCGAGATCCACCCCGACCCCATTCGGGTTCGCAAGGACGACGAGTGGGCCGCCATCGACACCACGCTGCGTCAGCAGGCTGACGGTACGCTCGTCCCGGAGGCCAGCACGATGGACGTCGAGCTGTCCGGCGGCGGCACCGGACAGCCGCTGCTGAATCTGGACGCTCTTGACGGGTCCTTCGCGGTCAAGGCCCCGATGAAGCTCCCAAGCCCCACGATCAAGGGGAACCAGGCCACGTACTCGGATGTCCTGCCCGATGTCGACCTTGTGATGACAGTCGAAAACACTCAGGTTCGACAAGTCTTCGTCGTCAAGACCGCGGATGCTGCACACAATCCGGCGTTGAAGGAACTGACCTTCCCGGTGTCAGCCCCGAATGTGTCCGTGGAGTCATCCGGTGACGGCGTGGTCGTCTCGAACGCAGATGGCGGGGTGATGTTCGAGTCTGCGGCGCCGTTGATGTGGGATTCGTCGGGCACGGGTACGCAGGTGGAGGCTGACGACCGTGTTCTCGGTCCTCAGGAGGGTGACACCGTTGCGCATGTCGACTCGGAGGTCGACACCAGCGGAGTGACGTTGACGCCCGACGCGGGCCTGCTGACGGGCTCGAAGACGGAGTATCCGCTCTACGTCGATCCGACCTTCGGCCCGAACGAGACAGGTTGGGCGATGGTCTTCAAGCAGAACCCGAACACATCGTTCTGGAAGTGGACCGACAGCAACGGCCAGGGCGTGGGGTATCAGGAGTACGAACCGACGAGCACGAAGCGTTTGTTCTGGAACTTTCCCACGAGCGGCATCAAAGGTGCCGACATCATCGACGCGCAGTTCAAGGCCTACGAGGTCTATGCAGCTTCGTGTACGCCTCGGGCCATCCGTCTCTATCGGAGCGGAACTGTCGGTTCCAACGTGAACTGGAACAATCAGCCGACGGGTAAGCAGTACATCTCCGAGCGGAACGTGGCATACGGTCGCGACGGTTGCTCTCCGGGTGGTGCCTGGGTCGAGTGGGACGCGACGACGGCTGCGCAGACCGCCGCAGATCACAACTTGAACGCGATGGGCCTCGCGTTGCAGGTGACGAACGAGTCCGATTCGCTGACGTGGAAGCGGTTCAAGAACAACGCCGTCTTCACGGGGCGTTACAACTACAAGCCTTACTCGCCGAGCGCCGTCGCCACCATGGCCAACGGCGCGAACCAGGGGTGCAGTCCGACGAATGCCCCGGACCGGATCTCTCCTGGCACGAGTGGTGTCAAGGCCCGCGCGAAGTTCAGCGACAGAGACGGCCAGAACATCCGAGCGCGGGTCGAGCTGTACAACTACCCGATCGGCTCCGGCGAGGCTCCGTTCCGGACGATCACCACGTCGTACAGAGCCTCCGGCAGCGTGTTCGATGTGGACTTCCCCTCCGGAGACGTCGGCAACGGCCGCGACATCGCGTGGCGGATTCGGGCCGAGGACAACATCAACGGGTCGTCGGGTGCAGCCGGAGCATGGAGTGGCTTCTGCCGGTTCGTCGTCGATACGACCAAGCCGCTGCCGCCCATCGTGACTGCGACGAGCAGCACAGACCCGTGGCCCGCTGGTGAGACACGGACGTTCACCGTGAGCAAACCTCCGGACAGCGACATCGCGTCGTATCGGATGGCGATCGACGGGGGCGGCTACGGAACCGCCCGATCACTCTCGACGCCCATCACGCTCACGCTCGGTGGGTGTGGTCCGCGCATGCTCCTGGTCCAGTCCATCGACGCGGCCGGGAATGTCTCCGCGACAGTGGTGCGGGTGCCCTTCACGATCACATGTCAAGATCTCTACATCGCGAGCCGATTCCGCATTCGGGAGGGCGAAGCCAAGAAGACCAGCAGCGTGACCGGTTCTCAGTCCGACATTGCGTGGACCGGTTCGGGCATCACCTGGTCGAAGGTCATGGGCGACTGGAAGCTGAGGTTCGACGGCACGGCCGCCGCGAAGTCCAGCGCGGTGGGTCTCCTGGATACTCAGAAGTCGTTCTTGATGAGCGCCTGGCTTGAGGTAGGCGCTGTGACGACGGACATGACGGCAGTCAGTGTCGACGATCCCAATGCTTCGGACTCGATCGCCAAGCTGCAGGTCCTTCGCGATACGGACGAGGAAGGAAATACAGCGCCGTTCTACGTAGGCCGTATGCGCTACGTGGGTGCGGCGCCAGGCTTCTGTGCGGAGCCCACCTTTGCTGTTCGATGCGACAGGGGGTATGTCGTCCTGACCTCGAACTCGGCGGCCTCTGAGATCGGAGAGGCACCAGTTTCGCTGAGCTACTCGTACGACTCCCACGAGCTCATCCTGTGGATCAACGGCGAGGTGGCGGTCAGGGCCGGGGGATTCGCGCCAGGAACGAACGACGACCCCGCCGCGAACAACGGCAGCCTCCGGCTCGGCGGCCCGCAATCGGGATCGAACTTCGTCGGCACGGTTGACGACGTCATCACCTCGGTCGGCGACTACTCGCTAGACGACGCTTCCACGGCGGTGCACACGCTGGTCGACGACGCCGGCGACACGAACTATCTCGGCAACGTCGACTGACGCCGCCCACCACCTTCTCGAGAAACGAAAACCATGTCCAGACCTTTCGGCCGCAGTGCGGCCTTCGTCAGTCGCGCAGTGTCGCTTGCTCTTGTCGTTTCGCTTCTCCCGGCGATGGACTTGCCAGCGCTGGGCGCCACGCTTTCTGCGCCGAGGGTTGAAGCCGAGCACTCGGTGGGCGAGCAGAAGGCGAAGATCAGGAAGACGAAGCTCGAGGATGCAACTGCGGGTGCGTCGTCAGGGCCTGCTCGTCCGAGCTGGCCGCGTCCGGCGTCAGGGCGTGTAGCGCTACGCCCGGGTGTCTCGTCCGACAAGATCGCCCAGGCTGTGAAAGTCATGGGCAAGGGTCGCGCCAAGGGCATGGTGGACGTCAGAGTGCTCGATCGCTCGGCGGCTACCGGCGCAGCTATCGACGGCTTCATGTTCACGCTCACCTCCCCTGCGACTCCCGACGGCTCTGTCCAGGGATGGTCGGGCAACGCTGACGTCGTCGTAGACGTGAGGGCCTTCGCCGAGGCCTACGGCGGTCACTGGGCCGGTCGACTGCGAGTCGTCCAGCTGCCGGACTGTGTCTTGACGACACCAAAGAAGCCCAAGTGCTCCGAAGGAGCACCGCTCGGTTCCGTCGTGAACCTCGAGCGAGGAACGGTGACGGCCTCACTCGACTCCAAGCAGATCGCCGCTCGCGACGATAGAAGTGAGCTCGTCGGCTCGTCACGAAAGTCTGCACCCTCGTCGACGGCTTCCCCGCGGTCGAAGTCAGCAGCGAGCGCGAGTGGCACGACCGTCTACGCCGTCAGCGCTGGCGCCTCGGGCTCGACGGGGAACTACGCCGCCAGCCCGCTCTCGCCGTCGTCCTCGTGGGATGTCGGCGAGCAGACGGGCGCGTTCAGCTGGGCCTACCCATTGCGCGTCCCGCCGTCGGTTGCCGGGCCGAAGCCTGAACTCGGCGTCAACTACTCATCGGGTTCGGTCGACGGACGTACGGCGGGCAGCAACAACCAGACGTCCTGGCTCGGTGAGGGTCAGGACCTGACGACTGGTTTCATCGAGCGACGCTACGTGTCTTGTAGCGATGACCGGACGAACGGCACCAACAGCACCCGCAAGACGGGTGACCTGTGTTGGCGATCCGACAACGCATCGATGTCCTTCGGTGGACACTCCGGCGAGGTCGTCCACGACACGGCCAAGGGGATCTGGCGGCTGAAGACCGACGACGGCTCACGTCTCGAACACCTCACCGGAGCCACGAACGGCGACAACGACGGTGAGTACTGGAAGCTGACCACCCCTGACGGAACGCAGTACTTCTTCGGCCGCGGGAAGCGCTACGCCGACGACACTGCCGCGCCGAGCTCGACGTTGACGGTGCCGGTGTTCGGTAACCAGAGCGGCGAACCGTGCTACAACAGCACCTTCGCGAACGCATCGTGCAAACAGGCGTGGCGCTGGAACCTCGACTACGTGGTCGACCCGCGTGGCAACACGATGACGTACTACTACACCAAGGAGAGCAACAACTACGGCCGCAACTTGAACACTGCCGTCTCGTCCTACGACCGCGCGGGATATCTGAGTCGGATCGACTACGGACAGCGTGCTGGGAGCGAGGCCACCACCAAGGCTCCAGCCCAGGTGACGTTCCAGGTCGCAGAACGATGCATCCCGACGTCCAGCTTCGACTGCGCAGCGAGCAAGCTCACGAGCGCTAATGCGACCTACTGGCCGGACACACCGTCCGACCTCCTGTGCTCGAGCACAACGAGCTGCCCGGACAACCAGAGTCCGGCGTTCTTCACGCGCAAGCGACTCGTAGGCGTGACGACGCAGGTGCTCGAAGCCGATGCCTACACCGCGGTGGACGGTTGGGCGTTCGAGCAGACGTTCCCTGAATCCGACACGAACAACCGCGACCTCTGGCTCAAATCGATCCAGCACACGGGCAAGGTGGGCGGTTCGATCTCGATGCCGAAGGTCGAGTTCAACGGGATCGACATGCCGAACCGTGTCGACGCGCTCGGCGACGGTGCGCCCGCGATGGTGAAGTATCGCGTCAGCTCGATCAAGTCGGAGTCCGGTGGAACGCTCGCGGTCAATTACTCAGGAAAAGACTGCTCGCCGAGCAGCCTGCCTGCGTCCAAGGACAACAACACCCGCATGTGTTTCCCGGTCTACTACACGAAGGACGGCGCAGACTCACCGACGATCAATTGGTTCCACAAGTATCGCGTGACCGGCATCGTCGAGAGCGACAACATCGGGAACTCCGACACAGTCGAGACGAGCTACCAGTACCTGGACGCGCCGGCCTGGCACTACGACGACGACGAGATCACTCCGCCCAAGGAAAAGACGTGGAGTGACTTCCGAGGCTTTGGTCGAGTGGCTGTAATCCGCGGCAAGTCAGGTTCGACGCGCACCTACCAGGAGACCTTGTTCCTCCGTGGCATGGACGGAGACAAGCTCGCCAATGGCGGGACGCGAAGCGTCGAGGTAGCCGACTCCAGCGGCGGGACGATCGTCGATCGAGACCCCTTCAACGGCTACGCCCGAGAAGTGATCACGCGCAACGGCGTCGATGGTGCTCTGATCAGCAAGACCCTCAACACGCCTTGGCTCAGCCCGGTGACGGCCACCGAGGGACCCGACGAAGCGCGGATCCACAACACGGCCGTTGCGACCACCACGGAGCCCAAGGCGGGCGGCGGGAATCGCGTCACCGAGGTGCGTACGAGCTTCGACGGCTACGGGATGCCAGAGCAGGAGTGGGACCGGGCCGATCTGTCCACCACCGCCGACGACGAGTGCACCACGACCAGCTACATCAGGAACACAGGCTCGTGGATCCTCGATCCTGTCAAGGACGAACAAACCGTGTCGGTGCCGTGTGGCACGTCCGCCACGTTGCCGACCGATCTCGTCAGCGGTGCTCGGATGTACTACGACGGCGCGACATCGACGACGACGGCACCGACGAAGGGCGCGCTGACGAAGGTCGATCGGGCCGTCGAATCCGCTGACGGTACGGGGATCAGTTACGTCGCGTCCCAGCAGAACGCGTACGACGGCTACGGTCGAGTCACGAAGGTCACCGATGCTGAAGGGCACAGCTCGACCACGGCCTACAGCCCCACGACAGGCCTGCCGACCAGTGTCACTGTCACCAACCAGCTGGACCAAGCCAGCACGTCGACGCTGAATCGGTACTGGGGAACAGCCACAGCCGAGGTCGACCCGGCCGGCGGACGCACAGACCTGACGTACGACGCGTTGGGTCGACTGAGCGAGGCGTGGTTCCCTGGCCGGAGCAAGGCCGATGGCAAGAGTGCCAACGCGAAGTTCAGCTACAGCGTCTCCCAGACGGAGCCCTCGTACGCAAGAACACAGCGGCTGATGGCAACGGGAAGCTATCTGTCCAGCTACCAGATCTACGACGGCCTGCTCCGGCCTCGTCAGACGCAGGTCCCCGCCGCGGGAGCCGACGGTGGACGGGTCATCACCGAGACCAAGTACGACTCCCGTGGCTTGGCGACCATCTCGATCGATCCGTACTTCAACAGCAGTGCGGTATCCGGAACCTTGTTCACGCCGCTCGAGACAGAGCTTCCGGGCCTCACGAAGTCGACGTTCGACGGTGCCGGTCGAGAGACCAGGTCTGACTTCGTGGTCGAGGACGTCACGAGATGGTCCGTGCTGACGAGCTACGACGGAGCTGGACAGGTCAGCGTGACGCCAGTCGAGGGTGCCATTCCGACCACGCAGATCAGTGACGCCAAGGGCCGGGTTGTCGAGCTGCGCCGCTACAAGGGCGCGACACCGACGGGTGCGTTCGAGTCGATGAAGTACGGCTACGACAGCCGCGGCAACATGAGCTCCGCAACCGACCCGGCCAACCGTACCTGGAGCTATCAGTACGACCTGGCGGGGAACAAGGTAAAGAGCATCGACCCAGACGCCGGGACGAGCCAGACGACCTACGACAAGCTCGGCCACCCCGTGACCGAGACCGACGCCAACGGCAAGGTGACCTTCTCGGCCTACGACGTGCTCGGCCGCCAGACAGAACTGCGCGACACCAATGCGAGTGGCGCGCTGCGAGCCAAGTGGGTCTACGACACGGTCCAGAAGGGCCAGCTGACGTCCGCCACCCGTTACGACAACGGCAACGCCTACGTCCAGGAGATCACGGGTTACGACGTGGCCGGCCGGCCCACCGGGACCAAGACGACGATCCCGGCGTCGGAAGGTGCCTTGGCCGGGTCGTACTCGACCGCCGCGACGTTCAACATCGATGGAAGTCCGAAGACTCTGGCACTTCCGGACGTGCCGGGGCTGCCGACCGAGACGCTCCGATACGGGTACGACGCTTTCGGCAACGAGAAGACCCTCGCGGGGCAGGGCTCGTACGTCAACGGGACCGACTACACGCCGTACGGCGAGGTGTCGAGGATGTCGAGCGCGATCGTCCTCAACAGCACGGTCTGGCGCACGACTGAGTACGAGACCGGCACGCGACGAGTGACTCGCCAGACAGTACGACGTCAGTCGCAGACGACCGACGATGTCGATGCCAACTACTCCTACGACGACGCCGGAAATGTCACATCGATAGCCGATGTAGCGGGCGGCAGTGCAGTCGATCGCCAGTGCTTCGACTACGACTGGCAGCGTCGGTTGACCGAGGCGTGGACGACGACGGGCTCCTCGTGCACGAGTCCCTCCGCAAGCTTGATGGGCGCGGATCCCTCGGCCTATTGGAGCAGCTATGCCTACGACGCTGACGGCAACCGCAAGACCGATGTCCAGCATGCTGCATCGGGTACCGACACCACCCGTACCTACGCGTATGCGACGAACAAGCCGCACGCCCTGGAGTCGGTGACAAGCAGTGCGGGAGCGGATGAGTCGCAGACCTTCACCTACGACGATTCAGGCAACCTGCTGACTCGCAAGGACGGTTCAGCGGCGGCAGAGAAGTTCGAGTGGGACGTCGAGGGCAAGCTGAAGTCGTTCACCAGCATCGGTGGAGCGAAGTCGACGTACGTGTATGACGCGGACGGTGAACGGCTGATCAAGCGTGAGCCGGACGCAACCACCCTGTACGTGGATGGTGCGGAGGTGCGGCTGCCGAAGGACTCGACGACCGCCACCTCGACTCGCTACTACGAGCATGCCGGCCAAGTCGTCGCGATGCGTGTCGCTGGCAGAGTCATGTTCCTGGCGTCGGATCTGCAGGGCACGACCACGGTCCAGATCGACGGCACGGATCTGTCGATCGTCAAACGTCGCCAGGCGCCGTTCGGCGACGTGCGCGGTTCGAACGCGGGGTACGTGGGTGAGCGCGGGTTCGTCGGGTCGGTGAGTGACTCGGCGACGAATCTGCAACACATGGGTGCTCGCGAGTACGACCCACAGAACGGTCGATTCATCAGCGTCGACCCGATCGTGGATCTCACGGACCCGACGCAGATGAACGGGTACGCGTACAGCAACCACTCGCCGGTGACCTTTTCCGACCCGTCGGGTGAGTTCCTGGAGGGTCTGGCTTCCCTCGGCAAGGAGCTCGGCGACCTCGCGTCGGGTGGAGGTTCGAGGTCTTCCGGAGGTTCAGGCAAGGCCGCCCGGGGGGGACAGCAGTCTGGCGCGACCGCTACGTCGTACGCGAACCAGGTGCAGACCGCCACGCAGCAGTATCAGAAGGCCAAGGCGAAGGTCATCAAGATCGTCAAGAAGTTCGGCAAGATCGTGATGGAAGAGCTCGGCATCAAGGCGGGACTTGATTGCCTCACGAAGGGCGACCTCGGCGCCTGCGGTGAAGCTGCGGTCAACGCCTTGATGTCGGCCGCTACCGGCATGGCGGGCAAGCTGATCGCGAAGTATGGCGCGCCGTGGAAATGGAAGAAGGGCTATGCCCTCGGCAAGACCTTGGTCAAGCTCGGTGATGAGGGCGTTGACGCGATCGGCGACATGATCGCCGCCAACAAGAAGCTCAACCACCTGGTGGACATCGGTGAAACCGGGGCGAAGATGTGCTCGTTCTCCGGTACCACGACCGTGTTGATGGGTGACGGCTCGAAGAAACCCATCAAGAAGGTCAAGGTCGGTGACAAGGTCATCGCGAGCGATCCGGAGACGGGTGAACAAGCGGCGAAAACCGTCGAGGCGGTGTGGAAACATCAGGACACGCTGACTGATCTTGTGGTGGGTGGTCGAGTGTTGACCACCACGGAGGACCATCCATTCTGGTCGGTCACCGATCGCAAGTTCGAACGCGCCGATGAACTCGCCCGAGGCGAGAAGGTTCTGACCGCTGATGGCCAAACAAAAACCGTGAAAGGATTGCGGCCGTCAACAGCTCGTGAAGGCGCCGCATACAACCTGACGGTCGCCGACATCCACACCTACCACGTGGGCGATGAAGATATCCTTGTTCACAACTCGTGTGGTGACGATCTCGGCGTCGTGTACCTCCGCAAAGATGCGAATGGAAGCGCGGATTACGTGGGACAATCGAAAAGCGAAGTCCGGTTTGAAGCTCGTCAAGGTGAGCACGCGAGCGCGCACCCCGACGCAGACTTCTCGTACGAGATCCTTGGACGTGCCGATCCGGGAGTGCCTCTCAGTCGTATGGAGCAGTTCAATATCGCTAAGCGTGGTGGTCCGACTAACCGGTCTAATCCGAATGGCGGGCTGGCGAACAAGCGGAACCAAATGAGCAAAAAGAACTACGAGGCAGCAGGGGGTGATCTCGAATGACTGGGCGAAAGCGACTGACATTGGTCGAGGGCACGGTCTTCTCTGTGCCTCTGGGTGACGGCCGGACTGCGATCGGTCAGATTGCCACCATGAAAAGTAAGAAGATCCTCTACCTCGTGCTTTTCGAGCAGATGGTGGCCGATGACGAGGTGGAGACGGACTGGCAGTCGGCGATCCAGAGTCCGATCGTGATCGCGGGCTCTTCGTTGGATGCGCGCCTCTATCACGGCTACTGGACGATTCTTGGAGTTGCGGACGTTCCGGATCCGCTTCATCTGCCAGCGAGCAAGGTCGCGATCGGCATGCCCCCAACTGTCTACGTGACGGACTATTGCGAAACTCGTCGACGTCCGGCTACTGCTAACGAAGCCGAGATCCTGCCCAACATCACCACTGTGTCGCCCATGAGACTAGAGAAGGCATTCAAGGCGCTTCACGGTCTCGAGCCGTGGCTCGAGGTGTACGACCCGCTGTTGCCAGCGAACATCATCACGGAGTCCATGGTGTTCGGCGAGGAAGGTGTGAGTCAGTCGTAGCGTCTGGCGCTCGTCCCTGCCGGCCAGTCCCCGACCAGCCGCGCTCCCAGGAGAAGTGCGATCGTGGGGCCGCAAGGTCTGTGGGCAAGTCGCTGAAGATCACGGTCCAGGCATCGGCGTGCTGCTCAGCGAAGCGGGGAATAGGGGAAGTTCATGAGGTTCCTGTAGTGGAGTACTTCACGCACGAGGGAATCCTCTACGAGTTGTTGATCATCTCCCTTGCTAGCGAGAACGGTTACGGAGTCGAGCTGACGGACATGTCGGCGACCGGTGGTCTGCTCGCGGAAGTGCGCGTGGCGAACGGCACGATCACTCCTCTGCGTCAGGCCCCGATGCCCGCCGCCGTGTACGCCCGGTGGACGGCAGCCGTGATCGAGCTGGCCGAGCTGCCGCCGCTCGACGATGAGGTCGAGGACTGAACCCCGGTCCCGCTCCGCGCCTGGGCAGGAACGCGTCATCGCCAGCGACCTCGACCGGTTCACCCGATCAGGTGCGTTGAAGAGTGCAGTGCGGGTCAAACGCCCGGAGTGGAGAGTCAATCGCCCAGGGACGGTCGGCCTTGACCCGGACTGCGACCTCCTCCAGGGTGGATCATCATGGCCTCACTCAGTCCGTTGTCGCATTCCTGGCGGGTGTCGAGGTACGAAGAACAGCTGCGCAGGGGGCCGGGCTGGGAGTCCTGGACGGACATGGCCGATGTCGGAGAAAGATTCAACGGGATCGTCCTGTCCGATGAGGAGTATCTCCGCGTCGAGAACACCTACATCGCCGCGGTCGTGCGTTTCGCCGTGGCGACGTCGGCCTCGCTGTTCCGCGTCGTCTTCATGGGAAGCCAAGATGCCAACTTCGCGCTGTCTGCTGGCCAACTTGTCGTCCGGTCCGACGTGGGACCCATCGTCCGGGGCAACCTGCGAGGTGAGCTCGACTGCACTCTCGAGGACGTCAACGGTCGGCTGCAGATCGCCTTCGGTTGGGATCTGTACATGTACGTCGGGGCCGACATCCCTTGCGAGAGAGCGGTTGCCGGTGCCGAGGAGGACGGCCTGTGGCTCGTGCCAGGCGTTCCTCTGAACTCGTGGGAGGACGACGACGCATGACCGGCGCACGTGCGACGACGACTCAACGCGCGGACCCAGCGGCGCGGACGGAGGGCGACGGCTCGAGGCCCGCGTCGAGCCGGGCGGGCTCATACCTTGAAAGACGAAGAACCTCGAACCTCACGAGGAGGTCCGAGGTTCTCACGTCGAACTGATGGTCGGGGTGACAGGATTTGAACCTGCGGCCTCGTCGTCCCGAACGACGCGCGCTACCAAGCTGCGCCACACCCCGGCCGTCATCCTCAGCGGGAGGACGACCTCGACGAGTCTACCCCAGTCAGGGTGAGCAGGGTGGCCTCGGGTCGGCACGCGAACCGCACGGGGGCGAAGGGCGACGTGCCGAGCCCGCCGGACACGTGCAGCCAGGAGGGTTCGGAGCCGACGGCCTGGTGCGTGCTGAGGCCCTTCGCGCGTCGGCGGTCGAGGTCGCAGTTGGTCGCGAGCGCACCGTAGAACGGGACGCACAGCTGACCGCCGTGGGTGTGGCCGGCCAGCACGAGCGGGTAGCCCTGGCTCGACGCGCGGTCGAGCACGCGCAGGTACGGCGCGTGGGCCACCGCCACCGCGAGCTCGGCGTCGGGGCCGAGCTCGGCCGCCGGCGGGATCGCGTCGAGGTCGTCGAGCTCGAGGTGTGGGTCGTCCACACCCGCGAACGCGAGGGTGCGTCCGCCGACGTCGAGGTGGCCCGTGGTGTTGTTCAGGTCGAGCCAGCCGGAGCCGACGAGCCCCGAGCGCAGCTCCTCGAACGGCAGCGTCGGCTCCCGGTTCCACGAACCGCCCGCCTGGGTGCCCGTGCCGCCGACGAGGTAGCGCAGCGGGTTCTTCGGCACCGGCGCGAAGTAGTCGTTCGAGCCGAACACGAAGACGCCGGGCCGCTCGAGCAGCTCGCCGTAGGACTCCAGCAGCGGCGGCACCGCGTCGTGGTGGGCCAGGTGGTCGCCGGTGCTGACGACCAGGTCGGGCTCGAGGTCGGCCAGACCGCGCAGCCAGTCGCGCTTGCGTCCCTGGCTCGGCGTCAGGTGCGCGTCGGACAGGTGCAGGATCGTCAGCGGGTCGGCGCCCGGCGCCAGGACCGGCACCGACACGTGCCGCAGCGCGAACCAGCGCGCCTCCAGCCAGCCGTAGCCCACACCGGCTGCGCCCGCACCGACCAGCCCCAGCGGTACCGCCACCGTCGCCCTCATGCGACCAGCCTAGGTCGGGACGGGGAGCCCCGGCGAGGTCGGTGAGAGGATGGCGCCATGGCAGCGCTCAAGGACCGACTCCGAACCGACCTCACCGCCGCGATGAAGGCCCGCGACTCCCTGCGCGCCGGCACGCTGCGCATGGTGCTCACGGCCGTCACCAACGCCGAGGTGGCCGGGAAGCAGGCGCGCGAGCTGAGCGACGACGACGTCCTCGGTGTGCTCACCTCCGAGGCCAAGAAGCGTCGCGAGGCCGCTGAGGCGTTCGACGCCGGCCAGCGTCCGGAGCTGGCGCAGAAGGAGCGCGACGAGGCCGCGATCCTCGCCGAGTACCTGCCCGAGCAGCTCACCGCCGAGGAGGTCCGCGAGCTCGTGACGGCCACCATCGACCAGCTCGGCGTGGCCGGCGACGGCATGAAGGCGATGGGCCGCGTCATGGGCGCGCTGCAGCCGCAGGTCAAGGGTCGCGCCGACGGTGGCGTCGTGGCGGCCGAGGTGAAGAAGGCGCTCGGCGCCTGAGTCGTCCGGCCACGTCGTCCGGTCGGGCCCCGGTGGCCCGACCGGACGACGAAGTGCGTCTGCTCAGCGACCGGGGCGGTCGCCCCCATTGCCGCCGCCGCGGGCCTGGTCGCCGCCGCCACGGTTGCCGCCGCGCGGCTGGGCATCGCGGGGCTGGTCGCCGCCGCGCTGGGTGCCGCCCGTCGCGGCCGCTGGCGGGGCGGCTGCGGGCTGGCGCTGCGGCGGTGCGTCGAACGTGCGCGCCGGCAGGTAGGTCTGGATGACGCCCATGGCGTCCTTCCACATCGGGCCCGACAGCGACGAACCGCCGGCCTGCGAGAAGTTGACGGGCACGCCGTTCAGCGTCACGCCCACCAGGCTGGCCGGGTTGTCGGCGCTGTTGACGCCGGAGATCATCGCCGCGGCCGAGAGCGTCGGGGTGTAGCCGACGTACCAGACGGACTGCGCGCTGTTCGTCGTACCGGTCTTGGCGGCCGAGTCGATGTTCAGCGCGGTGCCGTTCTGGAAGCCGAAGCCGCCCGGCTGCTGCACACCCCGGAGGATGTCGTTGACCTGGGCCGCGACCTCGCGGCTCATGACGCGCTTGCAGCTGTCGGGGTACTTCTTCAGCACCTCGCCGTTCGCGCTGAGGATCTCATCGACCGGGCGCGGCGTGCAGTAGGTGCCGCCGGACGCCGCGGTGGCGTAGGCGGCGGCCATCTCCAGGGTGCTGACGTAGGTCGAGCCGAGGGTGAAGGGGCCGACGACGTCGCGCTCGGGCACCTTGATGCCCATGTCGCGGGCGGCCTTCACCGTGTTGCACAGGCCTGCGTCACGCTCGAGCTGGGAGAAGTAGGTGTTCACCGACCGACGCAGGCCCGTGTACATGTTGAACGTGCCCTGGCCCGTCGAGTTCTTGAGCGGCCAGGCGCCGACGCCGCGACCCTGGCAGTCGAAGTAGGTGCCGGCGGGCATCGTCATCGACTGCGGCGAGTTGTAGGTCTTCCCGACCGGGATGCCGCTCTTGAGCGCGGCCACGGTCGTGAACATCTTGAACGTCGACCCGCCCTGGAAGCCGCTGGACTGGCCGAACTCCGTCGGCACCGAGAAGTTCAGGAACGTCTGTCCGCGCTTCTCGTCGCGACCCATCGGTCGCGACTGCGCGACGCCGCGGACGTTGCCCGTGCCGGGCTCGACCAGCGCCATCGAGCCGACCGCGCGGTCACGCGCGCCGACCCGCTTCGTGACGGCCGCGTTGATGGCCTTCTGCATGCGCACGTCGATGGTCGACTTGATGGTCAGGCCGCCCTTCTCGAGCAGCGTGCGGCGCTCGTCGACGGTCTTGCCGAGCGCCTCGTCCTCGAGGAGGTACTGACGGATGTAGTCGCACGAGAACGCGGCGACGGACTCGACGCAGCCGTTCGGGAAGCGCGTGAGCTTGAGGTCGAGCGGCGAGGCGATCAGCTTGTCAGCCTCGGCCTGGCTGATCTTGCCCTGCGTCGCCATGACCTGGATGACCGTGTTGCGGCGCTGGAGCGCCCGCTCGGGGTAGATGCGCGGGTTGAACTGCTCGGGGTTCTTCACGAGGCCGGCCAGCGTGGCGGCCTGCTTGACCGACAGCTTCTCCGGCGGGACCGAGAAGTAGTGGTAGGCGGCGGCGTTGATGCCGTACGCGCTGTCGCCGAAGTAGGCGATGTTGAGGTAGCGCTCCAGGATGTCCTTCTTGGAGTGCTCCTCCTCGTACTTGATGGCGAGCTTGAGCTCACGCACCTTGCGGGCCGTCGACTTCTCGGTGGCGGCCTTGATCTGCTCGCGCGTGGTGGCCTGCTGCACCAGCGACAGCTTCACCAGCTGCTGCGTGATGGTCGAGCCACCCTGGGTCTGGCCGTCGGAGGCGTTGTTGACGAGGGCGCGCAGCGTGCCCTTGAGGTCGAGTGCCCCGTGCTCGTAGAAGCGGTTGTCCTCGATCGAGACGATCGCCTCCTGCATCGTCTTGGCGATGCTGTCGAGGGGCACGTCCTGGCGGTTCTCCTCGTAGAAGTACGCCAGGAGGCTGCCGTCGGCCGCGTACAGCCGTGTGGTCTGCGGGTTCGGCGCGTCGTCGAGCTCGAGCGGCAGGTCGACGACGTCGCGCGTGACGTCGTTGGCCGTGGCCGCGAAGAAGGCGGTGCCGGGGATGACCACGGCGGCGGAGAGCACGCCGGCGGCCACGGCCAGCACGATCATCGTGCCGATCAGCGAGGCACGGCTGGACGTGCGCGGCGGTGTCTGGGCGATACGCCGGACGTTGTCGGTGAGGTCGTCCCAAGGCATACGCCCCAGGATACGGGCCGATCCTGAGGATCGACGGAGGCGCGGACGGGTGCCCGTGGCGGCCCGGCGTCCCGAGGGCGCCCAGGACCATAGTCCCTTCGGGCCATGTGAAGTTGGGCACTGTGGAGTCTGCCGCCCGGGGAGCCGGATCCTTAGCGTTCTCTTTGTTAGAGAAACCTTGTCGGCCTCGGGGTCGGCTCTCGGGAGGTTGATCACCATGGGGTGGAACGAGAACTGGGCGGGTCAAGCCGCCTGCCGTGGCAAGTCCGACGCGCTGTTCGTCAAGGGCGCCGAGCAGAACCGCGCCAAGCAGGTCTGCGGTTCGTGCAACGTCCGGGCCGAGTGCCTGGCCGAGGCGCTCGACAACCGCATCGAGTGGGGCGTCTGGGGCGGCATGACGGAGCGCGAGCGTCGCGCCCTGCTGCGTCGTCGCCCGAACGTGGCTGCCTGGCGCAGCGTCCTGCAGACCGCCTGACGTCCTGGCGCCGGACGCTCAGCGTCCGGCGATGAGGTCGCCGATGCGGCGCAGCCCGTCAAGGTCGTGGACGTCGGTCGGCAGCGCCGCGACGGGCACGGTCGGCACGGTCGGGTGGCTGCCGGTGAACCGGCGCTGCACCTTCTCCTCGCGCGCGGCGACGCGCTCGCGGTCGGCGTGCACGTCGAGCAGCTCGGCGACGGGCTCCTGACCGGCGGTGCGCAGTCGCGTGGCGCCGCTCTCGGCGTCGGCGGCGGTGAGCCCGCCGGCGGCCCGCTCGTGCACGCGGTTGACGACGAGCCCGGCGAGGGGCATGTCCTCCTCAGCGAGCCGTTCGACGAAGTAGGCGGCCTCGCGCATGGCGTCGGCCTCCGGCGCGGCGACCACCAGGAACGCGGTGCCGTCGGCCTGCAGCAGGGAGTAGGTGGCCTCGGCGCGCTGGCGGAACCCGCCGAAGAGCGTGTCGAAGGCGGCCACGAAGGTCTGCACGTCGGACAGCACCTGGGCGCCGAGCACCTTGTTGAGGGCGCTGGTGACGATGCCGAACCCGGCGCTCAGCAGCCGCGCCGGACCCTTCGCGGGCGCGAGCAGCAGCTTGATGAAGCGGCCGTCGAGCAGGCTCGACAGCCGCTCGGGCGCGTCGAGGAAGTCGAGCGCCGACCGCGAGGGCGGCGTGTCGACGACGATCAGGTCCCAGTCGGGCACGTCGGGGTCGTCGCTCGCGGCGGCGTGCAGCTGCCCGAGCTTCTCCATCGCCATGTACTCCTGCGTCCCGGCGAAGGAGCTCGACAGCGCGACGTAGAACGGGTTCTGCAGGATCTGCTGCGCCTTCTCGGGCGTCGCGTGCGCCTCGACGACCTCGTCGAAGGTGCGCTTCATGTCGAGCATCATCGCGTCGAGCGACCCACCGGCCGACGTGTCGACGTCGGCCACCGGACGCGGCACGTTGTCGAGCTCGGTCAGGCCCATCGACTGGGCGAGACGGCGCGCGGGGTCGATGGTGAGGACGCAGACGCGTCGCCCCTGCTCGGCGGCGCGCAGCGCGAGCGCGGCGGACGTCGTGGTCTTGCCGACGCCGCCCGAGCCGCAGCAGACGATGATCTGGGTGCCGCGGTCGGCCAGCAGCGCGTCGACGTCGACGCGTCCGGCCTCCGACCCGGGCAGGCCACGGGCGGGCGTGCGGGAGCGGCGACCGGTGGCCGCGGTGGCGGGACGCTTGCTCATCGCGTCGTCTCCTGGGTCGAGGTGCCGATCGTGTCGCGCAGCACGCGCGCCAGCTCGAACAGCGCCCCCTGGTCGACGCCGTCGCCCAGCAGCGGGAGCTCGACGACCGGACGGCCGCAGTCGCCGATCACCTCGCGCTGCTGCTCCTGCAGCACCTGGCGCTCGACGTGCGCACGGGCCTGGGCGAGCAGGGGGCCGGCAGCGTCGGGGGACAGCGAGACCGACCGCAGCGCCGCGGCCACCGCCGTCTCGTCGAGCCTGCCCGCGTCGAGGGCGTCGCGGGTCGGGGCCGTCACGAGCTCGGGCCGCACGAGGTTGAGCAGCACGCGACCGACCGGCAGCTCGGCCGCCTCCAGCTCCGCGATGCCGTCGAGGGTCTCCTGCACCGGCATCTCCTCGAGCACGGTGACCAGGTGCACCTGGGTGCTGGGGGCGCGCATGAGCTGCATGATCGACTCGGCCTGCCGCTTGATCGGACCGACCTTCGCGAGTCCGGCCACCTCGTGGTTCACGTTGAGGAAGCGGGTGATGCGGCCCGTCGGCGGTGCGTCCATGACGATGGCGTCGTAGCGGTCGGCGCCCGTACGGCGCGCCACCTCGTAGACCTTGCCCGTGAGCAGCACGTCGCGCACGCCCGGGGCGATGGTCGTGGCGAAGTCGATGATGCCGAACTTGTCGAGCGCCTTCCCGGCCCGACCGAGTCGGTAGAACATCTGCAGGTACTCCAGCAGCGCGGCCTCGGGGTCGATGGCCAGCGCGTGCACGGCACCGCCGTCCAGGCCGGTGGCGATGCGGCGCTCCTCGTAGGGCAGCGGCGCCACGTCGAAGAGCTGCGCGATGCCCTGTCGACCCTCGACCTCGCACAGCAGCACCCGTCGGCCGCGGGCGGCGAGCGAGGTGGCCAGCGCGGCGGCCACCGTGGTCTTGCCGGTGCCTCCCTTGCCGGTCACGACGTGCAGCGGGGTCCAGAGGGTCACACGTCGAGGGTATCGACGCGCCGCGCAGGTGCGAGCCGAACGACGGTGAGGAGGCCCACGCCCCGCCGGCCGATCAGCTGGCGCGGCGTCGCGTGGCGGACGAGTCGCGTGCGGGCGGTGGGGTGCGCTGCGCCGCGGGCCGCGCGCGGCCTCCCGACGTGCGCGTCGCCGCCGGGCGAGGCCGTGCGGTGGTGCTGCGCTGGGCAGGAGCCGGACGTCGAGCGGGCGCGGTGCGCTTCGTGCCCGTCGACCGCGGACGGCCGGCGGAGGCGGTCGCCGTGCGGCGCGGCGCCCGGGCCGCAGGCTTCCGGGTCGCGGACCGTCCCGACCGCCCGGTCTGCCTCGACCGGGCAGGCCGCGGTCGCGCCAGGAACACCACGACGTCGACCACGACGAGCAGGACGTACGCGGCAGCCGCCACCCCCAGGAACCAGGTGACCGGGTTGCCCAGCAGGAAGTCGCGGGTCGTCCCGGTGGGGGTCAGCGGAGGAAGCTCGGTGCGCTCGTCGCCCGTCATGGAGACGACCTGCAGGAGGAACGGCAGCACCTTCGTCACCCCGACGAGCGCAGCCGAGACCACGAGGGCACGACCGATCCGTGTCGGGGGGAAGATCGACATGGGGCGAGCCTTCCACGACCGTGCCCCTCCTGTCCCGCGAACCGCGAGGATGTGACCACCCTCGCCGACACCCGTACGGACCGCGCGCCGCTACAGTCGGTCCATGACGCAGTGGGAGTACCTGACCGCACCGGTGCTGGTGCACGCGACCAAGCAGATCCTCGACAACTTCGGCCGCGACGGCTGGGAGCTCGTGCAGATCGTGCCGGGCATGAACCCCGAGAACCTCGTGGCCTACTTCAAGCGGCCGGTCCAGTCGTGAGCGACGGCACCGTCGAGCAGCGCCTGGCCGACCTCGGCCTGACGCTGCCGGAGGTGGCGGCACCGCTCGCGTCGTACGTGCCCGCGGTGCGCTCCGGCGCCCACGTGTTCACGGCCGGCCAGCTGCCGCTGTCGTCCGGCGAGCTCGTCGCGACCGGCAAGGTCGGCGGCGAGGTGTCCGCCGAGGAGGCCCAGGCTGCCGCGCGCCAGTGCGCCCTGAACGCGCTCGCGGCGGTCAAGTCGGTCGTCGGCACGCTCGACGCCGTGCGCCAGGTCGTCAAGGTCACCGTGTTCGTGGCCAGCACCCCCGACTTCACCGGCCAGCCCGTGGTGGCGAACGGGGCCAGCGAGCTGCTCGGCGACGTGTTCGGCGACGCCGGCCGGCACGCCCGCAGCGCCGTCGGCGTGCCCGTGCTGCCGATCGACGCGCCCGTCGAGGTCGAGCTCGTCGTCGAGGTCGACTGACCGTGCGGGTGCCGATCCCGGACGTCTTCCGCGACCGCGTCGCCACCTGGGACGGCACCCCGGCGCCGACGCGCGCCGCGGCGACCATCGCCCTCGTGCGACCCGGCGTAGGCGGGCCCGAGACCTACCTGCTGCGTCGTCAGCAGACGATGGCGTTCGCGCCCGGCATGTACGTCTTCCCCGGTGGAGGCCTGCAGGAGTCCGACCGCGAGGTGGTCGGCTGGGTCGGCCCGTCGTCGAGCCAGTGGGGCGAGCGGCTCGGCTGCGACCCCGACACCGCGCGCGCCCTCGTCGTCGCGGCGGTGCGCGAGACGTTCGAGGAGTCCGGGATCCTGTTCGCGGGCGCCGACGAGCACTCGGTCGTCGCCGACACCTCCTCGCCCGAGCTGCAGAAGGCCCGGCTCGACCTCGACGCCGGAGAGCTGAGCTTCGGCGACTTCCTCGGCGCGCGCGACCTGGTGCTGCGCTCGGACCTCCTCGGCGCGTGGTCGCACTGGATCACCCCAGCGTTCGAGCCGCGCCGCTACGACACGCGCTTCTTCGTCGCCGCCGTGCCGCGGGGGCAGAGCGTCGGCACGCTGCCCGGCGAGGCCGATCGTGCGACGTGGGCGTCGATCGCATCGGTGCTCGAGGCCGTCAAGGCGGGCGAGGCCGCCATGCTGCCGCCCACCTGGATCACCTGCCGCGAGCTGGCGCAGGCCGATCCGACCACGCTCGTCGACGACGCACGGGCCCGCGAGGTCCGCCCGATCGAGCCGCGGCTCGTCAAGGTCGACGGCGAGTGGTTCCTGGACAACCCCATCGAGGAGGAGGCCCATGGCTGAGCCGGTCGAGGTCACGGAGCGCGCCAGCGTGGTGCGCGCGGACAACCCGGGCATCATGACGCTCGAGGGGACCAACACGTGGATCCTGCGGGAGCCCGGGGCGCGGCGGTCGGTCGTGGTCGATCCCGGCCCCGACGACCCCGCCCACCTCGACGCGGTCCTGGCCGCGGCGGGCGAGGTCGGGCTGGTGCTCTACACGCACCACCACGGCGACCACACCGACGCCTTCGACACGATGCGCGAGCGCACGGGTGCGCCGGCCCGGGCGGTGACCGACCGGTTCTGTGCCGACGCGATGCCGCTGACCGACGGCGAGGAGCTCGAGGTCGACGGGCTGCGGCTGGTGGTGCTGCTGACGCCGGGCCACACGCGCGACTCGGCCTGCCTGCGCCTGGCCGACGAGCCCACCGTGCTCACCGGCGACACCGTGCTCGGTCGCGGCACGACGGTGGTGGCCCACCCCGACGGGCAGCTGGGCCCCTACCTCGACTCCCTCGCGCAGCTGCGCCAGCTCGTGGAGGAGGGCTGCTGCGACCGCATCCTCCCCGGCCACGGTCCGGTCGTCGACGACCCGGGCGCGGTGCTCGACCACTACCTCGACCACCGCGAGGAGCGTCTCGACCAGGTGCGCGCCGCGGTCGCGGCGGGCCACGACACCCCCCGCGAGGTCGTCGAGCACGTCTACGCCGACGTCGACCCGGTCCTCTGGGACGCCGCCGAGCTCAGCGTCCGCGCCCAGCTCGAGTACCTGCAGCAGTCCTAGTCCCTGCGTCTCGGACACTTCCGGGGCGTTCGAGGCTCGTCCAGTGCCCCGGAAGTGTCCAAAAAACCGTGGGCGGAGCGGCGCGTCGGATGCGAGGCCAACGTCGCGCCCCAGGTGTACGACGACCGCTGGACCGGCGTCTTCCTCATGCAGACGTGGGTGCGCTGGAAGTACGTCCTTTCCGACCTGCGGACGGGGGCCGCCCGGCAGCGACGGCGTGAGTTCGAGGAGCTCCGCCTGGTAGGCGAGGACCTCGCCCGACGCGTGCAGGAAGAGGTCGGCCCGGCGTACGTCGTCCGGTACCAGCACTGAACGGCAGCCTCCCGCCGCGCGCAGGAAGAGTGGGCGGTAGGTGAGCCGCGGCTCGTGGACGCGAACGGTAGGAGGGCGGCGGATCAGGGGCGGAACGACGCAGGTCACCTACCGCCCGCACCGTCGACCCGTGCCGTAGCGCGGCTCACCTACCGCCCCGACGCCCCTGACCCGTCGTCGTGCCGCCCACGTATGCCGACGGGGCGCCTCCCGGGTGGGAGACGCCCCGTCGGGGGTGGTTGTGGGTCAGCGGCGCGACTTCGCGGCTCGGGCGCGCTCGGAGACGTTGAGGATGACCTTGCGGATACGCACGTGCGAGGGGGTCACCTCGACGCACTCGTCCTCGCGGCAGAACTCCAGGCACTGCTCGAGCGACAGCTTCTTCGGGGGGATGACCTTCTCGAAGTTGTCCGACGTCGCCGAGCGGATGTTGGTCTGCTTCTTCTCCTTGGTGATGTTGACGTCCATGTCGTCGTCACGGGAGTTCTCGCCGACGATCATGCCCTCGTAGACCTCGGTCGCAGGCTCGACGAACAGCACGCCGCGCTCCTGCAGGTTGGTCATCGCGAACGACGTGACCGCGCCGGCGCGGTCGGCGACCAGCGAGCCCGACGGGCGGGTCGAGATGTCGCCGAACCACGGCTCGTAGCCCTCGGAGATGTGGTGGGCGATGCCCGTGCCGCGGGTGTCGGTGAGGAACTCGGTGCGGAAGCCGATGAGCCCGCGCGCCGGGACCAGGAACTCCATCCGGACCCAGCCGGTGCCGTGGTTGATCATCTGCTCCATGCGACCCTTGCGGACCGCGAGCAGCTGCGTGATCGTGCCGAGGTACTCCTCGGGCGCGTCGATGGTCAGGCGCTCGACCGGCTCGTGCAGCTTGCCGTCGATCTCCTTCGTGACCACCTGCGGCTTGCCGACCGTGAGCTCGTAGCCCTCACGACGCATCTGCTCGACGAGGATCGCGAGGGCCAGCTCGCCACGACCCTGCACCTCCCACGCGTCGGGGCGGTCGGTCGGGAGCACCCGGATCGACACGTTGCCGATGAGCTCGGAGTCGAGACGGTCCTTCACGAGACGGGCGGTGACCTTGGTGCCCTTCTCCCGGCCGGCGAGCGGCGACGTGTTCGTGCCGATCGTCATCGAGATGGCCGGCTCGTCGACGTGGATGAGCGGCAGGGCGACCGGGTTCTCCGGGTCGGCCAGCGTCTCGCCGATGTTGATGTCGGCGATGCCCGCGATCGCGACGATGTCGCCGGGGCCGGCGGACTCGCCGGGCTTGCGCTCGAGCGCCTCGGTGACGAGCAGCTCGGTGATCTTGACCCGGTCGGTCGAGCCGTCACGCTTCATCCACGCGACCTGCTGGCCCTTCTTCAGGGTGCCCTCCTTGACGCGCACGAGCGCCAGGCGGCCGAGGAACGGCGAGGAGTCGAGGTTCGTGACGTGCGCCTGCAGCGGCGCGCCCTCGGTGTACTCCGGGGCGGGCACGGCGTCGAGGATCGTCTGGAACAGCGGGACGAGGTTGTCGTTGTCGGGCAGGCCGCCGTCGGCGGGCTGCTCGAGGGAGGCGCGGCCGGCCTTCGCCGACGCGTACACGACGGGGAAGTCGAGGGCGTCGTCGCCGGCGTCGTCGGGCAGGAGGTCGAGGAACAGGTCGTAGGTCTCGTCGACGACCTCGGCGATGCGCGAGTCGGGACGGTCGACCTTGTTGACGACCAGGATCACCGGCATCTTCGCGGCGAGCGCCTTGCGGAGCACGAAGCGGGTCTGCGGCAGGGGGCCCTCGGACGCGTCGACGAGGAGCACGACGGCATCGACCATGGACAGGCCGCGCTCGACCTCGCCACCGAAGTCGGCGTGGCCGGGGGTGTCGATGATGTTGATGACGACACCGCCCTCGGGGGCGCCGGGGCCCTCGTAGCGGACGGCCGTGTTCTTCGCGAGGATGGTGATGCCCTTCTCGCGCTCGAGGTCGCCGGAGTCCATGACTCGGTCGGTGACCTCCTGGTGCTCGGCGTAGGCGCCCTGCTGCTGGAGCATGGCGTCGACGAGCGTGGTCTTGCCGTGGTCGACGTGGGCGACGATCGCGACGTTGCGCAGATCGTGACGGCGGGTGGACATGCGGAACTTCCTCGCGCTGGATGATCAGGAGCGCTCGGACCGAGCGCGACGGGCCTGGCACGGAGTGCGGCCTCGAGAAGTCTAGTCGTGCCGTGGCCGTGCTCCTGCCACCTGGACGCTCTGCAGCTCCGAAACTAGATGCAGGTCACAATCATCGCGTTGCTGCAATGGTTGCGTGTGCGTTAGCATCGACCGGTGACCACCGACCGGAACGACGTGTACGAGCGGCTCGAGCTGTTCGTCCAGCGCCTCATGAGCTGCGTGCACGCGGAGGGGCTCGACCAGCTGGTCGAGCTCGACCTCTCCATGTCGCAGGCGCGCACGATGTTCACCGTCGCGCTCGCCGACCGACCCCTCGCGATCAACGAGATCGCGACGTCCATCGGCCTGTCGGTCGCGGCCGCGGGCCGCACCGTCGACCAGCTGGTGAAGCTCGGCTGCCTGGAGCGTCACGAGAGCCCCGACGACCGTCGCGTCAAGCTCGTCGCCCTGACGAAGCGCGGCTTCGACGCCGTCGACCAGCAGATGGAGCACAAGCGGCGCGCCCTGCGGGTCGTCGCCGAGCAGCTCCAGCCCGACCACGCCGAGGACCTGCACCGGGTCCTCGGCCAGATCCTCGAGAGCGATGCTCTGCGAGTACCGGAGAAGGAAGACCATGTCTGACCAGACCACCGTCGATGCCTCGACGTCCGTCCCGGACGACGACCGCATCACGCCCGAGATCCTGAAGGTCGCCGGTGTCGTCGTGCTCGGCGCCATCATGTCGATCCTCGACATCACCGTCGTCAACGTCGCGCTGCCGACGTTCCAGAAGGCCTTCGACGTCACCGAGCTGTCCACGGTCGCGTGGTCGGTCACCGGCTACACGCTCGCGCTCGCGGCCGTCATCCCGCTGACCGGCTGGGCCGCCGACCGCTTCGGCACCAAGCGGCTCTACATGACCGCGATCGCGCTGTTCACGATCGGCTCGGTCCTCTGCGCCTCCGCCTGGAGCATCGAGTCGCTCGTCGCGTTCCGCGTGCTGCAGGGGCTCGGCGGCGGCATGCTGATGCCGCTCGGCATGACGATCATGACCCGGGCCGCGGGCCCGCACCGCATGGGCCGCCTCATGGCGATCCTCGGCATCCCGATGCTGCTCGGCCCGATCATGGGCCCGATCCTCGGCGGCTGGCTCATCGAGATCGCCTCGTGGCACTGGATCTTCCTCATCAACCTGCCGCTCGGCATCGCCGCGTTCGTCTACGCGCTGGTCATCCTGCCGAAGGACCACGCCGAGCCCAGCGAGTCCTTCGACGTCGTCGGCATGCTGCTCATGTCGCCCGGCCTCGCGCTGTTCCTGTTCGGTGTCTCCTCCATCCCGGAGACCGGCACCGTCGAGTCGACGCGTGTGCTGCTGCCCTCGATCGTGGGCGCGCTGCTCATCGTCGGCTTCGTGTTCTGGGCCTTCAAGCCCCAGCACCCGCTGCTCGACCTGCGCCTGTTCAAGGACCGCAACCTCGCCGTCGCGACCATCACGATGTTCCTGTTCGTCGGCGCGTTCTTCGGTGCCCTGCTGCTCGTCCCCACCTACTTCCAGCAGGTGCGTGGCGAGAGCGTCCTGAAGGCCGGCCTGCTCGTCGCCCCGCAGGGCATCGGCGCCATGCTGACCATGCCGATCGCCGGCACGCTCGTCGACCGCATGCCGGTCGGCCGCATCGTCCCGTTCGGCTTCGTCGGCATCATCGTCGGCGTCACCGGCCTGGCGTTCAGCACCGACCCGAGCACGCCGGTCTGGCACATCATGGCCTGGCTGTTCATCATGGGCCTCGGCATGGGCGGCACGATGATGCCGATCTTCACGTCGGCGCTGAAGACGCTCAAGGCCCACGACGTGGCCCGCGGCTCGACGCTGATCAACGTCGTGCAGCAGGTGGCCAGCTCCATCGGCGTCGCGATCATGACGGTGCTGCTCACCAACGGCATCAAGAACTCGGCCGCCGCCAGCGCCGCCCAGGAGATCGGGACGGCCCAGGCCGCCGGTCAGCAGCCGCCGGCCGACGCCGCCGAGACCGCGCAGCGCCTCGGTGACAGCTTCCTGCCGACGGTCCTGCAGGACACGGCCGACGCCTTCCACCACACCTACCTGGTGGCGCTCGCGCTGATCGTCATCGCCCTCGTGCCCGTGGCGTTCATGCCTCGCAAGCGCGAGGCGTCGCACCTGCTCGACGACGAGGGCCGTCCGCCCGTCGTCGTGCACTGAGCACAGCGCCGTACGCAGAGGGCCCCGCACCGACCGGTGCGGGGCCCTCTCGCGTCGTGCCCTGGGAGCTCGGTCAGGAGGTGCGGTGCACCTTGTGCTGCGAGGCCTGCGCGATCGGCTTGACCACCACGAGGTCGACGTTGACGTGCTGCGGGCGGGTGGCCACCCAGGCGACCACGTCGGCGACGTCGTCGGCCGTGAGCGGCTCGTCGACGCCCCGGTAGACGGCGTCGGCGCGCTCGGTGTCGCCGTTGAAACGGGTCAGCGCGAACTCCTCCGTGCGCACCATGCCGGGCGCGACCTCGCACACGCGCACCGGGCGGCCGAGGAGCTCGAGGCGCAGCGTCTCGGTCATGACGGCCACGCCGTGCTTCGCGGCCGTGTACCCGCCGCCGCCCTCGTAGGCGATGCGACCGGCGGTCGAGCCGATGTTGAGCACCGTGCCGGCGCCGCTCGCCTCGAGCGCGGGCAGCAGGGCGCGCGTGACCTGCAGCGTGCCGATGACGTTCGTCTCGTACATGGAGCGCCAGTCGTCCGGGTCGGCCGACTCGACGGGATCGAGGCCGATCGCGCCTCCGGCGTTGTTGACCAGGAGACTCACGGCCGGCCCCGCCGCCTCGGCCAGCGCCGCCACCTGCTCGGCGTCGGTGACGTCGCAGGGCACGGCCAGGCCGTCGATCTCGGCGGCCAGCGCCTCGATCCGCTCGACCCGACGCGCCGCGCACACCACGCGGTAGCCGGCGCGGGCCAGCTGACGGGCCGACGCGGCGCCGATGCCGCTGCTGGCACCGGTGACGACGGCGACGGGACGGGCGGTGCTCGCGTTCGACTCGACCATGCGCCCATCGTCGCACCCGCCCGGACGCCCGGCGCGACACCCGTCGGCGGAGGGGGAGCGCTGCGCCGCTGGGTGGGCCGGGCCAAGATGGTGCGGTGACCTCCCTCCCGCTGCCACGCCGCGTGGCCATGCTCTCGGCGCACACGTCGCCGCTGGAGCAGCCCGGCAGCGGCGACGCCGGCGGGATGAACGTGTACGTGCTCGAGCTGTCTCGGCGGCTGGCGGCGCGCGGGGTCGAGGTCGAGGTGTTCACGCGGGCCACGTCGCGGCACCTGCCGCCGGCGGTCGAGGCGTCGCCCGGCGTCGTCGTGCGCCACGTGACCGCCGGGCCGTTCGAGGGGCTCACCAAGGACGACCTCCCCAGCCAGCTCTGTGGGTTCGTGCGCGACGTGCTGCGCGCCGAGGTCGAGCAGGGGCCGCACCACTTCGACCTCGTGCACAGCCACTACTGGTTGTCCGGGCAGGTCGGCACCGTCGCCGCCGAGCGGTGGTCGGTCCCGCTCGTGCACACCATGCACACCATGGCCAAGGTCAAGAACGCCCACCTCGCCGAGGGCGACCGTGCCGAGCCGATCGGTCGCGTCGTCGGGGAGGAGGAGATCGTGCGCATCGCCGACCGGCTCGTCGCGAACACCGAGGAGGAGCGTCGCGAGCTGCTCGACCTCTACGCCGCCGACCCGTCGCGCGTCGACGTCGTGCACCCCGGCGTCGACCTCGAACGCTTCCGTCCCGGCAGCCGCGACGACGCGCGCGCTGACCTCGGCCTGCCCCCCGACGCGGCCGTGCTGCTGTTCGCCGGTCGCATCCAGCCCCTGAAGGCACCCGACGTGGTGCTCAAGGCCGCGGCCGACCTCCTCGCCCGCGACCCCGCGCTGCGCGAGCGGCTCCAGGTGGTCGTGGTCGGCGGGGCGTCAGGCAGCGGCCTCGACCGGCCGACGTCGCTTGCCGACCTCGCCGCCGAGCTGGGCATCACCGACGTCGTGCGCCTCGAGCCGGCGGTGACGCAGGACGTGCTCGCCACCTGGTACGCCGCGGCCGACGTCGTGTGCGTGCCGTCGCACAACGAGTCGTTCGGGCTCGTCGCCATCGAGGCGCAGGCCTGCGGGACGCCCGTGGTCGCCGCCCGCGTCGGAGGGCTGTCGACCGCCGTCGCCGACGGTGTCAGCGGCGTCCTCGTCGACGGGCACGACCCGCACGACTACGCCGACGCGCTGCACCCGTTGCTGACCGACCGCGCGCTGCGCGACGAGCTCGGCGCGAAGGCCGTCGCCCACGCGTCGGGCTTCGGCTGGGACGCCACGGTCGACCGGGTGCTCGAGGTGTACGCGCGCGCCGTCGCGGCCCGCGCCGGACGGAAGGACGGGTGAACCCGCGTGAGTGACGACCTGACGACCGACCAGCGGCACGCGCTCGAGGTGATCCTCGACGCCGTCGCCCAGGCCGGGCTCGACCACGTGCGCCACGGGCTCACCGTCGTCGAGGTCGACCTGCCGGGCGAGCGGAAGCTGAAGACCACCACCCGCCTCGAGGTCAACCGGCACTCCCTCGGCGTGCACGCGTTCGTCGCCCGCAACCCCGACGAGAACCACGAGGGCGTCTACCGCTGGCTGCTCGAACGCAACCTCAAGCTCTACGGCGTCGCGTTCGCGATCGACTCCGCCGGCGACATCTACCTCGACGGCCGCCTCCCGCTCGTCTCCGTCACCCACGACGAGGTCGACCGGCTCCTCGGGTCGGTGCTCGCCGCCTCCGACGACTCCTTCAACACCATCCTCGAGCTCGGCTTCGCCTCCTCCATCCGCAAGGAGTGGGAGTGGCGCGAGTCGCGCGGGGAGTCGACGGCGAACCTCGCCGCGTTCGCGCACCTGCGGCCGAAGGGCTGACGTCCTGCTGGTGCGCCGCCTTGCTGGTGCGCTGCCGCAGGGGGCAAGTGCTTGCTGGTGCGCTGCCTCGGCTCGCGCTGGGTGGGCCTCCGAAAAAGCCACCCGGGCGGTAGGTAGCGCGCGGAAAGCGGCCCTGTTTCCGCGCGTCACCTACCTCCCACACGCCAGACAGCGACCCGGTGTCAGGGGTGGGAGATCGCCTCGCGGACCTTCGTCGTCAGGGCGGTGAACTCCGGGAGGGCGCGCAGGTCGGCGGGAGGCACCTGGTGGCCGTCGGTGGAGAAGCGGGCCGGCTCGTCGAGCACGATCCGGCCCGGTCGGGGACTCATCACCAGCACGCGGGAGCCGAGGAAGACGGCCTCGTCGACACCGTGCGTGATGAACAGGATCGTCTTGCCCGTCTCGCGCCAGATGGTCAGCAGCTCCTCCTGCAGACGCTCGCGGGTGAGCGCGTCCAGCGCCCCGAACGGCTCGTCCATCAGCACGATCTCGGGGTCGTTCGTCAGCACCCGCGCGATCTGCGCGCGCTGCTGCATGCCACCGGACAGCTCGTACGGCCGCAGCCCCGCGACGTCCGCCAGCCCCACGAGCTCGAGGTAGCGCTCCGCCGTGCGGTACCGCTCCGCCTTCGCGACGCCGCGCACCTTCGGGCCCAGCGCCACGTTGTCGCGGACGTCGAGCCAGGGGTACAGCGTCGGCTGCTGGAACACGACGCCCCGCTCGCGACCCGGTCCGCGGACCGGCCTCCCACCGACCTCGACGGTGCCCCGCGTCGGCTCCACGAAGCCGGCCAGGATGCGGAGCAGCGTCGTCTTCCCGCACCCCGACGGGCCGGCCAGCGTCACGAGCTCGCCCGGCTCGATCGTCAGGTCGATGCCGTCGAGGGCGCGCACGACCCCGTCGCGGGCCCGGAACTCCTGCTCCAGGCCCGCGACGGTGACCGCGAGGTCGTGACGCTCACTCACCCGCGGCGGCCTTCGCCGGTCCGGGGTCGACGCCGTCGGCGTACGTCGACTCGGGCGCGACCTTGGCGATGCCGTCCTGCGTCAGCAGGAACTGCGCCGTCGAGAAGAGGTCCTGGCCGAGCTTCCCGCCAAGCCAGTCGGCGCCCGCCTGCTGCTTTGCGTCGAGGAAGGTGAAGCCGGCGAACTGCTTCTCGGCGTCGGCGGCACTCACGCCGATCTCGACGGCCGCGCTCTGCGCGGCCTTGGCCGGGTCGTCCTTGATCTGCTTGACCGCGTAGTCCTGCGCCTTCGCCCAGACGGCCAGCACCTTCGGGTTGTCCTTGACGAACGTGCGGTCGGCGATGGCGAGGTCGAACGTCGGCTTGCCGGCCTTGGCGGTGTCCTCGCTGGTCAGCACGACCTTGCCGCCGTCCTTCACGAGGGTGCTCAGCGTCGGGTCCCAGATCCAGGCGGCGTCGATGTCGCCGCGCGACCACGCCGGCGCGATCTGCTCCGGCTCGGTGTTGACGATCGTGTAGTCCGACGGGTCCTCGCCGGCGTCGGCGATGGCCTGCAGCAGCGAGAAGTGCGCGGTCGAGCCGAACGGGGTGGCGATCGTCTTGCCCTTGAGTCCCTTGATGTCGGTGGCCTCGCCGTCGCGCACGACCAGCGACTCCGCGGAGCCGATGACGTCGTGGATCCAGATGACCGACACGGGCAGGTCGAGCGGCGCCGACAGCGCCTTCGTGCTGGGCGAGGAGCCCGCGAGCCCGATGTCGAGGCTCTTGCCGCCGAACGCCTGCACGACGTCGCCGCCGGACGCGAAGTTGCTCCACTCGATCGTGGCGTTGGGCAGGCAGTTCTCGAGGATCTTCTGGTCCTTGACGACGACGTCGCCGTTGGGGATCTTCTGGTAGCCGATGCGCACCGTCGTGTCGACGGACTCGTCGGCCTGGAACGGGCACGCGTCGGCCGAGGCCTGCTCGGTGTCGCCGCCGACGCCGCAGGCGCTGAGCCCGAGGGCGGCGGTGGCTGCGACGACGGCCGCGAGGGCACGCGCGCGGGTCAGGTGGGGGAGGGTCATGTCAGGCCTTTCCTCGCCAGGGGACGAGCTTCTTCTCGAGGGTGCGGATGATCAGGTCGAGGACGATCGCGGTCAGGCCGATGACGATGATGCAGGCCACCGAGAGCGCGAGCTTGTTCTGCGTCCCCGACAGGTACGCCAGGCCCCCGATGCCCGGCAGTCCGTTGACGAGCTCGGCGGCCACGACGGTGGTCCACGCGAACCCGACGGCGACCCGCAGGCCGCTGAGGATGTCGGGCAGCGTCGCGGGCAGGACGACCGTGGTGATCGTCTGGCGACGCGACGCCCCGAGGGAGCGGACGGCGTTCAGCTGGTCCTCACGGATCCCGCGCACCCCGTTGAGGGTGGCGAGCGCGATGGGCGGGAACGCCGCCAGGAAGAGGAGCGCGACCTTCGACGTGTCGCCGATGCCGAACCACGCCACGAGGAAGCCGAGGTAGGCGAGCGGCGGCAGGGAGCGCAGGAAGTCGACGTAGGGGCCGACGACGCGCTCGAACCAGCCGACCGTGCCCATCGCGAGCCCGAGCGGCACGGCGACGATGACCGCCAGCGCGAGCCCGCCGCCGATGCGCTGCAGGCTCACCACCAGGTGCTCCCACAGGTAGTAGCCCTCCTCGCCGCGCACCACCCGGTCGACGCCACCGCCCACCGCGTGGTTCGTGTTCGCGCGCAGGAACGCGTCCCACACCTCGAGCGGGCTGGGCGCGAGGTACGCGGGCTGGACGACGCCGGACGCGGACACCGCGCTCCAGGCCGCCAGCACCACGACGAGCGTCACGACGGGCGGGAGCCAGCGCGACGGGGCGGGGGGACGGATCACGAGGTGTGACCGTAGGGGAGCGGCGATGCTCGTGGAGCCGGTCCCAGCATGCGGATGGCGTGCGGGTCGGCGTCCCGGCCTGCGGCGGCGGCGAGCGGCCGCGCGACGGTCCCGTAGCGTGGGTCGGGTGAAGGCGACCGTGTTCTGCGACGTGACCGATCCGTGGTCGTACGTGGGTGCGACCCGCTTCGAGCGTGCGGCCGGCATGTTCACGATCCTCGTCGGCGAGCCCGTCGAGGTCGCGTTCCGTGCCCGCCTGCTCGACCCCGACGCACCTAGCTCGGGGCGCCCGCTGCGTGAGGTGCAGGCCGAGCGGCTCGGCGGCGAGGACAAGGTCGACCTCGTCGACGCCCAGGTGACGGCGGCCGCGCGGATCAGTGGCATCGAGCTGAACCTCGTCGAGGCGGTGGAGGCGAACAGCCTCGACGCCTGGCGCCTGCTGACGTGGGCCGACGAGGCCGCGCCGGGCGCGCAGCGCGAGCTCATCCACCAGCTCTGGCGGGCCCATTTCCTCGAGGGCGCCGACGTCGCCGACCCGCTGGTGCTCGCCAGCCGAGCGGCGCTCGTCGGGCTCGAACTCGAGACGGCCGACGCCCTGCTCGCCAGCGAGGAGTACGCCGACGCCGTGCGCACGCAGGACGAGACCGCCCGGTCGTTGGGGATCACCCAGCTCCCCTACGTCGTGGTCGAGCACCGCTGGACCCTCGCCGGCCCGCAGTCGCAGGACGACTACGTCCAGGCGCTGCACCAGATCCACCAGGAGTGGCGCTCCGACTCGCCGTCCTGACGGTTTACCACGGTCCCGTGGTAAACCTCGTCCGCCCGAGGGAAGCTTGCCGCGGGAGGACGATCTTTACCACGGGACCGTGGTAAACCGTGGGCGTGGCGGCGGGCGCGGCCTGAGCGACCACTAGGCTGGCGGCATGACCTACACGCTCGTCCTCCTGCGTCACGGCCACAGCGAGTGGAACGCGAAGAACCTGTTCACCGGCTGGGTCGACGTCGACCTCAACGAGCAGGGCGTCGAGGAGGCGGGTCGCGGGGCCAGGCTGCTCGCCGAGGCTGGGATCGCGCCCGACGTGTCGCACACGTCGCTGCTGCGCCGCGCGATCCGCACGTCGCAGATCGTGCTCGACGGCATCGACCGGCACTGGATCCCGGTGAAGCGGTCGTGGCGGCTGAACGAGCGGCACTACGGCGCACTGCAGGGCAAGGACAAGAAGGCCACGCTGGAGGAGTTCGGCGAGGAGCAGTTCATGACCTGGCGCCGCTCCTACAGCACGCCCCCGCCGGCCCTCGCGGACGACGCGGAGTTCTCGCAGGCCGGCGACCCGCGCTACGCGTCGCTACCCGACGAGCTGCTGCCGCGCACCGAGTGCCTGGCCGACGTGCTCGACCGGATGCTGCCCTACTGGTACGACAGCATCGTCCCCGACCTGCTCGACGGCCGCACGGTCCTGGTGACCGCCCACGGCAACTCCCTGCGCGCGCTCGTCAAGCACCTCGACGGCCTCGGTGAGGACGAGGTCGTCGGCCTCAACATCCCCACCGGCATCCCGCTCGTCTACGAGCTCGACGCCGACCTCAAGCCCGTCACGAAGGGCGGCCAGTACCTGGACCCCGACGCCGCCGCCGACGCCATCGCCGCGGTCGCGAACCAGGGTCGCTGACGCCCCCTCCCGCGTTGTGAGGACTTCGGGTCGGTCTGTCGGCGACAGATCGACCCGACGTCGTCACGACGCGGGGGAGTGCAGACGCAGCTCAGCGCTGGTCCGCTCCCTCCAGGTCGGCGAGCAGCGCGCCGATCGAGCCTCGGGCGCGCACCCAGAGTCGGTCGGTGAGGTAGGCGACGGGCGCGGTGACGAGGGCCAGCAGGACGGCGAACCACACGAGGAACGGAGTCGTCACGACCCCGACCGCGGCCACGGCGAGCAGCAGCACCCCGATCGTCACCCAGGCGCCGACGACGAAAGGCCGCCCCGCCCGCAGCAGCGTGGCGCGTCGCCGCACCACGGGCAGCCAGCGCTGACGGTCGAGCCCGGCCGGCGCCTGCCCCGTCCGCATCGCCCGTCGGAACAGCCGGGCCTGGTCCCGCGTCTCGGACATACGGGCAGGTTAGCGGCCGCCGGACGGACGGACGGCCTCAGGCGTCGAGCTTGTACCCCAGCCCGCGCACGGTCGTGAGGGTGATCGGGTTGCCGGGGTCGGGCTCGATCTTCGCGCGCAGCCGCTTCACGTGGACGTCGAGCGTCTTCGTGTCGCCCACGTAGTCGGCGCCCCACACGCGGTCGATGAGCTGGCCGCGGGTCAGCACCCGGCCCGGGTTGCGCAGGAAGAACTCGAGCAGCTCGAACTCCTTCAGCGGCAGCTTGACCGTGTCGCCGTCGACCGACACCAGGTGGCGCTCGACGTCCATGCGCACGCGGCCGGCCTCGAGGACGCCGTCCTCGTCGACCTCCTCGACCGCGCCGCGGCGCAGCACCGCACGGATGCGGGCCACCAGCTCGCGCGGCGAGTACGGCTTCGTCACGTAGTCGTCGGCGCCGAGCTCGAGGCCCACCACCTTGTCGACCTCGGTGTCCTTCGCGCTGACCATGATGATCGGCACGCTCGACGTCTGGCGCAGCTGACGGCACACCTCGGTCCCCGGCAGCCCGGGCAGCATGAGGTCGAGCAGCACGATGTCGGCGCCGCCGCGCTCGAACTCGGTCAAGGCGTCGGGCCCGGTCTCGGCGATCGCGACGTCGAAGCCCTCCTTGCGCAGGACGTACGACAGCGCCTCGCTGTAGCTGGTCTCGTCCTCGACGACCAACACTCGTGTCACAGGATCTCCTCATCGAGGTCGTGCTGGAAGCGGGGGAGCACCAGCGTGAAGGTGGAGCCAGCGCCGGGCTCGCTCCACACGTCGACGGTGCCGCCGTTGCTGGCGGCCACGTGCTTGACGATGGACAGGCCGAGCCCCGTGCCGCCCGTGGCGCGGGCGCGGGCGGGGTCGACCCGGTAGAAGCGCTCGAAGATCCGCTCGAGCTCGGGGCCGGCGATGCCGATGCCGTTGTCGGCCACGCTGATGCGCACGTCGTCGCCGGCGAGCGCGGCCGTGACGACGACGCGCGAGCCCTCCGGGCTGTACGTCACGGCGTTCTCGACCAGGTTGCTCACGGCCGCGTGCAGCTGGGCGCGGTCGCCGTGCACGAGCAGGTCGGGCTCGACCGTGCGCGAGATCTCGATGCGCTTGCGCTCGGACTCCGTGGCCGAGTGCTCGCAGGCCTCAGCGACGAGCTCGTCGACCTTGACCGTCGTGGCGTCGTCGCTGGCCACGTCGTTCTGCAGCCGGGACAGGTCGATGATCTGCTGCACAAGCCGGGTGAGGCGCTCGCTCTCGGTCTGCATGCGCGAGGCGAACCGCACGACCGACTCGGGGTCGTCCTTCGCCTCGGCGACGGCCTCCGCGAGCAGGTTCAGGGCGCCCACCGGCGTCTTCAGCTCGTGGCTGACGTTGGCGACGAAGTCGCGGCGGATGTTCTCGACGCGCTGCTGGTCGGTCCGGTCGAGGGCCAGCACGATCACCAGGCGCGACGTCAGCGGGGCGACGCGCACCGACACGTGTGCCGGGAGGCCGCGGCGGCGCTGCAGCGTCAGGTTCGACTCGCGCACCTGGCCGTCGCGACGCACCTGCTGCACCATCGCGCGGATCTCGTCGGGCTCGATCCGGCGGTCGCGCACGATCCCGAGGGCCACCGCCTGGGCCGAGGCCTCGAGGACGGTGTCGGAGGAGTCGAGCAGGACGGTGGTCGACGACAGCACCGAGAGCACCGCCTGAGCACCGGGCGGCACGAGCGGCGCGGGCTCCTCGGGCACCGCGTTCTGGCGCCGTTCACTGAACAGCCAGACGAACGTCACCGTGGCGCCGACGGCCGCGCCGACGGCGCCGGCGATCAGGTAGGCCGCGTCGATGTCCACACCGCGATGCTAGGCCCACCGTTCACCCAGGTCCGAGCGCGAACCGCCTCTGACGTGCGGCTTTCCGCGGCTGTTCACGGTTCGTTCACCGGGGGTCGCTCATCGTTCACCGGTTTCTTCTAGGGTCTGGGGCATGCGTGATGCGTACTACGAGCAGCTCGACACCATCGTCGACGACCTGGTCCAGCTGACCGGGACCGTCCGCAAGGCCGTCGCTGCCTCCACCGCCGCCCTCCTCAACGCCGACGCCCCGCTCGCCGAGCAGGTGATCGACGGCGACAAGCAGATCGACGAGACGACGGAGGAGATCGAGGAGCGCGCCCTGCTGCTGCTCGCCACCCAGCAGCCGGTCGCCACCGACCTGCGCCAGCTGGTCGCGACGCTGCGCATGCTCACCGACCTGCAGCGCATGGGCGACCTCTCCGTGCACGTGGCCAAGGTCGCCCGGCTGCGCATGCCCGACGTCGCCGTCCCGGTCTCCATCCAGCCGACGATCATGGCCATGGCGTCCGTCGCCGACCAGATGATCCACGCGGCGTCGCGGATCGTCGCCAACCGCGACGTCGACGCGGCCAGCCGCCTCGAGGACACCGACGACGAGATGGACCGGCTGCGCAAGGACCTCTTCCGCGCGCTGCTCGGCGGCACCTGGGAGCACGGCATCGAGCCGGCGATCGACCTGGCGCTCCTCGGTCGCTACTACGAGCGCATCGGCGACCACGCGGTCTCCATGGCGCGTCGCGTCGTCTACCTGGTGACCGGCGAGATCGCTCCCGGCGCCTGAGCCACGCCTCGTCGCACGACGAAGGGCCGTCCACGATCCGTGAGGATCGGGACGGCCCTTCGTGCGTCCGTGTCGGACCTGGCGACGTCGCCGCCAGGTCCGCCGGGGGTCAGCTGCCGGCGGTGGGGCTGGGGCTCGCGCTCGGCGTCGGGGTGGCCGACGACTCCGGGCTCACCGGCTTCTCGGCGACGTCGGAGTAGGTCGACGTGCGGGCGACGATCGGCGCCTCGATCTCGACCTCGTCGCCACCGGAGAAGGTGAGCGTGAGGCGGGCGTAGCGGCCCAGCTCGACCGACGAGCCGTCGATGTCGGCAACCTCGCCCTGGCGACCCAGCGTGTACAGCTGGCGGGGCTGCAGCTCGACGGGCAGGGCCGGCTCGGCCGTGACCGAGCCGGAGCCCTCCAGTGGGCGGACGGTGACCGACTCGAGCGTCTGCTCCTCGTCGGTGGTGTTCAGCAGACCGACGGACAGCGCGTAGGTGTCGTCGGTGTTGGCCACCAGGAGCGCGTTGTACAGGCGCACGTCGCCCGTGCGCACGTTCGCGCCGATGCCGGGCTGGTACTGCTGGTTCGTCTGGGTGCTTCCACCGGTGCCGCAGGCGGTGAGCCCGAGGGCGGCGGTGAGCATCAGGGTGGCGGCCGTGAGACGGCGCGTGCGAACGGTGGACACCGGGCACCTGCTTCTACGTCGAGGAGGGTCGTCGTGCGGAGCATATCGGAGGGCGTCGCGGCGGCGGGGTGCGGGCCGGGCCCCTGGGCAGGGGCGGAACCTACCGTCCGACCCCGAGGAACGGCTGAAAAGGCCGTCCGTGGCGCGTGTTAAACTGGTCACCTACGAAAGGTGCCGCGTTTATGACTTTCACTGTCGGCGAGACGGTTGTGTACCCGAACCACGGGGCCGCAGTCATCGAAGACATCGAGAAGCGGACGATCAAGGGGGAAGAGCGCGACTACCTGGTCCTGCGCATCGTCGCCCAGAACGACCTGGTCGTCCGTGTGCCCGCCTGCAACGTCGACCTGGTCGGCGTCCGTGACGTCGTCGACGCCGACGGCCTCGAGCGTGTGTTCAGCGTCCTGCGCGCCGAGCACGTCGAGGAGCCGACCAACTGGTCGCGTCGCTACAAGGCGAACCTCGAGAAGCTGCACTCCGGTGACGTGCTCAAGGTGGCCGAGGTCGTGCGCGACCTCTGGCGCCGCGACCACGAGCGTGGCCTGTCCGCCGGCGAGAAGCGGATGCTGGCCAAGGCGCGCCAGATCCTGGTCTCCGAGCTCGCCCTCGCGGAGAAGACCAACGAGGACAAGGCCGAGCTGCGGCTCGACGAGGTCCTCGCCTCCTGACCCGAGCCGGTCCGACGGCCCCCGCCCCCTCCGGGCGGGGGCCCTCGTCGTTCCTGGGGGCCTGTCGTTCCCGGGGCCCGTCTGGCGGGACAGCAGGTCAGCGTCGTGCGACGAGCGCGGTGGCCACCGCCGCCACGCCCTCGCCGCGGCCGGTCAGGCCGAGACCGTCCGTGGTCGTCGCGGAGATGCTCACGGGGGCGCCGACGACGGACGTCAGCAGCTCCTGTGCCTCGTCGCGACGGGGGCCGAGGCGTGGCGCGTTGCCGATCACCTGCACCGCCACGTTGAGCACGCCGAAGCCCGCCTCGTCGAGCAGGCGCACCGTCTCGGTCAGGAACGTCGTGCCGGAGGCGCCGGCGAGTCGCGGGTCGGCGGTGCCGAAGCGTGACCCGATGTCGCCGAGGCCGGCTGCGGAGAGCAGAGCGTCGACCATCGCGTGGCACGCGGCGTCGCCGTCGGAGTGACCCTCCAGGCCCGCGTCCTCGCCCGGCCACTCCAGACCGGCGAGCCACATCGGCCGTCCGCGCACGAGGCGGTGGACGTCGGTGCCGATGCCGGTGCGCAGGTCGGGCCAGGTCATGGCTGCATCCTGCCCGACTACCAGCGCGGGCTGTCCTTCGGCAGGGCCTTGCTGCCCGGCCGGATGACGTAGACGATGCCGCCGCTGCCGCCGAGCCACGCGCGCTCGAACTGCGCGCGGTCGTAGGTACGACGCACGGCGGCGTTCGTGGCGCCGGCAGGGTCGTTGGCGATGACGCGACCGTCGCGCGTGAAGCCGCTGATGACCATCAGGTGTCCCGGCGTCGAGGAGATCGGGGCGCCGCTCAGCTCTCCGCGGCCGAAGGCGACCGAGGCGACGAGCGGGATGCCCGCCTTGATGAACTGCTCGGCCTCGCGCAGGTCGTACAGGCGCGTCACGAACGTGTCGAGCCCGTAGGTGCTCGCGTACGCGGCGCTCATGGGCCAGTTGCCGGTGCCCTGGTAGCGGTAGTCGTAGGAGTAGCGCGCGGCGTGGTCGACCTGGCGGTCGGCGCCCCTCGCCCAGCTCAGCTCGCGCGACGTCGGCCCGGAGCCGAAGTAGCGCAGGATCATCGACACCGACGTCGGCGAGCACCAGGCCTCGCCCCCGCCTCCCCACTCGGGGTGGTGCCCGCGGTGCGTCATCTGCGAGTAGGTCGGCACCGACAACGTGGTCGTGCGCGTCATCGTCGTGCGGCTCGTGGCGATGCGTCGGGTCGTGTACGACGACGCGGCGCCGCCGACGGACTCCACGCGGGGCGTCGCACGCGACGTCGGGCGGCGCAGCAGCTCGACCTGCACCTGCCACTGGCTGAACGTGCTCGAGCCGTTGGCGCGCACCGTGTCGGTGTCGAGCCGGGCGAGGTCGTCGGTCTGCGACGGGCCCGACGTGCGGTAGACGCCGCTCTCGCCCTTGGCCCAGATGGCGACGGTGTCCCAGCTGCCGACCTTCGACCCCTGGCGCACGCGGGCCTTGACCCGCAGCCACGTGTCGTCGGGCGTGCGAGCGCTCCACGACGGCACCAGGGCGCGCGCGGAGTAGCCCGTCGACGACCACGGCGACGTCCAGGTGCCGTACGCCCATGTGGCGGTGCGGCCCTTGTACGGGTCGCGGTAGGTCTGGCGGCGCTTCGGCGAGTCGAGCACGAGCGCGGAGCCGGAGACCCGGACGCCGTCGAACGAGCCCTTCTGGAGCTGGGCCGCGCTGACCCAGCGGACGGTGCTCGCCGACTGCGACGCGGCCTGCGCGGGCGCGGTCGGGACGAGCAGCGACGCGAGCAGGACGGCGGCGACGGCGGGAACGGTGCGGCGCGGTGCATGCCGACGGGGAAGAGGCATTCTTCGAGGGTAGGTGACGTCAGGGGCTCGTGGGGCGGTTGGGACGAATCGGTCTGGTCGGGGCCGGGGTCGCGGACCGTTAGGATTCCGGGGTGAGCCTGCGCCTGTACGACACCGCCACCCGGCAGCAGCGCGACCTCGACCCGGTCGTGCCCGGCAAGGTCGGCATCTACCACTGCGGGCTCACCGTGCAGGGACCGCCGCACGTCGGGCACATCCGCAAGGAGGTCGTCTTCGACGTCCTGCGACGCTGGCTCGAGCGCGCCGGCTACGAGGTCACCATCGTCGCGAACGTCACCGACATCGACGACAAGATCCTCGCCAAGGGTCGCGAGCAGGGTCGGCCCTGGTTCGCGGTGGCCTACGAGAACGAGCGCGCCCTGCATGCCGCGTACGAGGTGCTCGGCTGCCGGCCGCCCACGTACGAGCCGCGTGCGACGGGCGTCGTGCCCGAGATGATCGAGCTCATGGAGACGCTCATCGAGCATGGTCACGCCTACCCGGCGGAGAACGGCTCGGGCGACGTCTACTTCGACGTCCGGTCCTGGCCCGCGTACGGCGAGCTCAGCAACCAGCACGTCGACGACATGCAGGCCGCGCCCGACGCGCCGGCCGACGGCAAGCGCGACCCGCGCGACTTCGCCCTGTGGAAGGGCCACAAGGAAGGCGACCCGGAGTCGGCGTCGTGGCCGACGCCGTGGGGCCGGGGTCGCCCCGGGTGGCACCTCGAGTGCTCGGCGATGGCCGCGAAGTACCTCGGCACCGAGTTCGACATCCACGGTGGCGGCCTCGACCTGCGCTTCCCGCACCACGAGAACGAGATCGCCCAGTCGCGCGCTGCCGGCCAGCCGTTCGCGCGGCTCTGGATGCACAACGCGATGCTCAACCTGAGCGGCGCGAAGATGTCGAAGAGCGTCGGCAACACGCTGATGGTCAGCGAGGTCGTCAAGCGGGTGCCGGCCATCGCGCTGCGGTACTACCTCGTGGCCGCGCACTACCGCTCGATCATCGAGTTCACGGAGGAGTCGCTGCAGGAGGCCGCGGTCGCGTTCGAGCGCATCGAGGGCTTCGTGCGGCGCGCCGACGAGACGGTGCGAGCGGCGGGCGGTGACGTCGCGCCGGGCGACGTGGGCGACGCCTTCGCGGCGGCGATGGACGACGACCTCGGCGTCCCGGCGGCGGTCGCGGTGCTGCAGGGCGACGTGACGCGCGGCAACACGCTGCTCGCCTCGGGCGACTCGGCGGAGCTGCGCGAGGTGCTGGCCACCGTCCGCGCACAGCTCGACGTGCTCGGGCTCGACCCGCTCTCCGACCACTGGGCGGCGACGTCGACGTCGGCCGCCGACGAGGCGCTCGCGCCGCTCGTGGAGGCACTGCTCGCGCAGCGCCAGGAGGCGCGCGCCGCAAAGGACTTCGCCACCGCGGACCGCGTCCGCGACCAGCTGGCCGCGGCCGGCATCGACATCGAGGACACGGCGCAAGGTCCGCGCTGGTCCGTGAAGGGAACCTGACATGGCCGGCAACAGCCAGCGCCGCGGCGCGATCAAGAAGACCGGCAAGGGCAACCCCACGGCCGGGTCCGGCGGACGTCGCCGCAAGGGGCTCGAGGGCAAGGGCCCGACGCCCCGCGCGGAAGAGCGCCCCAACCACAAGGCGTACAAGATGGCGCGCGCCGCCGACAAGCGCGAGGCCGCGCGGCCGAAGCGCAAGGGCGGCGACGGCGGACCCGAGTGGGTGGCCGGACGCAACAGCGTCGTCGAGCTGCTGCGCGCGAACGTGCCCGTCGCCGGCCTGTACATCGCTGAGGGCGCGGAGCGCGACGAGCGCATCCGTGAGATCTTCCGGCTCTCCGCGGAGCAGCACGTGTCGCTGCTCGAGATCGGGCGGGTCGAGATGGACAAGCTCACCGGCGGCGCCGTGCACCAGGGTGTCGCAGCCAAGCTCGACGCCTACGACTACGCCCACCCCGACGACCTGCTCGCGCGGGCCGAGGAGGAGGGTGTGCCGCCGCTCGTCGTCATGCTCGACGGCGTGACCGACCCGCGGAACCTCGGTGCGGTCGTGCGCTCGGCGTCGGGCTTCGGCGCGCACGGCGTGGTGATCCCCGAGCGTCGGTCGGCGCAGATGACCGCGTCGGCCTGGAAGACGTCGGCGGGTGCCGCCGCGCGGGTGCCGGTCGCGCGGACCACGAACCTGACCCGTCAGCTGAAGGCGTACCAGGAGGCGGGCCTCATGGTCGTCGGCCTGGCCGCCGACGGCGACGTCGCCCTGCCCGACCTCGACCTCGCCGACGGACCGCTCGTCGTCGTCATCGGCAGCGAGGGCAAGGGCATCTCCCGCCTCGTCGGCGAGACCTGCGACCAGATCGTCTCCATCCCCATGGCCTCCAGCCTCGAGTCGCTCAACGCCGGCGTCGCCGCGGGCATCGCGCTGTACCAGATCGCGCAGCGTCGGGTCTGAGTCGTACGCGGCTGCGGCCCTCGTGGGCCTGCGGCTGCGCTGCCGCGGCCTCTCGTGGGGGCGGCCTCCGAGAGGCCTCGACGGGCAGGGTCGCGGACCTCGCCCGAGCACCCCGGCCTCCGCATCGTCGGTGCTGAAGGATTTGGACGGTTCCGGGGCGATTTGTGCGGCTGAGTCACCCGGAAGTGACCGAAACTGCGGATGCGGTCCGGGGGGGCTCGGGTGGGGCGCTGGTGCTGTTGCGGCTGGGCCTGGACGCTTGCTGGGTCTCGATACAGCGGGACGCCTGCGGCGTGCACCACTCGACCCGCCTGAACCGTTCCCGCCCCCGCGAGCGGGAGGTGCCCCCAGCTGCGCTCGGTCAGGTTCAGGCGTCGTATCCCTGCGGGTTCTGCGACTGCCAGGTCCACGTGTCGCGGCACATGTCGTCGACGGTGCGCGAGGTGCGCCAGCCGAGCTCCTGCTCAGCCTTCGTAGGGTCGGCCCAGAACGCCGGGAGGTCGCCCGGGCGACGGTCGACGACCTCGTACGGGATCTCGCGACCGCTGGCGCGCTCGAACGCGTGGATCATCTCCAGCACCGACGTGCCCTGACCGCTGCCGAGGTTCCACACGTGCACGCCGGCGTCGCCGCCGACGATCGCGTCGAGCGCGACCACGTGACCCTCCGCGACGTCCTGCACGTGGATGTAGTCGCGCTCCGCGGTGCCGTCGGCCGTCGGGTAGTCGCCGCCGAAGACCGACAGCCGGTCGCGACGGCCCACCGCGACCTGCGCGATGAACGGCACGAGGTTGTTCGGGATGCCCTGCGGGTCCTCGCCGATCCGGCCCGACGGGTGCGCGCCGACCGGGTTGAAGTAGCGCAGCAGCGCCACCCGCCACGCCGGGTCCGCCGCGGCGACGTCGGTGAGGATGCGCTCCGTCATGACCTTCGTCTGCCCGTAGGTGCTCGAGGAGTCGAGCGGCTCGTAGTCCTCGACGTACGGCACGGGCGCCTTCGCGCCGTAGACCGTGGCGGAGGAGGAGAACACGATCGTGCGGCAGTCGTGGCGGCGCATCGCGTCCATGAGCGTGAACGTCGAGCCCATGTTGTTCGCGTAGTACTCGAGCGGCTTCTGGGTGCTCTCGCCGACCGCCTTCAGCGCCGCGAAGTGGATGACCGCGTCGAACCCGCGCGCCAGCACCGCGTCGGTCGCGTCGGCGTCGGTGAGGTCGACCTCGTGCAGGGGCACGTCGCGGCCGGCCAGCTCACCCACCCGGCGCACCGCCTCGGCCTTGCCGTTGACGAGGTTGTCGACCACCTCGACGTCGTGGCCCTGCTCGAGGAGGGTGAGGACGGTGTGGGAGCCGATGTAGCCGGCGCCGCCGGTGACGAGGACACGCATGGGCCCCACGCTACCGAGCGGATCGGTCGGGCCGACCCAGCACGGCCGCCGACGCCACGACCAGCGTCGCAAGACCCAGCCCCGCCACCAGGTGCCAGCGCAGCAGCAGCGCGCCGACTACCGCACCGAGCACGATCAGGGCGACGACCGTCGCCTGCAGCGCCCGGCGCTGAGACCGTCCCGTGCCGAGGGCGAAGTCCGAGCCCAGGCCGATCAGCGTGTTCGTGACCGCGACGGTGGACACGTCCGGCACTGCCACGTGCCGCGCCGCGGCCGCCTGCAGACCCATCGCGACGCCGAGCGTCGTCGTGGTCGTCGTCAGCGAAGCCCGGCCGACCGGCTCGACGACGAGCAGCAGCACGCCGAGCACCCCCAGGACGAGGGCGACCACCGCCAGCAGACCGGTGACGCGCCCGTTCCACCCGGGCGTCGAGCCTCGCACGACCCGGCCTCCCAGCGTCGTGCCGGCGAGGAAGCCGACGAGCGCCGCCGACGCCCCCACCACCGACAGGCCGGCCGCACCGGTGAGCGCCAGGCCCAGCAGGACGACGTTGCCCGTCATGTTGCCCGTGAACACGCGGTCGAGCCCGAGGTAGGAGACCGCGTCGACCACGCCCGTCGAGAACGTCAAAGCCATCAGCGCGGCGAGCTGGCGACGGTCGACGGGCACACGGTCCACGGCGGCATCCTCCCACCAACGCGCGCCACGACCGATCTGCGGGCAGGATCGGGACATGACCTGGTTCACCGCCACCCGCACGTCCGAGGCAGTGGTGACGGCCGAGCAGCAACAGGTGTGGGACGTCCTCAACGACCCTGCCGAGGTCGCCCGGCTCACCCCGCTCGTGCGCCGCATCGAGGTCGACGGCGACCACTGGCGCTGGATCATGGAGGAGATCCCTGGTCTCGGCATCAGCCTCGCGCCGGCCTTCACCGTGCTGATCGAGACCGACGAGCCGAGCTGCATCACGTTCACGCACGACCCGCCCGACGGCACCAAGGAACGGGCCGCCGTCGAGGGTTCCTACGGCCTCAGCCCGCACGAGCAGGGCACGCGGCTCGACATCGAGATCACCGTCCGCGTCGACCTTCCCCTCAGCAGGCTCGCCAAGCCCGCCGTGAAGGCCGCCATGGACGGCGTGCTCGCCAGCATCGGCCGCGGCTTCGGTCGCAACCTCCTCGACCGCCTCGACGCCGACCAGGTCGACGTCGGCTGACACCCGGCCCGCGCCGGGCCGTTGCCGGGGGGTCTCGATGCGTCAGGACTTCGCAAGCTCGTCCTGACTACTCGACCAGCGGAAGGTCTCGATACGCGGCACGACGCTCCTTCGTCGCGCGTGCCGCTACTCGACCAGCGGGAGGTTTCGCTGGTCGAGTAGTCGACGCTGCGACGGAGGAGCTGGCGGAGACGTATCGAGACCACTCCACGCGGTCGCTGGGGGTTGGTCCGCGCTGGGCCGTTGCGGGGTGGTCTCGATACGCAAGGACTTCGCAAGCTCGTCCCTGCTACTCGACCAGCGGAAGGTCTCGATACGCGGCACGACGCTCCTTCGTCGCGCGTGCCGCTACTCGACCAGCGGGAGGTATCGGTGGTCGAGTAGTCGACGCTGCGACGGAGGAGCTGGCGGAGACGTATCGAGACCACTCCGCGCGGTCGCTGGGGGTTGGTTCGCGCTGATCCGTTGCCGGGTGGTCTCGATACGCGGCACGGCGCTCCTTCGTCGCGCGTGCCGCTACTCGACCAGCGGGAGGTTTCGCTGGTCGAGTAGTCGACGCTGCGACGGAGGAGCTGGCGGAGACGTATCGAGACCACTCTGGGCTGTCGCTGGGGGTTGGTTCGCGCTGGGCCGTTGCGGGGTGGTCTCGATACGTCAGGACGTCGCAAGCTCGTCCTGACTACTCGACCAGCGGAGGGTTCCGCTGGTCGAGTAGCGCGGAGCCGCGACGAAGGAGCGTGCTCCGGGCGTATCGAGACCACTCTGGGCTGTCGCTGGGGGTTGGTTCGCGCTGGGCCGTTGCCGGGTGGTCTCGATACGCGGCACGACGCTCCTTCGTCGCGCGTGCCGCTACTCGACCAGCGGGAGGTATCGGTGGTCGAGTAGTCGACGCTGCGACGGAGGAGCTGGCGGAGACGTATCGAGACCACTCTGGGCTGTCGCTGGGGGTTGGTTCGCGCCGGGCCGTTGCCGGGTGGTCTCGATACGTCAGGACTTCGCAAGCTCGTCCTGACTACTCGACCAGCGGAGGGGTCCGTTGGTCGAGTAGCGCGGGGCCGCGACGAAGGAGCGTGCTCCGGGCGTATCGAGACCACTCTGGGCTGTCGCTGGGGGTCGGTTCGCGCTGGGCCGTTGCCGGGTGGTCTCGATACGCGGCACGACGCTCCTTCGTCGCGCGTACCGCTACTCGACCAGCGGTGAGCTGGTCAGTCGACGAGGCCTCGGGCGGCGAGGATGGGGCGGACGCCCTCGGCGAACCAGTAGGCCTCCTCGACGTGGGGGTAGCCGGAGAGGACGAACTCCTCGATGCCGAGGTCGGCGTACTCGCCGATGAGGTCGGCGACCTCGCCGTGGCTGCCCACGAGAGCAGTGCCCGCGCCGCTGCGCACCAGACCGACGCCGGCCCAGAGGCCGGGGTGCACCTCGAGGCTGCGCGCGTCGGTCGGGGCGACGCCGCCGTGCAGCTCGCGCATCCGACGCTGGCCCTCCGACTCGCTGCCGGCCAGGGCCTGCTGCGCCTTCGCGACGTCGGCCGGGTCGAGCTCGGTGAGCATCCGGTCGGCGACCGCCCACGCCTCCTCGCTGGTGTCGCGGCTGATGGTGTGCAGGCGGATGCCGAACCGCACCTGTCGGCCCTCGTCGTCGGCGAGCTTGCGGATCCAGGCGATCTTCTCCGCGACGGCCTCCGGCGCCTCGCCCCACGTCAGGTAGGTGTCGACCTGGCGGGCGGTCACCGGTCCGGCCGCGGCCGACGAGCCGCCGAGGTAGATGGGCGGGACCGTGCCGGGCTTGCGGGTGCGCGCGTCCTGCACGTCGTAGTAGTCGCCGGAGTACGTCGAGCCCGCGTCCGTGAACGCCGCCCGGAAGACCTCGAGGAACTCCTCGGCGCGGTGGTAGCGGTCGTCCTTCGTCACCTGGTCGCCGAAGCGCAGCTGCTCCGACGGGTCGCCACCGACGACGACGTTCAGCAGCAGCCGGTCGCCGGAGATGCGCTGGAAGGTCGACGACATCTGGGCGAGCAACGTCGGGCTGATGAGCCCGGGCCGCAGCGCGACCATGAACTTGAGTCGCTCGGTGTGCGCGAGGAGGGCCGACGTCACCACCCACGCGTCCTCGCAGGGCGTGCCCGTGGGCGTCAGCACGCCCTCGAAGCCGAGCCGCTCCGCCGTGCGCGCGACGTCGACGAGGTAGTCGAGGTCGGGCTCGCGGTAGCGGCCGGCGGTGTTCTCCGGTCCTCCGCCGCGGGCGACGTCGGCGGGAAGGGAGTGGCCGCCGCCGACCAGGGAGCGGCTGTCGCCGGTGGTGGGCAGGAACCAGTGGAAGGACAGGCTCATGCCTCGAGAATGACCCGGCCCCCTCCGCCCGGCAGGCGGTCCCACATGCCGGACACCGCCTGCCTCCCTCCCCCGCTGACCGTGACGTTTGCGGGACAGATCGTCGGGATCCGCCCCGCAAACGTCACGGTCAGCGGGAAGGGGGAGGGAAAGGGGGTCAGACCTGGGCGCTGCGGGGCGGTGGGGTGCCCGCGACCGCCCAGCGGCCGAGGTGCTGCAGCTTCCAGCGCACGGGGTCGTGCAGCGTGTGGGTGCGGGCGTTGCGCCAGTGCCGGTCGTGCGCGCCGGTCGCCGTGCCGCGGGCGGCGGAGCGGGTGCCGCCCAGATCGAAGGCCGCCGAGGTGACGTCGAGCGCGGCTCGGTCGGCCAGGACCTTCGCCGCCGCGGTGGCCAGCGACGCCTCGGTGGCAGCGTCGTCCGACGGCTCGCGCCAGGTGGCGTCGACGGCACGGGCCGCGACCTCGAGCGCAGCCTCGGCGGCGCGCACCGCCACCTCGAGCTCGCCGTAGCGCTGCACGAGCAGCGGGTCGTCCTCCGGCCGATCGACCCCGGCCTCGAACCACGGCCGCGACGACGTACGGGTGAAGGCCGCGGCGTCGGTGAGGGCGCCCCGGGCGATGCCGACGTCGATCGCCGCGTGCAGCAGCTGCGCGAACGCGCCGTAGCCGTACGGCCCGCTGATCGCGGTGGCCCGTGGTGCGACGTGGTCCAGCGGCACGCGGACCGCGTCGAGGCGCACCGTGCCGCTGGCGGTCGTGCGCTGGCCGAGCGCGTCCCAGTCGTCGATCACGCCGACGCCCGGGGTGTCGGCGGGCAGGAACGCGATCCGGTCCTCGCCGTCGCGGTCGCGCGCGAGCACGGCGAGCCAGTCGGCCAGCACGCTGCCCGTGGCGTAGAACTTCTCACCGTCGACCACCGCCCAGCCGTGGTCGTCGAAGCGGACCCGCGTGCTGATGTCGGTGACGGTCGCGCCGCCCCGCTCGGACTGCGCGTTGGCCACGCGGGCGCCCCCGAGGACGTCCGCGAACAGTCGGTCGCGCAGACCGGTCGACCCCGCCAGCTCGGCCAGCCGCAGGTACACGAAGTGGCTCTGCGGCACCTGGGCGACGTTGGGGTCGACCGTCGCCAGCAGACGCACCAGCTCGACCGCCTCGGCCGCCCCGCCGCCCGGCCCGCCGTGCGACGTCGGCACCGTGACCGCGAGGACGCCGAGCGACGACAGCAGGTCGAGCTCGGCCCGCGGCAGGGTGCGCTCGCGGTCACGCTCGGCCGCGCCCGCGGCGATGGCGGGAAGGTGCTCGACGACCGACCCGACGAGCTCGGACGGCAGGGTGGCGCTCACGCGGCGAGCGGCTTCCGGGTCCAGCTGGAGCGGAAGTCCAGTCCGCTGCGCTGGAACAGCTGCGTGACGGGGCAGCGACGCTCCAGCTCGCTCACGAAGCGGTCGAACGTGGCCTCGTCGGCGTCGGTCTCGACCGTCGCGGTGACGCTCACGGCGCGGAAGTTCGCGTCGCCCTCGGCGCCGCCGACGAGCACCGACGGGTCGAGGTCGCCCTGGGCGTGGAACGTGAACGTGCCGAGCGCGATGTCGAGGTCCTTCGCGACCAGCGTGGCGGTGATCTGGTTGCACGACGTCAGGGCGCCGAGCGTGTACGCCAGCGGGCTCGGCGCGGCGTCGGCGCCGCCGAACGCCGGGTAGGTGTCGGCGTGGAAGACGTGGCCGTCCTCTCCGCCGACGGTCACCTTCTGCGCCACGCCGGTGCCGGTGCTGTCGACGACGAACGGGACGAGGGTGGTGGTGCTCATGGGAGGTCCTCTCGGTGGGTGGACCTCCACGATGCGCCGTGGAGGACCGCCGTGGGGGGCGTGTCGGTGGTCGGGCAGGTCTGCAGGGTGCCGCGAGTCGTGCTAGCCGGCTCCGGTTCCCGAGGAGGTGTGAAGAGGGCGGGCAGCCGGTGCGTGACCGGCCACCCGCCCTCGGCTCATCGGCCGCCGACGTGCTGCGTCGGGCGGTTCACGTGTACCAGCTGGGCTCGGGGATCTTGCCGAGCAGCGCGTACTCGCCGACCTCGCGACGCTTGTAGGCGACGGGGTCGTGGAGGGTGTGGGTGCGGGCGTTGCGCCAGTACAGGTCGAGCCCGACCTTGTTGCTCGACGCCCGCGCGCCCGTCAGCTCGTAGATCTTCGTGCCGACCTCGAGGGCGATGTCGGTGGCGAGCTGCTTGACGGCCGCCACCCGCACGGCGACCTTGCCGCGCGCCTCGGGCGTCAGGTCCTCGCGGGGGGCGTGGAGCAGCGCCGAGATCTCGCGGCCGACGTCGTCGGCGAGCGCCTCGGCCGCCCACAGCTGCGACTGCAGCCGTCCATACCCCTCGAGGATGTACCACTCCTCGGACGCACTGGCCTTGTCGTCGCCGCCGTAGGGCCAGGGTCGCGTGGTGGAGCGGGTGTAGGCGGTACCGGCCTTCAGACCGCCGCGGGCGATGCCGAGGTAGAAGTTGCTGAAGACGAGCTGGATCGTCGGCAGGTTGAGCGTGCCGTAGACGAGCTCCACCTGCTCCTTGTCGACGTAGCCGGCCGCGGCCGACCACGGCACGCGCACGTCGGTGATGGTGACGCCGCCGGACTCGGTGAGCCGCTGACCGAGGTTGTCCCAGTCGTCGTGGAACACGATGCCGGGCTGCTGGCTCGGGACGATGGCGAAGATGTGCTTGTCGGTGCCCTCCAGCACGCCCTCGAGGACGGTGAGGTCGCTGACCTTCGAGCCGGTCGAGAACGACTTGCGACCGGTGAAGACGATCTCGTCGCCCTCGTCGCGGATGGTGAGGTCGTTGTCGCGGGGGTTGACCGCGCCGCCGAAGAACAGGTTGCCGGTCGTGTACAGCTCCTCGACGGCGGCGATCTGCTCGGGCGTGCCGACCAGGCGCACGGCCCAGGCCCACAGGTAGTGGTAGGCGAGGAGCTGGCCGATCGAGCCGTCGCCGGACGCGACCTCGCGCACGACCTGGTAGGCCAGGTCCCAGGTCTGGCCGGCGCCGCCGTGCTCGACGGGACCGAGCAGGGTGACGAGGCCGGCGTCCTTCAGCAGCTGGACCTCGACGGTGGGCACGGCCTGGGCGCGGTCGCGCTCGACGGCGTCCGCGGCCAGGATGCCGGCGACGTCGGAGGCGCGCTCGAGCCAACCGGCGGGGGTGGACGGTCGGGGCTCGTCGGCCCAGGGGGACGACTGGACGGCGTCCCGGACGGTCAGGTGGTCGGTGATGGACATAGGGTTGCTCCGTTCCTTGCGCTAGTGGGGAATGCCGCCCGCCGGGGTCTCGCCACCCCGGCGGGCACTCCCGACGCGCGCCCCGGGTGGGCGCTGTCGGGGAGATCTGGTGTCAGGCGGTCGTCAGGGCGTCCTCGCCGAGCTGGCCGGACTCGACCGCCTGCGTCTCGAGCTCGCGGACGATCGGCAGCACCTTCTCGCCGAAGTACGCGATGTCCTCGAGGTAGTGCAGGAAGCCGAGCAGGAAGAGGTCGACGCCGCGCTTCTTGAACTCGACGATGCGGGTGGCCACCTGCTCGGGCGTGCCGATGAGGCCGGTGCGGAACCCGTCGTTGTACTGGACGAGGTCGCGGAAGGTCGAGTCCGCCCACATGCCCTTGCCGTCGCCGGTGCTGCTGCCGGCCTGCTGGACGGCCTGGCGGAAGCCCTCGACGGCCTCGGGGTTGGCCTTGGCGATGATCTCCTCGAGCACGTCGCGCGCCTCGGACTCGGTGTCGCGGGCGACGACGAAGCCGTTGAGGCCGAAGCGCACCTGGCCCTCGCGGCCCACGAGCGCCGCGTTCTGGTTGACCTCGAGGTACTGCTCGGTGAAGCCGTCGAGGTCCTTGCCGTTGGAGAAGTACCAGTCGGCGACGGTGCCGCCGTTGCGGCGGGCCGCGGTGGAGTTGCCGCCCTGGAAGATCTCGGGGTGCGGGCGGCCGGGCACGTCGACCGGTCCGGGCTTCAGCGTGAAGTCGTGGATGCGGTAGAAGTCGCCGCGGTGCTCGAAGCCCTCCTCGGTCCAGAGGCCGCGGAGCACGCGGATGAACTCCTCGCTGCGGCGGTAGCGCTCGTCGTGCTCGAGCCACGGCTCGCCGAGGCCCGTGAACTCGTCCTTGAACCAGCCCGACACGACGTTGACGGCGGCGCGGCCCCCGGAGATGTGATCGGCGGTAATGATCCACTTCGCGAGCACGGCCGGGTGCCAGAGGCCGGGGTGGACGGCGGCGATGACCTTCAGCTTCTCGGTCTGGGTGAGCAGGCCGAGGCTGAAGCTCGTCGACTCGTGCTGCTGGTCGGCGCCGTAGGAGGCGGTGTAGCGGACCTGGCTGAGCGCGTACTCGAAGCCGACCTGCTCGGCGAGCTGCGCGACCTTCACGTTGAAGTCGTAGCTCCAGTCGGTGCGCTGCTCGATGGTGCTGGTGACGAGTCCGCCGGAGACGTTGGGGACCCAGTAGGCGAACGTGAGGGGATCGGTGCTGATGGGCATGACGATGCAGCCCCTTCCTGGTGTGGGAGTGACGGAGTCAGGAGGTGGACGGTGTGGGTGGAGGTGTCAGGTGGTCGTCAGGCGCGACATCGGCGGGCGACGCGTGACGTGGTCATCAGAACGCCTGGTGGGTGCCGAAGCTGCGCTGCCAGTAGACGAGCGGGCGCTGGGTGCCCGTCTCGGCGCGCACGACCGTGCCCAGCACGAGGACGTGGTCGCCGGCCGGCACGGTGCTGGTGACGTCGGCGAGGACCCACGCGTGCACGTCGTCGAGGCGAGGTGCGCCGTCGTCGCTCCAGCCGAGGTCGGCGAAGCGGTCGTGGAGCTTGGTGGAGAAGCGCAGCGCCACCTGGTCCTGGTGGGCGGCAAGCACGTTGATGCCGAACCGGCCGCCGCGCTGTAGACGGGCGAGCAGGCTCGAGGTGCGTGCCAGCGAGATGGCGACCATCGGCGGGTCCATCGAGAGCGACATGACACCGCTCAGGGTCGTGCCGTGCGGTCGGCCGCCGTCGGACGTGGTCACCACCGTCAGTCCGGTGGCGAAGTTCGCCATGGCGCCGCGCAGCGCGGCCTCGAGGGTGGTGTCGTCGACGGACACGGCCATCTGGTCCTCCCGATCGGTGGTGGTGATGAGTCCACGGTGGACCCCAGGGCGTCCTTTGCGGGGCCTGCTCACGACGTGGGACGACCAGCGCGCGGAAGTCTGCCCGTGGTAGGACGGACCACCGCTCGACGACCGGCGCCGCCTGCGGGGTCGGGCTAGCGTGACGGCATGGCTGAGCTGACGATCGACGGTCCCGACGGCCCCATCGAGGCATGGGTGGCGACGCCCCCGGACGGGGGACCCGCCCCGGGCGTCCTCCTCGTGATGGACGCGATCGGGCTGCGCCCGCAGATCCGCGCGATGGCCGACCGGTTCGCGTCGTGGGGCTACGTGGTGCTCGCGCCGAACGTCTTCCACCGCTCGGGGACCGCTGCCGAGACGTCGCCGACCACCGACCTGCGCGAGCCCGGTGCGCGGGAGGCGTTCTTCGAGTCGGTCGGTCCGCGGATGGCTGCCCTGACGCCCGAGCTGTCGCGGCAGGACACGGCCCTGTACCTCGACGTGCTGCAGGGGCGCGACGACGTCGCCGACGGGCCCGTGGGCGTGGTCGGCTACTGCATGGGCGTGCGGGTCGCGCTGCGCGCGGCGGGCGACCACCCGGGGCGCGTGGTCGCGGTGGGCGGGTTCCACGGGGGCGGCCTCGTGACCGACCAGCCCGACAGCCCGCACCTCGGCCTGACGACGGCGACCGCGCGGGTGCTGCTGCGCCACGCCGACGGCGACGCGTCGATGCCGCCGGAGCACCAGCAGGTGATCGCGGAGACGGCCGCCGAGCATGGCGTCGCGCTCGACCAGGGCGTCTACCCGGGCGCACCGCACGGCTACTCGATGGCCGACACGTCGATGTACGACGAGCAGGCCGCCGAGCGGCACGCGACCGAGCTGCGCGAGCTGCTCGACTCCACCCTCCGCTGATCCCCTTCCGCCCACTCTTTCCGCCCACCCTCCCCGCTGAGCGTGACGTCTGCGGGCCATCCCGGCCCCGAACAGCCCGCGAACGTCACGCTCAGCGGGGGGAGGGGAGGGATGGTCGCGGACGTAACGTCCGCGACATCGGCGCGCACTAGCGTCTGCCCCGACGTCGGCGGTGCCGGCGCACCGACGGAGGAGGTTCGACGTGGCACGCCCGTTCACCGGTGGACCTCGCCGTCGCTCGGCGTTCACGGCACGGCTCGAGAACACGTCGGTCGAGGGGGCGCAGCCGCGCGTCCTCGACGACATGCGCGCCGCGATCCTGGCCGGTGTCGAGCCGCCCGGCACGCTGATCCCCATCGACGCGGTCGCGGCGTTCTTCGGCGTCAGCCAGATCCCGGTGCGCGAGGCGCTCAAGATCCTGCTGGGCGAGGGGCTCGTCGAGCACGTGCCGCACGTCGGCTACAGCGTCGCGAAGCTCAGCTACCGGGAGTTCCGCGAGCTGTACGAGGTGCGACTCGCGCTCGAGAAGGCCGCGCTGGTCGCCGCCGTCGACCGGGCCGGCCACGGTGACGTCGAGGCGGCCCGGGCGGCGCTGCAGGAGACGAGCGCGGCCCTCGACGCCGGCGACGACCGCGGCTACCACGAGGCGACGCGCCGTTTCCACCTCAGCCTGATCGCGCCGTCGGGCATGCAGCGCCTGCTGCGGATGTACGAGTCCGCGTGGAACCTGACCGAGCCGGTGCGACCCATGACGCACGTCGGGCCCGCGCAGCGCTCGGCGTTCGCGCACGACCACGACGCGATGCTCGAGGCGTTCGAGTCCCGTGACGCCACCGCCCTCGTCGCGCTCTCGGTGGAGCACTACGACCACCTCCTCGACGGCATCGAGGTGCTGAGCGACGACCACGACGTCTTCCGCGAGGCCTGAGCGCCGCGTCCTATAGGACTCCCGTGACGCAAGGTTCACCCGCGGAGTCGAGGGGTCGAAACACCGCGTTCATAGCGTCGGGTGCAGTCCGAGCCCGACGAGGAGACACCCCCATGCCACAGCCCCACGGCGCCCTGCCGAACGACGTCGTGGAAGCCGCCGGCTACCCACCCGGAGCCGGTCGACCGCGCCGCGCGTACGACCCTCGCCTCACCAACGAGGACCTCGCCCCGCTGGAGAAGCAGACCTGGACGTCGTACAACATCTTCGCCTTCTGGATGTCCGACGTGCACAGCGTCGGCGGGTACGTGACGGCCGGCAGCCTGTTCATGCTCGGCCTGACGACGTGGCAGGTCTTCGTGGCGCTCATCGTCGGCATCTGCATCGTGCAGGTGCTCGCGAACCTGGTCGCGAAGCCGAGCCAGATCGCCGGCGTGCCCTACCCGGTCATCAGCCGCGCGTCGTTCGGCGTGCTGGGCGCGAACATCCCCGCGATCATCCGCGGAATCATCGCGGTGGCCTGGTACGGCGTGCAGACGTTCCTGGCTGCCGGGTCGCTGTCGATCGTGCTGCTGAAGGTGTGGCCCGGGCTCGCGAACATCGCGACCGACGACACGTCGTTCCTCGGCCTGAGCTACCTCGGCTACATCTCCTTCGCGATCCTGTGGGTCGCGCAGGCCGCCGTGTTCTGGCGGGGCATGGAGTCGATCCGGAAGTTCATCGACTTCTGCGGTCCCGCCGTCTACGTCGTCATGGTCGTGCTGTGCGGCTACATGCTGTGGCGCGCAGGCTTCGACATCGACCTCAACCTCGCCGACCACGCGGTGTCCGGCTGGGCCGCCGTCGGGGCGATGTGCTCGGCGATCGCGCTCGTCGTGTCCTACTTCTCCGGACCGACGCTGAACTTCGGCGACTTCTCGCGCTACGGCAGCAGCTACGAGGCCGTCAAGCGCGGCAACTTCCTCGGCCTGCCGGTGAACTTCACGTTCTTCGCGCTGCTGGTGGTGCTGACGGCGGCCGCGACGGTGCCCGTGTTCGGCGAGCTGATCACCGACCCGGTGCACACGGTCGAGCGCATCGACACCTGGACGGCGGTGCTGCTCGGCGGCCTGACGTTCGTGATCGCGACGGTCGGCATCAACATCGTCGCGAACTTCATCTCCCCGGCGTTCGACTTCTCCAACGTCGCGCCGCAGCGGATCAGCTGGCGCATGGGCGGCATGATCGCCGCGGCCGGCTCGGTGCTGCTGACGCCCTGGAACTGGTACGACAACCCCGAGGCGATCTTCTGGACGCTGGGCATGCTGGGCGCCCTGATCGGCCCGCTCTACGGCATCCTCATCGCCGACTACTACGTGGTGCGCCAGCAGAAGATCGTGGTCGACGACCTGTTCACGATGGAGGAGGACGGCGCGTGACACTACGTCCGCGGCTACAACCCCGCTGCCGTGCAGACGGTGGTGGTGACCGGTGTCGTCGCCGTGCTGAGCGTCGTGGTCCCGAAGCTGTCGGGCGTGCTGCCCGCGCTGCCCGACTACTCGTTCTTCGTCGGCGCGATCCTCTCCGCGGCGCTCTACGTGGTGCTCGCGCGCCGGCAGGGGATCGGGTCGAGCACGAGCGCGGCGGAGTCGACGCCGATCGGTGCGGGGGCCGCCTGAGCATGCACATCCGTGTCATCAACCCGAACACCACCGCGTCGATGACCACGGCGATCGGGGCCTGCGCCAGTGCCGTCGCAGGCCCCGACGTCGTCGTGGAGGCCGTGAGCCCGGTCTTCGGGCCGGAGTCGATCGAGTCGCACGTGGACGAGGCGTTGGCCGTGCCGGGGGTGCTGGCCCGCGTGGCCGAGGGCGAGGAGGCCGGCGTCGACGGCTACGTCGTCGCCTGCTTCGGCGACCCGGGCGTGCACGCGGCGCGCGAGCTGGCGCGAGGGCCCGTGGTCGGTATCGCCGAGGCCGGGATGCGCGCCGCGACCTACCTCGGACGTCGGTTCAGCGTCGTGACCACGCTGCAGCGCACGGTGCCGGGCATCGAGGCGCTGACCAGGTCGTACGGCCTCGCCGACCACTGCGGCGGGGTGCACGCCACCGAGATCGGCGTGGTCGACCTCGAGCACGACCCGCACGCCCGCGAGCGGACGCTCGAGCTCGCCCGCGTCGCCCTGACGGCCGACGGCTCGGACGTGCTGGTCCTCGGCTGTGCCGGGATGACCGACTTCGCGGCGTGGCTGGGCGACGAGCTGGGCGTCCCGGTCGTCGACGGTGTCGCCGCCGCCACGACCACCGTGGTCGGGCTGGTGGCGATGGGCCTCGGCACGAGCAAGGCGGGCGAGTTCGCGGCGCCCCGCGCGAAGCGGGTGAGCGGCTCGTGGGCCGACGTCGACCTCAGGCTGCCTGCGCCCTGAGCGCGGCGACGGTGTCGTCGGTGCAGGTGTCCCAGAACCCGCCGACGGCGTCCTCGACGTGCGCGAAGGAGTCGGCGGCGAAGAGTCGGTCCTGGTAGTGGGTGATGTCGTAGTCGGTGGTGCCCATGGTGACGACGTCGAGCGGCTCGATGGTCATGGCACGGAACTCCTCGATCTCGCCGGGGCTCGACAGGATGCCCGCGCCGTAGGCCTTGAGGCCGTCGGGCTCGTGCACGACGCCGAACTCGAGGGTGAACCAGAAGACGCGGCTGACGAACTCGAGCGCCTCGGTGGTCTCGACCCGGCGCGCGGCCCTGCCGGCGGCCTCGTAGAGGCGGGTGAAGCGCGGGTCGGCGAGCGTGTTGCCGTGGCCGACGACCTCGTGGAGCACGTCGGGCTCGGGCGTGTAGAGGGGCACGGAGTGGTGGCGCACGTACTGGGTGGCCCAGAAGCCGTGGTCGGCGAGCGCGCCGTAGAACTCGCGCAGCGGGACGAGGCCGGCGGCGGGCCGGTAGCGGAAGCCGGTGAGCGGCTCGAGCCGGTCCGACAGCTCCTCCAGCTGCGGGACGCGGTCGAGGGGGAGGTCGAGCGCGGCCTTGCCGTCGAGGAACTCGCGGCAGGCGCAGGTCTCGTGCTTGGTCTGCAGGTCCTCGCTGACGACGCGCCAGACCTCGTGCTCGGCGTCGGTGTAGGGCGCCTCGGGTGCGGGCTCGCCCGGCTCCCACCGGTGCGCCAGTGTGGCGAGCAGGTCGCGTCGCGCGCGGTACTCGGGGTCGTGCAGACCGGGGTGGTCGGCGCCCAGCTCGACGGTGACGGCACCGTCGGCCGTCGTCGTGACGGGGGCGTAGGACTGGCCTTCCTCGAACACGGGTCCTCCTGTCCGCGGCCGACCGGGTGGGGTCGCCCGCCGTGGGTGGGGTCGCGCCGGGTGGGGCGCGGGGTCGACCGGGCTATGGTGTGTCGTCGGTCACATCCATCCAACCACGCAGACTTCGCGCGCGACAGTGCGAGGACGTGGCTGCGGGCGACGCGTGGTGACGATCGCTCCCTTTCGACACCGCGAGGTCGAAGGGTCCCGGGACGTGTGGACGTCGTGCGGCTCCGTGCTTTTTGGCCGGCGGGAGTAGCGGTCGCAGAGTCGAGCAGCCGTCGCTGATGACCGGGCGTGGTGGGATCATCAGCCCTCGGGGCACACGGCCCTCTGGAGGTCCGATGCTGATCGCACTCGTCGCTGCCTGTGCTCGCCGTAGTGGTCGCTGGCCTACTTCGTCGTGACCGTGGGCGCAGTTCTCCTCGCGATGGCGGCGGCTGCCCTGCACAACGTAGATCTCAGGCTTCTCATGGCTGTCGCAGTCGTCCTGCTCCTGGAGGAAGCCCTGCTCGGGTGGAAGCTGGTCTCTCGACGGACGTGATGGTGTGGGCGCCGGACTCTTGTGAGCATCGGCGTCGTCGTAGAGATGTGGCGAGTGGCGACCACGTGGTAGGGATGATGACGCTCGCTGCCGCGCGCGAGGGCAACGACCTGCGTCGACATCGCGGGCCGGCGCGCAACAATCGAGTCGCGCCTGGCTGTGACCGCGCAGCGTTCCGGGTCGAGCGCGACGTTCTTCCTGTGCGGCGGCCCTCGCCCATGCACGTCGCGCCAGAGGGTGTGTGCGGTCGCCGGATATGCGGCCTCCGCGGGAGCGCAATACGTTCTACGCAAGGCCGACCCGTGAGAGGCGCGAGCATGGCGAAGAAGGATCCTGCCGACAACTGGCTGAACAACTCGTTCAACAGCTGGGCCGAGAAGAAGCCGTGGCGCGTTCCACTGGTCCTCGCTGTTTTCCTGGTTCTGCTCGTCCTTCTGAGTGTGCTGAAGTGGTCCATGCGATGAATGGAGTCGGCGCAGTCGCGGCCGTGGTCTACTTCTTCGTTCGATCGCCACGCATGTCTGGATCGCTGTCGCCGGTGTGATCTCTGCAGCTGGAGGCATCTTCATCAACGCCGAGGCTGGAGCGAAAGGTCAGCGGTTGCCGCGTCGTCGACAAGGCGGGTTGCAGTCAGTGAATCTCGAGAGTGGCCAATGGTGCGTCGCAACCACGGTCAGCGGGTACGTCGCGAAGGTTGTGTCATGAAGCGCGTTGGCATCAAGCAGCCGCTGGGCCTCGACTCCGCCGTTCCCCAGTCGCGACTGAGAAGGCGAGTCACCCTGGCGCTGGTCGTCGTCTGGTCGGTACTCGTTGTTCTGATCTTCAGCCGACTGACGTAGGCGGTCTGCCAATCCGCGTCGTGGGCAGGGAATACCTCCTCGGAGGGGGTCCTGATCTGGAAGGACACGGCGAGACATCCCCAAGAGACCGCGGTTCTTCACCTGGCGTCGGCGGTGAGTGCTTCAGCGGCAGGGGAGATCGGCAACAACTCTCGCTGCGAGCGGAACAGGTTGGAGGGCTCGCCCAGCGGGCCGTCGACGATGACAAGGCGTGGTAGGAGAACTGAGGTACCAGAACACCGGAAGGTCGCACGAATGTTGATCATGATCGTCCAGGCGGTGGCGCGCTGGAACGTCTGGTTCGTGTACTTCGCCGTCACCGCGCTGGGGGTGCTCCTCACTCTCGTCGCGATCCTTCTTGCTGAGCGCCCCGCACTGCAGATCGCGGCTGCCGTCGTCGTTCTGCTGCAGGAAGTGGCTGTCACCGTGTCGCGTCACAGAGGTCGCTGAAGGTCACCGACCTGGAAGTTGCGGATTCTTGCACGCGGACCGTGGCTTACTCGATCCCTCGACGGTGGCTAGATTGCCACGTATCCGGGCGGTGGCCGCGGAAGAAGGCAGGTCTGTGATGCGGGCTTTGATCATCAACGGTGCGCTCCGGTTTTTGTCTGGCTTGCGCTGAATGGTTGGCTGCTGCCGAGGACGCGAGTGATGACGTCCACTCCGCACGGGGCAGCACAGAAGCAGACACTATTTCTGGGCGCCGTCCTCTTCGGGCTTCCATTTTTCTGTCGGGCTTGCTCTTGCTTGGGTTCCTGCAATACGCGGGTCCTCGTCGGGACCGTGCGCCGATCGAATTCTCACGGCAGCGACTCTTCGACGTCCCGCGGGAATCGCAGGAGTAGCAGTCGACAAGACGCCGAGTCCTCGGCTGATCAAGTTCTTGCTGTGCTCACATCCGTCCTAGACTCGGCCTCCATGGCTGAGCGACCTCCCGACATGAAGTTTCGGCTCGGGGTAGCGGTCGTCGCACTTCTTGCGATGCTCGCTGGCATCGTCATGAAGGCGGGTGCGGGGCAGACGGGCGGTGCTGTCGTCGGGCTCGTCATCACCGTCGCCTGCGCGCTGTGGGTCGCGCGACTGTACTTTCGCGCATGACGAGGAAGGTGCGGCATCTGGGATGGGCTCAGTCGCGTCACCTTTGCGCCGAGGTGAATCGATGAGGAATCAAGCGCTATGGGTGACGATCTGCCTTCTCCTCGCATTCGTCGGGGGACCGCTTCTTGTGAGACTCCTTGGTATGCCTCGTGGTGCCGGCGCCCTCCTCGTCATCGGCCTTTTCGTCGTCTTCGCCGTTCTTCTCGGGTATGCAGAACGCCGCGCCAAGAAGCGCTGACTGGTGATCCCGGTGGGAAGCATCTGCGGGTTCGCGACCCTCGGCGCCGCGGGTGGCGCGGGCGGCATTGCTGCGGGAGCGTAGGTCGCAGGCGGCGACCTGACGTCACGACCCGACAAGGCCGGCGTCGACCGAGTCATCGAGATCTGAGGGCACGTGATGCATCCGGCGAACAGAGCACTCGTGACGCTGTGGATGTACTCGGCGGCTTTCGTGACAGTCGTCCTGGCCCTCGCCGCTGTCTACCGAGTCAGCTGGCAGCTCGGCCTGCTGGCTGTCTTCATGGGTGTCTGCTTCCTTCCCATGCGTCGGTTCGTGAGGCTTCTCGGCCGGTACTAGAGAGTGCTCGCCGGTATCACGTGTCTGCGCGGCCCCCATCGGGTGCCAACGGGCCGTCGTCGCGATGCGCTTCTGGATGGGTGTTGCGTCGGTGTCGCAGGCCTCGTGTCCTGCTTCGACGCCGAGCTCGCCTGAGCGTGCAGGGGGTATGCCCCCGCGTCCAGAGTGTTCCGCTACTCCCCGACGCTCCCGTCGAGCGCCTGGCGCAGGAGGTCGGCGTGGCCGTTGTGGCGGCAGTACTCCTCGACCATGTGGACGACGATCCAGCGCAGCGAGACGGGCTCGCCGGTGCGGCGGTCGGGGCGGGCGGCGAGGGTGTCGAGGCCGTCCGGCGCGGTGTCGAGGAGGGCGTCGGAGCGGACGACCGCCGACTCCCACAGGTCGCGGAGGTCGGCGGGTTCGTCGTCGACGGCCGAGTGCCAGTCCCAGTCGGGGTCGTCGGCCCAGGGCGCGTCGTCCCACGGGACGGTGGGCTCCGCGCCGGAGAGGACCACGCCGAACCACCAGTCCTCGACGTAGGCCAGATGCTTGGTCATGCCGCCGAGCGTCATCGTCGACGGGGGGAGCGGGGTGTGCAGCTGGGCGTGGTCGAGGCCGCTCGTCTTGAGCGCGAACGTGCGTCGGTGGAAGTCGAGGAACCCGCGCAGCGTGGCGGCCTCGTCGCCGGCGAGGGGAGGGTCGGTGCGGCCGTGCTCGTCCGTCGTCATGCCCCACCCCAGCACGACGCCACGCGAACGGGCAAACCCGACCTCAACGTCGGAGAAGACGTCGCAGCAACCCAGCAGGCCGGTCGGTCCCCGAGGGGGCAGCGTGGCCGGCGCACCACCGGTCGGCGGGAACCATGGCGCGCACCTGCGCCACGTGCTGGCCGCAGCCCGCCCAGGTGGTCTTCGAGCAAGTGGAGCAGGTGACAGGACGACACATCGAGGGTTCTCCTTCGGATCAGACGGCGGGGTCGGTGCTGGCGTCGTCGGGCGCGAACTCGCAGAACGCGGCATACGCGCGAGGGCCGTGGATCGTGGCGGGTCCGCCGTGCATGAGGAACGTGACGCCGATGGCCTCGGCGGCTTGCTGGCGAGTGGCGCCGGCACGTGCAGCCGCCTGGGCGTGGGAGGCGATGCAACCGTCGCAGCCCTCGACCACGCCGATCGCGAGAGCGATGAGCTCCTTGGTGCGGACGTCGAGTGCTCCCTCGGTGAACGCCGCGCGGTGCAGCTCACCGAAGCCCGCGTAGATGTCGGGAACGGCGCGCCTCAGGGCGCGGTGCAGTGGCGAGAGCTCGTCGAGCACGGTCTTTCCGTGGGACATGTCAACCTCCTCATCTTATCCCCCCTGGGGGATATGGAACCGTAGCATATCCCCCTGGGGGGTTATGCTGTCCACATGCATCTCAAGCCCGAGGAGACCAAGGCCGTCGCTCTGCGCATGAAGCGCGCGCACGGCCATCTGGCCAGCGTCATCCGCATGCTGGAGGAGGGCGCTGAGTGCGAGGACGTCGTCACGCAGCTGGCTGCGGTCAGCAAGGCCATCAGTCGCAGCGGGTTCGCTCTCGTGAGCACCGGCATGCAGAAGTGCGTCACCGAGGGCGAGGACGTGGATGTCGCCCGGCTGGAGAAGGTCTTCCTGTCGCTTGCCTGAGCCTCAGCCGAGCACGCGGTCGAGGTAGGGGTTGCTGAACACGCGCTGCGGGTCGAGCTCGTCGCGCACCGCCACGAAGTCGTCGAACCGGCTGTACCGCTGGCGGAGGTAGTCGGCGTCGAGCGTGTGCATCTTGCCCCAGTGCGGGCGACCCTCGTGGGCCGTGAACACGTCCTGCGCGGCGCGGAAGTACGCGGTCGGGTCGAGCCGGTGGTACTGGTGCACGGCCACGTAGCAGTTGTCGCGCTCGTGACCGGTCGACATCCACACGTCGTCGGCCGCGGTGAAGCGCACCTCGATCGGGAACGCGACCGTCTCGTGACCTGCCGCGAACCAGCGCTGCAGCCCGGCGATCACGTCGTGCAGCGCACCCCGAGGCACGGCGAACTCCGACTCGCAGAACCGCACCCGGCGCGGCGACACGAACACCTCGTGGGACTGGTCCACGTACTCGCGCGCCGAGAGCGCCGAGCCGCTCACCTGGTTCACGCGCGGCACCGCCGACCGGAAGCGAGCGCCCACCCGGTTGACGACCTCGAACAGTCCGTTGCTCAGCAGCTCGTCGTCGACGAGGTGCCGCAGCCGGCCGACCGGCGCGCGCTCCGTCCCCTCCGGCACGCGGTTGTTGCGCTTGACCAGCGCCTTCTCCGTGTGCGGGAACCAGTAGAACTCGAAGTGGTCGTTCTCCTCGACCAGCTCGGGCAGCCGCTCCAGCACCTCCGGCAGCCGTATCGGCTCCTCCCGGGCGTGCAGCAGGAAGGCCGGCACGCACTGCAGCGTCAGCTCCGTGACGACCCCGAGCGCACCGAGCCCCACCCGGGCGGCCCCGAACCAGGGGTGCGTCTCGTCGATCTCGACGACGTCGCCGTCGGCGGTCACCAGCTGCACGCCGACGACGGCCGCCGCGATGCCCTGCAGCCTCGCGCCGGTCCCGTGCGTGCCGGTGGACACCGCACCCGCGACGGACTGCGGGTCGACGTCGCCCAGGTTCGGCAGCGCCAGGCCGAGCGACTGCAGCAGCGGGTTCAGCCGGTGCAGCGACATTCCCGCCTGCACGCGCACGCGCCTCGTCGCCGCGTCGTGCCAGACGAGCGTGTCCATGCGGTCGAGGCGCAGCAGCACGCCCTCGGTGGCCGCGATCGGCGTGAACGAGTGACCGGCGCCGTAGGCCTTGACCGGCAGGCCCTCGGCCCGGGCCGCGTGCACGGCCTCGACCACCTCGGCCGTCGACGTCGGGTGCAGCACCCGCCGCGGGTGCGAGCGCACGTTGCCCGCCCAGTTGCGCCAGAGCACGCTCATCGCGTCGTCCTCGTCATCCGAAGTTCTTCCCCTCGCCTCGGTAGGTCGGCACGGTCTCGGCGCGGCCGGCGTCGTCGACGAGCGTCACGGTGTCGAACCGCTCGCACATCTCGCCGGCCTTCGCGTGCCGGAACACGACGCGCTCGCCGATGCGCAGGTGCCGGGCGGCCTTGCCGCGCACGGGCGTCTGCACCTCGCCCACGCCCTCGGTGCCGACCAGCGACAGACCCTCCGGCCAGACCGGCGTGGGCATGCGGTTGGCCTGCGCGGGCCCCGACGCGGTGTACCCGCCGGCGAAGCAGGTGGCCACGTCCTTGGCCGGTCGACGCACGACGTCGAGGACGATGTATGCGGCGGGTCGCGCCTCGAAGGCGTCGTAGCGGTCGAAGAGCGTCGGCGTGAACAGGCCCGAGCCGGCGGTCAGCTCGGTGACGGTCGGGTCGGCCCCGGTCACCTCGAGGCTGCCGGTGCCACCGGCGTTCACGAGCTGGAGGTCCGCGTGCTGCGACACCGCCTCGACCACGGCGCGACGTCGGTGGGCGAGCTCCGTCGTCGACAGTCGCTTGACGACGCGCACGGCGGCGGAGGTGTCGGGCAGGCCGGCCACCTGCGCGTCGTAGAACATGACCCCGACGAGCTGGAAGCCGGACCGCGCGGCGAGCCGTCGGGCGACGCCCGCCGCCTGACGCGCGGTGTGCACGGGCGAGCGGCGCACGCCTAGGTGCACGGGGTGGATGCCGAGGGCCCCTGGGCGCAGCGAGGCGTCGACGTCGAGGCAGATCCGCAGGGTCGGGTGCGACCCGCCTACGACGCGCTGGATCGCGTCGAGCCCCTCCTCGGAGTCGACCATGAGCGTGATGGCCGCCCGGCGGCGTTCTCCGGCCTCGCCGGGCTCGGTGAGGGCGAGCAGCCCGGCGCGGTCGACGGTGGGGTAGGCGAGGAGGACGTCGTCGGTGACGCCCTCGTCGACGAGCCAGCAGCTCTCCGCGAGCGAGTAGGTCATGACGCCGGCGAACCCGGGTCGGGCGAGCGTGCGCTCCAGCACCGACCGCACGCGCACCGACTTGCTCGCCACCCGCACGGGCACCCCGCCCGCCCGGCGGACGAGGTCGTCGGCGTTCGCCCACAGTGCAGGCTCGTCCAGCACCGCCAGTGGCGCGGACCGAGCCGCCGTGGCGGAGAGCAGACGCGAGAAGGGTCCGGTCACGTCGACCAGGATGGCACGCGGGGCGGTTCGCGTGGCGGCCCGTCGGCCCACGCCCTACGGTGCCAGGGGGGACACGAACAGGAGCCCGTCGTGAACCTTCCTCCCCGTCCGGCTGTCGTCCTTCTGCTGGTGGCGACGCTGCTCCTCACGTCCGTCGGGACGTCCGTCGCGAACGAGGAGTGCGCACGAGGCTGCGTACCGCTGGTCGTCGTGCTCGAGCACCCCGAACCCAGCACCCGCCAGAAGTTGACGGTCGTGCGGGCGGACGACCCTGAGCGGACGGTCGCGAGCACCTCCTTCGGCATCGAGGGCGGCGCCGGAGCGTCGCTTCCACCGGGGCGGTACAAGATCCGGGTCGACAAGACGACGTGGTGGGGCGGTCGATCGCACGCCACGGCACGCGTCCTCGAGCTCGAGCGTGGTGATCGGCCCGAGATCCGTATCGAGCGCGGGGACGGCAACAACCTCACCTTCGACGTGACCGACACGCGAGGGGACCCGGTGCCGTTCCTGCGGATGAACCTGCTCGACGCGGCCGACCCCGCCCAGATCGTGTCCAGCACCACCATGACGACAGGCCGGGTCTACTGGACCACGAGAGGGCCGACGTCGTCCTTCGTCGTCGAGGTCGTCGACCTGTCGGGCACCTACGCCACCCGGCGGGTGCCGGCGCAGCACCTGACGAGCGTCACCGTGCGGCCCGCCTCGGGTCCGGCCCCGGCCTACGATCCCAGCCCCGGACGGAGCGGTGAGATCGTCGGAGCCGTGTCCGTGGCTGACTGGGATCGAAGCAGGGTGGTGTCTCGTCTCGTCAGGGCGGACCTCCCGACCGGCGTCATCGCGTCCAACGAGGTCTACGACCCCCAGGGCTTCGACGCCGGGAAGAACCTGCGTCTGCGCTACGTGCCTCCGGGACGTTACAAGATCCAGCTGACCGACGGGCTCTGGGTCGGCGGCGACAGTCACGCGACCGCATCGGTGATCGACGTCCGTCCTGGTGAGACGACGCGCATCGTCGACGACGTACCTGCCCGGGGGGACGTCACGGGCACGGTGGTGAGCGACCGGGGAGTTCCCCTCGACGGCGTCCTGGTCACGGTGTTCCGCTCCGGCGATCCGCACCCGGTGTCCCGTGTGCTCACGGGCAGCGACCCGAACGGTCTGCCAGGGCAGTTCGACCTCGTAGGACTCCCGCCCGCGGACTACCAGCTGCGCGTGAGCGACACCCAGGGGCGCATCGTGCCGCGCTGGTTCGGTGGCGCTGACTCCCGGTCGAGCGCGGCCGCGTTCCGCCCGGTGGTCGGGGGCGACGTGGCCCTGCCCGTCACCACGGTCCTCACCGGTCTCAGAGCCACCTCGACGCCCCGCGTGCTCGGTCGCGCGCGGGTGGGCAGCACGCTTCGCGCCACTTCCAGCACCTGGTCGGTCCCAAACGTCTCCACGCGTCGGGAGTGGCAGCGGGACGGCCGGCGGATCCCCGGGGCCACCGGGCCGACCTATCGGCTCACCCGGGCCGACCGCGGTCACAGGATCGGCTTCGCGATCACGGCTCGAGCCGAGGGCCGCCCTGCGGCGACGATCGTCTCGAGGACCGTCCGCGTCCCTCGGTAGTGCGAGACGAGAAGAGGGTCGGCCTGTCGCCTGGTGTCCTCCTCCGCGAACCCCACGCGGTCCGAGGTCAGCGGTCGTCCTGGGATGCCTGCCCGACGAACCAGGACGGCGCCGTCGTGACGAACTCCTCCCGTGCGAGCGAGCCCGAGCCGGCGGGCAGCACGGCGACGACGGGGACGCCGGTCACTCGGGGGAGGTCGTCACGGTTGCACGTCTCGGCGAGGCCAGGGCGCTCCGGCCACGCGCCGACGACCAGGCCCAGCGGCTCCACGCCACGGTCTCGGAGTGCCTCGACGGTGAGCGCCGTGTGGTTCAGCGTGCCGAGGCCGGCCCTCGCCACGACGACCACGTCGACGGTGACGTCGGGGGGCGCGGCCTCGGTCAGCCCGACCGCGAGGTCGAGCAGCGTCCCGCCGTCGGTGTCGAGGCGGACGAGGAGCCCGCCCGCGCCCTCGACGAGCACGACGTCGTGGTCCGCCGCCAGCTCCAGCACGGCGCCCACGTGCTCCGACACCGGCGGGAGCGCCACCCCCTGACGACGCGCGGCGGTGTCGGGGGCGAGCGGGTCGTCGAGCGCCACCAGCTCGCGACACTCGACCCCGGTCAGCCGCTCGACGGTGCGCGCATCGCGCGGCTCCGGGTCGGCGCCCCCGATGCCGGTCTGCACGGGCTTGACCACCACCACGCGACCGTGCGCGGTGCGTCGCCGCCAGGGCGGCGACAGCCACCGTCTTGCCGACCCCGGTGTCGGTACCGGTGACGACCACGACGCGGCTCATCGGAACGTCCCCACGACGCCGACCAGCACGTCCAGGGCACGCGACCAGTCGTCGTCGGCGACACCTGCGCTCGCCGTCACCCGCAGACGCGAGACGCCGTCGGGCACCGACGGCGGACGGAAGCACCCGACCCGCACCCCGGCGTCGAGCGCGGCGGCCTGGGCGGCGACCGCCGCGTGCGGCGACGGCATCGGCACCGACAGCACGGCCCCCGCAGGCGCGGCGACGTCGAGAGCGGTGGCGAGCTCGCCGACGCGTCGGTGCACCGTCGCGGCCAGGTCGGGCCGGCGGCGCACCTCGTGCAGGGCGGCGAGTGCCCCGGCTGCCGACGCGGGTGCCAGGCCGGTGTCGAACACGAAGGCCCGTCCGCGGTTCACCAGGTGCTCGCGCAGAGCCGCGGGTCCGAGCACGGCGCCGCCCTGGCTGCCGAGCGCCTTCGACAGCGTGGCCGTGACCACCACGTGGTCGAGACCGGCGAGCCCGAGCCGCGCCACCAGGCCAGGCCCGTGCACCCCGAGCCCGTGCGCCTCGTCGACGACGAGCAGCCCGCCGTGCCGCTCGCACAGGCCGGCCAGCTCGACCAGGGGCGCCGCGTCACCGAGCACGGAGTACACCGACTCGACGAGCACCAGCGCCCGCTCCCCGGCGTGCTCGGCGTCGCGCAGGGCGCAGGCCACCGCGTCGACGTCGCCGTGGGGGACGATCGTCAGCCGAGCGCGCGACAGCCGCACGCCGTCGACCAGCGACGCGTGCACGTGGGCGTCGGAGACCACCCGCGTGCCCCGGTCGGCGAGGGCGGCGACGACGGCCAGGTTCGCGTGGTAGCCCGTCGACGTCACGAGCGCCGCGGGCTGGCCGAGGTCGCGCGCGAGGGTCTGCTCGAGCTCCTCGTGCACGGCGAGCGTGCCCGTGACGAGCCGGGAGGCGCCTGCGCCCGCTCCCCACTGCAGCGCCGCCGTGGCGGCGGCGCGGGTGACGGCAGGGTCGCGCGCGAGGCCGAGGTAGTCGTTGCCGGCGAGGTCGATCGTCGGGTCGTCGGCGCCGCGCGGTCGCAGCGTGCGCACCAGCCCCGCCTCCTCGCGGGACGCGTGCTCCTGCGCCCACCAGTCCGTCCAGACGCTCATGCGGCGCGCACCGCCTCGCCGACCCCGGCCACCAGCTGCGCCAGCGCTGCGTCGTCGCAGACGTAGGGCGGCATCGTGTACACGAGGTCGCGGAACGGTCGCAGCCACACGCCCGCCGCGAGGGCGGCGTCGGTGGCCGCCGCGACGTCGACGGCGTGGTCGAGCTGCACCACGCCGACCGCGCCGAGCGTGCGGACGTCGACGACGCCCTCGACGTCGCGCAGCGGCGCGAGACCGCGGGCCAGCGCCTCCCCGACGCGTCGCACGTCGGCCTGCCAGCCGCGCTCGAGGAGGAGGTCGATGCTGGCCGACGCGACGGCGCACGCCAGCGGGTTGCCCATGAACGTCGGGCCGTGCATGAGCGCGCCGGACTCGCTGGCCGACACGCCCCGCGCAACCTCGTCGGTGCACAGCACCGCGGCGAGCGAGACGTAGCCCCCGGTGAGTGCCTTGCCGACGCAGAGGACGTCGGGCGCGACCAGCTCGCTGACGAAGAGGTGGCCGGTGCGACCGAAGCCCGTGGCGATCTCGTCGTGCACGAGCAGCAGACCGTGCTCGTCGGCCACCTCGCGCAGCACGCGCAGGCACGCGACCGGGTACGAGTGCATGCCGCCCGCCCCCTGCAGGAGCGGCTCCACGACGACGCCCGCCAGCTCGTGGGCGTGCCGGGCGGCGAGGTCGCGCACGCCGTCGGCCCACGCCGTCACCTCGGCGTCCGACGCGTCGTGGCGCGGCGGCCGGTCGGCGAACACCTGCTGCGGCAGCAGGTCGCGCCACATGGTGTGCATGCCGCCGACCGGGTCGGTCACGCTCATGCAGTCGAACGTGTCGCCGTGGTAGCCACCGCGCACCGTGAGCATGCGGGTGCGCTCGGGGTGCCCCGTCCCGCGCTGGTGCTGCAGCACCATCTTGAGCGCCACCTCCACGGCCACCGAGCCGGAGTCGGCGAGGAACACGCGCTCCAGGGGGGCGGGCGTCAGGTCGACGAGCCGTCGCGCCAGCTCGACGGCCGGTGCGTGCGTGAGCCCGCCGAACATCACGTGGCTGAACGACGCGACCTGATCGGCCACCGCACGGTCGAGGACGGGGTGGCGGTACCCGTGCACCGCGGCCCACCACGACGACATCCCGTCGACCACCCAGTCGCCGTCGACCTCCAGCCGGCACCCGTCGGCGCCTGTGACGACCCTGGTGGGCGAGGGCTGCGTCATCGACGCGTAGGGATGCCAGACGTGCGCGCGGTCGAAGTCGCGCAGGTCGGCGAGGGTCGCGGTCACGGGAGGGTCGGTGGTCAGGCGTTGGCGGGGACGTCGGTGCCCGCGCCGCGCTGCCGGATCGCGAGACCGGCCGTGCCGTCGTGCGACGCGCAGCCGCTGCAGGCGGTGCCGCACCCGGTCGACGCGGTGCCGCACGGCGAGGCCGCGGGCGCCGCTGCCGTCGGCTCGGCAGGCTCGTGCCCGTGGAGGTCGTCCGCGCCGAGGATGGTGAAGCCGTGATCGCGGATCAGCTCGACGTCGGCCTTGGCGTCCTGGCCCTCCGACGTCAGGTAGTCGCCGAGGAAGATCGAGTTGGCCACGTGCAGCGCGAGGCCCTGCAGCGAGCGCAGGTGCATCTCGCGTCCGCCGGCGATGCGCACCTCGCGGTCGGGGCAGACGAAGCGCGCCATCGCCAGGATCTTCACGCAGCGGGCCGGGGAGAGCTCCCACGTGTTCTCGAACGGCGTGCCGTCGAACGGCATGAGGAAGTTGACGGGGATCGAGTCGGAGCCGAGCTCCTTCAGCGCGAAGAGCGCCTCCACGAGCTGCTCGTCGGTCTCGCCGAGCCCGGCGATGAGCCCCGAGCAGGGCGACAGGCCGGCGGTGCGCGCCTTGGAGATCGTGTCGACGCGGTCGTCGTAGGTGTGGGTGGTGACGATCTTGTCGTGGTGCGACGCCGCGGTGTTGATGTTGTGGTTGTAGGCGTCGACGCCGGCCTGCTTGAGCCGCTCGGCCTGGCCGTCCTTGAGCAGCCCCAGGCAGGCGCACACCTCGACGTCGGGGTAGCTGTCCTTCAGTGCCTCGGTCATCTCGGCGACCTTCTCGACGTCGCGGTTCGAGGGGCCGCGTCCCGACGAGACCAGGCACACGCGCGACGCGCCGCCTCGTAGTCCGGCGCCCGCCTGGCGCAGCGTCTCGTCGGTGGAGAGCCACGAGTACTTCAGGATCGGCGCCTCGGACCCGACGGCCTGCGAGCAGTAGCTGCAGTTCTCGGGGCACAGCCCGGACTTCAGGTTCACGAGGTAGTTGACCTTGACCGTGGCGCCGAAGTGCGCGCGGCGCAGACGTCCGGCGGCCGCGACGACGTCGAGCAGGGCGGCGTCGTCGGCGCGCAGCACCGCGAGCGCGTCCGCCTCGGTGGCGCTGCCCCCGTCGAGGATGCGGGTGGCGAGCTGGTCGAACGATGCGGTCATGACGGTCCTCGACTTCGGTGGCGGCCCCTGAACACCGTTCAGGTGAACGGTGTTCAGGTGACGATAGCCGATCAGGCTGGACGCGTCACGGGGTCGTCGGCGAGGAGCGCCGGGCGCCGTCGTACCGCTGCAGCCAGTCGAGCGTGAGGCGACGGTTCGCGGCGGCAGCGGGCGTCAACGTCGAGGTCGAGTCGCCCGTGCTGTGCTCCATCCCGGGGTACTGCACGTACCGGTGCGGCACGCCGAGCCGCGCGAGCACGTCGACGAACGCGCGAGTGCGGTCCGCGAGGACGAGGTGGTCGCGTGCTCCCTGGTAGACGAGCGTCGGCGGGGAGTCGGCGCTGACGTGCGTCGCGGAGTCGGTGGAGCGGTACCGCTCTGGGTACTCCGCGGGCGTCCCGCCGACGTACCACTGCTCGACCTTCCGGGCGATCGCCGTGCGGTCACCGATCCCGCTCAGGTCGACGGCCGGGTACCCGGCGATCACCGCGCGCACGACCGGGAGCGGCGTGCCCGACGGCGAGCAGCTGGACCTGAGGGTCTGGTCGGCGGACGTGTAGGCGGCGTTGACGGCCAGGTTCCCTCCGGAGGAGAGGCCGAGCATCGCGATCCGGTCGGCGTCGAGGTGGTGTGCCTCGCCCGCACGCGCGACCCACGCGAGCGAGCAGCCCACGTCCTCCACCTGCGTCCGCCACGGGTGGTAGGTGGGGGAGGCCAGCCGGTAGTCGACGTCGAGCACCGCGTAGCCGTGGGCGAGCAGGTACCCGGTGTACGCGTTCGGGGCACGCGACCCGGTCGAGAACCCGCCGCCGTGGACGGAGACCGCGACCGGCCATCCCGCTCGTGGTGCACGTCCGGCCGGTAGGTACAGGTCGGCGCGCAGCGTGGTGGTCCCGGCGGTGCCGACCGTCACGGTCCGGCTGGGGCCGCTGGCGAGGCCGGTGAAGGGCAGCGTCGGCAGCAGCGGGCTCGTTCCGGCGCCCGTGGACGCGACGGCGACGGCGAGCGCGACGCTCGTCGCGACGGCGGACACCGCGCCGGCCGACCCGGCCACCGTGAGCACGAGCGGGAGGCGTCGGCGGGGCCGAGGTCGCCGTCGCCAGATCGTCGCGGCACTCACCACGCCGACGACGCCGACCACGACGTTCCACACCCCGAGCGAGTCCCGCAGCACGCCGAGGAGGATCACCAGGTACTGCGACACCTCCCACTGCAGCAGCGGCATCGTCCACGACACCGGGACGACGGCCAGCAGCTGCGCGAGCACCGTGAACACGACGGTCACGACCGCGACCGTCCACAGCACGGCGCGCCCGACCGCGCGCAGCCGGCCGCGCGTCGGTGCGGACGTCATCGTGGCTCCGCCCAAGCCATCGGTGCCGAGCCGAGCGGCCACGGGACACCACGGTGCAGGTCCCACGTGGGGGTGACGTCGAGGAGGCTGGGCAGCGCCGCCACCCGGCCGAAGGGACCGTCGGTCTCCACCGTCGCCACCGCGTCGAGGTGCTCGCGCAGGTCGGGTCCCGCGGAGAGCTGGTGGGGGTTGTCGCCGAAGGACTGCACCCACGTGCAGACTCTCGCGAGGTCGACGTGGACGTGCCACGAGCCGCCCTCGGTCGCCTGCCGGTGCAGGGCGGTCTCGATGCCCGCGGCGAGGAGGAACGCCGCGACGTAGTCGTTGAGCAGGTAGGTGGGTGGGAGCGCAGCCCGGTCGCCGCCGCCCTCCTCGAGAGCGAATCCCGTGGCCGCGCAGGCGAGCTGGTCGAAGCCGCCCCGGTCCGACCACGGTCCTCGGTCGCCCCATCCGTGCACGTCGCCCACGACGATGCCGGGGTGGTCGCGCGCGAGCTGGGCGGCGTCGATCCCGAACTGCGAGAGGTGTCGGTACCCGTGGACCACGACGTCGGCGCCGCGCAGCACGTCGTGGAGGTCGGCTCTCCCGGTCGGGGTCCGGAGGTCGCAGTACGCGTTCCGCTTGCCCGCCCCGGTCTCGATGATCATCGCGCTGGGGTCGGGCCGGTCGGGGCGTGACACGTGGAGCACGTCGGCACCCAGCTCAGCCAGGAGGCGGGTCGCGACGGGTCCCGCGATCACGTGGGTGACGTCGACGACCCGGACGCCGGTGAGCGGCGGTTGGGACGCCGCGAGCGTCGCCCGGGTGACGGGGTCGGCGTCGCCGGTGCGTTCGACGCGCACCAGCGGCTCGCCCGCGACGGCCCGTCCGACGTCTGAGGCCGCCCACTCCTCCCGGGTCCGGACCATCGTGGCGGTCCCGCCGGCCGCGACGATCGCCTCCTCGAGCGCCAGGGCGTCCCAGGTAGCGGCCGCCGCCGCGATCCGGTCGGCCCCCGGCGCGCACCCGAGCACGCGGAGCGCACGGTCGCGCAAGTGCGGGTAGGAGAGGAGCACGAAGACCTGCCGTCCGTCGCGGCACGTGTAGAAGTCGCTGTCGGCCAGCAGGTGCGGGTCCTCCATGGTCGCAGCGGCGGGGACGTCGCCGACCCGGGTCGCGAAGACGGCCATGAGCTGCAGCAGGGCGTCGTCGGTGCGGACCCGCACCTCCCGGGGAGGTGCACCTCGGGAGGTGCCGAACGCCGACGCGGCGGCTCCGTGCGCCGCCATGGCCGCGGCCATGCACTCGGCGAGGCGGTGCGGCGACGTCGTCAGGGGCTCGCTCCCGACCACGTGCGTGCGGCCGAGGTCGAGGGAGAGCAGCGTCGCGAGGTCCTGCAGGGGTGAGACGTCCACGGATCGAGTCTCGAACGCACGGATCCGGGGGACCAGGATCGTCGGATATGCGGCATCCTCGTGCCATGAGCGACCACCGCAGCGTGGGCCGGATCGTCGACCTGCTCGACGTCGTCGCGCGCGCCGACGTGCCGCCGACGGTGAGCGACCTCGCGCGCCGCCTCGACGTCCCCCGGTCGTCGGTCCACGACCTCGTGAGCGGCCTGGAGCAGCGGGGCTGGCTGCTGCGCGCCGGGCGTGGTCTTCGGATCGGACCCGCTCCGCTGGTCCTCGAGCTGCTCGCCGCGCGGCACGTGTCGTGGACGTCGGTCGACGCGGACGCCTACGCCGAGCGGTTCGACCTCGCAGCGGCCGCCGCCGTGCTCGTCGGTCGGCACGTCGTGTACACGGCGCGGTCAGAGAAGGTGGTCGACGAGCGGTACGCGCACGTGGCCGACCTGCACCTGCCGCGCGACCCCCTGACGACCGCGGCCGGACGCCTGCTGTTGAGCGCCGCACCTGCTCAGGTGCTCGCCAGCGTGCTGGACGAGACCCGTGAGACCGACCCCGGGCTCGTGGCGGACTACGAGGCGCAGCTGCCTCTCATCCGGCGTCGCCGGACCGCGTGGAGCGACGGGCTCTCGCAGGACGAGGTCGCCGCGGTCGCGGTCTTCCCGCACCGTGACCGCCCCGAGGCGCTCGTGCTGTTCGGTCGGAGGGTCGTCGACGCGGCGCGTCTCACCGCTGCCGCGCGCACCCTCGCGCGGGCGTCCTAGGCGTCAGCGGCCCATGATCGGGTCGAGCAGTCCGTCGAGCATCCCGGGGGAGGGGCTCGAGGACGGCGACGGCGACGGGCTGGGTTGCTGGGTCGGGGACGTCGGCCGCGGGCTGTGCGTCGTCGGCCCGGTGGGGGTGGCCCCGGGCGTGGTGGGCCGGGGCGTCGTCGGCGTGGTGGCACCTCGGTCGGGGGTGCGTCCGCTCGACGCGGCGGAGTCGCGATCGGAGTCGCCGTCGGAGTCGGAGTCGGGGTCGGGCTCGCGCTCGTCGCGGGAGTCGTCGTCCTTCGCGTCGCGCTCGCTGCCAGGGTCGGTGCTGCGCGGGGTGGGGGTCGGGCTGCTGGTCGAGGGCCGGGGCTCGGCGGCCGCCGACGGGTCGCCTCCGTCGCCGAGGGAGGTGAGCGCGACCGCGCCGACGGCGAGCATGAGCACGACGGCGCAGGCGGCGGCCGTGCTGAGGGTGCGGATGCGCACGGGACCTCCCGGGTGGACGACCTTCCACGGTAGACAACGACGCAACCGCCCGCCGGTGACGTCCGCGGCCCTACGATGGGTCCGCACGCCTCCGTAGCTCAGTCGGTAGAGCGCCTTACTTGTAATAAGGATGTCGCGGGTTCGATTCCTGTCGGAGGCTCCGAGCGCCAGCGAGGAGACTCCGACAGGAATCGGGAGGACCATCGCGGCGCAGCCGCCGGACGTGACGGCTCCTGTCCTGCGCTCCGAGCGCCAGCGAGGAGACTCCGACAGGAATCGGGAGGACCATCGCGGCGCAGCCGCCGGACGTGACGGCTCCCGTCGCAGGTGCACGTTTACGTGGGGCCCCACGCAAACGCGCGTTGGGGGCGTCACGTTGCGTGGGGGAGCGCGTGTTCACGTGGGGCCCCACCCGAACGTGCGCTGCGGGCGTCGGTTCACGTGGGGCCCCACGTCAACGTGCGCTGGGGGCGCAAGTTTGCGTGGGGGAGAGCGTGTTGACGTGGGGCCCCACGCAAACAGGCCCGGGCGGCGGGGGTGGGGCGGGACGCAGGTCGGCCCCGGACCGGGGTCCGGGGCCGACGCGTGGGGGTCAGGCGAGGTCGTAGGCGCGCTCGCGGGGGAGGGCGGAGTCGAGGCCGCCCTCCTCGTGGTCGGGGTCGACGCGCAGGCCGATCGTCTTCTTCAGCGCCAGCGCGATGACGAGGGTCAGCACGAAGGAGTAGGCCAGCACCGCGCCGGCGGCGGTGGCCTGCACACCGAGCAGGCGCAGCCCGCCGCCGTGGAGCAGGCCGGCTTGGCCGCTGGGGGCGTCGGCGGTGGCGATCAGGCCGACCATGAGCGTGCCGACCACGCCGCCGACGAGGTGCACGCCGACGACGTCGAGGGAGTCGTCGTAGCCGAAGCGCTCCTTGAGGCCGAGGGCGAGCGGGCACACGATGCCGCCCGCGACGCCGACGAGGATCGCGCCCATGGGGCTCACCGCGCCGCACGACGGGGTGATGGCGACGAGGCCCGCGATCGCGCCCGACGCCGCACCCATGGTCGTGGCGTGGCCGTCGCGGACGATCTCGACGCCGAGCCAGGCGAGCATCGCGGCGCACGTGGCGACGAAGGTCGTGAGCATGACGACCGACGCGTTGTGGCCGGCGGCGAGGGCGGAGCCGCCGTTGAACGCGTACCAGCCGGCCCACAGCAGACCGGCGCCCAGCAGGGTCAGCGGCAGGTTGTGCGGACGCGGCGCGGTGCCCCATGTGCGCCGCTTGCCGAGGACGATGGCGATCGCGAGCGCTGCCGCGCCGGAGTTGATGTGCACGGCCGTGCCACCGGCGTAGTCGACCGCCTTCAGCTTGTTCGCGATCCAGCCGCCGACCGTCGAGCCGTCCGTCGCGTCGAAGGCGAACACCCAGTGCGCGACGGGGAAGTAGACCAGCACCGCCCAGACGGCGGCGAAGACCATCCAGCTGCTGAACTTCATGCGGTCGGCCGCCGCGCCGGAGATGATCGCGACCGTGATCGCCGCGAACAGCGCCTGGAAGACGGCGAAGAGCGCGAGCGGCAGCGCGGTGTCCTTCTCGGTGAGCACCCCGCCGAGCCCGGCGTACTCGGTGACGTTGCCGAGCAGCCCGGCGCCCCCGTACGAGTCGCCGAACACCATCGAGTAGCCGAAGAGCACCCAGAGGATGCCGACGACGGCGACGGCGCCGAACGTCATCACCATCATGTTGAGGCTGCTCTTGACGCTGACCATGCCCCCGTAGAAGAGCGCCAGTCCCGGCACCATCATCGTCAGACCGATGATGCAGCTCAGGATGAAGGCGGTGGTGCCTGTGTCCATGTCCATGTCTCCTGCTGTGGCCCGCACTCCCGCGGGCGTCTCAGCACAGTGGACTCTGTCTACTTTGCGTTGACATGACGTCGACGTAACAACGTTGCGTCGCACCACCTGGACCGCCTTCCCGGTCCCGCGGCGACTCGACGCGCCCTCGTCCGGCGCGCCCCGGCGGCCGCTTCGAGGCCGCGGCTCGTCACGGACTTCTCACGCTCGGGAAACACGACCGTCATCTGCGTTCTGTCTACTCAAAGTAGACAAAGATTCACGCCAGTGGATAGGCTCGCGACGAGGGCCTCGCACCGGCGCGGCACCCCCGAGGAGCAGCATGACCAGCACCGCATCCCCCCTGGCGACCCTGGCCAAGGAGAGCGAGACGACGTTCATCCTGGCCCTGTTCGTCGACCTCACCGGCAAGCCCTGCGCCAAGCTCGTGCCCGTCGAGGCGGTGGAGGAGCTCGCCCGCGAGGGCGTCGGCTTCGCCGGCTACGCGGCGGGAGCGATGGGTCAGGAGCCCAAGGACCCCGACATCATGGCGATCCCCGACCCGGCGTCGTTCACGCCGGTGCCGTTCGTCAAGGAGGGCCTCGCCCTCGTGCACTGCGACCCCCACGTGGAGGGCGAGCCGTGGCGCTTCGCCCCGCGCGTCATCCTGCGCCGCATGATCGAGCGTGCCGCCGAGCGCGACCTGTCGGTCTACCTCGGCGCCGAGATCGAGTACTTCCTCGTGGCCAAGGACGAGCGCGGTGCGCTCGTCACCGCCGACCCCTCCGACTCCGCCGCGCGCCCCTGCTACGACGCGCGCGGCGTGACCCGCATGTTCGACCACCTCGCGTCGGTCTCGACGGCGATGAACCAGCTCGGCTGGGGCAACTACGCCAACGACCACGAGGACGGCAACGGCCAGTTCGAGCAGAACTTCGACTACGCCGACGTCCTCACCACCGCCGACCGCGTCATCACCGCGCGCTACCTGATCTCGATGCTCGCCGAGCAGCGCGGCATGACCGCGACGTTCATGCCGAAGCCGTTCGGCGACCGCACCGGCAGCGGGCTGCACATGCACCTGTCGCTGTGGAAGGACGACGAGCCGCTCTTCCCCGCGGCCGACGACCCGCGCGGCCTCGGCCTCTCGGAGCTGGCCTACCAGGCGATCGCCGGCGTCCTCGAGCACGCGAGCGCCCTGCAGGCGCTGGTCGCGCCGACGGTGAACTCCTACAAGCGCACCGGCGCGGTCGCGACGACCTCGGGTGCGTCGTGGGCGCCGCGCGTGCCCACCTACGGCGGCAACGACCGCACCCACCTGGTGCGCGTGCCCGACGGCAACCGCATCGAGCTGCGCGGCGGCGATGGCTCCGCCAACCCGTACCTGGCGGCTGCCGGCGCGATCGGCGCGGTGCTCGACGGCGTCGAGCGTCGCCTCGACCCCGGCGCGCCCGGCGGCAGCGACGACGCCGACCGCGCGCCCCTGCCGCTCACCCTCCTGCACGCCGTGGAGGCCCTCGAGGCCGATCCCGCCGTGTCGGGCGTGCTCGACAGCGTCGGCCCCGACGTGGCCCGCTACTTCGCCGACCTCAAGCGCGAGGAGTTCTTCACCTGGCACAGCCAGGTGAGCGCCTGGGAGGTCGACCACTACCTGACGGCCTTCTGAGCCGCCCCACCCCTGACGCACCTCGAAGGAGACACCCCATGTGCGGCATCGTCGGACTCCACCTCCGCAATCCCGACCTGTATCCCCGACTCGGTGAGCTGCTCACCGGCATGCTCTGCGAGATGGAGGACCGTGGTGCGGACTCCGCGGGGGTCGCCGTCTACGGCGACCCCACCTGGGCCCCGCCCGGCGTGGCCACCGTGTCGGTGCTCGCCGACGGCGTCGACGCCACGACGCTCGCCGAGCAGCTGACGGCGGCGGTGGGCAGCGACGTCGACGTCACGACCGCCGGCCCGACGCTGCTCGTGCACGGGCCGGTGGAGGCGTCGACGCTCGCCGCCGCGGTGCGCGCGACGGCGCCGGACGCGCTGGTCATCGGCTTCGGCGAGGACCTCGCCGTGCTCAAGGGTGTCGGACGTCCGCGCGACCTCGCCGCGACCTTCGGGCTCCCGTCCGCGCAGGGCTGGCAGGGCGTCGGGCACACGCGCATGGCCACCGAGTCGGCCGTGACCCCCGCGGGCAGCCACCCCTACGCCGTCGGGCCCGACCAGTGCATGGTGCACAACGGCTCGTTCCACAACTACCCGACGATCCGCCGCGAGCTGGAGGCGCGCGGCGTCCGGTTCGACAGCGGCAACGACACCGAGGTCGGCGCCCGCTTCGTCGCCCAGTGCCTCGAGGACGGGCTCGACGTGGAGACCGCGCTCAAGGAGCTGTGCCGTACGTTCGACGGCTTCTACACGCTGCTCGTCTCGAACCGCGACTCCTTCGCCGTCGTGCGCGACGCCATCGCCTGCAAGCCGGCCGTGGTCGCCGAGACCGACGACTGGGTCGCGATGGCGTCGGAGTACCGCGCGCTCGTGGGGCTGCCCGGCATCGAGTCGGCCCGCCTGTTCGAGCCGGAGCCGGAGCGGATCTACGCATGGACCCGCTGACCGCGACGCCCACCCCGACCTCCCACCGGAAGGACCCCACCATGGCCGCCACGCTCGAGCTCGACCTCGCCGTCAGCACCCTCCGCGAGGTCAACGCGCGCCTGCACGACCCCGACCTCGGCGCCGACGACGTCGTCGTCACGCACCCGGCGGGTCGGCACAGCGTCGCGGTCGGGCTGAACCGTCCGATGACCGTGACGGTCAAGGGCCACGTCGGCTACTACGCGGCGGGCATGAACCAGTCGGCCGACGTCGTCGTCGAGGGCAACGTGGGCGTCGGGGTGGCCGAGAACATGATGAGCGGCTCGGTGTGGGTGAAGGGCAGCGCGTCGCAGTCGGCGGGCGCCACCGCGCACGGCGGGCTGCTGGTCGTCGAGGGCGACGCGGCCGCCCGCTGCGGCATCTCGATGAAGGGCGTCGACATCGTCGTCGGCGGCAGCATCGGCCACATGAGCGCCTTCATGGCGCAGGCCGGCCGGCTCGTCGTCCGTGGCGACGCGGGCGACGCGCTCGGCGACTCCATCTACGAGGCCCGCATCTACGTGCGCGGCACGGTCGCGTCGCTGGGCGCCGACTGCGTGGCCAAGGAGATGCGACCCGAGCACCACGAGGAGCTCGCGACGCTGCTCAAGAGCGCCGGCTACGAGGACGACGACACCCACGCCTACACGCGCTACGGCTCCGCGCGCAGCCTCTACCACTTCCACGTCGACAACACGTCGGCCTACTGACACCGAGGGCAGCCACCATGACCCAGTACCGCACGCAGCCGCGCACGTCGGCGACCTTCGACCCCGCCACCATCGCGGAGATCCAGCGCGCCGCCGACACCGGCATCTACGACATCCGCGGCTGGGGCGCCAAGCGTGCCCTGCCGCACTTCGACGACCTGCTGTTCCTGGGCGCGAGCATGTCGCGCTACCCGCTCGAGGGCTACCGGGAGCGCTGCGGCACCGACGTCGTGCTCGGCGACCGGCACGCGAAGTACCCACTGCACCTCGAGACGCCCGTGACGATCGCCGGCATGAGCTTCGGCGCGCTGTCGGGCCGGGCCAAGGAGGCGCTGGGCCGTGGCGCGAGCGAGGTGGGCACGTCGACGACGACCGGCGACGGCGGCATGACGCCGGAGGAGCGCAGCCAGAGCAAGCACCTCGTCTACCAGTACCTGCCGTCGCGCTACGGCATGAACCCCGACCACCTGCGCCAGGCCGACGCGATCGAGGTCGTGCTGGGCCAGGGCGCCAAGCCGGGCGGCGGCGGCATGCTGCTCGGGCAGAAGATCACCGAGCGGGTCGCCCAGATGCGCACGCTGCCGCAGGGCGTCGACCAGCGCAGCGCGTCGCGCCACCCCGACTGGACGGGCCCGGACGACCTGACGATCAAGATCGGCGAGCTCCGCGAGATCACCGACTGGGAGAAGCCCGTCTACGTGAAGGTCGGCGCCACGCGCACCTACTACGACGTGAAGCTGGCGGTGCACGCCGGCGCCGACGTCGTCGTGGTCGACGGCATGCAGGGCGGGACGGCCGCCACGCAGGAGGTGTTCATCGAGCACGTCGGCATCCCCACGCTCGCGGCGATCCCGCAGGCCGTCCAGGCCCTGCAGGAGCTCGGCGTCCACCGCAAGGTCCAACTGATCGTCTCCGGCGGCATCCGCACCGGCGCCGACGTGGCGAAGGCGATGGCCCTCGGGGCCGACGCGGTCGCGATCGGCACGGCCGCCCTGGTCGCGCTCGGCGACAACGACCCACGGTGGCAGGCCGACTACGAGGCGCTCGGCACCACCGCCGGGGCCTACGACGACTTCCAGGAGGGCAGGGACCCGGCCGGCATCACGACGCAGGACCCCGAGCTGCAGCAGCGGCTCGACCCGGTCGAGGGTGGCCGGCGGCTCGCGAACTACCTGCGCGTGCTGACCATGGAGGCGCAGACCATCGCGCGGGCGTGCGGCAAGGCGCACCTGCAGCACCTCGAGCCCGAGGACCTCGTCGCGATCACCCTCGAGGCCGCCGCGATGGCGCGCGTGCCGCTCGCGGGCACGTCGTGGATTCCCGGCCAGACCCCGGGCGGGTCGTGGTGAGCGCCTCGCGGGCCGTCGTCGTCGGCGGCGGGCTGATCGGGCTGTCGATCGCGCGGGCGCTCACGGAGCGCGGGCTCGGCGACGTGCTCGTGCTGGAGCGCGGGCTCCTCGCGAGCGGCGGAACCGGCAAGTCCAGCGGGATCGTGCGGGCCCACTACGGCGTGCCGTCGATCGCCGCGATGGCCTGGCGCAGCCTGCCCGTCTTCGAGGCGCTCGGCGCCGAGGTCGGGTTCCGCCAGGTCGGCTACACGGTGGTCGTCGGCGAGGAGAACGCCGGCCCGCTGAAGGACAACACGGCCATGCACCAGGGCCTCGGCATCGAGGTCGACCTCGTCGACCCCGACCAGGTCGCGGCGCTGTGGCCGATGATGAACGTCGACGACGTGGCGCTCGGCGCCTACGAGCCGCGTGGCGGGTTCGCCGACGCGACCCAGCTGGCGCTGCACTACGGCCAGCGGGCCCGTGCCCACGGTGCGCGGGTGCGCCAGAACGCGCCGGTCGCGCGGGTCGTCACGTCGGGCAGCCGGGTGACGGGGGTCGAGCTGGCCGACGGCGAGGTGGTGGAGGCCGACCTGGTCGTGGTCGCCGCGGGATGGTGGTCCGCCCGGCTCCTCGCCGACCTGGGCGTGGACTTCCCGGTCGAGGCCTACCGTTCGGAGCTGCTCGTCGTCGACACCGGTGCGCCGCTGCCCGACCTGCCCGTCGTCTCGGACCTCGTGAGCCTGCAGTACTGCCGTCTCGAGGGGTCCGGGCAGTTCCTCGTGGGCAACAGCGACCACGCCGACTTCGGCCGCAAGCTCGTCGACCCCGACCACTACTCCAACCACGCGAGCGACGCGAGCCTCGAGGCGTACGCCGAGAAGCTGCTCCACCGGTTCCCCGGCTTCACCGACCCCTCCGTCACGCACACCTACGCGGGTGTCTACGACGTCCCGCCCGACTGGAACCCGGTCATCGGACCCGTCGGCGACGTCGACGGCCTCGTGCTCGCCGCGGGCTTCGCCGGGCACGGCTTCAAGATCAGCCCGGCCGTCGGCGACCTCGTGGCCGACCTCGTGCTCGAGGGCGACAGCACCGACCCCGACGTGCCCGCGTCGGACTTCCGCCTGTCGCGCTTCGCCGAGGGTGACCTCCTGACCAGCCTGCACCCGTACGTCGGGGCGGGGGAGATGCGGTGACCGGCGCCGCGCCGTCGCCGACGCGGTCCCGCCGGCCCGCCAGCGTCGCGTCGCTCCTGGCCGACGTCCGCGACGTCGGTCGCGACCCGCGGCGCGGCGGCTACTCGAGGTTCGCGTACGCGCCCGCCGAGCTCGAGCTGCGCACGTGGTTCGAGGCAGAGGCGGCGCGGCGCTCGCTCGACGTCGTCACCGACCGCAACGGCATCCTCTGGGCGTGGCGGCCCGGGCCGGGCGGGTCGCTCGACGACGCCGTCGTGACCGGCAGCCACCTCGACTCGGTGCCCGGTGGCGGCGAGTTCGACGGGCCGCTCGGCGTCGCGTCCGCCTTCGCGGCGCTGGACCTCCTCGACGCCCGCGACGTCGGCGGCGAGCGCCCGCTGGCGATCGTCGCGTTCCCGGAGGAGGAGGGCGGCCGCTTCGGGCGCGCCTGCCTCGGCTCGCAGCTGATGACGGGCGAGCAGGACCCCGACCGGGTGCTCGGCCTGCTGGACGCCGACGGCACGTCGCTCGCGGACGCGCTCACCGGCGCCGGTCTCGACCCCGTGCACCTCGGCCGCGACGAGGAGGCACTGCGCCGCATCGGCGTGTTCGTCGAGCTGCACGTCGAGCAGGGGCGCGGTCTCGTCGACCTCGACCAGCCGGTCGCCGTCGCCTCCTCGATCCTCGGGCACGGACGCTGGCGGCTCACCGTCACGGGCGAGGGGAACCACGCCGGCGCGACGCTCATGGCCGACCGGCGCGACCCGATGGTCGCCGCCGCCCAGGTGGTCGTCGCGGTCCGTGACCTCGCGAGCAGCCGGCCCGACGCGCGCGCGACCGTCGGGCGCCTGCAGCCCGTGCCGGGAGGCACCAACGTCATCGCGTCGCGCGTCGACCTCTGGCTCGACGTGCGCCACCCCGACGACGACGTCACGCGCGCGCTCGTCGCGCAGGTCCTCGAGTCGGCGCACGCCGTGTGCGCGGCGGAGGGGTGCGCCGTGGAGCTGGTCGAGGAGTCCTACAGCGGGCAGGTCCGCTTCGACGCGGGTCTGCGCGACCGGCTGCGTGGCGTGCTGCCCGACGCGCCGGTGCTGGCGACGGGCGCGGGGCACGACGCCGGCGTCCTGGCGGCGCACGTGCCGTCGGCGATGCTCTTCACGCGCAACCCCACCGGGGTCTCCCACTCCCCGGAGGAGCACGTCGACGACGCGGACGCCGAGGCCGGTGCGGCCGCCCTCGCCGACGTGCTGCAGGACCTGCTCGTGCCGCGGGAGCCCCGCTAGGATCGCCCGCATGACCGACGACGCGCCGCTGCTGCGCAACGCCGCCGGCAGTGCCCGCGACCGCGATCCGGCGGAGCCGGTCGAGGCGATGGCGCTGGAGCAGGCCATCGCGGTCAACGTCCGGCACCACCGCACGGCGGCCGGGCTGTCGGTCGCCGACATGGCGCAGCGTCTGGGGCTGTCGAAGGCGATGCTGTCGAAGATCGAGAACGCGCAGACGTCGTGCAGCCTCGCCACGCTGCAACGTCTGGCGACCGGGCTCGACGTGCCGGTCACGTCGCTCGTGCGCGGCGCCGACGAGGAGCGTCAGGCCGTGTTCACGCCGGCGGGCCAGGGTCCGCGCATCGCCCGGCACGGCACCAAGGAAGGGCACGAGTACGAGCTGCTCGGTGCGCTGCGGGGCCAGCACAAGCGGCTGGAGTCGCTCATGGTGACCCTGACGGAAGACAGCCAGACGTACCCGCTGTTCCAGCACCCGGGCACCGAGTTCCTGCACGTCCTCGAGGGCCGCATGGTCTACGGCCACGGTCGCGAGACCTACGAGCTCGGCCCCGGCGACTCCCTGCAGCTCGACGGCGAGGGCGCCCACGGCCCGGTCGAGCTCAAGGAGCTGCCCATCCGCTTCCTCTCGGTGATCGCCTTCCCCGACGCCAGCGTCTGAGCGCAGGTCGCGGGAGGGGGCCGGTTTGCGTGGGGCCCCACGCAAACCGGCTCGCCCCCACGCAACCGTGCGCCGGATCTGGGCGTTTGCGTGGGGCCCCACGCAAACGCGCACGGGAGAGCGGGCCGCGGGGGGGCGCAAGGATCTGCGTTCGCGGTCGGGCTCGGACGCGCGGAGGGCAGGGTCAGAGGGCGACCTCGAAGAGTCCTGCGGCGCCCATCCCACCTCCGACGCACATCGTCACCACGACCCAGCGGGCACCCAGCCGGCGCCCCGCGAGCAGCGCGTGGCCGACGGCGCGCGATCCGGTCATGCCGTAGGGGTGTCCCAGGGCGATGGCGCCGCCGTCGACGTTCATCCGCTCGGGATCGATGCCGAGCACGTCGCGACAGTGCACCGCCTGGGAGGCGAACGCCTCGTTGAGCTCCCACACGCCGACGTCGCCGACCGTCAGGCCGTGCTGGTCGAGGAGCCGGGGGATCGCCGCGACCGGACCGATGCCCATCTCGTCGGGCTCGCACCCGGTGACCGCGATGCCGACGTAGTAGCCGAGCGGGTCGATGCCCCGGGAGGCCGCGAGGTCGGCGTCCATCAGGACGTTGGCCGACGCGCCGTCGCTGAGCTGGGAGGCGTTGCCGGCGGTGACCGTCGGGTGCGCGGTCACGTCGCCGGGCTCCAGCACGGTGCGGAGCCCGGCCAGACCCTCCGCCGTCGTGCCGGCGCGCACGCCCTCGTCGGCCGAGACGGTCACCTCGACCCGTGACGTCTCACCGGTGGTCCTGTCGGTGCGGAGCGTGTGCACCGTGATGGGGGCGATCTCCTCGGCGAGGTGGCCGGCCTCCTGGGCGGCTGCCGCGCGCAGCTGCGACTGCAGCCCCATCTCGTCCTGGCGCTCGCGGCTGACGCCGTAGCGCGAGGCCACGTTCTCGGCGGTGTGCAGCATCGGCAGGTACAGACCCGGCACCCGCTCGCGCAGCCAGGGGTCGCCGGCGCGGTGGGTGTTCAGGTGCTCGTTCTGCACCAACGAGATCGACTCGACCCCGCCCCCGACCGCGACCCTCTGCCCGTCCACCAGGATCTGCTTGGCCGCGATCGCGACGGCCATCAGTCCCGACGAGCACTGACGATCGACGGTCGAGCCGGGTACCGACACCGGCAGCCCGGCGCGCAGTGCGGCCTGCCGGGCGACGTTGAACCCCGAGGCGCCCTCGGGCATCGCGCAGCCCATGACCACGTCCTCCACCTCGGCCGGGTCGACGCCGGCGCGCTCCACCGCGTGGCGGACGGCGTGGCCCGCGAGCTCCACGGCGGGCGTGTCGTTGAAGGCGCCGCGGTACGCCTTGCCGATCGGGGTGCGGGCGGTGGCGACGATCGCTGCTCTGGGCACGGGGACTCCTGTCGAAGGATTCTCGGAAGTTTTCTCGGCAACGTACTTGAACCTGAACCCGGGTTCAAGTACGTTGCTCGACGTGAGCCAGGTCACGTGAGACCGGTCACATCGAAGGTGAGGAGACGAGGACGCATGGTGAACGTGGCAGCGACGGTCTGGTCCAACGCGGAACGCGACCCGCAGCGGATGGCGGTGCGCTCCGGGCGGGGCGACCTGACCTACGGCGAGCTCCGGGAGGCGAGCGCCCGCGTCGGCGGCGCCGTGGCCGCAGCGGGTCTGCGCCCCGGGGACCGCGTGGTCCTGATCGCGCCCAGCATCGTGGAGTTCCCCGTGCTCTACCTGGGCCTGCACGCCGTCGGCGTCAGCGTCATCACGATGAACACGATGGCCACGGCCGCCGAGATCGGCTACGTGCTCGACGACGCGGAGGCGTCGCTGGTGCTGGCCTGGCACGAGTGCGACGCTGCTGCGTCCGCCGCCGCTGCCGAGCGGGGCACCACCTTCTGGCGCGTCGAGGACGGCGCGCGCTTCGACGCCGATCCGCTGCCGGCCGCGCACGACCACGCCCCCGACGACACCGCGATCATCCTCTACACCTCCGGCACCACCGGCCGGCCCAAGGGCGTCGAGCTCACCGCGGCCAACCTGATCGACACCACCGACTCGTTCCTGCCCGTGCTCAACCTGACGGCGGAGGACCGCTTCGGCACCGGCCTCCCGCTCTTCCACGTGTACGGCCAGGCGGTCGTCATGAACACGGTGCTGGTCACCGGAGCGTCGCTCTCGCTGCTCGCGCCCTTCGAGCCGACCGCGATGCTGGAGATGGTCCGCCGCGACCGCCTGACGGTCCTCGCCGGCGTGCCGACGATGTGGAACGCGATGCTGCACGCCGCGACCGACGCGTTCGGGCCGTCGGACTTCGAGCAGCTCCGACTGGCCACGTCCGGCGGCGCGTCGCTGCCGGTGGAGGTCATGCGCGCCTTCCGCGATCGGTTCGGCTGCACGATCCTGGAGGGCTACGGCCTCACCGAGTCGACCGGTGCGGCCACCTTCAACGACATCAACCGGCCCCAGAAGGCGGGCACGGTCGGACCGGCGCTGCCGGGCACCGCGATCGAGGTCCGCGACCCGCTCGGCGCGGTCGTCGGTCCCGACGTCGTCGGCGAGGTCTTCCTCAAGGGCCCGACGATCATGAAGGGCTACCGCAACCGTCCCGACGCCACGGCCGCCGACCTGCAGGACGGCTGGCTCAAGACCGGCGACCTCGGCCGGCTCGACGCCGAGGGCTACCTCAGCATCGTCGACCGCGCGAAGGACCTGATCATCCGCGGCGGCTACAACGTGTACCCCCGCGAGGTCGAGGAGGTGCTGTACGAGCACCCCGACGTCGTCGAGGTGGCCGTGGTCGGCGTGCCCGACGCCCACTTCGGCGAGGAGGTCGCCGCGGTCGTCGCCCTGCGCGAGGGCGCGGAGCTGACCGGTGAGGAGCTGCGCTCCTGGGCCAAGGTGCAGCTGTCGGCCTACAAGGTGCCCCGGCTCTACCAGTTCGTCACCACGCTGCCGAAGGGCGCGACGGGCAAGATCCTGAAGCGCGAGATCGACCGCGACGCGATCCGCACGGCGGAGGTCGGCGCATGAAGGTCGAGGGGAGCGTCGCGGTCGTCACCGGCGCGGCAGGCGGCATCGGCCTGGCCGTCGCGCAGCGGCTGCTGGAGCACGGGGCCCACGTGGTCGTCACCGACCTCGACGCCGCGCGCACCAGCGCGGCGGTCGCGTCGCTCGAGCCGCACGGCGCCGACCGCGTCGCCGGGCTGGCGGGCGACTGCTCGCTCGAGGCCGACGTGCAGGCCGTGCTCGACCTCGCCGTCGAGCGCTTCGGGCCCGTCGACCTCTACGTCGCGAACGCCGGGGTCGGCCTCGGGCAGGGTCTGGCGTCCTCGGAGGAGGACTGGAGCACCTCGCTCGACGTCAACGTGATGGCGCACGTGCGAGCGGCCCGTCTCCTGGTGCCGGGCTGGCTCGAGCGGGGCCGGGGCTACTTCCTGAGCACCGCGTCGGCCGCCGGTCTCCTGACGCAGATCGGCTCGCCGACGTACTCGGTCACCAAGCACGCCGCGGTGGCCTTCGCCGAGTGGCTGTCGGTCACCTACGGCACCCGGGGCATCGCCGTCAGCTGCCTGTGCCCGATGGGGGTCAACACCGCCATGCTCAACGGGGGAGCCGACTCCGACGACCCGACCGCGCGCCAAGGTGCGAGAGCGGTCACCGAGGCGGGCGGCGTCCTCGAGCCGCTCGACGTGGCCGACGTCGTCCTCGACGCGATCGACGACGAGCGCTTCCTCGTGCTCCCGCACCCGGAGGTGCTGGAGTTCTACCGCCGCAAGGCCTCCGACTACGACCGCTGGCTGGCCGGCATGCGTCGCTACCAGGACACGCTCGCATGAGCGCCGCGACGACGCCGCGCTGCCGGGCGGCCCTGTTCGACTTCGGCGGGGTGCTCACGACGAGCGTGCTCGACGCGTTCGGCGACCACAGCGAGCGGATCAGCGGCGACCGCGGGCTGCTGCTGCGCCTGTTCGGTGGCGGTGACGCGAAGGCCAAGCAGCTCCTCGTCGACCACGAGGAGGGTCGTCTCGACCACGACGGCTTCGAGGCCGGGCTCGCCGAGCGGCTGCGCGCCCACGGCGTCGAGGTCGAGGCGGAGGGACTCGTCGCGGGGCTGCAGTCGGGCCTGCGGCCCGACACGGCCATGCTCGACGTCGTCGCCGACCTGCGGGCCGCGGGCGTGCCCGTCGGGCTCGTCTCGAACTCGCTCGGCCGCGACTGCTACGCCGGGTACGACCTGCCGGCCCTCTTCGACGCCGTGACCATCTCCGGTCAGGAGGGCGTCCGCAAGCCGTCGCGGCGGCTCTACGAGATCGGCTGCGAGCGCCTCGGCGTCGCGCCGCACGAGGTCGTCATGGTCGACGACCTCGCCCAGAACATCGTCGCTGCCGAGCGTCTCGGGATGGCTGGCGTCGTGCACCGCGAGGCGGAGGAGACCGCGGAGCAGCTCTCGCAGCTGCTCGGGGTCGACGTGAGGAGGACCGCCGCACTGCGGTGATCGAGGGGGAACAGCACCACCCCGGAACGGCCACCCGGCCGGTCCACCCAGCACAGGTCCGCCCGCCCGGGCGACCACTCTCAGGAGGACACATGAACGTTCGACGCTTCGGCCTCGGCCTGGTGGCAACGGCGGCGCTGGTCGTCACCGCCGCCTGCGGCAGCGGGGACACCGGTGGCAGCGGTGGTGGCGGAGGGGACGACACCTACACGATCGGCATCGTCAAGTTCGCCTCGAGCGAGGAGACCTCGGAGGCGGCCATCGCGGCGTTCCGTGAGGAGGCCGAGGCCAAGGGCTGGAAGACCACGGCGGTCGACCCTCAGGGCGCGGTCGAGAAGGCCAACGGCGCCATGCAGGACTTCGTGCAGAAGAAGGTCGACCTCATCGTCACCGCCGTCTTCGACAGCAAGACGCTGACGGCCGGTGCGCAGGCCGCGAAGGCCGCAGGCATCCCCGTCGTCTCGATCTCCGGCGGCACCACGGACGGCATCACCGCGAACCTCGACTCCGGCGTCGCGGTCGGCGCGCCCGTCGCGAAGCAGCTCGTGGAGGACATGGGCGGCAAGGGCGAGCTCCTGGTGATGGGCTACAAGAGCGGTCTGCCGTGCATCGGTCGCGAGGAGGCGCTCGACGACGCGCTGAAGGGCACCGACATCAAGGTCACCCGCAACGAGGTGCCGATCCCCGGCCAGGTCGAGGGCGGGACGCAGTTCGCGCAGGCCTGGCTGGCCAAGCACCCGAAGGGGTCGACGCCGCTCGCGATCTGGGGCTGCTTCGACGACCCGGCGCTCGGCGCGGTCTCCGCGGCGAAGTCCGCCGGGCGCGACGACGTGAAGATCTACGGCATCAACGGCACCCCGGCCGCCATCAAGGCGGTCGAGGCGGGCGACATGCGCGCCACCGTCTTCCTGCAGGTGCCCGAGGCCGGCACGAAGTTCGCCGACATGGTGCCGGAGTTTATCAAGGGCGGCGTCGACGCGGAGCCGCAGGAGGTCGAGCTGCCGAACATCCTCGTCACGACCGACTCGGTCACGCAGTTCCTGGCCGACAACCCCGACGCGACGAAGTAGTCCGATGACCGACACGTCCTCGAGGGTCCGGCCCGCCGGCCCGACCCCGACCGAGCACCCCCAGGAGTCCCTCATGGTCGAGACGACCCCGCTCGACGGTCCGACGGCGCCGACGGTGACCGAGCCGCCGTGCCTGGAGATGTCCGGCATCTCCAAGCAGTTCGGCGGTCACCAGGCCCTCGAGGACGTGTCCATCGCCCTGCACCCGGGCCAGGTGCTGGCCCTGTGCGGCGCCAACGGCGCGGGCAAGTCGACGCTCGTGCGCATCCTCGCGGGGGTGGAGAGCGCCGACAGCGGCACCATCCGCGTCCGTGGCCAGGAGGAGAGCATCGCCACCCCGGGCGACGCGACCCGGCTCGGCCTCAGCTTCATCCACCAGGAGCTCAACCTGGTGCCCAAGTTCACCGCGCTGCAGAACATCGCGATGGGGGCCGACCACACCCGACGTTCCGGCGTGCTCGACCTGCGCGGTCTGCGTCGCAAGGCCCTCGCCGTCATGGACCGCATCGGCTACGCCGTGCCCCTCGACGCCAAGGTCGAGCAGCTCTCGGTCTCCGACCGCTGGATGGTCTCGCTCGCCCGGTCGCTGATGCGCGACGCGCGCATCGTCGCGATGGACGAGCCGACTGCCTCCTTCACGCAGGAGGAGGCCGACCGGCTCTACGGCATCGTCGACGAGCTCACCGCCGACGGCGTCGGGATCCTGTACATCTCGCACCGGCTCGAGGAGGTGCTGCACGTCAGCGACGACGTGACGGTGCTGCGCAACGGTCGCCTCGTGGGCAGCTACGCGGCTCGCGACCTCGACGTCGCGAGCCTCACCCGCCACATCGTCGGCCGCGACGTCGACGACCTGACCCACCGCGTCACCGACACCGACCCGACGACCGCGCCCGTGCTCCTGCAGACGTCGGGCCTGACCCGGGAGCCCCGGGTGCGCGACGTCGACCTGACGATCCACGAGGGGGAGATCCTCGGCGTCGCCGGCCTCGTGGGCGCCGGCCGCACCGAGCTGGCCCGGCTGCTGATCGGCGCCGACCCCGCGCAGTCGGGCAGCATGACGCTCGACGGGACGCCGTACCGGCCTCGCTCGCCGTTCGACGGCATCAAGGCCGGGGTCGCGCTGGTGCCGGAGGAGCGACGCTCCCAGGGGCTCGTGCTGCGCAGCTCGGTCGCCTCGAACATCACCATGGCCTCGATGCGGGATCCTCGCCGCCGGCTCGGCACCTTCAGCCCCCGCCGGGCGGCCGCGACGGCGCGCGACGCGGTCACGCGCTTCGGCGTGAAGACGTCGTCGGTGCACGACGCCGTGGGCCACCTCAGCGGCGGCAACCAGCAGAAGGTCGTGGTCAGCAAGTGCGTGCTGACCGGACCGCGGCTGCTGATCCTCGACGAGCCCACCGTCGGTGTCGACGTCGGCGCCCGTGGAGAGATCTACGACATCATCCGCGACCTCGCCGCGTCCGGGACGTCGATCCTCATGATCTCCAGCGACTTCGACGAGCTCGCCATCTGCGACCGCGTCGTCGTCATGCGCGAAGGGGCGCTGACCCACTCGGTGCCCGCCTCGCGCGCCACGAAGGACCACCTCACCTCGCTGTGCTTCGGGACCACCGAGCACCTCGGCACGACAGAACAGGACCCGTCATGACCGCTGCACTCGTCGACGTCCCCGTCCTCCAGGCACCGCCGCGCAGCGCGCGCGTGTGGCGCTGGTTCGGCCGCTACGGCGCGCTCCTCGTGCTCGCGCTGCTCGTGGTCGGCACGAGCGCGCTGGAGCCCGAGACCTTCGCCACCTGGGACAACTTCATCAACATCCTCAACCAGAGCGCCCTCTCGGCGATCATCGCGATGGGCCTCACGTTCGCCCTCGTGACGGGGGAGTTCGACCTCAGCATCGGCAACGTCGCGAGCCTGTCGGGCGTGCTGGCGTGCACCGCGATGGTCAGCCACGACGTCTCGATCCCGGTCGCGTTCCTGCTGGCCGTCGCCATCGGTGCCGCGGTGGGACTGGCGAACGGTCTCGTGGTCACGCTGCTCAACGTCAACGCGCTCGTCGCGACGTTGGGCATCGGCACGGTCGCCGTCGGCATCAACTACGCGGTGGCCGGCGGCCTGCCGGTCAGCCTGACCGATCCCGGGCCGTTCATCCAGATCACGCTCGGGCGCTTCCTGGGCATCCCGTACCCCGTGTTCATCATGCTCGGCCTCGCGGCGGCGCTGTGGTTCGTGCTCAACCGCACCGTGCTGGGCCAGTCCATGCAGGCCGTCGGCGGCAACCCGGTGGCGGCCCAGCTGTCGGGCATCCGCGTCGACCGGGTCCGCGTCGTCGCGTTCGTCATCTGCGGCATCTGCGCCGCCCTGACGGGTCTGCTGCTCGCCTCGCGCACCGGCAGCGCGGCGGTCTCCGGCGGCGACACCTACCTGCTCGCAGCCTTCGCGGCGGCCTTCTTCGGCTCGGCGGTGCTGCGCGACGGCGAGTTCCACATCATCGGCACGCTCGTCGGCGTCATCACGGTCTCGGTGGGCTTCAACGCCATCGCCCTGATCGGCCTGGAGACGTACTGGCAGTACCTGTTCCAGGGCCTGCTGCTCATCCTCGGCGTCGGGGTCGGCTCGCTCGCCCGGCACCGTGCCGCGGCAGCACACTGACTGCACAGTTTCTGAACCTGAACTCGGATTCATGTTAGGATGACGACCATGACGGACCGGCCCGCAGCCCAGCACGAGGAGCTCGTGCTCGCGGAGCGCCTCGGCGGGGTGCTGCTGCTGACGCTGCACCGCCCCGAGCGGCTCAACGCCTGGACGAACGCGCTCGAGGACGCCTACTACGGCGCCCTGCTGGAGGCCGACGCCGACCCCGACGTCCGCGCGATCGTGGTCACCGGTGCCGGCCGCGGCTTCTGCGCCGGCGCGGACATGGAGGACCTCGCCGGGGTGGGCGACGCCACTGACGAGCAGATCGACCGCCCGCACCCGAGGCACCTCCCGCTCACGCTGCACACCCCGCTGGTCGCCGCGGTGAACGGCGCCGCCGCCGGCCTCGGGATGGTCGAGGCGCTCTACGCCGACGTGCGGTTCGCCTCGCCCCGTGCCGTCTTCCTCACCGCCTTCGCGCAGCGCGGGCTGGTGGCCGAGTACGGCATGGCGTGGCTGCTGCCGCGGCTCGTCGGGCACGGCCGTGCCAGCGACCTGCTGCTCTCCGGCCGTCGGGTCGACGGCGAGGAGGCCGCCCGCATCGGCCTCGTCGAGCACCTCGTGCCCGCCGACGAGCTCGTCGAGCGCGCCGTGGCGTACGCCCAAGGCCTCGCGACGTCCTGCTCCCCGTGGTCGATGGCCACGATCAAGTCCCAGCTGCTGCTCGACGCCGAGCGCAGCTTCGCCGAGTCGGTGCGGTCGGCCGACGCCCTGATGCGCGAGTCCTTCCGGGGCTCCGACATCGCCGAGGGCGTCGCCAGCTTCACCGAGCGGCGCCCCCCGGTGTTCGCACCGCTGACGAAGGAGATCTGATGGAGTTCGCACCGAGCCAGAGGTCCGTGGAGTACCAGGAGAAGCTCCTGGAGTTCATGGACGACTACATCTACCCCGCCGAGTCGATCTACGCGGCGCAGATGGCGGAGTCGGGCAACCCGAACTTCCACCCGCCGATCCTCGAGGAGCTCAAGACCGAGGCGCGCAAGCGTGGGCTCTGGAACCTCTTCCACCCGCACGAGCGCGAGGACTGGGGCTCGCCCGGCCTGAGCAACCTCGACTACGCCCCGCTGGCCGAGATCACCGGCCGCAGCCCGTACATCGCCCCCGAGGCGATCAACTGCAACGCTCCCGACACCGGCAACATGGAGGTGCTCGAGCTCTTCGGCACCGAGGAGCACAAGGAGAAGTGGCTCAAGCCGCTGCTCGCCGGCGAGATCAACTCGGCCTTCTGCATGACCGAGCCGGAGGTCGCCAGCTCCGACGCCACGAACGTGCAGCTGCGGATGGACGCCGACGGCGACGAGTACGTGCTGAACGGCCGCAAGTGGTTCGCCTCGAACGCGCTGCACGCCAACTGCAAGGTGCTCATCGTCATGGGCAAGACGAACGTCGAGGCTGCGACGCACCGCCAGCAGTCGATGATGGTCGTCCCGCTCGACACCCCCGGCATCACGATCGTCCGCGGCCTGCCGGTCTTCGGCTACATGGACCGCGAGGGCCACGCCGAGATCCTGTTCGAGGACGTGCGGGTGCCCAAGACGGCACTGCTGGCCGGCGAGGGCGACGGCTTCATGATCAGCCAGGCCCGTCTCGGACCAGGTCGCATCCACCACTGCATGCGCTCGATCGGCATGGCCGAGCGTGCGCTCGACCTCATGATCCAGCGCGCGCAGAGCCGCGTCACGTTCGGCGAGCCGGTCGCGAACCGCTCCAACATCCAGGACTGGATCGCCGAGGCGCGCATCGAGATCGAGATGATCCGTCTGCTGACGCTCAAGACGGCCTGGCTGATGGACACGGTCGGCAACCAGAAGGCCCGCGTGGAGATCGCGGCCATCAAGGTGGCGGCGCCGCAGGTGGCGCTGAAGATCATCGACCGTGCCATCCAGGTGCACGGCGGCGGCGGCATCACCGACGACTTCCCGCTCGCCAGCTTCTACGCCCACCAGCGCACGCTGCGCCTGGCCGACGGCCCCGACGAGGTGCACAAGCGCACGCTCGCGCAGGTCGAGCTGCGCCGCATCGACGCGGACTGGAACAAGAAGAAGTGACCGGGTCGCTCGACGGGCGCACCGCGATCGTCACGGGGGCGTCGCGGGGCATCGGCCTCGCGGCCGCCGCGGCCCTGCACGACGCGGGCGCGAACGTCGTGCTCACGGCGCGGACGGAGGAGGCGGCCGCCGAGGCCGCCGCCTCCGTCGGCCCGCGGGCGATGGGCGTCGGTGCGCACGTGACCGACGAGGACCTCGCGCGGGCCTGCGTCGAGCGGACGATGGAGCGGTTCGGCAGCGTCGACGTGCTCGTCAACAACGCGGGCACGAACCCGGCCTACGGGCCGGTGCTGCAGCAGGACCACGGCCGGTTCGCCAAGACGCTCGACGTCAACCTCTGGGGCCCGATCCTCTGGTCGCGGCTCGTGGTCGACGCCTGGATGGGCGAGCACGGCGGGTCGATCGTCAACACCGCCTCCATCGGAGGGCTGTCGGTGGGCCCCGACCTCGGCGTCTACCACGTGTCGAAGGCGGCGCTGATCCACCTGACCAAGCAGCTCGCGATCGAGCTGGGCCCGGGCATCCGGGTCAACGCCGTGGCCCCCGGAGTCGTGCGCACCCGTCTCGCCGAGGCGCTCTGGAAGGAGCACGAGGCGGCGGTCGACGACCGCACCCCGCTCGGGCGCATCGGCGAGCCCACCGACGTCGGTGCGGCCATCGCGTTCCTGGCGTCACCGGCCGCGTCATGGATCACCGGCGAGACGCTGGTGATCGACGGCGGCCAGATGATCGGCGCCGGCGCGGCGCTCGACCGGCTCGCGACCCAGGGCGGCTGAGGTGACCACGACCGAGCAGGGCGCGGCCACGCAGGGCCCGGTGACCGACGCCCCGGCTCTCGACCTGGCCGTGCTGGCAGGCCTGCTCCGGGCCGACGGACTCGAGGTGGACGGCACGCTCGACGCCGTCCGCGTCGGTCGCGGGCAGTCCAACCTCACGTACCTCGTGTCCGACGACGCGGGGCACCGGTGGATCGTGCGTCGCCCGCCCCGCGGCGAGCTGCTCGCGTCGGCCCACGACGTGCTCCGCGAGCACCGGATCCTCGCGGCGCTGGGCGCCACGTCGGTGCCGGTGCCGCAGGTGCTCGGCCGCTACGTCGACGCTGCGCTCGCCGAGACGCCGGTGGTCGTGATGGAGCACGTCGACGGCCTCGTCGTCGATCGCGAGGAGACCGCGCACGATCTCGGCATGTCGCTGCGGGCGGCGATCGGGCCCTCTCTCGCCCGCACGCTCGCCGCGGTGCACGAGGTCGACGTCGACGAGGTGGGCCTGGGTGACCTCGCGTCACGTGCGCCCTACGCGCAGCGCCAGCTGAAGCGCTGGTCGCGCCAGTGGGAGGCCTCGCGCACGCGCGACCTCCCCCGCCTGGACGCGATGACCGACCTGCTGCGACGTCGCGCGCCGGGGCCGTCAGCGCACGAGGGCCGCACCGTGGCGCTCGTGCACGGCGACTTCCACCTGCGCAACGTCATCCTCGACCCGGACCTCGGTGACGTCGCGGCGGTGCTCGACTGGGAGCTGAGCACGTTGGGCGACCCGCTCGCCGACATCGGCAGCCTGCTGGCCTACTGGCCGGAGGCCGGGGACGGCCCCACGCTGATGTTCGCGGCGTCGGCACTGCCCGGCTTCGCCACGCGCGAGCAGCTGGCCACCACCTACCTCGAGGCGTCGGGCCGTGACCGCGCCGACCTCGACTACTGGCACGCCCTCGGGCTCTGGAAGATCGCCGTCATCGCCGAGGGCGTCCTGCGCCGTGCGCTCGACGACCCGCGCAACGCCGCCGACGGCGGACCCCCCCACCCCCCAGGCCGTCGAGCAGCTCGTCGAGCGCGCCTGGGCGGTCGTCGAGACCGCCGGCCTCGACCACTGACCACACCCCCGCACCCACCCGTTCGTACCGAAGGAGCAGACATGACCGAGACGCCGTACGTGGGCGACTTCCTGAAGGACTCGCCGAGGAACTGGGGCAAGTGGGGCCCGGACGACGAGGTGGGCTCGCTCAACTACCTGACCAGTGCCGAGGTGCTCCGCGGCGTCGCGGAGGTCCGCTCCGGCGAGGTCTTCACGCTCCAGGTCCGCATAGGTGACCCGTCCGGCGATCCCGTGTGGCCCGGTCGCGAGGGCATCCAGCGCAGCAACGTCATGGACGAGGGCTTCTTCCAGCGTGGTGAGGGCGTCGAGACGCCCGGCGGCGCGCACTACTCCGACGACGTCGCGACGATGTACCTGCAGGCCTCGACGCAGTACGACTCCCTCGGCCACGTCTGGTACGACGGGCAGATCTGGAACGGCTACGACGCGGCCACGACGGACGGCGCGATGCAGAAGGCGTCGGTGCTGCCGATCGCCGAGCGCGGCGTCGTCGGGCGTGGCGTGCTGCTCGACGTCGCCCGGCACCGCGGCAAGGCGGCGCTCGACAAGGGGGAGACGTTCACGCACGAGGACCTGCTCGACGTCGCCCGGGCGCAGGGCTGCACGATCGAGAAGCACGACGTGCTGGTCATCCGGACCGGCTTCATCGGCTCCTTCTACCGCCAGTCCGCCGAGGAGTTCTACGACGGCTTCCTCGAGCCCGGCCTCACCTACAGCCCCGAGCTCGTGCAGTGGTTCCAGGACATGGAGATCCCGAACCTCGTCACCGACACCATCGCCAACGAGGTGACGGTGGAGCCGTCGTCGGGCGTGACCCTGCCGCTGCACAGCGCGCTCATGCGCAACCTCGGCGTGGCGTTCACCGAGATCGCCTGGCTCGAGGACCTCGCGGCAGCCTGCGCCGCAGACGAGCGCTGGACGTTCCTCTACACCGCCGCGCCGCTCAAGATCGTGAGCGGCACCGGCGCCCCCGTGAACCCGGTGGTCGTGCGATGAGCGCGCTCGACGTCGTCGCGACCCTCGAGGCGCAGGAGGGCCGCGGCGACGAGCTCGTCGCCGTGCTGCAGGCCTCGCTCGCGACGGTCCGGGCCGAGGACGGGTGCCTGCGCTACGACCTGCACCGGGTCAGGCGCCGGCCCGACGAGGTCGTCATGGTCGAGCGGTGGGCCTCGGTCGACGCGCTGAAGGCGCACGGCGCCGCCGAGCACTTCCAGCGGACCTCGGCCCAGCTCGCCGACCTGCTCGCTGCGCCGCCGGTGGTGCGTGTGCTCGAGGCGGTCGACGTCGCGGACCCCGCATGAGCGTGGAGGCGGCCCGGCCCGGCCGGGCCGCCTTGCACCTCGGACCCTCGTTCGTTAGAACAGCACCATGACCGACAGATCCGCGACGGAGCGCCTCGACGAGGTGCCGGCGCTCGCGGACACCTCGGGCATGAAGGAGCCACCCACCACGGCGCGTGGCGTGCGCACGCGCGCCGCCCTGGTGGCCGCGGCGCGCACCGTCTTCGAGCGCGACGGGTTCCTGGCCTCGCGGCTGACCGACATCACCGCCGAGGCGAAGTGCTCCATCGGCACCTTCTACACCTACTTCACCTCCAAGGAGGAGGTGTTCACGGCGGTGCTCGAGGCGGCCCAGGACGACATGCTGCACCCGGGGATGCCCCGCGTCGACGACGCCGACGACCCGGTCGCCGTCATCGAGGCCAGCAACCGCGCCTACTTCGAGACCTACCAGCGCAACGGTCGGCTGATGCGGCTGCAGGAGCAGGTGGCGACGATCGACGAGGACTTCCGTCGGCGCCGACTCGAACGCGGCGAGGCGTTCGCGCGGCGCAACGCGAAGAGCATCGAGAAGCTCCAGCAGGACGGCCGCGTCGACGCCACCCTCGACCCGATGATGACCTCGCGCGCCCTCTCGGGCATGGTGAGCCGGCTGGCCTACTCGAGCTTCGCGCTGGGCGAGGACTGGCCCGTCGACGACCTCGTCGAGACGTCGACCCGGCTGTGGGCCAACGCCCTCGGACTCACGACTCCCCGCTGAGTCAGAGCTCGAGCACCAGCTTGCCGGTGTTCCCGCCGTCGAACAGCATCAGCAACGTGTCCCCGAAGGCGTCCACGCCGCCGCGCACCACGGTCTCGCGCGCGACGAGCGAGCCGTCGCGCAGCCGTGCCGAGAGGTCGGCGATCGCCTCGGGGTAGCGGTCCTCGTAGTCGAAGACCACGAAGCCGGTCATCGAGGCGCGGTTGACGAGCAGCGACATGTAGTGCGCCGGGCCGGGCGCCGGCTCCGTGGCGTTGTAGGTGGAGATCGCGCCGCAGAGCGCGATGCGTGCGCCGCGGCGCAAGGTGCGCAGGGCGCTGTCGAGCACCTCGCCGCCGACGTTGTCGAAGTACACGTCGACACCCTCCGGCGCGATCGCGCGCACGGCGCGGTGCACGGCGCCCTCGCGGTAGTCGATCGCGGCGTCGAACCCCAGCTCGTCGGTGAGCCAGCGCGTCTTCTCCGGGCCGCCGGCGATGCCGATCACGCGGCAGCCGTGCGCCGTGGCGAGCTGGCCGACCACGCTGCCGACGGCCCCGGCTGCCCCGGAGACGAGCACGGTCTCCCCGGGCCGCGCGCGGGCGACGTCGAACAGGCCGAACCAGGCGGTGAGGCCGGGCATGCTGAGCGCGCCGAGCCACGTCGGCGCCGAGGCGACGGCGAGGTCGACGGGGGAGAGGTCGCTGCCACGCAGCACGGCATGATCGGCCACCCCGGTGATGCCGCTGACGGCGTCGCCGACCGCGTGCTCGGGCGAGCGGGACGCAAGGACCGTGCCGACGCCGAACGCGCGCATGACCTCGCCGACGCCGACGGGCGGCACGTAGGAGCGGACGTCGTTCAGCCAGCCGCGCATGGCGGGGTCGAGGGACAGGTGCGTCACGCGGACCAGGACCTCGCCGTCGCCGAGCGCGGGGAGCTCGGTGTCGACCACGTCCCAGGTGCCGGCGTCGGGCAGCCCGACGGGACGGGCGCGCAGGCGGACCTGCCGTGCGACGGTCATCGGCCGCTGCCCTCGGGGTACTCGGTGAAGCGACCGACCGAGTGCGCGACGCAGATCGGCTTGTCCGACCCCTCGCGCTCGAACGTCTGGCGCGTGACGATGTGGGCCGACCCGCCACCGACGTCGTCGACCGAGACGACCGTGGCGTGCATCCGGATGCGGGAGCCCACGGGCAGGGGCGCGGGGAAGCGGACCTTCTCGTACCCGTAGTTGAGGCTGTGGGCGAACCCGTCGAAGGCCATCAGGTCCTCCATGAACCGCGGTCCGAGCGAGAGACTGTACAGCCCGTGGGCGATGGTGCCGCCGAACGCGCTGTCGGCGGCGCGCGCCGGGTCGACGTGGATCCACTGGTGGTCGCCGGTCAGCTCCGCGAACGCGTCGATGCGCTCCTGCGTGATGTCGTGCCACGCGGTGGGGCCCAGGTCGGAGCCGACGAGGTCCTGCAGCTCCTGGATCGACGTGGGACGGGGGACGGCGGGGGTCGTGGTCATGACCGGGTGCTCCTCGGGTCGGGTGCTCGCAGCCTAGATGAACCTGAATCCGGATTCAAGTACGCGACGTCGGGATCGCTCCTTGACGGTGACCTGTGACCTGGGACACGCTGTACTCCAGCTTGGACCTGAACCTGAGTTCAACTCCGAAGGGATCCCGATGACCACCGTCCAGACCGTGACCGGCCCGATCGACTCCAGCGAGCTGGGCCGGACGCTCGTCCACGAGCACGTGTTCGTGCTGAACACCGAGTACAACCAGAACTACCAGGACGACTGGGACGAGGAGGAGCGGATCCGCGACGCGGTGGAGAAGCTCACCGAGCTCAAGGCCCTCGGCATCGACTCGATCATGGACCCGACCGTGCTCGGGCTCGGTCGCTACATCCCCCGCATCCAGCGCATCGCCGCCCAGGTCGACCTGCAGATCGTCGTGGCCACCGGGCTCTACACCTACAACGACGTACCCCACCAGTTCGAGCACCGTGGACCGGGCCTCCTGGTCGACATGCCCGAGCCGCTCACCGAGATGTTCGTGAAGGACGTCCAGGAGGGCATCGCCGGCACCGGCGTGCGCGCGGGCATCCTCAAGTGCGCCATCGAGCTCGCCGGCCTCACGCCGGGCGTCGAGCGCGTCATGCGCGCCGTCGGTCAGGCCCACGTGCAGACGGGCGCCCCGATCACGGTGCACACCAACCCGGCCAACGAGTCGGGGCTCGTCGCCCAGCGGGTGCTCGAGGAGGAGGGCGTCGACCTGTCGAAGGTGATCATCGGCCACTCGGGCGACACCAACGACGTCGACTACCTGTGTCGGCTGGCCGACGCCGGGTCGATGCTCGGCATGGACCGGTTCGGTCTGGACCTGTTCAACCCGATGCAGGAGCGCGTCGGCACGATCATCGAGCTCGTCCGGCGAGGCTACGTCGAACACGTGACCCTCGCCCACGACGCCAACTGCTTCATCGACTACTTCAGCGCCGACGCCAAGGCCCACGCCGCGCCGAACTGGCACTTCCGGCACATCAGTGAGGACGTCATCCCAGCGCTGCTCGAGGGCGGTCTGACGGAGGCCGACGTCGAGACGATCCTCGTCGACAACCCCCGCCGGCACTTCGAGTAGATCGCCAGCGCGGGCCCGTTTGCGTGGGGCCCCACGCAAACGGGCTCGCCCCCACGCAACCATGCGCCGGATCTGCGCGTTTGCGTGGGGCCCCACGCAAACGCGCACGGGGGAGCGGGGACCCCACGGGCCGGCGGCGTCGAGGACGCTCGCCGGCCCGGTGGGGGTGCTGCGGGGCGGGTCAGCCCATGCGGCGGACCTTGTACGAGCTCGTCCAGATGCGCTCGCGCTTGACCGACTGGCCGGTGCGCGGCGAGTGCCAGATCGTGTTGTCGCCCGCGTAGATGCCGACGTGGTAGGCGCCGTTGCCGCCGTAGAAGACGATCAGGTCGCCGACACGCTTGCGGTACTTCGAGATCTTGATGCCCTGCTTCGCCTGCTGGCCCGCGGTGCGGCCGAGCGTGGTGACGTGGGCCTTGCGGAAGACGTAGCGGGTGTAGCCCGTGCAGTCGAAGCCCGAGCGCGACGTGCCGCCCCACTTGTAGGGCGTGCCCCGCAGGGACTTCGCGATCTTCATGACCTTCTTGTTCTCCTGCGGCGTGAGCGCGGAGGCGCTGCCGGCAGCGAGCGTGGTGCCGAAGGAGAGGGACAGCAGGAGCATGGCGACGCCGAGGGCGCGCGTGACGTGACGCATGTGGTTCCTTCACGACGCTTGCGGAACGTGACCTGTCGGGCTCGTGCTGGAAGGTGCACGCCACACGTGGTGGTAAGCCCCGAGCGCCTCGGGGGAGGCGCGGACTGCTCGGCGGTCCCGCTCCACCCTGGATGTGTTCAGCGGATCGCACGGGAGAGGGTGGACTCAGCGCACCCGTGCGCGGGCCTCCCTTGTCTGAGGCCTCGGCGAGCATAGGTGCTCGCCGGGCCGGACGGGGGCCGAATGGCCGTTCCGGTGTCTCTGGAGGAACCTCCAGGAACACCGTTCTCGCCTTGCTTTGCAGCCCAGAACGCCCTCCCCCCGATCTGGCCCCCGCAGCGCCGGTGCGGCGAAGGTCACGGCGTGCGACGGGCCGGGGGGACGCGATACCCGTCCCTCGGACCCGCTTCCGTGAAAGGATCGACGCAGTTTCGTCGTACCGTCCAGGGGCCAGCATGCTCGACGTCGTCTCGTTGCGCGTCTCCTTCGCCGTCGTGGCGGTCACGCTGCTCGCGCTGTTCTACTTCGTGGCCTACCGCTCGACCCGGTCCGCCTACGCGGGCTGGTGGTGCGTGGCCCTCGGCGCGTTCCTCGCGGGTTCGGCTGCCTACCTCCTCGACGGCACGTCGCAGCAGTGGTGGGGCAACCCGCTCGGCAACGTCTGCATCGTGGCCGGGGCCGCCTCCGTCTGGGCCGGTGCACGGGCGGTCAGCGGGCTGCGCGTCAGCTGGCTGGCGGTCGCAGCGTCGCTGGTCGTGCTGCTGGTCGCGTCGGCCCTCGACCACCCGGGCCGCAACGACTGGTCCGGCGGCCCGTTCTTCCTCGGGCTGATGACCGTCTACCTGGCGCTCGCGGCGACGGAGCTGCACCGCGCCTGGAGACGGCTGCCCGCCCCGGGGCCACGCGCCCGCGTGTACCGACCGATCCTGCGCTCGCTCACGCTCATGTGCACCGGCGTCGCGGCCTTCTACCTGGCGCGCTTCGTCGCTTTCCTCGCCGTCGGCCAGGACGGCCGCCTGTTCGACGTGTTCCTCGGCAGCCAGGTCACCACCCTCGTCACCACCGTCATGCTGGCGACCGTGTCGTTCAGCATGACGGCACTCAGCTACGCCGACGACACGATCGACCTGCGCGCCCGCGCGACCCGCGACGGTCTGACCGGCCTGCTCAACCGCGACGAGCTGATGCAGCAGCTGGCCCAGCGGTGGAACGCGCACCGGCGACGCGCGGTGCACGGCGTCGTCGTGATGGCCGACCTCGACCACTTCAAGCGGGTCAACGACGTGCACGGGCACGCGGCCGGCGACTTCGCGCTGCAGATGTTCGCCGCCGCCTGTCGCTCGGCGCTCGGGCCGGAGGACCTCGCCGGTCGCGTCGGGGGCGAGGAGTTCGTGCTCTACCTCGACCGGGCCGACCTCGACGACGCCCGCCAGGCGGTCGAGCAGGTCAGCTCGATGCTGCAGCACGGGTCGCTGCCCGACGGCACCGTCCTGCCGACGGTGAGCTACGGGCTCACCGTCGCGCGCCGCGGCGACGACCCCGACGTGGCGATCGGTCGCGCCGACCGCGCGCTCTACGTCGCCAAGAGCGAGGGCCGGGACCGGGTGGCCGTGGCCGACGGCGACGAGAAGGCCCCCGCGGCCCCGCGACCGCCTACGATCGCGCCATGAGCGACTGGCGTGCCGATCGGGTGCAGCAGGTGCGCGACCTCGTGCGGGCGGCGGCGCCCGACGCGGTCGAGGAGGTCAAGTGGCGCAAGCCGTCGAACCCCGACGGGGTGCCGACATTCTCGTGCGACGGGCTGCTCTGCACCGTGGAGACCTACAAGGACAAGGTGAAGGTGACGTTCGCGCGCGGGGCGTCGCTCGACGACCCGGCCCACGTGTTCAACGCCAGCCTCGACGCGGGCACCCGCCGGGCGGTCGACCTGCGCGAGGACGACACGCTCGACGCCGACGCGTTCACCGCCCTGGTGAGCGCGGCCGTGGCCCACAACCGCGCCTGACCGGCTCGGGGGCTGGCCCCGTCGCCGCTCGTCCCTAGACTGGCCGACGTGGACCATCCTCCGAGTACCAGCCGCGACCTCCCCCCGTCCGTCGACGGGAGGTCGTGATGGACACCGGCACCCTGCTCAACCTGGCGCTCGTCATGGTCTTCGTCCTCGTGGGCGGCGTGTTCGCGGCCACCGAGCTGGCCTTGGTCTCGCTGCGCGAGAGCCAGCTCGGCCAGATGGAGCGCAGCGGCTCGCGCGGTCGCAAGGTCGCGGAGCTCGCCCGTGATCCCAACACCTTCCTCGCGGCCGTCCAGATCGGGGTGACCGTCGCGGGCTTCCTGTCCGCCGCCTACGGCGCCTCGACCCTCGCCCCCGACGTCGCACCGTCGCTGGAGGCGCTGGGGCTGAGCCCGGGCGCGGCCTCGAGCCTCGCCCTCGTCGGCATGACGCTGCTCATCGCCTACCTGTCGCTCGTCTTCGGCGAGCTCGTGCCCAAGCGGTTCGCGCTGCAGAAGTCGGGCACCATCGCCCTGCTCGTGGCGCCGCCGCTGTCGCGCTTCGCGACGCTCATGCGCCCGGTCATCTGGCTGCTGTCGTTGTCGACGAACGTCCTCGTGCGGCTGCTCGGCGGCAACCCGCACGCGACGAGCGAGGAGATGACCGAGGACGAGCTGCGCGACCTGGTGGGTGCGCACGAGAGCCTCGAGGACGACGAGCGCCAGATCCTGCAGGACGTGTTCACGGCGACCGACCGGACGCTGCGCGAGGTGATGCGACCGCGGGGCGCCGTCGACTTCCTCGACGGCGGCATGAGCCTGGCCGAGGCCGCGGGTGCCGCCCTCGCCATGCCGCACTCGCGCTACCCGGTCACCCGGCGGCGCTCCAGCGACGACGTCATCGGCTTCGTGCACGTGCGCGACCTGCTGGCCGTGCCGACCGACTCCGACGCGAAGGTCGTCGCCGACATCGTGCGCGAGATCCCGGTGCTGCCGAGCACGAACCGGATCCTGCCCGCCATGGCGCAGATGCGCAGCGAGGGCGTGCACATCGCGCTCGTGGTCGACGAGTACGGCGGCACCGACGGGATCGTCACCCTCGAGGACATCATCGAGGAGCTCGTGGGCGAGATCCGCGACGAGTACGACCTGGCCGAGAAGGCCGAGCTGCTGCACTCCCCGGAGGGCGACGACCTCGACGCCGGCATGCACCTCGACGACCTCGAGGAGCTGACCGGGCTGGAGCTGCTCCACGAGTCCGGCCACTACTCGACGGTCGCGGGTCTGGTGCTCGAGCGGCTCGGGCACATCCCGCAGGTGGGCGAGACGGTCGACATCGGTCCGTACCGCCTGACGGTGACCGCGGTCGACGGCCGCCGCATCGACCGCGTCACGCTGACGACGCGCCCGAGCGACGAGCCGTCCGCGGACGGTGCCGACGTCGAGGCGGAGCGGCCGGACGGCGACGAGCGACGCTGACCGCTCCGCGCCGCCCTCAGAGGAGGTCGACCAGGCCGCGCAGCTCCGAGCGCCGGGTCACGCCCAGCTTCTTCATGGCGCGGTGCAGGTGCGACTCGACGGTGCGCACGCTCACGAACTGCTCGCGGGCGACCTCGGCGTTCGACCGTCCCTGCAGCACCGCCATCACGACCTCGCGCTCGCGCGCCGTCAGCGACGGCCCGGTCGTCGTCCGCTCCGCCACGAACACCGCCTCGGGATGGAGGCGACGGAGCTCGCCGAGCTCCGCCGCGAGCGCGCGGGCTGAAGCGCCGGGCGGTGCCAGCCGAGAGGCGGCGAGCGTCAGGCGATAGGCGCCGACGACGGCGCCGTGCTCGAGCATGTCGTGCCGCAGGCTCGTCATCGCCTCGACGTCGCACGCATCCCGGGCGGCGATGGCGCGGAAGTAGAGCGCCGTGAGCGGGCTGTCCACCGTGCCGGAGCACGTCTCGGCAAGCTCTCGTGAGCGTGGCGTCGAGCAGATGTCCCTGGCGTGGATCGCCAGGATGGCCGCGGTGCTCAGCCACCCTCGACGGCGGGCGTCCTCGGCGTGGTCGAGGAGTGTCTCCGAGGCCGCCTCGGGCCGCCCTGACGACCGGAGGACGGCGGTGTGCCGCCAGGCGGCAGTGTCGTACGGATCAGGGCCCAGCTCAGGACCGTCGGGCGCCCAGGTGTGGAGCGCCGAGGCGAGCGCGGGGTCGTCGTCCCACAGGGAGAGGACGGCGGCCAGCTGCGGCGTGGAGACGCTGTCCTGGGCCGCGCCCTCCCAGGGGAGCGCCAGCGCCGTCTCGACGTACCGCCGGGCGAGACCGAGCTGTCCGCCGACGAGCATGAGCACGCCCACGCTCGACCCGACGTAGGCCACCTGGTCGAGCCTGCCGCTGGCGACCGCGTCGTCCACGGTCTGCGTCACCAGGGCGCGGGTCGTCCGCAGGTCGCCGCGGAACGCGGTCACCAGGCTCTGCAGGCCGCGCAGGCGCGGGACGAGGCGCACGACGTCGCCGGACTCGTCGGCCAGTGTCGACGCGAGGGCGAGGTCGTCGTCGGTCGCCGTGAACCGACCGGTGGCGAGGGCGTCGTAGAGACGCGCCTCGCAGGCCTTCGCCCGGGCCAGGGCATGGGCGCCCGGGTCGTCGGCCGGGGGCTCGTGGCGGTGGGCGACACCGGCCACGACCTCCAGGACGGTGGTGGCTGCGGCCAGGGCCAGCCGCACGTCGTCGGACCCGTCGTCGAGCCGCGCCAGGTGCTCGCGCGCCGACGTGAGCAGGGACAGGTCGGACGTGAGTCGTGTCGACCGCTCCGCGAGGCCGAGGACCCGGGCGAGGGTCGGCGCCTCCGCCGTGCCGCCGGAGACGAGCTGGGTCGAGAGGTCGTGCGGGTCGGGCGCTGCTGCCTGGCGGACGAGCTGGGCACGCCACCCGAGCTCGCGCGGAACGGGACCGACCACGCAGCCCGGCGCCGGTCCGTCGACCTCGACCGGTGGCACCCACATCGGCGGCGACGCGGAGCGGGCGACGGCGTCGGACGTCCGGCGGACGTGCTCGGCGAGCAGGGCCGACACGAGGACGGCACGGCCGTCGCCCCGTCGGACCGTCCGCACGTGCCCGAGGCTCTCGAGGCGGTCGACGGCGTCCAGCGCCGCGGGGGGCAGCGTGCCGAGCGTCGAGCGTCCGGCGGTGGCGAGCGTGGTGAGCCAGTGGCAGTCAGCGGGCGGCAGCTCGCGCAGGAAGGCCTGCCACAGACCGTCGAGCGAGCGCGAGACGAGGGGGCCACGCAGGTCCCACGCGCCGTCCACCTGCGTGATCGAGCCGTCGAACACACCGTCGTCCACGAGGTGCTCGGCGACGCCGACGACGCCACCGGACAGGGCGAACACCTCGCTCAGCAGCCTCGCGCTGACCGCCCCGCCGAGCCGCTCGCGCAGCGTCGACAGCAGGGAGGAGGGTGCGAGGCTCGGGGCGTCGACCACCACCGGGGCCCCGCTGACGACCCGGGGGGCCGCCCTGCCCGCGAGGTCGGTGCGGTACGCCGCCGCCACCACGAGACCACGTCGCTCCAGGTGGCGCAGGACGGCGACGGACTGGGCGTCGAGGTGGTCGGCGTCGTCGACCAGCAACGCCGCAGGCCCGCTGCTCGGCAGCCGGCGTCGGACGGCCTCGACCGCAGCGCGCAACGGGTTGGGCCCCGCCAGCGTGGCGGACTCGAGCAGACCGCTGATGAGCAGCGCGCCGAACGGGTGGTCGCGCAGCGGCTCGCTGCCCTCGACCCGTCGGTGGGGGACGCGGCGCGACGTCGAGAGCTCGCCCAGACGGTCGAGGAGCGTGGTCCGTCCGCTGAGGCGTCGACCGCGGATCTCGATGCTGCGGCCCTCCTCCAGCGCCGTCGTCATGCTCTGCTGTTGTCGCCCTGCCACGTCCACGTCGCAGTCCCCCTGTCTCCTGTGACTCGTCGGCAAGCATGCTCCCCCGGCAGACGCAGGACCAAGCGCGCGACTACGCAAATGGATGGACGGCCTACGCAACTTCGCGCCTCGCTGTGGACCGGCGCGGCGCGGGCGCACCAGGGTCTCCCGGGAGAGCAGCACCGCGTCACCGGCACCCGCGTCGTGGACCGGCGACGGGTGCCCACAGGCGGAGCAGGACGGAACGAGGTCACCGTGGGAATGACAGCACGCATCGTGCGCAGGGCGGTCTCTGTTGCCGTCGTCGCCGCGCTCGCGGTCGGGGTCGCGACGCCACCTGCGTCGGCCGACGTCGCGGGTGCCGTCGCGTCGGAGCGGGGAGACGCCACGAGCGTCTACGCCGACGGTCCGGGCCCGTACGAGGTGGCGTCCACCGCCGCGCTCGGCGACTGCCGTCTCGTCCAGCGCTGGATCCTGCAGCTCGCGATCGGCGACGCGGACCCTCGCTGCAGCGACGCGTTCCCCTACGGCTTCGACCAGCCGATCAGCTCGGTCGTCTACTACCCGCACGGCGTCCCCGGTGACGGTCGGCTGCCTGTCGTCGACTTCGTCGGCGGGATCTTCTCCGACGTCGGCAACTACGACACGCTCGCGCGGCACTGGGCCAGCCACGGGTTCGTCGTGACCGTCTCGTCGGACTTCGTGAACTCCGGCCCGGAGATGCACCTGCTGGGGCTGGCGACCGCCCGGCGGCTCGACGCCGACCCGACGTCGCCGTTGCACGACCGGGTCGACCTCGGCCGGGTCGTGCTCGCGGGTCACTCCGCGGGTGGTGCCGCCGCGCTGCAGGCCGCGAGCGTGCCGGCCGACCTGCTGACGCGGCTCGACCCGCGGCTGCGGGTCAGCGGGACCCTGGCGGTCGAGCCGGGTCCCGGCGCCCTCGGCTCGACCGTGCGGACGCCGGTCCTCGTCCTCGCCGGCGCCCGGGACGCGACCGTCCCGGCCGGCTCGTGGCCGCTGCTCACCCAGAGCGGACTCGTGCGGTCGGTGCCGGGCTGGTTCGCGACCGCACGGACCGCCGACCACTTCAGCCCGGTACGCACGAACCTGGCCGATGACGAGTTCGCCGGCATCACCACCGCGTACCTGCTCTACCGCGGCACCGGTGACGCGGAGGCGAGCACGTTCTTCGAGGGCCCCGACTACCGGCTGGCCCGCGACACGACGTTCATCACCCATCCGCTGAACCCGCTGCGCGTGCGTCGCAACGCCGCGGCAGGCGCGCTGTGACCGACATGCACCGCGGTCGCGGACGAGCGAGGTCGCCGGACCCCGACCCGCCCGACGGGAGCCGATCCCGGACGCCCTCGGAGTGCGACAGACGCCGCCCTCCAGCCCACGAGCACGACGTCTTGAAAGGACGACACCGATGACGCAGGACCTGAGACGACAACGACGACAGCGGCGCAGGCGGACGACCATCGCCGGCACCGCCCTCATGGGCCTGGGCCTGACGATGGCGGCGCAGTCCGCGATGGCCGGCGACGAGCCCGGCGGCTTCAGCGGGGCGGTCCGCAACTACGGCGTGTTCGCGGGCGCGTCGCTGCTCGACAACCGCATCAACCTGCGCGCCAACGTCGCGGAGGGCGTCGCGGTGGCCGACAGCGCGGGCCTGAGCCCGTACCAGGGCACCGGCGTCGGCTCCTACGCCGTCCCGTCGACGATCGCGAACGACCCGGAGTCGCGCTCCTACGCCCGGGCCTCGCCCATCGGCGCCGGTGCCGTCGGGCTGAACCTGCAGATCGTGAAGGCCGAGTCGGCGGCGACCACCGTCGTCGACGGCCAGCGCGACGACCAGGACTTCGGCAACCTCACCATCCCGACCCTCGGGTCGCTCGAGGCCTTGACCGGCGCCGCGGAGGCGCGCTGGAACGCGCAGACCGTGGCCCAGGGTGGTCGTCTCTCCTACGCCGAGACGAACACGGGCAAGCTGACCCTCATCGACCCGACCCTGGGGTTCCCGCTGCCGGGCTCGATCTTCCCGGTCGGCGAGGCGGACCTCGGGCAGAACACGAGCGAGGTCAGCCTCGTGCCCGACAGCGCCGTCTGCCCCGACGGGTTGGCGCTCCAGAGCGAGGCGACGTGGAACTTCGCCGACGTGCAGCTGTTCGACGGGCTGGTGGCCGTGTCGTGGGGCGGTGACGCGGGTGGACCCGACGACATCGCGCGGATCGTCGCGAAGGCGAACGGCAAGCCGGCGGGCGCCACGCTGGAGGTCCCGGAACTGCCGGACATGCAGATCAAGATCGGCGACGCCGCGCTGAAGCTCGAGCCCGGTCTGTCGATCGAGCTCAGCCAGGTCTTCAACGGCTCGCCGGTGGGCGAGTCGCTCAGCCGGCTCGTCGACGGCGAGCTCAACTACGGCGGCATCACGAACGTGGTGGAGGCGTCCGACGGCACGCACGCCGCGGGCTCCATGAACGGTCTCACGGCCGACCTCACGATCGCGCCGATCCCGGGCGTCGCACCGAACGGCCTGGGCTCCGCGGAGCTCGGGTTCGAGCGGGTCGACGTCGACGCCAAGGCCGCGTCGGGCGGCATCAACTGCACGGGCGGCACGGACAACTCGGGCACGGACAACTCGGGCACCGATAACTCGGGCACGGACAACTCGGGCACGGACAACTCGGGCACCGATAACTCGGGGACGGACAACTCGGGGACGGACAACTCGGGCACCGATAACTCGGGGACGGACAACTCGGGGACGGACAACTCGGGCACCGATAACTCGGGTACGGACAACTCGGGTACGGACAACTCGGGCACCGATAACTCGGGGACGGACAACTCGGGTACGGACAACTCGGGGACGGACAACTCGGGGACGGACAACTCGGGTACGGACAACTCGGGGACGGACAACTCGGGGACGGACAACTCGGGTACGGACAACTCGGGGACGGACAACTCGGGCACCGACAACTCCGGCACTGATAACTCGGGGACGGACAACTCGGGGACGGACAACTCGGGCACGGACAACTCCGGCACTGATAACTCGGGGACGGACAACTCGGGGACGGACAACTCGGGCACGGACAACTCCGGCACGGACAACTCGGGCACGGACAACTCCGGCACGGACAACTCCGGCACGGACAACTCCGGCACGGACAACTCCGGCCGGGACAACTCGGGCACGGACAACTCCGGCCGGGACAACTCGGGCACGGACAACTCCGGCCGGGACAACTCGGGCACGGACAACTCCGGCCGGGACAACTCGGGCACCGACAACTCCGGCCGGGACAGCTCGGGAGCTGACAGCTCGGGTGCCAGCACGTCGGGCGACGACGACACGGGCGGCACCTCCGGCGCCGACACGTCGGGCGCCGGGCAGTCGGCCGGCAAGGACCAGATCGCCGGTGGTGCCAACGGGATCGGGTTCAGCGCCTCGGCGTCCGGCATCAGCAGCGGCGCCGTGGGCGGCCCGCGCGGGGGCTACCTCCCGAACACCGGTGGCCCGGTCTCCGTGCCGCTGCTGCTGTGGGGCCTGGCGCTGACCGCCCTCGGTGGAGCCACCCTCGTGGCGGGTCGCCGCGGACGAGGAGCCCGGGCCTAGCCGCCGGGCCGAGCTCCCGCCGCCCATCGAGGCGGGTCGGGGTCGGTGCCGCCGTCCGTGAGGACGCCACCGACCCCGACCTGCCTCCGACCGAGGAGTGCAGATGACGAGCGACCCGCAGCAGCCCGCCCGACCGCTACCGCGCGGCGTCCGCCGAGTCCTGGTGGCCGTGGCCGTCGCAGCCGTGGCGCACACGATGGTCGTGGCCTTATGGATCCTCCCGGACAACCTCGTCACCGAGCAGGTCTCCGGGCGATGGCTCGACGCCTACATCGAGCCCTTCTTCGAGCAGAGCTGGTCGGTCTTCGCGCCGATCCCGAAGCGCGGGACCATCGACCTCGAGGTGCGCGGTCGCGACGGTGACGGCTGGACCTCGCCGTGGGTCTCCCTCACGGCACCCGAGCGCGACCAGATCCGCTACTCGCTCGCGCCCAGTCGCTCCGCCCTGCTCACCCAGACCCTCGCGGGCTCGCTCAACGGCGCCTACGGCGCCCTCTCAGACGACCAGCGCGACGTCGTCTCGCAGCACGAGACCGCCCGCACGCTGCGCAAGGCCCTGTTCGCCGCCGACGGGGAGCCGGCCGCGGCCCGCCGCTACCTGCGCACCGACGGGGTGCTGGAGCAGCTCGCGTCCGTCGCGGCCCAGACGTTGTGGGACGGCAAGGCCACCCAGGTCGAGCTGCGCACGGTCCGACGTCAGGTCGTCGAGTACGGGACGGCCCAGGACGGGCGACGGACCGTCACCTTCCGTCCGGTCCGGTACGGCTGGCGCAACGTGGTGTCCGTGCCGCAGCCCGACCGTGGCGTGCTGCAGGACCACCTGGCGCGGGTCGGGGTGCGGCCATGAGGGCGGTCGGCCAGCGACGCATCGACCAGCGCCGCGAGACGTCGAGGGTGGCGGAGGTCGTCGACCGGCTGTGCACCCAGCCGTACGGCCTGCACAGCCTCGCGGCGTGCCGGATCCTGCTCGGCACGATGTACGTCGGGGTGCTGCTGTCGAACCTGCGCGACCGACGGCTCCTCTGGGGTCCCGGGTCGTCCTGGATGACGCCCCTGCGGGAGGGCTACGGGTTCGACGGCTGGCTCGTGGGCCTGCAGCACCTGTCGGGCGGATGGTTCGACCTGTTCTACCTCGCGGTCTTGGCGGCGGCGGTCTGCTTCACGCTCGGCCGCCTCACCCGCACGGCGGGGCTGCTGCTCCTGCTCGGCTCGATCCAGCTCGTCGAGTCCGCCCCGTTCCTCGGCGACCAGGGCGACAACATCGCGCGGATCGGCCTGTTCTACCTGTTGTGGACGCGCTGCTCGGTCGTCTGGTCGTGGGACGCGCGCCTGCGGTGGGGTGGGATGGACTCGACCCTGCAGTACCTGGTGTGGACGCGTCTCGGTCTCGCGCGGGTGCTCGACCGCGACGCGGCGCGGGCGGTCGGCACGTTCGTCAGCAACGTGGCGCTCGGGCTGCTCATGGCGCAGATCGTGATGGTCTACGTGACCGCCGGCCTGTACAAGGCGCGCGGCGGGCCGTGGCAGTTCGGCACGGCGCTCTACTACCCGTTGTCGCTGCCGGAGTTCCGGCCGTTCGGGTTCCTCAACGACCTGCTCGTCGCCCAGCCGGTGCTCCTCGCCCTCGCGACCTGGTCGGTCGTGCTGCTGCAGGTCCTGTTCCCGCTGACGCTGCCGTGGGCCCCGGCGCGGCGCGTGGCGCTCGTCGGCATCGCGGGCATGCACCTCGGCATCGCCCTGCTCATGGGCCTGCCCTGGTTCTCCCTGTCGATGCTCGCCTTCGACACCCTCTTCGTCAGCGAGCGCACGCTGCTGCGCGTGCAGGCGTTCGCGGTCGACCGGTGGGACGACCTCGTCATCGCCGTCCAGAGCCGGGTGCGGAGGACCGCATGACCCGTCGCGCCTCCCGCGCGCGGTCGGTGCTGGCCGCCGCGGCCCTGGTCCTCCTCGCCGGCCTGTGCCTGACGGGCTGCTCAGGTCGCGACGACGACGCGGCGCGGGAGCGCCACCCTGTACCGAAGGCCGACGCGTCCACCGCGTCACGGGAAGCGACACCGTCGGCGAGCGCCATGACCGACCCCCACGTGGGTGCCGCGCTCGAGCGGCTCCGCGCGGCGTCGCGAGCCGCGCACGTGGCCGGTGCGACGAGGATGACCGGCAGCAGCAGCACCGCGGGGGAGCGCGGGACGGTGCGGGCCACGGGTGACCTGCGCAGCGGCGCCTGGGAGGCGACCGTCCGGGCACCGCGGACCCGGCTCGAGGTGCGCAGCCGCTACAACACCACGTGGGTGCACGCCGACCGCACGTTCTGGTTGCGCAGCGGGTACACGCCGGCGTCCGCTCGCGCCGGCGCCCGTGGCTGGGTGCTGATGGAGCGGTCGGCCGGGGACCGGCTCCGCGACCAGCTCGACCCGGGCCGGGTCCTCGGCCGCGCCGCCGCACTGCGCCCCGCCGACGTCGCCCGGGTCCGCGCGGACGAGGACCGGTACGAGGTGGTCCTCGACGACGACTCCGGCGCCCGCACGACGTTCGTCGTGACGCGCCGGGGGACCCCCGTTCTGCGGTCCGTGCGTCTCAGGGGTGAGGGGGTCCGCGCCGACTTCGACCTGCGGCTCCTCCGCGAGCCGGTGGTGGTGGCGACGCCCCGACCCGACGAGGTGGTGCGACCGTGAGCCGCGACGACGCGGGGGCCCCGGGCCGGGCGGCACGTGCCGTCGTGCTCGTCATCGCCGTGCTCGCCGTCGTGGTCCTCTTGGCCGGGTGCGGCGGTGACCGCGAGCCTGCTCCGCGGCCCACGGCACGGGCGACCTTGAGCATCGCGCTGACGGACTACTGCGGGACGCTCGAGAGCCTGCGCGCCGCGAACGCCCACCCGCCGCCGGCGCGGGAGGTGGCCCGCACCCTCGGCCAGCGACTCCAGGTGCTCGAGCGCACGTACGACCACCTGGCGCGCCTGGAGACCGACCGGACGAGCGAGGCGGCCTACCGTGCCGTCACGCGCGACCTGGGCGCCGCGCGCGGGGCCCTCGAGAGCGCAGGAGGCGACCTCTCGAACGAAGGTGTGCTGCTCGCGCTCGCGCAGATGCGGGACACCCTCGCGCGGTCGTTCGCGACCCTCGACCCGCGCCTGCGTCGACGCTGCGGGATCACCGCCGAGGAGCTGGCCGGCACGCCGCTCGACCCGCCGACCACCCCGGGGTCCGGCCGCGCATGACGCCCCGTGCCCCGTCTCGGATACCGTGGGTCTCTCAACTGCCGCCTCCCACGCGGCCGAGGCGGAAGGTGGTCACGTGCGCGTCGCCCTGTTGTCGTACCGCAGCAAGCAGCACGTGGGTGGCCAGGGCGTCTACGTCGAGCACCTCAGCCGCGGCCTCGTCGAGGCGGGCCACGACGTCGAGGTGATCTCCGGGCAGCCCTACCCCGTGGGCCTCGACCCCAGGGTCCGGCTCACGCGGCTGCCCAGCCTCGGCATCTACGACGAGCCCGACCCGTTCAAGCCGCCCGCGCCCTGGACCCTGCGCAGCGTCCCCGACGTCGTCGAGTGGGTCCTCAGCGTCACCGGCGCGTTCGGCGAGCCGCTCACGTTCACGCTGCGTGCCGACCGGCACCTGCGCGAGCGCGTGGACGAGTTCGACGTCGTGCACGACAACCAGAGCCTCGGGTGGGGGCTGCTCGCGCTGCGTCGCCGGCTGCCGCTCGTGGCCACGATCCACCACCCCATCAGCCGCGACCGCAAGGTCGAGCTCGAGGCCGCCCGCGGCTGGCGCAAGCTCTCGGTCGCCCGCTGGTACTCCTTCGTCGGCATGCAGGCCCGGGTGGCCCGACGGCTGCCGTTCGTCGTCGGCGTGTCCACCGTGGCCACCGACGACACCGTCACCGACTTCGGCATCGACCCCGAGCGCATCCGCGTGGTGCCGCTCGGCGTCGACACCGATCTCTTCACCCCCGCCGAGGCAGCCGACCGCGTGCCCGGGCGCGTCGTCGCCGTCGCGTCGGCCGACAAGCCGCTGAAGGGCGTGGCCCACCTGCTCGACGCGCTGGCGAAGGTCCGGGTCGAGCACCCCGACGTCGAGCTCCAGCTGGTGTCGACCGTGGAGCCCGGTGGGGCCACCGACCGACGCATCGACGCGCTCGGCCTGCGTGACTGCGTGACCACGCACAGCGGCGTGGAGGCCGAGCACATCGCCGACCTGATGCGCTCGGCCGAGGTCATGTGCGTCCCCTCGCTGTACGAGGGGTTCTCGCTGCCGACCGTCGAGGCGCTCGCCAGCGGCACCGCCGTCGTGGCCAGCCGGGCGGGCGCGATCCCCGAGGTCGTCGGCGACGGCGAGGACGGCGACCCGTGCGCCGTGCTCGTGGAGCCCGGCGACGCCGAGCAGCTCGCGGCGGCCATCTCGGCCCTCCTCGACGACCCCGACCGACGCGCCGCCCTCGGCGCTGCCGGCCGGGCCCGCGCCCTCGAGCGCTACAGCTGGACCTCGGTGGCGCGCGCCACCGCTGACGTGTACGACGAGGCGATCCGCAGGTTCGCCGGCAAGGAGCAGTGACGTGCTGACCGTCGACTTCGACCGCCTCCGCGTGGGCGCCCGCACCCGGTTCATCGACGTGGGTGCCGGTGCCGGCCGCCACAGCTACGAGGCCCTGCGCCGCGGCGCCGACGTGACCGCCTTCGACCTCGACGAGGTCGAGCTGAAGGGCGTCGACGAGATGTTCGAGGCGATGCGCCTCGAGGGCCAGGTGCCGGAGTCGGGCCGCGGGACCGTGCAGGCCGGCACCATCCTCGACATGCCCTACGCCGACGGCAGCTTCGACGTCGTGCTCGCCTCGGAGATCCTCGAGCACGTCCCCGAGGACGTCCAGGCGATCAGCGAGCTCGTGCGGATCCTGGCGCCGGGCGGCACGCTCGCCGTCACCGTGCCGCGGCACTGGCCCGAGAAGGTCTGCTGGATGCTGTCGGATGAGTACCACGCCAACGAGGGCGGCCACATCCGCATCTACAAGGCCAGCGAGCTCGACGCGAAGCTGCGCGCCGAGGGCCTGGTGCACACGCACACCCACCACGCGCACGGCCTGCACGCGCCGTACTGGTGGATCAAGTGCGCCGTCGGCGTCGAGCGCGACCAGCACCCCGCCGTCCGCGCCTACCACCGGCTGCTGGTGTGGGACATGATGAAGGCGCCCCGCACCACCCGCGTGGCCGAGAAGGCGCTCAACCCGCTGCTCGGCAAGAGCGTCGCGCTGTACTACACCAAGCCGCTCGCCTGACGTGACGCTCCCGACCACCCGCTGGGGGCCGCTCCCGCCGGCGGGGACCGCGCTCGCCCTGCCGGGCGTGCTCGACGCCGCGCAGGTGCAGGCCACCGCCGACACCATCGTCGCCGTGCAGCGGCCGGACGGGTCGATCCCCTGGTTCGAGGGCCACCACCTCGACCCGTGGGACCACCTGCAGGCCGCGATGGGCCTGGCCGTCGCCGGACGTCGCGACGAGGCCGAGGCGGCGTACGCGTGGAGCCGCACCGCGCAGCGACCCGACGGGTCGTTCGCCACCGAGTACGTCGACGGTGTGGTCACGGTGCCCGCCACCGACGCGAACTTCACCGCCTACGTCGCCACCGCGGCCTGGCACCACTGGCGCCTCACCGGCGACGTCGCGTTCGTCGAGGCGATGTGGCCGACGGTGCGCGCCGCACTCGACGTCGTGCTCGAGCTGCAGGAGCCGGCCGGTCCGGTGCGCTGGTCGCGGGGAGCCGAGGGCGACGTCGCCGACGAGGCGCTCGTGACCGGCAACGCCAGCATCCACCTGAGCCTGCGCTGCGGGGTCGCGCTGGCCGCGGTCGTCGGCGAGGACGTGCCGGGCTGGCGTGACGCCGCCGTGCGGCTGCGTCGGGCGCTCGACCACGAGCCGCACCGCTTCGCCGACAAGGCCCGCTTCTCGATGGACTGGTACTACCCCGTGCTCGGCGGTGCCCTGCCCGACGCCGTCGCGGCGGCGCGCCTGGACGCCCGCTGGGACGACTTCGTCGTGCCCGGCTTCGGCGCCCGCTGCGTCGACGACAGCCCGTGGGTCACCGGGGGGGAGACCTGCGAGCTGGTGCTCGCGCTCGACGCCGTCGGTCGCGACGACGACGCGCGCCGCATCCTCGGCGAGATCCAGGTGCTGCGCCGCGACGACGCGACCTACTGGACCGGCTACGTCTACCCGGACCAGACGTACTGGCCGGTCGAGCAGACCACCTGGACCGCCGGCACCGTGCTGCTCGCGGTCGACGCCCTCACCCGCACCACGCCCGCGAACGGCCTGTTCCGCGGCGACGGCCTGCCGCTGCTGACCACCGACGAGGAGCGCCCGTGAGCGAGCTCGACCTGCCCAGTGATCTACGCGGTGTCGCCGACGACGTCCGCGGCTTCCTGCCCGACGACGAGGCCGACGCCCTGCGCGAGGCGGCCGGCGAGCACCTGCGGCCCGGGGGCGTGGCCGTCGAGATCGGGAGCTACTGCGGCAAGTCGGCCGTCCACCTCGGCCACGTCGCCCGGCTCCGGGGCGCGCGGCTGGTGACCATCGACCACCACCGCGGCTCCGAGGAGCAGCAGTCGGGGTGGGAGTACCACGACACGTCGCTGGTGGGGACCGACGGACGCATGGAGACGTTGCCGTTCCTGCGCGAGACGCTCGCGCGGGCGGGGCTGGAGGACGTCGTCGACGTCGTCGTCGCGCGCTCGCCCGACGTCGCGTCGTGGTGGGGTCGCGAGCTCGACCTCGTCTTCGTCGACGGCGGCCACACCGACGAGCACGCGCAGGCCGACTACGACGGGTGGGCCCGGTGGGTGCGTCCCGGCGGGGCGCTCGTGATCCACGACGTCTTCCCCGACCCGGCCGACGGCGGCCAGGCGCCGTACCGGATCTACCGGCGCGCGCTCGAGGACGGCTTCGCCGAGGTCGGCCACACCGGCTCCCTGCGCGTCCTCCGCCGCTGACCCCGTCCCCCACCCCCGCTGAGTGTGACGTTTGGGGCCCAGATCACCGCGATCTGGGCCCCAAACGTCACACTCAGCGAGGGAGGGGCGGCTCGAGGAGGGCGTTGAGGCGGTCGATGAGCTGCTGGAAACGCTGCTTGGTGTCGGCGTCGACGCTCTCGAGGACCCGCGACCGCTCGCGCAGGAGGTGGGCGGCGGGCTGGAAGCGGTCGAAGCGGTGGCCCAGCACCGTCTCGGCCTGGTGGACGATGCGCCGACGTGGCGGGGTGCGCAGGAACCGCTTCCCGACGAGCCTGCGGTGCGAGACCACCGGACCCCCGGACTCCGCCAGGAGCCGCAGGTACCACTCGGCGTCGAACAGGTCCTCGAGGTCGGCGTCGAGCGTGCCGGTGAGGTCGGTGAGCGGCACGAGGTGGTCGGCCGAGATCGCCCCGCGGTTCACGAGCTCCTCGACCGCGCCGCGCGACCCGGCCGGACCGTCCATCAGCACCGTCGCCGACGTCGCGGTGGTGCCGAGCAGCGCGAGCGTCGTCGGCAGGCCCGACGCGCCGCCCATCGGGGTCACCGTCCAGCGCGGGTCGAGCGCGCGGCCGCCCTCGGACCGCAGCAGGTCGCCCATGACCGTCAGGTAGGTGACGTCGGAGGGCGACGACACGAGCAGCTGGTGCGGGCTGCTGACCAGCGTGCGGGCGAGGTCGGCGCCGAGCGCGGCCAGCAGCGGCACCGTCGTCTCCGAGCCCGCGCTCCACAGCTCGGAGCTGACGGTGGTGCCGCGGTCGCCGACGTTCTCCAGCACCCGGCACCGGGAGAGTCGCCCCGCGTCGACGAGGTACGGCGAGTGCGTCGAGTACACGACCTGGTGGTGGGGCTCGAGCTGCTCCTTCAGGTAGCGCAGCAGGTCGCCCTGGGCATTCGCGTGCAGGTTCATGCCCGGCTCGTCGAGCAGCACGACCCGGCGCTCCTGCTCCGCGAACTCCGAGAAGGCGGCGAGGAAGGAGAAGAACCAGAGGAACCCGCTCGAGCGCTCGGCGACGTTGAGGCTCACGCCCCGGCGCTCGTCGCGTACCCGGACGTGCAGCCACGGCTCCGGCGACGCCAGGCCGACCGTCTCCAGGTCGAGCTCGACGGACAGGTCGCGGTTCTGGCTCCAGTAGGCGAGCAGCTGGTCGGTCAGGCGCGTCGCAGCGGCCGCGAGCGCCGCCTCGTGCTCCTCGTGGTCGTCGGCGCCGAACGACGCGTCGGCGATGCCCGCGAGCCGCAGCAGGGCTAGGGCCGTGCGCTCCGACGGGTAGAGGTCCGCCGCGTCGAGCTCCTGCAGGCGACGGATCGAGACGCTGCCCGGCAGCACGTTGTGGTCGTCGAAGTACTGGAAGCCCGGCAGCATCGACGTGAGGTCGGCGAGCGTCCGCGGCGAGACGTTGAGGGGCGTGCCGTCCTCGTCGACCGCCCAGTGCAGTGCGTCGTCGCCGTAGCGCCGGCTCACGTACAGCGGTGTCGTCGGCAGACGCTCGCCGCTGCGCTCCAGACGCTGACGGTCGGCGTAGTCGAGCTCGACCTCCAGCGTCACCGGCCGGACGTCGTCGATCCGGTCGCGGTCGGGCCCGAGGTCTCGGCGCGGGTAGTCGCGGCGCGCCGCGAACGCTGTCGGGTGGCCGCTCGGCAGCGGGTTGGCGCGGTACAGGGCCTGCAGCATGGCGGTCTTGCCCGACTCGTTCTTGCCGACGAGCGTGGTGAGGCCCTCGTCGAGCGCCAGCCGGCCCGAGTCCTGCACCGACATGACCTTGCGGACGCGCGCAGCGACCAGTCGCATGCCTCGAACCTCCCTGGGTGGTGCCGGCGGGACACAGGTTACTGGGCGAGGGCCCGTGCGGGTGGGGTGTCCGCGAGGTCGACGCGATCTCCGTAGCCTGGCGCGGTGGACGACGTGACCGTAGGGGTGCTGCTGTTCCTCGCCGCCGCGGCCTTCGTCGCGGGGTGGGTCGACGCGGTCGTGGGCGGTGGAGGGCTGGTGCAGCTCCCCGCGCTGCTCGTGGCGTTCCCCCAGGCGGCGCCGGTGCAGCTGCTCGCGACGAACAAGGTCGGGTCGATCGCCGGCACCACGACGTCGAGCCTGACCTACCTGCGCCGCGTGCGGCTCGACCTGCGCACGGCCGCACCGCTGGCCGCGGCGGCGTTCGTCGGGTCGCTGCTGGGCGCGGTCGTGGCGTCGTGGATCCCGCGGGCGGCGTTCAACCCGGTGATCCTGGTGGTGCTCGTCGCCGTCGGCCTGTTCACCGTGCTGCGACCCGAGCTCGGCCAGGTGGCCGCGCTGCGCTTCGACGGGCGTCGCCACTACGCGGCAGCGCTGTGCATCGGTGCCGCGGTCGGCTTCTACGACGGGGCGCTCGGGCCGGGGACGGGCTCGTTCTTCGTGTTCGCGCTGGTGGGGGTGCTGGGCTACGGGTTCCTCGAGGCCAGCGGGAAGGCGAAGCTGGCGAACTTCGCGACCAACCTCGCCGCCCTGGTCGTGTTCGTGCCGCAGGGTGTCGTGATGTGGCAGGTGGCCGCGGTGCTGGCGGTGAGCAACGTGGCCGGCGGCTACCTGGGTGCCCGACTGGCGGTGGCGCGCGGCAGCCGCTTCGTGCGGGCGGTGTTCGTGGTGGTCGTGTGCGCCTTCACGCTGCGCATCGGGTGGGACACCTGGCAGCAGCTCGTCGCGTGACATCGCCTGACGTTGTGTGACGTCGTGGGTGCGGTCGCGAGCTGCTGCTGCGCTGCCTGCGAGGGTCTTCGGTTGCTGGTGCGCTGCCTCGGCTCGCGCTGGAAGTGGCCCTCGAGGGGGCCCGGCCGGGCGGGGCGTCGGGTCGGATCTCGGGGTGCGGCCTGGGTGGGCGGTAGGTGGCGCGCGTATCCCCACACCGGGAGGTAGGTGAGGCGCGGAAAGCGAGCTCGTATGCGCGCGTCACCTACCGCCCACGCCCCAGGAAGCGCGCGTCACCTACCTCCCACACGCCAGGCGGCTGCGTCAGCCCTGACGGGCCTTGAGGCGAGGGTTCTGCTTGTTGATGACGTAGGTGCGGCCGCGACGGCGGACGACCTGCGAGCCGGGCTGGTTCTTCAACGAGCGCAGCGAGTTGCGGACCTTCATGGTTCCTCCTGGGATCGGGCGTGGGTGGGGTCGGGCGGCGAGGTGCTCAGACGTCGACGAGGCCGCGGTGCACGGCCTTGACGAGCCGCCGCGGGACGTGGACGGTGCGGCCGTCGACGGTCACCGGCACGAGGTCGGGCCGGGTGGCCTTCCACTGCGAGCGGCGGTGGCGGGTGTTGCTGCGTGAGGTCTTGCGCTTCGGGACTGCCATGGTTCCTCCTCAGGCGGCGCGGCGGACGTCGCCGAGCCAGGGTTCGAGGCCGTCCTCGACGACCTCCCAGTAGGGGCCGCGCTCGGCCATCTCGGTGTCGGTGAGCAGGCAGTGCTCGAAGGCGGCCTGCACGTCGTCGGGCGTGCTCGCGAGCGGCCCGGACACCAGTCCGTGCACGACGATGCGGGTGAGCGGCGCGCTCGCGCCCCACGGCGACGCCGTGCCGATGCTCAGCTGGCCGCCGGCTCCGTCCCACACGCACACGTCGGCGGGCCGGCTGGGCAGCCAGAAGGATCCGCGCGAGCGTCGGGGTCCGCCGCCGATGCGCTCGATGCTCTCGAGCAGGCGGTCGGGGTGGAAGGGGCGGTCCGAGCGCAGGTCGAGCGTCCACACGTGCTCGGACGCGTACCGCGGCAGCTCGCCGCGGCGCACGACGTCGACCCAGGCCTCGGTCACGGCGTGCAGGTGCGCCCCGTCGACCAGCGGGCCGGCGTCGAGGGCCGACGGGTCGTCGACGACGGGCACCTGGGGGCGGGCGAGCGCTCGGAGCAGGTCGCGGGCGTCGGGCGACGACGCCCCTGCCAGCACGACGGCGTCGGCGTACTCGACGATGGCGGCGGCGGTCTCGGCCACGCCCCGCGTGTCGTCGTCGCTGGTGTGCAGCGACCGCTCGTGCAGCAGGTCGTCGCCGAGCAGGTCGCCCAGCACCGTCTCGCCGTCGAGGGCCGCGACCACGGCGGCGACGTGCACGTGCGGCGCGACGTCGGCGTAGGACTCGATGACCCGGCACGCCTGCAGCGCCTCGGCGGCCACGGGCAGGTGCGCGACGACGGTGCCCCAGCGACCGCTGGCGGCGAGCCGCTCGAGCGTCGGCACGACGTCCTCGCGCAGCGCGCAGGCCACGCAGGCGTGCTCGAGCTCGTGCACGTGCCGCTCGACGACACCGGTGAGGTCGCTGACGACGCGGGTGAGCTGCTGGTTCTCCACGTCGAGGGTGTGGCGCACGACGACGGCGGAGGGCAGGTCGAACTGCAGGCCGACGGTGACCGCCTCCATGGCCGCGTCGCCGATGCCGGTCACCAGCACGGCGGGGACGCTGCGCTCGAGGATCCGACGGCGGCTGCGACGGGGGGCGGGGCTCATCGTCCGGCCTGCCCGTAGCGGCGGCGGAAGCGCTCGACGCGTCCCTCGGTGTCGACGACGCGACCCTTGCCCGTCCAGAACGGGTGGCTGGCGCTCGACACGTCGACGTCGACCACGGGCAGCGTGCGGCCGTCGACCTCGACGGTCTCGTGGTCGGCCGGGAGCCGCTCGGGGAGCGTGGAGCGCGTGACGAGCAGGAGGTCGCCGGAGCGGTCGCGGAAGGCGACCTCCTCGTAGCGGGGGTGCTGGTTCTTCTTCACGAAAGATCTCCGGTAGTCTGTTGCGAACGATTGTCATTCTACACAGGAGGTCGCCGTGTCGCGCACCTGCCAGGTCACGGGGGCCACCCCCGGCTTCGGCCACCACGTCTCGCACTCGCACCGTCGCACCAAGCGGCGCTTCGACGTCAACGTCCAGAAGAAGCGGTACTGGGTGCCGAGCCTCGGCCGCCACGTCACGCTCACCCTCAGCGCGCGCGGCATCAAGACGGTCGACGTCCGCGGCATCGACGCCGTCGTCGCCGACATCCTCGCCCGAGGGGAGCGGCTCTGATGGCGAAGAGGGGCAACGAGCTGCGCCCGATCGTGAAGCTGCGCTCGACCGCCGGCACGGGCACGACCTACGTCACGCGCAAGAACCGCCGCAACGACCCCGACCGGCTGGTCCTGCGCAAGTACGACCCGAAGATCCGCAAGCACGTCGAGTTCAAGGAGGAGCGCTGATGGCCAAGCGCAGCAAGATCGTCGCCAACGAGCGACGCAAGGAGACCGTGGAGCGCTACCGCGACCGACGTGACGCGCTGCGCGCGGCGTCGCGCGACACCACCCTGTCGATGGCCGAGCGGATGGACGCGTCGCGCGCCCTCGCCCGTCTGCCGCGTGACTCCTCGCCGTCGCGCGTGCGCAACCGCGACCAGGTCGACGGTCGGCCCCGGGGCCACCTGCGGGTCGCGGGGCTCTCGCGCATCCGCTTCCGCGACGGTGCGCACCGCGGCGAGCTCCCCGGCATCACGAAGTCGAGCTGGTAGTCAGCCGTCGGCGCCGGGCGGGGGGAGCAGCCGCGTCTCCACCCGCTCGGGCACGAGGTCGGGCGTGCCGTCGGCCCGGCGCGTCGGCACCCAGCGCTCGTCGACCACGACGTCGCGGCCCTCGAGCACCAGGTCGAACGCCGCCCGCACCTGCAGAGCCATCCGCCCGAGGGCGGTGAGCCCCTGGTGCTGGTGCTCGCGGCGGCCCAGGTCGGCCTGCGCCGTGGCGTCGAGACCGTGCTTGCGCACGGCGTGCAGCAGCATGCCGACGTCGACGCCGTAGCCGCTCACGACAGGAAGGTCGACGAAGGCGTCGCGCACGAACGCGCACTCCCCGGCGAGCGGCTGGACGAAGCCGCCCAGCTCGGGCGCCCGACGGGCGATCTCCGGGCGTGCGGCGAGCTCGGTCACGCGTCCGCCGCCGCCGTCGTGGGTGGGGCGGTCGTAGAACGCCTTGACGAGCACCAGCGACGGGTCGCGGAGCAGCGGGCCGACCAGGCGGGCCACGAACGCCGGGTCGAAGCCGGTCACGTCGGCGTCGAGGAACACGCCGACGTCGCCCTGCATCCGGGCGATGCCCGTGCGCATGGCCGCACCCTTGCCGCCGTCGAACGCGGGGTCGGGGTCGGCGACCGTGATGACCCTCGCGCCCGCGTCACGCGCGACCTGGGCGGTCGCGTCGCCCGAGCGGGAGTCGACCACGAGCACCTCGTCGACCAGGGGGACGAGGTCGCACAGGGCGGTGCGCACGCGCTGCACGATCGCACCGATCGTCGCGGCCTCGTCGCGGGCGGGGAGGATCACCGTGACCCGACGTCCCGCCTTGGCGTCGACGAGGTCGCCGAGCGGGCGCGACGCGTCGAACGTGCGGGTCTCGAACCAGCGTCGTGCCTCAGACAAGGCCGCGCACCGCCCGAGCAGGGGGGCGCTCGCCGCGCAGGGTGGCCGTCATCTCCAGGACGCGTCGGGTGGCCACGACATCGTGGGTCCGGAACATCGCGCAGCCGGCCGCTGCTGTCAGAGCGGTGGTGGCCAGCGTGCCCTCGAGGCGGTCCTCGGGCGGCAGGCCCAGCGTCTCGCCGATGAAGTCCTTGCGCGACAGCGCCATGAGCACGGGCCAGCCGGTGGCCACCAGCGTGTCGGCGCGCCGGGCGAGCTCGAGGCTGTGGAACGTGTTCTTGCCGAAGTCGTGGGTGGGGTCGACGAGGACGCCCTCACGGGGCACCCCCGCGCCGACCGCGGCCTCGGCGGCACGCGTCGTGGTCGCGACGACGTCGGCCACGACGTCGTCGTAGCGCACGCGGTGCGGTCGGGTGCGGGGGAGGGCGCCGCCGGTGTGCGAGCACACGTACCCGAGACCGTGCTCGGCGGCCACGTGCACGACGTCGGGGTCGTGCCCGGCCCACGTGTCGTTGAGCAGGTCGGCTCCCGCCGCCGCGGCCGCCTGCGCGACGTCGGCGCGCCAGGTGTCGATGCTGATGACGACGTCGGGCTCGGCCTCGCGGACCGCCTCGATGAACGGCACGGTCCGACGCACCTCCTCGGCGGAGTCCACCGCGTCGCCCGGACCGGCCTTGACGCCACCGATGTCGACGACCTCGGCCCCGTCGGCCACGGCCCGGCGGACGGCGTCGAGCGCGGTGGTCGGGTCGAACGTGGCCCCGCGGTCGTAGAACGAGTCGGGCGTGCGGTTGATGATCGCCATCACGAGGGCCCGGTCGCGGACGACGCGGCGTCCGCGGAAGGTCAGGTCGGCCACGACGTCATGCTCCCAGACGGTCCCACGCGACGCTGCCCGACCAGGACGCGTCGCTCACGCCCCAACGGGGTGGCGCGCGATCGCCTGCTGCACGGCGTCGACCGCAGCCTGCAGGTCGGCGACGTGCGTGCCGCCCTCGACGCTCCAGCCGGGGCCGCCGAGCAGCACGTCGGTGCGGTCGGTCGCGGCGTCGAGGACGGAGGCCAGGGCGCTGCCGTCGAAGTGGACGATCGACGCCCAGAGGAAGACGGCGGCCGGCTCGAGCCGGATCGTCATGCCGGCGATCGCGCTGAACGGCGTGCGCTGCCCGAGCATGTGGCAGCCGATCTCCTGGTCGGCGAGCGCGCACTGCAGCGCGAGCAGGGGAAGGACGTGGTGCTCATCCTCCGCACAGGCCAGCAGGACGGGCCGGTGGTCCTGTCCCTTCGTGCGGCGTGACGCGAGTCGCGCGCGCAGCGCAGTGTGCAGCGCGTCGCTCACGAGATGCTCGCCGTCGACGCCCACACTGCCGCGGTACCACTCCTCGCCCACCCGACGCATCGACGGCGCGATGTGGTCGGTCCAGGCGCGGATGGTGCCGAGGTCCTCGAGCTTGCGCACGAACAGCGTCCGCAGGCCCTCGGCGTCGTAGGCGCGGGTGGCGGCGATGACGGCGTCGGCGAAGGCGTCGGCGCCCTCGGTGCGCTCCATCGGGTCGCCGCTGATGGCGGCGCGGGCGGCGGCTGCGGGACCGAGGCCACTGTCGACGAGCAGGTGCATGCGCTGCAGTCGCTCGACGTCGGCGGCGTCGTAACGGCGGTGTCCGCCGGCACTGCGGGCGGACGGACCGAGCTCGTAACGGCGCTCCCACGTGCGCAACGTGGAGGCGGGGATGCCGAGCTTCTCCGCGACCTCGCCCACGGACAGCAGGGTCGCCTGCTGCGCCTGGGTGGTCGGATCGGTGGCAGCCATGCCCCCATCATAGAACTTGTTCACCCACTTGCCAACCTGAACAAGTTGTCGTTATGGTCTGAACAACAACGACCTCACCGGCACGAGTCCCCCGAGGCAGCTTCCCGAAGGAGTGCACGATGGCAAACCTCAAGAACCTCCCGCTCCCGCTGCAGGAGGTCTACGAGTGGCAGTACCAGGGCGCGTGCCAAGGCCTGGAGTCCGCCCGCTTCTTCTCCCCCGACGCCGAGCGCGGCTCACGACGACGCGACCGCGAGTCCGCGGCCAAGGCGATCTGCGCGACCTGCCCCGTCATCAACGAGTGCCGCGAGCACGCGCTGGCCGCCCGCGAGCCCTACGGCGTGTGGGGCGGTCTGACCGAGCACGAGCGCACGGAGATCCTGGCGCAGTCGCAGCGCGACATCGCCTCCTGAGCGACCGGGCTCAGTCGGGGTCGAGGGCCGTCCGGCCCTCGGCCAACAGGTCCGCGGCGTGCTTGTCCTCGGCCGGGGCCTGCGGGTCGACGTTCCGGTCGATCTGCTCGTTGAGGTAGCGGAACAGCTCCGCCGACGCCGCGGCGACCGGCACGGCGAGGAACGCTCCGGTCACGCCGAACAGCGTGCCGCCGGCCGTGACCGACATCAGCACGACCCCGGCGTGCAGGTTCATCGTCTTGCCCTGCAGCCACGGCGACAGCACGTTGCCCTCGAGCTGCTGGACCGCGATGACGATGAGCGCGGCGATGACCGCCGCCTTGAAGTTGTTGGTCACGAGGGTCACGAGCACGGCCAGGATCCCGCTGGCGAACGCGCCGATGATCGGGATGAACCCGCCGAAGAACGTGATGACGGCCAGCGGGATCGCCAGCGGCACGCCGAGGATCGCCAGACCGATGCCGATGAGGACCGCGTCGATGAACGCGACGAGGCTCTGGGTGCGGATGAAGCCGCCGATGGTGCCCCACACGCGAGCGAGCAGCTCGCTCACGTGCATGCCGGCGCGCTGGCCGCCCAGCGTCGCGAGCCACGGCAGGAACCGGTGCCCGTCCTTGATGAAGAAGAACGTCAGCATCAGGATGAGCACCAGGTTCAGCACGGCGTTCGTCGCGGCGCTCAGCGTGGAGAAGATGCCCGAGCTGATGGCCGCGGCGCTGTCCTGCAGGCGGTCCTGGACGGCGGCGATCGCGCGCGTGATCTGCCCGTCGGACAACGAGAGCGGTCCGTCGGTGAGCCAGTTGCGCACCTCCTGCAGGCCGCCGGAGGCCTGCTTGGCGATGGCGGGCGCCTGACCGGCCACCTGCGGCGTGAGGATGGCGATGGTGGCCACGACGATGCCGAGGAACGTCAGCATGACGATGAGCGCGGCCAGCGTGCTGGGCACCTTGTGCCGACGCAGCCAGCTGACGGGTGGGGACAGCACCGTCGCCACGAGCAGCGCGATCGACAGCGGGAAGAAGACCATCCAGAGGCTGCCGACCACCCAGCCGAGCACGAAGAGGGCCGCGGCCACCACGACGAGACGCAGGCCCCAGCGCTGCATGGTGGCGAAGGCCTCGTCGATGACGACGGCCCGGTCGCGGACGCGGGGGGTGCTCATGGGGCTCAGCCTAGGCGGACGGCTCCGCCACCGGCGGCAGCCGCCAGTCGACCGGCGCGGTGCCGAGCGTCCTGAGGTGCTCGTCGACCCGGCTGAACGGTCGCGAGCCGAAGAAGCCGCGCGACGCCGACAACGGGCTGGGGTGCGGGCTCGCGACCACCGGCACGTCGCCGAGCAGCGGCTGCAGGTCCTGCGCCTGACGTCCCCAGAGGACGGCGACGAGCGGTGCGTCGCGGGCGACGAGGGCGCGGATGGCCTGCTCGGTGACCTTCTCCCACCCCATCCCGCGGTGGCTGGCCGGGGCGCCGACGCCGACGGTGAGCACGCGGTTGAGCAGCAGCACGCCCTGCGCGGCCCAGGCGCTCAGGTCGCCGTGCGGCGACCGTGGGACGCCGAGGTCGGCCTCCAGCTCGGTGAAGAGGTTCGCGAGGCTGCGCGGGACGGGGCGCACGTCGGGCTGCACCGAGAACGAGAGCCCCATGGGGTGTCCGGGCGTGGGGTAGGGGTCCTGACCGACGACGAGCACCTTGACGTCGGCGAACGGCTCGCGGAAGGCGCGCAGGATCGCGTCGCCGGCCGGGAGCCAGGGACGGCCCTCGGCCGTCTCGCGGCGCAGCACGTCGCCGAGGCGGTGGATCTCGTCCTCGACCGGGGCGAGGGCGTCGGCCCAGCCGGGCCCGACGACGTCGCGGAGAGGGTGCGGCATGTCCCGCATTCCACCAGACGCTGGGGTGTCGTCGCCCGCCGCCGTTGCCCTGACCACCGCCGAGGGCCGACGTCGCGGCGACGTCTAGACTGCTCGGCGCAGTGTCAGCCATCACCGCGTACCGCACGCTGCTGCGGATCGTCGGGCCCGCCTACGTCGTCGTAGCCTTCCTCGGGCGAGTTCCGCTTGCCATGAGCCAGATGGGCACGCTGCTGCTGGTCAGCGCCGCGACGGGACGGTACGCGCTCGGCGGTGCCGCGGCGGGAGCCCTGGCCGTCGCGAACGCCGTCGGCGCCCCGTTCTTCGGCTCGCTCGCCGACCGGGTCGGGCAGCGACCGGTGGTCCTGGCGCAGTCGTGGGCGGGCGGCGCGGGGCTCGCCGCGATCGTGTGGACCACGCAGGCGGGTGCGTCGCCGGCGGTCATCGTCGCCGTCGCCGCGCTGGCCGGTCTCGCGACGCCGCAGATCGGGCCCCTCGCCCGGGTCCGCTGGCAGCCGATCACGAAGGACGCGCTCGACCAGCGTCGCCTCGTCGACGCGGCCTTCTCCTACGAGGGCGCCGCCGACGAGGTCTCGTTCGTGCTCGGTCCGGCCACCGTCGGCCTGCTCGCCGTCGTCGTGGCACCGGGCGACGCGCTGCTCGTGGCGGGCGGGGTGCTGGTGGCCTTCGGCTCCTGGTTCGCGCTGCACCCGACCGCGGCGCTCACGCGGCCCGAGGCCGGCGCGGCGCGGTCGACGGCGCCGGTGCTGACGGCGGTGCTCGGCGTGCTGGCGCTCGCGCAGCTCTGCATCGGCATGGTCTTCGGCGCGACCCAGACGGGCTCCACGGTGCTGGCCACCGCGCAGGGCGAGCCCGGGCAGGCGGGCCTGATCCACGCGACGCTGGGCGTCGGGAGCGCCATCGCCGGGCTCGCGATCGCGGCGCTGCCGGAGCGGATCGGGTACCCGACGCGCATGGTCGCGTCGGCGGCCGCGCTGCTCGTCCTCTCGGCGCCGCTGCTGCTCGTGCAGACGATCGGCCAGCTCGTCGCCGTCATCGCCCTGCTCGGCTTCGCGGTGGCGCCCTACATGATCAGCAACTTCGCCATGGCGGGTGAGGTGGTCGTGCCCGAGCGGGTGGGCACGGCCATGACGCTGCTCGCCGGGGCCACCGGGATCGGCTACGCCCTGGGCTCGACGCTCGCCGGCCGGCTTGCCGACCTCGGCGGCCACACCCCGGCCTTCGCGGTCACCGTGTCCGCGACCGCGCTCGCCCTCGTCGTCTCGGTCCTGTTCCGGGCGCGTCGCGGCCGCGGCGGCACGCGTCCGGACGTCCGTACGGCCTGAGCGATCCGGCACGCGCCCGGCTGCCGCGACCGCCACCGGATGTGGCACGGTCGTGACGTCGAGGAGAGGGAGGCGTCGTGACCTGGGCCGTGCTCGGTGGGCTGGTGCTGCTCGCCCTCGTCGACAGCACGAGCGCCGGCACGTTGCTGCTCCCGCTCTGGATGCTGGTCGCCCCACGGGTGCGGCCGAATCGGGTGCTGCTGTTCCTCGCCACGGTGGCGGTGTTCTACGCGGCGGTCGGCGTGGTGCTCCTGCTCGGCGTCGATGCCGTCCTCGACGCGGTCTCAGGCGCCGGAGACGCCCTCGCCCGCAACCGTCCGCTGGCCGTGGTGCAGCTGCTGGTCGGCGCGGCGCTGTTCTGGTGGAGCTGGCCCCTCGAGCGACGTGCCAAGGAGCGCGGTGGTCCGAGCCCGCGCGCCGTGCGGTGGCGGGCGGCGCTGCAGGGCGAGGGGGTGCCGGCGCGCACGACGGTGCTCGTCGCGCTCGTGGCGACCGTCCTCGAGCTGGCGACGATGCTGCCCTACCTCGCCGCGATGGGCCTGCTGTCGCGGTCCGGCCTCGAACGACCCTGGCAGCTCCTCGTGCTGCTCGGGTACGTCGCTGTCATGGTGCTGCCGGCCCTCGTGCTGCTCGCCCTGCGTCTGGTGGCGGCGCGCCGGGTGGAGCCGTGGCTCGAGCGCATCGACGCGTGGATGACGGCCCGCAGCGGCGTCGCGATGAGCTGGATCGTCGGCCTGGTGGGCTTCCTGGTCGGTGCCGACGCGCTGTCGCGCCTGACGACCTGAGCCGTCCCGGACGTCGCCGTCCTCGTCAGCGGCGCCGCGTGGTCGTCTCGGGGTTGTCGCGCGCGGGTCGCGGCGTCTTGTCGTGCGTGTGGCGCACGGTGCGCAGGTCGTCGAGGAAGCGCGTGGCCCACAGCTCGATGTCGTTCTCGACCACCTGCTTGCGCATCGCCTTCATGCGGCGGGTGCGCTCCTTCTCGGGCGCGCGGATCGCCTCGAGCAGCGCCTCCTTGAGACCGTTGATGTCGTAGGGATTCACCCGGTACGCCTGGCGCAGCTCGGCGGCCGCCCCGGCGAACTCGCTCAGCACCAGGGCGCCGTCGTCGTCGTAGCGGCACGCCACGTACTCTTTGGCGACGAGGTTCATCCCGTCGCGCAGCGGCGTCACGACCATGACGTCGGCCGCGCGGTACAGCGCCGCCATCTCCTCGCGCGGGTAGGAGGCGTGCAGGTAGGTGATGGGCTGCGCGCCGATCCGCCCGACGTCGCCGTTGATGCGACCGACGAGGCGGTCGATGTCGTCGCGCAGCAGCCGGTACTGCTCGACGCGCTCGCGCGACGGCGTGGCCACCTGCACGAAGACGGCGTCGTCGACGTCGACCGCACCCTCGGTGACCAGCTCGCCGAACGCGCGGAGCCGCTGCCGCAGGCCCTTGGTGTAGTCGAGGCGGTCGATGCCGAGCAGCACGCACCGCGGATTGCCAAGGCTCTCGCGGATCTCGGCGGCGCGGGCGACCACCTCGGGTCGGCGCGCCATCTCCTCGAACCCGGCCGCGTCGATCGAGATCGGGTAGGCGCGGGCCGTGACCGTCCGCCCGTCCTCGAGGTAGACCGTGTCGCGGTGCGTCTTGTGCCCGACCCGCTGACGCACCAGGCGGACGAAGTTCTGCGCCGCCCCCGGGAGCTGGAAGCCGACGAGGTCGGCGCCGAGCAGCCCCTCGAGGATGGAGCGGCGCCACGGCAGCTGCTGGAAGAGCTCGTTGGGCGGGAAGGGGATGTGCAGGAAGAAGCCGATGCGCAGGTCGGGGCGCAGCTCGCGCAGCATCTGGGGGACGAGCTGCAGCTGGTAGTCCTGCACCCAGACGACGGCGTTGCGCCGCGCGATCCGCGCCGCCTTCTTGGCGAAGCGACGGTTGACCTCGACGTAGGACTCCCACCACTCGCGGTGGAACTCCGGCGGGGCGACGACGTCGTGGTACAGCGGCCAGAGCGTCGCGTTGGAGAAGCCCTCGTAGTACTCCTCGTACTCCTGGCCGGTCAGGTGCACCGGCACGAGGGTGATGCCGTCGTGCTCGAACGTGCGCAGCTTCTCATCTGGTGCGCCGTGCCAGCCGATCCACGCGCCACCGTTGCGTCGCATGACGGGCTCGAGCGCCGTCACGAGACCACCGGGGGAGGTGCGCCAGGTGGTGCTGCCGTCGGGCTGGACCACACGATCGACGGGCAGCCGGTTGGCGATCACCACGAAGTCAGCCGTTGCCGCCATGCCCCCACCCTAGGGGGTCGCGCCGACGTCGCCCCTCGACGACGCACCTCGACGTCACGCGCGTCGGCGTCGGGTCAGGCGCGCGTGCGGACGCCGACCTGCTCGAGGATCGTGTCCATCAGCTCCTGCAGCTGCACGGTCGCGTCCAGCGGCAGCAGGTCGGACTCGGTGCGTCCCGCGCGCAGGCACGCGGCGACCTCGACCGCCTCGTGGGCGTAGCCCCGGCCGATCACCGGGACGTCGATCGTCTCGGCGTCGTCGCCGCGCACGAGGGTGAACGACGTGGGGTGGTGGAAGCGCCGCCCGATCTCGATGCGTCCCTCGGTGCCGGCCACGGAGGCCGTGTTGTCGGACTGCGCGAGCTGCGTCCACGCCAGGCTCGAGACGGGCTCGACCCCACGATCTCCGCACCCGTCGTGCACCAGCGTGGCCCCGCCGGCCACGTCGAAGCCGCGCTCGTGCAGCGCCCCTGCGGCGGCGACGGTGTGCGGCTGGCCGAGCAGCAGGTGCGCGAACGTGAGCGGGTAGATGCCGATGTCGAGCAGTGCGCTCGCGCCGAGCTCGGGCTCCCACAGCCGGGCCACGTCGGGGTCCGCGACGAAGCCCAGCTCGGCTCGCACCTCGCCCAGCTCTCCCAGCGCGCCGTCGCCGACGAGCCGCTGCACCTCCCGGATCACGGGGTTGGTGCGCATCCACATCGCCTCCGCGAGGAACAGACCGCGCTCGCGTGCGTGCTCGACCAGCCGTCGGCCGCTCGCGGCGTCGAGGGTCAGCGCCTTCTCGCACAGCACCGCCTTGCCCGCGTCGAGGCACAGCGTCGCGTCCTCCAGGTGGCGTCCGTGCGGGCTGGCCACGTAGACGACGTCGACCTCGGGGTCGGCCGCGAGCTCCTCGTAGCTGCCGTAGCCGCGGGCGTCGGCGGAGCCGTGCTCGGCCACGAAGGCCCTCGCCCGCTCCACGTCGCGCGAGCCCGCGGCGACGACCTCGTGGTCGTCCAGCAGGGCCAGGTCGCGGGCGAAGCTGCCGGCGATCTTGCCGGTCGCGAGCACGCCCCAGCGCAGCGGGCGGTCGGCGGGGACGGGCGCGGCAGGTACGGGTGCGGCGGGGGTCGGCGACATGTCCCACGCATACCAGACGATCCCGTCGTCGAAGCGAATGACAGGCGTGTGATTCCTGGGTTACGATCGGGCCATGAGTGCAGCGGAGCAGCCGACCCACGAGACGGCACGCCCCGGCGACACCCTGACCGAGCGCGATCTGGAGATGCTCGCGATGGAGCGGCTGTGGTGGCAGTTCGCGGGGGCCAAGGAGCAGGCCATCCGCGAGAAGTTCGACATGTCCGCCACCCGCTACTACCAGCTGCTCAACGCGCTGATCGACCGCGACGACGCCCTCGCCTTCGACCCGCTGCTGGTCAAGCGACTGCGTCGGCTGCGGGCCCAGCGCCAGCGCAGCCGGTCGGCGCGACGCCTCGGCATCGACCTCTGAGACGCGGGCGGCTGGTGTCCGACCACCGACGCACGGTGACGCGCCGGGCGTTCGTCCTGCCGTCCTGGGCGCTCGTCACGTCCGCCGTCGTCGTCCTGCTCGGTGCCGGCTGGCTCGGCTGGATCGTCGTCGAAGGCGATGACACCGCAGCCGTCGCCGCGCCGACGTCGAGCCCCTCGAGCACGACCAGCCCCACCGCCTCGGCCTCGCCGAGCGCGTCGCCCAGCCCCACGCCGAGCCCGACGCCGAGCAGGACGCCGAGCCCCAGCCCGTCGCCCACGCCGACCCCCACCCGGACCACGCCGCCCGTCGACCGTTCCGCCGTGCCGGTCTCGGTGCTGAACGCCACCCGGACGCCCGGCCTGGCCCGGTCGGCCGGCGCCACCGTCACCGCGCGTGGTTGGACGCTCGCGGGTGTCGGCAACTGGCGCGGCTACGTGCCGGCCAGCACCGTCTACTACCCGGCCGGACGCGAGGCCGAGGCGCGGCAGCTCGCCGCCGACCTGGGCGTCTCGGCGGTCGCCCCGGCACCCGCCGGCATCAACCAGCAGCGCCTCACGCTCATCGTCGTGGCGCCCGTCACCTGACCCCAGGTCACGCCCCGTGCGGCCCCGTCGCAGTGTCATGATGCTGGGGTGCCTGCGGCAGATCCCCTGACGACGTCCGACGTCCCGGCCTCCCTGCTCGTCGAGCCCGAGCGCATCCTCCTCGGCCTCGACTTCGACGGCACGCTCGCGCACGTCGTCGACGACCCGACGCAGGCGTTCGCGCACCCCGACGCGGTGTCGGCGGTCGCGCGGCTGGGCCACGTGCTGGGCCAGGTCGCGATCATCACCGGTCGCCCGGTCGACCAGGCGCTCGCGCTGAGCGGCTTCTCCGGCATGCGCGGCCTCGAGCACCTCGTCGTGTGCGGGCAGTACGGCGCCGAGCGGTGGGACGCGGCCACCGGCACGCACCTGCGGCCCGACCGCCCGGCGTCGGTGGCCCGGCTCGCGGAGGTGCTGCCCGCCTGGCTCGCCGCGCACGACGCCGCGCACGTGCGGATCGAGGACAAGGGGCTCGCCGTCGCCGTCCACACGCGCGGCATCGACGCCGGTCTCATCCACGCGCTCGACGCCCCTCTGCGCGCCCTGGCCCACGAGCTCGACCTCGAGGTCGAGCCAGGTCGTCAGGTGCTCGAGCTGCGCGGGCACGCGACCGACAAGGGCGTGGCGCTGCGCGGCCTGCTCGCGGAGACGGGACTGCGCCGGGTCGTCTACGCCGGCGACGACCTGGGCGACCTGCCCGCCTACGACGCCGTCGACCAGCTGCGCACCGACGGGGGCGAGGGGGTGCTCGTCGCGTCGGCGTCGGGGGAGCAGGACGCGCTCGTCGGCCGGTCCGACGTCGTGCTCGACGGCCCCGACGCGGTGGCCGCGTGGCTGACCGCCTGGGCGGACGCGCTCGACGCGTGAGCATCCACGGCGCCGCCGACGGCTCGTGGGTGGGTCGTGGCACGCACACGCGCTGGACACGCGTGCGCACGGTCGTGAACTGGGCGAACCTCAGCACGCCGGTCGGGCTGCTGGCGGCACGCGCCGGCGGGGCGAGCCTGCACCCCATCGGTCGGGGTGTGCTGGTCGCCACCGGGTGGCGCTGGCGGCGCGCCGGTGTCGACGCGACGACCGTCGGGTCGGTCGTGCTCACGCCGCGCGACGTCGCCTGGTTGCGGGCGCGACCGGCGCTGATGCGCCACGAGGACCGGCACGTCACCCAGTACGCGTGGCTGCTGGGGCCGGCGTTCCTGCCGCTGTACCTGCTCGCCGCCGCGGTCTCGTGGGTCGCCACCGGCGACACCGCGTCGTGGAACCCGTTCGAGCGGCTGGCCGGGCTCGTCGACGGCGGGTACCGACCCGCGCGCACGCGGTGGTCCCGCCGTCGACGGTCGCCCGGCTGCTGACGGTGGGTCTCAGCCGACCGTGGCACTCCCTCCGGTCCGTTGCGCCCACTCCAGACTCAGCCGGACGTCGTCGAGGCCGGCGTAGCGCGTCTCGACCCGCGCCACGCACACGGCGACGTCCGTCGGGTCGTCGTGCTCCTCGCACTCCGCCGTCGCCTCCGAGAGCGTCGGCGGGTGCTCGACGCTGCCGTCGAGCCGCGTGACCGAGAACCCGTACCGGGCGTCGCCCTCCACGGCGACGATCGTGCTGCCGGGCCAGGGCGGCGCGGCGTCGCCGGCCGACGGCGCACCCGGGCTGGACAGGGCGCCGGGCAGGGCGGGGCTGAACAGGAAGGGAGCCGCGAGGGCGGCGAGCAGGGCGGGGACGGGGGGAACGGGCACGGTGACCTCCGGATCGACGACGCCGGTCGGTCCGACGCCGCTCAGGACATGGCCGCTCGCGGCGGTCCGCGGTCCGCGGACCCAGCTGCTGTGGACGCGCGCCCGCGGGCCCGGCGTGCCACGCTCGGGCTGTGGACACCCGCCCTCCGGTGCTCGACCCGCGGACGCGCGATCTCGTCATCCGGACCGAGTGGACACATGGTGAGACGCCTGCCTAGGCTGGTCTCGCTCATCCAGAGGGGTTCAGGGACACGGCCCGACGACGCCCCAGCAACCAGCTCCGCACGTCCGCCCCGGACGCGGGAGCCAGGTGCTCATTCCGTCCCGACCACCGTGGTCGGGAAAGATGACCAGGAGGTTCTCGTGAGCATCATCGCCCCCACCCCCACCGCCGCAGGCACGTCCGGCTCCGCCGACGACGCCGAGGTGGACGTCCGCGGCTCGCTCCGAGACGGCGCCTTCGGCTCCGCGACGGGCCTTGTCTGTCGCGAGTGCGGCGCGACGCGCGAGCTCGGCCCGCACTACGCGTGCCACGACTGCTTCGGCCCGCTCGAGGTCGCCTACGACTTCGGCACGGTCACCCGCGAGCAGATCGAGGCCGGCCCGCGCAACATCTGGCGCTACAAGGCCCTGCTGCCGGTCCCCGAGGACATCGAGTCCAGCCCCAACACCGAGCCCGGCTTCACGCGCCTGCTCGAGGCCCGCAACCTCGCCGACGAGCTCGGCATCGCGCGGCTGTGGGTGAAGGACGACAGCACGAACCCCACCAACTCCTTCAAGGACCGCGTCGTCGCCTGTGCGCTGAGCGCCGCCACCGAGCTCGGCGCCAAGGTCTTCGCCTGCCCCTCGACCGGCAACCTGGCCAACGCCGTGGCCGCGGCGGGTGCCCGCGCCGGCATCCGCACGGTGGTCTTCATCCCGAGCAACCTCGAGACGCCGAAGCAGGTCAACTCGGCCGTCTTCACCGACAACCTGGTGGCCGTCGAGGGCAACTACGACGACGTCAACAAGCTCGCCAGCGAGATCGCCGGCGAGGAGGACGGCTGGGCGTTCGTCAACGTCAACGTGCGTCCGTTCTACGCGGAGGGCTCCAAGACGCTCGGCTACGAGATCGCCGAGCAGCTGGGCTGGCGCCTGCCCGACCAGATCGTCATCCCCGTGGCGTCGGGCTCGCAGCTCACGAAGGTGCACAAGGCGTTCCAGGAGCTGATCACGCTGGGGCTCGTCGAGGACAAGCCCTACAAGGTCTTCGGCGCCCAGGCCGAGGGCTGCAACCCGGTGGCCACGGCGTTCGCCGAGGGCCACGACGCGATCCGTCCGGTCAAGCCCGACACGATCGCGAAGTCGCTGGCCATCGGCAACCCCGCCGACGGCATCTACGTCCTCGACGTGACGCGCTCGACCGGCGGCGCCGTCGAGCAGGTCAGCGACGACGAGATCCGCGAGGCGATCGTGCTGCTCGCCCGCACCGAGGGCATCTTCACGGAGACGGCCGGCGGCACCACGCTCGCCACGCTCAAGAAGCTCGTGGCCACGGGCGCGCTCGACCCGGACCTCGAGACGGTCTTCATCAACACCGGTCACGGCCTGAAGACCCTCGACGCGGTGTCGGGCTCGGTCGGACCGGCCGCGACCATCGCCCCCACCTACGACGCGTTCGTGGCCTCCGGCCTCGCCTGAGCCCCGTCCGCCCAGCCCTCATCGAATCCAGGAGACCACTGTGTCCGTGTCCGTCCGCATCCCCACCATCCTGCGCAGCTACACCGGCGACTCCTCCTCGGTCTCGGCCGAGGGCGCCACGCTGACGGAGGTGCTCGACTCCCTCGAGTCGAACCACCCCGGCATCAAGGCGCGCATCGTCGACGAGGACGGCAAGCTGCGTCGCTTCGTCAACGTCTACGTCGCCGAGGAGGACGTCCGCTTCGCGCAGGGTCTGGACACGCCCGTGAAGGACGGCAGCCAGGTCAGCATCATCCCCGCCGTCGCTGGGGGCGCCTGACCCCGAGGGCGCCCCGCGCCCGAGCGGGTCAGGCGGGTCGAGTGGTGCGCGCCGGAGGCGCCTGGCTGTATCGAGACCTGGTGGGAGTCCAGACCTGGTCTGCCCTGAGGGCTGACACAGCACGGACGAGTAGTGCGCGCCGAAGGCGCCCCGCCTGGAGCCCGCGCACCCAGGGCGTGGCCGCGCGGGAGATCGAGACCTGGTGGGTGTGCAGACCCAGCCGCGCACGAGCCGTTGCCGGGTGGTCTCGATACGCCGGTCCGCGCTCCTTCGTCGCCGGACCGGCTACTCGACCAGCGGTGGTCGCTTGTCGTCATGGCTCCGTGGTCGGCGTCCAGCCGTTGCCGGGTGGTCTCGATACGCCTTCCCGCGCTCCTTCGTCGCCGGGACGGCTACTCGACCATCGGGATCGGCGGCGGGCTCAGCGGACGAACCGCGGCGTCAGCGGCGGGTTCCACCAGACGCCGTTGCTGGAGCGGACGGCGCCGAGGACGTGCAGCACGACGGCGACGACGATCACCAGCGGGTACAGGACGAAGCCGATGAGGACCAGCATCAGCAGGGCCGAGATCACGAGGTAGATCAGCGTCGTGATCTGGATGTTCAGGGAGTTGGCGGCCTGACGTCGCGCGAACTCGCCCTTGTCCTTGTACATGAGGTAGATGACGAGCGAGGCGACGAAGCCCAGCGTCCCGGCGCTCACCACGAGCGCGGCGGCGGGGATGGCGTGGACGACGACGCCGACGTTGCGCTCGGTCGTGTCGGGCGTCGCGGCGCTGCCGGACGTGGTGCAGAGGTTATCCTGGTCGTCGGGCCAGCCGGGGTACGCGCTCATGGGTCCTCTTCTCATGACGGGTGGTCTGCGTCCAGCCAAGCACGCCCGTCCTGGTCGCGCGACGTCTCCCGGGGTGGAGTCCGGGTCCCCCCAGGGGCACGGGGGTCCGAACCCTGGGGCGTCGGGGGATGTCCGGCGGGTGAACCGCACCCTTCTGCCGTTCGTCCGACGCGTATAGGCTCGGTGCCGGACCGGGCCGGTCCGGTGGTCGATCGCCGTCAGGTGGGAGTGCGTCATGGTGCAGGGCACCGTCAAGTGGTTCAACGCCGCGAAGGGCTACGGCTTCATCGAGGTGGAGGGCCAGGGCGACGTGTTCGTCCACTGGTCGCGCATCAAGTCCGACGGGTACAAGACGCTCGACGACGGCCAGTCCGTCGAGCTCGAGGTCGTCGACGGGCCGAAGGGCCGCGAGGCGCACGAGGTCGTCGGGCACTGATCCGGACGACGTCGGCGTGACCGTGGGGCGCGCCGTCGGGGCCCTCGCGGGCGGCTGTATCCGACACTTGCGGTGTCACATGGCCGCTGACATACTCCCGGAATGTTCCCCGCATCCCTCCGCGCCGCCGAGCCCTCCTCGGTCGGCGGGGCCGCCCTCGACCAGGTGCTCGGCCTCAGCGTCGGCGCCGCCGTCGTCACCGCGGTCCTCGTCTACGTCGCCTGGGCCCACCGCACCCACCGCATCGAGTGGTTCCAGCGTCTCGGCGACGCGCTGCACGCGCGCACCGGTGAGCCCGGCTGGGCGTCGATCCCGGCCCTGTTCGTCGCCAGCTCGCTCGTCGTGGCCCTCCTCGGCTTCCTCTGGGACGTCAGCCTGCACGCCGGGCGAGGTCGCGACGAGGGACCGCTCGCGAACCCCGCGCACTACCTGATCCTCTACGGGCTGTTCGCCCTCTTCGTCGCCGGCATGAGCGCGGTCGTGTTCCCGCGCGACGGCCAGAAGCCCGGCATCGCGTCGGTGCGGATCACCCGCCGCTGGTACGCGCCGGTGGCCGGCATCTTCATCGCGGCCTGCGGCTTCTACGCCCTCATCGGCTTCCCGCTCGACGACGTCTGGCACCGGCTCTTCGGCCAGGACGTCACGCTCTGGGGCCCGACGCACCTCATGCTCATCGGCGGTGCGGGTCTGTCCACGGCGGGCATCATCCTGCTGCACCGCGAGGCGGAGTTCTCCGAGGAGTGGAAGCGCTCGGCCGACAACCACAGCGCCCGCACGCTGCACAAGCTGACCCTCTCGATGGCGTTCGGTGGTCTGCTCATCGGCCTGTCGGTGTTCCAGGCCGAGTTCGACTTCGGCATCGCGCAGTTCCGCATGGTGTTCGCGCCGCTGATGATCGCCGCGGCGGCCGCGCTCACGCTGGTGGCCGCCCGTCTGTACGCCGGACCCGGCGCTGCCCTGTTCGCCGCGTTCTTCTTCGTCATCGTGCGCGGCGTGGTCTCCTTCATCGTCGGCGACGTGTTCGGCCAGGCGAACCACGTCTTCCCGCTCTACCTGGGCAGCGCCCTGCTCATCGAGCTGCTGGCGCTCAGCAGGCTCAAGGAGCGGCCGCTCGTCTTCGGCGCGGTCGGTGGCCTCCTCATCGGCACCGTCGGGTCCGTCATCGAGAAGTTCTGGAACGACGCCGTCTTCCAGTTCCCGTGGCCCCGGGACATCTGGCTGGAGAGCCTGGTCACCGTCGTCCCGGTCGCCGTCGGGGCGGGACTGTGCGGTGCGCTGTTCGCCGTGGGTCTCGACGGTCGGCTCCCCGTCAACCGCTGGGTGGGCCGCTCGATCGTGGTCGGGTCGATCCTCGTCACGTCGTTGGCCGTCGCCAACGGCCTGAACGCCACGGTCCCCGACGACGCGCAGGTGCGGTTCACGGTGCAGCAGGTCGGCACGGAGGACGAGCCCGAGGTCATGGTGCAGGCCACCACCACCGAGGGTCTCGTCGACGCGCACCCGACCTGGGTGCAGATCACCGCCTGGCAGGGCGGCGGCGCGGGCGTGGTCACGCAGCAGCTGCGTCGCACCGGGCCCGACTCGTGGGAGACCACGAGCCCGGTCCCGATCGGCGGCAGCTGGAAGACGCTCCTGCGCGTCCAGGACGGACGCATGCTCACCGCGGCCCCCATCTTCCTGCCCGCCGACGAGGCGCTGGGTGCGGAGGAGGTGCCGGCCGAGGCCGAGATGACGCGCGACTTCGTCCCGGAGATCACGATCCTGCAGCGTGAGCGCGAGCTCGACACGTCGCCCTGGCTCTGGGGTGCTGCGAACCTCGTGGTCCTCGTCTGCAGCCTGGCCATCCTGGCGGGCATCAGCGTGGCCGTGGCCCGGGTCTCCGGCGCGATCGCCCGCGAGGGTCGGCGGCGCCGCGAGGAGCTCGAGTCCGGACCCGGTGGCGGCGACGGCGTCGACGAGGGCAGCGGGGCCGGCCGGGCGTGACGCCCGGGGAGGTGCTGTGGGCGCACCACGCGGCCCTCGTCGCGATCCCGGCCTTCGTGCCGGCCATCGTGGTCGTGGCCGTCGTGCTCCACATCGCCCGCAAGGACCGTCGGGACGAGGCCGAGGAGCGTGAGCTGATCGAGCGTGCGTTCCGCCCCGACGACGATGCCCCCGACGAGACCGACGACGACAGGAGAGATCGATGAGGACCACGTGGGCCGGGTGCGTGCTCGGGGCCCTGCTGCTCGCCGGCTGCGGCGCGGGGGAGGACGTCCCCGACGCGTCGACGTCGTCGACCCCGTCGGCGACCGCCACCGCGACGGCGTCCGGCACACCCCCGACGAGCGCGACGCCGGACTCCGAGGGCGTGACGGTGGAGGTGAGGCTCACCGCCGACGGACCGCAGCCCCGCGGCAAGCGGGTGAAGGTGAAGGTCGGCGAGCCGGTCACGCTGACCGTGACGGCCGAGGTGGCTGACGAGGTGCACGTGCACTCCGACCCGGAGGTGAGCATCGACGTGCAGCCGGGTGAGACGGTGTCGCGCACGTTCACCCTCGATCGTCCGGGCCAGGTGGCGGTGGAGTCGCACGAGACCCACGCGACCATCGTCCAGCTCGTCGTCCGGCCCTGACCGTGCTCGACCTGCTGCCGCAGCACGGCGTGGGCGGCTCGACCGACCTGCCCGTGCCGTTCCTGTACGCCGTCGTGGGCGCGAGCTGGGCCCTGACGATCTCCTTCGCCGTGCTCGCGTTCGCCTGGAAGGAGCCGCGGCTCCAGCCTGCGGCGGAGCAGCCCGGCGGGGCTGACGAGCCGCGACGTCGACCGTGGTTGGCGGTCGTGGGTCTGCTGCTGGCCGCGTGGTTCCTGGGCGCGCTCTTCCTGGGACCCGACGACGCGTCGAACCCGGGCATCGGGGCGTTCTACGTCCTCGTGTGGGTGGGGCTGGTGCCGCTCGCGCTGCTGGCGGGGCACGTGTGGAAGGACCTGTCGCCGTGGCGCTCGGTCCAGTGGCTGGTGGGTCGGCTCACGGGTCGTCCCGACGGGTTCGTGGTCTACCGCCCGGCGTGGGGCTACTGGCCTGCGGCGGCCGGGCTGTTCGCGTTCGTGTGGCTCGAGCTCGCCTCTCCCGACGCCGGCTCCGTCGACGCGGTGCGCACGTGGGTGGCGGTCTACGTCGTCGTGACGGTGGCGGGTGGCGTCGTGTTCGGGCCGCGCTGGTTCGACCGTGCCGACCCGTTCGACGTGTACAGCGCCGTGGTGGCGCGGCTCGCGCCGCTGGTGCGCGACCGGCGCTTCGCGCCGCACAACCCGCTGCGCTCGCTCCCGCTGCTGCCCGTGGCGCCCGGGATCGTCGCGGCGGTGTCGGTGCTCCTCGGGTCGACGGCGTTCGACAGCTTCTCCGCGTCGCAGGCCTGGCAGTCGGCGGCGCACTCCACGCTCACCACGTCGCTCGTGCTGCTGCTGTTCTGCGTGGTGGTGGCGGTGGCGTTCGTGGCCGCCTCCGTGGCGACGGGCGGTGTGACGCCGGCGCAGCGTCGTGCACTGCCGGGGCTGATGGCGCACTCGCTGGTGCCGATCGTCGTCGGCTACGTCTTCGCGCACTACCTGACCTACCTCGTCGAGCGCGGTCAGGGCGTGGTGATCGGCCTGCTGCAGCTGCTCGGCGCAGGCGACGGGCTCACGGTGTCGTACGTCCTGTCCGAGCACCCCGACCTCCTCGCGGTCTACAAGGTCGGATTCGTCGTCGCCGGGCACGTGGTGGCGGTGGTCGCGGCGCACGACAAGGCCCTCGAGGTGCTGCCGCGCGCGCACCGCCTCACCGGCCAGCTCGCGATGCTCGTGCTCATGGTCGGCTACACCTTCACGGGCATCTACCTGCTGCTCTCGGTCTGAGCCCGTCCTCGGGCCGCCGCTCGTAGACTGGTGCGATGGGAACGGGTGCCGCAGCGGTCGGGGAGCTGTCGGCGCACCCCGTGGCGGTCCTCGCCATCCCGGCGTTCGTCCCCGTGGTGGGCATCGTCCTGACCGTCCTCTGGATCGCCCGCCAGGACCGCCGGGCCGCGGCGCAGGAGGCCGACCCCGACCCCCGCCCCGACCCGTCGGCCGCGCCGCCCCTGCTCGACGTCGACGCGTCGCCGTCGCCCCGCCGCCCTTGGCGCGACCGCCTCCCCCGCCTCGTCATCGGCGACGACGACTAGCGTCGCGACGTCGCCGCAACTGGCACTCTCCCCACCCGATTGCCAGTCCTGGGTTAGCACTCCTATAGTGAGAGTGCTAGACATCCGACCGGCCCGGTGAGGGTCGGGACGGCGGCGGGAAGGGATCGCCGCGCGTCCTGGCTCGTCCGTCGCGGGCACCGACCGGTCACACCCGAACCACGTCGAACCGGAGAGTTCCACATGGCCAAGTCCATTGCGTTCAACGAGGAGGCCCGCCGCGGCCTCGAGCGCGGCATGAACCAGCTTGCCGACGCCGTCAAGGTGACGCTCGGCCCCAAGGGCCGCAACGTCGTGCTGGAGAAGAAGTGGGGCGCCCCCACGATCACCAACGACGGTGTGTCCATCGCCAAGGAGATCGAGCTCGAGGACCCCTACGAGAAGATCGGCGCCGAGCTCGTCAAGGAGGTCGCCAAGAAGACCGACGACGTCGCCGGCGACGGCACCACGACGGCCACCGTCCTGGCCCAGGCGCTCGTGCGCGAGGGTCTGCGCAACGTGGCCGCCGGCGCCAACCCGATGGGCCTGAAGAAGGGCATCGAGACCGCCGTCGAGGCCATCAGCAGCCAGCTGCTCGGCATGGCCAAGGACGTCGAGACCAAGGAGCAGATCGCCTCCACCGCGTCCATCTCGGCCGCCGACACCACGGTCGGCGAGATCATCGCCGAGGCCATGGACAAGGTCGGCAAGGAGGGCGTCATCACGGTCGAGGAGTCGAACACGTTCGGCCTCGACCTCGAGCTCACCGAGGGCATGCGCTTCGACAAGGGTCACCTGTCGGGCTACTTCGTCACCGACCCCGAGCGCATGGAGACGGTCCTCGAGGACCCCTACATCCTCATCGTCAACAGCAAGATCAGCTCGGTCAAGGACTTCGTCCCGGTGCTCGAGAAGGTCATGCAGTCGGGCAAGCCGCTCGCGATCATCGCCGAGGACGTCGAGGGCGAGGCGCTGGCCACCCTGATCGTCAACAAGATGCGCGGCACCTTCAAGTCGGTCGCCATCAAGGCCCCCGGCTTCGGTGACCGCCGCAAGGCCATGCTGGCCGACATCGCCATCCTCACCGGCGGCGAGGTCATCAGCGAGGAGGTCGGCCTCAAGCTCGAGAACGCCGACATCTCGCTGCTCGGCACCGCGCGCAAGGTCGTCACGACCAAGGACGAGACGACCATCGTCGAGGGCGGCGGCTCGCAGGACCAGATCGCTGGCCGGGTCAACCAGATCCGTGCGGAGATCGAGAACAGCGACTCCGACTACGACCGCGAGAAGCTGCAGGAGCGCCTCGCCAAGCTGGCCGGCGGCGTGGCCGTCATCAAGGTCGGCGCGGCCACCGAGGTCGAGCTCAAGGAGCGCAAGCACCGCATCGAGGACGCCGTGCGCAACGCGAAGGCGGCCGTCGAGGAGGGCATCGTCGCCGGCGGCGGCGTGGCGCTCGTCCAGGCCACCGCGGCCGTGTTCGAGAAGCTGCAGCTCGAGGGTGACGAGGCGACGGGCGCGAACATCGTGCGCACCGCCGCGTCGGCCCCGCTGAAGCAGATCGCGGTCAACGCCGGCCTCGAGGGCGGCGTCGTGGCGGAGAAGGTCGCCGGTCTCGAGCCGGGCCACGGCCTCAACGCCGCCACGGGCGAGTACGTCGACCTCATCGGCGAGGGCATCATCGACCCCGCCAAGGTCACGCGCTCCGCCCTGCAGAACGCCGCCTCGATCGCGGCGCTGTTCCTCACGACGGAGGCCGTCGTCGCCGACAAGCCGGAGCCCGCTCCGGCCGGTGGTGGCGCCCCCGACATGGGCGACATGGGCGGCATGGGCTTCTGAGCCCTGCGCCTCGCCGCTGACGACGAGGGCCCCGACCGGTTCGCCGGTCGGGGCCCTCTCGCGTCTCGTGCCGCGACCGGATGTCGGCGGCCCGTGCCAGGGTGGGGCACGTGGCTCGCGCACCCGTCCCCGACGTCTGGCTCGAGCGCGTCGGGCGCGTGCTCGACCCGCTGCCCGAGGCGCGGCGCGAGCGCGCCTGGACCGGCGTCCGCTGGGTCGTGCGTGGCGCCAACGTCGCGCACCTCTTCGGGGGCGAGGACGGCCTGCTCCGGATCACGTTCCGTGCCCCGATGGACGAGGTGGCCGCGTTCGAGCACCTCGGCCCGCCGTACTTCCGGGTCGGGCGCAGCGGCGACGTCGTCGGCCTGGTGCTCGACGACGCCCTGCACGAGCCCGACCTCGACGAGCTGCGCGAGCTGCTCGTCGAGTCGTACTGCGTGCAGGCGCCGCACGAGCTGATCGAGCGGGTGGAGCGTCCCGCACCGTGACGGGCCCAGGCCCTGGCAGGATGCTCGGGTGGAACCGAACGTGGGTCTGGCCCCCGAGCACCGCGAACGCCTGCGCGCCGCCGGGGCCGACGTCGACGCCGTCGACGCGCAGACCTGGACCCGGGTGCGCGACGGCGTCCCGACGTGGTGGCACGACTGCGACAACGCGCTCTACCTGGCCGACGGTGCCCTGCTGCCCCCGAAGGTGCTCGAGCAGCTGACCCTGTTCCCCGTGCGCGACGTCGTCGTGGCCGTCGGGTCCGCGCTGCGCAGCATCGCGTCGCTCCTCGTCGGCGGCGACGGTGCCACCGTCTTCGTCGACGCGGGCTGCGAGCTCACCGCCGGGGAGGTCTACTGCGGCGGCGGGTCCAGCATCGTGCTGCACGGGCCCCTCGTCGCCACCCGCTGCGCGGTCGTTGACGCGCGCAACGGTGGCAGCGTGGTGGCCCTGCCCGAGCAGCTGTGGGCGGCCGACGTCTACGTGGCCACCGACGACATGCACCGGCTCGAGGACCGCGCCACAGGGGAGCGGCTCAACCCCTTCGGCGCGAGCATCCGGCTCGGCCGCCACGTGTGGCTGTGCAAGGACGCGGTCGTCACGGGCCACGCCGACGTCGGCGACGGTGCCGTCGTGGGCATGCGCGCGGTGGTCCGGGGACAGAAGGTGCCGGCCCACAGCGTCGTTGCCGGCACGCCCGCCCGGGTGGTGCGCGACGACGTCGCCTGGAGCTACGACGACCGCCCCTGAGTCCGCCCGCTACCAGTCGGCGACGCCGACGCCGTGCCGTTCTCGCATGCTGGTCACCCGTCCGGACGGTGCAGCACCCCGCCGTAGCGTGCACGGGTCGCCCCACCCCGGCGGCACGTCCCCCACCCCGTGCGGTCACCCCGCAGGAAGGAGCTCGTCGTGTCCGAGCCCACCCCCGTCATCGAGGCCCCGAAGCGTCGCGGCCGTCTCGTCGCCATCATCGTCGCGCTCGCGGTCGTCGTCGCCGCCGTCGTCATCTTCCTCGCCACCCGTGGCGGTGCCGACGAGTCCGCCGACGACTCCAAGACCTGGCGGATCGGCGTCGTCGGCGCCAGCGACCCCTACTGGGCCGAGTACGAGAAGGCCGCGAAGAAGGCCGGCCTCGACGTCGACATCGTCGACTTCACCGACTACGCGCAGCCGAACCCGGCCGTCGCCGAGGGCGACCTGGACCTCAACCAGTTCCAGCACATCGTCTACCTCGCCGACTACAACGTCTCCAACGACCAGGACCTCGTGCCGGTCGGCGCCACGGCCATCTACCCGCTCGGCCTGTACTCCAAGAAGTACACCGACGTCGCCGACATCCCCGACGACGCGACCGTGGCCGTCCCGAACGACGCCAGCAACCAGGCCCGCGGCCTGCTCGTGCTGCAGTCCGCCGGACTCATCGAGCTCAAGGACGGCGGCACGATCTTCTCCGACCTCGCCGACGTCGACACCAGCGCCTCGCGCGTGAAGGTGACGGCCCTGGACGCCAACGTGACCGCCACGTCGCTCGACGACGTCGCCGCCGCGATCGTCAACAACGACTTCGTCGAGAAGGCCGGCCTGACGTTCTCCGACGCGATCGCCCAGGACGACCCGTCGGACCCGAACGCGCTGCCCTACGTCAACGTCTTCGCCGCACGGGCGGACGAGGCCGACGACCCGTCGGTCAAGAAGCTCGTCGAGGTCTACCAGGACACGAAGGCCGTGACCGACGGCGTGCAGGAGGTCTCGGGCGACACGGCCGTGCTGCTGAAGACGCCCGTCGACCAGCTCGTCGCCGCGCTGAAGAAGACCGAGCAGCAGACCGCCGACCAGAAGTGAGCCACGCCCGGGCCCCGCGACGCGACGTCGTGGGGCCCGTCGTCGTGCAGGAGGAATGATGGCTCTCATCGAGATCCGGGACGTCACGAAGACGTACCCGCCGGCCCGCAGGGGCGCCGAGCCGGTGCATGCCGTGCGCGAGGTCGACCTGTCCGTCGAGGCCGGCGAGATCGTCGGCATCGTCGGCTACTCCGGCGCCGGGAAGTCGACCCTCGTGCGCCTCGTCAACGCGCTCGAGCCCGCCACGTCCGGCTCCATCCGCGTCGACGGCACCGAGATCGTCGGGTTGTCCGAACGGAGGCTGCAGCAGGTGCGCCGCGGCATCGGCATGATCTTCCAGCAGTTCAACCTGTTCACGTCGCGCACCGTCTACGGCAACGTCGAGTACCCGCTCGTCGTCGCAGGGGTGCCGCGCGAGGAACGACACCAGCGGATCGTCGAGCTGCTGACCTTCGTCGGGCTCGCCGACAAGGCGCACACCCACGTCGAGCAGCTGTCGGGCGGGCAGAAGCAGCGTGTGGGCATCGCCCGTGCGCTCGCCACCCGACCCGCCATCCTGCTCGCCGACGAGGCCACCAGCGCGCTCGACCCGGAGACCACGGTCGACGTGCTCAACCTGCTGCGCCGCGTCAACGCCGACCTCGGCGTCACGATCCTCGTCATCACCCACGAGATGGACGTCGTGCGCTCCATCGCCGATCGCGTGGTGGTGATGGAGGCCGGTCGTGTCGTCGAGCAGGGCGACGCGTTCGGCGTGTTCTCGCGGCCGCAGCACCCGGCAACGCAGCGGTTCGTGCGCACCCTCGTCGAGGACGTGCCCGACGAGCGCACCGTCGAGGCCATCCGTCGACGCCACGACGGCCGTCTCGTGACGGTGTCCTTCCGCGACGAGAGCGTCAGCCAGAGCGCGGTGTTCGCCGAGCTCGTACGGCGCGACGTCGAGTTCGAGCTCGTCCACGGCGGCGTCGAGCAGGTGCGCGGTCGGGCGTTCGGGCACCTCACGCTCGAGCTGCGCGGCGACCCGGCCCGGGTCGACGAGGCGGTGGACGCGGTCTCCGCGCTCGTCGAGACGCGAGAGGTGGCGTGATGGACCGCGTCCTCGAGCTCCGCTCCGAGCTGCTCACCGCCCTGTGGGAGACCCTCTACCTCGTGGCTGGAGGCCTGACGATCGGCGGGCTGCTGGGACTCGTCATCGGCACGACGCTGTACGTCACCCGCGCCGGGGGGATCGCCCCGAACCGCGTGGTCAACGTGCTGCTCAACGTCGTCGTCAACACCTTCCGACCGATCCCGTTCATCCTGCTCGCGGTGGGCCTGCAGCCCATCGCGCGCGCCGTGGTCGGCACGGGCATCGGCAACACGATGGCCATCATCGCCGTCGTCTTCGGCGCCGCGTTCGGCATCGGCCGCATCGTCGAGCAGAACCTCGTCAGCGTGCCGCCCGGCGTGCTCGAGGCCGCCCGGGCGATGGGCGCCAGCCGCACGCGCGTGGTGCTCACCGTCCTGCTGCCCGAGGCGTTCGGCCCGCTCATCCTCGGGTACGCGTTCGCCTTCGTCGCGGTCGTCGACATGACGGCCGTCGTCGGCACCGTGGGCGGCGGCGGGCTGGGCAACTTCGCGCTGACCTACGGCTACCGCCAGTTCGACCCGTGGGTGACCTGGACGGCGATCGCCGTCGTCGTCGTCCTCGTGCAGCTCGGGCAGTTCGCGGCCAACGCAGCCGCGCGGAAGGTGCTCCGACGCTGAGCTCCTTGCCGGCCGCCCCCCTCTGACCGCCGGGGGCGATCAGAGGGCGGTGCGGACGTCCTGGAGCTCGGGGAAGAACGTGAGCTCCAGCGCGCGCTGCAGGAACGTGGTGCCGCTGGAGCCGCCGGTGCCGCGCTTGTGGCCGATGATGCGCTGCACGGTCTTGAGGTGGCGGAAGCGCCAGAGGTGGAACCCCTCCTCGACGTCGACCAGCTCCTCGCAGGTCTCGTAGACCTCCCAGTGCGTCTCGGGGTCGGCGTACACGCGGCGGAAGACCTCCACCACGTCCGCGTGCGGCACGTACGGCTGCGTGAGGTCGCGGTCCAGCACCTCGTGCGGCACGGCGTGTCCGTGGCGCGAGAGGTAGGCCAGGAAGGTGTCGTACAGGCTCGGCGCGGCGAGGTCGGCCGCGAGCTGGTCGCGCGTGACGGGCTCGTGGTCGAAGACCTTCACCATCGCCGGGTTCTTGTTGCCCAGCAGGAACTCCACGGTCCGGTACTGCGCCGACTGGAACCCCGACGCCCGCCCGAGGGCGTCGCGGAACTGCAGGTACTCGACGGGGGTGAGCGTCTCGAGCACCCCCCACTGCTCGAACATCTGCCGCTGCACCGCCTTCACGCGCGCGAGCCGCTTCAGCGCCGGGGCGAGCTGGTCGGCGTCGACCAGCGCGATCGCCGAGCGCAGCTCGTGCACCAGCTGCTTGAGCCACAGCTCGGTCACCTGGTGCTGGACGACGAACAGCATCTCGTCGTGGTGGTCGGTCACCGGCTGCTGCGCCGCGAGCAGCAGGTCGAGCCGCAGGTAGGAGCCGTACGTCGACTCGCCGGCCAGGTCGGTCGCGACCTCGTCCTCGACGGGGCGGTGGGTGGGCCTCATGCTCCGATGGTGCCGCAGGCGACGGTCAGGGCCTGGGGGCGCGCCGGAACCGCACCGCGTCACCGGGTCGTACCTGCGCCAAGCGGTCCACGCCGTCGGCGGTGACGACGCCCAGGACGGGATAGCCGCCCGTGACCGGGTGATCGGGGCCGAGCACCACGGGCAGCCCGGCCGACGTCACCTGCACGCTGCCGCGCACGACGGGCTCGCTCGCCAGCTCGCCGTCGACCCTGCGCTCGAGCGGCGCACCGTCCAGGCGGACACCGATGCGGTCCGAGCGCGGCGACACGGTCCAGGCGGTGCCCAGGAAGCCGGCCAGCGCATCGCGGGTGAACCAGTCGTCGCGGGGGCCGAGCACGACGTCGACCGTCGTGGTGCCGGGCGTGAGGAGGCTCGGGACGGGCGGTCCGCCGTGCGGCACCCGCGGGCTCCCGACCTCCAGGACGTCGCCGTCGGCCAGGGCGGCTGGCCCGAGGCGGGCGAGCACGTCGGCGCTGCGCGAGCCGAGTGTCGGGGGCACGTCGAGGCCGCCGCCCACGGCCACGTAGGCCCGCAGGCCGACCTCGACCCCGCCGAGCTCCAGCACCTGCCCCGCGCGCAGGACCAGCGGTCGGCCGTGGTCGACCGGGGTCGCGTCGACGAGCACCGCGCCGACCGCGCCGGTCACCGCGACGACATGGGCCGCGTCGGCGCGCAGGACGAGCCCGCCACCGAGCACCTCGAGGACGGCGGTGCCACGCCCGGCGTCGCCGACGAGCGCCCGCGCCTGGTGCGTCGCGCGTCGGTCGAAGGCGCCGGAGGGCCCCACGCCTTGGCTCGCCAGGCTGGGTCGGCCGTCGTCCTCGACGAGCGTGAGCGGGCCCGCCGAGATCACTGTCAGGCTCACGACGCCTCCCCACGCCGCTGACCGTGACGATGTGGCCCCGGATCGGTGTCGTCGGGGGCCGGAACGTCACGGTCAGCGACGGTGAAGCGCACGGTGTCGCCCGGCGCGAGGAGGGCGGCGGGCGTGCGTGCGAGGTCGAAGAGAGTCACGTCGGTGGTGCCGAGCAGCTGCCACCCCCCGGGAGACGCGCGGGGGTAGATGCCGCTGAACTCCCCGGCGAGACCGACGGCGCCCGCCGGGACGCTGGCGCGGGGCGTCGCGCGACGTGGCACGACGAGGCGGGGGTCGCCGCCCACCAGGTAGGCGAAGCCGGGCGCGAACCCGCCGAACGCGACCGTCCAGGGCGTGCCGGTGTGCGCGGTCACCACCGCGTCCTCGTCGAGACCGGTGCGCTGCGCGACGTCGGCGAGGTCGGGGCCGTCGTAGCGGACCGGCACGACGTGCTCGCGGGCGTCGGGTGGGGCGACGTCGTCCGCCGGCGGGGTGCTCCTGGCGAGCGTGCGCAGGGTCGCGGGGTGGCCGCGGAGCAGCACGGTGCGCGCGCCGAGCACCGCCTCCGTCACGTAGGGGTGGTCGACGAGCGCCGCGTGGCGTCGGCGGGCGTCGTCGAGGTCGGCGCAGTCGAGCAGGACCGCGTCGTCCCCGCACGCCAGCACCCTCATGCGAAGGGCGTGACGTGGTGCCCGGCGTCGGCCAGCGCGGCACGCACCGCACGCGCGAGGTCGAGGGCGCCGGGGGAGTCGCCGTGCACGCAGAGCGAGTCGACCTGCGGGGCGAGGCGCAGCGCCTGGGCGGCGACCGCGTCGACGTCGGTGAGCACGGCGCCCGGCTCGGAGCGCGGCATCAGGAGCCCGTCGGGCGTGTAGGCACGGTCGGCGAAGCCCTCGGTGACGACCTGCAGCCCGTCGGCGGCGGCCAGGCGGAGACTCGCGGCGCCCGGCAGGCCGAGCAGCGGGAGGCCGTACGGCGCCACCGCCTCGACGACCGCCGCCGCCTGCCGCTCGTCGTGCACGACGGTGTTGTAGAGCGCGCCGTGCGGCTTGACGTAGGCCACGCGCGCGCCCACGGCGTCGGCGACCTCGGCGAGCAGGTCGAGCTGCTCGCGCAGGGTCGCGACGAGCTCGTCGTCGGTCGGCTCCTGCGGTCGTCGGCCGAACCCCTCGCGGTCGGGGTAGCCGACCTGTGCGCCCACGACGACCCCCCGCTCGACGGCACGCTCGCACGCGTCGAGCATGAGCTCCTCGCCCCCCGCGTAGGCCCCGCAGCAGACGTTCGCGCTCGTGACCACGTCGAGGAGGGCGAGGTCGTCCGGCGACTCGGCGACGTCGGCGTTCAGGTCGATGCGCACGCCCCCACCCTAGGCCCGCCCGCCCCACCCCCACGCCGTGAGCACGTTTGCGTGGGGCCCCACGCAAACGTGCGGATCAGGCGCATGTTTGCGGTGGGGCGAGCCGGTTCACGTGGGGCCCCACGCAAACGGTCCTGTGCTGCGGGGTCCGCGCGGGCCCTGCGCGACGACGGTCAGCGGGGGAGGGGGTCGACGAGGAGGGCGACGGCCTTGTCGTCCACGCGCGTCAGCACGACCGTGGCGCGCTGCGAGCCCTTCAGGCGCAGGCGGCGCACGAGCACCTCGGGCACGACGTCGACGCCGCGCTTCTTCACGGTCAGGGTGCCGACGTCGCGCGCGACCAAGGCGGCCTTCAGCTGCTTCTCGCGGAACGGCAGCTCCGCCACGACGCGGAACGATCGGGCCAGCGGGTGCCGCACCTCGACGTCGGTCGTCACCCACGCGATCCGCGGGTCGACCAGCTGCCCGTCGACCTCCTCGGCCAGCGCCCCCACCAGGCCGGAGCGGATCACCGCGTCGTCGGGCTCGTGCAGCCAGCCGCCGAGCTCCCCGACGTCACCGGGCGCCCCGTCGCCGCTCAGCACGTGCGGACCCGGCAGCGCCGACGCCCGCCGCGGCGCGCGGTCGGTCAGGTCGAGCCCCGCGCCCCACAGGCACGCCTCGACGAGGTCGCCCCCGTCGCTGACCCACTGCGCCTCCACGCCGTCGGGGACGAGCGCGTGCGGGATCCCCGGCAGCGTCTTCACCACGGCGCGCCCCGCCAGGTGCTCCTCGACCACCGACCACGGCGGACTCATCGCCTCCGGGTCGAACACCCGACCACGGTCGTCGCGACGGGCGGGGTCGAGGAACACCACCTCCGACGCGGTCGGCACGACGTCGGCCGCGTCGGCGCACACCACCTCACCCTCGAGCCCGAGCGCGCGCAGGTTCGCCGACGCGATCGCGGCACGCACCGGGTCGCGCTCGACACCGCGCACCCGCAGCCCAGCTCGCGCGAACGCGACGAGGTCGGAGCCGATGCCGCAGCCGAGGTCGAGCACCGCGGACGCCCCCGACGCAGCCAGACGCTCGGCGCGCAGCGTCGCGACCGCGCCACGCGTCGCCTGCTGCAGCGCGTCGTGCGTGAAGAACATGCCCGCCGCGTCGTCGCCCAGCTTGGCCCGCGCCAGCCCCCGCAGGTGGTTCTGCGTCACCGCCGCCGCCACCAGCTCCACGTCGTGCACCTTGCGCAGCCGCGTGCCGAGCGCGAGATCGGACTCCCGGCCCGCGCGCTCGTGCACCTCCGCCACCAGGGCCCGGCCCTCGTCGGTCTGCAGCCGCTCGAACGTCACCAGGTCCACGACGCCATCGTGGCAGGCCGGGCATCCCGCCGCCCACGGCCCGGCACCCCCGCCGGGCCCAACGACGCGTGTCCGCCGCCCGCGAACACCCCTTAGCACTCGAGAGGGGTGAGTGCTAGATTCTGAACTGGCACTCGAACCCTGAGACTGCCAACCCGTGCACGGCCCCCGCGACGGCGTGCACACCCATCACGTACATCCGTCACTCACCACATCGTTGAAGGGGAGGTCGACCAGTGTCGGTCACCATCAAGCCGCTCGAGGATCGTCTCGTCATCAAGGCCGTCGAGGCCGAGCAGACTACCGCCTCCGGGCTCGTCATCCCGGACACCGCCAAGGAGAAGCCCCAGGAGGGCGAGGTCGTCGCCGTCGGCCCCGGCCGCATCGACGACTCCGGCAACCGCGTCCCGCTCGACGTCAACGTCGGCGACAAGGTCATCTTCAGCAAGTACGGCGGAACCGAGGTCAAGTACTCGGGCGAGGAGTTCCTCATCCTCTCTGCCCGCGACGTCCTCGCCGTCGTCTCCTGACGCACCTGGGCTCCCGACCGGCGGCGTTGCTGCTCGCTCGGCGACCAAGAACGGGTCGCCGTCGCTCGCGCGCCTTGCCGGTCGGGTCCCATGCGCGTCAGGACCGTGCTGACGCGCCACCTCCGGCTCTCGCCGGACACCACCATTCAGTCGTTTCGTAGGAAGGCATCACCATGCCCAAGATCCTCGAGTTCGACGAGGACGCACGCCGCGCGCTCGAGCGCGGCGTCGACGCCCTCGCGAACACCGTCAAGGTCACCCTCGGCCCCAAGGGCCGCTACGTCGTGCTCGACAAGAAGTGGGGCGCCCCCACCATCACGAACGACGGCGTCACCGTCGCCCGTGAGGTCGAGCTCGACGACCCGTTCGAGAACCTCGGCGCCCAGCTCGCCAAGGAGGTCGCCACCAAGACGAACGACGTCGCCGGTGACGGCACCACCACGGCCACCGTGCTCGCCCAGGCGATGGTCCACGAGGGCCTGCGCGCCGTCGCCGCCGGCGCCAACCCGGTCGGCCTCAAGAAGGGCATCGAGGCCGCCGTCAAGGCCGTCTCCGAGCGCCTGCACGAGGTCGCCCGCGACGTCGACGACATCAAGGACATGACCGACGTCGCCACCGTCTCCTCGCGCGACGCGCACATCGGCGAGCTCATCGCCGAGGCGTTCGACAAGGTCGGCAAGGACGGCGTCATCACCGTCGAGGAGTCCAACTCCCTCGGCACGCAGCTCGACTTCACCGAGGGCATGCAGTTCGACAAGGGCTACCTGTCGCCCTACATGGTCACCGACACCGAGCGCATGGAGTCCGTCCTCGACGACCCCTACGTGCTCGTCAACCAGGGCAAGATCAGCTCGGTCGCCGAGCTGCTCCCGCTGCTGGAGAAGGTCATCGCGGCCAACAAGAGCCTGTTCATCATCGCCGAGGACGTCGAGGGCGAGGCGCTCTCGACCCTGGTCGTCAACAAGATCCGCGGCACGTTCACCTCGGTCGCCGTCAAGGCGCCCGCGTTCGGCGACCGCCGCAAGGCGATGCTCCAGGACATCGCGACCCTCACCGGCGCGACCGTCGTCACCCCCGACGTCGGCCTCAAGCTCGACCAGGTCGGCCTCGAGGTGCTCGGCACCGCCCGACGCGTGGTCGTCACCAAGGACGACACGACGATCATCGACGGCGGCGGCGACGCTGCCGAGGTCGAGGGCCGCGTCAACCAGATCAAGGCCGAGATCGAGCTCACCGACTCCGACTGGGACCGCGAGAAGCTGCAGGAGCGGCTCGCGAAGCTGGCCGGCGGCGTGTGCGTCATCCAGGTCGGCGCCGCCACCGAGGTGGAGCTGAAGGAGAAGAAGCACCGCATCGAGGACGCCGTCTCGGCGACCCGCGCGGCCATCGAGGAGGGCATCGTCGCCGGCGGCGGCTCCGCCCTCGTCCACGCCGTGTCCGTGCTCGACGACGACCTCGGCCTCACCGGCGACGAGGGTGTCGGCGTGCGCATCGTGCGCATCGGCGCCGACGCCCCGCTGGAGTGGATCGCCCGCAACGGCGGCGTCTCCGGCGAGGTCGTCGTGTCCAAGGTCCGCGAGAGCGGCGAGGGCTACAACGCCGCCACCGGCGAGTACGGCGACCTGCTCGCGCAGGGCATCCTCGACCCGGTCAAGGTCACGCGCTCCGCGCTGGCCAACGCCGCGTCGATCACCGCCATGCTGCTCACGACCGAGACGCTCGTGGCCGACAAGCCCGCCGACGACGAGGGTGACGCCCACGCCGGGCACAGCCACTGAGTCAGCCGCACCACGACCGAGGCCCGTCGTCCCACCCGGGACGGCGGGCCTCGTCGCGTCCTGGGGTGGGGGAGAGGGGTCGACGAGGCTCGGCGAGGGTCGACGGGCCGACCGCCCCGCACGACGCTGGACCCGTGCCCACCCTCGCCGACGTCGAGCGTCTGTGCACCGCCCTGCCGTCGGTGAGCGAGGGCACCACGTTCCGCAACCGCGCCTGGTTCGTGGACAAGGCGGTGTTCTGCTGGGTGCGGCCCTTCACGCAGGCCGACCTGCGACGTTTCGGCGACGCTCGCGTGCCTCGGGGCGACATCGTCGGACTGCGCACCGAGGACCTCGCCGAGCGCGACGCCATCCTCTCCGAGGGCGTGCCAGGCCTGTTCACCATCGAGCACCTGGCCCACCACCCCGGCTACCTCGTCGAGCTCGACGTCGTCGACCCCGCACGGCTCGCGGCGGCCGTCGAGGACGCCTGGCTCGCCCGCGCCCCCGCCCCGCTCGCCCGCACCTTCCTCGACGCCCAGCGCTGACCCGCGGTCCGCAGATTCCCGGGTCGACCTGGGAATCTCCCGCGAGGCACGGACATCTCAGCGGCGCACGGAAAGCTCTCCGTGCTGATCGCGGATTCCCAGGTCCACCTGGGAATCCTCGACGAGGCGCGGGGACGAACGGCGGGTGACGTGTGTCTCTTGCGCTTCCGCCACCCCGGGCATACCGTGGGTACGGATGTGACACTCCCGATGTCACATCATCGCTGTCGAGTCGAGGAGTCCCACCATGACGATCACCGCACCCAGCCCGGAGCAGGACGCCGCCGCCTTCCGCGCCGAGGTCGAGCGCGACGGTGTGCTCGAGCGTCTGCTCTCCTCGTCGGCCCAGCTCTCGTACGACCCCGAGAAGGAGGTCGACTGGGACGCCCCGCTCGACCCGCTGCACGACGGCGTGAACCCGGAGTGGTGCACGCTGTACGGCACCGACATCTGGGAGCGCATGAGCCCGGAGCAGCGCGCGACCCTCACGCGTCACGAGGCCGCCAGCGTCGCGAGCATCGGCATCTGGTTCGAGATGCTGCTCCAGCAGATGCTCCTCGTCGACATCTACGACAAGGACTACGCGAGCAGCGAGTTCCAGTTCGCGCTGACCGAGATCGCCGACGAGTGCCGCCACTCGATCATGTTCGCCAAGGGTGCGCAGCTGATCGCCGGCCGCTCCTACCTGCCGCACCCGCGTCTGCACCAGGCGGCCAAGCTGCTCAAGCTGACCGCGCGCAACGAGGTGGCCTACACCTCCATCCTCGTCGCCGAGGAGGTCCTCGATGTCATGCAGCGCGACTGGATGCGCGGTGCGTCGGTCGCCCCGCAGGTCAAGACGATCTGCAAGATCCACGTGGTCGAGGAGTCGCGCCACATGAAGTTCGCGCGTCACGAGACCATCGAGGCGATGCGCGGCATCTCCGAGGTGCGGCGCAAGGCCAGCGCGCTGCAGATCGCCAGCGTCGGCTACTTCATCGTCAAGAGCCTGGTGCAGCCCGACGTGTACGCCGAGGCCGGTCTCGACGTGAAGGAGGCCGTCGCGGCGGCCAAGAACAACGAGCACCACCACGCCCTCATGCGCCTGTCGTGCGTCCACCTCATGGACTTCCTGTCCGAGGCGGGCCTGCTGACGCCTGCGGCCAAGCGGCTCTACCGCCGCGTCCACATGCTCTGATCCGCCCATGCCCTTCGCGATCACCCAGAGCTGCTGCTCCGACGCGTCCTGCGTCGAGGTCTGCCCCGTCGACTGCATCCACCCGACCCCGGGCGAGCCCGACTTCGGCCACACGGACATCCTCTACGTCGACGCGCGCGCCTGCATCGACTGCGGCGCGTGCGCCGACGCCTGCCCCGCCTCGGCCATCAAGCCGATCGAGATCCTCCGCGGAGGCGAGGAGGTCTTCGCCGAGCTCAACGCCGCCTACTACGCCGAGCGCCCCGACCGAGCGGTCGCGAAGGAGCAGACGCACGCCCGGGTGCGCCCCGGCGTCCCCACCGGCCTGCGCGTGGCGGTCGTCGGCACAGGTCCGGCAGCCACCTACACCGCCCGCGAGCTGCTCGCCGCGACCGACGCCGACGTCTCCTTCGTCGACCGTCTGCCGGTGCCCGGCGGTCTGCTCCGCGCGGGCGTGGCCCCCGACCACGGCGAGACCAAGCGGGTCGGCGACACGTTCTCCTGGACGTACGAGCACCCGCGCACCTCGCTGTTCATGAACGTCGAGGTCGGCCGCCACGTCAGCCACGCCGAGCTGCTCGAGCACCACGACGCCGTCGTCTACGGGATCGGCGCGCCCGAGGACCGTCGGCTCGGCATCGAGGGCGAGGACCTCGACGGCGTGCACGGCTCCACCGAGACCGTCTCCTGGTACAACGGCGACCCCGAGGTCCCCGGCGACGCGATCCGCGTCGACGGCGCGCGCGTGTTCGTCGTCGGCAACGGCAACGTTGCGCTCGACATCGCCCGCATCCTGCTGAGCGACCCCGAGCGGCTCGCCGGCACGGAGATCGCCGACCACGCCCTCGAGGCCATCCGGCGCTGCGACGTGCGCGAGGTCGTCCTCCTCGGCCGCCGTGGACCGGAGGAGTCGGCGTTCACGCGTCCGGAGCTGCTCACCCTGCCCGACGGCATCGAGCTCGTCGTCGAGGACGACGCCGCCACCGTCGCCACGCTCGACGCTGCTGCGCCCGGATCGAAGGCGGCGCTGCTCGCCGACCGTCGCCGAGTGCGCAGTGACTGGTCGAGCGAGCCGGGCCCCGGTCGCCGGCTCGTGCTCGCCTTCGGTCGACGCGTCGTCGCCGCGCACGGCGACGCGACCCTCGCGTCGGTGACCGTGTCCGGACCCGACGGCGAGGTCGAGGCGCCCACCCGCCTGCTCGTCAGCTCCATCGGGCGCCGCGGCCGCCCCGTGCCGGGCCTGCCGTTCGACGCCGAGCGCGGCATCATCCCGAACGCCGACGGACGCGTCGTCGACCCGGCCACGGGCGAGGCCGTCCCCGGCGCCTACGTGGTCGGCTGGGCGAAGCGCGGGTCGACGGGCGGCATCGGCGCGAACCGCATCTGCGCCGGAGAGACCGTCACGACCCTGCTGGCCGACGCCGCGGAGCACCGACTGCCCCGCCCTGCCCGGTCGGGACGCGCGTTCGCCCGGCTCCTGCGCAAGCGTCAGCCCGACCTCGTCCAGGCCCCGGGGGTGCGCGCCATCGAGCGCCACGAGGTCGACGCCGGCCGCGCGTCCGGACGCCCGCGGGTCAAGCTGGTGACGGTCGAGGAGCTCCTCGCGGCTGGCCGACGCTGATCCCTTCGGGCCTGGAGCGCCGGTGGAGGGTCATGCGACGACCGCCTCGAGACGCTCGAGCGTCCGCTCGAGCGCGGTCACGGGGACGGCGGGGAAGCCCCCGACCCTGCGGTGGATCTCGGGGTCGTCGACGTCGGACCAGTCGTAGGTGAGCGACACCAGGCTTCCCGCGGCCGTCGCGTCGACGCGCCACCGCCACTCCCAGCCCGGCGGGGTGCCGTCGACCGGTCCGGTGCGCCAGGCCACCTCGACGTCGCGCAGGAAACGTGTGACGAGGTTGTCGGTGCGGTAGTCGCCGGCGCGCGGGTGGTGGACGTGCATCCGGAACACCTGTCCGACGGCGGTGACGGGGGAGGCGCCGTCGTCGGCGCGCACCATGTCCGAGCCGTCGATCTCGGGGTGGCGCCGCGGGTCGGCGAGCAGGCCGAACACCACCGAGGGCGAGGCGGTGACCTCGCGCGAGACGACGACGCTGGTGCGGTCCACGTCCCCATCGTGCGCCCGACGGGGACCGCTGTCGAGCATCGACCGTCCGGCGGCCGACACCCCGACCTCACGGGTGGTCCACCTCACGTCGGTCGCCTGGGACATCCCTTGCTCAGGTAAGGCTGACCTAGGTTAGGCTCCCCTCCATGATCCGACGCACGTTCACGCCCCGACGCCTCGCCGCAGCCGTCGCCGTGGCCCTCGCCCTCCCCCTCGCCGCCTGCGGCTCGTCCTCCGACGACGCCTCCTCCGACCAGGCCTGGACCTACACCGACGACCTCGGCACCAAGCTCGAGCTCGACAAGGCGCCCGAGCGGATCGTCGCGCAGTCGTCGGTCGCCGCGGCCCTCACCGACCTCGGCCTCGGCGACAAGATCGTCGGCGTCTTCGGCCCGGTGAAGAACGCCGACGGCGACGTCGACAGCCAGGCCGCCGGCCTCGACGTCGACTCCGTCGAGGACGTGACCGGCGAGGGCGAGTACGGCGACATCGACCTCGAGAAGATGGCCGGCCTCAAGCCCGACCTCATCGTCACCAGCTCCTACGTCGAGCCCGACCTCTGGTACATCAACAAGGACGCGCAGACCAAGCTCGACAAGCAGTACCAGACGCTCGTCATCAGCTTCGACGGCAAGACGCTTCCGCAGATCATCGAGTCGACCGAGAAGGCCGCCAAGGCGCTCGGCGCGTCCGACGACGCCGGCGAGAAGGGCCAGGAGGCGTTCGACGCCGCCAAGCAGCGCCTGAGCGACGTCGCCGACGGGGCGAAGCCGTCCATCCTCGCCGTGTCCTACTCGCCGGACCTGTTCTACGTCTCCAACCCCGACGTCAGCCCCGACCTGAAGTACTACCGCGACGAGATCGGCCTCGACGTCATCACGCCGAAGAACCCCGACGAGGGCGGGTACTTCGAGTCCCTGAGCTGGGAGAAGGCCGACACGTACGACGCGGACATCGCCTACTGGGACGACCGCATCGGCAGCGCCGGTCTCGCCGCGCTGAAGAAGGAGCCGGTCTGGGGCAAGACCACGGCCGCCAAGAACGACGCCTACATCCCGTGGACGTCCGTGGCGCCGCCGTCGGCCCAGGCCTACGCCGACATCTTCGACCGGTTCGCCGACGGCCTGGAGAAGTACACCCGATGAGGCGCCCGCTGCAGGCCGCACTGGCGGTCGTCGCGCTGCTGCTGGTGACGGCCTGCAGCGGCGGCTCGACCGACGAGTCCGAGGAGGACTGGACCTTCACGGACGACATGGGCACGAAGATCAGCCTCGAGGCGGTGCCCGAGCGGATCGTCGCCTACAAGGGCGTCGCTGCCGCGCTCGCCGACATGGGGCTCGGCGACCGGGTGGTCGGCGTGTTCGGGGAGCCGGCCAACCCCGACCCCGACCTCGGGCTGCAGTCGCCCGACCTCGACGTCGACGCGCTGCCCGACGTCACGGGCGGCGAGTACGGTGCGGTCGAGCTCGAGGAGCTGGCCGCCCTCGAGCCCGACCTGATCGTGACCACCACCTACGGCGCCGGCGACTACTGGTACCTCTCGCCCGACGTCGCGAAGCGGCTGGGCGGCACCTACGACCTCGCCGCGATCAACCTCGAGAAGGAGACCGTCGACGGGGTGATCGAGAACAGCGAGCGCCTCGCGCTCGCCCTGGGCGCCGACGAGGCCGACTTCGAGGCGGGCCACGCGGCCCTGGCGAAGGCCGGCGACGTCGTGCGCGACGCCGCGAGGGCTGCAGGCGACCCGACCATCATCGCCACGTCGACGACACCGGAGCTGCTCTACGTCGCGAACCCGCCCGCGTACGCGGACCTGACCTACCTGTCCGACGAGATCGGCCTCGACGTCGTGCGTCCGGCCGCGAAGGATCTCGACGAAGGCGACTACTGGGACTCCGTCAGCTGGGAGAAGGCGGACGCCTACGACGCCGATGTCGCCCTGTGGGACACCCGTGGGGGCGACAAGAACCTCAAGGCCCTCGAGCAGCAGCCGGTGTGGAACAAGGTCCGGGCGGCACAGGACGGGGCCTACCTGCCCTGGCGGTTCGAGATCGCGCCGAGCGCACAGGGCTACGCGACGATGCTCGAGCTGTTCGCGGGCGACCTCGAGGGACTGAAGGACTGAGCCGTGGCCCGCACCCCCACCCTGCTCGCGAGCTACGTCGAGGCGCAGGCCCAGGACGCGGTGGTGCGCCACAACGACGTGCTCTCTCCCGGGCTGCGGCGTCTCGTCCTCGCCAGCACCGACTTCCTCGGCGCGACGATCGAGCCGTGCGACGTCACCGCGTTCCGGGTCGCCCGCACCGCGTTCCGGCACTACACCCCCGCCCGCGTCGTCGGCGACGAGCTGACGATCGTCGTGCAGCGGCACGACCACCCCGGCCCGACGCCCGGCCACGACCTCGTCGAGGGGTGGGTGCCGGGCGACCCGGTCAAGGTGTGCCGCTGGTCGTCGGCGCGGGCGTTCACCTGGGCGCTCGGCGGGGACCGACCCGTCGTGCTGCTCGGTGACGCGACCGTCATCAGCCTGGCACTCTGCATGGCCGACCGCGCGGCCCGCGAGGGACGCGAGCTGCTGACCGTGCTGGAGGTGCCCGCACCCGACGTCGCCGCGACCCAGGCGCTCCTGCCCGACGCCACCGTGCTGCCCGCGCTGGAGGTGCCGGGCGCCGTGGTCGACGCCTGGCTGCGAGCCAACGTCGAGGCGCTGCGCCTGCTCGAGGCCCCCGTCGCCTACCTGGCCGGGAACGGCCCGGCGATCCAGCGCCAGCGGACCCTGCTGCGCGACGTCGTGGGCCTGGACCGCAGGGCCGTCCGCACGCAGCCCTACTGGGCCGAGGGCAAGGTCGGGCTGTAGGTCGGCGCCCGTCAGCCGCGCGCCGGGGTCGTCGGCGGCCGCACCACCAGCACGGCGACGACGAGCACGAGCACCACCGACGTGAGGGCGAACGGGACCGGCAGCACGGGGTCGAGCAGGACCAGCAGCGCCCCGAGCGGGACGACGGTGTTGACGACGCCGTCGGCGTTGGCGCGCAGCGTGATCCACCAGATCCCGAGCACGAAGAGCGCGACCGGGACGGTCACCGTGGACGCTGCCGCGACGTCGGTCAGCTCCGAGTGGTCGGTGAGCACGTCGATCTCGACCTCGATGCCCGCCGAGAGCGCGCCTGCCGCAGCGAACACGAGGTAGTGGACGTAGCCGTAGCGCAGCGAGGTCGCGAGCGACGTGATCGCGCGGTGGTGCGGCGGCCAGAAGTAGATCCACCAGAGCGCGGCGGTGGTCACGAAGGCGAGCAGCGCCACCGAGAGCAGCGGCACGAGCGCGGTGTCGTCGTGCAGGGCCTCGAGCACGGCGTTGGCCGACCCGAGCAGGCTCTCGCCCAGCAGGATCAGGGTGAAGAGTCCGTAGCGCTCCGTCACGTGGTGCGGGTGCCAGGGTGTCGTCTCCCGGCGCTCGGCCACCACCGGCACGGCCAGCTCGGCGAGCAGCAGCACCACGAACGCGACCGGCACGACGTCGTCGGGCAGCGCCAGCACCGCGATCCACAGCACCTGGACCAGCGAGATGCCCGCGGCGTAGGTCAGGCAGGTGCGGCGCGTGGCCTCGTCGGCGCGCGCGGCGCGCAGCCACTGGGCGACCATCGCCACGCGCATGATGACGTACCCGACGATGACCAGGCGCAGGTCGTCGTCCTCGAAGACGGGCTGGATGCCGGCGGCCAGCACCAGGACCCCGGCCATCTGCACGAACGTGAGCACCCGGTAGAGCCAGTCGTCGACCGCGAAGGACGTGGCGAACCAGGTGAAGTTCATCCAGGCCCACCAGATGGCGAAGAACACCATGGCGTAGGAGACGAGCCCGTCGACCACGTGGTCCTCGGTGAGCTGGTGGTGCAGCTGCACCGACGCCACGCTCACGGCGACGACGAACACCAGGTCGAAGAACAGCTCCAGCGTGCTGGCGACGCGTCCGTCCTCGCCTGGGTCGCGCGGCCGCATGGGCAGCAGGCGTAGGCGCGACGACGCAGGGACGGTGCTCATGGGTCCTCCCGACGGTCCGGGACGGTCCGGACGCGACGCCATCCTGCCAGCGTCGGGGTGGGTGAGTCAGCCCCTGTGGCCGAGCGTGGGGCGCTCCTCGACGCCCGGTGGTGGGTCGCGTCAGGGCGATGCTGCGTCCTCCGGCACGGCGACGAGCTCGGCGAGAGCGTCGCGCCAGGCAGGGACGTCACGAACGAGGGTCGTCCAGGTGAGAGAGCGGTCGATCGTGTCGTACTGGTGGATGAGCCAGTTGCGCGTGGCGACGGCGTCGGCCCAGCGCACGCCCTCCGGTGCGGCCAGGTCGGCTCGACGGAGTCGGTTGGCGGTCTCCCCGATCTTCATGAGGAGCGAGTCGCCGGCCTCCTGTCGCAGCGGGTCGACGAGGTAGGCGGCGCGGCCGGCCCCGGTCACCGCGTCGACGCCCACGAACCAGTCACGCAGGTGCAGCAGCTCCTTGGCGACGCGTCGATCCATCACAGCTCCGTGGCGTCGGCGAGGACGTCTGCATCGCGGAGTGGATCGAGACCGCCGTAGGTGACGAGGTCCACGGGGCGGCCGAGCACCTGCTCATAGAGCCTGCGCAGGTTCTCCACCTCGAGGATCCCGGCGTCGGTGGGCGCCTCGACGAGGAGGTCGATGTCGGAGTCCGGCCGCGCCTGGCCGCGGGAGACGGATCCGAAGACGGCCAGGCGCGAGAAGCCACGATCGTGGGCCAGCCGGACGAGGACCGGCGCCGCCGCCTCCACCAGAGTCGCTGGGTCGACGTCCGTCGACCGGGTGGTAGCGAGCTGCTGGCTGACGGCGGGCTGACTGATGCCGAGCGCTGCCGCGATGTCGCGCTGGCTCGCTCCGGTGGACGCGAGTGCGCGGAGCGCGACCTTGCGGCGCAGGCGCGCGACGTCCTCGTCGCGCCGGGCGTCGAGATACTCCGCGAGAAGAGTCATAAGTCGATCTTATCGCGGCGGTGCTGGCGGCGTGCCAGTCAGAGAGCCGACGGCCGCTGCCGTCGACGCCCGTCGGGGAGTGGTGAGGGAGCCGGACGTCACCCTCCACGCGGTCGGGACCCCTGGCGGGCGGTCGTAGGATAGGTGCATGGAGCAGGGCATCCCCGACAAGTTCGCCAGTCTCGGTCTCACGTACGACGACGTCCTGCTGCTGCCGGGCGAGACCGACGTCGTGCCCAGCGAGGTCGACACCACCGCACGCCTCACGCGCGACCTGACGCTGCGCATCCCGCTGCTGTCGAGCGCCATGGATACCGTCACGGAGTCGCGCATGGCCATCGCGATGGCGCGCGAGGGCGGCATCGGCATCCTGCACCGCAACCTCTCGATCGAGGACCAGAGCTACCAGGTCGACCTGGTCAAGCGCACCCAGACCGGCATCATCCCCAACCCGGTCACCATCGGTCCGAAGGCCACCCTCGAGGAGCTCGACGAGCTCTGCGGCGAGTACCGCGTCTCGGGCCTGCCCGTCGTCGACCCCGACGACCGGCTCATCGGCATCATCACCAACCGCGACCTGCGCTTCACGCCCGTCGCGGAGTGGGCCAGCACGCTCGTCGGCGACGTCATGACGCCCATGCCCCTCGTCACCGGTCCGGTCGGCATCAGCCGCGAGGACGCCTCGGCGCTGCTGCGCCAGCACAAGCGCGAGCGCCTCCCGATCGTCGACGACGAGGGACGGCTCGCCGGGCTCATCACCGTCAAGGACTTCGTGAAGTCCGAGCAGTTCCCGCTCGCCAGCAAGGACGGCGAGGGCCGTCTGCTCGTCGGTGCCGCCGTCGGCTTCTTCGGCGACTCCTGGGACCGCGCCAACGCGCTGCGCGAGGCCGGGGTCGACGTGCTCGTCGTCGACACCGCCCACGGCCACGCCCGCCTCCTGCTCGACATGATCCGCCGCATCAAGGCCGACAAGAACTTCGCCGACATCCAGGTCGTCGGCGGCAACGTCGCCACCCGCGCCGGGTCGCAGGCACTCGTCGACGCCGGGGTCGACGCGGTCAAGGTCGGCGTCGGGCCCGGCTCCATCTGCACCACCCGGGTGGTCGCCGGTGTCGGCGTCCCGCAGGTCTCCGCCGTCTACGAGGCCTCGCTCGCCGCGAAGCCGGCCGGCATCCCCGTCATCGCCGACGGCGGCCTGCAGTACTCCGGCGACATCGCCAAGGCCCTCGTGGCCGGTGCCGACACCGTCATGGTCGGCTCGCTGCTCGCCGGCTGCGAGGAGAGCCCCGGCGACCTCATCTTCATGAACGGCAAGCAGTACAAGACCTACCGCGGCATGGGCTCCATCGGTGCCATGGCCTCCCGCGGGAAGAAGTCCTACTCCAAGGACCGTTACTTCCAGGCCGACGTGGTCAGCGACGACAAGATTGTCCCCGAGGGCATCGAGGGCCAGGTGGCCTACCGGGGCCCGCTCGGCGCCGTCGCGCACCAGCTCGTCGGTGGCCTGCACCAGTCGATGTTCTACGTCGGGTCGCGCACCATCCCCGAGCTTCAGGACCGGGGACGCTTCGTGCGGATCACGTCGGCGGGTCTCAAGGAGAGCCACCCGCACGACATCCAGATGACGGTCGAGGCCCCGAACTACGCCGGACGCTGACCACGGCCGGTCGGCGACGCTCCGTGCTGGGTGAGCGCTGGGGCGTCACCGACGCCGAGACGCGGCTCGTCCACGGCTGCGACGCCGTCCTGCCGGGTGCGCCGATGCAGGCCTGGAGGGGCGTCACCGTCGATGCCCCGTCCGACGTCGTCTGGGTCTGGGTGCGCCAGCTGCGGCTCGCGCCCTACGCCTACGACTGGGTCGACAACCTCGGGCGACGCTCGCCCCGCGTCCGCTCCGCGCTGCCCGAACCTGCCCCTGGCGACCGTTTCATGCATGCCATGGGCCGCGACGTCGGCACCGTCGTCGCCGTCGACCCGGGTCGCGAGCTGACCGCCCGGATCGGCCCGTCGCTGATGAGCTACCGCGTCGCGTCGCTGCCCGACGGGCGCACCCGCCTGCTCCTCAAACTCGTCTCGCGCGGCCCGCGGCCGCTCACCGACCTGCTGTGCCTCGGCGACCTGCCGATGGCACGCCGGCAGCTCCTCACCCTGCGCGACCTCGCCGAGGCCGAGTCGCGCTCGGGCTGAGGCCTGCGTCGAGACCTACTCGGGCCGGTCGAACACGTGACGCGTGAGTGCCTGCACGTCGCGGTCGAGGTGGTCGAGCCGCTGGTCGACGCGGCGGAACTCGGTGCGCATCTCGGTGCGCAGGCCGTCGATCTCGACGCGGACGGTGCCGATCTCACCGCGCAGCTCGTGCCGCACCGCCGTCAGCCCCGACTGCAGCGTGCGGTGGAAGGAGGTCATGACGACACCCAGGACCGCGACGGTCGTGGTCAGGAACCCGATGATCAGCGTCCAGCTCTGCGCGTCGGTCATGGTCGGCACCCCTCCATCGTCGGCGACGTCAGCGATCCTGCCCAGGGCCGCCGACGTCGGTCCAGGCGCGCGTCCACAGCCGGGCGGGTCGTGGCGATCGCCGGCGGCACTAGGGTGGACCCATGCCTGAGCTCGACATCGGTGCCGCCAAGCGCGGTCGGCGCGCGTACTCCTTCGACGACATCGCGATCGTGCCCAGCCGGCGCACGCGCGACCCCGAGGAGGTCTCGACCGCCTGGCAGATCGACGCCTACCGCTTCGACCTGCCCGTCATCGCCGCCCCGATGGACAGCGTGATGAGCCCGGAGACCGTGATCGCGCTCGGTCGCCACGGTGGTCTCGGCGTCCTCGACCTCGAGGGCCTCTGGACCCGCTACGAGGACCCGACGCCGCTGCTCGCGGAGATCGCGTCGCTCGATCCCGTCGCCGCCACCGCACGTCTGCAGGACATCTACGCCGAGCCGATCAAGCCGGCGCTCATCAAGGACCGGCTCGCCGAGATCCGCGAGGCCGGCGTCACGGTGGCCGCCGCGCTCTCGCCGCAGCGCACCAAGCAGTTCGCCGACGTCGTGGTCGACGCGGGCGTCGACCTGTTCGTCATCCGTGGCACGACCGTCTCGGCCGAGCACGTGTCGAGCCAGACCGAGCCGCTGAACCTCAAGCAGTTCATCTACGAGCTCGACGTCCCGGTCGTGGTCGGCGGCTGCGCCACCTACCAGGCCGCGCTGCACCTCATGCGCACCGGCGCCGCGGGCGTGCTGGTCGGCTTCGGCGGCGGCGCGGCGCACACCACCCGCTCCGTGCTGGGCCTGGCCGTCCCCATGGCGTCCGCCGTGGCCGACGTGGCCGCCGCGCGTCGCGACTACCTCGACGAGTCGGGCGGCCGCTACGTCCACGTCATCGCCGACGGCTCGATCGGGCGCAGCGGCGACATCGCCAAGGCGATCGCCTGCGGTGCCGACGCCGTCATGATCGGCTCGCCGTTCGCGCGGGCCACCGAGGCTCCCGGTCGCGGCTTCCACTGGGGCGCCGAGGCCTGGCACCACGAGCTGCCGCGCGGCAAGCGGGTCGAGATCGGCACGGTCGGGTCGCTCGAGTCGGTCCTGTTCGGTCCGTCGTCCGTTCCCGACGGCACCATGAACCTCATCGGCGCCCTGCGTCGCGCCATGGCCACCACCGGCTACACCGAGCTCAAGGAGTTCCAGCGCGTCGAGGTGGTCGTCGCCTGATGGCGACGACCCCGCCGAGCGGGTCCGGCGCCTGGCCGGTCGACGAGCCGCCACCGGACCGACAGCCGCCGACCGCCGCGCGGATCGTCGAGGTCGTGGTGGCCGGGGTGCTGTGGGTCGGCCTCGCGCTCGGCTCTCTGCTGGTCGGCGCGCTCGCGCCGCTGACCGCGATGGCGTCCGACGGGTGCGGCGGCTCGTCCGACGGCGGGGCGCTCATCTGCCGGCCGGAGGGCTCGCTCCTGTTCTTCGGCGGGCTGGGCCTGCTCTGGGTCCTGCTGCTCGTGGCGGTGCTGCTCAGCGCCTTCCGCATCGTGCGTGCCGCGACGTCCGGACGGCCCGTCTGGCCCTGGCCGTTCGTCGGTCTCGGCATCGCGCTGCTCGGCGTCGTCCTCATGGTCCTGGACCTGGCGGTCATCACCCGCTGACGCCGCTGCCAGCGGTTCGGGCCACATCACATCCGAAACCGTTGCCGCGGGGAACGGTCGGGGGTCTAGCATGGTGAGGCTGTCCTCACCTGGACGCCCGCACCGAAGGAACCACCATGCGCCGCACCCTCATCGCCACCGGCCTCGCCGCCACGTCGCTCGTCCTCCTGGCCGCCTGTGCCGAGAAGCCGTCGGAGGCCGACGGCACCGTCTCCGTGAAGGCTGCCGACTCCTCCTGCAAGGTCTCGGCGACGCAGCTCAAGGCCGGCCCCACCACGTTCGCCGTGACCAACGCGGGCTCCAAGGTCACCGAGTTCTACGTGTACGCCGAGGGCGACCGGATCATGGGCGAGGTCGAGAACATCGGCCCGGGCCTGTCGCGCGACCTCGTCGTCGACCTGCCGAAGGGCGACTACCAGGGCGCGTGCAAGCCGGGCATGGTCGGCGACGGCATCCGCCAGGACCTCAGCGTGTCCGGCAAGGCCGCCAAGGAGCTCTCGGACTCCGCCGAGCTCAAGGCCGCCGCCGCCAGCTACCAGCGCTACGTGGAGAGCCAGACCGGGGCGCTCATCGACAAGACCACCGAGTTCGTCGACGCGGTCAAGGCCGGCAAGGTCGACGAGGCGAAGGCGCTCTTCCCGCGGGCGCGCACCTACTGGGAGCGCATCGAGCCGGTCGCGGAGATCTTCGGCGACCTCGACCCGATCACCGACGGCCGCGAGCCCGACGCCAAGGCGGAGGGGCGCGACTTCACGGGCTGGCACCGCATCGAGAAGCAGCTCTGGGTCGCCGGCAACACCGACGGCATGGACCCCTACGCCGACCAGCTGCTCGCCAACGTGACGAAGGTCGTCCAGGAGAGCAAGGACAAGCCCCTCACGGCGCTCCAGCTCGCCCAGGGCTCGAAGGGCCTGCTCGACGAGGTCGCCACCGGCAAGATCACGGGCGAGGAGGACGAGTTCAGCCACACCGACCTCTGGGACTTCAAGGCCAACATCGAGGGCTCGCAGGCCGCGATCGCCGCCCTGCGTCCGGTGCTCGAGGAGGCAGACCCCGACCTCGTGACGCTGATCGACCAGCGGTTCAAGGCCCTCGACACCGAGCTCGACCAGTACCAGGACGCCGACACCGGCGAGTGGGCCGGCTACGACACGCTCAGCAAGGAGCAGGTCAAGCGGCTCTCGGACTCCGTGGCAGCGCTCAGCGAGCCCATCAGCAAGGTGGCGGCCGTGGTCGCGGCCTCGGCGTGAGCGAGCGCTCCCCGCTCTCGCGCCGCGCCCTGCTCGGCGCGGCCGGCGCCGGTGCGGTGGCCGCGAGCGTCGCCGGTGGCTACGCCGTCGGCGCGACGCGCGACGAACCCGTCCGCCCCGACCCCGAGGCGGTCCCGGTCGCCTTCGAGGGTCGGCACCAGGCGGGCATCCTGACCCCGGCGCAGGACCGGCTGCACTTCGTCGTCCTCGACGTGACCACCGAGAGCCGTGACGAGCTCGTCGGCCTCCTGAAGGAGTGGACGCAGGCGGCGCGCAAGCTCACGCAGGGCAACGAGGTGGGCGTCTACGGTGCCGTCGCGGGCGCCCCGGAGGCGCCACCGGAGGACACCGGCGAGGCCCTCGGCCTGCCCGCGTCGGGCCTGACGCTGACCATCGGCTTCGGGCCGAGCCTGTTCGAGCGCGACGGTCGCGCTCGGTTCGGCCTCGGCGACGCGCGGCCCGCCGACCTCGTCGACCTGCCGCTGTTCTCCGGCGACCGCCTCGAGCCGTCGCTGACGGGCGGCGACGTCGCGATCCAGGCCTGCGCGAACGACCCCCAGGTGGCCGTCCACGCCATCCGCAACCTCGTCCGCATCGCCTTCGGGCGTGCATCGGTGCGCTACTCCCAGCTCGGCTTCGGTCGCACGTCGTCGACGTCGGCGTCCCAGGCCACGGCGCGCAACCTGTTCGGCTTCAAGGACGGCACGGCGAACGTGAAGTCCGAGGACCGCGACGTCGACGACGTGGTGTGGGTCCAGCAGGGCGACGGTCCCGACTGGATGGTCGGCGGCTCCTACCTGGTGGCGCGACGCATCGACATGCGCATCGAGACGTGGGACCGTGAGCCGCTCGCCGGGCAGGAGGCGATCATCGGCCGGGCCAAGGGCTCGGGCGGTCCGCTGTCCGGCGGTGACGAGCACGCCACCATCGACCTGGGCAAGCGCGGGTCGGACGGCCAGCCCCTCATCCCCGTCACCTCCCACGTCGCCAAGGCGCACCCCGACAACAACGGCGGCGCCCGGATCCTGCGACGCGGCTACAACTTCGTCAACGGCACGGACGGCCTCGGACAGCTGGCGGCCGGGCTTTTCTTCATCAGCTACCAGCGCTCGCCCGAGCAGTTCGTGCGGATCCAGCGCAACCTCGCCGGGCCGACCAACGACGCCCTCAACGAGTACCTCGTGCACCGCAGCTCCGGGTTGTTCGCCTGCCCGCCCGGCGTCGGGCCGCGCGGCTTCTGGGGCGAGACGCTGCTCGGCTGACCGCGTCGCGTCGACGTCCGTCCGACGGACCGGCCGGATGTGACACAAGCCCTGTCGCATTCGACATACCGGCGGTATCCTGGAGAGCATGTCACTCGCCGACGTGGTCCCCGCCTCCCGTGTCCAGAGCCTGACGGCGCTGATCCGCAGCACCAGCGGCGAGACCCGCACGACCACCACCCCGCTCACGGGCGAGCCCGTCGCGCAGATCCCCGTGTCGTCGATCGACGACGTCGAGGCTGCGTTCGACGCCGCCCGCGCCGCGCAGCAGCGCTGGGCGCAGACCCCGCTGGAGGCGCGCTCCGCGGCCCTGCTGCGTCTGCACGACCTCGTGCTGGCGCACCAGGACGAGCTGCTCGACCTCATCCAGCTCGAGTCGGGCAAGGCGCGCGCCCACGCCTTCGACGAGGTCGCCCACCTGGCGCTGACCGCCCGGTTCTACGCGCGTCGTCTGAAGAGCCAGCTCAGCCCCACGCGACGCAACGGCGCCCTGCCGGGGCTCACGCGGGTCGAGGTGAACCAGGTGCCCAAGGGCGTCGTCGGCATCATCAGCCCCTGGAACTACCCGCTGACCATGGCCATCTCCGACGGGCTGCCCGCCGTCGCCGCCGGCAACGCCGTGGTGCACAAGCCCGACAGCCAGAGCCCGCTCATCGCGCTCGCCGGCGTCGAGCTGCTGCGTCGCGCCGGCATCCCCACCGACGTGTGGCAGGTCGTCAGCGGTGCGGGCTCGGTCGTCGGCTCGGCGATCATCGAGCGCGCCGACTACATCTGCTTCACCGGCTCGACGGCGACCGGCACCCTGGTCGCCAAGCAGGCGGCCGAGCGGCTCGTCAGCTGCTCCCTCGAGCTCGGCGGCAAGAACCCGATGATCGTGCTGCCCGGCGCCGACGTCGAGCGGGCCGCGGCCGGTGCGGTCACCGCCTGCTTCTCCTCCGCCGGCCAGCTCTGCGTGTCGATCGAGCGCGTCTACGTGCCCGAGGCGCTGTACGACGGCTTCCGCGACGCCTTCGTGCGTCGGGTGCAGGCCCTCAGCCTCGGCGCGTCCCTCGACTGGGACGCCGACATGGGCTCGCTCATCTCCCAGAGCCAGGTCGAGACCGTCGCCAAGCACGTCGACGACGCGGTCGCGAACGGCGCCACCGTGCTCACGGGCGGTCGGGCCCGACCCGACCTCGGTCCGTACTTCTTCGAGCCGACGGTGCTCGAGGGGGTCACCGAGGCCGCCGCGTGCTTCGCTGAGGAGACGTTCGGTCCGCTCGTCTCGCTCTACCAGTACCGCACGGTCGACGAGGCCGTCGCGCTCGCCAACGCCGGCGAGTACGGCCTCAACGCCAGCATCTTCGGCCCGGTCCGCGAGGCCCGTCGCATCGCCCCCGCCATCAAGGCCGGCACCGTGAACGTCAACGAGGGCTTCGCCGCGACGTTCGGCAGCATCGACGCCCCCATGGGCGGCATGCGCACGTCGGGCGTCGGCCGTCGCCAGGGCGCCGAGGGCATCCTGCGCTACACCGAGCCGCAGGCCGTCGCGGTCCAGCGGGCCGTGCCGATGGGCGGACCGGCGTTCGTCCCCGCGCGGCGCTACGCGCAGGCCCTCACCCTCGGGCTGAAGGTGCTGCGTCGCACCCCGCGCGCCTGAGGCCACCGCACCTGGACGCCCCGCGCGTCCTCCCGCAGCACACGGCACCACCACCCCGCAGCAGCACCACGAGAGGTTCCCATGGGTTTCGACCACGACGTCATCGTCATCGGCTCCGGATTCGGCGGCAGCGTGTCCGCCCTGCGGCTGACCGAGAAGGGCTACAAGGTCGCCGTCCTGGAGGCAGGCAAGCGCTTCCGCGACGAGGACTTCGCCAAGACGTCGTGGCGGCTGCGCAAGTTCCTGTGGTTGCCGCAGCTGGGCTGCTACGGCATCCAGCGCATCGACAAGCTCAAGGACGTGCTCATCCTCTCCGGGGCGGGCGTCGGGGGCGGGTCCTTGGTGTACGCCAACACCCTGTACGAGCCGCTCGACCCGTTCTACAAGGATCCCGCCTGGGGCCACATCGCCGACTGGAAGAGCGAGCTGGCGCCGTACTACGACCAGGCCAAGCGCATGCTGGGCGTCGCGACCTACCCGTTCGAGACCCCGGCCGACCGGGTGATCAAGAAGGTCGCGCAGGACATGGGTGTCGAGGGCACGTTCCACCACACGCCCGTCGGCGTCCTCTTCGGTGACGAGCCGGGCCAGAAGATCGCCGACCCCTACTTCGGCGGCGCCGGCCCCGACCGCAACGCCTGCACCAACTGCGGCGAGTGCATGACCGGCTGCCGACACAACGCGAAGAACACGCTCGTCAAGAACTACCTCTACCTCGCCGAGCAGAACGGGGCCGAGATCCACCCGATGACGACGGCGGTGTCGGTGACACCGCTGCCGGGCGGCGGCTACGCGGTCGAGACGCGACGTACCAACAAGCGCTTCCGCAAGCACCGCGTGATGACCGCCGAGCAGGTGATCTTCTCGGCCAGCACGATGGGCACGCAGAAGCTGCTGCACCGCATGAAGGACCAGGGTGTCCTGCCGAACGTCTCGGACCGGCTCGGTCTGCTGACGCGCACGAACTCCGAGGCCCTGCTCGGCTCCATCGCCGACGGCAAGGACGTCGACTACTCCGAGGGCGTGGCCATCACGTCGTCGTTCCACCCCGATGAGTTCACGCACATCGAGCCGTGCCGCTACGGGCGGGGCTCCAACGCGATGTCGCTGATGCAGACCGTCCTCACCGACGGAAGCCTGCCGACGGCGCGCTGGAAGACGTGGCTCAAGGAGATGTGGCGGCAGAAGCGCAACATGTTCAAGCTCTACGACCTGCGGCACTGGTCGGAGCGCACGGTCATCGCGCTGGTCATGCAGACCCACGACAACTCGATCACGACGTTCACGAAGCGCAACGTGCTCGGCAGGAAGGTGCTGACGTCGCGTCAGGGCCACGGTGCGCCGAACCCGGCGTTCATCGAGCCGGGTCACGTGGCCGTGCAGCGGATGGCCGAGCACATGGGCGGCACCCCGGGCGGCACGATCGGCGAGCCCTTCAACGTGCCGCTCACGGCGCACTTCATGGGTGGCGCGTGCATCGGCGACTCGCCGGAGACCGGCGTGATCGACCCCTACCACCGTCTCTACGGGCACGAGGGGCTGCACGTGATCGACGGCTCGTCGATCAGCGCCAACCTCGGCGTCAACCCCTCGCTGACCATCACGGCCCAGGCCGAGCGCGCGATGGCCTACTGGCCGAACCGCGGCGAGGCGGACCCACGGCCCGCGGTGGGGGAGGGCTTCCGCTCGCTCGAGCCGATCGCCCCGAAGAACCCCGTGGTCCCCGAGGACGCCCCCGCGGCCCTGCGCCTGCCCATCGTCGGCGTCAGCTGACCTCCGCCTGGCGCTGCTGATTCCCATCACGTGATGGGAATCAGCAGCTCACCACGGTTCTTCGTCGCTCCCCGGCGGATGCATCCGCAGGGGAGCGAGGGATTCCCATGACCTGATGGGAATCAGTCGATGGGCGAGGACTCAGGCCGGGGACCGTCGGCCCGCCGCGGGACGGCGGTCTCGGTCTCCTCGGACCGGCCGCGGAGCACGGTGCTGCCCTCGCGACGCCAGTGGGCGGCCTCGTCAGCATCGGCGGAGGTGACCGCCTGGAGGTCTGCCAGCACGCCGCCGTCGACGTCCTTGGCCAGCTCGGTCAGGCGGGAGGCGGCGTTGACGGCGTCGCCGATCACGGTGAACTCGTAGCGGGTCTCGTCGCCGACGTAGCCCGCGACCGCGCGCCCCGTGGCGACGCCGATGCCCGCCCGCACCCCGACCAGCTCCGACTCCAGCCGTTCGCCGATGCGCCGGGCGGCGGCCAGCGCCTGACCCGCGTGGTCGTCGAGGTGGCGCGGCGCGCCGAAGACGGCGAGCACCGCGTCGCCCATGAACTTGTTGACCAGACCCCCGTGCGCGTCGACCTCGGCGATGATCACGCCGAAGTAGGCGTTCAGCATGGCCACGACCTCGTCCGGCTCGCGCTCCTCGGCGTACGACGTGGACCCCACGAGGTCGGTGAACAGCACCGACACCTCGCGCGTCTCACCGCCCAGCCGCACGTCGTCCAGCGCCGCCTCGGCGACGTCGCGCCCGACGTGGCGGCCGAACGCGTCGCGCAGCCGCTCCCGCTCCAGCAGGCCCGTCGACATCTGGTTGAACCCCGACTGCAGCATGCCCAGCTCCGAGCCGTCGAACACCTCGATCGTGGTGCCGAACTCGCCGCGCTCGACCCGACGCATCGCCTCGGTGACGCCGGTCATCGGCTGGACGACGGCACGGGAGGTGAGCCACATGACGAAGAAGCCGAAGAACAGCACGACCGTGCCGATGATGAGCGTGACGACGGCCAGCTCGCTGAGGGTGAGCTGGTCGGTGGAGAGCGCGAGGATGCCCACCACGACGAGGCCCACGACGGGTGCGCCGGTGCCGAGCCACCAGAACATCAGCACACGGGTCGCGGCACCCAGCCCGCGCGGACGCTTCATGACGGCGCCTCGGAGGGCGCGCGCGGCGATCGGTCGCATCGCGAACTCGGCGAGCAGGTAGGCGATGGTCGTCACCACGATCGACGCGATACCGACGGTGAGGCCGGTCGAGAGCGCGCGTTCGGGCTGCACGGCGACCGACAGGAGCGTGAAGAGCACCGTGGCCAGCACCCACAGGGCCGCCTGCATGACGGTCAGCGACCGTGCGGCGCGCAGGGCGCGGCGTCGCTCGCGCGACGTCGGCTCGCGGTCCTCCAGCGCCCACCGCTGGGCGCGGACCGTGCGGCGCGTGCCCCACGTCGCGCCCACGAGCACGGCGAGCCCGACGTAGATCGGCACGGCCACCGCGAGGGCCACGCCCATGTCGCGCGTCGGGCGGGGGCTCGGGACCACGAACACCGACAGCGCGACGACGATGCCGGCGCCGATGACGTTCGTGCTGACGAGGAAGAGGGTGAGCAGCAGCTGGATGCGCACCCGCAGCCGGCTGGTGTCCTGCTCGGCCGATCCGAGCAGCACCGAGCCGAACGCGCGGCGGGACCGGGCCGTACGCGCGTCACGAGAGGCCACGTCATTGCCTTCCAGGGCTGGCGGAGGGGACGTCGGGCAGCGTACCGTCAGCATGCTGCGGGCGTGTCCTCCTTCGCTCCAGGTCGTTGGACCGGCTGCGGCGCCCTCCCACCCCCGCGCCGTTCGACCGAGAGGAAGCCATGGCACGCAAGGCAGACCGCGAGACCATCGACGCGCTGACCCGCGTCACCGACTTCGACGCCAAGACCATCGAGAAGCTCGCCGGTGTCGGTCGTCCCGTGAACATCCCCGAGCGCTGGGCCGTGATGATCGAGAACACTCCCGCGGACAAGGCGTACATCATCCTCGAGGGCACGGTGGAGATCCGTCGCCACCAGGAGTCCATCGCCGAGCTGGGTGCCGGCGACGTCATCGGCGAGATGGCGCTCGTCAACGGCAAGCTGCGCAACGCGACCGTCGTGGCGAAGACGCCGGTCAAGGCGCTGCACCTCACCGACTCCGACGTCGCCGAGCTGCTCGAGCACGACCCGAACTTCGCCGAGAAGCTGCAGAAGAAGGCCACCGAGCGGCTCGACTGACCGTCCTGCTCGTGGCTGCCCGGCCCGGCCCCTCCCCGGAGGCGCCGGGCCGTCGCACGTCCGGGCTCAGACCTGCCAGTCGAGGGCGTGCACGACCTGGGTGCCCGGGATCCCCTTGAGGCCGACCTCGCGGCTCTCCAGCACGGGCACGGGCGTGCCGTCGGCCTCGAGCGCCTCGAGGACGGTGTCGCTGACCAGCACCTCGCCGCCGTCTGCCTGCGCGGCGACGCGCGCGGCGTAGGCGACGTTGCGTCCGAAGAGGTCGCCGTCGCGGTGGACCGCCGAGCCGCGGTGCACGCCGATGCGGACGGCCACGCCCGCCAGGCGCGACCCCGGCCGGGCACGGGTGATCCGGCGCTGCACCTCGCCCGCGGCTGCGACAGCGGCGGTCGCCGACGGGAACGCGACCATGAAACCGTCGCCCTGCGTCTTCACGACGTGGCCGCCGTGGCGTCCGACCGCACGGGTGACGACGGCGTCGTGCTTGGCGAGCAGCCGCACCCAGCCCCCGTCGCCCAGCTCGTGGTTGAGGGCGGTGGAGCCCTCGATGTCGGAGAACAGGATCGCGACGGTGCCGTCGGGCGTGGCCATGCGCGCGAGGTCGGGGCGCTCGACGTCGGCCCAGCGCGCGAGGTCGTCGATCGAGCTGCGCAGCGTGCCGCCGAGACCCTTGTCCTTCAGGCTGATCGCCGTGCCCACGACCGTGCGGACGGCGTCGGCGGGTCGCGGCACGGTGAGCCGGGGTCGGGGCCGCTCGGCCTGCAGCGACCGCTTCAGCTGGGCGATCCGGCGCCGCGCGCCCAGGAGCAGGCCCCAGGTCACCACGAGCAGCACGCCCAGCGCGGCGGCGGTGAGCGAGAGGGCGACCTCGAGACCGGACATCGGCACCAATCTACGGCGAGGACGGGGGAGGGGTGGAGCCGCTGCGGCTTGCTCGGCGTACCGGAACGCACAGGACCCGGCCTGGAGGGAGCTCACGGGCCGGGTCCTGTCATGTGCCACGAGGAGCGGGCACGATGTGGATCTCGCGGGAGGGAGTGTAGCGAGATCCATCCTGTTCAACGACGCTCCTCGGAGGGGGTTACGAGCCGTCTGAAGAAATTTCTCGACCGATACGATGACGCGGTGACCCCAGACCACGACCTCGTCATCGTCGTCGACTACGGCGCCCAGTACGCCCAGCTGATCGCGCGTCGCGTCCGCGAGGCCCGGGTGTACTCCGAGATCGTCCCGCACACGATGCCGGTGGAGCAGATCCTCGCGCGCGAGCCCGCCGCGATCATCCTGTCCGGCGGTCCGTCGTCGGTCTACGAGCCGGGTGCGCCGCAGCTCGACCCGACGATGGTCGAGTCCGACGTGCCGGTGTTCGGCATCTGCTACGGCTTCATGGCCATGGCTGCCGCCCTCGGCGGCGACGTCGCGCGGACGGGGCAGCGCGAGTACGGGCGCACGGCCGTCGAGGTGCTCGACCCCGGCACCCTGCTCCAGGGCCTGCCGGGCAGCCTCACGTCGTGGATGTCGCACGGCGACGAGGTCGTCGGCGCGCCGCAGGGCTTCACGGTGAACGCCCGCTCGCCGCGTGCGACCGTCGCCGCGTTCGAGGACATCGGACGCCGGCTCGCGGGCGTGCAGTGGCACCCGGAGGTGCTGCACTCCGAGCACGGCCAGCAGGTGCTGGAGCGCTTCCTCGTCGAGATCGCGGGCTGCCGCCAGACGTGGACCAGCGTCAACATCGTCGAGGAGCAGGTCGAGAAGATCCGCGCCGAGGTCGGCGACGCCCGGGTCATCTCCGCACTGTCCGGTGGTGTCGACTCCGCCGTGTCGACGGCGCTCGTGCAGCGCGCGGTCGGCGACCGGCTCACCGCGGTGTTCGTCGACCACGGGCTGCTGCGCGAGGGCGAGGCCGAGCAGGTCGAGCGCGACTACGTCGAGGCGACCGGGGTCGACCTGAAGGTCGTCGACGCGCGCGAGCGGTTCCTCGGGCACCTCGACGGCGTGAGCGACCCCGAGACCAAGCGCAAGATCATCGGCCGCGAGTTCATCCGCGTGTTCGAGGAGGCGGAGCGGGAGGTGCTCGCCACCCCCGGGCCTCCGGTCAAGTTCCTCGTGCAGGGCACGCTCTACCCCGACGTCGTCGAGTCCGGCGGCGGCGAGGGCGCGGCCAACATCAAGAGCCACCACAACGTCGGCGGGCTTCCCGAGGACCTGGAGTTCTCGCTGGTGGAGCCGCTGCGCACCCTGTTCAAGGACGAGGTGCGCGAGGTGGGCCGCCAGCTCGGCATCCCCGAGGCGATCGTCGGCCGCCACCCGTTTCCCGGTCCGGGCCTGGCCATCCGGATCGTCGGCGCGGTCGACGCCGAGCGCCTCGCGATCCTGCGTCGCGCCGACGCGATCGTGCGCGAGGAGACGACGGCCGCCGGACTCGACGGCGACATCTGGCAGTTCCCGGTGGTGCTGCTCGCCGACGTCCGCTCGGTGGGCGTCCAGGGCGACGGTCGCACCTACGGCCACCCCATCGTGCTGCGGCCGGTGTCGAGCGAGGACGCGATGACCGCCGACTGGAGCCGCCTGCCCTACGAGCTGCTCGAGCGCATCTCCACCCGCATCACCAACGAGGTCGAGGACGTCAACCGCGTCGTCCTCGACATCACCAGCAAGCCCCCAGGCACCATCGAGTGGGAGTAGTCCTCACGTTCCGCGACGGGGAGGGATGAGGGCTCAGGCCTGGTAGACGTCGGGCACGCCGTCGCCGTCGTCGTCGCGGGTCTCGCGCTCGTGCAGGCGACGGTAGGTGCGATTGCGTGAACGCAGCACCACCGCCGCCAGCAGCGCCGACGTGAGGGAGCCGAGCAGCACGCCCACCTTCACGTGCTCGTCGGCCTCGCTGCCCGGCCCGAACGCCAGCTCGCCGACCAGCAGAGCGACGGTGAACCCGATGCCGGCGAGCAGGCCCACGCCGAGCAGGTCGGTCCACGTCAGGTCGTCGTCGAGCTCGGCGCGGGTGAACCGCGCCATGAGCCAGGTCGCGGCGAGGACGCCGAGCGGCTTGCCGACCACCAGCCCGGCGACGATGCCCAGGGTGACCGGGTCGCGCAGGGCCTGCACGAAGCCCGACGCCCCCTCGACCGCCACACCGGCGGAGAAGAACGCGAACACCGGCACCGCGAACAGCGACGACACCGGGCGCACGACGTGCTCGAGGTGCTCGGCCAGGCCGGGCCCGGTCTCGCCGTCGCGGCGCAGCACCGGCACGGTGAACCCCAGCAGCACGCCCGCGACCGTCGCGTGGACGCCCGACTCGTGCACCAGCACCCAGGCGACGACGGCCAGCGGGACGAGCAGCCAGGGTGAGCGGACGCGACGCTGGACGAGCAGCCCGAACAGGCCGATCGGCACGAGGGCGGCCAGCAGCCAGAGCACGTCGAGCTCGGCGGTGTAGAAGAGCGCGATGATCGTGATGGCCAGCAGGTCGTCGACGATGGCCAACGTCAGCAGGAACAGCCGCAGCGCGGTCGGCAGGAACGACCCGACCACCGCCAGCACGGCGACGGCGAAGGCGATGTCGGTGGCCGACGGGATCGCCCAGCCGACCAGGCGTCCCTCGGGGTGCAGGCCGTTGACGAGCAGGTAGAGGCCGGCGGGGACGGCCATGCCGCCGACCGCCGCGACGATCGGCACCGCGGCACGCGAGGGGTCGCGCAGGTCGCCGGCCACGAACTCGCGCTTGAGCTCCAGGCCGACGACGAAGAAGAAGATCGCGAGCAGGCCGTCGGCGGCCCAGGTGCCGAGGGACAGGTCGAGGTGCAGCGCCGACGGTCCCACGACGGTGTCGCGCAGCCGCGCGTAGGCGTCGGTCGTGTTGGCGGCGACGAGCGCGACGAGGGCGGCGACGACGAGGAGCGCACCGCCGAACGTCTCGGCGCGGACCAGCTCGCCGATGCGCTGGGCCTCGGGCCAGGAGCCGCGGCCGAACAGGCGGGGACGGGTGGTGTTCACAGGGAATCGCTCTCCAGGGGTCGACGACAGGACGCCGACCAGACTTCCCGGCACACCGGGGTCCATCCTACCGTCGGATCGCGCGGGGGCGGTCGGCGCGGCTAGCCTGCGGGGATGTCCGACGTCGCGCTCGCCGCACCCAACGAGGCCGCCGCCGATGCCGGCGCGGAGGTGGCCCGCGCGGGCGGCAACGCCGTCGACGCGGCACTCGCCGCCGCCCTGGTGACCATGGTCAACGAGGTCGGCCTGGTCTCGCTCAGCTCGGGCGGGTTCGTCACCGTCCAGCCCCCGGACGGCTCGAGCCCCGTCACCGTCGACGGCTGGATGGACATGCCGGGCCGGGGAGCGGATGCCGCGCGCGGCTCGGGCACGTGGGACGTGACGACCGAGTACGGCGGTGGGGTCACCGTCACGATCGGGGCCGGGTCGGTCGCGACCCACGGTGCGGTGGCGGCGTTCGAGGAGACGCACCGACGCTGGGGGAGCGTCCCGTGGCGTGAGGTCGTGGCCCCGGCGGTCGACGTCGCCCGCGGAGGGTTCCGGCTGGGCTCGGCGTCGCGCTACTACCTCGACTACGTGCACGACGACATCTACGGCTGGGACCAGCAGAGCCGGGCGGCCGTGCACGACGTCGACGGCACGGTGACGCGCGGGCTCGTGGTGGTCGCCGACCTGGCGGCCTCGCTCGAGCTGATCGCCGAGGAGGGCGCGACGGCGCTGCACGCCGGGGAGCTCGGACACCTCATCAGCGACGACGTCGTCGCGCGCGGCGGTCTGCTGACCCGCGCTGACCTCGAGGCGTACCAGCCGGTGGTCCGGCCGGCGCTGCGCGTCGAGCTCGGCGACTGGACGCTCGGCACCAACCCGACGCCGGCCATCGGTGGGGTGTGCGTCGCGGCCATGCTGCGCCTGCTCGACGGCGTCCCCTTCGATGTGGTGGACGGCCGGTGGTCGACCCACGACGTCGACCGCCTGGTCGAGGTGCAGCGCACCGTCCTCGGGCACCGGCTCGACGTGCTCGACCACAGTGACGACCTCGTCGCCGACGCCCTCGCGTACCTGGCCTCGGTCGACGACACGGTGCGCTCGTCGGGCTCCACCGCCCACGTGTCGGCCACCGACGGCGACGGTGGCGCGTGCGCCGTCACCGTGTCCTCGGGCTACGGCTCGGGCATGGTGGCCCGCGGCACCGGCATCTGGCTGAACAACTGCCTCGGCGAGCAGGAGCTGAACCCGCGTGGGCTGCACGGCCTGCCGGCGGGCGCCCGGCTGCTGTCGAACATGGCACCGACCGTGGCCCACCACCGCGACGGCGCGGCGCTGGCGATCGGCTCGCCCGGGGCCGACCGCATCTCGACGGCCGTCGCGCAGGTCGTGGCGGGCTTCGTCAACGGCGGCCTGACCCTGCAGGGAGCCGTCGACCACCCGCGCGTGCACGTGCACCGGGCCGGACGCCCCGACGAGGTGGTGAAGGTCGAGGACCCGGCGGACCTCACGATGTACTACGGCGGCGTGGCCGCGACCCTGCTGCGACGCGACGCCACGGGCGCGCTGCACCTCGAGGCCGCCGCCGACCCGAGGCGCGACGGGGCGGTGCGTCTGGTGCGCAGCGCGTGACATCGTCGCTGTCACGGTCCTACGCTGCGGGCATGAACCTCGTCGGCCTCGCCACCCTGCCGCTGCGCGTGACCATCTCGGCCACCCGCACGACCCTGGCGCTGGGCCAGCTGGCGTCGCCGGACGGCCCGATCCTGCGCGAGGGCGGGTACGGGAGCCGGATCGCCGTGCTGATCGGCGAGGACGGGCTGCTGGAGCAGCTGGGTCGCCTGCTCGCCGACGACCGCGGCATCGTCGCGCTCGGCAACCTGGTCGCCGACATCACGGCAGAGGACCGGCCCGTGGGCAAGGCGCTGCAGCGCGACGGCCTCGTCGACCGGATGGCGTCGGAGGACGGCCCGTTCGTGCGACTCCTGGAGGCCGGCGGTCCACTCGACCGCGCCCTCGCCGAGGACGGCCCGCTCTACCGCTTCCTGGCGCCCGGCGGCTCGCTCGACCGGCTGCTCGCGCCCGACGGCCCCCTGGAGCGGCTCACTGCACCGGACGGCCCGATCGAGCGCATGCTGGCACCCGATGGTCCGCTCGACCGGCTCCTGGAGCAGGACGGGACGCTCGAGAACGTGCTGCGACCCGGTGGCCTGCTGGAGCAGCTGCTGGAGGAGGAGGGCGTCCTCGAGAACCTGCTGCGTCCGGGCGGGACGCTGGAGCAGCTGGTCGCGCTCGGGTCGACGATCGACGCGATCGTCCCGCGCCTGGAGGCGCTCGGCAACGCGATCCCGAGCCTCAACCAGGCGGTGTCGGTGCTCAGCGGCGCCGTCGAGCCGCTCGGCACGCTCGCCCAGCGGCTGCCCGGCGGCCGCCGTCGGGTGCTGTCGTCCGGTCCGTCGGGGTCGACCCCCACGAACGAGCTGTACGGCGAGTGAGCGCCCCCGCACGGTCCGACGTCGTCGGCCGCTGGCTCCCCGAGAACGGCCCCGACCGGGCGTTCGTCGAGCTGCGCGACAACGGCGACCTCGCCGGGCACGACGGGTGCAACCGGTTCGGCGGCGAGCACTGGTCGCTCGAGGGCGACGTCGTCACCACGTCGGGCACCCGCGTCTCGACCCTCATGGCCTGCGACGGCGTCGACACCTGGCTGGGCCGGGCGGTGTCGTTCCGCTGGGACGACGGCACGCTGAGGGCGACCGGACCCGACGGCGACGAGCTCGGTCTGCTGCTCACCGACCCTGACGCCTCCGCCCGAGGCTGACGGTCGTGCCTCGTCAAGGGCTCAGGCGTCCGACGGTCGTGGTCGTCGCGCTCGTCGTGGGTACCGCGCTCGCCGTGGGCGGTTGTCAGGGTGGGTCGTCGCACCCGGCTCCCTCGGCGTCGTCGTCGCCCCCGACGGCACACGACGCCACCAGGGCCGAGGTCGTGGGGCTCTGGACGGCGGGCCGCTCGAGCTCGCGATTGCCGGTGCAGGTCGAGCTCCGCGCCGACGGCGGCGTGTCCGGCTCCGACGGGTGCAACTCCTTCAGCGGTCGGCGATGGTCGCTCGACGGTGATCGGGTGCGGCTGCGGGGAGCCCCGCTCACGTCGCTTGTCGCCTGCTCGACGGTCCCGGGACAGTGGCTGTCCGAGTCCTCGTCGTTCCGCGTGGAGGAAGGGCGCCTGGTGGCCCTCGACCGACGCCACGAGCCGCTCGGGTCGCTGAGCCGCACGAGCTCCTGAGGGCCGTCCGTTCGGCTTGCCGACGTCGAGGTCCGTGCGAGGCTCGACGCATGGACATCGTCATCATCGGAGGCGGTCTCGCGGCCGCGAAGGCTGCAGCGGCGCTGCGCGAGAACGGGCACGACGGCGGGCTGACGATCATCGGCGACGAGGACCGCCTGCCGTACGAGCGTCCGCCCCTCTCGAAGGACGTGCTGCTCGGCGAGGGCACGCTCGACGACGCCGTCGTGCAGCCCCAGGAGTGGTACGCCGAGCACGACGTGCGTCTCGTCACCGGCACCGAGGCCGAGCGGCTCGACGTCGAGGGTCACCGCGTGCACCTGGCGGGCGGCCAGGTCGTGCCGTTCGACAAGGCCGTCATCGCGACCGGCGCGCGTCCCGCCGTCCCCGACGCCATCGCGGGTGCCGCCGACGCCTTCTTCCTGCGGAACGCGGCCGACGTGGAGCGGCTGTCGACGGCGTTCGCCGACGCGTCGTCGGTCGTCGTCGTGGGCGGCGGCTGGATCGGGCTCGAGGTGGCGGCCGCGGCGCGCCACCACGACCTCGAGACGACGGTGGTGCTGCGCGACGACGTGCCGCTGGAGAAGGTCATGGGCGAGCGGATCGGCGGCTACTTCGCGTCGCTGCACACGTCGCACGGCGTGACGCTGCGGGCGGGCGAACGGGTCGACGCGGTGACCGCACGCACGGTGAAGCTGGGCGGCGGCGAGGTGCTCGAGGCCGACGTCGTGGTGCTGGCGGTGGGTGCGACGCCCAACGTCGAGCTCGCGCAGGAGGCGGGACTGCTCGTCGACGACGGCATCGTCACCGACGAGCACTTCGCCACCAGCCACCCCGACGTGTACGCCATCGGCGACGTGTCGGCCACGCTGCACCTCGGTCGCGGCCACGCCGTGCGGGTCGAGCACTGGGACGACGCCGTGCGCCAGGGCGAGGCCGTCGCGCAGGTGCTGCTCGGCCAGGACGTCACCTACGACTGGGAGCCGTACTTCTTCACCGACCAGTACGACCTCGGCATGGAGTACGTCGGCCACGGGTCCGGCGACGACGACGTGGTCGTGCGCGGCGAGCTCGACGACGGCAGCGGCGAGGGCGAGTTCATCGTCTTCTGGTTGCACGACGGCGTCGTGTCCGCCGCCATGAACGTCAACATCTGGGACGTCCAGGACGACCTGCGCGCCCTCGTGGGCCGCGAGGTCGACCCCGAGCGCCTCGCCGACCCCTCCGTCGAGCTCTCCGCCCTCGCCTGACCTGCGTCCGGAGATTCCTAGGTCGACCTGGGAATCTCGCCCAGGCACGAGAATCTCAGCCAGGCACGGCTTGCTTTCCGTGCTTCGTTGAGAATTCCGTGCTGCGTCCGGAGATTCCCAGGTCGACCTGGGAATCTCTCCCTCGGGTCAGACCTCGGCGACGTGCACGACGGCGTCGCCGCTGTTGACCACGGGGGCCTCGGTGCGGCCGATGACGACGCCGGACCGCTCGGCGTGGACGAGGCGGACGCGCTTGCCGAAGGAGTCGAAGAGGCCGCCGAGGCGCTGGCCCTCGCTGACGTGCTCGCCGAGCGCGACCTCCAGGTGCAGCATGCCGGTGCCGCGGGCCCGGACCCAGCTGCTCTTGAACGACGCCTGGCTGGGGGTGGGCGGGTCCTCCTCGAGCGCGTCGGTCATGCCGAGCGCGGCGAGCACCCGACGCACGCCGCGCACACCGGCCTCGATCGCCCACCCGTCCATGCGCCACGCCTCGCCGGCCTCGTAGAGGAGCACCGTGGCGCCGGCCTCGCGGGCGGCGGCGCGCAGCGACCCGTCGCGGATGCGCGCGTGCAGCATGACGGGGGCGGCGAAGGCCTCCGCGAGCTCGCGCGTGCGCGGGTCCTCGAGGTCGGCGCGGATCTGCGGCAGGTTCGTGCGGCGATCGGACCCGGTGTGCAGGTCGATCCCGACCTCGCACTTGGCGACCACCTCGGTCATCATCAGGTGCGCGATGCGCGACGCGAGCGACCCGCGCGCGGACCCGGGGAACGAGCGGTTCAGGTCGCGGCGGTCGGGCAGGTAGCGGTCGCCGGTCATGAAGCCGAGAACGTTGACGATCGGCACGGCGATCAGGGTGCCGCGCATCGTCTTCGGGTCGAGCTCGGCGAGCACCTGGCGGACCACCTCGACGCCGACCGCCTCGTCGCCGTGGATGGCGGCGTCGACCCACACGGTCGGCCCGTCCTCACGTCCGTGCACGACACGCACCGGCAGGTCGACGTCGGCACCGGTCACGAGTCGGGTGATCGGCAGCGACACCGACTTCACCTGCCCCGGACGCACCCGGATAGGGCCGATCTCGAACGACGGGCGCACCATCACCGTCCCCGGTTCCGGCGGCGCACGCGCACGGGCGGACGGCCGCCGAGGTAGGACGCGCTGGAGTCGACGAGGAACCCCTGCGCGAGCGCCTCACGTCCCACGAGCATCCGGAAGCCCATCTCGTCGCGCCGCGACAGCGTCACCTCGGCGGGCACCACGCGACCGGCGAGGTGCAGGTCGATCATCACGACGTAGCGCTCCTCGACGTGGCCCGACGACGACCGCACCTCGCGCAGGTCGAGCACGTCGAGCTCGACCTGCGTCGGGTCCTCGTCGCTGCCCTGCCACGGGTGGATGCTGAACCGGACCCGACGTCCTCCGTCGTCGTCGAGGTCGAAGGCGTGCAGCGACGACGTGCGCGCGCCGGTGTCGATCTTGGCCTTGATCCACGGCACGTCCAGGTCGGGCAGACGGACCCACTCGCGCCAGCCCACCAGCGTCGGCGCCGGACGGTCGGCGTCGGGCCCGCCAGGGGGAGCGGACTGCGGGGCGGAGGTGTAGGAAGGGGGTTGCGTCAACCGTCCGTCCTTCCAGCTCGGGGAGTCCATGAAGCTCGCGATCCTGTCACGTGCGCCTCGGTCGTACAGTACGCAGCGCCTGCGCACCGCGGCGCTCGACCGTGGTCACACCGTCAAGGTGCTGAACACCCTGCGCTTCGCGATCGACCTCTCGGGCGACGAGCCCGACCTGCAGTACCGCGGCAAGCCGCTGTCGCACTACGATGCCGCGCTGCCGCGCATCGGCAACTCCATCACCTACTACGGCACCGCCGTCGTGCGGCAGCTGGAGCAGATGGACGTGTACACGCCGAACACGTCGTGGGGCATCCAGAACTCGCGCGACAAGCTGCGCGCGAGCCAGATCCTCTCGCGCCACGACATCGGCATGCCGGCCACGACGTTCGTGCGCGACCGGGCCGACGTGATCCCCGCGATCGAGCGGGTCGGTGGCGCGCCGGTCGTCATCAAGCTGCTCGAGGGGACCCAGGGCATCGGCGTGATCCTGGCCCCGGAGATCAAGGTCGCCGAGGCGATCATCGAGACCCTGCAGAGCACCCGCCAGAACGTGCTCATCCAGCACTTCGTCGCGGAGAGCAAGGGTCGCGACATCCGTGCGCTCGTCGTCGGCGACCGTGTGGTCGCGGCGATGCGACGCGTGGCGAAGGGCGATGAGTTCCGCTCCAACGTGCACCGCGGCGGCTCCGTCGAGCCGGTCACGCTCGACGCCGAGTACGAGCGGGTGGCGGTACGGGCGGCGCAGATCATGGGTCTGCGGGTCGCCGGTGTCGACATGCTGGAGGGCGACGAGGGGCCCCTCGTCATGGAGGTCAACTCCTCGCCCGGCCTGGAGGGCATCGAGGCGGCCACCAACCTCGACGTCGCCGGGGCGATCATCGACCACATCGACAACCAGGTCGCCTTCCCCGAGATCGACGTCCGGCAGCGGCTGACCGTCTCCACCGGCTACGGCGTCGCCGAGCTGCTCGTGCAGGCGGCGTCGGACCTGGTCGGCACGCCCCTCGGCGAGAGCGGCCTGCGCGACCGCGACATCTCCGTCCTCACGCTGCAGCGCGGGACCCAGGTGATCCCGAACCCCCGTCGCTCGCACGTGCTCGAGGCCGGCGACCGGCTGCTGTGCTTCGGCAAGCTCGAGGAGATGCGCTCGATGATCCCGAGCCGCCGCAAGCGGATCCGCAAGGTCAAGCGGCTCCCGAAGGACCCGATCCACGAGGGCTGACGGCTCCCAGTACGTCGGCTCGCGCGCCCTGTCAAGGCCATCCACCGCAACGCTGAAGAAGTCTGTCGCACTCCTGCGAGCCCCTCCGTCGTGTGGGGGACCGGCACCTCCCAGGTGCCGAGATCGGAGGAGACGTGAGCGGGCGCCGGCAGGTCCTCGCCGTCCTGCTCGTCGTGGTGGTCCTGCTCCCGTTCGGGCTCGTGGGCCTGGGCGGGAGCGTGGGCTACGGCACGGTCGAGCTGGTCGTGTGGCTGGTCGTCGTGGTGGCGCTCGTCGTCGCCCTCCTCACCTGGGGCCGAGGACCACGCGACGTACGAGGCGCTCGGGGCAGGACCCGAGGATGAAGGACCAGAGATGAGGAGAGGTGTCGAGGGGCACCTGCTCGACCGCCAGGTCAGCGAGCCCTGAGCCGTCCTGCCGCGCCGAACGGGCCAGGCGGGCGTGGCGACCGGGCGGGGAAGATCCGGACGGTCGAGGACGTTGCACCGCTGACGTGAGTGCTCTTCTCGAACCCGTCACCCTCCGCGGCGTCACCGCCCGCAACCGTGTCTGGCTGGCGCCGATGTGCCAGTACTCGTGCTTCGCGCGCGACGGCGTGCCGACCGACTGGCACCTGGCGCACCTCGTCGCCCGGGCGTCGGGCGGCTTCGGGCTGCTCCTGACCGAGGCCACCGCGGTGGTGCCCGAGGGTCGCATCAGCCCCGAGGACACCGGGCTCTGGGACGACGCCCAGCAGGAGGCGTGGGGCCGCGTGGTCGCGGCCGTGCACGAGCAGGGCGTGCCGATCGGGGTCCAGCTCGCGCACGCAGGGCGCAAGGCGTCGACCTTCGCGCCGTTCGCCGACCCGCGCGCTGCCGCGACCGGCGAGGGCAGCGTGCCCGTCGAGGACGGCGGCTGGGAGACCGTGGCGCCGTCGGCCGTCGCCTTCCCCGGGTACGCCACGCCCCGCGCGCTGACGCTCGAGGAGGTCCGCGAGCTGCCGGCGCGCTTCGCCGACGCCGCCCGCCGCGCCGACGCCGCCGGGTTCGACGCCGTGGAGGTGCACGCCGCCCACGGCTACCTGCTGCACCAGTTCCTGTCGCCGTTGTCGAACCAGCGCGACGACGAGTACGGCGGCTCCTACGAGAACCGCGTCCGGCTGGTCGTCGAGGTCGTCGACGCGGTCCGCGCGGTCTGGCCCGACGACAAGGCGCTCGTGGTGCGGTTCTCGGGGACCGACTGGCTCGACGGCGGCTGGACGTCGGCCGAGACCGCGCGACTGTCGCGCGAGCTCGCCGATCACGGCGTGGACCTCGTCGACGTCTCCAGCGGCGGCCTGCTGCCCGCCGACATCACGGTCGGGCCCGGCTACCAGGTGCCGCTCGCGCGCGAGGTGCGCGAGGGATCGGGCCTGCCCGTGGGCGCGGTGGGCCTGATCACCGACCCGCGGCAGGCGGAGGAGGTGCTCGAACGGGGCGACGCCGACGTCGTGCTGCTGGCGCGGGCCGCCCTGCGCGAGCCGGGTTGGCCCCAGCGCGCCGCCCACGAGCTCGGCGACCCGCCCGCGGGCCTGTACCCGCCGCAGTACGAGCGGGGCGTCTGGCGCTGACCCCGCCGGCCCCGCCACCATGAGCGGGTGGACGACGCGACGTGGACCTTCGACGCCGAGCTCTGGCGCGACGGCGCCTGGCACTTCGTGACCGTGCCCGACGACGTCTCCGACGAGGTGGAGGAGCGCTTCGGTCCGACGGCCGCAGGTTTCGGCTCGGTGCGGGTCGAGGTGACCGTCGGCGCGACCACGTGGCGCACGTCGGTGTTCCCGTCCGCGCAGCAGCGCGCCTACGCGCTGCCGGTCAAGAAGCCCGTGCGGACCGCCGAGGGCCTCGACGAGGGCGGCACGGCGTCGTTCACGCTGCGCGTGCTCGCGCACTAGGGTGACGGCGTGCTGCACCGCGACGTCCGACGCCCGGCTGCGTGGGCTGCCTGTGCCGGCATCGCCGGGTCCGGCACGCTGGTGCTCGTGCTGGCAGGCCAGATGCTGCTCATGAGCACGACGCCCGTCGAGACCGGCCCCGACCTCCCCGCGTCGGCCGCGGACGCCATCTCGGCGTCGGTCCGTCGCGACGGTCTGCTGCTGGCGCTGGTGAGTCTGTCCGCGGGAGGTAGGTGAGGCGCCCTACCCGGGCCCGGTAGCGCGGCCGACCTACCCTCGGCCCGCATTCCGCGGCCCACCTACCGCCCAGGGGGCGGGCACGGGCCGGGCGGCGGGGTCGGTGCGACGGTCTAGGCTCGGGCGCGTGGAACGGACCGACGTGGGGCGCAGCCTCGGCTGGGGCGTGGCGCTCGGGGGTGCCCTGGGCACGACGCTGACGCTGCTGTTCTCGGTGGCCGCCCGCTACCTCCTCGGCACGGACGTGCTGATCCTGCCCGGAGGGGCCCCGGAGGCGTCGTTCCCGAGCACCGACCTCGGGCGCTACGTCCTCGTGACCGCCATCGCCAGCGGGGTGGTGCTCGTCGGCTGCCTCGTCGCCCTCTGGGTGCTGCGGCCGCGCGCCCTGCGCGGCTCCGCGATCGCGCTCGTCGTGGTCGGCGTACTGGTCGGTTTCGCGGCCCTGCCGTGGCTCGTCAACACGGCCGCGGCGCTCGCGATCGGCGACGTCACCGCCTGACGCGCCGACAGTCCACCGGCCCGGCCGCGCCCGCCGATAGGATTCTCAGGTGACCGACGCCCCGCTGCCCGACAGCCCGCGCCAGCTCGACACCGTCGCCCACGCGAAGGAGACGCCCGAGCGCGAGCTCCCGTGGGCCGAGCTGGGGCTCAAGCCCGACGAGTACGAGCGGATCGTCGAGATCCTCGGCCGTCGCCCCACCGGCGCGGAGCTCGCCATGTACTCGGTCATGTGGAGCGAGCACTGCTCCTACAAGTCCTCCAAGGTGCACCTCAAGAAGTTCGGCGAGCTGCCCCAGGAGACGCCGCTCGGCAAGACGCTCGCCGGCATCGGCGAGAACGCCGGCGTCATCGACATCGGCCAGGGCTACGCCGTCACCTTCAAGGTCGAGTCGCACAACCACCCGTCCTACGTCGAGCCCTACCAGGGCGCCGCCACGGGCGTCGGCGGCATCGTCCGCGACATCCTCGCCATGGGCGCCCGCCCGGTCGCCGTCATGGACCCGCTGCGCTTCGGCCCCCTCGACGCCCCCGACACCTCCCGCGTGCTGCCCGGCATCGTGGCCGGCGTCGGAGGCTACGGCAACTGCCTCGGCCTGCCCAACATCGGCGGCGAGGTCGTCTTCGACGACACCTACCTCGGCAACCCGCTCGTCAACGCCCTCTGCGTCGGCGTCCTGCGCCACGAAGACCTCCACCTCGCGTTCGCGTCCGGCGTCGGCAACAAGGTGGTCCTCTACGGCGCCCGCACCGGTGGCGACGGCATCGGCGGCGTGTCCGTGCTCGCCTCCGAGACGTTCGACGCCGACGGCCCGGCCAAGCGTCCCAGCGTCCAGGTCGGCGACCCGTTCATGGAGAAGCTGCTCATCGAGTGCACCCTCGAGCTGTTCGCGGCCAAGGTCGTCAACGGCATCCAGGACCTCGGCGGCGCCGGCCTGTCGTGCGCCACGAGCGAGCTGGCCAGCGCCGGCGACGGCGGCATGCACGTCGAGCTCGACACCGTCCCGCTGCGCGACCCGTCGCTCTCGCCCGAGGAGATCCTCATGAGCGAGAGCCAGGAGCGCATGATGGCGGTCGTCGAGCCCGAGCACCTCGACGCGTTCATGGCGATCTGCCAGAAGTGGGACGTCGAGGCCGTCGTGGTCGGCGAGGTCACCGACGGCGACCACCTGGTCATCGACTGGCACGGCGAGACGATCGTCGACGTGCCGCCGCGGTCCGTCGCGCACGACGGACCCACCTACGAGCGCCCGTACGCCCGCCCCGACTGGCAGGACGCGCTGCAGGCCGACACCGCCGAGCAGCTGCCCCGGCCCAGCACCGGGGAGGAGCTCGGCCGCCAGGTCGTGCAGGTGGTCACGAGTCCGAACCTCGCTGACAAGTCGTGGGTCACCGACCAGTACGACCGCTACGTGCAGGGCAACACCGTGCTCGCGCAGCCCGAGGACGCCGGCATGGTCCGGGTCGACGAGAGCACCCACCTGGGCGTGGCCGTCTCGACCGACTGCAACGGCCGGTTCGCGAAGCTCGACCCCTACGCCGGTGCGCAGCTCGCGCTCGCCGAGTCGTTCCGCAACGTCGCGGTCTCGGGTGCGCTGCCGCTCGCGGTCACCGACTGCCTCAACTTCGGCTCGCCCGAGGACCCGGCGGTCATGTGGCAGTTCGAGCAGGCCACGCACGGTCTCAAGGACGCGTGCGCCGAGCTCGGCATCCCGGTCACCGGCGGCAACGTCAGCTTCTACAACCAGACCGGTGAGACCGCCATCCTCCCGACGCCGGTCGTCGGCGTGCTCGGCGTCATCGAGGACGTCCGGCAGCGCGTGCGCCAGGGCTTCACCCGCGACGGCGACCACCTGCTGGTCCTCGGCGACACCCGTGAGGAGCTCTCGGGCGGCGCGTGGGCGCACACCGTGCACGGCCACCTCGGCGGTCTGCCGCCTGCGGTCGACCTCGCCGCCGAGCAGGCCCTGGCGGCCGTGGTGCGCGAGGCGGGCCGTCTGGGCCTGCTGACGTCGGCGCACGACCTCTCCGACGGCGGCCTGGCCATGGCCCTCGCCGAGGGGTCCTTCGCGCACGGCGTGGGCGTGCAGCTGCAGCTCGACGACGACCCGTTCCTGCAGCTGTTCAGCGAGTCCGCCGCCCGCGCGCTCCTGGCCGTGCCGGAGCACCACCACGACGAGGTCGTCCAGATCGCGCAGGAGCACGGCGTCACGCTCACCTCGGTGGGCCGCACCGGCGGGTGCTCCTTCGAGGTGGCGGGCCAGTTCACCATCGACGTCGATGACCTGCGCGACGCCTGGCGGCGGACGCTGCCGGCGGCGCTCGGCCCGATCCTGGAGGCCTGAGGCCGGTGGCGCGGCCGACCGTGGGGCTCACGCCCGAGGTGGTCGACGGCCTGCTCGCCCGGCTCGACGACGGCGACGCCTCGCGCGAGGTGCTCAAGCCGCTCGTCAAGCACTACCTGGGCGAGCTGGCGCGCCGTGCGCCCGGCCGCAGCGTCGAGGTGCGCGTGCCGCCCTACGCGGCGGTGCAGTGCATCGAGGGGTCCACCCACACGCGGGGGACGCCGCCGGCCGTCGTCGAGATGGACGCGGCGACCTGGATCGCGCTCGCGCGGGGCCAGGTCGCCTGGGCCGAGGCCGCTGCCGACCGGACGCGGGTCCGGGCGTCGGGCCAGCGGTCCGACCTGTCGCCGCACCTGCCGCTCGACGTGCCCGAGGCGGCCGACCCGGACGCCTGATCCGGTGCGCTTTCCACACCGCTGAGAACTTTCCCGACCGCGCGAGAACCTGTTCACCCGGTGTATGCTGTGGACCACAACGGTCCCGGCCCACACCCCTGGAGGGTCGGGGCCGTTGCTGCGTCCAGGGGCCCGCGTCGTGCCGTCAGACCTGGCGCCCGTCCTGCGGCCAGTAGCCCTTGCGCAGGTCGCGCTTGAGGATCTTGCCCGACGGGTTGCGCGGCAGCGCCTCGACGACGTCGACCGACTTCGGTGCCTTGTAGTGGGCGAGGCGCTCGCGGGCGTAGTCGATGAGCTCCTGCGGGTCGATCTGGTGCTCGGGCCGGAACGCGACGACGGCCTTCACCGACTCGCCCCACGTGTCGTCCGGGACGCCGATCACGGCGGTCTCCAGCACCGCCGGGTGCTCCGCGAGCACGCGCTCGACCTCCGGGGAGTACACGTTCTCGCCGCCGGTGATGATCATGTCCTTCACGCGGTCCTCGATGAAGACGAACCCGCCGTCGTCGACGCGGCCGATGTCGCCCGAGCGCAGCCAGCCGCCGTCCTGGAGGAGCTCGGCGGTGGCGTCGGGGCGGCCGAGGTACCCGACCGTGTTCTGCTCGGTGCGCCACCACAGCTCACCCGCCTGCCCGGGCTCGACGTCGCGCAGGGTGGCGACGTCGACGACACGCAGCTCCACGCCGGGGATCGGCCGACCGGCCGAGACGAGCCGCTCGGGGTGGTCCTCGTCGCGGTGTGCGGCATCGTCGAGGATCGTCACGACGCCACCCATCTCGGTCATGCCGTACACCTGCATGAACTGGGTCGTGGGCCAGTGCTCGAGCGCGCCGCGCAGGACGGGCAACGGCATCGGCGCCGCGCCGTAGGAGAAGACCTTGAGCCGACTGAACAGCTGCATCGCCTGGGGTCCGGCCTGCAGCAGCCCTGCCACGACGGCCGGCACGAGGAACGCGTGGGTCACCCCGGCCGCCATCGCGCCGGCGAGGAGCGTCGGGTCGACCTCGCGGATGATGTACCCGTGGGTGCCGGTGGCCGGGCCGAACAGGGCGTAGGACGAGCCGCCGACGTGGAACATCGGCATCGCGACGAGCATCGTGTCGTCGGGCCCGTACTCGACGTCGCCCTTCGCGTTGCGCGTGTGCTCGACCATGTTGTGCTGCGTGAGCATCACGCCCTTCGGGCGCCCGGTGGTGCCCGAGCTGTACATGACCAGGCAGACGTCCGACGGCTCCACGCCCGGCTGGCGGCCGACCGGCTCGGCCGACGCGAGGAACGCGTCGAGCTCGTCGTGCTCGCCGCCCACGACGACGACTCGCTCGACCCCCACGAGCCGGTCGCGGATGAGGTCGATCGTGGGCACCAGCTCGTGGCCGACGAAGAGGATGCGCGCCCCGGCGTCGTTGATGACGTAGTCGAGCTCGTCGCCGGCGAGCCGCCAGTTGACGATCGCGTTGGCCGAGCCGAGCAGGCACGACGCCTGCGTCGCCATGAGGATCGCCGGGTTGTTCTTGTCGAGGAAGGCGATCCGGTCGCCGCGCGTGATGCCCTCGGCCTGCAGGGCGCCGGCGAAGCGCCGCACGTCGTCCCAGGCCTGGGCCCACGTCCACGTGCGGTCGAGGTAGGTCCAGCACCGACCGTCGGGGTCCTGCTCGGCGCGGTGCTGGTGGAAGTCGGACAGGTACGTGGCGTCGGGCAGGTCGGGCACGGGCGCTCCTCTGTGGCGTGGGTCACGCCAGCCTAGAGGGCCCCGGGTCACCGGGGAAAGGGTCGAGCGTGGCTCAGGCCTGCTCGACGACCTCGGCGAGACGTTCGAGCGTCCGCTCCATGTTCCGCTTGGTGGTGCGCGGCAGGTTGCCGCGACGCAGGAAGATCCGCTGCCGGTCGCCGCTGATGTCCCACGTCTCGCGGACGATGGTGCTGGTGCCCTGGTCGACGAGCTCGTAGCGCCAGGTGCGTCCGCCGATGATCCCGAACAGGCCGGTGGTGCGCCAGGCGATGCGCCGGTTCGGCTCGAACTCCACGACCTCGTTCCGGGTCGTGTAGGGCAGGCCCATCTTCATCGACATGCCGAACGTCGAGCCCATCGAGAGCGGCTCGCTCTCGGCCGTGGTGCCCTGCACGGTGCCCGACCCGTCGATCAGCTGGTGCCGTCCCGCGTCGGCGAGGATCGCGAAGATCCGGTCGGCGGGCGCGGCGACGAGCCGCTCGGCGGTGACCTGGTCGGACGTCATGCGTCCATCGTGGCGGAGGTGCCCGGGCGCCGCACGACGAGGCGCGGCGGGTCAGCCGAGCACGAACGCCAGCCAGAACCCGAGCGCGGTGGACAGCCCGATCCACCAGCCGCCGTCGCGGTAGGCCTCGGGCAGGAGCGTGTCGGCGAGGACGGCCAGGGTCGCACCGCCGGCGACGGCCTGGGCGACGGCGATCGCCGCGGGGGAGACGACGTCGCTGCCGGCGTGCGCGGCGACCGTGACGAGGGTCAGCAGGACGCCGACGCCGGCCCACAGCAGCAGTCCGCGGCGCGGCCCGAGCGCGGGGTCCTCGCGCAGGGAGGCGGCGCTGGCGATCGCCTCGGGGGTGTTGCCGACGGCGATCGCGACCAGCAGCGCGAGCCCGCCCTCCTGCAGCGACACCCCCAGCGCGGTGTTCTCCGGAACCCCGTCGAGGAACGCGCCCAGGAGCAGACCGAGCCCGACCGCCGACGTCCCGAGCCGGGTGTCGAGCAGGTGGCTGAGGACGACGTACGCCGCCGCGCCCCCGATGAGCCCGAGACCCGCCAGCCCGGCCCCCACCTCCGTGAACGCCGGCCCGAACAGCTCCTCCGACGCCGCCGCGATCATCGTCCCCGCCCCGAACGCCATCAGCGCAGCGAGCACCGGCTTCGGGATCCGCCACCGCAGACCCACAGCCGCGCCCCCCACGAGCGGCACGGCCGTCGCGGCACCGTAGAGAGCAGCGGTGAGCACCCGTCCACGCTAGGGCGGTCGGGGCGGGGGCGCCTCTTGGCGGGGTGGGCGCGGGTGGGCTCGCTGGTGCTTCTGCGGTGGGTTCACGACCTTGCTGCTGCGCTGCGCGCGGGGGTCGTGACCTTGCTGGTGCGCTGCCTGCGGGGGTCGTGACCTTGCTGGTGCGCTGCCTCGGCTGGCGCTGGGTCTGGTCTCCGAAAGGGCCTCGACCGGCAGTGGGCCTGGGGGCGGCTCCGGGTCTCGGGGTCTGGCCTGAGCTCGCCTTTGGACACACGATTCATCGCTTCTGCGTTCTCGGACCAAGGTTCTTCGTGTGCGCGTCCCATCGGCGGATCTGCAACCTTCTGAGGGCTCTACAGGTGGTGGATCCACCGCCGGCGGGGTCAGACGTGGCAGAGATTCTCCTTTCTCGTGGACCGTGCCACGAGAAGGGAGAAGCGCTGCCCACCCCACCCCCAAGTGCACTCAGGCTTCTTCCTTCGTGCGCTGACCGTCGAACGCTTCTGCGTTGGTGACGGGATCCCGTGGCAAACGCAACATCCTTGGCCTCCGACGCTAGAACGCAGATCCTTGCGTCCGACGCGGGCCGCAGCCCGAGGGCCCAACCCAACGCGCCCGCCAGCCGCCCGGTCGAGGCCCTTCGGAGACCACACCCAGCGCCAGCCGAGGCAGCGCACCAGCACGGCGAGACCCCCGCAGGCAGCGCACCGGCAAGGTCGCGGCGACCGCAGGCAGCGCAGCAGGCGACGAGACCACTGCAGGCAGCGCACCAGCAGGACGAAGCCCCTCAGCCATCGCACCACCAGCCCTTACCGCCCACGTCACGCCCAGGGCGGTCCCGAGGGTGCTGGCGGGCCCCTACACTGGTGCGGTGGCACGCGGAGACGGTCGGCTGACGCACGACATCGATCCTCAGGACGTCGGACCCCAGGACGCCTGTGGCGTGTTCGGGGTGTGGGCTCCCGGTGAGGAGGTCGCGAAGCTCAGCTACTTCGGTCTCTACGCCCTGCAGCACCGGGGCCAGGAGTCGGCGGGCATCGCGGTGAGCAACGGCAAGCAGATCCTCGTCTACAAGGACATGGGTCTGGTGTCCCAGGTCTTCGACGAGTCGACGCTGGAGTCGCTGGTGGGCTCGGTCGCCATCGGGCACTCGCGCTACAGCACCACGGGCGCGAGCGTGTGGCAGAACGCCCAGCCGACGTTCCGGCCCACGGCGCAGGGATCCGTCGCCCTCGCGCACAACGGCAACCTGACCAACACCGCCGACCTCGTCACGATGCTGCAGGAGCGGACGGCCGAGAACGGTCCTGGCCGGCGCGGCAAGGGCGAGACCGCCACCACCGACACGTCGGTCATGGCGAGCCTGCTGGCCGCCTACCCCGACCGGTCGGTCGAGGAGGCCGCGATCGAGGTGCTGCCGAAGCTGCGGGGCGCCTTCTCGCTCGTCTTCATGGACGAGCACACCCTCTACGCCGCGCGCGACCCGCAGGGCATCCGCCCGCTCGTGCTCGGCCGTCTGGAGCGCGGCTGGGTCGTCGCCAGCGAGACCGCCGCGCTCGACATCGTCGGCGCGTCCTTCATCCGCGAGATCGAGCCGGGCGAGTTCATCGCCATCGACGAGAACGGTCTGCGCACCGAGCGGTTCTCGCCGGCGGAGCCGAAGGGCTGCATCTTCGAGTACGTCTACCTCGCCCGTCCCGACACCACCATCTCCGACCAGCGCGTCTTCACGGTGCGCGCGGAGATCGGCCGACGTCTGGCGCGCGAGCACCCGGTCGACGCCGACCTCGTCATCCCCGTGCCGGAGTCGGGCACACCGGCTGCCATCGGCTACGCCGAGGAGAGCGGGATCCCGTTCGGCCACGGCCTGGTCAAGAACTCCTACGTGGGGCGCACGTTCATCCAGCCGTCCCAGACCATCCGCCAGCTCGGCATCCGGCTCAAGCTCAACCCGCTGCGCGACGTCATCGCCGGCAAGCGGCTCGTGGTCGTCGACGACTCGATCGTGCGCGGCAACACCCAGCGCGCGCTCGTGCGGATGCTGCGCGAGTCGGGTGCGGCGGAGGTGCACGTGCGCATCTCGAGCCCGCCGGTCAAGTGGCCGTGCTTCTACGGCATCGACTTCGCCTCGCGCGCCGAGCTCATCGCCAACGGCATCAGCGTGGAGGAGATCTGCCGCTCGATCGATGCCGACTCCCTCGCCTACGTCGAGCTCGACCAGCTCGTCGAGGCCACGAACGTGCCCAAGGAGAAGCTGTGCCGCGCCTGCTTCGACGGCATCTACCCGGTCCCGCTGCCGGAGGACGATCTGATCGGCAAGCACCTGCTTGAGACCGACGCGAAGCCGCTGAAGGTGATCCAGTGACCAGCACGCAGCAGCCGAGCGCCTACGCCGCGTCCGGCGTCTCCATCGAGGCCGGCGACCGCGCCGTCGAGCTCATGAAGGAGTGGGTCGACAAGGCCCGCCGCCCCGAGGTCGTCGGCGGCATCGGCGGGTTCGCGGGCCTGTTCGACGCGAGCGCGCTGAAGGACTACCGCCGACCGCTGCTCGCGACGTCGGCCGACGGCGTGGGCACCAAGGTGCAGATCGCCCAGCGCATGGACGTGCACGACACCATCGGGTACGACCTCGTCGGCATGCTCGTCGACGACCTCGTCGTCTGCGGCGCCGAGCCGCTGTTCATGACCGACTACATCGCCTGCGGCAAGGTCGTGCCCGAGCGCATCGCGGCCGTCGTCAAGGGCATCGCGCAGGCGTGCGCCGAGGCCGGCACCGCGCTGCTGGGCGGCGAGACCGCCGAGCACCCCGGGCTGCTGCACCCCGACGAGTACGACGTGGCCGGCTCTACGACCGGCGTCGTCGAGGCCGACGCACTGATCGGTGCCGAGCTCGTCCGCCCCGGCGACGTCGTCGTGGCCATGGCGTCGTCGGGTCTGCACTCCAACGGCTACTCCCTCGCCCGGCACGTGTTCTTCGGCCAGGCGCAGTGGTCGCTCGACCGCCACGTGCCCGAGCTCGGCGCGACCCTCGGCGAGGCGCTCTTGACGCCCACCCGCCTGTACACGCTGCCCTGCCTCGACCTCGTCCGTCGCACCCGGACGCACGCGATGTCGCACGTCACCGGCGGCGGACTCGCGGCCAACCTCGAGCGCGTCGTCCCCGACACCGTGTCCGTGCGGGTCGACCGCAGCACCTGGACGCGTCCGGCCATCTTCGACCTCGTCTCCGACCTCGGCGACGTCTCCCAGCACGACCTGGAGGAGGCGCTGAACATCGGCGTCGGCATGGTCGCCCTCGTCGATCCGGACGACGCCGACGCGGCCGTGCGGCTGCTGGGCGAGCACGGCATCCAGGCGTGGGTCGCGGGTGAGGTGGCCGAGGCGGGCGTGCACGGTCCCGGCGGGACGGTCACGCTGGAGAACCGACACGCGTGACTCGTGGCCCCGCTGCCAGCGCGTTCGAGATTGTTCGGTAGGGTAGGCACCACGACATACTGACGATTTCTCTGCGAGGGGGTCGGACCCATGGGGCGCGGCCGTGCAAAGGCAAAGCAGACCAAGGTCGCACGCGACCTGAAGTACCGGACCTTCGATCCGGACTTCGACGATCTGCAACAGGAACTCCACCAGGACTCGGGTGACCCGATCCCGGACCAGTACGCCGATCTCGCGAGGAAGTACGGGGACGAAGCGGCCAGCTGAGGCCCGTTCCCCCGGTCGCCCGTCGGGGCGACTGTTCGCGTGCGTCCGCAGTCGTGCGGACGTGGTCGACGTGATCGCGCGTCGTCGGACGTCCTGACGTCTGGCCGTGGCGGTCGGTGACGTGACGAGCCGGTCCGGACGTCGGTCCGGACCGGCTCGCGCGTGCGCGGTCGATCGTGCTGATCGTGCTGCTCGCGCCCGTCAGCCCGGGAGCCGAGGCGTCCGGGCGAGCCTGCTCGGCCACCAGAACCGACGCCCGCACCACGCCACGAGGGCCGGGGTGACGACCCCGCGCACGACGACGGTGTCGAGCAGCACGCCGAAGCCGACGAGGACCCCCAGCTGGGCGAGCAGCACCAGCGGCAGCACCCCGAGCACCGCGAAGACGGCGGCGAGCAGGATGCCGGCGCTCGTGATCACGCCGCCGGTGACGGCCAGTGCCGTCACGATCGACCCGGTGGCGTCGCCGGTCCGGCTCATCTCCTCGCGCGCCCTGGCGGTGAGGAAGATGTTGTAGTCGACGCCGAGCGCCACCAGGAAGATGAACCCGAGCAGCGGCGTGCTCACGTCCGTGGCCGACCAGCCCAGCACGTGGTCGAACACCAGCCACCCGACGCCGAGGGCGGACAGGTAGGACAGCACGGTGGTCCCGGCCAGCAGCACCGCTGCCACGACCGAGCGCAGCAGGAGCAGCAGCATCCCGAGGACGACGGCGAGGACGACCGGGATGATCACCGTGCGGTCGCGCTGTGCGGTGTCGGCCTCGTCCAGCGCCTGCGCGTCCTGCCCGCCGACCAACGCCTTCGGGTCGACGTCGTCGACGGCGGTGCGCAGTCGTTCCACGGTGCGGAGCGCGGCGTCGCTCGCGGGCTCGTCGTCCAGGACGACGCTGACCTCGGCCACGCCGTCGCCGGATCGCCCGACCTCTGCGGACCGCACGTCCGGCACGTCCGCCGCGGCGCGGACCACCCGCTCGGCGAGCTGGGGCGTCGTGACGACCGTGGTCGGGGACGACGACCCGGCCGGGAAGGCCGACGCGAGCGTCTGCTGGGCGGTGATCGACTCGGGTGTGTCGAGGAACTGCTCGTCCTGGCCGAGTCCGGTGCGCAGGCCGAGCGTGCCGAGCGCCATGAGCACCAGGACCACGAGGCCGCTGACGGTGACGAGCACGGGTCGGCGCGTCACGCGCTGACCGACCCGGCGCCACACGCCGCGCTCCGACGGGTCCGGGTCGCCGACGCGCGGCACGAACGGCCAGAACAACCAGCGGCCCGGGATCGACATGGCGGCCGGGAGCACGACGAGCGCGAAGAGCACGGCGACGACGATGCCGGCGGCGCCCGCCAGGCCGATCCGGCTGACGAACGGGGCGTCGGCGAGCAGCAGCGTCAGCAGACCGAGCACCACGGTGCCTGAGCTGGAGAGGATCGCGGGGCCCGCGGCACCGACGGCCTGGCGCATCGCCTCGCGGCGGTCCTCGTGGCGGCGCAGCTCCTCGCGGTAGCGCGCGATCAGCAGCAGGGCGTAGTTGGTGCCGGCGCCGAACACGAGCACCGACGTGATGCCGGTGGTGGAGCCGTCGATCGGCACGCCGCTCCAGTGCGAGACCGCCTCGACCACCTTCGCGGCGACCCGGTCGCCCAGACCGATCACGGCCAGGGGCACGAGCCAGAGCCACGGGCTGCGGTACGTGACGATCAGCAGCAGGGCCACCACGGCAGCCGTCACGAGCAGCAGGCGCACGTCGGCGCCCTCGAAGACTGCGCCGAGGTCGGCCTGGATCGCGGGGGCGCCGGTCAGCTGGGCGTCGAGGCCGTCGGGCAGGCCGTCGCGGAGCTCGGCGCGCAGGGTCTCGACCCGCTCGGTGTTCTGCTCGGCGTCGACGTCGCCCTCCAGGGGAACGGTCAGCAGCGCGACGGTGCCGTCCTGCGACGGCACCGGGCCGGCGACCCGGGTGTCGAGCTTCGAGCCGAGGGTGCCGCCGAGCCGCTCCAGCGCGGCGAGGTCGGTCTGCGACAGCCGGTCCCCGCCGCGGGAGGCGACCACGATCGCAGGGGCGTCGTCGCCGCCAGGGAGTGCGGCGAGGCGCTGCTGGGCGAGCGCGGACTCCGCGTCGTCAGGCAGGTTCACGGAGGCGTTGGTGCTCTGGGTGGCTGCGGGCGCGAGAATGAGGACGGCCCCGGCGATCACGAGGCCGAGCAGGAGGACGACGACGGACCGTCCACGCCCGACGAGTCGGGCGAGGGAGAATGTTCGATGATCGAAAGTTTCCACGCCAGAAGGATAGGATGGGTGACATGAGCGCGCAAGACGGGTCGACGGACCCCGAGGGCGGCGCGGGCGCGGTGCCCTGGGCCACCGGCGAGCGCCTGGACGTGGTGCGCCTCGTCCGCGAGCTGACCGAGCGATCGTCCCGCTACGCCGACCGCGCGGGGGCCGCGCGCGGCCTCCATCGTTCCGACCTGTCGGCCCTGCTCGCGCTGGCGCGCGCCCGCGAGCAGGGGCGTTCCCCGCTCTCGCCAGGGGTGCTCGCGCGCGAGCTGATGCTCAGCCCCTCCGCCACCACCACGCTGCTGGACCGGCTCGAGCGGTCCGGGCACGTCGAGCGGTCCCACGACGCCGGCGACCGACGCCGGGTGAGCCTGGAGATGACCGCGTCCGCCGGGGAGACGGCGCGATCGATGTTCGGTCCTGTTGCCGCGGCCATGACCGAGGCGATGCAGGACTTCAGCGACGACGAGATCGACGTCGTCCGCCGGTTCCTGGGCGCCATGGTCGAGGCGGTGGACGCCCAGGACCCGGGCGTGGCGTCGTCGTGAGTCAGCGCGGCAGGTGGATGCGGCCCAGGCCGCCGACCTCCCGCATGCGCTGCTCGGCCTGACGGTCGGCCGCCTCGGCCGTCGTGAGGTGCTCGCTGGCGGCCCGCTCCAGCACCGCGAGCGTGGTGTCGAAGATGCCGGTGGCGCGCGCCTGCGCCCGCTCGAAGCTGAAGCCCTGCGGGTCGAGCTCGTCGGCCACCTGGATCACGCCGCCGGCGTTGACGCAGTAGTCGGGGGCGTAGGTGATGCCGCGCTCGGTGAGCAGCTTCGCGGTGCCCTCGTGGGCGAGCTGGTTGTTGGCGCCACCGCAGACGACCTGGGCGCTGAGCACGTCGACGACGTCGTCGCTCAGTGCGCGGCCGAGCGCGCAGGGGGCGTACACGTCCAGCTGCTCGCGCACGAGCTCGTCGGTGGACCCGACGACCCGCACCTGCGGGAAGCGGGCGGTGAGGCGTCCCAGTGCCTCGGCGTCGACGTCGGTGACGACGACCTGGGCGTCCTCCTCCACCAGGTGCTCGACGAGGTGCTTGCCGACCTTGCCCACGCCCGCGACGCCGACCGTGCGTCCGGCCAGGGACGCGTCGCCCCACACGTGCTGGGCGCTGGCGCGCATGCCCTGGTAGACCCCGAACGCGGTCAGGACCGACGAGTCGCCGGCGCCGCCGTGCTCGACCGTACGACCGGTCACGTACGACGTCTCGCGCGCGATGACGTCCATGTCGGGGCTGAACGTGCCGACGTCGCAGGCGGTGAAGTAGCGACCGTTCAGCGACTCGACCATCCGTCCGTAGGCCCGCAGGAGCGCCTCGGTCTTCTGGGTGCGCGGGTCGCCGATGATCACGGCCTTGCCGCCGCCGAGGTCGAGGCCGGCGAGGGCGTTCTTGTACGCCATGCCCTGGCTGAGGGCCAGCACGTCGGCGAGGGCGTCGGCCTCGCTCGCGTACGGGTGGAACCGCGTGCCGCCGAGGCCGGGGCCGAGGGCCGTGGAGTGCAGGCCGATGATGGCGCGCAGTCCGGTCGCCTCGTCGTGGCAGAACACGACCTGTTCGTGCGGGTGGCTGAAGACGGGGTCGGGCATGGGTGGCTCCTTGCAGAGGGCGTCGGTAGGGGTGGCCGACGCGCGGACGGTCGACCTCGGGGGTGGTGAGGTCTGCCCAGGATGCTACTCCCGCCGCTAGGCTGCGCGCAGGTTCCTGGGCGGTCCGGGACCGGTCAGGAGACGCGATGACGCCCCCGTACGTCGAGGCCCGCTCGATCCTCGTCGGTGGGGTGGTGCTGCTGGTCACGGGCGCGGCGATCCCCCTGGTGCTGCAGCTCCTCGTCCCCGACGGCTTCTCGGGAGGTCGCGGCGCCCTGCTCGTGCTGTCGTCCGTGACGGTCGCCTCGACAGTGCTCCTCGCCCTTGGTGCCGCGGTGATCGGCGCCGGGCTGGTGCTGCGGGCCCTCGAGCGGGCCGGCGTCATCGGGCCTGCCGACGGGCGCTCCGACGACCGCTGACGGCGCGGCTCAGTCGTCGCGGGTGCGGCGCGCGAGTCGACGGTCCATGCGGCGGATGCCGGGCGTGACCACCTTGGTGAGCACGCCCGGGAGCACGGACATGCCGGCCTCGGACACCGCGCCGCCGAGACTGGTGACCCGGGTGGGCCGGTCGACGGCTGCGCGGACGAGCCAGCCGCCCGCCTTGTCCGGGCTCATCATCGGCATGGCCGCGTAGATCGCGGTCGCGCCGGACATCGGCGTGCGCACCATCGGGAAGTGCACCACCGTCGTCGTCACGCCGTCGTGGCCGTGCTCGGCGAGCAGCGACCGGGCGAACGACTCGAGCGCTGCCTTGCTGCCGAGGTACGCCGAGAAGAGCGGGATCGGCAGCTGCGTCGACATCGTCGAGGAGAACACGACGTGACCGCGGGAGCCGTCGACCCGCTCCTGCTCGAGCAGGCGGGGCAGCAGCGCGAGCGTGAGCCGCACGGCGCCCAGGTAGTTGACCGCCATCGTCCGCTCGTAGTCGTGCAGCCGGTCGACGGACTCGCGGATCGGGCGCCGGATGGAGCGGGCGGCGTTGTTGACGAGCACGTCGATGCGCGGGTGCTCGGCGAGCAGCACGTCGACGACCGACCGGACGTCGGCGTCGTCGGTGAGGTCGACCGGGTGCACGTGCGCCGTGCCGCCGGCCTCGCGGACCCGCTGGGCGACGGCGGCGAGCTCGTCGGCGCGGCGGGCGAGCAGGCACACCGTCCAGCCGCGACGTCCCAGCTGCACGGCCGCCTCGGCGCCGATGCCGCTGGAGGAGCCGGTGAGCACCGCGACGCCCGGTCGTGCCGTCATCGCGTGGCGCCGGCGGCGTCGGTGAACAGGGCGGCGACGAGGCGGGTGACCCGCTCGACCATGTCGGCGGCGCTCTGCTCGGGGTGGGCGACCCACCAGTCCATGAGCGAGTCGACGATGCCGAGCCAGGTGGCGGTCATCGCGGAGACGTCGAGGCCGTCCTGCACGCCGGCGAGGGCGAGCAGCTCGCTGACCCCCTCGTGGGCCAGGGCGTGGATGCGGTCCGTGTGCGCCGCGACGACGGTGGCCACCTCGGGCGTGGACGGCGCGCTGCGGTCGTGCAGCAGACGCCACACGTGCCGTTGGTCCTCCAGCACGTCGAACATGCCCTCGAGCGTCCGCACGCCGCGCTCGAGGCCGACGACGTCGCCACGCGCCACGCGCTCGATCTCGTCGCCGAGCAGCGCGCCGGCGCGGTCGAGGCAGGCGGCGTACAGCCCCTCCTTCGACCCGAAGTAGGCGTAGACGAGCGGCTTGGAGATGCCTGCGGCGCGGGCGACGTCGGCGACGTTCGTGCCGACGAAGCCGTGGGTGCCGAAGGCGACCGAGGCGACGGCGAGGATCTGGCGCTCGCGGTCGGCGCGGGGGACCCCCTTGGTGCCGGCGTTGGGTCGAGCGGCCATGGCCCGGACTCTATCCGGGTCTGGCGCGCGGGTATGAACCGGTGGTAACTTACCCGCAAGTCATATACCTGGAGGCGCTGTGCACGACCTGCTCGACCCGCTCAAGAACCCGGTCACCTACGCCGCCCCGTTCTTCGTGCTCGCGATCCTCGTGGAGCTGGCGGCCCTGCGCTGGCTCGACCACGACGACAGCACGAGCGGCTACGCCCTGAAGGACGCCCGCACGTCGATCTCGATGGGGGTCCTGTCGCTGGTGTTCCTGACGGCGTTCAAGGTGGTGACGTTCTTCGGCTTCGTCGCCGTGTACGCCTACGTGGCGCCGTTCCACCTCCCGACGGACACCTGGTGGTACTGGGTGCTCGTCGTCCTCGGCGTCGACCTCGGCTACTACTGGCACCATCGGTTCAGCCACCGGGTGCGCATCGCGTGGGCGGGCCACCAGGCCCATCACTCGAGCGAGTTCATGAACTTCGGCACCGCGTTGCGCCAGAAGTGGAACCCGTGGTTCGAGTTCTTCTTCTGGCTGCCGCTCCCGCTGCTCGGATTCGCGCCCTGGACGCTCTACGTCGCCTTCGGGTTCAACCTCGTCTACCAGTTCTTCGTCCACACCGAGCTGGTCGGGAGGCTGCCCCGACCGGTCGAGTACGTCATGAACACGCCGTCGCACCACCGCGTGCACCACGGCAGCGACCCCGAGTACCTCGACAAGAACTACGGCGGCATCCTCATCGTCTGGGACCGCCTGTTCGGGTCGTTCGCGCCGGAGCTGCAGCGTCCCCGGTACGGGCTGACGAAGCAGGTCGACACCTACAACCTGCTCCGCCTGCAGTACGGCGACTACGTCGAGATCGTCCGCGACGTCCGCTCGAGCCCGCGGCTGCGCGACAAGCTCGGCTACCTGTTCGGCCCGCCGGGGTGGACGCCCGCCGACCGGACCGCGCCGGCCGACACGGTGCTGCCGCGCCGGTGACGCCGGTGCTGGTCAGAGGGTGCGCGAGATCCCGCCGTCGACGGGGAGCATGACGCCGCTGAGGTAGCCGGCGGCGGGGGAGAGCAGGAATGCGGCCGCCCGCCCGAACTCCTCGGGTCGGCCGTAGCGCCGCAGGGGGATGCCGGCGGCGGCGCGCTCGCGGGACCCGTCGGGGTCGCCCGACAGGGCGTCGAGCTCCCGCACGCGCTCGGTGTCGACCCGTCCCGGGAGCAGCGCGTTGACCCGCACGTCGCGGGGTCCGAGCTCGTCGGCGAGGTCCTTGGCGGCCATCGCGAGACCGGGTCGCAGGCCGTTGGAGATCCCGAGCCCCGTGACGGGTGCCTTGGCCGACGTCGACAGCACGAGCGCGATCGATCCGCCCTGGCCCGGCTCGATCGCCTCCGCCACCGTCGTGGCGACCCGCAGGCCGCCGAGGAAGACGCTCTCGAACGCACCGCGCCACTCCTCGTCGCTGCGGCCGAGGACGGTGCCCGGAGGCGGGCCGCCGACGCTCACGAGGGCTCCGTGCACGGCGCCGAAGCGCTCCTGGGCGAGCGCGACGAGCGCGGCGGGGGTGGCGGTGTCGGCGTTGTCGGCCGCGAGGCCCGCGACCCCACCCGGTCCGAGCTCGCCGAGCTCCGCGACGGCGGCGTCGACGGACTCCTGCGAGCGCGACGACAGCACGACGTTCGCGCCCTCCGCGACCAGCACCTCCGCGCTCGCGCGGCCGAGGCCGCGGGAGCCTCCGGTGACGACGTACGTCCTGCCTGCCAGTCCGAGGTCCATGTCGTCAGCCTACGGGGACCAGGCCGCGGTCCGCCGGGAGCGGGCTCCTAGCCTGGAGCGATGACCTACCGCACCTACGTCGCACTCGGGGACTCGTTCACGGAGGGCGTCGGCGACCACGACCTGACGCTGCCGAACGGGGTGCGGGGCTGGGCCGACCGGGTCGCCGAGGTGCTCGCCGCGCGGGCCGAGGAGGTCGGCTCGTCGTTCGCCTACGCGAACCTGGCGATCCGCGGTCGCAAGCTCGGTGCGGTGCTCGACGAGCAGCTCGAGCCGGCGCTCGCGGCGCGGCCGGACCTCGTCACGCTCTACGCCGGCGGCAACGACATCATGCGGCCGAGGGTCGACGTCGACGCGCTCGTGGCGCGCTACGACGACGCGGTCGGCCGGCTCGTCGGCACCGGTGCGACGGTCGTGCTGTTCACCGCGTTCGACCCGGCCGGGTTCCCCATCTTCGCGGCCGGGCGTGGCCGGTTCGCGATCTACAACGAGCTCGTCCGCGAGGTGGCCGAACGGCACGGCACGCGCCTGGTCGACTTCTGGCGCATGCGGGAGTACCGCGAGCCGCGGATGTGGGACGTCGACCGCCTGCACATGTCGTCGGCGGGTCACCAGCGCATGGCCATCGCCGTGCTCGACGTGCTCGGCGTCGCGCACGACCTCGAGCCGCTCGCGCTCGGCGAGGCCGTCGTCCGCACCCCGCGTGAGCTGCGTGCCGAGAACCTGGCCTGGGCCCGCACCCATGCAGCGCCCTGGATCAAGCGCCGGCTCACCGGCACCTCATCGGGCGACACGCTCTCCCCGCGCTACCCGCAGCCCGCGCGCTTCGGGACGTCGTCGCCGGAGTGACGCCGAGAACCGGGCGGTGACGTTCCCCAGCGGGGCGACGGCCCTAGCCTGGGGCGATGGGGACGCGAGCTGGCGGCGGTGACGGCGGGCTGCTCGCCGGGCTGGTGCCCGCCGGGGTGGTGGCGCGCGAGCTCGTGGCGGACCTGCGCCTGCAGGGTGACGACTCGGGCCTGAGCCCCGACGAGGCCGCGGTCGTCGCTGCCGCCGTGCCGCGTCGGCGACGCCAGTTCGCCGCGGGTCGGCGGCTCGCCCGCGAGGCCCTCGTCGACCTCGGGCGTGCGCCCGTGCCGATCCTTCCCGGCGCGCGTGGGGCGCCGACGTGGCCCGTCGGTGTCGTGGGGTCGGTGACGCACTGCGACGGCTACGTCGCCGCCGCGCTGGGGGAGGCGTCGCGGTGGCGCGCCCTGGGGATCGACGCGGAGCCGGCTGCCGCGCTCCCACCCACCGTGCTGGCGCGGATCGCGAGCGCGACCGAGCGCACCTGGCTGGCCGAGCGGTCGGCCGCGCGACCCGAGGTCGCCTGGGACCGCCTGCTGTTCTGCGTCAAGGAGGCGGTCTTCAAGGCCTGGTTCCCCGTGCACGGCACCTCGCCCGGCTTCCGCGGCGCCGAGGTGCGCCTGGACGACGGCGACGGCTTCGTCGCGACGGTCACGGACGGATCGAGCGCGTCCGTCGTCCGTGCGGAGGTGCCCGGCCGCTGGGTGCAGGCGCGCGGTCTGCTGGTCTGCGCCGCCTGGTCCTGACCGCCGGTCGGGCCACAGTCCGCACACCCCAGGGACACCGACGGCGGCGGGGGTGTACACCTGGCTACTTTTCGCTATCCTGAGAAAGCACCGCTTGTACACTTCTACGGGACTGCGACGCCACCGCCGACGACAGGGGACCTCCATGACCACCGAGAAGACCGTCACCACCGCCACCGACAGTCCGGGGGTCACGAGGCCCGGGCTGGCCCTGGCCGTGATCGCCGGCGCCCAGTTCATGGTGGTGCTCGACGGCACGATCATGAACATCGCGCTCTCCAGCATCCAGCAGGCGTTCGACATGAGCGGCGTGCTGCTCGCGTGGGTCGTGAACGCCTACGCGCTCGCCTTCGGCGGCTTCCTGCTGCTGGGTGGCCGGCTCGGTGACGTGCTCGGGCGCGTCGCCATCTTCCGGGTCGGCCTGGTGCTCTTCGCCGGCGCCTCGCTGCTCGGTGGTCTGGCCTGGTCGCAGGAGGTCCTCATCGGCGCCCGTGTCCTGCAGGGGATGGGTGCGGCCATCGTGGCCCCCGCCGCCCTCGCGCTCATCGCCACGTCGTTCGAGGGACAGGCGCGAGGTCGGGCGATGGGACTGTACGGCGCGATGGCCGGGCTCGGCTCCACCGCGGGTCTGCTGTTCGGTGGCGTGCTGACGTCCTACGCGAGCTGGCGCTGGGTGCTCCTGGTGAACATCCCGATCGCCGTCGCCCTGTTCCTCGGGGCCCGCTACCTGCGGTCGGGGGAGCGCCACCGCTCCGAGCTCAACATCCCGAGCGCGGTCCTCGGCACCCTCGGCGTGACCTCGCTCGTCTACGCGATCACGCGTAGTGGTGAGCACGGCTGGGGCGACCCGGCCTCGATCGCCCTCTACGGAGCGGCCGCGGTCTTCATCGGCGTCTTCGTGGTCGCCCAGGACCGTGTCGCGCACCCGCTGCTGCCGCTCGCCATCCTGCGCGACCGGACCCGCGCGGGCGCCAACGTCGCGATGCTGCTGCTCGGCACGGGGATGTTCGCGACGTACTACTTCTTCACGCTCTACATGCAGCAGGTGCTGGGGTACTCCGCGATCGAGTCGGCCTTGGCCTACCTGCCCTGGGCGACGGCCATCTTCGTCGGCTCCGGGGTGCTGGCGCCGCGGCTCCTCCCGCGGCTCGCGCCGGCCGTCATCGCCGGCGGTGGCCTGTCCGTCACCGCGCTCGGCATGCTCTGGCTGAGCTTCCTCGACGTCGACTCCGGCTACGCCACGGCGATCGTGGCGCCCATGGTGGTGACGGCCCTCGGCCTGGGGTCGACCTTCGTCCCGCTCACGATCTCGGCGATGTCCCGCGTCGACGGCCCCGACTCGGGTGCTGCGGCGGCGGTCATGAACACCGCCCAGCAGGTGGGTGGCGCCATCGGTCTCGCGACGCTCGTGGTCCTGGCCACCCAGGTCAGCACCGGCCAGCTGCCGTCCGCGGCCCAGGAGCTGCTGCGGGCCGAGTCCACCGGGGACGAGACGTTGCTCGCCTCCGCCCGCGCGGCACTCTCGGAGGGATTCACCACCGCGTTCCTCGCCGTCGCGGGGATCTACGTCCTCGCGGCGGTCGTGGTCGCGCTGACCGTGCGCCGTGACTCCGCGGTCGAGGGTCAGCAGGGGTCGCAGCGTGAGGGGCGGCGCGAGAGCCGGACGACCCCGGCTGGACCGGTCTAGGGGTGCAGCAGCGTGGCGACCATAGGAGACGCGACCTCGACGATGCGGTCGATGTCGGCGTCGGTGAGGTCCGGCAGCCCGATGATGTGCCGACCGCTCGCCAGGCCCATCATGATCGCGGAGAAGATCGCCGCGCGCAGGCGGGCCTCGTCGGCGTCGATGTGCCGCTCGATGACGTCGATCGACGCACGGGTCATGTGCTCTCGGAGCATCGACGCGGCGAGCTCGCTCGTCATGCTGGTGCGCAGCAGGACGGCCATCGGCGAGTGCGGGTCGGCCTCCCACATGCGCAGCATCGTGGAGACGTACCGCTGCGCCGACTCCTCCTGGCCCTCGGAGGTCAGAGCGTCGATGGGGATGTCCCAGGCCACGCACTCGCGGAACAGGTTCTCCTTGGTGCCGAAGTACTTCATGACGGAGGACTTGTCGATCTCGGCCTCCTCGGCCACGCGACGGATCGTCGTCCGCTCGTACCCGTGCGTGGCGAAGCACCGCCGAGCACTGTCGAGGATGCGCTGCCGTGTCAGCCCTCCCTTGGAGGTCGGACTGAGTGGTGCGGTCTTCTCCATGACGTCCTCTCGACTCGACCCGGTTGCGGGTCACGCAGCGCTGGGAAGCTCTCGCGGCCCGTCGAGGGCCGGCCGGACCGTCACGAGTGTACAAGCGTTGCCCTGATCGTTCGCCGCCTCCCACGCCCCAGCGGGACGGCTCGTACCGGCCGCACCGGCCAGACAAGGAGACCCACCGATGGACCCGATCGAGAAGACCCCCGTCGGCACCTGGAAGGGTGTCGCGCCGCACGACGGTCGTGAGGACGCGTTCCTCCTGTCGTTCGCCGGCGACGGCACCGTGGCCCTGCGGACCCCGGCGAGCGAGGGCCACGGCGCGTGGACGTCGCGAGCCGAAGGGTTCTCGTACACGCTCGTCGAGACCCTCTTCGACCGGGAGCACCCGGTCCAGGTGCACATCGCCGTCGACGCGGTGATCGACGGCGAGACGTACCGGGGCAGCGGCACGGCCGAGGTCCAGGTCGCCGGCCGGACGGTCGCCTCGACGACGACCGACTTCGTCGCGTCGCGGACAGGACCGGGGGGTCGCGCCGTGGCACGTCGTCGAGCCGGGCCCGGGGTACCTGCGCGCGGATCTCGACAGCACGCTCGCGGCACTGCCGGAGCCCGTCGCGGCCTTCGTGCCGCAGACCGACGAGGACTGGCGCGGGTGGAACCTGACCCTCGACGTCCCGCCGGCCCTCGTCGTGCGTCCTCGGACCGGGGGCCAGGTGGCCGCGGCGCTCCGCGTGGCCGACGAGCACGGCTGGCCCGTGGCCGTCCAGGCCACCGGCCACGGCGCCTCGGTGGAGCTGGGCCGCTCGATCCTGCTCGACCTGTCCGGGCTCGACGACGTCGAGCTGAGACCCGACACGGTCGTCGTCGGCGCGGGAGTCCGCTGGCGCGACGTCCTGCCGACCGTCGTCGCCGCCGGGCGGGTCGCGCTCTGCGGCTCCTCGCCCGACGTCGGCGTCGCGGGCTACCTCTCCGGTGGGGGCTGCCCGTGCTCGCCCGCAGTCACGGACTGGCGGCCGACACGGTCCGGTCGCTGGAGGTGGCGACGGTCGACGGCGAGCTCCACGTCTGCTCGCCGACCCAGCGGCCCGACCTGTTCGCCGCCTCGCTCGGAGGCCGGGGCAACGCCGGGGTGATCGTGTCGGCCGAGATCGCCACCCCGGTGCTCGAGTCCTTCGTCGGCGGCACCATCACGTTTGGGGAGGAGGACGTCGACGAGGTCATCCGCACGTGGGCTGCATGGAGCCGAGACCTGCCGCAGGAGATGAGCTCCTCGCTCGTCGTGCTCCGCTTCCCCGACCTGCCGCAGACGCCGCCGGAGAAGCGCAACCGCTACTTCGTCCAGGTCCGGGTGGCCTATGTCGGGTCCCTCGACGCGGCCGACGCACTCCTGAAGCCGCTGCGCGCCCTGACGGTGGAGGCCGACACCGTCAGGCCGATGCCCTACGACCAGATCGGCCAGGTCTACCTCGACCCGCCGCGGGCCACCCCGGCGTGGATCGAGACCAGGGTGCTCGACGAGCTTCCCGACGACGCGGTCGAGGCGCTCGTGTCCGTGGCCGGGCAGCACGCGACGCTCCCGTTCGGCGGGGTCGAGCTGCGCCAGCTGGGTGGCGTGCTCGCCTCGACCGTCTCGGTGTCGACGGCCAGCCACGCCCGCGGCGGCTACCAGCTGTTCGTGACCAACCCGGCGTTCGAGGACCGTCGCGAGGAGGTCTTCGCCGCGCAGCGCTCCGTGCTCGACGCGCTGGCGCCGTGGCTGCCCGAGAAGGCGCTGCCCGGCTTCCTGTTCAGCAAGGACCAGACACGTCGTCGGGTCCGACGTGCCTACGACGACGCCGACTGGGAGGCGCTGTGCGCGGCCAAGGAGGCCTACGACCCCATGAACGTGCTCCGGGTGAACCACAACATCACCCGAGGCTGATCCGGACCGGAACTGCCGGGCCGACGCCCAGCACGGAGTACCGCGAGCTGCTCGTCCGCCAGCTGGCCTCACCCGTGCAGCGGCGGGCCTGCTGCGCGTGGATGCGCCGGGCCGGGATCGGGGACGGCGACGTCGTCGAGCACGGTCCCGGCACCACGCTGACCAAGCTCTACCAGCAGAACGCGATCGTCTGAAGCGCGTGCCGCAGCGCTCGTGGTGCCACAAGAGAGGGCCAGTCCGGGAAGATGGACCGTGGAGGTGGTCAGGAGCGGGGTCGAACCGCTGACCTTCCGCTTTTCAGGCGGACGCTCTACCAACTGAGCTACCTGACCTTCGCCCGTCGTCGTACCGGGCGACGATCACCTTATCGCACGCCCCCGGGAGAGCGCGCAGGCGGTGACCGTCGCCCGTGACGAGGGGCTCAGACGACGGTGACGGCGTCGTCGAAGGAGATGCGCGGCAGCCGGTCGGCCCAGGCGTCGGGGCCGGGGTGCCCGATGTTGATGACGTACTCCGAGCGCCATGAGGTGCCCGCGAGGAACTCGGCGTCGACGCCGGCGCGGTCGAAGCCGGCCATCGGACCGGCGGCCAGACCCGCCGCGCGGATGGCGAGGATCAGGTAGCCCGTCTGGAGTGCGGTGTTCAGACGTGCGTTGTCGACGCGCAGCTCGGCATCGTCGTCGAACATCTTCCGCACGCCGGGCGCGTGGGGGAAGTGCTCCTCGAGACGCTCCTGGAACGCCTCGTCGGCCGCGACGATGACGACGGCCGGCGCCGAGGCGGTCTTCGCCTTGTTGCTGCCGCCCATGTGCTGGACCAGGCGCTCGCGGGCCTCGGGACTCTGCACCACGACGAGGCGCAGCGGCTGGTTGTTCATCGCCGTCGGGCCGAAGCGGAACAGGTCGTGGATCGCCCGGATGTCGTCGACCGTCACCGGCTCGTCGGTGAACGTGTTGGCGGTGCGCGCCTCACGGAACAGGGTGTCGAGGGCCGCATCGTCGAGGACGTACGGCGTCGTGCTCGTGGAAGTCATGGAACGTTCAACGACAAGGTCGAACGGCAGCATTCCCGCTGTGATCCACCAGACACCGTCACGTGCATGCCAGGCAGTCCCCCCAACCCCAAGGCATCTCCCCCACGCAGGGCTGGGTGGGGGAGTCGCCCTTGCGGTGGGGCCCAACCCCAAGGGCAGAGGACACGCAGCACGAGGAAGAACCCACGCCTGGCGGCGTGGGCCCTTCCTCGTGCTTCTCTGCGACCCCGACGGGACTCGAACCCGCGACCTCCGCCGTGACAGGGCGGCGCGCTAACCAACTGCGCCACGGGGCCTTGCAGTGCGGCTCAACCGCGGACGCAACTGTATCCCATCCCCGCGACCACCCACACCAGGCCCCCCTCCTGGGCGGCGCGGCCAGAGGCGCGACGGCGCGGATCTATCACGACCATCCCCTCGTCAGCGACCCTTCCGCATCGTGGGACGTCGTCCGCTGGGGCGCGGGGAACGGTTCGATCAGACCCATGAGCCCACGACGTCGCCGCCACGCCCTGCCCCTCGCGCAGCTCGTGGAGCAGGCGACCTGTGTGGCCGAGCAGGTGCGTGCCGAGCTCCACTCCGTGCACGCCGACCCCGACGAGCGGTGGCACGTGCGCCTGCACCACGACGCCGACGTCGACGTCTGGCTGATCTCCTGGACCGAGGAGCAGGGCACGCAGCTCCACGGTCACGGCGGGTCCAGCGGCGCGTTCACGGTCGTCGCCGGCGAGCTCGACGAGCTCGTGTGGGACCCGGCCGCGCGCGAGCTCGAGGAGAGCACCCGCACGCGCGGCGACGTGGTGGCGTTCGGCCCCGGCTACGTGCACGACGTGCGCAACACGCGGGAGGCCACCGCGGTGAGCGTCCACGTGTACTCGCCCCCGCTCGAGCGGATGGACTTCTTCGACGTCGAGCGGGGCTCCGACGGCGCCGACCAGCTCGTGCGCCTCGCGCACGTCTGGAGCGACGACCCCGAGATCGCCGCCCCCGAGAGCGTCCGCGGCCCCGCGGCAGGACGGGTCGCATCGTGAGCGCGCTGCCCGCCGAGCCGCCCCGACGTCGCGCGCGCTTCGCCTCCGTCGACGCGCTGCTCGCCGACGCCCGACGTCAGCTCGTGCGCGTCACGCCCCATCAGGCCGCCCACCGGGTCCGCGCCGGCGCCGTCCTCGTCGACATCCGACCGCAGTGGCAGCGCGAGGCCGACGGGGTCGTGCCGGGTGCGCTGCACGTCGACCGCAACCACCTCGAGTGGCGTCTGCACCCCGAGTCGGGGGCGAGCCTCCCGCAGGCGACCTGGGACGCCGAGTGGATCGTCCTGTGCACCGAGGGCTACACGTCGTCGCTCGCGGCGGCAGCGCTGCGCTCGCTCGGCCTCGACGCCACCGACGTCGTCGGGGGGATCCATGCCTGGCGTGCGGCCGGACTCCCGGTCTCGACCCTTCCGATTGCCGATGTCAGTGGGGCCGGGGAGACTGTCGTCCCATGATCGAGTACCGGTCCGTCGGGAAGACGTTCCCGGACGGGACCCAGGCCGTCGCCTCCTTCGACCTCACCATCCCCTCACGCACCACCACCGTGTTCGTCGGCTCCTCCGGCTGTGGCAAGACGACGCTGCTGCGGATGGTCAACCGCATGGTCGACCCGACCGCCGGCCAGGTGCTGATCGACGACGTCGACGTCGCCACGCAGAACCCTGTCGCCCTGCGACGCAGCATCGGCTACGTCATGCAGCACGCCGGCCTGCTGCCGCACCGCAAGGTCGTCGACAACGTCGCCACGGTGCTCCGGCTCAACGGCACCGACAAGAAGGCCGCGCGGGAGCGGGCGCTGGAGGTGCTGCGCACGGTCGGGCTCGACGAGTCGCAGGCGCGCAAGTACCCCGGGCAGCTCTCGGGCGGGCAGCAGCAGCGCGTGGGCGTGGCCCGCGGTCTCGCGACCGACCCCAACATCCTCCTCATGGACGAGCCGTTCGGCGCCGTCGACCCCATCGTCCGGCTCGAGCTGCAGGTCGAGCTGCGTCGGCTGCAGACCCAGCTCGACAAGACGATCGTGTTCGTCACCCACGACATCGACGAGGCGTTCGCGCTCGGCGACCAGGTCGTCATCCTCAAGAAGGGCGGCGAGGTGGCCCAGGTCGGTGCCCCCGCCGACATCCTCGCCCGTCCCGCCGACGACTTCGTCGCCAGCTTCGTCGGCCTCGACAAGGGCGGCCGCTCGTTGCACGTGGAGGATCGTGACGGCCGCAAGGTCGTCGTCGACGCGTCGGGACGTCCCGCCGGCGTCCTGGAGGGCTGACCCGTGGAGTGGGCGTGGCGCAACCGTGACCAGGTGCTCGAGCTGTTCTGGCAGCACACCTGGCTGAGCGTCGTCCCTCTCGTCATCGGGTTCCTCCTCGCCGTGCCGATCGGCTGGTACGCGAGCCGGCACCCACGGCTGCGCGGCACCCTGCTCGGGGTGGGCAGCGTGCTCTACACGATCCCGTCGCTCGCCCTCTTCGTCACGCTGCCCGGCATCATCGGCACGGGCTTCCTCGACCCGCTCAACGTGGTCGTGGCACTCAGCGTCTACGCGGTCGCGATCATGGTGCGCACGGCCGCCGACGCGTTCACGTCGGTCTCGCCGGCCGTCCTCGACTCTGCGACCGCCACCGGCTACTCCTCGCGGCAGCGGGGCTTCGGCGTCGAGCTGCCCCTCGCCGGCCCGGTGCTGCTCGCCGGCGTCCGCGTGGTCAGCGTCTCGACCGTCAGCCTGGTCAGCGTCGGCGCCCTGATCGGCGTCTCCAGCCTCGGCTCGCTGTTCACCAACGGCTACCGGCGCGACTTCCTCACCGAGATCGTCGTCGGCCTCGTCGGCATCGTGGTGCTGGCCCTCGTGCTCGACGCGCTCCTGGTGCTCGCGGGACGGCTGCTCATGCCGTGGGACCGCCAGAGCCGGCGGGCCCAGGGCCCGTTCTGGCGTCGGTTCGCGGGCGGTCGGGTCGCCGAGAGCGCCGTGACTCTCGGGGGCGAGGCATGAGCGTCGTCTCCGACGCCGTCGACTGGCTCTCCGACGGCGCGCACTGGACCGGTCAGACCGGGATCCCGAACCGGGTGCTCGAGCACCTGGGCTACACGAGCCTCACGTTGGTCGTGGCCGCGGCGGTCGCCGTGCCGCTCGGCCTCTACATCGGGCACACCGGCCGCTTCCGCGGCCTGGCGATCGGGGTCACTGGCGCGCTGCGCGCCCTGCCCACGCTCGGGGTGCTGACGCTGCTCACACTCCTGCTCGGCATCGGCCTCGGCGCACCGATCCTGGCGCTCACGGTGCTCGCGGTGCCGCCGCTGCTCGCTGGCGTCTACGCGGGCGTGGAGTCCGTCGACCCCCAGACCGTCGACGCCGCCCGCGCGCAGGGCATGACCGAGTGGCAGGTGCTCACGCGGGTCGAGGTGCCGCTGGGCCTGCCGCTCGTCGTCGGCGGGTTCCGCGCCGCGACGCTGCAGGTGGTCGCGACCGCGACCGTCGCGGCCTACGTGTCCCTCGGCGGCCTCGGGCGCTACATCTTCGACGGCCAGGCCGTGCGCGACTACCCGCAGATGGTCGGCGGGTCGGTCGTGGTGGTCGTCCTCGCGCTGCTGCTCGACGGCCTGTTCGCCGTCGCGCAGGCGGCGGCCGAGCGGCGCGCCCGCCCTTCCCGACGCGCCACGACCGCCTCCTCCAGCACCGATCCGACCCCCACCAGCCAGAGCACGACCACCCCCTAGGAGAGACATGTCCGTGCACAAGATCGGGCTCGGCGCCGCGCTCGCGGCCGCTGCCCTGACGCTGACCGCCTGCGGCGGCGACCCCACCGAGTCGGGCGCCTCCAGCTCCGACTCCGACACGATCGTCATCGGGTCGGCCGACTTCGGCGAGTCCGAGATCATCGCCGAGATCTACGCCCAGGCGCTCGAGGCCAAGGACGTCAAGGTCGAGAAGAAGCTGCGCATCGGCGCGCGCGAGGCCTACATCCCGGCCCTCGAGAACGGCGAGATCGACCTCATCCCCGAGTACACCGGCAACCTGCTGCTCTACTTCGACAAGAACGCGACGGCCACCGAGTCCGGCGCCGTCGACGACGCACTCGAGGACGCGCTGCCCGAGAAGCTGGAGACCTTCGAGCCGGCCGCCGCCGAGGACAAGGACTCCTACAACGTGACGTCGGAGCTGTCGGAGAAGGAGGGCATCACCTCCATCGGCGACCTCAAGAAGCTCGGCACCGTCAAGGTCGGCGGCAACCCCGAGTTCGAGACCCGCTCCTACGGCGTGCCCGGCCTGAAGAAGGTCTACGGCGTCGAGGACGTCGACTTCACGGCGATCAGCGACTCCGGCGGACCGGCCACGGTCAAGGCGCTGAAGGACGGCGACGTCGACGTCGCGAACATCTACTCCACGACCCCCTCGATCGCCGCCAACGACCTGGTGACGCTCGAGGACCCGGAGAACCTCATCGCGGCGCAGAACATCGTGCCGCTGATCAACGAGGCGAAGGCCAGCGACACGGTCGAGGACACGCTCGACGCCGTGTCGGAGCAGCTCACCACCGAGGACCTCATCGAGCTGAACGGTCGCGTCGACGGTGACGAGAAGGCCGACCCGGCCACGGTCGCCAAGGAGTGGCTGCAGGAGAAGAACCTCATCTGAGGTCCTTCGCGCCCACCCGACGCCCCTCCCCACGGCCTCACTCGAGGCAGGGGAGGGGGCGTCGTCGCACGCGGGCACGTCGCGCCGACCTGTGGCACCCTGTGACCCGTGCCACACGCCAACCTGCGCGGGATCTCCTTCCACCACACCGACACCGGCGAGCCCTGGCCGGGTGCACCGACCCTCGTGATGGGTCATGGTCTGCTGTTCAGCGGGTGGATGTTCCACCCGCAGGTGGCGGCCTTGCGCGACCGGTACCGCTGCATCACCGTCGACTGGCGCGGCCAGGGCGACACGCCAGCGGCCGAGGACGGGACCGCCGACATGGACTCCCTGACCGACGACCTGGTGGCCCTGCTGGACCACCTGGGTCTCGGGGCCGTGCACTACGCCGGTCTGTCGATGGGCGGCTTCGTCGGGATGCGCCTCGCCGCCCGGCACCCGGAGCGGGTCCGCTCGCTCGTGCTGCTGGACACCAGTGCCGGCCCCGAGGACCCGGACAAGGTGGCGCAGTACCGGCTGCTCGCCCGGGTGTACCGCTGGCTCGGCATCGGGCCGGTGCGCGGCAAGGTCGAGCCGCTCATGTTCGGTCCGCACCTGCTCGCGTCGCCGCGACGCGCGGAGGTCGTCGACCCGTGGGTGGCGAAGCTGCGCACCGTCGACCGCCGCGGCATGCGCGCCGCCATCCTCGGGGTCACCGACCGGCAGCCGGTGGTCGACGAGCTGCCCCTGATCACCGCCCCCACGCTCGTCGTGGTCGGCGCCGATGACGTCGCGACGCCTGTGGCGAAGGCGGAGGCGATCGCGGCCGCCATCCCTGGCGCGCGGCTCGAGGTCGTGCCGGATGCCGGTCACTCCAGCACCGTCGAGCAGCCGGAGGCGGTCACCCGGCTGATGGAGTCGTTCCTTGCCGATCACTGACCGCCCGGACCACCGGCCTCGTCGGCGGCTCAGCCGAGCACGGTCCAGGGTCGGCGTGGCACCGCCGCGGCGTCGAAGGACTCCAACAGCTCGGCCGGGGTGTCTCCGACGAGACCCAGCGACTCGACGACCATCGACCACGCGCGGTCGCGACCGAGGTCGGCCAGGGTCACCGCACCGTCGCGCTTCGCGAGCCGACGGCCGTCGACGTTGACCGCCAGGGGCACGTGGGCGTAGGTGGGCTGGGGCAGGTCGAGCAGCGACGCGAGGTAGGCCTGGCGGGCCGCCGACGTGAGCAGGTCGTCGGCCCGGACCACCTGGTCGACGTCCTGGGCCGCGTCGTCGACGACCACGGCGAGGTTGTAGGCGGGGGTGCCGTCGTTGCGGAGCAGCACGACGTCGTCCACGACGCCCTCGACGTCACCGTGGAGGACGTCGTGCACCGTCCAGGAGGTGACGGCTGCGCGCAGCCGCAGGGCGGCCGGCCGCGCCGTGGCCCGGGCGTCGCGCTGCGCGTCGGTCAGGTCGCGGCAGGTGCCCGGGTAGGCGCCCGGGGGCAGGTGCGGTGCGGTGGGCGCCTCCTGGACCTCGCGACGGGTGCAGAAGCAGGGGTAGACCAGGTCGGCGTCGGCGAGCGCCTGGACGGCCGCGTCGTACGCCGCGAGGCGCTCGCTCTGGCGGACCACCGGCCCGTCCCAGTCGAGCCCGAGTGCGAGGAGGTCGTCGAGCTGGCGCTGCTCCGCGCCTGGACGGACGCGGTCGAGGTCCTCCACGCGCAGCACGAAGGATCGCCGGGTCGAGCGAGCGAACAGCCAGGCGAGCAGCGCCGTGCGGAGGTTACCGACGTGCAGGTCGCCGGACGGCGAGGGAGCGAAGCGTCCGGCGGGCATCTTCGGAGTATGTCGGATGGGTCTCGACGTAGCGGACGACCATCGTCACGAGGCGGTGGGCCCCGAGCAGGAAGATGGCGCCGACGAAGAGCGTCAGGACGAGGCTGAGGAAGGTGAGGAAGACGACGACCATGTCGCCACTGTAGGTCGCGAACTACACCGTTCCAACTTGGATCTGCGCAGGTCAGACGGGATCTCCGGAGAATGGCCCATGGTGTGACCAAGATCACGACGGGCAGCTCGCGGACGAGGTCCGCGGCTCGCCCGGACGAGGTGCTCGGCACGCGCGGACCGGCCCCGGTCGTGGTCCCCGCGGCGGCACGACCGGCTGCCGCGGGTCCGTGGGGCGACGTCGACGCTCCCGTAGGATCGGCTCTCGTCGGGCAGCGCGCCCGAGACCTGAGGAGGCATGGTGGTGGCGGAGTCGAACGCGTCGACGATGCGCTCGCTCGACCGCGCCATCGACGTGCTCGAGGTCCTCGAGGCCGCGCCCCACGGCCTGCGGCTGAGCGAGATCGCCCGCCGCTCGGGGCTGCACGTGGCCACCGCCCAGCGGATCCTGGGTGCGCTCGAGACCCGCGGCCGGGTCGAGCGGGAGGACAACCGCTACCGCGCCGGGGTCGGCCTGCTCTTCGGGGCGCACGCCTTCCTCACCGGCAGCCCGCTGGTGCTGAACGCCCGTCCCGTGCTGCAGGACCTCGCCGCCGAGACCGGGCTCGCCTCGTCGGTCTTCGTGCGCACCGGCACCAGCCGCGCCGTCATCGCCCGCGTCGAGGGGTCCAACCCGCTGCGCTACGAGCTGCCCGTCGGGGAGCGGCTGCCGCTGCACCTGGGAGCGGGCAAGGTGCTCGCCGCCTACCTGCCGGAGTCGTTGCAGCAGCGGGTGGTCGACGAGGCGGTGCCGTTCGTCACCGCCAGCGGCGTCGAGATCGACGTCGAGGCGTGGCGCGAGGCGCTCGTGACGATCCGAGCGCGCGGCTACGTGGTCTCCGAGGGGGAGCGCGTCATCGGTGCCCGCTCCGTCGCGGCCGCCGTGCGCCTGGGCGACGACGTCGTGGCCGCCCTCCAGGTGGCGGGCACGACCGAGACGTTCCCGGAGTCGCGGATCGAGGCGTGGTCGGCAGCCGTGCGCAACGCCGCCTCGGCCCTCAGCCGCCGGCTCTGACCCTGTCGACCAGGACGCCTCTCGCTCAGCGCAGCGCCGTCGCGTTGGCCGGCGAGCCGACCCCGCCCTCGAGGTGCAGCGGCTTGACGACGACGAGGCAGTGCCAGCGCTGGTCCTGCGCGCACGCCGTCGCGAGGGCGTCGAGACGCCACAGCTCGCCGAGAGGCATCCCGAGGGAGGCGATGAGCTCCTGGTGCATCATCCCGGCGTCGTCGACGGCCGACCCGGCGAACTCGGTGTCGGGCACCACGGGCAGCCGCTCGACCGCGAACGTGTCCGTGGCGAACAGGGCGACCCGGTGGTCCCAGAGCCACCGGGGGAGCGCGCGACGCTGCGCGAACCCGGTGGCGCAGCGACGGTCGCGGACCTCGGTGCGCGCCTTCCGGTCCAGCGCCAGGTACCACGAGGCCCAGCCGGTGTGCACGAGCACGAGGTCGCCCGGCTCGACGGCGACGTCCTGACGCCGGGCGGCGGCCTCCAGGTCGTCGACCTCGAGGACCTCGCCTCGTGCGTGGTCCAGCGGCGCCCCGAGGTCGGCCCGGGCGGCCGCGACGTCGAGCAGCACGCCGCGACCCACGACGGGCCGTTCCGCCCAGCGCTGCACCCCGAGGGTGGGACTGCCGACGGCGATCTGCGCGTCGGCGTGCCCGTCGTAGAACCCCCAGTCCTGGGCGCGCCGGTGCCGCAGGCCGTCGACCTGGGAGCTCGCCTGCAGGAAGAAGTCGAGGCTGTCGTCGCGGGATTGCGGGTGCCCGGCCACGATCGTGTGCCGGGGCGCCTGGCGGGCGCGCGCCATGGGCGGGTCGAAGGCGGCGAGGCCGTGGTCGAGGTTCACGACCTCGCCCGTCCGCACCAGCGACGCCGCCGCGAGCACCTGCTCCGGTCCGGCGAGGTCGGCCATGCCGCGCTCGCTGGCCGGGTCGAACAGTCCCCAGGTGGAGCCGGGAGGGGCGTCACCGCGTCGCAGCAGGTCGTTGTACGACGCGGTGACGTCGAGGGGTCCGTCAGGCATCCTCGTCCCTCGCGCTGGCGGGCCGCAGGTACTCGAGCGCGAACGCGAACAGCCCGCACACGGTGGCGACCGTGAAGGTCGGCGGCCCGAGCCGCTCGCCGATCGCGGCCACCGCGGGACCGTCGCCGGCGACGAGCTGCACGGCCTGTGCCGCGACGAGCACGAACCCGCCGGCCAGGAACACCAGGAGCGTGACGACGAAGCCGAGGCGGAGGAAGGACCGCAGCCGAGCCGTCGCCGGCCTCTCGGACGGTGTGGCGGACGGATCGATGGTCGTCGGGTGGTCGAGGGGGTTCATACGGGCAGCACTCCAGACGCGATGAGGACGCCGATGCCCAGGATGGGCAGGCAGAAGTAGGTGACGAGGGGGCGGAACATCTTGGCGGGGTCGACCTGGGCGAGTCCCGCGGCGACGTAGATCGGCGCACCGGACGGGGGCGAGGCGCCCTCGGTCGAGGCGAAGATGAGGACGGCCGTCGCCGCCACGGCCGGCTCGACGCCGACGCCGATGAGCGCGGCCACGGCCACCGGGCCGATCGCCGCCATCGTGGCCGACGCGGTGAGGGGGATGGCGATCGCGACGACGACGGCACCGACGATGAGCGCCATGACCGGGCGGGGGGCGTCGACGGCCTCCAGCGCGGTGGTCAGCTGCGCCGGCAGTCCGAGCTCGCCGAGCACGTTCGCCGCCGCGAACGCGGCCACGATCGTCACGCCGATGACCCCGAACCGCGGGGCGGCTCCCGCGAGGAGATCGAACCAGTCGCGTCCTCCGCGGGGCAGGTGTCGCCGACCGAGGAACCCGACGATCGCGATCATCAGGACGGGGATCCAGACGATGAGGCTGAGCGCCTCACCGGTGTCGACGCCGACGTAGTCGCTGAGCCGTGCGGACGTCCAGCCCATCGTGAGCAGGACCGGCACGACCATCCCGATGAACAGCGTCAGCGAGGTCCACCCCCGGGAGAAGCTGCGCCCGAACGGCAGCCGGTCGGCGGGGTCCATCGCGCGCAGGTTGTACTTGCGGACCATGTAGGCGTTGACCAGGAGGCGCACGCCGAGGCACCAGAGACCACCGATCGCCAGCGGGATGACCAGCTCGTCCACGGTGAGCGTCCCGGTGGTCGCCAGGGCGCCCGTGAGGATGAACATCGTCGAGCTGAACGGGAAGGTGACGCCCATGCCGGCGCACCCGGCGACGACGCTCCCCGCGATCTCCGGGCGGACCTGGGCGCGCTTCATCCAGGGGATGGTGATCGAGCCGACCGCTGCCGTGACCGACGCGCCCACGTGGGCGACGGAGCCGAACGCCCCGGCAGCGACGGTGCTCGTGTAGACCGGTCCGCCGCGGACGCGGCCGAGCAGCGAGTTCAGGATGTCGATCATCCGGTCCAGCACCGGCGTCTGGCCCAGGATGTAGCTCATGAAGACGAACGCGAGGCCGGCGAACATGACCTGCTCCTGCGTGGCCTCCCAGAAGGCGTGGGTGAGGACGGTCCAGGCGTCGGCGCCGGCGAAGGCCGTGACGACGAGCAGGCCGACCAGCATGGCCTCGCCGATGTTGCGACCGAGGACGAAGTTCCAGACGATGATGGCCGCCATGTAGACGAGCAGGGCGATGATCGCGCTCACGACACCTCCTCCTGGGCCCGACGGTACGCGTCGACGGCCGCAGAGATGCCCTCACGACGCCGGGCCTCCTCCTCCTGCACGGCGCGAGCGGCGGGCAGGAGCGCGGGCGCCTCGTGCGGCCGGACGAAGGTGACGCCGTCGCCGTCGGCCACCACGAGGTCGCCCTCGAGGCACACGACCCCGCCCACCGAGACGGGCTCACCGTGGTGGAAGGGCCCGTTCTTGTAGGGGCCGGCGGCGTTGCGGGCGCGGTGCCAGATGGGGAAGCCCATGTCCTGCAGGTCCTCCGCGTCGCGGATGGCGCCGTCGATGACCATGCCGGCGACCCCCTTGGCGATGAGGCGACCGGCGATGAGCTCGCCGACCAGGGCGCGGCTGGTGTCGGCCTGCCCGTCGACGACGATCACGTCGTGCGGGCGGGCCTGCTCGATGATGCGCTGGATCCCGACGTTGTCGCCGCCGGCGACGGTCACGGTGCGGGCGCGGCCGACCATGGTCGCGCCGCGCCACGGCGCGTGCAGGTCGCGGGTGATGCCGAGACGACCGCGGGCGTCGCCGATGTTGGCCACCGGCAGGTCCGCCCACGCACGGAGTACGTCGGCGTCGACGATCGTGTGGTTCTCGGCGAGCTGCTGGTGCAGGGCCGCGGTCGCGCGGGCCATGACGGGCACGAGGCCCGCGTCGGTGATCTGCCGGGTGGCGTCGCGCATCTCGTGAGCGCGGCGTGCGGCGTGCTTGTAGGTGCTGTCGTAGAGCCGGTCCATCGCGACGGCGCCGTCGGCGAGCTGCTCGGCGACCTGCTCGCGGGTCCAGTCCTCGAGCCCGGCCGCCCGGCCGGCCTCGAGCGTCTCGACGATGAGCGCCGCGACCCCCTTCATCCAGCTCGAGCGGACCAGCTTGCGGGTGGCGGCGTCGCCGGGCGCACCGCCGATGTCGTCGACGTCAGCACCGAGCGCGGTGAACAACGAGGCGGCGACGGCGCTGCCGGAGCCGCTGACGATCAGCGGGGTACGGGCGCCGAAGGTCGGGACCGAGCCGATCACGGCGACGTCGGCGAGGAGGACGTCGTGCCCCTCCAGCGCGGCGCGGACGTCGTCCTTCAGGGCCGACGAGCCCGAGTTCATGTCGGCGAGGCAGGAGCCGGGACGCATCGCGGTGGCGGCCTCGGTGGCGACGGCCACGGCGGCCCGGGCCCCGGTGAGGCCGAGTACGACGTCGGCCTCGAGGACCGCGTCGGCGATCGAGGTCGCGCGGACGACGTGGTCGGGCGTGGGGACGTCGCCGGGGTCGTAGCCCGTGACGTCCCAGCCCTGCCTCGTGCAGGCGGAGGCGTACAGCGCGCCGGCTTCACCCAGTCCAAGTACCGCTACGTGCATCACATTCTCATTCCGTGAGAGGTTGTATCGAAACGAGTGTGAGGGGCAGCACATCATTCGTCAAGCGGGTCACGTGACGGGGGCCACGTCCCGGGCCCTGGAGATGCCCTGGGTGGTGCCGTCGGGGCACGCGGCGGGGCGTGACGCAGCACGACGGCGTCACGGCGCGACGCAGGAGGACGGCGCGGTGACGGGTGCGGGGAGGGCGGATCGCCGAGCGACCTGCCGGTGGTACCCCCTACGGGATTCGAACCCGCGCTACCGCCTTGAAAGGGCGGCGTCCTGGGCCGCTAGACGAAGGGGGCGCGGCGGACCCAGCATACGGGTGGCGGGCCCCGACGGCCTGCACGCCCGGGTCCCCACCGGCCCTCGGGCAGGATGGGGGCGTGGTGGAGATGAGCGAGGACCGGTTCGCCGAGCTGGTCGAGGCCGCGTTCGCGCAGGTGCCGCAGGAGCTGACCGCGCTGCTCGACAACGTCGTGCTGTTCGTCGAGGACGACGCACCCGCCGACGACCCCGACCTGCTCGGTCTCTACGACGGGGTGGCCCTCACCGAGCGCGACACCGCCTACGGTGGCGTCCTGCCCGACCGGATCATGATCTTCCGTCGACCGACCCTCGCGATCTGCGAGACGGAGGAGGAGGTCGTCGAGGAGGTCGGCATCACGGTGGTCCACGAGATCGCCCACCACTTCGGCATCGACGACGAGCGTCTGCACGAGCTCGGCTATGCGTAGCGAGGTGCGCCGCGCGGGCGACCGGTACGTGAGCGAGGGCGACGGCGTCCGGACCCTGCACTCGTTCTCCTACGGCATCCACTACGACCCCGCCAACACGGGCTTCGGCGCCGTCGTGGCCGTGAACGAGGAGGTCGTCGACCCGGGACGCGGGTACGCCGAGCACCGGCACAGCGACGTCGAGATCGTCACCTGGGTGCTCGAGGGCGAGCTCGCCCACCGCGATACGACGGGGACCCACGGCACTGTGCGCCCCGGTACGGCGCAGCGGCTGAGCGCCGGCGGCGGTGCGCGGCACGAGGAGCTGAACGCCTCGGACGTCGAGTCGCTGCGGTTCGTCCAGACGATGCTCCGCTCGCGGCACGCGTCGGCGCCGGAGTACGCGTCGCTCGACGTGCCGACGGGTCCCGGCCTGCACGCGGGCGTCACGTTGCACGCCGATGCGGAGCTGCTCGTCGCCCGGCCGAGCGTCGACGCGCCCCTGACCGTCCCCGCGTCGCCCGCCCTCCTCGTGCACGTGACGCGCGGCTCCGTGGAGGTGGCGGGAGCGCGGCTCGGCCCCGGCGACGCGCTGCGGGCCGAGGAGGTCGAGGACGACGTCGTGCTGGTGGGCGACGGCGAGGCGCTCGTGTGGCGGCTCGGCGCCGCGACCTGACGACCCGGCTTCAGGACAGTCCGGTGAGAGCTGGGCCGTGAGAGCTGAGCCACAGTAGTTGACGTTTGCAACCTCCGGGTGGCGTCTGGAAAAAGGCCGCACTTAGGCTGAGGTCATGGCTGACGTCATGAAGGGGTGGACCGAGCACCATCGCGCCGTCGACCGTCTGCTCGCCTCCTACGCGGCGATCCCGGCCGGATCGCCGGTGCGGCTGGCGAAGCGGACGAGCAACCTGTTCCGACCGCGTGCCGCGACCGACGCGCCGGGGCTCGACGTCACCGGGCTCGACGGCGTCGTCGCGCTCGACGTCGACGCGCGCACGGCGGACGTGCAGGGCATGTGCACCTACGAGGACCTCGTCGACGCGACCCTGCCGCACGGGCTCATCCCCTACGTCGTGCCGCAGCTGCGCACCATCACGCTCGGCGGCGCGGTCACCGGCCTCGGCATCGAGTCGACGTCGTTCCGCAACGGCCTCCCGCACGAGTCGGTGCTGGAGATGGACGTGCTCACCGGGTCGGGCGAGGTCGTCACCTGCCGACCCGGCGACGACCTCTTCGACGCCTTCCCGAACTCCTACGGCAGCCTCGGCTACGCCACCCGCCTGCGCATCCGGCTCGAGGCCGTCCCGCCGTACGTCGCGCTGCGCCACGTCCGCTTCGACGACGCCAAGCAGGCGGCGCAGGCCCTCGCCGACGTCACCGAGACCCAGCAGTGGCACGGCGAGCCGGTGCACGGCCTCGACGCCACCGCGTTCACGCCCACCGAGGTCTACGTGACGCTCGCGCGGTTCACCGACGAGCCGGGCCCGACGTCGGACTACGCGGGCCAGGACGTCTACTACCGCTCGCTGCAGCGTCGCGAGACCGACCGGCTGACCATGTACGACTACCTGTGGCGCTGGGACACCGACTGGTTCTGGTGCTCGGCCGCGTTCGGGGCCCAGCAGCCCCTCGTGCGTCGGCTCTGGCCGCGCCGCTGGCGTCGCTCCGACGTCTACCACCGCCTGGTCTCCCTCGACACGCGCGTCGGGCTGAGCAGGCTGCTCGACCGGGTCAAGAAGGTCCCCGGTCGCGAGCGCGTCATCCAGGACGTCGAGGTCCCCGTCGACGCCGTGCCGGCCTTCCTCGAGTGGTTCGACGCCGAGGTGGGCATGCGACCGGTGTGGCTGTGCCCGCTGCGCACCACCCGCGCCTGGGCCGGCTACCCGCTGGCCCCCGGCGAGACCTACGTGAACCTCGGCTTCTGGGGCACGGTCGTCGTGCCGGCCGGGACGCCCGAGGGTGCCGTGAACCGACGCATCGAGGAGCACGTGCACACCCTCGGCGGCCACAAGTCCCTCTACTCCGAGGCCTTCTACGACGAGGACACCTTCGCCCGGCTCTACGGCACCGCCGCGCTCGACGCGGTGCGCGCCGTCCACGACCCCGAGGGGCGCCTCAGCTCCCTGTACGAGAAAGCGGTGAGGAACTCATGAGCAGCATCCGCGAGAGCGAGACGTTGACGATCGCCGAGGCCGTGTCGCGCCTGATGCGCGACGGCATGCCGTTCCGGCTCGAGGCGTACGACGGCAGCAGCGCGGGGCCGGTGGACGCGCCCTTCACGGCGCGCCTGGTCAACGAGCGGGGTCTGGCCTACCTGATGACCGCCCCCGGCGACCTCGGCTTCGCCCGGGCGTTCGTCTCCGGCGACCTCGAGCTCGACGGCGTCTCGCTCGCCGACCCCTACGAGATGATGGCGCTCGTGCAGAGCCGGCTGCGGCTGCGCATGCCCGGCCCGGCCGAGCTCCTCCAGGTCGTGCGCAGCCTCGGGCTGTCGAACCTCAAGCCGCCGCCCCCGCCGCCGGAGGAGCACCAGCCCCGCTGGCGTCGCATGGTCGAGGGACTGCGCCACAGCAAGGCGCGTGACGCCGAGGCGATCCACCACCACTACGACGTCTCGAACCGCTTCTACGAGATCGTCCTCGGCCCGTCGATGGCCTACACCTGCGCCGTCTTCCCCGACGAGGACGCCACCCTCGAGCAGGCGCAGTTCGAGAAGTTCGACCTCGTGTGCCGCAAGCTCGGGCTCAAGCCCGGCGACCGGCTGCTCGACGTCGGCTGCGGCTGGGGTGGCATGGTCCGTCACGCCGCCGAGCACTACGGCGTGCAGGCGCTCGGTGTGACCCTGAGCCGTCAGCAGGCGGAGTGGGCGCAGCAGGCGATCAAGGACGCGGGCCTGGACCACCTGGCCGAGGTCCGCTTCGGCGACTACCGCGACGTCGAGGAGGAGGGCTTCGACGCCGTCTCCTCGATCGGCCTGCTCGAGCACATCGGGGTCCGCAACTACCCCGACTACTTCACGTTCCTGCAGGGCAAGCTGCGCGTCGGTGGTCGGATGCTCAACCACTGCATCACGCGCCGTGACGGATCCCTGTCGACCAAGGCCGGGGCCTTCATCGACCGCTACGTCTTCCCCGACGGCGAGCTGGCGCCCGTCGGCACCATCGTGACCGCCATGCACGACCACGGTCTCGAGGTCCGCCACGTGGAGGACCTGCGCGAGCACTACGCGCTCACGCTGCGCGACTGGTGCCGCAACCTCGAGCAGGGCTGGGACGACGCGCTCGGCGAGGTCAGCCTCGGCGTCGCCAAGGTCTGGGGCCTGTACATGGCCGGCTCGCGGCTCGCCTTCGAGCGCAACGAGATCGGCCTGCACCAGGTGCTCGGCGTCAAGGTCGGCGCCGACGGTGACGCCCAGATGCCGCTGCGCCCCACTTGGGGCAGCTGAGCCTCAGGCGAGGTCGACCACGACGGGGGCGTGGTCGCTCGCGCCCTTGCCCTTGCGCTCCTCGCGGTCGATGAACGCCCCGTCGACGCGGGCCGCGAGGGCCGGGGAGGCGAGCACGAAGTCGATGCGCAGGCCGCGCTTCTTCGGGAACGCCAGCTGCTGGTAGTCCCAGTAGGTGTACGTGCCGGGCCCGGGGGCGTAGGGGCGGACGACGTCGCTGAAGCCGGTGTCGACCATGGCGCGGAACGCGGCACGCTCGGGCTCGGACACGTGGGTCTTGCCCTCGAAGACCGCCATGTCCCAGACGTCGTCGTCCTGCGGAGCGATGTTCCAGTCGCCGGTGAGCGCGATCTGCGCGTCGGGGTCGGCCGCGAGCCAGCCCTCGGCGTCGGCGCGGAGTCGGGCCAGCCACTCGAGCTTGTAGGCGTAGTGCTCGTGCTCCAGGTCGCGACCGTTCGGCACGTACAGGCTCCACACCCGCACGCCGCCGCACGTGGCGCCGACCGCGCGGGGCTCCAGCACGGGCGGGTCGCCGAACGTCGGCTGGTCGGCGAACGACGTCGTGACGTCGTCGAGCCCGACCCGCGACAGCAGGGCCACCCCGTTCCACTGGTTGAGGCCGACGTGGACGTACTCGTAGCCCATCGACGAGAGCTCCAGCGCGGGGAACTGATCCTCGCGGCACTTCGTCTCCTGGATCGCCAGCACGTCGACGTCGTGCCGCTCCAGGAAGGCCGTCACCCGGTCGACGCGGCTACGGATCGAGTTGACGTTCCAGGTCGCGATACGCACCCCCCGAACCTACCTCCCCGCGTCTACCTCCCCGCGTCTCGGACACTTCCGGGGCACTCCACCTGCTTGGGAGCACCCGGAAGTGTCCGAAACGGGGGGACTACGCGTCGTCGAGGTCGTTGCGCTCGAGGCGGGCGGTGTCGGCGATGCCGGTGCGGAACGCGGCGCGCGCGACCATGTGCGCCGACACCGGGGCCGTGACGAGCTGGAACAGCGCGACGAGGGCGATGATCGTCAGCGCGCCGGGGTCGCGGACGCGCAGCGCCAGGCCCGCGAGCACCAGCAGGAGGCCGAGGGTTTGCGGCTTCGTGGCCGCGTGCATGCGGGTCAGCACGTCCGGGAACCGCACCAGACCGATCGCGGCCACCAGCGCCAGTGCGCTGCCCAGCAGCAGCAGCGCCCCCGACGCGACGTCGACGAGCAGGTCGGTCGTCATGCGTCCTCCCGGGGAGCGTCGATGTCGCGGGCGGCGAACCGGGCGATGCTCACCGAGCCCAGGAACCCGACCAGGGCCAGCGCGAGCAGCACGGGCGCCGTGTCGACGTGGCCGGCGATCGCCGCCTCGACGCCGACGGCGGACAGGCAGGCCGCGACGAAGACGTCGGCCGCGACCGTGCGGTCGAGCATCGTCGGCCCGCGGACGATCCGGACCAGGCAGAGGACGCCCGTGACGGCGAGCATCGACGCGCACGCGACGGCGACGGGGATCATCGGGACACCTCCTGCGCGAGGCGACGGTACGCGTCGCGCTCGTCCTTCGGCGCCATCGCCTCGACGACGCGTCGCTCCTGCTCGTGGACGCTCGCGACCGCCCGGTCGAGGTGCTCGGGGGAGCGGGCGTCGAGCACGTGCAGGTAGAGCGCGGGCTGCTCGGGGTCGAGCTCGACCAGCAGCGACCCGGGCACCAGCGACACCAGCTCGGCCGTGACCGTGACCAGCAGCTCGTTGCGCGTCTCGAGCGGCACCCGCACGACGGCGCTGGGCGGCGGCGCGGCCGGGCGCACGGCCAGCCACGACACCTGCACCGACGCGCGCACGAGGTCGACGACGAAGCGCAGCAGCATCGTGAGGGTCGGCCAGGGGCGCAGCGTCCAGCGCCACGGGGCCTGCGGGAACGGGAACAGCATCAGCACGAGCACCGACGTGAGCACGCCGCCCACGACCAGCGTCGGCGTGATCGCGCCCCACAGCAGCAGCCAGATCGCGGTCAGACCGACGACGATCCGCCAGCGCGGCATCATCGGTCGCCGCCCAGGACGGCCTGCACGTACGGCGTGCGCTGCAGCAGCTCGTCGGCGGCGGCGTCGGTGACCCGGAACAGCGGACCGGCGAACACGGTCAGCGCGACCGAGGCGACCACGAGGCCGAGGGTCGGCAGGCCCATGCCGAGCGGAAGCCGCTGCTCCTCGGCGACGCGTGCCCACGACGACGTCTGCTGCGTGCGGGTGGACACGTCGCCACCGCCGTGCAGGGCGCCGTGCGACCAGACGTCGGAGCCGTCGTCGACCACCGACTGGGCGAGGTCGTCGTCGACCGGCTGCCAGAAGGCGCGGTTCCAGACCTTCGCGACGGCGTACAGCGTCAGGAGGCTCACCGCGACGCTGGCCACGACGGCCGTGACGGCCAACCAGTCGCCCGCCTCGATGCCCGCCCGCCCGAGCGCGACCTTGCCGAGGAAGCCGGAGAACGGCGGGATGCCGGCCAGGTTCATGGCCGGCACGAAGAAGGCGACGGCGAGGATCGGCGCCGACCGGGCGAGGCCACCGAGCCGGTCGAGGTTCGTCGTGCCCGTGCGGTACTCCACGAGCCCGGCCAGCAGGAACAGCGCCGTCTGCACGGTGATGTGGTGCGCGATGTAGTAGACGGCGCCCGACAGCGCGAGCTCCGACCCCAGGGCCACCCCGAGCAGCATGTAGCCGATGTGGCTGACGAGGGTGAAGGACAGGATGCGCTTGATGTCGGTCTGTGCGACCGCGCCGAGGATGCCGACGGCCATCGTCAGGATCGCCATGGTGAGCAGCAGCGGTCGCAGGGAGTCGTCGGGGAACAGCAGCGTCTGGGTGCGGACGATCGCGTACACGCCGACCTTGGTGAGCAGGCCGGCGAAGACGGCGGTGACCGGTGCCGGTGCGGTCGGGTAGGAGTCGGGCAGCCAGGCCGACAGCGGGAACACGGCGGCCTTGATGCAGAACACGGTGAGCAGCAGCAGCTGCAGCACGTGCGCGACCGCGGGGTCGAGGTCGCCGAGGCGCTGCGACAGCTGGGCGAAGTTCACGGTGCCGACGGCGGCGTAGATGCAGGCGATCGCGATGAGGAAGATGACCGACGACAGCAGGCTGACCACGATGTACACCGTGCCTGCGCGAATCCGTGCCTCCGTGCCGCCGAGCGTGATGAGCACGTAGCTGGCCGCGAGCAGCACCTCGAACCCGACGAACAGGTTGAACAGGTCGGCCGAGAGGAACGCGTTCGACACCCCGGCGCTCAGCACGAGGTACGTCGGGTGGAACACCGAGAGCGGGGTGTCGCGGCCGTACTCGACGATGCCCTGGCCGAAGGAGTAGAGGAGCACGGCGAGGGTCACGACGGACGAGACGAGCAGCATCAGCGCCGAGAGGCGGTCGGCGACGAGGGTGATGCCGATCTCGGGGCCCCAGCCGGCGACCGTCAACGCCTGCGGGCCCTGCGTGTCGGCGCGGTACAGCAGCACCGACGCGGTGGCGACCACGGCCGTGAGCACGGCGACGCTGACGATGCGCTGGGCGCGCGCCGACCGGCCGAGCACGAGGCACAGGCCCGCACCGAGCAGCGGGAGGAGCACGGGCAGGACGACGAGCTGGGTCATGCGTCGGCACCTTCCTCGTCGGGGACGTCGGTCTCGGGCTCGTCGAAGGAGCTCGACGTCTCGTCGGCCTCCGCGCGCCGCCGGATCAGGTCGTCCTCGACGTCGTCCTTCACGTCGTCGTTGCCCGACAGCTGCCACGACCGGTAGGCCAGGGCCAGGCCGAACGCGCTCACGCCGAGGGTGATGACGATCGCCGTGAGCGCCATGGCCTGGGGGAGCGGGTCGGTGATGCCGCCGCGGCCGACGATCGGCGGCGCGCCGCTGGGGCCGGACGCCACGAGGAACAGCAGGTTGACGCCGTTGCCGACCATGACGAAGCCGACCAGGATCCGGCTGAGGCTGCGCTCGAGCATGAGCGTGGTGCCGCAGCCGACGAGGACGACGATGGCGAGCACGAGGGCGAGGTCGACGGTCATGCGGGCGCTCCTCCCCGCGACGGAGCGCTGGTGCACTCCTCGGACAGGCCGGAATCGGTGTGGCCCTGCTCGCCGTGGCGGTCGATCCCGCCGCCCAGGCTGCGCAGGACGTCGAGCGCCAGGCCGACGACGACGAGGTAGACGCCGACGTCGAACGCGACCGACGTGACCACGTGCACCTCGCCGAGCAGCGGCACCGGGATGTCGAAGACGCCGCTCTGGAAGGTGTTGGCGCCCACGAGCACCGGCACGATCCCCGACAGCGCGGCGACGGCCAGGCCCGACCCCAGCACCACGCCGGCGTCGACGGGAGCCGCGGCGTCGAGCTCGCGCCGGCCGCCGGCGAGGTAGCGCACCGCCAGCGCGAGGCCCGCGACCAGACCGCCCGCGAAGCCGCCTCCGGGCGTGTAGTGCCCCGTGAACATCAGGTAGACCGAGAAGATCATCAGCACCGGGAACACGGCGCGGGCGACCACCTCGAACACGACGGAGCGGCGCACGTCCTCCAGGGCCACGGCGCCCGGCAGCCAGCCCTGGCGCTCGTCGCTCGGTCCGGGCCGGGCGCGACGCGTCTCGCGGTGGGACTGCGCACGGTCGGTGATGAGGAAGATGAGGCTCGCGATGCCCGTCGCCGCGACGACGAGCACCGCCAGCTCGCCGAACGTGTCCCACACGCGGATGTCCACGAGGGTGATGTTGACGATGTTCTCGCCGCCGCCGAACTCGTAGGCCGGCCCCTCGAAGGCGCGACCGATGGGCGACGCCGTCCGGGCGTTGGCCGCGACGACGGCGTACGCACCCACCGCGAGCCCGGCGGTCGCGCCGATCGCGATGCGCACGCGTCGGGTGACGGTGAAGGGCCGGTCGGAGAAGAACGGGGTGAAGCGACGCAGCACGAGCACGAACGTCACGAGCGCGAAGGTCTCGACGAGCACCTGGGTGAGCGCGAGGTCGGGGGCGCCGTGCAGCACGAACAGCAGGGCCGTGCCGTAGCCGGTCACCCCGAGCAGGAGCACGGCTCGCAGCCGGCGGCGCGAGCGCACGGTCAGCAGGGCGGCCGCGCACACGAGCGCCACGGTGGCCACCCGCAGGGCGTCGTCGGGGCCGAACGTGCTGCCGTCGCCGACGGAGACGTCGGGCGTGCCCCACGCGCGCACCGCGGCGGTGCCCGGGACGACGACGAGCACGACGAGCACGATGCCCAGGTAGAAGGGCAGCGAGCCGCGCTGCGTGAAGCCGGTGACCTCGATGCTGGCGCGGTCGACCCCGCGCACGATCGCGTGGTAGCTGCGCTCGGCGTCGGGCAGGTGCAGCCGCTCGACGAGCGTCGCCTGCAGACGTGCCACGGGCCGACGCAGCAGCCAGAGGGCGAGACCCCCGACCACCACCACGACCGACAGCCAGAGGGCCGGGGTGAACCCGTGCCAGAGCGTCAGGACGGGTGCGTGCGCGCCGTCGGCGAACACGTCGCTGTAGGACTCGATGCGCGGGGTGAGCGCCCCGCCCGCGAAGCCCGCCGCCAGGCCGAGGACCGACAGGACGACCGGCGAGGCCTGGAACATCGCACCGGGCGGGGTCAGCGGCGGGGCCGCGACCTGCTTCGTGCCGAACGTGCCCCACACGAACCGCGCGGTGTAGGCGACGGTGAGGACCGAGCCGACCACGAGGCCCGCGAGGGCGAGCGTGCCCCAGCCGCCGATGCCGGCGTCGTCGCCGAGGTCGACGAAGGCCGCGAGCGCGGCCTCCTTCGTGGTGAACCCGAGGAGCGGGGGCAGGCCCGCCATCGACGCGGCGGCCAGCACGGTGGCCACGAAGAGGACGGGCAGGGAGCGGGCGAGGCCGGTGAGCTCGCGCAGGTCGCGCGTGCCGACGCTGCGGTCGACCACGCCCACCACGAGGAACAGGGTCGACTTGAACAGCGCGTGGCCGAGGACGAGCGACAGCCCGGCGAACGCCGCCGCGCGGGTGCCGGCGCCTGCGACCGCCACCAGGAAGCCGAGCTGGCTCACCGTGCCGTAGGCGAGGAGCAGCTTGATGTCGTGCTGGCGCAGCGCCCGCAGGCCGCCGACGATCATCGTGACGATGCCGAGCGTCAGCAGTACCGGACGCCAGCCCGGGGTGTCGGCGAACGCGGGCGCCAGGAGCAGGACGAGGAACACGCCGGCCTTCACCATGGCCGCGGCGTGCAGGTAGGCGCTGACGGGGGTGGGTGCCGCCATGGCCCCCGGGAGCCAGAAGTGGAACGGTGCCAGCGCCGACTTGCTGAGCGCGCCGACGAGGAGCAGCGCCACGGCGGCGGTGACGGCGGGCCCGGACGGCGGGTCGGCGACGACCTCGCTCAGGCGGGGGGTGCCGGTCTGCGCGTGCAGCACGAAGAGGCCGACGAGCATCGAGAGCCCGCCGAACGTCGTGACGAGGAGGGCGTTCATCGCGGCCCGACGGTTCGCGCGGCGCTCGGGGTTGTGGCCGATGAGCAGGTACGACAGGACGGTCGTCAGCTCCCAGAACACGAACAGGACGTACATGTTGTCCGACAGGACGAGCCCGAGCATGGCGCCCGCGAACGCCGTCAGGACGCCGGAGAAGCGCCAGATCTCGGGGTCGCCCTGGCGGAAGTACCAGCCGCAGTACAGCAGGACCAGCGCGCCCACGCCGGTGACGACCAGCGACATGATCGCGGTGAGCGGGTCGAGCACGAGGTCGACGTCGATGCCCACGCTGGGGATCCACGACCACCGCTCGACGACCGGCGCGCCACCGTCGGTGACGTCGAGCGTGCGGGGCAGCAGCCACAGGAACGAGGCGGCCGGGACGAGGGCCAGCACGACGAACGCGCGGCGGTCGAGGAGCCGGGTGAGGGCGGGGGCCCCCGCTGCGGCGACGAGGTGCAGCGCGAGAAGCCCGATCATTGCCGTCATCCTATCGGGCGGCCCCGTGGGACGGCACGTCGTACCGTGGGCGCATGAGCGAGCGAACCGACGGGTCAGCATGACCGCGCCTCAGCGACGGAACGACGTGGCGGCATGATCGACTGGCGCGTCGCGCGGAGCACGGCGACGACCCTCACGCGTCCCGGCCCCGACCTGACGCCCGGCGAGGCCGACGAGGTCGTGGGCGAGCTGCGCGAGGCGGCGGCACGCTCCGAGGGTCCGGTGCGCGACTTCTCCGACCTGCACGCCCCCGACACCGTGCAGGCGCAGGCGCCGGTCCTCGTCGTCGACCGTCCGCGCTGGATCGAGGCCAACCTGGCGACGTTCGAGGTCCTCATGGACCCGGTCGTGGCCAGGCTCGAGCAGGGTCGCTCCGGCGGTGCCGGCCCGGTCGGCGGGTTGACGCGCGCCGTCGGGAGTCGGGTCAGCGGGGCGGAGGTCGGCGGCCTCGTCGCGCTCCTCTCGGGCAAGGTGCTGGGCCAGTTCGACCCGTTCTGGACCGGTCCGCGGGGCGAGGGCGGCCGCCTCCTGCTCGTGGCGCCCAACATCGTCCAGGTCGAGCGCAGCCTCGACGTCGACCCGCACGACTTCCGGCTGTGGGTCTGCCTGCACGAGGAGACGCACCGCGTGCAGTTCACGGCCGTGCCGTGGATGCGTGACCACCTCCGCACGCTGATCGACGAGCTGACGGAGGCCACCGACCTCGACTCCGAGGCGCTGCAGCGCTTCCTCACCGACGGGCTGCCGGAGCTCGTGAAGGTCGTGCGCGGCACGTCCGACGCCTCGTTGGCCGAGGTGTTCCAGAACGAGCGGCAGAAGGCCGTCGTCGACCGCATCACGGGCGTCATGTCGCTGCTGGAGGGCCACGCCGACGTCGTCATGGACGGGGTCGGCCCCGACGTCATCCCGACGGTCGCGACCATCCGCCGCCGGTTCGACTCGCGGCGCAAGGGCGGCAACGGCGTCGACCGGCTCCTGCGCCGGCTGCTCGGCCTCGAGGGCAAGATGCGCCAGTACCGCGACGGTGCCGTGTTCGTGCGCCAGGTGACCGACCAGGTGGGCCTCGCGGGGTTCAACGCGGTGTGGGAGAAGCCCGAGAACCTGCCCGACCGCGCCGAGATCACCGACCCGGCCGCCTGGGTCCGGCGCGTCCACGGCTGACGGGGTCGTCGGGTGAGGCTGCTCGACGCCGAGGCTCGCGGTCGCACGGGCGTCCGGGCCGTCCTCGCCGACCTCGACGGCTCCGTGCCGGTCGTGCTCGGGGTCTCGGGCGGTGCCGACTCCCTCGCGCTCGCCGCGTGCGCGGCCTTCGTGGCCGACCGCGACCGTCGCCCCGTCCGTGCCGTCGTGGTCGACCACGGCCTGCAGGCCGCGTCGACCGACGTCGCCGACCGCGCCGCCGACCAGGTCCGCGGCCTCGGGCTGCCGGCCGAGGTGGTCCGGGTGGTCGTCGGGTCCGCCGGGGGACCCGAGGGCGCCGCGCGCTCGGCGCGACGTGCGGCCCTCCTGGACGCCGCGGGCCCTGAGGGGGTCGTGCTCCTCGCGCACACGCTCGACGACCAGGCCGAGACGGTCCTGCTCGGGCTCGGCCGAGGGTCGGGTCCGCGCTCGCTGGCCGGCATGGCGGCGGTCGACGGCCCGTGGCGTCGCCCCTTCCTCGGCCTGCGCCGCGCCGACACCGAGGCGGTCTGCACCGCGCGCGACCTCCGCTGGTGGGACGACCCGCACAACCGCGACCCGGCCCTGCGCCGCGTCCGCGTGCGTCACGAGGTGCTGCCGCTGCTCGACGACGTCCTCGGCGGCGGGGTCGCCGAGGCGCTCGCGCGTACCGCCGACCAGTTGCGCGACGACACCGCGCTCCTCGACACGCTCGCCGGCGAGGTCGCCGACCCGGCCGACGTCGCGACGCTGGCCGCGCTGCCGCCCGCGCTGCGCTCGCGGGTGCTGCGCCGGCTGGCCCACGAGCTCGGGGCACGGCCGGGCGAGCTCGCCGCGAGCCACCTCGCAGCCCTCGACCGGCTCGTCACCGACTGGCGCGGGCAGGACCGCGTCGAGCTGCCCGGTCACGTCGCGGTCCGCCGCGCCGACGGGCGGCTGCACGGGCCCTGACGGTCCGTCGCGCGAGGCTGCTCGACGCGAGGACGGGGGAGGGGGCTGGGCCCCTCGGTGGCCGCTCCTGTGGCAGGCTGGCGTCGTGGACCTCCAGCACGTCGAGTCCGACCTCGACCTCGACCAGACCCTGTTCACCGAGGACCAGATCATCGAGCGTCTCCAGGAGATCGCTCGGGAGGTCGAGGCCGACTACGAGGGCCGCGACCTGCTCCTGGTCGGCGTGCTCAAGGGCGCGGTGATGGTGATGGCCGACCTCGCCCGCAGCTTCGACCGCCACGTCGAGATGGACTGGATGGCGGTCTCCTCCTACGGGTCCGGCACCACGTCGTCCGGGGTCGTGCGCATCCTCAAGGACCTCGACGCCGACATCTCCGGTCGCCACGTCCTCATCGTCGAGGACATCATCGACACCGGCCTGACCCTGTCGTGGCTCGTCACCAACCTGCGCTCGCGCGGCCCGGCGTCGGTGGAGATCGCCACCCTCCTGCGCAAGCCCGACGCCCTGCAGATGGAGGTCGACGTGAAGTACGTCGGCTTCGACATCCCCAACGCCTTCGTCGTGGGCTACGGCCTCGACTACGCCGAGCGCTACCGCAACCTGCGCAGCATCGGCACGCTCGCCCCGCACGTCTACTCCTGACCGGGGAGCGCGCTGCGCCGGACGGCGGACCTACCGCGGGAACGCCGGGGGTGTCCATGACGTTGCAGGAGTGGGAGATCGGCGGGTCGGGATTCCCCCCGGCGTGTACGGTTCCCTGTGTCGGCGGGGGAGTCCGCCGACCGAGCACACGAGGAGGAGTGGCCCGTCTGCGGGCCGTGCCATGAACGCCAAGCGCCTGTTCCGCGGTCCCTGGGTGTGGATCGTCCTCATCCTCGTCCTCGTCGTCGTCACCCTCCAGCTCTCGGACCGCGCCGACGGCTACAAGGAGGTCCGCACGGCCTCGATGGTCGGCTACCTCGACGACGGCCGGATCAGCGAGGTCACGTTCGTCCAGGGCGACCAGGACATCCAGGCCACGCTCGACGACGGCACCAAGGTGCGCGCCAAGTTCCTCGACGGCCAGGGCGAGCGCCTCATCGAGAAGGCCGAGGCGCAGGTCGCGGCCAAGAAGCTCAAGACCTTCGACGTCAAGGTCCCCACGACCGGGTTCCTGACCTACCTGGCCAGCTCGATCCTGCCGATCCTGCTGCTCGTCGGCATCTTCCTGTTCTTCATGTCCCGCTTCCAGGGCGGCGGCGGTGGCGTCATGAAGTTCGCCAAGTCGCGCGCCAAGCTGATCACGAAGGACACCCCGCAGACCACGTTCGCCGACGTCGCCGGCTGCGACGAGGCCATCGAGGAGCTCGGCGAGATCAAGGAGTTCCTGCAGGAGCCCGCGAAGTTCCAGGCGGTCGGCGCCAAGATCCCCAAGGGCGTGCTGCTCTACGGCCCGCCCGGCACCGGCAAGACCCTGCTCGCGCGCGCCGTGGCCGGCGAGGCCGGTGTGCCGTTCTACTCGATCTCCGGCTCCGACTTCGTCGAGATGTTCGTCGGCGTCGGCGCCAGCCGCGTCCGCGACCTCTTCGAGCAGGCCAAGGAGAACGCGCCCGCGATCGTCTTCATCGACGAGATCGACGCCGTCGGACGCCACCGCGGCACCGGCATGGGTGGCGGCCACGACGAGCGCGAGCAGACCCTCAACCAGCTCCTCGTCGAGATGGACGGCTTCGACGTGCGCGGCGGTGTCATCCTCATCGCCGCGACGAACCGTCCCGACGTGCTCGACCCGGCGCTCCTGCGCCCCGGCCGCTTCGACCGGCAGATCGGCGTCGAGGCGCCCGACCTCAAGGGTCGCGAGACGATCCTCAAGGTCCACGCGCGGGGCAAGCCGATCGGCCCCGGCGTCGACCTGTCCAGCGTCGCGCGCCGGACCCCCGGCTTCAGCGGCGCCGACCTCGCGAACGTGCTCAACGAGGCCGCGCTGCTCACGGCCCGCAGCAACCAGAAGGTCATCACCGATGCCGCGCTCGACGAGGCGATCGACCGCGTCATGGCCGGCCCGCAGAAGCGCACGCGCCTCATGAACGAGCACGAGCGGCTCGTCACGGCCTACCACGAGGGCGGCCACGCGCTCGTCGCCGCGGCGCTCCCGCAGAGCGACCCGGTGCACAAGATCACGATCCTCCCGCGCGGCCGGGCCCTCGGCTACACGATGGTGCTGCCCGACGAGGACAAGTACAGCCAGACGCGCGCCGAGCTGCAGGACAAGCTGGCCTACATGCTTGGTGGCCGTGCCGCCGAGGAGCTGGTCTTCCACGACCCGACCACCGGTGCCGGCAACGACATCGAGAAGGCCACGGGCCTGGCCCGCGCGATGGTGACGCAGTACGGCATGAGCGAGCGCGTCGGTGCGATCAAGCTCGGCAGCGACAACAGCCAGCCCTTCCTCGGCGGCGGCATGGGCATGGGTCACTCCCGCGACTACTCCGAGCGCGTCGCCGCGATCGTCGACGAGGAGGTCAGCTCCCTCATCGCGCACGCGCACCAGGAGGCCTTCGACATCCTCGAGGACAACCGCGACGTGCTCGACGCGCTGGTGCTCGAGCTGATGGAGAAGGAGACGCTCGACAAGGCCGAGGTCGCCCGCATCTTCGAGCCGCTGCGCCGCCGCGAGGTGCGTCCGGCCTGGACCGGCTCCGACACCCGTCAGCCCTCGGACCGTCCGCCGGTCGAGGCTCCCGAGGCCACGCGCCTCAAGGACGCCGAGCCCGACACCGGCATCGTCGTCGGGCCCGACTCCGGTCCCGACGCGCCGCCGCCGTCCGACCCGGCCCAGCCCACCGATCCCGGCCCGCAGGGGCCGATCGGTCCCGGCACCGCCTGAGCGTGCGACCCGACCGGCGCGACGGCATGATCGACGGGCGGGCGCACCGAGCGCCCACCGCACCGGCGCGGCCGGGCCGCGGTACCTCGACAGGAGAACTGGCATGACGGTGGATCTGGCGCGGGCCGAGGCAGCGGTGCGCGAGCTGCTCCTCGCGGTGGGCGAGGACCCCGACCGCGACGGCCTCAAGGAGACGCCGGCCCGGGTCGCCCGGTCCTACAACGAGCTCCTCGCCGGTCTCGACCAGGACCCGCGCGAGGTCCTCACCGCCACGTTCGACGTCGGCCACGACGAGCTGGTGCTCGTGAAGGACATCGAGCTGTGGTCGATGTGCGAGCACCACCTCGTCCCGTTCACCGGCGTCGCGCACGTCGGCTACATCCCGCGCGCGGACGGCTTCGTGACCGGGCTGTCGAAGCTGGCGCGCCTCGTCGACGTCTTCGCCCGCCGCCCGCAGGTGCAGGAGCGGCTCACCACCCAGATCGCCGACGCGCTCACCGACGTGCTCGAGCCGCGCGGCGTCATCGTCGTCATCGAGGCCGAGCACCTCTGCATGGCCATGCGCGGCGTCCGCAAGGGCGGCGCGCGCACGGTCACGAGCGCGGTCCGCGGCCAGCTGCGCGACCCCGCCACCCGTGCCGAGGCGATGGGCCTGATCACCGCCGGGACGCGCCGGTGACGGAGCCCGTCCCGTGACGTCACCGACCCCGCACGGCCCCACCGTGGACGGCCCCACCCTGCTGGAGCCGATCGGGCGCTGCCGGGTCATGGGCGTCGTCAACGTCACGCCCGACTCCTTCTCCGACGGCGGACGCTGGTTCGACCCGGCCCGCGCCGTGCAGCACGGCCGCGAGCTCGTGGCGGCGGGCGCCGACGTCGTCGACGTCGGTGGGGAGTCCACCCGGCCCGGCGCGGTGCGCGTCGACCTCGACGAGGAGCTGCGACGCGTCGTCCCGGTCGTGCGTGCCCTCGCCGACGAGGGGCACGCCGTGTCCGTGGACACGATGCGGGCCGCGGTGGCCGAGGCGGCGCTCGACGCCGGAGCAGCCCTGGTCAACGACGTCTCCGGCGGTCGCGCCGACCCGGCCATGGTCCCGCTGGTGGCCGAGCGCGACGCGCCCCTGGTGCTGATGCACTGGCGCGGGCACTCCGACCGGATGCAGGACCTCACGCACTACGACGACGTCGTCGCCGACGTGCTGCAGGAGCTGCGCGACCGCATCGACGACGCCCTCGCCGCGGGGGTCGACGCGGAGCGCATCGTCGTCGACCCCGGCCTCGGGTTCTCCAAGACCGGCGCCCAGAACTGGACCGTGCTCGGCGACCTCGCCGCGTTCGTCGGGCTGGGGCACCCCGTGCTCGTGGCCGCGAGCCGCAAGCGCTTCCTCGGCGAGCTGCTCGCCGACCCCGACGGGACGCTGCGCCCCACCGAGGGTCGGGAGTCCGCCACGCTGGCGCTGACCACCCTCGCCGCGCTGCACGGCGCCTGGGCGGTGCGCGTCCACGAGGTCGCGGCCTCGGTCGACGCCGTGCGCGTCGTCGCCCGGGTCGCCCAGGAGCAGGACGGGGCCCACCATGGCGCGTGAGGTGCTCGTGCGGCACCGCGCGTTCTACGACGCGGTGGAGTCCGGCGACGTCGACCTGATGGCCTCGCTCTGGGTCGACTCGCCCAGCGTCACCTGCGTGCACCCCGGCGCCGAGGCCCTGGAGGGCACCGAGACGGTGCTGAGGTCCTGGACGCTGCTCATGGCCAACGTCGAGTACATCCAGTTCTTCCTCACCGACGTCCAGGTCGCCTGGCCACTCGGCCCGGACGCCGACCTCGCCGTCGTCACCTGCACCGAGAACATCCTGTCGGGCGAGGGCACCGAGTCGCCCGAGCAGTTCGCGGGTGGCAAGGCCGTCTGCACGTCCGTGCTCGTCCGCTCCGGCGGGGACTGGCGGTTCTGCTCGCGGCACGCGTCGCCCGTGCTCGACATCGACCCCGAGGCCCCGCAGGAGCCCGGGATGACCGACCCCGCCTGAGGAGGCACCCGATGACCATGCCGCAGGGACTCGACCGCATCGACCTGACCGGGGTGACCGCGTTCGGGCACCACGGCGTGCTCGAGCACGAGCGCGCGTTCGGCCAGACCTTCGTCGTCGACGTGAGCCTCGGGCTCGACCTCGGCGCGGCAGGTCGCAGCGACGACCTGACGGCCACCGTGAGCTACGCCGACGTCGCCGACCACGTGCTCGCGGTGCTCACGGGGGAGCCGGTGGACCTGATTGAGACGCTTGCGCTCCGTATGGTGGACTGGTGCCTGGCACGCCCGTCCGTCGAGTGGGCGAGCGTGACCGTGCACAAGCCCCAAGCGCCCATCGCGGTGACGTTCTCCGACGTCAGCGTGACGATAGAGCGGAGCCACCAGTGACCGAATCGCCCACGCCGTACGTGCTGGACGCCGACACCATGACGGGCGGGATGCGTCCCATCCGCCAGGCCGTCATCTCGATCGGCTCCAACCTCGGGGATCGACTGAACCGGCTGCAGGGCGCCGTCTCCGCGCTGGAGGACACGCCCGAGGTGCAGGTCGTCTCCGTCTCCTCGGTCTACGAGACGCAGCCCGTCGGCGCCCCCGAGGGCTCCGGACCGTTCCTCAACGCGGTCGTCCTCATCGACACGACGCTCACGGTGCACACGCTGCTGGACCGCGCGCACGCGATCGAGGACGCCTTCGGCCGCGAGCGCTCCGAGCCGGGCGCCCCGCGCACCCTCGACGTCGACCTCGTGGTCGTCGGCGACCGGGTCGCCGACGACGAGACCCTCACCCTCCCGCACCCCCGCGCGCACGAGCGCGCGTTCGTGCTGCTGCCGTGGCTCGAGATCGACCCCGAGGGCGAGATCCCGGGCCAGGGCTTCGTGGCCGACCTCGTCGGCGACGTCGACACGACCGGCGTCGTCCGGCGAGAGGACCTCGAGATCCTTCTGTGATGAACGCGGGACGGACGACCGCCGTCCACGTCGCCGCCCTCGTGGCTCTCGGGCTGCTGGTGGGCTCGGCCGTCAGGCCGGTGTCGGTGCGTCTCGGCGCGTCCCCACCGCGACCGGGCTGGCTCGTCGCCCTGCTGCTCGTCGGGCTGGCCGTCATCGTCGCGCTCGTCGCCTGGAGCACCTGGCAGAGCCTGCACCGGCGCAAGGAGCGCATGACGTCGCAGCACGCCATGACCCTGCTCGCCCTCGCGAAGGCCTGCTGCATCGTCGGCGGGCTGTCGCTCGGCGCGTACGGTGGCGTCGCGCTGTCGTTCGTCCGTGACTGGGACACGACGTACGGCCAGGACCGCGTCCTGCAGGGCGCCGCGGCCGCCGTCGCGGGCCTGCTGCTCCTCGCCGCCGCGCTCGTCCTCGAGCGCACCCTCCACCTCCCGCAGCCCGACGACGAGGACGACGACGCGCCCCCCGGGGCCGCGACGGCCGCCTAGAGCACCGACGCCCTCCCGCTCCGCAGGACGCGGGGAATGGCGATCCCTCAGGCCAGCGCGGAACGCAGGGTGTCGAGGCCGACGGAGCCGAGGCTGAGGGCCTGGCGGTGGAAGGTGCGCAGGTCGGGGCCGTGGGTCGCGACCCAGGCGTCGCGCACCTGCTCCCAGATCCGTTGCCCGACCTTGTAGCTCGGAGCCTGGCCGGGCCAGCCGAGGTAGCGGTTGACCTCGAAGCGGACGAACGGCTCGTTCATGTTCACGTGCTGCGCCATGAAGTCGAAGGCGTACTCGGCCGTCCAGGTGCCCTGGCCGTCCGGACGGGGCAGCTCCAGGTGGACGCCGAGGTCGAGCACCACGCGGGCCGCGCGCATCCGCTGGCCGTCGAGCATCCCGAGCCGGTCGGCGGGGGCGTCGAGGTAGCCGAGGTCGGCCATCAGGCGCTCCGCGTACAGCGCCCAGCCCTCCCCGTGGCCCGACGTCCACAGCGCGCCACGGCGCCACGCGTTCAGCTCGGCCGCGTTCCAGGCCGCGTACCCGCACTGGAGGTGGTGGCCCGGCACGCCCTCGTGGTAGACGGTCGTCAGCTCGCGCCACGTGTCGAACTCGGTGACGCCCTCCGGCACGCTCCACCACATGCGGCCCGGCCGGGCGAAGTCGTCGCTCGGCGGCGTGTAGTAGATCCCGCCCTCCTGCGTGGGGGCGATGCGGCACTCGAGGGTGCGCATCACCTCGGGGACGTCGAAGTGGGTGCGCCCGAGCTCCTCGACGGCGCGGTCGCTCGTCTCCTGCATCCACGCCTGCAGTGCGTCGGTGCCGACCAGCCGGTGCTCCGGCGACGACTCCAGGTGCGCCACCGCCTCCGCGACCGTGGCACCCGGCAGCACCTCGCGCGCGACGGCCTCCTGCTCGCGCACCATCCGCTCGAGCTCCTCCAGGCCCCACGCGTAGGTCTCGTCGAGGTCCACCTCGGCGCCCAGGAAACCGCGCGACGCGAGCGCGTAGCGGTCGCGACCGCAGGCGTCGCGCTCCCGCGCCGCCGGCAGCAGCTCCTCGCGCAGGAAGCCCGCCAGGTCCGCGTACGCCGCGCAGGCGCCGTCGGCGCCACGCCGCACGTCGGCGAGCAGGGCCTCCGGCAGCCCGGCCCGCTGCGCCGACGCGGCGAGGTCGTCGAAGAACGCGCCGGCCGCGGCCTGGCGCTGCGCCTGCTCGGCGACCTCGACCACCTGACGACGCGCCGGAGTGTCGTCGGCGCGCACGCCCTCGCGCAGCGACGCGACGTAGCCCGCCAGCGCCGCGGGCACGCGGGACAGCCGCGTCGCCACGTGCGACCAGTCGTCGACGCTGTCGCGCGGCATCAGGTCGAACACGTCGCGGACGCCCTGGACCGGCGACGCGATGACGTTCAGGTCGTTGCGCCACGTGCCGGCCGCGTGCTCCTCCAGCACCAGGTCGAGCACCCGCACCAGCTCGGCGTGCGTCACCGTGTCGACCGCGTCGACGACCGGCACGTCGTCGAGCCGGCGTCGGGCGGCGCGCGCGGCGTCGGCGAACGCGGCGTGCCCGTCGGGGGAGAGGTCGGTGTACTCGCCCTCGCGACCAGGTCGCCCGAGGGAGACGTGCCACTCCGGCTGGAGCGCGAGCATCGTGTCGAGCCACTCCTCGGCGACGGCGTCGACCGCCGACGGTGTCCGCGCAGCCGGGCCCTCGTGCGTGGTGTCGTTCATCGGTCGTCCTCTCCTCGGGGTCGTGCTCGGGTCAGAGCAGGAAGCGGAACAGCGGGCTCTCGCTCTCGATCCGCTCGATGCGCGGCGGTGCGGCGTCCATGCGCTCGAGCAGGCCCGCGAGGTCCTCGGCGCGGCTCAGCTCCACGCCGACCAGCGCGGGCCCGGTCTCGCGGTTGGAGTGCTTCACGTACTCGAACAGCGTGATGTCGTCGTCGGGGCCGAGCACCTCGTCGAGGAAGCGGCGCAGCGCGCCCGGCTCCTGCGGGAACTCGACCAGGAAGTAGTGCTTGCGGCCCTCGTGGACGAGCGCCCGCTCCACGACGTCCGCGTAGCGGCTGACGTCGTTGTTGCCGCCGGACAGGATGCACAGCACGCGCGAGCCCGGCTCCACGTCCAGTGCCCCGCCGAGCGACGCGGTCGCCAGCGCGCCCGCGGGCTCGGCGATGATGCCGTCGCTCTGGTACAGGTCGAGCATCTCGCTGCAGATGCGCCCCTCCGGGACCGAGAGCATGGTCGGCGCCGACCCGGCCACCGTGTCGAACGTGTGCCGACCGACCCGTCGCACGGCCGCGCCGTCGACGAAGGTGTCGATCGTCTGGAGGGTCACCGGCTCGCCCGCCTCGAGCGCCGCAGCCATCGACGTCGCGCCCGCGGGCTCCACGCCGACCACGCGCACGTGCGGGTGCCGCTCGCGCAGCCACGCGACGCTGCCGGCGAGCAGACCGCCGCCGCCCACGGGGACCACGACGACGTCGGGGAGCGGCTCGCCCAGCGCGGCGAGCTGGTCGAACGCCTCGCGCAGCACCGTGCCCTGGCCGGCGATCGTGCGCGGGTCGTCGAACGCCGGCACGAGCGTCGCGCCCTGCAGCGCCTCGTCGGCCGCCGCGGCCGACACGTCGTCGTACGTCTCGCCGTCGAGCATCATCTCGATCGCGTCGCCGCCGATCGACGCGATCCGGTCGCGCTTCTGGCGCGGTGTCGTGCGAGGCAGGTGCACCCGGCCCCGGACGCCGAGCGCCGCGCACGCGAAGGCCACGCCCTGGGCGTGGTTGCCGGCACTCGCCGTCACCACGCCCGCCGCGCGGGCCTCGGCGTCGAGCTGGGCGATGAGGTTGTAGGCGCCCCGCGCCTTGTAGGAGCGGACCACCTGGAGGTCCTCGCGCTTCAGCCACACGTGCGCGCCGGTCCGCTCGCTGAGCCGGACGCTGCGCTCGACGGGCGTGGTGGAGACGACCCCGGCGAGGCGCTCGGCGGCCGCGTCGACGTCGTCGGCCGTCACCCGCGCCGCGGTCTCGCGGGGCCGTGCTGCGTCCGTGCTCATGCAGCCTGTCTACCCGACCGCCCGGCGGCGCACGGCAGCACCCGTGCACGCCCACGCGGACCGTGTGACCCGCGACACCCCGTGCACCCTGTGCGGCCTGCGTGCCCGGTCGTAGACTGAGGCCGTCAACAGTCTGGTACCCGCTCGCGGGACTGGAACGAGAGGCACCACCATGACGCACCCCCGTCCGCACGCACCCGCGCGCCCGCACGCCTACGGTGTCGTCGGCGCCGGCCGCGTCGGCTCCGTCGTCGCCGCCCGCCTGCACGCCGCCGGCCGTCCGGTCGTCGGCATCAGCGCCCGCTCGCAGGCGTCGCTGCTGCGGGCCCGCACGCTCGTCCCCGAGGTGCCCGTGCGTCCCGCCGCCGACGTCGCCGCCGACTGCGACGTGCTCGTCCTGGCCGTCCCCGACGACGCCCTCGTGGCGGTCTGCGAGGAGCTGTCGACGGTCCTGCGGCCCGGGCAGGTCGTCGTGCACACCAGCGGCCGGCACGGGCTCGACGCACTGAGCGCCGCCACGCGCGTCGGCGCCCGCGCGGTCGCCCTGCACCCGGCCATGACGTTCACCGGCTCGGCCGTCGACCTCGGCCGCGGGTGCGCAATGGGGCTCACCGCCGCCGACACCGAGCGAGCGCTGGCCGAGGACCTCGCGGCGGTCCTGGGTGGCACGCCCGTGTGGATCGACGACGCCGACCGCGTGCGCTACCACGCCGCGCTGAGCCACGGCGCGAACCACCTCGTCACCCTCGTCGCCCAGGCCCGCGACCTGCTCCAGGGCATCGGGGCAGGCGCCGAGGCGGCGACCATCCTGCGTCCGCTGCTCGAGGCCGCCCTCGACAACGCGCTCGACCTCGGCGACGCCGCGCTCACCGGCCCGATCGCACGCGGCGACGTCACCACGGTCCGCGCCCACGTCGACGCGCTCGCCACGGAGCCGTCGTCGACGCGCGACGCCTACGTGGCCATGGCGCACGCCACCACCGAGCGGGCAGCCGCCGACGGCCGCCTCGACCCGGCCACCGCCGCCGTGCTCGACGCCGCGCTCGACGAGCGCCCCCGCGTGTCCGGGCCCGTGCGATGACGCCCGTCGTCGCCCGCACCCGGGCAGAGCTGCGTGCAGCACTCGCCGTCTCCGGCCGGGTCGCGTTCGTGCCGACGATGGGAGCCCTGCACGACGGCCACGCCCGCCTCATGCGGCACGCCCGCCCCCTCGGCGACACGCTGGTCGTCTCGATCTTCGTCAATCCCACGCAGTTCGGGCCCGGCGAGGACCTCGACGCCTACCCCCGCACCCTCGATGCCGACCTGCGGGTCTGCGCGCGGGAGGGCGTCGACGTGGTGTTCGCGCCCGACGTCGACGAGGTCTATCCCGGAGGCCTCGACGACGCCGTGACGCTCGACCCGGGTCCGCTCGGCCAGGTGCTCGAGGGCGCGGCCCGGCCCACCCACTTCCGCGGGGTGCTGACCGTCGTCGCGAAGCTGTTCGCGCTGGTGCGTCCCGACGTCGCCGTCTTCGGCGACAAGGACTTCCAGCAGCTCGCGCTCGTGCGCCGCATGGTGCGCGACCTCGTGCTCGACGTCGAGGTCGTCGGCCACCCCATCGTCCGCGAGGCCGACGGCCTGGCGCTCAGCTCGCGCAACGCGTACCTGACGTCCGAGCAGCACGACCACGCCCTGGCCCTGTCCCGCGCCCTGCGGGTCGGGGTCGAGCAGGCGACCGTCGGTGCCGACGCCGTGCTGAAGGCCGCCCGCGAGGTGCTGGACGCCGCCGACGGCGTCGACGTCGACTACCTCGTCGTCACCGACCCGTTGCTCGGTGCCGTCGACGACACGTACGAGGGGGAGGCGCGGATCCTGGTGGCAGCCAGGGTCGGCACCACGCGCCTGCTCGACAACCAGCCCGTGGTGCTCAGAAAGGGACCCTGACCATGCTCCGCACGATGATGACGTCGAAGATCCACCGCGCCACGATCACGCAGGCCGACCTGCACTACGTCGGCTCGGTGACCGTCGACGCCGACCTGCTCGACGCCGCCAACCTGCTCCCCGGCGAGCTCGTGCACATCGTCGACATCGACAACGGTGCCCGGCTCGTCACCTACACGATCGCGGGCGAGCGCGGCTCCGGCGTGATCGGCATCAACGGTGCCGCCGCGCGGCTGGTGCACCCGGGCGACCTGGTGATCCTCATCGCCTACGGCCAGATGGAGGACGCCGAGGCGCGCGAGTTCCAGCCGAGCGTCGTGTTCGTCGACTCCGAGAACCGCGTGATCGGCACGGGCTCCGACCCCGCCGAGGCACTGCCGGGCTCCGGTCTCGTCCGTGGTGACGTCGTCGAGAACCCGCTCGTGGCGCACGGCGGCGCTGCGGGGTCGCAGGCGGTGGGGGCGGCCCGGTGACCCTGCTGGCGCTTGACGTCGGCAACAGCCAGTCCGTCATCGGCGCGTTCGACGGCGAGCGTCTCGTCGAGCACTGGACCGTGTCGTCGCAGACGCAGCGGACCGCCGACGAGTGGCACCGGCTGGCGCACGGGTTCGTGCGCGCCGCTGGTCTGGCCGACGTGGAGGCCGTGGCGATGTGCTGCACGGTCCCGTCGATCCAGGTCGAGCTGAAGGCGATGCTCGAGCGCTACTACGCGGGCCTGCCGGTCTCGATCGTCGGCCCCGGCGTGAAGACGGGCATCCCGATCCACACCGACAACCCGCGGGAGGTCGGTGCCGACCGCATCGTCAACGCGCTCGCCGCGGCCGAGGTGTACGGGGGGCCGGCGGTCGTGGTCGACATGAACGGCACCGCGACGATCTTCGACGTCGTCGACGAACGGAACCGCTATGTAGGGGGTGCCATCGCGCCGGCGGTCGAGCTGTCGTTGGAGGCCCTGGCCCGCCGCGGCGCGCAGCTGCGCGCCGTGGAGCTGGCGGTGCCGCGCGACGTCATCGGCAAGAACACCGTCGAGGCGGTGCAGTCGGGCGCGGTCTACGGCTTCGCGGGCCTGGTGGACGGGATGGTCGACCGCATCATCGAGTCGCTGGGGGCCGACCCCGACGACGTCGCCGTGATCGCGACCGGCGCCTACGCGGACGTCGTGCTGGACCACTGCACGAGCATCACCACGCGCGACCCGTGGCTGACCCTCACCGGTCTGCGTCTGGTGCACGAGAAGAACCACTGACCCCCAGCGGTGGGTCTCGCTGGTCGAGTAGCGGTAGATCTCGCTGGTCGAGTAGACGGGTCCGGCGAGGGACGAGCCTGGGCCCGGCGTATCGAGACCACTCTGGGCTGTCGCTGGGGGTTGGCTTGCGCTGGGCTGTTGCCGGGTGGTCTCGATACGTCAGGACGAGCTCGCTGGCGCTCGCCGTCCTGACTACTCGACCAGCGGTGGGTCTCGTTGGTCGAGTAGCGCGGAGCCGCGACGAAGGAGCGTGCTCCGGGCGTATCGAGACCACTCCACGCGGTCGCTGGGGGCTGGTCCGCGCTGGGCTGTTGCCGGGTGGTCTCGATACGTCAGGACGTGCTCGCTGGCGCTCGCCGTCCTGACTACTCGACCAGCGAGACCTCCCGCTGGTCGAGTAGCGCGGAGCCGCGACGAAGGAGCGTGCTCCGGGCGTATCGAGACCACTCCACGCGGTCGCTGGGGGCTGGTCCGCGCTGGGCTGTTGCCGGGTGGTCTCGATACGTCAGGACGTGCTCGCTGGCGCTCGCCGTCCTGACTACTCGACCAGCGAGACCTCCCGCTGGTCGAGTAGCGCGGAGCCGCGACGAAGGAGCGTGCTTCGGGCGTATCGAGACCACTCCACGCGGTCGCTGGGGGTTGGCTCGCGCTGGGCTGTTGCCGGGTGGTCTCGATACGTCAGGACGTGCTCGCTGGCGCTCGCCGTCCTGACTACTCGACCAGCGGTGGGTCTCGCTGGTCGAGTAGGCCGACCGGCGACGGTGGAGCTCGGTCGGGCGTATCGAGGCCACTCCAAGCGGTCGCTGGGGGTTGGTTCGCGCTGGGCTGTTGCCGGGTGGTCTCGATACGTCAGGACGTGCTCGCTGGCGCTCGCCGTCCTGACTACTCGACCAGCGGTGGGTCTCGTTGGTCGAGTAGCGCGGAGCCGCGAGGGACGAGCGTGCTCCGGGCGTATGGAGACCAGTCCACGCGGTCGCTGGGGGTTGGCCCGCGCTGGGCTGTTGCCGGGTGGTCTCGATACGTCAGGACGTGCTCGCTGGCGCTCGCCGTCCTGACTACTCGACCAGCGAGACCTCCCGCTGGTCGAGTAGCGCGGAGCCGCGACGAAGGAGCGTGCTCCGGGCGTATCGAGGCCACTCCACGCCGTCGCTGGGGGTTGGCCCGCGCTGGGCTGTTGCCGGGTGGTCTCGATACGTCAGGACGAGCTCGCTGGCGCTCGCCGTCCTGACTACTCGACCAGCGGAGTGTTCCGCCGGGACCCTGTCGTGCTCCTGTGCCGATGCTCAGGTCGTGGGTCCCACTACACCGTGGCACGATCCCCCCATGCCCTCGACGCCCTCTCGGCGCGGCACGCTGTCGCGCCGCACGATCGCGGAGGCTGCATTGCAGCTGATCGACGAGGAGGGCGTGGGCGCGGCCTCGATGCGGGCGATCGGCAAGCGGCTCGGGGTCGAGGCGATGAGCCTGTACAAGCACGTCGGCACGCGCGACGACCTCCTCGACGCCGTCGTCGACCTGGTGGTCGCCGAGCTGGACGCCGACCCCGAGGTGCTGCGGACGGCCGAGCACGGCTGGCGCGACTACCTCGAGCGCCTGGCGCGCGGCGTGCGCCGCTACGCCCTCGCCCATCCGCACGCCTTCCCGGTGGTGGCCACGCGCCCGTCGGAGGCTCCGTGGATGAACCCGCCCCTGCGCTCACTGGCGTGGATCGAGTCCGTCCTCGAGGCGCTGGAGGCGGAGGGGTTCGACGACGACGAGGTCGTGTTCGCCTACCGCTCGTTCAACAGCTTCCTGCTCGGCTACCTGCTGATGGAGACGGGTGCGCGCACCCTGCGCGACCCGAAGGACGGCGACGGGTCGTTCGGCGCGGGGGCCGACGCGTCGGAGGCGGTCCCTGGCGGCCTGTCGCCGACCCGTGACGCCGACCAGCAGGACGCCGTGGCGGAAGCGTCGACGCCGGAGCAGGTGATCGACCCCGCGGGCATGGTCGACGAGGGGACCTATCCGACGATCCACCGCCACGCCGCCCGGCTCGCTGCCGACCGCTACGCCGAGGAGTTCGAGCGAGCGCTGGCGGAGATGCTCGACGGGATCGCCTCGCGCCTGGCGGAGTGACGTCGCGCGGGGGACCTCCGACCTCGCCTCGCGTCGTGACGGACGTCTCATGAGATCGCGTTGCGGCCCGTGGCTTACGGCGTAAGGTTTACAACGTAAGCCGAACGGTTCGGCTCTCCACCCACCCACTCAGGAGGACGACATGAGCTTCATCGACAAGGCCAAGAACACCGCCGAGAAGGTTGCTGGCGAGGTCAAGGAGGCCGTGGGCAAGGCCACCGACGACAAGGACCTGCAGGCCGAGGGCAAGAAGGACCAGACGAAGGGTTCGCTCAAGAACACGGGCGAGGACATCAAGGACGCCTTCAAGAAGTGAGCCGTCCGGGGGGTACTGAGAACTCTCTGAGGAGTTCGGCATCACCGTCACTTCGAGTTGCCGCCCCCCGCAGCCGCCGTAGCGTTTTAGTTGTCACCCCACCGATCCAAGGAGGATCACCATGAGCTTCATCGACAAGGCGAAGAACACCGCTGAGAAGGTCACCGGCGAGGTCAAGGAAGCCGTGGGCAAGGCCACGGACAACAAGGACCTCCAGGCCGAGGGCCAGAAGGACCAGACCAAGGGTTCGCTGAAGAACACCGGCGAGGACATCAAGGACGCCTTCAAGAAGTGACGTCCGCCTCGCACGTACTGCGAGAAGCCCGGTCGACCGCGAGAGCGGTGACCGGGCTTCCTCGCGTCCTGGGCTTGCGACGCGCAGAACGCGGAGGCGTCAGGGCGTGGGGCGTCGCGCGTCGAGCGCGGCGATCAAGGTCGGCGCGTCCCATTGACCGTCGTACCGCTCGGTGCCGATGAAGAACGTCGGGGTCGCCGCGACGTCCATCAGGTCGGCGTCGTCCTCGTCCTCGCGCACCCGACGCAGCACGTCGTCGGCGTCGAGGTCGGCCTCGAACCGCACGAGGTCGAGCCCGATCTCGTCGGCGTAGCGCAGGAGGTCGAGCCGCTCGAGCTGGTCCTGGTGGGCCCACAGCAGCCGCGCGTAGTCGAAGTGTCGGCCCTGCAGGTGCGCCGCCTCGTAGGCGCGGGCCGCGAGCTCGGCGTGCGGGTGGTGCTGGTGGAGCGGCAGGTGCCGCCACACCCAGACGACGTCGCGGCCGAAGTGCTCGATGACCTCGTCGACCATGCCGGTGGCCCGGCTGCAGAACGGGCACTCGAAGTCGCCGTACTCGACGAGCACGAGCGGGGCGTCGGTCGGCCCCTTGTAGTGGTCGCGGCGCGGGTCGAACGGGCGCAGCAGCACGGTGCCCGGCGGGACGACGGGTCGTCGGGCGTCGAGCGCGCGCAGCACGGCGGCGCCGAGCACGAAGGCGAGCACCGACGCAGCGAGCACGCCGACCCTGGCCTCGTCCTGCGCGGCAGGGTCGTCGATGGCGATGCCGACGATGAGCAGCGAGATGGTGAACCCGATGCCCGACAGCGCGGCACCGCCCGCGACCCGGCCGATCGTCAGGCCGGGGGCGAGCACGCCGAGCCTCAGCCGCTGCGCGAGCAGGGTCGCCCCCGTGATGCCCACGAGCTTGCCCACGACGAGACCGGCGACCACGCCCCAGAACAGCGACGACGACATCGAGCGCCGCAGCGTCTCGGAGTCGAGCACGACTCCGGCGTTGGCCAGGGCGAAGACGGGCAGGATCACGTACGCCACGTACGGCGCGAACGAGCGCTGGAGCCGCTCGTTGATCGAGATCGACTCGCGCAGCTGGCGCCCCGCTGCGGCCGCGTAGGCCGGGTTCGGCGACTGCCGGAAGGCGCGGGTCAGCTCCACGACCCGCTCCACGTCGTTCTGGCGCGGCGCGGCGACGGGGATGAGCAGCGCGACGGCCACGCCGGCGAGGGTGGCGTGCACGCCGGCCTCGTGTAGCCCGAACCAGACGACGACCGACAGCACCGCGTACAGCGGTCCGCGGCCTGACGGCATGAGCCGGACGAGTGCGATGAGCCCCAGCGCGACGAGTGCCACGAGCAGCGGGACGACGTGCAGCTCGTCGGTGTAGAAGAGGGCGATCGCGGAGAGCGCGCCGATGTCGTCGACGACGGCGAGGGTCAGGAGGAAGACGCGCAGCCGAGAGGGGTGCTGCGGCCGGATGATCGCGAGCGCGCCCACGAGGAAGGCCGTGTCGGTCGAGATGACCACGCCCCACGCGTGCGCCTGCCCGGAGTCGCGCGCGATGAGCAGGAACACCAGGGCCGGCACGACGAGGCCGGCGAGGGCGGCCGTCGCTGGCACGATCGCGCGGGAGCGGTCGGTCAGCTCGCCGATGGTCAGCTCCCGCTTGACCTCCAGGCCGACGGCGAAGAAGAAGAACGCCATGAGTGCGTCGTTGACCAGGTGGTAGAGGTCGAGCCCCATCGACCACTCGCCGACCGCGACGCGCGCGTCGGTGTGCCAGAACGCGTCGTAGCCGCTGCCGAGGTTGGCCCACGCAATCGCGGCGACGGTCGCGACCAGCAGCAGCGCCGCGCCGACCTGCTCGGTCTCGGCGTCGGCGAGACCGCGCCGCAGCCGGGTGGCGCGGGACTCGGTGAGGGTGTCGGGGTCGCTCACGGGCGACATCCTGGCAGGCCGGTCATGGTGGTGGCCAACCTCGACGCCGACCGATCTGTTCCTCACGCGCGTCCGCCGCGGGTGAACAATCGGTGATCTCCCTGCCGCCGTCGGGCGGTCTGTGCGAGGCTCAGCCGGCCTTGACCGCCCCTCACGCCCCGTTGGAGGTCTGATGCGACGACGACGCACCACCATGGTCTCCGCGATCGCCCTCGTCCTGGTGATCGGAGGCTGCAGCGAATCCGGTGAGGAGGTCGCCGCCTTGGACGGACCCGTCGACCTTCGGACGGCGTCGGGGAGCAGCTCCAGCTGGCGGCCTGCGTCGGCCGGACGCGAATGGACCGCCAACGTCGCGTTCGACATCTGCGTCAAGGGTGGCGGCGAGGCGACCGTCCGGACGCTGGAGGTGAACGGATCCCCGGCGCGGTCGGGCGGGCCGGTGACGGGCTACCTGCACGTGAACGACGAGGTCGGGACGTCCGGGTTCATGGCGCTCACAGGGGACCCGCAACGCCTCTTTCGCGAGTACGGCGGCACGGCGACGCCGATCGACGGGGCGCGCTTGGACCGTCCGTGCCCGCGCACATCGCCCGGCTTCGCCCAGCTGGTGATGAGCATCGCCGTACCGCCGGAAGGGTTCGCGATCCGCACGTACGGGATCACCTACGAGATCGACGGAACGTCGTACAGGGCCACGAACGATGAGTGGACGTACGTCGCCTGCGGTACGGAGCAGCCCCGAGAGATGTGTTCGGGAGTGGCGAAGTGACTCGAGGTGGGACGCGCCCGGGCACCGTCGATGCCCCCAACTAGGCTGTCGTCCCGTGAGCGACTCCCCCCGGACCCCCGACGAGAACGCGGTCGACGACCTGCCCGAGCAGCTGCGGATCCGTCGCGAGAAGCGTCAGCAGCTCATCGACGCGGGCATCGAGCCCTACCCGGTCGACCTGGGGATCACGCACACGATCACGCAGGTGCGCGACGCGTACGACGCCGAGACGCTCGGCCCCGACCACCACTCCGGCGACGTCGTCACGGTCGCCGGCCGCGTCATCTTCCGGCGGGGCACGGGCAAGCTGGTCTTCGTGTCGCTGCGCGAGGGCGACGGCACCGCACTGCAGGCCATGGTCTCCCTCGACGGCGTGGGGGAGGAGTCGCTCGACCGCTTCAAGCAGCTCGTTGACATCGGCGACCACCTCACGGTGACGGGGGAGGTCATCACGTCGCGCCGCGGCGAGCTGAGCGTGCAGGCGTCGTCGTGGGCGATCGCGGCCAAGACGCTGCGTCCGCTGCCCAACGAGCACAAGCCGCTGTCGGACGAGGCGCGCAGCCGCATGCGCTACGTCGACCTCATCGTCCGTCCCGAGGCCCGCGAGACGGTGCGCGTGAAGGCGAAGGTGCTGCAGTCGCTGCGCCGCACGCTCGACGCGCGCGGCTACGTCGAGGTCGAGACGCCCGTCCTGCAGCACACCAACGGGGGCGCCGCCGCGCGACCCTTCCACACCCACGTCAACGCCTTCGACGAGGACGCGCTGCTGCGCATCGCGCTCGAGCTGCACCTCAAGCGCTCGCTCGTGGGCGGCATCGACCGGGTGTACGAGATCGGCAAGACGTTCCGCAACGAGGGCGTCGACAACACCCACAACCCCGAGTTCATGATGCTGGAGGCGTACGAGGCGTACGGCTCCTACGACACGATGGCCGAGCTGACCCGCGACCTCGTCGTCGACGCTGCGCGGGCGGTGGGCAAGACGGTGGTGCCCGGACGCGACGGCACCGACATCGACCTCGAGGCGCCCTGGCGGCGCGCGACCATCCACGAGCTCGTGGGCGAGGCGGTCGGCGAGAGCGTCGACGTCGAGACGTCGCAGGAGACGCTGACGGCGCACGCCGCTCGGCTCGACGTCGCCCTGCAGGACCACTGGGGACCCGGCGAGATCGTGCTCGAGCTGTTCGAGAAGCTCGTCGAGCACACCCTGGTCCAGCCGACGTTCGTCTGCGACTACCCCGAGGCCGTGCGACCGCTCGCCAAGAAGCACCGCAGCACGCCGGGCCTCGTGGAGGCGTGGGACCTCATCATCAACGGCGTCGAGCTGGCACCCGCGTACACCGAGCTCAACGACCCGGTCATCCAGCGCGAGCGGCTCGAGGAGCAGGCGCGCCTGGCGGCCGCGGGCGACCCCGAGGCGATGGACGTCGACGAGGACTTCCTGAGGTCGCTGGAGTTCGGCATGCCCCCCGCGGGCGGCCTGGGCCTCGGCGTCGACCGCCTGGTCATGCTGCTGCAGGGCGTCGGCATCCGCGAGGCGATTCTCTTCCCGATCTCGCGGCGCGAGGCCTGAGCCAGGTCACACCGAGTAGGTCGACGCGTCGCCCTGGCGCAGCGTGGAGCGCACACCATCGGTGCTCACCGGGACGGTCCCGGCGACCGTGATGCGGTGCATGACGCGGTGGTGGTCGTCGTAGTCGGCGACGGCGTAGTGCTGCGTGGCGCGGTTGTCCCAGATCGCGACGTCGCCGGGCTGCCAGCTCCAGCGCGCGGTGTTCTCGAGCCGCGTCACCTCGCGCTGCAGCAGCTCGAAGACGTCGGCGGAGTCGCGGGTGGACAGGCCGACGAGCCGCTTGACGAACTGGCCGAGGAGCAGCGAGCGCTCGCCGGTCTCGGGGTGCACGTGGACCACGGGGTGCTCGGCCTCGAACAGCCGCGAGCCGAACTCCTCGCGGTAGGTCTCCTCGCGGACGTCGATGCCGCCGATGCGCTGCTCGTCGACGTCGGCGGCGTAGTCGTAGCGGTTCGTGTGCACGGCCCACAGCCGGTCGGCCATCGCCTGGAGCGCCGGGTGCAGGTCGGCGTAGGCGGCTGCGGTGTTCGCCCAGACGGTGGTGCCGCCGTAGGGCGGGAGGGTCACCGCGCGCAGCACGCTGATGGCGGGCACGCGGTCGACGAAGGTCACGTCGGTGTGCCAAGCGTTGGCCTTGCCGTGGGAGGAGTCGATGGGCAGGACCGCGTTCGCCGCGCCGCGCACGGTGGGGTGCGGCGACGTCGGCGTGCCCAGCAGGGCCGCGAACGCGTGGTGGTCGGCGTCGTCGAGGTGGTGCTGCCCGCGGACGAAGACGACCTTGTGGCGCAGCAGCGCGGCGCGGACGTCGTGCACCTCCTCGGCCGTCAGGTCGCCGCCGAGCCGCACGCCGGACACGACCGCACCGATCCGCGCCCCCACGGGCGCCACCTCCACGCGCGAGCGGGTGGTGGTCGGGTCGGGCGCGGTGAGGGTCATGGGAGGCTCCGTGGTCGACGTCGGTGACGTCACCACCGTGCGCCTCGTCGTCCTCGCGTGGGGACGGTCTCGGAGTGTGGACGCACGGTTCGGCGGGCGGCGGAGGTCGGCGCGGGCCAGGATGTCGGTCGAGCGTCGACGACAGGAGACCGCGGTGAAGCCGTTCAAGGACCTCACGCAGGCGGGGCTGGTCGCGCGCGCGTTCATGGTCTTCCCGCTCGCCGCTGTCGGCATCGGGCTGCTCGGCTACGGCGACACCCACGGGATCGTGTGGATGCTCCCCGTCGGGGGCGTGCTCTTCGCCATCGCGTTCGTCGTGATCGGCCTCTGCGCGTTCCACGGGTTCAACGGGCCGTTGTCGTTCGGACGCCCGATGCCCCCACGGCGCGACGGGACGCGGGGCACGCCGGAGGAGGACGACGCGGAGCGTGAGGAGATCCGGGAGCGCCTTCGGCAGACGCAGCGCCGCGGTCTGACGGTGTTCCCCCTGGCCTTGGCCGGGGTGGTACTGGGGATCCTCGGCGAGGAGCTGCCGAACGAGACGATGTCCACGCTCGCCCCCTACGTGTTCGGCGCCGGGTTCGTGCTGCTCGCTGCGGCGACCCTCTCGGGGATGATCCCGCTCATGCGCCACCTCTGGCGACGCTGACCCGCCTGGCCACTCACCTTGGTTCTTCCGCGCTCGCCTGCGGATGATTCCCGGGGTGAGCGAGGGGTCGCCGTGGTCAGCTGCTGATTCCCATCAACTGATGGGAATCAGCCAGCAGCGCGTCAGGCGTCGAGGACGGCGGCGACGGCCTCGCGGGCGGAGGCGGGGTCGGCGGCGGCGAGGGCGGCCCGCGCGGCCTGCTGGCACTGCTCGAGGGTCACCGACGCGAGCCGCGCGCCCACGGGCCGCACGGCCGACGCCGCGCACGACAGGGAGGTGACGCCGAGGCCGACGAGCACGCAGGCGAGCGCCGGGTCGGCGGCGGCCTCGCCGCACACGCCCACCGGCTTGCCGGTGCGCTCGCCGGCGCGCGCCACGGCCTCGACCAGCACGAGCAGCCCGGGCTGCCACGGGTCGGTCAGGTCGCCGAGCTCGGCCGACATGCGGTCGGCCGCGAACGTGTACTGGCTGAGGTCGTTCGTGCCGATCGACACGAAGTCGACGTGCTCCAGGACCCGCTCCGCGAGCAGCGCGGCCGACGGCGTCTCGATCATCACGCCGGGCGTCAGTCCGCGGGTGCGGCACTCCGCGGCGAACGCGGCAGCCTCCGACGGCACCGAGACCATCGGCGCCATGACCCAGACCGTCGCCTCCGACGCCTGCGAGGCGGCGGCCACCGCGTCGAGCTGGTGGGCGAGCAGCTCCGGCAGACGGCGGCCGACGCGCAGGCCGCGGACGCCGAGCGCGGGGTTGGCCTCGGTGCCCATGTCGGCGAACGCGAGCGGCTTGTCCGAACCGGCGTCGAGCGTCCGCACGACGACCTTGCCCGACCCCGCCGCCGCCAGGACGGCGCCGTAGACGTCGGTCTGCTCCTGCACGGTCGGCTCGGACGGGCGGTCGAGAAAGCTCAGCTCGGTGCGGTACAGGCCGAACCCCTCGACCGGCTCCTGCGCGGCACGCTCGGCCCCCTTCGCGTCCTGGACGTTGGCGAGCACCTGCACGGCGTGACCGTCGGCGGTGCGCCCCGGGCCCTCCCACGCGGCGCTCGCCGCGCGTCGCTCGGCATCGGCCTCGGCGCGTGAGGCCGCCGCGGCGGGATCGGGCAACAGCACGACCTCGCCCGTGCCGCCGTCGACGAGCGCGGTGTCGGGCAGCTCGCCGGGGAGGTCGCTCACGCCGACGACGCACGGGATGCCGAGCTGGCGGGCGATGATGGCCGTGTGGCTCGTGGGGCCGCCCAGCCGGACGGCGATGCCGACCACGAGCGCGGGGTCGAGGCCGGCGGTGTCGGCCGGCGCGAGGTCGTCGGCGAGCAGCACCGACGGCTCCGACGGCACGCCGACGCCGGGCTCGGGCTGGCCGAGCAGCTCGGCGACCACACGGTCGCGCACGTCGCGCAGGTCGGTGACGCGCTCGGCCATGAGCCCGCCGGCGGCCGTGAACATGGCGACGAGCTCGTCGACGGCGAGCGACGTGGCGGTGGCGGGGCCGCTGCCTGCCTTGGCGTGCTTGGTGACGAGGGCCGCCAGCCCTCGGTCCTGCACGAGCGCGGCCGTGGCGCTCAGGACCTCCGACGCCGACCCGCTCGCGAGCGCGGCGCGCTCCTGCAGTCGTCCGGCGACGGTGGCCGCCGCGGCGGCGAAGAGCTCGGCCGTGTCGTCGCGCGCGGGCTCGTCGGAGGGGACGCGAGGACGGTCGCCGGGCACCAGCACGGCGCCGTGCCCGACGCCGGCGACCACGGGGGTCCCGGTGAGGGTGACCGCCGTCATGAAAATCTGTGGGGATGTGCCCGACATGCTTGACATGGCCCGAGACTATCGCGTAGAACAGCAGACATCAACATCAAATCCACACAAATCCACACGACGCGGTGACGCAGGACACCCTGCACCCCTCTGCACCGTGTCGTGAGACGTGGACCGGACACCAGGAGCCCTCTGTGTACGCCGCCGAACGCCGCGCACTCCTCGCCGCCCGCCTCAGCGAGCACGGCCGAGTGAGCGTCGTCGACGCCGCGGACGAGCTCGGGGTGTCCGGCGAGACCATCCGTCGCGACCTCGACGTGCTGCAGCGTCACGGCCTCGCCCGTCGCGTGCACGGTGGAGCCGTCGCCCGCACCGTCGCCCAGGCCGCGGAGCTCGCCGTCACGGACCGGGCCACGCAGCACGCGCCGGAGAAGGAGGCGATCGCGCAGGCCGCGCTCGCACTCCTGCCCGACACCGACGGCTGGGTCGCGTTCGACGCCGGCACGAGCACCGCGGCCCTCGTCGACGCGCTGCCCGCCGACGCCGCGTTCGACGCCGTGACGCACGGGATCGACGTCGCCGGCCGGCTCGCGCGGCACGAGGGCGTCTCGCTGCTCGTGGTGGGTGGGCGCGTCCGTCCGACGACGGCCGCAGCGGTCGGCGCCGACACCGTCGCCGCCTACGGGCGCATGCGTCCCGACGTCGCCTTCATCGGCGCCAACGGCATCGGTCTTGAGCGTGGGCTCACCACGCCCGACGTCGAGGAGGCGGCGGTCAAGCGGGCGCTCGTGGCCGCGGCCCGTCGCGTGGTCGTCCTCGCGGACTCCTCGAAGATCGACACCGAGTACGCCATGAGCTTCGCCTCCATCGACGAGCTCGACGTGGTCGTCACCGACAAGGGCGTCACGCGCGAGCAGGTCTCGCGGCTCGAGCGCGCGGGCCTCGAGGTCGTGGTCGCATGATCGTCACCCTCACCGCGCACCCCGCCATCGACCGGCTGGTGTGCCTCGACGGGCCGCTCGAGCGCGGCGCCGTGCTGCGCACCTCGGCCTCGACCGACCAGCCGGGCGGCAAGGGCATCAACGTCGCCCGCGTCGTCCAGGCGGCGGGCGTCGACGTCCGGGCCGTCGTCCCGGCCGCCCCGGGCGACCCGATCCTCACGTCGCTCGAGCCCACCGGCCTCGCCGTCGTGCAGGTGCCGGTCGCCGGCGCCACCCGCGTCAACCTCACCCTGACCGAGCCCGACGGCACCACCACGAAGCTGAACGCACCCGGCACGCCGCTCGACGCCGACGAGCGCGAGGCCCTCGTGGCGGCGCTCGTCGACGCCGCTCGTGGTGCGTCGTGGGTCGCGCTGTGCGGCTCGCTGCCCCCGGGCGTGCCCGCCGACCTGTACGCCGGGCTGGTGCCGCGGCTGCGTGCCGTGGGCGCCACGGTCGCGGTCGACACGTCGGGCGCCGCGCTCGCCGCCGCGCTGGCCGACCCGTCGACGGCACCCGACCTGGTCAAGCCCAACGGGCACGAGCTGGTCGAGCTCATCGGGGGCGACGGCGACGCGATCGAGGCCGACCCCGAGCTCGCCGCGCACGAGGCGCAGCGCCTGCGTGCCGAGCGCGGTCCGGCGGAGGTGCTGCTGACGCTCGGCGCCACCGGCGCCGTGCTCGCGACAGCCCGCGGCACCTGGTTCTGCGCCACCCCGCCGGTCACGCCGCGCAGCACCGTCGGCGCGGGCGACTCCTCGCTCGCCGGGCTGCTGCTGGCCCGCGAGGCCGGCGCCGACGACGCCACCGCGCTCGCCGCGGCCGTCGCGCACGGCAGCGCGGCTGCCTCGCTCGACGGCTCCACCCCGCCGACCCCCGCCGACGTCGCCGCGCTCGAGCCCGTGCGGGCCCGACGCCTCGACGCCGTCGCGCACCCCACCCCCTGAGCAGCACCACACCCAGCACCACCCCAGCACCGCGCACGACAGCACCGCACCGAGCAACACCGCAGCACCCCCACCCCCCGCACCGCCCAGAGAGAAGAACGACCATGTCCCGCTTGATCACCCCCGCCCTGGTGGCGCTCGACGCCGACCTCGGGGCCGACGCGTCGTCCGTCGTCGCCGCGCTCGCCGGTCGCGTCGCCGAGGCCGGCCGCGCGACCTCCGCCGACGCCCTCGCCGCCGACGTGATGGCCCGCGAGGCCACCTCCGCCACGGGCCTGCCCGGCGGGATCGCCATCCCGCACTGCCGGTCCGAGGCCGTCACGGAGGCCACGCTCGCCTTCGCGCGGCTCGAGCCCCGTGCCGACTTCGGTGCCCCCGACGGCGGCGCCGACCTCGTCTTCCTCATCGCCGCGCCCGCCGGCGGCGACTCCGACCACCTGAAGCTGCTCTCCACGCTCGCCCGCGCCCTCGTGCGCAGCGAGTTCACCGACGCCCTGCGCGCCGCCTCGTCCGACGACGAGGTCGTGGCCCTGGTCGAGGACGTCGTGTCCCCCCAGCCGGTCGCGACCCCCGCTGCGGAGGGAGCAGCGGAGGCCGCGACCTCCACCCCGGCCGCCCCGGCCACCGAGGGCAACCCCGTGCGCATCGTCGCCGTGACGGCCTGCCCCACGGGCATCGCGCACACCTACATGGCCGCCGACTCGCTCGTGCAGGCCGGCGAGCGCGCGGGTGTCGACCTGCAGGTCGAGACGCAGGGCTCCTCGGGCGCGCGTCCGCTGAGCTCGGCCACCATCGCCGGCGCCGACGCGGTCATCTTCGCGACCGACGTGGGCGTCAAGGACGCGTCGCGCTTCGCGGGCAAGCCGGTCATCGTGAGCGGCGTCAAGCGCGCCATCAACGAGCCCGACACGATGGTCTCCGAGGCCGTCGCCGCAGCCGCCGACCCGAGCGCCAAGCGCGTCGACGGCGTCGCCGCGGCGCAGGCCGACGAGTCGTCGTCGCAGCAGGGCCTCGGCCTGAAGCTGCGGCAGTGGTTGCTCACCGGCGTGAGCTACATGATCCCGTTCGTCGCGGCCGGCGGTCTGCTCATCGCCCTCGGCTTCCTGCTCGCGGGCTACGACATCAACGGCACCGGCCAGGACATCGCGAAGGCGAACTCGCTCTGGGACCTGCCCGCCGCCGGTCAGCACGCGCTCTTCGGCAGCGCGCTCATGACCTACCTCGGGGCGCTGCTGTTCGCGCTCGGCGCCTGGGCGTTCGGCTTCCTCGTCCCCGCCCTCGCCGGCTACATCGCCTACGCGATCGCCGACCGTCCGGGCATCGCGCCCGGCTTCGTCATGGGCTTCCTCGCCAACGAGATCGGTGCCGGCTTCCTCGGCGGCATCGTCGGCGGTCTGCTCGCGGGCCTGATCGCGCACTGGATCGCCAAGCGGGAGGCGCCGCGCTGGCTGGCCGGCCTCATGCCGGTCGTCATCATCCCGCTGGTCACCACGGTCGTCGCGGGTCTGCTCATGCTGCTCGTGCTCGGCAAGCCGATCGCCGACTTCTCGGCCGGCCTCACCGACAAGCTCAACGGCATGACGGGCGGCTCGCTGATCCTGCTGGGCGTCATCCTCGGCGCGATGATGGGCTTCGACCTCGGCGGTCCGGTCAACAAGGCCGCCTACGTCTTCGCCACCACCGGCCTCACCGCCGAGGCCATCGCGTCCGGCGGCGCCGAGGTCAAGATCATGGCCGCGGTCATGATCGCCGGCATGGTCCCGCCGCTCGCCATGGCGCTGTCGACGGCCGTCCGCTCGACCCTCTACACGGAGGCCGAGAAGGAGAACGGCAAGGCCGCCTGGCTGCTGGGCGCCGCGTTCATCTCCGAGGGCGCGATCCCGTTCGCCGCGGCGGACCCGCTGCGCGTCATCCCGTCGATGATGCTCGGCTCGGCCACGGCCGGCGCGATCTCCATGGGTGCGGGCGTCACGCTCGCCGCGCCGCACGGCGGCATCTTCGTCCTCTTCGCGGTCGACCACGTGCTGTGGTTCCTGGTCGCGCTCGTGGTCGGCACGCTCGTCAGCGCTGCGTCTGTCACGCTGCTGAAGTCGCTGCGCACCGAGAAGGACAGCAGCGAGTTCGAGCACGTCTACACCCGCGTCCCCGTCGACGCCTGATCCATCGCACTCCTGAAGGGACCCACCATGCCCAGCAAGACCGTGACCGTCGGCTCGTCCGTCGGCCTGCACGCCCGACCGGCCGCCACCATCGCGGCCGCCGCTGCCGACCAGTCCTCGCCCGTCACCCTCGCGGTGGCCGGCGGTGACCCGGTCGACGCGGGCTCGGCGCTGCTCATCATGACCCTGGGCGCCGCCCAGGGCACCGAGATCGTCGTGGAGAGCGACGACCAGGCCGCGGTCGACGCCGTCGCCGCCCTGGTCGAGGCCGACCTCGACGCCTGACGGCACCGCCGTCCCGGACCAGGGGCCCGCGCCGCAGCTGCCACTGCGACGCGGGCCCCTCGCACGTCCGTCGAACGACCCGGCACGAGGCCAGTTACGCCCAGGGTGAACAACGGAACAGCGCACCCCGTGTTCCAGTTGTGTGACGTACGTGGACGTCGCGCAGTGCGGCGAGGCGGCCGCACCTAGACTGAAGAGAACACACCCGATCAAGGGGGCCACATGTTCGAGAGGTTCACCGACCGCGCCCGTCGCGTCGTCGTGCTCGCCCAAGAAGAGGCGCGCATGCTCAGCCACAACTACATCGGCACGGAGCACATCCTCCTCGGCCTCATCCACGAGGGTGAGGGCGTCGCCGCCAAGGCCCTGGAGAGCCTCGACATCTCGCTCGAGGCCGTCCGCGGACAGGTCGAGGACATCATCGGCCAGGGCCAGCAGGCACCGAGCGGGCACATCCCGTTCACGCCGCGGGCCAAGAAGGTCCTCGAGCTCAGCCTGCGCGAGGCGCTCCAGCTCGGCCACAACTACATCGGTACCGAGCACATCCTCCTCGGCCTGATCCGCGAGGGCGAGGGCGTCGCCGCCCAGGTCCTCGTGAAGCTCGGCGCCGACCTCAACCGCGTCCGCCAGCAGGTCATCCAGCTGGTCTCCGGCTTCCAGGGCAAGGAGGCCGAGACCTCCGGAGCCCCCGCCGAGGCCGCGCCCAGCACCTCGGCCGTGCTCGACCAGTTCGGTCGCAACCTCACGCAGGCCGCCCGCGAGGGCAAGCTCGACCCGGTCATCGGTCGTGAGAACCAGATCGAGCGCGTCATGCAGGTCCTCAGCCGTCGCACCAAGAACAACCCGGTGCTGATCGGCGAGCCCGGCGTCGGCAAGACGACGGTCGTCGAGGGCCTCGCCCAGGACATCGTCAAGGGCGACGTCCCCGAGACGCTCAAGGACAAGCAGATCTACACGCTCGACCTCGGTGCGCTCGTCGCCGGCTCGCGCTACCGCGGCGACTTCGAGGAGCGCCTGAAGAAGGTGCTCAAGGAGATCCGCACCCGCGGCGACATCATCCTGTTCATCGACGAGATCCACACGCTCGTCGGTGCCGGTGCCGCCGAGGGCGCGATCGACGCCGCCAGCATCCTCAAGCCGATGCTGGCCCGCGGTGAGCTGCAGACCATCGGTGCCACCACGCTCGATGAGTTCCGCAAGCACTTCGAGAAGGACGCGGCGCTCGAGCGCCGGTTCCAGCCCATCCAGGTGCCGGAGCCGTCGATCGCGCACACGATCGACATGCTCAAGGGCCTGCGCGACCGCTACGAGGCGCACCACCGCGTCACCATCACCGACGACGCGCTGGTCGCGGCGGCCACCCTGGCCGACCGCTACGTCTCCGACCGGTTCCTGCCGGACAAGGCGATCGACCTCATCGACGAGGCGGGCTCGCGGTTGCGCATCCGCCGGATGACGGCTCCGCCGGACCTCAAGGAGTTCGACGAGAAGATCGCCGACGTCCGCCGCCGCAAGGAGGGCGCCATCGACGCGCAGGACTTCGAGGCCGCTGCCTCCCTGCGCGACGAGGAGAAGAAGCTCATCCTCGCCAAGGCCGACCGTGAGAAGGCCTGGAAGGCCGGCGACATGGACGTCGTGGCCGTCGTCGACGAGGAGCTCGTCGCCGAGGTCCTGGCGCTCGCCACCGGCATCCCGATCGTCAAGCTGACCGAGGAGGAGTCCGGCCGTCTGCTCAACATGGAGGCCGAGCTCGGCAAGCGCGTCATCGGCCAGAACGAGGCCATCAAGGCGCTCAGCCGGGCCATCCGTCGCACGCGGGCGGGCCTGAAGGACCCGCGCCGTCCGGGCGGGTCGTTCATCTTCGCCGGCCCCTCGGGCGTCGGCAAGACGTGGCTCTCCAAGGCGCTCGCGAACTTCCTGTTCGGCGACGACGACGCGCTGATCCAGCTCGACATGAGCGAGTACAGCGAGAAGCACACGGTGGCGCGGCTGTTCGGTGCGCCTCCCGGCTACGTCGGCTACGAGGAGGGCGGCCAGCTCACCGAGAAGGTGCGCCGCAAGCCCTTCAGCGTGGTGCTGTTCGACGAGGTCGAGAAGGCCCACCCGGACATCTTCAACTCGCTGCTGCAGATCCTGGAGGAAGGTCGCCTGACCGACTCCCAGGGCCGCGTCGTCGACTTCAAGAACACCGTGATCATCATGACCACGAACCTGGGGTCGCGTGACATCGGCAAGGGCGTCTCGCTCGGCTTCGCCGACGCCAGCAACACGGTCGGCTCGTACGACCGGATGAAGGCGAAGGTCTCGGAGGAGCTCAAGCAGCACTTCCGTCCGGAGTTCCTGAACCGTGTCGACGAGATCGTCGTGTTCCCGCCGCTGACGCAGGACGAGATCATCCAGATGGTCGACCTGATGGTCGGCAACCTGGAGACCCGTCTGAAGGACAAGGACATGGGCATCGAGCTCACGCCTGCGGCCAAGGACCTGCTCGCCCGTCGTGGCTTCGACCCCGTGCTCGGTGCGCGCCCGCTGCGGCGCACCATCCAGCGCGAGATCGAGGACACCCTCGCCGAGAAGCTCCTCTTCGGTGAGCTGCGCGCCGGCGAGATCGTCCTGGTCGACGTGGAGGGTGAGGGCGTGGACGCGGTGTTCACCTTCCGCGGCACGCCGAAGGCCGACCTGGAGCTGACCGAGGGCCACGACCCGCTCGCGGTCGAGGCCGGCACCTCCGAGTAGCAGCCAGCACGAGCAGTCCGCACGTCCGACAAGGCCCACCACCCCGACGGGTGGTGGGCCTTCGTCGTTCGACTGGACGGCGACCTCGAACCAGGACAGTCTTCTCAGCATGAGCCCCAAGGCACGCAACCTCCTGGTCGTCGGCGCGGTCCTGATCCTCCTCGGCGTCCTCGCCTTCGCCCTCCAGCCGGGCGAGCCGAAGGCCGTCTGCACCTCGGAGAACGGCCCGACGTCGGGCTTCGTCGACGCCGAGCAGGACTGCCCGATCTCCCAGGAGAGCTGGAACGAGATCGCCGACTACCGCTCCTCCCCGAAGCCCTTCCGCATCGCCGGCCTGGTGCTCGTCGTCGCCGGCGTCGGCACCCTGGTCGCCGCTGGCCTCTCCGCCCGCCGCTCCCGCACGACGGAGTAGCCCCCACGGTTCGGAACGTCATCGCCCCTTTCGCGCCGCGGAAGGAACGATGACGTTCCTGCCGGGCGATCCGCGCGAAAGCTCTCATCGATTCCAAGTTTTTCCCGCGCGAGGCACGCGGATGCTGAAGGATCTCGTCATCATCGCGAAAGGGAGTGACGATGATCGGTACTGCAGTGATGTCTCGCGGCGTTCGGCGTATGGTCGTCGCCGGTGTCCTGACATCTCTCGTAGGTGGGCTTCTCGGCAGCGCGCCGCAGGCCGCTGCGGTCGTTCCCAGCCCGCCCGCGGCAGTCACGCCGGCGCCGTACTACGTCGAGACTGGTGGTCAGGGCCCCACGGCCGTGTCGGGCACGATCTCGAAGGACACCGTGTGGGGGCCGGCGGGTTCCCCCTACCTGCTCGACGGTCAGGTGACCGTCAACGCAGGAGTGTCCCTCACCCTTCTCCCTGGCACGGTCGTGAAGCTCAAGACGACATCATCGAAGATCGTCGTCTTCGGACAGATCTTGTCGCTGGGGACACCAGAGGACCGAGTGCGCATCACGTCCTTCAAGGACGACACCGTCGGTGGTGACGACAACGGAGACGGCACTGCGACGTCGCCCGGCCGAGGGGACTGGCAGTCGATCAGCATCTCCGCCGGTTCATCGCAGCCGACGTCAGTCATCGACTACACGACGCTCCGGTACGGAGGGGCGGGCAGCGGTGTCACCTGCCAGGCCTACGGCACGGTCGAGATTAGCTCAGGTTCGCGCGTCGTCGTTTCCAACTCGCGCATCACGGACTCCCGCTTCATGGGGATCACGTTGGGCGCTCCGGGGAAGCGCGGGTTTACGGGCATCTACGACAACTACTTCGCGAGGTCTCAGTGCGGCGTCTCCGGACTGGGTGGGGCTGGTGGCGAGATCGTCGGAAACGACTTCGACGGCGACTTCTCTGTCGCCGCTCTCTACACGATCGAGCCCAAAGACATGCAGGTGCGGTTCAACCAGCTGGATGACGAGCTCGTTGCCGGAGGAACGAGCGTGAGCACCCGTCCCCGTGCCTCCGACATCGATGTCCGGTTCAACGCGTTGCTCGGCGGCATCGGCAACATCGGGTACTCGAACACGGGTCTCCACGAGTTCGGACCCAACTGGTTCGGCCGCGACATCAACCACGAGGTCTTGCCGACGTGCCTCACCAACGATGAGGTGGCCGCGTATCAGCCACCGATCGCCACGGAGCAGGTCCTGTGTCCGGACCGCGGCTATCTCCGCAAGGGAACCGGCTGGATCTACGGGGGCACCGTCCCTGCCCTCTCTTCTCCTCCCGCGTCGGCACTGCCCAGGTCGCTCGCCCGGCCCTATCACTCGACCTTCGGCCCAGTCGACACGTACAGCGGCGTTCTTCGGGTCTCGGCGGATGACTTCGTGGTGCAGGACGCTGGCCAGCAGCTCACGGCCAATCGCGTCTACAGCTCGGGCGAGCCGTCCGCGGATGGGACAGGAGTCGGATGGCGCTCGTCCTATTCGCAGGGACTGTCGAAGGTGGGCGACGTAGCCACGATGACCTTCGGAGACTCGTCGGAGGTGCCCTTCGGGCTCGACCCTGCAGCGGGCTTCTCTCCGTCCAGAGGAGTGGCGGCGCGTTTCGCCGAGGACAGCACCGGGAGCGACGTCAGCACTCCTGACAAGACCGGCTATCGATTCGACCCCTCCGGACAGCTCACCTCGATGACGCTCGGCGACCCCGGGCACAAGATCGACGTGGATCGTCAGGACGGGCGCGTCTCGAAGGTGAAGGGAGTCTCGGGACGGGAGATCCGTTACGTCAGGGGCAGCTCTGGGCGGATCTCTTCAGTGAGCGACAGCCAGGGACGTCAGGTCACCTACGCCCACGACAGCGACGGCCGACTGGTCTCCGTGACCGGGGTCGACGGAAAGGCCACCACGTACGACTACGCAGGGAGCAACCTGACACGAGTCACCACGCCTCAGGGGGTGGTGGCGCTGGAGGCCGGGTACGACGCCGAAGGTCGCGTCTCGTGGATCAAGCAGAAGGGCAGCGGCCGTGCCGACATCACGTACACCGGATCCAAGCGGACCGTCACGCTCGCCGACGACACGAAGATCGATCAGGTCGTCGACGAGTACGGACGACTCGTCGAGGAACGCACGCGCGGAGGTGCTGGCAGACACGTCGTCTATGACGGCGACGGACGACAGATCGTCGCCGTCGAGGGTGTGCCCGACCGAGAGGTCACCGGCTACGCGCCGCAGGTGAGCTCGACCTTCTACGACAGGAACGGGAACCCGGTTCGAGAGGTGGATGCCGTCGGCGGAACCACGAGCACCGTCTTCAACAACCGCAACGATCCGGTCCGCCAGACCGCCCCGGATGGCGGCGAGACGACGTACGAGTACGACGTCGACGGTCGGCTCGAGAAGGCGACCGCGCCAGACGGTGGCATCTGGCGCTTCGCGCACAACTCGCGCGGACAGGTCACGAAGATCACGGATCCGGAGAGTCGCGACCGCACCTTCGTCTACGAGGCGAACGGAGATCTTCGGAACGAGACCGATGTTCTGGGCGGGATCGACCAGTTCCAGTACGACGCACGCGGCCTGATCACCGAGCACACGGACCCGCGGGGGAAGACGCGGTCGATGGCCTACACCGCGTGGGACCAGCTACGACGAGTCACCACGCCGCGCGGTGGGGTGTACGTCGCCACCTTCGACGACGACCGCAACCTTCTCAGCGTGACTGACCCGCGAGACAAGACCAGCTTCTACGGGTACGACACCCAGGGTCGGGTCAGCAGGACGACCGACGCGGCGGGCCAGACCACCACGTTCTCCTACGACAGTCTCGGGCGACCGAAGTCCATGAAGGACCCGCTCGACCGGACCATCGCTCGTGCGTACGACTCGGACGGACGTCCCACGACGACGACCTTCCCGGACCAGAGCACCACGACGGTCGTCTATGACCCTGCTGGCCGGCCCATGCGGACCACCAACCAGCTCGGCCACGTCACCCAGACGACGTTCAACCGTCTCGGCAAGCCGACGAAGATCGAGACCCCCGATGGAGCCACCCGACGCTACACCTACGACGCCGCCGGACAGCTCACCGCTCACACCGACGCTACCGGCGCGGTGTGGAAGACGACCTACGACCTCGCGGGCAACACGACGTCGACCATCGATCCGCTCAACAACGCCACGACGGCGACGTACGACAAGGTCGGCCGCGTCACCCAGACGAAGGACGCGACGGGCGCGGCGATCACCTACACGTACGACGACGCCGCCAGGAAGACGACCCGCACCGACGGCGTCGGGCTTCTGGACGTCACCGTCGTCGACACCAACGGCAACGTCGTGGAGCGCCGCGACGGTGAAGGCAAGAGCACGACGTACGCCTACGACGATGACGGCATGCTCGCCTCGCAGACCAACCCTCGTGGGGGGACGCGGCACTACGGCTACGACCTGGCGGGAAACCGCACCCGCCAGACGGACGAGACCGGATCGGTGACGACGGCCACCTACGACGACCTCAACCGCATCGTGCGGCGTGACCACGCGGACGACAGCCACGAGACGTTCGGGTACGACGCTGTAGGCAACCTCACGGCGCAGACCGATCGGAGGGGCGCGCACTGGCAGCACTCGTTCGACGCACTGAATCGGCCGCGCGTCACCACCGATCCCCTGGGAGGCCAGACGACGACGACCTACGACGACCTCGGCCAGGTCATCAAGACGATGGACCCCGTCGGTGCCGAGACCCGGTACGCGTACGACGCCGGCGGTCGTCCGGCGGTCCTCACCGACCCTGCAGGCAACTCCACGGTCATCACCTACGACGGGGAGGGCCGGCAGCGCACCATCACCAGCCCGAGCGGCGTCCGGCAGGCCCTCACCTACAACGCAGCCGGACGGCTCACGCAAGACCGGCGGGGTTCCTACAGCACGTACGACACGACCTTCACCTACAACGGGCGGGGACAGCAGATCACCCGCGCCCAAGGCGACCAGACCTTGGTCCGCACCTTCGATGCACGTGGTCGCCTGACGTCGTCGAAGGACGGGCGGGGGAAGACGACGACCTACGCGTACGACGGCGCAGACAACCGCACGAGGGAGACGTCTCCGCTCGGACACGCCACCGTCTGGACGTACGACGGCAACGACCTCCTCGCCACCGCCACCGATCCGGCCGGCAACTCCGCCTCCTACACCCGCAACGCAGCAGGCCAGCTGACGAAGATCACGACCCCGGGGGGCGACACCTACCAGTACACCTACGACAGCAACGGCAACACCGCTACCAGCACCAATCCGCTCGGCAAGACGACGGCCTACCTGTGGAGCCCAGCGGGCGACCTCACTCGTCTCACGAGACCCGATGGCACGGCTGTCGTCACGGCCTACGACGAGCTTGGACGTCCGGTGAGCCGCACGGCGGGCGCCCAGACTCGAGCCTTCGAGTACGACCCGAACGGCCGGCTCACCAAGGCGACCGCGGCGGGAGTCGCGCTCTCCTTCGGCTACGACCTCCGCGGGAACCTGACCTCCAGCACCAGTCCGAATGGGATCACCACCCACACCTATGACAGCGACGGCCGCGTCGCCTCCACTGCACTTCCCGGGACGCAAGCTACTCAGTACACGTACGACACGGCCCTGGGCCAGCTGGAGACCATGCTCGGGCCGACCAACCTGCGTTACTACTACAACGCGCGCGGCAAGGTCAGCGCGATCCGCACCATCGGCGCGACGAACTACGCAGCGCAGACCTTCACCCGCGACGCCAACGACAACGTGACCTCGTTGAAGGACGAGAGCGACGACAGCTTCACCGCCACCTATGACGATGACAACCGCACGACCAGCATCACGACGACGCTTCCCGGGATCGTCCACCCGCTCGAAGGCACGACGAGCTACACCTACGACGATGCCGACCGCCTCACCGGGTGGACTCGGACGCAGGGAGACCAGACGACCGGGGTTGGCGCCTACACCTGGGACAGCGACACGAATCGCACGTCCAGCGGAGACGGGACCACGACGACGTCGAGTTCCTTCGACGCGGCCAACCGCCCTACTGACGTGGGCGACGACGACTACACCTACGACGCCAACGGCAACCTCGCGGCGGTCAAGGGTCCACAGAGAGACATCGAGTACCGCTACAACGCCTTCAACGAGCTCACGGGAGCCACCAGCAACGGCCAGACGGTGAGCTATGAGCGTGACGCGCTGGGTCGCATCACGAGCCGAGAGACCACTGCTAGCACCACCACCTACGGGTACGACTCGACCTCGAACCGAGCGACCACGGTGAAGAAAGGGACGACGACGACCGCGGTCATCCGTGACGACACCGGGGCTGCCCGTTCGACCCAGAAGGGGTCGACGTCGACGCACCTGATCGAGAACCTGCACGGTGACGTCAGCGTGCAGCGGTCGAACTCTGGTGGCCCGCCCGTGAGCGCCACGCTCTACGACCCCTTCGGCACGCCGACCGCCATGGGCGCGCCGACGGTCGACCTCGCCTTCCAGGCGATGGTCACGGATCCGGTCACGGGCCTCACGGACATGGGGGCACGGCAGTACTCGGCCGCCAGCGGCACCTTCACGAGCGAGGACACGGTGGCGGGTGACCTCACTGCACCGGTCACGCTGAACCGCTACACCTACGCCAACGGCAGCCCGATCGACGTCTTCGACCCGGACGGTCACTTCGGTATCCCGAAGTTCGCGAAGAACATTGCCTCCAACGTCGCCAAGGTCGCCTCCAGGGTCTACCAGGCGGTCAGAGGGGTCGCGACCTCCGTGGGCAACGCCGTCAGGGCCGCGGGAGGAGCTGCGCGGGCAACGGCGGGATCGACCATCGGGTCGGTGAGGGCGGCCGCTCGGTCGGTGCAGACGGCGGCGTCCAGCACCTTGGCCGAGGCGCGTGCGGCTGGCACCGTCGATGAGGTCCTTCGGCACCGCCGTTGCGGAGCTCTCGAGCCGCGTCGACAGCACTGACGTCCACACCGTCCTCGCCGTCGCCGGACTTGTCCCTGGCATAGGCGAGGTGGCAGACGGAGCGGACGCCGCCCTCTACCTCCTCGAGGGAGACACCAAGAACGCGCTGATCTCCTTCGCGGCGATGGTGCCGGGTATCGGCGTCGGCGCCACGCTGAGGAAGGCGTCGGTTCGGCTGGAGAGGGACGCTGCCGAGAACCTAGCTGAGCCCGTCGCTAGACGAGGCCCTCCGACGACTGTCGCGCACCATCCTGAACTCAATACGGGTGGGGTGTTGAAGGAGCGGTCCACCGGCGCCGCTGGCGTCGACATGGATTCATTGCTGGCGAGTGGTGCAACTGTCAGGCACAGCGCGACGGCCACCGCTATCGGCGATGACATACCCACGCTCGTCAATTTCGGGCGATCACGAGGAGCCGACGGGCTGCACGATGTTGTGGTTCACGGCACCATGTCCGGCCGGCCGATCGTCAACGGGTCGGTAACTCACATTCAGCAAATTGCCGACGCTGTCCTGGAGAACCCCGGCTACCGGCGCGGCTGCTCAATCAGGCTGGTCATGTGTCACGGTGGTCGGGAGTCCGCCGCCGAACTTGCCCGTATCCTGGGCGTCGACGTCGTGACTACCACGAGGAAAGCCCAACTGAGCCCGGTGACCGGGCGCCTCCTACAGGGAGCATTCCAATGACCGACGGCGCGTCCGACCTGTTGCTGCAGCCCCTGGGGCTTTTCGCGGAAGAGCCCGGCTCGGATCGGTGGAGGGCGGAAGCCCTTCTGCAGTCGCCGGCGTTGGCGCCCGCTGTGCGCGACCGAGTGATCAGGTACCTGGACGGCTGTCCTGTGTTCTTGGCGTGGACGGAACATACTCGGGACGAGATCGGGAGTCGTTTTGTTGTGCCGGGCGGCTCGGCAATTGCCTCGGACGGCCAGTACTACTGGCGTCTCGACGCCACGGCATACATCCGTGAGTACGGGATCACGGTGCCTTCAGTAGCCCTGGAAGACTTCGCGGAACGCAACTGGCTGCCGCCTGACTTCGACGAGGCGTCATACCTCCGCATCTACGCGGAACTGGAGACGAAGCTCGTCCGTTCCTTCGACTTCTGAGGCCACGTGCTGACGCTTGTCATCGATGACATCGACGCGTACCACTTTCCGCCCTCGGCAGCCTTCTGAGAGGCGCTGCGGGTGGCGACAGGCGCAGAAGCGGCGGACCGGCTCGAAGCGGCCGAGATCGACGATGCGTGGTGGCTCAGCCTGGCACGGACCGACAGCGACGGGGCGGCGACCGATTGAGGTGCCGACATCACCAAGCTTCAACGCGACGTCGGGCGCTCACCGCCGCCTGGGCCACTCTGGCAGAGGTGAGCCGTGCGGGCGGGAATGAGCCACGGCGAACGGCGGGAGCGGCGTCGACGTGAACTGCCGATGTGTCGTCCCAGGTCCTCCAGACGGTTCAAAGCCTGTCCAGCGAGAATCGAGTGTCATCCATGAAGCGGCGCGTTCTTGTTCTCCCCCAGGACTTTCCGGACTACTCGTGGGAGGTGGAGGCGAAAGGTGTGTTCTGGGACACCGCAGTGGAACGGGGAGGCGAGTGCTTCAGCGTGGTCTTCTACGATCCGATCCGGTTGCAGCAGGACGTGGGCGGAGAGGTGGCCGAGCGGTCGGCCTTCGCGGTGAGTCGACTGCTGGTCATCCCGTCAGTCACGGAGCAACACATGCGCGACGCCCTCGACGCGGCTCCGGAAGAGTTCTTTCACTAGGGATCCAGCGTCGTGTCGCGAGCGCCTCCACGTTGCGCCCTGGTTCGCCTCCGCAGTCGACAGGGAGCGCCGAGGGCGTCGTCCATGGTCTGATGAGCTCGAGGAAAGGTGACGCTCGATGTACATGCCGGACCTGTCGCCGTACCGCTACGCAGGGTCGGACTCGCCCATGCTGGCGGTCGGGTGGCTCGCCGACGCACACACCTTCGACCGCGGCGACGTCCCTGCCCACGTCGTCGAGCGGCTGATCGACCTGGCGTTCGAGATGCCCCACCTGATGCGCGGATGCCACTACTGCCCCTTCTGCGACGAGGAGTCGCCGATCCGCATCGACGTGCCCCGGCATCCCACCCCGTTGTACCTGGGGATGAGCGAGATCCACGTGCGGAGCGTGTCAGGTGTCGTGTACTCGGCGCCTTCGCTTGTCCTGCACTACATCGAGCGTCACCGGTACCGCCCACCGGACGAGTTCGTCCGGGCCGTCGAGGAGAGGGACGGGCATGAGCGCCGAGGCGCCGACGTACGGAGCGTGGAGTGATGGTTCGACCCCATCTGATCCTGATCGGGTACTGGCGTCGCGAGGAAGGTGGGGGCTTGCCCGCAGATCATCGATGGCCATCGCCTCAGAGCTACGTCGATGAGACGTGGGACGAGGTGGAACGGGATCAGGTCCACGAGTACCTCACGCGAGGCTTCGTCGTACGCGCCTGCATGGGCTCCTCACCATGTCGCCTCTGTGGCGTCTCCAACGGCTCCCTCGAGCTGAGCGATGCGGTGCACGTCTGGCCCGAAGGCCTGGCCCACTACGTCCGCGACCACGGCGTTCGAGCACCTGAACCATTCGTCACGCACGTCCTCTCCGCGACCGAAGAGCTTGAGATGGCAGGGCGCGACGAGTCGTGGTGGCGTGGTCAGGCGGATCTCAGGGAAGCCTAGAGCGAGAACTTCCCGTCCGAGTGCACCTGGGCGAGGCCCTCGTCCAGGAGCGCGTCGAGGCAGCGCTCGCGCTGCGCGCCGTCTTCCCAGACCGCGTCGAGCGCAGCCTTCGGCACCGGGTCGGTCGCGTCGCGCAGCACCGCGAGGAGGCGGCCGCGGCACTGACGGTCGGTGCCGGCCCACGCCTGGCCGCGTCGCGGGGGACCGTCGTGGTCGGGGCGGCCGAGCGCGAGCCAGCGGCAACGGTCGGCGACGGGGCAGACGTCGCAGCGGGGCGCTCGGGCGGTGCACACGAGGGCACCGAGCTCCATCGTCGCGGCCGCCCACCGGTGCGCGTCGTCCGCGGGCAGCAGCGCCTGGGCCAGTCGCCGCTCTGCGGCCGTGACCGATGTCGACGGGTACGCCTGACCCAGGACGACCCGCGCCAGCACGCGTCGGACGTTCGTGTCCATCACGGCGTGCCGCTGGCCGAACGCGAACGACGCGACAGCGGCGGCCGTGTACTCGCCGACACCGGGCAGCGACAGCAGCGCGGCGTGGTCGTCGGGCACCCGTCCGTCGTGCTCGGTCGTGATCGCGACCGCGGCCGCGTGGAGGCGCAGCGCGCGTCGTGGGTAGCCGAGCCGGCCCCACGCCCGCACGGCCTCGCTCGACGGCTCCGCGGCGAGGTCGGCGGGCGTCGGCCAGCGCTCCATCCATGCCTCGAAGACCGGCAGCACCCGCACGACCGGGGTCTGCTGCAGCATCAGCTCCGACACGAGCACCGGCCACGGCTCGGGGAGCACCTCGGCCGTCCCGCGCCAGGGCAGGTCGCGGGCGTGGTCGTCGAACCAGCCGACGACGGCGTCGTGCAGTCCGGCGAGGTCGTCGGGGAGGGGAGCGGACGGGGTCGGCATGGCGCGTCGATCCTCGCACGCGCGTCCACGCGAACTACTCTCGGAGCGTGAGCACGCGACCGACCCGCCGTCCGTTGCCGCGGGCGATCTACTGGCGTCGTCGCTTCCTCCTCCTCGCCGTCGTGCTGCTCGTGGTCTGGCTCGTGGTGAGGCTGTGGCCCGGCGGCTCGGACGACGCCCGTCCCGCCGCGGCGCCCTCCCCGAGCGCCTCGGCCAGCGGGTCGGCCACGGCCTCGCCGACGCCCAGCCCGACACCGTCGCGGTCGGCGCAGAGCGACGCCCAGGTGACCCTGACGGACACCAGCACCGCCTGCACGCCGGAGTCGGTGCGGATGACGCCCACGGTGCCGGAGGACCAGTCGGCGCGGCAGGCGGTGCGCGTCGAGCTGCTCATCTCGACTACCGCCAAGAAGGGCTGCACGCTCGACCCGGGCGACACCGACCTCATCGCGGTGATCAAGAGCGGCGACACCGCCGTGTGGGACTCCACGGTCTGCAAGACCGCTCTGCTCGACGAGCCGGTGGCGCTCAGCCCCGGGTGGGCGACGGCGGCGTCGGCGCGGTGGTCGGGCCGCGGTTCCGGGCCCGCCTGCTCCCCGCGCGAGGGCTGGGCGTCGCCGGGCACCTACACGTTGCGCATCGGCACGCTCGGTGGCGAGCCGGGCGCGACGACCTTCAAGCTCATCCAGCCGAAGCCCAAGCCCAAGCCGAGCCCCAGCCCGACGCCCAGCGCCAGCGCGTCGGTGAAGCCGTCGGTGAAGCCGTCCGCCTCGGCCAGCCCCACCCCGAGCGCGTCGCCGAGCCGGGACTGAGTCGGCCCCTCCGCGTGCCTGGGCCGCTGCAGCTGGCGCGGTGTCCGGTCTCCGAAAGGGCCTCGACCGGCAGTGGGCCTGGAGGTGGCTCCGGCTCTCGGGGCCTGGTCGGGGCTCCCGTGTGTTGCACGATTCTTCGCTTCTGCTGTCTCGGGCCGGAGTTCTGCGGTGGCGCGTCCGGGCGGTGGATCGTGCGCGAGGTCGAACGCTTCTGCGTTCGCGACGGGATCACGTAGCAAACGCAGAAGCGTCGGATCCCGGTGCACGAACGCAGAATCTAACGTCCATCCCCAGCACGAACCCGCAGCCCGAGACCCCGGACCAGCGCCGCCGCCAGCTGCCCGGTCGAGGCCCTTTCGGAGGCCACCCCCAGCGAAGGCCGAGGCAGCGCACCAGAGAGCCCAGACCCCCTGCGGCAGCGCACGGGCGAGTCGCGACGACGGCAGCCGCGGGACCCGGCCCGCGCCCCGAGCGCAAGCCGGTCCGACGTCAGCGTCAGACGTCGAACGTCACACGTAGCGCTCGAGGATGCTCGACTCGGCCAGACGCGACAGGCCGTCGCGGACCCCGCGGGCGCGCAGGTCGCCGACGCCCTCGACGGTCTGCAGGTCGTCGATGCTGGCCGCCAGCAGCTTCTGCAGCGTGCCGAAGTGGTCGATGAGGCGGTCGATGACCGTCTGCGGCAGTCGGGGCACGCGGGCGAGCAGCCGGTAGCCGCGCGGTGCGAGCGGGTGGTCGAGGGAGTCGCCGGCGCCGATGCGCAGCGCCGTCGCCACGCTCGTGAGGTCGACGAGCTCGGTGGAGTCGATCTCGGCGAGGTCCTGCAGGACGGTGCTGACCGCCCGGCCCCGACGCCCCGACGGCATGTAGTCGCGGATGACGAGCTCGCGCTCGGCGTCGACCCCGCTGATCAGCTCCTCCAGCTGCAGCGCGAGCAGACGACCGTCGGTGCCGAGCTCGAGCACGTACTGGTCGATCTCCGCGGCGATCCGGCTGACCATCTCCAGGCGCTGCGCGACGGCCGCGACGTCGCGGACCGTGACGAGGTCCTCGATCTCCAGCGCCGACAGCGCGTCGGACACCTCGTCGAGGCGGCTGCGGTACCGCTCGAGGGTGGCGATGGCCTGGTTGGCGCGACCGATGATGGCGCCGGCGTCCTCGAGCACGTGGCGGGTGCCGTCGAGGTAGAGGGCGATGATGTGCATCGACGCCGACACGGAGATGACCGGCAGGCTGGTCTGCCGGGCGACCCGGTCGGCGGTGCGGTGCCGGGTGCCGGACTCGTCGGTCGGGATCGACGGGTCGGGCATGAGGTGCACGGCGGCCTGCAGGATCCGCTGCGCGCCGGAGTCGAGGATGATCGCGCCGTCCATCTTGGCCAGCTCGCGCAGACCCGTGGCCGTGAAGGGCACGTCGAGCGCGAACCCGCCTGTGCTGACCGCCTCGACGACCTTGTCCTGGCCGAGCACGATGAGCGCGCCGGTACGGCCGCGCAGGATGCGCTCGAGGCCCTCGCGCAGCGAGGTGCCGGGCGCGATCGCCGCGAGGACGGTGCGCAGGTCTGGTCGAGGGGCCACGGGCGACAGTGTAGGGGGAGGGTCCAGGTTCAGGACGGCTCGACGCGTCCGCGGGCGCTCGGCAGGGCCAGCACGGCCGCCACGACGTCGGCCACCTGCGTGATGCGCAGCGACGCGGGAACGTCGTCGAGCCCCTCGGAGCGGGCCGGGACGATGGCGGCCGTGAACCCGAGCCGCGCGGCCTCCCGCAGCCGCTCGGCGGTGTGCCGCACGGGCCGTACCTCGCCGGCGAGCCCGACCTCGCCCAGCACGACGAGGCCCGCGGGTGCGACCCGGTCGGCCTGGGCGGAGGCTGCCGCGACCAGGACCGCGAGGTCGACGGACGGCTCGACGAGACGCGCACCGCCGACGGAAGCGGTGTAGACGTCGTGGCGCGAGAGGTTGACGCCGCAGTGCCGGGTGAGCACGGCGAGGATCATCGCCACGCGCGAGGAGTCGAGGCCGCTGGAGGTGCGCCGCGGCGACGGCGCGTTGGTCTCGACGGCCAGCGCCTGCACCTCCGCGAGCAGCGGCCGCCGGCCCTCCATCGTGACGGTGACGCAGGTGCCGGGCACGGGCTGCTCGTGCCGGCTGACGAACAGGCCCGTCGGGTCGGGCACCTCGACCAGACCCGAGTCGGCGAGGTCGAAGCAGCCGATCTCGTCGACGGGACCGAAGCGGTTCTTCACCGCCCGCAGGAGCCTCAGGCGCGACGCGCGGTCGCCCTCGAACTGCAGGACGACGTCGACGAGGTGCTCCAGGACGCGGGGCCCGGCGACGGCGCCGTCCTTCGTGACGTGGCCGACGAGCAGGGTCGCGATGCCCTCGCTCTTCGCGCGCTGGATGACCGCGGACGCGACCTCGCGCACCTGGGTGACGCCGCCGGGGACGCCGTCGACGTCGGCCGAGCCGATGGTCTGCACGGAGTCGACCACCAGCAGGCTCGGTCGCACCTGCTCGACGTGGGTGAGCAGCGCGCCGAGGTCGGTCTCGGCGGCGAGGTACAGCTCGTCGTGGACCGCGCCGGTGCGCTCGGCACGCAGCCGCACCTGGCCGGCCGACTCCTCGCCCGAGACGTAGAGGGTGCGCCGGCCCTGCCGCGCCCAACGGGCGGCGAGCTCGAGCAGCAGCGTGGACTTTCCGACCCCCGGCTCGCCGGCCAGGAGCAGCACGCCGCCGGGCGTGACGCCGCCGCCGAGGACGCGGTCGAGCTCGCCGATGCCCGAGGAGACGGCCCGCGACGACTCGACCTCGACCTGCGTGATGGGTCGCGCCGGGGTGACGGTGGCGGCCGGCGCGGTGCGGCCGGCGCGTGCCGCCGGCGACGCGACGTCGACGGTGCCCCAGGCCTGGCACTCCCCGCACCGGCCCACCCACTTGCTGGTGGTCCAGCCGCACTCGGCGCAGGCGTAGACGGGCTTGGCGACCTTCGGCGCCTTCGCGGTGGGCATGCGTCCCACCCTAGGTGCGACGTCCGACAGCGGAGCCGTTCCCTCCCCAGGCGGTAGGTGAGGCGCTGAATGCCGTCCGGCGGTCGCCTACGCGCGTCATCGGGGCGGCTCGACGCGCGTGACCTACCGCCCGGGGGGGGGGAGACGCGCGTGACCTACCGCCGGGGGGCGGGGCTCAGACGCGGACGACGCCGCCGGGCGTCTCGAAGGAGACGCTCATGATGCCGGGCAGGCCGTGCGGCGCGACCCACTCGACCGCGATCTCCTCGAGCGCGTCCACGGCGGGCTCGCCGAGCCAGTCGGACAGGCGGTGGGGCGAGCCGGCCATCTCGATGGCGGTGAGCGCGATCTCCGAGGGTGCCATCTGCGACGGGTGCTCCTCCGTCGGCACGTCCCAGCACGTGACGTACGGCAGCTGCGGGTCGGCCTTCATGCCGCTCGTGCCGATCTGGCGCCACTCCAGGTTGAAGCCGTCGGGGCGACGTCGGTTGCCGGGCACCGCGTGGCGGCCGATGCGCCGCTCCACCTCGGTCATGTCGTCGACCGACACGCACCAGGCCATCCAGCCGCCACCGGCCTCCGAGCGCTGCCGGACGACCTGTCCGAACGCGGCCTTGTCGGCGGCGGGGTGGTCGAGGACCTCCACGACCTCCACGTACTGGCGGTTGCGGAGCGGGAGCACCATGTTGCGGGTGCCGAAGCGCGGGTGCGCGCCGCCGTCGAGGAACGTCGCGCCGAGAGCCGCGGAGAGCTCGGCCACGGTGGCGTCGAGGCCGGCGGGGCCGGCGGCGTACGAGAGGTGGTCGAGGTGCATGGGCCATTCTTGCCAGACGGCCCACGTCTCCCGACGACCGGGGTCCACCAGGGCGAGGTGCGGGGCCGTCATCGTGGTCTCACCTGCGGGCCGCCGCGGTCGCGGGGTGGACGTTCGGGGCGCCCGATGCGAGGTGGTCCTCGCACTGGCGCTCGAGCTCGGCGTAGCCGGCCTCGCCCATGAGCGCGACGAGCTCGGCGCGGTTGCTGACGTAGACCGGCTCCTGGCCCACGTGCGCCTCGGTGTTCGACGAGCAGTACCAGTCGAGGTCGTGTCCGCCCGGGCCCCAGCCCGCGCGGACGTACTCACCGATCTGCACCTCCGAGTAGCTGGTGCCGTCGCCGCGCTCGACGTCGCGGAACTGGCGGCGCAGCGGCAGCTGCCAGCACACGTCGGGCTTGAGGGTGAGCGGCTCGACGCCCTCCTCGAGCGCCAGGCCGTGCAGCGCGCAGCCGTATCCGCCCGCGAAGCCGCGGGGGTTGTGGAAGACGCACGCGCCGTCGAGGGCCCGCGTCTTGCGGTCGCCGTCGTCGTCGACCTCGGTCCAGGCCCCCTGCAGGGGCTGCGGGCCGTCGGGGTGGCGGTACCAGCGCTCGGGCGTCAGGCGCTCGACGGCGTCGGCCACCCGCGTCTCGTCGTCGGCGTCGGCGAAGTGCGCGCCGAGGGTGCAGCAGCCGGCGTCGGGGCTGCTCGCGTAGATGCCCGCGCAGCCGGCGCCGAAGATGCACGTCCAGCGCGACGTCAACCACGTCAGGTCGCAGCGGAACACCTCGTCGACGTCGTCCGGGTTCGCGAACTCGACCCACGTCCGCGGGAGTCCCAGGTCGACCTCAGGCATGCCTCCACTCTACGAACCGCCGGGGGAGCCCGGCCCGACGGGCGGCGTGGGAGGATGGACGCATGCGCATGGGCGTCCTCGACATCGGGTCGAACACCGGGCACCTGCTCATCGTCGACGCGTACCGCGGCGGACCCCCGCTGCCGGCCTACTCCTTCAAGGAGCCGCTGCGTCTGGCCGAGCAGCTCGGTGACGACAACTGCGTCACCGACGACGGCGTCGCCCGCCTCGTCAAGTACGTGGGCGAGGCGAAGGCGGAGGCGCTCGAGCGCGGCTGCTCCAGCATCGTCGCCTTCGCGACGTCCGCCGTGCGCGACGCCGACAACGCCGACGCCGTCCTGGCCGCCGTCCACGCCGCCACGGGCGTCGACCTGCGGGTGCTGCCCGGCGAGGACGAGGCCCGCCTGACGTTCCTCGCGGTGCGTCGCTGGTTCGGCTGGTCCGCCGGCAGGCTCGGCGTGTTCGACATCGGCGGCGGCTCGCTCGAGCTCGCCGTGGGCGCCGACGAGGAGCCCACGGTCGCGCGATCGGTGCCCCTCGGCGCCGGACGGCTCACCCGCGACTGGCTCGACACCGGCCGCACGCACGAGGAGCTGCGGCTGCACGCACGCTCGGTCATCGCCGACGTCGCGGGCCCGCTACTGCGCGGCGGCCACTTCGACCGAGCGGTCGCCACGAGCAAGACGTTCCGCTCGCTCGCGCGCATGTGCGGCGCGGCGTCGTCGAGCGAGGGCCAGTACGTGCGCCGCGTGCTGCGCCGCTCCGACCTGCGTCCGCTGATCTCGGAGATCGTGCACCTCGACGTCGAGGAGATCGCGCAGCTGCCGGGCGTCTCCCACGACCGCGCCCACCAGATGGTCGCCGGGGCCGTGGTGGCGGAGGCGGCCATGGACCTGTTCGGCGTCGACGAGCTCGAGATCTGCCCGTGGGCGCTGCGCGAGGGCGTGCTCCTCGAGCACCTGGCGCACCTCTGAGCATGGCCGCCCCCCTCCGCGTCTCCCTCTCGACGTCCTCGGTCTACCCGGGCACGACGGCGAGCGGCTTCGAGGCGGCCTCGCGGCTCGGCTACGACGGCGTCGAGGTGATGGTCGGCATCGACGAGGTCAGCACCGACGCCGAGGCGTGCCTGGCGCTGTCGCAGTTCCACGAGGTGCCGGTCGTCTCGGTCCACGCGCCGACGCTCCTGCTCACGCAGCGGGTCTGGGGCACCGACCCCTGGGGCAAGCTGCAGCGCAGCGCCGAGATGGCGCACACGGTCGGCGCGTCGGTCGTCGTCGTGCACCCGCCGTTCCGGTGGCAGCGCGAGTACGCGAAGGGCTTCGTCGAGGGCATCGCGGAGCTCGAGGACGAGCACGGGCTGGTGTTCGCCGTCGAGAACATGTACCCCTGGCGCACCGGCAAGCGGGAGTTCCACGCCTACCTGCCCGACTGGAACCCCGTCGGCGAGGAGTACGCGCACGTCACGCTCGACCTGTCCCACAGCGCCACCGCGGCCGACGACCCCGTCGCGATGGCCCGCGAGCTGGGGGAGCGGCTCGCGCACGTGCACCTCGCCGACAGCACGGGATCGCCGAAGGACGAGCACCTGGTGCCCGGCCGGGGCACGCAGCCGTGCGCGGAGTTCCTGCACGAGGTGGCGGCCTCGTCGTTCTCGGGCGAGGTCGTGGTCGAGGTCAGCACCCGCAAGGCGGTCGACCTGCAGGAGCGCGAGGCCGACCTGCTCGAGGCGCTCGCGTTCGCCCGCGAGCACGCCGCCCGCTGACCCACGACCCCCGCCCTCACCGCCGCTGGGTGTGACGTCTGCGGGGTGGATCGGTCGATCCCACCCCCGAAACGTCACGCTCAGCGGGAGGGGGCGGAAAAAGGGGTGTGGGGTGGGCGGCCCGTCGGGCAGGATGCGGGCATGATCACCGTCGACCAGCTGCTCGCCTTCGGCGTCGCCGCGCTCGTCCTCATCGCGATCCCGGGCCCGAGCGTCGTGTTCGTCATCGGTCGCGCCCTCGCCTACGGTCGCGCGGTCGCGCTCGTGACCGTCCTCGGGAACTCGCTCGGCCTGCTCGTCATCGTGCTGCTCGTGACCGCGGGCCTGTCGGTGCTGCTGGAACGGTCGATCCTGGCGTTCACCGTCGTCAAGCTGGCCGGTGCGGCCTACCTGGTGTGGCTCGGCGTGCAGGCCGTCCGCCACCGCAAGCAGCTCTCGATGACCGACGTCGACGGCACCGCGACCCGCGCCCCGCTGTCGCTGCCGACGGCCCTGCGCCAGGGGTTCGTGGTGGGGCTCACCAACCCGAAGGCGTTCATGATCTTCGCCGCCGTGCTGCCGCAGTTCGTCGACCGCGGCGCGGGCCACGTGCCGGTGCAGATGCTGCTGCTCGGACTCGTCGCCTTCGCGATCGGCCTGGTCAGCGACGGTGTGTGGGCGGTCGTGGCCAGTGCGCTGCGCGGCTGGTTCGCCCGCTCGCCCCGCCGCGGCGAGGCCGTCGGCGCGCTGGGTGGAGCATCGATGGTCGGGCTCGGCGTCGCCCTCGCCGTGACGGGTCACCGGAAGTAGGGACCCGCTCGACCTAGGCCGCCGGCGCCGACCTCCCGAGCCGTCCGGCCAGCACCGAGCCGACCACGAGCTGCATCTGGTGGTAGATCATCAGCGGCAGCACCACGAAGGCCACGACGTCGCTCGGGAAGAGCACCGTGGCCATCGGCAGCCCGCTCGCGAGGCTCTTGTTGCTCCCGCAGAACAGGAGCGCCACCCGGTCGCCGCGGTCGAACCCGACCAGCCGGCCCCACGCGGTGCACCACGCGAGCCCCAGGGCGAGGAGGGCAGCCGCCAGCACGGCCACGACCGCGAAGTCGTGCAGGGGGACGGCCGACCAGATCCCGGCCTCGGTGCCCTCGCTGAAAGCGACGTAGACGATCAGCAGGATGGTCGAGCGGTCGAAGCGCTTCAGGCCCTTGTCGTGGCGCTCGACCCACGCCCCCACGAGCGGACGCAGCAGCTGCCCGAGCGCGAAGGGGGCCAGCAGCTGCAGCACGATGCGCAGCACCGACCCGGCGTCGACACGTGCCTCGCCGCCCATCAGGAGCGCGACGAGCAGCGGCGTCAGGAGCACGCCCAGCAGGTTCGACGTCGACGCGCTGACGACCGCCGCCGCGACGTTGCCGCCCGCGAGCCGCGTGTAGACCACGCAGCCCTGCACGGTCGACGGCACCAGGGTGAGCAGCAGCAGCCCCGCGGCGAGCTGCGGTGCGAGCCAGGAGTCCGGGAGCAGCCGCGTGCCGAGACCGAGCACCGGGAACACCACGAAGGTGATGCTGAGGATGCTCAGCTGCAGCCGCCAGTGCTTCAGGTTGCGTACCGTCTCGGCCGTCGAGAGGCGTGCGCCGTAGAGGAAGAAGAGCAGTCCGATGCCGACGGTCGAGACCGTGCGCACGACCTCGAACGTCGTGCCGGTGGCCGGCAGGAACGAGCCGAGGGCCGCGGCACCGAGCAGCAGCACGAGGAACGGGTCGATGCGGCGCACGGCCCGACGGTACGCCCGCGCCCGGCGGCGACCGCCGCGCGGCCTAGGGTGGCGCCATGAGCGGCACGACGACGGACCTCCAGACCGGCGGCCCCCACTCCGGCGGTACCGACCCCGACCGCATCGCCATCCTGGGCGGCGGGGTGATGGGCGAGACGCTGCTGTCGGCGTTCGTCGCGTCAGGCCGACGTCCCGGCGACCTCGTCGTGAGCGAGAAGGTCGAGGAGCGCGCCGCCGACCTGCGCGCCCGCTACGGCGTGCAGACCACCGACCCCGCCACGGCCGTCCAGCGCGCCGCCGTCGTGCTCGTGGTCGTCAAGCCGCAGGACGTCGCGGCGATCGTGCAGGACGTCGCCCCCCACGTCGACCCTGCGGCCACCGTGCTCTCCCTCGCGGCGGGCGTGCGCATCGCCGCCTACGAGGACGCCCTGGCCGACGGCGTCGCCGTGGTCCGCGCGATGCCGAACACTCCTGCGGTGGTCGGGGAGGGGATGTTCGGCGTCTCGCCCGGACGCGCGTGCGACGAGGAGCGCCTGGCCGCGGTCGTGGCGTTGCTGGAGACCGGTGGCCGCGTGGCGGTCGTGCCCGAGGAGCAGCAGGACGCCGTCACGGCCGTCTCCGGCTCGGGCCCGGCCTACGTGTTCTACCTGGCGGAGGCGATGATCGACGCCGGCGTCGACGCCGGGCTCGACCGCGAGACGGCGCGCACGCTGACGGAGCAGACGCTGCGCGGCGCTGCGGCGCTGCTCGCCGACTCCGACGACGAGCCCGCGGAGCTGCGGCGTCGGGTCACGTCGCCGAACGGGACGACGCACGCCGCGATCACCACCTTCGACGAGCACGGGGTCGACGAGGGCCTGCGCGCGGGCGTGCGGGCGGCGGCGCGACGCTCGGCCGAGCTGTCGGGGTCGTAGGCTTCGACCATGCCGGACCGCGCCCCGCACGGACCCGCCGACGAGGCGGAGCAGACCCCTGGCCAGGCCACAGGGGGGCCCTGCCTCGTCTTCGACGACCGTCTCACCGGCTACGACTTCGGTGCCGCGCACCCGATGGCGCCGGTGCGCGTCGACCTGACGATGGTGCTCGCGGGCGAGCTCGGCGTGCTCGACCACCTCGAGGTCGTCGGTGCCGAGCCGGCCACCGACGAGCAGCTCTGCACCGTGCACACGCCCGTCTACGTCGAGAAGGTGCGCAAGCTGTCGGTGCACCCCACCCACGCCGACCCCAGCGTCGGGCTGGGCACCGAGGACAACCCGGTCTTCGGCGGCATGCACGACGCCAGCGCGCTGATCGCCGGCGCCACGCTCGAGGCCGTGCGGCGCGTGTGGACCGGGCAGAACACGCACGCCGTCAACGTCTCGGGCGGCCTGCACCACGCGATGCCCGGCTCGGCGAGCGGCTTCTGCATCTACAACGACCTCGGCGTCGGCATCGCCTGGCTGCTGGCGCAGGGTGCGCAGAAGGTCGTCTACCTCGACGTCGACGCGCACCACGGCGACGGCGTGCAGGCGATGTTCTACGACGACCCGCGAGTGCTCACGATCTCGATCCACGAGGGCCCGCAGTCGCTGTTCCCCGGCACCGGCTGGTCGACGGAGACGGGCGCGGAGGGGGCCGAGGGCACGGCGGTCAACGTCCCGCTGCCGCCCGGCACGTCCGACGCCGGCTGGCTGCGCGCGTTCCACGCCGTCGTGCCCGACGTGATCCGCGAGTTCGGCCCGGAGATCATCATCAGCCAGCACGGCTGCGACTCCCACATGGACGACCCGCTCACCAACCTCATGCTCAGCGTCGACGGCCAGCGCGCGTCGTACCTCGCCATCCGCGACCTCGCGCGCGAGGTGTGCGGCGGCCGGTGGGTCGCCACCGGTGGCGGAGGCTACGCCGTGACCGAGGTCGTGCCGCGGGCGTGGACGCACCTGCTGGGCATCGTCGCCGACCACGACGTCGACCCGGAGGCCGCCACCTCGCAGGGCTGGCGCGACCACGTCGAGCGGCTGCGGGGCGTGCGCGCGCCGCAGCGGATGACCGACGGACGCTCGGCCTCGTTCCGCGCCTGGGAGATGGGCTACGACCCGGCCAGCTGGCTCGACCGCAACATCCTCGCGGCACGCACCGACACCTTCCCGCTGCTCGGTCTCGACCCGCACCTCTGACCATCGGGCGCACGTCCACCCGGTCCTGGACCCGGGCCGGACGTCCCGATCACACGGGTCTCGTGGAACTCGTTCCGTCTCGGCTATCCCTGGAGCCCCAGGAGGCACTACGCTGCGAGCACGAGCCGCGCCGACTCCCGGAGGGGAAGCCGGGGGTGCGCGGTGCCCTGGAAGAGGTGAGGACCATGACTGCAGGAACGACCTTCCTGACCGTCGCGGAGGTTGCTGCGCAGATGCGCGTCTCCAAGATGACCGTGTACCGGCTCGTCCACAACGGCGAGCTGGAGGCCCTGCGCGTAGGCCGGAGCTTCCGCGTGCCCGAGCAGGCGGTGCGCGAGTACCTCCAGAAGTCGTTCTACGAGGCCGGCTGAGTCGGTCCGTCCACCGTCGCGTAGGCTGGTCCTCCGCCAGTACCGCACCGAGTAGAGGTTTGTTTCGTGGGTTCAGTCATCAAGAAGCGTCGTAAGCGGATGTCGAAGAAGAAGCACCGCAAGATGCTCAAGCGCACCCGCGTCCAGCGCCGCAAGCTCGGCAAGTAGGCCCCATGGGGCGGGTCGTCCTCGTCACGGGGGTCTCCGGGACCCTCGCGTCGCGCGTCTCGCGACACCTGGCCGAGCTCGGCGCGTCCGCCGGCATCGACCGGGTGGTCGGGATCGACCTGCGTCCCCCCGTCGGTGACCTCGGCGGCGTCAAGTTCGTCCGCGCCGACATCCGCACCCCGGTGGTGGCCAAGGTCATCGCCGTCGAGGACGTCGACACCGTCGTCCACCTCGACCTCGCCCCCGCGAGCCACCGCTTCGGCGGTGGTGGCGGCGTCAAGGAGCGCAACGTCATCGGGACGATGCAGCTGCTCGCCGCGTGCCAGCGGTCCGCGACCGTCTCCAAGCTGGTCGTCGGCTCGTCCGCGGCCGTCTACGGCTCCTCCTCGCGCGACCCCGCGCTGTTCCGCGAGTCCGACTCCGCCCGCGGCGGCGTCCGCACCGGGTTCCCGAAGGACGTCGTCGAGGCCGAGTCGTACGTGCGTGGCTTCAGCCGACGTCGCCCCGAGATCCTCATCACGACGCTGCGCGCCGCGCAGACCCTGCACCCGCAGATCGAGAGCCCGTTGCACAGCTACCTGCGCAACCCGCTGCTGCCGTCGGTGCTCGGGTTCGACCCGCGCCTGCAGTTCCTGTCGCTGCACGACACCCTGGAGATCATCGCCGAGGCGGTGACGAAGGATCGTCCGGGCACCTTCAACGCGGCCGGGCCCGGTGTCCTGCTGCTGTCGCAGATCGCCCGACGCCTCGGCAAGCCCACCGTCCCGCTGCCGGCCATCGGCTTCGGTGCCGCCGCCGCACGGGTCGTGCGCAGCATGGGCGGGGAGATCTCGCCCGACCTGCACCGTCTGCTCATGCACGGTCGGGCCGTCGACATCTCCGCCCTGCGCGACATCTTCGGGTACGAGCCGACGGCCACCACCGAGGAGGTGTTCGAGGAGTTCCGGGCCGCGCAGCGACCCGGGGTCCTGGCACGTCTGGGAGGTCACGGATGAACGACGAACGTCGCACCATCGGCACCGACGGCGCCGCGGGCCGGGGCACCCGCGGGGGTTCACCGTCGTCCGGCGCGCGGTCACTCGCCGGCGGCAAGGCCGCGCCGCGCAAGCCTGTCCGAAAGGCTGCGGCGTCGGCGACGACCGAGAGCAGCACCACCAAGCCCGCCCGCACGGCCAAGCCCGAGACCCCCACCACGCCCACGGTCGAGCCGACCACACCGGCGCGCGAGAAGCCCCGCAAGACTGCGGCGAACACGACGGGGGCGAAGAAGAGCGGCGCGGGTCGCCCCAAGGCCTCGACGTCGACCGCGAGCGGCTCGCCGTCGCGGCCTCGGCGGTCGACGAGCGCCTCGGGGCCCGACGCGACACCGCACCTGCGAGCCGTCACGGAGGAGGACGCCGCCGCTGCTGCGGCGGCCGCGGCCGAGGAGGCCGCCCGCGAGACGCGCACGGCGTCGGGTCGAGCCACCCTGCCGGGCCTGCCCGTCGAGGAGGTGCTCGTGGCGGTCGTCCAGGCGGCGCAGCGGATCCTCGGCAGCGACTGGGAGCACCGGCTGGCCGTCGCGGTCGCGGCGCTGCGCAAGCGGCTCTCGGGCGACTTCGAGGTCGACGACTTCGGCTTCGACCCGCAGCTCGCCGAGGTCCTCACGGCCGCGTTCGAGCCCATCGCGGAGAAGTGGTTCCGGCTCGAGGTCCGCGGTGCGGAGAACATCCCGAGCGAGGGCGGCGCGCTGCTCGTGGCCAACCACTCCGGCACCGTGCCGATCGACGGACTGATGACGGGCTACGCGGTCAAGCGCCACGGGGGTCGCGACCTGCGTCCGCTGGGTGCCGACCTCGTGTTCGCCCTGCCGTTCGTCGGCCAGGTCGCGCGACGTGCCGGCGCCACGCTCGCCTGCACGCAGGACGCCGAGCGTCTGCTGGGCTCCGGCGAGATCGCCGGCGTGTGGCCCGAGGGCTTCAAGGGCATCGGCAAGCCCTTCGCCGAGCGGTACAAGCTGCAGCGCTTCGGCCGCGGCGGGTTCGTGTCGTCGGCGTTGCGGGCCCAGGTCCCGATCGTGCCCGTCTCGATCGTCGGCGCCGAGGAGATCTACCCGCTGGTCGGCAACGTGCCGTCGTTGGCGCGGCTCCTGGGGCTGCCGTACCTGCCCATCACGCCGTTCTTCCCGCTGCTCGGACCGCTCGGCATGATCCCGCTGCCCAGCAAGTGGATCATCGAGTTCGGCGAGCCGATCCGCACCGACGCCTACGAGCCCGACGCGGCCGACGACCCGATGCTGCTGTTCAACGTCACCGACCAGGTGCGCGAGACGATCCAGCAGACGCTCTACCAGCTGCTCGTCGAGCGAGGCAACGCCTTCTTCTGAGCAGAGCCCGTGATGCTCGGGCGGTCACGGCACACCCGTGCCGCGCCGGGCCGACGACGACGTGGCGCGTGCTACTTCTTGGGGCCGAGCAGACCGCCGAGCAGGCCGGGCACGAGGCCCTCCTGGTCGTCGTCGCCCAGCAGACCGCCCAGCAGCGGGTCGGTGACGGTGCCGAGGCCCTTGCGCGGCGTCGCGGTGGGCGACGGCGCGGGCACGGTCGGCACCTGCACGAGCGGCGGAGTGGTGGACGGGGTGATCGTCGACGGAGCGGCGGAGCCACCAGTCGTCGACGGCGACGGCGCGGCGGAGGAGCGGCCGGCCGAGGCCTCGCGTCGCGACCCCGAGCCGGAGTCGGCCGGGGCGAGCACCGAGCGGACGACGCCGACCAGCGAGCCGAGGTCGGCGGTGCCGCAGCTGGCGCAGAGCCGGCCGGCCTGTCCGGCGAGGTCGGTGACCGCAGCGGCCGCAGCGGAGAACGACTCCGACGCGTCGGCGGGCACGTCGGCGGCGATGGTCGTGAGGTCGACCGCGGACGCGGCGGCGAAGTCGTTGACGGTCTCGATGGAGGCCGTCGAGCCGTCGGTGTCGTAGGCGTCGAACAGCGAGGCCGAGCCCTGCTCGGCCTGCGTGCTGAACTCGTCGAGCAGGGCGGGCACCTGCCCGCGCGCAGCGGGCGAGCCGTCGGCGATCACGGCGCGGACCTCGCGCAGCCGCTCGGTCGCGAGCTCGAGGCGCTGGGTGCCGCGCGCCTCGTCGGAGCGGTGCAGGGCGAGCTCGACGTCCTCGACCGTCCGCTTGACCGGGTAGAGCACGTCGCCCGGGAGGGCCGAGGCGCTGCCGGCCACGAGGCCGACGACGCCGAGGGACGACACGGCTGCGACCGCTGCGGTGGCGAGCCGGCGCCGTGCACGCGACGGGGCGGCGGCCGGTGCGCCGGCAGCCGCGTCGGCGGTGCGACGGGAGGCGCCAGGAGCAGGGACGAGGACGGTCTGGCCCTCGGTCATCAGACGCTCGCGCAGCGCCGAGGCGAACTCGGGGCGGGGTGCGACGGTGGCCGACGCGCGCAGGGTCTGCGCGGTGCGGACGAGCTCGGCGACCTGGCCCGTGCCGTGCGCACCGGACTCCCACGCGTCGTGGAAGTCCTGGGCGTCGTCGCGGCCCGGTCGGCGGATCATCGCGTCGTCCTGTCTGTGGTCGTGGTGGTACGAGGTCCAACGACCATGAAGACGTGCGGGTTACGGGAACGTGACGCGGTGCGCGCGAGGAATCTCGGACTCATCGTGCGTCCTCGGGCATCTTCTTCGCGAGGTTGCGCACGGCGCGCAGCTGCAGCTGCTTGATCGCACCCTCGGTGCGCCCGAGCGCGGCGGCGGTCTGGGCGATGCTCAGGCCCTGGATGAAGCGCATGAGGACGCACTCGCGCTGCTCCGTCGGCAGCTCGGCCACGGCGGCGAACAGCATCTCGTTGGAGAGCAGCGCCATCACGTCGTCCTCGGTGCTCGGAGCGCTCTGCGGGCCCTCCGGCACGTCGTCGGAGACGATCTCCAGCCGCGCACGACCGGACTTGAAGTGGTCGACCACCAGGTTGCGGGCGATCGTCGTGAGCCAGGCGCCGAAGTCCTTGCCCTGCCAGCTGAACCGCTGGATGGCCCGCAGCCCGCGCACGAACGTCTCGCTGGTGAGGTCCTCGGCCAGGGTCTGGGAGCCGACGCGGTAGTAGATGAACCGGTAGATGCCGGTGACGTAGTGGTCGTAGAGGTGGCCGAAGGCGTCGACGTCGCCCTCGCGGGCGAGGTCGACGAGGGCGCGCAGCCGCAGGGCCTCAGGGTCGCCGTCGGGATCCACGGGGCCGCTGGAGAACGCCGCGTGCGACGCGGGTGCCGGCTCGGCCAGCGCCATGGCCAGGCGCAGGTCGTCAGGCGTCAGCAGGGCGAGCCGCAGCGCGGCGCGCAGTGCTCCCGTCCAACCCTCCATGATCCCTCCCGAAGATCTGGACGATCTTAAGCACCTGACGAGGTTCCTGTCAGGAGTTCTCAGGTAACGAGCCGGCCAACACGACGCCGGTGCAGGTCAGCGCGACCGACGCAGCGTCCGGACCGCCTGCCAGGCGGCGGCTCCCGCGACGGCCACGCCGGCGGCGCGCGTGCCGGCGAGCGCGACCTTGCGCCCGGTGCGGTAGTCGCGCACGTCCCAGCCCTGCGCCTTCGCGTGCGCGCGCAGCCGGGGGTCGGGGTTGATCGCACAGGGGTGGCCCACCAGCGAGAGCATCGGCAGGTCGTTGCTGGAGTCGGAGTAGGCGTAGCAGCGCTCGAGGTCGAGGCCCTCGCGCTCGGCGATCGCGCGCACGGCGACGGCCTTGCCCTCGCCGTGCAGCAGCTCACCGACCAGCTCGCCGGTGTAGGTGCCGTCGACGTGCTCGGCCACGGTGCCGAGGGCGCCCGTGAGGCCGAGGCGTCGGGCGATGACCGCCGCGATCTCGATGGGCGCGGCGGTCACGAGCCAGACCCGCTGCCCGGCGTCGAGGTGCTGCTGGGCCAGCGCGCGGGTGCCGGGCCAGATCTTGTGTGCCATGTGCTCGTCGAAGATCTGCTCGCCGATCTCCTCCAGCTCGGACACGTCGTGGCCCGCGATGAACGCGAGCGCCGAGGAGCGGGCCTTCGCGATGTGCTCCGGGTCCTCGACGCCGGCCAGGCGGAAGTAGACCTGCTGCCACGCGGCCTTGACGATGTCGCCCGTGGTGAAGAAGTCGCGCTGGTGCAGCCCGCGCGCGAAGTGGTAGATCGACGCGCCCTGCATGATCGTGTTGTCGACGTCGAAGAACGCCGCGGCGTCGGGGTCGGGATCGGGGGCGAGCCAGTGCTCGACCTCGCTCGCGGCCGCCGCAGCCTGGCCGGCGAGCACCGACCGCGACCGCAGGTTCGGCCCCGGCCGGGGGACCCGCTGGCTGGACATGACCCGAACCTATCGGGTTCCCCGTCCCTTCCCCGCGTTTTGCGGACCTGATGACGGAATCCGGCGCCGAAACCGGCGCAAGGTCCACGAAACGGGGGGACCGGAAGGGGGTGGGAGAGGGGCGCGGCGGGCTGGCCCTCTGTGGTTGACTCGCGTCGTGACCTCCTCGAACGTGTCCGCGCTGGTCAGCGCCGCCGCGCGACGCTCGCCCGAGGCCGTGGCCCTCGTCGAGCACCGCGGCGGACGGCAGGAGCGGACGTGGGCACAGCTCGACGCCGACGTCGACGCCGCGTCCCGCGCGCTGAGCGGCGTCGGCCTGCGCGCCGGGCACCGCGTCGCGCTCGTGATGGCCAACCGGATCGACCTCGCCGTCGCCTACTTCGGGATCCTGCGCGGCGGGATGGTCGCCGTCCCGGTCAACCCGCGCTCGACCGAGCGCGAGATCGGCCGCATGCTGGCCGACTCCGGCGCGCGGGTCGTGCTGTGCGACGAGAGCGCCGTGGAGCAGGTGCGTGCCGCGGTGGCCGACCTCGACGTCCTCGTCGTCGTCGACGGCACCTCGCCACGCGAGGGCGAGGTCGCGTTCGACCGTCTCCTGCGCGACGCCCCCGACGTGGAGCCGGCCGCGCCCCGCGACGAGGAGGCGCCGGCGGTCGTGCTCTACACGTCGGGCACGAGCGGCAAGCCGCGGGGCGCGATCCTGACGCACCGTGCCCTGCTCGCCAACATCGAGCAGACCGCAGCGGTCGAGCCGCCGATCGTCACGCCCGACGACGTCGTGCTCGGGCTGCTGCCCATGTTCCACATCTACGGGCTGAACGCCGTGCTCGGCCAAGCTGTGCGGCAGGGCGCGCGGGTCGTCATGGTCGACGGCTTCGACCCGGCCGGCCTGTTGCGCACGATCCGCGACGAGGGGGTCACGAACGTGGCCCTCGCCCCGCCGGTGGTCGCCGCGTGGGCGGGCCGCGCCGACCTGCGCGAGCACCTCGCCGGCGTCAAGCACGTGCTGAGCGGTGCCTCCACGCTCGACCCCGAGCTCGCCGCGGAGTTCGCGGCGTCGTCGGGGCACGTCGTCGAGCAGGGCTACGGGCTCACCGAGACCGCCCCCGTCATCACCGCGACGCTCGCGTCGGGCCGCCCGGACGGCGTGCCCCCGCGGCCCGGCTCCGTCGGACGTCCGCTGCCGGGCGTCGAGCTGCGCCTCGTCGACACCAGCGGGCAGGACGCCGAGCCCGGTGACCCGGCCGAGGTGTGGGTGCGCGGACGCAACCTCTTCTCCGGCTACTGGCCCGACGGGTCCGACGGTCCGCGCGACGACGGCTGGTACCCGACGGGCGACATCGGCTACCTCGACGACACCGGCGACCTCACGCTGGTCGACCGGGTCCGTGAGCTCGTGATCGTGTCGGGTTTCAACGTCTACCCGGCCGAGGTCGAGCTCGTGGTCGCCGAGCTCGACGACGTCGCCGAGGTGGCGGTCGTCGGTCTCCCGGACGAGCAGACCGGCGAGGCGGTCGTGGCGTTCGTCGTCGCCGGGGACGGTGCAGCCACGGACGGTCTCGAGGCCCGGGTGCTGGAGCACTGCTCCACGCGACTGGCCCGGTTCAAGCAGCCGCGCCAGGTCGTCGTGGTCGAGGGGCTGCCGCACTCCGCCACCGGCAAGGTCGCCAAGGGTCGGCTGCGGGCGCTGGCGCGCAGCCAGGACCTCGGCCTCCAGGCCCGATGAGCCTGTTCCGTCGCCGCGCCGGGGCGTCCGACGACGTGCCGTCGGCCCCCGGTTCCGCCGGGCACGCCCCTGCCGTGCCGCACGCTCACGACGCCCGGGTGGTCGTGTACAGCCGCGCCGGCTGCCACCTGTGCGAGGCGGCCGAGGCGGAGGTCGAGCGGGTCTGCGCCGAGCAGGGCAGCGACTGGGCACGGGTCGACGTCGACACCGACCCCGAGCTCGTGCGCCTCTTCCACGCGATGGTGCCGGTGGTGTTCGTCGACGGCCGTCAGCACGACTTCTTCCGCGTGACGCCGGGCCGGCTGGTCGCGGCACTCGACCGCCCTGCACGCTGAGCACGAGCGAGTGGGGCGACGGTGAGGAGCGGCGTCGCCCTACCACGGCCCGTGTGAGGAATCCCACCCACCCCCGTCGTCGATTTTGTTCCGTCGTTCACAAGCTCGTAAACTGATCCGTGCGCTGCCCGCCCACGTCGGGTGAATCCTTTGCGGCGCGATGGAGCACCGTGACCCTTCTGCGCGAGACCCCGACCGGGACCCCCGATCCCGCGGCGGCATCGGCGACCCGCGACGTCCCTGACGCGACGCTCGCCCGCCTGCCGCTGTACCTGCGGGTGCTGCAGACGTTCGCCGACGCGGGTGCCGCGACCTGCTCGTCGGTCGAGCTGGCCGAGGCCGCGGGCGTGAACCCCGCGAAGGTGCGCAAGGACCTCTCCCACCTCGGCTCCTACGGCACCCGCGGAGTCGGCTACGACGTCGAGTACCTGCAGTACCAGATCGCGCGGGGCCTCGGGCAGACGCAGACGTGGGACGTCGTCATCGTCGGCGCCGGCAACCTCGGCTCGGCCCTCTCGACCTACGGCGGCTTCGCGCCGCGCGGCATCCGCGTGGCGGCCGTCCTCGACACCGACCCGTCCCGCGTGGGCAGCACGGTCGGCGACGTCGAGGTGCGTCCGCTCGACGTGCTCGACGCCGTCGTCGCGGAGCACGCCATCGCGATCGCCGTGGTCGCGGTGCCCGGCGAGGCCGCGCAGGAGGTCGCCGACCGGCTCGTCGCCGCCGGTGTCACGAGCATCCTCAACTTCGCACCTGCCGTGCTGCAGGTGCCGCCCCACGTGCAGGTGCGCAAGGTCGACCTCTCGGTCGAGCTGCAGATCCTCGCGTACCACGAGCAGCGGAAGGCGGAGACGGCATGAGCGAGCGCCAGCTGGGGGCACCTCCCGCTTGCGGGGGCGCGAACGATGGGCACCTCGTGCCGGCACGTCCGTACCGTGCTCTTCCCACGGAGGTGTCGGCATGAGCGTGTTGGTGGTGGGCATGTCCCACCGGTCGGCCCCGATCGACGTGCTGGAGCGCGCGTCGCTCGACACCGACGCGGCGGTCAAGCTCGCGCACCGGGCGCTGGAGACCGCGTCGGTCACGGAGGCCGCCGTCATCTCCACGTGCAACCGGGTCGAGGTGTACGTGGAGGCCGACCGGTTCCACAACGCCCTGGAGGACGTCTCGCACCTGCTGGCTGAGCACGCGGGCCTCGGGCGCGAGGACCTCGTGTCGCACGCGTACGTGCACTACGACGACTCCGCGGTCGCGCACCTGTTCTCGGTGGCGGCGGGCATGGACTCGATGATCCTCGGCGAGAGCCAGATCTTGGGCCAGGTACGTCAGGCGCTGCACACGGGCCAGGCGGAGTCGACGGTCGGCTCGGCGCTGAACGCGCTGTTCCAGCAGGCGTTGCGGATCGGCAAGCGGGGGCACGCGGAGACCGGGATCGACCGGCTGGCGCCGTCGACGGTGACGGCCGGCCTCGACGCCGTGGGCGACGTGGTGCTCGAGCCCGACACCCGGTTCCTGGTGGCGGGTGCGGGCACGATGGCCAGCCTCGCCGTCCGCACGCTCGTGGAGCGTGGTGTCGAGCCGCGTCGGATCATGGTCGCGAACCGCACGTTCCAGCGCGCCTACGAGCTGGTCGCCACGTTCGGGGTGAGCGCCGTCCGTTGGGAGGCGCTCGACGTCGAGCTGGCGGCCGCCGACGTCGTCATCAGCTGTACCGGCGCGGCCGGGTCGGTCTTCGAGACCGACCGGGTGGCCGCTGCCCTCGCCCGCGGCGGTCGCCGGTCCGAGGAGATGGTGTTCGTCGACCTGGCGCTGCCGCGCGACGTCGCCCCTGGCGTGGGCGAGCTCGACGGGGTGACCGTCATCGACCTGGTCACGCTCGCCGCGCGCTCGGAGAACGCCGAGCTGGCCGGCGACGTGGAGCAGGTGCGGGCGATCGTCGCCGACGAGGTGCGCAGCTTCCTGGCCGCCAAGGCCCAGTCGCGCGTGACGCCGACCGTGAAGGCGCTGCGCAGCATGGCCACCGAGGTCGTGGAGGCCGAGACGGCGCGTCTGCTGGGCCGCCTCGACGGTCTCGCGCCGGAGCAGGTCGAGCAGGTCAGGATCGCGCTGAAGCGGGTCGCGGACAAGCTGATCCACGCGCCGACGGTGCGCGTGCAGCAGCTGGTCGACGGTCCGGCGGGTCTCACGTACGCCGACGCACTGTCGGACCTGTTCGCGCTCGACCCCGCCACGGTCGACGCCGTCACGCAGGTGAAGGGAGGCAAGGGATGAGCGACCGCGCCCCCCTGCGTCTCGGCACCCGTGCCAGCGCCCTCGCCACCACTCAGTCGGGGCAGGTGGCCGCCCGCATCACCGAGCTGACCGGTGTCGAGGTCCAGCTCGTGACGGTCAGCACCGAGGGCGACCGGAACCAGGCCCCCCTCACGCAGATCGGCGGCACGGGCGTGTTCGTCGCGGCCCTGCGCGAGGCGGTGCTGGAGGGTCGGGTCGACCTCGCCGTGCACTCGCTGAAGGACCTGCCGACGACGCCCGACCCGGCCCTGACCCTCGCGGCCGTCACGTCGCGGGAGGACCCCCGCGACGTGCTCGTCGCGCGCGACGGGCTCACCCTGGGCGAGCTGCCGCCCGGCTCCCGGGTGGGCACCGGCTCGCCGCGTCGCGCCGCACAGCTCAACGCGCTGGGGCTCGGCGTCGAGATCGTGCCCGTGCGCGGCAACGTCGACACCCGCATCGGCAAGGTCACGTCGGGCGAGCTCGACGGCGTCGTCCTCGCCCGCGCCGGGCTCCTGCGCCTGGGCCGGGAGGACGAGGCCACCGAGGTGCTCGACCCGATCCAGGTGCTCCCCGCGCCCGGCCAGGGCGCCCTGGCCTGCGAGTGTCGCGCCGACGACGCCGAGACCGCTACGATCCTCGCCGTGCTCGACGACCCGGACACCCGGGCCGCCGTCACCGCCGAACGTTCCCTGCTCTCCGCGCTGGAGGCAGGGTGCAGCGCACCCGTCGGTGCGCTCGCCGACGTCGTCTGGGGAGACGACGGCGACGAGCTGTGGCTGCGCGCCGTGGTCGGAGACCCCTCCGGCTCACCCACCATCCGCCTGTCCGCCTCCGGCCCGCTCAGCGAGCCGGCAGCGGTCGGCGAACGTCTCGCTGCCGAGATGCTCGCCGAAGGTGCGTCCGAGCTGATGGCCGACACCCCGTCCGGCACATCGATCGGACCCACCTCATGACCACCCGGCAGTCCAGGAAGAAGACCGACACCGTGACACCACCCACCACCGCCACCGTCGAGGCACCCGTGAAGCAGGACCCCGCGCCCAAGCGGAGCCCGAAGCCGCTGGGGCACGTCAGCTTCGTCGGCACCGGTCCGGGCGACGCCAGCCTGCTGACCGTCCGCGCGGCCGAGCTCATCGCCGAGGCCGACGTCGCCATCATCGAGCAGCCCGAGCAGGCTGCCCTCGTGCCCGAAGGCGTCGAGGTCGTGGACGGCGGCGTCGGTGAGGACGGCACCGCCCTCACCCACGCCGCGCGCGCCCGCCTCGTCGTCCGGCACGCCAAGACCGGCGCCCACGTCGTGCGTCTCGTCAGCGGCGACCCGTTCACGTACGCCACGGCGCCCGAAGAGGCCGCCGCGTGCGCGAAGGCCGGCATCGCCTTCGAGATCGTGCCCGGCGTCTCGTCCGTCACCGGCGTCCCCGCCTACGCGGGCGTGCCGCTGACCAACAAGGCGCACCGCCAGTACCGCGTGGTCAGCGTCGGCGACGCGACCATCACCTGGGCCGACCACGCCGGCACCGACACGCTCGTGCTGCTGTCGGCGGTCGCGCGCATCGGTGAGGCCGCCGCCGGCCTGATCGAGGCGGGACGCTCCCCGGAGACGCCCGTCGCCATGACCCGCGTCGGCACCACGACCGAGCAGACGACCGTCGTGTCGACGCTCGCCGACATCGCCGTCGACGCGAAGGCCGCGGCCATGACGTCGCCGGCGATCACCGTCGTCGGCGAGGTCGTCGCGATGCGTGAGGCGCTGTCGTGGTTCGAGACGAAGCCGCTGTACGGCTGGCGCGTGCTCGTGCCGCGCACGAAGGAGCAGTCGGCCGGCCTGGCCGCGCGCCTGCGCTCCTACGGCGCGGTGTCGGAGGAGGTGCCGACGATCTCCGTCGAGCCGCCCCGCAACCCCCAGCAGATGGACAAGGCCGTCCGCGGCCTCGTCGAGGGCCGCTACGAGTGGGTCGCGTTCACCAGCGCGAACGCCGTGAAGGCCGTGCGCGAGAAGTTCGAGGAGTACGGCCTCGACGCGCGCGCGTTCTCGGGCCTGAAGATCGCTGCCGTCGGCGAGAAGACCGCCGAGGCGATCAGCACGTGGGGCATCCGCGCCGACCTCGTGCCAAGCGGCGAGCAGTCGGCTCGCGGCCTGGTCGAGGAGTGGCCGCCGTTCGATGAGCTGCTCGACCCGATCAACCGGGTGTTCCTGCCGCGCGCCGACATCGCCACCGAGACGCTCGTGGCCGGTCTGCAGGAGCTCGGCTGGGAGGTCGACGACGTGACCGCCTACCGCACGGTGCGGGCGGCGCCGCCGCCGGCGCCGACGCGTGAGGCGATCAAGACCGGCAAGTTCGACGCGGTGCTGTTCACGTCGAGCTCGACGGTGCGCAACCTGGTCGGGATCGCGGGCAAGCCGCACGCGTCGACGATCATCGCGTGCATCGGCCCGGCCACGGCGCAGACGGCGGAGGAGCACGGCCTGCGGGTCGACGTCCTCGCCGAGCAGCCGTCGGCGGACGTCCTCGCGGACGCGCTCGCCGAGTTCGGTGCCGCCCGTCGCCTTGCTTTCCTGGAGGCGGGGGAGCCGGTGCTGAAGCCGTCGCAGAAGAAGCCGTCGTCGCGGCGCAAGGCCTGACGTGACGTCCCAGGACCGACCGTCGTTGGGTCGCCGGCCGCTGGGCGGACCGCCCGTCCACCGACCGCGCCGTCTCCGCACGACGCCCGCCATGCGGGCGCTCGTGCGCGAGACGCGCACGGAGCCGTCGCAGCTGGTCCTGCCGATGTTCGTGGCGGAGGGGCTCACCGAGCCCAAGCCCATCGCGAGCATGCCGGGCGTCGTGCAGCACACGCGCGCGTCGGCCCGTGAGGCGGTGCGTGAGGCGGCCGGTCTCGGCCTGGGCGGCGTCATGCTGTTCGGCGTGCCCGAGCACAAGGACGCGGTCGGCTCCGGGGCGCTCGACCCCGACGGCATCCTCAACGTCGCCCTGGCCGACGCCCGCGACGAGGTCGGCGACGACCTGCTCGTCATGGCCGACCTGTGCCTCGACGAGTTCACCGACCACGGCCACTGCGGCGTGCTCGACGACCAGGGTCGCGTCGACAACGACGCGACGCTGGAGATCTACGGTCGGATGGGTGTCGTGCAGGCCGAGTCGGGGGCCCACCTCGTCGGCCCGAGCGGCATGATGGACGGCCAGGTCGCGGTGGTGCGCGAGGCGCTCGACGACGCGGGGCACACCGACGTCGCGATCCTCGCCTACGCCGCGAAGTACGCGTCGGCGTTCTACGGACCGTTCCGCGAGGCCGTTGACTCCTCCCTGCAGGGCGACCGCAAGACCTACCAGCAGGACCCCGGCAACGCCCGCGAGGCGCTGCGCGAGACCCTGCTCGACGTCGCCGAGGGCGCCGACATCGTCATGGTGAAGCCGGCGCTCGCCTACCTCGACCTCGTCGCGTCCATCCGCGCCGCCGTCGACCTCCCCGTCGCCGCCTACACGGTGTCGGGCGAGTACGCGATGGTCGAGGCCGCGGCCGAGAAGGGGTGGATCGACCGCGAGCGCACCGTCTCGGAGACGATCACCTCCATCCGCCGCGCAGGCGCCGACATCGTCCTCACCTACTGGGCCGCGGAGATCGCCCGCCGCGCCTGAGGGCTCGGCTCGGCTCGGCTGGGGTCGACCTGCGGCTGCGTCGGTGCGGGTTCTTGCTCGACCTGCGGCTGCGTCGGTGCGGCTTCGACTCGTCCTGCGCTCCGAAAGGGCCTCGACCGGGCGGCTGGGTGCCGCACTGGTCTGGGGTCTCGGGCTGCGGGTTGCGCTCGGGGTGGACGCAAGAATCTGCGTTCGCGCCCCCTGAGCGGTGGATTCGCCACCGAGACGCCCTCATCGGTGGATCCGCCACCTTCTGAGCGCTCTACAGGTGGCAGATCCACCGCCGAGCGGGCTAGCCGTGGCAGCGATGCTTCCTTCGCGTGGACCGTGCCACGAGAAGGGAGAAGCGTTCGTCACCCCAACGCCAAGTGCACCCAAGATTCTTCATTCGCGCGTAGAAGGCCGAACGCTTCTGGTTGGGCTCAACCGGTTGTTGCAAGTAGCCCTTCGTTGAGGGTCTGGGCTGGAGTCTTCCATCCGAGGGTCTGGCGTGGGCGGGTGTTCAGGCGTAGGGCGATGGCGTCGCATTCGTCCTGGGTGACGTGGCGCAGGTCCGCACCCTTGGGCCAGTACTGGCGCAGGAGTCCGTTGGTGTTCTCGTTGCTGCCGCGCTGCCAGGGCGAGTGGGGGTCGCAGAAGTAGACGGGCATGCCGGTGGCGATGGTGAACTGGGCGTGTTGGGCCATCTCGCGGCCCTGGTCCCAGGTCAGGGACTTGCGCAGCTCCAACGGGAGCCGGGCGATGATCGCGGTCAGCTGCTCGCGGGTATCGGCCGCGGTGCGCGAGGTGTTCAACGGCGCCAGGAGTACGAACCGGGATCGGCGTTCGACCAGCGTGATGATCTGGCCCTTGCCGATCCCGCCCAGCAGCAGGTCGCCCTCCCAATGGCCGGGCACGGCCCGATCATCTGCCTCAGCCGGCCGCGCGGAGATCGAGACCATGCCCTTGAGCTTGCCGATCTTCTCGCTACGGGTCTTCGTGCCGCGCGCGACCCGACCGGTGCGTAGATGCGCCGTCAGCTCCCTGCGCAGCTCGCCACGGGTCTGCACGAACAGCGACTGGTAGATCGTCTCGTGACTCACGCGCATAGCCTCATCGTCCGGATACAGGCTCGGCAACATGGCGGCGATCTGCTGTGGTGACCAGTCAGCCTCCAACAAGCCAGCGACCACCGCAGCAAGCTCGCCCACCACCTTGCACGGCTTGGGTCGACAAGCCCGCCGCCGCGCCAACCGCTGCGCCTTGGACGCCCGATAACGGGCAGGCCGACCGATCAGCACCACACCGGCACGCGACGAACGCGGACCACCACCACGACGCACCTCACGCGAGATCGTCGCCGGCGAACGACCCAGCACCGCAGCGATCTGGCCCTGCGTCAGACCAGCCTCCAAACCACGCTCGATCACCCACCGCTCACCCTCGACCAGACGAGAACCAGGCATACCCACCTCCAGTAGTCACATCGTCTTGCAACTACCGGTTGAGACCACCCTGCGTTGACGACGGGATCCCGTAGCAAACGCAGAATCCTTCGATCTCAGCGCACGAACGCAGATTCTTGCGTCCCACGCGAGTCACAGCCCGAGAACCCAACCCAGCGCGCCCGCCAGCCGCCCGGTCGAGGCCCTTGCGGAGACCACCTCCACGACAAGCCGCGCCAGCGCAGCCCCACTCCCACGAGAAGCTGCGCCAGCGCACCCGCAGGTCGACGAGAAACGCCGCCGACGCGAGACCCCAAGAGCCCCCCGACGCAACGAACCCCCGACCGCCGGCCGGGGGTTCGTCGTCGGGGCGGGTCAGCCCTTCGTGTACTTGTCCATGCAGGCCTTGAAGCGGGCCGCGTGGGTGTCGACGGGGAGCAGGGAGACCTCGACGGCGCAGCGCAGGTTCGCCTCGGTGGCGCTGAGCAGGTCGGTCACCGGCTTCGTGATGGGCGCGAGGGGGGTGTCCTTCACGGCACCCTGCACGGCACCGCCGACGGTGGAGCCGCCACCGGACCCGCCGGTGGAGCCGCCGCCCGTGCCGCCGGAGCCGCCCGAGCCGCCGGTGGAGCCGCCGCCGGACGAACCGCCCGTGGAGCCGCCGGACCCGCCGGTGGAGCCGCCGGACGAACCGCTCGAGGACCCGCCGGAGGAGGAGCTGGTGCCGCGCGGCTTCTTCGTCGACTCCTGGACCTTCTGCTCCTGCTTGGCCGCGTCGCGACGCTGGGCGGGGGTCAGGGTCTGGTCGAACGAGCGGCTGGTCAGGACCGAGCCGGTCGACGTGCCGTTCGGGGTGGCGGTGAAGTCGCCGCTCGCGTACGCCTTGCTGATGCCGAGCACCAGGTCGACGTACTCCGAGGAGTTGTTGTACCGGCGGACCGCTGCGGCGGCGCCGTCCTGCGTCGACAGGTCGCCGCTGCCGGAGCACAGGTAGATGGCGGCCGCCGTGGCGGCATCGTTGATGTTCTGGGGATCCTTCTTGCCGTCGCCGTCGGCGTCGACGCCCACCGAGCGCCACGTGCCGGGGATGAACTGCATCGGACCGACCGCGCGGTCGTAGACCGCGTCGTCGTCGAGCCCGCCGTTGTCGGTGTCGCGGATCTCGGCGATGCCGTCGCGGCCGTCGAGCGGGATGCCGTAGATGCCCGGCTTCGCCACGCCCTTCGCGTCGAGCGCGTTGCCACCGGTACGACCGTGGTTGGACTCGACCCGGCCGATCGCGGCGACGAGGTGCCACGGGAGGTTGCAGGACGGGTCGGCCTTGCCCAGCAGCTCCTCCGCACGGCGGTACGCCGACAGCGCGGCCGTCGGGATGCCGTTGGTCGACAGCGTCGCCAGGGTGCCGCTCGCACCGGCGCGCGAGTCGACGCCTGGGGGCGCTGCCTGCACGCTCGCCGGCTGCTCGAACGCCGTGGCGGGGACGTCGGGGATGTCGTCGGCGCTCACCCGGTCGCTGGCCGTGGCCAGACCCGTGTTGCTGATCGCCGCTCCCCAGGCGACCACCAGCAGACTCATCGGCACCAGGGCGCTGGCCTTCTGCCAGCGGCTGAGCTTGCGTGCTCCCATACGTCTCGTGTCCCTCCCGCGACCGCCGTGGCGGCGGTCACAGTAACCAGATGTTACCGGCCACCACTCCCTCGTGGATGTGGCCTGCATCTCATCAACGACGGATGTGTCCCTCAGGTTACGTCCGAGTGGCTCGTCCGGCACGCCTGAGCGACGGCGTGAGCCCTCTGCCGCCGTCCCGGCGCTGGGCCCGACCCGGAACAATGGAGACCATGTCCTCCACCCCGCAGTCCCAGCAGTGGTTCGACCGCGCCGTCCAGGTGTCGCCGGGTGGCGTGAACTCCCCGGTGCGCGCCTTCCGAGCCGTCGGCGGGACCCCGCGCTTCATGACGTCGGCCCAGGGTGCCTGGCTGCACGACGCGGACGGCACGCGCTACCTCGACCTCGTCGGCTCTTGGGGACCGATGCTGCTCGGCCACGCGCACCCGGAGGTCATCGCCGCGGTCACCGAGGCAGCCAGCCGTGGCACGTCGTTCGGCACCCCGAGCCCGCCGGAGGTGGAGCTCGCCGAGGAGATCGTCGCCCGGACGCCCGTCGACCTCGTCCGCATGGTCACGTCGGGCACCGAGGCCACGATGTCGGCGATCCGCCTCGCCCGCGGGTTCACCGGTCGCACGCGGGTGGTGAAGTTCGCCGGCTGCTACCACGGTCACGTCGACTCCCTGCTCGCCGAGGCGGGGTCGGGTGTCGTCACCCTCGGCCTGCCGGGCTCACCGGGCATCCCGGCGCACGTCACCGCCGACACGATCGTCCTGCCCTACAACGACCGCGACGCCGTCACCGCGGCGTTCGCCGAGCACGGCGACGAGATCGCCTGCGTCATCACCGAGGCCGCCGCCGGCAACATGGGCGTCGTCTCCCCGCTGCCCGGCTTCAACCAGTTCTTGTCCGAGACGTGCGCCGCGCACGGGGCGCTGCTCGTCAGCGACGAGGTCATGACCGGCTTCCGCGTGACCCGCTCCGGCCACTGGGGCCTCGACGGCGCCCAGGAGGGCTGGCGTCCCGACCTCCTCACGTTCGGCAAGGTCATGGGCGGCGGGTTCCCCGCGGCCGCGTTCGGCGGGCGCGCCGACGTCATGGCCCTCCTCGCGCCGAGCGGCCCGGTGTACCAGGCGGGCACCCTCGCCGGGAACCCCGTCGCGTCCACCGCGGGGCTCACCACGCTGCGCCTCGCCGACGACGCGGCCTACGCCCGCCTCGACGACTGGTCGGCCCAGGCCCGGGCGCTCGTGTCGTCGGCGCTCGACGACGCGGGCGTGCCGCACGTCGTGCAGAACGTCGGCAGCATGTTCAGCGTCGTGTGGGGCCTGACCGAGCCCGTGCACGACTTCGCCGGCGTGCAGCGCCAGGAGACGCACCGCTACACCGCCTTCTTCCACGCCATGCTCGACGCCGGCGTGTACCTGCCGCCGAGCGCCTACGAGTCCTGGTTCGTCTCGGCGGCTCACGACGACGAGGCACTCACTAGGATGGCCGAGGCCCTGCCCGCCGCGGCGCGTGCCGCTGCAGCGGCCACCCCGGCCTGACCGAGCCCGACGGCACACCGTCCACCGCGAGGAAACCCCCATGAGCGAACGCACCATCGTCCACCTGATGCGCCACGGCGAGGTGCACAACCCGCAGGGCGTCCTCTACGGACGGCTCCCGGAGTTCTACCTGTCCGACCTCGGGCACCAGATGGCCGAGCGCGCCGCCGACCACCTGTCGACGAACGAGATCGTGCACCTCGTCTCCTCCCCGCTCGAGCGCGCCCAGCAGACCGTGGCCCCGCTGGCCAAGCTGCTCGAGGCGCCGGTCACGACCGACGACCGCGTCATCGAGGCCGACAACCTCTTCGAGGGTCGCACGGTCGGTGCCGAGCCGAAGGCGCTCCTGCACCCCAAGAACTGGTGGCTGCTGCGCAACCCGTTCCGCCCGTCGTGGGGCGAGCCGTACCGCGAGATCGCCGCGCGCATGCAGGCTGCCGTCGCCGACGCCCGCGACGCCGCCCGCGGGCACGAGGCCGTCATCGTGTCCCACCAGCTCCCCGTGTGGATCGCGCGCCAGGCCTACGAGAAGAAGTCGTTCGTGCACGACCCGCGCACCCGCCAGTGCTCGCTCGCCAGCCTGACCAGCCTGACCTTCGACGGCGACCGCTACGTCGGCTTCACGTACGCCGAGCCGGCCGGCGACCTCCTGCCCGACGCCCTGAAGGCCGGCAAGAAGTTCGTCGGGGGCGCCTGAGCCGTGAGCCGTTCCTCGCGCCGCCGCGGCGCCGCCGTCGTCCTCGCCCTGGCCCTCGTCGTGCTCGCGGCGTGCTCCGGTCGCGGCACCGAGGGCTCCACCGGCGGCTACGTGAGCGCCAGCCGCTTCGTCACGTCGGTCCCCGTCGAGGACCGCACCGACGCGCCGGTGCTGGAGGGCGAGGACCTCGAGGGCAAGCGCATCAGCTCGGCCGACTTCGCCGGCAAGACCCTCGTCGTCAACGTGTGGGGCTCCTGGTGCCCGCCGTGCCGCAAGGAGGCGCCGGTGCTGGAGGAGGTGGCCCAGCAGTACGCCGACCGCGGCGTGCAGTTCCTGGGCCTGAACGTGCGCGACCAGACCGCTGCCGCGCGGGCCTTCGAGGAGCGGATCGGCACGACCTACCCGAGCATCGTCGACTCCGACGGCCGCCAGCAGCTCGGCTTCGCCGACAGCCTCCCGTCGCAGGCCATCCCCACCACGTGGGTGATCGACGCGAAGGGCCGGGTGGCCGCCCGCGTCATCGACCCCGAGCTGCGCGCCTCGACGCTGTCCGGCGTCCTCGACGACGTCCTGGCGAGCACCTCGTGACCGACTGGTTCGCCGACACCGTCCTGTCGGGGTCGCTGCTGCTGGCCGTGCCGATCGCCGTGCTGGCGGGGCTCGTGTCGTTCTTCTCCCCGTGCGTGCTGCCCCTGCTGCCCGGCTACCTCTCCTACGTCAGCGGCGTCGGCGTGCAGGACCTCGAGACGAAGGGTCGGTCGAGGCTGCTGCTCGGGTCGGTGCTCTTCGTCCTCGGCTTCACGGTGGTCTTCGTGACCGGCGGGGCCCTGTTCGGGGCGCTCGGGCAGGAGCTCTACGACTACCGCCGTGCCATGTCGGTGGTGCTGGGCATCGTGGTGATCGTGCTCGGACTCGTCTTCAGCGGCGTGCTGCCCATCCTGCAGCGCGACGTGCGCGTGCACGCGGTGCCCGCGGTGGGGGTCGCGGTCGCGCCACTGCTCGGGCTGTTCTTCGGCCTCGGCTGGCTGCCCTGCATCGGCCCGACGCTGGGCGCGGTGCTCACCCTCGCGAACAACTCCGGCACGCTCGAGCGGGGTGCGTTCCTGACCTTCGTGTACTGCCTCGGGCTCGGCGTCCCGTTCGTGCTCGCGGCGCTCGGCTTCGGCCGGTTCATGCACGCCGTCCGCTGGGCCCGCCGGCACCAGCAGACCCTCCAGCGGGTCGGTGGCGGCCTGCTCGTCGTCGTCGGCGTCCTGCTCGTCACGGGCGTGTGGGACGCGGTCGTCGTGCAGCTCCAGACGTGGGCCGGCGGCTACGGGGCGGCGATCTGATGGCCCGCTCCCGCAAGGACCGCGCGCCCGCGGAGCTCGCCCCGGCGCTCGGACCGGTCGAGACGCTGCGGTGGGCGTGGCGCCAGCTGACGTCGATGCGCACGGCGCTCCTGCTCCTGCTGCTGCTCGCCATCGCGGCGGTCCCCGGCTCGGTCGTGCCGCAGCGTGGTGTCGACGCCCGCGCGGTCGAGGCGTTCCAGGCCCGTCACCCCGACCTCTCGCCGTGGCTGGAGCGGCTCGGCGTCTTCCACACGTACACGTCGCCGTGGTTCAGCGCGGTGTACGTGCTGCTGATGGTCTCGCTCATCGGCTGCATCCTGCCGCGCACGAAGGTCTACCTGAGGTCGGTGCGCGCGCGTCCGCCGCGGGCCCCCCGCAACTTCGACCGGCTGCCGGCGTCGGCCACCTTCGAGACCGACGCCGACGTCGAGGAGGTGCTGGCCGTCGCGCGCGGTGCGCTGCGCGGTCCGCGGCTCCTGCCGAGCCGTGTCGACGTGGTCCGCGACGAGGCGGCATCAAGCACCGGCGGGGGTGCCGGGCCGGGGGCGGCAGAGAGCGCCGGCGGGGGTGCCGGGCCGGGGGCGGCAACAAGCACCGGCGAGGTGCGGGCCGAGCGCGGCTACCTGCGCGAGCTCGGCAACCTGGTCTTCCACACGAGCATCGTGGCGGTGCTGGTGGGGGTGGCCGCCGGTGCGCTGTGGGGCTACCGCGGTGCCGCGATCGTCACGCAGGGCGAGGGCTTCGCCAACGTCCTCACGCAGTACGACGAGTTCGCGTCGGGTGCGCTGTTCGACACGAACGACCTGCCGCCCTTCTCGCTGCAGCTCGACAAGATGGTGGCCCGCTTCTGGACGACGGGTCCGCAGCGGGGGGCGCCGCGCCTGTTCGAGGCGTCGGGCACGTACCGCGAGGGCGTCGACGGCCGCGAGAAGCCGTACGAGATCCGCGTGAACCATCCGTTGAACGTGGGGGGCACGTCGGTCTTCCTCGTCGGGCAGGGCTACGCGCCGGTCGTGAAGATCACCGACGCGAAGGGCGACGTCGTGTTCGACGGTGCGGTGCCGTTCCTGCCGGCCGACGGCACGTACACGTCGAACGGCGTCATCAAGGTGCCCGACGCGCGTCCCGAGCAGCTCGGCTTCCAGGGGTTCTTCCTGCCCACGGCGGTCTCGAACGGCACCGAGGAGGCGTCGGTGTCGGCGTTCCCGGGTGCCGTCAACCCGCTGCTCGGCCTGTTCGTCTTCCATGGCGACCTCGGTGTCGACGACGGGCTGCCGCAGTCGGTGTACGTCCTCGACCAGGACAAGCTCGAGCAGTACAAGAACGCCGACGGCTCGAACTTCCGGGTGAGCCTGAGTCCGGGGCAGGAGGCCGACCTCCCGGACGGCGGCACGATCGAGTTCACCGACCTGACGCTGTTCGCTCGGTTCCAGATCGCGTCGACGCCGCTCGTCTGGCTGCCGCTCGGCGGCATCAGCATCGGCATCGTCGGGCTCGTGCTGTCGTTGGCCGTGCGGCCGCGGCGCACCTGGGTCCGTGCACGTCGGGTGGGTTCGCGTACCGTGGTGGAGGTCGCCGCCCTCGACCGCGTGCCGCGCGACGATCTCGGCACGAGCCTCGAGGACCTGCTGGCGCAGCTGCGCAGCGGCCTCGGCGACCCACCGGACGACCCGGAGAAGGAGCCCCGATGAACCTCGCCGACTACACGCAGGTGTCGAACTTTGCCGTCACCTCCGGCATGATCGTCGTGGCGCTGGCGTTCCTCGCGTACGTGGCCGAGTGGGGCTTCGCCCGTCAGGTCGTCAAGGAGGAGCAGCCGGTCGCGGTCGGCGCCGGCGGCGTCCCCGCGGAGCCGGTCGAGCAGGAGTCGGCGAGCCGCTCCGACGTCCTGCGCTCCGTCGCGTACTCGCTGACCGTGCTGGGCACCGTCGTGCTCGGGCTCGCGATGGTCACCCGTGGTCTCGCGTCGCAGCGTGTGCCGTGGGGCAACATGTACGAGTTCGGCGTGGGCGGCGCGTTCATCGCGCTGCTCGTGTACGTCGTCGTCGCGCGCGTGTCGCCGATCGAGTGGGTCGGTGGCATCGTCACCGGGTTCGCGCTGGCGGTGCTGGGCCTGGCGGTCTCGACGTACGTCGAGCCGGGTCCGCTCGTGCCGGCGCTGCACTCCTACTGGCTCGTCATCCACGTGGCGGCGGTGATGATCGCGGGTGCGTTCTTCCTGCTCGGCACGGCGGCGTCGGTCATGTACCTGGTGCGTCAGCGGGCGGAGGACAACGGCACGGTCGGACCGCGTCTGTCGCGCTTCCCGTCGGCGGCGGTCATGGACCGGCTGGCCTACCGCGTGATCGCCGTCGGCTTCCCGCTGTGGACCTTCGGCGCCCTCATCGCCGGCCCGATCTGGGCGCACTACGCGTGGGGCCGCTACTGGGGCTGGGACCCGAAGGAGGTCTGGGCCTTCATCACCTGGGTCGTCTACGCCGGCTACCTCCACGCCCGCGCCACCGCCGGTTGGAAGGGCAAGCGCGCCGCGATGATCGCGATCGTCGGCTTCGCCACCTTCGTCACCAGCTACTACATCGTCAACCTCTTCGGCTCCGGCCTCCACTCCTACGCGAAGTAGCCCGCCGCCCCTCCTGCCCTCCCCGCGTTGTGGACACTTGCGGGGCGGTCTGTGAGGTTGGAATGCCCCGCAAGTGTCCACGACGAGGAGTCGCGTCGGCCGTCCACAGGGGTAGGTTGCTCGGACGGGCGGGCGGGGCCAGCGTCGGGGCATGGATCTTCCACGCGATCGACCGTTCACGCTGCGCGAGGCGCAGGCCCGTGGTGTCAGCCGCGACGTCCTGAGAGGGTCACGGTTCCGACGCCTGCACCGCGGCGTCTACGTGCGGTCCGACGTCCTGCTCACCTGGCGGGTCAGGATCGTCGCGGCGCTGCTCGTGCTGCCGGCCGACTGCGTCGTCAGTCACCTGACCGCCCTGAGGGTGTGGGGCTACGACACCGGCGGTGACGACGTGGAGCTCTCCACTCGGACCGCGCTCCGGTCGAGGCTGCCGGGGGTCGTGCTCCACCGTCGTCTGCACGCGATCCCCAGCACGACCGTGGCGGGGATCCCCGTCACCCGGCCGGAGCGCACCTTCGTCGACTGCGGCACCCGTCTCGGGTTGGTGACGCTCGTCCAGGTGGCCGAGCACCTCCTGCGTGCGACGTCGTGCACGCGCGAGGGGCTCGAGTCGTTCTGCCACGCGCAGCACCTGCACGGCGTGACGCGGACGCGCCGGGCCATGACCATGGTGCGAGAGGGGTCGGAGTCGCCGATGGAGACGCTGCTACGGCTCATGCTGGTGTTCGCACGTCTGCCGGAGCCGCAGGTGAACATCGACGTCCTCGACGAGCGCGGTCGGTTCGTCGCTCGCGTCGACCTGCTGTACCCGCGGTGGAAGGTCGTGGTCGAGTACGACGGGCGCCACCACGAGACCGACCGCGCGCAGTGGGCACGCGACCGGCGACGTCGTGAGGCGCTCGAGGCGCTGGGCTACCGCATCATCGTCGTGGCTGCGGCGGACCTCGCCGAGCCGAGGCAGGTGCCGTGGCGCGTCCACGCCGCCCTCGTCGCTCGCGGGTACACGGGCCCTCGTCCGGTCACGAGCGTCCAGTGGCTCAGGTGGTTCACCCGCCCCGCCGTTCTGGACACTTCAGGGGGTCGGAGCGCCGCCTGAGCGCCCCGCAACTGTCCAAAAGTTGCTGGCTGGCGCTAGAGGCCGCGGAGGTAGTCGGGGTCGTCGTCGGGGCCGCGGGTGGGGGGACGGCCGCCGGGCCAGCCGTAGCCGGAGTCGCGCGGGGGGCGACCCTTGCGCGACTGCGTGCCGAGGAACATCCACGCGAGGGGGCCGACGAACGGCAGCAGGATGACGACGAACCACGCGGGCTTCGGCAGCCCGCGGACCTGCTGGCGCGGTGTGGCCAGGAGGTCGAAGAAGGCGTACACGAGCAGCACGACGGCGACGATCGCGATCAGTGCCTTCCCCATGGCGCCACCGTACCTGCGGCCCTCAACCCGCGCCGCCCGACCGTCGCCGCCGCGGCGACGACCGTCGCAGGCCTGCAACGGGTGCCGACGAGGGGCTTCTCGGCTCCGACTAGGCTCGACGCATGAAGGCGTTCTGGAGGTACACGCTCGCGCGGCTCAGCGTCCTGGCCGTCACCTACCTGCTGCTGTGGGGCATCGGGCGCACCTTCCTGGAGTTCGACGAGCTCACCAACCTGCTCGTGCTGCTCGCCGCCATGATCATCTCCTCCGTCATCTCGATCTTCCTGCTCGCCGGCATGCGCGAGCAGGTCGCGCTCCAGCTGCAGGAACGCGCCGAGCGCATGACGTCGCGCATCGAGGAGTCCCGCAGTGCCGAAGACGTCGACTGAGGTCCGCGCCTGGATCGACGAGGCGATCCGCCGCGTCGAGGCCGACGCCAACCGCAGCGCCGACACCCACCTGCACGCGCTGCCCGTCGCCACCCCCGACGTCGACCTCTACCTGAAGGACGAGTCGGTGCACCCCACCGGCAGCCTCAAGCACCGGCTCGCGCGGTCGCTGTTCCTGCACGCCCTGTGCAACGGGTGGATCGGCCCGGGCTCCACGGTGGTGGAGGCCTCGAGCGGGTCGACGGCCGTCAGCGAGGCCTACTTCGCCCGCCTCGTCGGTCTCCCGTTCGTCGCCGTCATGCCGGCCGCGACCAGCGCGGAGAAGGTCGCGCTCATCGAGTGGTACGGCGGACGCTGCCACTTCGTCGAGAACGCGGCCGACGTGTACGACGAGGCGCGCCGGGTGGCCGAGGAGTGCGACGGCCACTACATGGACCAGTTCACGTACGCCGAGCGGGCGACCGACTGGCGTGGCAACAACAACATCGCGGAGTCGATCTTCGAGCAGATGTCGGCCGAGCGGCACCCGGTGCCCGCCTGGGTGGTCGTCAGCGCCGGCACGGGCGGCACGTCCGCGACCATCGGCCGCTACCTGCGCTACCGCCGCCACCCCACGTCGCTGCTCGTCGCCGACCCCGAGAACTCGGCGTTCCTCGACGGCTGGGAGCAGGACACGTCCGACGTCGTCACCGGGGTGTCGTCGCGGATCGAGGGCATCGGTCGGCCGCGGGTCGAGCCGTCGTTCGTCGGCGGTGTCATCGACGACATGCTGCGCGTGCCCGACGCCGCGTCGATCGCGACCATGCGCTGGACGAGCGACCGGCTGGGCCGTCTGGTGGGTGGCTCGACCGGCACGAACGTGTGGGCGTCACTGACCGTCGCGACACGCATGCGGGCCGCGGGGGAGAGCGGGAGCATCGTCACCCTGCTGTGCGACGCGGGGGAGCGCTACCTCAGCAGCTACTACGACGACGCGTGGCTGGCCCAGCGCGGCATCGACCTCGCGCCGTGGACGCAGCGGCTGGCCGAGTACGACGCGACCGGGCTGCTGCCGGACGTCGTGTGAGCACGGTCAGCTGACCTCGACCAGCGTCCACGACTCGACGGCCCCGTCGGCGAGCACCAGTCGGCCGACGGTGCCGTGCGGCTGACGTCGCTTGTCGGTCGGCGAGCCGGGGTTGAGGATGCGGGGCCCGGCCTCGTCGGTCTCGTCCCACGGGATGTGCGAGTGCCCGAACACGACGACGTCGGCCTCGGGGAAGCGTCGCCGCATCCGCCGGACGCGACCCTGCTTCTGGCCGGCGTCGTGGATCATCGCGACCCGCACGCCGGCGAGGTCGAGCTCGAGGGTCTCCGGCGCGCCCCACGCGGCGACGTCGGGCCCGTCGTTGTTGCCCAGCACGACGTGCACCGGCGCGAGGGTCGCGAGCTCGTCGAGCACGGACGGCCGGCAGACGTCGCCCGCGTGCAGGACGAGGTCGACGTCGCGCAGCTCCTCGGCCACCCGCTCGGGCATGCCCTTCCAGAACCTGGGGGCGTGGGTGTCGGAGACGACGCCCACCACGAGCCTGCCCCGGTCGGAGGTCATCGGCCGAGGACGAGCCCGAGGGCGAGGCCGGCCGACCAGAGCAGCTCGGCGACGCCGGTGGCCTTGAGGACGGGGACGAGCGCCGGTCCGCCGGCGCCGGAGAGCACGGCCCGCAGTGCGGGGACGGCGGGCAGCAGGCCGGGCAGGGCGAGCAGGGCCCAGGGAGTGGCGCCGACGGCCAGCGCGACGGCGAGCGCGGCGCTGAGCCCGACGAGTGCCGCGTAGAACTGGCGCGAGCGGGCGTCGCCGAGCACGACGGCGAGCGTCCGCTTGCCCGCCTCGACGTCGGTGGGGATGTCGCGCAGGTTGTTGGCGACGAGGATCGCGCAGGCGAGCGCGCCGACGCCGACGGCTGCCGCCCAGGCCTCCCACGGCAGCCCCTCGACCTGCACGTAGACCGTGCCGAGGACGGCGACCAGCCCGAAGAACAGGAAGACGCTCACCTCGCCGAGCGCACGGTAGCCGTAGGGGTTCGGGCCGCCCGTGTAGGTCCAGGCCGCGCCGAGGGCGGCGACGCCGACGAGCAGCAGCCACCACGTCGTCGTGGCCGCGAGGGCCAGGCCCAGCAGCGCGCCGAGGCCGAGGAAGCCGAGCGCGGCGGCCTTGACCGCCGAGGGCCGGGCCAGCCCCGACCCGACCAGCCGCAGCGGACCGACGCGGTCGTCGTCGGTGCCGCGGATGCCGTCGGAGTAGTCGTTGGCGTAGTTCACGCCGATCTGCAGCGCGAGGGACACGCCGAGGGCGAGCAGCGCCTTGCCCCAGACCACGTCGGCCACGTACGCCGCCACGCCGGTGCCGGCCAGCACGGGGGCGACGGCGGCGGGAAGGGTGCGGGGACGGGCCCCCTCGACCCACTGCGAGAGGGTCGCGCTGCTGCGGTCGTTCACGATGCTCCTAGGGTTCAGCGGACAGTGTGCCAGCGCCTAGGGTGGGGGGATGACGCAGCCGCCGTTCCCGTTCGTCCTCGTGCTGCTGACGGGCATCTTCGTGTGGCTCGCGGTGACGTCCGACGGCGGCTGGCTGCCGCTCGCCGCCGGGTTCGGGGCCCTCGTGACGGGTGCCGCGGCGCTCTACCAGTCGCGTCCGGTGCGCGACCCGCTTGAGGAGGAGCCGGAGTCCGAGGAGTGGGAGCCGGGCTCCTGACCGCGGCGGCGTCGCTGCGCCCGGTGTCGGGCTCGGCGCGCGACGTGCTCGACCTGCTGCGTCCGTGGGTGGCCGGCGACGACGTCGAGCCGCTCGTCGTGCGGACGTCGGGCAGCACGGGCGAGCCGAAGGACGTGCGCCTGTCGCGGGACGCGGTGCTGGCGTCGGCGCACGCCACGCACGCACGTCTCGGCGGGCCCGGCCAGTGGCTGCTGGCGCTGCCCGTGACCGGCGTGGGTGGCCTGCAGGTGCTGGTGCGCTCCCTCCTCGCGGAGCAGGAGCCGGTGCTCCTCGACGACCACGACGACCTCGTCGACGCGCTGCGCGAGCTCGACGCGCCCCGCACCTACGCGTCCCTCGTGCCCACCCAGCTGCACCGCCTGGCGTCGGCGGGCCGGCTCGACGTGCTCGCGGCGCTCGACGCGGTGCTGGTGGGCGGTGCCGCGCTCGACCCGACGCTGCGCGAGCAGGCGACGTCGGCGGGTGTGCGGGTCGTGCGCACCTACGGGATGAGCGAGACGAGCGGAGGGTGCGTGTACGACGGCGTCCCGCTCGACGGCGTCCGCGTGCGGGTGGCCGACGCACGTGACGGCGTGGGTCGGGTGCAGCTGGCGGGACCGGTGCTGTTCGACGGCTACGGCGACGTCGCGCGCACCGACGAGTGGTTCGACACCGCCGACCTCGGCAGCGTCGACGCCGCGGGCGTGCTCAGCGTCGTCGGTCGGGCCGACGACGTCGTCGTGAGCGGCGGCGTGAACGTGCCGCTGCCCGCGGTCGAGCGGGCGCTGCGCGCGCTGCCGGAGGTGAACGACGCGGCCGTCGCGGGCGTGCCCGACGACGAGTGGGGCACGCGGGTGGTGGCCGTGGTGGTCCCGGCCGACGCCACCTGCCTCGACGCGGTGGCCGCCGACCGTCTGCGCGACGCGCTCGAGGAGCAGGGACTGCCGCGCCGCTGGGCGCCGCGCGACGTCACCCTCGTCGACACCGTCCCCCTCCTCCCGAACGGCAAGGTCGACCGCCTCGCCGTCCGCCGCCTCTTCTGACCCGATTACGTGGGGCCCCACGCAAACGCGCGGATCCGGCGCATGGTTGCGGTGGGGGGAGCTGGTTTAGGTGGGGCCCCACGTAAACGCGCAGATTGCCCGGATGGTTGCGGTGGGGGGAGCTGGTTTAGGTGGGGCCCCCACGTAAACGCGCAGATTGCCCGGATGGTTGCGGTGGGGGGAGCTGGTTTAGGTGGGGCCCCACGTAAACGCGCACCGCGCGGCGTCCGGGGAGGGGGTCAGGCGGAGGCGACGGCCTCGTCGAGGGGCGTCTCGCCGGTCACGAGGTCCCACTGGCGGCCGATGCCGGCGCCGGTGTGGAGGACCTCGGCGATCACGGCGGCGACGTCGGCGCGCGGGACCTCGCCGCGAGCCACGGAGTCGCCGAGCGTCACGCTGCCCCGCGCGGGGTCGTCGGTCAGCCGGCCCGGGCGGATGATCGTCCAGTCCAGGCCGCTCTCGCGCAGCGCGACGTCGGCGTCGCGCTTGGCCTCGACGTAGGCGCGCCACACGTCGTCGGTGTCCTCGGGCAGCGGCAGGTCGACGCCGATCGCGGAGACCTGCACGAAGCGTCGGACGCCCGCGATCCTTGCGCCCTCGATCGACTTCAGCGAGCCCTCGAGGTCGACGGCGCGCTTGCGGCCGATGTTGCCGTCGGGTCCGCCGCCGGCGGCGAAGACGACCGCGTCGCAGCCGTCGAACACGGACGCGAACGCGTCGGCGTCCTGCTGCTCGATGTCGAGCCGGCGCGCCGTGGCCCCCCGCTGCTCGACGTCGCTCGTGTGCGCGTCGTTGCGGATGAGCGCGACGACGTCGTGGTCGCGTGCGCGGAGCTGCTCGATGAGGTGGAGGGCGATCTGGCCGTGGCCCCCGACGATGGCGATGGTCGACATGTGTCCACCGTTGCACGGCGCACCTGACGTCGCAGTGCGGCTCGGGGTGGTTGTGCGCGACCTCACCCGCGGGCCCCGACGCTGCCGCGCCGCTACCCTCGGCAGGTGCACACGTTCGCGATCGGGATGCCCGTCCGGTTCCGTGGCATCCACCGACGCGAGGGCCTGCTGATGCGCGGCGCCGCCGGCTGGGGCGAGTTCAGCCCGTTCCTCGACTACGACGACGAGGAGTGCGTGCCGTGGCTGCGGGCCGCGCTCGAGGCCGCCCACGACGGCTGGCCCGAGCCCGTCCGCGACCGCGTGCCCGTGAACGCGACCGTGCCCGCCGTGGGACCCGAGCAGGCCGCGCAGATCGTGCGGACGTCGGGTGCCTCGACCGCCAAGGTCAAGGTGGCCGAGCGGGGCCAGACGCTCGCCGACGACGTCGCACGCGTCGAGGCGGTCCGCGACGTCCTGGGCAGCGGGGGTCGGGTGCGGGTCGACGCCAACGGCGGGTGGTCCGTCGACGACGCGGTCGCGGCCGTGAAGGCCCTGGATGCCGTCGGCACGCTCGAGTACGTCGAGCAGCCGTGCGCCTCGGTGGAGGAGCTCGCGCTGGTCCGCCGCAGGGTCGACGTGCCCGTGGCCGCCGACGAGTCGATCCGCCGCGCCGCCGACCCCTACCGTGTCCGCGACCTGGAGGCCGCCGACGTCGCCGTGCTCAAGGTGCAGCCGCTGGGCGGGGTGCGCGCGTGCCTGCGCGTGGCCGAGGAGATCGGCCTGCCCGTCGTCGTCTCGAGCGCCGTCGAGTCGTCGGTGGGCCTGGCCGCGGGCGTCGCGCTCGCGGCGGCGCTGCCTGAGCTGCCGTACGCGTGCGGCCTCGGCACCACGTCGCTGCTCGGCGGCGACGTCACGAGCAGCCCGCTGGATCCTGTCGACGGCTGGCTCCCCGTGCGCACGGTCGACGTCGAGGAGGCGGCGCTGGCCGACGTCGCCGCCGACGCCGCGACCGACGCCGCCTGGCGTGCCAGGTTCGAGCGTGTCGACGCCCTGCGCCGCGCGGCGGTCGCGCGATGAGCGAGCAACGGTCGATCGGCGTGGCGCGCAGGTTGTTGCACGCCCTGCTCGGCCACCACGTCACCGACGTCGTCCTGGCGCCCGGCTCGAGGTCGGCGCCCCTGGCACTCGCGTTCCACGCAGCCGAGCAGGCGGGACGCATCCGCCTGCACGTGCGGGTAGACGAGCGCGAGGCAGGCTTCCTCGCCCTCGGCCTCGCGAGGACGTCGCACCGCGTGGTGCCCGTGGTGACCACCTCCGGCACTGCGGTGGCGAACCTGCATCCGGCGATGCTCGAGGCGCTGCACGCCGGCGTCGGGGTGCTGGCCGTGACCGCCGACCGTCCGGCGAGGCTGCGGGGCACGGGCGCCAACCAGACCACGGTGCAGCCGGGCATCTTTCCGGGGGTCGCGTACACGGACCGCGTGAAGGGTCTGCTCGGCGTCGCCCGGCCCGACGCGCCAGGCCACCTGAACCTCGAGCTCGACGAGCCGTTGGTCGAGTCGGTCGACTGGTCGCTCGACCGCGACCCCGACGCCCTGATGCTCGGCCGGGTCGGCTCCTGGCGCGAGCCCGGTGTCCTGACGACCCTCGACCTGGGCCCCCGCACCGTCGTCCTCGCCGGCGACGACTCCGGCGCCCGCGCCCGGGTGCTCGCCCGCGAGGCGGGCTGGCCGCTGCTCGCCGAGCCGACGTCGGGCTCCCGCACGGGCGGCGCGCTGTCGACCTACCGCCTGCTCCTCGGTCACGAGCCCCTGGCCGGACGGGTCGAGCGGGTGGTGTCGTTCGGCCACCCGACGCTGAGCCGTCCGGTCACGCGGCTGCTGGCGCGCGCCGACGTCGACGTCGTGCACGTGGGCACGCAGGCGACCTTCCCCGTGCCGGCCGGCCCCCGCGTCACGTTCGTCGACGACGTCGCGGCCGGCAGCGTCGACGACCCCGCCTGGCTGCAGGAGTGGACGGACGCCGACGCCCGCGTGCAGCGCGCCGTCGACGCCCTGCTCGCGGACCACCCCGACAGCGGCCTGGCCGTCGCGCGCACCGTCGCCGAGGCGCTCCCGCCCGACGGCCTGCTCGTCGTGGGCGCGTCTCAGCCGATCCGCGACCTCGACGTCGTCGCGCGGCCCTGGACGGTGGGCGAGCGTCGCTACGTCGTGGCCAACCGCGGCCTCGCCGGCATCGACGGCACGGTGTCGACGGCGGTCGGCGCGGCCCTTGCCCGCGACTCCAGCTGGGCCCTGGCGCTGATGGGCGACCTGACCTTCCTGCACGGCAGCAACGGCATGTTGATCGGGCCCGACGAGCCGCGGCCCGACCTCACGGTCGTCGTGGTCAACGACGACGGCGGTGCCATCTTCTCCACGCTCGAGCAGGGCGGGCCCGAGCACGCCGACGCGTTCGAGCGCGTGTTCGCGACACCCACCGGCGCCGACCTGGGGGCCCTCTGCGCCGGCTACCGCGTGGCGCACCGACGCGTGGAGCCCGCCGGGCTGGCGGCCGCGCTCGCCTTGCCGACCGGTGGGCTGGAGGTGGTCGAGGTGGTCCTGCGACGTGACGACCGGCGCGCCCTCGACGCCGCCCTGCGCTCCGCGACGGCGGCTGCGCTCGCCGACGACTGAGCGCCGACGGCGTTGCGTCGATTGATCCCGTCCAGCAGTCGAGAAACCGTGACAGTCCTGGTGGCAGCAACCATGCCGGCGGTACGGTGAGTGGTGTGCGTCACGTGCGCGCCGACGAGAGGACGGGCATGGGGATCGAGACCTTCGACTACGTGGTGATCGGGTCGGGCAGCGGCGGCGGCGTGGTCGCCGCGCGACTCACGGAGGACCCCGACGTCCGCGTCCTGCTCCTCGAGGCCGGGCCGATGGACGACGACGACATGATCCACCTGCCGGCCGGGTTCTCGACGCTGTTCAAGACGTCGTGGGACTGGGGCTACCAGACCACGCCGCAGAAGCACCTCGGCAACCGTCGCGCCGACTGGCCGCGCATGAAGGCGCTCGGCGGCTGCACCTCGATGAACGCGATGATCTACATCCGCGGCAACCACGCCGACTACGACGAGTGGCGCGACGCCTACGGCGCGGACGGCTGGGGCTACGACGACGTGCTGCCCTACTTCGTGCGGTCGGAGGGCAACCAGCGCCTGCGCAACTCCTTCCACGGCAACGACGGCCCCCTGCACGTCGAGGACCGCCGCCACGACCACGAGCTGAGCCACGCGTTCGTCGAGTCGGCCGTCGCGAACGGCATGAAGCGCACCGACGACTTCAACGGCGCGGAGCAGGAGGGCGCTGGGCTCTACCAGGTCACCTGCCGCAAGGGTCGACGCTGGTCGGTCGCCGACGCGTACATCCGTCCGGCCCTGTCGCGCCCGAACCTGGTGCTGCGCACCGAGGCGTTCGTGACGTCGATCGACCTCGAGGGCGCGAAGGGCGCCAAGCGCGCCGTCGGCGTCACCTACCGGCGGGGCGCGTTCACCGAGACGGTGCGCGTGAACGCCGAGGTCGTCCTCGCGGGCGGCGCCATCAACAGCCCCCAGCTCCTCATGGTGTCGGGCATCGGCCCCACCGCCCACCTGAAGGACCACGGCATCGACGTGCAGGTCGACCTGCCCGGCGTCGGGCAGAACCTGCAGGACCACCCGGTCTCCGGCGTCCTCGCGCACACCCAGGGCACGACCGACATCGCCGCGTCGCTCAACCTGCCGCAGCTGCTGAAGGCCCAGAAGCTGGGTCGGGGACCGCTCACGTCGAACGTCGCCGAGGCCGGCGCGTTCTTCACCTCGCGCGACGACCTCGACCTGCCCGACCTGCAGTTCCACTTCGCGCCCACCGGCTTCTGGGACAACGGACTGCACGAGCCCACGCAGCCGGCCCTCACCCTCGCCGCGACCCTGGTGCGCGTGCAGAGCCGCGGCCACGTGCGGCTGCGGTCGGCCGACCCGAGCTGGAAGCCGGAGATCGAGGCCGGCTACCTCGACGACCGCGCCGACCTCGAGGCGCTCGCCGCCGGCATCCGCCGCGCCTGCGAGATCCTCAAGGACGGTCCCCTGGCCCGGTACGTGAAGGCGCCGTGGGAGCCCGCGTCGCTCGACCCGACCGACGACCAGGTGTACGCCTCGATCAACCGGCTCTGCCAGACGCTCTACCACCCCGTGGCCACCTGTGCGATGGGCACCGGCGACGAGAGCGTCGTCGACCCGCAGCTGCGCGTGCGCGGCGTCGAGGGTTTGCGCGTCGCCGACGCGTCCGTCATGCCCGCGGTCCCGCGTGGCAACACCAACGCCCCCACGATCATGGTCGGCGAGAAGGCCGCCGACCTGCTGAAGGAGTCCCGATGACCTCGACGTTCGACCGCCACCCGTCCCCGCCGCCCACCTCCGCCTCGGTCCCGGCCGACGGCGTCGAGACCTTCGAGTCGCTCGACCCGGCCACCGGGGACCTCGTCGGCGTGCACCCCGTCGCGGGTCCGGAGGACGTCGCCCTCGCGGTCGAGCGGGCCCGCGACGCCGCCGCCTGGTGGGGCAACCTCACGTTCGACGAGCGCGCGGAGCACCTGCTCACGTGGCGCAGCGTCATCACGCGCCGGATCGCGCAGCTGTCGGAGCTGTCGCACCGCGAGACCGGCAAGCCGATCCCCGACGCCCAGCTCGAGATCGCGCTCGCCATCGACCACGTCGCGTGGGCCGCCAAGCACGCCAAGAAGGTGCTCGGCCCGCAGCGCGTGGCCTCCGGCCTCGTCATGGCCAACCAGAAGTCGACGGTGGAGTACAAGCCGCTCGGCGTCGTGGGCGTCATCGGCCCGTGGAACTACCCGGTCTTCACCCCGATGGGCTCGATCGCCTACGCGCTGGCGGCCGGCAACACCGTGGTGTTCAAGCCGAGCGAGTACACGCCGGGTGTCGGCGTGTGGCTCGCCGAGACGTTCGCCGAGGTCGTCGGCGGCATCCCGGTGCTGCAGGCGATCACGGGCCTGGGTGCCACGGGTGCCGCGCTGTGCACCTCCGGTGTCGACAAGCTGGCGTTCACCGGCTCCACGGCCACCGGCAAGAAGGTCATGGCGGCGTGCGCCGAGCGGCTCACCCCCGTCGTCATCGAGGCGGGCGGCAAGGACTCGCTCATCGTCGACGAGGACGCCAACATCGCCAAGGCCGCCGAGGCCGCGCTGTGGGGCGGCATGTCCAACGCGGGCCAGACGTGCATCGGCACCGAGCGCGTCTACGTGCACGAGAAGGTCTTCGACGCGTTCGTCGCCGAGATCACCGAGCAGGCCAAGGGGCTGCGCGCCGGGACCGACGCGGGCGCCAAGATCGGGCCGATCACCATGCCGTCGCAGGTCGACGTCATCCGCGGTCACGTCCAGGACGCGCTCGACCGGGGCGCCACGGCCGTCGTCGGTGGTGCCGACGCGGTCGGGGAGCGGTTCGTGCAGCCGACGATCCTCACCCACGTGCCCGAGACGTCGACGGCGATCACCGAGGAGACCTTCGGCCCGACGCTCGCGATCAACCCGGTGCGCGACATGGACGAGGCCGTCCGACTCACGAACGCCGGCAAGTACGGGCTCGCCGGCGCCGTGTTCTCCAAGCGCCATGGCGTGGAGATCGCCCGACGCATCCGCTCGGGCATGACGTCGGTCAACGGCATCATCACCTTCGCCGGCGTGCCCGGCCTGCCGTTCGGCGGTGTCGGGGAGTCGGGCTTCGGCCGCATCCACGGTCCCGACGGCCTGAAGGAGTTCACGTACGCCAAGGCCATCACCCGGCAGCGCTACGCACCGCCGCTGAACCTCACGTCGTTCAAGCGGACCGTGAAGGACGAGAAGGGTCTGAACCTCATCGTCACGCTGCTGCACGGCGGCAAGAAGACGCTCAAGCCCTGAGTGGTGGACGCTTCCGGGGCGTTCTCGGCACGAGAGCGCCCCGGAGGTGTCCGAAACGGGAGAGGTTCAGGCCAGGGCGTCGCGCACGGGGACGAGCTTGGCCTGGCTCTCGGCCAGCTCGTCGGCCGGCACCGAGTCGGCGACGATGCCGCAGCCCGCGAACAGGCGCACGCGGCGGCCCTCGTCCTCCAGCTGCGCCGACCGCAGGCCGATGCCCCACTCGCCGTCGCCCTCGGCCCCGATCCAGCCGACCGGACCCGCGTAGCGTCCGCGGTCGAGACCCTCGATCTCGGCGATGAGCGCGACGGCCGCGTCGGTGGGCGTCCCGCCGACCGCCGCCGACGGGTGCAGGGCGGCCACGAGGTTCAGCGCGCTCGCGTCGCCCCGCAGCACGGCCGTCACGTCGGTGGCCAGGTGCATCACGTTGGGCAGGTGCAGCACGAACGGCGCGTCGGGCACGTTCGTGCTCGAGCAGTGCGGTGCCAGCGCCTCGGCGACCGACCGGACGGCGTACTCGTGCTCCTCGAGGTCCTTGCTCGAGCGGGCCAGTGACGCGGCGAGCGCGAGGTCGCGGGTGTCGTCGCCCGTGCGGCGGATCGTGCCGGCCAGGACGCGCGACGTCACCAGCCCGCGCTCGAGACGCACCAGCATCTCCGGCGTGGACCCGAAGAAGCCGTCGACGTGGAACGTCCAGCATCCGGGGTAGTCGCGGGCCAGCCGGCGCAGCGGCGAGCGGACGTCGAGCGGCGTGTCGAGCTCGGCGACCAGGTCGCGGGCGAGCACGACCTTGTCGAGCTGGCCGGCGGAGATGCGGCGCACCGCCTCGGCCACCACGTCCTGCCAGGCGTCGCTGTCGACCGACCCGTCGACGAGCTCCACGCCGTGCGGGTGCTGCGGCGGGTCGGTGGGCGTGAGCGACGGCGGGGAGGAGATCGACGTGCCGACGACCGTGACCCAGCTGCGTCCGTCGCGGCGGCCCACGACCACCTCGGGCACGACGAGGCTGCTGCCGCGGCCGTCGTCGGCGAACGCGAAGCTGCCGAATGCCACGAGTCCGCTGCCGGGCACGTGCACCTCGTCGCGCGTGACGCTGTGCCGCGTGACCTCGCGCCACCAGCGGTGCGCGCGGTCGAACCGGTCGGGTCCGTCGACGGACAGCGACGCCGCGCGACCCCAGCCGACCAGACCGTCGCCGTGGTGCACCCAGGCGACCGCGTCGGTGTCGCGGTGCAGCAGCGCGAGCAGCGGTCCGGGGTCGTCGACCTCGACGGTGCGGGCGACGAGCGGCGACGGCAGGGGGCTCGCCGCAGCGGCCACGGGGGGAGGGCTCGTCACCCGATCGAGCCTACTCGTGGGACGCTTGCGGGGTGAGCCGAGCCGGACTGGACAAGGAGCCCCGCGACGTCGCGCGCATGTTCGACACCGTCGCCCAGCGCTACGACGTGACGAACGACGTGCTGTCCCTCGGTCAGGACCGCCGGTGGCGTCGCAAGGTCGTCGACCTCGTGGCCCCGAAGCCGGGCGAGCGCATCCTCGACCTCGCCGCCGGCACCGGGACCTCCAGCGAACCGTTCCGCGAGGCGGGCGCCACGGTCGTGCCCTGCGACTTCTCCCTCGGCATGCTGCAGGAGGGCCGCCGCCGGTTCGCGCACCTGCCGTTCGTCGCCGGTGACGGCATGCGCCTGCCGTTCGCCGACGCCTCCTTCGACGCGGTGACGATCTCCTTCGGCCTGCGCAACATCCACGACCCGCTGCAGGGTCTGCGCGAGCTGCGACGCGTGACCCGGCCGGGCGGTCGGATCGTCGTGTGCGAGTTCTCCACGCCCACGTGGGAGCCGTTCGCGGCGGTCTACTCGAACTACCTGATGCGGGCGCTGCCGTCGATCGCGCGTCGGACGTCGTCGAACCCGGAGTCGTACGTCTACCTGGCGGAGTCGATCCGCGCCTGGCCCGACCAGAAGGGCCTTGCCCTGCGCATGGTCGAGGCGGGCTGGGGTCGCGTGGAGTGGCACAACCTCTCGGGCGGCATCGTGGCGCTGCACCACTCCTTCCGCCCCTGACGTTCGTCCGTCCGGACCTGCTGGTGCGTCGCCTGCGGTGGTCCCGTCGGGCGATGCGCCGGTCGCGGTCCGTCCCGGCCTGTTGGTGCGCCGCCTGTGACGGTCCTCGACCCGCCGGTGCGCTGCCTCGGCCCGCGCTGGGTGTGGTCTTCGAGAGGCCTCGACCGGGCCGATGGCGCGATGCTCGGGGGCCCCGGGCTGCGGCCGGGTGCGGCGTGGGGGCGGTAGGTGGCGCGCGCTTCCTGCGGAGGCGGAGGTAGGTGACGCGCGGTAAGAGCCTCTCATTCCACGCGTCACCTACCTCCGAGCCCAGGGACACGCGCGTCACCTACCGCCCACCCAGCCCGCACCCCGAGAACCCGACCAGACGCCGCTCCCAGCCAGCCGGTCGAGGCCTTCTCGGAGGCCACCCCCAGCGCGAGCCGAGGCAGCGCACCAGCAGGCCGAGACCGACCGCAGCCGGCGACGCCCCGTCCACGACGCACGGCGCCTATCGCTTGCACATGTGCGCGGATGTGCACACAATGAACTGTGCTCACGACGCTGCGCCGCCACCCGCGCTACGCCCGGCTCTTCGCCGCCCAGCTGAGCGGGCTGCTCGGCACGGGCGTGCTGACCGTCGCGCTCGCCCTGCTCGCCGCCGACCTCGCGGGACCGCAGGCGGCCGGGGTGCTGGCGACGGCGATGACGGTCAAGATCGTCGCCTACGTCGCGCTGTCGCCCTGGATCGCGCGGCTGACCGCCGGGTGGGCGCCGGTGCGCGTGCTCGTCGGGGCCGACGTCGTGCGCGTCGCGGTCGCGGCGTCGCTGCCGCTCGTGGACGCCACCTGGCAGGTCTACGTGCTCGTCCTGGTGCTGCAGGCGGCGTCGGCCGGGTTCACGCCTGCCTACCAGGCCCTCCTGCCGCGGGTGCTGTCGGAGGAGGACGACTACCGGCAGGCGCTGTCGCTGTCGCGGGTCGCCTACGACGCCGAGGCGGTGGTGAGTCCCGCCGTCGCGGCGCTGGCGCTCGTGCTGGTCGACGCCCGCTCGCTGTTCCTGCTGTCCGCCGTCGGCTTCGTCGGCTCGCTGGTCTGGGTGCTGGCCGCACGACCGCCCGCCGCCGCGACGCCGGCCGGAGGTCGGGAGGAGCGCAGCGGCGGGTTCGTGACGTTCGTGCGGGTGGCCGACCTGCGCCGGCTGCTCCTGCTCGACCTCGTCGCGGCCTGCGCCTACGCGTCGGCCCTCGTCCTCACGGCGACGCTGGTGGCCGACGTCGGCTGGGGCGAGTCCGAGGTCGGTGTCGTGCTCGCCGTGTTCGGGGCCGGCTCGGTGGTCGGTGCGGTGCTCGTCTCGCGTTGGACGGGGGAGCCGTGGACCCCGATGTGCTGGGGTGGGGGCGTCGTGGCCCTCGCGCTGCTCGTCGCCGCGGCAGTGGGCGACGGGGGTGCTGGGCTCGTCGCGACGTGGGCCGTCCTTGGCCTGGGGTCGTCGCTCGTCCTCACGCCGTCGGGGCAGGTGCTGCGCGCGCAGGGCGAGGGTCGACGCCTGACGCTCCTGTTCGCCGGACACTTCGCCTGGTCGCACGCCTGCTACCTGCTCACCTACCCGCTCGCCGGGCTCGTGGCCGTGCAGACGTCGCCACGGCTGGCCCTCGCCGTCCTGGGTGGGCTCGCCGCCGTCGCCCTCGTCGGGGCGCTGCGCCCCCACCCCTCCCGCTCCCGCCTGTTTGCGTGGGGCCCCACGCAAACAGGCTCCGCCCACCGCAGACATGCGGCGTGAGTGCACGTTTGCGTGGGGCCCCACGCAAACGCGCACGGGGGACACGCCTGACCGGGGCGACCGGCGCGCCGACCCCTGCGCGACCCTGGCTGCGACACAATGACGACGTGAGCGACGGCGGCAGGGGCGGGCGGGCGATCGAGCCTGCGCCCAGCCTGCGGCACGACGTCGAGCCGACGCCCGAGCGCCTGGCCGAGGCGTCGGAGGTGTTCGGCCTGCTCTCCGACCGCACCCGCCTGCACCTGCTGTGGGTGCTGGCCCGTCAGGACGCCGACGTCACCACGCTCGCCGACACGGTCGGCGCGAGCCGGACGTCGGTGAGCCAGCACCTGGCGAAGCTGCGACTGGCCGGACTCGTCGAGGCGCACCGCGAGGGCCGCCGCGTGCGGTACACGCTCGTCGGCGGACACCTGCGTCGCCTCCTCCTCGAGGCTCTCGGACACGCCGACCACGTCGTCACGGGCGAGCCACACCACGTCTGACCTGCGCAAACACCACCTCACCGGACTCCGCACCTCGACTTAGTGTGACCTCAGTTACACACGCCCCTCGGCGGGCGTAGAGTGAGGCGCAGGTCACGTTGTGAAGTAGTTCACAAGGTCACGACCTCGGGAAGACCCCACGCCCACACATGCTGGAGGTGACGGTGAACGAGTACACACCGGTCCTCGTCCTGGGCGCCCTCGCGGCCGGGTTCGCCGTGTTCAGCATCGCGATCGCGCCGCTCACCGGGCCGAAGCGGTACAACCGCGCCAAGCTCGACCGCTACGAGTCCGGCATCGAGCCCAGCCCGCTCCCCGACGGCGGCGGCAAGGTCAGCGTCAAGTACTTCTTCACCGCGATGATGTTCATCGTCTTCGACATCGAGATCGTCTTCCTCTACCCCTTCGCCGTCGCCTTCGACCAGATGAGCTGGTTCGCCGTCTTCGCGATCCTGCTCTTCCTCGTCAACGTCACGATCGCGTACGCCTACGAGTGGCGCCGCGGTGGAATGGAGTGGACCTGATGGGTCTCGAGGAGAAGCTGCCCAGCGGCGTCCTGCTCTCGACGGTCGAGGGCCTCGCCGGCTACATGCGCAAGGCGTCGTTCTGGCCCGCCACGTTCGGGCTGGCCTGCTGCGCCATCGAGATGATGACGTTCGGCGCCCCCCGGTTCGACTCCTCGCGGTTCGGCATGGAGGTCTTCCGCCCCAGCCCCCGCCAGGCCGACCTGATGATCGTCGCCGGCCGCGTGAGCAACAAGATGGCACCCGTCCTGCGCCAGATCTACGACCAGATGGCCGAGCCCAAGTACGTGCTCGCCATGGGCGTCTGCGCCAGCTCCGGCGGCATGTTCAACAACTACGCGATCGTGCAGGGCGTCGACCACGTCGTCCCCGTCGACATGTACCTCCCCGGCTGCCCGCCCCGCCCCGAGATGCTCATCGACGCCATCCTCAAGCTGCACGACAAGATCCAGCACACCAAGCTCGGCGCGCACCGACTCGAGGAGATCCGCGCCGACGAGGCCGCCGCCCTCGACGCCGCGCCGACGTCGGCCCTGAAGGGCCTGATGCGCTGATGGCAGACGACAAGACCCGCACCGTCGACGACCACACCACCACGCAGGACCGCTCGCACGACCCCGTCCCCGACGGCGGCGCGCCCGTCGTCCCCGCAGGCACCGAGACCTTCGAGGTCGTCGACGTGCGCCAAGGCATGTTCGGCGTGCGCGGCACCGGCGACACGAGCGGCTACGGCGGCATCACCCGCCCCGTCGCGATGCCGCCCGCCTCCCAGCCGCCCTTCGGCCCCGGCGACGGACCCGGGTGGTTCGACGACGTGCACGACCGCCTCGCCGAGCTCGCCGACGGCACCGACGCCATCGAGCGCGTCGTGGTGGACCGCGGCGAGATCACCTTCGTCGTCCGCCGTGAGACGCTGCTCGACGTCGTCCGGCACCTGCGCGACGACGCGGCGCTGCGCTACGAGCTGTGCAGCAGCCTTTCCGCCGTGCACTTCCCGCACGAGACCGGCCGCGAGCTGCACGTCGTGCTCCACCTGCTCTCCATGACGCACCGGCGCCGCATCCGCGTCGAGACCACGTGCCCCGACGCCGACCCGCACGTGCCGAGCGTCGTCGCCGTCTATCCCACCGCCGACTGGCAGGAGCGGGAGGCCTACGACATGTTCGGCATCGTCTTCGACGGCCACCCGGCCCTCACCCGCATCCTCATGCCCGACGACTGGCAGGGCCACCCCCAGCGCAAGGACTATCCCCTCGGCGGCATCCCCGTGGAGTACAAGGGCGGCACGGTCCCGAGCCCCGACCAGCGCAGGAGCTACTCGTGAGTGGCATGCGTAGTCGGCTGCAAGGTGGTCTCGATACGTCGGGACCTGCTCGTACCTCGCGGTCCCGACTACTCGACCAGCGGCACGACTGCTGGTCGAGCAGGCCAGTCGGCGACGGAGGAGCTCGGCTGGCCGTACCGAGACCACTCGGCAACGGCTCAGCGCTCGGGAGGACGCGATGACCGACACCACCCACGACGCCTACGCCGGCACGAGCGAGACCACGTCCGGGCCCGTCTTCACCGTCACCGGGCAGGACTGGGACACCGTCGACGCGGCCGCCGTCGACGGCGACCGGATCGTCGTCAACATGGGGCCCCAGCACCCGTCGACGCACGGCGTGCTGCGACTCATCCTCGAGATCGACGGCGAGACGGTGAAGGACGCCCGACCCGGGATCGGCTACCTGCACACCGGCATCGAGAAGAACATGGAGTACCGCACCTGGACGCAGGGCGTGACGTTCTGCACCCGCATGGACTACGTGGCCCCGTTCAGCAACGAGGCCGCCTACGTCGCCGCCGTCGAGCGGCTGCTCGGCGTCGAGGACGACGTGCCCGAGCGGGCCCGGACCATCCGCGTGCTCATGCTCGAGCTCAACCGGATCAGCTCGCACCTCGTCTGCATCGCGACCGGCGGCATGGAGCTCGGCGCCCTCACCGTCATGACCTGCGGCTTCCGCGACCGCGAGCTCATCCTCGACCTCTTCGAGGCGATCTCGGGGCTGCGCATGAACCACGCCTACCTCCGGCCGGGCGGCGTCGCGCAGGACCTGCCCGACGGCGTCGTCGAGCAGCTGCGCGGCACGGTCGCCCTGCTGCGCAAGCGGCTGCCGGAGTACGCCGCGCTGTGCAACGCGAACCCGATCTTCAAGGGCCGGCTCAAGGGCGTCGGGCACCTCGAGCTCGACGGCTGCCTCGCCCTCGGCCTCACCGGGCCCGTGCTTCGCGCCACCGGCTACGACTGGGACCTGCGACGCACGCAGCCGTACTGGGGCTACGACACCTACGACTTCGACGTCGTCACCTGGGACGAGCCCGACGCCTACGGCCGCTTCCGCGTGCGGCTGGAGGAGATGCGGCAGTCGCTGCGCATCGTCGAGCAGGCGATCGACCGGCTCGAGGACACCGCCGGTGCGCCCGTCATGGTCGACGACCCGAAGATCGCGTGGCCGGCCCGGCTCAGCGTCGGCAGCGACGGGCAGGGCAACTCCGCCGAGCACATCCGCCACATCATGGGCGAGTCGATGGAGGCGCTCATCCACCACTTCAAGCTGGTCACCGAAGGCTTCCGGGTCCCGCCCGGCCAGGCCTACGCCGCGATCGAGGCCCCGCGCGGCGAGATCGGCTGCCACGCCGTCTCCGACGGCGGCACCCGTCCCTACCGGGTGCACTTCCGCGACCCCAGCTTCGTCAACCTGCAGGGCACGTCGATCATGAGCGAGGGCGGCATGTTGTCCGACGTCATCGTCGCCATCGCCAGCATCGACCCGGTCATGGGCGGGGTGGACCGATGAGCCAGGGCGTCACGCCTCCGCTCGACGAGGCCACGACCGCGGAGCTGCGCGAGCTGATGGGCCGCTACCCGCAGGCGCGGTCGGCGCTGCTGCCGATGCTGCACCTCGTCCAGTCGGTGCAGGGCAGCGTCACCAGCGAGGGCGTCGAGACCTGCGCTGAGCTCCTCGGCCTGACCACGGCGGAGGTGTCGGGCGTCGCCACCTTCTACACGATGTACAAGCGGCGCACGATGGGCACGCACCACGTCGGCGTCTGCACCAACACGCTGTGCGCGGTGATGGGCGGCGACGCGATCTTCGAGCGGTTGAGCGACCACCTCGACGTCGGGAACGACGAGACGACCGCCGACGGCCAGGTCACCCTCGAGCGGATCGAGTGCAACGCCGCCTGCGACTACGCGCCGGTGCTCACGGTCAACTGGGAGTTTCTCGACCGCCAGACGCCGGAGTCGGCCGTCGACCTCGTCGACCGGTTGCGTGCGGGCGAGCCGGTGCAGGCCTCCCGCGGCGCCACGATCACCAGCTGGCGCGACGCCGAGCGCGTGCTGGCCGGGTTCGAGGACGGCCGCGCCGACGAGGGCCCGTCGGCGGGCGACGCGTCCCTGGCCGGTCTGCGGATCGCCCAGGAGCGCGGCTGGTCGGCACCCCCGATCCCCCCGGTGGCCGACACCGGGACGCAGGACCACGGCCCCGGCGGGGGTTCCGGGCCGCGGGCGGAGAAGGAGCCCGGCGGGGGTTCCGGGCCGTGGGCGGAAAAGGACACAGCCGAAGCGGAGGCCGACACGCGTCGGGCCGAGGACGAGACGGTGGCCGAGGAGTCGGCCGCCGACGTGAAGGGCGGAGGTTCCGCGGATGGCTGACACACTGACACCGGTGCTGAGCCGGGGCTGGGCCGACGAGCGCTCGTGGACACGCGAGGCCTACGAGGCGCGCGACGGCTACAGCGCGCTGCGCACCGCCCTCGACATGGCGCCCGACGAGATCGTCACGCTCGTCAAGGACGCCGGGCTGCGCGGGCGCGGCGGCGCCGGATTCCCTACGGGCATGAAGTGGAGCTTCATCCCCCAGGAGAACCCGAACCCCAAGTACCTGGTGGTCAACGCCGACGAGTCCGAGCCGGGCACCTGCAAGGACATCCCGCTCATGATGGCCAACCCGCACGAGCTGATCGAGGGCGTCGTCATCGCCAGCCTCGCCATTCGCGCGGAGCAGGCGTTCGTCTACGTGCGCGGCGAGGTGTTGCACGTCGTGCGACGCCTGCGTGCCGCGTGCCGCGAGGCCTACGAGGCCGGCTACCTCGGGGCCGACGTGATGGGCTCCGGCCGGCGCGTCGACCTGGTCATCCACGCCGGTGCCGGCGCCTACATCTGCGGCGAGGAGACGGCGTTGCTCGACTCGCTCGAGGGTCGGCGCGGCCAGCCGCGGCTGCGGCCGCCGTTCCCCGCGGTCGAGGGTCTCTACGCCAGCCCGACGGTCATCAACAACGTCGAGTCGATCGCGTCGGTGCCGGCCATCGTCCGCGGCGGCGTCGAGTGGTTCGGCTCGATGGGCACCGAGAAGTCCAAGGGGTTCACGCTGTACTCGCTGTCGGGCCACGTGAAGCGGCCCGGCCAGTACGAGGCGCCGCTCGGCACCACGCTGCGCGAGCTGCTCGACCTCGGCGGTGGCCTGCGCGACGGTGCCGAGCTGAAGTTCTGGACCCCGGGCGGCTCGTCCACGCCGATCCTCACGGCCGAGCACCTCGACGTCCCCCTCGACTACGAGGGCGTCGGCGCAGCCGGCTCGATGCTCGGCACCAAGGCGCTGCAGGTCTTCGACCAGACGACGTCGGTGGTGCGGTGCGTGCTGCGCTGGACGGAGTTCTACAAGCACGAGTCGTGCGGCAAGTGCACGCCGTGCCGTGAGGGCACCTGGTGGCTGGTCCAGGTGCTGCAGCGTCTCGACGCGGGCCAGGGTCGTGCGGGCGACGTCGAGCTGCTGCTCGACCTCTGCGACAACATCCTCGGCCGGTCCTTCTGCGCCCTCGGCGACGGCGCGACCAGTCCGATCACCTCGGCCGTCCGGCACTTCCGCGACGAGTTCGAGGCGGGGATGCACACCTCGTCGGCGGAGCTGTTCCCGCCCGCCGCGTCCACGCTCTTCGCCGCGGAGGTGAGCGCATGACCGTCGAGGCGTCCCGCGAGACCCAGACCCCGGTCGACCTCGTCACCCTGACCATCGACGACGTCGAGGTGAGCGTGCCGAAGGGCACGCTCGTCATCCGCGCCGCCGAGCTGGTGGGCACCGAGATCCCGCGATTCTGCGACCACCCCTTGCTCGAGCCGGTCGGCGCCTGCCGGCAGTGCCTCGTCGAGGTGCCCGACGCGGGCAACGGGCGCGGGTTCCCCAAGCCCCAGGCCTCCTGCACGCTCGAGGTGGCGCCCGGCATGGTCGTGCGGACGCAGGTGACGTCGCCGGTGGCCGAGAAGGCGCAGCACGGCACCATGGAGCTCCTCCTCGTCAACCACCCGCTCGACTGCCCGGTGTGCGACAAGGGCGGGGAGTGCCCGCTGCAGAACCAGGCGATGAGTCACGGGCGGGGCGAGAGCCGCTTCGCGGAGACCAAGCGGACGTTCCCGAAGCCGTTGGCCGTCTCCGAGCAGGTGCTGCTCGACCGCGAGCGCTGCGTGCTGTGCGCACGCTGCACGCGGTTCTCCGAGCAGATCGCGGGCGACCCGTTCATCGCGCTCGTCGAGCGTGGCGCGCGCCAGCAGGTCGGGATCGGGCCGTCCGTCGACGCCGAGGCGTTCGGCGACCGTGCCGGTGCTGACGGTGAGGGGGGTGGCGAGCAGCCGTTCCACTCCTACTTCTCGGGCAACACCATCCAGATCTGCCCCGTGGGCGCGCTCACCAGCGCCGACTACCGGTTCCGCTCGCGGCCCTTCGACCTCGTCTCGACGCCGAGCGTGGCCGAGCACGACGCGTGCGGTGCCGCGATCCGCGTCGACCACCGCCGGGGTGCCGTCATGCGGCGCCTCGCCGGCGACGACCCCGAGGTCAACGAGGAGTGGGTCACCGACAAGGACCGCTTCGCGTTCACGTGGAGCCGTCAGGACGACCGGCTGCGCACGCCGCTGGTGCGCGACCCCGGCACCGGCGAGCTCGTGCCGACGTCGTGGCCCGGGGCCCTCGCCGCAGCCGCAGCAGGGCTGCGCGAGGCCGCAGGCAAGGTCGGCGTGCTGCCCGGCGGACGCCTGACCGCCGAGGACGCCTACGCCTACAGCGTGTTCGCCCGGGTGGCGCTGGGCACCAACGACATCGACTTCCGCGCACGTCCGCACTCGGCGGAGGAGTCGGCGTTCCTCGCCGCTCGCGTGGCCACCCGCCAGGACGTCGCCACGCGCGACCTCGAGTCGGCGTCGACCGTGCTGCTCGTCGGACTCGAGCCCGAGGACGAGGCCGGCACGCTGTTCCTGAGGCTGCGCAAGGCGTCGCGGCACGGCGTGCGCGTCGTGGCGGTCGGCTCGCACACCACGCGCGGCCTCGCCAAGTGCGGTGGCGAGCTGCTGGCCGCCCGACCTGGCGAGGAGGCCTCGGCCCTCGACGCGATCCAGGACGGCGACGGCTCGGCCGGCGTGGGTCTCGACCCCCGCGCCGTTGTGCTGCTGGGAGAGCGGCTCGCGTCGTCGCCCGGTGCGTTCAGCGCCGCGGTCCGGCTGGCCGAGCGCACCGGCGCCCGTCTCGCGTGGGTGCCGCGCCGCGCCGGCGACCGCGGCGCCGTGGAGACCGGCTGCCTGCCGACCCTGCTGCCCGGCGGCCGGCCCGTCGCCGACGCCGAGGCACGCGCCGACCTCGCCGCGGCGTGGGGCGTGCGCTCCGTGCCCGCGCAGACCGGGCGCGACACCACGGCGATGCTCCGGGCCGTGGCCGAGGGGCAGCTGCGTGCCCTGGTGGTCGGCGGCGTGGAGCTCGACGACCTCCCCGACGCCGCCCTGGCGCGCGAGGCCCTGGCCGCCGCCGACTTCGTCGTGAGCCTCGAGGTGCGTGAGAGCGACGTGACCCGTGTCGCCGACGTCGTCCTCCCGGTGGCGCCGCCGGTCGAGAAGTCGGGCACGTTCGTCACCTGGGAGGGTCGCCTGCGCCCGTTCGGCACCGTGTTGGAGGTGCCCGGCTCGCTCACCGACGTCCGCGTGCTCGCAGGCGTCGCCGAGGAGCTCGGTGCGCCGCTGGGCTTTCGCACCACGGCGGGCGCGATGCGGAGCATGCGCGACCTCGGCCCCTGGGACGGCGAGCCGCTGCCCGCCCCCGACGTGCCCGCCCGCGAGCAGCCAGCCCTCGAGGAGCCGCGGCCCGGCGGCGCGGTCGTGCTCGCCACCTGGCGCCAGCTCGTCGACGACGGACGGCTCCAGGACGGCCAGGACCGCTACCGCGCCACCGCCCGTCGTGCGGTGCTGAAGGCCTCCGCCGCCACCCTCGCCGCTGCCGGCGTCGAGGTGGGCGACGTCGCCACGATCGCCACCGACCTCGGCAGCGCGTCGTTCCCCACCGAGGTGGCCGACCTGCCCGACGGCGTCGTGTGGGCACCGGGCAACAACGGTGTCCACCTGCGCGGCACGCTGGGCGCCGACCACGGCTCCACCGTCCGCCTGCTGCCAGGAGGTGAGCAGGCATGAGCGAGGCATTCGGCAACGAGGCGTTCTGGGTGGTGGCGCTGAAGGCGCTGCTGGTCTTCGTGATCCTCGTGGTCTACACGCTGTTCAACATCTGGTTCGAGCGCCGCGTGGTGGCGCGCATGCAGCACCGCGTCGGCCCCAACGTGCACGGACGCTTCGGGCTCCTGCAGTCGCTGGCCGACGGCGTGAAGCTGGCGCTCAAGGAGGACATCGTCGTCAAGGCGGCCGACAAGGTCGTCTACGTGCTGGCGCCGATCATCGCCACCATCCCCGCGTTCCTGGCCTGGGCGGTCATCCCGTTCGGTCCGGAGGTGCGGATCCCGTTCACCGACACCGTCACGCCGCTGCAGCTCACCGACATGCCGGTCGCCGTGCTGTACGTCCTGGCGGTCACCTCGATCGGCGTCTACGGGATCGTGCTCGCCGGCTGGTCGTCGGGCTCCACCTACTCCCTCCTCGGCGGGCTGCGCTCGAGCGCCCAGGTCATCTCCTACGAGGTGGCGATGGGCCTGAGCTTCGTCACCGTCTTCCTCTACGCGGGCACGATGTCGACGAGCGAGATCGTCGCCGCCCAGGAGGACGTCTGGTACTTCCTGCCGCTGCTGCCGTCGTTCATCATCTACGTCATCGCCATGGTCGGGGAGACGAACCGGGCCCCGTTCGACCTGCCGGAGGCCGAGGGCGAGCTGGTCGGCGGCTTCCACACCGAGTACTCGTCGCTGAAGTTCGCGCTGTTCTTCCTGGCCGAGTACATCAACATGGTCACGGTCTCGGCGATCGCGACGACGCTGTTCCTCGGCGGCTGGCGCGCCCCGTTCGGCATCGGCACGCTGTGGCCGGGTGCGAACGAGGGCTACTGGCCGGTGCTGTGGTTCCTCGGCAAGACGCTGGGCTTCATCTTCCTGTTCATCTGGCTGCGCGGCACCCTGCCCCGGATGCGCTACGACCAGTTCATGGCCTTCGGCTGGAAGGTGCTCATCCCGATCTCGCTGGTCTGGATCGTCGCCGTCATCGTCGTCCGCAAGGGCATGACCGACGGCACCTTCGACCAGCGCACGCTGTTCGTCGCGGCCGGGGTGGCCGCCGCGGTGCTGCTGGTGAGCCTGCTCCTGCCCGAGCGGAAGCCGTCCGACCCCGAGCAGACGGCGGAGGTCGACGCGCCTGCGCCGACCGACCACGGTGGCGGCTCCTACCCCACGCCGCCCATGCCCGAGCAGACCTGGAACCAGAAGGAGGGCGTCCGACGATGAGCGACACCAACGGCGGAGGCAGCCTGAAGGAGACGCTGTGGGACCCGATCGCCGGCTTCGGCGTCACGTTCCGCACGATGTTTCGCAAGCCCGTGACGGAGCAGTACCCGTTCGAGAAGCGGCCCACGGCGCCCCGGTTCCACGGCCGGCACCAGCTGAACCGCTGGCCCGACGGGCTCGAGAAGTGCGTGGGCTGCGAGCTGTGCGCCTGGGCGTGCCCGGCCGACGCGATCTACGTCGAGGGCGCCTCGAACGGCACCTCCGACGGCACCGACGGGGGAGGGGAGCGCTTCAGCCCGGGGGAGCGGTACGGCCGCGTCTACCAGATCAACTACCTGCGCTGCATCCTCTGCGGGCTGTGCATCGAGGCGTGCCCGACGCGCGCCCTGACGATGACCAACGAGTACGAGCTGGCCGACGACAACCGCGCCGACCTCATCTACGAGAAGTCCGACCTGCTGGCGCCGCTGCTGCCCGGCATGGTCGAGCCGCCGCACGCGATGCTGATCAGCGACGACCACCACGACTACTACGCGGGCAAGACGCTGCCGGTCGTCGAGGTCACGCACGGGGAGGCGACCGAGTGACCGCGTTCTGGATCGTCGCGCCCGTCGTGGTGGTGGCGGCCCTGGGGCTGCTGTTCGCCCGCAAGGCCGTGCACGCCGCGCTCAGCGTGGCCGTCGTGATGGTGGGGCTGGCGGTGCTGTACGCGGCGCAGGGTGCCCCGTTCCTGTTCGCGGTGCAGATCATCGTCTACACCGGCGCGATCATGATGCTGTTCCTGTTCGTGCTCATGCTGGTGGGCGTCGAGTCGCGGGAGTCGTTGACCGAGACGATCCGCGGCCAGCGGCTGGCGGCCACGGTGGCCGGTCTGGGCTTCGGGTTCGTGCTGGTGACGGCGGTCGGGCAGACGACGCTGGGGCCGGTGACGGGTCTGCGCTCGGCGAACGAGGACGGCAACGTCTACGGGCTGGCCGCGCTGATGTTCGGCCCGTACGTGGTGGCCATGCAGCTCACCGCGGCCCTGCTGGTGACGGCGGTGCTCGGGGCCATGGTGCTGGCGCACCGCGAGGCGCTGACGCCGCGGCGCAGCCAGGCCGACATCGCGCGCGACCGCATGGCCGAGTACGCGACGACGGGCCGCCACCCCGGCAACCCGCCGACGCCTGGCGTGTTCGCGCGGCACAACGCGGTCGACACCCCCGCCCCGCTGCCCGACGGCAGCCCGGCGACGGACTCGGTGTCGCCGAGCATCGTGGCGCGCGGGCAGCTGCGCGACGGGTTCGACGACGATATCCACGTGGTCTCGCGCCAGCTCCGTCGCGAGGACGACGAGGACGCCGGGGCTGGGGCCGTGGGCCGGGACGGTGGGCCTCGGCGGGGGTCCGGGGCCGTGGGCCGGGAGGGGGACGAGTGAACGAGTACCTGACCCTGTCGATGATCCTCTTCACCATCGGTGCCGTCGGCGTGCTGGTGCGCCGCAACGCGATCGTCGTGTTCATGTGCGTCGAGCTGATGCTGAACGCGACGAACCTCGCGCTCGTGACGTTCTCGCGCCAGCACGGCACGCTCGACGGCCAGATCGCGGCGTTCTTCGTCATGGTCGTCGCGGCCGCCGAGGTCGTGGTGGGGCTGGCGATCATCGTGTCCATCTACAGCACGCGTCGCACGACCTCGGTCGACGACGCGAGCCTGCTGAAGCTCTAGGGGGCGGGCGTGCTCGATCTCGTCTGGCTGGTCGTGGTGGTGCCGCTCGTGAGCGGTCTCGGCCTGCTCGTGTGGGGCAAGGAGGGTGACCGGGTCGGTCATCTGGTGGGCACGGTCGCGTCGGCGGTGTCGTTCGGCATCGGCCTGGTGGCGTTCGTGCAGCTGCTCGGTCGTCCCGAGGGCGACCGGTCGGTGGCCGGCACGTTGTTCACCTGGATCTCGTCGGGGCCGTTCCACGTCGACATGGCGTACCGGTTCGACCCGTTGTCGGCGTTGTTCGTGCTGCTGGTCACCGGGGTGGGCACGCTCATCCACGTCTACTCGATCGGCTACATGGCGCACGACGTGCGCCGTCGTCGCTTCTTCGCGTACCTGAACCTCTTCGTCGCGGCCATGCTCACGCTCGTGCTGGCCGACGACTACCTGGTGCTGTTCCTCGGCTGGGAGGGCGTGGGGCTGGCGTCGTACCTGCTCATCGGGTTCTGGCAGCACAAGCCGTCGGCGGCCGCGGCGGCCAAGAAGGCGTTCGTGCTCAACCGCGTGGGCGACGTCGGCATGGCGCTGGCGATCATGCTGATGTTCGCGCAGCTCGGGACGTCGTCGATCCAGGTGGTGAACGCGACGGTCGCGGGGCAGGCGAGCGAGTCGGTCGCGACGGCGCTGGGGCTGCTCCTGCTGCTGGGCGCGTGCGGCAAGTCCGCCCAGGTGCCGCTGCAGGCCTGGCTCCTGGACGCGATGGAGGGTCCGACGCCGGTGTCGGCGCTCATCCACGCGGCCACCATGGTCACCGCCGGCGTCTACCTGGTGGTCCGCAGCAACGGCATCTTCGACGCGGCGCCGGTCGCGCAGACGGCGGTGGTGGTGGTCGGCCTGGTCACGCTGCTCGCCGGTGCATGGATCGGCTGCACGAAGGACGACATCAAGAAGGCGCTCGCCGGCTCCACGATGAGCCAGATCGGCTACATGATGCTGGCGGCCGGGCTGGGACCTGCGGGCTACGCGTTCGCGATCTTCCACCTCATCACGCACGGCTTCTTCAAGGCCAACATGTTCCTCGGTGCCGGCTCGGTCATGCATGGGATGAGCGACGACGTCGACATGCGGCACTACGGCGCGCTCCGTCGGGCGATGCCTGTCACGTTCGCGACCTTCGGGCTCGGCTACCTCGCGATCATCGGCTTCCCCGGCTTCTCGGGCTTCTTCTCCAAGGACAAGATCATCGAGGCGGCCTTCGGGGAGTCGTTCTGGATCGGCCTGGCCGCCCTGCTCGGCGCCGGGGTGACGGCGTTCTACATGACGCGGCTCATGGTCATGACCTTCACGTCGCCGAAGCGCTGGCTCGACGACGTGCACCCTCACGAGTCGCCGCGCGTGATGACGGTGCCGCTGGTGGTGCTGGCCGCGCTGTCGGTCCTGGGCGGCGTGCTCGTGCTGGGCGGGTGGATCGAGCACTGGCTCGAGCCGGTGGTCGGGCACACCGAGCACCACGAGCTCGCGGTGCCCGCCTGGGGCATGTCGATCATCGTCACGGCGGTGGTCGCGGTGGGCGTCGCGCTCGCCTGGTCCACGTACACGCGCTCGCCGATCGCCCCGACCGCGCCCGCCGACGCCGACGTCTCGGTGCTCACCCGCGCCGGCCGACACGAGCTCTACGGCAACGCGGTCAACGACACGCTCGTGGTGCGGCCCGTGCGACACCTCACGCGGGTGCTGGTCTTCCTCGACGCACGGCTCGTCGACGGCCTCGTCCGTGGACTCGCCGACCGGCTCGGCGACACGTCCCAGTTCCTGCGCACGCCCCAGACGGGCTACGTCCGCAGCTACGCCCTCAGCATCCTCGTCGGCTCGCTCGTCGTGGTGCTCGCACTCCTGGCGGTGACGCTCGCATGATCCTGTCCGTCCTCGCCGCCACCCCGCTCGTCGGTGCGCTGGTCGTCACGCTGATGCCGCGCACGGCCGCCGCCGCCCGGGCGGTCAAGGTCGTCGCGCTGGCGACGTCGCTCGTGGCGCTCGCGCTCGCGCTGTACGTCACGTCGCGGTTCGACGTCGGGGCCGGCGGCTACCAGCTGACCGAGCAGCACGAGTGGATCGGTCCGCTCGGCGTGCACTACGCGCTCGGGGTCAACGGCATCGGCCTCACGCTCGTGCTCCTCACGACGGTGCTCGTGCCGATCGTCCTCCTCGCCGCGTGGGCGGACCGCCTGCCCGCGGCCCGCAGCGTCAACTCCTACCTCGCCTGGATGCTCGTCCTGGAGGCGCTCGCGATCGGTGTCTTCTGCGCGACCGACGCCTTCCTGTTCTACGTGCTGTTCGAGGCGACGCTGATCCCGATCTACTTCCTCATCGGTTCCTACGGCGGCGCGGGTCGCACCTACGCCGCCGTGAAGTTCCTCATCTACAACCTGGTCGGTGGCCTGCTCATGCTCGCCTCGATCGTCGGCCTGTACGTCGTCACCGCCCGCGCCGGCGACCCGACCTACCTGCTGTCGGACCTCTCGGGGCTCGACGTCGGCACGACCACGGAGCGGCTGCTGTTCCTCGGGTTCATGGCGGCGTTCGCGATCAAGGCCCCGCTGTTCCCGTTCCACACGTGGCTGCCCGACGCTGCCGGCACCGCCACGCCGGCGACGTCGGTGCTGATGGTCAGCATCATCGACAAGGTCGGCACGTTCGGCATGCTGCGGTGGTGCCTCGAGCTGTTCCCGGGGGCGTCGGAGTGGGCCAGCCCCGTGGTCATCACGCTCGCGGTGGTCAGCATCCTCTACGGCGCGCTGCTCGCGATCGGCCAGGACGACGTCCGCCGGCTGGTGGCGTTCACGTCGGTGTCGCACTTCGGCTTCATCATCCTCGGCATCTTCACCTTCACCCACACGGCGACGGCCGGGTCGACGCTCTACATGTTCAACCACGGGCTCTCGACCGCGGCGCTGTTCCTCGTGACCGGCATGATGGTCGCCCGTCGTGGCTCCGCCAGCATCAGCGACTTCGGCGGCGTGCAGAAGGTCGCGCCGGTGCTGTCCGGCATCCTCCTGCTGGCCGGCCTGTCGAGCCTGTCGCTGCCGGGACTCGCGCCGTTCGTGAGCGAGTTCATGGTGCTCGCGGGCACGTTCACGCGCTCGGTGCCGGCGGCGGTGCTCGCCACGCTCGGCATCGTGCTCGCGGCGCTGTACATCCTCATCATGTACCAGCGGACCATGACCGGTCCGCTGCAGCCCGAGGTCGAGCACCTGCGCGACCTCGACCACCGCGAGGTGGCGGCGCTGGCCCCCGCGGTCGTGCTCATCGTCGGGCTCGGCTTCTTCCCGCAGCCGCTGCTCGACCTCGTGAACCCCGCCGTCGACGAGGTGGTGAGCCACGTGGGGGTCGGTGACCCGCCGCCCCGCACCCCGGCCGACCTCGACGGCATCTCCTTCTCCGGCTCCTACGCGCCGATGAGCGAGCTCCCCGCGACGGAGGGTGGTCACTGATGGCGACGCTGCTGCTGGCCGACCGGCCCGACATCCCCGCGCCCACGATCGAGTGGTCGCTGCTGTCCCCGCTGCTCGTCGTCGCGGGGGTCGCCATGGTCGCCGTGCTCGTGGAGACGTTCTGGCCGCGGCGCACCCGGTTCACCGCGCAGGCGGTGCTGGCCGGCCTGGGCCTGCTCGCCGCACTCCTCGACACCGTCCGCGTGTACGTGTCGCTCGACCGCGTCGACGGCGACGTCGTCGGCCGCGGCACCCCCGTGGCCGAGGGCGCGGTGACGGTCGACGGACCCGGCGTGCTCACGTGGGGGCTGCTGCTGGTGTTCGCGCTGCTCAGCCTCGCGCTCTTCGCCGAGCGGCGGCTCGACGGCGGGCTCAGCGCCTTCACGGGTCGCGCGGTCGACCCGCCGGGGTCGGGCGGCGAGGCGGAGGCGACCCGCCTGCGCCTCGAGCACACCGAGACCTTCCCCCTGCTGCTGTTCGCGCTCGCGGGCATGATGCTGTTCGCGTCGGCGAACGACCTCGTCACGATGTTCGTCGGCCTGGAGGTCATGAGCCTGCCGCTGTACCTGCTGTGCGGGCTGGCCCGGCGTCGGCGGCTCATCAGCCAGGAGGCGTCGCTCAAGTACTTCCTGCTCGGCGCGTTCTCGTCCGTGTTCTTCCTCTACGGCGTGGCGCTCGCCTACGGCTACGCGGGCAGCTTCCGCCTGGCCGACGTCGACACGGCGGTGACCAGCCGCACCGGCGGGGAGCACCTGCTCCTCGCGGCGATCGGCCTGATCAGCGTCGGCATGCTGTTCAAGGTCGGCGCGGTGCCCTTCCACCAGTGGACGCCCGACGTCTACCAGGGTGCGCCGACGCCGGTGACGGCCTTCATGGCCGCGGGCACCAAGGCGGCGGCGTTCGTCGCGTTCATGCGCGTGCTGTTCGTCGCGTTCGGCGGGGCGTCGTGGGACTGGCGGCCGCTGCTGTGGGTCGTGGCGCTGCTGACGATGGTGGTGGGCTCGCTGGTCGCGATCGCGCAGACGGACGTCAAGCGCATGCTGGCCTACTCCTCCGTCGCGCACGCCGGGTTCCTCCTGGTCGGTCTGGCCGGCGCCTACGTGGCCGACTCCGAGCGCATCACGTCGGTCTCCGGCCTGCTGTTCTACCTGGGCGTCTACGGTGTCTCCTCGATCGGCGCGTTCGCGGTGGTGACGGTCGTGCGTGACGCGGGAGGCGAGACCACGCACCTGTCGCGCTGGGCGGGACTGGGCAAGGAGTCGCCGTTCCTGGCCGGGTCCTTCGCGCTGTTCATGCTGTCGTTCGCGGGGATCCCGCTCACCGGCGGCTTCATCGGCAAGTGGAGCGTGTTCAGCGCGGCATGGTCGGGCGGCTACGGCGCCCTGGTGGTCGCGGGCGTCCTGACGAGTGCCGTGGCGGCCTACTTCTACGTGCGGGTGATCGTGCTGATGTTCTTCACCGACCCCGTCGGCGACGGCCCGACCGTGGCGCTTCCCAGCGTCTTGACTACGGTGGTCATCGCAGCAGCCGCTGCGGGCACGCTGGTCCTGGGCATCCTCCCAGGTCCGGTGCTCGACCTCGCTCAGCACGCGGGAACCTTCGTGCGCTGAGCCGACTGTGACCAGGAGCCGGGACGTGTCGCTGGGATTCTCGTTCGACGAGCCGGAGCTCGAGGAGCGCGTGCGCCGTGGCGTGGAGGCCGTCGAGGCACGGCTCGCCGCGGCCGTCGACAGTCCCGACGCGTTCATCGCGGAGGCCGCCGCCCATCTCGTGAACGCCGGGGGCAAGCGCTTCCGCCCGCTCCTCGTCGTGCTGGCGGCGCAGCTGGGCGACGCCGACCACCCTGACGTCGTCCCGTCGGCGCTCGTCGTCGAGCTGACCCACCTGGCCACGCTGTACCACGACGACGTGATGGACGAGGCTCCGCTGCGCCGGGGCGCTCCGAGCGCGAACGACCGCTGGGGCAACTCGCTGGCGATCCTCGTGGGTGACTACCTGTTCGCGCAGGCGTCGGAGCTGGTCTCGACCCTCGGCACCGAGGCCGTGCGCATCCAGGCCGAGACCTTCTCGCGTCTCGTCCGGGGGCAGATCCGCGAGACCGTGGGTCCGGCCGAGGGCGAGGACGCGCTGCAGCACTACCTCGACGTGGTGGCCGACAAGACCGGGTCGCTGATCGCCACGTCGGCGCGCTTCGGCGCGCGGGCGTCGCGTGCGGGCGACGACGTGGAGGCGGCGCTCACCGAGTTCGGCGAGCGGATCGGGGTCGCGTTCCAGCTGAGCGACGACGTGCTCGACATCGCGAGCGACAGCGACGACTCGGGCAAGACGCCGGGCACCGACCTGCGCGAGGGCGTGCCGACGCTGCCGACGCTGCTCGCGCTGCGCGGCGACGACCCGGCCGACGCGCAGCTGCGCGAGCGGCTGTCGGGCCCGATCGAGGACGAGACGGTCGTCGCGGAGGTGCTGGCCGCGCTGCGGGTGCACCCGGCGATGGCGCAGGCGCGGGCGTACGTGCAGGCCGAGGCCGACGCGGCGCGCGCCCTGCTGGCCGACCTGCCCGACGTGCCGGCCCGCCGCGCCCTCGAGGCGCTCTGCGACAGCCTGGCCGACCGCGTCGCCTGAGCGTCGCGTCGCCGGGGTGCTGCTCAGGCGGTGACGACCGGCCGCGGTGCTCTACGTCGGCTCGTGATCGCGTCGACGGTGAAGATGACGAGCGCCGCCCACACGAGCGCGAACCCGATCCAGCGCGCCGTGCTCATGGCCTCGTGGAACACGAGGAGCCCGAGCAGGAACTGGATGAACGGGCCGAGGTACTGCAGCAGGCCGATCGTCGTGAGCGAGAGCCGGGTGGCGGCGGCGGCGAACATCAGCAGCGGGATGGCCGTCACGACGCCCGTGCCCGCCAGCAGGGCGGCGTTGCCGGCCCCGGCGTGCCCGAACGTGAGGTCGCCGCGCAGCTGCAGGACGACGAGGAAGGCGAGCGCGAACGGCGCGAGGATCAGCGTCTCCATGCCGAGGCCCTCGAACGCGCCGAGGGACGCGCGCTTCTTGAGGAATCCGTAGGTGGCGAACGAGCCGGCGACGAGCAGTGCGATCCACGGCAGTCGTCCGTAGTCGACGGTGAGGACGACGACGGCGACGAACCCGATGCCGACGGCCACCCACTGCGCGGGCCGCAGCGTCTCCTTGAGCACGAGCACGCCGAGCAGCACGGTGACGAGCGGGTTGATGAAGTATCCGAGCGACGTCTCGATGACGTGCCCGTTCGTGACGCCCCAGATGAATCCACCCCAGTTCAGGGCGATGGTCACCGACGCGAGCGCGAGGAACAGCATGAGCGTGCGGTCGCGGGCGATGTCACGGAAGCGGCCCCAGCGTCGGGTGACGCCGATGAGCACGAGCACGAACGCCAGCGACCAGACGATGCGGTGCGCGAGCACCTCGAGCGGCCCGGCCGGCTCCAGCAGCGGCCAGTAGAGCGGGAACAGCCCCCAGCAGAGGTACGCCCCGATCCCGTACGGCAACCCGCTCCCGGTCCGCTCCTCCACCTCCGCCACCAGCGCAGCCTAGGCCCGCCCCCGGTGCGCGTTTGCGTGGGGCCCCACGTAAACGTGCGGTTGGGGCGGGTGTTTGCGGTGGGGGGAGTGGGTTTGGGTGGGGCCCCACGTAAGCGCGCACGCCCGGCGAGGATCAACCTGCGCGACCATGGACGCATGCCGACGCCGCGCTGGTTCACCGACACCGACGAGGGTCACTCGACCTGGTACCGCGACCGCTTCCGCGACCTCGAGGCCGAGGGTGCCGACCTGGAGGGGGAGGCGCGGTTCGTGGACGCTCTGGCGCCGCGGCCCGGCGGGGGTGCCGGGCCGGGGGCGGCTGATCGGCCCGGCGGGGTGCCGGGCCGGGGGCGGCTGATCGGCCCGGCGGGGGCGCGCGCATCCTCGACGCCGGCTGCGGGGCCGGTCGCCTCGGTGGCGCGCTGCACCACCGCGGCCACGACGTCGTCGGTGTCGACGCCGACGAGGTGCTGGTCGCGGAGGCCCGCGCGACGCGTCCGGGCCCGACGTGGCTGGTCGCCGACCTGCTCGACGTCGACCTCGGCGCGACGTTCGACGTCGTCGTCGCGGCGGGCAACGTGATGGTCTTCCTCGCGCCCGGCACGGAGCAGGACGTTGTCGCGAACCTCGCCCGCCACGTGGCCGACGACGGTGCGCTCGTGCTCGGCTTCCGGCTCGACCGGCACTACGGCCTCGCCGACCTCGACGACCACCTCGCGGCCGCCGGGTTCGCGGTGGAGCAACGCTTCTCCACGTGGGACCTGCGGCCGCTCGGCGAGGGCGCCGACTTCGCGGTCACGATCGCCCGCCGCGCCACCTGACCGGGCTACGCTGCGCGCGTGGACATCGACGGCACCACGCTGCTGGCCTCAGGCGACTTCCAGGCGTACGGCACGAGCCACCTGGTCGTCCTGGCGCTGTTCGCGATCGGTCTGGTCCCCGTGGTCCTGCTCGGTCGTCGGGTCCGCGGCACGACCGCGGAGGCGACGACGAGCCGGGCGCTCGCGCTCGGCATCGTGGCCGTCACCGTCCCGCTGCAGGTGCTGCAGCTCCTGCCCGACGAGTGGAACCCGCGGACGTCCCTGCCGTTCCAGCTGTGCGACCTCGCCTGGATGTTCGCGGTCCACGCGCTCTGGACGCGCTCGCGCCTCACGTCGACGGTCACCTACCTGTGGGGGCTCACGCTGACGACGCAGGGCATGGCCACCCCCGACCTGTCGTCGAACTGGCCCGAGCCGCGCTTCATCATGTTCTGGGCCATGCACGTGCTGATCGTGTGGGCCGCGGTGTACCTGGTCGCCGGCCTGCGCGTCCTGCCGACGTGGGCGACGTACCGCCGCACGGTGGTGGTCACGCTCGTCTGGGCGGCGTCGGTCATGGCCTACAACGCGCTGATGGACACCAACTACGGCTACCTCAACGGCAAGCCGAACCGGGCGTCGCTGCTCGACGTGCTCCCGGCATGGCCCTGGTACGTGGCGGTCGAGATCGTCGTGGTCGCCGCGGTCTGGGCGCTGCTGGTGTGGCCGTGGACGCGAGGGAGGGCGCCCGCTCGGGCCGCTGCGTGAGAACGCTCTCATCCGTTCGTCATGCGGTTCTCACGGTCCACCGATTCGATGAGGGTCATCCACCGAACGAAGGAGCTCTCCATGACGACCCTGCGCGCCCTCGCCGCGACCGCCACCGCCCTCGTCCTCGCGCTCGGCGTGAGCGCCTGCGGCTCGGACGACGACGATGACGACGACGTCCGTCCCGCCGCGACGTCGGCCCCGGCAGCCACGGCCGACACCTCGGCCTCGGCCGCGCCGCTCGACGGCCCGGTCGACGACGCCGACCTGCGCAGCGAGCTGGAGAAGATCGCGCTCGACGAGGTCGGCGAGGGTCGGGTCACCGACGTGGAGTACAGCGACGACCGCGACCACGCCTACGAGGTCGAGGTCGACCTCGGCAACGACGACGACGTCACCGTCGAGATCGCCGAGGACAAGTCGGTCGTGCGCGTCGACCGCTGACGCCTCGCACCCCGAGCAGCAGAGCGCCCCCGCCGGACCAGTCCGGCGGGGGCGTCGTGTCGGGCCGAGACCAGGAAAGTCGCTGGGTCGATCGTCGGTCGGGTCCCTAGGGTCGACGCATGGACGAGCACGCCGACACCGCCGGGACGATCGCCGCCGTGGGGTGCGCTCGCTGCGGTCGTGAGGTCGACCCCACGGCCGACCTGGCGATCACGATCGTGGTGGGCCGGTCCGAGCGCCTGGACGCCGAGGGGGAGCGCTGCTTCCGTCACGAGCAGGTGCTGACGTTCTGCCACCTCGAGCACGCCAACGCTCACCTCGCCGAGCACCCGCTGCGGGACGAGTGGCCGGACAGCGAGGTGCTCGAGTCTCACGACGGCGCCCTCGGGGCGTTCGGCTGCTTCCTGCTCGCCGCGGTCCTCCTGGTGCTGCTCGTCGTCGGCGCGGTGGTCAGCGTCGGCTGGCTCTGGGACGTCGTGACCTGACGGCCTCGCCGCAGCGTGTCAGCGGTAGTTGACGAACTGCAGGGGGAAGTCGAGGTCGGCGCCCTTGAGGAGCGCGATGACCTCCTGGAGGTCGTCGCGCTTCTTGCTGGTGACGCGCAGCTCCTCGCCCTGCACCTGCACCTTGACGCCCTTCGGGCCCTCGTCGCGGATCAGCTTGGAGACCTTTTTGGCCTGCTCGGTGCTGATGCCCTGGCTGAAGCTGCCGTTGATCTTGACGTCCTTGCCGCTCTGGCGCGGGTCGCCGGTCTCGAGCGCCTTGAGGCTGATGCCGCGCTTGATCAGCTTCTCCTTGAACACCTCGAGGACGGCGAGGGCCCGCTCGTCGGCGTTCGCCGTGATCTCGATGCCCTCCTCGCCCTTCCACTCCAGCAGCGCGCCGGTGTTCTTGAAGTCGTAGCGCGTCGAGATCTCCTTCATCGCCTGGTTGAGCGCGTTGTCGGCCTCCTGGCGATCGAGCTTGCTGACGATGTCGAACGAGGAGTCGGCCACGGGTTCTCTCCTGATGGGTGTCGGGACGGCGAAGGGGTGGGACCCGCAGGTCCCACCCCTCAGCCTAGGCGCTCGCGCGCGCCCGGTCGTCGCTCAGGCGGCGAGCAGCACGTCGATCTGGTCGATCGCCGAGCGGCTGCCCTCCTCGACGCCCATGTCGATGACCTGCTGCAGCGCCTCGAGCGTCGCGTAGGTCGACGTGTACACGGCACGCGTGCCGCCCTCGATGGGCTCGAAGCGGAAGGTGTTGGTCGAGACCGGCATGCCCTCGACGGGCTGGAGGTCGTCGTCGGCGAACCCGTCGCGGAAGTCGAAGCCGTGCGGGGCGTCGACCGCCGTGACCTCCCACCAGCCGCCGAAGCGCTGCCCCTCGGGGCCGGTCATGTAGTAGGTGACCCGGCCGCCCTCGCGCAGGTCGTGGTCGACGAACGTGGCGGGGAAGGAGGGCGGTCCCCACACCCGCTCGAGCTGGCGCGGGTCGGCGTAGATCGCGAACACGCGATCCACGGGTGCGGCGAACTCGGCGGTGATGGTCAGGGTGCGCTGGTCCAGGTCCTTCTGGACGTCGGTGACGGGCATGTCAGGTCTCCTCGGGAGGGGGTTCGGTGTGGTGCTGGGGGTCCTCGGGCGTGCTGAGCAGGAGGTCGTCGATGCGGGCGACGCGTCCGCGCCACACGTGCTCGAGCTCGTCGAGCAGGGTGCCGACCGACCGGACGGCCTCGACGTCGCCGCTCGCGAGCGCCTCGCGGCCGACCCGTCGCTTGGTGACGAGACCGGCGCGCTCGAGCACCGCGACGTGCTTCTGCACGGCCGCGAAGCTCATCGGGTAGCGCTCGGCGAGGGTGCTCACCGAGTGCTCGCCGGCCAGGACGCGCCGCAGGATGTCGCGTCGGGTCCGGTCGGCCAGGGCGTGGAACAGGGCGTCGGCCCGGTCCTCGTCCTGCTCGCTGTTCATGACCACAATCTACAACCAAACGGTTGTAGATTGTCAATCCTGCGGACGGACGGATCCGGTTGGGCCCTGGCGAGCCGCCTGCGGTATGGTTTCTCGTCGTTGCCCACCTCGGTGGTCGACACCCTTGGCAGGTTGCCCGAGCGGCCAAAGGGAGCTGACTGTAAATCAGCCGGCATTGCCTTCAGAGGTTCGAATCCTCTACCTGCCACAGCGCCAGACGCTGGAACCGACGGCCCCGTCGGGCGAGAGCCCGCCGGGGCCGTCGGGTTTGTCCCCGACGTTCTCCGACGCCAGTGCCGTCATCGGACGTGGGCGAGCCAGAGCCTGAGGTCGTCGACGAGGAGGTCCGGTGCCTCGAGGGGCACCAGGTGCCCGGCCCCGGGGAGCGTGAACACGTCGACGGGGCCCGCGAGCCGGTCCGCGAGCTCGTCCGCCTGCTCCACCGGGAGCCACGGGTCCTGCTCACCCCAGCCGACGCGCACCGGACAGCGCGTGTGCCCGAGCCGCTCGACGACCGGCCGCGTGTGGGCGGGGCCCAGCCGTGCGACCTGTGCGTAGAAGGCGCGCTGGCCGTGCGGGGTGGTCCACGGGGCGACGAGCTCGTCGACCTGGTGGGCGTCGAGCGACCCCCGGATGGCGCCAGCCACGTACTCCCGCACGAGGGCTGCGTGGAGCGGCGCGGGCAAGGCGGCGAACACTGCCTCGTGCTCCGCGACCAGCCGGAAGAACGGCGAGCCCCACGGGTCGAGCGTCACGACGTCGAGCAGGTACAGCGACGCGAACGCCGACCCCTCGAGCAGGTGCGCTCCGAGGGCCACGGCGCCCCCGACGTCGTGCGCGACGACGTGCGGGGCCCTCAGGTCCCAGTGCTGCAGGAGCGTCACGAGCCGGCGTCGCTGCGCCTCGAGGTCGACCGCCGGGTCCTGTCCGGGGGGACCGGTGGGGATCGAGGCGCCGTAGCCGGGCATGTCCCACAGCAGCACGCGGTGGGTCGCCGCGAGCGCGTGCGCGACGGGCGCCCACACCGCCGCCGACCACGGCGTGCCGTGGCACAGGACGACGTCGCCGACGGGCTCGGTCCGCGACGGCTCGAGGACGTAGGTGGCGACGCGGACCCCGTCGAGGTCGACGTACCGCGGTGCAGGAAGACGGCCGGGAGGGGACATGCGTCGCACGCTAGGACTTCAGGTCGACCTGAAGTCAAGGTGGCACGATGGTCCCGTGAGAGTCGGAGCAGCCGCCGAGCGGGTCGGCGTCGCAGCCCACGTCCTGCGGCACTGGGAGGACGAGGGCGTTGTCGTGCCCGACCGCACGCCTGCCGGGCACCGCGTCTACACCGACGAGCATCTGCACCGTCTCGAGATCGTCCGGTCGTGCCAGCGCGTCGGCCTGCGCCTGTGGCAGATCCGGCTGGTCCTGCACCGCGACGCGGAGGGCCGGGACGACGTCATCGCGCAGCACCTCGAGCACCTGCGACGCCAGAGAGCCGAGCTCGACGCGGCCGAGGCCTTCCTCACGCACGTGCTCACGTGCGAGCACGACCTGATGAGCCGGTGCGAGCGCTGCTCGGCCTTTCCGTCCGACTGACCGCCGCGCGGCCGTGTACCCACGACGGCCCTCGTCACGCGTGCGAGTTCGTCACCCGACGTCGAGGGGCGGCCTCGCCCGACCCGACCTACCGTCGATCCATGACGGGGACGACGCGCTGCAGCCACGACGACATCGCTCGGCTGTTCGGGGTGGAACGGCTCGAGGACTGGCAGGCCGAGGCGATCGACGCGGCGTGCTCGGGGCGGGACACGGTCGTGCTCGCGCCGACGGGGTCGGGCAAGTCGCTGGTCTACCTCGTCGCCGGACGGTGCGCGGGCGGCTGGACGCTCGTCGTCTCGCCGCTCCTGGCGCTGCAGTCGGACCAGCAGGCGCACGCCGAGGAGGCCGAGGGCGTCCGGGCCGAGTGCCTCGACGGCTCCGTGCGCAGTCGCAGGCGCCAGGCGCTGCTCGACGACGTCGCCGCGTGCTCCGTCGACTACCTCTACCTCTCGCCCGAGCAGCTCGCCAACGACGAGGTGGCCGACGCGCTCGCCGCCTGCCCGCCTGGCCTCGTCGTGGTGGACGAGGCGCACTGCGTGTCGGAGTGGGGGCACGACTTCCGGCCCGACTACCTGCGACTGGGCGAGCTCCTCACGCGGCTCGACGCCTCCGGCGGCGACGAGTCGGGGCGTGACGGGTCGGACGGTGACAGGTCGGGGCGGCCCGTCCGCCTGGCGCTGACCGCGACGGCCGCGCCGCCGGTGCTCGACTCGATCTCCGAGCGGCTCGGCATGCACGACCCGACCCTGGTCTCGACGTCGATCGTCCGGCCGACGCTGGAGCTGCGGGTGCGTCAGGCGTCCGACGACGACGCGGTGCGCCGCCAGGTGCTGGAGTGCGTCGGCGAGGGCGTGGCCCTCGTCTACACCCGGACGCGCCGAGCGGCGGAGGAGGTGGCGGACCTGCTGGTCGCCGAGGGGCGCGACGCCGTGGCGTACCACGCGGGCCTGTCGCGCAGACGTCGTCAGGAGGTGCAGGACGCCTTCTTCGCCGACGAGGTCGAGGTGGTCGTGGCGACCTCGGCGTTCGGCATGGGCATCGACAAGCCCGACGTCCGCTGGGTCGTGCACGCCGGTGCGCCGGCGTCCGTCGACACCTACGTGCAGGAGGCCGGACGCGCGGGCCGCGACGGGGAGCCCGCCGTCGCCACGCTCGTGCACCGTCCGGAGGACCGCGCCCTCGGACGCTTCTTCGCGGCCGCGGTGCCGAAGCGGGGCACGGTCTCGAAGGTGCTGCGGGCGGCGCGCGACGTCGGCACCGATCCGCGCGAGGTCGCGGAGTCCGCCGGGGTCGGTCGGGCCACGGCGGCGCGCGTGCTCAACCTCCTCGACCTGGACGAGAGCCTGGACGACGTGACAGCGCAGCAGCTGGTCGAGCGCGCGGAGGAACGGCGTCGGCTGGAGGAGTCGCGGGTGGAGATGGTGCGCGAGTACGCCGAGACCCGCCGCTGCCGCTGGTCATGGGTCGCCGGGTACTTCGGCCAGCAGGCCGACGACTGCGGTGTGTGCGACCGCTGCCTCGAGGGCGTCGTCGAGTCCGCGGACGCAGGCACTCATGGCGCCCACCTGGAGCACCCGACCTTCGGCCCGGGCGCCGTCGTCGACGCCGACGCCGAGCACGTGACCGTGCTGTTCGACCACGAGGGCTACAAGACCCTCTCGCGCGACTTCGTGGAGGCGTCGCACCTGCTCGACGAGCCGGAGGCCGAGCCCGAGCCCGCGTGAGCAGTTCCCTCGTTTCGGAACGTCATCGCCCGTTCTCGTCCTCAGAAAGGGCGATGACGTTCCGCAACGGGGGAGGTCTAGGCCAGCGCCTCCTCGAGCGACGCCGGGGTGAGTCCGTGCGCCTCGGCCACGGGGGTGTTGGTGACCGAGCCGGCGTGGGTGTTGAGGCCCTTGGCCAGGCTCGCGTCGGCGCGCAGGGCCTCGCGCCAGCCCCGGTCGGCGAGCGCCACCGTGTACGGCAGCGTCGCGTTGGTCAGCGCGTAGGTCGACGTGTGCGGGACGGCGCCGGGCATGTTCGCCACGCAGTAGAACGTCGAGCCGTGCACCGTGAACGTGGGGTCGTCGTGCGTGGTCGGTCGGGTGTCCTCGAAGCAGCCGCCCTGGTCGACGGCGATGTCGACGAGCACCGACCCCGGCTTCATCTGCGCGACGAGGTCGTTGCTCACCAGCTTCGGGGCGGCCGCGCCGGCGACCAGCACCGCGCCGATGACCAGGTCGGCCTGGCGGACCTGCTCCTCCAGGACGTAGGTCGACGACGCGAGCCCGTGCACCTGGTTGTTGTAGCGCCAGAACGACATGCGCAGCTTCTCGAGGTCGGTGTCGAGGAGGGTGACGTCGGCGCCCATGCCGAGCGCGATGTTGGCGGCGTTCTGGCCGGAGACGCCCGCGCCGATGATCACCACCTTGGCGTTGGCGACACCGCCCACGCCACCGAGCAGCACGCCGCGTCCGCCCTGCGCCTTGAGCAGCGAGTGCGCGCCGACCTGCGGCGCGAGGCATCCGGCCACCTCCGACATCGGGTACAGCAGCGGGAGGCCGCCGCTCGGCAGCTGCACGGTCTCGTAGGCGATGCCGGTGGTGCCGGCGTCGACGAGCGCCTCGGTGAGGGGGCGGTCGGCCGCGAGGTGCAGGTAGGTGAAGAGGGTCAGGTCGTCGCGCAGCAGCGGGTACTCCGACGCGACCGGCTCCTTGACCTTGAGCACCATCTCGGCCTCGCCCCACACGTCCTCCGCACGGTCGAGGAGGCGTGCGCCCGCCCGCTCGTACTCCTCGTCGGTGATGGACGAGCCGAGACCCGCGCCTTTCTGCACGTGCACGTCGTGCCCGTGGGCCACGAGCTCGTGGACGCCCACGGGCGTGAGGGCCACGCGGTACTCGTGGTTCTTGACTTCCTTCGGCACTCCGACGCGCATGGCACTCCTCGACGATCGACTGGTGGTGACCATCCTGGGGATTCCTGTCCCGTGCCGGAGAAAAGTCCGCACGATCGTCGAGATGGGGCGCCGATGCCGACTATCGTTCGTCCATGGCTGGTGTCCCGGGCGGTCCGTCGAACGGCTCGGGCACGGGCGCGCCCGGCTCGCGAGCCATCACGCTCGACGACATCGACCGTCGTCTTCTCGACGTGCTCGCCGACGACGCCCGCGTTCCGAACAACGTGCTCGCCGAGCGGGTCGGCATCGCGCCGTCGACGTGCTCGCTGCGTCTGCGCCGCCTGGTGTCGAGCGGGGTGGTCCGCGGCTTCCACGCCGACCTCGACCCGGCCGCCGTCGGTCGGCCGATCCAGGCGATGATCGCCGTGCGGCTGCAGCCGGCGGCCCGCGCCGACATCGGGACGGTCGCGCCCCGGCTCGCCGCCCTCCCCGGCGTGCTCAACGTCTTCTTCCTCTCCGGCGACGACGACTTCCTCATCCAGGTGGCGCTCCCGTCGCCGGACGCCCTGCGCGCCTTCGTCATCGACCACCTCAGCGCCTCGCGGGAGTTCACGTCGACCGAGACGAGCCTGGTCTTCGAGCACGTGCGCGGGTCGGCATCGACGTGGGACGTCCGTCCGGCCTGAGGTCCTCGACGGTGGGGCACATGGCCCCGGCTCCGGATACTGGTGACGACGGTGCGAGGTGGACGTCGCCCCACGCTCAGCTGGCCGACTGGACGGTAAGGGTTGCCACGGGTCCCGCGAGGGAGAAGGTTCCAGAAGTAGACCCCGGGCCTCCGCCAGCCATCCGTCCCATCGACTGGGCCGAAACGCGCACCCCGGGATTCGCCGGACCTTCGTCCGTTCGGCCACGCTCGGACCCCTGGCGGCGGTAGACATCCGCTGAGGACCGCGACCGTCGCGCTCCCGTGACGAGAGGTGTCGACGATGAACTACGTGGTCCTGCAGGTGACGCTCAAGGAGAAGCTGCTCAGCTCGAGGTCGGGGAACCTCGCCGAGCTCGAGAACGCGATCAACGCGCAGGCCGCGAAGGGCTACCGCCTGCACACGATCACCACCGCCTCCGCCGCGAGCGGTGGTTTCGGTGGTGGCGACCGCATCCAGGCGACGATGGTGTTCGAGAAGCTCTGATCGCGGCGTCGGTCCGCCGGTCCGACTCGTCGGCCTGCAGTCGGACGTCCGCCGACCCGCCTACCCGCCGCGCTGCTGGGTGGCGACGGTGAGCGACTCCGCCTCGTCCTCCAGCACGTAATCGTCCGGGTCGTCGCCGACCCGGTCGCGCAGGTCGGCGGCGGAGACGATCTCGAGGGCTCCCTCGTCGTCACCCCCGTCCACGACCCTGACCTCGCCCTCGACGAGCCCGAGGAAGCAGTCGGGTGACGCGGCGAGGAGGTTGCGGAGGTGGCGTGGGGTGACGGTCTGCGGTTCGCTCATGCCTGCATCGTTCCCCGCCACGCCCGCGTGAATCGTCGGGTCAGCCCGGCCAGTCGACGCTGAGGTACTGCGTCTCGGTGTACTCCGCCAGGCCCTCGCGGGCGCCCTCGCGGCCGAGGCCGCTCTGCTTCACCCCGCCGAACGGGGCGGAGGGGTCGGAGACGAGCCCGCGGTTCACGCCGACCATGCCGGCGTCGAACGCCTCCCCGAGGCGGATCGCTCGCTGCAGGTCGCGGGAGAAGACGTAGGAGGCCAGCCCCATCTCGCTCGCGTTCACGAGGGCGAGCAGCTCCTCGTCGGTGCGCCACGTGACGATCGGCGCGACCGGCCCGAACAGCTCGTGGTCGAGGATCGCGGCGTCGGCGGGGACGTCGACCAGCACGGTCGGCGCGAAGAAGTGGCCCGGCGCATCGGGGACGGGCGCTTGGTGGCTGATCCGGGCCCCGGCGACCACGGCGTCGCCGACCACGTCGGCGAGCGTCTCGACGGCGGCTGCGGAGATCAGCGGGCCGACCGCCGCGCCCGACCGTGCCGGACCGACCGTCAGCTGCTCGACCTCGGCTCCGAAGCGCTCGACGAACGCGTCGACGACGTCGGCGTGCACGTAGAACCGGTTGGCGGCCGTGCAGGCCTGCCCGCCGCCGCGGAACTTGGCGACCATCGCCCCGGCCACGGCGGCGTCGAGGTCGGCGTCGTCGGCCACGACGAACGGTGCGTTGCCGCCCAGCTCCATCGAGGCGTTGACGACACGCTCCGCCGCCTGGCCCAGGAGGATGGAGCCCACCCGGGTGGACCCGGTGAACGAGATCTTGCGGACGCGCGGGTCGCCGAGCCAGTGGCCGACGACGCCTGCCGCGTCGGTGGTGGGCACGACGTTGACGACGCCGTCGGGCACGCCGGCCTCCGCGAGCAGGCGGGCGACCGCCAGCGCGGTCAGCGGCGTCTCGGCCGCCGGCTTGAGCACCACGGTGCACCCGGCGGCGAGCGCGGGCGCGATCTTCCGGGTGGCCATCGCCGCGGGGAAGTTCCAGGGCGTCACCAGCGCAGCCACGCCGACCGGGCGGTGCGTGACGATCGTGCGCGTGCCGCCGGCGGGGGAGGAGCCGTAGTCGCCGTGGGGGCGCACGGCCTCCTCGGCGAACCAGCGGAAGAACTCGGCCGCGTACACGACCTCGCCGCGTGCGTCGGCGAGCGACTTCCCGTTCTCGAGGACGATCAGCGCGGCGAGGCGGTCGACGTCGCCGTGCATCAGCTCGAACGCACGGTGCAGCACGACCGACCGCTCGCGCGGTGCCGTCCGGCGCCAGGTGGCGAAGGCGGCCTCCGCCGCGTCGACCGCGGCCGTAGCGTCGGCGAGGTCGCCGTCGGACACCTGCGCCACGACCGTCAGGTCGGCCGGGTCGACGACGTCGAAGGTGCCGTTGCCGCCCTTGCGCCACTGCCCGCCGACCAGCACGCCGCTGCCGGGATCGATCAGGTGCAGGTCGAGGTCGGACAGGTCGGACTCGGGTACGGCGGCACGGGTGCTCACGGGTAGAGGCCTCTCTGGAGGTGGGCGTCGGCGACACGCTTGACGGCCAGGCTGGTGGCGGCCGCGCGCAGCGTCAGGTCGAGGGAGCGCGAGTGCGCGAGCACGTGCCGCCAGGCCGCGGTCATCCGGTCGGCGAGGCGTCCCTCGACCTCGTCCTCGGTCCACCAGTACGCCTGGTTGGCCTGGACCCACTCGAAGTAGGAGACGATCACGCCGCCCGCGTTCGCGAGGATGTCGGGCACGACCACGACGCCGCGCTCGGCGAGCACCGCGTCGGCCTCGGCCGTCGTCGGGCCGTTCGCGCCCTCGACGACGAGGCGCGCACGGACCCGCTCGGCGTTCGAGCCGTTGATGACGCCCTCCACCGCGGCGGGCACGAGCAGGTCGACGTCGAGCTCCAGGAGGTCGGCGTTCTCGATCGGCTCGGCGCCGGCGAACCCGACGACGGAGCCGGTCGCGTCGACGTGCGCCTCGAGCGCGGCGACGTCGAGGCCGTCGGCGCGCTGCACTCCGCCGTACTGGTCGCTCACGGCACGCACGGTGACGCCGGCGTCGGCGAGGAAGCGGGCAGCGCCGCGCCCGACCTTGCCGAAGCCCTGCACGGCGGCCGTCGCGGCGCGAGGGTCGAGGCCGACGTGGGCGAGGGCCTGCAACGCGACGATGACCACCCCGCGCGACGTGGCCGACGCGCGCCCGAGCGACCCGCCCAGGCTGATCGGCTTGCCGGTCACGACACCGAGCACGGTGTGGCCGAAGTTCACCGAGTAGGTGTCCATCATCCAGGCCATCGTCTGCTCGTCGGTGCCGACGTCGGGGGCGGGGATGTCGTGCGCCGGACCGATCAGTGGCGCGATCTCCGACGTGTAGCGCCGCGTGACGCGCTCCAGCTCGGCGGCCGAGTAGTGCCGGGGGTCGATGGCCACACCGCCCTTCGCGCCGCCGTACGGCACGTCGAGCAGCGCGCACTTCCAGGTCATCCACATGGCGAGCGCACGCACCTCGTCGAGGTCCACGTCGGGCGCGTACCGCAGGCCGCCCTTGCCGGGGCCGCGGGAGTAGTTGTGCTGCACGCGGTGGCCGGTGATGACCTCGACGCTGCCGTCGTCGCGGCGCAGGGGGATGCTCACGGTGATCTCGCGGCGCGGGGCGGCGAGCAGCTCGTACATGCCCTCGTCGAGGCCGAGCAGGTCGATCGCCTCGCGCAGCTGCGAGCGGGCGTCGTCGAGCGGGTTTCCGGTCACGGGGTGCTCCTCGGTCGGTGTGGTCACTGGGCCGCGCCCACCAGCGTGGAGGCGAAGGCCGCCTCGAGCACGTCGAGACCCTCGCCGAGGAGCGTGTCGTCGATGGCCAGCGGCGGCAGGAGGCGCAGCACGTTGCCGTAGGTGCCGCAGGTGAGCACGATGACGCCCTCGGCGTGCGCCGCCGCCGACACCGCGCGGGCGAGGTCGGGGTCGGGGTCGGTGGTGCCCGGGCGGACGAGCTCGACGGCGATCATCGCACCGCGTCCACGCACGTCGCCCACGCGTGCGTCGCGCGCCTGCAGGGCGTGCAGGCGCTCCTTCAGGAAGGCCTCCACCGCACGGGCCCGCTCGACCAGGCCGTCCTGCTCGACGGTCTCGATCGCGGCGAGCGCCGCAGCGCACGCGAGCGGGTTGCCGCCGTACGTGCCGCCGAGGCCGCCGGCGTGCGGTGCGTCCATGATCTCGGCGCGGCCGGTCACGGCCGAGAGCGGCAGACCGCCCGCGATGCCCTTGGCGGTCACGACGAGGTCGGGCACGACCCCCTCGCGGTCGCAGGCGAAGAGGTCGCCCGTGCGGGCGAAGCCGGTCTGCACCTCGTCGGCCACGAACACGACGCCGTTCTCGCGGCACCAGGCGGCCAGGGCGGGCAGGAAGCCCGGGGCGGGCTCGATGAACCCGCCCTCGCCCTGGATGGGCTCGACGACGACCGCGGCCACGTTGACGGCGCCGACCTGCTTCTCGACCACGTCGAGTGCGCGGGCCGCGGCAGTCGCACCGTCGAGGCCGCCGTCGCGGAACGGGTACGACAGAGGAGCCCGGTACACCTCGGACGCGAACGGCCCGAAGCCCTGCTTGTACGGCATCGACTTCGCCGTCATGGCCATCGTCAGGTTCGTCCGGCCGTGGTAGGCGTGGTCGAAGACCACCACCGCCTGGCGGCCGGTGTGCGCGCGCGCGATCTTCACCGCGTTCTCGACGGCCTCGGCGCCGGAGTTGAACAGCGCGGTGCGCTTCTCGTGGTCACCGGGGGTGAGCCGGTTGAGGGCCTCGGCGACGGCGACGTAGCCCTCGTAGGGGGTCACCATGAAGCACGTGTGGGTGAACGCGGCGACCTGCTCCTGCACGGCCGCGACTACCCGCGGCGCACTGTTGCCGACCGTCGTCACGGCGATGCCCGACCCGAGGTCGATGAGGCTGTTGCCGTCGACGTCGACGACGACGCCCCCGCCGGCCTGGGCCGCGAAGACCGGCATCGTCGTGCCCACGCCGCCCGCGACGGCCGCGCTCTTGCGGGCCATCAGCTCCTGCGACCGAGGTCCGGGGAGCGGGGTGGTGAGGTGACGTCTCTGGGGCACGGACATGGCGGGTCCTCTCGCGGTCGGCCTGACGGGTCCAGGCGTGCTGCCGTAGCTGCGGCGTGCCCAGTCTCGCCCCGTCCCACCCATGCCGTCCAATGCCGATCGACGATCACATCCATGCATCCAGTGCATAAAATGGCGCCATGGAGATCCGGACGCTCACGTCCTTCGTCGCCGTCGTCGACGCGGGCACCGTGAGCGCGGCCGCCGAGCGGGTGCGCGTCACGCAGCCCGCCCTCTCGCGCCAGCTCCGCCAGCTCGAGCGCGAGCTCGGCGTCGACCTCTTCGAGCGCGTGGCCGGACGGCTCGTGCTGTCCGCCGCGGGACGCAGCCTCCTGCCGCTGGCCCGCGACGTGCTGGCGTCGGCCGAGACGCTGCGCACCGCCGCCCGCGTGCAGGCCGAGGGCGGCCTCGACCGGGTCACCATCGCGGCGCCGGCCACGACGCTCGCCGACGTCGTCTCGCCGTTCCTCGCCAGCCTGCGCGACGACGACCCCACGCCGTCCGTCGTCGAGACGGCCGCGCTCGACGTCGACGACGCGATGCGCCGCGGTGCCGACCTCGTCGTCACCACCCGTCGCCCCCGTCGTCCGCTCCGCTCGGCGGCGCTGCCCGAGCTCCCGGTGTGGGCGTACGTGCGAGCTGACCACGCGTGGGCCGACCGCAGCAGCGTGGGGCTGGCCGAGCTGCTCGAGCACGACGTCGTCACCGTGCCGCCGACGTTCGCCGCGCGTCAGGTGCTCGACACGGCCGTCGAGCGCGAGCAGCGCTGGCCGGCCTCGCTCGTGGAGGCGAGCAGCGGCACGGTGGCGCAGGCGCTCGCGGCGGCCGGGCGCGGGGTGGCCGTCGTGTCCGACGACGTCCGGTACGGCCTGCGGGGCCTGCGCGTGCGCTCCGGCGGGGCCGACCTCGCGGTGCGGCTGTTCGTGGCCTGGTCGTCCACGCACCCCGCCGAGGCGTCGCTGGCCGCGCTGGCCGAGCGGCTGCGCACGTTCGTCGTCGCCGCCTACCCCGACGAGACGAGGGCCACGGGGGTCACGCCAGCACGGTGAACGGCAGGCCCGCGCACGGCACGTGCGTGCCGAACGCGTCGCGGTCGACGGGCTCGCCCGCGAACAGGTGCACCTGCGAGGACAGCACGACGCGGTCGTGGTCGTTGACGAGCGTGGCGTGCGCCGCGCGGAAGGTGTCGAGCAACGTGCGCTCGACCGTCTCGGCGAGCACGTCGGCCCCCATGACGCCGAGCATCCGACCGTCGCGCTCGACGGGGACGGTCGAGGTGAGCATGAACTCGTCGGTGCAGACGTAGTCGATGTAGGGGCCCGTCACGTGCGACGCGTGGCTGCGCTGCGGCGTGCGGAACCACTCCTGGCGGCTGTAGTCGGTCGACTGCACGAGGGCGATCGAGTCGGGGATGCGCCCCTGGTCGTCGCCCTGCCACCAGGCCAGCAGGTACTCCTCGTCGGTCAGCAGGCCGGGGGAGACGACGAACCCGGCGCCGACGGTGTGCGCGTCGGCGAGCACCTCGAGCGCGTGCGGACGGACGGCGTCGAGGACCCGCGCGGCGGAGACGTCGCCGTCGAACAGGGGCGCGAGCGCGTCGCCGCTCTCGCGCAGGCTGTGCAGCAGCGGGTGGAACAGCGCCTCGACGGCCTCGACGCACGCGCCGAGGCCGACAGGGGTGGGGGTGGGCGTGGGGACGGGGGTGCGGTCGGTCATGGGCTCACCTGATCCTCGCGTGCAGCTCGGCGAGCTCGCCGAGGAGTCGTCGGACGCGCCGGCGCACGAGCGCGCGTGCCTCGTTCCCGTCGTGCGCGGCGATCGCGGCCAGCAGGGCCGCGTGGTGCTCGCGCAGCTCCGCCTGCCGGTCGGGGTCGCGCAGCCCGAGCCGCAGCAGGGCCCCGAGCTCCATCTCCAGACGCATCACCTCACGGGCGAGGTGCGCGGAGTGCGAGAGCGCGGCGACGGCGAGGTGCAGCTCGGTGTCGGCGGCGCGGAGGGTGGTCGCGTCGGTCGTGCCCGGGTCGGGGAGGATCTCGCGGAGGTCCTCGACCTCCTCCACGTTCGCACGCTCCGCGGCGAGCTCGGCGCAGCCGCTGAGGACGGTCGCGTAGTGGATGCCGTGGTCGGCGATGTCGACGCGGGTCATCGCCGCGACGCGCCGCTCCAGCATCTCGTCGGCCGCGCCGACCGGACGGGTGACGAAGGAGCCGCCGCCGCGCCCCCGCGTCGTCGTGACGAGTCCCTGCGCACGCAGCGACACGAGCGCCTCGCGGGCGGTGACCGTGGCGACGCCGAGCATCGCCGCCAGCTCCGACTCGCTCGGCAGCCGCTCGCCGTCCTCCAGGATCCCCGAGCGGATGGCCTGCGCGAGCCGCTGCTCGACGCGCACGGCACGCCCCAGGTCGCCGATGGGCGCGAACACGGCCGTGCGCGCTCGGGTCGAGCGGCGTCGGACGGCGGCCATGCATCTCCTCGGGTCGACGTCCAGGCTCGGTCGGTGCGGGACGACGGTGGCACCTGTTTACCGGATGGTGACAGAAAGCTGTTTACATTTAACATCTGAAGCCATAGGTTTCTCGACGCGGACAGGGCTCACCAACCCTCCCGCCCCGGCGCGCACGGCGTCGGGACGCCCGCCGAAGGAGACCGATGAGCAGCACCGGCACCACCCCCGCGATCCGCCTGACCGGGCTCCAGAAGCACTTCGGCGACGTCCGTGCCGTCGATGGCGTCGACCTCGAGATCGCCGACGGCGAGTTCTTCTCGATGCTCGGACCGTCCGGGTCGGGCAAGACCACGGTGCTGCGTCTCGTGGCCGGCTTCGAGCAGCCGACCGGCGGCACGGTGGAGCTCGCCGGTCGCGACGTCACCGGCACGGCGCCCTTCGAGCGCGACGTCAACACCGTCTTCCAGGACTACGCGCTCTTCCCGCACATGAGCGTGCTCGAGAACGTCGCGTACGGGCTGCGCGTGCGCGGGGTCGGCAAGGCCGAGCGTCGCAGCCGCGCCCGCGAGGCCCTCGCGACCGTGCGCCTCGACCACGTCGCCGACCGTCGACCGACCCAGCTCTCCGGCGGGCAGCGCCAGCGCGTCGCCCTCGCCCGCGCGGTGGTCGTCCGTCCCAAGGTCCTGCTGCTCGACGAGCCCCTCGGCGCCCTCGACCTCAAGCTCCGCGAGCAGATGCAGGTCGAGCTGAAGCAGCTCCAGCGCGAGCTCGGCATCACCTTCGTCTTCGTGACGCACGACCAGGAGGAGGCGCTCACGCTGAGCGACCGGGTCGCCGTGTTCAACGACGGCCGCATCGTGCAGCTCGGCAGCCCCCAGGAGGTCTACGAGCGGCCCGTCGACGAGTACGTCGCCTCGTTCGTCGGCACCTCGAACCTGTTCGACGCCGAGGCTGCGCGCGCCGTCCTCGGCCGCGACGGTCGCTACGCGCTGCGCCCGGAGAAGATCCACCTCGCCGCCGAGCCCGACGCCGGTGCCGCGACCCCGGAGCACGACCGCGTCCGCGGCGTCGTCGCCGAGACCATCTACCTCGGCATCGGCCGCCGCGTCGTCGTCGACACCGAGCACGGGGCCCGCCTCGTCGTCCTCGAGCCGTCGACGGCGCCCGCCGCCGTCGAGCGGGGCGACCAGGTCGTCGCCTCCTGGCGTCACGCCGACCTCGTGACGCTCGCCTGACCCCCACCCACACCCATCGAAGAGGACGGAACCGAGATGATCCCCACGACCAGGAGAGGACGCGTCGGCGCACTCGCCGCCGCCGTCACCTGCAGCCTCGCCCTCGCCGCCTGTGGCGGGGGTGGCAGCGACGACGCCGCCACCGAGGCACCCACCAAGCTCGGCAAGAACGAGGGCCAGGTCTCGATCCTCGCGTGGCCCGGCTACGTCGAGGACGGCAGCAACGACCCCGACGCCGACTGGGTCACCGACTTCGAGAAGGAGACGGGGTGCAAGGTCACGAGCAAGGTCTACGGCACGTCCGACGAGGCGTTCAACCTCGCCAAGTCCGGCGACTACGACGTCGTCGCCGCGTCCGGCGACCTCACGCTGCGCATGGTCGCCGCCAAGGCCGCGGCCGAGGTCAATACCGACCTCGTGCCCAACTACGCCAAGGTCTTCGACTTCCTGAAGGACCAGGAGTGGAACACCGTGGACGGCAAGAACTACGGCGTGCCGCACGGCTACGGCGCCAACCTGCTGATGTACAACAGCGACGTCGTGAAGGACGAGCCGACGTCGTGGGACGTCGTGTTCGACAAGGGTGCGCAGTACAAGGGCAAGGTCACCGCCTACGACTCGCCCATCTACATCGCCGACGCCGCCATGTACCTCATGGCCAAGCAGCCGGAGCTGAAGATCGAGAACCCGTACGCGCTCGACGAGAAGCAGCTCGCCGCGGCGGTCGACCTCCTCAAGGAGCAGCGCGCCAACGTCGGCGAGTACTGGTCGGACTACCTGAAGGAGGCGTCGGCGTTCAAGACCGGCGACTCGGTGGTCGGCACCACGTGGCAGGTCATCGCGAACACGATCGACCAGGACAACGTCAAGACGACGGTGCCCGAGGAGGGCGTCACCGGCTGGAACGACACCTGGATGATCGCGGCCAAGGCGAAGCACCCGAACTGTGCCTACGCCTGGCTGAACCACATCGAGGACCCGGAGACGAACGCCCAGGCCACCGAGTACTTCGGTGAGTCGCCGAACTCCGAGGAGGCGTGCGAGTTCGCCAGCGAGGGCTTCTGCGAGACGTACCACGCCGGCGACAAGGCCTACTCGGACAAGATCTGGTACTGGCGCACGCCCATCGAGCAGTGCCTCGACGGTCGCACCGACGTGACGTGCACGGACTACTCGGACTGGACCAAGGCCTGGACCGAGATCAAGGGCTGACGTGACCCAGCCGAACGCGCCCGTGGTGGCCGCTCCGTCCCCCTCCGGGGCCGGGGCGGCCACCCGCCGGGCCTCCTCCTTCCTCGCCACCCGGCCACGGCTGCGGCTCGGCCTCCTCCTCTCCGCACCGCTCACCTGGCTCGTGCTGGTGTACGTCGTCGCGCTCGCGGCCCTGCTCGTCACCGCGCTCTGGTCGGTCGACGCCTTCACCGGCGAGATCGTCCGCGGTCTCACGCTCGACAACCTGCGCGAGGTGGCCACCGAGTCGCTGTACCGCACCGTCACGCTCCGCACGCTCGGCGTCGCGGCGCTCGTGACCGTCATCGACGTCGCGATCGCGCTGCCCATCGCCTTCTCCATGGCCAAGGTGGCCTCGCCGCGCGCTCGACGGATGCTCGTCGTCGCGGTCCTGACCCCGCTGTGGGCGAGCTACCTCGTCAAGGCTTTCGCGTGGCGCTCGCTGCTCAGCGAGGGCGGTCTCGTCGACTGGGTGCTCGACCCGTTCGGCGCGCACAGCCCCGGCTACGGGCTCACGGCCGTCGTCATGACGCAGGCCTACATCTGGCTGCCGTACGTCATCCTGCCGATCTTCGCGGGCATGGAGCGCGTCCCCGACGCGCTGCTCGAGGCCGCGGGCGACCTCGGCGCCTCGGCCGGCACGACGGTCCGCACGGTCGTCATGCCGCTGCTGCTGCCCGCGATCGTCGCCGGCTCGATCTTCAGCTTCTCACTCACGCTGGGCGACTACATCAGCGTCAACATCGTCGGCGGCGCGAACCAGATGCTCGGCAACCTCGTCTACACGAACGTCGGCGCGGCCAACAACCTGCCGCTCGCCGCCGCCATCGCGCTCGTGCCCATCGTCATCATGCTCGGGTACCTCGCGGCGGTCCGTCGCACGGGCGCCCTGGACAACCTCTAGGAGCGCGCCGTGACCCTCAGCCCGACCTCGCGCCGAGCCCTGCTCGCCGTCACCGCCCTCGTGCTCGTGCTCATGTACGCGCCGCTGCTCGTCGTGGTCGCGAACTCCTTCAACCCCGACCCGTCGATGACGTGGCCGCCCGACGGCTTCACCACCGAGTGGTGGGTCCGGGCGTTCCACAGCGCGGGCGCCCGTGACGCGGTGCTGACGAGCGTCGAGGTGGCGCTCGCGTCGACGGCGGTCGCGCTGGTGCTCGGCACCCTCATGGCGTTCGCGCTGCAGCGCTTCCGGTTCTTCGGGCGCAACACCGTGAACCTGCTGGTGATCCTGCCGATCGCGCTGCCCGGCATCGTCACGGGCGTCGCGCTCAACAACGCGTTCCGCGGCATCCTCGCCATCGAGCTCGGCGTCGCGACCCTGGTGGTCGCGCACGCGACCTTCTGCATCGTCACCGTGTTCAACAACGTCGTCGCCCGGCTGCGGCGGATGGGCGGCAACCTCGAGGAGGCCTCGGCCGACCTCGGCGCGGGGCTCTGGACCACCTTCCGGCTGGTCACGTTCCCGCAGCTGCGCTCGGCGCTGCTCGCCGGCGGCCTGCTCGCGTTCGCGCTCAGCTTCGACGAGATCATCGTGACCACGTTCACCGCGGGCCCCGGCACCACGACGCTGCCGATCTGGATCCTCAACAACCTGTTCCGGCCCAACCAGGCGCCGGTCGTGGCCGTCGTCGCGGTCGTGCTCATCGTTGTGTCCGTCGTGCCGATCTGGATCGCCCAGCGCATCGCCGGCGAGGCCGAGACCGTCCGATGAGCGCACGCCTCGTCACCGGGCCGACCTCCGCGCCCTCCCGTAACGTCGGCCGTGCCGACACCGCCACCCCCTCGAAGGAGCACCGATGAGCCTGTACGCCGTCACGAACCCCGCCACCGGCGAGGTCGTCAAGGAGTACCCCACCGCCACCGACGCCGACATCGAGGCCGCGCTCGCGTCGGCCCACGAGGCCTACCGCGGCTGGTCGAAGAGCTCGACGGTGGCCGAGCGCGCCGCGCTCGTGCGCCGCGTCGGCGAGCTGCACGCCGAGCGCCGCCAGGAGCTCGCCGAGATCGCCCAGCGCGAGATGGGCAAGCCGCTCGAGGAGTGCCTGGGCGAGGTCGACTTCTGCACGGCCATCTACGAGTTCTACGCCGACAACGCCGAGCGCTTCCTGGCCGACGAGCCGCTCGAGCTGCTCGAGGGCGAGGGCTCGGCCGTCGTCAAGCGCAGCGCCGTCGGCGTGCTGCTCGGCATCATGCCCTGGAACTTCCCGTCGTACCAGATCGCCCGCTTCGCCGGCCCGAACCTGGCGCTCGGCAACACGATCGTGCTCAAGCACGCCCCGCAGTGCCCGGAGTCGGCCGAGGCGCTGCAGAAGATCTTCCTCGACGCCGGCTTCCCCGAGGGCGCGTACGTCAACATCTACGCGACCAACGAGCAGATCGAGGAGATCATCGGCGACAAGCGCGTCCAGGGCGTGTCCCTGACCGGCTCCGAGCGGGCCGGCGCCGCCGTCGCCGCGATCGCCGGACGCCACCTCAAGAAGGTCGTGCTCGAGCTCGGCGGGTCCGACCCGTTCATCGTGCTCGGCGCCGACGACCTCGACGCCACCGTCGAGCAGGCCGTCAACGCGCGGCTCGACAACACCGGCCAGGCCTGCAACGCGGGCAAGCGCTTCATCGTCGTCGAGGACCTCTACGACTCCTTCCTGGAGAAGTTCACCGCCAAGATCCTCGAGGCGGCCGACGGCATCGCACCGCTCTCGTCGAAGGAGGCCGCCGAGCGGCTCGCCGACCAGGTCGACCGCGCCGTCGAGCAGGGCGCCCACCTGGAGAGCCGCGGCGAGCGCGACGGTGCGTTCTTCCCGCCCGGCGTGCTCACGGGCGTGAAGCCCGGTGACGACGCCTTCCACGAGGAGCTGTTCGGACCGGTCGGCATCGTGTTCAAGGTCAGCTCGGAGGACGAGGCGGTCGAGCTCGCCAACGACACGCCCTTCGGCCTGGGCTCCTACGTCTTCACCGACGACCCCGACCAGGCGCAGCGCGTCGCCGACCGCATCGAGGCGGGCATGGTGTTCGTCAACGGCGTCGGAGCCGAGGGTGCCGAGCTGCCGTTCGGCGGCGTCAAGCGGTCCGGGTTCGGTCGCGAGCTCGGACGCTTCGGCATCGACGAGTTCGTCAACAAGAAGATGATCCGCACCATCGCCTGATCTCGCCCTGCGAGACACCAGCGTCGTCGCGCGTCATGGGACGCCGCGGGCGGCGTCTCCTGGGTGCGTCGGTCCCGCTCCTCAACAGGGAGGGCGGGACCGACGTCGTCGTCGGGGTCGGTCCGGCGCCGGCACTAGGCTGGCGGTCGTGGTCTACGACGCGCTGTTCTCGACGGTCTTCGCCCGCATGGACCCGGAGGTCGCGCACGAGCAGGCCTTCCGGGCCATCCGCCTCGGAGGTCGGCTCGCGCGACCGCTCACGGCGGTCCCGCCCGCGCCGCGCACGGTGATGGGGCTGACGTTCCCGCACGCCTTCGGCCTGGCCGCCGGCTTCGACAAGAACGCCCGCGCGGTGCCCGGGCTGCTGGGCCTCGGGTTCGGCCACGTCGAGGTCGGCACCGTGACCGCCCGCCCCCAGCCCGGCAACCCACGCCCCCGGCTCTTCCGGCTCGTCGACGACCGCGCCGTCATCAACCGGATGGGCTTCAACAACGACGGCGCCGCCGTCGTCGCGGCCCGGCTGCACCGTCTGCGGCGCACCGCGGTCGGGGCAGACGCCGTGGTCGGCGTCAACATCGGCAAGACGAAGGTCGTGCCGGCCGAGGAGGCCGTCGCCGACTACGTCGAGAGCGCCCGGCTGCTCGCGCCCTACGCGAGCTACCTGGTCGTCAACGTCTCCAGCCCCAACACACCGGGTCTGCGCGACCTGCAGTCGGTCGACGCGCTGCGCCCCATCCTGGCCGCCGTGCGCGACGTCACCGAGCGTCTCCCGCAGGGTCGGCGGGTGCCGCTGGTCGTCAAGATCGCCCCCGACCTCGCCGACGCCGACGTCGACGCGGTGGCCGACCTCGCGCTCGAGCTGGGGCTCGACGGCATCAGTGCCACGAACACGACCATCGAGCGTCCCGCCTCGCTGCTGGCCGACCGCGCGACGATCGACGCGGCGGGCGCGGGCGGCCTGTCCGGCCCCGTGCTGGCCGACCGGGCCACCGAGGTGCTGACCCGTCTGCGCGACCGCGTGGGGGAGCAGGTGGCGCTCGTCGGGGTGGGGGGGGTGACCACGCCCGACGACGTCCGCGACCGGCTCGCCGCGGGTGCCGACCTCGTGCAGGCCTACACCGGCTTCATCTACGGCGGACCGCTGTGGCCGGCGCGTCTCGCGCGCGCTTGCAGGCCCTGAGGGCGTCACGGTCGAGGGGGGTACCCCCGATTTCGTCCTGCACGGGACTACCTGTAGTGTTGCTTCTCGGCTTGCCCCTTTAGCTCAGTCGGCAGAGCGTTTCCATGGTAAGGAAAAGGTCTACGGTTCGATTCCGTAAAGGGGCTCTGAGAGACGAGAACTCGTCCCTCCGTGGCTGGGTAGCTCAGGTGGTTAGAGCACACGACTCATAATCGTGGTGTCGCGGGTTCGAGTCCCGCCCCAGCTACCGCATCCCGGCAGCACCACCCCCAGACCAGAAGAGGCAGACCCGTGGCGAGCAAGAGCTCCGACGTTCGACCCAAGATCACCTTGGCTTGCACCGAGTGCAAGGAGCGCAACTACATCACCAAGAAGAACCGTCGCAACGATCCCGATCGTCTCGACCTCAAGAAGTTCTGCCCGCGCTGCAAGACCCACCAGGTCCACCGCGAGACCCGCTGAACCTCGTTCCTCCCGAGACCCCCGACCGCATGGTCGGGGGTCTCGTGCGTTGACGCCCTCCCGCGACGCGTCCCGCACGGGAGGGGGTGGACCGCGGGGAGGCGTGCTGGCGGTGAGGTCCTAGGCTCGACGCATGGAGCTCGCCGACGTCACCACGCTGCGCCTGGGTGGTCCCGCCCGCGACGTCGTGGAGGTGACGACGGAGGCCGAGCTGGTCGACGCCGTCCGCACCGCCGACGCCGCCGCGACGCCGTTGCTGCTCGTGGCGGGCGGCAGCAACCTGGTCGTCGACGACGCCGGGTTCGACGGCACGGTCGTGCTGGTCCGCACCCGCGGTGTCCAGGTCGAGGCGGACGCGTGCAGCGGTGCGCAGGTCGTCGTGCAGGCGGGGGAGCCGTGGGACGACCTCGTCGCCCTCGCGGTGGAGTCGGGCTGGGTCGGCATGGAGGCGCTGTCGGGCATCCCCGGATCCACGGGCGCGACCCCGGTGCAGAACGTCGGTGCCTACGGACAGGAGGTCGCGCAGACGATCGCCTGGGTGCGGGTGTACGACCGCACCCAGCAGAAGGTGCGCACGATCTTCGCCGTCGACTGCGGCTTCGGCTACCGGCACAGCCGGTTCAAGGCCGAGCCGGGACGCTACGTCGTCCTGGCCGTCGCCTTCCAGCTGCGCCTCGGCGACCTGTCGGCCCCGATCGCCTACGCCGAGCTCGCGACGCGGCTCGGTGTCGACGTCGGCGACCGCGCCCCGCTCGCCGACGTGCGACGCACGGTGCTCGCCCTGCGCGGCTCCAAGGGCATGGTGCTCGACGCCGACGACCCCGACACCTGGAGCGCGGGCTCGTTCTTCACCAACCCCGTGCTCGACGCCGAGGCGGCCCAGCGGCTGCCCGAGGCCGCCCCCCGGTTCCCGCAGCCCGACGGCAGCGTCAAGACGAGCGCGGCATGGCTGATCCAGGCGGCGGGGTTCGAGCGCGGCCACGCCACGGCGGACGGCCGAGCCAGCCTCTCCACGAAGCACACGCTGGCCCTCACCAACCGCGGCGACGCCTCGAGCGCCGACGTCCTCGCGCTCGCCCGCGAGGTCCGCGACGGCGTGCGCGACGCGTTCGGCGTCACCCTGGTGCCCGAGCCGGTGCTCGTCGGCTGCGCGCTCTGAGACGTCCCTGCGCCGCGTCGCGCACCAGCGGGCGGACGGCCTCTCAGTAGCCGGTGTCGCGGCGCAGCGCCACCAGCTCGACGACGGCCCAGCCGACCAGGGCGAGCACGGCGAGGCCGAGCGCCGTGGTCGCCACCGCGCCCAGGACGACGCCGGCGCGGGCGCGGCTCGCTCCCGTCCAACGTCCCGGCTCGCGCTCGACGTCGCGCAGCACGCCGGCGCCCAGGTACCAGGCCCAAGGGCCGAGCAGCAGCGGCACCACGAGCAGTCCGCCGACGACCGACGCGAGCCCCGTCGCGTAGGCGCGCTCGGCGGCGGGGTGCCGTTCGGCCGCGCCAGGCCCCAACGGGCTCACGAGGTCCGCCAGCGCTCGATGCCGGTGAGTGCCTCGGCCTTGAGGTCGTCGGGGGCGTGGGAGCGACGGACCGACATCGCCGCGAGGGTCGCTAGCTCGTCGTCGCTGAAGTCCTGGGCGGCGCGCAGCACGCTGTACTGGCCCGCCAGGCGCGAGCCGAACAGCAGCGGGTCGTCGGCGCCCAGCGCGACGTCGACGCCGGCCTCGACGAGCGTGCGCACCGGCACCTCCTCGAGCGTGGCGTAGACGCCCAGCGAGACGTTCGACGTCGGGCACACCTCGAGCGCGACCCCGGCGTCGGCGACGCGCGACAGCACCGCAGGATCCTCGCTGGAGCGGACCCCGTGCCCGATGCGCGTGGGATGCAGGTGGTCGAGGCACTGGGTCACGTGCGCGGGGCCGAGCAGCTCGCCGCCGTGCGGCACGAGCGACAGGCCTGCCCGCTCCGCGATGGAGAAGGCGGGCGCGAAGGCGGCCGTGTCGCCGCGTCGCTCGTCGTTGGAGAGACCGAAGCCCACGACGCCGCGGCCCGCGTACTGGGCGGCCAGGCGGGCCAGCGTCCGCGCGTCGAGCGGGTGGCGCGTGCGGTTGGCCGCGACGACCACGGCCACGTGCGTGCCGGTCCGCTCGGTCGCGTCGCGGGCTGCGTCGATGACGAGGTCGGTGAACGCGGTGATCCCCCCGAACCGGGCCCCGTACCCCGACGGGTCGACCTGGATCTCGGTCCACACCGAGCCGTCGCGCGCGTCGTCCTCGGCGGCCTCGAGCACGAGCCGGCGGACGTCGGCCTCGGTGCGCAGGACCGACCGGGCCACGTCGTAGAGCCGCTGGAAGCGGAACCAGCCCTTCTCGTCGGTGGCGACGAGCTGCGGGGGCCACTCCTCGACGAGCGCCGGCGGGAGGCGGATGCCGTCGCGGTCGGCGAGCTCGACCAGCGTGGCGTGCCGCATCGACCCGGTGAAGTGCAGGTGCAGGTGCGCCTTCGGCAGCGTGGCGACCGGCCTCACGCGGCAAGCGCCTCGTCGAGGTACGAACGGGCTCCGCCGGACTCGAGCCCGGCGCGCACCCGGTCGACGGTGGAGCGGAGCACGAGCACGTGGAACAGCATCGAGGGCACCCCGGCCACGACGGCGAGCACGAACGGCCAGGGCCCCTCGTCGAGCGTGAACGCGAGCGCGATACCGAGGATCACCGGCACCTCGGTGACGACGAAGCGCAGGATCATCAGCGTCTGGTAGGTGGCGACGGAGCGTCGGCGTGCCTCCGCCTCGCCGAGCCCGGGCGGCAGCGGGGCGGCGCGGTAGCCGACGGCCTGCGCCAACGCGAACGCCGCGGCGACGAGCGCCAGCACGCCCAGGGCGACCGGGAGGGTGAGCCGACCCTCGGACGGTGGCAGCACCACGAGCACGGCGACGAGCACGAACAGGGGCGACGAGCAGAGCGCCAGCGCGAGTACGCGCAACGTCCGGCCGGGCGACGGGACGGCGTTCGCGGCACTCATGGAGCCACGGTAGCCGTCCCGCGCCGCTCAGGCCTCGTGTGCCTTCTCCACCGCGCGGGCGGCCTTCTCCACGGCGTCGGCGACCCGGTGGTGGACCTCCGGGTGGAACACGCTCGGGACGATGTAGTCGGCGTTCAGCTCGTCGTCCTCGACGCACGCGGCGATGGCCTCCGACGCCGCGAGCAGCACCGGCACCTCGATGCCGTGGCTGTGCGCGTCGAGCAGACCGCGGAAGATGCCCGGGAACGCGAGCACGTTGTTGATCTGGTTGGGGTAGTCCGAGCGTCCGGTGGCGACGACCCGCGCGTGCTGGCGGGCCAGCGACGGGTCGATCTCCGGGTCGGGGTTGGCCAGGGCGAACACGACGGCGTCGTCGGCCATGGTCTCGACGTCGGCGGCGTCGATGAGGCGCGGCGCGCTGACGCCGATGAAGACGTCGGCGTCGCGCAGGGCGTCCTTGAGGGTCCCCGTGACCCCGCGCGGGTTCGTGTTCTCGCCGATCCAGCAGAGGGTCGGGTCGGTGTCGCCGCGCTCGGTCGAGACGATGCCGTCGACGTCGCACACGACGACGTCGCTCAGGCCGGCACCGAGCAGCAGCCGCAGGATGGCGGTGCCGGCGGCGCCTGCGCCGACGAGGACCACGCGCACGTCCTCGAGCGACTTCTCGACCACGCGCAGCGCGTTGCGCAGGGCCGCGAGCACGACGATGGCGGTGCCGTGCTGGTCGTCGTGGAAGACGGGGATGTCCAGGCGCTCGCGCAGCCGTGCCTCGATCTCGAAGCAGCGGGGCGCCGAGATGTCCTCGAGGTTCACGCCGGCGAAGCCGGGGGCGACGGCGGCGACGATCTCGACGATCTGGTCGACGTCCTGCGTGTCGAGGCACAGCGGCCAGGCGTCGATGCCGCCGAAGGTCTTGAACAGGGCGGCCTTGCCCTCCATCACCGGCAGGGCGGCGTGCGGGCCGATGTTGCCGAGGCCGAGCACGGCCGACCCGTCGGTGACGACGGCGACGCTGTTGCGCTTGATGGTGAGTCGGCGCGCGTCCTCGCGGTCGGCGGCGATCGCCTGGCAGATGCGCGCGACGCCGGGCGTGTAGACCATCGACAGGTCGTCGCGGTTGCGCAGGGCGTGCTTCGACGCGGTCTCGATGACGCCGCCGAGGTGCATGAGGAACGTGCGGTCGGAGACCTTCTTGACCTCGACGTCGGGGATCGCGCGCAGCGCGTCGGTGATGCGGTCGGCGTGGTGCGTGTCGCCGGCGGCGATCGTCAGGTCGATGCGCAGCGCGTCGCCGCGCGACGCGGCCACGTCGAGCGCGGTCACGACGCCGCCGCTCTGCTCGACCGTGGTCGTGAGGTGGCCGACGGCGGTGCCGCCGGCGGGCACCTCCAGGCGGACGGTGATGGAGTGGGACACGTTCGGCGCGGGGGAGGCCCCGACCGCGCTCTCGGTCGTCGAGTGAGTCACGATCCCCAGTCATACGCCCGCCCGCCGGTTACCGGCCAGTCGCGCACATTGTGTTCACGCCGGGTGACCTTGCTGCTGCGCTGCTCGGCTCGCGCTGGGGGTGGCTTCCGAAAGTGCCTCGACCGGGTGGCCGGGTGCAATCCACTGACGAGGGGGCCGGCCGGTCGAACGCTTCTGCGTTCACGACGGGATCCCGTAGTCAACGCAGAAGCCTTCGATCTTCCGCACGCGAACGCAGATTCTTGCGTCCACGCGGGCCACAGCCCGAGACCCGAGGCCGGCCCCCACCAAGGTCACGACGAAGGCAGGCAGCGCAGCAGCGGGACGAGGCCCACCGCACCCGGCGCACCGGCGACGTCGACGAACCCGCGCGCAGCGCACCGGCCCGTCCGTCCCGAGGCGGTTCGACTCCGCCGCCTCCCACCCCGTACACTGGTCTGACCGGTGAGAAAGTCACGCTGTCTCGTCATGCCCTCGTCCCTGCCTGCAGGACGGGCGTGGTCGACCAGGGTCACCGGCAGACGGCACTAGCTCAACTGGCAGAGCATCGGTCTCCAAAACCGAAGGTTGGGGGTTCAAGTCCCTCGTGCCGTGCCAGCACGACGCACCACCAGACCAGCACGATCCAACGAAGGGAACACCGTGAGCGAGAGCCACGAGACGTCGGCCACGAAGGAGCGGCGCACCTCCCCGCTGACCTTCTACCGCCAGGTCGTCGCGGAGCTGCGCAAGGTCGTGTGGCCCACGCGACCGCAGGTCGTCAACTACTTCTTCGTCGTGCTCGTCTTCGTCCTGATCATGATGGCGTTCGTCGCCGGCCTGGACTACGGGTTCGGCAAGGCGATGTTCGCCGTCTTCGCGTGAACCCCAGACGCACACCCGCAGAGGAACCTTGTGACTGAACAGTCCCCCGAGACGAGCCCCGTCGAGGTCGAGGAGCTCTCCGACGTCGAGGCCGCCGACGAGGCGCCCGAGGTCGAGGAGACCACCGACGACCTCGACACGCTCGACGCACCCGACGAGACGGTCGACACCGACCAGGCCGACGAGGCCGAGGTCGACGCCGACCTCGAGGCCGACGCCCCCGTCGACGCCGCCCCGGTCGACGCCCTGGCGGAGTTCCGCGAGCGCCTGCACAGCCAGATCGGCGACTGGTACGTCGTGCACACGTACTCCGGCATGGAGAAGCGGGTCAAGGCGAACCTCGAGAACCGCATCACCTCCCTCAACGCCGAGGACTACATCTTCGAGATCGTGGTCCCGACCGAGGAGGTCGCCGAGATCAAGAACGGCCAGCGCAAGCTCGTCAAGCGCACCGTCCTGCCCGGCTACGTCCTGGTCCGCATGGACCTCACCGACGAGTCGTGGGGCGTCGTGCGCCACACGCCGTCGGTCACCGGCTTCGTGGGCAACTCCCACCAGCCCGTGCCCCTCAGCCTCGCCGAGGTGGAGCAGATGCTCGCCCCGGCGGTGGAGGCCGAGGTCGCCCAGCAGGCGGCCGACGCCCCCGAGCAGCAGCAGACGGCCTCGTCCCCCAAGGTCGAGTTCGCCGACTTCGCGACGGGCGACTCCGTCATGGTCGTCGACGGTCCGTTCGCCACGCTGCACGCGACCATCACGGAGATCAACCTCGACGCTCAGCGGGTCAAGGCCCTGGTCGAGATCTTCGGTCGCGAGACCCCGGTCGAGCTGAGCTTCACCCAGATCCAGAAGGTGTGACCCCGACGTCGGCCCGGCCGACGTCCGCCACCTCGACCCGCACCACCCATCCACCAGAAGGACCCGAAGAAGAATGCCTCCCAAGAAGAAGGTCGCAGCGCTCGTCAAGGTGCAGCTGCAGGCCGGCCAGGCCAACCCCGCGCCGCCCGTCGGCACGGCGCTCGGCCCGCACGGCGTCAACATCATGGAGTTCTGCAAGGCGTACAACGCCGCCACGGAGTCCATGCGCGGCAACGTCGTCCCCGTCGAGATCACGATCTACGAGGACCGTTCGTTCACGTTCGTCACGAAGACGCCGCCCGCGGCCGAGCTGATCAAGAAGGCCGCCGGCCTCGCGAAGGGCTCGCCCGTCCCGCACAAGGACAAGGTCGGCAAGCTCAGCAAGGACCAGATCCGCGAGATCGCCACGACGAAGCTCCCGGACCTGAACGCGAACGACATCGACCAGGCCATGAAGATCGTCGAGGGAACCGCCCGCTCCATGGGCGTCACCACCGACTGACCAACCCCCACCGAGCAGTACGTGGCAGGGCCGGCTGGGCCCGCGAGACCACACCTGGTGCACAACCGAAGGAAGCCAGACATGACACAGCGCAGCAAGGCGTACCGCGCCGTCGCCGAGAAGATCGACCGCGACGCCCTCTACACCCCGCTCCAGGCCACCACGCTGGCCAAGGAGTCGGGCAGCAAGAACTACGACTCCACCGTCGACGTCTCCGTGCGTCTCGGGGTCGACCCTCGCAAGGCCGACCAGATGGTGCGCGGCACCGTCAACCTGCCCCACGGCACCGGCAAGACCGCCCGGGTCCTGGTCTTCGCCACCGGCGCCAACGCCGACGCCGCCCGTGAGGCCGGCGCCGACCACGTGGGTGCCGACGAGCTCGTGGAGCAGGTGAACGGCGGCTGGCTCGACTTCGACGCCGTCGTCGCCACGCCCGACATGATGGGCAAGGTCGGTCGCCTCGGCCGCGTCCTCGGCCCGCGCAACCTGATGCCGAACCCCAAGACCGGCACGGTGACCGTCGACGTCGCCAAGGCCGTCAGCGACATCAAGGGCGGCAAGGTGCAGTTCCGCGTCGACCGTCACGCGAACCTGCACTTCGTCATCGGCAAGGCCTCGTTCTCCGCCGAGCAGCTCGCCGAGAACTACGGCGCCGCCATCGAGGAGATCCTGCGTCTCAAGCCGGCCAGCTCCAAGGGCCGCTACCTGAAGAAGATCACGGTCTCCACGACCCAGGGTCCGGGCGTTCCGGTCGACCCGTCGCACCTGCGCAACTTCGCGGCGGCCGACGAGGCCTGAGCCTGCGTCGTCCCACCAGGACCCCCTCCGCCATCGGCGGAGGGGGTCCTGTGCGTGAGGGCGGCCCCCTTGTGGCTGCCGTCCCTGGTCAGGCTGACGGGCAGCGCCGGGGGAGGATCAGCTGCAGCTGCGACCCGGGGGCGTCCGGGACGGTCAGGTAGCCGCCGACGGCCTCGGCGGTGGTGGCCGCGGCGGTCAGGCCCGCGTCCTCGGCGGCCGCGTCGTCGCCGTGCAGGATGCCCACGGGCACCCGTCGTCCGCCGAGGTCGCCGACGCGCACGTGCACGACGTCGCGCAGCTGCGCCACGTCGACGGTCACCGTGCCGCTGCCCCGGGTGGCGGCGTGCGCCACCAGGGCGTCGACGACCTGGCGCACCGGCTCGGAGGCCACGCGCGCCCGCACGGGCGCCGCCGCGCCCAGCACCAGCCCGCGGCCCTGGTCCGACAGCGGCTCGCGCCACCGGTCGACGACGGTGGAGGTCAGCGCGACGAGGTCGACGTCGAGCTCCTCGGCCGTGCTGACGTCGCGTCGCTCCTCAAGCAGGTCGGCGACCGCCGCGCCCAGCCGGTCGACCTCGCCGATGGCGCGCTCCAGCTCGACCGTGATCTCGGCCGGCACCTGCTCCCAGCGGGTCAGGTCCTCCAGGGAGAGGCGTAGGGCGGTGAGCGGGGTGCGCAGGTCGTGGGAGGCGCTCACGGCGATCGCGCGCTCGCGGTCGACCTGGCCGTCGAGCCGGTCGGTCGTCTCCTGCAGGGTGCGGCCGAGGTCGTCGAACGGTCGGGTCACGTGCCGGGCGGCGACGAGGCCGACCACTCCCGCGAGCACGGCGGCTGCGAGCGCGGCGGCCACGTGCGCGAGCACGCCGTGGTCGGCGAGGTCGGACGTCGTCGACAGCAGCAGCACGAGCAGGGCCAGGCCGACGAACGCTGCGACCAGCCGCTCACGCATCGGCGCCGCCGGTCTCCCAGCGGAAGCCCACGCCCCGCACGGTGACGAGCCGCGCCGGTGCGTCGGCGTCCTCGAGCTTCTGGCGCAGCCGTCCGATCGTCGTGTCGAGGGTCTTCGTGGAGCCGAACCAGTTCTCGTCCCACACCTCGTCCATCACGCGCTCGCGCGTGACGACGCTCCCGCCCGCGGACTCGACCAGGGCGAGCACGTCGAACTCCTTGACGGTCAGCCCGAGCTCGGTGCCGTCGACCCAGGCGCGGCGCGTGTCACGGTCGACCCGGACGCCGCCGGCGACCGGGTCGTCGGGGACGGCCGGTGCGGTCCGCGCCGTGCGCCGCAACAGGGCACGCACCCGGGCCAGCAGCTCGGCGAGGGCGAACGGCTTCGGCAGGTAGTCGTCGGCGCCGACGTCGAGGCCGACGACGCGGTCGAGCTCGCCGCCACGCGCGGTCAGGATCATGACGCCGCCGTCGTAGCCGGACGCCCGGGCCCGCCGGCAGACCTCGAGCCCGTCGACGTCGGGCAGGCCGAGGTCGAGCAGGACGAGGTCGACGGTCTCGGCGGCGAGCCGCTCGAGGGCCTCGCCGCCGGTCGCGACACGCTCGACGACGTAGTCCTCGCGCTCCAGGGTGCGCACGAGCGGGGCGGCGATCTGGTCGTCGTCCTCGACGACCAGCAGGGTGGGCGACATCTCAGGAAGCATACGGTCGGTCCGCCTCAGAAGTCTCGGTCGGCGGTGCCGGTCTCGGTGGCCGGCGCGGTGGAGCACTTCTGACCGGTCAGGTCCGTGGCGCTGGCCGAGGGGCTCCAGACCATCGTGGCCGCGGTGGTCACGGTGCGCAGGCCCGTCCCCGAGCTCACCGCACCGAGCCGGATCGTCACCACCGTGCGCGTCGCCGTGCCCACGGTGACGGTGCTGGCCGTGACGGTCCCGTTCCACTGCAGGGTCTTGCCGTTCTTCAGGTAGTCGGCCCGCAGGTTGATGCTGCCGAGGTTCAGGCCGGGCACGTCGAGCGTGTCGTCCCTCGAGCCGAAGCCGACGGAGGAGACCGCCCCGTCGCGAAGCCGCACCGTGACGGCCCGCGCCGTCCCGTCCCACCCGGCCACGAGCGACGCGGGGGAGACCTTCTCGCTGTACGTGAGCGTGACGGTGTCGCCGCTGTCGAGCCGGCCCACGGTCCCGCCGCCGTTGGCGGCCTGCACGTCGAGGGCGCGCACCGGGCTGTTGTCGACGACCCGGCCCGCGACGATGCTCGAGACGGTCGTCGTGCCGCGGGCGTCCAGCAGCACGGCGCGCAGGTCGATGCTGCCGTCGGCGACCGTCCTCGTGTCGAAGGCGCAGCTGTAGGGCGCGGTCGTGTCGGTGCACACGTCGGTCCAGGTTCCACTGCCGGCGACGGCGCGCTGGATCCGCACCGACGTCGCGCCGGCGGGGGCGTTGGCGCTCGCGGCGAGCGTGACGGTCCCGGTGAGGTACGTGCCCGGGTCGGTCATCGACACCGAGGAGACGGTGTTGTCGACGACGCGTCCGGTCACGACCGCGGAGGTGGTCTGCAGGCCGACGCCGTCGGTCGCGACGGCGCGGACGGAGTAGGTGCCGTCGGGCAGTGCGGTGGTGTCGAAGCGGCACGACCACGGAGCGGCCGTGACGGTGCACAGCGAGCGCCAGGTGCCGGAGGTCCCCGCCACGTACTGCAGGTCGACCGTGTCGACGCCCGCTCCGGCGTCCGACGCCGTCGCCGCGAACGTGCGCACACCGCTGAGCGGCGTGCCGGGGTCGACCATGGTGACCGTGGGGCGGGTGTTGTCGACGAGCACGTCGGTCTGCACGACGGACGTGTAGGTCGTCACGCCGGCCACGACCGCGGCGCGCAGGTCGTAGGACCCGTCGGCGAGGCTCGCGGTGCTCCACTGGCAGGTCGCGACGTTCGAGACCAGCAGGACCCCGGTGCAGGCCGTCGTCCAGCGGCCGGAGCCGGCCGGTGCGTACTCCAGGCGCGGTGTGCCGAACGGCAGGCCCGCGTTGTAGACGGTCATGGTCGCCGTGACGGTGCCGCTGACGGCGTCGGCGACGGGCGACAGCGCGATGGCGAAACTGTTGGCCACGTAGGTGCGGACGACGTCGGAGGTCGTGCTGTAGCCGGCGCGGTCGGTGGCGACCGCGCGCAGGTCGTACGGACCGTCGGGGGTGGTGCCCGTGCGGGTGTCCCACGCGCAGGAGTACGGCGCCGTCGTGTCGGTGCACAGCGTCGTCCAGGTGGCGGCGTCCGCGGCCTGGTACTGCACGACCACCTGCGCGACCCCGGACTGTGCGTCGCTCGCGGTCGCGGCGATCGTCGCCGTGCCGCTCACGCTGCCGCCGGTCGGCGGGGTGACGGCCACGGTGGGCGGCGTCCAGTCCGCCGCGGCGGTCACGGTGCTAACGGAGTTCATCGTGCGGGCCGTGAACGTCGCCGACGAGAAGCCGGTCGCGGAGACCGCGACGGCGACGAGGACCGCCACGAGACCTACCAGGGGCAGGCGGCGCCGGGCAGGCGCCGGAGCGAGGTGGCGGGCGTTCATCGGCATGTCTCCCACGCTACGAAGAGGGGCTCCACAGGACGGTCACGCGCAGGTCACGCGCGCTCCACGAAGCAGGTCAGGGGGTGGCGGGCGCGACGCTCGACGGTGCCAGCACCTGCTCGGCCCGCGCCCGACGGTCGCGGCCGCGTCGACCCTCGCGGAGGGCCCGGAGGAGCTCCACGGCGCTGGCGAGCGCGACGAGGCCGGCGGGCACGCCGAGGACGAGCACGCGCACGTCGCGGTCGGCGAGGGCGACGAGCACCCAGCCGACGTGGGGCACGTGGTGCCGGACGACGGGCTGCGTGGGCGCGGTGAGCGAGAACCGCCAGGGGTCGGGCTGCGGGTTCGCATCACCCTGCGTCCGGAGCAGGCGGCCACCGCCCTCCGCGGTGCCGATCTCGATGATGCGGTGCGTCACGAGGTTGGGGACGCCGCTGTCGGCGGGAGGCTGGTAGGTGATCACGTCGCCGACGGCGAGGTCCGCGACCGGCACGGCCTTCTCGAGGACGATCGAGCCCTTGTCGATGGTCCCGGTCATGGAGCCACCGGTGATCACGTAGCGCTGGTAGCCCAGGAGGCTCGGCGCGAGGTAGGCCAGACCGGCGAGGGTCGCCACGACCAGGAGCGCGTTGACCGCCGAGGAGGTGACGCGGCGTGCGGTGCGACGCTCGACGCGGTGCTGCGCTGAGGTGCTCATGGTGCTCTCCCTGCTGGCGGTGGACGGGCCGTGGTGGCTGGTGGCGGTGGAGGTGGTTCGAGGAGGCGCGCGACGAGCGCGCCCCCTCGGGCCCGGCGCTGCGGCCCTCCCCGCGTGCCGGGCGACCCGGACGTGACCCTCCCTCCACGTCACGTCCGGGCTGGTCTCACTGGTTGGTGGTGGTGGCGGCGAGCTGCGTGGAGTCCCAGCTGTAGGCGGCCGAGGCGGTCTTGCCCTGCTGCGTGTTGTCCGCCGTGTCGGCGAGGCGCACCGAGAAGGTGTAGGAGCTGGCGACGCCGGGGTCGACGGTGCCGAGCGGGTTCTTCTGGCCGTCGGTCAGGCCGCCGAAGTTGCCGTCGTAGACCTTCGTGCCCGTCGTGGTGTTGGTGATGGTGAGCGAGAGCGCGTTGTCGGCGAAGCCGTTCGTCGAGGACGTCTCGGTCAGGCTGAACGAGGCCGGCAGCGAACCGGTGTTCGTGATGGTGAGGCTGCCGTTGACGACGTCGCCGGGCTTGATGTTCGACAGCGAGAAGACCGCCGCGTTGTTCTTGGAGTTCGTGTGCGTCAGGGTGCCCGACGTCACCGAGCTGATCGTGTTCGCCGTGCTGGAGGTGAACGTCGCGCCCGAGCCGATGGCGACGGCGCCGGCGGCGAGCAGGGTGGCGAGGGGGAGGAGGACCTTCTTGGTGTTCATGGTGTGGCTTCCTGTGCGGTGCTGCGTGGTCGAGGTGATGTCGACGACGCTACGGAGCCGAGATCCACAGAAGTCCCCCACGAGATCCCCACGCACTCCACGTCTGGGAACCGGTCGGCGGCTACCCCGCGGGAAGCTCGAACCACACCGCCGCGCCACCGGCCGGGGAGTCCTCCGCCCCGACCCGGCCGCCGTGGGCCTGCACGAGCCGACGCGTCGTCGCCAGGCCGATGCCGTGGCTGTCGGGGTCGTCGCCGCGGTCGTACAGGTCGAAGACCTCCCGTCGCCGCTCGGGCTCGATGCCCCGGCCGTTGTCGGCCACCGTCACCCGCCAGGCGTCGCCGTGGCGGTGCGCGGTCACGCTCACCTGTGCCGGGACGCCGGGGCGCGTGAACTTCAGCGCGTTCGTGAGCAGGTTCAGCACGACGGAGTACAGCATGTCCGCGTCGGCGCGGACCGTCGGCAGCATCCCGACCGTCACCGTCGCGCCACCCTGGCGCACCACGGGCTCGAGGTCGGTCAGGGCGAGGGTGAAGACGTGCTCCAGCGGGGTGTCGACGAGGGAGAGGCGTCCGCCGCGCACGGCGAACTCGAGCATCTCCTCGATCATCCGGTTCATGCGACGGCCGGCGTCGGAGACCGCCCGCACGACCGTGCCGAGGTCCCCGCGGGTGGCGACGACCGGCTCGGTCTCCAGAAGCTCCACGTTGGCGAGGATCGCGGTGAGCGGGCTGCGCAGGTCGTGGCTCACCTGCCCGGCGAAGAGCGCCAGGTGGTGGTTGGCGCGCTCGAGCTCCCGGGTGCGCAGCCTCAGCTCCAGCACGTCCATGACCTGCTCGGCCACGGTGCGCAGCGACGTCTCCTGCTCCGGGGTGAGCTCGCGCGCGGACTCGTCGAACAGGCACAGCCGTCCGAGGTGCACGCCGTCGGGCGTCACCAGCGGGGCCGACGCGTAGAACCGAACGGCTCCGATGACGCCCGTGACGAACGGGTTGGTCCGGAAGCGCTCGTCCACGGTGGCGTCCGGCACCACGACGGCGTCGCGCTCGGCCATCACCGCCGCGCACATCGAGTCCGACCGCGAGCACACCGACGGTGCGATCCCCGCCGTGGCGACGATCTGGTGCTGCTGGTCACGCGTGATGATGTTGATGGCCGCGCTGGGCACGTCGCAGGCCTGCGCCGCGAGGTCGACGAGCGCCTGCAGGTCGCGACCGACCGGCTCGGTGAGCACCGCGTAGCGCGCGAGCTCCTGCTCCTGCTGGTCGGTGGTGCCTCCGACGACCTCGATCACGTGTCCTCCTCGCCGTACGTCACGACGCCGCTGCGTGTGACGGGGGTCTCGTCGAGCATGCCAGGATGCCCCCGCGGGAGACCATCCGTCACCTCGCGTACCCCTTCGAGCGGCAGGTACGCTCCAAACATGAACCTTCGCCTCAAGAAGACCACCGCGGCGCTGGCCCTCGTGCTGGCCGCCGGCACCACCCTCGCCGCGTGCGGCGGTGACGACTCCTCCCAGGCGAAGGGCGACTCGTCCTCCGTCGGCGAGAAGGCGTCGACCACGCTCACGAAGGACAACTTCTTCACCGAGGTCTCCCAGGCCCAGCAGGACGCCAAGACCAGCCACGTCGAGATGGACTTCGGCGTCAGCGGCCAGGAGATCAAGGCCAGCGGCGACGTCGCGGTCGCGAAGGACGTCGCCGACACGAAGATGGCGATGAAGATGTCCGCCGGCGCGCAGGGCGACATCGAGATGCGTCTCGTCGACGGCGTGTTCTACATGAACATGGGCCCGATGACGCAGAACAAGTTCGCGAAGATCGACCTCAACGACACGAGCAACCCGATCGGCAAGCAGTTCAGCGGCCTGCTGGACAGCGTCGACCCCTCCAAGCAGATCGAGCAGCTGCAGGGCTCGATCACGAGCTTCGAGCAGAAGGGCGCGGCCAAGCAGATCGACGGCGTCGAGGCCAAGCCGTACGTCGTCGGCGTCGACTCCCAGAAGATCGTCTCCCAGCTGGGCGCGGCCGGCGCGGGCGCGTCGTCGCAGCTGCCGAAGGAGATCGTCTACACGATGTGGATCGGCCCCGACAACCTCCCGCGTCGCATCACGCTGGACCTCGCGGGCACGGCGATGACGATGGACTACAGCAAGTGGGGCGAGGACGTCTCCATCGAGGCGCCCGCCCAGGACCAGATCTCCGACGTCGACCTCGGCCAGATGGGCGCAGGCTCCCTGTAGGTCCCTGCACGCCCTCGCCGAGCCCCCGTCGCACCGGATTTGGTGCTGCGGGGGCTCGTGCGTAGACTGGTGCAGCCGAAGACCGCTGGTCGGGTCCCACCTGGGTCCCGTGAAGTGCCTCGAACGAGGCGGCCCGCGCAGGTGTCCTCATGGTGGTGGGTTCCCAGAGCCTCCCGACGTGCGCATCCCTGCATGGCGTCGGTCGTAGGCAACGACCACCTGAAGGAGACCCATGGCAAACGCGGAGAAGGTCGCCGCCGTCGCCGAGCTCGCGCAGAGCCTGCGCGAGTCGGACGGCATCGTCCTCACCGAGTACCGCGGTCTCACCGTGAAGCAGCTGCAGGAACTGCGGCGCTCGCTCGGTGAGGGTGCGAGCTATGCCGTCGCCAAGAACACGCTGACCAAGATCGCGGCCCGCGAGGCCGGGGTCGAGCTGTCCGAGGACCTGCTGACGGGTCCGACCGCCATCGCCTTCATCAAGGGCGATGTCGTCGAGGCGGCGAAGGGTCTGCGTGACTTCGCGAAGGCCAACACCACCCTCGTCATCAAGGGAGGCTTCCTCGACGGGAAGGCTCTCGACGCCGACGAGGTCAAGAAGCTGGCGGACCTCGAGTCGCGCGAGGTCCTCCTCGCCAAGCTCGCGGGCGCGATGAAGGGCAGCCTTCAGAACGCCGTGTCGCTCTTCAACGCCCCCCTCGCCCAGACGGCCCGCCTCGTGGCGGCCCTCGAGGCGAAGAAGGCCGAGGAGGCGCCTGCCGCCGACACTGCCGACGAGGCCCCCGCGGCCGAGACGGCGCCCGAGGTCGAGGCTTCCGCCGAGACCGACTCCGAGGGCTGAACGCCCGATTCACATCGGGACCCCCTCGGGGTCTCACCAACGAAAGGACGCCAATCATGGCGAAGCTCAGCACCGACGAGCTGCTCGACGCATTCAAGGAACTGACCCTCATCGAGCTCTCCGAGTTCGTGAAGGCCTTCGAGGAGACCTTCGAGGTCACCGCTGCTGCCCCCGTGGCCGTGGCTGCTGCGGGCGCCCCCGCGGCCGGCGGCGGCGCCGCCGAGGAGGCTGCGGAGCAGGACGAGTTCGACGTCGTCCTCGAGTCGGCCGGCGACAAGAAGATCCAGGTCATCAAGGAGGTGCGCGGTCTCACGAGCCTCGGCCTGAAGGAGGCCAAGGACCTCGTCGAGGGCGCTCCGAAGCCCGTCCTGGAGAAGGTCAACAAGGAGACCGCCGACAAGGCCAAGGAGGCCCTCGAGGCCGCCGGCGCCACGGTCACGCTCAAGTGATCTGAGGCTGTCAGCCTGACGTCCGCAGTGACGTCGACGAGGACCCCCGTCGCCCCGGGACACCGGGTGCGGCGGGGGTCCTTCGCGTCCTGCCGGTAGAGCCGCTCGTCCCGAGCGTCCCTGTGTCGTCGGCACGCGGACGCAGAACGCTGCTCGAGATCCACAGCACCGCAGACGCACGACCCTGCATTCGTGCGTACCAGGGCGAACCTCTCTGCGTCCGCGCCGGGATACCGCAGCGGACGCAGCATCCCTGGGGTCCCAGCGCACGGACGCGGAACCTCGTGCTCGACGCGACCCCGGTCCGAGATCACGTGCACCGCGGCTCGCTCCCACCTCCACACGAACCCACACCGCTGCGGGAGCGGACCGCCGACGACCGCACCCCGCGGACCCACCGGTCACGGGTCGAAAGTCCCTGCGCCGGCCTCGACGACGGCCGGGTAGCAGCCCCGTGACGGCGCGGGCGACGAGTCATGACGGTGCCGTCCACGTGACGGATGCCACCTTTGTCACCCCGAGTTGCATGAGGTACGGTCGCTGAGACCTGCGACACGTTACTGACGAGTCAACTCATGAGGGAGTTCTCGTAACCGGCGTCGCACAGTGTCGTTACAATAGGTGGTCCGGGTCACATCGACCCGGACCCCGTGGTGAGTGTCCGGGTCGCGCTGGAGTGGAGGAGGGGTCCGTGGGCGTCGAGGTCAAGGTCGAGAACCTGACGAAGAGCTTCGGGTCGCAGCTGATCTGGGGAGACGTCTCGTTGACGCTGCCCGCGGGTGAGATCTCGGTGATGCTGGGTCCGTCGGGTACGGGCAAGTCGGTGTTCCTGAAGTCGCTGATCGGTCTGCTGAAGCCCGACGAGGGCCACATCTGGATCGAGGGCGTCGACATCGCGACGTGCAAGGAGAAGGACCTCTACGAGATCCGCAAGCTGTTCGGCGTGCTGTTCCAGGACGGCGCCATGTTCGGCTCGATGAACCTCTTCGACAACTGCGCGTTCCCGCTGCGCGAGCACACCCGCAAGTCCGAGTCCGAGATCCGACAGATCGTCATGGACAAGATGGACATCGTGGGTCTGGCCGGCGCGGAGATGAAGCTGCCCGGCGAGATCTCCGGCGGCATGCGCAAGCGCGCCGGCCTGGCGCGCGCCCTCGTCCTGGAGCCGGAGATCCTGCTCATCGACGAGCCCGACTCCGGCCTCGACCCGGTGCGCACCGCCTACATCAACCAGCTCTTCATCGACCTGAACGCGCAGATCGACGCGACGTTCCTGATCGTCACGCACGACATCAACTCCACGCGCACCGTCCCGGACAACATCGGCCTGCTCTACCACAAGCACCTGGCGATGTTCGGCCCGCGCGAGATGCTCCTGTCCTCGACCGAGCCGGTCGTGGCGCAGTTCCTCAACGCCCAGCGCGTCGGCCCGATCGGCATGTCCGAGGAGAAGGACGCCGCCGAGCTGGCCGCGGAGGCCGAGCTCGACATGCCGCCCCTGCCGCCGATCCCGCGCCAGCTCGAGCCCTCCGACGGTCGTCCGCGGGCCGGGCAGCGCGAGCCGGGCGCCTGGTGCCGCGAGCACGGGATCACGCCGCCCCCCGGCTCCTTCGAGGAGAACATGAGCCTCGCGCCGGGTGCCACGGCGTGAGCGCAACGAAGCTGACGGCTCCCGCACGCGTCGCGGGTGGGCTGTTCGCCTTCATGCTCGACGTCACCGTCGCGCTGTTCCGGCGTCCGTTCCAGCTCAAGGAGTTCCTGACGCAGGCGTGGTTCATCGTCACCGTGACGATCGTGCCCACCGCCCTCGTCTCGATCCCCTTCGGCGCGGTCATCGCGCTGCAGGTCGGCGGCCTCATCAAGCAGTTCGGCGCCCAGTCGTTCACCGGCTCCGCGGCCGTGCTCGCGGTGGTGCGCGAGGCCGGCCCGATCGCCACGGCCCTGCTGATCGCGGGCGCCGCCGGCTCGGCCATCGCCGCCGACTTCGGCTCGCGCAAGATCCGCGAGGAGCTCGACGCGATGATGGTGCTGGGCATCGACCCGATCCAGCGCCTCGTCGTGCCGCGCGTGCTCGCCTGCATGCTCATCGCCGTCTTCCTGAACGGGTTGGTGACCATCGTCGGCGTGGCGGGCGGCTACGTCTTCAACGTCGTCCTGCAGGACGGCACACCAGGGGCGTACCTGGCGTCGTTCACGGCACTCGCGCAGCTGCCCGACATCTACCAAGGCATGGTCAAGGCCGTCATCTTCGGCTACATCGCCGCGATCGTGGCCTCCTACAAGGGCATGAACGCCAAGGGCGGGCCGAAGGGCGTGGGCGACGCGGTGAACGAGGCCGTGGTGATCACGTTCCTCCTGCTGTTCATCGTGAACTTCTTCGTCTCGGCCATCTACATCCAGCTCGTGCCGCCGAAGGGGATGTGAGCATGGCGACCAAGGTCAGCGCGCTCTACGAGCGCCCCGCAGCCGCCCTGGAGGGCATGGGCACGCAGCTGCTCTTCTACCTGCGCGTCCTGCGCGCGGTGCCGTTCACCATCAAGAACTACAGCCGCGAGATCCTGCGGCTGCTCGCCGAAGTCACGCTCGGCTCCGGCGCGCTCGCCGTCATCGGCGGCACCGTCGGCGTCATCGTGGCCATGTGCTTCTTCACCGGTACCGAGGTCGGCATCCAGGGCTTCGCCGCGCTCGACCAGCTCGGCACGTCGGCCCTGTCCGGCTTCGTCTCGGCCTACTTCAACACCCGCGAGATCGCGCCGATCGTGGCCGGCATCGCCCTGGCCGCGACCGTCGGCTGCGGCTTCACCGCCCAGCTGGGCGCCATGCGGATCTCCGAGGAGGTCGACGCGCTCGAGGTCATGGCCGTGCCGTCGATGCAGTTCCTCGTCACGACCCGCGTGCTCGCCGGCCTCATCGCCGTCATCCCGCTGTACGTGGTCGGCCTGCTGTCCTCCTACTTCGCGACCCGGCTGACCATCACCCAGTTCCTGGGCCAGAGCACCGGCACCTACGACCACTACTTCCAGACGTTCCTGCCCCCGGGCGACGTGCTGTGGTCCTTCGGCAAGGTGCTGATCTTCGCCGTCGTCGTCATCCTCATCCACTGCTACTACGGCTACTACGCCTCCGGCGGCCCCGCCGGCGTCGGCGTGGCCGTGGGGCGCGCCGTCCGAACCTCGATCGTCGCGGTCAACGTCGTCGACCTGCTCGCCTCCATGGCGATCTGGGGCACGACCGTCACCGTCAGATTGGCGGGTTGACATGGCTGCCACACCCCTCGCCGAGCGCCCCACCAGCCTCAAGCTCCTCGGAGCCGCGCTGGTCGCGATCATGCTGTTCTTCATCTGGCTGACGTTCGCGTTCTTCTCCAAGACCTTCGTGGCCTACGACGACGTCACCGTCGACACCGGCACCGCCGGCCTCAACCTGCCCGAGAACGCCGACGTGAAGCTGCGCGGCATGATCGTCGGCGAGGTGCGCAAGGTCGAGCCGCACGACGGCGGGGTGCGCATCGTGCTCGGCATGAAGCCCGACCTCATCGACGAGGTGCCGGCCGACGTCACGGCCGAGATCGTCCCGAAGACGCTGTTCGGTGAGAAGTACATCGCCCTCATCCCCGCCGACGACGCCGGGCCGGAGAAGCTGAAGGCCGGCGACATGATCGCGCGGGCCGAGGTGCCGATCGAGGTCGAGCAGCTCCTCAACGACCTCTACCCGCTGCTGCAGGCCGTCGAGCCCGCCGAGCTGTCCTCGACGCTGACCGCGGTGTCGCAGGCGCTCGAGGGTCGCGGCGAGAAGCTCGGCCAGACGCTGGTCCAGGCCAACGAGTACCTGACCGCCCTCAACCCCGACGTCCCGACGCTCGTCACGGACCTCACCAAGCTCGGCACGGTCTCCGACGGCTACGCCGCGCAGATGCCGACCCTCGGCCGGCTGCTGCGCAACACGGTCGTCACCGGCAACACGGTGGTCGCCAAGCGCACCCAGCTCGCGGCGTTCTACAACGAGGGCACGCGCCTGGCGAACACCCTGACCGACTTCACGAAGGCCAACGGCGACAACCTCGAGGTCCTGGCCAAGCAGAACCGCGTCATCCTCGGCGTCACCGCCGAGTACGCGAGCAGCTTCCCGTGCTTCACCGGCGGCATGGCCACCGTGCTGCCGAAGCTGAACAGCGTGCTGCGCAACAACACGGTGCACATCGACCTCGAGACGCTGCCGCAGCAGCCGACGTACTTCGGCTTCGACGAGAACGCCCGCATCCCCAGCAACCGGCAGATCGAGCAGGCCCCGCAGGCCGACCCGAGCAAGGTCGAGTACATCGACGCGCCCGACAAGAAGCGCGGCAAGCTGCCCAACACGATCGGCGCCGTCTGCGAGGACCTCAAGATCTTCAAGCAGAACGCCGACGACCCGTCGAAGTGGCCCTACAGCAAGTCCGACCCGTTCGAGGTCTCCCCGGAGGTGTTCAAGCTGATCGGCGTGCGGAACAGCCACAACGGCAAGTTCGGCACCGATGCCGACTACCAGCGTGCCGCCGTGTCGAGCCTGGACGCGGCAGGCTTCTTCAACCCCAGCCTCGCCGACACCGACACGCCCCAGCAGCGGGCCGAGGTGCGCAGCCTCGCCGCCGCGATGGCCGGCGTCGACGAGGACCAGGTCCCCGACGCCGCCTCGCTGCTGCTCAGCCCCATCCTGCGAGGCACGGAGGTGAAGGCGCCGTGAACCGCCGTCAGACCGTCCGCGCCGAGGAGGTGAGCCGATGAGCAGGATGCTCGACAAGGAGTCGATCAGCGCGATCGTCAAGCTCGCGGTGTTCTTCGTCGTCACCGGCACCGCCACCGCCATGCTCATGCTCACGCTGAGCAACGGCAGCCTCGGTGCCAGCAACGAGTACAAGGCCGTCTTCTCCGACGTCACCGGCGTCGCGAAGGGCGACGACGTGCGCATCGCGGGCGTCTCGGTCGGTTCGATCAAGTCGGTGAAGATCCACGACACCGACGAGGCCATCGTGACCTTCTCGGTGCGCTCGACCACGCCGCTGACGAAGGACACGATCGCCCAGCTGCGCTTCCGCAACCTCGTCGGCCAGCGCTACCTGGCGCTGTTCCAGGGCGGCGACGGCGACACGTCACGGCTCGCGCCCGGGTCGACGATCCCGCAGGACCGCACGGAGGAGGCGCTCGACCTCAACGTGCTGCTCAACGGGTTCAAGCCGGTCTTCCAGGCGCTCTCGCCGGAGGACACCAACAAGTTCGCCTTCGAGATCGTGCAGACCCTGCAGGGCGAGTCCGGCAACGTGCAGAACCTGCTGGCGCGCACCGCGTCGCTCACCAGCACGCTCGCCGACCGCGACCAGCTGATCGGCGACGTCGTCGTGAACCTCTCCGACGTGCTCGACACGATCGGCAGCCGTGACCAGCAGCTGACGGCGACCATCGACACGCTGCAGCAGTTCATCACCGGGCTCAAGGGCGACCGCGAGGCCATCCTCGGCTCGCTCGACTCGATCTCCGACCTCACGACCGAGACCTCGAACCTGCTCGTCGAGGGCCGCCCCGACCTGACGGCCGACGTCAAGCAGCTGCGACGACTGACCGGCAACCTGTCGAAGAAGCGCAACCTCGACACCCTCGAGTCGGCGCTGCAGATCCTGCCGATCAAGATGGAGAAGCTCGGCAACCTGGCGTCGAACGGCAGCCTGTTCAACTTCTACGTCTGCGAGCTCAACGTCGACGTCAGCCAGCTCACCGGCACGCCGCTCGACGGCCTGCTCGACGGTCTCCTGAAGCAGCTCGGCTCGCTCAAGGCCGGTGGCGACCGCTGCCGCACCGGCGGCAACGAGTACGGGAAGGCCGCGTCATGAAGCCGTTCCGCGAGCGCAACCCTGTCATCATCGGCTTCATCGGCTTCGCCGTGATCGCCATGCTGCTGGTGGCCGCCTTCCGTGCCGACCGGCTGCCGATCATCGGCGCGGGCGACACCTACCACGCCGAGTTCGCCGAGATCGGTGGCCTGAAGTCCGGCAACGAGGTCCGCGTCGCGGGCGTCCCCGTCGGCAAGGTCCGCGACATCGAGCTCGACGGCAACAAGGTCAAGGTGACGTTCAAGGTCGACAAGGGCACCCGCCTCGGCCGCGAGACCGCCGCCGAGATCCGCATCCGCACGCTGCTCGGTGCACAGTTCCTGGCGCTGCAGCCGTCGGGCTCGGGTCGCCTCGAGAAGGGCGGCACGATCCCGGAGTCGCGCACCACGCCACCCTACGACGTCGTGCAGGCGTTCTCCGACCTCAGCACCACCACCGAGGCGCTCGACGTCGACCAGATCTCCCAGGCGCTGGAGACCCTCTCCGACGTCGCCGCGCAGACGCCGGAGGAGTTCCGTGGGGCCATCCGCGGCGTCTCCGACCTCTCCCGCAACCTCGCGGCGCGCGATGAGCAGATCAACACCCTGCTGAAGAACCTCAAGAAGGTCACCGGCGTCATCAACGCCCGCGACGACCAGCTCGTGGCGCTCGTCAAGGACTCCTCGGTGCTCTTCGACGCGATCAGCGCCCGGCGCGAGGCGATCCACCGCCTCCTCGTCTCGACGCAGGAGATCTCCGCCCAGCTGACCGGTCTGGTCAAGGACACGGAGGCCGACCTGCAGCCGGCGTTGCGCCAGCTGCGCACCGTCACCACCATGCTGGCGCGCAACGAGCAGAGCCTCGACCGGGCGCTCACCGTGATGCCCGGCTTCCTGCGGGTCTTCGCCAACGCGCTCGGCAACGGGCCCTGGTTCGACACGTACGTCAAGATCGGAGGGGCAGGATGAGCAGGCTCGCCGGTGCCGCACGCATCCTCACGGTGCTCGTCGCCCTCGTGCTCGTCGTCGGACTCGTGATCGTCTTCGGGCAGCGCGACGCGAAGAAGACCATCACCGTCGACTTCACCCAGACCAACTCCCTGTACGAGGGCTCCGACGTCCGGATCCTCGGCGTGGCCGTCGGCACCGTCGACCGGCTCGTGCCCCGCGGCAAGACGGTGCGCGCGACCATCTCCTACGACGCCTCGGTCAAGCTGCCCGACGACGTGAAGGCCGTCGTGGTCTCCCCGTCGATCGTCGGCGACCGGTTCGTCCAGCTCGCCCCGGCCTACGACGGGGGAGCGGTCCTCAAGGACGGCGCGCGCCTCGGCGTGAGCCGGACGGCCGTCCCGGTCGAGCTCGACCAGGTCTACAAGTCCCTCGACGACCTCTCGGTGGCGCTCGGCCCAGACGGCGCCAACCGCAACGGCGCCGTCAGCGACCTCGTCCGCGACACCGCGAAGCAGCTCGACGGCCAGGGTGCCCAGGTCAACGAGACGCTGCGCAACTTCGGCAAGCTCAGTCAGACGCTCTCCGACAACAAGGACGAGCTGTTCGGCAGCATGCGCGAGGTCGACCAGTTCGTGCAGCTCCTGCAGACCAACGACCAGTCGGTGCGCGACTTCTTCGACAGCACCGCCCAGGTCTCGACCGTCCTGGCGGGCGAGCGCGAGGACCTGCAGGCCACCATCAAGGCCCTCGGCGATGCGCTGGTCGAGGTCCGCCGACTGGTGCGCGAGAACCGCTCGGAGCTGCGCGGCAACGTCAAGCAGCTGGCGACGGTCGCGCGCGTGCTCGGCGACCACCAGAAGGACCTCGAGCAGTTCACGATCAGCGCGCCGACGGCCCTGTCGAACGTCGCCCTCGCCTACAACGGCAACACGGGCACGCTCGACAACCACGCCGACGTGCTCCAGCTGCTGCTGGGTGCCGTGGAGGACCCGGGCGACCTGCTGTGCAACATCAGCGAGAACCTGCCGATCGACGTCAAGGAGCCGTGCGACGTCCTCGGCGGCGTGCTCGACGACCTCCTCAAGCCGATCACCGGCGGACTGCCGCTGCCGCGCGCGGCCGTGGCCAACGCGCCGTCGCCGGACCGCACCGACACGTCGCTGTCGCAGATGCTGGGGGTGGAGCGATGAGCCTGCGCCGACGCGGCCTGCGGGCCGCCGCCGTGACCGCCGGGAGCGCCGTGCTCCTGTCGGGCTGCGGCTTCTCGCCCTACGAGCTGCCGCTGCCCGGTGGCGCGGACCTCGGGTCCGACCCGTACACCGTGACCGTCCAGTTCCGCGACGTCCTCGACCTCGTGCCGCAGAGCGCCGTGCGGGTCAACGACATCGCGGTCGGCAAGGTCACCAAGATCCGGCTCGACGGCTGGACGGCCACCGCGACCCTCGAGATCAACCGCGACGTCGAGCTGCCCGACAACGCCGAGGCGCAGATCCGCCAGACCAGCCTGCTGGGCGAGAAGTTCGTGTCGCTGGCTCCGCCGTCCACGGGGGGCGAGGGCAGGCTCGGCAACGGCGACCGCATCCCGCTCGACCGCTCGGGGCGCAACCCCGACATCGAGGAGGTGCTCGGCGCGGCCTCGCTGCTCTTCAACGGCGGTGGCCTCGAGAAGACGAACACGATCGTCAAGGAGCTCAACAAGACGCTCGACGGCAACGAGCCCGAGGTCAAGCAGCTGCTGCAGAGCACCACGACCTTCATCGGGCAGCTCGACGAGAACAAGGGCGAGATCCTGACCGCCCTGGAGAAGGTCGACAACCTGGCCAAGGCGACCAAGGCGCAGGAGGGCGCGATCACCCAGGCGCTCGACGAGCTGCCCGAGGCGCTGCGCACCCTCGACGCGCAGCGTGACGACCTCGTCGGCCTGCTGCAGTCCCTGGACCGGCTGAGCGACACCGCGACGGGCGTCATCCGACGCTCCAAGGACGACACGCTGGCCGTGCTGCGCGACCTCGAGCCCACGTTGCGTGAGCTCGCGAACGCCGGCGACGACCTCGCCACGGCGAGCCAGCTGATCTTCACCTACCCGTTCACCGACGCGATCGCCGGCGGGTCGCCGGCGCGTGCCAGCAGCCCCTGCACGGCCTACGACCCCGCGGTCCCGGCCACGCAGAACAAGGCGCTGCTGCGCAAGCAGGTCGCCGAGGGCGCCTGCTACGGCGACTTCATGAACCTCGACATCAACCTGTCGCTGAACACCGGGCAGCTCACGAACCTCGTGGAGGGCCTGCTGTCGCTCGGCAACACGATCGGCTCGGCGAAGCCCACGGGCTCCTCGGCGCCCGCCTCGGGCGGGTCGGGCTCCGGCGCGGCCGGCGCTCCCGCCAACCAGCTCGTCGAGCTGGTCGAGGGCCTGACCAGCCAGGGCGACACCGGCCTGCCGTCGCTGCCGGGCACCTCCGACGGCACCGGCTCACAGCCGTCGCCGTCGGCCAGCCCGTCGCCGTCGGCGTCCACGTCGTCCCGCGGCGGCTCGTCCTCCGGCGGTGGAGGCGGTATCTGTTCCCTGCTCGGCAACTGCCGGGTCACGACGACGAGTGAGCTCATGGCCACGCAGACCGAGGACGTCGCGCGGCTGGTGCTCGGACCGGTGGTGCAGCGATGATCACTCGCCTGACCAAGATCCAGCTGGCGATCTTCGCGATCATCGTCGCCGTCGGCGCGACGTTCGTCGGCGGCAAGTACGCCCAGCTCGACCGGCTCTTCGTCGACCGCACCTTCCCCGTCACGGCCGACTTCGCCGACTCCGGCGGCATCTTCGCCGGGGCCGAGGTGACCTACCGCGGCATCGCGGTCGGCAAGGTCAAGCAGCTGAAGTTCACCGACGACGGCGTGAACGTGGTGCTCGACATCAACAAGGACGCGCCGAAGATCTCCTCCGACGTCGTGGCCACCGTGGCCAACAAGTCGGCCATCGGCGAGCAGTACGTCGACCTCTCCCCGCGTACGAACGAGGCACCGTACCTGAAGGCGGGCACCACCATCCCGCGCTCGGACACGCGCATCCCGATCGACACCACGACCCTGCTGCTCAACCTGAACTCCTTCGTCTCCAGCATCGACACCCGCAGCCTCAAGACCGTCGTCGACGAGCTCGGCACCGCGTTCGAGGGGACCGGACCCGACCTCGAGCGCATCCTCGACACGTCCTCGGAGTTCATCACCGCGGCGCAGGAGAACCTCGGCGTGACGCAGCGGCTGATCCGCAGCTCCTCGGGCGTCCTGCAGACGCAGATCGACAAGCAGCCCCAGCTCGAGACCTTCGCGAAGAACCTGGCGCTGCTCTCGGACACCCTCGTGGAGTCCGACGGCGACCTGCGACGCCTGGTCGACGAGGGACCGTCGGCGGCCAAGACCGTCAACGACACGGTCGCGGAGAACGCGGCGCAGCTGCGCACGATCTTCGCCGACCTGCGCAGTGCGACCGAGCCGCTGGCCCGCAACTCCAAGAGCCTCAAGGCGCTCGCCATCGTCTACCCGTACGTGCTCGAGGGCACCTACAGCGTGGTCGCCCCGAGCAAGAGCACCAAGGGGGAGTGGGACGCCCGCTTCGGCCTGGTCATCACCAACCCGAGCGACACGAGCAACCCCAAGCCGTGCGACGAGGACGACAACGGGCAGCGACCGCGGCGCGAGCCGATCGAGGTCTACGACATGCAGTTCGACGTGGACGCCGGCTGTATCGTCAAGGACAAGGTCCCGCGCGGGCCCGACAAGACCGTGATCAACCGTGATCGGGCCGCCGTGGGAACCGGGGCCGACGCCTCCGGAAAGGACTCGTGGACGTGGCTGCTGCTCGGACCGGCGATCCGCTGACCGCGCGCAGGAGTTCCACCCCCCTCGTCGTCATCGCCGTCCTCGGCGTGCTCGTCGGGGTGGCCGGGCTGCTCGTGCCGCGGTTCGTGGGAGGTGGCGAGGACGCCGAGCGCGACGCCGTCGTGGCGCGCGTCAACGACTTCGCGACGACGTACAACACCTACGACGTCGCCGACCTCGCGAGCTACCAGAAGCGGATGAAGCCGCTGCTGACGCCGGCCTACGACAAGGAGTTCGTCCGCGTCACGAACGCGGTCTTCGGCGCCCTCGAGTCCAAGGACCAGAAGAGCGGCGACGCGAACGTGCTCGCCGTCGCCGTCGACTCGATCGACAAGGACTCCGCCATCGCGATCGTGGCCGTCGACGCGTCGATCACGACGTCGTCCGACGAGACCGCGGTGCAGCGCCGGTTCCGCTGGAAGGTCACGCTGTCCAAGTCCGACGGCGACTGGCGGGTCAGCCAGTTCGACACGGTGGTGCCGCTCGACGCGTCCACCGATCCCGGGTCCGGCGGCGCGAGCCCGTCGCCGTCGGCCTCGCCGTCCGCGTCGCAGGAGGGTCAGTGAGCACGCCCGAGGGACCGAAGAAGCGCCGCAGGATCGCGGGGGAGTCGACGCCGGGTGCGGCGCGGCCGCCCGTGCCGGCGAAGAAGGTCGTGCGTCGCCCGGTCGCACGCCCGGGCGCGCCGGTCGAACCCGAGCCGACCCCGGACGACGAGCCGACTGTCGAGGAGCAGGAGGCCGCGCAGCCCACGCCCCCGACGGCTCCCCGCGTCGCACCCCGGGTGGGACGGCGCAACGACCGGCGCACCGGTGCCGCCGGCGACGTCGCAGCGTCCGCCCCGAGTGCGACGCCGGTCGAGGACGAGCGCGTCGACGACGCCGCTGCCGAGGCCCAGCGGTCGGGCTCCGATGCGCGCGCGGACGTCGAGTCGAGCGACGCGGGTGCCGGCGCAGGTCGCCGGGCCCTCGACCCCGCGCGCATCGTCCTGGTGGGCGTGGCCGTCCTGGCCGTCGTCTTCGGTGCGTTCTTCGGCTACCGCGGCGTGGCCGACTGGCGCGAGACCCACGGGGTCGACGGCGCCCACGACAAGGCCGCCGAGGCGGCCGCCTCCGCCGCGGAGACGATCTTCACCTACCGCTACGACCGCATCCAGCAGTACCTCGACGACTCCAGCGACGTCATGACCTCCTCGTTCGCCAAGGACTTCGAGAGCATCTCGCCGGCCCTGCGCGACCTCGCGCCGCAGCGCAAGATCCAGGTGAAGGCCACGACCCGCGACTCCGCCGCGATGTCGTGCGGCGACGACTGCCGCCGCGACCGCGCCACCGTGCTGGTCTTCGTCGACCAGGCGCGTCTGGCCGACGGCTCCGAGGTGCCGACGGTCTTCGGCAACCGGGTCGAGATGACGATGGTCGAGCGCGACGGACGCTGGCTCGTCGGCGACATCAAGGCGCTCTGAACCGGCGCGTCGGACCCGCCGGGCGCCTCCGGTCCGTCCCTCCTGCGGGCGCTGCGCAGGCTCCACGCCACGTCGGATCGCCGCGCGGACGGCCGGCGACCCCTGGCGTTGCAGTCCTTTCGGGCCGTGAGCCTGCGGAGCGGCCGAATACTTTGGCCCATCTCAGGCTGGTTGTCAAGGACCAGGCTTGCGCGCGTGTGGACGGAAGGGCTAGACTGAATCTTCGCGCCCGCCTCGTCGCCCTCGTTGCCCCTTGACTGGGGGCGTCAGTCATGCGCACAAGTCCATCACGTGACACCCTTGCGAGCCTCTGGAAGGACCCCTCTTGGCCGCCTCGCGCACCGTCGCCGCACCTGCCCAGAACAACAGTGCCACCAACGCACCCCGCCGCATCTCCTTCGCCAAGATCTCCGAACCGCTCGAGGTTCCCGAGCTCCTGGCCCTGCAGACCGACAGCTTCGACTGGCTGATCGGCAGCGAGAAGTGGAAGGCCGAGGTCGAGGACGCCCTCGCTGCCGGCCGCACCGACGTCTCCACCAAGTCCGGTCTGGAGGAGATCTTCGAGGAGATCTCCCCGATCGAGGACTTCTCCGAGACGATGAGCCTGTCGTTCCGCGACCACCGCTTCGAGCCCCCGAAGTACTCGGTCGAGGACTGCAAGGACCGCGACGTCACCTACGCCGCGCCCCTGTTCGTCACCGCCGAGTTCATGAACAACGAGACCGGCGAGATCAAGAGCCAGACGGTCTTCATGGGCGAGTTCCCGCTCATGACCCCCAAGGGCACCTTCGTCATCAACGGCACCGAGCGCGTCGTCGTCAGCCAGCTGGTCCGCAGCCCCGGCGTCTACTTCGAGCGCACGCCCGACAAGACGTCGGACAAGGACATCTACACGGCCAAGGTCATCCCCTCGCGCGGCGCGTGGCTGGAGTTCGAGGTCGACAAGCGTGACCTCGTCGGCGTCCGTCTGGACCGCAAGCGCAAGCAGAGCGTCACCGTCCTGCTCAAGGCGCTCGGCTTCACCGAGGCGCAGATCCTCGAGGAGTTCGGCCAGTACGAGTCGATCCGCCTGACCCTGGAGAAGGACAACGTCCAGACCCAGGACGAGGCGCTGCTCGACATCTACCGCAAGCTGCGTCCGGGCGAGCCGCCGTCGCGCGAGGCCGCCCAGAACCTGCTCGACAACTACTACTTCAACACGAAGCGGTACGACCTGGCCAAGGTCGGTCGTCACAAGGTCAACAAGAAGCTCGGCGCCGACGAGGCGTTCGACCAGCAGACGCTGACCATCGACGACGTCGTCGCCACCATCAAGTACGTCGTGGCGCTGCACGCCGGCGAGACCGAGCTGGAGATGCCCGCGGGCACCACCCTCGTCGAGGCCGACGACATCGACCACTTCGGCAACCGTCGCATCCGCACGGTCGGCGAGCTGATCCAGAACCAGCTGCGCACCGGCCTGGCGCGCATGGAGCGGGTCGTGCGCGAGCGCATGACCACGCAGGACGTCGAGGCCATCACGCCGCAGACGCTCATCAACATCCGTCCGGTCGTGGCGGCGCTGAAGGAGTTCTTCGGCACCAGCCAGCTGTCGCAGTTCATGGACCAGAACAACCCGCTCGCGGGTCTGACCCACAAGCGCCGTCTGAACGCGCTCGGCCCGGGTGGTCTGTCGCGTGAGCGCGCGGGCTACGAGGTCCGCGACGTGCACCCGTCGCACTACGGCCGCATGTGCCCGATCGAGACGCCTGAAGGTCCGAACATCGGTCTGATCGGCTCGCTGGCCTCCTACGGTCGCATCAACGCGTTCGGCTTCATCGAGTCGCCGTACCGCAAGGTCGTCGACGGCCGGGTCACCGAGCAGATCGACTACCTCACGGCCACCGACGAGGACCGGTTCATCGTCGCCCAGGCGAACTCCCCGCTCACCGAGGACGGCACGTTCGTCGACGACGCGGTGCTCGTGCGCCAGCGTGGTGGTGAGGCCGAGCTCCGCCCGGCCGCCGAGGTCGACTACATGGACGTCTCGCCACGCCAGATGGTCTCGGTCGCGACCGCGCTCATCCCGTTCCTCGAGCACGACGACGCCAACCGCGCCCTCATGGGTGCCAACATGCAGCGCCAGGCGGTCCCGCTGGTGCGCAACGACGCCCCGCTCGTCGGCACCGGCATGGAGTTCCGTGCCGCCGTCGACGCCGGCGACGTCACGGTCGCCAAGAAGGCGGGTGTCGTCAAGGAGGTCTCGGCCGACCTGGTCGAGATCATGGAGGACGAGGGCACGTACACGACGTACCGCCTCGCCAAGTTCCGCCGCTCCAACCACGGCACCTGCACGAACCAGCGTCCCCTCGTCGCCGAGGGCCAGCGCGTCGAGGTCGGCACCCCGCTGGCCGACGGTCCGTGCACCGACGAGGGCGAGATGGCGCTGGGCACCAACCTGCTCGTCGCCTTCATGCCCTGGCAGGGCCACAACTACGAGGACGCGATCATCCTCAGCCAGCGCGTCGTGCAGGAGGACCTGCTCACCTCGATCCACATCGAGGAGCACGAGGTCGACGCGCGCGACACCAAGCTGGGCCCGGAGGAGATCACCCGCGACATCCCGAACGTCAGCGAGGAGATGTTGGCCGACCTCGACGAGCGCGGCATCATCCGCATCGGCGCCGAGGTGGGCAACGGCGACATCCTCGTCGGCAAGGTGACGCCCAAGGGCGAGACCGAGCTGACGCCGGAGGAGCGCCTGCTGCGCGCCATCTTCGGTGAGAAGGCGCGCGAGGTCCGCGACACGTCGCTCAAGGTCCCGCACGGCGAGTCCGGCACCGTCATCGGCGTCCGCGTGTTCGACGCGGCCGACGGCGACGAGCTCAGCCCCGGCGTGAACCAGCTGGTCCGCGTCTACGTGGCCCAGAAGCGCAAGATCTCCGACGGTGACAAGCTCGCTGGCCGTCACGGCAACAAGGGCGTCATCTCCAAGATCCTGCCGATCGAGGACATGCCGTTCCTCGAGGACGGCACCGCCGTCGACATCGTGCTCAACCCGCTGGGTGTGCCCGGCCGCATGAACGTCGGCCAGGTGCTCGAGACCCACCTCGGGTGGGTGGCCAAGGCAGGCTGGGACATCGGCGACCTGAAGGACGAGTGGGCCGACCGCCTGCGCGCCATCGGCGCCGACCGTGCCCCGGCGAACTCCAACGTCGCGACGCCCGTCTTCGACGGTGCCCGCGAGGACGAGATCCAGGGCCTGCTGGCCTCGACGCTGCCCAACCGCGACGGCGACCGCATGGTCGGCCCCGACGGCAAGGCGGTCCTGTTCGACGGTCGTACCGGCGAGCAGTTCCCCGACCCGATCAGCGTCGGCTACATGTACCTGCTGAAGCTGCACCACCTGGTCGACGACAAGATCCACGCCCGCTCGACCGGTCCGTACTCGATGATCACCCAGCAGCCGCTCGGCGGTAAGGCCCAGTTCGGTGGCCAGCGCTTCGGTGAGATGGAGGTCTGGGCCCTCGAGGCCTACGGTGCCGCGTACGCGCTGCAGGAGCTGCTGACGATCAAGTCCGACGACATCGTCGGCCGCGTCAAGGTCTACGAGGCGATCGTCAAGGGCGAGAACGTGCCCGAGCCGGGCATCCCCGAGTCCTTCAAGGTCCTCGTCAAGGAGATGCAGTCGCTGTGCCTGAACGTCGAGGTGCTGTCCAGCGACGGCTCCGCCGTCGAGATGCGCGACGCGGAGGAGGACCTCTTCCGCGCCGCCGAGGAGCTCGGCATCGACCTGTCGCGTCGCGAGCCCTCCAGCGTCGAAGAAGTGTGAGCCGGCGGGGCGCCGTCGCCACGACGGCGCCCCCACCCTCACTCCCCGCTCACCACTGAATTTCGAAAAGTAAGGGAAAGAAGACACCGTGCTCGACGTGAACTTCTTCGATCAGATCCGGATCGGTCTCGCGACCGCCGACGACATCCGCGGATGGTCCTACGGCGAGGTCAAGAAGCCGGAGACGATCAACTACCGCACGCTCAAGCCCGAGCGTGACGGCCTCTTCTGCGAGAAGATCTTCGGTCCCACCCGGGACTGGGAGTGCTACTGCGGCAAGTACAAGCGCGTGCGCTTCAAGGGCATCATCTGCGAGCGCTGCGGCGTCGAGGTGACCCGCTCCAAGGTGCGTCGCGAGCGCATGGGCCACATCGAGCTCGCTGCGCCGGTCACCCACATCTGGTACTTCAAGGGTGTCCCCAGCCGCCTCGGCTACCTGCTCGACCTCGCCCCGAAGGACCTCGAGAAGGTCATCTACTTCGCGGCGTACATGATCACGCACGTCGACGAGGAGGCGCGTCACCGCGACCTGTCCTCGCTGGAGTCCAAGATCGACCTCGAGGTCAAGCAGCTCGAGGCCCGTCGTGACGACGAGGTCAACCAGCGCCTGCAGAAGCTCGAGGAGGACCTCAAGGCCCTCGAGGACGAGGGTGCGAAGGCCGACGCCAAGCGCAAGGTCAAGGACGCCGCCGAGCGTGAGGCCAAGCAGCGTCGCGACCGCATCCAGCGCGAGATCGACCGCCTCACCGAGGTCTGGGACCGCTTCAAGAACCTCAAGGTCCAGGACCTCGAGGGCGACGAGATGCTCTACCGCGAGATGACGTACCGCTTCGGTGCGTACTTCGAGGGCTACATGGGCGCCGCTGCCATCCAGAAGCGTCTGCAGTCCTTCGACCTCGACGCCGAGGCGGAGTCGTTGCGCGAGATCATCGCCACCGGCAAGGGCCAGAAGAAGACCCGCGCCCTCAAGCGACTCAAGGTCGTCTCGGCGTTCCTCGGCAGCAGCAACCACCCCGAGGGCATGGTCCTCGACGCCGTGCCGGTGATCCCGCCGGAGCTGCGTCCCATGGTCCAGCTCGACGGTGGCCGCTTCGCCACGTCGGACCTCAACGACCTGTACCGCCGCGTCATCAACCGCAACAACCGCCTCAAGCGACTGCTCGACCTCGGCGCGCCCGAGATCATCGTCAACAACGAGAAGCGGATGCTGCAGGAGGCCGTCGACTCGCTGTTCGACAACGGCCGTCGCGGTCGCCCCGTCACGGGCCCGGGCAACCGTCCGCTCAAGTCCATCTCGGACATGCTCAAGGGCAAGCAGGGTCGTTTCCGTCAGAACCTGCTCGGCAAGCGCGTCGACTACTCGGGCCGTTCGGTCATCGTCGTCGGCCCGCAGCTGAAGCTGCACCAGTGCGGTCTGCCCAAGCAGATGGCGATCGAGCTGTTCAAGCCCTTCGTCATGAAGCGTCTGGTCGACCTCAACCACGCCCAGAACATCAAGTCCGCCAAGCGGATGGTGGAGCGCGGCGTGCGCGCCGAGGTCTGGGACGTGCTCGAGGAGGTCATCACCGAGCACCCGGTGCTGCTGAACCGTGCACCCACCCTGCACCGTCTGGGCATCCAGGCGTTCGAGCCGCAGCTCATCGAGGGCAAGGCCATCCAGATCCACCCGCTCGTCTGCTCGGCCTTCAACGCCGACTTCGACGGTGACCAGATGGCCGTGCACCTGCCGCTGAGCGCCGAGGCGCAGGCCGAGGCCCGCATCCTCATGCTGAGCACGAACAACATCCTGAAGCCGTCCGACGGCCGTCCGGTCACCATGCCGACGCAGGACATGATCATCGGCCTGTACTTCCTCACGCTCGAGCGCGAGGGACACCCGGGCGAGGGTCGTGCGTTCAGCTCGGTCGCCGAGGCCGTCATGGCCTTCGACCGCAAGGAGATCACCCTCCAGAGCAAGGTGCGGATCCGCATCCCCGGCGTCGACGGTGTCGTGGCGTCGCGGGAGACCACCCTCGGTCGCGCGATCTTCAACCAGGCCCTGCCGGACGACTACGCGTACGTCAACTACCAGGTCGGCAAGAAGGAGCTCGGGGTCATCGTCAACGACCTCGCCGAGCGCTACTCCAAGATCGACGTGGGCGTCGCGCTCGACAACCTCAAGGAGACCGGTTTCCACTGGGCCACGCGCTCGGGCGTCACCATCTCCATCGAGGACGTCGTCACGCCGGAGACCAAGCAGGAGATCCTCACCAAGTACGAGGGTCAGGCGGCGAAGGTCCAGCAGCAGTTCGACCGCGGTCTCATCACCGAGGACGAGCGTCGTCAGGAGCTCATCGAGATCTGGACCCAGGCCACGGCCGAGGTGTCCGGTGAGATGGAGAAGAAGTTCACCGCGAACGCCGACAACCCGATCTGGATGATGGTCCACTCGGGTGCGCGAGGCAACATGATGCAGGTCCGTCAGATCGCGGCCATGCGTGGTCTCGTGGCGAACCCGAAGGGCGAGATCATCCCCCGCCCGATCAAGGCGAACTTCCGTGAGGGCCTCAGCGTCGTCGAGTACTTCATCGCGACGCACGGTGCCCGCAAGGGTCTGGCCGACACCGCCCTGCGCACCGCCGACTCCGGCTACCTGACGCGTCGACTCGTCGACGTCAGCCAGGACGTCATCATCCGCGAGGAGGACTGCGGCACCGAGCGTGGTCTGCCGAAGGTCATCGCGACCCGCCTGGACGACGGCACGTTCGTGCCGGCGGAGAACGTCGAGACCTCGGCGTACTCGCGCAGCGCGGCCACCGACATCACCCACCCGGAGACGGGCGAGGTGCTGGTGGAGGCCGGCGGCGACCTCGGCGACGTCGAGATCGGCCAGCTCGTGACCGCCGGCGTGGAGACCATCCGCGTCCGCACGGTCCTGACCTGCGAGGCGGCAGCCGGTACGTGCGCCAAGTGCTACGGCCGCTCGCTGGCCACCGGCAAGCTCGTCGACATCGGCGAGGCGGTCGGCACCATCGCCGCCCAGTCGATCGGTGAGCCCGGGACCCAGCTGACGATGCGTACCTTCCACACCGGTGGTGTGGCCGGTGACGACATCACGCACGGTCTGCCGCGCGTGGTCGAGCTCTTCGAGGCTCGTCAGCCCAAGGGTCGTGCGCCGATCACCGAGTCCGCCGGTCGCGTCGCGATCGACGACACGGACAAGACGCGCAAGCTCGTCGTCACCCCCGACGACGGCTCGGAGGTGCAGGAGTACCCCGTCAGCAAGCGTTCGCGCCTGCTCGTCGAGGACGGCTCGCACGTCGAGGTCGGCCAGCAGCTCACCCACGGCACGCCGGACCCGCAGGAGGTCCTGCGCATCCTCGGTGTCCGTCGGGCGCAGGAGCACCTCGTGGACGAGGTCCAGGAGGTCTACCGCAGCCAAGGCGTGGCGATCCACGACAAGCACATCGAGATCATCGTGCGGCAGATGCTGCGTCGGGTCACGGTCATCGAGCAGGGTGACTCCCACCTGATCCCCGGTGACCTCGCGGACCGGGCGACGTTCGAGTCGGAGAACCGACGCGTCGTCGCCGAGGGCGGCACCCCCGCCTCGGGCCGTCCGGTGCTCATGGGCATCACGAAGGCCTCGCTGGCCGTCGAGTCGTGGCTGTCGGCCGCCTCCTTCCAGGAGACGACCCGCGTCCTCACGGACGCCGCCATCCACGGCAAGTCGGACTCGCTGCGCGGTCTGAAGGAGAACATCATCATCGGCAAGCTCATCCCGGCGGGCACCGGTCTCGACCGGTACCGCAACATCCGGGTCGAGCCCACCGAGGAGGCCCGCCAGGCCGCCTACGCCGTCACGGGCTACGAGTCCTACGACTACGGCTTCGGCTCGCCCGACGGCCCCGCCGTCCAGCTGGAGGACTACGACTTCACGTCGTACGAGCCCTGACGGACTGAACGCACGACGGCCCCGGACCTGTTGGTCCGGGGCCGTCGTCGTGTATGGGTGCGGTCGTCGTGACGTCGCTGGTGCGCTGCCGTAGGGGATCTGGGGTTGCTGGTGCGCTGCCGCGGCTGGCGCTGGGGGTGGTCTCCGCAAGGGCCTCGACCGGGCGGCCGGGTGGCGCCGTGGCTCGGGTTCTCGGGCTGTGGCCTTCGGTGGACACAAGAACCTGCGTTCGTGCGCTGGGACGTCAAGGATGCTGCGATTGCTACGGGATCCCGTCGTGAACGCAGAAGCGTTCGGCCTCGCACGCGCGAAGGAAGAAGCGTGGGTGTGCTTGGGGGTGGGGTGGGCAGCGCTTCTCCCTTCGCGTGGCACGGTCCGCGAGAAGGAAGCATCGTTGCCACGCTCAGCCCCGTCGGCGGTGGAACATCAACCGCACGAGCGCTCCTGCGGTTGGAGATCCACCGATGGAGCGCGCGAACGCAGCATTGTGCGTCCCGGCAGAAGGCCTCAGGCGGTGGGGGCGGGGGCCTTCGACGACTCCGGCTTGGTCTCGGGGTCGGGGCGGAACAGCCAGCGGAGGCGGGGCTCGAAGACCGGGCGGAAGACGGTGGCGACCAGCTGCGTCATGAGCAGGTTCGCGACCACCGTGGCGACGACCATGGTCAGCACCACCGCGGGTGCGCCGTACTTCTCGAGGGAGTCGAACACGCCGAACTGGTAGCGCAGCAGCAGGATCACGTAGCCGTGCAGCAGGTAGCAGTAGAACGTGCGCCCGCCGAGACGCGTCGTCCACGACCGACGGCGGGGGACGAGCGAGAGCGCGGCGAAGGTGAGCACCAGGCCGATGACGAGCAGCTCCGCGCGCTGCGTGATGCCCTCCAGGGGCGAGGCGCCGAGCGGGTCCTCGTCGTAGCGCTGCTTCCACAGCAGCCAGTCGAGCGTCCAGTTCGCCGAGTAGAGGTAGCAGATGACGAAGCTGCCGGCGAGCAGCAGCGCCGAGCCGACCCGGATGCGGGGGTCCGCGAGCCGCTCGAAGCGCTCACGGCTCATGTGCAGACCGATCACGTAGAACGGCAGGAAGCCGAGGATCTTCGGCAGCGCCAGCACGTTCGGCACCTCGATGAGCCCGACCAGCAACGAGATCGCGATCGACGTCGTGATCGGGTAGCGCAGCGCACGCCAGATCGGGGTGGTCAGCCGCCACACGAACAGCGCCGCCATGAACCAGCCCAGCCACTGCGGCGACAGGAACTTGTACGGCTCCGGCTCACCCGTGTAGTGGCGGGTGATCATCTGCATCGAGATCTCGATGATCAGGTACGGGACCACCAGGGTGCTGACGATGCGGCGCACCTGCCGCGCGTCGCCCATGTAGCGCCGAGCCGTGTAGCCGGAGATCAGGATGAAGAACGGCATGTGGAACGCGTAGATCCACACGTACACGCCGCGCGCGGAGTCCATCGCCACGAACTGCGTGAGGGAGTGCCCGATCACGACGAGCAGCATCACCCAGTACCGTGCGTTGTCGAGATAGGCCACGCGCTCCTTCGGGGCGGCGGTCGTCACGGGCAACGGGTCGAGGGCACTCATCGTCCACCGACTCTAGTGGAGCGCACCGAAGGGAGCCCGATGAACGAGCACCGCGAGACGCGCCGCACGCAGCGGCTCGGCGCGTACGGCGTCGTCGTCGCCGACGACGAGACCGGCACGCCCCGGCTGCTGCTCACCCGCATCTCCCCGACCGGCTACCCGGCGGGCTGGTGGGCGTTGCCGGGCGGCGGTGTCGACCACGGCGAGTCCCCGCACGACGCCGTCGTCCGCGAGGTGTACGAGGAGACCGGGCTGACGGTACTGGAGAAGCGCCTCGTCGACGTCCACCACGTGCACACCGTGGCGCCGGGCCGCGACGACCGCTTCGAGGACTATCACGGCGTCCACCTGCTCTACGCCGTCCGCGTCGCGGGCGTGGAGCCCGGAGCGCCGCTGCCCACCCCGCACGTCGTCGAGGTCGACGGCACCACCGACGTGGCCACCTGGCTGCCGCTCGACCAGGTCGACGACGGCGTCCGGCAGCTCCTGCCGGCCGCGCAGCACGCGCTCGCGCACCTCACCGACTACCGCTGAGCCCGTCCTGCGGGAGAGCCGCCCGGTGCGACGCGCAGGGTCAGGAGCGTGGTGGCGTGTAGAACAGCATCGCGTAGCTGCCCCGCGCCGAGAGCACGAAGGTCGCGCGGGCCACGCCGCCGTCCTTGCCGCGGGCGGTGTAGGTCGTGCTGATCTCGTTGAGGTCCTCGACGACGTCCTTCGTCGGCGTGCCGATGCTCGAGGCGAAGTCCTCCGCGATCGCGTCGGCCTCGCGGACGCGGTCGGCGACGACCGCCGCGAACCGGGGCCGCTCGCCGCTGAGCAGCAGGGTGCCGGTGGCCGGCACGCGCCACTTCCCGTCGAGCAGGGGCGAGTCGCGCGGCGCGGACACGTCCATGCTCGGCCAGATCAGCCCCGACGTGTCCTTGCCCTCGACGTCGCGCGGCACCTGCGCCGTCGACGCCCGCGGCTCGAGCTGGCCGCTGCGTGGGTCGCCCACGTACTGCGCCCGCACCGTCATGACCGGTCGCTTCTGCGCCGCCGGGTAGCCCGTGCGGGTCGTGACGTCGCCGGGGTCGGCGGTGATCGTGATGCGGATGTCGCGCTGGTCGGCGGTCTTGCCCTCGGCGTCGACGGTGCAGCCCGTGATCCGACGGTCCTGCGACTGGCAGTACGTCGAGAGGTCGTCCTCGTCGAGCTTGGCGTCGGGGATGACGGCATTCACCTGGGCGATCAGACGGCGCAGCACCTGCGTGGGTGAGCCGTCGACGCGCAGCAGCGAGATCGTGACGTCGGGGCGAGGGGCGTCGTCGATGAGCGAGAAGGTGTCGTCGCTGGGGCGGGTGGCGGGCGTGGTGGTCTCGGTCGGGGTCGGCTCGACGCCCTCGGGCAGCTCGCCGTCCTCCTCGCCCGACTGCTGCGCCGCCTTCGCAGCGTCGAGCTCGGGCTGGAAGGCCTCGATCAGCGCAGCGCTGCGGTAGCGCACCAGCGGCCCCAGCTGCGTGGCGCCCGACGGGACCTCGAGCCCGTAGATGATGGGGCTCTGCGGCCCCGACTCGTGCTCGGTCACGTCGGCGTCCGACGCCCCCGCCGCCGAGGAGGAGGCGCCGGCGCTGGGCCGCGGATCGGCCTGGGTGCGCGTCTCGCAGGCACCCAGCGCGAGCACGCCGACGAGCAGGAGCGGGGTCGCGATCCGTCTCATGGGTCTCCTCGGGGAGGTCGTGCGGTCCCCGGGCCGGGGTGGTCGGTCGACCGGGCCGAGCGGACCGATCGGCCCCATCCTGCCGCAGCCAGACAAGGTCGTGCGGCACCGGGCGCGGTAGGTTGCGAGCACCGGACGGTCCGACGGGGCGAGGAGGCGCGGCGATGGCAGGACGGACGACGGCTGCCGAGCGCGTCTTCGCCCGACTGCGCGAGGACATCCTCACCGGTCGTCTCGAACCGGGTTCCCAGCACTCGATCTACCGGCTGGCCGAGGAGCTCGGCACGTCGCGCACGCCCGTCCGCGAGGCGGTGCTGCGCCTCGCCGACGCCGGTCTGGTGGCCGTCGAGCGCAACCGCGGGGTGCGCGTCCGGGGCGTGACCGTGCAGGACGTGCTCGAGGTCTTCGAGCTGCGCCTGCTGCTCGAGGTGCCCGCCGCCGCGTACGCCGCGCTGCACGCCGACGCAGCAGAGCGCGACGAGCTGCGCGCCCTGCTGCGGGCCATGGCGGCCGACGCGGCCGCCGACGACGAGCGAGCCTTCGAGGAGCACGACCGGGCGCTCCACGCGGTGCTGCACGCGGCGAGCGGCAACGGTCGGCTGGGCGAGGAGGTGCTCGCTTTGCGCGCGTCGATCCAGGCGCGTGGCGCGGTGACCCTGCACCGCTCCCGCGGGGCCCACGAGATCCTCGAGGAGCACGAGCCGATCGTGCAGGCCGTCCTCGACCAGGACGCCGGCCGGGCCGCTGCGCTCATGCGCGAGCACCTCCAGCACACCGCGGAGCTGCTGGCGCGCCAGCTCGACCCCGCCGTCGACGTCGACGTCTGGCGCTCCCGAGCGCAGGCGCTCACTGCCAGTAGCATGCTACTGTCGTCGTCGTCCTCGACACGTCTGGAACCGAGCTGACAGGAGCGGCATGTCCGGCTTCGCCCCCCACCACCCCGAGACCGTCTTCACCTACGGCGCCCCGCGCCTGAAGCTCGGCGTCGGCGCCCGGCACGAGCTCGGGCACGACCTCGCCGAGCTCGGCGCCCGCCGCGTCCTGCTCGTCACCGACGCCGGCGTCGCCGCGACCGGTCGACCGGCCGAGATCGCCGACCGCCTGGCCGCCGACGGCCTCGACGTCGTCGTCTTCGACGGCGCCCGGGTCGAGCCGACCGACGGCAGTCTCGAGGACGCGGTCGCCTTCGCCCGCGACGCCGGCCCCGTCGACGCCGTCCTGGCGGTCGGCGGCGGCAGCAGCATCGACACCGCCAAGGCCGTCGCGCTCCTGCTCACCAACGACGGCGAGCTGATGGACTACGTCAACGCGCCGGTCGGCAAGGGGCGTGCCCCGAGCCAGCCGCTCCTGCCACTCGTGGCCGTGCCCACGACCACGGGGACCGGCAGCGAGAGCACCACCATCTGCGTGCTCGACGTCGTCGACCAGCACGTGAAGACCGGCATCTCGCACCCGCGGCTGCGCCCGGTCCTGGCCGTCGTCGACCCCGAGCTGACGCTCACCCAGCCTGCGTCGGTGACGGCCGCGTCGGGCCTGGACATCCTGTGCCACGCGCTCGAGAGCTACACGGCACGCCCCTACACGTCGTACGAGGCGAAGCAGGCCGGTGAGCGCGTGCCCTACTGCGGGTCGAACCCGATCTCCGACGTCTGGTCCGAGCGCGCGCTGGCGCTCATGGCAGGGTCCTTCCGCCGCGCGGTCAGCCACGGCGACGACCTCGACGCGCGCACCGAGGTGGCCACGGCCGCCACCTTCGCCGGACTGGGCTTCGGCAACGCGGGCGTGCATATCCCGCACGCCAACGCCTATCCGATCGCCGGCCAGGTGCGGGAGTTCCGGCCCGAGGGGTACCCGGGCGACGACGGCGCCTCCGGGCACGCGGGGCTCGTGCCGCACGGCATGGCCGTCTCGCTCACCGCGCCCGCCGCCTTCCGGTTCACCTTCGAGGCCGCGCCCGAGCGTCACGTGCGCGCCGCGCGTCTGCTCGACCCCGACGCGAGCATGCCCGCGGACCCCGCCGACCTGCTCCCGCAGGTGCTCACCGCGATCATGCGCGACGTCGGCATCCCCGCCGGGCTCTCCGCCGTCGGCTTCGGCAGCAACGACCTCGACCCGCTCGTCGACGGAGCCATGAAGCAGCAGCGACTCCTGGCCACCGCCCCCCGCGACGTCACCGAGGACGACGTCGCCGGCATCCTCGACGCCTCGCTCGAGCTCTGGTGAGCGTCGACACCGTCGGCCCCGACGTGGCCGCATCCCCGGCCGACGTCGTCGCCGAGCTCCGCCGCCGCGAGGTCGTCGACGTCGACGACTCCAGCACCACCCGCGCGCTCTACAGCACCGACGCGTCGCTGTACCGCGTCGTGCCGCAGGTCGTGGTCCGGCCACGGTCGGTCGAGGAGGTGCTCGCCGTGCTCGACGCGTCGCGCGCCACCGGGGTGCCCGTCACCTCACGCGGCGCAGGTACCTCCATCGCCGGCAACGCGGTCGGCACCGGGATCGTCGTCGACTTCGCGAAGCACCTGAACCGGGTCCACGAGGTCGACGTCGAGCGGCGGGTGGCGCGGGTCGACCCGGGCATCGTGCACGCCGCGCTGCAGAAGGTCGCCGCGCCGCAGGGACTGCGCTTCGGCCCCGACCCGTCGACGCACACGCGCTGCACGGTCGGCGGCATGATCGGCAACAACGCCTGCGGGAACCGCGCCCTCGGGTACGGCCGCAGCTCCGACAACGTCGCGGCCCTCGACGTCGTCACCGGCACGGGCGAGCGGCTGACGATCGGACGCGACGTCGCCACGACGTCGCCGACGCTCGACCGGCTGCGCGACGTCGTCGCGGCCGACCTGGGGACCGTCCGCACCGAGCTCGGCCGCTTCGGCCGCCAGGTGTCGGGCTACAGCCTCGAGCACCTGCTCCCCGAGCGCGGCTTCGACGTCGCGTCGTTCATGGCCGGCACCGAGGGGACGCTGGGCGTCCTGCTCGGCGCCACCGTCGACCTCGTGCAGACCCCGCGGCACGTGCACCTCGTGGTCCTCGGCTACGGCTCGATGGCCGAGGCCGGCGACGACGTGCCCACGATGCTCCCGCACGGCCCGATCGCCTGCGAGGGCCTCGGCGAGCGGATCATCGAGGTGTACCGCGCCGCCAAGGGGGCTGCCGGCGTGCCCGACTACCCGCGCGGCGGCGGCTACCTCTACGTCGAGCTCGCCGGCGACGACCCCGCCGAGCTCGCGGCCCAGGCCGAGCGCGTCGTCGCGGACTCCGCCTCGCTGTCGCACCGGCACGTGACGTCGGTGGCCGAGCAGGCCGCGTTCTGGCGGATCCGCGAGGAGGGTGCGGGCCTGGCGTCGCGCATCTGGGACCGACCGGCCCTGTCGGGCTGGGAGGACGCGGCCGTGCCGCCCGAGCGGGTCGGGCAGTACCTGCGCGACTTCGACGCCCTCCTCCAGCAGCACGGCCTGAACGGCGAGCCGTACGGCCACCTCGGCGACGGCTGCGTGCACGTGCGCATCGACTTCCCGCTGTCCGAGCCCGGGGGACACGCCGGCTACCGCGCGTTCATCGAGGACGCCGCCCGGCTCACCGCCACCCACGGCGGCTCGTTCTCGGGCGAGCACGGCGACGGTCGCGCCCGGTCGGAGCTGCTGCCGCTCATGTACTCCGAGCAGGCCATCGCGCTGTTCCGGGGCGTCAAGCACGTCCTCGACCCCGACGACCTGCTCAACCCCGGCGTGCTCGTCGCCCCCGCTGCTCTGCCGTCCGCCGCGCAGGGGCGGGCACCCGTGCCGGGTGTCCGTGCGCTGGACGCCGATCTGCGGACGCAGGGTCGAGGGTGGGCGCCCGGCCTGCAGGGATCGCGCCGCGGCCTGCGGCTGCTGCACGACGACGGCGACCTCGGCGCGGCCGTGCACCGGTGCACGGGCGTCGGCAAGTGCCTCGCCGACAACAAGGCGTCGCACGGCGTCATGTGTCCCTCCTTCCAGGCCACCCGCGACGAGAAGGACTCCACCCGCGGACGCGCGCGCGTGCTGCAGGAGATGGTCGACGGGCGGCTGGTGACCGGCGGCTACCGCGCGCCGGAGGTGCACGAGGCGCTCGACCTCTGCCTGTCGTGCAAGGGCTGCCTCAACGACTGCCCGACGGGCATCGACATGGCGACCTACAAGTCCGAGGTGCTGCACCAGACCTACAAGGGTCGGATGCGGCCGCGCAGCCACTACGTCCTCGGGAAGCTGCCGTTCTGGGCACGGCTGACGTCGCCCGTCGCGGCCCTTGCGAACCTGGCCCTGCGGGTGCCGGGGCTTGCCCACGTCGCACGCTGGGTGGCTGGCGTCGACCAGCGTCGCAGCCTGCCGTCGTTCGCGACGCGTCGGTTCAGCCGGGCCGCTCGGCCGGCCCTCGAGGCGTCCGCGACGCGCACCGACCGGCCCCGGGTCGCGATCTGGGCGGACTCGTTCACGGAGTACTTCTCGACGTCGGGCGGTCACGCCGCGGTGCGGCTGCTCGAGTCGGCCGGCTACCGGGTCGAGGTCGTCCAGAAGCAGGCATGCTGCGGACTCACGTGGATCACGACCGGCCAGCTCGACACCGCCCGCTCGCTCGTCGAGCGCACGGTCGGGGTGCTGCACGAGTACGTCGCGGACGGGGTGCCGGTCGTGGGCCTCGAGCCGTCGTGCCTCGCGGTGCTGCGCTCCGACGCCGTGGAGCTCACCGACGATCCGCGTGCAGCCGAGGTCGCGCAGGGGGTCTTCACGCTCGCGGAGCTGCTCGCCCGTACCGAGGGCTGGCAGGCCCCCGACCTCAGCGGCACCGAGGTGGTCGTGCAGCCGCACTGCCACCAGTCGTCGGTGCTCGGCTTCGCCGCCGACCTCGACGTCCTCGGCCGCACCGGCGCGACCGTCACCCGACTCTCCGGCTGCTGCGGACTCGCCGGCAACTTCGGCGTCGAGCGCGGCCACTACGAAGTGTCCGTCGCCGTCGCCGAGCAGCAGCTCATGCCAGCCGTCCGCGCCATGGGCGAGGGTGCCGTCGTCCTCGCCGACGGCTTCTCCTGCCGCACCCAGCTCGACGACCTCGCCGACGTCCCGGCCCTTCACCTCGCGGAGCTGCTCGCGCCGGGGGAGTAGGGGTACTGGCTCGTCGTGCGGTTGCGGTCTTGACGACTTGCCGGTGCGCTGTCGCAGGGGTCTCGTCGTGCTGCTGCGCTGCCGCGGGGAGTCTCGTCGTGCTGCTGCGCCGCCTCGACTCGCGCTCGGTCTGGTCTCCGAAAAGGCCTCGACCGGGCGGCTGGCGTCAGCGGTGGGTCGAGCACTCGGGCTGTGGCTTCGGCACGGGTGAACACAAGAATCTGCGTTCGGGTGCGGGAGTGCCAAGGCTTCTGCGTTTGCTACGGGATCCCCTCGCGAACGCAGAAGCCCTGCCAGGCCTGACCACGTCGGCGGTGGATTCTCCACCTGTACAGCGCTGAGAAGGTGACAGATCCACCGCCGAGGGCGATGCGGTGGCAAATCCACCGCTCAGGACGCGCCAACGCAAACTCCTGCGTCCCAAGCAGGCCACAGCCCGAGAACCCGAGCCGCCGCCGCTGCCAGCCGCCCGGTCGAGGCCCTTTCGGAGCGCAGGACGAGTCGAAACCGCGCCGACGCAGCCCCACCCGAGGACGAAGCCGCGCCGACGCACCCCCACCCGAGCACGAAACCGCGCGGACGCAGCCCCACCCGAGCGCGAAGCCGCGCCGGCGCAGCCCCACCCCAACACGAGCCACACCGGCGCAGCCGCAGGTCGAGGGAGAAGCCGCATCGACGCACCCGCTGGCGCGGTGCGTAGGGTTCACGGCATGACGAACTTGCTGGGTGAGCCGCCGGAGACGTTCCTTCCCGAGGACCCGGGCGCGCAGGAGCTGGCGTCGGGCACGTCGGCGCGGACCGTGGCCTCGGAGCACCCCGACTCGGTGCTGGCGTGGGCGCTGCTGGCGCAGGAGGCTCTGGACGCCGGTGACGACCTGGAGGGCTATGCGTTCGCGCGCACGGCCTACCACCGCTCGCTCGACGCGCTGCGTCGCAACGGCTGGAAGGGCTTCGGGCCCGTGCCGTGGTCGCACGCGCCGAACCAGGGCTTCCTGCGCTCCCTCGCGGCGCTCGCCACCGGATCCGAGCGGCTCGGCGACGACGCCGAGGCGCACCGCTGCCGCGAGTTCCTGCACGAGTCGAGCCCCGAGGCGTACGCGCAGCTCGTCTGAGCCGCTCCGCCCAGATCGTCGGCCCCTTCGTTCGTCGACGCTGTCAGTCCTCCAGCGGCGGGGGCGCGTCGGCGGGGGCGCGCAGCCTCAGCCGACCCGGCTCGACCACCCAGTGGTGCCGGGGGCTCGCGTCGCAGATCTCGCCGTCGAGGTTGGCCTGCAGTGCCTCGCCCTGCACCACGACCTCGCGACCCTTGAGGTAGACGACGTCGTCGCGCATCGGGTGGCGGCCGCGACGCAGGCGGTACGCGTACCCGAGCCGCTTCCACCGGGCGTGCGCCCACACGACCGCGACGTCGAGGCTCCCGTCGAACGGGTCCGCGGCGGGGAGCAGCGGCGCGCCGCCCCCGACGTAGCGTCCGTTGCCGACGGCCACCTGGATGAGTCGGCGGGGCGAGTCGATGCGCTGGCCGTCGACGTGCACCGTCGCGCGGAAGCCCTTGCCCACCACGCCCGTGATCGCCGCGCCGATGGCGTACCCGACGGGGCCGAACGCCTTCTTCCACGGGGTCGCCTTCACGTTCGCCTCGGCGCCCAGACCCACGTGCGCGGCGTTGACCACGAGCCGGTCCTGGCCGTCGCGGATCACGTCGGCAGGGCGGGCCACGCAGTCGACGGCCTGACGGGCCGCCTCGACCGGGTCGTCGCTCAGGCCGAGCGTGCGCACGAAGTCGTTGCCGGTGCCGAGCGGCACGATCGCCACCTCGACGTCGTCGAAGAGGTCGAGGTCGTCGACCGCCGTGACGACGGCGTGGATGCTGCCGTCGCCACCGACCGCCACCACGACGCCACCGCGCGCTGCGGCCACCGCGTCCTGCAGGTCGTCGCGGTCCTCGGTGCGCCGCACCTCCAGCGGGGCGTGCGCGCGCAGCACGTCGAGCGCCTCCTCGAGGCGCGGGTCGTCGCTGCTGCCCGCCTGGGCGTTCACCACCGCCACCCACGGCCTGCTGTCGGTCATGGCGCTCCCTCTGCGTGCGGCCCCGAGAGCACCGTCGACGACGGCGCCCCTGCGAGCCTAGGGCCCGGACGCACCGGACGCACCGTCGTGGCCGTCGTGCATTGGCCCGAGGGGCGTCCGGCCCGATACGATGCGGCTGTCAGGCCCCGGACGCCCGGGGCTTGTCGCCTGTTCACCGCACAGCACGAACCAACCTCGAGGGGTGCATCGCATGCCCGCAGTCGTCATCGTCGGAGCCCAGTGGGGAGACGAGGGCAAGGGCAAGGCCACCGACCTGCTCGGCAGCCGCGTCGACTACGTCGTCAAGTTCAACGGCGGCAACAACGCCGGCCACACCGTCGTCATCGGCGACGAGAAGTACGCCCTGCACCTGCTGCCCAGCGGCATCCTGAGCCCCGGCTGCACGCCGATCATCGGCAACGGTGTCGTCATCGATCTCGACGTCCTGTTCGAGGAGATCGACGCGCTCGAGGCGCGCGGCATCGACACCAGCAAGCTGCGCGTGAGCGCCAACGCCCACCTCATCGCCGACTACAACCGCACCCTCGACAAGGTGACCGAGCGGTTCCTCGGCAGCCGCAAGATCGGTACCACCGGCCGAGGCATCGGGCCGACGTACGCCGACAAGATGAACCGCCTCGGCGTGCGCGTGCAGGACCTCTTCGACGAGAAGATCCTGCGCGCCAAGGTCGAGGGCGCGCTCGAGCTGAAGAACCAGATGCTCACCAAGGTCTACAACCGCCGTGCGGTCAGCGTCGACGAGATCGTCGACCAGCTGCTCGTGCACGCCGAGCGGCTGCGCCCGATGGTCGCCGACACCGCCCTCGTGCTGCACGAGGCCCTCGACCGCGACGAGACGGTGCTGCTCGAGGCAGGCCAGGCCACGCTGCTCGACGTCGACCACGGCACCTACCCGTTCGTGACGTCGTCGTCGGCCACGACCGGTGGCGCCTGCACCGGGTCGGGCATCCCGCCGACGCGCATCACCCGCGTCATCGGCATCGTCAAGGCCTATGCCACGCGCGTCGGCGAGGGACCGTTCCCGACCGAGCTCTTCGGCAGCAACGATCCTGAGGGGGACGGCGAGCGTCTGCGCACCAACGGCGGCGAGTTCGGCACCACGACCGGTCGCCCGCGCCGCTGCGGCTGGTACGACGCGCCCGTCGCGCGCTACGCGGCCCGCATCAACGGCGTCACCGACTTCGTGCTCACCAAGCTCGACGTGCTCACCGGCTGGGACCGCATCCCGGTCTGCGTGGCGTACGACGTCGACGGCGAGCGGGTCGACGAGATGCCGACGACGCAGACCGGCTTCCACCACGCGAAGCCGATCTACGAGTTCTTCGACGGCTGGAGCGAGGACATCTCCGGCGCCCGCACCATGGACGACCTGCCGGCTGCGGCCCAGGCGTACGTCCGGGCCATCGAGAAGATGTCCGGCGCCCGCATCTCCGCGGTCGGCGTGGGCCCGGACCGCGAGGAGACCGTGGTCCTGCACGACCTGCTCTGAGCGGGGCGGTCGTCGGTCCGGGCGTGGTCGTCGGGGCGATAGGGTCGGGCAGCGTGAAGACTCTGGTGATCGGTACCGGCGGACGCGAGCACGCCCTGGCCCTGGCCCTGTCCCGCGACCCGCAGGTCACCGAGGTGCACGCGGCACCCGGCAACCCTGGCATCGCCGACGTCGCGACGCTGCACGAGGTCGACCCGCTCGACGGTGCCGCCGTCGCCGCGCTCGCCACGTCGATCGGTGCCGACCTCGTCGTCGTCGGCCCGGAGGCGCCGCTCGTCGCCGGGGTCGCCGACGCCGTGCGCGACGCCGGGATCGCCTGCTTCGGGCCGAGTCGGGCCGCCGCGCAGCTTGAGGGCTCGAAGGCCTTCGCGAAGCAGGTGATGGCCGCCGCCGAGGTGCCCACCGCGATGGCGCACGTGTGCGAGACCGCCGAGGAGGTGGCCGCCGCGCTCGACGCCTTCGGTCCGCCCTACGTCGTCAAGGACGACGCGCTCGCCGCCGGGAAGGGCGTCGTCGTCACCGAGGACCGCCAGGAGGCCGTGGACCACGCGGCCGGCTGCGACCGGGTGGTCATCGAGGAGTTTCTCGACGGCCCGGAGGTGTCGCTGTTCGCCATCACCGACGGCGAGACCGTCCTCCCGCTCCAGCCGGCGCAGGACTTCAAGCGAGCCCTCGACGGCGACGCCGGCCCCAACACCGGCGGCATGGGCGCGTACACGCCCCTCACGTGGGCGCCCGACGACCTGGTGGCCGAGGTGACCCGCCGCGTGCTCGTGCCCACCGTGCAGGAGATGGCCCGCCGGGGCTCCCCGTTCCAGGGCCTCCTCTACGCAGGCCTCGCCCTGACGTCGAGGGGCGTGCGCGTCGTCGAGTTCAACGCCCGCTTCGGCGACCCCGAGACGCAGGCGATCCTGGCCCTGCTGCGCACCCCGCTCGCCTCGCTGCTGCACGGCGCCGCCACCGGCACCCTCGACGCCGTCGGGCTGCCCGCGTGGCACGACGGCACGGCCGTCACGGTGGTCATGTCGTCGGCCGGCTACCCGGCGTCGTCGCGGTCGGGCGACGTGATCCTCGGCGTCGGTGCCGCGAACGCCATCGAGGGGGTCGACGTCATCCACGCCGGCACCGCCCTCGACGACAGCGTCGAGGGTGGGGGCCGGCTCGTGACGAGCGGCGGACGCGTCCTGGCGGTCACCGCCGTCGGCGAGGACCTCGAGCACGCCCGCGACCGGGCCTACGCCGGGGTCGACGCGATCTCCTTCGACGGAGCCCAGTTCCGCAGCGACATCGCGCTGGCGGCGCAGCGCGGGGAGATCGAGGTCTGATGTCCGGGTCGGGGCAGCGTCGAGGGTTCTGGTCGCGGTTGCGTGGCCGCAGCCCGCAGCAGGCCACCTCGACCGCGCCGGCGCCGGCGGGAGGGCTCAACGACCAGCCGCCCGGGCTGGTCCTGCCGTCGTCGCTGCGCCTGCCCGCCGACGTCGAGGAGGCGCTGCGCGAGCTGCTGTGGCAGGACGTGGTCCTGGGGCGGACCGAGGTCGAGGACCTGCTCGAGGTGCGCGAGGACGAGCTCGACGAGCTCGACGTCACTCCCGAGCAGACCACCGAGGCCTTCCGGCACCTGGTGCGGGCCCGGCGCGAGCAGCAGGCGGCGTGGACCGACGACGTCACCCGCACGCCCCTGCGGGCCGCGTTCGACGACCTCGAGACCGCCGGCGTGCTGGCCCGACCCGACTTCACGTGCTGCGCCAGCTGCGCGTCCGACGAGATCGGCGCCGAGCGGGACGACTCCCGACGCTGGCGCGGCTACGTCTACTTCCACCAGCAGGACACCGAGACGCTGCTGGAGACCCGGCAGACCTACGTCGGCTACGGCGTCTTCCTCAGCGCGCACCTGCCGCGCGACGCGTGGGAGGCGCTCGACTCCGCGCAGCAGGACGCCACCTACGCCGAGCTCGTCACCACCCTCGTGCGCGACGACGTGCTGCCGGTGCTCGAGCGACACGGCATCCGCGCGTCGTGGGACGGCGACACCGGCACGCGGATCCTCCTCGAGGACGTCGACCACTACGTCGCCGTCTGACCCGGACGGCCGTCCGCCTGCCGTGGCACGAGTGGGATGATGTGCGGCGTGACGACGCCCAACGTTCTGGCCCACCGCTACGCCTCGCCCGAGATCGCGCGCATCTGGTCGCCCGAGCACAAGATCGTGCTCGAGCGGCAGCTGTGGATCGCCGTGCTGAAGGCCCAGCGTGACCTCGGGGTCGAGACGCCCGACGGCGTGATCGAGGCGTACGAGGCCGTCGTGGACCAGGTGGACCTCGCGTCGATCGCCGAGCGCGAGCGCGTGACCCGGCACGACGTGAAGGCACGGATCGAGGAGTTCGCCGCGCTCGCGGGCAGCGAGCACATCCACAAGGGCATGACGTCGCGCGACCTCACGGAGAACGTCGAGCAGCTGCAGGTGCGGGCTTCGCTGCAGGTGCTGCGCTCGCGGGCCGTCGCGGCGCTCGCGCGGCTCGGACGCCTCGCCGCCGAGCACGCCGAGCTCGTCATGGCGGGCCGCAGCCACAACGTCGCGGCGCAGGCGACCACGCTCGGCAAGCGGTTCGCGACCGTCGCCGACGAGCTGCTGACCGGCGTCGGCCGGCTCGACGACCTCCTCGCCCGGTACCCGCTGCGCGGCATCAAGGGCCCCGTCGGCACCGCGCAGGACCAGCTGGACCTCCTGGGTGGTGCACCCGGCGGGGGTGCCGGGCCGGGGGCGGCAGACGGCTTCGCCAAGCTGGCCGAGCTGGAGCAACGCGTGGCCGAGCACCTCGGGTTCGAGCGGGTGCTCACCAGCGTCGGCCAGGTGTACCCCCGCTCCCTCGACTACGACGTCGTCACGTCGCTCGCGCAGCTGGTGGCGGCGCCGTCGAACCTGGCGACCACCATCCGGCTGATGGCCGGCAACGAGCTGGTGACCGAGGGGTTCAAGCCCGGCCAGGTCGGCTCGAGCGCCATGCCGCACAAGATGAACACGCGCTCGTGCGAGCGGGTCAACGGGCTCGCCGTCATCGTCCGCGGCTACGTGTCGATGGTGGGCGAGCTGGCCGGCGACCAGTGGAACGAGGGCGACGTGTCGTGCTCCGTCGTGCGCCGCGTGGCCCTGCCCGACGCGTTCTACGCCGCGGACGGGCTGTTCGAGACGTTCCTGACCGTCCTCGACGAGTTCGGGGTGTTCCCGGCCGTCGTGCAGCGTGAGCTCGACCGGTACCTGCCGTTCCTGGCGACGACCAAGGTGCTGATGTCCGCCGTCCGCGCGGGGGTGGGTCGCGAGGCCGCCCACGAGGCGATCAAGGAGCACGCGGTCGCCGTCGCGTTGGAGATGCGCGAGCAGGGCTCGGCCGGCAACGACCTCTTCGCGCGCCTCGCGGCCGACGAGCGACTCGCCCTCACCGAGGCCGACCTCGCCTCCCTCGTCGCCGCCCCCCTCGAGTTCACCGGCGCCGCCACCGCCCAGGTCGCCGCCGTCGTCGCCCAGGTCGACGAGATCGTCACCGCCGACCCGGCCGCCGCCGCGTACACGCCGGGCGCGATCCTCTGACGTCCTGACCTCGCTGGTGCGCTGCCGTAGGGGCTCTGTGCCTGCTCGTTGACTGCCGCGGGGCGTCTGGGCTTGGTGGTGCGCTGCCTGCGGGGGTCTCGCCCTGCTGGTGCGCTGCCTCGGCTGGCGCTGGGGATGGGCTCCGAAAGGGCCTCGACCGGCAGCGGGCCTGGGGGCGGCTCGGGGTCTCGGGGTCTGGTCTGGGCTCGTGGGTGACGTAGGAATCTTCGTTTCTGCGTTCTGGGGCCACGGTTCTGCGTTGGCGACGGGATCCCGTCGCAAACGCAGAAGCTTTGGCCGTCAGTGCACCAACGCACAGTCTTGCGTCCACCCCGAGCGCAACCCGCAGCCCGAGACCCCAGACCAGCGCGGGTGCCAGCCGCCCGGTCGAGGCTTCTTTCGGAGCGCAGGACGAGACGAAGCCACGCCGACGCAGCCGCAGCACGAGACGAACCTGACCGACGCACAGGACCCACCCACCCGAGGAGCGAGACGTTCGGACGCCGGTGGGCGGGGGAGGGGGGCGGACCTCCTAGGCTGTCGGTCGTGCCTCTTGACGTCCCCGGTGCCGTGCACCTGCACTCCGGCAAGGTCCGTGACCTCTACGAGCTCGAGTCGGGCCGGCTGCTGATGGTGGCGTCGGACCGGATCTCGGCGTACGACTTCGTGCTCAGCCCCGGCATCCCCGACAAGGGGGAGCTGCTGACGCGGATGTCGCTGTGGTGGTTCGACCAGCTGACCGACGTCGTGTCCCACCACGTCGTGTCGACCCAGGTGCCCGAGCGGGTGCGGGGGCGTGCGCTCGTCGTCGAGAAGCTCGACATGTACCCCGTCGAGTGCGTCGTGCGCGGCTACCTGACCGGGTCGGGGCTCGCCGACTACCAGGCGACGGGCGAGGTGTGCGGCGTGCCGCTGCCCGACGGGCTCGTCGACGGGTCGCGGCTGCCGGAGCCGATCTTCACGCCCGCCACCAAGGCGGCCGTGGGCGACCACGACGAGAACATCGACTTCGACGCCGTCGTCGAGCTGGTCGGCTCCGAGGTGGCGGAGCGTCTGCGGTCGCTGACCCTCGAGGTGTACGCCCGCGCCGAGCGGATCGCCCGCACGCGCGGCATCATCCTGGCCGACACGAAGCTGGAGTTCGGTGCCCGTCCGGACGGCACGATCGTGCTGGCCGACGAGGTGCTCACTCCCGACTCGTCCCGCTTCTGGCCGGCCGAGACGTACCAGCCCGGACGGCCGCAGCCGTCGTTCGACAAGCAGCCGGTGCGCGACTGGCTCACCTCGTCCGCGTCCGGGTGGGACAAGGCCTCCGACACGCCCCCGCCGAGCCTGCCCGCGGACGTCGTCGAGGCCACGCGCGAGCGCTACGTGCGCGCCTACGAGCAGCTCACCGGCTCCACCTTCTGAGACTGTCCGGGACTCGCGTACCGACGGTATCCGAGACGTGGGTAGGGTGGTGACGCCGCCCACACCCTCGTCTGAAGGAGCCCGCGATGGCCAACCTCGCCGCCCTGCTGGAGAAGTCCGCCTCGACGTACGCCGACCGCACCGCCATCGTCTTCGGTGACACCCGACTCTCGTACGCGCAGGTCGACGGCGCCGCGAACCAGGTGGCCAACCTGCTCGTCTCGCGCGGGGTCCAGCCCGGCGACAAGGTCGCGCTGTCGTGCCCGAACCTGCCGTACTTCACGATCGTCTACTACGGCATCCTCAAGGCCGGCGCGACGGTCGTCCCGCTCAACGTCCTGCTGAAGGGCCGCGAGGTCGCCTACCACCTCGACGACTCCGACGCGGTCGCCTACTTCGCGTTCGAGGGCACCCCCGACCTGCCCATCGGCGAGGCCGCGTGGGAGGGCTTCCAGGCCGTCGACGGCTGCAAGGACTTCTTCCTCATCAAGCTCGACTCCGCCGCGCCGGAGCCGCTGGAGCCGCCGGAGTACTACGCGCCGCTCGTCGCCCAGCAGCCGCCCACGTTCGAGACGGTCGAGACCGACGACGACGACACCGCCGTCATCCTCTACACCTCGGGCACGACGGGTCAGCCGAAGGGCGCGGAGCTGCGCCACCGCAACATGCGCGACAACGCGCTCGCCGGGGCCGACCTGTTCGGCGCCGACGCCGACCGCCCCGACACCTACCTGTGCGTGCTGCCGCTGTTCCACTCCTTCGGCCAGACCTGCATCCAGAACGGCTCGATGGCCTTCGGCGGCACCGTGGTCATGCTGCCGCGCTTCGAGGCGCAGGCCGCCCTCGGCCTCATGCTGAAGGAGAAGGTCACCTACTTCGCGGGCGTGCCCACCATGTACTGGGGCCTGCTCGGCGCGCTGGACGACAGCGTCGACGTCGAGGCGATCGCGGCCAGCCTGCGCGTCGCCGCGGCCGGCGGCTCCGCCCTCCCGGTCGACATCCACCGCCAGTTCAAGGACCGCTTCGGCGTCACCATCCTCGAGGGCTACGGCCTGTCGGAGACCTCCCCGGTGGCCTCGTTCTCCGTGTACGGGCAGGAGCCGAAGGTCGGCTCGATCGGCGTGCCGATCCCTGGCGTCGAGATGAAGCTCATCGATGCGGAGTGGAACGACGTGCCCGACGACCTCGAGGAGGACGGCAAGACCGCCGTCGGCGAGATCGCGATCAAGGGCCACAACGTCATGAAGGGCTACTACGACCGTCCCGAGGCGACGGCGGAGGCCATCCGCGACGGCTGGTTCCGCTCCGGCGACCTCGGCCGCAAGGACGCCGACGGCTTCTACTACATCGTCGACCGCAGCAAGGACATGATCATCCGCGGCGGCTACAACGTGTACCCGCGCGAGCTCGAGGAGGTGCTGATCACGCACCCGGCCGTCTCGCTGGTCGCCGTCATCGGCGTGCCGCACGAGAGCCACGGCGAGGAGATCAAGGCCGTCGTCGTGAAGAACAAGGACCACGACGACGTGTCCGAGGCCGACCTGGTGGCCTGGGGCAAGGAGCAGTTCGCGGCGTACAAGTACCCGCGCATCGTGGAGTTCCGCGACGAGCTGCCCATGACGGCCACCGGCAAGATCCTCAAGCGCGAGATCTGAGCGCCAGCCCGACGTCCGACGGCCGGGTCCAGGAGCTCCTGGGCCCGGCCTCGTCGTGTCTGCGCCGGCCGGGAGCGGCTAGCGCAGCCCGAAGATCGGGGGCAGGGCGAGCAGCATCGTCAGCGACCACGTGCAGTGGGTGAGCACGGGCGCGAGGATGCCGCCCGACGCGCGACGCTGCAGCCCCACGACGACGCCGAGCAGGACCGCGGCGAACGCGAGCATGACGTTGCCCGTGGCAAGCGTGGCGGCGGTGTAGGCCACCGTCGTCCAGACGACCGGGTGCCGGGGGATCGCGGCGTACGCGGCGCCGCGGAAGAACAGCTCCTCGGCCACGCCGTTGACCGCGGTGATGACGACCAGCAGGGGCAGCGTCCCCTCCGTCGCGAACCCCAGGACCTTCTCGACCTGGTCGGACAGCACGGGGATCTCGCGCACGACGAGCGCCCCGACGACGAACAGACCGGCGAGCGCCAGCCCGATGGCGATGGGCTGCACGACGGGGCGCACGAGGCCGTCCTCGTCGTCGGGGTCGTCGGTGGCGATGTGTCCGAGATAGAGCCGACCGGACGCGAAGGCGCCGACCGTCCAGACCGCCGCGAGCCCGAACGTGAGCGGGTAGAACCACGGGCTGCCGGGCTCCACGCGCAGCGAGACGCCGAGCACGACGGCACCCAGCACGACGAAGCCGGCGGTCACCCACTGGCGACGTCGGAACGCCGCAGGTGACATGCGGTGGTCGCGGGACACGACGTCCCGCAGCGAGCGGTCGAGCCAACGGCGGCCCGGGTAGCGGCGCGTCATGCCAGGCTCAGTCGCGAGGCTCGAAGCCCACGACGACGGCGGCCATGTCGTCGGCGCCGTGCCCGGCTGCAGAGGCCGCCGCGAACCGGTCGCGCACCGACTGCAGCAGCGAGGTGTCCATGACGTCGGCGCCGGCGTCGAGCATCAGCGAGAGGTCCTTCAGGACGCCGTCGACGCCGAACGACGGCGTGAGGTCGTCGTCGAGGATCGCGCGACCCTTGAGGTGGGCGTAGGGGGTGTCGACGGCCGAGCCCTCGATCGCCTCCAGGAAGAGGCCGGGGTCGACGCCCTGGACCCGCGCCAGGGTCAGCGCCTGCGCCGCCGCGGCGGTGACCGACGCGACCCAGGAGTTGCAGGCCAGCTTGAGGGCACTGGCCGGCCCGGCGGAGTCGCCGACGACGAGGGTCCGCGAGCCGATCGCCTCGAGCACGGGTCGCGCGGTCGCGAGCGCGTCGTCGGGGCCGGAGGCGAGCACGGTCAGCGCTCCGTCGGCGGCTGGCTTCTTCGTGCCGAGGACGGGGGAGTCGACGAGCACCCGGTCGTGCCGCTCGGCGAGGTCGTGCAGCCGGCGTGCGGCCTCGGGGCCGACGGTCGCGGTCTGCAGCCACACCGCGGACGGCGGTGACGCCGCCAGCGCCTGCTCCAGCACCTCCTGCACCGACGCCTCGTCGAACAGCGAGACGACGACCACGTCGGCGTCGGCGACCGCCTCGGCAGCGGTCGCGCCCACCTCGGCCCCGGCGTCACGCAGCGGCTCGGACTTCTCCGGGCTGCGGTTCCAGACGGTGGTCGCGAGGCCGGCTCGCAGGGTCGACGTGGCCATCCCGGCGCCCATGGCGCCCAGCCCGATCACACTCACGCGCATGCTCCGACGGTACGTCGACCGACGCGGACGCGCCGGGTGAAGGGGGCCGGAGTGCAGAGGTCGGCCCGGCACGCCGATAGGATGCGGCCATGGCCCGCATCATCGTCGACGTCATGCCCAAGCCCGAGATCCTCGACCCGCAGGGCAAGGCCGTCCATGGCGCCCTCCCGCGACTCGGGTTCGAGAGCGTCTCCGACGTGCGTCAGGGCAAGCGGTTCGAGCTGCAGGTGGCGCTGGCCGACGAGTCGACGCTCGCCGAGGTGCACCAGATCGCCGAGACGCTGCTGTCGAACCCGGTCATCGAGGACTTCACCGTCCGCGTCGAAGCGTGAGGACACGGCCATGAAGATCGGCATCGTGACCTTCCCCGGCTCGCTCGACGACGTCGACGCGCAGCGCGCGGTGCGACTCGCCGGCGGCGAGCCGGTCGCGCTGTGGCACGGCGACCACGACCTCAAGGGCGTCGACGCGGTCATCCTGCCCGGCGGCTTCTCCTACGGCGACTACCTGCGCTGCGGTGCGATCGCCCGCTTCGCGCCGGTCATGACCGAGGTCGTCACGGCCGCGCAGGGGGGCATGCCCGTGCTGGGCATCTGCAACGGCTTCCAGATCCTCTGCGAGTCGCACCTGCTGCCCGGTGCACTCATCCGCAACGACCACCGCACGTTCGTGTGCCGCGACCAGGTGCTCGTCGTCGAGAACCCCGACACCGCCTGGACGAGCGACTACGCGGAGGGCCAGCGGATCACCATCCCGCTGAAGAACGGCGAGGGCGGCTTCATCGCCGACGAGCCCACGCTCGACCGGCTCGAGGGCGAGGGACAGGTCGTCTTCCGCTACGTCGGCTCCAACCCGAACGGGTCGCTGCGCGACATCGCCGGCATCACGAACGAGCGCGGCAACGTCGTCGGGCTCATGCCGCACCCCGAGCACGCCGTCGAGGACCTCTGCGGACCCGGCACCGACGGGCTCGCGTTCTTCACCTCCGCCGTCCGCCAGCTCACCTCGGTCTGACGTGACGCTGCCCCTCGGCTGGTCGGTCCTGCTGCTCGTGACCGGCGCCTGGAACCTGCTCATCTGGCCGCGCTTCTGGCAGCGGATCGCCAAGGACGACCGGTCCCGCGACGCCGACGGACGCACCACCACGTTCTACCGCGTGCACGCCGTGCTGATCGGCGTCTCGCTGGCGCTCGGTCTCGCGGTCGGCGCGCTGGGCCTGCTCACCCTGCTCTGAGGCGCGTCCGCCCGAGCGAGGGCGGGATCGCACTAGGGTGGGCGCATGGAACGCCGCACCTACGTGCTCGTCGACGGCGAGAACATCGACGCGACCCTCGGCCAGTCGATCCTCGGTCGTCGCCCGCACCCGCACGAGCGACCGCGCTGGGACCGCGTGCTGTCCTTCGTCGCGTCGGAGTGGGACCAGCCGACGCAGGGCCTGTTCTTCATCGCCGCCAACGGCGAGGTGCCGATGTCGTTCGTGCAGGCGCTGACCGCCATGGACTTCCGCCCCGTGCTGCTCTCCGGCACGCCGGACCAGAAGGTCGTCGACATCGCCATCCAGCGCACGCTGGAGGCGCTCGCCGAGCGCGAGGACGACGTGGTCCTCGCCAGCAACGACGGCGACTTCGTGCCCCAGCTGGGCGCCCTCGTCGGTACCCGACGCACCGCGCTCCTGGCGTTCCGCGAGATGCGCAGCAGCGCCTTCGTGCCCCTCGTGGAGCGAGGCCTGGAGTTCTACGACCTGGAGTACGACGTGCGGGCCTTCAACGAGGAGCTGCCTCGCATCCGCGTCGTGCCGATCGAGGAGTTCGACCCGCTGCAGTTCCTGTAGCTGGCGGCCCGCGTGGGGTCGTGACGGGACGCACGCAGCGACGATGCGGGGTTCGGGGTGGTCGACTGCTAGGCTGGAGCTTCCATGGGAGCCCCGGATCATCTTCGGTAGGGCCTCCCCCTCCCGCCCGAGCAGGCCGCGTCGCCTCGTCACGAGAGCGCCGCAGAGCGGCCCGGGCCCACGATGTCTGAGAGCTCTGTGAACCAGCCTGCCGGCGGCCGTGTGCTGCCCACCCCTTCCTCCTCCCACCCCACCTCCTCGTCCGCGGATGCCGCGTCGGGCGGTCCGCGCGCGTCGGGCTTCGCCGACCTCGGCCTGCCGAAGACGCTCGTCAAGGCCCTCGCCCGTGAGGGCATCGTCGAGCCGACCCCGATCCAGCAGGCCGTGCTGCCGTCGGCGCTCGCCGGCCGCAACGTGCTGGGCCGCGCCCGCACCGGCTCGGGCAAGACGCTGTCGTTCGGCCTGCCCGTGCTCGACCAGCTCGCCGGCGGGACCCGTCGTCCCAAGGCGCCGCGCGGGCTCATCCTCGTGCCCACGCGTGAGCTCGCCACGCAGGTCCAGCGTGCGCTCGCGCCGCTCGCGGCCCCGTTGCACCTGCGCATCATGACGGTGCTCGGCGGCACCCCGATCAACAAGCAGATCCACCAGCTGCGCGACGGCGTCGACCTCGTCGTCGCCACGCCCGGTCGGCTCGCCGACCTCGTCGACCGCCGTGCCTGCACACTCCAGCACGTCGAGATCACCGTCCTCGACGAGGCCGACCACCTCTGCGACCTCGGCTTCTTCAAGCCGGTCGACGCGCTCGTCGCGATGACGCCCTCGACCAGCCAGCGGCTGCTGCTCTCGGCGACGCTCGACGGCGACGTCGACCGCCTCGTGCGGCGTCACCTGCCCCAGCACGACCTCCACGAGATCGAGTCGGCGCAGGAGCCGGAGTCGCGCATGGAGCACCACGTGCTCGTGACGCCCCGCACCGAGAAGCTGGCCACGGCCTCGCGGCTCCTGGCCCACAACCCGCGCACCATCGTGTTCGCCCGCACCCGCCGGGGCGCCACGCGCCTGGCGCGTCAGCTCACCACCGCCGGCATCGAGGCGGTCGACCTGCACGGCGACCTCAACCAGGCCAAGCGCGAGCGGAACCTGGCGGCCTTCAGCAAGGGTGCGGCCGACGTCATCGTCGCGACCGACATCGCGGCGCGCGGCATCCACGTCGACGACGTCAAGCTCGTCGTCCACTACGACGCGCCCGCCGAGCACAAGGCCTACACCCACCGCTCGGGACGCACCGCCCGCGCGGGCGAGGCGGGCACCGTCGTCACGATGACGACGCGCGAGGACCTGCGCGACGTCATGGCGCTGCAGGCCAAGGCCGGCGTCACCGCCCGCCAGCACGACGCGGCGACGGCGCCGTCGCCGCTCACCCCGGAGGCCCTGGCGGCCAGCGGCACGCTCCCCGAGCCGGGCTCGGCCGGTGGACGCGGCGGTCAGCGCTCCGGCGGCGGTCAGCGCTCCGGCGGTGGCCAGCGGTCGGGCGGTCAGCGCTCGGGTGCCGGCCAGCGGTCCGGTGCCGGTCAGCGCTCGGGCGGTCAGCGTTCGGGCGGCGGCCAGGGTCGCGGCACCGGCGGCGGCCAGGGTCGCCCCGCTGGTCAGGGCGGCAACCGCAACCGCAACCGTCGTCGTAGCGGGGGAGGCCAGGCGCGTCCCGTCGCCTGACCCCAGCACCGGACCTCCTCGTCCGAGCGGCCCGAGCGGCCTCGCAGCTAGGCTGCGGGGATGCTCGGGCCGACGTCGTTGCGCCGCCGCGCCGTCCTCCTCGGTCCGGCCTTCGTCGCCGCCGTGGCCTACGTCGACCCGGGCAACGTCGCCACGAACGTGACAGCGGGCGCGCGGTTCGGCTACGCACTGGTGTGGGTGGTCGTGCTGGCCAACGTGATGGCCGTGCTCGTCCAGTACCTGTCGGCGAAGCTCGGCCTCGTGACGCGCACGTCGCTGGCGTCGCACCTGGGCGGCCGGCTGCGCCGCGGACCGAGGGTCGCGTTCTGGCTGCAGGCGGAGGCCGTCGCCGTGGCCACCGACCTCGCGGAGGTCGTCGGCGGCGCGATCGCGTTGTCGCTGCTGTTCGACCTTCCCCTCGTCCTCGGGGCCGTCGTGACCGCGGCCGTGTCGCTGCTGGTGCTGCGCATCGGCGACGTCCGCGGCCAGAGCGCCCTCGAGCGCACCATCCTGGGCTTCCTGGCGCTGATCGCCGTCGGCTTCGTGGCCGGGCTGGTGGTGAACCCACCGGCCGCGGGCGACGTGGCTGGCGGCCTCGTGCCGACGTTCGACGGGGCGGAGAGCGTGCTGCTCGCGTCGGGCATCATCGGGGCGACCGTGATGCCGCACGTCATCTACCTGCACTCGGGCCTGACGTCGGGACGGCTCGGTGGCCGAGGTCGCGGCACGTCGGTGCGCGACCTGCTCGGCGCCACCCGCACCGACGTGGTGCTCGCGCTGGCGCTGGCCGGCTTGCTGAACCTCTCGCTCCTGCTCGTGGCCGCCGCCGGGCTGCAGGGCCTCCCGGGCACCGACACGTTGACCGGTGTGCACGCGCTCGTGACGTCCGAGCTCGGCGCGGGCGTGGCGCTGCTCTTCGCGGTGGCGCTGCTCGGGTCGGGGCTGGCCTCGACGGCCGTGGGAGCGGCCGCCGGCGCCGAGGTGATGCACGGCCTGCTAGGCGTCCGCGTCCCGCTGCTGCTGCGCCGCGTGGTCACCGTCGTGCCGGCCCTCGTCGTCCTCGCGCTCGGGGTCGAGCCGAGCCGCGCCCTCGTCGTCTCGCAGGTGGTGCTGTCGCTCGGCATCCCGTTCGCGCTCGTCCCGCTCGTCCGCCTCACCGCCAGCCGCGCGGTGATGGGCGAGCACGTGAACCGCCCCGCCACCACCGCCGCCGCCTGCGTCGTCGCCGCCGTCGTCATCGCACTGAACGTGTCGCTGCTGGTGCTGACGTTCGGGTGAGGTGGGCGGGGCTCGTCCTGCTGCTGGGCTTCTCTGGGGGGGGTCTGGGGTTGGTGGTGCGCTGACTGCGGTGGTCGTGACCTTGCTGGTGCGCTGCCGCAGGGGGTCTGGGCGTAGGGCTGCGCTGCCTCGGCGTTCGCTGAGGTTGGTCTCCGAAAGGGCCTCGACCGGGCGGCTGGCGGCCACGCTGGTCTGGGGTCTCGGGCTGTGGGTTGGTTCTGGGGTGGACGCAAGCTTCTGCGTTCGTGTGCGGGAGGGCAAGGATTCTGCGTTGCCTACGGGATCCCGTCGCGAACGCAGAAGCGTTCGGCTTCGAACGCACGAATGCAGAGTCGTGAGTGCTCTTTGCGTTGGGGGGACGCAAGATTCTGCGTTCGCGTGGAACGGTCCACGCAAAGGCAGAATCCTTCCAGCGCGACGCCTGCCATCGGTGGATCTGCAACCGTAGAAGCGCTCCTGCGGTTGCAGATCCACCGATAGGACGCGCGAACGCAGAACGGTGGGCCAAGAACGCAGAAACGAAGAACCTTGGGTCGAGGGCAGGCTCAGACCGGACCCCGAGACCCGGAACCGGCCCCAGACCCGCTGCCGGTCGAGGCCCTTTCGGAGACCACCTCCAGCGAAGGCCGCGGCAGCGCACCAGCAAGCACAAGCCGTCTGCGGCAGCGCGCCAGCAAGCACAGACTCCCTGCGACGACGCAGCACCCCTCAGCCCCGCCAGCCCGGCGGGGGGAGGGCGCGTCTGGCATCATCCGGAACCATGCCCCTCCCGCTCGTCCCGCGACCGCACGTCCCGCACGACCTGGGCGCTGCGGTGGGGAACCTGCGCGACGTGGTGCAGGGGCGGCGGATCGCCGACCTGCGGACGACGCCGCGCACGCTGGTCAAGGTCACCGAGCACGCGAGCCTGTTCCGGTACGACCCGTACCCGGGCACGGAGCAGCACGGCGACCCGCTGCTGCTCGTGCCGCCGCTCGCCGCGCCTGCGCTCGCGTTCGACCTGCGGCGCGGGTGCAGCGTGGTCGAGTACTTCGTGCAGCAGGGACGGCCGGTGTACCTCGTCGACTACGGGCCGGTGAGCTTCGAGCACCGCGACCTCGGCATCGAGCACTGGACCGGGCGGGTGATCCCGCAGGCCGTCCGGCACGTGCACGACGACGCGGGGGAGCGGCCCGTGCACCTGGCCGGCTGGTCGCTGGGTGGGATCTTCACGATCTTCACCGCCGCGTCCGACCCGACGCTGCCGCTCGCGTCGGCGACGGCCGTGGCGTCGCCGTTCGACCTGACGCAGGTGCCGCTGATCGCGATCACCCGCCCGGTCAACGCCGTGGCGAGCGGCCTGGTGAGCGCCGCCTACCGCACCCTCGGCGGCGTCCCCGCGCCGCTCACCCGGCTCGGGTTCCAGATCTCGGCGCTCGACAAGTACCTCACCAAGCCGTTGGCGATCCTCGCGCACGCCGACGACCGCGACTTCCTCGCGCAGCTGGAGGCCGTCGACCGCTTCACCGACAACATGTACGCCTACCCGGGCCGCACGTTCGGGCAGCTGTACCACGTCGTCGTGCGCAGCAACGCGCTCGCGACGGGGGTGGTGGAGCTGGGCGGACGCGAGCTGCGGCTCGCCGACATCGACGTGCCCGTGCTGGTGGTGGCCGGGCTCGACGACACCCTCGCGCCGGTGGGTGCGGTCAGCCACCTCGTCGACCTGCTGACGGGTGCACCGGACGTCCAGCTCGTCCAGGCTCCCGGCGGCCACCTCGGGGTGCTCACCGGCCGCGCGGCCCGCCGCACCACCTGGCCGGCCATGGAGGGCTTCTACGCCCGCCACGACACGCCCTGACGTCCGCAGGCGTCTCGGACTACGCTCGTGACGTGCCCGAGATGCCGGAGGTCGACGCGCTTGCCGCGTTCCTGCGCGAGCGTGCCGTCGGTGCCGTCGTGGCCGACGTCGAGCTGGCGTCGTTCGCGGTGCTCAAGACCTACGACCCGCCGGTGTCGTCGTTGGCGGGCCTGCAGGTCACCGACGTGCGGCGGCACGGGAAGTTCCTCGACCTCGACGTCGACGGTCTGCACCTCGTCGTGCACCTCGCGAAGGCCGGGTGGCTGCGCTGGTCGGACCAGCTCACCGACAAGCGGCTGAAGATGGGCAACGGCCCGCTCGCCGCGCGGGTCCGGCTCGACCACGGCGACGGCCCGCACGTCGGGTTCGACCTCACGGAGGCCGGGACGCGCAAGGGCCTGGCCGTCTACGTCGTGCGCGACCCGCAGGACGTCGAGGGGATCGCCGCCCTCGGCCCGGACCCCATGGTCGACGGCTTCACCGTGGCGCCGCTGCTCGAGGGTCGACGCATGCAGGTCAAGCGGTTCCTGCGCGACCAGAAGATCGTCGCCGGCATCGGCAACGCCTACAGCGACGAGATCCTGCACGCGGCCCGACTGTCGCCGTTCGCGCTCGCGTCCGAGCTCGACGCCGAGCAGGTCGAGCGGCTCGACGTGGCGATCCGCACCGTGCTGGGCGAGGCGATGGCCGAGGCGCACGGCAAGCCCGCGTCGGAGCTGAAGGACGGCAAGCGCTCGCGGATGCGGGTGCACGGCCGCGCGGGCGAGGCGTGCCCCGTCTGCGGCGACACGGTCGCCGAGGTGGTCTTCGCCGACTCCTCCCTGCAGTACTGCCCGACGTGCCAGACGGGCGGGAAGCCGCTGAAGGACCGCTCGACGAGCAAGTTCCTCAAGTAGCCCGCTCGACGGCTGCTCGGCCCAGTGCCATCAGCCCAGTGTCATCAACCCAGTGCCACGAGCGTCACGGCCGACGCGGCGAGCGCGAGCCCGACGCCCTGCCATGCCTGGATGCGCTCCTTGAGCACGAGCGTCGCGAGCAGGACGGTTGTCGCGGGGTAGAGGGAGGAGATCACCGACACGACCGACAGCAGGCCCTCGCGCGTCGCCAGCAGGAACGCGGTCGTCGCGGTGGCTCCGAGCGGCCCCATGAGCACGGCGCGCCAGGCGAGCCGGTCGCGCGGCACCCACGCCTCGCGCAGCGCCAGGGCCAGCAGCACGACGACGACGGCGGCGGCACCCTGCGCGACGGCCAGCGGCCACAGGCCCGCGTCGTCGCGCACCTGGCCGAGGGCGACGAACAGCACGCCGAACCCGAGCCCTGCCAGCACGCCGTCGACCACGCCGCCGCGGTGCGCGGCCTGCGCTGCGGCGTCCTCCTCGACGACGCGCGACACGAGCGCGATCGCCGGGAACGCGACGACGATCCCCGCGAGGGCCAGCGCGCTCGGCCGGTCGCCGGTGACGAGCCCGACGGCCACGGGCAGCAGCGCGCAGACGACCGCCGACAGCGGTGCGACGACGCTCATCCGCCCGCCGGCGAGCCCGCGGTAGAGGAACGCGGCACCGACGCCCGACCCGGCCCCGCCGACGACGCCCCACACCCAGTCGGCCCCGACCGGGTCGCCGGCGATGAAGAGCGCCACGGCGACGGTGCAGACCGTCGACGACGTCTGCCCGACCACGGCCGTCTGCCACGGTCCGGAGCGCTTGGAGAAGAGCCCGCCGAGGAAGTCGGAGACCCCGTACGACAGGGCGGAGAGCAGGGAGAGGAGGACGGCCACGCGTGCACCCTAGTGGGACGGGACGGACCTCACGGTCCGGTGTCCAGGGCCTCGGCCGTGGCGTCGTCGAGGGCCGAGGAGTCCTTGAGCGCGACGCCGGAGCGGCCCAGACGCCGGGAGCCGTCGACGAGCGCGGCAGCCACCCGCGCCGCCGCCGCGTAGCCCAGACCGTCGGGCGGGTGGATGTTGGAGATGCAGTTCCGCTCGGCGTCGGTGCGCCCGGGGCGAGGGTCGTGCGTCAGGTAGACCCCGAGGCTGTCGGCGACCGACAGGCCCGGGCGCTCGCCGATGACGACGAGCAGCGTCTGCACGCCCAGCGCGGCGCCGACGTGGTCGCCCAGCGCCACCCGTGCCTGGGTGGCGACCACCGGGGCGGCGACGCGCAACCCCGTGCCGAGCGCGTCGACGAGGGCCGTCACGAGCGCGACGCCGTGCTCGGCGACCGCCCGCGGCGACAGGCCGTCGGCCAGCACGACGGCGACGTCGGCGTCGCCGCTCGCGTCGAGGCCGTCGAGCGACGCGGGGCGCCGCCCGAGGTCGGGACGTCGGAGGTACTCGCCGCGACCCTCGGCCAGGCTGCGCACCCGTAGCGTGGCACCGAGACCGAGTGCATCGAGGCCAGGGACGAGCGCGTCGACGTCGAGCGGCTCGTGCACGGCGTCACGAGCAGCGGCGTGCGCCGCCCGGAACTCCAGCTCGCGCCGCGTCGGCAAGGAGCTGCCGGCCCGCCCCAGCCCGATCCGCGCCTGCGTGGTGCGGCGCAGGCCCGACCACGGGTCGCTCGCCGCGACGTCGGGCGTGCGGGCGTCGCCGCCGCTCACGCCCCGCTCGCGATCGACAGCAGGGGCGAGGCGTCGAGGTCGACGGGCAGCACACGACCCTGCGGGTCGGCCATGCCGAGACCGGCGAGCCACGCCTCGAACTCCGGTGCCGGCCTGAGCCCGAGGACCTGCCGCACGTAGAGCGCGTCGTGGAAGGACAGGCTCTGGTAGCCGAGCATCACGTCGTCGGCGCCGGGCACGGCGATGACGAACGCCGCGCCGGCCACGCCGAGCAGCGTCAGCAGCGTGTCCATGTCGTCGGAGTCGGCCTCGGCGTGGTTGGTGTAGCAGACGTCGACCCCCATGGGCAGGCCGAGCAGCTTGCCGCAGAAGTGGTCCTCGAGGCCGGCCCGCACGATCTGCTTCCCGTCGTAGAGGTACTCCGGCCCGATGAAGCCGACCACCGTGTTGACGAGCAGCGGGTCGAGAGCGCGGGCAAGTCCGTAGGCCCTGGTCTCGAGCGTCTGCTGGTCGACCGGACGACCACCCGTGCCGAGGTGGGCGCCGGCCGAGAGGGCCGAACCCTGCCCCGTCTCGAGGTACATCACCTGGTCGCCGACAGTGCCGCGTCCGAGGGAGCGACCCGCCTCGTTGGCCTCCAGCAACAGGCGCACGTCGACCCCGAACGACGCGTTGGCGCCCTCGGTGCCCGCCACCGACTGGAACACCAGGTCGACGGGCGCGCCCTGCTCGATCAGGTCGACCGTCGTCGTCACGTGCGAGAGCACGCACGACTGCATCGGGATGTCGAAGCGCTGGCGCAGGTCGTCGAGGAGGTGCAGCAGCCGCGCCGTCGCCTGCGGTGAGTCCGTGGCCGGGTTGATGCCGATCACGGCGTCGCCGGAGCCCATGAGCAGACCGTCGAGGGTCGCCGCCGCGATGCCGGCCGGGTCGTCGGTGGGGTGGTTGGGCTGCAGTCGGGTCGCGATGCGTCCGGGCAGGCCGATCGTCGTCCGGAAGGCCGACGTGACGCGCGCGGCCTGCGCGACCAGCACGAGGTCCTGGTTGCGCATCAGCTTCGAGACGGCCGCCACCATCTCCGGCGTGAGCCCCGGGGCGACCGCCGTGAGCGTCGCGGCCGCATCGGGACGCGTCGCCGTCGCCAGCAGCCAGTCGCGGAACCCGCCCACGGTCAGGTGGGCCACCGGCGCGAAGGCCTCGGCGTCGTGGGTGTCGACGATGAGCCGGGTCACCTCGTCGCTCTCGTACGGCACCACCTGCTCCTGCAGGAACGTGGTGAGCGGCTCGTCGGCGAGGGCCCACGCGGCCGCCGCGCGCTCGGCGTCGGACTCGGCCGCGCAGCCGGCCAGCTGGTCGCCCGAGCGGACCGGCGTGGCCTTCGCCATCAGGTCGACGAGCCCGTCGAACGTGTAGGTCCGACCGGCGAGGGTGTGCCGCCGGATCACCCGAGGTCCTCCTCCGCGCGGGCCAGCGCGGCGAACTCCTCGTCGGGGGAGGCGGCCACCAGGTGGTGACGGCTGTAGAGGCCGAACCACGCCATGAAGGCGAGGAAGACGCCCACGCACCACAGCGCCGCGGTGCTGTCGACGAGGAAGGTCGCCACGACGGAGAGCGCCGCGACCATGAGCGCGAAGCCGGTCGTGAGGACGCCGCCCGGGGTCCGGTAGGGCCGGGGCATGTCGGGCTCGCGCACGCGGAGCACGACGTGGCTGACCATCATCAGCACGTAGCTGAGGGCCGCCCCGAACACCGCCATGTTGAGCAGCAGCGCGCCCTCGCCGGTCAGCGACAGGCCGAAGCCGATGACACCCGGCACCACGAGCGCGAGCGTCGGCGTCTTGCGTCGGTTGGTCACCGAGAGCGACGTGGGCAGGTAGCCCGCGCGGGAGAGGGCGAAGAGCTGACGGGAGTAGGCGTAGATGATGGAGAAGAAGCTGGCCACGAGCCCCGCCAGGCCGATGTAGTTCACGACCGTGGCGGCGGCGCCCCCGCCGAGGGCCTCCACCAGCGGGTTGCCCGACGACGCCATCGCCTCGGCGCCGCCGGCGCCCGGGACGAGGACGAGCACCAGCACGCACGTGAACAGCAGCACCGCCATCGCCGCGATGATGCCGCGCGGCACGTTCCGCTCGGCGTCGGCCGTCTCCTCGGCGGCCAGCGGCACGCCCTCGACCGCGAGGAAGAACCAGATCGCGAACGGGATCGCCGACCAGATGCCGAGGTAGCCGAAGGGGAGGAGCTCGGAGGCGCCGGCCGCGCCGGTCGGCGCGATGTCGGTCAGGCGCGAGACGTCGAAGTCGCCCAGGGCGGCGACGGCGAAGACCACGAGGCCGACGAGCGCGACCGAGGTGATGACGAACATGACCTTGAGCGCCTCGCCGACCCCTGCCAGGTGGATGCCGATGAACAGGGCGTAGACGGCCAGGTAGACCCACCAGCCGTCGGTGATGCCGAAGAGTCCGAGCGACTCGACGTAGGCGCCGATGAAGGTGGCGATCGCCGCCGGGGCGATGGCGTACTCGATGAGGATGGCGGTCCCGGTGGCGAACCCGCCCCACGGGCCGAGGGCGCGTCGGGCGAACGTGTAGCCGCCGCCCGCCGCGGGCAGCGACGACGACAGCTCGGCCATGCCGAGCACGAGGGCCAGGTACATGGCCGCGACGACCACGGTCGCGATGGCGAGGCCGCCGAACCCGCCCTCGGCGAGCCCGAAGTTCCACCCGGAGTAGTCGCCCGACACGACGTAGCTGACGCCCAGCCCGGCGAGCAGGACCCAGCCTGCCGTGCCGCGTTGGAGCTGGCGCTTCTCGAGGTACTCCTGGGCGCTCGCGCCGGAGCCTGACGTCACCGGTGTCTCGTGCTGCTGTGTCATGGGTGCTCCCTCGTCCCGCGCCGCGTCGTGCGACCGGAGCACGACGCTAGTGAGGCCGTGTTGCCCGGATGTTGCCGCGCGCTTACGGGCGAGGCCCAGGTGGGACCGACGTCTAGGCTGGGGGCATGGCGACGCAGGAGGGACCCCGACGACGCAGCTGGCGCGACCGCACCAACCGCGCCGTGCACGGCGCGACCGCGCGGGTCGACGGCCAGACGGAGGACGCGGCGCGGCGGGCCGTGACCGTCATCGTCCCGACCGTCCGGCTCCTGCGTGTCCCCTCGCTCGTGCTCGCCGTCGCACCCCTGCCCTTCCTCGTCGCCACGGTCGTCCTCGGGCTGGCCGCCGGCGGCACCACGGGCACGATGCTCGCCGTCGTCGCGCTGGTGGTGGCCCTGGCTCCGGCTGCGTTCGCGGTCCGGCGTCTGCGCCTGCTGCGCGCGGTGGAGGAGCCGGAGCAGCTGGCCACCGAGCTCGGCATCGCGGTGAGCCTGTCCGACAGGGTCGAGGAGGCCCGCGGAGCGCTCACCAGCATCGCCGGGGGCGGCGGGCTCCGCTTCGTCTCACGGCTCAAGGGCGTGTGGTCCGGCGTGGGCATGACCGGCCGCTGGATCGACGGCGTCGACGACCTGCCTCGTGCCCGCTGGTTCGTGCCGCCGAAGATCGGCACGACGGTCTCGATCACGATCGCGACGCTGTGGTCGGTGCCGATCTCGGCGCTGCTCGCGTTCTTCACCGCGGTCGCCGCCATCGCCGGGTCGCTCTGAGCCCCGGCCCGCTGGAGCCTTGAGCCGATGAGCGGTCCAGCCCCCTGGCCACCCGTCCCCACGGTCATCGGGCACCGCGGCGTGCCCGGCCACCGGCTCGAGCACACGCGCGGGTCGTACCTGCTCGCGATCGAGCAGGGCGCCGACTACCTCGAGCCCGACGTCGTGGCCACCCGCGACGGTCACCTGGTCGTGCGGCACGAGAACGAGATCGGCCACACCACCGACGTCGCCGACCACCCGGAGCTCGCCGACCGGCGCACCACCAAGCGGGTCGACGGCGTGTGGACGAGCGGCTGGTTCACCGAGGACCTCACGCTCGCCGAGGTCAAGACGCTCCGGGTCCGCGAGCGTCTTCCGCAGCTGCGGCCCCAGAACCTCGCCCTCGCCGGCACCGAGGAGGTGCTCACCCTCGAGGAGGTGGTCGACATCGCGCGGCAGGCGCCCCGCCGGGTCGGGGTGTACGTGGAGACCAAGCACCCGAGCTACTTCCGCGAGCGCGGGCTCGACCTCGACGACCTGCTGCTCGACGTGCTGGAGAGGGCCGACCTCAACCGCGCCGACGCCGACGTGCCGGTCGTCGTCCAGTCGATGGAGACCGGGAACCTGCGCGGTCTGCGCCCACGCACGCCGCTGACGCTCGTGCAGCTCATGGACCGCAAGGGCGCACCCTGGGACCTCGAGTCCACCGGCGACCCGCGCAGCTACGCCGACCTGACGACCGGCGCGGCGTTGGCCGAGCTGGCCGAGCACGTCGACGGGATCGGCCCCAACAAGACCCTCGTGATCGCCCGGCGGACGGGCCACTGGCTCGACGGTGAGACCGGGCTCGTGGCCCGCGCCCACGCGGCCGGGCTGCTCGTGCACGTGTGGACGATGCGCGACGAGAACAACTTCCTGCCCGCGGACTTCCGCACCAGCACCGACCGTGCCGCCGCCGGCGACGCCGCGGCGGAGTACCGGGCGTTCTTCGACGCCGGGGTCGACGGGGTCTTCTCCGACTACGCCGCCACGGCCGTCGCGGCACGCCAGGCGTGGCTGGCGGGCCACTAGGTCTCAGAGGTCGTCCGGGACCGGCTCCTGGACCGGGTGGCGGCCTCGTCGTGCGCGACGTCCCACGACGATCGTGGCCAGCAGCCCGAGACCGCCGAGCACGATCAGGACGACGGCCACCAACCGGCCCAGCTCGACGCCCTGGAGGTAGCCCTGGTCGTCGGCCAGCCACGAGCCGGCCGCCGCGAGGAACAGCAGCCCGAAGAACGTGTTGAACGGGTGGACGCGGCGGCGAGGGGAGCTGGTGGTCGTCGCGCTCGTCGCGCTCGTCGGGTCGAGGTCGGGCTCGGGGGCGCTCATGGTGCTCCTGTCGTGGGTCGTCGTACCGTGGGCGGGGCTGTTCATCGCGCGTCCACCACCACGCGGCCGAGGGACTGGTCGACGACGATGGTGAGGGCGTCGGGGTGGGAGCCGCCGGACGGTCCGACCCGCTGGCCGACGCCGCTGCGTCGAGTGTCGAGGATCTCGAGGTCCCCGGCGTCGACCGAGGCCCGGGCCACCACCGGGGTGCCCTCGGGCACCCAGACGGACGTCTCGCCGATCCCGGCCCGCACGCGGATCGTGCGCCCCACGAGGTCGTCGGGGTCGGAGACCGCGTCGAGGTCGAGCTCGAACCGGCCGACGCCGTGCTCGTAGTCGCTCTGGACCTGGGCCGCCGAGGTGGGACGCACCACCTGCTCGCCGACCCGCAGGGTGGGCAGCACCGATGCGAGCGCGAGCAGCGGGAGGAGGGCCACGCCGAGGACGACGAGCGGTCCGCCGCCGCGCGTGAAGGTGCTCAGCACGAGCACCGCGCCGAGCGTCGTGAGCGCGAGCGCCACGTACGCGGGCCAGTCCGGGGCGACGGTGAGGCGCAGGACGGCGAGGGCGATCGCCGTGAGCGAGAGGCCCAGCAGCGTCGGGACCCAGCTGTAGGGCTCACGTGGGCGGCGGGGCGGCTCGGGCCGGACCTGGCGGCGCGGCTCGGTCGGCGGGGTCGGGGGCGACGTCGGGCCGAGGTCGAGACGAGCGGTCCCCGCAGGGTCACCCGGCCACTCGGCCGTCGAGGACGCGGCGCCGGGGGAGGAGACCGGTGCCGGTGGCGGCCCGTCGGGGCCGAGGGTGTCGTGGGTGTCGTCGGCGGCACCGCGGCGCACGAGCCAGACGACGAAGGCGACCGGCACGCCCACCACGACGAGCAGCCAGAACGGACCGCTGCTGCCGAGCCCCCAGCCGCCGTCGCCGACCACGGCCAGCAGCGCCAGGACGGCCGCGACGACCAGACCGAGGTCGCGCACCTGGGCCTCGGCCGACCCGAGCGAGAACCAGTGGCCCACGAGGCTGCGCGGCTCGTCGTCGGACGGGAGCAGCAGCCAGCCGGCGAGGTAGAGGATCAGGCCGGCGAGACCCACGAAGCAGAGCACGACGGCGAGCACGCGCACCAGGACGGGGTCGACGTCGAGGCGGCGGGCCACCCCGCCGCACACCCCGGCGACCAGACGTTCGTCGCTGGAGCGACGCACGGACGACACGGACTGCAGGCTGCGGCGCAACCGTGCGTCGGTGTCGTGGTCGGGACCGGTGCGGGCGTCGGTGCCGGAACCGGAGTCGACGTCGGGGCCGGTGGGTCCGCTGGACGGTGGTGTGGTGCTCATGGACCCATCGTCGGTCGGAGGCCGCGCCCACCACCATCGGGCGAGACCCTGGTCCGACCCTGGTGCGCGGACCCGGGTGGAGCGAGGGTGTCACCTGGTGGCGGCGGCTCACGCGCGCGTGTGACGATGCCGAGGTGAGCCAGACCGTCGCGCCGTCGCGCCCCGCCCGCCGAGCGTTCCGCCCGGCCGACCGGCGCGTCGTCGGCGGGGTCGCCGCGGGCGTGGCCGAGCACCTCGACGTGCCGGTGCTGTGGGTGCGGGTCGGGTTCGTCGTGACCACCTGGCTGAACGGGGCCGGGGTGGTCGCCTACCTGCTGCTCTGGAGGTTCCTGCCGCTGCGCCGGCCCGAGCTGTCGCCCGGCCTGGAGTCGGCCACCCGACGTGGGCTGCGTCCCGTCGGCCGTCCCGGACCGGTCGAGGTGCTGCAGACGGTGGCCGTCGTCGCCGTGGGTGCCGGGGTGCTGCTGCTCGTGCACGGCGGTGGTCCCTTCGGCCTGTCGCCCGTGCTGCCGCTGCTCGTCGTGGTGGTCGGCGTGGCCGTCGTGTGGCGGCAGATCGACGACGCGTCGTGGCAGTCGTGGTTCACGCGCACCACCGGTGCTGGGTTCGTGCTGCGCGTCGCTGCCGGCCTCGCCCTGGTCGGCTTCGGCGTCCTCTACCTCATCACGCAGGAGCGGGGCCTGTCCGGCGTCGGCGACGTCGGCGTCGCGCTGCTCGTCGCCGTCCTCGGCTTCCTGCTGCTGCTCGGCCCGTGGATCGTCTCGCTCGTCACCGACCTCGGCAGCGAGCGTCGCGAGCGGATCCGCTCGCAGGAGCGTGCCGACGTCGCCGCCCACCTGCACGACTCGGTGCTGCAGACCCTCGCGCTCCTGCAGAAGAACGCGTCCGACCCGGCCGCGGTCGCGACCCTCGCCCGGCGCCAGGAGCGCGAGCTGCGGTCGTGGCTGTACGGCGAGGAGGAGCTGCCCGGCGACTCGTGGGCGGCGGCGCTGCGCGACGTGCGGGCCGACGTCGAGGAGACGCACCGGATCGCCGTCGAGCTGGTCGTCGTCGGCGACGTGCCGCTCGACGCCGGCCTGGTCGCGGTGGTCCGCGCCGCGCGGGAGGCGGTCGTCAACGCGGCCAAGCACGCCGGCGTCGACCGGGTCGACGTGTACGCCGAGGTCGGGCGGGGCGTGGTCGAGGTCTACGTCCGCGACCGCGGGACGGGCTTCGACCCCGACGCGATCGCCGACGACCGGATGGGCGTGCGCGGCTCGATCATCGGTCGCGTCGAGAACCACGGCGGGACCGCCCGCGTGCGCAGCGGCCCCGACGGCACCGAGGTCGCGCTCACCATGCCCCTGTCCCCCCCGCCCGCCGCCGGCCCCGAGGAGCCCCGATGAGTCCCCTGCACGTCCTGGTGGTCGACGACCACGCCATGTTCCGCACGGGCGTGCGCGCCGAGCTCCAGAAGGACCCGGGCGTCGTCGTGGTGGGCGAGGCCGAGGACGTCGACACGGCCGTGCCCGCCGTGCTGGCCGCGCGTCCCGACGTGGTGCTGCTCGACGTGCACATGCCGGGCGGCGGCGGGGCCGAGGTGATCCGCCGCGTGCTGCCGCAGGCGCCCGAGGTGCGCTTCCTGGCCCTGTCGGTCAGCGACGCCGCGGAGGACGTCATCGGCGTCATCCGCGCCGGCGCCCGCGGGTACGTGACCAAGACGATCTCCGGCGCCGAGCTCGTCGACGCCCTGCACCGGGTGGCGTCCGGCGACGCCGTGTTCAGCCCACGGCTCGCCGGCTTCGTGCTCGACGCGTTCGCCGGCACCATCGAGGTCGCGCAGGTCGACGAGGACCTCGACCGCCTCACCGAGCGCGAGCGTGAGGTGATGCGCCTGATCGCCCGCGGCTACGCCTACAAGGAGGTCGCGAAGGAGCTGTTCATCTCCGTCAAGACCGTCGAGACCCACGTGTCGAGCGTGCTGCGCAAGCTGCAGCTCTCGAGCCGGCACGAGCTCACGAAGTGGGCGAGCGACCGACGACTGATCTGAGGGACGGCGTCACGGAACGATGTCGGCCGCGTCCCCCGCGTTCACGGTCACGGCGACGGACCAGCGAACTCCGTCGGGGGCGTCCACGCGAACGGGGAGGGCGCCTGCAGGGTAGGGCTCGGTCGCCTCGTCCAGGCTCTGGCTGATCGATCCGTCCCGCGAGGTGTTGGGGCACGGTTGTCCAGCCGTGCCGAGCGGTGTCGTGACCGTCAGCTCTTGGTCGCCGCTGTCGCCCGTGCAGGCCAGCTGCACGCTGACGACGCGCACCGGCTCGTTGGTCCTGGCGGTCTCGCTGACCGAGCCCGTGCCGTCGAAGCGCTGCCACACGCGCTCGCCGATCGGGGGGAAGGAGCGCGGCGGCTCGGGGTCCTGCGCGCAGGCTCCGAGCAGGAGGCCGACCACGAGCAGCACAGTGAGGCGACGCATGGTCGGATCGTAGGCCCACACCGCGGGTCCGGTCCTGGGAACCGTGCGCCATGGGTCGCCGGTGTCACGATGGTCCGCATGGACCTCCTGCTCCTCGCCGTCGCCGGTGTCCTCGTCATCGTCACGGTCACGTCGGTCGCGGGGCGGATCGGGGTCGCGGCGCCGCTGCTGCTCGTCGTCGCGGGCGTCGGCATCTCCTTCCTGCCCGGCATGCCGCGCATCGAGGTGCCCCCCGAGGCGATCCTCGCGGGCGTGCTGCCGCCGCTGCTGTACGCGGCGTCGGTGAACATGCCGGCCATGGACTTCCGGCGCGACTTCAAGGCCATCAGCGGCCTGTCGGTGGTGCTGGTCCTGGTGTCCGCGCTGTCGCTGGGCTGGCTGCTGCCGCGGCTCATCCCCGGCATCGGGTTCGCCGAGGCGTTCGCGCTGGGTGCGATCGTCAGCCCGACCGACGCCGTCGCGACGTCGATCGTCCGCCGGACGGGGGTCGCGCCCCGGCTCGTCACCGTGCTCGACGGCGAGAGCCTGCTCAACGACGCGACCGCGCTCGTGCTGCTGCGCACCGCCGTGGCCGCCACCGGCGCCTCGGTGTCGTTCTGGCACGTGGGCCTCGACTTCGTGCAGGCCGTCGGCGTGGCCGTCGTCGTCGGAGTGCTCGTGGCGGTCGTCAGCCTGTTCGTCCGTTCGCTCGTCGAGGACGCCACCGTCGCCACCTCCATCTCGTTCGTGGTGCCGTTCCTCGCGTACGCGCCGTCGGAGCACCTGGGCGGGTCGGGCCTGGTCGCCGTGGTGGTCGCCGGGCTCGTGATCGGGTCGCGCTCGCTCGTGGAGCTGCGCGCCGACGACCGCATCGCCGAGGCCGTGAACTGGCGCACCATCGCGTTCCTCCTCGAGGGCGCGGTCTTCCTGGTGATGGGCCTGGAGCTGCGTCCGCTCCTCGCCGACTTCGACGACTCGGGGCAGCCGTGGAGCCGGCTCGCGGTCGTGACCGTCGCGACGCTCGCCGTGCTGTGGGTCGGACGCGCCCTCTGGGTGGCCCTGCTGCTGCTCGAGCTGCGCCGGGGACGCCGCGCGGTGCAACGGCACGCACCACGCCTGGCCTCGTTCCGGGAGTACCTCGCCTCCGAGCAGGCCCAGACCCTGTCGCGGCGACGTCGCGAACGGGCCCTGCAGCTCGTCCGGCGTCGCGAGGCCGACGTCAGCTTCTACACCGAGCAGCCGCTCGGAGCCCGCGACGGCGTCGTGCTCGTGTGGGCGGGCATGCGCGGCGTCATCACGCTCGCGGCGGCGCAGACCCTCCCGCCCGACACCGCCCAGCGCAGCCTGCTGGTGCTCGCCGCGTTCTGCGTCGCGGGAGTGTCGCTGCTGCTCCAGGGCGGGACGTTGGCCTGGGTGGTGCGCGGTCTCGGTGCGGAGTCCGACCGGACCCCGCAGCGTCGGGCCCAGCTGCGCGCGCTCCTCGAGGCGATGGGCGAGGTCGCCGACGCCCGCTGCACCGAGGCGGCCGAGGAGGGGCTCGACGGCCGCGCGCTTGACCCGCTGGCCGTCGAGCAGGTCCGTCGCCGCCGCACCCCCGCCGCGGAGTGGGAGTGGGCGGGGGAGGACGGCGAGGACCGCGAGCGTCGGATCCGCGACTTCGTCCGCCTGCGGCGGGCCGTGCTGGAGGAGCAGCGCGAGGCGCTCCTCGACCTGCGGTCCGAGGGACGCTTCGACTCCCAGGTGCTCGACACCGTGCTCGGCCGTCTCGACGTCACCGAGTACGCCGCGACCCGACGCGGTCCGCAGCCCCCGCGCTGAGCGTCGCAGGAGGTCGCGGAGTTCACCCGGGCGCAACGCGACGGGTCTAGCCTCGGCCCATGAGCGACCCGCACCTGATCGTGCTCTTCGGCGCGACGGGGGACCTGGCCCGCCGCAAGCTGCTGCCCGGCATCCTGCACCTGCTGCGCTCGAGGCTGGCAGCGGACTCGCGGATCGTCGCCGTCTCGATGGACGACCTCGACGACGACGGCTTCCGTCGCTTCGCCCAGGACGCCTGCCGCGAGTTCGGACGGCCGGTGCCCGAGGAGGAGTGGGACGACTTCGCGCCCAAGCTGCACTACGTGAACGTCGCCGACGGGCCCGCGCGGCTCGCGGAGGTCGCGGGCCGGCTGGAGGAGGAGCTGGGTGGTGCCCCGCGCCGGCTTCACTACCTGAGCGTGCCGCCGAGGGCCGCGGTCGACGTCGTCCGCACCCTCGACGAGGCGGGCCTGGTCGAGCGGTCGCGGATCATCATGGAGAAGCCGTTCGGCACCGACCTCGAGAGCGCCCGAGCCCTGAACGCCCGCATCCACGAGGTGTTCGACGAGGACCAGATCTTCCGCATCGACCACTTCCTCGGCAAGGAGGCCGCGCTCAACATCCTGGCGTTCCGGTTCGCGAACGGGCTGTTCGAGCCGATCTGGAACCGCACCTTCATCGACCACGTGCAGATCGACGTGCCGGAGACGCTGTCGGTGTCGGGGCGGGCCGGGTTCTACGAGGGCACGGGCGCGTTCAAGGACATGGTGGTGACCCACCTGTTCCAGATCCTCGCGTTCATGGCGATGGAGCCGCCCACGTCGCTGGACTCCAGCTCGATCAGCGAGGAGAAGAACAAGGTCTTCCGCTCGATGCTGCCGCTGCGCCCCTCCGACGTCGTGCGAGGCCAGTACCAGGGGTACCGCGAGGAGGAGGGCGTCTCCCACGACTCCGAGACGGAGACGTTCGTGGCGCTGCGCGCGCAGATCGACAACTGGCGCTGGGCGGGCGTGCCGTTCTACCTGCGCACCGGGAAGCAGATGGCCCAGGGCGCGCGGATCATCTCCATCGCCTTCCGCGAGCCGCCGAAGTCGATGTTCCCGGCCGGGTCGGGCGTCGGGCTGTCGGGCCCGGACCACCTCACCTTCGACCTCGCCGACTCCTCCCGCCTGTCGCTGTCGTTCTACGGCAAGCGCCCCGGCCCCGGCCTGCGGCTGGACAAGCTGTCGATGCAGTTCGCGATGCAGGACACCGCACGGGCGGGGGAGGTGCTGGAGGCCTACGAGCGGCTCATCCTCGACGCGATGAAGGGGGAGCGGACGCTGTTCACCACCGCGGAGGGCATCGAGCGGCTCTGGGAGGTCTCCCAGCCCCTCCTCGACGACCCACCGCCCGTCCGCCCCTACCCCGTCGGCACGTGGGGTCCCAACGCCGTGCACCAGCTCATCGCCCCCCGCGCGTGGCGCCTGCCCTTCGAGCGCACCTGGCGCGACCCGAACGAGTCGGGGCAGTAGGGGAGAGTTCGGGCTGGTCCCGCTGGTGCGCTGGCTGCGGTCGTCGCGACCTTGCTGGTGCGCTGCCGTAGGGGGCCTCGACCTGCTGGTGCGCCGCCGCAGGAGGTCTCGACCCGCTGGTGCGCTACCTCAGCGTTCGCTGGGGGTGGTCTCCGAAAGGGCCTCGACCGGGCGGCTGGCATCCGCGCTGGTCTGGGGTCTCGGGCTGCGGGTTGGTGCCGGGGTGGACGCACGAATGCAGAATCTTGGGTGCCCTTTGCGTTGGGGGGACGCAAGATTCTGCCTTTGCGCGGACCGTTCCACACAAAGGCAGCATCCTTCTGACGCTCAGCCCTCTATCGGTGGATCATCAACCGCAGAGGCGCTCCTGCGGTTGCAGATCCACCGATAGGACGCGCCAACGCAGAACCCTGGCCCGAGAACGCAGAAACGAAGAATCGTGCGCCACCCGAGAGCCCAGACCAGACCCCGAGACCCCAGACCACCTCCAGGCCCGCTGCCGGTCGAGGCCCTTTCGGAGCCCACCCCCAGCGAAGGCCGAGGCAGCGCACCGGCAAGCACAGACCTCCTGCGGCGGCGCACCACCGAGCCCAGACCCCCTGCGGCAGCGCACCAGCAAGGTCACGACCCCCGCAGCCACCGCACCAGCAAGGTCACGCAGGCTCAGGACAGCTCGCGCACCAGGTGCACGACGGGGAAGGGGCGGCCGAAGGCGTCGGTGGTGTGGGTGCGCAGGGTGCGGAAGCCGTGTGACGTGTAGAAGCCGAGGCCGTGCGCGTTGCCGGCGTACACCTCGACGCTGGTGGGGGCGACGTGGTCGAGCAGGAGGGTGCCGATGCCCGTGCCGTGCACCTCGGGCTCGACGTACAGCAGCTCCAGGTGGGTGCCCCGGCACCCGGCGAGGCCGAGGGGGCGGCCGGCGCGCTCGGCGACCCAGACGTCCATCGACGGCAGCAGCGCGTCGCGCAGGTAGGGGTGGGCGTCGGTGAAGTCGTGGTCGGCCATGAAGCCGTGGCTCGTCCGAGCCGCCCGCTCCCAGAGGTCGGTCAGCTCGTCGAGGTCCCGTTCGCGGGCGAGCCTGATGGTCACGTCGGCCAGGTCGCTCACGCGCCCCACACCTCCTCGACCAGGCGGACCACCTGGTCGCGCGAGAGGCCGGCGCGCCGTGCGTCCGCGACCACCTGCTCGACCGCCGCGCGGGTGGCGCCGTCGAGGGCGACCGGTGCCGTCACGAACGTGCCGCGCCGACCTTGCGTCTCCACGACCCCGTCGGCCTCCAGCTCGCGGTAGGCCCGGGCGACGGTGTTGACGGCCAGACCCAGGTCGGCGGCGAGCGCGCGCACGGTCGGCAGCCGGTGCCCCGGCGGCAGCGAGCCGTCGGCGGCGGCTGCGGCCACCTGCCGCCGCACCTGCTCGAACGGCGGTTCGGTGGCGTCGGGGTCGATCTCGAGCGCGATCACGTCGGCATCCTGCCACGCGCACCCGCACCCGACATCGCCCCGACGAGGTCCCCGACGGCGTCCCGTGGCACGGGCATGCGGGTGACGTGCAACTGGTTGTGACAGTTTCGGCCCGCCGCCGCGCCGCGACCCCTACGCTCACGCCATGACCAGGACCGCGTTGCTCGCCCGTCCCGCCGTCGCGCTCGCCGCGGTCCTGCTCGCCGGGTGCGGCGCGGAGACCGACGCGGAGGACGAGCGCTCCGCCGCTCCCTCCGCCCCGCCCCAGGCCGAGCAGGCCCAGGCTGTGCTCGACGCTGCCGTCCGGAAGCAGCTGGCGCTCAACGAGGGCGCGTTCGCGGTGCGGGTGCTCGACGGGGAGCCCAAGGCCAACGAAGGGGTGGTCACGGCGGTCCTCTGGGACCGGTCGCTGGGCGTGGCCGCTGCGACGTTCACGACAGAGGCCGACGGTCCCACGCAGGTGCGGGTCGTGGACGACGCCGTGTGGACCACGGTGCTCTCCGAGGGCGGGAGAGTCAGTGGCTGCTGGAGCCGGACCGACGCGGCGGGCACGTTCGCGGCACGTCCCGGCTCGGACGAGGTCGACCCCGGGTGGCCGCTCGCCGACCTGTTCGAGGCGTCCAAGGCCACCGAGCTCAGCAACGACGACGGCCAGGTCGTCACCGTGCAGGTGCCGGCTCGCGTGGCTGTGGCACTCGTGCTCGGCGCGGTCCGACCGATCGAGCTCGAGGGCGAGCGGGCCGACGAGCCGGTCGAGGCGCGGGTCGCGATCTACAGCGGCCGCCTGGACCACGTCGAGATCGACCCCGAGGTCCTCGGCGACACGGGGGACGCAGCCGTGGACCGACTGGCACGATCGGCCGCGGAGGACGGGCTCGACTTCCGGATCGAGATCAACCCGACGGCGGAGAACCTGCGGGTAGCCGCACCCCAGCCCGCCTGTCGGTAGACGCACAGCAGGACGTCGTCGCCGCGCGCGGCGCTGTCGGGCCCGCCGACTAGGCTGGACCGGTCATGACGTCGCCCTTTCCCGTGCCCGCCGGTGCCCGCCCCTCGTCGTCCTCGGACGACTCCGACCCGAGCCCGGTGGCAGCGGCCCGCACCCGCCGCGCCGCCCGCTCCGAGACGCTCCTGGAGGGGCTGAACGACGCCCAACGGGCCGCGGTCTCCCACGAGCCGGGGCCGGTGCTGGTGGTCGCGGGAGCCGGGTCGGGCAAGACGCGGGTGCTCACGCGGCGCATCGCCTGGCTGATCTCCGCCCGCGGCGCCCACCCGGGCTCGATCCTGGCGATCACCTTCACCAACAAGGCGGCCGCCGAGATGCGCGAGCGTGTCGCCGAGCTCGTCGGCGGCCCGTCGCGTGCCATGTGGGTGAGCACGTTCCACTCCTCGTGCGTGCGCATCCTGAGGCGCGAGGCCAACCGGTTCGGCTACACCTCGACGTTCAGCATCTACGACGCCGCCGACTCCCGACGTCTCATGACCCTGGTCTGCAAGGACATGGGGTTGGACCCCAAGCAGGTCAACCCGCGCGCCGTGCTGCACTGGGTCTCGAACCTCAAGAACGAGCTCGTCGACCACGAGTCGGCCGGCGGTCGCGCCACCAACGGCACCGAGGAGCTCTACGCCGAGGCCTACCGGCTCTACCAGCAGCGACTCCGGGCGGCCAACGCCATGGACTTCGACGACCTCATCATGCAGACCGTCCACCTGTTCCAGGCCTTCCCCGAGGTGCGCGAGACGTACCGGCGTCGGTTCCGGCACGTGCTCGTCGACGAGTACCAGGACACCAACCACGCCCAGTACGCGCTCGTGCGGGAGCTCTGCGACCCCGAGACCGACCCCGACCTCGACCTCATGGTCGTCGGCGACTCCGACCAGTCCATCTACGCCTTCCGCGGCGCGAACATCCGCAACATCCTGGAGTTCGAGCAGGACTACCCCGCCGCGTCCACCGTCCTGCTGGAGCAGAACTACCGCTCGACGCAGACCATCCTCAACGCCGCCAACGCGGTCATCAGCCGCAACGAGGGCCGCAAGGACAAGAAGCTGTGGTCGGCGGCCGGCGACGGCGAGCGGGTCGTCGGCTACGTCGGCGACGACGAGCGCGACGAGGCGCAGTTCATCGCCGACGAGGTCGACCGGCTCACCGACGCCGGCGACGCGAAGCCGTCCGACGTCGCCATCTTCTACCGCACCAACGCCCAGTCCCGGGTGTTCGAGGAGGTCTTCATCCGCGTGGGGCTGCCCTACCGGGTGGTCGGCGGTGTGCGCTTCTACGAGCGCAAGGAGATCAAGGACGCCCTCGCCTACGTCCGGGCGCTGGTCAACCCGCGCGACGCCGTGTCGCTGCGGCGCATCGTCAACGAGCCGAAGCGTGGCATCGGCGACGGCGCGCAGGCCGCCGTCGAGCGGTTCGCCGCACGCGAGCAGATCTCCTTCTGGGACGCCCTCCAGCGCGCCGAGGAGACCGGCGACCTCGCCCCCCGCTCCCTCAAGGCCGTGCAGGCCTTCGCCGCCACGATGGCCGAGCTCCGCGAGCTCGCGCTCTCGGGCGAGCCCGCCGACGTCGTGCTCGAGGCCGCCCTCACCCGCAGCGGCTACCTCTCCGCGCTCGAGGACAGCAAGGACCCGCAGGACGAGACCCGCGTGGAGAACCTCGCCGAGCTCGTCGCCGTCGCGCGCGAGTACGTCGTCAACGCGTCCACCGTCTCCGACGAGGAGAGCGGCCGCGAGGAGGCCGACCTGACGAGCGGCTCCCTCGAGGCGTTCCTCGAGCAGGTCGCGCTCGTCGCCGACGCCGACTCGATCCCCGACGAGGGCGACGGCATGGTCACGCTGATGACGCTGCACACCGCCAAGGGGCTGGAGTTCCCCGTCGTCTTCCTCACCGGGCTCGAGGACGGCGTGTTCCCCCACCTGCGCGCGCTCGGCGACGCGACCGAGCTGCAGGAGGAGCGACGCCTCGCCTACGTCGGCATCACCCGCGCCCGCGAACGGCTCTACGTCACCCGGGCGATGAGCCGTGCGGCCTGGGGTGCGCCGTCGTACAACCCGGCGTCGCGGTTCCTCGACGAGATCCCCGCCCACCTGCTCGACTGGCGCCGGGAGGGACAGTCGCCGACGGCGTGGACCCGCGCACCCTCCATCGGCGGTGGTGGCTCCTCCAGCGGCGGCGGTCGCGGTCAGGCGTTCACGGCCAAGGCGGCCGCGGCACGCTCGCAGCGCAAGCGCGCGGTGCCGTCGCTGACCCCGGGCGACCGGGTCACGCACGACAGCTTCGGCCTCGGCACCGTCGTCGCGCTCGACGGCCAGGGCGACAACGCGGTCGCCAGCGTCGACTTCGGCTCGCAGGGCGTCAAGCGCCTGCTGCTGCGCTACGCCCCGGTCGAGAAGCTGTAGCCGCCACGACGCACGACGCCCCCGGCCGCTGGCCGGGGGCGTCGTCAGGTCGGGGTGGGGCTACGGCGTGACGCCGTGCTCGCGCAGCGCGATCTCGGGGTCGATCGGCTCGCCGCCACCGGGGCGCACCTCGAGGTGGAGGTGGGGGCCGGTCACGTTGCCGGTCGAGCCGGTGTAGCCGATCGTCTGACCGGCGCGCACGCGCTCACCGGGGGTGGCGACGATGCGGCTCTGGTGGCAGTACCAGATCTCGGTGCCGTCGTCGAGGGTGACGACGGTGCGGTTGCCGTAGGCGCCCGCGTAGCTCGTGTCGGTCACCGTACCGGCCGCGACCGAGACGATCGTCGAGCCCGACGGGCCCGCGAAGTCCAGGCCGGTGTGCACACGGGCCCACAGCGAGCTGGACTGGCCGAACCGCGCGGTCAGCGCGTAGCCGGTGACCGGCAGCACCCACTGGTTCGACTTGTACTCATCGGCGACGTTCTGCGCCTTGTCGCGCAGCTCGCCGTCGACCTTCAGCTTCTGCGAGGCCTGCTGCTCGGTCTGGCGGGCCAGCGTCGCCTCGTCGATCTCGGGCGTCACGTCGACGCCCTGGGAGCCGGTGTAGCTCGCCGAGATCGTCTGGTAGCCGGAGTCGAGCGAGCCCTGGTCGGCACGCGGGGACAGCGCTGCTGCGCCGATCCCGGCCATCACGAGGGCGACGGCACCCGCGGCAGCCGGCGTGAGACGCAGGCTGGTCTTGCGACGGCGGGGACGGACAGCCGCCCGACGGCCGCCGACGGAGTCGCGCGGCGTCTGCTGCCTGACGTCGAGTCGACGTTTGGGCGCAGGTGATGACACGCAGAGACCTCCAGCGATGCACGGGGCGGGACCTGTCGAGTCTAGAGGACAGGAGGTCATGGTCAAGGAGGAACCTGGAGACCGACGACGCCCTCCCCGTCGTTCCGGGCGTGTCGCGGGGGTGGTTGTGAGGAGGAACACCGCCGTGCGGGACGATCTCGGGATGCCGATCCCACGAGTCGTGGTTGCCGACCTGAGCGGTGCCTCCGAGGAGCTCGCGCTGCGCCACGCCCGAGCGGCGAGCGCGGACGGCGACGAGGTCGTCTACCTCGGCGGCAGCGAGCCCGTCGCGACCGCCTGGGTGGTGCGCGCCGAGGACGCCGGCCGGGTGGTCGTGGTCGCCGGCGACACGGCCGCGCAGGCACTCAGGGCCGCGCTCGCCGACCTCGGGATCGACGACGTCGCGCTCGAGGTGCTGCCGCCGCACTGATTGGCAGGACAGGCGCGTGGCCGCCGTCACCCCTGCCAGGTGTGACGCACCCCGCCGCCCGTTCCCCTCCCACAGAGGCTAGAGTCCCGAGAGGCTCTGACCTACCTCAGAGGACCCTGGACGAACCAAGGACGGTCATCACCGTGGATCTGATGGAATACCAGGCGAAGGAGCTCTTCGCCAAGCACGGCGTCGCGACGACGCTCGGCAAGGTCGTCACGACCGCCGACGAGGCCAAGGCTGCCGCCGAGGAGCTCGGCGGCGTCACCGTGATCAAGGCGCAGGTCAAGGCCGGCGGCCGCGGCAAGGCCGGCGGCGTCAAGATCGCCAAGACCGCCGACGAGGCCTACGAGCACGCGTCGAACATCCTCGGCATGGAGATCAAGGGCCTGACGGTCAACCGCGTGCTCGTCACGCCGGCCACGCCCCCGGTCGAGGAGTACTACTTCTCCTTCCTGCTGGACCGCTCGAACCGCAGCTACCTGTGCATCGCGAGCGTCGAGGGTGGTGTGGAGATCGAGGAGGTCGCCAAGACCAACCCCGAGGCCGTCCGCCAGATCCCGATCGACGCCGGTGCCGGTGTCGACGAGGCCAAGGCCCGCGCGATCGTCGAGGAGGCCAAGTTCCCGGCCGAGCTCGCCGACCAGGCCGTCGCCATGGTCCAGTCGCTCTGGAAGGTCTTCGTCGAGGAGGACGCCACCCTCGTCGAGGTCAACCCGCTCGCCCGTCTCGAGGGCGACAAGCTCGAGGCTCTCGACGGCAAGGTGTCGCTCGACGACAACGCCTCGGAGGTGCGCCACGCCGAGCACGAGGAGTTCGTCATCCACGAGGAGGCGGACCCGCTCGAGGCGAAGGCCAAGGAGAAGGGCCTCAACTACGTCAAGCTCGACGGCGAGGTCGGCATCATCGGCAACGGCGCGGGCCTGGTCATGAGCACCCTCGACGTCGTCGCCTACGCCGGCGAGAAGCACGGCTCGGTCAAGCCGGCCAACTTCCTCGACATCGGTGGCGGCGCCTCGGCGCAGGTCATGGCCGACGGTCTCGACGTCATCCTCGGCGACCCGCAGGTCAAGAGCGTGTTCGTCAACGTCTTCGGCGGCATCACGTCGTGCGACGCCGTGGCGAACGGCATCAAGGGCGCGCTCGAGCTGCTGGGCGACAACGCCACCAAGCCGCTCGTGGTCCGTCTCGACGGCAACAACGTCGACGAGGGTCGCGCCATCCTGAACGAGCTGGACCACCCGCTCGTCACCCAGGTGGACACGATGGACGGAGCGGCCGACAAGGCCGCCGAGCTGGCGAACGGCTGAAGGGGCTGACATGTCGATCTTCCTGACCAAGGACTCCAAGGTCATCGTCCAGGGCATCACCGGCGGCGAGGGCTCCAAGCACACCGCCCGCATGCTGGCGGCCGGCACGAACGTCGTGGGCGGTGTCAACGCCCGCAAGGCCGGTACGACCGTCACCCACACCGACGCCTCCGGCGCCGAGGTGGAGCTGCCCGTCTTCGGCTCGGTCGCCGAGGCCATCGAGAAGACGGGCGCCGACGTCTCCGTCGCGTTCGTCCCGCCGGCGTTCACCAAGGACGCCGTCATCGAGGCCATCGACGCCGAGATCGGTCTGCTCGTCATCATCACCGAGGGCGTGCCGGTCCAGGACTCCGCCGAGTTCTGGGCCTACGCCCAGGGTAAGAAGACGCGCATCATCGGCCCGAACTGCCCCGGCATCATCACGCCGGGCGAGGCGCTGGCCGGCATCACGCCCGCCAACATCGCCGGCAAGGGCCCGATCGGCCTGGTCTCGAAGTCGGGCACGCTGACCTACCAGATGATGTTCGAGCTGCGCGACTTCGGCTTCTCGACCGCCATCGGCATCGGCGGCGACCCGATCATCGGCACCACGCACATCGACGCGCTCGAGGCCTTCGAGAACGACCCCGAGACGAAGGCGATCGTCATGATCGGCGAGATCGGTGGCGACGCGGAGGAGAAGGCGGCCGCCTACATCCAGGCGAACGTCACCAAGCCGGTCGTCGGCTACGTGGCCGGCTTCACCGCGCCGGAGGGCAAGACCATGGGCCACGCCGGCGCCATCGTCTCCGACGGTGCGGGCACGGCCCAGGGCAAGAAGGAGGCCCTCGAGGCCGCCGGCGTCAAGGTCGGCAAGACGCCGTCCGAGACCGCCGCCCTGATGCGCGAGATCCTCAACGGCTGACGTCCGCGTCCGCCCCGCCCGGGCCCCGACCTCCTCGTGAGGTCGGGGCCCGTGCACGTTGCGGGGCACCGTCCGGCCAGAGCTAGAGCCGGAGCCGGAGGCAGAGGCAGACGACGACGCAGCAGGGTCAGATCGCGATCACGAAGCCGCACCTGCGGGGGAGGAGACGGGTCAGCGGTCCTCGGCGTAGGCGAGGCGCTCGCCGGCGCGGCGCACGAGCGATTCCCAAGCCCGCTGGTCGACGTCGTAGTCGCCGACCGGCGTCATCGTCACCTGCGCGACCGACTTGCCGCGGCGCACGACGCCCGTGCGGATCACCTGGCGCTTGCCGTCGGAGACCTCGACGCTGATCCGCCAGGAGCGGCCCGAGAACCCGTCGCCCTTGATCGTGCTGCGCTGGCCGACCTTGGCCGAGAGGTTCTCGTCGGGGCAGTCGTCGATGTCCTGCGCGATGTCGTCGGCGAGGCTGCGGGCCTGGCCGTCCTCGTCGTAGGTGCCGACCGTCTCGGTCACGCCGAACTCGGCAGGGACGCCCACGGCGTCGGGGATGACGAACACGCGCGACGCGGTGCTGTCCAGCCCCTTGCGCCGGAAGCTGGCGTCGCCGCACTGGGTGGCCGCCGGGTTGTTGCGGGTCTGCAGCGGCTTGGTGCCCGACCAGACCTTGTCGATGTCGGCGACCGGTGGGAGGTCGACCGTGTCGAGGAACCCGGGCGCGCCCGACGTCTTCGGAGGCAGGGCGTCGACGACCTCGATGTCGTCGCTGCACCGGCCGCCGCTGTCGCGGCAGACGCGCTGGATCGAGGCGTTGAGGGTCGTCGCGAACGCGTCGATGTCGGGGCCCGCGTCGCCGGTGCGCTCGTGCACGAGCGTGCTCGTGACGCGGCCGGAGTGCGCGAGCCCGACGGTGAAGACCTTCTGCGGCGACCGGTGCGAGCGCAGCCGCAGGATCTGGAAGTCGCCGAACGGGCGCTTGACCACGAACGACCCGACGAGCTGGACACGCGGATGGCTGCAGCCGGCGTACCAGCCGAGCGTCGTCTCGTACGCCCTCGCCGCGGCCGCGTCGTTGCGCGAGACCTCGATCGACTCCGCGACGCGGTCGTCGTCGCCACCGCTGGCCGTGAAGGTGCGGACGAAGACGCGCAGCGGGTCGGGGTCGGCGTAGCGCTGCGGCGGGCAGGTCGCGTAGGGCGTGGTGTTGGTGGGGTCCTCGTCGGTGCCCTCGGAGGCCCAGCGTCGGGTCACGTCGATGCCGGCCACCTGACGGGTCGTCAGGAGGTTGTCGGCGGTGATCTCCCGGGCCTCGAGGACGAGGTCGGGCCGCTCGGCGCCGAGCTTCTCGCGGTACGGCAGCCGGGCCTGGGTCGCGAGCGCGTCGCCGTCGGTCGCGACGAGGCCGCCGGCCAGGACGGCGAGGACGGCGGCGGCCACCAGCAGCACCGTGTTGCGCTGACCGCCGCGGCGCGCGGTCGTGCGCACCTCGTCGGCCGCGGGCATGCTCAGCTGGCCGGTGACCGACCCGAGCGCCTTCAGGCGGGTCTCGAGCTCCTCCAGCGAGAGCCCCAGCCGCCGCTCGAGGCCGTCGAGAGCGGTCGTGACGACCTCGATGCCCTCCTCGGCGCCGACGCCCACCTCGCGCGAGGCCTGGTCGAGGTCGGTGTCGCCGAGGGTCAGCAGCACGATCAGCCGGCGGTCGTCGACGGGGAGGTCGTGCAGCGCGTCGAGCAGCGCGGTGTCGGCGTCCTCCTCGTGGCGACGGCGCAGCGGGTGGGTGCCGCGGCTGACGGCGGTGAGCTTCCACGCCTCCGTCCGCACGTAGGCGAGCGGGTCGCGCTGACGGATCTTCGTCCAGTTCCGCCAGGCCCGTCGGTAGGCGTCGACCGTGGCCTCCTGGGCCACCTGACGGTCGCCGGACATGGCGTACACGGCACGCAGGCAGGTGGCGGAGGTGGCCTCGTAGAAGCTCGTGAACTCGTCGGCGCGGGTCATCGAGCTGCCTCCTCGGGGATGTCGGCGTGGCTGGTCGGAACGTCATGACCTTACCGGGAGGATGGTCGGGTGAACTCGACCGTCACGACCCCACCCCTGCGTCCGGGTGTCCTCACCGCCGGGGTCTCGGCGCTCGTCGCGCTCGTCGTCGGGTCCGGCGTGGCCCTCCTGGCGGGGGTCGGGCTGGTGTCGGCGCTGCGCACCGGCGCCCGGTCGTGGCTCGTGCTGCAGGGTGCGGGCATCGAGCTGCAGGGCGCGACCCTGGGCCTCGTGCCGCTCGGCGGCGTGCTGCTCTGCGGTGCTCTCACGGCGCGGGTCGCGCGGGCGATGACCCCGGCACCCGTCGAGTCGCCGGGTGCCTTCGCGGCCACCGTCGCGGGGACGAGCGGCGTGGTGGCCGCAGTGCTCGCGAGCGTCTCGAGCACGCCGGAGATCGTCGTCAACCCGGCACGCGCCGCGGCCGCGGTCTTCGTCGTGACGGGGGTGTCGGCGGCGCTGGGCGCGACGATGCACCACGGACGGGCCGGCGACCTCTGGCCCGCGCCCTGGCGACGTCCGGAGGTGCGCGGCGCGGTCTCCGCCGGCGCGCGCGGCGCGGCCGTGCTGCTCGCCGCGGCGGGCGTCGTCGTGGTGACGCTGCTCGTGCGCCACGTCGAGCGCGCCGGACAGCTGTGGGCCCTGCTCGACCCGGGCGCCTCGGGCACCCCCGCCCTGGCCGCGATCTGCCTGCTCGCGGTGCCGACGATGGTCGCCTGGACCGCCTCGGTGCTGCTCGGGCCCGGGTTCGTGCTGGGGACGCAGACGTCCGTCGACCTCGCGGGTGCCCAGCTCGGCCCCGTCCCGGGGCTGCCGGTCCTGGCCGCGCTGCCGTCTCCCGGCACCTTCGGCGACTGGGTCGTGGTGCTGGGACTCGTCCCGGTGCTCGCCGGTCTCGTCGCCGGCTGGACCGTGCGCGCCGGTGCCGAGGCGCCGTTCGGACTGTCCGACCGGCCGGTGCTGGGCCGCAGCCTGCTCGGTCTCGCCGCAGGTGCGGCGGGTGGCGTCGTGGTCGGCGTGCTGGTCGGCGCGTCCGGCGGTGCCGTCGGTCCCGGACGACTGGCCGACGCAGGGCCGCCCGCCCTGACACCGCTGCTGGTCGCCGTGCCCGTGATGGCCGTGGGCGGTGCGCTCGGCGCGCTCGCGGCGCACTATCGTGACGCCCGTGCCCTCCGCCCCGAGCCCGACGCCGACGCGCGCCCGACTCGTCGTCCTCGTCTCCGGCTCCGGCACCAACCTCCAGGCGCTGATCGACGCGACGGCTGACCCGGCCTACGGCGCCGAGGTCGTCGCCGTCGGTGCCGACCGTGACGGCATCGAGGGCCTCGCGCGGGCGGAACGGGCCGCGATCCCGACGTTCGTCGAGAAGCTCGCGGACCACCCGGACCGCGAGGCCTGGGACGCCGCCCTGACCGCCCAGGTGGCGGCGCACGAGCCCGACCTGGTCGTCCTCGCCGGGTTCATGAAGCTGGCCGGTCCGCACTTCCTCGGACGCTTCGGTGGCCGGACGCTGAACACCCACCCCGCGCTGTCGCCGTCGTTCCCCGGCATGCACGGCCCGCGCGACGCCCTGGAGTACGGCGTCAAGATCACCGGCGCGACCCTGTTCGTCGTCGACGCGGGTGTCGACACCGGCCCGATCGTCGCGCAGGTGGCGGTGCAGGTGCTGCCCGACGACGACGTCGCCTCCCTCCACGAACGCATCAAGACCAGCGAGCGCCGCATGCTCGTCGACTCCGTCGGCGAGCTGGCCCGGCGCGGCTTCACCCTGACCGACCGCACCCTCACGCTCGGAGACCCCGCATGAGCACTCGACCGATCCAGCGCGCCCTCGTCTCGGTGTACGACAAGACCGGACTGGAGGACCTCGCCCGTGCGCTGCACGCGGCCGGCGTGTCCCTCGTCTCCACGGGCTCGACGGCCCGCACGATCGAGGCCGCAGGCGTGCCGGTGACGCCCGTCGAGGAGGTGACCGGCTTCCCCGAGTGCCTCGACGGACGCGTGAAGACGCTCCACCCGCGGGTGCACGCCGGCATCCTCGCCGACACGCGCCTCGAGGCCCACGTGGCGCAGCTCGCCGAGCTCGGCGTCGAGCCGTTCGACCTGGTCGTCGTCAACCTCTACCCGTTCCGCGAGACGGTCGCCTCGGGTGCGACGCCCGACGAGTGCGTCGAGCAGATCGACATCGGCGGTCCGTCGATGGTGCGGGCCGCGGCCAAGAACCACCCGAGCGTGGCCATCGTGACGTCGCCCGACGCGTACGGCGACGTCGAGGCCGCGCTGGCCGCCGGCGGCTTCACGCTGGAGCAGCGTCGCCGGCTCGCCGCCCAGGCGTTCGCGCACACCGCTGCCTACGACGTGGCCGTCGCCGAGTGGTTCGCCGCCGGGGGAGCGGGCGAGGGGTCGGCCGACGGCGACTGGCCCGCCTTCGCGGGCACGGCGCTGCAGCGCCAGGCGGTCCTGCGCTACGGGGAGAACCCGCACCAGGGTGCGGCGCTGTACAGCGACGGCACCGGCGGCCTGGCCGCCGCCGAGCAGCTGCACGGCAAGGAGATGAGCTACAACAACTACGTCGACACCGACGCCGCGCGGCGCGCCGCCTACGACCACGACGCGCCCGCGGTCGCGATCATCAAGCACGCCAACCCGTGCGGGATCGCCGTCGGCGCCGACGTGGCCGAGGCCCACGCCCGCGCGCACGCCTGCGACCCGGTCTCGGCGTTCGGCGGCGTGATCGCCACCAACCGGCCCGTCTCGGTCGCGATGGCCGAGCAGGTCGCCGAGGTCTTCACCGAGGTCGTCGTCGCGCCCGACTACGAGCCGGGGGCCGTCGAGGTGCTGCAGGGCAAGAAGAACATCCGCATCCTGCGCGCCGAAGGTGCCGACCGCGCCACGCGCGAGGTGCGCGAGATCTCCGGCGGCGCGCTCGCCCAGCAGCGCGACCTGGTCGACGCGCCGGGCGACGACGTGTCCGGCTGGACGCTCGTGGCGGGGGAGCCGGCCGACGAGGCCACGCTCGCCGACCTCGCCTTCGCCTGGACCGCCGTGCGCGCGGTCAAGTCGAACGCCATCCTGCTGGCCCACGGCGGTGCCTCCGTGGGCATCGGCATGGGTCAGGTCAACCGGGTCGACTCCTGCCGCCTGGCCGTGGAGCGGGCCGGGGAGGACCGCGCCCGTGGCTCCGTGGCCGCGTCCGACGCCTTCTTCCCGTTCGCCGACGGCCCGCAGATCCTCATCGACGCCGGGGTGCGGGCGATCGTCCAGCCCGGCGGGTCGATGCGCGACGACGAGACCATCGCGGCGGCCCAGGCTGCGGGCGTCACGATGTACGTCACGGGCACCCGGCACTTCTTCCACTGAGCCTCTGCACGAGGGCCCCGTGACCAGTCGGTCGCGGGGCCCTCGTGCGTCGAGACGCGGGGCGTGGCGTCCGGGCTCGGGCCTGGACGCTGCGGACGGCTGTGGCAGGGTCGGGCCATGGACGACGTGAGCGTGCGGAACGCCACCGCGGCCGACGTGGACGACCTCCTCGAGCTCTGGTCGCGCGCAGGTGAGAACGCCTCGCGGCCGGACGACCGCCCCGACCTCGTGCACGCCCTGGTCGAGCACGACCCGGAGGCCGTCCTGCTCGCCGAGCTGGACGGCCGGGTCGTCGCCACGATCATCGGCGGTTGGGACGGCTGGCGCGCCAACCTCTACCGCCTCGCCGTCGACCCGGCGTGCCGTGGCCAGGGCCTGGGTCGTCGCATGGTCGAGCTCGCGGAGGAGCGCCTGCGCCGTCTCGGGGCCGAGCGCGTCTGCGCCATGGTCCTCGACGACAACGAGGAGGGCCGTGGCCTGTGGCGCGCGTGCGGCTACGCACCGCAGGACGACTGGAGCCGGTGGGTCAAGCAGGCGCGCTGACGTTTCCGGGCCACGGCGGGGCAGCCCCGCCGTGGCCCGAGACGCCGTCTCGACACAGCCGCGGGACGACCGGGTGAGCGGCTCAGTCCTGCTGCGGCAGCGCGCGTCGCACCAGCTCGACCACGTGGCCGTGCAGGAGCGCGAGGACGCCGTCGAGACCGATCTCGCGGTCGGCGGCGGCCACGAGTGCCCCGGAGTAGAGCAGGCTGGCGCCGCGGGTCACCTCGACGGGGTCGGGCGCGCCCGTGGCGGCGACGATCGCGACCTGGCTGCCGAAGCACGCGTCGCGCATGGCGTGCACCGCCTCCCGCAGATGGGGTCGGGCGAGCGAGGCCAGGTAGACGTTCAGGTAGTGCGACGGGCGGTCGGGGGACAGCGTGCGCATCGGCGCGGTGAAGCGGTCCGCGGCCTCCTCGGGCGAGAGGCTCGTCCCGGCCTCGGGCACGAGTGCGGCCCACTCGTCGGTCCAGTGGGTGAGTGCCTCGCCGAACATGACGTCGACCAGCTGGTCGATCGAGGCGAAGTAGTACGACACCGTCGCGAGCGGCACCTGCGCGGCCTCGCTGACGGAACGGTGGGTGACGGCCTTGGTGCCGCCCTCCTCGAAGAGCTGTGCGGCGGCGGCGACGAGCTGGTCGCGGCGCACTCGGCTCCGCTCCTGGCTCAGACGTGCGCGGCCTCCGGGTACTGCCTCAGGCATGATTCTCTGTCTTTCGCGTGCGGGGTCCCCCTGGTGAACCCGCCCAGCGTAGTCAAGGGTTCAACTTCTCGCTGATGATCTGGGCAACCCCGTCGGGCCCGGCCAGCTCGGCCGCGACGAGACCGCGGATCGCCCAGTCCAGCTGCGCCGCCTCCTCGGCCTCCGTGTAGAGCCGCGCCTGGCGTCGCATCGCCGTGCCGACGATCAGGGTGAGCACGGTCGGCGCCACCCTCGAGGTGTCGGTGAGACCGAGGATCGACAGCCAGAGGGCGATCAGGCCCTCCAGGTCGCTCAGTGCCTCGCCGGCCTCCTCGCGCAGGGCGGGGTCGTGCGTGGAGGCCAGGTAGATCGACAGCTCGACCGCGACGGCCTCCGGTCCGCGCGCCGCGAACACGGCCTCGAACGTGGGCGCGACGGAGTCGAGGTCGACGTTCTCGGGCGGCGTCTCGAGGCCCGCGAGCGCGGCCAGCGTGCTGCGCCAGCGCGCGATGTGCTCGCGGAGGGCGTCGCGCAGGAGCTCCTCGATGGAGGCGAAGTAGTAGGTGGTCGTGGCCGGCGGCAGCCCCGCCCGACGAGCCACGGCACGGTGCGTCACCGCCCGGGCGCCTCCCTCGGCGAAGAGCGAGATGGCCGCGGTCAGCAGCTCCTCCCTCCGCAGTCGACTGCGCTCCTGCGTCAGCTGCGCACGCGTCGTCATGTCCACCTCTCCACGTCGCGTCCCGCGACGCGAGTCCGATCGCCGCGACGTCGTCCGTCGTCGGGCCTCCCCGTGGCCGAGTGTAGGGGGCCCACGGGCGCCGGGCCTCCTGTCGACGTGGGCCCGCCGCGTGACAGACTCGGCGACGTGACGGCGCAGATCCTGGACGGCAAGGCGGTGGCCGCGGCCATCAAGACGGAGCTCACCGGTCGCGTCGCGGCCCTGCGGGAGCGTGGGCTGGTCCCCGGCCTCGGCACCATCCTCGTCGGCGACGACCCGGGCAGCCGCTGGTACGTCGACGCGAAGCACCGCGACTGCGCGGAGATCGGCATCGAGTCGATCCGGGTCGACCTCCCGGCCACGGCCTCGCAGGCCGAGGTCGAGGCGGCCGTCGACCAGCTCAACGCCGACCCGGCCTGCACCCTCTACATCGTCCAGCTCCCGCTGCCCCGCGGCATCGACGAGAACGCCGTGATCGGACGCATCGACCCCGCGAAGGACGCCGACGGGCTGCACCCGACCAACCTCGGCTGGCTCGTCCTCGGCGAGCCGGCGCCTCTCCCGTGCACCCCGCGCGGCATCGTCGAGCTGCTGCGCCGCCACGACGTCGAGATCGCGGGCGCGCACGTCGTGGTCGTCGGACGAGGCATCACCGTGGGTCGGCCCATGGGGCTGCTGCTCACCCGGCGCAGCGAGAACGCGACGGTCACCCTCTGCCACACCGGCACACGTGACCTCGCGGCCGAGGTTCGCCGGGCCGACATCGTCATCGCGGCCGCTGGCGTCCCCGGCATCATCACGCCCGACATGGTCAAGCCCGGTGCAGCGCTGCTCGACGTCGGCGTGAGCCGCGACGATGCCGGCAAGATCGTCGGCGACCTCCACCCCGGCGTCCACGACGTCGCCGGCTGGGTCGCCCCGAACCCCGGCGGGGTCGGTCCGATGACGCGCGCGATGCTGCTCAGCAACGTGGTCGACGAGGCCGAGAAGCGCGTCGCGGACGTCTCGTGAGCCCGGTGCTCCCGCGCAGCCGAGGGTCGCAGATCTACCTCTGCCTGCTCGTCGGGGTCGGGGTGGGGCTCGCGCTCGTGGGTGTCGGGCACTGGCGCGCCGGCCTGCTGGTCGTCGGCGTGACCTTCGGGCTCGGTGGTCTCGCCCGCGCGGTGGTGCCGCAGGACCACGTCGGCATGCTGCGCGTGCGCGGGCGCACCTTCGACATCGTCTGGCTGACGCTGCTCGGCGTGAGTCTGGCGGTCCTGGCGCTCGTCGTCCCGCCGGGCCCGCCGGCCTGACCGCTCGGCCACCCCGGCGCGTCTGGTGCGTCGACGCGCGTCTCGGTCCGCGGGGGCCTACCGTGGGGCGATGAAGCACGTCGTCGGGCGCGTCCCGGTCCGGTCCCTGGTCCTCGTGACCGTCCTGTCGCTCGGCGGCACCGCACTCGCGACGTCGGCCGCGTCGGCCCTCGGGCGCGACGTGCCGGACCCGTCCGAGCCGGCGGTCGAGGCGACGTCGACGACCAGCCCCACACCGACGGTCTCGCCGACGCCGACCGCGAGCCCCACCCCCAGCCCGACGGCCTCGCCGACGCCCACCGCGTCGCCCACGCCGAAGCCGACCGCCACGCCCAAGCCGACGCCCAAGCCCAAGCCGACCCCGAAGCTCATCACGCGCAGCGCCGTCCTCGGGACGACCGTGCAGGGTCGCAGGATCATGGGGTACTACCGCGGCTGGTCGCACACGACGCAGAAGCGCACGCTGGTCGTGCTCGGGCAGATGCACGGCGACGAGAAGGCCGGCCTGCAGACCGCCGACTGGGTCCGGCGCAACGTGAAGCCCACCAAGGGCAGCGAGATCTGGGTCATCCCGACCATGAACCCCGACGGCAACGCCCGCGGCACGCGCACGAACGCTCGCGGCGTCGACCTCAACCGCAACTGGGGCACGAGCGGCTACCGATCGAGCGGCAAGGGCACGCGCACCTGGGGTGGCCCCCGGGCGGCGAGCGAACGGGAGACGAAGGCCGTCGCGGCGTTCCTGCGTCGTAAGCGACCCGACTACATCGCCTCGGTCCACCAGCCGTTCGGCGTCGTCGTGCGCACCGACAAGGACCGCGGGTGGGAGCGACGCCTCGCCGACGCGCTCGGCCTGCCCATCCGCGAGGTCGGCGTCGGGACGCCGTCCGGCCTGACGAGTCCCACGCTCACGGGTTGGTACAACCGCTACTACGGCCGGCACGGCACGGCGACGACGCTGGAGTACCGGGCGTCGGTCAGCAGCGCCTACGCCGGACGCCGGGCCGGCCTGGCCATCACCGGTGCCGCGCGGGTGCGAGCCCGCCTGGGCTGACGGGTTGGGCTGACGGGCTGGTCTGAGACGGACTGGCCCGAGACGTGCTGGACTGAGCCGCGCCCCGCCGCGCGGACGAATGCGCGGTGCGGCTCGGTCAGACGAGCCCGAGCGCCGTCACCGCGTCGCGCTCCTCGACGAGCTCGGCGGCGGTCGCGTCCATCCGGGACCGGCTGAAGTCGTCGATCTCGAGGTCCTGCACGATCGACCAGTCGCCGTCGTGCGTGGTGACCGGGTAGGAGTACACGAGACCCTCGGGGATCCCGTAGGAGCCGTCCGAGCGCACCGCCATCGAGACCCAGTCGCCCTCGGGGGAGCCCTGCAGCCAGTCGCGGGCCGCGTCGATGGTCGCGGAGGCGGCACTCGCCGCGGACGACGCGCCGCGCGCCTCGATGATCGCGGCGCCGCGCTTGGCGACCGTGGGGATGAACGTGTCCTCGATCCACGCCTGGTCGTCGACGACCTCGGCCGCGTTGCGTCCGCCGATCTCGGCGTGGAACAGGTCGGGGTACTGGGTGGCGGAGTGGTTGCCCCAGATCGTCATGCGGCGGATGTCGGCCACGGCGCTGCCGGTCCGGGCTGCCAGCTGGCTGATGGCCCGGTTGTGGTCGAGCCGGGTGAGGGCGCTGAACCGCTCCGCGGGGATGTCGGGTGCGTTGCTCAGCGCGATCAGCGCGTTCGTGTTCGCCGGGTTGCCGGTGACCCCGATCCGCACGTCGTCGGCCGCGACGTCGTTGAGCGCCTTGCCCTGCGCCGTGAAGATCGCGCCGTTGGCCTCCAGAAGGTCGCCGCGCTCCATCCCCTTCGTCCGGGGGCGGGCCCCGACCAGCAGGGCCAGGTTCACGCCGTCGAACACCTCACGCGGGTCGTCGCCGATCTCGACCGAGTGCAGCGTGGGGAACGCGCAGTCGTCCAGCTCCATCACCACGCCCTCCAACGCCTTCAGCGCCGGCGTGATCTCGAGCAGTCGCAGCTGCACGGGCGTGTCGGGTCCGAGCAGGTCGCCCGAGGCGAGGCGGAAGAGCAGGCTGTAGCCGATCTGGCCGGCGGCGCCGGTGACGGCGACCTTGACGGGGTGGGTCACGTCGGGGTGCTCCTTGTGGGAGAAGGGTGCGGCGGGGTCTGTGACGAACGTAACGCAGCGGCCCACCCGTGCGCACGCGGGCGGGCCGCTGCCGGCCGTCGGTCCTCGCTCAGCCGGCGTGCGTGCGCGTCTCCACGAGCGCGTTGGCCACGAGGTCCTTCGCCTGGTCGTCCTCGCCGCCCGGGTTGTCGCCACCCAGGCCCGCGCGCACGAGCTCCTCGATCTGCTTCGCCGTCGCCTCGTCCACGTGGCGCCAGTAGTCCAGGGCCCGCTCCAGCACCTCGCCGGTCACGCCGCCCAGCAGGTGGCCAGCGACCGTCTCGACGAACCGCTCGCGCTGCGCGTCGTCCCAGACCTCGCGCACGAGGGCCCCGGCCTGGCTGAAGTCGTCGTCGTCCGGGCGCAGCGTGTACGCCTGGCGGATCATCGGACCGTCGGCCTCCCACCCGTCCTCGACCACGCCCACCTCGTCGCTGTAGCCACGACCCTCGCTGTTCGGGGCGTACACCGGCTGGTCGCCGCTGTGGTCGTAGGCCATCGGACCGTCGAACGTGTACGTGTTGTGGTGCTGCACGTTCTTCGGCCGGTTCACCGGGAGCTGGTGGTAGTTCGGGCCGATCCGGTAGCGCTGCGTGTCGGAGTAGGAGAAGACGCGACCGAGCAGCATCTTGTCGGGGCTGAACCCGATGCCCGGCACCACCGCCGACGGCTCGAACGCCGCCTGCTCGATCTCGGCGAAGAAGTTCTGCGGGTTCCGGTCCAGCGTCATCGTGCCCACCTCGACGAGGGGGTAGTCCTCGTGCGGCCACACCTTCGTGAGGTCGAACGGGTTGAGCCGGTAGGTCTTCGCGTCCTCGTAGGGCATCAGCTGGACCGACAGGCGCCACGACGGGTAGTCGCCGGCCTCGATCGCCTCGAACAGGTCGCGCCGGTGGAAGTCGGCGTCGTGGCCCGCGATGCGGTCGGCGTCCTCACCGGTCAGTCCCTGCACGCCCTGCTGGCTGTGGAAGTGGTACTTCACCCAGTGCTTGTCGCCGGCGGCGTTGATCCACAGGAACGTGTGCGAGCCGTAGCCGTTCATGTGCCGGTACGAGCGCGGGATGCCGCGGTCGCCCATCAGGTACGTCACCTGGTGCGCCGACTCCGGGTTCAGCGACCAGAAGTCCCACTGCATGTGGTTGTCGCGCAGACCGTTCGCGCCGCGCCGCTTCTGGCTGCGGATGAAGTGCTGGAACTTCATCGTGTCGCGCACGAAGAAGACCGGAGTGTTGTTGCCGACGAGGTTGTAGTTGCCCTCCGTCGTGTAGAACTTCAGCGCGAACCCGCGCGGGTCGCGCCACGTGTCCGGCGAGCCGTGCTCGCCCGCGACGGTCGAGAACCGCGCGAGCATCTCGGTCTCGACGCCCGGCTGGAACAGCGCCGCCTTCGTGTACGCGGACACGTCCTCCGTCGTCACGAACGTGCCGAACGCACCCGAGCCCTTCGCGTGCACGTTGCGCTCCGGCACCCGCTCACGGTTGAAGTGCGCCATCTGCTCCAGCAGGTGACGGTCGTGCAGCAGGATCGGGCCATCCGCGCCGAGCGTCAGGCTGTTGCGGTCCGAGACCGCAGGTGCGCCGGTCTCCGTCGTCGAGCCCTTCTGCGCCTCGGGCGTCGGCGCGGTCGCGATGGCGGTGCCGTCGTCGGGCTGGGGGATCTCGTGCGTCATGCTCACTCCTCGGGCGTCGGTGTCACTCCCACCGTCTCCCGGATCCGCGAGTCCCGCGACCGCGCGACGGCACCCCCGCCGGGCCGATGTGGTGACGCGGCTCGCACGGGATATCTTGAGGTCGAGAGACTTTCGGTCGACCCTGAGGAGTGGCCCGCGATGGCCAAGATCATCTACACGCACACCGACGAGGCCCCGCTGCTGGCGACCTACTCGTTCCTCCCCGTCATCGAGGCCTTCGCCTCGACGGCCGGCGTCGAGGTCGAGACCCGCGACATCTCGCTGTCCGGTCGCATCCTGGCCGCGTTCGCCGACGTGCTCCCCGCCGACCAGAAGGTCGACGACGCGCTCGCCGAGCTCGGCGCGCTGGCCAAGACGCCCGAGGCCAACATCATCAAGCTGCCCAACATCAGCGCCTCGATCCCGCAGCTCAAGGCCGCGGTCAAGGAGCTGCAGGAGCAGGGCTTCGACCTCCCCGCGTACCCGGACAACCCGACCAGCGACGCCGAGAAGGACACCAAGGCGCGCTACGACAAGGTCAAGGGCAGCGCCGTCAACCCGGTGCTCCGCGAGGGCAACTCCGACCGCCGCGCCCCCGCGTCGGTCAAGGCCTACGCCCGCAAGAACCCGCACTCCATGGGTGCCTGGAGCAGCGACTCCAAGACCGAGGTCGCCACCATGGGCGCCGACGACTTCCGCTCCAACGAGAAGTCCGTCGTCCTCGACGCCGACGACACCCTCACCATCCAGCACGTCGCCACCGACGGCAGCACCACCGTCCTCAAGGACGGCCTGAAGGTCCTCGCCGGCGAGGTCGTCGACGCCACCGTCATGCGCGCCGCCGCCCTCGACACCTTCCTCGCCGAGCAGGTCCAGCGCGCCCAGGACCTCGACGTCCTGTTCTCGGTGCACCTCAAGGCCACCATGATGAAGGTCTCCGACCCGATCATCTTCGGCCACGTCGTGCGCGCCTACTTCGCCGACGTGTTCGCGCAGTACGGCGACGACCTCGCTGCGGCCGGCCTCAGCGCCAACGACGGCCTGGGCGGCATCCTCTCCGGTCTCGACGCGCTCGACAACGGCGCCGAGATCAAGGCGGCCTTCGAGCAGCGCCTCGCCGAGGGACCGCGCCTCGCCTACGTCGACTCCGACAAGGGCATCACGAACCTGCACGTGCCGAGCGACGTCATCGTCGACGCGTCGATGCCCGCCATGATCCGCACGTCGGGCCACATGTGGGGCGCGGACGGCCAGGAGCACGACACCCTCGCCGTCATCCCGGACTCCAGCTACGCCGGCGTCTACCAGGCCGTCGTCGAGGACTGCAAGGCGCACGGCGCCTACGACCCGACCACGATGGGCTCGGTGCCCAACGTCGGCCTCATGGCGCAGGCGGCCGAGGAGTACGGCAGCCACGACAAGACCTTCGAGATCGAGACGGCCGGCACGGTGCAGGTCGTCGACTCCTCCGGCGACGTGCTCCTCGAGCACGACGTCGAGCCGCACGACATCTGGCGCGCCTGCCAGACGAAGGACGTGCCGATCCGCAACTGGATCGAGCTCGCCGTCACGCGGGCCCGCGCCACCGGCGCCCCCGCGATCTTCTGGCTCGACGAGACCCGCGCCCACGACGCGAACCTCATCGCCAAGGTCAACGCCTACCTGCCCGAGCTCGACACCGACGGCCTCACGATCGAGATCATGGCGCCGGCCGAGGCGACCACCTACTCGGTGGAGCGCATCCGTCGCGGCGAGGACACCATCAGCGTCACCGGCAACGTGCTGCGCGACTACAACACCGACCTGTTCCCGATCCTGGAGCTGGGCACGAGCGCGAAGATGCTCTCCGTCGTCCCGCTGATCAACGGCGGTGGACTGTTCGAGACCGGTGCGGGCGGTTCCGCGCCGAAGCACGTGCAGCAGCTCGTCAAGGAGAACTACCTGCGCTGGGACAGCCTCGGCGAGTTCTTCGCGCTGGCGGCGAGCTTCGAGCACCTGGCCACCACGGCCGGCAACGCGCGCGCCCAGGTGCTCGCCGACACGCTCGACCGCGCCACCGGCACCTTCCTCGACGAGGACCGCTCGCCGGGCCGCAAGCTCGGCACGATCGACAACCGCGGCAGCCACTTCTACCTCGCCCTCTACTGGGCCGAGGAGCTGGCGAAGCAGACCGAGGACGCCGAGCTGGCGTCCGCGTTCGCCGACGTCGCGGGTGCGCTGCGCGGCAACGAGCAGACGATCGTCGACGAGCTGCTCGCCGTCCAGGGATCGCCCGCCGACATCGGCGGCTACTACCGTCCGTCGGACGAGAAGGCCGAGAAGGTCATGCGTCCCTCGAGCACCCTCAACGAGGTCCTCGGCTCGCTCAGCGTCTGACCTGCCGCCACCGACGCCCCCGCGACCCCCTGGTCGCGGGGGCGTCGTGCGCCCGGCCCGCGGAGCGATCCGCTGGTCGAGTAGGCCGGCCGGCGACGGAGGAGCTCGTTCGGGCGTATCGAGACCACTTCAGGCGGTCGCTGGGGTTTGGCCCGCGCTGATCCGTTGCCGAGTGGTCTCGATACGCGGCACGGAGCTCCTTCGTCGCGCGTGCCGCTACTCGACCGGCGGAAGGGGCTCGCTGGTCGAGTAGTCGGGCTTGGCGAGGGACGAGCCTGAGCCCGACGTATCGAGACCATTCCAAGGTTTCGCTGGGGGTTGGCTCGCGCTGATCTGTTGCTGGGTGGTCTCGATACGCGGCGCGGAGCTCCTTCGTCGCGCGTGCCGCTACTCGACCGGCGGAAGGGGCTCGCTGGTCGAGTAGTCGACGCCGCGACGGAGGAGCTGGCGGAGGTCGAGACCACTCCGAGCGGTCGCTGGGGGTTGGCTCGCGCTGATCTGTTGCTGGGTGGTCTCGATACGCGGCACGGAGCTCCTTCGTCGCGCGTGCCGCTACTCGACCGGCGGAAGGGGCTCGCTGGTCGAGTAGTCGGGCTTGGCGAGGGACGAGCCTGAGCCCGACGTATCGAGACCATTCCAAGGTTTCGCTGGGGGTTGGCTCGCGCTGATCTGTTGCTGGGTGGTCTCGATACGCGGCACGGAGCTCCTTCGTCGCGCGTGCCGCTACTCGACCGGCGGAAGGGGCTCGCTGGTCGAGTAGTCGGCGCCGCGACGGAGGAGCTGGCGGGGACGTATCGAGACCACTCCGAGCGGGCGCTGGGGGTTGGCTCGCGCTGGGCTGTTGCCGGGTGGTCTCGATACGTCAGGACGAGCTCGCTGGCGCTCGCCGTCCTGACTACTCGACCAGCGGTGGGTTTTGCTGGTCGAGTAGTCGGCGCTGCGACGGAGGAGCTGGCGGAGGTCGAGACCACTCCAAGCTTTCGCTGGGGGTTGGCCCGCGCTGGGCCGTTGCCGGGTGGTCTCGATACGCGGCCACGGCGCTCCTTCGTCGCGCGTGGCCGCTACTCGACCAGCGGAGTGTCTCGCTGGACAAGTCGCCAGGTACCTTCACGGCGCGGCGACGACGGGAGCAGCGTCCGCATGACGTCGCCCACACCGGGAACAACACGCCGAGGGGCGGTGCTTGGCTCTTCACGTGACTTCTTCCGTGGACCTGGCAGCGCCCGAGACGAGCACCCCGCGCGCCGCGCACGTGGGGCTGGCCATCATCTCCCTCGCGCTCGGCGGCTTCGCGATCGGCACGACCGAGTTCGTCACGATGGGTCTGCTCAAGGAGATCGCCGCCGGCATCGACGAGTCGATCCCCACCACCGGGCACGTGATCACCGCGTACGCGTTCGGCGTCGTGGTCGGTGCGCCCGTCATCGTGGCCCTCGGGGCGCGGCTTCCGCGCCGTGAGCTGGCGGTCGGCCTGATCCTCGCCCTGGGCGTCGGCAACGCGGTCACGGCGCTGGCGAGCGGCTACGTGCCCGTGCTCGCCGCACGCTTCCTCGCCGGCCTGCCCCACGGCGCGTACTTCGGCGTCGCCTCGCTCCTCGCCGCCTCGCTGGTGCCGCCACACCGCCGCGGTCGCGCGGTCAGCCGCGTCATGCTCGGTCTGTCCGTCGCCACCGTGGCCGGCGTGCCGGCCGCCACCTGGCTGGGCCAGGAGCTCGGCTGGCGGGCCGCCTACTGGGCCGTGGTCGTGCTGGCGGTGCTGGCCGCGGCGATGATGCTGCTCTTCGTGCCGCACCAGGCGGCCGACCGCACGTCCAGCATCCGCGGCGAGCTGTCGGCGCTCAAGCGTCCGCAGGTGCTGTTCGCCGTGTCCGCCGGCATGGTCGGCTTCGGGGGGCTGTTCGCCATGTACAGCTACGTGGCGCCGATCGTCACCGACGTCACCGGCCTCGCGGACTCCTCGATCCCCTGGTTCCTCCTGGCCTTCGGCATCGGGTCGGTGCTCGGCTCGTGGCTGGCCGGACCGCTCGCCGACTGGGACGTCCCGCGGCTCGTGATCTGGGGCTTCGTGGCGACGATCGCCGTGCTCGTCGTCTTCCACCAGACGGCAGGGCTCGTCGTGCCGGCCGCTCTCGGCATCTTCGCGATCGGTGCCCTCGGCAGCCTCGTGGCCATCGGCCTGCAGATCCGGCTCATGGACGCCGCAGGCGACGCGCAGATGCTCGGTGCAGCGCTCAACCACTCGGCGCTGAACATCGCCAACGGGCTGGGTGCCTGGCTGGGCGGCGTCGTCATCGCCGCCGGCTACGGGTACCGCGCCCCGAGCCTGGTCGGCGCCGCGCTGGCGGTCGCCGGGCTCCTGATCTTCCTGGCGGGCCTGCTGGCCCAGCGCCGCACCGTCTGACGCGACGGCGAGGGCCGCGGTCGGCTCAGGCCGCGCGCACGAGGGTGGCGGCGACGGCACGGGCGACGTCGGTGCTCCGTCCGGGGGTGCGCAGACGCATCGCGAGGTCGCCGGTGACCACCAGGAGGAGCTGCTCACCGAGCTGCTCCCCGCGACCAGGCGCGACCTCCTCGGCGAGCTCCGCCAGCCGGTCGCGCAGGTGCTCGGTCTCGAGCCGGAGTGCCGCGGCGAGCTCCGGCGGTGGCGACACGTGCTCCGCTGCGGTCCCGAGGAACGCGCACCACCGGGAGCCGAGCGGCCCGTGGCGGAACGTCTCGAGCGCATCGAAGACGGCGAGGAGCCTGGCCTGCGGCGTGGTCTGTCGCTCGACCGCGTCGTCCCAGGTCTGGGTCCACGCCCGGTGGCGACGTTCGAGTGCTGCCGCGAGCAGGGCCTCCTTGCTCGCGAAGCCTCGGTAGAGCGTGGCCGCGGAGACGCCGGCCCGGGCGAGGACTGCGTCGACCGGCGTCGCCGCCACGCCGCCCGTGAAGAACAGCTCGTCGGCGGCGTCGAGCAGCCGGGTCTCCGTCGAGGTGCGCAGGGCCATGGAGCCAGCCTAGACTCACGAAAGTGAAACGTACGTTTTCGTTATCCGTCCTGCTCGTGCCCGGCGGTCTCGCCCTCGTGGCCGCGACCTACGGTCTCGTCCGGCTCGCGACCGGGCTCTACCTGCCCGACGTCCAGGACGAGCTCGGACTGGGCACCGCGGCCGCGGGACTGGTGTCGAGCGGCGCCTCGCTGGCCTACTGCCTCGGCGCGCTCCTGGGGCTGGTGCTCGCCACGCGGCGGGCCCGCACGCTCGTCGTCGTCGCCGCGCTGACGGCCGGGGGAGGGGCCCTCGGGCTCTCGGTCGCCCCGGACGCCCCGACGTTCGCCGTCCTCGCGGTCTCCGCCTCGGTGGGCGCCGGGGTGGTGTCGCCGGCGCTCGTGGAGGTCCTGCGACGCGACCCGGTCGTGGCGGGCGACCCGTCCGCGCAGTCGACGGTCAACGCCGGCACCGGGCCAGGGCTCGTCGTGGCCGGCGCGCTGGCCCTCACGCTGCTCCCGGACTGGCGCGCGGCGTGGGCGTGGTCGGGTCTGCTCACGTTCGCCGTCGCGGCGCTCGTGCTCCTGGCCGCGCGGGGTGGAGGGACGGGGGAGCAGGCCCCGAGCGTGACGTTGCCGCGCTCCTGGTGGTCGGCGCACCGGCGCGTGGTGGCCGCCAGCCTGCTGCTCGGTGCCGGTTCCGCCGCAGTGTGGAGCTACGGTCGCGTGGTGGTCCTCGAGGCGGGTGGAGGGACCACCACGTCGGTCGTCGCCTGGATCGCGCTGGGCGTGGGCGGGACCGCCGTCGTCGCCACCGCAGGCCGGCTGGGCCGGCGCTCTCCACGCACCGTGTGGGCACTCACCTGCGGCGTCACCGCGGCCGCGACGCTCGCGCTCGGGCTGGGGTCCGGCTCGGCGGTCGTCGCCGTCGTCGCGTGCGCGGTGTTCGGGTGGGGCTTCGTCGCCGCCACGGGCGCACTCATCGCCTGGACGCTCGACGTCGACTAGGGGCGCGGGGCGTCGGGGACGGCGCTGCTGTTCGTCGTGCTCGTGCTCGGTCAGGCCCTCGGCTCGGCCCTGGCGGGCGCCCTCGTGGGCGGCGTCGGGCACGAGGCGGCGTTCGCGGCTGCCGCCTGCCTGACCGCGGTCGGCGCGGTCGTGGCGGTGCCGGTGCGGGTCAGGAGGCCCCGGGCCGCAGGCGCAGCCACACCCGGTCGCCCTCGTGCAGCCCGAGGGCCGTCGCGTCCGTGCGGGTGAGGCTGACGAGCACCGGGCCCGGCTGGCGGGCGTCCTCGGGCGTGACCTCCAGGCGCACCTCGAACCCGATTCGCGTCCAGCGGGTGATCGTGCCCACCGTGACCGCCGCCTGCTCGTAGCGCGAGATCTCGATGTCGTGCGGGCGCACCAGGTGGTCGCCGAGCCTGGTCACGGGACCGAGGAAGGACAGCACGAAGTCGCTCGCCGGCTTGTCGTAGAGGTCGTCGGGCGTGCCGACCTGCTCGATGCGGCCGTCGTTGATCACCACGATCGAGTCGGCCACCTCGAGCGCCTCCTCCTGGTCGTGCGTGACGAACACCGTGGTCACGTGCATCTCGTCGTGCAGGCGGCGCAGCCAGTCCCGCAGCTCCTTGCGGACCTTCGCGTCGAGCGCGCCGAACGGCTCGTCGAGCAGCAGCACCGACGGCTCGATGGCGAGGGCGCGAGCCAGTGCCATGCGCTGACGTTGTCCGCCCGAGAGCTGCGTCGGGCGACGGTCCGCGAACTGCTCGAGGTGCACGAGCCGCAGCAGCTCATCGACCTTGGCCTCGATCTCGGCCTTCGGGCGCTTGCGGATCTCCAGGCCGAACGACACGTTGCGTCGCACGCTGAGGTGCTTGAACGCCGCGTAGTGCTGGAAGACGAACCCGACGTTGCGCTTCTGCACGGGCACGCCGGTGGTGTCGACGCCCTCGATGACGACCGAGCCGGAGTCGGCGCTCTCCAGGCCGGCGATGATCCGCAGCAGCGTGGTCTTGCCGCCACCGCTCGGTCCGAGCAGCGCGGTGAGCTGGCCGGTGGGGATCGACAGGTCGACGTCGTCGAGCGCGACGAAGTCGCCGAACCGCTTGCTGACGCCTGCGACCTCGATGCTCATGGGGCCTTCCCTCTCAGTGGCGGTCCGCGCGGGAGCGCAGGACCTGGACGACGACGATGCAGACGACGGAGACGCTGGCGAGCAGGAACGCGATCGCGTAGGCGCCCTCGACGTCGAAGTTGAGGTACTTCTCCTCCACGGCCAGCGTGGCGGTCCGGGTCTCGCCGAGGACGTTGCCCGACACGACCTTGACGGCGCCGAACTCACCGAGCGAACGGGCGAGGGTCAGCACGACGCCGTAGACGACCGCCCAGCGGATGCCCGGCAGGGTGATCCGCCAGAAGGTCTGCCAGGGGTTGGCGCCGAGCGAGCGGGCGGCCTGCTCCTGCTCGGTGCCGATCTCGCGCAGCACCGGCACGACCTCGCGGATGACGAGTGGCAGGGAGACGAACGCCGTCGCCATGACGATGCCGGGCGTGGAGAAGATGACCTGGAAGCCCCAGCCCTCGAGCGTGGGGCCGAACCACCCGCCGCGCCCGCCGTAAACGAGCACGAGGGCCAGACCGATGACGATCGGCGAGACGGAGAGCGGCAGGTCGAGCGCGGCGCTGAGCAGACGCTTGCCCGGGAACTCGGTGCGCACCAGCAGCAGCGACATGCTGACGCCGAACACGAGGTTGATGGCCGTCGCGCAGAGGGCGGCGACGGCGGTGAGCTGCAGTGCCGCCACCATGTCGGGGTCCTCGAACAGGCCGCGCAACGACGTCAGGCCGTCGGCGAACGTGTTGGTCACGACGAGCGCGACCGGCCAGACCACGAGCAGTGCGAGGTACACGACCGCGACGACGCGCAGCAGGTAGGTGACCGGGCCACGGGGGTGGCGGGTCGTCCGAGCGTCAGCCACGGTCGCTGATCCTCCTCTGCAGCAGGTCGAGCACGACGATGGTCGCCAGCGAGACGAGCAGCAGCAGGGTCGCGATGGACGCGGCGGCCTCGGGGTTGTCGTTCTCGATCGCGCTCAGGATGCGCACGGACGCCACCTCGGAGGTGAAGGGCAGGTTGCCCGACAGCAGCACGAGCGACCCGTACTCGCCCACGGCCCGCGCGAACGACAGCGCCGCGCCTGCGGTGATGGCCGGCGCGAGGCTGGGCAGGATGACGCGGCGGAACGTGGTGAACCGGCTCGCGCCGAGCGACGCGGCGGCTTCCTCGACCTCGAGGTCGAGCTCCTCCAGCACGGGCTGGACCATGCGGACCACGAACGGCAGCGTCACGAACAGGAACGCCAGGTACACCGACGCTCCGGAGTTCGCGACGTTGATGCCGAGCGGGCTGTCGTCCTTGCCGTAGAGCGACAGGAGCACGAGCCCGGCCACGATCGTCGGCAGGGCGAACGGGATGTCGATGACCACCTCGAGCACCCCCTTGCCGGGGAACCGGTCGCGGACGAGCACCCAGGCGATGACGGTGCCGACGACGACGTTCACGGCGGTCACGGCGACGGCGGCCTCGAGCGTCAGCACGATGGCCGAGCGGGTCTGCGCGTTGGTGATCGCCCGCCAGAAGTTCGCCCAGCCGCCCTCGGACGCGGTGATGACGACCGCGCAGAGGGGGATGAGGACGAGCAGGCTGAACCACAGCATCGAGATGCCGAGGCCGAGCCCGGACGTGCGGGTGAGGGTGCTCGGCAGCGCCGGCCGGAAGCGTGCCGGCCGGCGCTGCGCCGGTGCGGTGGAGGTCATGCCGTCCTGAGGGTCGTCGGTGCGGTCGGGCCGGGCGTTACTGCGAGGCCTTGCCGGACTTCGCGATGGCCTCGGTGACGATGCCGACGGGCGCGCCGTCCTTGCCGTCGCCGAAGAGCTTGTCCTTCACGCCGCTCCAGTCGTGCCCGCCGAAGTCGTCGGCGAGGGTCAGGAGGTTCTTGACCTTCGGGAACGGGTCGGACGCGTCGGCGGCACCCTTGATGTCGGAGGCCTTCAGGCCCACGGCGGACAGGTCGGCGACGCCGGGCTGCTCCTCGTTGAGGGGGCGGAAGCCCTTGAGCGCGAACTCGCGCTGGCCGGTCTTGCCGAGCACGAAGTCGAGCCACGGCTCGGTCGCCGGGACGTGCTTCTTCAGCACGGCGCCGGGGTTCTCGATCAGCACGGTGGTGTCGGGGATGACGTAGTCGAAGCCCTGGCCGTTCTGGTTCGCCAGGATGGCCTCGTTCTCGTAGGCCAGGAGCACGTCGCCCGTGCCGCCCAGGAAGCTCTGGGTGGCGTCGCGACCGCTGTTGGTCAGCGACACCACGTTCTTGAAGAGCTTGTCGACGTACGCGGTGGCCTCGGCGTCGCTGCCGCCCTGGCTGGTCACGCTGCCCCACGCGGCGAGCGCGTTCCAGCGGGCCGCGCCGGAGGAGGCGGGGTTGGCCGTGACGATCTTCACGCCGGGCTTGACCAGGTCGTCCCAGCCCTGGATGTTCTTGGGGTTGCCCTTGCGGACGCCGAGCACGACCACCGAGGTCGAGACGATGCCCTGGTTGGGGCCGTCGTCCCAGGTCTTGTCGACGAGGCCCGCGTCGACCAGGCGGTCGACGTCGGTCGCGACGGACAGGTGGACGTAGTCGGCGGGCAGGCCGTCGGCCACCGCGCGGCTCTGGTCGCCGGACGCGCCGTAGGAGGTCTTGAACGAGACGCCCTTGCCCTCGGGCGTCTCCTCGAACTTCTCGGCGATCGCCTTGTTGGCCGCCTCGGGGACCGCGAAGCCGACGATCTTGATCGTGTCGGCGCTGCTGGAGCCGCCCGACCCGCAGGCGCTGAGCACCAGGGCGGAGGCGGCCGCGAGCGCGGCGGCGGTCGTCAGTCGGCGGCGGAGCGTCGTCATGGAGTCGTCCTCGGGTCTCGGGCGCACCCTCGGGGGTGGTGCGTCGAGGTACGACGGTAGGCGTCCGGGACCGCGCTGCACGCAGGTCTCATCATGTGGACCCCGAGGTCGGGGAGTGAGACGGACGGCCAGAGCCGCGCGCTGGGCGCGGCCCGGCCCTTGCGGCGGGTCAGGCGAAGACGACGGTGCGTGGTCCGTTCATCAGCACGCGCGACTCGGCGTGCAGGCGCACCGCGCGCGAGAGCGTCTGGGCCTCGACGTCGCGGCCCACGCGGGCCAGGTCGGCGGGCGCCATGCGGTGGTCGACGCGCTGGACGCCCTGCTCGATGATCGGGCCCTCATCGAGGTCGGCGGTGACGTAGTGGGCCGTCGCGCCGATCAGCTTGACGCCGCGGGCGTGGGCCTGGTGGTAGGGGCGCGCGCCCTTGAAGCTGGGCAGGAAGCTGTGGTGGATGTTGATGGCTCGCCCCGCCAGCGAGCGGCAGAGGTCGTCGCTGAGGATCTGCATGTACCGCGCGAGCACCACGAGGTCGACCTCCAGGTCCTCGACGAGAGAGAGCACCTGCGCCTCCACGTCGGCCTTCGTCTCCCGGGTGACCGGCAGGTGGTGGAACGGCACGTCGTACGCGTCGGCGAGCCGCTCGAGGTCGCGGTGGTTCGACACCACGGCGGGCACCTCGATGTTGAGGGAGCCGGAGCTCTGCCGGTAGAGCAGGTCGTTCAGGCAGTGGCCCTCCTTGGAGACCATCACGAGGGTGCGCGCCGGCCGCTCGGCCTCGACGAGCCGGAACTGCATGTCCAGCTCGGCGGCGACCTGCCCGAAGCCGTCCGCGAGCGCCGCGGTCTGTGCGTCCGAGCCGAAGTCGACGTGCAGGCGCAGGAAGAACTCGCCCGACCCGTCGTCGGCCGGCTGCTCCGTGTACTGCTGGGAGTCGAGGATGTTGCCGCCGGCCTCGTGGATCCACCGGGTCACGGCGTACACGAGCCCCGGCCGGTCCGGGCAGGACAGCGTCAGGACGTGGGTGCTGGTCACCCGCCGCAGTCTAGGCAGCGGGTGCGGCCTGCGCGGGGGCGGTGGCCGGGGCGGTGCCCTGGTGGCGCGGGCGCTCGAACAGCAGCACGACGACCAGTCCGACGACGAACGCGGCGGCCGGCAGCCAGAAGGCCTCCGACATCGCCCGCGAGAAGGCCTCGGCCACCGGCGCGGGCATGCTCGCGGAGCCACCGGTCGCGGACTGGAACGCGCTCGCGTCGCCCTGCAGGCCGTTGGCGGCCAGGCGCGATCCGATGAGCGCGGCGACGGCGGCGCTGCCGAGGGCCGCGGCCACCTGGCGCGTCGTGTTGTAGACGCCGGCGCCGGCGCCGGCCGACGACATCGGCAGGTTCCGCGTGGCCGTGGCGCTCAGCGGGGCCCAGAGGAACGCGTTGGACACACCGAACAGCGCCATGGGCAGCAGCAGCTGCCACGCGGGCGTCGTCGGGTCGACGAGGCTGCCGAGCCAGCGCATGGCCACCGCGGCGGTGCCGAAGCCCACGAGCGTCAGCAGACGCGGGTGGACGCGGTCGGACAGCTTGCCCACCACGGGCGAGAGGAGCAGCAGCACCACGGCCATGGGCGTCATGAAGAGCGCCGACTCGGTCGGGCTCCAGCCGCGGGCGCCCTGCGCGTAGAACATGAACGGCAGGCTCATGGCGGTGATGGCGAGCGAGACCATGGCGATGGCGACGTTGCCGACCGAGAAGTTGCGGTCGCGGAACAGCCCGAGCGGCACGAGCGGCTCGCGGCGCACGCGCGCCTGCCAGGCGACGAACAGGCCGAGCACGACGACCCCGAGCGCGATGAGCAGCGGGACGCTGATCGGCCCGGTGATGGTGCCCCAGTCGTACCGCTCGCCCTCTTGGATGCCGAAGACGAGCAGGAACATGCCGGCGGCGCTGAGCGCGACGCCGAGCCAGTCGATGGTGTGGGCGTGCGTCTCGAGCACGGGCACCAGACGGACGGCGAGGACGAAGCCGACGAGACCGACCGGGATGTTGACGAAGAAGATCCACTCCCAGCCGGCGGCGTCGACGAGCACGCCGCCGAGGATCGGGCCGACGAGCGTCGCGACGCCCGCGGTGGCGCCCCAGAGCGCCATGGCGCTGCCGCGCTTGGCGGCCGGGAACGTGCGGGTGATGACCGCCATGGTCTGCGGCGTGAGGAGCGACGCGCCGATCCCCTGCACCACGCGGGCGGCGATGAGCCCGCCGATCGAGTCCGTCAGCCCGCACCACAGGGAAGCCAGGGTGAAGATGGTCAGGCCGAGCAGGTAGACGTTCTTCGGCCCGAAGCGGTCGCCGAGACGTCCGGTGACCAGCAGCGGCACGGCGTAGGCGAGCAGGTAGGCGCTCGTGACCCAGATGCCGCTGTTGTAGTCGGTGCGCAGGTCCTCGATGATCGCCGGCGTCGCCACCGACACGATCGTGTTGTCGACGAGGATCATGAAGAACCCGATGACCATCGCCCAGAGGGCGGGCCAGGGGGACGGCGTCGTCGAGGAGGTGGCGCCGGGCTGCTGCGGCTCGCTCAGTTGGGTCACGCAACCAGTGTGCCGTCGTGTGCCGACAGAAGCAGCGCCAGTGGCCGACGTCTCACTCGCACTGACGGAGCACGCCGACGCAGCAGCGGGCCGCGACGCCTGCGTCCAGCCAGCCCAGTCCAGGCCGGTCCAACCCAGGCCGCAGGTCGGCTACCGCAGGTCGTCGGCGAGCAGGTCGTAGGAGACGAGGTCGTCGAGCGTGTCGTCGCCCAGCATCTCGGCCTGGCGCTCCACCCCGAGCCGACGGAACCCGGACCGCTCGGCCACGCGGTTGCTGGCCACGTTGCCCGCGGCGGCCAGCAGGCTGAGTCGGTGCAGCCCGGGGCCGTCGGGCGAGAACGCCCAGTGCGTGACCGCCTCCACAGCCTCGCCCACGAGTCCGCGACCGCGCGCATCGGGGTGCGCCCAGTAGCCCACCTCGGCCGTGCCGGGGTTCACGCCGCCGAGGTGCATGAGCGTCACGAGAGCGACGAGGTCGTCGGAGACGGGGTCGGCCACGGCCCAGGTGATCTTCTCCCCGGTCGCGGAGCGCCACGTGCAGTCGGCCACGAAGGCGCGGGCCACCTCGGGCGTGTAGGGGTGCGGCAGCGTCCGCAGCCAGTGCCGCGTGGTCGGGTCGGAGCACGCCTGCGCCACGCGGTGCGCGTCGGTCTCCACGAGCGGTCGCAGCTGCAGGCGGTCGGTCCTGAGCCTCGGCGCGTCCTGCCACGGCCGGCGGGCGTAGGGCGCGTCGCCGAAGCGCAGCACGGCCGTCCAGGCGTCGAGCGTACGGCCGCGCTCGTGCAGCAGGGCGGGTGCGGTGCCCACCAGCTCGAAGCCGCAGGCGTGCGCGACCCGCAGGGACGCCTCGTTGCCCACGTGGGCCCGCCAGTGCACCGCCTCGATCCCGGCCTCGGTGAAGCCGTGGTCGACGGCGAGCCGCACGGCGGCGGTCATGATGCCGCGACCTCGCGCCCACGGGTGGAGCGTGAAGCCGATGTCGGCGACGGGGCCGCCGCGCACGTCGACGTTCCCGGCGAAGCGCGGACGTCCGTCGTCGTCCTCGGCCTCCACGACCCACATGCGGGCGGTGCCCTCGTCCCAGGCGCGGGCGCCGACGTGCAGGGCGAACTGCTCGCTCATCTCCCGCGTGTTCGGGATCGGCACGGCGGTCCAGCGCTGCATGGCGGGGTCCTGCGTCATCTCCCACATCGGCTCGACGTCGGCCGGGGTGGCCGCGCGCAGCGTGACGACGCCGTCGGTCAGCACCGGGACCGACAGCGGGAACGGCAGCCCGTTCACCGCGCGCGCAGGATGTCGAGGATCTCGTCGAGCTTGGCGCCGTGCTCGTCCAGGGTCCGGGTGTGGTCGGCGAGGGTCCGGGTGTGGTCGGCGAGGGTCCGGGTGTGGTCGGCGAGGGTCCGGGTGTGCTCGGCGAGGGTGCCCGTGTGACCGTCGACCGTCGAACGGATCTCCGAGACGATCTCGTACAGGTCGTCGACGTCGTTGCGCAGCTGGCTCACGCGGTCCGGCGGGGTCATGCGGCCACGCTACTGCGCGTGCACGCCCACGACCAAGGCCTTCGTGGCCGACCTGTGGACGGGCGCGACCTCAGCGCTGCTCGGCGCGGAACGGGTCGGCCGCGTACACGCCGAGCACGCGCGTCTCGGTGGTGAAGAAGCCGAGCTCCTCCAGGGCCCGAGCCACGTGCGGGTCGTCGGGGTGCCCGTCGACCTCGGCGAGGAACTGGGTGGCCGTGAACTCCCCGCCGACCATGTAGCTCTCGAGCTTCGTCATGTTGACGCCGTTCGTGGCGAACCCGCCGAGTGCCTTGTAGAGGGCGGCGGGGAGGTTGCGGACGTTGAAGATGAAGGTGGTGACGACGGGGCCCGCCCCCTGGGGTGCGCGCACCGGCTCGCGGGACAGCTCCACGAAGCGCGTGGTGTTGTGGTCCTCGTCCTCGACGTCTGCGGCGAGGATGTCGAGGCCGTAGATCTCGGCCGCGAGCGGCGGCGCGATGGCGGCGGAGGTGACGTCGGCGGCCTCGGCGATCTCGCGCGCGGCCCCGGCGGTGTCACCGGAGACGATCGGGGTCCATCCGTGCTGGCCGATGATCTTGCGGCACTGCCCGAGCGCGTGCACGTGGCTGTGGACGGTGCGCACGGTCTCCAGCGTCGTGCCCGGGACGCCCATGACCATGAACTGGATGCGCAGGAAGTGCTCGCCGACGATGTGCAGGCCCGACGTCGGCAGGAAGTGGTGGATGTCGGCGACCCGGCCGGCGATCGAGTTGTCGATCGGGATCATGGCGAGGTCGGCGTCGCCGCCCGTGACCGCCGCGAACACGTCCTCGAACGACGCGCAGGCCACGGCCTCGGCGTCGGGGTGGTGCTGCTGGCAGACGATGTGGGAGTTCGCGCCGGGCTCTCCCTGGTACGCGATGCGGCGGGCGGTCACGCGCCCAGTGTGGCACCGCCGCGTCAGGCGGTGCGGTGGGCTCCTGCTGCGGCCCGGACGGCGAAGACCTCCGGTGCCCTCCACCCCAGCGCGTCGTAGCGCTGCTCCACCAGCTCGCGCACGGCGCGCGCCTTGGTCTGGGGGACGAGCGCGATGGCCGACCCGCCGAACCCGCCTCCAGTCATGCGCGCCCCCAGGGCCCCGCCCTCGACGGCCGCCTCGACCGCGACGTCGAGCTCGGCGCAGCTGACCTCGAAGTCGTCGCGCAGCGAGACGTGCGAGGCGGTGAGGATGGTGCCGAGCTGCTCGAAGTCGTTCTCGCCGAGCGTCCGCAACGCCGCCTTGACCCGCGCGGTCTCGGTGAAGACGTGCTGGGTGCGGCGGCGCAGCACCGGGTCCTCCAGGCGGACGAGGGCGTCGAGCCCGGCCTTCGCGAGGTGCTCGAGGCCGAGCTCGGCGGCAGCCCGCTCGCACTCCTCGCGCCGCTCGCCGTACCCGCCGCCGACGTTCGAGTGGTCGACGCCGGTCGCGACGACGAGGAGCGCGAGGTCGGCGGTGGCGAGGTCGAACGGCACCCGCGTCGGATCGTCGTCGGACAGCGGGTCGGTGACCACCGCCTCGCCTGCTCGCCCGAACGTGACGGCGAGCTGGTCCATGAGTCCGGTGGGCGCCCCCACGAAGTCGTTCTCGGCGCGCTGCGCGAGGCGCGCCACCTCCAGCGGCGCGACGTCGAGGTCGGCGACGTCGGCCAGCGCCGAGACGACTCCCACGGTGAGTGCCGCCGACGAGGAGAGTCCGGAGCCCAGCGGCAGGGTCGACTCGAGCACCAGGTCGACGCCCGGCAGCGGGCCCGCGGTCCCGAGCGCCCAGACGGCGCCCGCCGGGTAGGCGGCCCAGTCGTCGGCCGACACCGTGCCGTCGTCGGGTGCGACGTCGGTGCGGAAGGTCGCGCGCTCGCGGGTGCCGTCGGGCAGCGTGCTCCAGACGTTGACCGCGTCGTCGTCGCGGCGGCGGACCTTCACCGTGAGGAAGCGGTCGATCGCGAACGGCACCGAGGGACCGCCGTTGTAGTCGAGGTGCTCCCCGATGAGGTTGACCCGACCCGGAACCTGCCACGTGCGTACGTCGCTCACGGCCCCGAGCCTAGGACCTGTCCCGCGAGGAGCCACTGGCACAATGCACAGCATGTCCAGCAGCACCCGTCCACGCTCGCTGTCCGGCATCCAGCCGACGGCCGAGTCGTTCCACCTCGGGAACTACCTGGGAGCGGTGCGGCAGTGGGTCGGCCTTCAGGAGGACCACGACGCGTTCTACTTCATCGCCGACCTGCACGCCCTGACGGTGCAGCCCGACCCGGCGCAGCTGCGCGCGCGGGTGCACCGCTCGGCCGCCCAGCTGCTGGCCGCCGGCGTCGACCCCGAGCGGTCGGCCCTGTTCTGCCAGAGCCACGTGCCGGAGCACACCCAGCTGGCGTGGGTCTTCAACTGCCTCACGGGCTTCGGCGAGGCGGGCCGCATGACCCAGTTCAAGGACAAGAGCGCGAAGGCGGGCGCCGACAAGGCGAGCGTCGGGCTGTTCACGTACCCGATCCTGCAGGCCGCCGACATCCTGCTCTACAACCCGCACCACGTGCCGGTGGGCGAGGACCAGCGCCAGCACCTCGAGCTGTCGCGCAACCTCGCGCAGCGCTTCAACCACCACTACGGCGAGACGTTCCGCCAGCCCGAGGCCTACATCGTCAAGGGCACCGCCAAGATCGCCGACCTGCAGGACCCGACCGCGAAGATGAGCAAGTCGGCGTCGTCGCCGAACGGCATCGTCGACCTGCTGGACGACCCGAAGAAGGCGGCCAAGAAGATCCGCTCGGCGGTCACGGACTCCGGCGACACGATCCGCTACGACCCGGAGGGCCAGCCGGGGATCGCGAACCTGCTCACGCTGTTCGCGACGGTGGCGGGCACGACCGTCGACGACGTGGTCGCGCAGTTCGAGGGCCAGCAGTACGGGCACCTGAAGGTCGCCCTCGCCGACCTCGTGGCCGACCTCGTGAGCGGTTTCGGCGAGCGCACCCGCGCCTACCTCGACGACCCCGCCGAGCTCGACCGCGTGCTCGCCGCGGGGGCGGCCCGCGCCCGCGAGGTCGCGGCGCCGGTGGTGGTGGACGTGTACGACAAGGTCGGGCTCGTCCGCGGTGTCTGACCCCTGCCTGGAGGGCGTGACGTCGCAGGACGGCGCGCTGACCTTCGGTGTCGCGATCGCCGTCCCGGAGCCGTTCGGCGAGCGGCTGCGCGCCCGTAGGGCGTCGTTCGGCGACCCTGCGGCCGCGCAGATCCCCAGCCACATCACGCTGCTGCCCCCCGACCAGGTCACCGAGGACGGGCTCGACGACCTCGCGGCGCGGCTCGAGCACGTGGCCGCCCGGACGGCTCCGTTCGAGGTGACGCTGCAGGGCACCGGCACGTTCCGGCCCGTCTCGCCCGTGGTGTTCGTGGCGGTCAGCCGGGGCATCGCCGAGGCGGGGGTCCTCGCGGCCGACCTGCGGGCCGCGCTCGACGCGCCGGAGCCGCTGTTCCCCTTCCACCCCCACGTGACGGTGGCGCACCACCTCGACGACGCCGCCCTCGACCACGCCTACGCGACGCTCGAGGACTTCGGCTGCGACTTCGACGTCACCGAGGTCGCGCTCTACCTGCACCGCGAGGGCGAGGGGTGGTCGACCCACCGCACGTTCGCGCTCGAGGGACCGCGCCCCGGCTGAGCCCGACGGTCCGGCGTCTCAGCGCAGGATGCGGTCGACCAGCTCCTCGATCGCGGTCTCGAGCGGCACGCCGGTGTCGAGCGGCACGGTCAGCTGGTCCAGCACCAGGCCGTCGACGGCGTGGTGGAGCAGGGCGAGCTCCGTGCGTCCGCCGGGCAGGCCGGCCTCGGCGTTGAAGACGACGTCGTCCTCGAAGGCGCGCTGTCGCCAGGCGCCGAGGGTCGCGGCGACGTGGGGTCGCCGCGCGGCCTCCAGGCGCAGCTCGAAGAGCGCCAGCGCCACGTGCGGGTCGGCGCGGAGTCGTCGCACGACGTCGCGCACGTAGGCGGTGAACAGGGCGCGGTCGGCCGGGGCGTCTCCTCGCACGGCCTCGGCGTCGGGCGTGAGGCGCTCGCCGATGCGCTCGACCAGGGCCGCGACGAGGTCGTCGCGGCGGGGGAAGTAGTTCGACGCCGTCCCGACCGGAAGGCCGGCGGCCCTGTCGACGGCACGGTGGGTGAGTCCCCGCGCGCCCTCCTGTGCGAGCACGCGGATCCCGGCGTCGGCGAGCGCGGCACGGCGGTGGTCGTTGCGGGGCACGGGACCACCCTAGCGACACCACGACACCTGTCGTACTCTGACCACGACAGGTGTCGTGATAGGAGGACAGGTGCGAGAGCTCGTCTACTACGTGGCCGTCAGTGTCGACGGCTTCATCGCCGATGTCGACGGCGGCTTCGATGCGTTCATGGTCGAGGGCGACCACGAGTCCGTCGTGCTGCAGGAGTACGCCGACGCCCTCCCCGCCCACGCGCACGCCGCTCTGGGCACCGAGCCGCCGGGGACGCGGTTCGACACCGTCGTCATGGGGTGGAACACCCTGCGGCCCGCGCTCGACGTGGGGATCGCGAGCCCCTACCCGCACCTGCACCAGGTCGTGGCGAGCCGCGGTGGACGGACGGTCGACCCGACGCTCGCGCTCGTGCGCGACCCCGTGGCCTGCGTGCGCGAGCTCAAGGCCGGCGACGGGCTCGACGTCTGGCTGTGCGGCGGGGGCCAGCTGGCGGGCGCACTGCTCCCCGAGATCGATCGCCTCGTCCTGAAGCGTCACCCTGTCGTGCTCGGAGCCGGGATCCCGTTGTTCGGCGGGGTCACCGCCGGCGCCGCGCGCTTCACCCCGACCCGGCTGCGCCCGTTCGAGTCGGGCGTCGTGGTGGAGGAGTATGCACGCCGCTGAGGCCCGTGAGGCCGGTCAAGGCTGCACGCCCTCCTGCAGCGAGAGCAACAGCTCGTCGTGGAAGGCGAGTGCCGCGAGCTGCAGGGTGTCGCGGCGGTGAGCCAGGGCGATGTGCCGGTCGAGCGAGGGGTTGCGCAGGGCCACCGGTCGCAGCCCCGGCCGGTTCGCCAGCACCATCTCCGGCACCACCGCGTACCCGAGCCCTGCCTCGACGAAGCGGAGCACGGACAGCATCTCCCCGCCCTCGACCGACACCTGCGGCGTGAACCCGGCGGCGGCGCAGGCGGCGAGCGTCGTCTCGCGCAGGTCGTAGCCGGTGCGGAACATCACGAGCGGCAGGTCGCGCAGGGCACCCACGTCGACGGCGTCCGGCAGGGCGTCGTCGACGGGCGCCGCGAGCACGAGCCGGTCGCGCCGCAGCAGCACGGTCTCGAGGTCGGGCCGCTCCTGCGACAGGGGCGTGATGAGCAGGGCGACGTCGAGCCGACCCTGGGCGAGCTCGTGGGTGAGCACCCGCGACCCGCTCTCGTGCACCTCCAGCTCGATCAAGGGGTGCGACTCGTGGAACCGGGTCAGGACCTCGGGGAGCAGGCCGTCGCAGATCGACGGGGTGGCGCCGAGGCGCACCCGCCCTCGCCGCAGCCCGGCGACCTCGTGGACGGCTCGTCGGGCCGACTCGACGTCGATGAGGATGCGCTCGGCGTGGGGGAGGAGCGCCTCGCCGGCGCTGGTCAGCTCGATGCCGCCGGGCTGCCGCACGAACAGCGGGGTGCCGAGGGAGTTCTCCAGCACGCGGACCTGCTTGGACAGGCTGGGCTGGGCGACGCCGACCTCGGCTGCCGCGCGGGTGAAGTTGCGCGTACGCGCCACCGCGACGAAGTAGGAGAGCTGCTGGAACTGCACGATCCCCAGCCTACTCCTCGATAGCCGCAGGCTATGAAGGTTGGCCTCATCATGACTTAGCGCTTAGGTAAGAATCGCGTTAACGTCGGATCGTGGCCACTACTCTGACTCGCGCGTCGGCGCGCAGGTCGACCGTCGTGCTCAAGTACACGATGGCCGTGTCCGGGCTGATCATGCTCGGCTACCTGCTCGTCCACATGTACGGCAACCTCAAGTTCTTCCAGGGGCAGGAGTACTTCGACTCCTACCTCGAGGGCCTGGAGGACATCTTCTACCCCTACCTGCCGCACGGCGGCGCCCTGTGGATCCTCCGCGTGGTGCTCCTCGCGTCGCTCGTCGCGCACGTCTACTGCGCGATCACGCTCTGGCGGCGCAACAAGGTGGCGGCGGGCTACACCGGTGGCAAGCGCTACCACTCCAAGCAGAACCGCACGGGCATCCAGCGCTCCTACGCGTCGTTCACGATGCGCTGGGGCGGCGTGATCCTGCTGCTGTTCATCATCGGCCACCTCGCCCAGATGCTGCCGAACTGGCTCGCCCCCGGCGGACCGTCGGACAGCAAGTACGAGCGCGTCGTCAACGGGTTCGAGATCTGGTGGGTCGTCCTGCTGTACACGATCGGCCTCGTCGCGGTCGGCTTCCACCTGTGGCACGGCTTCTGGAGCGCCCTCACGACGCTCGGCCAGAACCGCAGCAGCACCCGCAAGGACTCCGTCATCACCATCGCGTCGTGGGTGCTCTCGGTGGTCATCGCCGGTGGCTTCCTGATCGTCCCCTTCGCCGTCTTCTTCTTCGGAGCTGGTTCCTGATGAGTGACACCTACACCCCGACCGGGGCAGCCGAGCAGTTCATCGAGCACGGCGAGGACATCCACGACACGAAGGCGCCCTCGGGTCCCATCGAGCGTCGCTGGGAGCAGCGTCAGTTCGACGCCAAGCTGGTCAACGCGGCCAACCGTCGCAAGATCAAGATCATCGTCGTCGGCACCGGCCTGGCGGGCGCGTCCGCCGCGGCCACCCTCGGCGAGGCCGGCTACCACGTGACGAGCTTCTGCTACCAGGACAGCCCGCGTCGGGCGCACTCGATCGCGGCGCAGGGCGGCATCAACGCGGCCAAGAACTACCGCAACGACGGCGACTCGGTGTACCGGCTCTTCTACGACACGGTCAAGGGCGGCGACTTCCGCTCGCGCGAGTCCAACTCCTACCGCCTCGCGCAGGTCTCGGTGAACATCATCGACCAGTGCGTCGCGCAGGGCGTCCCGTTCGCCCGCGAGTACGGGGGCCTGCTCGACAACCGCTCCTTCGGCGGCGTGCAGGTCTCCCGCACGTTCTACGCGCGCGGCCAGACCGGACAGCAGCTGCTCATCGGCGCCTACCAGGCGCTCGAGCGCCAGGTCGCCGCCGGCACCGTCGAGGTGCACACCCGCCACGAGATGCTCGACCTGGTCATGGTCGACGGCAAGGCGCGCGGCGTCATCGTCCGCGACATGGTCACCGGCGAGATCGAGTCGCACACGGCCGACGCGGTCGTGCTCGCGAGCGGCGGCTACGGCAACGTCTACTTCCTCTCCACCAACGCCATGGGCTGCAACGTCACGGCCACCTGGCGCGCGCACCGTCGCGGCGCCTACTTCGGCAACCCCTGCTACACGCAGATCCACCCGACCTGCATCCCCGTCTCCGGCGACTACCAGTCGAAGCTGACGCTGATGAGCGAGTCGCTGCGCAACGACGGCCGCATCTGGGTGCCGAAGAAGGCCGGCGACGACCGCCACCCGCGTGACATCCCCGAGGACGAGCGCGACTACTACCTCGAGCGCATCTACCCCGCGTTCGGCAACCTGGTGCCCCGCGACATCGCCTCGCGCGCCGCGAAGTACCAGTGCGACGACGGCAAGGGCGTCGGCCCCGGCGGCCTGGGCGTCTACCTCGACTTCGCCGACGCGATCGAGCGCATGGGTCGCCCGGCGGTCGAGGCGAAGTACGGCAACCTCTTCGACATGTACGCCCGGATCACCGGTGAGGACCCGTACACCGAGCCGATGCGCATCTACCCGGCCGTGCACTACGTCATGGGTGGCCTCTGGGTCGACTACGACCTGCAGAGCAACCTCGAGGGCCTCTTCGTCACGGGCGAGGCGAACTTCTCCGACCAGGGCGCGAATCGCCTCGGCGCCTCGGCGCTGATGCAGGGCCTCGCCGACGGCTACTTCGTGCTGCCGACGACGATCGCCAACTACCTGGCCGCGGGTCCGTTCGAGCCGGTCGCCGAGGACCACCCGGCGGTCCTCGAGGCCCGTCAGGCCGTCGAGGAGCGCATCCAGAAGCTGCTGGCCGTCGACGGCAACCGCACGGTCGACAGCTACCACAAGGAGCTCGGCCACATCATGTGGGAGTACTGCGGCATGGAGCGGACCGAGGAGGGCCTGACGAAGGCTATCGGCCTGATCCGCGAGCTGCGCGACGACTTCTGGAAGAACGTGAAGGTCACCGGTGAGGCCGAGGAGCTGAACCAGACCCTGGAGCGGGCGGGCCGCGTCGTCGACTTCTTCGAGCTGGGCGAGCTGATGTGCATCGACGCGCTCAACCGCGAGGAGTCGTGCGGCGGTCACTTCCGCGCCGAGAGCCAGACCGAGGACGGCGAGGCGCTGCGCCACGACGACCGCTTCGCCTACGTGGCGGCGTGGGAGTTCGGCGGCGAGAAGCCGATCCTGCACAAGGAGCCGCTCGAGTACGAGTACGTCGAGATGAAGGCCCGGTCGTACAAGTGAACAGGAGCTGCAAGTGAAGATCACCGTCAACGTCTGGCGCCAGAAGAACGCCGACGCGAAGGGCGAGATGGTCGGGTACCACCTCGACGACGTCTCCGAGGACATGTCGTTCCTGGAGATGCTCGACGTGCTCAACGAGCAGCTCACGCTCGCCGGCGAGGAGCCGGTCGCGTTCGACCACGACTGCCGTGAGGGCATCTGCGGGTCGTGCGGCGTCGTCATCAACGGCATCGCGCACGGCCCCGAGGTCACGACGACCTGCCAGCTGCACATGCGCTCGTTCAAGGACGGCGACGTCATCGACATCGAGCCGTGGCGCGCGGGCGCGTTCCCGATCGTCAAGGACCTCGTCGTCGACCGCGGCGCGTTCGACCGCATCATCCAGTCCGGCGGCTACATCAGCGTCAACACCGGCTCGGCCCCGGAGGCCAACAACCTCCCGGTGCCGAAGGAGGACGCCGACCACGCGTTCGCGGCGGCGACCTGCATCGGCTGCGGTGCCTGCGTCGCGGCGTGCCCGAACGGCTCGGCGATGCTGTTCACGGCCGCCAAGGTGACCCACCTGGGCCTGCTGCCGCAGGGTCAGCCGGAGCGTGAGTCGCGCGTGGCCAGCATGGTCGCGCAGCACGACGCGGAGGGCTTCGGCTCCTGCACCAACATCGGCGAGTGCACGGCGGCCTGCCCCAAGGGCATCCCGCTCGACGTCATCTCGCGGCTCAACCGCGACCTGCTCGGGGCGCTGGCCGCCGGCCAGGCCTGACGCACCGTCCCTCGACCGCCCGTCACCTCCCCGGAGGTGGCGGGCGGTCGTGACGTCCGGGCCGGGCGGATGCGCTGTGCCCCTCGAGCGGTGACTTCTCCACCGATCGACTGGATGCCGCCGTGGGCGGTGGGTTCTCCACCATCCCAGCGCTGAGACGATGGAGGACCCACCGCTCGGGGGCTTTCAGTGGAGAACTCACCGCCCGACGCGCCGACGCGCCGTGCTCGAGCCCTCCATCGGTGGATCTGCAACCGCAGCGCCCGAAGCCGCGCGAATCGGTGGATCCTCAACCGCAGACCGCCTCCTGGGGTTGCTGACCCACCGGTGGAGGGCTCCGGCGTGCCCGGTCAACCCCATGCCCCCTGCCCCGTCGAGGCCCGCAGAAAGCAGGACTGCGACCACCCACGCCGACGCAGCCCCGTCGCCGAGAGGGAGCGACCTGTCGCCCCGACAGCACGCGCACCCATCCGTGAATGGTTGCAGATTTGAATTAGCATGGTTAATGACCTAGGCTAAGGACATGCCCACCGACTCCCAGAACCTCGCGCTGGCGGTGGCCCGACTCAACCGCAGGCTCCGGCAGGAGCGGCACTCCGACCTGACCCCGACGCAGATGTCCGTGCTGGGCACGCTGCGCCAGCTGGGTCCGACGTCGCCGTCGTCGATCGCCGCCCGTGAGCGCGTGAGCGCCCCCAGCGTGACCCGCACCCTGAACTGCCTCGCCGAGGACGGTCTCGTCGAGCGCGCACCGCACCCGCAGGACGGCCGTCAGGTCGTCGTCAGCCTCTCCGACCTCGGCGAGAAGACGCTCGCGGAGGAGCGTCGGCGTCGCGACGCCTGGCTGCACCAGCGTCTCGCCGAGCTCGACCCCCGCGAGCGGGCCCTGCTGCGGGAGGCGTCGGCGATCCTGACCCGGATCACCGAGTCGTGAGCCCGACCTTCCGCGCGCTGCACGTCCGCAACTACCGCGTCTACGCCGCGGGAGCCCTCGTCTCCAACGTGGGCACCTGGATGCAGCGCGTCGCGCAGGACTGGCTCGTCCTCCAGCTGACCTCGAGCGGCACCGCCCTCGGCATCACGACCGGCCTGCAGTTCCTGCCTGCGCTCCTGCTGTCGCCGGTCGCCGGCGTGGTCGCCGACCGGTACCCCAAGTGGACCGTGCTGCGCTGCACGCAGGTGGCCATGGCCGTGCCCGCCGCGATCCTCGGCGTCCTCGCCGTCACGGGAGCCGCCCAGGCGTGGCACGTCTACGTGCTGGCGTTCGTGTTCGGCGTCGGCACCGCGTTCGACGCGCCCGCCCGCCAGTCGTTCGTCGTCGAGATGGTCGGACCCGACGACCTCTCCAACGCCGTCGGCCTCAACTCGGCGTCCTTCAACTCCGCCCGCATGATCGGTCCCGCGCTCGCGGGCCTGCTCATCGCCGCAGGCGGGTCGGGCGTCGAGGCGACGGGCTGGGTCATCCTGGCCAACGCCGTCAGCTACCTCGCCGTCATCGCCTCGCTGCAGCGCCTCGACCCCGCACGGCTCTCGCCCGCGCCCGTCATGGGCAGTCGCAAGGGCGCGGTGCGCGAGGGCGTCCGGTACGTCCGCGCCCGGCCCGACCTCGTGCTCGTCCTGTCCATCGTGTTCGCGGTCGGCACCTTCGGCCTGAACTTCCAGATGACCAGCGCCCTCATGGCGACCGACGTCTTCGACAAGGGCGCGGGGGAGTACGGCATCCTCGGCTCGGTCATGGCGATCGGCTCGCTGGCCGGCGCGCTCCTGGCCGCCCGGCGCGAACGGCCGCGACTGCGGTTCGTGGTGGGGGCGGCCATCGCGTTCGGCGTCGTCGAGATCGTCGCGGGGCTGATGCCCGACTACCTCACCTACGCGCTCGTGCTCCCGCTGCTCGGCCTCTGCGCGCTGACGATGATCACGGCGGCCAACGCCACCATCCAGCTCACGACCGAGCCGGTCATGCGCGGACGCGTCGCGGCGCTGTACCTCATGATCTTCATGGGCGGCACGCCGCTCGGCTCGCCGTTCATCGGCTGGGTGGGGGAGACGTTCGGTGCCCGCTGGACGCTGATCGGTGGTGGGTCGCTGTCGCTGCTCGGCGTGGCCGTCGCGCTGGCGTTCTACGCGCACGGACGCGAGATCCAGCGCCGCGACGTCGCCGAGCTGGTGGCTCGCCTACGCTCGCAGCATGGACGTCGAGCGCACCTTCACCCTGCCCCGGCCGGTCGAGGAGGTCTTCGCCTTCCTCAGCGACTTCGAGAACACCGAGCACTGGGACCCCGGCACGATCGAGACGACGCGCCTGTCGGGTGACGGCGGCATGGGCACCCGGTACGCGAACCGGTCGCGGTTCATGGGGCGCACCGTCACGCTCGAGTACGAGACGGTCGGCTTCGACCCGCCGGCCTTCTTCGCCTGCAAGGGCGTGAACGGACGCACGACCGCCACCGACGTCATGTCGTTCACCCCCGTCGACGACACCGCCACGCAGGTCCACTACCGGGCGCAGTTCGACTTCCCGTTCCCGCTGCACAAGCTCGCGCCGCTCGTGCTGCGCCGCCGGCTCGACGGGCTCGCCGACGAGACGGTCGAGTCGATCCGCCGCGCCCTGGCCTGACCCCTGCTCGGCCACGACCCTTCCGGCGCGCCCTGTCGGCGCGCCGACCGGGACGACGACGGCCGCTCGGCGGACACGTCCCGCGGGACGTGCCGGGCGGGACTATCCTGGCCGAATGTCCGTCGAAGCCATCGCCCGCTCGATCGAGGTCGTCACGCCCGACCTGATCGAGCTGCGCCGCGACCTGCACGCCAGCCCCGAGCTGTCGTGGCACGAGGAGCGGACCACCGACGTGGTGGCCGGCTGGATGGACAAGCTGGGTCTCGTCCACGAGCGGTTCGAGGGCACCGGGCTGGTCGCCGAGGTCGGGCCCGAGGAGGGGCCGATCGTCGCGCTGCGCGCCGACCTCGACGCGCTGCCCGTCGACGACACGACGTCCGACCCCTGGCGCTCCACCGTGCCGGGCGTCGCCCACGCCTGCGGCCACGACGTCCACGTCTCGGCCCTGGTGGGTGCCGCGGTCGCGCTGCAGGAGCTGCACCAGGCGGGCGGTCTGCCCCGCCGCGTGCGGCTGATCTTCCAGCCGGCCGAGGAGGTCATGCCCGGTGGTGCCCTGCGGCTCCTGTCCGCCGGGGTGCTGCGTGGTGTCTCCCGCATCGTCGCGCTGCACTGCGACCCCTCGCTCGACGTCGGCCAGGTCGGCCTGCGCGAGGGTCCGATCACCGGCGCGTCCGACCGGATCCAGGTGACCCTCTCCGGTCGCGGCGGGCACACGTCGCGACCGCACCTCACCGAGGACCTCACCTACGCCCTCGCGAGCCTGGTCACCCAGCTGCCCGCCGTGCTCTCGCGCCGCTTCGACCCGCGGTCCGGCGCGAGCCTCGTCTGGGGCTCCGTGCGCGCCGGCAACGCGCCCAACGTCATCCCCTCCACGGGTGAGCTGAGCGGCACCCTGCGCATGCTCGACTCCGCCGCCTGGCACCAGGCGGAGCACCTCGTCCGCGGCCTCATCGCCGACATCATCGAGCCGTTCGGCGTCAGCGCCGACGTCACCTACGTGCGCGGCGTCCCGCCGGTCGTCAACGACTTCGGCGTCACCGAGGTCCTGCGACGGGCCGTCTCCGACGCCATCGGACCCGCCGCCGTCGCGACGACGAGCCAGAGCCTCGGCGGCGAGGACTTCGCCTGGTACGTCGAGGCGGTGCCGGGCGCCATGGGACGGCTCGGCACCCGCACGCCGGACGGCCCCACGTACGACCTCCACCAGGGCAACCTACGCATCGACGAGCGCGCGATCGCCGTCGGCGCGAAGGTCCTGGCCTGCTCGACGCTGCACTAGCGCGCCCCCGCCGACCTGGCAAGGTGACGATCCGGTTACGGCCCGGAGCAATCGCCCCGAGGCCCTCCCGCGGGACCCTGCGCGCGGTTAGGGTGCAGGCGTGCCGGGCTCGCCGGCGAAGTCTGAGGAGGAACATTGCGTCGTCTCACGAAGGTCACCGCCGTCGCCGGCGTGGCCGCGCTCGTGCTCGCTGGTGCGGGCTGCGCGAAGAAGAGCACCGACAGCGAGGACAGCAGCGCCAGCGGCAAGGACTGCGTCGCCAAGGTCGACACCAAGGTCGGCATGGCCTTCGACGTGGGCGGTCGCGGTGACCAGTCGTTCAACGACTCCGCCGCCAAGGGCCTCGACAAGGCCGAGTGCGAGCTGGGCTTCGAGGTGCAGACCGCCGAGGCGCAGGACGGCGAGGCCGAGTCGGCGCGCGAGGGCCGCCTCCAGCAGCTGGTCGACGCCGGGTACAACCCCGTCATCGCCGTGGGCTTCGCGTACTCCTCCGCGGTCGGCAAGATCGCCAAGGAGAACCCCGAGGTCAACTTCGCGATCGTCGACGACGCGGTCGAGGGCGACAACATCGCGAACCTGCTGTTCGCCGAGGAGCAGGGCTCCTTCCTCGTCGGCGCCGCCGCGGCGCTGAAGACCGAGTCCGACAACATCGGCTTCGTCGGTGGCGTCGAGACGCCGCTCATCAAGAAGTTCGAGGTCGGCTACGAGGCGGGCGCCGAGGCCGTCAACCCCGACATCGAGATCCAGAGCCGCTACCTGACGCAGCCGCCGGACTTCAGCGGCTTCGGCGACCCGGCGAAGGGCAAGACCGCCGCCGAGGGCATGTTCGACAAGGGTGCCGACATCGTCTACCACGCGGCCGGCGGCTCCGGCGCGGGTGTGTTCGAGGCCGCGAAGGACGCCGACGCCAAGGCGATCGGCGTCGACTCCGACCAGGCCCTCACGGCCGACCCGTCGGTGCGCGACGTCATCCTGACCTCGATGCTGAAGAACATCGACGTCGCCGTGTTCTCCTACCTGCAGGGTGTCGCCGACGGCAAGGTGCCGACCGGCCCGACCGTCTACGACCTCAAGGTCGACGGCGTCGGCTACTCCAAGACCGGTGGCCAGGTCGACGACATCGCCAGCAAGCTGGACGAGTACAAGAAGCAGATCGTGGACGGTTCCATCACCGTCCCCAGCGAGTGACGAGGATCCCTGCGATCCTGACGGCTTGACGCGGTCCGGCCCTGCGCGCGAGCGTGGGGCCGGACCGTGACCCGTTCGTCCGACCTGCTCGACCCCGCTGACACCCGCCCGGCCGACGGTCGGGCCCTCCGCAGAGGAGTGCTGCGTGACCACGTCCGTCCCCGACGGCACCACGAACCCCGAGACCGGCGACGTCGTCGTCCGGCTGCGGGGCATCGGCAAGACGTTCCCGGGCGTCATCGCCAACCACGACATCGACATCGACGTCCGCCGCGGCACCGTGCACGCCATCGTCGGCGAGAACGGTGCCGGCAAGTCGACGCTCATGAAGATCCTCTACGGCGTCCAGAAGCCGGACTCCGGGACGATCGAGATCCAGGGCCGTCCCGTCGACCTCGGCTCCCCGTCCGACGCGATCGCTGCGGGCGTGGGCATGGTCTTCCAGCACTTCATGCTGGCCGACAACTTCACGGTGCTCGAGAACGTCGTGCTGGGTGCCGAGAAGCTGCACGGCATCGGCGACGCGGCCCGCGCCGAGATCCGGCGCCTGTCCGAGGCGTACGGCCTCGACATCGATCCCGACGTGCTCGTCGAGGACCTCGGCGTCGGCGCCCGCCAGCGCATCGAGATCCTCAAGGTGCTCTACCGCGGGGCGTCGGTGATCATCCTCGACGAGCCGACGGCCGTGCTCGTCCCGCAGGAGGTCGACGAGCTCTTCGACAACCTGCGCGAGCTGAAGGCCGAGGGCCTCGCGGTCATCTTCATCTCCCACAAGCTCGACGAGGTGCTCTCGGTCGCCGACACGGTCACGGTGGTCCGACGCGGCACGACGGTCGACACCCGTCCCGCTGCCGGCGTCACCTCGCGCCAGCTGGCCGAGCTCATGGTCGGCTCGGAGCTGCCGAGCCCCAGCACCGAGACGTCGACGGTGACCGACCAGCCGGTGCTCGAGGTCCGCGACCTGACGCTGCCGGCGCCCACGACCGGGCTCGCCGGCACCGGCGGCCGTCCGCTCCTGTCCGACGTCGACCTGACGATCCACCGTGGCGAGATCCTCGGCGTGGCCGGGGTCGAGGGCAACGGCCAGGCCGAGCTCGTCGAGGCGATCATGGGCATGCGTCCCGGTGCCACCGGCTCCGTGCGCCTGTCGGGCGCCGACCTCGCCGGGCTGTCGACGCGGCGGCGCCGCGAGGCCGGCATCGGGTACATCCCCGAGGACCGGCACCGCCACGCGCTGCTGCTCGACGCGCCGCTGTGGGAGAACCGCGTGCTGGGCCACCAGACCCGCGAGCCCAACGTCTCCGGCCCCTTCATCGACCGAAAGGGCGCCCGCTCCGACACCCAGCGCATCGTCGAGGAGTACGACGTCCGCACGCCCGGCATCGACGTGCTGGCCCGGGCGCTGTCGGGAGGCAACCAGCAGAAGCTCATCATCGGTCGCGAGATGACCGGCGAGCCGAGCCTGCTCGTCGCCGCCCACCCGACGCGCGGCGTCGACGTCGGCGCCCAGGCCGCCATCTGGGACCACATCAAGCGGGCCCGCCGCGACGGCCTGGCGGTGCTGCTCATCTCCGCCGACCTCGACGAGCTCATCGGCCTGTCCGACACCATCCGCGTGATCCTGCGCGGCCGTCTCGTCCCCGACGTGTTCGACCCGGCGACCGTGACCCCCCAGCAGCTCGGCTCGGCCATGACCGGCGCCGGCGACGACGCAGCAGGAGACGTCGCATGACCGACCAGCGACTCAAGCGCATCGGCCTCGCGGTCGCTGCGCCCGCGCTCGCCCTCGTGGCGGCCTTCCTCATCACGAGCCTCGTGCTCGTGGTGGCGGGCGACTCCGTGGGCGGGGTGTGGGGGCAGATCCTCAGCATCCCGGAGGCGCGCGGCCTGACGAACATCGTCAACAGCGCCACCGTCTACTACCTCTCGGGCGTCGCGGTGGCCATCGGCTTCCGGATGAACCTCTTCAACATCGGCGTCGACGGCCAGTACCGCGTCGCGTCGTTCGCCGCCGCGGTCGTGGCCGGCGAGGCGTGGCTGCCCGGCTGGCTCAACACCGCCGCCGCCATCCTGGCCGCGATGCTCGTGGGTGCCGCCTGGGCCGGCATCGCGGGCCTGCTGCGGGTCACGCGGGGCGTCTCGGAGGTGATCTCGACGATCATGCTCAACGCCATCGCGACGGCGCTCGTGGCCTTCCTGCTGCGCAAGGCCGCCGTGAACGACCCCGGCTCCAACATCACCGCGACGAAGGAGATCCCCGAGGGCAGCCGCATCCCCGGGTTCACGCTCTTCCCCGGGTCGCCGAACGAGGTGTACGGCTTCGTCTTCATCGCGATCGTCGTCGGCGTCGTGTACTGGCTCGTGATCAACAAGACCCGCTTCGGCTTCGACCTGCGGGCGACGGGCCTGTCGGAGACCGCGGCCGTGGCGTCCGGCATCGACGTGAAGAAGATGATCCTCGTCTCGATGCTGCTCTCCGGTGCCGCCGCCGGCCTGGTGGGCCTGCCCATCCTGTTCGGCGAGGCGTTCGCGTACGGCTCGACCTTCCAGTCCGGGCTGGGCTTCGCGGGTATCGCGATCGCGCTGCTCGGCCGCAACCACCCCGTCGGCATCGCGCTCGGCGCGCTGCTCTTCGCCTTCCTCGACGAGCAGTCGAACCCGCTGCAGATCCTGCAGGACGTCTCGCCCGACATCGTCAAGATCACGCAGGGCGTCATCGTGCTGACCGTCGTCATCGCCTACGAGGTGGTGCGTCGCTACGGCGTGCGCCTCGAGCAGCGCCAGGTCGCCGCCGCGCTCGACGCCCAACGACGCACCGGCGCCACCACGGAGGGAGCAGACCGATGAACGAGCGCCAGCGAGGGAACCACGAACACCTCATCGCGGCACCTCCGTACCGTGCTCTTCCCACGGAGGTGCGGCGATGAGCGAGCGCCAGCGAGTGATCCACGAACACCTCATCGCGGCACCTCCGTACCGTGCTCTTCCCACGGAGGTGCGGCGATGAGCGAGCGCCAGCGAGTGATCCACGAACACCTCAGCGCGGCACCTCCGTACCGTGCTCTTCCCACGGAGGTGCGGCGATGAGCGTGGCCACCCCTCCCGTCGGCGGCGCGCCGACGGCCCCCGCGGGCCGCTCCCGCGTCTCGTTCGCCAAGGTGCTGCTCGGCCTGGCCGGGCTGCTCCTGCTCCTGGCGGTGCTGCGCGTCGTCACCGGCGCCGACGACCTCGCGTCGTCGGGCACCCTGCGCGCCACGCTGGTCGCCGCCGTGCCCATCGGCCTGGCCGGTCTGGGCGGTCTCTGGGCCGAGCGTGCGGGCGTCGTCAACATCGGCCTCGAGGGCATGATGATCCTCGGCACGTTCGGGGCCGGCTACTTCGGGTACTTCTACGGACCGTGGCAGGGCGTGCTCGGCGCGATCCTGCTGGGTGCCGCGGGCGGCCTGCTGCACGCGATCGCCACCGTCCTGTTCGGCGTCGACCACATCGTCTCCGGCGTCGCGATCAACATCATCTCCCTCGGCGCGGTCCAGTACCTGGCCGTCCTGGCGTTCACGGGCGTCCCCGGAGGTGGGCAGACGCAGTCGCCGCGCGTCGACGACCTGCCGGCGATCACGATCAGCGCGCTCGCCGACCCGCTCGGCGACCTCGAGGCGAAGAACTGGTTCCTCGTGTCCGACGCGGCCGCGCTCCTGCGTGCGCTCGTCTCGAACCTCAGCGTCCTGACGCTGATCTCGCTGGCCCTGTTCGCGCTCACCTGGTACGTCCTGTGGCGCACGCGGTTCGGCCTGCGCCTGCGGTCGGTCGGCGAGAGCCCGGCGGCCGCCGAGTCGCTCGGCATCGACGTGATCCGCTACAAGTTCGTCGCCGTCGTCACGTCCGGCGCCTTCGCCGGTCTGGCGGGCGGGTTCCTCGCACTGGTCGCCGCCAACGGGTTCCGTGACGGGCAGACCGGCGGACGCGGCTACATCGGCCTGGCCGCCATGATCTTCGGCAACTGGCGTCCCGGCGGGCTGCTGGCCGGTGCCGGCCTGTTCGGCTACACCGACACGCTGCGCCTGCGCGGTGGTGGCGACACGATCCACGGCCTGCTGCTGCTCGTGGCCGTCGGGCTCGTCGCCCTGGCGATCTGGCAGTGGCGTCAGCACGGCCGCCGCTCGGCGCTGGTCGCCGCGCTGCTGGGCGTCGTCGTGGCGCTCTGGTACTTCCTCACCAGCTCGGTGCCCGAGGACCTCACGGGCATGACGCCCTACCTGACCACGCTGCTGGTGCTCGCCCTGTTCTCGCAACGCCTGCGGATGCCGGCTGCGGACGGCAAGCCCTACCGCAAGGGGAGTGCGGGCTAGTGGCCGGCTCGTTCGGACTCGGCATCAGCACCGCCGACGACCCCGTCGACTGGGACGCGCTCACCCGGTACGCCACCGAGGTGATGCAGCGCGCCTACGCGCCGTACTCGCAGTACAAGGTCGGTGTGGCGGGGCTCGTCGACGACGGTCGTGTCGTGCTCGGCTGCAACGTCGAGAACGCGGCGTACGGCGTGGCGCTCTGCGCGGAGTGCGGCATGGTCTCGGCCCTGCACGCCACCGGTGGCGGACGTCTGCGTGCCGTCGCGTGCGTCGACGGCCAGGGTCGTCCGCTCATGCCGTGCGGCCGCTGCCGGCAGCTCTTGTGGGAGAACGGCGGGCCGGCCATGGAGCTGCTCACCGCCCGTGGCGTCGTCACGATGGACCAGGTCCTGCCCGACGCTTTCGACAGCAGCGACCTCGACGCCGCCGCCGACGGCAGCAGCGGCCCCGACGCCCCCGACCAGGAGAACCCCGCGTGAGCGCAGCGCTCGACCTGCCCACACCCGACCTGACCGACCCCGCGCTCCTCGACGACCCGTACCCGCTGCTGGCGCAGTGGCGGGCCGCCGGGCCGATGCTGCGCAGCGGCGAGGGACGCTGGGTGGCCACCACCCACTCGGCCGTCAGCGCCGTGCTGCGCAACCGCGCGCTCGGCCGGCTGTGGACCGACTGGGAGCCGGCCGAGCAGATGGAGCCCTTCAACACGCTGCACCGCAACCAGCTCATGGAGAACGAGCCGCCGGAGCACACGCGCATGCGGCGCCTGCTCGCCGGGGCGTTCGCACGCGGCCACGTCGAGCGGATGGCTCCGCGCATCGAGACCCTCGCCGACGCCATGCTCGATGACCTCGAGTCCGACCTGCGGGAGGGACGTCCCGTCGACCTGCTCGCCCGCTACGCGGAGCCGATGCCGGTGTTCGTCATCGCCGACCTCCTGGGCGTGCCGCGCGAGGACCACGTGCGTCTGCGGGACTGGTCGCAGGCCATCGTGCACATGTACGAGCAGGGCGTCGGTGACGACGTCCGCGCGGCAGCGGTGCAGGCCAGCAGCGAGTTCGCGGCGTACGTGCGCGACGTGGTCGCGTTGCGTCGGGCGGAGCCGGGGGAGGACCTCGTGAGCGACCTGATCGCCGAGCGCGAGGAGGGCGCCGGCACGCGGGCCGGCGGCTTCAGCGACGACGAGCTCGTGGCCACCGTCGTGCTGCTGCTGAACGCGGGCCACGAGGCGTCGGTGAACGTCTTCGGCAACGGCATGCACGCGCTGCTCTCGCACCCCGACCAGCAGGCCAGGGTGACGGGCGGCGAGGTCAGCGCGGCCACCGCGCTCGAGGAGCTCATCCGCTACGACGCCCCGCTGCAGATGTTCGAGCGCACCGCCACGAAGGACGTCGACGTCGCGGGCGTCACCGTGCGCGCGGGCGAGACCGTCGCCTGCCTCATGGGCTCGGCTAATCGCGACCCCGCCGCCTTCGAGGCGGCCGACACCTTCGACGTCGGCCGCGACCCGAATCCGCACGTCGGCTTCGGCATGGGTCTGCACTTCTGCCTGGGCGCACCGCTCGCCCGTGTGGAGCTGGAGATCACCGTGCGCCGGCTGCTCGACCGCTTCCCGACCATCGCGCTGCACGGCGCCGCTCCGCGTCGCCCCACGTGGGTGCTGCGCGGCTACGAGTCCCTCGAGGTGACCCTGTGACCACGCACGAACCGTTCGACGCGCCCGCGGTGATCGCCGCCAAGCGCGACCGCCACCGGCTCACCGACGCCCAGATCGACTGGGTCGTCGACGCCTACACGCGCGGCGTCGTCGCGCCGGAGCAGATGTCGGCGCTGGCCATGGCGATCCTGCTCAACGGCATGGACCGCGACGAGATCTCCCGCTGGACCGGCGCGATGATCGCGAGCGGCGAGCGGATGGACTTCTCCTCGCTGAGCCGGCCCACGGCCGACAAGCACTCCACGGGCGGTGTGGGCGACAAGATCACGCTGCCCCTCGCGCCCCTCGTCGCGGCCTGCGGCGTCGCGGTGCCGCAGCTGTCGGGTCGCGGGCTCGGGCACACGGGCGGGACGCTCGACAAGCTCGAGTCGATCCCCGGCTGGCGCGCGGCCCTCAGCAACGAGGAGATGCTCGCCCAGCTCGACGACGTCGGCGCCGTGATCTGCGCGGCCGGGTCGGGCCTCGCGCCCGCCGACAAGAAGCTCTACGCCCTGCGCGACGTGACGGGCACCGTCGAGGCGATCCCCCTGATCGCCAGCTCGATCATGAGCAAGAAGATCGCGGAGGGCACCGGCGCCCTCGTGCTGGACGTGAAGGTCGGTTCCGGCGCGTTCATGAAGGACGAGGCGCGGGCCCGCGAGCTGGCCGAGACCATGGTGGCCCTCGGCAAGGACGCCGGCGTCACCACCGTCGCCCTGCTCACCGACATGTCCACCCCCCTCGGCCTGACCGCCGGCAACGCCCTCGAGGTGCGCGAGTCGGTCGAGGTGCTGGCCGGCGGCGGACCGTCGGACGTCGTCGACCTGACGCTGGCGCTCGCCCGCGAGATGCTCGCCGCGGCCGGTCGGGGCGACGTCGACCCCGCCGACGCGCTGGCCGACGGTCGCGCGATGGACGCCTGGCGGCGGATGATCACCGCGCAGGACGGCGACCCGGACGCCCCGCTGCCGACCGCCCGCGAGACGCACGTCGTGACGGCGCAGGCCGACGGCGTGCTCACGTCGCTGGACGCCTTCGCCGTCGGCATCGCCGCCTGGCGCCTCGGTGCCGGGCGTTCGCGCCCCGGCGAGGACGTGCAGGCGGGCGCAGGCGTCGAGCTGCACGCGAAGCCGGGCGACGAGGTGCGCGCCGGCGCCCCGCTGATGACGCTGCACACCGACACGCCGGAGCGGTTCGAGCGCGCGCTGGAGGCTCTCGACGGCGCGGCAGAGGTCGGCTCGGGTCCGTTCGTCCCGCGCGACGTCGTGCTGGGTCGCGTCGAGTGACGATGGCCTAGGGTCGAGGGCATGCGTGTGCTGAACGACCGGCAGGAGGTCGCCGAGTCGGTGGGGACCGAGCTCGGTGTGAGCGAGTGGGTGCAGGTGTCCCAGGAGCGGATCGACCTGTTCGCCGACGCGACCGGTGACCGCCAGTGGATCCACGTCGATCCCGAGCGCGCGGCGGAGGGACCCTTCGGCGCGACCATCGCGCACGGCTACCTCACCCTGTCGATGCTCCCGTTCCTCGGCGCGCAGGTGTACGCGTTCGCGGGCGACGTCGCCCGGGTCAACTACGGCCTCAACAAGGTGCGGTTCATGACGCCGGTGACCGTCGGCTCGAAGATCCGCAACCGCGTGAGCGTCGTCGACGTGCACGACACCGACCGCGGCCAACAGGTCACCCTGCGCCACCAGATCGAGATCAAGGGTCAGGACAAGCCCGCCTGCGTCGCCGAGACCGTCACCGTCCTCATCGAGGCGGGCAGCCAGTCCGGCTGAGCAGCGCCTGCGGGGGTCTCGGCCCGCTGGTGCACTGCGCGGTTCATCTCGTCCTGCTGGTGCGCTGTCGTAGGGGGCCTGCCGTTGCTGCTGCGCAGCCTGCGATCGCCCTGTCATTGCTCGTGCGCTGCCTCGGCTCGCGCTGGGTGCGGTCTCCGAAAGGGCCTCGACCGGGCGGCTGGCGGGCCGGTGGTCTGGGTTCTCGGGCGGTGGCTTGCGGTGGACGCAAGATTCTGCACTCACGCGAGTCAGGTCGAACTTTTCTGCGTTCACGACGGGATCCCGTAGCAAACGCAGAATCCTTCGAGTTCCAGCGCACGAACGCAGATTCTTGCGTCCCACGCGGGCCGCACCCCGAAAACCCAGCCCAGCTCGACGAGACCCCCTGCGGCAGCGCACCAGCAACCCCAGACCCCCTACGCCCCCGCCGGCCCCCGCGTTGTGTGGAGGTACTGACGAAAGCCCGACGAGAGATCGTCGTCAACCGCACACACCGTGGGTCACGCGGTCAGTACGCCGACCCACCCGCAAGCGAGACGGCGCCGACGGGGTGCCAGACGGTCTTGGTCTCGAGGAAGGCGCGGAGGCGGGCGGTGCCGGGGACGGCGGTGAAGTCGGGCTCGCGACGGGGGGAGTGGACGCGCTTCACCGTGTCGGCGGCCGCACGCTCCAGGGCGACGCGCTGGTCGGCAGGCACGCCGGTGAGGTCGAGGCCGTTGACGTCGCCGTGGCTGGCGAGCCACGGCATGATCTCGGCCTGGTCGCCGGTGAGCAGGTTGACGACGCCCGCGGGCACGTCGCTCGTCGCCAGCACCTCCGCGAACGTCACCGCGACCGTCGGGTCGGCCTGCGACGCGACGACGACCGCGGTGTTGCCGCCGGCCAGCACGGGCAGCACGGCGCTCACCAGGGGCAGCAGCGGCGACGCCGACGACGCGGCCACCGCGACGACGCCCGTGGGCTCCGGCGCGGAGTAGCTGAAGTAGGGGCCCGACACAGCGTTCGCGCCACCGAAGACGGCCGACAGCTTGTCGGTCCAGCCGGCGTAGTGCACGACCCGGTCCACCGCCGCGTCGACCTCGGCGCGCGCCTCGGCCGGCTTCACGCCCCGGCTCTGCACGATGAGGTCGGCCAGCTCGGCCCGACGGGCCTCCAGCATCTCCGCCACGCGGTACAGGACCTGCCCGCGGTTGTAGGGGGTGGCGCCGGCCCACTTCGCCAGGCCCGACCGGGCGGCGACGACGGCGTTGCGGGCGTCCTTGCGGGAGGCGAGCGCGGCGTTGGCCATGAGCGAACCCTTCGTGTCGTGCACCTGGTAGGTACGACCGGACTCCGAGCGCGGGAAGGCGCCGCCGAGGTAGAGCTTGTAGGTCTTCGCGACCGTCAGACGTGCCATCAGAGCGCTCCCTCGTCGTCGGTGTCGAGGTAGGCGGCCATGCCGGCCGTCCCGCCCTCGCGGCCGAAGCCGGACTCGCCGTAGCCGCCGAAGGAGGCGGTCGGGTCGAACTTGTTGAACGTGTTGTCCCAGACGACACCGGCCTTGAGGCCGGCGGCCATGCCCATCGCGCGCGACCCCTTCTCGGTCCACACGCCGGCCGACAGGCCGTAGGGGGTGTTGTTGGCCTTCGCGAGCGCCTCCTCGGGCGTCCGGAAGGTCAGGGTGGTCAGCACGGGGCCGAAGATTTCCTCGCGGGCCACCCGCATCGACGCGGTCGCGTCGGTGAACACGGTCGGGGCGACGAACCAGCCGCGCTCCGGCAGGGCGCAGCTGCTGGTCCAGACGCCGGCGCCCTCCTCGGCCCCGACCTCGACCAGGCCGGTGACCTTGTCGTACTGCATCTGGCTGTTCAGGGCGCCGACGTCGGTGTTCTTGTCGAGCGGCTCGCCCACGCGCAGCGTCTCCACGCGCCGCTTCAGCTTCTCGAGGAACTCCTCGGCGACCGACTCCTGCACGAGCAGGCGCGAGCCGGCGCAGCAGACCTGGCCCTGGTTGAAGAAGATGCCCGACACGATGCCCTCGACGGCCTGGTCGATCGCCGCGTCGGCGAACACGATGTTCGCGCCCTTGCCCCCCAGCTCGAGGGTCAGCTTCTTGCCGGTGCCGGCGAGCTCGGACTGGATGCGCTTGCCCACGGGCGTGGAGCCCGTGAACGCGACCTTGTCGACGCCGGCGTGGTTGACGATGGCGGAACCGACGTCGCCGGCCCCCGGGAGGATGTTGACGACACCGGGCGGCAGGTCGGCGTCGGCGAGGATCTCGGCCAGGATCAGCGCGGTGACCGGCGTGGTCTCCGCGGGCTTGAGCACGACGGTGTTGCCGGCGGCCAGCGCCGGTGCGATCTTCCACGCGGCCATGAGCAGCGGGAAGTTCCACGGGATGACCTGCCCGGCCACGCCGAGCGGACGCGGCGCGGGACCGAGGCCCAGGTGGCCGAGCTTGTCGGCCCAGCCGGCGTGGTGGAAGAAGTGCTGCGCCGCGGTGGGCACGTCGAAGTCGCGGGTCTCGCGGATCGGCTTGCCGTTGTCGAGGGTCTCGGCGACGGCCAGCTCGCGGGAGCGCTCCGCGATCGCGCGGGCGATGCGGAACAGGTACTTGCCGCGCTCGGCGCCGCCCATGCGCGACCACGGGCCGTCGTAGGCGCGGCGGGCTGCGGCGACCGCCCGGTCGACGTCGGCCGCGGACGCGGTGCTGACGGTGGTGAGGGTCTCGCCGGTCGCCGGGTTGACGGAGGTCAGGTCGTCGCCGCCGCCGTCGACGAACGCGCCGTCGAGGAAGAGCTGGTACCGCGGCTTGATCGCGGCGATCGCCGCCGACTCCAGGGCCGGTGCGTAGGTGAGGTCCATGGGTGGGTCCTTCGGTGGTGTCGGTCGACGGGGTCAGTCGACGCTGACGTAGCGGGGGCCGCTGTAGTGGCCCTGGGTCTGGGTACGACGCTGCAGCAGAAGGTCGTTGACGACGCCCGAGGCGCCGAAGCGGAACCAGTGCGGGTCGAGCCACTGCGGCCCGGCGACCTCGTGCACGGCGACGAGGTAGGCGATGGCGTCCTTCGTGGTGCGGATGCCGCCGGCGGGCTTCACCGCACGCTGCACGCCGGTGAGGTCGAAGAGGTCTCGCACGGCCTGCAGCATCACGTGGGTGACGGGCAGCGTGGCGGCCGGCGCGATCTTCCCGGTGGAGGTCTTGATGAAGTCGCCACCGGCCAGCAGCGCGAGCCACGACGCACGTCGCACGTGGTCGTAGGTGGCGAGCTCGCCGGTCTCGAGGATCACCTTGAGCCGGGCGTCCCCGCAGGCCGCCTTCACGGCCTCGACCTGTCCGAACACGGTGGAGTAGTCGCCGGCGAGGAACGCGCCGCGGTCGATCACCATGTCGACCTCGTCGGCACCGGCCTCGACGGCGAGGCGGGTGTCGGCGAGCTTGACCTCGAGCGACGAGCGACCAGCGGGGAACGCCGTGGCCACCGACGCGACCTTGACGCCCGTGCCGGCCACGGCCTCGGCGGCGACGGCCACCATGTCGGGGTAGACGCAGACGGCCGCGGTCGACGGCGTGCCCGCCACCTCCCGGTCGGGCTGGACGGCCTTGCGGCAGAGGTTGCGCACCTTGCCGGGGGTGTCGGCGCCCTCGAGCGTCGTCAGGTCGACCATCGAGATGGCCAGGTCGATGAGGGCGCGCTTGGTGTCCTTCTTGATCGAGCGGGTCGCGAGCTGGGCCGCGCGGGCCTCGACGCCGACGGGGTCGACGGCCGGCAGCCCCTCGAGGAAGGCGCGGAGCGCGGTGTTGTCGGTGCCGCCGAGGCCCACGGCGGCACGGATCGCGGCAGCGTCGGGCGTGCCGGACGGGGTGGTCATGAAGTCCTCCGGATGAGACGGTGACGACGCGGGGTGAGGTCGTCAGGGGGCGCGGGGGTGGCCGCAGACCCATGAAGTCTGCCACCCCGGGCGTGGCGTGGTCACGTCTCCGCCACCGCCATCACCGTTGAGGTCCTCCCGGGGCGCTCCCGGGCACGTGCCACGATGTGCGCGTGAGCCTGACCGCCGACCAGATCCGCCGCGCCCCGAAGGTGGCGCTCCACGAGCACCTCGACGGTGGCGTCCGCCCGTCGACCGTCGCCGAGATCGCGCAGGAGGTCGGGCACCCACTGCCCGCCCCGCCGGACCAGCTGGGGATGTGGTTCGCCGACGCCGCCAGCTCCGGATCGCTGCCGCGGTACCTGGAGACGTTCGAGCACACGGTCGCGGTCATGCAGCGTCCGCAGGACCTCGCCCGCGTGGCCCGCGAGTCGGTGCTGGACCTGGCCGCCGACGGTGTCGTCTACGCCGAGCTGCGGTGGGCGCCCGAGCAGCACCTGCAGGGTGGCCTGACGCTCGCCGAGACGGTCGAGGCCGTGCAGGCGGGCATCGACGAGGGCCGCGCCGAGGCGGCCGCCGAGGGCACGCCGATCGTCGTCGGCCAGCTGCTCACGGCGATGCGGCACGCGCAGCACGGCCTGGAGATCGCCGAGCTCGTCGTCGAGTACCGGGACCGGGGCGTCTGCGGCTTCGACATCGCCGGCGCCGAGGACGGCTTCCCGCCGATCCTGCACCTCGAGGCGTTCGAGTACCTACGTCGCGAGAACGCCCACTTCACCATCCACGCCGGCGAGGCGTTCGGCCTGCCGTCCATCTGGCAGGCCATCCAGCGCTGCGGTGCCGACCGCCTGGGCCACGGCGTCCGGATCATCGACGACATCGACCTCGCGGCCGAGGGCGGACCCCGGCTGGGCCTGCTCGCCGCCTACGTGCGCGACCGGCGCATCCCGCTGGAGATGTGCCCCTCCTCGAACCTCCAGACGTCGGCCGTCCCGGGCATGCGCTCCATCGCCGACCACCCGATCGGCCTGCTCAAGGAGCTCGGGTTCCGCGTGACGGTCAACTGCGACAACCGGCTGATGAGCGGCACCTCGATGAGCCGGGAGATGCAGCTGCTCGTCGACGCCTTCGGCTACGGCGCCGACGACCTGCGCTGGTTCACGGTCAACGCCATGAAGAGCGCGTTCCTGCCGTTCGACGAGCGCCTCGCGCTGATCGACGACGTCATCAAGCCGCGCTACGCGGCCCTCTAGGTCGGGCTCGCGGACTCAGGAGCAGGCCGACTCGACGCGACGGACGGCACGGGTGACGACGTCGTCCTCACCACCGTCCAGAGGCTGGTAGGCCGCGGGGTCGTCGAGGTAGTCGATGATCTGGCCGACCGGGTCCTTCAGGTGTCGCGGGCCCGACAGCACGACGCGGAACATCTCGTCCTGCAGTGGGCCGCGGTCGACCGCAGGCCCGTCCGCAGCCGCGAGCGCGCGAGCCACGAGTCCGTCGTCGCCGACCAGTGCGGGGCACGGGTCCGACGGGTCGAGGCTCGGGGGAGCGGCAGTGGCGCTCGGTGAGGCCGACGCGTCGGCGAGCGCGCTGTCGCCCGACCCGCCGCACGCGGCGAGCAAGGCGAGGCTGACCGCGGCGAGCACTGCGAGGGGCACGCGGTCCCGGGACGTCGTGCGAGTCATGGCGGCACGCTAGCGCGCAGCCGCGCTGCTCACCAGGGACCGCGTCGGGCCCGACGTCCTCGGATCATCTCGTGGACGGGCGACGCAGCGCCCGCCGCGCCTGGCGCGGGGTCATCGGCGTGCAGCCGGCGGCCACCGCCTCGGCGACGACCCGGTCGTCGTCGTTCTTCAGCCGCCAGCCGCGTCGCACCAGCACCCACGGGCTCTTGCGCCCCTCGCGCAGGTCGCGCGCGAGGCGGAGCCCGAACGTGACGAGGCGGTGCCGGCGCAGGCAGATCGCCTGGTCCAGGAGGCCCGCGTCGCGGCACGCCGCCACGACGACCGGCGCGAACAGGCCCTCGGCGATGAAGCGGTCGCCGACCTGCAGGTGCTGCGTGCCGGTCCGTCGGCTCGCAGCGATGTCGTACACCGGCACGTCGGCCTCGCCGGCGGCGCACAGCTCCGCGATCGACCCGACCGCGGCCACCGCGTCCCAGGAGGCGGGATCGTCCCAGTCGGGGATGCCCAGGCTCGAACGAGGCAGGTGGGGGTCGTCGCCGTCGCGGTAGAAGTCGTCGAGGCGCAGCACCGACCAGCCGAGCACCTCGGCGAGGTGGGACTTGCCGACCCCCGACGGGCCCGCCACCACCACGACCCGGACGCCCCGACGCTCACGCACGGCCACGATCCTAGGCCCGCGCTCCCGTTACCTGATCGTTACCCGGCGACCCATTGACGCGGGCCAGGGCGTCGGGTGTGATGCCTCCATTGGTCCGGCGCCGAACGGTGCGGGGGGACCGACGGCACCGTGACGGACCGCGACCGCGAGAGGCGGTCGTCGGCCCTGTCCCGACGCCCGCGGTTCACCCGGACGTCGTCTCGACGGCCCCGCGGGGACGCCTCGACCTCCTCAGATAGGCCTGCCCGTCCGAACGTCGAAGGAATCCCTGTGAAGAACGTCCTGCGCTGCGCCGCCGCCACCCTCGCGGCGGTCACCGCCGCCTCGGTGCTCGGCGCCGTCCCGGCCTCCGCGGCCGACCCCGTCACCATCCAGGTGCTCGACATCAACGACTTCCACGGTCGCCTCGACGCCAACACGGTCAAGTTCGCCGGCACGGTCGAGCAGCTCAGGGCGCAGGGGGGCGAGGACAACACGCTCTTCATCTCCTCCGGCGACGACATCGGCGCGTCCCTCTTCCCCTCGCAGGTGCAGCAGGACGGGCCGACCCTCGACGTGCTGAACGCGCTGGACCTGGACACCTCCACGGTCGGCAACCACGAGTTCGACCGCGGTGCCGCCGACCTCCTCGGCCGTGTGGCGGACCGGTCGGACTTCCCGCACCTCGCGGCCAACGTCATCGACACCTCCACCGGTCGACCGGTGCTCCCGCCGTCGGCCACCTTCGAGGTCGGCGGCCTCGACGTCGCCGTGGTCGGCGCGGTCACCCAGGAGACCCCGGCCCTCGTGTCGCCCGACGGCATCACCGGGCTGCGCTTCACCGACCCGGTCGAGGCCGTGAACACCGAGGTCGAGCGCCTCGAGCGCCTGACCGACGCTCCCGACGTCATCGTCGCGAGCTACCACGAGGGTGCACAGAACGGCACCACCGCGGGCGGCACCCTCGAGAGCGAGCTCGCCAAGGGCGGCGCCTTCGCCGACATCGTCACCAAGACCGACCCCGACGTCGACGCCATCTTCAACGGGCACACCCACCAGACCTACGCGTGGCAGGCGCCGATCCCCGGGCGCTCCGGCACCCGACCGGTGCTCCAGACCGGCAGCTACGGCGAGAACGTCGGCCGGGTCCAGCTGACCGTCGACCCCGCGACCGGGGCGGTCACCGGGCACACCCAGGCCAACGTCGCCCGCGTCACCACCGCCAACGAGACGCTCGTCGCCACCTACCCGCGGGTCGCCGAGGTCGCCCGGATCACCGACGCCGCCCTCGCCAACGCCACAGAGGTCGGGCGTCGCCCGGTCGGTGAGGTGACCGAGGACATCACCACGGCCGGCTACGCCGACGGTGGTGCGAAGCGCGACGACCGCGCCAACGAGTCCACGCTCGGCAACCTCGTGGCCGAGATGTACCGCTCCGAGGTGTCCCGGACGGCGGTGGGCCGCGACGTGGACCTCGGCATCGTGAACCCCGGCGGCCTGCGCGACGACCTCGAGTTCGCGGGCACCGGCGGCACCAACACCGACGGCGTCGTCACCTTCGGCGAGGCGGTCTCCGTGCTGCCGTTCGCCAACAGCCTGTTCGTCGTCACGCTGGACGGCCGTCAGCTGAAGACGGTCTTCGAGCAGCAGTGGCAGCGCACCGCCGCCGGTGCCGTGCCCAGCCGTGCCTACCTGCAGCTCGGCACGTCCGACAACGTCCGCTACACCTTCGACGCCACCCGCCCGGAGGGCGATCGGATCACGTCGCTGTGGGTCGACGGCGAGAAGGTCTCGCCGGAGAAGACCTACGACGTCGCCGTGCCGAGCTTCCTGGCCTCCGGCGGCGACAACTTCCGCGCCTTCGCGGCCGGCGCGCGTCGTGACACCGGCCTGGCCGACCTCGACGCCTGGACGACCTACCTGTCGAAGAACCAGCCGGTGTCGCCGTCCTTCGCCCGCCACGCCGTCGAGGTGCGCGGCCTGCAGCAGTCCTACCGCGCCGGCGGCGCGTTCGAGGTCACGCTGCCGCGCCTGGACCTGACGTCGTCGGGCAGCCCGGCGAACCGGTCCGTCTCGGCCCGCCTGCTCGACGGCGACCGTGTCGTCGCCAACCTCGGCGCCCGTGCCGTCACCAACGGTGCGGCGACGATCGCCGGCCGGCTGCCCAGCAAGGTCGCCGGCGACCTTGTCCTGGAGGTCCGTGCCTCCCGCAGCGGCACGCTCGTCACGGTGCCGATCTCGATCAAGGGCGCCACGATCGAGGCGACGGCCTCCACGGTCGCCTTCGGCGACGACGCCACCGTCTCGGTGGCGGTCACCGCCCCGGGCGCCGCGCCCAGCGGCACGGTGGAGGTCCGTGACGGCGAGACCACGCTCGGCACCGGCACCCTCGACGCCGAGGGTCGCGCCGACGTGAGCATCGACACCGAGCGCATCGGTGCCGGCACGCGCGAGCTGACCGTCGTCTACTCCGGCGACACCGACCTGCCCGAGGCCACCGGCACCGTCGCCGTGACGGTCGAGAAGGCCGCCACGTCCGCCACGGTCGACGTCGAGGAGAACCCGCGCCGCGGCGCCCCCGTCGACCTCACCGTCGACATCACCTCGGCCACCGGCACCCAGCCCACGGGTCAGGTCCGGGCCGAGCTCGACGGCACGGTCCTCGGCACCGCGACGCTGTCCGGCGGGAAGGCCACCATCGAGGCCGACACGTCCAGCCTGCCGATCGGCACCACCACCGTCGAGATCGTCTACGTCGGCGACGACGACCACGCCACGTCGACGACGACGGCCGCCGTCGACCTCGCCAAGGGCGTCGTGAGCCTCGCCGTGACTCCGCCGACCGCCACGCCCTACGGCACCTCCACCGTGATCGAGCTGAGCAGCGACGACGACGCCCGCGGTCTCGTCTTCGCCTCCACGTCGGACGGCACCGTCGTCGGCGTCGGCACGATCACCGACGGCTCGGGACGCGTCAGCCTCGACCGGACCGCCCTGCGGCCCGGCGAGCACACGCTCGAGGTGTACTTCAACGGCAGCGCCGACTTCGAGCCGGTGACCGTCCCGGTCACGGTGACGGTCACCAAGGCGACCTCCGCCACCTCGGCGTCCGTGCGCCCGACGAGCGTCGTCCGCAACCGCGGCAAGGCCACGGTGGCGGTCACCGTCCGCACCGCCGGCTTCACCGCCGACGGCGGCGCGATCGTGGTGCGCGTCGGTTCGAAGGTCGTCGGTCGCGGCGAGCTGCGCGACGGCAAGGCGTCGGTGACCCTGCGTCCGTTCACGAACACCGGCCGCAGGACCCTGACGGTCTCCTACTCCGGCAACGATCTCGCGAAGCCGTCGACGGGCCGCGCCACGCTCACGGTCCGCTCTCGCTGACCGCCGACCGTCGACACCATCCCTCGAACCAGGAGACCCCTGTGTCCAGATCATCCTTCTCGCGTGCGCTCCGGCTCGCCCTGGCCGGCGGCCTGGCCACCGGCGCGCTCGCTGCGGCGCCGGCAGCCCAGGCGGCACCCGCCGACCACCTCGTGATCGACGAGGTCTACGTGAACGGCGGCTCCAGCGGGGCGTCGTTCAAGAACAAGTACGTGGAGGTGCACAACCCCACCGGGAGTCCCGTCGACGTCGCGGGCTGGTCGGTCCAGTACCGCTCCGCCACGGGCACCGGGAACTTCTCGGGTGTGATCGCCCTCGGTGACCACACCGTCCCCGCGGGGGGCACCCTGCTGGTCGGCGCGAACAGCAACAACGCGACCACCAACCCGGGGGCCGACCTGCCGACGCCGGACGTCGCGTCGACCGTCGCGTTCGCCGGCGGCGGAGGCACCCTCGCCCTCACCCGCACGACGACGCCCCTCACCGGCGCCCCGTCGACGGTGCTCGCCGACCCCGCCGTCGTCGACCTGGTCGGGTATGGGAGCTCCACCACCTTCGAGGGCTCGGCGGCGGCCACCGGCACGAGCCTGACGAAGGCGGTCCGCCGCACCGGCGGCACCGACACGAACGACAACCGGGCCGACCTGTCGGCCGCCGACCCGACGCCCACGGCGTGCGGCACGGCGTGCGACTCCGCGCCCGCCCCGGTCGAGCCCGCCCCGGTCGTCCCGATCGCGGAGATCCAGGGAACCGGCACCGCGAGCCCGATCGTCGGACAGCGGGTCACGACCCGCGGCGTCGTGACCGCGGCCTACCCCGACGGCGGCTTCGACGGCGCGTACATCCAGACCGAGGGCACGGGCGACGTCGACGTCGACACCCACCGCGCGTCCACGGGTCTGTTCGTGGCGTCGGCCGCGCTGGCCGACGACGTCGAGATCGGCGACCACCTCGAGGTCACCGGCACCGTGGAGGAGTCCAGCGGACTCACCCAGCTCGCCGTCCCCGCCGGTGGCTGGACGGTCCTGACCGAGCCGGCCGTCGCGCCGAAGGCCGCCGAGGTCGCCTTCCCCCTGGACGACACCCAGCGCGAGTCGCTGGAGGGCATGCTCCTGGCGCCGCAGGGCGCGTACACGGTCACCAACAACTTCGCCACGAACTCCTTCGGCGAGGTCGGGCTCGCCGCCGGCACCCGACCGCTGCCCCAGCCCACCGACGTGGTGCGTCCGCGTACGCAGGCCTACACCGACCTCGTGGCCGACAACGCCCGTCGACTCATCACCCTCGATGACGGGGCGAGCGTCAACTACGTCAACGGCAGCAAGGACGTCCCGCTGCCCTGGCTGACCGCCGACAACGAGGTGCGCCAGGGAGCACCGACGACCTTCGTGGCGCCGGTCGTGCTCGACTTCCGCTTCGGCTGGAAGCTGCAGCCCACCACGCGCCTCACCGGTGTCGCTGACGCCCCGGCCACCTTCGGTGCCACGCGCGCGCAGGAGCGCACGCCCGCCCCGGTCGAGGGCGAGCTGAAGCTGGCCTCGTTCAACGTCCTGAACTACTTCCCGACGACGGGCGAGAAGTACGTCGCCTCCGGTCGCGGCACCTGCACGTACTTCCGCGACCGTGCCGGCACGCCCATCACCACCAACTCGTGCACCAACAACGGCCCGCGTGGTGCGGCCACGGACGAGAGCCTGGCGCGTCAGCAGACCAAGATCGTCAAGGCGATCAACGGCCTCGGCGCCGACGTCGTCGCGCTGCAGGAGCTCGAGAACTCCGCCACCCTCGGCCAGCCGCGCGACACGGCGCTGCAGACCCTCGTCGCAGCACTGAACGCCGACGCGGGCGCCGACGTCTGGGCGGGTGCCGCCTCGCCGACCACCGTGCCGAGCACGGGCGAGGACGTCATCCGTCCGGCGTTCATCTACCGCACCTCGACGGTCGAGACGGCCGGCGAGGCGCGCATCCTCGACGACCCGGCCTTCGCCAACGCCCGTGCCCCGCTCGCCCAGGAGTTCCGGGCCAAGGGCGTGGCCGACAGCGACTTCGTCGTGATCGCGAACCACTTCAAGTCCAAGGGCTCGGGGTCGGGCGAGAACGCCGACCAGCGCGACGGCCAGGGTGCGTCCAACCCCGACCGCGTGCGTCAGGCGCGGGCTCTCGTGGCCTTCGTGGACGACGTGGAGAAGTCCGCCGGCACCGACCGCGTCCTGCTGGCGGGCGACTTCAACTCCTACTCCAAGGAGGACCCGATGCAGGTCCTCGAGGACGCCGGGTTCACGAACGTGACCGACCGCTTCTCCGAGGAGGACACCTACCAGTTCGGTGGACTGCTCGGGTCGCTCGACCACGTCTTCGCCTCGCCCAGCGCGACGCGCCGGGTCCGTGGGGCCGACGTGTGGCGCATCAACGCGCCCGAGGCGATCGCCCGCGAGTACAGCCGCTTCAACTACAACGTCACCAACCTCTTCGACACGTCGCCGTTCCGCGCCAGCGACCACGACCCGACGATCGTCGGTCTCGACGTGAGCCCGGCCGCCGGCGAGCTGGCGGTGGACGGACCGCGCACCCGACGCCTCGGCGACGTGGTCGACGTCGACGTGCGGGTGAGCTCCTCCCTCGAGGGCGTCGTGCCCGCGGGCGAGGTGACGCTGCGCGACGGTGACACCGCGCTCGGCACGGCCACCCTGGACGGCGGCCGGGCGACGATCGCCCTGAGGACCGCGGACCTCGGTGTCGGCACGCACGTGCTGAGCGTCGAGTACGCCGGCGACGCGGAGACGCGTCCGGTCTCGGCGGAGTACCGCATCACGGTGCTGAAGAGCGAGGCCGACCTCGCCGCCACGATCGAGCCCACCCGTTTCGGGACGCAGGGCACGGTAGAGGTCACGGCCGCCCCGGCCGCCTCCGGCCTCGTCTACGTCGTGTCGGGTTCCACGGTCGTCGGCATCGGCTCGCTGCGCGAGGGATCGGCCAGCGTGCGCATCTCCGGAACGGCGCTCGAGCCCGGTTCCCACCGGCTCCAGGTCCTCTACGCCGGCAACGACTCCGTCGAGCCCGACGACGTCACGGTCGAGCACACGGTCACCAAGGCCACGCCCGTCGTCCGGGCCACCGCGCCGCGCGGGAAGGTCGTCGTCGACCGGACGCGAGCGGTCGTCCCGGTCCGGGTGAGCGCCGACGGCTTCCGGCCCGATGGTGGCACCGTGCGGGTGCGTCTCGGCTCGACGATCCTCGGCACGGCGACGCTGCGCAACGGGACCGCCGAGGTGCGCCTGCGACCGCTGCGCAGCACGGGTACGAGGCAGTTCACCGTGGAGTACCTCGGTGACCGTCGCACCGGCTCGGCCGCGGTCCCGCTGACGATCCGCGTCGTCCGGCGTTGACGTCCGCCCGTCCGGCTCCCGTCACCTCCTCGGAGGGGTCAAGGAGCCGGTCGGGCGCGTCGCGTCTGCGCGGGAGCCCGCCCGGCGGTGGGTTGCTCCGGGCTGGCCAGCGGAGCTCAGGAGGCGGGCACGAGGTAGCGGTAGTGGTGGTGCGTCCTGAAGCCGTACGGCGCGTAGAGCGCGAGCGCCGCGTGGTTGTCGGGCATGGTCTGCAGGTACACGCGGGTCGCGCCGCGCTCGTGCGCCCACGCCAGGCTGGTCCGCACGACGGCGTCGGCGAGACCGCGTCGGCGGTGCTCGGGGAGCGTCTCGACGGCGGCCACGCCGGCCCACTCGCCGGTCACCACGACCCGTCCGACGGCCGCTGCGGGGACGCCGTCGTCGGGGACCTCGACGAAGCCGACCGTGCGTGGTCCCTCCAGCACCCGGCGCGCGGCCTCCACGTCGTCGACCCGGCCGTAGCGCGACAGCCAGGCGTCCGAGGCTCGTGGCGTCACGGTCGCCCGGCCGTCAGGGGCCGGGGCGTCACCGAGGTCGGCCACCTGCACGACGGCGCCGCCGAGGTAGTCGGTGCGCGCCGTCCAGCCCGCCGCGAGGAAGCGGCGCTCCCACGCGGAGTCGACGACGACCTGCGCCTGCGGCTGCAGGCCTCGCGACGTGTAGAAGTCGAGCACCGCGGCGAGCGCCTCGTCGTCGGGCCGTCCCGGGTCGCCCACGACGGCGACGGAGTTCGCGCGACCCGTGAACGCCCCGGCGGCGCGCAGCTCCCACGCACCGAGCGGCACCGACTCGGGAGCCGGCCACCCGCGCGAGGTGATCCGGACCAGCTCGTCGACGTCGACGTCGAGCGCGCGGGGGCTGCGGGCGGGGCGGTCGGGCACGACCTTGAGCGCGACGACACGACCGGCGTCCACGGCCGTCTCGGACCCGTCGCGACGCTGCACGACGAGCCCGGTGGGGTCGGCCGCGACGACGCGACCGACGACGTCGGTGGCGCTCCCGTCGGCGAGCCGGTGCCGCACGGTCACCCGTCGGCCGAGAAGGTCCTGGACGTCTGCCACGACGCCACCGTCTCATGAGGCATACCTCAGTACGGCGCCCCGTCGACCAGGCGGGATACTGGGACGGTCCGCCACCGACCAGGGCGGACCAGCGTTGCCGTCGAAGGAGCCGTCGTGACCTACGTGATCGCCCAGCCGTGTGTGGACGTCAAGGACCGCGCGTGCGTGGACGAGTGTCCCGTCGACTGCATCTACGAGGGCAAGCGGATGCTCTACATCCACCCCGACGAGTGCGTCGACTGCGGTGCCTGCGAGCCGGTGTGCCCGGTCGAGGCCATCTTCTACGAGGACGACACCCCGTCGGAGTGGAAGGAGTACTACGACGCGAACGTGAACTTCTTCGACGACCTCGGCTCGCCCGGTGGTGCCGCGAAGATGGGCGTGATCGACAAGGACCACGCCTTCATCGCCGCGCTGCCCCCGCAGAACCAGGAGTGACGGCGGGGCCCTCCAGCGGGGCCCGACTCCTGGGCGCAGCCCGACGCGTCACCCCCGAGGCCACCTGCGAAGGAGCGTCCTGATGGACCGACCCCGTCTCTCCTCCCGCTTCCCCGACTTCCCGTGGGACACCCTGGCCGACGCCAAGCAGCGCGCCCACGCACACCCCGACGGCATCGTCGACCTCTCCATCGGGACACCGGTCGACCCCACGCCGTCGGTGGCCCGTGAGGCGCTCGCCGCAGCCTCGGACGCGCCGGGCTACCCGACGGTGGCGGCCCCCGAGGCCGTGCGCCAGGCCGCCGTCGACTGGCTCGAGCGTCGGCTCGGAGTCACCGGGCTCACGACCGACCAAGTGCTGCTGACCGTGGGCTCGAAGGAGCTCATCGCCAACCTGCCGTCGCAGCTCGCGCTCGGACCCGCCGACACCGTCGTGCTCCCCGCGCTGGCGTACCCCACCTACGAGGTCGGTGCCCGCTTCGCCGGCGCCCGCGTCGTGCTGGGCGACCCGGTCGCCGACGGCCTCACCGACCAGCCGGCGCTCGTGTACGTGAACTCCCCGGCGAACCCGCACGGCGAGGTGCTGTCGGCCGAGCACCTGCGCGCGGTGGTCCGTTGGTGCCGCGAGCGGGGAGCGCTACTGGTCTCCGACGAGTGCTACGCCGACTTCGGCTGGGAGCGCGAGCCGGTCTCCGTGCTGCACCCCGACGTCTGCGAGGGCAGCCACGACGGACTGCTCGCCGTGCACTCGACGTCGAAGCGCTCGAACCTCGCGGGCTACCGCGCCGGCTTCGTCGCGGGCGACGCGGCGGTCGTCGCCGAGCTACTGGCCGTCCGCAAGCACCTCGGGTTCATGCTGCCGACCCCGGTGCAGCAGGCCTTCGCCGCCGCGATCGCCGACGACGAGCACGTCGTCCTGCAGCGTCGTCGCTACGCCGAGCGTCGCGACGCGCTCCGCCGTGCGCTCGAGTCGGCCGGGTTCACCATCACCCACTCCGAGGGCGCGCTCTACCTCTGGGCCACCCGCGGCGAGGGCTGCCGCGACACGGTCGCCTGGCTCGCCGAGCGCGGCATCCTCGTCGCCCCCGGAGACTTCTACGGCGAGCGCGGCGCCCAGCACGTGCGCGTGGCCTTCACCGCCACCGACGAGCGCGTCGCCGCCGCCGTCGCCCGCCTCGCCGCGTCCTGACGGTTTACCACGGTCCCGTGGTAGACGTCGTCCTCCCTCGGGAAGCTTGCCGCGGGAGGAGCAGGTTGACCACGGGACCGTGGTAAACCGCTGAGCTGCGGCCGGCCGTCAAGATCGCGTCAAGACGCGTCAGGGGGTCGTCAGGAGCGGCGTCGCGGTGCGGGGACGGGTGTGGGGTGGGGGCATGTCCCTCGTCACCGCACTCCAGCTGCTCGGCGTCGCCGCCCTGCTGGTCTACCTCGTCGTGGCCCTCGTGCGGCCCGACCGGTTCTGAGTCGCCCATGTCCGACACCGTCTCCGGCCTGCTGACCATCGCGGCGCTGCTGACCCTGCTCGCCGTGGTCTACGTCCCGCTCGGCGACTACATGGCGCGCGTGTTCACCTCGACCCGGCACCTCCGCGTCGAGCGCGCGCTCTACCGCGTCGGCGGCATCGACCCCGACGCCGAGCAGAGCGCCCGCGGGTACGTGCTGAGCCTCCTCGCGTTCTCCGTCGTCGGCATCGTCCTGCTCCTGGCGATCCTCCTCGGCCAGGCCGCGCTCCCGTGGGACCGTGGCCTGCCCGGGATGCCCTGGGACATGGCCCTCAACACGGCGGTCTCCTTCGTCACCAACACCAACTGGCAGTCCTACGCCGGCGAGTCGACCCTGGGCTTCGCGGCACAGGCGCTCGGTCTGACGGTGCAGAACGTCGTCTCGGCCGCCGTCGGCCTCGCCGTCGCGGTCGCGCTGGTCCGCGGCTTCACACGGGCGGAGTCGAGCACCCTCGGCAGCTTCTGGGTCGACCTCGTCCGCGGCACCGTCCGCGTCCTGCTCCCGCTGGCGCTGGTCGCGGCAGTGCTGCTCCTGCTCGGCGGGGTCGTGCAGAACCTCTCCGACGTCACGGTGCGCGCCCTCGGCGGCGGCACGCAGGTGGTGCCGGGCGGGCTCGTCGCCAGCCAGGAGGCGGTCAAGCAGCTCGGCACGAACGGGGGCGGCTTCTTCAACGCGAACTCCGCGCACCCGTTCGAGAACCCGACGGCGCTGACCAACCTGCTTCAGGTCTTCCTCCTGCTGGTGGTGCCGGTCTGCCTGACCCGCACCTTCGGGACGCTGGTCGGCTCGCGGCGCCAGGGCCTGGTGCTGCTCGGCGCGATGGGCGTGCTGTGGACCGGGGCCCTCGCCGTGACGACGTGGGCCGAGGTCGGCGGGCAGGGCCAGGCCGCGCAGGCTGCCGGCGCGGCGATGGAGGGCAAGGAGACCCGCTTCGGGGAGTGGGCGTCGGCGTTGTTCGCCGTGTCGACCACCGGCACCTCGACGGGAGCGGTCAACGCGTCCCACGACTCCATGTCGCCGCTCGGGGGCGGGACAGTGATGGCGCACATGATGCTCGGCGAGGTCTCGCCCGGTGGCGTCGGTTCGGGCCTCTACGGCATCCTCGTCGCCGCGATCCTCGCCGTCTTCGTCGCCGGACTCATGGTCGGGCGGACCCCCGAGCTGCTCGGCAAGAAGATCGGTTCGCGGGAGATGACCTACGTCGCGCTCTACACGCTCGTCGTCCCCGCCCTCGTGCTCGTCGGCATCGGTACCGCCATCGCGCTGCCGTCGACGGCCGACGCCATGGGCAACCCGGGAGGCCACGGCTTCTCCGAGGTCGTCTACGCGTTCACGTCGGCCGCGAACAACAACGGCAGCGCCTTCGGCGGCATCACGGTGACGTCGACGTTCTTCCAGCTGACGCTTGCCGCGGCCATGCTGCTCGGCCGGTTCGTGCCGATCGTGCTCGTCGTCCTGCTCGCCGGCTCGCTGGCCCGCCAGCGTCGGGTGCCGACGACGGCAGGCACCCTGCCCACCGCGACCCTGCTGTTCGGCGGGCTCGTGGTCGGCGTCGTGCTGCTCGTCTCGGCCCTCACCTTCTTCCCGACCCTCGCCCTCGGCCCCGTGGCCGAGGCCCTGACAGGAGCCTCGCGATGACCCGCACCTCCGCTGCCACGCCGTTGTCGCGGCAGCTCGTCCAGCAGCTCCCCGCGGCGCTGCGCAAGCTCGACCCCCGCCACCTGTGGCGCAGCCCGGTCATGTTCGTCGTGTGGATCGGCTCCCTCGTCACGACGGTGTCGGCGGTCGTCGACCCGAGCGTCTTCGCGGTCGCCATCGCGGTCTGGCTCTGGCTCACGGTCGTGTTCGGCAACCTCGCCGAGGCCGTCGCCGAGGGCCGCGGCAAGGCACAGGCCGACTCGCTGCGCGCGGCGCGCACCGACGTCACCGCCCGGCGCGTCGCCTCCGACGGCAGCGAGTCGGTCGTGGCGGGCACCGAGCTGACGGTGGGCGACCTCGTGCGGGTCAGCGCCGGCGAGGTGATCCCCGGAGACGGCGACGTCGTGGAGGGCGTCGCGACGGTGGACGAGTCGGCCATCACCGGGGAGTCCGCGCCGGTCGTGCGCGAGGCCGGCGGGGACCGGTCGGCCGTCACGGGCGGCACGCGCGTCCTCTCCGACGAGATCGTCGTGCGGATCACCGCCGCGCCCGGCGAGACCTTCCTCGACCGGATGATCTCCCTGGTCGAGGGCGCCGAGCGGCGCAAGACCCCTAACGAGATCGCTCTGTCGATCCTGCTCGTGAGCCCGACGATCATCTTCCTGCTCGCCGTCGTCACCATCTCCCCGATGGCCGACTACGCGGGCGCGCCGCAGCCCACGGTGGTGCTGGTCGCGCTGCTCGTGTGCCTGATCCCCACCACGATCGGGGCGCTGCTGTCGGCCATCGGCATCGCCGGCATGGACCGTCTGGTGCGGGTGAACGTGCTCGCGATGTCGGGTCGTGCGGTCGAGGCGGCCGGCGACGTCAGCACGCTGCTGCTCGACAAGACCGGCACGATCACCTACGGCAACCGCCGGGCGTCGCGCTTCGTGCCCGCGGAGGGCGTCACCCTGGCGGAGCTGACGGAGGCCGCCCGCATCGCTTCGCTGGCCGACCTGACGCCGGAGGGTCGCTCGATCGTCGACCTGGCGGTGGCCGACACCGGTGCCAGCGGCACGGGCGCACCGCTGCCGGCCGGCGCCGAGCCGGTCGAGTTCACCGCCCAGACACGCATGTCGGGCGTCGACCTGCCCGACGGCCGCGAGCTGCGCAAGGGAGCCGGGAGCGCCGTCGAGGCGTGGACCGGAGCCGGGCTCCCCGCGGAGGTCGGGGCGGCCGGCTACGAGATCTCGATGTCCGGCGGCACGCCCCTGCTCGTCGCCGAGCGTCGAGCCGGATCCACCCGGGTGCTCGGGGTCGTCCACCTCAAGGACGTCGTCAAGGAGGGCATGGTCGAGCGGTTCGCCGAGCTGCGACGCATGGGGATCCGCACCGTCATGGTCACCGGCGACAACGCGCTGACGGCGCGGGCGATCGCCGCGGAGGCCGGTGTCGACGACGTGCTCGCGGAGGCGACGCCCGAGGACAAGATGCGACTCATCCGCGAGGAGCAGTCCGGTGGCCGCCTCGTGGCCATGACCGGCGACGGCACCAACGACGCGCCCGCGCTCGCGGCTGCCGACGTCGGCGTCGCGATGGCGTCGGGCACGTCGGCGGCGAAGGAGGCCGGCAACATGGTCGACCTCGACTCCGACCCGACGAAGCTCATCGACGTGGTGCGCATCGGCAAGCAGCTGCTCATCACGCGCGGCGCGCTCACGACGTTCTCGATCGCCAACGACCTCGCCAAGTACTTCGCGATCGTGCCGGCCATGTTCGTGACGGCCTACCCGTCGCTCGACGCGCTCAACGTCATGCGGCTGGCCACGCCGGAGTCGGCGATCCTCTCGGCCGTCATCTTCAACGCCCTCGTCATCGTGGGACTCATCCCGGTGGCCCTCAAGGGCGTGCGCAGCCGGGCCGCCGACGCCGCGAGCGTCCTGCGGCGCAACCTGCTCGTCTTCGGCGCGGGTGGCGTCGTCGTCCCGTTCGTCGGCATCAAGCTCATCGACCTGCTCGTCTCCCAGATCCCAGGAATCAGGTGACCGTCGTGATCCGCGACCTCCTGCGTCAGTCCCTCGCCGCCGTCCGCGTGCTGCTCGTGCTCACCGTGCTGCTCGGCGTCCTCTACCCGGCCGCCGTGTGGGCCGTGGGCCGGGCCGTGCCCGACCGGGCCGACGGCAGCCTGCTGCGCGTCGACGGCGTCGCCGTCGGCTCCCGCCTCCTCGGCCAGACCTTCGAGGGCGCGCAGTGGTTCCACCCGCGCCCGTCGGCCAACGACTACGACGGCCTCGCGTCGGCACCGTCGAACCTCGGGCCCTCGAACCCCGATCTTCTCGCGGCGATCCGTGAGCGGCGGGCCGCGGTGGCGCGCGAGGACGGGGTGTCACCGTCGGCCGTGCCCGCCGACGCCCTGACCGCGTCGGGGTCCGGGCTCGACCCCGACATCAGCCCCGCCTACGCGGCGCTGCAGGTGCCGCGGGTCGCCCGGGAGCGCGGACTCGACGAGGAGACCGTGCGTCGTCTCGTGGCCGAGGCCACCTCCGGACGCCAGCTCGGGTTCCTCGGGGAGCCCACGGTGGACGTCCTCGAGCTGAACGCGAGCCTGTCGGGTGCAGACTGACGTCGTGCACACGGTCCAGACGCGGGGCGACGCCACGCCCGACCACGGGCGCGGGTGCCTGCGGGTCTACCTCGGCGCCGCGCCCGGGGTCGGCAAGACGTACAGGATGCTCGACGAGGGCTGCCGCAGAGCAGCGCGCGGCACCGACGTCGTGGTGGGAGTCGTCGAGACGCACGGCAGGGCGCTGACGCAGGAGCGGATCGGCGGGCTCGAGGTGGTGCCCCGGCGCACCGTCCAGCACGGCGCGACGACCCTGACCGAGCTCGACGTCGACGCGGTGCTGGCCCGAGCGCCCCAGGTGTGCCTCGTCGACGAGCTGGCGCACACCAACGCGCCAGGATCGGGGCACGTGAAGCGCTGGCAGGACGTCGACCAGCTGCTCGCGGCCGGCATCGACGTCGTCACCACCGTGAACGTGCAGCACCTGGAGTCGCTGAACGACGTCACCGAGGCGATCACCGGCGTCCGCCAGCGCGAGACCGTGCCCGATGCGTTCGTGCGGTCGGCGGAGGCCATCGAGCTGGTCGACATGAGCCCGTCGGCGCTGCGCCGCCGCCTGGCCCACGGGAACGTCTACCCGGCCGAGCGCGTCGACGCGGCGCTGTCGCAGTTCTTCCGCGAGGGCAACCTCGCCGCGCTGCGGGAGCTGGCCCTGCTCTGGCTCGCCGAGCGGGTCGACGAGGGCCTCGAGCGCTACCGGGCGCGTCACGAGATCGAGGCCACGTGGGCGACGCGCGAGCGGATCGTCGTGGGCGTCACGGGTGGCCCGGAGTCGGAGCCGCTGATGCGGCGCGCCGCGCGGATCGCCTCGCGCGGTTCGGGTCCGTCGGGCGACGGCGGGGCGCCCTGGACGGCGCTGTACGTGTCGCGCGGCGACGGCCTGCGCCAGACCGGCCCGGACCGGCTCGAGGAGCTGCGCACGACGGCGCAGGAGCTGGGTGGCAGCTTCCACACGGTGGTCGGCGACGACGCCGCGGCCGCGATCCTCGACTTCGCGCGCGCCCGCAACGCGACCCAGGTGCTCATCGGGGCCAGCCGGCGCGGGCGGCTGTCGACGCTGCTGCGCCCCGGCATCGGCGAGACGATCGTGTCCGAGTCCGGCGACATCGACGTGCACATCGTCACGCACGACGAGGCCCGACGGCGCCAGGCCAGGGTGCGCGAGGAGTCGGCGCTCGGACGACGTCGGACGTGGGCGGGCTTCGCCGTGGCGCTGCTCGGGCCGTTCGTGCTGGCCGGTCTGCTGCTCGCCACCCGCGACCTCCACGGTCTGCCCACCGAGGCCATGCTGTTCATGGTGCTCGTCATCGGCACCGCCCTGGTGGGTGGTCTGCGCCCGGCCGTCGTGGCCGCGTTCGTCAGCGGCGGCGTCCTGAACTACTTCTTCACGCCTCCCGTGCAGACGCTGCGCATCGCCACGGGCGAGAACGCGGTGGCGGTCGTCCTCTTCGTGGCGGTCGGCATGTCGGTTGCTCTCGTCGTCGATCGCGCGGCCCGGCTCGCCGGGCTGGCCGGCAGGGCCCGGGCGGAGGCCGACAGCCTGAGCGTGCTGGCGCACCAGCTCGTGCACGCGGGGAACGACCTGCGGCGTCTGCTGCGCACGACCGTCGACCTGTTCGGCGTCGACGGCGCCCAGCTGTGCACGACGGACGGCCGCGTGCTGGGGGAGCACGGCGTGACGTCGGGTCCGGAGCGGACGGTGCCGGTGGGCGACGAGCACGTACTCGTGCTGTGGGGGTCGGCGGCCGAGGCCGTGGAGGAGCCGTTGCTGGCGGCCGTCGTCGCCCACGCGACGGTGCTGCTGGAGCGCCGCGCGGCCGTGGCGCTCAAGGCCGAGCGACGGGTGCTGGCGGAGACCGCCCGGACGCGCACGGCGCTCCTCGCCGCCGTGTCCCACGACCTGCGGACGCCGCTGGCGGCGGTGAAGGCGGCGGTGAGCAGCCTGCGCGACCCCGGCGTCGACTGGTCCGACCAGGACCGAGCCGACCTGCTCGAGACCATCGAGGACGGCGCCGACCGGCTCGACGCGCTCGTGGTCGACCTGCTCGACATGAGCCGGCTGCAGACCGGGGCGGTCGTGGCTCGTGCGGAGCCCGTCGACGTGCTGTCGGTGGCCCAGCGGGCCGCCGCAGGGACGCCGACGGTGCTCGAGGTGCCCGACGACCTCCCGGAGGCGCGCGCCGACACCGCGCTGCTCGAGCGGGTGCTCGCGAACGTCGTCGAGAACGCCCACAAGCACGCGGCGGGCTCGACGGTGCGGGTCGACGCGACCGCCACGCGCGAGCACGTCGTGGTGCGCGTGGTCGACGGAGGACCCGGTGTGCCGGAGCACCGCCGAGCGCAGATGTTCGAGCCGTTCCAGCGTCTCGGCGACGTCCCGCGCGGGGCCGGGGTCGGGCTCGGCCTTGCCGTCGCCCGCGGTCTCACGGAGGCGATGGGCGGACGTCTGACCGCCGAGGACACCCCCGGCGGCGGGCTCACGCTCGTGGTCGAGCTGCCCCGGGAGGGCTCCATGACGCTGACGACGGGAGGCGACGACGCATGACGGTGGTGCTGGCGGTCGACGACGACGCGGCGATCCTGCGGACCCTGGGCATCGCGATGCGCGCGCGGGGCTACGAGGTCGAGACGGTGGCGGACGGCCGGTCCGCGCTGCAGTCGCTCACCGAGCGGGTGCCCGACGTCGTCCTGCTCGACCTGGGCCTGCCCGACCTCGACGGCACGGAGGTGCTGCGGCGGATCCGCGAGACGTCGCAGGTGCCCGTGGTCGTGCTGTCGGCGCGGCACGAGTCCGACGACAAGGTGGAGGCGCTCGACCTCGGGGCCGACGACTACGTGACGAAGCCGTTCGGCATGGAGGAGCTCCTGGCGCGCGTCCGGGCGGCGCTACGTCGGGCCGCGCCCTCGCGGGCGCCCGTCGTGACGGTGGGCGACCTGGTGCTCGACGTCGAGGACCGACGGGCCACCCGGGCCGGCGAGCCGGTGCACCTGACCCCGACGGAGTGGAAGATCGTGGAGGTCCTGGCGCGGGCGCAGGGACGCCTGGTGCGCCAGACCACCCTCCTGACCGAGGTGTGGGGGCCGACCTACGAGCGGGAGACGCACTACCTGCGGGTCTACCTCGCGCAGCTGCGTCGCAAGCTCGAGGACGACCCCGCGCACCCGCGCATGCTCATCACCGATCCCGGGCTCGGCTACCGGCTGCTGTCGGACCTGTCCTGACGCGATCCTGACGCGACGCCCGCTGGATCCTTGATGCGTCCCGGGCGCAGGCTCTGAGCATGACCGCCGCACCCGACCACCGTCCCGTCCCCGCCGCACCCGCCGACGAGCCGCGACCTCCGCACACGCTGCAGGAGAGTCTGGAGCGGTTCGGCGGCGCGTGGCTGGCGGCCGGCGTGACGACCGTGGTCGGGGCGGTGGCCCTCACGGCGCGTGTCGTCGTCGGGTGACGGCTCAGTCGAGGTCGTCGCTGCGCACGAGGCGACGACGCACCGACAGCAGGTCGACGTCGGGCCGCGAGGCGAGGAGCCGCTCGGCTCGGTCGAGCAGCGCGTCGGCGTGGGCGTGGTCGCCCGACGTCAGGGCCACGCCCACGACGGTGCGTCGGTAGAGGTCGGTATGGCCGACCTCGGCCACCGACACGTCGAGCGCGCGTCGCAGCTCGGCCACGACGGGTCGCACGACCGCGCGCTTCTGCTTGAGCGTGTGCACGTCTCCGAGGAGCAGCTCGGCCTCGAGCCAGCCGACCCACATGGCTGCCACGGCGCTCAGGCGCGGGCGGCCCGCAGCTCCTCGACGAGCGTCGGCCGCGTGGGCTGCCAGCCCAACGAGCGCGCCTTGGCGCCGCTGGCCTGCTGGTCGAGGAGCAGCGCGTCGCCGAAGGCCTCGCCGAGCCTCTCGTGCACGGTCTCGACCGAGGTGCCCGCGACGGCGTCGGCCAGCGCGAGCCCGAGGTCGCGGACGCTGGGGGAGTGGCCGCTGACGCCGAGCAGGCGCCCGTGGCCGGAGCCGCTCGCGACGACCAGCGCGTAGAGGTCGGCCAGGTCGTCCACGTGGATCGTGGTCCAGTGCTGCTCGCCCGAGCCGACCAGCTCGAGTGCGCCCTCGCCGGTGCGGGGTGCGGCCACGAGCTGCTGGGCGATGCCCTGGCCCGGCGCGTGCACGATGCCGGGCTGCACGACGGTGGCGCGGACCGAGGAGTCGAGGAGCCGGTCCTCGCGTGCCTGGCGCCAGGCGGTGATGGCGGGCGCGTCGTACGGCGTCTCCTCGTCGAGGTCGGCGCCGGAGCCGTAGGTCCAGACCCCTCCGGTGTGCACGAACGGCTTGTCGGTGCCGGCGAAGGCTTCGACCGCGGCGTCGACGACGGCGTCGTCCATGGTCGCGGACGTCTCGTCGCCCGGGGCGGCGGTGTGCACGCCGGCGTCGTGCTCGCGCAGCTGCGCCGCCAGCCAGGCCCTGTCGAAGAGATCGCCCTGCAGCGGCGTGGCGCCCGCAGCGGCGACGGTCTGCCCGGAGCTCTCGCTCCGGACGACGGCGGTGACGGCGTGGCCGTCGTCGACGAGGCGGCGCAGCACGGCTGCACCCACGAACCCGGTTCCCCCGGTGAGCAGGATCTTCATGGGGTCGTCAACCGTGACGGTCCGCGTGGTGTTCCGGCGTGTCCGCTCCGTGGACGGTTCAGCCGAGGATCTCCATGAGCCAGTGCTCCTTCTTCTTCGGCTTGCGGTAGCGGTCGTCGCGGTACCGGTCGTCGGGGCGGTACCGGTCGTCCCGGTCGCGCTCAGGACGACGCTCGTCGCGCGGCGCGGGGGCTGCGGGGGCGTCGGCCGTGGCGCGGTCGAGGATCTTGTCGAGCTCGCCACGGTCGAGCCAGACGCCCCGGCACTCGGGGCAGTAGTCGATCTCGACGCCGGCACGCTCGCTCATGGTCAGGGTGGAACCGTCGGTGGGGCACTTCATGGTGCGTCCAACGGCCGGGACCAGTATCGGGTTCCCGGGCAGGTCACTCTGACAAGGGCGCCGGCCGCAGCCATCTCTCGGACGAGCGGGAAACTGTTCGTCCGTGTCGCGGAGTAGTGGAGCTTGTCCTCGCGGGTGGGGTGCGCGGAGGTGTCCCAGAGCCAGAGCTTTCCCTGGCCGTGCAGGTTGCACATGTTCTCGATCCAGGTCGCGATCGCCAGGCGGAGGTGTAATTGGCTGTCCCCGCGTCGGCTACTAGAACGTTCTCTGCAGGATGATGAAGAAGGACTCCGCCTTGGCGTTGTCGCCGTCTCCATAGAATTGCGACGTCGCCAGAGGCCCTCGCCAGGCTCACCCCCGTCGAGATTGGGACGAACTACGTAGCCGCAGAGGCGGCCTAACCGCTACAACGCCTGAGTGTCAACAAGACTTGGGGCAGACCCGAACACCGAACCGACATGGGTGACCATCGTCACCGACGGCTCGTAGACACCCTGTCTTCTCGGACCGCCTGTCGCCGGGAGCGGGCCCTACTTCTGATTGAGCTTGGCGGGCCAGAAGTAGCGGCCGATCTTCTTCACCCGAACAGCTGCCTTCCGGCGGAATCGCCCGACGTCACGTCGGAAGGTTCTGGGTCGGCGACCGTTGTACCACTCGTTCTCCACCGACTCCGTCGGCCACCCCACAACCCGTCGCCAGCGCCGCCCGGACGAATCAGTGAAGCGGACGGCGACTGTAAGTCCCAGCATGAGTACCGAGCTGCCGGCTCTGTCCTTGAAGTGGGGAAGGAGGAGTACGACTGCCTTCGTCTCACCGGGCAACACGATCTGAACTCTGTCGTACGTGAAGCTTTTGACCGTCGCTCCACCGAGAGTCGCAATCTCGAAGTTGACCGTGGTGATGGGCTCGTCACTACCGTTCACAATCGCTGCGGTGTAAACGAGGGTGACTTGCTTGGGAACGATTGTCGACCGCATGGGGTTGCCGTGGGCAGCGGATCGGATCAGATACCCCCCGTGCTCCACATCGTCATGAACGAAGATGTCGAACACCTCAGGCGCGAACTCGGCGGGCTCATCGGGCTGAACATTTCCCGACCCATGATCTAGGGGATAGACCTGGCGCGCGGCGCGCTCCTCTCTCTCGCGGATGTTCCGCCGGTACAGGAACAGTGCCCAGACAAGTGCGAGCATCGTTCCGACCGCCGCCACCCAGTCGGCAAGGCTGCCCGCGTCCACTAGAGCACCCTACTTCGGAACAAGGGGCTCGTGATGTCGAGAATTCGAACCCCAGTTACCGGGCTACTTCCTTCGGCCTTCCGCGCTACGGCGGTGTGTGAGCCGCTGCAGCAGGGTGACAACGATCAGGATCACGCCGGCGATCGTTACGCCGATCGCGAGAACGGTGCCGAAGGCCTCCTCCCTCTCGTCGCGATACAAGTCGCTCACGATCGAGGAGTCGGCGGTCAGAAGGAGCGCGAAAGCGAAGCCCCAGTAGATGAGAGTGAGCCCGATGAAGAGCGAAAGGCGGTTCCAGAACCGGCTCTTGCCGTGACTCGTGACCATGTACAGCCGGACTGCTTCGTCGATCTGATCGCGCATCCGCTGCGCGGCAATCGAGTCAGTGGGAAGCTCCTTGAGGGTCTTCACCTCTTCGCGGATCAAGCTGAGTTGTCTTCGAGAGGAGGAGCCGATCGCTACCAAGGCAGGGAGGCCGAAGGTCACCAGTGCCACGAGGATCTGAGTCACGCACGCACCCTACTTCCGGCGACGTCCGGACTGAGGCGGATTGACACGTACCAGTTCCAGATAGCGGTCTAGTTGCAACCGGTCATGAGGTTGGCGCCTGGTCGTTGATGTGGAGAGAGCCTCGGGGGTGAGGCAGTCGATCGCTCTACCAGGATGTCGAGGCGGTCGAACTGTACCGTCCGCGAGTTATGTCGGCCTCAAGTAAAAGAAAGAGCCGAGGCTGCTATCGACTGCAATCTCGGCTCTTTCCTGGTACACCCCCACGGACTCGAACCGTGAACCCGCTGATTAAGAGTCAGCTGCTCTGCCAATTGAGCTAGGGGTGCTCGCGCTCAGAGAACATTACCAGCAGGGGTCCGGGAGCCGAAATCGGGGTCAGCGGCCGAGCAGCTCGAGGAGGGCGTGGGCGGCGTTGTGGCCCGCGATGCCGCTCACGGCGCCGCCACGTCGGGCGCCGCTGCCGCACAGCAGGATCCGGTCGTGGGCGGTCGCGACGCCCCACCGCTGCGCGGGGGTCTCGGCGGGCTCGTCGTCCTCGAGCCAGGGCCAGGCGAGGTCGCCGTGGAAGATGTGCCCGCCGGGCATGGCGAGGGCCTGCTCGACGTCGGCGGGCGTCTTGACCTCCACGCCGAGCACGAGCGGCTCGAGGGGTTCGGCGAGGTACGCGTCGATGGCGGTGAGGAACCGCCGGTACTCGCGCTCGGCGGCTCCGTCGTCGAGCAGGTTCTCGTAGGGGGTGTGCAGGCCGAACCAGGTGAGGGTCTGGGCGTCGGTCGCCGCCAGCTCGGGTCCGAGGATCGACCGGTCGGTGAGCGTGTGGCAGTACAGCTCGCCCGACGCGAACGGCTGCTCCCCGCGCTCGGCCGCGGCGTGCAGGGCCTCGACCTGGCTCATGGCCTCGTCGACGTGGAACGTCCCGGCGAACGCGACCGTCGGGTCGTCGCCGGAGCGGAGCCGGGGCAGGCGCGAGACGAGCAGGTTGATCTTGAGCTGGGAGCCGGACGGCCGGGGCAGGCCGGCCTGGTCGTCGGGCCACAGCAGCGCGTCGAGGGCGTGCGGCGCGATGCCGCTGAGCGCGTACGCGGCGCTGACGTGCAGGGGCCCGTCGTCGCCGACGGCGTCGACGACGACGCCGGCCTCCTCGCCGGGGTCTCCGCAGTCGCACGCCTCGCGCTCCTCGAGCTGCTTGACGCGCGTCACCGTGGCGCCGGTGAGGATCCGCACCCCCGCCTCCCGCGCCACGCGCTCCAGCTCGCCGGTCACCGCACCCATCCCGCCGACCGGCACGCGCCACTCGCCCGTCCCGTTGCCTACGAGGTGGTAGAGGAAGCAGCGGTTCTGCGCGAGGGACGGGTCGTGCAGCGACGCGAAGGTGCCGATGAGCCCGTCGGTGCCGACCACGCCGCGCACGACGTCGTCGGCGAAGCGACGCTCCAGCGCCTCGCCCAGCGGTCGCTCGACGACATCGGTCCACACGGGCTGGCCGGTGGCGGGCCCGAGGTCGCCGACCCGGGGGAGCGGCTGCAGCAGGGTGGGCGCGACGGCAGCGGCGAGTCCGCCGACCTCGCCGTAGAACGCCCGCCAGGCCTCGAACGCGTCGTCGTCGCCGGTGAGGGCGCGGAAGGACACCCGCGTGGCCTCGCCCTCGTCGGTCTCGACGAGCAGCCCGCGCGGCTCGCCGTCGCGCTCGTAGGGCGTGTAGGAGGCGGTGCCGCGCGAACGCAGCTCCAGGTCGAGCCCGAGCTCCCTCACGAGCGCCTCAGGCATGAGGCTGACGAGGTAGGAGTAGCGCGAGAGCCGCGCGTCGTGCTCGGGGAAGGTCCGGGCGCTGACCGCCGCGCCGCCCACGTGGTCGAGCCGCTCGAGCAGCACGACGTCGAGGCCGGCCCGGGCCAGGTAGGTCGCGGCGACGAGCGCGTTGTGGCCTCCGCCGAGCACCACGACGTCGGCCGTCTCCTCCCGCGACTCCGCGACCTCGTCGGAGGGCACCGCGTACCAGCCCGACCCCTCGGGCTGCGTGAACCACCTGCGCGTCATGGCGCCACTCTGGCAGAACGGGCGTCTCGCCCGCGCAGCGTCGGGGTCAGCCCTGGCAGAACAGCTGCCCGTACGGCCCGGCCGAGGAGCGCTGCTCCGTCACCCTGCCGTCGACCGTGATCGTGCACGTGATCGTCGCGCCGCTCGGTCCGGCCTGCATGAACATCTGCGCGTAGTCGGGTCGGCCGTACACGAGCGTGCTCATCGACCACGACGTCCCGACGCCGGTGACCGTGCCGCTCGGTCGGTCGCGGCTGGTCGGCACGAGGTAGCCGACGACGCCGATCGGCTCGCTCGACGTCGCACTCAGGGTGATGCGCCGGGCGCGGACGCTGAAGGAACCGCCACTGCCGGGAAGTCCGGCAGGCTCCTGCAACCCGGTCACCGAGCGGGGAGCGAGCCCCTTCGGCTCCGCGTCGGGGTCGGACGCGGCCGCCGACATCGACGGCGACGGGGTGGATCGGCTCAGGCCAGGACGCTCGACGCCCTGGTCGTCGGCGGCCGCGGCGTCGCGACCGCTCGCGCCGGACCCGCCCATCGGCACCAGCAGGGCCGCCAGCAGGGCGAGCCCTGCCAGGATCCCCACCGCCACGAAGGGGTGCCGTCGTATCGCGTCCACGGCTGCACAACGAGGGAGGCGGCACCGGGTTAGGCCGGGCGCACTGGCGCGGCGCCTCCCAGGGCGCACCGTGGAGGGGTCTCTGTTTGACTGGAGGCATGCGCCCCGTCCCTCTCTCGCCCCACGCCCGCCAGGCCGCCCTCGACGCGATGGAGGCCGCCCCGCTCGACGTCCTGGTCATCGGGGGAGGAGTCGTCGGCGCCGGCGCCGCCCTCGACGCCGCCACCCGCGGTCTCTCGGTCGGTCTGGTCGAGGCGCGCGACTTCGCGTCGGGCACGTCGAGCCGGTCCAGCAAGCTCATGCACGGCGGCCTGCGCTACCTGGAGATGCTCGACTTCCGGCTCGTCGCCGAGGCGTTGAAGGAACGCGGGCTGAACCTGCAGAAGCTCGCGCCGCACCTCGTGCAGGAGGTGGCCTTCCTGTACCCGCTGCAGCACCGCGGCTGGGAGCGCTTCTACGCCGGGTCCGGCGTCGCGCTGTACGACGCGATGAGCAAGGCGTCCGGCTACGGCAAGGGCGTGCCGCTGCACCGCCACCACACCCGCCGCGGGGCGCGCAAGATCTTCCCCGGCCTGCGCAAGGACGCGCTCGTCGGCGCGCTGCGCTACTACGACGCCCAGGTCGACGACGCCCGCCACACGATGTTCCTCGCCCGCACGTCCGCCGCCTACGGCGCGCACGTCGCCAGCCGGACCCGCGTCGTCGACCTGCTCCGCGAGGGCGGTCGCGTGGTCGGCGCCCGCCTCAAGGACCTCGAGTCCGGGCGCGAGCTCGACGTCCGCGCGTCGGTGGTGCTCAACGCGACCGGCGTCTGGACCGACGAGACGCAGGGGATGGCCGCCGAGCGCGGCCAGTTCCACGTGCGCGCCTCCAAGGGCATCCACCTCGTCGTGCCGCGCGACCGCATCCGCGGCGAGGGCGGGCTCATCCTGCGCACCGAGAAGTCCGTGCTCTTCGTCATCCCGTGGGGCCGGCACTGGATCATCGGCACCACCGACACCGACTGGGACCTCTCGAAGGACCATCCGGCGGCCAGCCGCAACGACATCGACTACCTCCTCGAGCACGTCAACCGCGTGCTGGTCGAGCCGCTGACCCACGCCGACGTCGAGGGCGTCTACGCGGGCCTGCGGCCGCTGCTGGCGGGCGAGGACGAGGCCACCAGCAAGCTCTCGCGCGAGCACGCCGTCTCCACCAGCGTCAAGGGCCTCGTGGTGATCGCGGGCGGCAAGTACACGACGTACCGGGTGATGGCCAAGGACGCCGTCGACGCTGCCGTGCACAGCATGACCCGCCAGCTCGACCGCGTCGTCCCGGCGTCGTGCACCGAGGACGTGCCGTTGCTCGGCGCCGACGGCTTCGAGGCGCTCTGGAACCAGCGGCACCGTTTGGCCGCCGACAGCGGACTCTCCGTCGCGCGCATCGAGCACCTGCTGCGACGCTACGGGTCCCTCGTCGTCGAGGTGCTCGACCTCGTCACCACCGACGCGACGCTCGGCGAGCCCCTCGGCGGCGCCGACGACTACCTGCGCGCCGAGGTCGTCTACGGCACGACCCACGAGGGCGCGCGTCACCTCGACGACGTCATCGCCCGTCGCACCCGCATCTCCATCGAGACCTTCGACCGCGGCACCGAGGTGGCCCGCGAGGTCGCCGACCTCATGGGCGACGCGCTGGGGTGGACGGGCGAGCAGCGCGACGTCGAGGTCGAGCACTACCTCAAGCGGGTCGCCGCCGAGCGCGAGTCGCAGACCATGCCCGACGACGAGACGGCCGACGCCGCCCGCATGGGGGCTCCTGACGTCGTGCCGGTCGCCACCGCCGACACGCCGTGATGCACGACCCGCCGCCGGGCGCCCTCGACGACGTGGGTGACCTGGAGGACGACCCGGGACCGTCGCCGCTCGTGCGGACGCTGCGGCCCGTGGTCATCACGGCCGTGCTCGCCGTCCTCGTGCTCGGCGGGTTCGCCCTCGCGTCGCACCTGTGGGGCGACACCCGCACCGAGACCGGCGAGCTCGACCTGGAGGGATCCGGACTCCTGCGGCTGCAGGCCGGGCCGACCGACGTGCGGGTCGTGCAGGGTGACGTCACGGTGCCTCGTTACGTGGCGCGCGTGACGAGCGGGCTCTTCGACACGCACTTCGAGGTCGAGCGGGTGGGCGGGGCGACCCGGCTCGAGGCCGCGTGCCGCCCCCTCCTGAGCCCGGGCTGCGGCGTCGACGTGACGATCACGGTGCCCGAGGGCACGGCCGTCGACCTCCTGACCGGGTCCGGCGACGTCGACGTCTCGGGACTCGACGGGGCGGTGGCCGTGCGGACCGGGTCGGGCGACGTGGAGGCCGAGCGGCTGCGCACGCAGGACCTCACCGTCCGCACCGGGTCGGGCGACGTCGAGGCGACGTTCGCCCGCCCGCCGTTCGCCGTCAAGGTCGCCACCGGCAGCGGCGACGTCGACCTCGGCCTCCCGCAGACACGCACGCCCTACGCCGTCGACGCACGCAGCGAGTCCGGCGAGGTCGACGACACCATCCCCGCCACCGACGCGCAGGACGCCCGCGTCGTACGCGTCAGGACGCAGTCCGGCGACGTCGAGGTCGAGCAGGACGGGTCGTAGGGGGCTCGGCTCCTGGTTGGGCTGCGGCTGCGTGGGCTGCGGTCGTCTCGTCCTGCTGGTGCGCTGCCTCGGCTGGCGCTGGGTGTGGTCTCCGAAAGGGCCTCGACCGGGCGGCTGGCGACCGCGCTGGTCTGGGGTCTCGGGCTGTGGCTTTTTGCGCGGGTGGACGCAAGATTCTGCGTTCGTGTGCGGGACTCCAATGCTTCTGCGTTGGCTACGGGATCCCGTCATCAACGCAGAAGCGTTCGACCTCGAGCGCACGAAGGAAGAATCGTGGGTGCCCTTGCGGGTGGGGTGGGCAGTGCTTCTCCCTTCTCGTGGCACGGTCCACGAGAAGGGAGAACCTCTGCCACGTCTGACCCTCCCGGCGGTGGATCCGCCACCTGTACAGCGCTGAGAAGGTGGCAGATCCACCGCCGACGACGATTCGGTGGTGAACCCACCGCTCGACCCTCAACACCGACCCGCAGCCCGAGAACCCAGCGCAGCGCGCCACCCAGCCGCCCGGTCGAGGCCCTTTCGGAGCGCAGGACGAGTCGAAGCCGCGCCGACGCAGCCCCACTCGACTGAGAAGCCGCGCCAACGCAGCCCCAGGTCGAGCGAGAACCGCCCCTGAACGCGACGACGCCCCCACCGCACGCGGTGGGGGCGTCGTGTGACTCGTCAGGGTGACGAGCTGAGATCAGAGCGGGCGGATGTTGGCCGCCTGCAGGCCCTTCTGGCCCTGCTCGACGTCGAACTCGACCTTCTGGTTCTCCTCGAGCGAGCGGTAGCCGCTCGCCTGGATGGCGCTGAAGTGGGCGAAGACGTCCTCGCCACCCTGGTCGGGGGCGATGAAGCCGAAGCCCTTGTCAGCGTTGAACCACTTCACAGTTCCGGTAGCCATATGTTTCTCCTTCGGTGGTGCGCATGCGCGTGTCGCATGCGACGGGTGTCGCGACGCGCATCAACCGGGAGAAGCTGGAGCGACCGGGGGGACCCGGCGCGCTCGATCTTTCTGGCACAACTAACGCCTACAACTGACACCCACCCTACACGTCCGGACGAGGAGGACGCACCCCGTGCCAGGCGGGTCGGGTCGATCGCTGCGAGGGGGTGCAGGAGGGGCGGGGAGCGGCCGTCGCGCCGCCCGGACGCGGACGAGGCGCGACCCGCGCCGAGGTGGACACCTCGGGCGGCTCGCGCCTCGGTCACATGGGGTGGACGACGGGACTTGAACCCGCGGCCACCGGCACCACAAGCCGGTGCTCTACCAACTGAGCTACGCCCACCATGCGTGGCGGCAGGCCGTCACGACGCGGACGATCATAGCCCACGTCGCGCGCGGCCCCGCCGGTGCCCCGTCACGACTCCTCGGAGCCCTCCAGACGGCCGAGGGTCGAGCTGGCCGCGACCTCGGCGGCGAGCGCGCGGGCCGCCTCCGTCTCGGGCCCGGGATCGCCGACGAAGACGGCGCGGCGGTAGTAGCGCAGCTCGTCGATGCTCTCGGCGATGTCGGCCAGCGCACGGTGGTGCCCGGCCTTCGCGGGAGCCGCGAAGTAGGCACGGGGGAACCACTGGCGGGCGAGCTCCTTGATCGACGACACGTCGATGACGCGGTAGTGCAGGAAGCCCTCCAGCTCGACCATGTCGCGGGCGAGGAACGTCCGGTCGGTGCCGACCGTGTTGCCCGCGAGCGGCGCCTTGCGCGGCTCCTTCACGTGCTCGCGGACGTAGGCGAGCACCTGCTCCTCGGCGTCGCGCAGCGTCGTGCCGGCCTCGAGCTCGGTGATCAGCCCGGAGGCGGTGTGCATGCGCGTCACCACGTCGTTCATCTGCTCCAGCGCCTGCGCCGGGGGCTTGATGACGAGGTCGACGCCCTGCCCCAGCACGTTGAGCTCGTAGTCGGTGACGAGCGCCGCCACCTCCACCAACGCGTCGGTCTCGAGGGAGAGCCCGGTCATCTCGCAGTCGATCCACACCAGTCTGTCGTTCACGCGACCGACCCTAGGCCACCGTGACAGCCCCAGCCGCCCAGCCCGGGTAGCCTTCCAGGGAACCGACGGGGCGCGGTCTTCGTTGTGCCCCTCGAACGACGGGCGCACGCGTCCCGTCCTGTCCCAGACGCCGCACAGGAGCCAGACCACGTGAGCAACGACCGCAAGCAGCGAGCCGAGCAGATGCGCAAGGAGCGCGAGAAGGCCGACAAGCGCCAGCGCAACGTCATCACGATCGCGATCGTCGCCGTCGTCATCGCCCTCGTCGGCGTCGGCGGCTACGCCGTGAAGTCGACGGCCGACAAGAACGCCAAGAGCACCGACCTCGTCGCGCCGAAGAACACGAAGGACTACGGCATCGTCTACGACCAGGCGGCCGCCGAGTCCGCCGACGGTGGCGCCTCCGACGGTGGCGCCGCGTCCGGCGACGCCAAGCCGGTCAGCGTCGAGGTGTACGAGGACTTCCAGTGCCCCGTGTGCCAGCAGTTCGAGCAGGTCGCCGGTCCGATGCTCAAGCAGCAGGTGGCATCGGGCGAGATCGCGCTCACCTACAAGCCGTTCTCCTTCCTCGACGAGAATGGTGGCAGCACCAACGACTACTCCAAGCGCGCCACCAACGCCGCGCTCTGCGCCCTCGACGCCGGCGGCGTCGACGACTACGTCAAGGTCCACGACTTCCTGTACGCCAACCAGCCGCAGGAGGGCACGGCCGGTCCCGAGAACGCCAAGCTCGTGGAGGACCTCAAGAGCCTCGGCATCACCGGGGCGGGCATCGACTCGTGCGTGAAGTCCGAGAAGTTCGTGCCGTGGGTCGTCAAGGCCAAGGAGGTCGCGCAGGACAGCGACCGCAAGATCAGCGGCACGCCGACGGTGTTCGTCGACGGCAAGAAGCTCGACGACTTCAGCCCCGCCACGATCCAGAAGGCGGTCGAGGAGGCCAAGGCCTGACCCGGCTCCTCCCGCGCACGGCCCTCGCACCCTCGGTGCGGGGGCCGTGTCACGTCAGCAGCAGGCCCAGCCACGCCGCCGCGACGCACACGACGGCGGTGCCCACCGCGTGGGCGACGGCCCGGCCGCCCCGGCCGCGGAGCGCCAGGCGGGCGGAGTCGAGGCTCGCGGTGCTGAACGTCGTGTAGCCGCCGAGGAACCCCGTGGCCACGACCGTCCGGGCGGCGCCGTCGTCGAGCAGCCCGACGGCCAGCCCGATGAGGAACGACCCGGTGACGTTCACCGCGACGATGCCCCACGGGAACCGCCCGGACGAGCGCTGGCCGACCCAGGTGTCGACGAGCAGCCGCAGCACCGAGCCCGCGCCGCCGGCGACCGCCACCGCACCGGCGAGCAGCGCGCCTGTCACCGTGCACCCCGGACCCGCAGGGCGCGGCCGACGGCGAGCCCGCCCACCGACGCCGCGAAGCCGCCCGCGACGGTCGCCAGGAGGTAGACGAGGGCGTCGGCGGGTCGCCCGTCGGCGAGCAGGCCCTGGGTGTCCAGAGCGAAGGCGCTGTAGGTCGTGAAGCCGCCCATCAGGCCGGTGCCGAGCAGCAGGCGGGTGCGCGACGAGGCGACGGTGGCGGTCAGGACGCCGAGCAGGAACGCCCCGAGCAGGTTGACGCCGAGGATGCCGACCGGCAGTCCGTCGACCGGGTCGACGGACGCGGCCACGCCGTAACGGACCAGCGTGCCGACCGCTCCGCCGGCGGCCACCAGCGCCACTGCGTCCGGACGTGGCCAGGTCGTCGCCATGCTCGGACTCTACGACCCGCGGATAGGTTCGTCCCATGGACGTCTCACGGCTCGTGCTCGGCACCATGTACCTCGGCACCCGGACGGACGAGGCGACGTCGCGGGCGCTGCTCGACCGCTTCCTCGACGCCGGCGGACGCACCCTCGACACCGCCAACTGCTACGCCTTCTGGGTCGACCCGAGCGGGCACGGGGGAGCGAGCGAGCGCGTCATCGGCGGCTGGCTCGCGGCGGAGCCGTCGCGTCGCGACCGGGTCGAGCTGGCCACGAAGGTCGGTGTCGAGCCGCTCGACGTGCCCCGCCGGGACGGTCATCCCGTCGAGGGGCTCTCGGCCGAGGTCGTGCGAGCCGGCTGCGAGGCGAGCCTGCGTCGTCTCGGGATCGACGTGATCGACCTGTACTGGGCGCACGGCGAGGACCGGGGGACGCCGCTGGAGGAGACGGTGGAGGCGTTCGGGTCGTTGGTCGCCGCCGGCGCGGTGCGACGGCTGGGCGTCTCCAACCACCCGACCTGGCGGGTGGAGCGGGGCAGGGCCCTCGCCGAGGCGCGCGGGCTCGAGCCGTGGACGGCCCTGCAGCTCACGACGTCGTACGTGCACCCGCGGCCCGGCGCGGCGGTGGAGGGCAAGGACCACCGGTTCGGCTTCGTCACCGACGAGACCGTCGACTACGTCAGCGAGCACCCCGACGTCGAGCTGTGGGCGTACTCGCCGCTCGTGCGGGGCGCGTACGACCGGCCCGACCGTCCGTTCCCGCAGGCCTACCGTCACCTGGGCACGGAGCGACGTCTGGCGGTGCTGGACGACGTCGCACAGGCGCACGGCGTGGCGCGGTCGGTCGTCGTGCTGGCCTGGCTGCTGGCGTCGCGGCCCGAGGTGCGTCCGATCCTCGGCGTCAGCTCGGTGGAGCAGCTCGAGTCGGCCCTGCGCGTCGCCGACGTCGACCTCGCGCCCGACGAGCTCGCCGCCCTCGACGCCCCTGCGTGACGAGACGAGTCTGCGACGCGCGGATGAGAAGGGGTTCTGCTCTTCGATCTGAGCACCCGGGGAGGACTCGGTGTGAGCGCCCCCGGCAGGAATCGAACCTGCGACCCGAAGATTAGAAGGCTTCTGCTCTATCCATCTGAGCTACGGGGGCCCGCCCCCACCCTAGTGCCACCGAATCGGGGGGACGTGACGCGTGCCGTGGGGCGCGGGGCGACGCGTTCCCCTAGGCTCCGGGGGGTGAGCCAGCCACACGCGCAGGAGGCCGCGCCGGAGGTGGCGGGCCGCGGGACGATCCCCCGACGGATGCCCCGGTACGTCGAGCGTCCGCGTCAGCGGGGACGCACCGTGCTGATCGTGCTCACGGGCATCGGCGTGGCACTGGGCCTGGTCGAGGTCGTCGTGGTCGCCGCGGGTGCGGAGGCGCTCGAGGGCGCGCGCCTGGCCATCATCTACGCGCTGGTGCCGCTGCCGGTGCTGTGGTTCGTGTACTGGTGGCTCGACCGCTACGAGCCGGAGCCGCGTCGCTACAAGGTGGCCGCGTTCGTGTGGGGCGGTGTCGGTGCGGTCGGCATCGCGCTCGCCGTGCAGGTGCTGCTGGGGGAGACGACCGACCTGACGCAGAAGGAGCTGGCGACGTTCGTCGCCCCGGCGAGCGAGGAGCCCGCCAAGGGGTTGTTCCTGCTCCTGACGTTCCTGCGCTGGCGCCGCATCATCGACGGGTTCCTGGACGGCCTGATCGTGGCCGGTCTCGTGGGTCTGGGCTTCGCGTTCGTCGAGAACATCGGCTACTACGCGCTCAGCTACGCCGGCGGACCCGACGTGCCGATCGCCGGCGCCGAGGGTGCGGCCGGGACGTTCGTCGTCCGCGGGATCGCCAGCCCGTTCGCCCACCCGCTCTTCCTGTCGGCGTTCGGCATCGCGCTCGGCCTGGCCGTCGGCATCCGCTCGAAGGTGCTGAAGGTGCTGGTCGGCACCCTCGGTCTCGCGATCAGCATGGCCCTGCACGGGCTCTGGAACGGGTCCGCGTCGTACTTCGGGGGCGTGGGCTTCGCGCTCACCTACGTCGCGCTGTTCGTCCTGTTCGTCACGCTCGCCGTCGTCGCGATCGTGGCGCGCTCGCGCCAGGTGCGGACCCTCGAGCGCTCGTTGTCCTACGTCGCCGAGCGCGGCTGGATCCACCCGGCGGAGATCCCGTACCTCTCGCGCTTCGGCTACCGCAAGCAGGCCCGCCGGCACGCCCGCCGTCACCACGGCCGCGTGGCCGGACGGATCGTGCGCCGCTACCAGCGCCTCGCCACGGAGATGGCCTTCCTGCACGACGCGATCATGCGCGGACAGACGAAGCCGCACGGCGTCGAGCGCACCTACGCGTTGCTCGACGCGATGTACGGGCTGCGACCCGCGCTCCGCTTCCCCCCGCCCCTGCCCGTCGCGCACCGACGGTGACGCGACGCGGACGCACCGTGGTCACGCAGAGTCCACTACCGTGTCCCTTGACCCCGCGGAACAGCCGCAACGACACGTCGAGACGGGAGGAGCACCGGTGCCCAGCGAACACGCCTCGGCCGAGCTGCTGGGAGCGCTGAGCAAGCTCCTCACCGACGTCACGGCGGCCCCCCTCGCGCTCGAGGTCCCGGGTGTCGACGAGGTGCGTTCCACGCGGGCCGAGATGGTCGACCAGCTGTCCGACTACGTCATCCCGCGGCTCGTGCAGCTCGAGGCTCCGCTGTTGACGGTCGTGGGCGGGTCCACGGGCGCCGGCAAGTCGACGCTGGTCAACTCGCTCGTGGGGGAGCAGGTCACCCAGTCCGGCGTCCTGCGCCCGACCACGCGCTCGCCGGTGCTGGTGCACCACCCCGACGACGCGGAGTGGTTCCAGCCCGACCGCATCCTGCCCGAGCTGCCCCGCACCAAGGCGGTCACCAACGACGTCTACGCCCTGCGCCTGGCGCCCTCCACGGGGGTCCCGCGCGGCCTGGCGATCCTCGACGCGCCAGACATCGACTCGATCGACGCAGCCAACCGCGAGCTGGCGACGCAGCTGCTCGCGGCCGCCGACCTGTGGCTGTTCGTCACCTCGGCCGCGCGCTACGCCGACCAGGTGCCGTGGGACTACCTCGGGCGCGCCGCGGAGCGCAGCACGTCGGTGGCGGTCGTCCTCGACCGCACCCACGCCGACGCGGTCGTGGAGGTGCGAGGCCATCTCGCGCGCATGATGACGTCGCGCGGGCTGTCGGACTCCCCGCTCTTCACGGTGCCGGAGTCGGCGGTCGGCGAGGACGGCCTGCTGCCGCGCGAGGCCGTCGAGCCGATCCGCGGCTGGCTGCGCGACCTCGCGGCCGACCCCGAGGGTCGATCGGCCGTCGTCTTCGGCACGCTCGACGGCGCCGTGCGCCACAACGTGCTGCGCTCGCACGTCGTCGCCGACGGGCTCGACGAGCAGCTCGCCGCCGCACGTCAGCTGCACGACGACGCCACCCGCACCTACGCCGAGGCGGTCGACCTGCTGCGCCGGGCCACCGCCGACGGCACGGTCATGCGCGGCGAGGTGCTGACCCGCTGGCAGGAGTTCGTCGGCAACGGCGAGCTGCTGCGCTCCGTCGAGGAGCGCGTGAGCCGGATCCGCGACCGGCTCGTCGACCAGGTCACCGGCAAGCGCACCCGCTCCGCGGAGGTCAGCGAGGCGGTCGAGTCGGGGCTGCAGACCCTCCTCGTGGAGCAGCTCGAGGCGGCCGCGGAGGCGGTGTACCGCTCCTGGTCCTCGGTCGGAGCCGGCCGTGCGCTGATCGCCTCCGAGCGCGGTCTCGACCGCGCCTCCCGCGACGTCCGCGTCAAGGCCGAGCGGCTCGTCCGCGACTGGCAGGCCGAGGTGCTGGAGCTCGTCCGCGCCGAGGGCTCTGACAAGCGCCTCACCGCGAAGTTCCTCGCCTTCGGCGTCAACGGCATCGGCGTCGCGCTCATGGTGCTGGTGTTCGTCAGCGGCTCCGCGGGTCTTACCGGCGCCGAGGTCGGCGTCGCCGGCGGCACCGCCGTCGTCGCCCAGAAGCTGCTCGAGGCGATCTTCGGCGACCAGGCGGTCCGCCGCCTCGCCGAGCGCGCCCACACGTCGCTGGTCACCGCGGTCGAGGCGCTCGCGACGGCGGAGAGCCGGCGCTACCTCGACCTCGTGAGCGACCCGGCCGTGATCGAGGCCTCCCAGGCCCGGCTGCGCGACGCCGCGCGCCGGGCCGAGTACGCACGTCACATCGACTTCCTGGACGGAGAGACCGCCTCATGAGCGAGCGCCCCGGACCTGTCGCGCGCGCGACCTCGGCGCTGTTCGGCGGCGAGCGCAACGACGTCGCCGCCCGCCTCGACGGCCTCGGCGAGGCGGTCGAGGCCGCCCGGGGCCGTCTCGACGACACCCTGCTGGACCCCGCCGCGGCGCTCGCCGAGCGGGCCTCGGAGCGGCTGCGGCTCTCCGGCGAGCACACGATCGTGGCGCTCGCGGGTGCCACGGGCTCGGGCAAGTCCTCGCTCTTCAACTGCCTGACCGACCTCGAGCTCGCCGGCGTCGGCGTGCGCCGTCCGACGACGTCGTGGGCCCTCGCGTGCTCGTGGGGACCCGACGGCGCGCAGGAGCTGCTCGAGTGGATGGGCATCCCCGCGCGCCACCAGGTGTCGCGCATGAGCATGCTCGACCGCTCGTCCGCCGACACGAAGCTCGACGGGCTCGTCCTGCTCGACCTGCCCGACCACGACTCCACCGAGGTCTCCCACCACCTCGAGATGGACCGGCTCGTCCAGTACGCCGACCTCCTCATCTGGGTCCTCGACCCGCAGAAGTACGCCGACGCGGCCATCCACGACCGCTACATCCGGCCGATGGCGGCCTACCGCGACGTCACGCTCGTCGTGCTCAACCAGATCGACCGCATCCACTTCTCCGAGCGGGAGCGGGCGCTGGGCGACGTGCGCGCCATCCTCGACCGCGAGGGTCTGCCGGGCGTGCCGGTCCTCGGCGTCTCCGCGCACCGCGGCGACGGGGTCGACGACCTCAAGCGCGAGCTCGCGCGCCGCATCCGCGCGAAGGCCTCCGCCAAGGAGCGCCTCGCGCAGGACATCGCGGCGTCGGCGGCGGGCATCGTCACGGTCGGGGGCCGCAGCGACATCCCGGGCATCACCGACATCGACCGCCAGGCGCTCGACCTCGCCCTGCTCGACAGCGTCGGCGCACCGCAGCTCGTCGAGGCGGTGGAGGCCTCGACGCTGCGCACCGCGCGCCGCCACACCGGCTGGCCGCCGCTGCGCTGGGTCGGACGCCTGCGCAAGGACCCGCTGCGCGAGCTCGGGATCGACCCCGACGGCTCCATCGCCTCGCTCTCGCGTGCCGTGCGGCCCTCGGTCGGGCACGTCCAGCGCGCCCAGGCCGAGTCGGCCGTGCGCGAGATCTCCGAGAAGGCGGCCGTCGGCCTCGAGCGACCCTGGCGCGACGCCGTGCGCGAGGCGTCGGTGAGCACGAGCGCCGACGTCGTGCGCGAGCTCGACGAGACCGTCGACCGCATCGACCTCGGCCTGTCCCGCACGCCGTTCTGGTGGCGCGCGGTCGACGTGCTGCAGTGGCTCGCGTTCGCGGCGCTCGTGGTCGGCGTCGGCTGGGGAGCCGTCGAGCTGCTCAGCGGCCTCGTGGGCTGGGAGGTGGGTGACGCGCCGGTCGTGGCAGGCACCTCGCTGCCGCTGCTGCTCCTCCTCGGCGGGCTGGTCGGCGGCGTGCTGCTGGCCGCGCTGTCCCGTGCCGCGGTGCGGACCAGTGCCCGGCGGCGGGCGCAGCAGGCCGACGCGACGCTGCGTCGCGCCGTCGCCGAGGTCTCCGAGCAGAAGGTCGTCGCGCCGCTGCAGGCCGAGCTCGACCGCTACGAGCGCTACCGCTCGGGCATCCTGCGCGCCCTGGGCTGAGGCCACGGAGGCCGCGGACCACCGCGAGGCGCGGCACGTCGGCCGCCGTCGGTAGGCTGGGTGCCCTATGGCTGACTACGTTCTCTCCCTGCGCAACGTCCGCAAGGCCCACGGCGACAAGGTCGTCCTCGACGACGTGACCCTCTCGTTCCTGCACGGCGCCAAGATCGGCGTCGTGGGGCCGAACGGCATGGGCAAGTCCTCGCTCCTCAAGCTCATGGCCGGCCTCGACCAGCCGAACAACGGCGACATCGTCCGTGACCCCGAGGCCACCGTCGGCATGCTCCAGCAGGAGCCGCCCCTCACGGAGGGCAAGACCGTCCTGGAGAACGTCGAGGAGGCGGTCTCGGAGGTCAAGGACAAGATGAAGCGCCTCGAGGAGGCGTACGCCGAGATGGGCGAGCCCGACGCCGACTACGACGCCCTCATGGCCGAGACCGGCGACCTGCAGACCTTCCTCGACAGCGTCAACGCGTGGGACCTCGACTCGCGCCTCGACCAGGCCATGGACGCGCTGCGCTGCCCGCCGCCGGACGAGCTCGTCGACCACCTCTCCGGTGGTGAGCGCCGCCGCGTGGCGCTGTGCAAGCTCCTGCTCCAGCAGCCCGACCTGCTGCTCCTCGACGAGCCCACCAACCACCTCGACGCCGAGTCGGTGCAGTGGCTCGAGGGGCACCTCAAGACCTACCCGGGCGCCGTCCTGGCCGTCACCCACGACCGCTACTTCCTCGACAACGTCGCCGAGTGGATCGCCGAGGTCGACCGCGGCCGCATCCACGGCTACGAGGGCAACTACTCCACCTACCTGGAGACGAAGAAGGAGCGCCTCAAGATCGAGGGCGCGAAGGACGCCAAGCGCGCCAAGATGCTGGAGAAGGAGCTCGACTGGGTCCGCTCCAACGCCAAGGGCCGTCAGGCCAAGAGCAAGGCGCGTCTGGCCCGCTACGAGGAGCTCGCGGCCGAGGCCGAGCGCGCCCGCAAGATCGACACGAGCGAGATCAACATCCCCGCCGGTCCGCGCCTCGGCGACGTCGTGCTCGACGCGAAGAGCCTCAGCAAGGGCTTCGAGGGCCGCACGCTGTGGGACGACATCAGCTTCTCGCTGCCGCGCGCCGGCATCGTCGGCGTCGTCGGCCCGAACGGCGTCGGCAAGACCACCCTCTTCCGCATGATCACCGGCAACGAGGTGCCCGACGCAGGGACCCTCGAGGTCGGCCAGACGGTCAAGATCTCCTACGCCGACCAGAGCCGGGGCAGCATCGCCGCCGACAAGAACGTCTGGGAGGTCGTCTCCGACGGGCTCGACTTCATCAAGGTCGCGAACTTCGAGATGAACAGCCGCGCCTACGTGGCCTCCTTCGGCTTCAAGGGCGCCGACCAGCAGAAGAAGGCCGGCGTGCTGTCCGGTGGTGAGCGCAACCGCCTCAACCTCGCGCTGACCCTCAAGCAGGGCGGCAACCTGCTGCTGCTCGACGAGCCCACCAACGACCTCGACGTCGAGACCCTGTCCTCGCTCGAGGACGCGCTGCTCGACTTCCCGGGCTGCGCCGTCGTCACGTCGCACGACCGCTGGTTCCTCGACCGCATCGCCACGCACATCCTGGCGTGGGAGGGCACCGAGGACGAGCCGGGCCGCTGGTTCTGGTTCGAGGGCAACTTCGCGTCCTATGAGGAGAACAAGATCGAGCGACTCGGCGAGGAGGCGGCGCGACCGCACCGCGTCACGCACCGTCGCCTCACCCGCGACTGAGCACTCCCATCATGCGAGACGCCGACGCCCCTTCCTGGCTCAGGAAGGGGCGTCGGTGACTCGAGGCGGGGCCCGACGTCAGAAGCCGCGACCCTCGAGGCCGGTGCGGACGGCCTCCAGGACCCGCCCGACGGCGGCGAGGTCCTCGCGGCTGCAGCGTGCGACGAGGTAGTCGTGGACGCCGCGCACGTGGGTGTGGGCGGCCTGGGCGAGCACGTCGTGGCCGTGGTCGGTGAGCACGGCGCTCACGCCGCGACCGTCGGTGCAGCTCGCGGCACGGCGCACGATGCCGTCACGCTCGAGCCGCGCGATGGTGTGGGTGATGCGGCTGCGCGAGTGCGAGACGGCGGAGGCGAGCTCGGCCATGCGGATCGAGCGGTCCTCGGCCTCGGACAGGCGGACGAGGATCTCGTACTCGGCCATCGAGAGGTCGTGCGCGGCGCGCAGGTCGCGGTCGAGCTGGTCGAGGAGCACCGTCGAGCCGCCGAGGTAGGAGCGCCACCACCGCTGCTGCTCGGTGTCGAGCCAGGGCGTCGTGTCCGAGTTCTCGTCGATGGGGGCGCTGGTCATGGGGCACATCCTAGGTTCGTGGCGAGGCAGTCCAGGAGAGGGTGTTGATTGAGGCTTCAACTACATGGTAGCGTCTTCCTCGTTGACGGCTCAACCACGAGCCGCACCCCGACTTCAGGAGACACCTCATGAGCATCACCACCGGCACCTGGAACCTCGACCCCACGCACACCGAGATCGGCTTCGCCGTGCGTCACATCATGAGCAAGGTCCGCGGGAAGTTCGAGACCTTCGAGGGCTCGATCGTCAGCGCCGACCCGATCAGCGACTCGAAGGTCAGCGTCGAGGTCGACCTCTCCTCGATCAACACGGGCACCGCCGACCGTGACAACCACCTGCGCTCGAGCGACTTCTTCGACACCGAGACGCACCCGAAGATGACCTTCACCAGCACCGGCGTCGTCCAGAAGTCCGACGAGTCCTTCGTCGTCAACGGCGACCTCACGATCAAGGGCGTCACCAAGCCCCTGCAGCTCGACGTCGACTTCCTCGGCGAGGGCAAGGACCCGTGGGGCGGCACGCGCGTCGGCGTCGAGGCCACCGGCGAGATCAGCCGCAAGGAGTTCGGCATCGACTTCAACATCCCGCTCGAGGGCGACAAGGTCATGATCGGCGACAAGATCACCATCACGATCAACGCGGAGGCCGTGCTCGAGGCCTGAGCCCGCACCGCACCCCTGCGCAGCGCGACTGCGACAGCACCTCTGGCGGCGTCCACCCTTACGGGTGGGCGCCGTCAGTCGTCGTGCGCCAGGACCATCCGCAGCGCCAGGCGGGCGTGCAGCTCGGCGACGTCCTGCGGCGTCTGCGGGCCGGTGGGGGAGAACCAGCGCACGAGGTCGATGCTGAGCGACAGGATCGCCCGGGTGGTGCCGACGACGTCGTCGACGGCGAAGTCGCCCGAGGCGACGCCCGCCTCGAGCACGCGCTGCATGACGCGCTCGATGGCGCGACGCAGCGCGGCCACCTCGGAGCGGTGCTCCGGGGTCAGCGCGTCGAACTCGTACTGCACGATGCGGCCGACGCGGCTGTGCGACGCGTGCCAGGCGCTGAAGTCGTGCACGAAGCGCCGCAGACGCTCGGGCGGGGCGGCGGCGGGGTCGTCGGCGGACTCCACGACCTGCAGGGCCGAGCGGTGCCCGTCGATGCTGACCGTGAAGAGCAGCGACTCCTTGGTGTCGTGGTGGACGTAGACCGCTGCCGGGCTCATGCCGGCGCGCGCCGCGATGTCGCGGGTCGTCGTGGCCGTGAAGCCCTTCTCGGCGAACGCCTCGACGGCGGCCTCCAGGAGCCGCTCGCGCGCTGTGGCGGTCATGACATCGTCCCTTTCGTCGGTTGACAGCATGGCCCATGCCGGGCACGCTAAGCAAGCGCTTACCTACTGGCGCGTCACTTCACGTCCGAGCACGAGACACACCAGAGCACGAGGGACCCGATGGACCGCACCGTCTACACCGCCGACCACGAGGACTTCCGCGACACCTGCGCGACGTTCCTGGCCAAGAAGGTCGCCCCGCACATCGAGCAGTACATCGAGGACAAGGCCCTCCCGCGCGACTTCTGGCTGGCCGCGGGCGAGCTCGGCCTCCTCGGCCTGGAGATCCCCGAGGAGTTCGGCGGCGCCGGCGCCGAGGACTTCCGCTTCAACGCCGTCTGGGCCGAGGAGCTCAGCAAGGTCAGCGCCGCCCTCGCGTCCTGCGTCGGCATCCACTCCGACATCACCGCGCCGTACATCGTCGAGCTCGGCACGCAGGAGCAGAAGGAGCGCTGGCTGCCGAAGATCGCGTCGGGCGAGTGCCTGCTGGCCATCGGCATGACCGAGCCCGGCGGCGGGTCCGACCTCGCCGCGCTGAAGACCACCGCCGTCCGCGATGGCGACGAGTGGGTCATCAACGGCTCCAAGACCTTCATCACCAACGGCTACAGCGCCGACCTCGTGGTCACCGCCGTCCGCACGTCGCCGGAGAAGGGCGCCAAGGGCATCACCCTCTTCGCCATCGAGGCCGGCGACGAGGGCTTCAGCCGCGGCCGCAAGCTCGACAAGGTCGGCCAGACCGAGTCCGACACCGCCGAGCTGTTCTTCGAGAACGTCCGCGTCGGCGACGACCGCATCATCGGCGAGCTCGACCGCGGGTTCATCCACATGATGCAGAAGCTCCCGCAGGAGCGGCTCAGCTGCGCGATCTCCAACATCGCCCACGCCAAGCAGATCCTCGTCGAGACCATCCAGTACGCCAAGGACCGCAAGGCGTTCGGCCAGGCCATCGGCAACTTCCAGTGGAACAAGTTCCTCATCGCCGAGCTCGTCACCAAGATTGAGGTCGCCGAGGCCTACCTCGACAACGCCGTCGCCGCCCACGCCGACGGGAAGTTCAGCGCCGTCGACGCCGCCAAGGCCAAGTGGTACACCTCCGACGTCCAGAACCAGGTGCTCGACCACTGCGTCCAGATCCACGGCGGCTACGGCTTCATGAACGAGTACCGCGTGGCCCGCGCCTGGCGTGACGCCCGCGTGACGCGCATCTGGGCGGGCTCCAACGAGATCATGAAGGAGCTCATCGGCCGCGACCTCGGCCTCTGAGCAGCGCGCCCGTCCGGACCTGAGCACCAGGCCCGGGCTCCCCGCACGACCCCACCACCGGAAGGCAGCACCATGACCGAAGCCGTCATCGTCTCGACCGCCCGCTCGCCCATCGGCCGCGCCGTCAAGGGCTCGCTGAAGGACATGCGTCCCGACGACCTCACCGTGCAGATGGTGCAGGCCGCCCTCGAGAAGGTCCCCGGGCTCGACCCGAAGGACATCACCGACCTGCACCTCGGCGTCGGCCAGCCGGCCGGCGAGGCGGGTCACAACCTGGCGCGTGCCGTGGCCGTGCTCTCCGGCATGGACCACCTGCCCGGCGTCACCGTGAACCGCTACTGCTCGTCGTCGCTGCAGACCACCCGCATGGCGTTCCACGCCATCAAGGCCGGTGAGGGCGACGCCTACATCTCCGCCGGCGTGGAGACGGTGAGCCGCTTCCAGAACGGCTTCTCCGACCTGCCCGGCTCGGAGAACCCGCTGTTCGCCGACGCGATCGCCCGCACCGCGAAGCGCGCCGAGGGCGGTGCCGACACCTGGACGGACCCGCGCGAGAGCGGCGAGCTCCCCGACCTCTACATCGCGATGGGCCAGACGGCCGAGAACGTCGCCCAGCACCTCGGCATGAGCCGCGAGGAGCAGGACGAGTTCGGCGTGCGCAGCCAGAACCTCGCGGAGGCGGCCATCGAGTCCGGCTTCTGGGCGAAGGACATCACCCCGGTGACGCTGCCCGACGGCACCGTCGTGTCGAAGGACGACGGACCCCGCGCCGGCGTCACGCTCGAGGCCGTGAGCCAGCTCAAGCCGGTGTTCCGCCCCGACGGCACCGTGACGGCCGGCAACGCGTGTCCGCTCAACGACGGTGCCGCCGCCGTGGTCATCATGAGCGACGAGAAGGCCAAGGCGCTCGGCCTGACGCCCCTCGCGCGCATCGTCTCCACCGCCGTGACCGGCCTGTCTCCGGAGATCATGGGCCTCGGCCCGGTCGAGGCCATCCCGGCCGCCCTGCGCAACGCCGGCATGGGCATCGACGACATCGACCTCTACGAGATCAACGAGGCCTTCGCGGTCCAGTCGTGGGGCTCGGCGAAGGTGCTCGGCATCCCGCTGGAGAAGCTCAACGTCAACGGCGGCGCGATCGCCGTCGGTCACCCGTTCGGCATGACCGGCGCGCGCATCACCAGCACGCTCATCAACTCCCTGCAGTGGCACGACAAGCAGTTCGGCGTCGAGTCGATGTGCGTCGGCGGCGGCATGGGCATGGCGATGGTCATCGAGCGGCTGTCCTGATGGGTCGCTTCGACGGCAAGGTCGCGATCGTCACCGGCGCGAGCCGGGGGATCGGCCTGGGCATCGCGCAGCGACTCGTCGACGACGGGGCAAAGGTGCTGGTCACGGCACGCAAGGCCGACGCGCTCGAGGAGGCCGTGGCGTCGCTCGGGGCCGACCGGGCCGCGTTCGTCGCCGGCTCGGGCGACGACGCCGCGCACCAGGAGGAGGCGGTCCGCACCGCGATCGAGCGGTTCGGTCGGCTCGACTTCCTCGTGAACAACACCGGCATCAACCCGGTGTACGGCCGCATGATCGACATCGACCTCGAGGCCGCGGCGAAGATCTTCGCGGTCAACGTGCTGTCGGCCGTCGCGTGGGCGCAGCAGGCGTACCGGCAGTGGATGGGCGAGCACGGCGGCGCGATCGTCAACGTGTCGTCGGTGGCCGGGCTGAAGCCGGCCCCGAACATCGGCATGTACGGCGCGTCGAAGTCGGCGCTCATCCACGTGACCGAGGAGCTGGCGGTCGAGCTCGGCCCCGACATCCGGGTCAACGGTGTGGCGCCGGCCGTCGTGAAGACGAAGTTCGCGAAGGCGCTCTACGACGGTCGTGAGGACGAGGTGTCGGCCCCGTACCCGCTCAAGCGACTCGGCCTGCCCGAGGACATCGCCGGCGTCGTCGGGTTCCTGCTGTCCGACGACGCGGCCTGGCTGACCGGTCAGACGATCACCGCCGACGGCGGCCTCCTGCTGACCGGCGGCGTCTGACGTCGCTGCCGTCCTCGACGACCCCGCGGCCACCTGGTGGCTGCGGGGTCGTCCGTCTGTGCCGAGGACCTGCTGCTGCGCTGCGTGACCTTCCCCGTCCATCGGTGGATCTGCAACCGCAGGAGTGCCCCTGATGTTGCTGAGGCACCGATGCGCAGGAGGTCGGCCGGTCGGTGTCGGGGCAACGACAGGAGCGTGTCTGCGGTTGCCCAGGCACCGATGGGGGGAGGAGAAGCGGGCGGGTGGCGTGCGCCGCGTCGTGTGACACGAAGAACATGAGGAAACCCTCGGAATAAACTTGAGGTTCCTCTCACGTTTTGCGACGATGGGGGTTCCGCCCACCTGTCGCAGCGAGGTATCACGACGTGACCACCACCCCCACGAGCCCGACGAGCACCACCACCGCCACGGGAGGCCGCCGCGAGGCGCTGGTCGACCGGCTCCGAGGGGGCCAGCGCTACGCCGTGGTCGCCGGCGGGCAGGGGGAGCCGTGGCTCGAGCCGCTCGCCGCGCTCGTGCGCGACTTCGCCCTCGAGTCCGACGTCGCCGGTCTCGTCGCGCGCGCCGAGCAGCGTCTTGCGCCGGTCGCAGCCGAGCTGCTGCGCACGGGCGTCGACGTCGCGCCGCTCGCCTGGCTCGACGCGCTCGCCGTCGGCGAGTCGGCCGAGGACGACGACGCTCCTGAGGTCCCCGACGCGGCGGCGCTGCAGGCGCCCGCGGTGTCGGTGCCCGGCATCCTGCTGACCCAGCTGGCCGGGCTCGCCGCGCTCCAGCGCCAGGGCCTCGACGTCGTTGCGACGCCGCCCGTCGCCAGCGCCGGGCACTCCCAGGGTGCGTACGTGGTGGAGGCGCTGGCGGGGGCGGACCCGGCCGACCTCTACGCCCACGCGCGGCTGGCGGGCGCCGCCGCGCAGGTCGTCGGTCGTCGCCGTGACCTGCTCGGCGCGACCATGCTCAGCGTGTCCGGGGAGAGCCCCGAGCGGGTCGCCGCAGCTCTGTCGTCGCTGCCCGCCTCGGCCGGCGTCGTCACCCGTCTGCGCAACGGTCGCCGCGCCGTCGTGCTGTCCGGGCCGCAGGAGGGTCTGCACCGGGCCGTCGCGCTGCTCGACGAGCTCGCGACGGCGGAGAAGGACGAGCGGGCCCGCAAGGTGACCGGCGGTGCCCCGTTCTCGCCCGTCGTGGAGCCGGTCGCTGCCCGGCTCGCCTTCCACCACCCTGACCTCGACGCCGCCGCCGACCTCGCCGCGACGTGGGCCGAGGCGTGCGGTCTCGACGCCGAGCAGGTTCGCCGGCTCACGCGTCGGGCGATCGTCGACCCGGTCGACTGGGTCGCGGAGGTCGAGCGTGTCCTCGACGCCGGCGCCGAGTGGCTGCTCGACGTCGGCCCCGGCGACCTCGCGGCGCGTCTGAGCGCCGGGGAGGCCAAGGTCCGGGGAGCGGGCGTCGTGTCCGTCGCGACCCGGCGCGGGCACCGCGAGCTCACCGTGCCGGGCGCCGCGCCGCGTCGGAGCCGTCCCTGGAGCTCCTACGCCCCCACGGCCGCCACGCTGCCCGACGGCTCGCTGCGCGTCGAGACCGCCTTCACGCGCCTCACGGGCCTCTCGCCCGTCCTTCTCGCCGGCATGACTCCCACGACGGTCGACGCGAAGATCGTCGCCGCAGCCGCCAACGCCGGGTTCTGGGCCGAGCTGGCCGGCGGCGGGCAGGTCAGCGAGCCGATCTTCGCCGACCGCATGGTCGAGCTGCGAGAGCTGCTCGACGAAGGTCGCACGTTCCAGTTCAACTCGCTCTTCCTGGACCCGTACCTCTGGAAGCTGCAGCTCGGCGGCCAGCGCCTGGTGCAGAAGGCGCGCGCGGCCGGTGCCCCGGTCGACGGCGTCGTCGTCACCGCGGGCGTCCCCGAGCTCGACGAGGCCGTCGCGCTCGTCGAGGAGCTCTCGGAGGTGGGGGTCCAGCACGTCGCGTTCAAGCCGGGCACCGTCGCGCAGATCCGTCAGGTGCTCGCCATCGCGGAGCAGGTCGCACCGCGTCCGGTGATGATCCAGATCGAGGGCGGGAAGGCCGGCGGTCACCACTCCTGGGAGGACCTCGACGACCTGCTCGTCGCCACGTACGCCCAGCTGCGCGCGCACGACAACGTCGTGGTGTGCGTCGGCGGTGGCATCGGCACGCCCGAGGTCGCCGCGGCCTACCTGACCGGGGAGTGGGCGCGTGCCCACGGCCACCCGGTGATGCCGCTCGACGGCGTGCTCGTCGGCACGGCCGCCATGGCGACGCTCGAGGCCACCACCGCGCCCGACGTCAAGCAGCTGCTCGTCGAGACCCCCGGCACCACCGACTGGGTGGGTGCGGGCCACGCGTCCGGCGGCATGGCGTCGGGTCGCAGCCAGCTCGGTGCCGACATCCACGAGATCGACAACACCGCCTCGCGCACCGGTCGCCTGCTCGACGAGGTGGCCGGTGACGCCGAGGCCGTCGCGGCCCGGCGCGACGAGATCGTCGAGGCGCTCGACCGCACCGCCAAGCCGTACTTCGGCGACGTCGCCGCCATGACCTACGGCGCGTGGCTCGACCGCTTCGCGGCCCTCACGACCGACCATGTCGCCTCGACGGGCATCGACGAGGACGGAGGCAGCACCTGGCTCGACGTGACCTTGCGCGATCGCTTCCACACGATGCTGCAGCGCGCGGAGGCGCGTCTGGCGCGCGAGGACCACGGCCCCGTCGCCACCCTCTTCGCCGCGCCCGAGGACGTCGAGGACGCCACGGCCGCGCTGGCCACCCTGCGGGAGACGTACCCGGCCGCCGACGACGTCGTGCTCCACCCGGCCGACGTGCCGTTCTTCGTGCAGGTGTGCCGCCGCCCGGGCAAGCCCGTGCCGTTCGTGCCGGTGGTCGACGCCGACGTGCGGCGCTGGTGGCGCTCGGACTCGCTGTGGCAGGCGCACGACCCGCGCTTCGGCGCCGACCAGGTCTGCGTCATCCCCGGCACCGTGTCCGTCGCCGGCATCACCCGCGTGGACGAGCCGGTGGGCGACCTGCTGCGCCGCTTCGAGGACGCGACGGTCGACGCGGTGCTCGCCGCAGGCGCCGCGCCGCGCGAGGTCGTCGGCCTGCGTCGCGCGGAGGGTGCCGACGGCGCCGTCTCGCTCGTGCTGGCGGCGCCGGACGCCGTCTGGGCCGGCCGCACGGTCCGCAACCCCGTCCACCGGCTCGGGGCCCCGGCCTCGACGTCGAGCGGGTGGGTCATCGTGGCGCCCGAGCGCGCGGAGCACCCCGAGACGGGTGCCGTGCTGACCGGGGCAGGGAGCACGGCCGAGCTGACGGTCCCGCTCGACCGCGCCGGCCGGGTGCTGACCCTGGCCTTCGACGTGACCGACGCCGTCGCCACCGGCGCGGCGCCCGTCGTGCCGGTCTCGACCGCCGCGTCGGCCATGGTCGAGCTGCTCACCGCCGCGGCGGGTGGCTCGCTGCCGACGGTGACGGACGGCGCCGCCGAGCTCGTCGCCCCCTGGAGCGACGACGTCGTGGCCGACCACGCGGGCGTCACGTCCGGCACCACGACCGACGTCGTCCCCGACGCGCTCGTCGGGCTGGCCTGGCCCGCGGTCTTCGCGGTGATCGGCGCGGCCCGCGCTGCGTCGGGCGAGCCGGTCGTGGAGGGCATGCTCGACCTCGTCCACCTCGACCACGCCGTCGCCCTCACCGCCACGCCGGCCGACGGGGCCGACCTCGCCGTCCGCGCCTCGCTGCGCTCGGTGGAGGCCACCGACCTCGGGCGCGTCGTCACGGTCGACGTCGCGGTGCGCCAGCACGACTCCACCGTCGCGACGCTCGTCGAGCGCTTCTGCGTCCGCGATCGCCCGGGTGACGCCCACGCCGGGGAGCCCGTGCGCGCCGGCGGACGGCTCGAGGACGTCGAGGTGCACCCGACCCCGCGTCGCACCCGCGCCGAGGGCACGGTCACCGCTCCCGCCGACCTGCGCGCGTTCGCCGCGGTCTCGGGCGACCACAACCCCATCCACACCAGCACGGCCGCCGCACGCCTCGCCGGCCTCGGCGAGCCGATCGCCCACGGCATGTGGCTCTCGGCCGCGGCGCAGCGCGTCGTCGTCGAGCAGACCGGGCGCACCCTGCTCGGCTGGACCACGCGCTGGCTCAGCCCGCTGGCTCCGGGGGCGGAGGTCTCGGTCAAGGCCGAGCGCACCGCCCTCGTCGAGGGCGACGAGGTCGTCGAGGTCACCTGCCGTGCGGGCGGTGAGCTCGTCATGGCCGCCACCGCACGGCTGCGTGCGCCGCGCACCGCGTACGCGTTCCCGGGCCAGGGCATCCAGCACGCAGGCATGGGCATGGCGGGCTACCAGCGGTCGAAGGCGGCCCGGGCCGTGTGGGACCGTGCCGACGCGCACACCCGCGAGGCGCTCGGCTTCTCGATCCTCACGGTGGTGCGCGACAACCCGACCGTCCTCGTCGCTGACGGCGTCACGCACCGCCACCCCGACGGCGTGCTCTTCCTGACGCAGTTCACGCAGGTGGCCATGGCCGTCCTCGGGGCGGCGCAGATGGCCGAGCTGCGCGAGTCGGGTGCGTTCGTCGAGGGCTCCGTGCTGGCCGGCCACTCCGTGGGCGAGTACAACGCCCTCGCAGCGGTCTCCGGCGTGATCCCGCTCGAGGCCGTCGTCGAGGTCGTGTTCCAGCGCGGCTCCGTCATGCACACCCTCGTCCCGCGTGACGAGCAGGGCCGCAGCGACTACCGGCTCGCCGCCATCCGTCCGTCGCAGATCGGACTGGAGGACGACACGGCGGGGGCGGCGTCGGGCCGTGGGCGACAGATGGAGACGGTCACGGACTACGTCGACGGCGTGGCCGAGCGCAGCGGCGAGTTCCTGCAGATCGTCAACTACAACCTGCGCGGCTCGCAGTACGCGATCGCCGGCACGGTGAAGGGCTTGGAGGTGCTCGAGGCCGACATCGCCGAGCGTCGGGAGCGGTTCGGCGGCAAGGCCGCGTTCATCCTGGTGCCGGGCATCGACGTGCCGTTCCACTCGCGCGTGCTGCACGGTGGCGTGCCCGACTTCCGCGCCCGCCTGGAGGAGCTGCTGCCGGCCGAGATCGACCCGTCGATCCTCGAGGGCCGCTACGTGCCGAACCTCGTGCCGCGGCCGTTCTCGCTCGCGGAGGACTTCATCCAGGAGGTCGCCGACCTGGTCGGCCCCTCGCCTCTCGACGCCGTCCTCGCCGACGTCGACGCGTGGACCGCCCGCCCCCAGGCGCTGTGCCGCACGCTGCTCGTCGAGCTGCTGGCCTGGCAGTTCGCCAGCCCGGTGCGCTGGATCGAGACGCAGGACCTCATGTTCGCGAGCGTCGAGAACGGTGGCCTCGGGGTCGAACGGTTCGTGGAGATCGGCGTGGGACAGTCGCCGACGGTCGCGAACCTGGCGTCGTCGACGCTCAAGCTCCCGGCGGTGCAGTCGACGTTCGGCGCCCGCGGCGTCGACGTCGCGAACATCGAGCGCGACGCCGCCGCGGTGTTCGCGACCGACGAGGACCCGGCGCCGGTCGAGGACGAGGTCGTCGCGGAGTCCCCGGCTGCCGAGGGAGCAGCCGCTCCCGTCGCCGCGGCGCCCGCTGCTGCACCCACGTCGTCGGGTCCCCGTCCCGACGACCTCGCCTTCGACGCCGCCGACGGCACCCGCACGCTCATCGCGTGGTGGACCAAGCTGCGGCCCGAGCAGATCGGTGCCGCCGACTCCATCGAATCGCTGTGCGACGGTGCGTCGTCGCGCCGCAACCAGCTGCTCGTCGACCTCGGCGGCGAGCTGTCGCTGGGGGCCATCGACGGTGCGGCCGACGCCGACGTGCCGACCCTGTCGGCCCAGGTGAAGGGTCTGGCCCGCGGCTACAAGCCGTTCGGGCCGGTGCTCTCGGCGACCTTCGCCGACCACCTGAAGAAGGTGCTCGGGCCGACGGGTCGCAAGCAGTCGGCCGTGGCCGACCGCGTGACCGACGTCTGGCAGCTCGGCGCGGGCTGGGCCAGCCACGTGCTGGCCGAGCTGGCCCTCTCGACGCGTGAGGGCGCGAGCGTGCGCGGGGGCGACCTCGCCACCGTCGCCATGCCGACGAACGGTGCCGAGGTCGACGCGGCCGTCGACGCCGCCGTGCAGGCCGTGGCGGCACGCCACGGCGTGAGCGTCGCGCTGCCGTCCACCGGCGGCTCCGACACCACCGTCGACGCCGCCGCGCTGGCGGAGATTACCGGCGAGATCACCGGACCCGACGGCGTGCTCGCGAGCACCGCCCGTCACCTGCTGGACCGGCTCGGCCTCGCGGCCGAGGCGCCCGTCGTCGAGGACGACGAGGACGCCCGGCGCGTGCTCGCGCGGGTCGAGGCCGAGCTCGGCTCCGACTGGGTCGAGGCCGTCGCGCCCGCGTTCGACGAGCGTCGGGCCGTGCTGCTCGACGACCGGTGGGCGAGTGCCCGTGAGGACCTGGCGCGGCTCGCGCTCGGTCAGGTCGACGTCGAGCCCGGCCGGTTCACGGGTGCCGGCGACGTCATCGCGAGCCAGGCCCGCTGGTGGGCGGGGCGCACCGACGACGCAGGACTCAAGAGGCGTCTGGAGCAGGTGGCCGACGTCGCGCTCGACACGACGCCCGGCGCCTGGGCCGACGACGTCGCGCTCGTCACCGGTGCCAGCCGCGGCTCCATCGCCGCGTCGGTGGTGGGCGAGCTGCTCGCCGGCGGCGCGACGGTCGTCGCCACCACGTCGAGCCTCGACAGCCGCAAGGTCGGCTTCTTCCGCGAGCTCTACCGCTCGCACGCCCGCACCGGCGCCCGCCTCTGGGTGGTCCCCGCCAACATGGCCTCGTTCGCCGACGTCGACGCGCTCGCGTCGTGGGTGGTCGCCGAGCAGTCGCGCACGGTCGGCAGCACCAAGCACGTGACCAAGCCGGCCCTCGTGCCGACGATGCTCGTGCCGTTCGCGGCGGGGCGCGTCATGGGAGACCTGTCCGACGCGGGAAGCCGCACCGAGGTCGAGGCCCGCATCCTGCTGTGGTCGGTGGAGCGCCTCGTCGGCGCCCTCGCCACGACCGGCCGCGACCACGACCTCGCCTCGCGTCTGCACGTGCTGCTCCCGGGCTCGCCCAACCGCGGCATGTTCGGTGGCGACGGCGCGTACGGCGAGGCCAAGGCCGCGCTCGACGCCGTCGTCACGAAGTGGCGTGCGGAGAAGGCGTGGTCCGCGCGGGTGACGCTCACCCACGCGATCATCGGCTGGGTCCGCGGCACGGGCCTGATGGGCGGCAACGACCCGCTCGTGCGGGCCGTCGAGGCTGCGGGCGTCCGCACCTGGAGCCCCGAGGAGATGGCGTCCGCGCTGCTCGAGCAGGGCTGCACCGCGGTCGTGCGCGAGCAGGCCGCCGTCGCCCCGGTCGAGCTCGACCTGACCGGCGGCCTCGGCGAGGCCGACCTCGACCTGCGCGCCCTCGCCGAGGGCGTGGAGCGACCGAGCACCGACGTCGACGACGAGACCGCGACGGTCTCGGCCCTCGCACCGTCGCCCGCGCAGCTGCCCGACGCTGCCACCCCCGCGTGGGGCGAGGTGTCGGCGCGTCCCGAGGACCTGGTGGTGGTCGTCGGCTCCGGCGAGCTCGGCCCCTACGGCTCGGCCCGCACGCGCTTCGAGATGGAGGTGCACGACGAGCTGTCCGCCGCCGGCGTGCTCGAGCTGGCGTGGAGCACCGGGCTCCTGGCCTGGGACGACGCGAACCAGGGCTGGTACGACGTCGAGACGAACGAGGCGGTCGACGAGGCCGACGTGCACGAGCGCTACCACGACGCCGTCGTCGAGCGTTGCGGCATCCGCACGTACGGCGACGACGGCTCGATGGTCGACAACAGCGCACCGCTGCTGACGTCGGTGTTCCTCGAGCAGGACCTGACGTTCGCCGTCGGCAGCGAGGCGGAGGCGCGCGCCATGCACGCCGCCGACCCCGAGCGCACGACGATCACGTCGTCCGACGACGGCGAGTGGTCCGTCACCCGCAAGGCCGGCACCGAGATCCGCGTGCCGCGCCGCATGGAGCTCACCCGCACCATCGGGGGGCAGATCCCGACCGGGTTCGACCCGGCGGTCTGGGGCGTGCCGGCCGAGATGCTGGAGAGCATCGACCGCGTGGCGATCTGGAACCTCGTGTGCACCGTCGACGCGTTCCTGTCGAGCGGGTTCACGCCCGCCGAGCTGATGCGCTGGGTGCACCCGGCCTTCGTCGCGAACACGCAGGGCACCGGCATGGGCGGCATGGCCTCCATGCACGCGCTGTACATCAACACGCTGCTCGGTGAGAGCAACCCGAACGACATCCTCCAGGAGGCGCTGCCCAACGTCATCGCCGCGCACGTCGTGCAGTCGTACGTCGGCAGCTACGGCGCGATGATCCACCCCGTTGCCGCGTGCGCCACCACGGCCGTGTCGGTCGAGGAGGGCGTCGACAAGATCAAGGTCGGCAAGGCGGAGTTCGTCGTGGCCGGTGGCTTCGACGACCTGAGCACGGAGGGCATCATCGGCTTCGCCGACATGTCGGCCACGGCCGACTCCGGCGCGATGCTCGCCCAGGGCATCGACCCGCGTCGCGTCAGTCGCGCCAACGACCGACGTCGCGGCGGGTTCGTCGAGTCGCAGGGCGGCGGCACGCTGCTGCTGGCCCGCGGCGACGTGGCGGCGCGGATGGGCCTGCCGGTGCACGCCGTGGTCGCGTACGCCGGCTCCTTCGCCGACGGCGTGCACACGTCGATCCCGGCGCCCGGCATCGGGGCCCTGGCGGCCGGCATCGGGGGCCGCGAGTCGCAGCTGGCGCGGTCGCTGCGCACGCTCGGCCTCGACGCCGACGACGTCGGCGTCGTGAGCAAGCACGACACGTCGACGGCCGCGAACGACCCGAACGAGTCCGAGCTGCACGAGCGGCTCGCGGCGGCGATCGGGCGCAGCGCCGGCAACCCGCTGTTCGTCGTGTCGCAGAAGACGCTGACCGGTCACGCGAAGGGCGGTGCTGCCGCATTCCAGCTGATCGGTCTCACCCAGGTGCTCGCGAGCGGCGTCCTGCCGCCGAACCGCAGCCTCGACTGCGTCGACGACGTGCTGGCCGAGCACGAGCACCTGGTGTGGCTGCGCGAGCCGCTCGCCGGAGCGCCGCTCAAGGCGGGCCTGGTGACCAGCCTCGGGTTCGGCCACGTGGCTGGTCTCATCGCGCTGGCCCACCCGGAGGCGTTCGTGCAGACGCTCCCCGAGGGCGAGCGCGAGACGTACCGGGCGCGGGCGCGCGAGCGTGCCGTCGCTGGTCGGATGCGCCTCGCGCGGGTGATGGTCGGTGCGGCGTCGGCGTACGAGCGTCCGTCGGGACGTCGGCTCGGCACGGACGGCGTCCGCGGTCGCGAGGCGTCGGTGCTGCTCGACCCGCAGGCGCGTCTCGGCGACGACGGCGTCTACGTCGGGCCGTCGTGCTCGTGACGTCGGACCCGTCCGGCGCCGCGGCCGCTGGGGCGGGCCGGGTCGAGCGGGCCGGCCTGGGGGCAGCGGAGGCCGTCGCGCCCGGGGTCGCCGTGCCCGAGATCGTCGTGTCCGGTGCTGTCGTGCTGGGCGTCGGGGTCGACCTGGTGCACGTGCCGTCGTTCGAGCAGCAGCTGGAGCTGGCGGGGTCGCGGTTCGCGGGCGTGTTCACGCCGGGGGAGCGGCGCGACGTCGCCGACCGGGCGGCCGGTCACGGCGGCGGCTCGGGGCGCCACCTGGCCGTGCGCTGGGCGGCGAAGGAGGCGCTGGTGAAGGCGTGGTCGGCGTCGCTCTTCGGTGAGCCGCCGGTGATGGGTGACGAGGCGCTGCGCCAGGTGGAGGTGGTGTGCGACGCGTGGGGCCGCCCCCGCCTGCGCCTCCTCGGCGCCGTCGCCACCCACCTCCCCGACGTCGAGACCCACCTCAGCCTCGCCCACGACGCGGACCACGCCCTCGCCTACGTCCTCCTCACCCACTAGCCCCCTCCCCCTCCCTGCGGTGCGCGTTTACGTGGGGCCCAACGTAAACGCGCAGAACTGGCGCATGTTTGCGTGGGGCGGAGCCGGTTTGCTTGGGGGAGTCAGGCGACCGGAAGGTACAGACGCCGGGAGCGAGCGCGCGCGGCCTCGATGCGGGCGACGGTGGACGCCTGGTTCGACCAGTGCAGATCCACCCAGCCCCACCGGGAGACCCCGCGCCACGTGTCACGAACCTCGTCCTCACGGAGCTTCTCCTCGACGATCCCCAGGCCGGGGTCCTGCAGGTGCGGGTTCAGGCGTCCGTACTTGATGAGTCCGTCGAACTCGCCGACGTGGCGATCTGCGGTCCACTCGAAGTCGACGCGTCCGACCCTTCGGCCGTGACCATCGACGATGATGACCTGGAGGTCGGGCAGGTCTGTCCCATGGCGCCAGAACATCACGAACGAGCGAGCCTCTCCCGCGCTCTCCAGGCGTCCGTCGGCGAGCTGGACGGTCTGGCGCACCGTCTCTGCCCCTGCCCATGACCGGAAGCGTGCGACCTGCTCGCCGAGCTCGGCCTCGGTCGTCCCGCGAGATCGAAGCGCCGAGCTCAGCGCGACGACGCCCTGCTCCACGCCGGTGAACGCAGCGATCTGCAGCGCTGCGATCGATGGGAGGACGGTGGGCACGCCGGCGGCGATGGTGACGTCGTCCGCGCGGAGGTCCGGTTCGTGCCAGACGACCCCCGCTATGTGACGCCCTGACCTCCCGTCGGTGCGGGCGAGGTGGATGAGTGAGAGGTCGGTGCCCCAGAGGTCGAGACCGAGCAATGCCGCTGCGGACTGGTGGGTCGCAACGGCACCGTCGTCAGCGCGCTCGAGCACCGAGCGGGTGAGGATCGCGTGCTTCTGTACGGCGTCGGCATGCTCCCACAAGCCCCGTGGCACGTACGTACCGTGGCGCGGCCGTGCGAGCACACCCTCGCGGGTCAGCGAGCAGATGCGCCGTTGGCTGAGTCCCAGCTCGAGCAGATGACGCGTCAGCAGGTAGCCGCCGTGATGATGGGCGAGTGCGGCGAGCTCGTCGTGAGTCATCCTCCCAACCAAGACCTTCTCCAGCTGGAGGAGGAGGCCACGCCGACGCCCTGTGGACGAGCTGATCGTCTCCGGTGGGTGCGCGGCGTCTTTGTGGACCAACACCCCCACGTAAACCGGCTCCGCCCCACGCAAGAATGCGCCTCACGTGCGCGTTTACGTGGGGCCCCACGTAAACGCGCACGTGCGGGGAGGGGTCAGCGGGGGTCGGGCTCGGAGGCGAGGAGGTAGGAGGCGAGGAGGCGCTTGAGCTCGATGACGGCCTCGGCGTGGCTCTGGCCGTCGCGGACGGAGAAGTTCAGCATCGAGTAGGTCACGTGCACGAGCACCTCGGCCATGATCTGGCGACGTTCGCGCGGGGTGCCCGGGGTGAGGGGGGCGAGGAAGCGGGCGACGGCGGCGGCCAGCTCGCGCTCGGTCACGGCGGCGGTCGCGCGGGTCGCGGGGGTCGACTGCACGGCCAGCCACACGGCGCGCCGCGACGGGTCGTCGGACCACAGGCCCGCCATGTGGTCGATCATCCGGTCGAGGAAGCGCAGCCAGTCCAGCGACGGGATCATCTCCGAGAAGCGGGTGAGCTCCTCGTGCACGGCGACGGCGTCCTGGCGGTCGAGCTCGCAGACGATCACGTACTTGTTCGCGAAGTACTGGTAGAGCGTGCCCGTCGGCAGCCCCGCGCGCTGCGAGACCTCCTCGCACGTGAACGACTCGAACCCGACGTCGAGCAGCAGGTCGCGCGCCGTGCGCAGCAGCAGCTCGAACTTGGCCCGACTGCGCTCCTGCGTGGGGCGACGTCGGGGCTCGAGGATCTCGGCGGTCACGCGGCCCACCCTAGGGGACGCGCGACGACGAGGAGTGCGTTCCCGGCCGTGACCTACTCGCGGGTCACCACGCGCTCCGCCGCGACGACGACGGGGCGACGGGGCGACGACGTGGGGGAGCGGCGCCTCAGGCCCGCAGGCCGGCCTGGATGAGCGGCTCGATGAGGTCGCCGATGCCGTCGAAGCCGGCGCCCAGGGTCTGGCCGTGGCTGTGCCGGAAGTGGATGCCCTCGAGGATCACGGCGAGCTTGAAGAAGGCGAGCGCCAGGTGGAAGTCGATGTCGGAGACGTCGCGTCCGGACTGCTGTGCGTAGCGCGCCAGCACCTCATCGCGCGAGAGGTACCCGGGTGCCTGCGCGGCGTCGGTGACCAGCCCGGCCCCGGCGCCTGCGCCCGCCTCCTCGGCCAGCTGCTGGTAGGCGAGCAGCACGGCGACGTCGGTGAGCGGGTCGCCGAGCGTGCTCATCTCCCAGTCGAGCACCGCGGTCACCTGGTCACCGCCGTCGGGGCTCGCGTCGACGAGGAGGTTGTCGAGGCGGTAGTCGCCGTGCACGATCGTGCCCTCACCGGCCGCCGGGATCGACGCGTCGAGGCGCGCGATCAGCTCGTCCATGCCCGGGAGGTCGCGGCTGCGCGACGCGTCGAGCTGCTTCTTCCAGCGCCGCACCTGACGCTCGAGGTACCCGTCGGGCCGGCCGAAGTCGCCGAGGCCGACGTCGTCGGGGTCGACGGCGTGCAGGTCGGCGAGCACGTCGACCATGCGCCCGGTGATGGTCCGCACCCGCTGCTCGCCGAGGGCGGCGAGGTCCGACGCCCGCGCGAACGGCGTGCCGACGACGCGCTCCATCACGTAGAACGGCGCCCCGACGACGGTGTCGTCCTGGCAGAGCCCGTAGGTGGTCGGCACGGGGACCGCGGTGTCGGCGAGCGCCGCGATGACGCGGTGCTCGCGGCCCATGTCGTGGGCGGTGGCGAGCACGTGCCCGAGGGGCGGCCGGCGGACGATGACGTCGCGACGTCCGTCGGTGACGGCGTACGTCAGGTTCGACTTGCCGCCGGTGATGAGCGACGCCTCGAGCGGGCCGACGAGCAGGCCGGGAGCCTGCTCGTCGAGCCAGCGCGCGAAGGCGTCGAGGTCGAGTCCCTCGGGCGTGCTCACGGTCGATTCAGTCCTTCGGTCCGCCGGCGACGTAGATGACCTGGCCCGACACGAAGCCGGCGCCCTCGCTCACGAGGAACGACGCGGTGTGCGCGATGTCCTCGGGCTGGCCGACGCGCTGGACGGGGATCTGCTCGGCGCTGAACTTGATGAAGTCGTCGAACGGGACGCCGATGCGCTCCGCGGTCGCGGCCGTCATGTGGGTCTGGATGAAGCCCGGGGCGATCGCGTTGGCCGTCACGCCGAACTTGCCGAGCTCGATGGCGAGGGTCTTGGTGTAGCCCTGCAGACCGGCCTTGGCGGCGGAGTAGTTCGCCTGGCCGCGGTTGCCGAGCGCGGAGGTGCTCGAGAGGTTGACGATGCGGCCGAACTTCGCCTCGACCATGTGCTTCTGGGTGGCCTTGACGGTGTTGAAGGAGCCGCGCAGGTGGACGGCCATGACGGCGTCCCAGTCCTCGACGGTCATCTTGAACAGCAGGTTGTCGCGGATGATGCCGGCATTGTTGACGACGACGGTCGGGCCGCCGAGCTCGGCGGTGATCCGCTCGACGGCGGCGTCGACGGCGGCGGGGTCGGAGACGTCGGCGCCGACCGCGAGGGCCGCGCCACCGGCCGCGGTGATGGCCTCGACGGTGTCGGAGCAGGCGTTCTCGTCGAGGTCGACGACGGCGACGGCCAGGCCGTCGGCGGCCAGGCGCTGGGCCACGGCGGCACCGATGCCTTGGGCGGCGCCGGTGACGAGGGCGGTGCGGCGGTTCTCGCTCATGCAGTTCTCCTGAGGTAAGCGCTTGCTTAGGTCTGGGCTCACGGTAGCGCACGGCGCTCGCCGCGACCAGGGCCCGACCCGGCCCTCGGTCGTCGCCAGGCGCGGCGCGGCGGCGACGCGCGAGGTGAGTCACAGAAGATGAGGAATCCCTCGGTTTTGGGGTAAGGTTGAGGAAACCCTCATGTTTCAGGAGATCGCATGACGCAGCTCGACGTGCCCGCCCCCGACGTCGCGGTCGACCCCGCGGCGGGTGCGGCGGCGCAGGCAGGCCGGCCCCACCACCGCGACGTCCTCGCGCAGCGACGGGCGGACCGCACGGCGCGCGTCGAGCCTCGCGGTCGCCGTCAGCACACCGCCCGCGAGCGGGCGCACCTCCTCGTCGACGAGGGCACGTTCGTCGAGATCTCGCCGTTGCGCACGGCGGGTCCCTCCAGCGGCAGCGGCGTCGTCATCGGCTGGGGCCTCGTCGGCGGACGTCCGGTGGTCGTGGCCAGCCACGACGCCGCCGTCGCCTCGGGCGCGATCGGCGCCGTGTTCGCCGAGACCGTCCAGCGGGCGCAGCGCATCGCCATCGACCGCGGCCACCCGATCGTCTACATCAACGACTCCGGGGGAGCGCGGATCCACGACGGCATCCACGCCCTCCACGGGTGCGGCGGCATCTTCGCGAACAACGTGGAGGCCAGCCGGAAGATCCCGCAGATCTCGCTCATCCTCGGCCCCTGCGCAGGTGCCGCCGCGTACTCGCCGGCGCTGACCGACTGGACGATCATGGTCAAGGAGCAGGGACAGATGTTCCTCACCGGCCCCGAGATCGTCCGCGCGGCCACCGGTGAGGACGCGACCGCCGACGAGATCGGCGGCTCGGGCATGCACACCCGCACGAGCGGCGTCGCCCACCTCGAGGTCGACGACGAGCAGGCCGCGCTCGACGCCGCCCGCGGCATCCTCTCCTTCCTGCCCTCGCACGTCGGCGGCGCGCCGGCGCTCGTCGACCCCGTGCCCGCCCGGGCCGAGGCGGTCGCCCGGTTGCCGCACGTCGTGCCCGACAAGTCGAGCATCGTCTTCGACATGCACGAGGTGCTCGACGGTGTCCTCGACGACCGCCCCCGCCTCGAGCTCAGCCCCGGCCATGCCCCGAGCGTGCTGACGGTGCTCGCCCACCTCGACGGCCGTCCGGTGGGCATCGTCGCCAACCAGCCGAAGGCGCGTGGCGGCATCCTCGACGCCAAGGCATCGGTGAAGGCCTCGCGGTTCGTCGACTTCTGCGCCCGCTACGGACTGCCCGTGCTGACCTTCGTCGACGTGCCCGGCTTCCTGCCCGGCACGGTCGAGGAGGGGCGCGGCGTCATCACGCAGGGCGCGACCATGCTGCGCGCGTACGTCGAGGCGCAGTCGCCCGTGCTCACCGTCGTGGTCCGCAAGGCGTACGGCGGCGCGTACATCGCCATGGGCTCGCGCTCCCTGGGCGCCGACTTCACCTGGGCGTGGTCGGGCTCGGAGATCGCCGTCATGGGCCCGGGTGGCGCCGTCGCGCTGCTGCACCGCCGCGCGCTGAAGGACGCCGAGGACCCCGACGCCCTGCGCGACGAGCTCGCCGCCGAGTACCGCGAGAACGTCGCCCGGCCCTACCTCGCCGCCGAGGCGGGCATCCTCGACGACGTGATCGTCCCGGAGGAGACGCGCGACCGCATGGTGCAGGCGCTCGGCGTCCTCGCCCCGCGCGTCGAGGGGGGCCGCGCATGAGCGCCACGACCACCGCGACGGCGAGCGCCGACATCGTCTCCAACGTCTGGAAGCTCGTCACCGAGATCGGCGCGCAGGTGCGCCAGGGCGACGTCCTCGCCGTGCTCGAGTCGATGAAGATGGAGCTGCCCGTGCACGCGCCGGCCACTGGCACCGTGGCGGAGGTGCTCGTCACCGAGGGGCAGATCGTCCAGGAGGGCGACCCCCTCGTCGTCATCGCCACCGCGGACGAGGGGCCGGCTCCCGTCTGAGAGCATGCTCGGGTGACCGAGCCGACCACGCCCCTCGTCCACGACCTGCCGATGCGCTGGGCCGACCTCGACCAGCTGGGCCACGTCAACAACGTCACCTACGTCGACTACGCCGCCGAGGCGCGGGCGGTGCACGTGGCCGACGGCGACCTGCAGGACCGGCGGGCGCGCACCGTGTCGGTGGAGTACCTGCGGCCCCTGCTGCTGAGCAGCACCCCCGTGCGCGTGACGTCGACCGACGACGGCGAGCGCCTGGTGCAGGAGATCGCGCCGGCCACGGCGACGACCCCGTTCGCCCGGGCGACCTGGCACGACGAGCCGCTGCCCGACCTCGGCCTCGGTGCCTCGGGGGAGACCTACGACCTGCGCGTGCGGCAGAGCGACCTGGGCCCCGACGGCGACGCGACGGTCGAGGCGCTCTTCGAGTTCGCCCAGGAGGCGCGCATCGTCTCGGTCGTCCGCGTGGCCGGCACCGCGGGGAGCGGTCGGTACGTGGTCGCGAGGGTCGACGTGCAGCGCGGCGGCCCCTTCACCTGGGGTGCCGTCACCACGCGGGCACGCAGCGTCGTCACGCGCGTCGGACGCTCGTCGTTCACCGTCACCACGCTCTTCGACGACGGGCGCCAGGGTCGTGCCGACGCGGTGCTCGTCGGCTTCGACCTCGAGACCCAGACGTCGCGCGTGCTCGGCGCCGAGGAGCGGGCCGTGCTGGAGGCGCAGCTCAGCTGACGGGCGCGTCGTCGGCGGTGTTCACCATGAACGTCGCCGCGTGCTGCACGTAGGCCCAGAACTGCGCGTCCTGCTCGGGCGTGAGGTCGACCGCGTCGAGGCCGGCGCGGAAGTGGTGCAGCCAGCGGTCGCGGGCGGCCATCGTGACGGCGAACGGCGCGTGGCGCATGCGCAGGCGCGGGTGGCCGCGCGTCTCGCTGTACGTCGTCGGGCCTCCCCAGTACTGCTCGAGGAACAGGGTGAACCGCTCGGCCGCCGGCGCGAGGTCCTCCTCCGGGTACATGGGGCGCAGCAGGGCGTCGGTGGCCACCCCGGCGTAGAAGACGGCGACGATCCGCTCGATGGTCGCGCGGCCGCCGATCTCCTCGTAGAACGTGGTGCTCACGGCGCGGGCCTCTCGAACGGGATGGCGCTCGACGGGATGCGGATGCCGGCCTTGTCGAAGCGACGCTTGACGCGCTGGCGCAGCGTGCGGGCCACGAGCCATTGCTGCAGCGGGGCGGTCTTCAGGACGACGCGCACGACGACGCCGTCCTTGTCGAAACGCTCCACACCCCACACCTCGGGCTCCTCGATGATGACGCCGGCGAAGCGGTCCTCACGGTACATCGACTCGGCCTCCTCGGCGAGGATCGACTGCACCTCGTCGAGGTCGGAGTCGTAGTCGACGGTGACGTCGAGGACGGTGCGCGCCCAGTTCTGGCTCTGGTTGCCGACCCGGAGGATCTCGCCGTTGCGGACGTACCAGACGGTGCCGTTGACGTCGCGCAGGCGGGTGACGCGCAGGCCGACGGCCTCGACCGTGCCGCTCGCCTCGCCCAGGTCGACGGAGTCGCCGACGCCGTACTGGTCCTCGAGGATCATCGAGACGCCCGCGAGGTAGTCCTTGACGAGGGTCTGGGCGCCGAAGCCGAGTGCGACGCCGAGGATGCCGGCGCTGGTGAGCAGCGGCGCGATCGGCACGCCGACGACGCCGAGCACCATCACGAACGCGACGCCGGCGATGACGAGGCCGACGATCGAGCTCAGCAGGTCGCCCATGGCCTGGGCACGCTGCTTGCGCCGCTCGCCGGAGCCGGGGCGCAGGTCCGACAGGAGGGCCCCGGCGCGGCTGTTGGCGAGCGCGTCCGGCACCTGCCCCTCGCCGGCTCGCTTGACGACCCGACGGATCGCGCGGCGGGTGACCCAGCGGACCACCATCGCCACGAGGAGGATCACGAGGATCTGGGTCCCGCTCTCCATCAGCCGGTCGCCGGTCCAGGCCGACGGCAGGTTCACGTCGAGGCTCAGCATGGTCACCAGCCTACGGGCGGGGCCAGGGACGATACGATGGCCCCATGAAGGCTCCCGCGCGCATCCTCGCCGTCGTCGTCTCCACGCTCGTGGTGCTCGGCACGACCTCTGCCACGGCCTGGGCCGACTCGCCCGCCTCCGAGGCCTGGCCCGCCCCGCCGGAGCGCAGCACGCTCGAGTGGATCCTCCTCGTCGGCGGCGGCACCGTGGGTCTCTTCGTCGTCGTCGCCCTCTTCGGCCTGCTCACGGCGCGCAACAACTACGTGCCCCCGCCGCCGTCCACCGACCTCGAGGTCGCGCCCGGCAACGAGGCTGCGCACCACCACTGACCGACCCTCACCTCGGCCGGCTCGTCCTCGGCGGGCCGGCCGAGGTGCGTCGTGGGGCGGGAGATTCCCAGGTGGACCTGGGAATCTTCGCTAGGCGCGAGAATCTCTGGCCAGGCACGGGAATCTCAGCCAGGCACGGAAAGGTACCCGTGCTTCCCTGAGATTCCCGTGCTCGGTGGAGATTCCCAGGTCGACCTGGGAATCTCCACCCTCAAGGAGCTCAGCTGGCGGCGCGGGCGCGGAGGGCGCGGGCGAGGTCGTCGCGCCCCTCGGACACGTAGCGCTTGGCGGCGGCCGGGGCGTCGGTGGAGCCGAGCCAGGCGTCGACCGCGTCGAGGGTGGCCTGGGTCGGGTTGGCCAGCGGGAAGAGGTAGACGAGCGCGACCTGGCCGATCCAGACGCCCTTGTCCTCGATCACCGTGTCGGCCATCTCGAGGTAGCGCTGGACGAACGGCTCGAGCACGTCGGCCTGGCCCGACACCTGGAACGCCGAGGCGGTCTGGCGGCGGGTCTCGTTGGGCGTCGACGTGTCGACGACCGCCGCCTGCCACGCGGCCTCCTTGGCCTCCGACGAGGGGCGCACGGCGCGGGCCGCGGCGGCCCGCTCGCGGCCGGAGATGGTCTGGTCGCGCTCGAGCTCGGCCGCGATCTCGGCCTCGTCGGCCGCACCGAGACGCGCCAGCGCGGTCACGAGCGTCCACCGCAGGTCGGTGTCGACGTCGAGACCCGGCAGGCCGTCCTCGAGCAGGCCACGCAGCGGCTCGGGCGACGTGGCCGCCGACGCGTAGCCGCGCACGAACGCCAGCTGGTGGTCGCTGCCGGGCTCGGCGGCCTCGGCGAGGGCCCGGACCCCGGCCTCCCAGCGCTCGGCGAGCTCGGGACGCTTCTCGTCGGACGTGTACAGGTTCACCGCGGACTGGCCCTGGCGCAGCAGCGACGAGACGGCCGTCAGGTCGCTCTCGGAGCCGATGCCCGCGAGCACCAGCGACACGAAGTCCGTCGACGACAGCTCGGCGTCACGCGTCATGTCCCAGGCCGACCCCCAGCAGAGGGCACGCGGCAGCGACTCCTCGAACGCCATGTCGTGCTCGACGAGCGACGCGAACGACTGCTCGTCGAGCCGGATCTTGGCGTAGGTGAGGTCGTCGTCGTTGAGCAGCACGAGCGCCGGGCGCCGCAGACCGGCCAGCTCGGGGACCTCGGTGCGCTCGCCGCGGACGTCGGTCTCGACCCGCTCGGTGCGCACGAGGCGACCGTCGACGACGTCGTAGAGGCCGATCGCGATGCGGTGGCGACGCAGCGTCGGGTACGCCTCGATCGCGGTCTGCTCGACGGCGAAGGACGTGAACGTGCCGTCGTCGCCGACCTCGGCGTCGGCGCGGAGCGTGTTGACGCCCGACGTCTGCAGCCACTCCTCGGCCCACGACGCCAGCTCCCGGCCCGAGGCCGCCTCCAGCTCGGTCAGGAGGTCCTGCAGCGTGGTGTTGCCGTACGCGTGCTTGGTGAAGTAGGCCCGCAGCCCGGCGAAGAAGTCCTCGACACCCACCCAGGCGACGAGCTGCTTGAGGCTCGACGCGCCCTTGGCGTAGGTGATGCCGTCGAAGTTCGCCTCGACGGCGTGCAGGTCGTAGTTGTCGGCCGCGATGGGGTGCGTGGAGGGCAGCTGGTCCTGGCGGTAGGCCCAGTTCTTGCGGTTGTTCGTGAAGCCCGTCCACGCGTCGGTGAAGCGCGTGGCCTCGACCGAGGAGTGGTGTGCCGCGAACTCCGCGAACGACTCGTTCAGCCACAGGTCGTCCCACCACTTCATGGTCACGAGGTCGCCGAACCACATGTGCGCCATCTCGTGCAGGATCGTGTTCGCGCGCTGCTCGTAGGCGGCCACCGTCTGGCGGCTGCGGAAGATCATCTCGTCGCGGAAGGTCACGCAGCCGGCGTTCTCCATCGCGCCCATGTTGTACTCCGGCACGAACAGCTGGTCGTACTTCACGAAGGGGTACGCCATCTGGAACGCGTTCTCGAAGAACGCGAAGCCCTGCTTGGTGACGAGGAGGATGTCGTCGGCGTCGAGGTGCTCGACGAGCGACTGACGGCACCAGACGCCCAGCGGGATGTCGCCGTACTCGCCGGAGTAGACGTCGGTGACGCCGTGGTACTCCCCGGCCACGAGGGCGGTGATGTAGGTGGACATGGTCTTCGTGGTCTCGAAGACGCGCGTGCTGACGCCGCCGTCGCCCTCGACCGTCTCCGCGACCGGGGCGTTGGACACGACGGCCCAGTGGCTCGGCGCGGTCACGCGGAAGTCGAAGGTGGCCTTGAGGTCGGGCTGCTCGAAGGTGGTGAACACACGGCGTGCGTCGGGCACCTCGAACTGGGTGTACAGGTAGACGCGCTCGTCGGCGGGGTCGACGAAGCGGTGCAGCCCCTCGCCGGAGTGGGAGTAGGCGCAGGTGGCCTCGACGCGCAGCTCGTTCTCGGCCTGCAGGTCGGGCAGCGGGATGCGGCTGTCGGCGTAGGTGGCGGGGTCGAGCGAGGTGCCGTTGAGGGTGATCGACGCGATCTCGCCGCCGACGAGGTCGGCGAACGTGGAGGAGCCGGGCACGGCGCCGAACCGCACGGTGGTGACCGACCCGAACCTCTCCGTGCCCTGGGTCAGGTCGAGCTCGACGACGTAGTGGTCGGTCGAGACGATGCTGGCGCGCTCGGTGGCTTCTTCACGGGTCAGGTTCGTTCCGGGCATGGCGCCCACTCTATGCACCGACGGTCGGGCGTGACGCGCCGAATCCCCTCGGGTGCTCAGGCGCGGGTGCCCTCGAAGTACGTGAGTGCGCCGGCGCGGTCGAGCCGCACGTCGACGAGGCCGGCCGCGACGAGCCAGGAGCGCACCTCGGTGCTCCGCACGGGAGGACCGAGCACGCCGAGGGCCCGCCCGATCCGATGCCCCGGGAGGTACAGCAGGCCGGCGTCGACGCAGAAGGCGCTCCCGACGAGTCGTCCACCGGACCGCAGCACCCGCGCCAGCTCGTGCACCGCGGCCTCGGGGTCGGGGAAGCAGTGCAGGCTCGTGAACGTGAGCACGAGGTCGTAGGTCTCGTCGGCGTCGGCGAGCTGCTCCACGTCGGCCACGCGGGTCTCGACGTCGGCCGCGACGCCGAGCCGCTCGGCCTCGCCCCGCGTGCGCTCGAGCATGGCGGGCGAGATGTCGGCAGCCACGTAGTGCAGGGCGTGGTCCACCGGCAGGTCGCGCAGCACGACCCCGCCCCCGCAGGGCAGGTCCAGCACCGTGCCGCCCGCGGGCACGGCGGCGAGCTCGCGACGCGCCCGACGGTGCAGCTCCTCGACGCTCGAGCCCATGCCGACCCGCCACAGCAGCGCCCCGAGGTGCGGGTCGCCGCTGATCCGGTCGTAGACCGCGGCCCACGGGTGGTCGCGCTGCCACGTGCCGCTCGAGTCGCGCCTGCCGTCGCTCATGGTGGGACGATACGACCTCGGGCCCGGACCTGCGGCAGGATGGACGCCGTGGACCTTCCCTTCGCGCGCTCCGAGCGCTCGTCCGTCGGGATCGAGTGGGAGCTCGCCCTCGTCGACGCCGACTCGGGCGACCTGCGCCAGGTCGCCCAGACCGTGCTCGACGCCGTCGCCCCCGCCGGCGGGGGCGAGCACCCCCTGATCCGGCAGGAGCTGCTGCTCAACACCGTCGAGGTGGTCTCGCGCGTGCGGCGCACGGTCGCGGAGGCAGGCGCCGACCTGCAGGAGGCCATCGACGAGATCCGCACGGTCACCGACCCGCTGCGCGTCGAGCTGATGAGCGCCGGCACCCACCCGTTCGCGCGGTGGGACAACCAGAAGGTCACCGACAAGGAGCGGTACGCGACGCTCATCGACCGCACGCAGTGGTGGGGCCGGCAGATGCTCATCTACGGCGTGCACGTGCACGTCGGCATCGAGGACCGCGCGAAGGTGCTGCCCATCAGCAACGCGATGCTCGCCTACTACGGCCACCTGCAGGTGCTGAGCGCGTCGTCGCCGTTCTGGGGCGGTGAGGCCACGGGCTACGCGTCGAACCGCGCGCTGATGTTCCAGCAGCTGCCGACGGCGGGTCTGCCGTTCCACTTCCAGGAGTGGTCCGAGCTCGAGCAGTACGTCGACGACCTCACCACCACGGGCGTCATCGACGTGTTCGACGAGATCCGCTGGGACCTGCGCCCGTCGCCGAAGTTCGGCACGCTGGAGGTGCGGGTGTGCGACGGCATCCCGACCATGAGCGAGCTGCTGAGCATCTCGGCGCTCACCCACTGCCTCGTGGAGCACTTCTCGAGCGAGCTCGACGCAGGTCGCGACCTGCCCGACCTGCCGCCGTGGTTCGCGCAGGAGAACAAGTGGCGCTCGGCGCGCTACGGCATGGACTCCTGGCTGATCCTTGACCAGCACGCGCGCGAGGACCTCGTGACCGCCGACCTCTCCCGCCTCCTCCTCACCCTGGAGCCGGTCGCCGAGCGGCTCGGGTGCAGCGAAGAGCTCGCCGGCGTCGCCGACATCGTGCGCACCGGGCCGTCGTACCGACGTCAGCGTCGGGTCGCCGAGGCCCACGACGGACGTCTCGACGCCGTCGTCGCCTCGCTCGTCGCGGAGATGCGCGCCGGTCACCCCGTGCCGGTCAGCGCTCCCTGAGCCGCCGACGCGGTGGCGTAGCGGTCGACCACGAGGTCGACGAGCCGGGGGTCGGCCGGGTCGGCGTCGAGCAGGGGACGGCTCACGACGTCGACGTCGCAGCGCGCCACGCGGTCGTGGAAGAACCCCGGGGCCATGAGCAGCGACGAGACCACGACCCGACGGTCGGCGTTCTGCGCCCGGACGTCGGCGACCACGTCGTCGAGCGGACGACCGGTGCCGCCGACGTAGCCGAGCGGCACGACCTGGCCGATGGCGACGCTCAGGTCGCGGGCCATCTGCTCGAAGCAGGCCTGTGCGACCGGGTCGCTCGAGCCGGCCGACGCCATGACGACGACGTCGGCGTCCTGCGTGCCGGCCTCGAGCAGCCGGCGCACCAGGGCGCCCACGAGCCGGTCGTCGGGACCGAGGGTCGGGGCGGCCACGCAGCCGGGCGCCGACGCGGCGCGGGCGACGTCGACCCGCACGTGGAACCCCGGGGCGAGCAGCAGCGGCACCACGACGGCGGGACCGGCGAGCCCGGCCACCACGTCGTCGGGCGTCGGCGACTGCACGTCGACGTACGCGTCACGCACGTCGACGTCGGGCAGCCGGCGACGCACCGCCTCGACGAGGCCGAGCACCGCCCGCCGACCTGCGGGGCTCGACGTGCCGTGGCTGGTCGCGACGAGCGCGGGACGGGTGGGGTGCGGGTTCATGGGTGCTCCTGCACGGCGAGGCGGTAGCCCCGCTTGACGACGGTGAGGACGGCGGACCGGCCGATCGCCTCGCGCAGGCGCGCGACGGCCATCTCGGCGGTGTGGGGGTCGGTCGACTCCCCGGGCAGGACGGCGAGCAGCTGCTCGCGGCTGCACACGGTGCCGGGCCGCTCGGCGAGCAGCCGCAGCACGGCGAGCCCGCTCGGGGAGACCGGGAGCGGCTGGTGGTCGAGCGTGGCCGTGGTGGCGTGCAGCCGAAGCTGGCCGTCGGGCAGCGCGATCGCGGCGGCGTCCTCGCCGAGGTGCACGATCAGCTCCCGCACGAGGGCCCCGAGGCGGTACCGCTCCGGCACGAGGGGCTCGAAGCCGCGGGAGACGAGCGGCTCGGCGGTCACCGGGCCGACGGCGGCGAGGGTCAGCCGGCCCGCCGCGACCAGGGCGCGCAGCGCGTCGAGACCGTCGTGCCGTTCGACGACCTCGAGCCACGCCGATGCGCCGGGCGCCGAGGTGAACACGACCGCGTCGTAGCCGCCCGCGGTCGCCGAGACCACCGAGCGCTCGACGGCCTCGGGGTCCGGCGGAGGGCCCCAGCGGTAGACGACGAGGGTCGTCGTGACCGCCCCGCCCCCCTGCAGCGCCTTCTCGATGCCGTCGTCGCCCGCGCCGTGGTGCTGCACCGCCACGTGCAGGCCGTCGACGCCCTCCGTCAGGAGCAGCTGCACGATCTCGGCCGACGTCTCGGACTCCGCGACCCAGTCGGGCACGAGACCCGCCGCCTGGAGCGCACCGCGCGCCTTGGGCCCGCGGGCCACGATCCGGGTCTGCGCGAGGGCCTCGACGAGGTCGTGGCCGAGGCCCGACGCCTCCGCGGTGTCCAACCAGCCGCGGAACCCGATGCCCGTGGTCACCACGAGCACGTCGGGAGGGTCGGCGACGAGCTCGCGGGTCGCGGCCAGCAGACCGGCCTCGTCGAGGTGGGATTCCACGCCGAGCGCCGACGCGGTCGTCACCTCGGCGCCGCGCCGCTGCAGGGCGCCGGACAGCTCGTCGGCTCGCCGTTGGGCGGTCACCAGCACGGTGGTGCCGGACAGGACGGGACGCAGGACGTTCACGATCACCCAGTCTGCGGGACGCCGACGTGCACCACACCGTCGACGACGTCGACGGTGTAGGTGTCGAGGGCCACGTCGGGGTCGTCGAGGCAGCGTCCGGTGCGCAGGTCGAAGGCCTGCTTGTGCAGCGGCGAGACGACGATCGCGACGTCGCCGCGCGAGCCCACCAGGCCACGCGCGATGACGTTCGCCCCGGTGAACGGGTCGCGGTGGGACACCGCGCGGACCTCGCCGGTGTCGGCGAGCCGGAACAGCGCCACCTGCCGGCCGTCGACGAGCGCGGCGGCGCCGCGGTCGGGGTGCAGGTCGTCGAGCCGGCACACGGGCACGAGCGTCGGGGACGCGTGGGGCGCGTCGAGGAACGTGGTCACAGGGGTCCTCCGGCGGTGCGGACGGGCAGGGTGGGTCCACCGATCACGACGCCACGCTCCTCGGCCGTGGCGGGGCGCTTCTGGCCACGCTCGGGCACGTAGGCGAGGTCGGGGTCGGCGACGTCGGGGGCGTTGACGAACGACGCGAACTTGCGCAGCTTCTCGGGGTCCTCGAGGGTGGCCGCCCACTCGTCGCGGTAGCCGCCCACGTGCGCGTCCATCGCGGCGTCGAGGTCGGCGGCGATGCCGAGCGAGTCGTCGAGCACGACGGCGCGGATCGCGTCGATGCCGCCCTCGACCGACTCCACCCACGGTGCCGTGCGCTGCAGCCGGTCGGCGGTGCGCACGTAGTACATGAGGAACCGGTCGATCGCGCGGACGAGCTGCTCGGTCGTCAGGTCCTCGGCGAACAGCTGGGCGTGCCGCGGCGTGAACCCGCCGTTGCCGCCGACGTACATGTTCCAACCGTGGTCGGTGGCGATGACGCCGACGTCCTTGCCGCGCGCCTCGGCGCACTCGCGGGCGCAGCCGGAGACGCCGAGCTTGATCTTGTGCGGCGAGCGCAGGCCGCGGTAGCGCAGCTCGAGCGCGATGGCCAGGCCCACCGAGTCCTGCACGCCGAAGCGGCACCACGTCGACCCGACGCACGACTTCACGGTGCGCAGCGACTTGCCGTACGCGTGGCCCGACTCGAACCCGGCGTCGACGAGCCGCGACCAGATGGCGGGCAGCTGCTCGATGCGCGCGCCGAACAGGTCGATGCGCTGGCCGCCGGTGATCTTCGTGTAGAGCCCGAAGTCCTTGGCGACCTCGCCGATGACGATGAGCCCCTCGGGCGTCACCTCGCCGCCGGGGATGCGCGGCACGACCGAGTACGTGCCGTCCTTCTGCATGTTGGCCATGACGTGGTCGTTGGTGTCCTGCAGGGCCGCGCGCTCGCCGTCGAGCACGTGCTCCTGGTACAGCGACGCGAGGATCGACGCGGCCACCGGGCGGCACACGTCGCAGCCGCGCCCGCGCCCGTGGGTCGTGAGCAGCTCGCTGAACGTGCGGATGCCGCTGACGCGCACGACGTCGAAGAGCTGGGCGCGGCTCAGCGAGAAGTGCTCGCACAAGTCGTTCCCGACCTCGATGCCCGCCTCGGCGAGCTGGGCGTGGAGCAGCTGCTTGACCATCGGCACGCACGAGCCGCAGCTCGTGCCGGCCTTCGTGCACGCCTTCACGCCGGCCACGTCGGTGCAGCCCTGGTCGGTCACGGCGCAGCGCACCGTGCCGGCGGTGACGTTGTTGCACGAGCAGACGGTCGCCGCGTCGGGCAGGGCGCCCGTCGTCGGGCCCTCCGCCGACTCCGGCAGCAGCCAGGCGGACGGGTCGCCGCCGAGCGGGTGGCCGACGAGCGGACGCAGGCTGCCGTACGCGGACGCGTCGCCGACGAGCACGCCGCCCAGGAGGGTCGAGGCGTCGTCGCTGAGGACGAGCTTCTTGTACAGGCCCTGCACGGGGTCGGCGTAGACGACCTCGAGGCTGTCGGGCGTCGTCCCGAAGGCGTCGCCGAAGCTGGCGACGTCGACCCCGAGCAGCTTGAGCTTCGTCGACAGGTCGGCGTCGGCGAACGTGGCCTCGCCGCCGAGCAGACGGTCGGCCACCACCTCCGCCATCGTGTAGCCCGGCCCGACCAGCCCCCAGACCCGGTCGGACACGCAGGCGACCTCGCCGACGGCGTAGACGGCGGGGTCGCTCGTGCGGCACCCCTCGTCGGCGAGCACCCCGCCGCGCGGGTGCACCGCCAGCCCGGCGCCGCGGGCGAGCTCGTCGCGCGGACGGACACCCGTGGCGAACACGACGACGTCGACGTCGAGCGGGTCGCCGGACGCGAACTCCATCCGCTCCACCCGGCCGGCGTCGTCGGCGACCACGCGCGACGTCGCGGTCGACGTCCGGACCGCCACGCCGAGGCCCTCGACCAGCCGGCGCAGCGCCTCGCCGCCGCCTGCGTCGACCTGGACCGGCATGAGCCGGTCGGCGAACTCGACCACGGTGGTCTCGGTGCCGAGCGCGGTGAGGGCGCCGGCGGCCTCCAGGCCCAGGAGCCCGCCGCCGACGACCGCGCCGCGGACGGGGCGGCCCAGCGCGGCCTCGCGCTCGGACACCCAGGTGCGCAGGGCGTCGAGGTCGTCGACCGTCCGGTAGACGAAGCAGCCGCGCAGGTCGGCGCCCTCCACCGGCGGCACGGCCGCGTACGAGCCGGTGGCCAGGACGAGCGCGTCGTAGCGCCGCTCCTGCCCGCCGACGACGACCGTGCGCGCCGACGCGTCGACCGACTCGACCGCCGTGCCCGTGTGCAGCGTGACCCCGGGGGTGTCCCACAACGACGCGTCGCCGAGCAGCAGCTCCTCGGGTCCGGAGAGGTCGAAGTAGCTGGTCAGCGCCACCCGGTCGTACGGGGCGTGCACCTCCTCGCCGTAGACCTCCACGTCCCACCGCGAGGTCGCGTCGCGCTCCACGAGGGCTTCGACGAGACGACGGGCGACCATGCCGGCTCCGGCCACGACCAGGGTGCTGCGTTCCATGTCGACGACGCTAGGCAGCCCGTGTGTCGGGTCCCGACGCCGCCGGTTACCGGGCTGCAACACCTCGCTCACGCACCGCAGCCGCCTGCTGTGAGGTCGCCGGGACGGCCGGGTCGACCTCCTGTAGCCAGTCGACGAGGCCGCACACGAGGGTGCGGCAGCCGCCGCATCCCGTGGTCGCGCGCGTGCTCGCGACCACGTCGTCGACCGTGCAGCAGCCGCCGTCCCAGGCGGCGACGACGTCGGCCTTCGTGACCCCGTTGCAGCGGCACACGGTCGTGCTCGACGGCATGGTCGTGGGCGAGCCCGGCTGGTCCTCGGGTGCGCCGACGAGGAGCTGGAGCGGGTCGGGCGGGACGATGCCCGGACGGTCGAGCTGCACGGCGAGCCGCGCGGCCAGCTCCGGCGAGCCGACGCACGTCATCCCGACGAGCGTGCCCTGCCGGACGACGACCTCGACGTAGCGCCGGGCGCCCGCGTCGTCGAGGGCCAGCACCCGGTCGTCCTCGTGCGCCGTCGACGCGCGCGTTCCCGCCGTGACCACGTCGAGCCCGACGGCCTTGAGCCGTAGGGTCGCGCCCTGGACCGGCAGCGCCGGGACGGGTCGGTCGCGCACGAGTCGCGCGGCGAGCGCGTCGGCCTGCGCCCACCCCGGGGCGACCAGGCCGCTCACGCCGTCCGGCGTCTCGGCGCAGTCGCCGATCGCGCTGACGCTCGGGTCGCTGGTGCGCAGGTCGGCGTCGACGACGATCCCGTGGCGCACGGTCAGACCGGCCTCGACGGCCAGCTCGGTGCGCGGGACCGACCCGGTCGCGAGCACGAGGAGGTCGGTCGGCACGCGGGTCCCGTCGCCGAGGACCACCGCGTCGACGTGGCCCTGCGCGACGTCGACCGCCCGCACGCCGGCCTGCGGCACGACCGCGACGTCGAGGTCGCGCAGGGTGCGGGTCGCTACGGCCGACACGCGCGGGTCGAGGTCGCGGTCGAGCACGCCGTCGCGGGAGGCGAGGACGGTCACGTCCAGGCCGCGCCGACGCAGCCCGCACGCGACCTCGACGCCGATCGCGCCCGCCCCGACCACGCACGCCCGACGCGCGTTGAGCGCGCCCGCGACGACGCCGCGCGCGTCGTCGACCGTCCGCAGCACGTGCGCCCCACCGACGAGCCGGCCGCCGCCGGCGTCCAGCCCGGCGAGCGGCAGCACGCGCGCCCGCGCCCCCAGCGCCAGCACGAGGTGGTCCCACGGCTCGTCCGACCCGTCGTCGAGCAGGACCCGACGGGCGGCGACGTCGAGCTCGACCGCCCGCACGCCGCGCCGGACCCGCGCGCCGGACGCCTCGGGCAGCGTGAGCGACGCGAGGTCGGTGCGACCGGCGACCAGCTCCGACAGCAGGACGCGGTTGTAGGGCTCGTAGGACTCCTCGCCGAGCAGCACCACGTCGGCCGCGGGGTCGAGCCGCAGCGCCTCCTCGACGAACCGGTGGCCGACCATCCCGGCCCCCACGACGACGATCCTCACGACTCGACCTCCTGCAGCACGCGGGCGGCGGACGGCCCGGCGTCGTCGGCGACCCGCTCGACGCGGACCGCGCACACCTTGAACTCGGGCATGCCGGACACGGGGTCGGTCGCGTCGTTCGTGAGCGCGTTGACCAGGCTGTCCCCGGCGAAGTGGAACGGGACGAACACGGTGTCGGGCCGCACGTCGCGGGTGATGCGGGCGGGCGCGACCATCGAGCCGCGGGCCGACGTGACGCGCACGAGCTCGGCCCCGTCGAGGCCGAGCCGCGCGGCGAGGCTCGGGTGCAGCTCGACGTGCGGTCCGCCGGCGGCGTCGCAGAGGGCCGGGACGCGACGGGTCTGGGCCCCCGACTGGTAGTGCGCGAGGAGCCGGCCGGTCACGAGGTGCAGTGGCGCCTCGGCGTGGACGTCGTCGTCGGGTCCGACCGGTCGCACCGGCACCATCCGGGCCCGGCCCGACGGCGTCGCGAAGCGGTTGGTGAACAGCCGCGGGGTGCCCGGGTGGTCCGGGTCGGGGCACGGCCAGTGCAGCGCCTCGCCCGTGTCGAGCCGGGCGTGGCTGAGTCCTGCGTAGTCGGCACGTCCGCCCGCGCTCGCCCGCGCGAGCTCGTCGAAGACCAACGACGCGTCGGTGGACCACGTGCCGGGGGCGTCCAGGCGCCGGGCCAGCTCGGACCAGATCCACAGCTCGTCGCGCACGTGCGCCGGCGGGTCGACGTGGCGACGGCGGCGCAGCACCCGACCCTCGAGGCTGGTCATCGTGCCCTCCTCCTCGGCCCACTGCGTGACGGGGAGGACGTAGTCGGCGAGCAGGGCGGTCTCCGACGGGACGACGTCGCAGACCACCAGCAGGTCGAGCGACGCGAGCCGGTCGCGCACGCCGCCCGCGCGCGGCGCGCTGACCACGACGTTGCTGCCGTGCACGAACAGACCGCGGGGCCCGCTCTCGGTGCCGAGCGACGAGAGCAGCTGCACCGCGGGGACCCCGGACCGGGGGAGGAGCTCAGGGTCGACGCCCCACACGGCGGCGACGTGCGCGCGGTCGGCGGGGTCCTCGATCGAGCGGTACCCCGGGAGCTGGTCCGCTTTCTGCCCGTGCTCGCGTCCGCCTTGGCCGTTGCCCTGGCCGGTGAGCGCGCCGTACCCGCCGCGGTGCGCGCCCGGCAGGCCGAGCGCGAGGGCGAGGGAGATCGCCGCGCTGACCGTGTCGGTGCCGTCGACGTGCTGCTCGGCGCCACGGCCGGTGAGCACGTACGCGCCCCGGCCGCCGCGGTGCGGCGACGCGTCGGCGAGCCGGTGCGCCACGCTGCGCAGCTGGCCCGCCGGCACGCCCGTCACCGTCTCGACCCGCTCGGGCCACCAGGCCGCGACCGAGCGGCGCACGTCCTCGACGCCGTCGACGCGCTCGTCCAGGTAGGTGACGTCGGCGAGCCCCTCGCCCAGCACCACGTGCAGGAGGCCGAGCAGCAGGACGAGGTCGGTGCCCGGCAGGGGCTGCAGGTGCGTGCCTGCGCCGTCGTCGCAGAGCCGTGCCGTGGCCGAGCGCCGAGGGTCGACGACGACGAGGCCGCCCCGCGCGCGTGGTCCTGCGAGGTGCTGCACCGACGGCGGCATCGTGTCGGCCAGGTTGCTGCCCAGCAGCAGCACCGCGTCGGCGTCGTCGAGGTCGGTGAGCGGGAACGGCAGACCCCGGTCGACGCCGAGGCTGCGGTTGGCGGCCGCCGCGGCCGACGCCATGCAGAACCGCCCGTTGTAGTCGACGAGGCGGGTGCGCAGCGCGAGCCGAGCGAACTTGCCGAGCTGGTACGCCTTCTCGTTGGTGAGCCCGCCACCGCCGAACACCGCCACCGCGTCGGGTCCGTGATCGGCTCGCAGCGCCCGCACGCGTGCCGCGATGTCGTCGAGTGCGTCGTCCCACGTGGTCGGGACGAGCCCGTCGGCGGTGCGACGCAGCGGCTGGGTGAGCCGGTCGGGGGCGCGCAGCAGGTCGGCCGACGTCCACCCCTTCTGGCAGAGCCCCCCGCGGTTCGTGGGGAAGTCCCGCGGCTCGGCGGCCACCGGGTGGCCGCCGAGCCGCTGCGCGCACTGCAGCGCGCAGTAGGGGCAGTGGGAGTCGGTCGTCGGGCCCTGCGCGACCTGGTCGTGGGGCACGGGCACCTCAGACCCGGGCGCGGGACATCGCCGACCCGGGCCGCAGGTACACCGCCCAGGTGACCAGCAGGCACACCACGTAGAACCCGGCGAACACGGCGAACGCGCTGCGCACCGCGGCGACCGGGTCGTCGATCCACGGGGCGCCGAACGTCATGGGGATGAGGAACCCGCCGATCGCGCCGATGGCACCGACGATGCCGAGCACGGCCGACGCCTCACGGGTGGCCTGGACGAGCGCCGCGCCCCGCTCGGGCGACCCCTCGGGGCCGGCCGCCTCGGCGCGCACCTTCCAGATGATCGGGATCATGCGGTACGTCGAGCCGTTGCCCATGCCCGACGCGGCGAAGACGAACAGGAAGGCGGCGAGGAAGAACCAGAAGACCTGCTCGTTCGACTCGACGGCGCTGCGGACGGCGTCGGGGTAGGTGAACGTCGCGGGGTCGACGGTCGTCGGGTCGACCTTCGGGACGGGCGTCAGCCGGGTCAGCGTCACCAGCACGGCGAGCGTGCCGATCGTCATGAGGGCGAACGACGCGACCGTCACGCGCGCACCGCCGAAGCGGTCGGCGAGCCAGCCGCCGAAGGGCCGCGTGATCGAGCCGACCAGCGCCCCGAGGAACGCGAAGGACGCGACGTTGATGCCGATGCCGACCACGTCGGGCGTGGGCTGGTTGAAGAAGTTGATCTTGATGAGCAGCGGCATGGCGGCGGAGAAGCCGATGAACGAGCCGAACGTGCCGATGTAGAGGAACGCCATGATCCAGGTGTGCCGGTAGCGGACGACGCGCAGCTGCTCGCGCGGCCGCGACGAGGCGACCGCGAGGTTGTTCATGAAGAAGAAGGCGCCCGCCGCAGCGACCAGGGCCAGGCCGCCCCACACGTAGGCGGCGCGCTCGAGGTGGATCGAGCCGCTCGCCGCCACCAGGCCGAAGAGCCCGGCGCCTCCGACGATCACCGGCAGGAACAGCTGCACGAGCGAGACGCCCAGGTTGCCGCCGGCGGCGTTGAGGCCGAGCGCCGTGCCCTTGCGGCTCGCCGGGTAGAAGAAGTTGATGCTCGCCATCGACGACGCGAAGTTGCCGCCGCCGACGCCCGCCGTGGCCGCGATGACGATGAACACCCAGTAGGGGGTGTCCGGTCGCTGCACGAAGAACGCGAAGAGCGCGGTCGGCACGAGGAGCAGCGCCGCGCTGACCACGGTCCAGTTGCGTGCGCCGAAGCGGGGCACGGCGAACGTGTAGGGGAGCCGGATGAGCGAGCCGACGAGGTTCGGTGCCGCGACGAGCCAGAACAGCTGCTGGGGCGTGAACGCGAAGCCGGCCGAGGCGAGGAAGGTGGCGGTGACGCTCCACAGCAGCCAGACGGAGAACCCGAGGTGCTCGGCGAAGATCGACCACGCCAGGTTGCGGCGGGCGACGCGCTTGCCGGTCGACTCCCAGAACGCGGTGTCCTCGGGGTCCCAGTGGTCGATCCAGCGGCCGGTGCGCCGTCGGGGCGGGGCGGTCGCGTCGGCGTCGGGCGCCGTCGCGGTGGGACGCGGGGTGTCGATCTCGATCGTCATGGACTGCCTCGCTCGGTTCCTGCGCGGGCCGCTGGTCGGCCCGTGGTCGTCGCCGACGTTAGGGACGGCGTGTTTCGCGTCGTGCGCTTCTCGTGTCAGGTCGGGGTAACACCGTCCGCACGCTGCGGTGGGGACGACTGTGAGATCGGTGAGCCGGAGGTCGCGGGGAATGGTGCCGCGTCGCCCGTGGTTGAGGCGTGCATGACTGAGTCGCAGACCGTCGAGACCGTCGACTTCTGGTTCGATCCGCTGTGCCCCTGGGCCTGGATGACGTCCCGCTGGATGCTCGAGGTGGAGCAGGTGCGCGACGTGCACACCGTCTTCCACGTCATGAGCCTCTCGGTGCTCAACGAGGACAAGGACGTCCCCGAGGAGTACAAGGAGATGATCCAGCGCGGGTGGGGGCCGGTGCGCCTGGCCATCGCGATCGAGCAGCAGCACGGGCAGGAGAAGCTGCGCGAGTTCTACACGGCCATCGGCACGGCGCGTCACCCCGGCGGTCGCGACTTCACCCACGACCTCTACGTTGAGGTGCTGGAGCAGATCGGTCTGCCGACGGAGCTGGCCGCCGCGGCCGACGACACGTCGTTGGACGACGCGGTGCGCGCCTCGCACCAGGACGGCATCGAGCGGGTGGGCCAGGAGGTCGGCACGCCGGTCATCTCGGTCGGTGGCACGGCGTTCTTCGGTCCGGTGCTGTCGCCGGCTCCGAAGGGTGAGGACGCCGGTCGCGTGTTCGACGGCGCGCGGCTGCTCGCGGGATACGACGGCTTCTACGAGCTGAAGCGCACCCGCGACCGCGACCCGATTTTTGACTGAACCTGAGCGAGCGCAGCGAGCGAACGGTTCAGTCAGGTCGAGTGGTGCACCGGCGAAGCCGGTCTCGCTGTATCGAGACCTGGTGGGTGTCCAGACCCCCGCAGGTCCAGGGCGTAGCCGCGACGGACGAGTAGTCCACCGGCGAAGCCGGTCCCGCTGTATCGAGACCTGGTGGGCGTCCAAGCCCACGCAGGTCCAGGGGCGTAGCCCCGACGGCCGCTCTGGGCGGGCCCCCACCCCACCTACGATGACGCCATGACGCTGCACCCGCAGGCCCGCGCCTACCTCGACGCGCTCGGCACCGACGACACGCCGCTCGACGTGGAGCTGGTCCGCACGATGCGGTCGGTGTCGCGCGAGGCGGCGCTGGCGGAGCCGGTGCGGACCGAGGTCGACCACGTGGCCGACGTCGACGCCGACGGCGTGCCGTGTCGTCTGTACCGGCCGGCGGCGGGCGCACCGGTGGCGCTGTACGTGCACGGTGGCGGGTGGGTGCTCCACGACCTCGAGACGCACGACTCGTTCTGCCGGTACCTGGCCGACACGACGGGGTGGGCCCTGCTGGCCGTCGACTACCGGCTCGCCCCGGAGCATCCCTACCCGGCGCCGCTCGACGACGTGGAGCGGGCGGCGCGGTGGCTGCGCGCGCACGGCGACTCGCTCGACGTCGACACCGCCTGGGTCGCCGGCATCGGCGACTCCGCTGGCGCCAACCTCGTGGCGGGGCTGTGCGTGCGCGACCCGCGCCTGCTCGACCACCAGGTGCTGCTGTACCCGGTCACCGACCGTCGCGCCCCGCTCGACCCGGCCCTCGAGAACGCCGCGCTCGACCTCGCGTCGATGACGTGGATGTGGGACGCCTACGCGGCCGACGACGTCGCCGACCGGCCCGACGTCAGCGTGGCCCGGGCGACGAACCTCGCCGACCACCCGCCGGCCGTCGTGGTCACGTGCGAGCACGACGTGCTGCGCGACCAGGGCGAGGCGTACGCGGCGGCGCTCGCCGACGCCGGCGTTCCCGTGATGGCCGTCCGCGCTCTCGGCATGATCCACTCGTTCTGGCGCCAGCCGGAGGTCTTCGACGCGGCGCGGAGCACGGTCGCCGCCGTCGGCGCGTGGCTCGACGCCGCCCGCGCGTCGTCCCGCACGCCCTGACGGGCGGACGACGACCCCGGCCCCGGTTCTGGGACACTGACGGCATGCGCGTGCACCTGGGAACCGACCATGCCGGACTCGAGCTGAAGGACCGTCTCGCCGCCTGGCTGACCGACCACGGGTACGAGCCCGTCGACCACGGCGCCTACGAGTACGACGCGGAGGACGACTACCCGCCGTTCTGCGTGGCGGCCGCGCAGGCCGTCGCCGACGAGCCCGGGTCGCTGGGCGTCGTCATCGGCGGCTCCGGCAACGGCGAGCAGATGGCCGCGAACAAGGTGCGCGGCATCCGCGCCGCGCTCGCGTGGAGCGTCGAGACGGCGCGGCTCGCCCGTGAGCACAACGACTCGCAGGTGGTGTCCGTGGGCGGTCGCATGCACACGTTCGAGGAGGCCGTGGAGATCATCGAGACCTTCCTGACGACGCCGTTCAGCGGCGCGGAGCGTCACCAGCGTCGGATCGACCTGCTCGGCACGTACGAGACCACCGGCGGCTTCGGGTGACCCACGGGTCCCTCCCGACCTCTCGACCTGCAGGGCCCCACGGTGCCTGAGGGTCACACCATCCACCGGCTCGCCCAGCGCGTCGACGACGCGTTCGCCGGCGACCGGGTCACCTCCAGCAGCCCGCAGGGTCGCTTCGAGGAGGGTGCCGCACGCATCGACGGGCTGACGCTCGTCTCGGCCGACGCGTGGGGCAAGCACCTGCTGGTCCGGTTCGACGGCCTGGCCGAGCAGGTGCACGTGCACCTCGGGCTCTTCGGCAAGTTCCGCGTCCGCAAGCACCCGGAGGGCGAGGTCCCCGAGGTCACCGGACAGGTGCGCTGGCGGCTCGTCGGACCGGCGGAGTGGCCCACGCGGACGGGCGACCTGAGGGGGCCGACGGCCTGCACGCTGCTGCTGCCCGACGAGATCGACACGCTGCTGTCGCGGCTCGGGCCCGACCCCCTGCGCGACGACGCCGACCCGGGCCGCGCGTGGGCGCGCATCCACCGCTCGCGGGCACCGATCGCCACCCTGCTCATGGACCAGTCGGTGGTCGCGGGGATCGGCAACGTGTACCGGGCGGAGGTGTTGTTCCGTGGCGGCATCGACCCGTTCCTGCCGGGCCGGGAGCTGCCCGAGCCGTTCTGGGACGCGATGTGGGCCGACCTGATCGCCCTGATGCGCGAGGGCGTGCGCAAGGGTCGCATCGACACCGTGCACGTCGAGCACGGTCCCGACGTCATGGGTCGCGCGCCGCGTCGCGACGACCACGGCGGGGAGGTCTACGTGTACCGACGTGACGGTCGCGCCTGCTACGTCTGCGGCGACACGGTCCGCAAGCAGGAGCTCGCGGCCCGCAACCTGTTCTGGTGCCCGACGTGCCAGCGCGCGGGTACGCTCGGCCGGTGAGGTCACGTGTGAGCCATGCGCGGATGCGCCTGAGCCGGTACGTGGACGACCGCGTCGTCCGCTGGCAGACGGGCACCCGCGAGGGACAGGTCGCCGTCCTCGCCGTGCTGCTGGTCGCCTGCCTCGGGATCTTCGCGCTGTCGATCACCAACTACGCGGTGTTCCCGGCGCTCACGTTCGTCATCCCGCTGCTGATCGGCAGCATCACCCTGCGGTTCCAGCCGTTGCTGGTGCTCGTCGGCGTCATCGTCGTGCTGGTGACGATCACCGTCTCGCTGGAGTACGTGCGCGAGGGGATCACGGTCAGCCGGGTCAGCTCCCTCGTCATGATGGCGACGGTCGCCGCGATCCAGCTCTGGGAGGCGCGGCGTCGGCGCAGCGGACTCCCCGGACCGCTGGGCGAGGCCATGCTCGTCGACCTGCGCGACCGGCTCCACGCGCAGGGCAAGGTGCCCCCGCTGCCGAGCGGGTGGTACTCGGAGTCGGCCATGCTCACCGCCGGTGGTGTGCACTTCTCCGGCGACTTCATGGTCGCGAACCTGTCGGCCGACGAGGTCGAGCTCGAGATGATCCTCGTCGACGTCTGCGGCAAGGGCGTCGCGGCGGGCACGCAGTCGCTGCAGCTCGCGGGTGCACTGGGCGGACTGATCGGCGCCCTGCCGCCGCAGGCCCTGTTCGCGGCCGCCAACGACTTCCTGCTGCGGCAGCAGTGGGAGGAGGGCTTCGCGACGGCGGTGCACGTCTCGATCGACCTGCGCACCGGCTCCTACGGGATCATCAGCGCCGGTCACCCGCCCGTCCTGCACTGGCGCCCGTCGACGGGGGAGTGGGCGATCGACGAGGCGCGCGGCACGGCCCTCGGCATCATGCGTCACCCGCTCTTCACCCAGACGCACGGACGCCTGGAGCCGGGCGAGACGCTGCTCTTCTACACCGACGGCGTCGTCGAGTCGCGCGACCAGGGTGTCGAGGAGGGCGTCGCGTGGCTGCGCACGGCGGCGACGCGTGCCCTCCGCGCAGGCGTCGAGGGTGCTGCGGGTCGGATCCTCGGCCGGGTCCGCGCGAAGGACGACGACCGCGCCGTCCTGCTCGTCGCACGCCAGGACTGACCGAGCCCCGCCCCGGCCCCGGGTCGACGCGGTGTGGCATCATGGACCCGCTTCGGCCCCGAGAGCGGACGTAGCTCAATTGGTTAGAGTCTCTGCCTTCCAAGCAGAATGTTGCGAGTTCGAGTCTCGTCGTCCGCTCTCGGGGCCGAATCACGTCTCCACCCGCCCCGTCGCGGCGTCGTCCCTTTCGACCAGCGAAACGTTCCGCTGGTCGAGTAGCAGGGACGAGCTTGCGAGGTCCCTGCGTATCGAGACCATCCGGCAACAGGTCAGCGCGAGCCGGCCCCCAGCGACCGCTTCGAGTGGTCTCGACCTCCGCCAGCTCCTTCGGCCCCCGCAAGCGGGAGGTGCCCCCAGCGGCGTCGACTACTCGACCAGCGGAGGGTTCCGCTGGTCGAGTAGCGGCGACGGCGAGCGCCAGCGAGCTCGTCGGTGCGTATCGAGACCACTCGGCGACGGCTCAGCGCGGGTCGGCCCCCAGCGATGGTTTGGGGTGGTCTCGATACGCCCGGAGCACGCTCGTGCCTCGCGGCTCCGCGCTACTCGACCAGCGACGCGTTCCGCTGGTCGAGTAGCGGCGACGGCGAGCGCCAGCGAGCTCGTCGGTGCGTATCGAGACCACCCGGCAACGGCCCAGCGCGGGCCAGTTTCCAGCGACGGCTTGGAGTGGTCTCGATACGTCGGCCCCAGGCTCGTTCCTCGCCGGGACCGACTACTCGACCAGCGGAGGGTTGCGCTGGTCGAGTAGTCCGACCGGCTGGGGGCACCTCCCGCTTGCGGGGGCCGAAGGAGCTCGTCGGTGCGTATCGAGACCACCCGGCAACGGCCCAGCGCAAATCAGCCGAAATCCCCGTATCCACAGTGGTCTTCCGGGCTGGAGGGGGGTGTCGGAGGGGGTCTCTAGGTTGGAGACATGAACCCCACCGACACCCTCCTCGCAGACGCGGCAGTCGCGTCGGCGCGGGTGTGGGCTGGTGAGGCGGAGCAGGCTCGGGCGGTGCTGCGGTTCGTGGAGACCCGCCGCGCCGACGCCCTCGCCCAGGGTCTGTCGGCGCGTCAGGTCGAGGACGCCCGTCAGGTCGCGATCCTGGAGGTCGCCGTCGAGCTCCACGTCGCGCAGGGGTTCGTCGCGAACCTGGTCTCGGCCACCCGCACCCTGGTGATGGACCTGCCCGTCGTGTGGGCCGCTCACGTGCGGGGTGAGGTCGACCGGGCCAAGGCCCGCGAGATCGCCTCGACCGCCTGGAAGCTGCATGCACCGCAGAACCTCGCCCGGTTGGACGAGACCGTCCTCGCCTACGCCGCCAGCCACACGTTGGGTCAGTTGAAGGGGTGGCTGCGCCGCTTCCTGGTCCGGGTCGAGCCCGACCACGCGATCGAACGCCGCAAGGCCGCCCAGCAGGACCGCACCGTCACCATCACCGCCCTGGATGACGGGATGAGCCTGCTGCAGGCCCTCATCCCCACGGCTGACGCCCTCCTGATCGAGCGTGACCTGACCCTGGCCGCGAAAGCCTCCCGTACCCAGACCCTCGACGATGACCGGACGTTGGCGCAGGCCCGCGCCGACGCCCTCGTCGACACCCTCCTGCACAAGGACGAGACCGACACCGCTGACCACGCGCCGGTCAGCGCCTCGGGCCGCGGTCGGTTCCACGTCGGCGTCACTGTCTCCCTGGCCACCCTGCTGGGGGTCTCGAGCGAGCCGGGCGTCTCCGCCGACGGGCAGCACGTCCTCGACCCCGCCCTGCTCGCCGAGCTCGCCAGTCAAGAGGGAACCCTGTTCTCGCGGTTGTTGACCGACGAGAACGGCGGCATCCTCGACGTCACCGAGCTCGGCCGCTTCCCCACCCAACCCCTCCGCAGGGCACTCAACCTGATCGACGGCACGTGCGACGTCCCGGGTTGCACCCGACCCGCCATCGCCTGCGACGCCGACCACCAGATCCCCTACGACCTCGACCCGCCACCCGGCCAGCAGCGTGGACCCACCGAAGCCGCGAACCTGCACCACCGCTGCCCACCCCACCACGGACTCAAGACCCGAGGAGCACTCACCGTCAGCCACGACCAGGACGGCAACGCCCACTGGCACCTGCCCACCCGCACCCTGCCCGCCGAGACCGCATTCACCCGCGCCTGGACCCGCCGAGACCGCACCATCCAGTTCGTCGAGATTCACCACACCCGCCTCGACCACATCCACTACCGACCGCGATGAACCAGGCGTACGCGCTCACGCTGCGGGCACCTCGGGCCCAAGATGGCCGTGACCGACATGGCCACCGACCTCGAGCAGCTCGCCGCGAAGCTGCCGGCCGCCGTGGGCGGCTGGTTCAGCTGAGCGACCTCGCCGCCGGGTCGTCGGTGCGGACCACCAGGTCGGCGGCGGCGCGGGTTCCCTCGGCGGCGAAGAGTCGGCGCTCCTGGGCGGCCCAGACGTCCCACCACGGCGCGTAGGTGTCGCCGTCGCGCGACAACGCGCGCCGCTGACGTGTCGCGACGTCGGCCTCGACCCAGACGAGCACGCTGAGGAACGGGCGCAGCACCCTCGACCCGCTGCCGCACCCGTCGAGCACGAGCAGGGGCACGGGCTCCACGGGCAGGGCACGCACCCAGGTGTCCCGCACCCAGCTCCACCGCGGTGGCCAGGCGGTCTCGTCGCGGGCGAGCGGCGCGAGCAGACCGTCCGCGAGCGCCGGCGGCATCTGCGCCAGCCCCGTCCATCCGGGCACGAACTCGTCGGTGCGCACGACCACGGCGTCGGTGCGGTCGGCGAGCGCGTCGGCGAGCGAGGACTTGCCGGCCCCGCTGGGCCCGTCGACGGCGACCACCCGCACGCGCCCGCACGCCGGCTGACGGGTCCGCACCAGCTCCAGCAGCGCCTCCACCCCGCCAGCCTAGGTTCGTGCGCCGTTCACCGCGGCGACGAGGTCCGTTCCGCGGACGCCGACAGTCTTCGCTCGATCCTCCTCCCCCCGACCAGGAGCACCTGTGAACCTTCGTCGTCCCGTCACCGTGGTCACCGCCCTCGCGGCGTCCGCCGTGGCCCTGGCCGTCCCCGCGGCCACGTCGCCCTCCGTCGCCGCCGAGCCGGACCGTGCCTTCACGCGCACGGCGACCTACCCCGTCTACAAGAACCTGCCCGCCGACCTGCCGTCGTCGTCGGAGACGGTCGCGGAGATCTCCGACGTCTCCGACGACGGCGACACGCTCGTCTACACCGACGCCGTCGGCAAGCGCATCGGCTTCCTCGACATCAGCGACGCCAGCGACCCGCGGGGGGCGGGCTCGCTGTCGCTCGCCCAGCTCGGCGACGCCGAGGACGAGCCGACGTCGGTCGCGGTGCACGGTGCCTACGTGCTCGTCGTCGTCAACACGAGCGAGTCGTTCACGCAGCCGAGCGGCCGGCTCGACGTCGTCCGGCTCGCCGACGCCAAGCGGGTGCGCAGCATCGACCTCGGGGGCCAGCCCGACTCGATCGACGTCTCCGGGAACCGCGGGATCGTCGCGATCGAGAACGAGCGCGACGAGGAGTTCAAGCCGAGCGGTGGCAGCAAGGGTGACCTGCCGCAGCTGCCCGCCGGCTTCCTGCAGGTGCTCGACCTCTCCGGGCCGGTCGCCGACTGGTCCGCCACGAAGGTGCCGCTGACGCAGGCCGACGGGTCCGCGCTGCCGTCGTTCACCGAGGCGGGCGTGGTCGCGCCGACCGACCCGGAGCCGGAGTACGTCAGCATCAACGGTGCCGGCCAGGCGGCCGTGACGCTGCAGGAGAACAACGCGGTCGCGCTGGTCGACCTCGCGAGCGCCTCCGTCACGAAGGTGTTCAGCGCCGGTCGCTCGACGGTGAGCGGCATCGACACGAAGAAGGACGGCCAGATCGACCAGACCGGCTCGATCACCGACGTGCCGCGCGAGCCCGACGCGATCGGGTGGGTCGACGACCAGCACGTCGCGACGGCCAACGAGGGCGACTGGAAGGGCGGGACGCGCGGCTGGACCGTCTTCGACGCCCGCACCGGTGCGGTGGCCTGGGACTCCGGCAACACGCTCGAGCGCGAGGCGGTGCGCCTGGGTCTGCACAACGAGGACCGTGCCGGCAAGAAGGGCATCGAGCTGGAGGGTCTCTCCCTCGCCACGATCGACGGCACGCGGTACGCGTTCGTCGGCTCCGAGCGCTCGAACGTCGTGGCGGTCTACGACCTGAGCGACCCTGCCAAGCCGCGGTACCTGCAGGCGCTGCCGACGACGAACGGGCCGGAGGGCATCCTGCCGATCCCGTCGCGCGGGCTGCTCGCGGTCTCCAGCGAGGTGGACAGCCCGAGCACCGGCGTCCGCTCCTCGGTCGCCCTCTACCGCCTGGGCGACTCTGCTCCCGCGTTCCCCACGATCGAGTCGGTCGACGGACGCGACGGCGCGCCGATCGGCTGGTCCGCGCTCGGAGCGCTCAGCGGCGACCCGACGGACCCCCAGCGCGTCTACGCGGCGTCGGACAGCGTGCTCACGAAGGGCCGGATCTTCGGCGTCGACGTCTCCCGCACGCCGGCCGTCATCACCGACGAGACCGTCGTCACCGAGGGCGGCAGCCCGCTGACGCTCGATGTCGAGGGGCTGTTCGCGCGCCCGCAGGGCGGTTTCTGGCTGGCCTCTGAGGGATCGACCGGGTCGGGCAACCAGCTGGTGCGCACCGACGCCGCCGGCGTCGTGCAGCAGAAGGTGGCCCTGCCGCAGGACGTCGCGGCCCACGTCGGCAAGTGGGGGTTCGAGGGCGTCACGGCCACGAACGACGCCACAGGTGAGCACGTCTGGACGGTCCTGCAGCGTCCGCTCTGGAAGGACCCGTCGGCAGCCGACCTCGACCCGTACGAGGGCGCCGACGTCACCCGGATCGGGCGGTACGACGTCGCCGACGCGACCTGGCACTGGTTCGGCTACCGGCTGAACGCGCCCCGTCAGGGCGCTGGTGACTGGATGGGTCTCTCGGAGGTCACCGCGGTCGACGGCGACACGCTCGCCGTCGTCGAGCGCGACAAGCTGAACGGTCCGTCCGCCCGCGTCAAGCGCGTCTACACGGTCGACGTGTCCTCGGGCGCGCAGGGCCTCACCGGCCTCGACGGCGACCTGCCCGTGCTCGGCAAGAAGCTCGCGATCGACGTGCTCCCCGCGCTGAAGGCCCCGAACGGCTGGGTCCAGGAGAAGCTCGAGGGCTTCACGATCGCCGCCGACGGATCGCTCTACGGCGTCACCGACAACGACGGCCTGAAGGACGCGACGGGGGAGACCGTCTTCCTGCGTCTGGGCCGCGCGACCGACGCGTTCGCCGACGCGCTCGCCACGACCACCACGATCGACGTCGCGCGCGGCTGGGCGTTCGGCACGCGCACGACGGCGCAGGTCACGGTCTCCGGCGCGAGCGCGTCGGGCGAGGTGGAGGTGCTCGACGGCGCGAAGGTCGTCGCGACGGGCGCCCTGCAGTCGGGGTCGGCCACGCTCGACCTGTCGGGCCTGGAGCCCGGACGCCGCACGCTGACCGCGCGCTTCGCAGGGTCCGCGCTCGCGGGCGCCAGCACCAGCGCGCCCGTCACCGTCGAGGTCGCGCGCGCGTCGTCCACCACCCGGGTGTCGGCGTCGTCGACGTCGGTGCGTCGCGGCCAGACCTTCGTGCTCGCGACGCGCGTCGTCTCGTCGGGTGTGGTGCCGACTGGTCGCGTGCAGGTGCGACGCGCCGGCAAGGTCGTCGCCACCGTCGCGCTCGTGAAGGGCCGTGCGTCGGTGCGGCTCAAGGCCACCGCGAAGGGCACGCATCGCTACGAGGTGCGCTACCTCGGCAGCGAGCTCGTCGCTCCGAGCCGCTCGTCGTCGCTGACGGTGCGCGTGCGGTAGTCCGACGCCGACCGTGTCAGGCCAGGCGCTCCACCAGGGCGAGCCCGAGCGACCGGCCTGACACGTAGGCCGTCTCCACCGACGACGTAGGACCCCACGCGTCGCCGCACGCGCCGACCCCGTCGTCCCCGAGGTGGAACGTGGCGTCGTGCCCGTGCGCGGGCCGCGAGAAGGTCCACCGCTGCACGTGCACCAGGCTCGGCTCGGTGTCGGGGACCTCGACGACCTCGCGGAGCGCGGCCAGCATCGGTCCGGCGGCCGACGCCGGGTCGTCGAGGTGCTGCTCGGCCCGACCGGCCGTGCTGTGTGCGACGAGGACGGGCGCGCGGTCGCCACGCCGCAGACCGTCGTCGGCGACCCACGCCAGGTCGGCGTGGTCGCCGACGAAGATGCCGTCCTCGTCGGGCCACGTCCGCTCGTCCCACCCGGCCGTCAGCGCGAGCGCCGGCTCGTAGGGGTCGTCGAGCACGTCGTGGGCCGGGGTGCCCGGCTCGAGCAGACGTCGGGCCTGGGGGTCGGGCATGGCGAGCACGACCGCGTCGGCCCGCTCGCCGTCGACGCTCGGACCCTCCGGACCGACCTCGACACGGCCCACCGGGGCGGCGCTGCGCACGTCGAGCCGTCCGGCGAGGTCCTCCACGAGGCTGCGCAGGCCGTCGGGCGCGGCCCATCGCAGCGGGCCGGGCTTGACCTCGCGACCGCTGGGCGTCCAAGTGGTGAACCGATCGGTCCAAGGTCGCGCGAGGCCGCGCAGCTCCCAGTCGTCCACGACGGCGGCGAACGCGTCGTCACGGACGGTGAAGTAGCTCGCGCCGATGTCGACGACGCGCCCGTCGTGGCGGCGCAGGGCCATGCGACCCCCGGGACGCCGCCCGGTGTCGCGGACGACGACCTCGTGCCCGTGGGCCACGAGCTCGCGTGCGCACACGACACCGGACAGCCCGGCTCCGACCACCACGACGCGCGCCATCGGTCAGGACGCGTCGCGGGTCGGGTAGTCGGTGTAGCCCTCGGCGCCACCGCCGTAGAAGGTGTCCGGGTTCGGCTCGTTCAGCTCCGTGCCGTCGCGCCAGCGCTCGACGAGGTCGGGGTTGGCGAGGAACGGACGGCCGACGGCCACCAGGTCGGCGAGCCCGCCGTCGACGATGTGCTTCACCTCGTCGAGGTCGGTCACCTGCGAGAAGCCCGTGTTCGCGACGACCGTGCCGCCGAAGCGCGTGCGCAGGTCCTGGAACAGCTCGCCCTCGGGGTCGCCGAGGATGCTCAGGTAGGCGATGCCGAGGTCGGCGATGCCGTCGACCAGCGCCTCGTAGGTGGCGCGGGTGTCGTCGGGGTCGGTCTCGAGGACGCCCTGGATGTTGTGCGCGGGGGAGATGCGCAGACCGACCTTCTCGGCCCCGATCGCCTCGGCCACGGCCCGCACGACGTCGATCGTCAGGCGTGCCCGGTTCTCGGGGCTTCCGCCGTACTCGTCGGTGCGCTCGTTCGTCGACGGTGCGAGGAACTGGTGCAGGACGTACCCGTTCGCGCCGTGCACCTCCACGCCGTCGAGGCCGGCCTCGACCGCGTTGCGCGCTGCCTGCACGAACTCCTCGACCAGTCCGGGCACCTCCGACGTCTCCAGGGCGCGCGGCTCGACGTGGGGCTTCTGCCCGTCGGCCGTCACCATCTCCCCGGGGGCCGTGAGGGCGCTCGGGGCGACGGTCTCGAGTCCGTCCTTGTTGTCGGGGTGCGCGATGCGACCCACGTGCATCAGCTGCGCGACGATGCGGCCGTCGCGCGCGTGCACGGCGTCGGCGACCTTGCGCCAGCCCGCGACCTGCTCGGACGAGTGCAGACCCGGCGTGTCGAGGTAGCCCTGGCCCACGGCCGAGGGCTGCGTGCCCTCGGTGACGATCAGGCCGGCACCGGCGCGCTGCCCGTAGTACGTGGCGGCGAGGTCGCCGGGCACGCCGCCTGCCTCCGCACGGTTGCGCGTGAGCGGCGCCATGACGAAGCGCTGCGGCAGCGTCCAGGCGCCGACGGTGATCGGGTCGAAGACGGTGGTCATCTCTCTCCTTCGGATCGGGTACGGGCGGCGGCGGTCGGCCGCGCCCATCTCCTTCACTGTTCAACCGAATCGGCGCCTCCGCACGTCGAACCCCGGGCCTGTGGCCGGACTCATGGCGACGCACCGAGCGGCGGCTGCGGACGGATCGGCCGGTTCGTCCCCACGAGGGCAGGACGCGACCTACTGTCACTCCATGAGGACTGGACGGATCGTGGTCGCCGTGGCGACCGCCCTCGTGCTCGCGGCGGTCCCCGCCACGGGCGCGTCGCCGAAGAAGCCGAACGACTGGCTGAAGCCCGGGGTGCCGCTGCAGGGACAGCAGCACCCCGACCCGAGCGCGGTCTCCCTCGGTCCGTACGTGCTCGCGACGTCGACGAACCACGGCGGCAGCGACCTGCCCTTCGTCTGGTCCGGCGACCTCAGCCTCTGGACGGCCCGCACGCAGTACGCCGACGGCAACCGCACGCGCGACGGCGAGGGCCGCGGCTTCTTCAACGACGGGATCGACGCACCGCGCTGGGGCTCGTACGCGTCGTGCACGGAGACGCCCCGCACCCGCTCGGGCTGCGACCCGCGCGAGATGTGGGCGCCCGGCTTCGACTTCGTGGGCGGACGGTGGGTGCTGTTCAGCGCCGTGAAGGTGTCCGACCGCTACTCCTCCTACGGCCGCTTCGCGATCTACCGCGCAGCGTCGTCGGTCGCGACGGGCCTCTACTCGTCCGTCTCCTCCTCGCCGATCGTGCGCACCGACACGCGCCGCGACCCGGCCGGCGTCATCGACCCGGAGGTGTTCACCGACCCCGCGAACAACCGCCCCTACCTGCTCTACAAGACGGAGGGCAACCTGCAGGGCAACCTGCCGACCCTCTGGTCGCGCCGGCTCGACTCCAGCGGCACGCGCTTCCTCAAGGGGTCCAAGCCCGTGCGGCTGCTCACGACCCCGCGCGGCTCCTGGGAGGGCCGCGTCGTCGAGAACCCGTCCATGGCGAAGGTGAACGGCGTCTACGTCCTCTTCTACTCCGGCAACGAGTACACGAGCACCCGCTACGCGACCGGCTACGCGGTGTGCAAGCGCGGTCCGTCGGCGCCCTGCACGCGTCCCGGGTCGAACCGGCTGCTCACGTCGGCGCGCGGCTCGTACGGCCCGGGCGGTGCGGACGCCCTGACCGACGCCCGAGGTCGCCACCTGCTCGCGTACCACGCCTACCCGACGGCCAGCGGCAGCACCGGCACCGGTGGCCGGACCCTGCGCACCGCCGAGTTCACGGTCGACCCGCGCACGAAGCGCGTCTCGATCCGGCAGCGGGCCGTCGCCGCCGCGCCCGGTCGCGAGGGTGGCACGTGGTTCGGCGGCAACGGCGCCTTCACCCGCGTCAAGCAGGACGCGAGCGGCGCGTTCGTGCCGTTCGTCGCCGACCTGAACCACGACGGCATCGACGACGTCGGCTACTACGGCGGCTGGGGTCGGGCGGACGCCGCACGCCTCGGAGCCAAGGGGGCCCGGACGCTGCAGTCGGGCTCGGCGGCGCTGGTGCGCCAGGCCGGTGCGTTCGTGCCCGTCTCCGGCGACTTCGACGGCGACGGTCACACCGACGTCTACTGGTACCAGCCCGGCGCCGACCCGCACAACGACTTCCTCGACCCGCGCAACAAGCGCCACTACGAGCCGAACGCCCGCCGTGACGAGCTGTGGCTGTCCCGGGCCGGCGGCTGGCAGAAGATCCCGCTCGCGCAGGACCGGACCGCCGTCCCGATCGTCGCGAACGTCGACGGACGCCCCGGCGACGAGCTGTGGTGGTACGTGCCCGGCAAGGCGTCGGACGAGCGGTGGACCTGGGACGCGGCGGCCGGCACGATGGCGCGCCGCCAGGGCGACATCCCCGGGCCGGGCACCACGGCCCCGGCCGTCGCCGACTTCGACGCCGACGGGTTCGACGACCTGCTCTGGTACGTGCCGGGGCAGGCGCGGGCGACGGTCTGGTGGAAGGGCTCCTCGGCCGCCCGCACGTCCTTCGCCGTCGACTCGGCGACCCGCACGGCCGGTCGCGTCCCGGTCGCGGGCGACTTCGACCGCTCGACGCCGGGCGCGGAGGTGCTCTGGTACGGGCCCCGCTCGGTCAGCGAGGTGCAGTGGTCCACGCTGCGGCGCACGGGTACGCCCAAGGTCACGTCGGTGCGCTCGTTCGACGGCGGCGCCGTCTACCAGGCCGTCGTCGGCGACTACGACGGCGACGGGACCGACGACATCAGCTGGTTCGGGTGAGCGGCGCGACACGACAGGGCAGGTGACCCCGGGGGACCGGTGGGTGCCTAGGCTGGCTCGGTGAGCAAGCGCATCGAGTTCCCGTACCTGGACGGCCTGCGTGGCCTGGCCGCCCTGTCGGTGGTGCTGTACCACACGTTCCTCTACACGGGCGAGCGTGGCGACGCGTACCGTGCGATGCCGACGTGGTCGTGGGCGATCAGCTCCGGCTACGTCGGGGTCGCCATCTTCATCGTGCTGTCGGGCTACCTGCTCATGCTCCCCGTGGCGACGAACCCCGAGGGTCTGCGCTTCCGTCGCGGCACCTGGGACTTCGTCAAGCGACGCAGCCGGCGCATCCTCCCGCCGTACTACTTCTCGCTGCTCATGGCACTGGTGCTCATCTGGTTCGTCCCGATCATGGGCGAGCCCCGCAACACCCAGTGGGACACCAAGATCCCCGTGACGACCGAGGGACTGGTCTCGCACCTGCTGATGGTGCACAACCTCGACCGCGACTGGTTCGGCGAGATCAACGGACCGCTGTGGAGCGTCGCCGCCGAGTTCCAGATCTACTTCATCATGGCGCTCGTGCTGCTGCCGCTGTTCCGGCTGGTGCCCCCGTCGCTGGTCGTGCTGGTGACGGCGGTCTGGACCGGCTGGCTGGCGATCGGCGGCAGCTACGAGTTCATGCACCCCTGGTACATCTGCCTGTTCGCCGCGGGCATGTGGGCCGCGCAGCTGACCCTGAGGCCCGGCGCCGACAAGGTCGCCCGCTGGGTGGGCCTGGCGCTCCTGCTCGCCGCGCCGGTGGCGCTCTTCGTCGCCCGCAGCGCGAAGATCAACCACCGCGACTGGCTGTACAAGACGACCTACTGGCCCGAGATGGCCCTGGGCCTCGCCGTCGCGGCACTGCTCGTGTGGGCCGGCCACGTCTACCTGCGCGGTGACCGTCCCGCGGTGCTGCGGCTCCTCTCGAGCGCTCCGCTGCTGCGGCTCGGCCTGTTCTCCTACACGCTCTACCTGTGCCACAGCCCGCTGATCGGCCTGGCGAACCTCCTGCTGCTGCCCCTCGGCCTCAGCACCGTCACGCAGTACTTCGTGCTGACGTTCCTCGTGGTCCCCGTCGTGATGGTGATCTGCTACGGCTTCTACCTGCTCGTCGAGCGGCACTTCCTCAACACGCGTCAGCGCCACGTCGCGGAGGAGGAGCAGCCCGAGGGACGCCCCGCGGCGACCTGAGCCCCGCCCCCACGGGGCTACACTCGTGCCTCGCCCCACCGCGCCGTCCGCGCGGGGGCATCGGGATGTAGCGCAGCTTGGTAGCGCATCCGCTTTGGGAGCGGAGGGTCGCAGGTTCAAATCCTGTCATCCCGACCACGCGGTCGCCCGACGAGCGTCTCGGTGGGACGCGGTCTAGGAGACCGCTCCCAGACGACGTGCGAGGGTGGCGACGCCGTCCCCCTCGAGCTCGCCGAGGGCCTGGGACCGACCCGCGACGGCCATGAGGAGCGCCTCGCCCGGCCCGCGGACCTCCCGGCCGTCGCCGCGCTCCCACGAGAGGTCGGTCGTGACGAGGCGGAGCCCCCGGGCGTGGCCGCGCGCCGGCAGCGTCGGGGCCCTGAGCGCGAAGTCCAGGGCGACCGTCAGACGGTCCTCGGGGATGGTGCGGACCCGACCGGTCGCACGGCGGACGTCCTGCTGGTGGATGAGCCCGTCGGTGAGCGCGATGGCCCCGCCGAAGCCCGACGTCAGCCCGCGCGGCCTGGACGACCTCGCCACGAGGCCGACGACCTCGGGGACGGTCAGGTCCGCGTAGCGCTCCAGCACGTGCTGGTTCACGGCATCGACCCTCAGGCCGCCCCGCAGGAACGCGCCGGGCAGGCCGCTCCAGCCGAGTTCGTCGTAGCTGACGACGTGGACGACCACGTCCCGCACGGTCCAGCCCTCGCAGAGCGACGGCCGGTGCCACTCCTCGGGGGACAGCGACGTGACGAGGGCGTGTAGGTCGGCCCTCTCCGCGACGGCCAGGTCGGTGACGTTCGGCTTCGCTGCCATGGGTACAGGGTCCTGTCTCGGGAGGGATCAGGGCGATCATCGCCCGACGGCCGCCCGTCGCGCCAGGCAGGGCGACGGACGGCGTCGGCCCTCCCGCGTCGTGCGACCGGGGAGCCGCAGGTGCACGTCCGGGTCTGGTTTCTGCGCCGGGCTGGGACGGTCCGCGACGCCTGTGCCGGCAGGCCTGGCGCGGGCGCAGGGACCCTGCCGCAGGGCCTGCGCGCGTGCCCCGTCGTTACGGACCCAGGCCCACGGGTACGAGGTGAGTCACCATCCCACCACGGAGGACCTCATGACCCAACCGCATGACTGGACCTCGGAGCCGAGCTCCGCAGACCCCCGCGAGACCCGCCTCACCGAGCCGATCGGTGAGGTCCTGGACCAACCCGGGACCGACCAGGCGCCACTGCCCCCGCTCGACCCCGCCGGGGACACCGCGCACAGTGGCACGACGGACCAGGCGAAGCAGGCCGCGTCCACCGCCCAGGACCAGGCCGCCCACGTGGCCTCCACCGCCAAGGACGAGGCCGCGAGCGTGGCGGCCGAGGCCAAGGACAAGGCCGCCAGCCTGGTCGACGAGGCCCGCCAGCAGGTCCAGGAGCAGTCCCGGACCCAGCTGCAGGCCCTGTCGTCGCGACTCGGGGAGCTCGGTGACGAGCTCGAGTCGATGGCCGGCGCCAGCGACCAGCAGGGCGCGGCCACCGAGCTCGCCCACCAGCTCGCCACGCAGGTGCGCGGCCTGGGCCGCCACCTCGACGGACGGGAGCCGACCGCCGTCCTCGACGACGTCCGTTCCTTCGCACGCCGCCGACCCGGGACCTTCCTCCTGGGCGCGGCAGCCGCCGGTGTGGTCGCCGGACGGCTCGCGCGCGGCGCGAAGGCGTCGCCCGGCACCAGCGGCCAGCACACGGCGTCGCCGACGTCGGTCGGCACAGCCGGCACCGGAGGTGTCACGGCGTGAGCACCGAGCCCGCACCCGGTGCCGCGCAGCCCCAGGACGACGAGCGCTCGATCGGCGCGATCGTCGGTGACATCGCCGACGACCTCAGCACGATGGTCCGCTCCGAGCTCGAGCTCGCGAAGGCCGAGGTGACCCAGGAGGTCGCCAAGGCCGGCAAGGCCGGCGGCGCCTTCGGTGGCGCAGCGGTCAGCGGCTGGTTCGCGCTGCTGTTCCTGTCGCTGTTCGTGATGTACCTGCTCGACGACGCGATGGAGACGGCCTGGGCCGCGCTCATCGTGTTCGGCGTCTGGACGCTCGCCGCCGTCGCCCTCGCGCTGTTCGGCCGAGCCAAGGCGCGAGACATCCGCAACCCGATCGACCCCACCCGCAGGAACCTCAAGGAGGACGTGTCATGGGCCACGAACCGCAACAGCTGACCGAGCAGGACCTGCAGGAGAGCAGGCGCAACCTCTCCCGCGACGTCGACGCGCTGGCCGAGAAGGTCAGCCCCGGCCGCGCGGTCCACCGTCGCGTCGAGGGCGCGAGGACCAAGGTCACGAGCGCGAAGGACAAGCTCATGGGATCGGCGCAGGACGCCGGCAGCTCCCTGGGCGACGCCACCTCCTCGGCCGGTGACAGCGTGAGCGGTGCCGTCGACGGCCTCACGTCCCGGGCCGAGGGGAGCCCGCTCGCTGCGGGGCTCGTCGCCTTCGGGCTCGGTCTCGTGGTCTCCTCGCTGATCCCGCCGAGCGACAAGGAGGCCCAGGCTGCGAGCCGTGTCGTCGACGCGGCCAAGGAGCATGCGCAGCCGGTGCTCGACGAGGCCAAGGACGCCGGCCAGCAGGTCGCGCAGCACCTGACGGAGGAGGCCAAGCACGCCGCCTCGGACGTGAAGGAGTCCGCACAGGAGTCCGCCTCGACCGTCCAGCAGCAGGGCCAGGAGGCCGCCGACGCCGTGAAGGACGACGCACCCGGCACCTGACCCGCACCACTCTGGTCCGGTCGGTCCTGCACAGCAGGGCCGACCGGACCGGTCGAGCCACCGAGAGCGAGAGAGCCCCATGTCCCGACACCCCCGCACCGCCGAACCTCGACACAGCGACCCCGACCCCGACGACGAGCGCAAGCCCGAGTCGCCGACCGACCTCGGACGTCGCTCGTGGACGTACGTCGCCCGCAAGGCCGTCCGGGAGTTCTCCGACGACCAGTGCACCGACCTCGCCGCCGCCCTGACCTACTACGCCGTCCTGGCCCTGTTCCCCGCGGTGATCGCCCTGACGTCGCTGCTCGGGCTGCTCGGGCAGGGACGATCGACGATCCAGGCCCTGCTCGACGTCGTCGGGAGCGTCGCGCCAGCGTCCGTCGTCGACACGGTGCGGCCGACGATCGAGTCGTTCGCGGACGCGCCCGGCGCCGGGATCGCCCTCGTCGTCGGACTGCTCGGGGCCTTGTGGTCGGCGTCCGGGTACGTCAACGCGTTCGGGCGTGCCATGAACCGGGTCTATGAGATCCGCGAGGGCCGGCCGGTCTGGAAGCTGCGGCCGGTGATGCTGCTCGTGACCGTCGTGACGCTGGTCCTGGTGGCGCTGGTCGCGCTGGCCCTCGTGCTCACCGGCCCGGTGGCGCAGGCCGTCGGCGACGCTGTCGGCCTCGGCTCCACGGTCGTCATGGTCTGGGACGTCGCCAAGTGGCCGGTCGTCGTGCTGGTCGTGGTGCTCGTGGTCGCGATCCTGTACTACGCCACCCCGAACGTCCGCCAGCCCAGCTTCCGGTGGATCAGCGTCGGCGCCGCGTTCGCGATCGTCGTCTGGGCGCTCGCGTCGCTCGCGTTCGGCTTCTACGTCGCCACGTTCGCCAGCTACAGCTCCACGTACGGGTCCCTCGCGGGCGTCGTCGTGTTCCTGCTGTGGCTCTGGATCACGAACCTCGCCCTCCTGCTCGGTGCGGAGGTCGACGCCGAGCTCGAGCGTGGTCGTGAGCTGCAGGCGGGTCTCGCCGCCGAGCGCGAGATCCAGCTGCCGCCGCGCGACGAGCGCGGCATCGAGAAGGCGCAGGAGAAGGAGCGCGAGGACGAGCGGAGGGGCCGGGCGATCCGCGATGAGGCGGACGGACGGGACGACTGACCGACCGGGGTGTCGCGGTCAGCGACCGACGGACTCCAGCAGCCGGTCGAGGACGGTGAGCCCGCCGACGAGGACCGCGCTGACCGCCGACCACACCGGGCTCGGGCGCGGCGCGGGCGCCGGGCGCACGAGCGACGTCGGGAGCGAGGTCGTGGTCTGCATGGCAGAAGGGTGCCACACGGCCCAGTCAGGGGAAGGCGAAGGGCCCGACGCGGACGGACGAAGGTCCCGAGAGCCGGCGTCGAGGATCGTCAGGGGCGACGGTAGCGGCGCTCCGGGCGTCCAGCGCCGCCGTAGCGCAGCCGGACCTGCGCCTCGCCCGTGGTCACGAAGTGCTCGAGGTAGCGACGCGCGGTCACGCGCGAGAGGCCGAGCCGCTCGGCGGCGTCGGACGAGGAGACCTCCTCGTCCTGCTCCAGCAGACCCTCGACGAGCTGCGCCGTCTCCCGGCTGAGCCCCTTCGGCAGGGGAGCGACCCTGGACGGGCTGCGCGCCGCGCCGAACGCACGGTCGATGGTGGCCTGGTCGGCGTCGCCCTCGCCCAGGGCGAGGAGGGCGTTGCGGACGCGGTGCAGACGCTCCGCGAGGTCGTGCTGCTCGAACGGCTTGACGACGTACTGCATCGCGCCGCCCGCCACCGCGGCACGCACCGTGTCGGCGTCGCGCTCGGCCGTCACCATGATCACGCCCGCTCGGCTGCCCGCCTCGCGCAGCCGGGCGAGCACCTGCAGCCCGCCGAGGTCCGGCAGGTGCACGTCGAGGAGGACGAGGTCGGGGTCGAGCGCCGCGCACAGCGCGATCGCCTCCTCGCCGTTCGCGGCGACGCCGACGACCTCGAAGCCCTCGGTGCGCTCGACGAACCGGGCGTTGAGCCGCGCGACCATGAAGTCGTCGTCGACGACGAGCACCGACGTCACGTCGACTCCCAGGGCAGCACCACGCGGAACAGGCTAGGCCGCGCGGCGTCGATCGTCACCGACCCACCACGTCGCTCGCACAGGAGCCGCACCAGCGCCAGGCCGACGCCGCGGCCGCCCAGCACGTCGGGCTTGGTGGAGTAGCCGCGCACGAACACCGCCGACCGCAGCTCGGCGGGCACGCCGTCGCCGCTGTCCTCGACCTCCAGGACGAGCGCGTCGTCGTCGGCGCGCCCCGTCACCCGCACCTCCGCGCCCGGCGTGCCGCGGCACGCGTCGACGGCGTTGTCGACGAGGTTGCCGAGGATCGTCGTCACGTCGGCCGCGAGACCGGTGCCGAGCGGGGGGATCTCGCAGTCCGGGTCGAGGCTGAGCAGCACGCCCGCCTCGTCGGCCTGGCTCGACTTCGCGAGCAGCAGCGCCGCCGTGGCCGGGTCCTCCACGTGGTCGGCGAGGTCGTCCTGCCGTGCCGCGCGCGATCCCACGATGTGCGTCACGAGGGCGCGCGCCTCCTCCGGCTCGTCGAGCTCCAGCAGACCACCGATGGTGTGCAGCTGGTTGGCGAACTCGTGCGTCTGCGCGCGCAGCGCGTCGGTGATGGTCAGGTTCGAGCCGAGTTGCTGCTGCACCTCGACGAGCTCCGTGCGGTCGCGCATCGTCACGACGGTGCCGACCCCCTCGCCCCGGGTCGCGGCGCGGCGCCGGTTCAGCACCAGCACGCGGTCGCGCGTCACGAGCACCACGTCGCTCGCGTCGCCCTGGTCCTGCAGGAGCGCGGCGACGTCGGGCTCGGGGGCGACGTCGACGACCCGGCGGCCCAGCACCGGCCCCTCGAGGCCGAGCAGCTCGAGGGCCGCGTCGTTGACCATGCTGACCCGACCGTCGGGGTCGACGCCCAGGACGCCCTCGCGGATGCCGTGCAGGAGCGCCTCGCGGTGGTCGGCGAGCTTGGCGAAGTCACCGGCGGCGAGCCCACGCGTGCGTCGGCGCACGATGCGCGACACGGTCCAGGAGCCGAGGATCCCGAGGCCCGCGCCCACCCCAAGGAAGAGCGCGAGGTCGGGTGCGGCGTTGGTCGCGCGCTGCCAGGCCGTCGGGTACTTCTGCTCCGCCAGCACGGCACCCGCGAACGACCCGTCGTCGGCCAGCACAGGGGCGTGCCCGGCGAGCGTGCGCCCCCGGTCGGTCGGCACCGACCCGGTCCACCCCCGACCCTCCAGCACGCGGCTGCCCCCGAGCGGCGCCTCCGTGCCCACCAGCGACGGCCTGGACGACGCGACCACCCGGCCCGTGCGGTCGGTCACCGACACGACGTCGGCGCCGGACAGCGACCGCGCCCGGTCGATGGCCGGCGCGAGCACGCGCGACGCGTCGGTCGAGCCGAGACGCGAGCGGACGACGGCGACGTTCGCGAGGTACTCCGCGGTCGAGCGCAGCCGCGCCCCGCGGTCGTCCTCGAACCCGCGGGTGGCCTGCTGCAGCGAGAGCACGCCGACGATCACCAGCACGAGCGCGACGACGGCGAGCTGGAGCAGCAGGAACTGACCGGCCAACGTACGTCGGCCCGGTCGCGGCGACCACAACGAACACAACCTCCTTTGCGCACCCAATCGTGACGCAGGCCACGTTCGCCGTCATGCTCGGGTCGACCCACCAGGAGGTGTGATGGCCGACACAGGTCAGCGACGATCCGCACGTCGCCCCCGCAGGACCCGGACGGCGACCGTCGTGGCGCTCGTCCTCGCACTCGCCGCGACGCTCGGCGCGTGCGGCGTGACGCGTGGCGGCGACGACCCCGACAACCGCCGTCTGCGCATGATGATCCCGAACAGCCCGGGCGGAGGCTACGACCTCACCGGTCGCGCCGCGGCACAGGTGATGGAGGAGGACGACCTCACGGGTCGCTTCGAGATCACGAACGTCATCGGCGCCAGCGGCACGGTCGCCATGCAGCGACTGCTGAACGAGCGCGGCGCCGACGACCTCGTCATGCTCATGGGCCTCGGCGTCGTCGGCGCGACGTACACCAACGACTCGGCGGCCCGCGTCTCGAAGGCGACGCCCATCGCGCGGCTCGTCGAGGAGCAGGAGGGGCTGCTCGTGCCCGCGGACTCCCCGTTCGAGACGGTCGACGACCTCGTCACCGCCTGGAAGAAGGACCCGCGCTCCGTCACCGTCGGCGGCGGCTCGTCGCCCGGCGGCCCCGACCACCTCTTCCCGATGCAGCTCGCGCAGACCCTCGGCATCGACCCGAAGGACGTCAACTACATCGCCTACGACGGCGGCGGCCCGCTCACCACGGCCCTGCTCGGCGAGAAGATCCAGGTCGGCACGTCGGGCCTCGGGGAGTTCCAGGGCCAGATCGACGACGGCTCGCTCCGCGTGCTGGCGGTCTCCGGCGACGAGCGTCTCGAGGGGATCGACGCCCCGACCCTCACCGAGTCCGACATCGACCTCGTCTTCACCAACTGGCGCGGTCTGCTCGCCCCGCCTGGCATCGACGACGCGACGCGCGAGTACCTGACTGGTTTGGTCACCGAGATGCACGACACGCCCGAGTGGCGCGAGGCGCTGAAGCGCAACGGATGGATCGACGCCTTCGCCACCGGCGAGGAGTTCGGGACCTTCCTGACCGAGCAGGACGAGCGCGTCGACTCGACGCTGAAGGAGCTGGGACTGTCATGAGCACCACCACCGAGACGACGACAGGTCCGGACGGACCTCGCGTCGTCGACCGCGCCCAGTACGGGCTCGCGGCCTTCCTGGCCGTCGTGGGCGTCGTCATCGTGGTCGACGCCACGGGTCTGCGGCCCGGCTTCGCCGACCAGCCCGTGCAGCCGTCGTTCCTGCCCTACGTCGTCGGCACCGCGCTGCTGGTGCTGGCCGCGACGCTCGCCGTCGCCACGGCGCGCGGCAACGTCGCGGAGCCGGAGGGCGGCGAGGACGTCGACCTCACCGAGCCCAGCGACTGGTTCACCGTCGCGAAGCTCGCCGGCGTGTTCCTGGCGAACGTGCTCCTCGTCGACACGCTCGGCTGGGCCATCACGGGCGCGCTGCTCTTCGCTGGCTGCGCCTGGGCGCTCGGCAGCCGCACGCTGCTCAAGGACGTCGCCATCGGCGCCGCCCTCTCCCTCATCACCTGGTACGGCTTCTACGTCGGCCTGGGTCTGCCGATCCCCGCGGGGATCCTGGACGGAGTGCTCTGATGGACCTGTTCCTCGACGGGCTGATGAACGCCCTCACGCCCGAGAACCTGCTGTACGCCGTCATCGGCGTGCTGCTCGGCACCGCCGTCGGCGTCCTGCCGGGCATCGGGCCGGCCATGACGCTGGCCCTGCTCTTCCCGATCACCTACACGGTCCCGGTCGACAGCGCCCTCATCATGTTCGCCGGCATCTACTACGGCGGCATGTACGGCGGGTCGACGACGTCGATCCTGCTCAACACGCCAGGGGAGTCCTCGTCGGTCGTCACCGCGATCGAGGGCAACCAGATGGCGAAGCGGGGCCGGGCCGCCCAGGCCCTCGCGACCGCCGCCATCGGGTCCTTCGTCGCCGGCACCATCGCCACCGCGCTCCTGGTGCTGTTCGCGCCCAAGGTCTCCTCGGCCGTGGTGCAGCTGGGCGCACCGTCGTACTTCGCGATCCTGCTGCTGGCGCTGGTCGCCGTCTCGGCCGTCCTCGGCAGCTCGAAGATGCGCGGCTTCATCGCCCTGTTCCTCGGCCTCGCCATTGCGCTGGTCGGCACGTCGACCGGGCAGGCGCGGCTCACGTTCGGCAGCCCGCTGCTGGCCGACGGCATCGACGTCGTCGTCGTGGCCGTCGCCATCTTCGCCATCGGCGAGGCCCTGTGGGTCGCGGCGCACCTGCGCCGCCGGCCGCTGCAGGTCATCCCCGTCGGCCGCCCCTGGATGGACCGCAAGGACTGGGGCCGCTCCTGGAAGCCGTGGCTGCGCGGCACCGCGTTCGGCTTCCCCTTCGGCGCGCTGCCCGCCGGTGGCGCCGAGGTGCCGACCTTCCTGTCCTACATCACCGAGCGCCGGCTCACGAAGCACCCCGAGGAGTTCGGCAAGGGCGCCATCGAGGGCGTGGCCGGACCGGAGGCCGCGAACAACGCGTCGGCCGCGGGCACGATGGTGCCGCTGCTGGCGATCGGCCTGCCCACCACGGCCACGGCCGCGATCATGCTCAACGCCATCCAGTCCTACGGCATCCAGCCCGGTCCCCAGCTCTTCGACAACGAGCCCGCGCTCGTGTGGACCCTGCTGGCCAGCCTGTTCGTCGCCAACACGCTGCTGCTGGTGCTGAACCTGCCGCTCGCGCCGATCTGGGCGAAGCTCCTGCGGGTACCGCGGCCCTACCTGTACGCGGGCATCCTGTTCTTCGCGTCCCTCGGCGCCTACAGCGTCAGCTTCGAGCCGTTCGACCTGGCCCTGCTGCTGGTGCTCGGCTTCCTCGGCGTCGCCATGCGCCGCTTCGGACTGCCGGTGCTGCCGCTGATCGTCGGCGTCATCCTCGGCCCGTCGCTGGAGAACCAGCTGACCCAGGCCCTGGCGCTGTCCGGCGGCCAGGTCTCCACGCTGTGGAGCGAGCCCGTCGCGAAGGTCGTGTACGCGGTGCTGGTCCTCGCGCTGGTCGCGATGGCCGTGGCCGCCGTGCGCGGCCGCGCCGCCCGTCGCGGCGCGTCGACCGTCGAGAAGTAGGAGGTGTCCGCATGACCGCAGTGGTCGTGGCCTACAGCCCGGACGAGTACGGCGAGGCGGCCCTGGCCGCCGGCGCCGAGGAGGCGAGCCGACGCTCGGTCCCGCTCGTCGTCGTCAACGCGACCCGGGGCGACGCCTACGTCGACCCGCACTTCGCCGACGCCGACACCGTCGCGCGGCTGCGCGAGCGCGTCGGTGAGGTCGAGGTGCTCCAGGAGGTCGTGCCCGACGTCGGCGCCGAGGTGGTGCGGGTCGCGCAGGAGCGCGACGCCGAGCTCGTCGTCGTCGGCGTGCGGCACCGCTCGCCGGTGGGCAAGGCGCTGATGGGCAGCGTGTCGCAGCGCGTGCTGCTCGACGCGACCTGCCCGGTGCTGGCGGTCAAGCCTCGCGGCTGACACCGTCCTGACGCGCTGATCCCGGGTCTTTGGTGCCCGCCTCGTCGGCCCCGTCCTGAGCAGCGCGCTCGGACGGGGCCGACGTCGTCGCGGGGACGGCACACACACCGTCGACGCAGACGGCCGCGGCGTCGTCGCCGAGCATCTCCAGCGGACCGTTCACGCGGGCTGCTCCTCGGCCGCGCGGCGCAGGGCGCCCAGGAACGTGTCAGGGTCCTGCGCGCCGGAGACGCCGAGCCGGTCGTCGAGCACGAAGAACGGGACGCCACGGATGCCGAGCGCCATCGCCTGCTCCTGGTCCGCGCGCACCTGCTCCAGGTAGGCGTCGCCGGACAGGGCTGCCACGACCTCGTCGCGGTCGAGCCCGACCTCCGCGGCGAGATCGGCGAGGTCGTCGACCCGACCCACGTGCCGGCCCTCGACGAAGTACGCGGCGAGCAGCCGCTCCTTCATCTCCTCCTGACGACCCTCGGCGCGCGCGTGGTGGAGCAGACGGTGCGCCAGCACGGTGTTCGTGTGCTGCAGCGCCGCGAAGTCGTAGTCGAGCCCCTCGTCGGACGCGACCTGCGTCATCTGCGCCAGCATGCCCACCACCTGCTCGCGCGCCATGCCCTTGTGGCGGGCGAGGAAGTCGACCTCGTCGCCCTCGAAGTCGACCGGGGTGTCCGGCGAGAGCTCGAAGCTGCGGTAGGTGACCTGCACGTCGCCGCCCTCCTCCCGGAACCGCTCCACGGCCTTCTCGAAGCGCCGCTTCCCGACGTAGCACCAGGGGCACGCCACGTCCGACCAGATCTGCACGTCCACCGTCATGCCCGTCCCAACCGTCGGGCCGCCGCTGGTGTTCCCGACGCCGCTGCGCGGGCCCTCGCGGTCGCGCGCCAGAATGGGGCCGTCCGCCCCGACCGACCAGGAGCCCCACGTGAGCACAGCCGGAGGATCCGTCCTCGACGACCTGACCGCCCGCGGACTCGTCGCGCACTCGACCGACCTCGAGGCGCTGCGGGCCGAGATGGACGCCGGCCCGATCGTCTACTACGTGGGCTTCGACCCCACGGCGCCCAGCCTGCACGTGGGCAACCTGCTGCAGATCCTCACCGCGCGGCGACTCCAGCTCGCCGGGCACCGACCGCTCCTGCTCGTCGGTGGCTCCACCGGTCTCATCGGTGACCCCAAGGAGACCGGCGAGCGGGTCATGAACACCCACGAGACCGTCGCGGCGTGGGTCGAGCGGATCCGCGACCAGGTCGTCCGCTTCGTCGACCTGGAGGGGGAGAACGGCGCGACGATGGTCAACAACCTCGACTGGACCGAGTCCCTCAGCACGATCGACTTCCTGCGCGACATCGGGAAGCACTTCCCGGTGAACCGCATGCTGGCGCGCGACGTGGTGAGCAGCCGGCTCGAGAGCGGCATCAGCTACACCGAGTTCAGCTACGTCCTGCTGCAGTCGATGGACTACCTCGAGCTCCACCGTCGCCACGGCTGCGTGCTCCAGACCGGCGGCAGCGACCAGTGGGGCAACATCACCGCCGGCGTCGAGCTCGTCCGTCGCTCGGAGGGACGCAGGGTGCACGCCCTCGCCACCCCGCTCATCACGAAGGCCGACGGCACGAAGTTCGGCAAGACGGAGTCGGGGACGGTGTGGCTCGACCGCGAGCTCATGAGTCCGTACGCCTTCTACCAGTCGTGGATCCAGGCCGAGGACACGAAGGTGGGGGAGTACCTCAAGCAGTTCACCTTCGTGCCGGTCGAGGAGATCGACGCGCTCATGGCCGAGCACGCCGCCGCACCCGGACGACGCCTCGCACAGCGACGTCTCGCCGCCGAGGTCACGGCGCTCGTGCACGGGCAGGCCGAGGTCGACGCGGCGGAGCTCGCGTCGACGGCCCTGTTCGGTCGCGGTGAGCTGGCCGAGCTGCCGGAGGACACCCTCGCGGCCGCGCTGGGGGAGACCGGCGTCGTCGAGCTGGGTGGCGACGCGACACTCACGGACGCCCTGCTCGAGACCGGCCTGGTCGACTCGCGCTCGGCCGCGCGCCGTGCGGTGTCCGAGGGTGGCGCGTACGTCAACAACAGCAGGGTCGACGACGCCGAGGCCCCGCTCGCCTCGCTGGACGCCCTGCACGGCTCCTGGCTCGTCCTGCGCCGCGGAAAGCGCGCCGTTGCAGGGATTCGTCGGGTCCGGTCGTGAGTATGGCCGGGGTCACACCGCACGGATTTGACCCTGCTCCGGTCGTCTGAGTAATGTTCTTCTTGTTGCACCGCACGACGGAGCGCAAGGCCGAGAGGCCGGGCACTCGGAGCGAGCAGCCACTCGAACCGAAACGGTTAACGCCAGGAACTGAATTCCGGAGACTGACCGCTGACAACGGAGAGTGATCGTGGCAGGACCCCGGGTTTGACCCGGTGATCACGAGCCGCGTAGGATAGACCAGCCCCTGGTGGGTGGGCCCTGATGTGGGTCTGTCTGGTGGGTGTGCGTCTGATGTTTGAGAACTCAACAGTGTGCTAAAAGTCGACGAGAAGTAATCAGTTTTACCCCCGTCGGCAGGCATGGTGCCTCTTTTTGGGGTGTTGTGTGTGTCGCGGTGGCAATTCCGACAATTTTGACTGTCAGCAGTCAGTTTGCCGGGTCATTTTGATGTTGGCCCCTTGTGGGGTTTTCAACGGAGAGTTTGATCCTGGCTCAGGACGAACGCTGGCGGCGTGCTTAACACATGCAAGTCGAGCGGTAAGGCCCTTTCGGGGGTACACGAGCGGCGAACGGGTGAGTAACACGTGAGCAACCTGCCCTTCTCTTTGGAATAAGCGTTGGAAACGACGTCTAATGCCGAATATGACCCCCTGTCGCATGGTGGGGGGTGGAAAGCTCTGGCGGAGAAGGATGGGCTCGCGGCCTATCAGCTTGTTGGTGTGGGTAATGGCCCACCAAGGCGACGACGGGTAGCCGGCCTGAGAGGGTGACCGGCCACACTGGGACTGAGACACGGCCCAGACTCCTACGGGAGGCAGCAGTGGGGAATATTGGACAATGGGCGAAAGCCTGATCCAGCAACGCCGCGTGAGGGATGACGGCCTTCGGGTTGTAAACCTCTTTCAGCAGGGACGAAGCGAGAGTGACGGTACCTGCAGAAGAAGGACCGGCCAACTACGTGCCAGCAGCCGCGGTAATACGTAGGGTCCGAGCGTTGTCCGGAATTATTGGGCGTAAAGGGCTCGTAGGCGGTTTGTCGCGTCGGGAGTGAAAACTCAGGGCTCAACCCTGAGCGTGCTTCCGATACGGGCAGACTAGAGGTATGCAGGGGAGAACGGAATTCCTGGTGTAGCGGTGGAATGCGCAGATATCAGGAGGAACACCGGTGGCGAAGGCGGTTCTCTGGGCATTACCTGACGCTGAGGAGCGAAAGCATGGGGAGCGAACAGGATTAGATACCCTGGTAGTCCATGCCGTAAACGTTGGGCGCTAGGTGTGGGGACCTTCCACGGTTTCCGTGCCGCAGCTAACGCATTAAGCGCCCCGCCTGGGGAGTACGGCCGCAAGGCTAAAACTCAAAGGAATTGACGGGGGCCCGCACAAGCGGCGGAGCATGCTGATTAATTCGATGCAACGCGAAGAACCTTACCTGGGTTTGACATATGCCGGAAAGCTGCAGAGATGTGGCCCCCCTTGTGGTCGGTATACAGGTGGTGCATGGCTGTCGTCAGCTCGTGTCGTGAGATGTTGGGTTAAGTCCCGCAACGAGCGCAACCCTCGTCCTATGTTGCCAGCACGTGATGGTGGGGACTCATAGGAGACTGCCGGGGTCAACTCGGAGGAAGGTGGGGATGACGTCAAGTCTTCATGCCCCTTATGTCCAGGGCTTCAAGCATGCTACAATGGCCGGTACAAAGGGCTGCGAAACCGTAAGGTGGAGCGAATCCCAAAAAGCCGGTCTCAGTTCGGATTGGGGTCTGCAACTCGACCCCATGAAGTCGGAGTCGCTAGTAATCGCAGATCAGCAACGCTGCGGTGAATACGTTCCCGGGCCTTGTACACACCGCCCGTCACGTCATGAAAGTCGGCAACACCCGAAGCCGGTGGCCCAACCCTTGTGGAGGGAGCCGTCGAAGGTGGGGCTGGCGATTGGGACGAAGTCGTAACAAGGTAGCCGTACCGGAAGGTGCGGCTGGATCACCTCCTTTCTAAGGAGCTTTTGGCTCGCCGCAGTGTCGGTGGGTCCATATGTGCTGGTCGTGGGCGAATGTCCTGCGCAGTGCAGCTCACTAGTGGACGTCGATTAGTTGGCCGGTCGTTGACTGGTGCTTGTCAGTACACCTCTTCCTTCGGGTGGGGGCAGGAACCTCGAGTATCTGGTGGCGGTCGCGCTTAGCACACTGTTGGGTCCTGAAGGATCAGCCGTTGGTTGGGTCTTCTTGGACCGTTCTTCCCGGTGAACCGCCCGCGTGTTGGTGGGTAGGCGTCGGATCGGAGTGCGGGACCGGACGTATCTTGAGAACTTCACAGTGGACGCGAGCATCTTGTAGCAATGTATGTAACAAGCTACTAAGTGCACATGGTGGATGCCTTGGCATCGAGAGCCGATGAAGGACGTTGGAGTCTGCGAAAAGCCCCGGGGAGGTGACAACCGACCTGTGATCCGGGGATGTCCGAATGGGGAAACCCACCTGGAGGAAAGTCCAGGTACCTGCGCCTGAACACATAGGGCGTGTGGAGGGAACGCGGGGAAGTGAAACATCTCAGTACCCGCAGGAAGAGAAAACAACCGTGATTCCGGAAGTAGTGGCGAGCGAAACCGGAAGAGGCTAAACCCTAGTGATGTGATAGCCGGCAGGCGTTGTCACTGGGGGGTCGTGGGGCCGAACTGCTGAGACTGCCGTATCAGCGAAGAGTCATAAACCATGAGTGAAGACGAGACCGACTGGAAAGTCGTGGCATAGAGGGTGATACCCCCGTAGTCGTAAGCTCATGGCTCTTGTTCGTTACCCCGAGTAACACCGAACCCCTGAAATTCGGTGTGAATCTGGCGGGACCACCCGTTAAGCCTAAATACTCCTCGATGACCGATAGCGGACTAGTACCGTGAGGGAAAGGTGAAAAGTACCCCGGGAGGGGAGTGAAAGAGTACCTGAAACCATGTGCATACAATCCGTTGGAGCTCTTCCTTGTGAAGGGTGACAGCGTGCCTTTTGAAGAATGAGCCTGCGAGTTAGCGTGGTGTAGCGAGGTTAAGGCGAGGGCCGTAGCCGTAGCGAAAGCGAGTCCGAACAGGGCGTTTGAGTTGCACCATCTAGACCCGAAGCGGAGTGATCTATCCATGGGCAGGTTGAAGCGCGGGTAAGACCGCGTGGAGGACCGAACCCACCTAGGTTAAAAACTGGGGGGATGACCTGTGGATAGGGGTGAAAGGCCAATCAAACTCCGTGATAGCTGGTTCTCCCCGAAATGCATTTAGGTGCAGCGTTGCGTGTTTCTTGTCGGAGGTAGAGCACTGGATGGGCTAGGGGGCCTACAAGCTTACTGAACTCAGCCAAACTCCGAATGCCGATAAGTGAGAGCGCAGCAGTGAGACTGCGGGGGATAAGCTCCGTAGTCGAGAGGGAAACAGCCCAGACCATCAGCTAAGGTCCCCAAGAGATTGCTAAGTGGAAAAGGATGTGAAGTCGCAGAGACAACCAGGAGGTTGGCTTAGAAGCAGCCACCCTTGAAAGAGTGCGTAATAGCTCACTGGTCAAGTGATTTCGCGCCGACAATGTAGCGGGGCTCAAGCAATCCACCGAAGCTATGGCATTCGCGCATGAACCAGGCCTTCGTGGTCCAGGTGCGTGGATGGGTAGGGGAGCGTCGTGTCGCGAGTGAAGCGGCGGGGTAACCCAGTCGTGGACGCGACACGAGTGAGAATGCAGGCATGAGTAGCGAATGAGGAGTGAGAAACTCCTCCACCGGATGACCAAGGGTTCCAGGGTCAAGCTAATCTTCCCTGGGTAAGTCGGGACCTAAGGCGAGGCCGACAGGCGTAGTCGATGGACAACGGGCTGATATTCCCGTACCGGCACTGAAGCGACCCTGCTGAATCCAGTGATGCTAAGTGCCCGAAACCGGTTTCCAGCTCCTTCGGGAGCATTAACCGGCAGAGCGCATGACCCGAACTGGTACTAGGCAAGCAATGGTGTGACGCAGGAAGGTAGCTCAACCGCGGCGATGGTAGACCGCGGCCAAGGTCGTAGGGCGAACGGTAGGCAAATCCGCCGTTCATGTGCCTGAGAGCTGATGGGGAGACGTTTTAGTCGAAGTGAGTGATCCTATGCTGCCGAGAAAAGCATCTAGCGATGTTTCAGAGCCGCCCGTACCCCAAACCGACTCAGGTGGTCAGGTAGAGAATACTAAGGTGATCGAGTGAATCATGGTTAAGGAACTCGGCAAAATGCCCCCGTAACTTCGGGAGAAGGGGGGCCGGATTCGTCAGTGGACTTGCTCCACGAAGCGTTGAAGGCCGCAGAGACCAGGCCCAAGCGACTGTTTACTAAAAACACAGGTCCGTGCTAAGTCGAAAGACGCCGTATACGGACTGACTCCTGCCCGGTGCTGGAAGGTTAAGGGGACGTGTTAGCGCAAGCGAAGCACAGAACTTAAGCCCCAGTAAACGGCGGTGGTAACTATAACCATCCTAAGGTAGCGAAATTCCTTGTCGGGTAAGTTCCGACCTGCACGAATGGAGTAACGACTTGGGCGCTGTCTCAACCATGAACTCGGCGAAATTGCACTACGAGTAAAGATGCTCGTTACGCGCGGCAGGACGGAAAGACCCCGGGACCTTTACTATAGTTTGGTATTGGTGTTTGGTTCGACTTGTGTAGGATAGGTGGGAGACTGTGAAGCTCGGACGCCAGTTCGAGTGGAGTCATCGTTGAAATACCACTCTGGTCGTACTAGATATCTAACCTAGGTCCGTTATCCGGATCAGGGACAGTGCCTGATGGGTAGTTTAACTGGGGCGGTTGCCTCCTAAAATGTAACGGAGGCGCCCAAAGGTTCCCTCAGCCTGGTTGGCAATCAGGTTTCGAGTGTAAGTGCACAAGGGAGCTTGACTGTGAGAGTGACAGCTCGAGCAGGGACGAAAGTCGGGACTAGTGATCCGGCGCTGGCATGTGGAAGCGGCGTCGCTCAACGGATAAAAGGTACCCCGGGGATAACAGGCTGATCTTCCCCAAGAGTCCATATCGACGGGATGGTTTGGCACCTCGATGTCGGCTCGTCGCATCCTGGGGCCGTAGCAGGTCCCAAGGGTTGGGCTGTTCGCCCATTAAAGCGGCACGCGAGCTGGGTTTAGAACGTCGTGAGACAGTTCGGTCCCTATCCGCCGCGCGCGTAGGAAACTTGAGAAAGGCTGTCCCTAGTACGAGAGGACCGGGATGGACGAACCTCTGGTGTGCCAGTTGTTCTGCCAAGAGCACGGCTGGTTGGCTACGTTCGGAAGTGATAACCGCTGAAAGCATCTAAGCGGGAAGCACGTTTCAAGATGAGGTTTCCCACTGGTTTACCAGGTAAGGCCCCCAGCAGACCACTGGGTTGATAGGCCGGAAGTGGAAGTGCAGCAATGCATGGAGCTGACCGGTACTAATAGGCCGAGGGCTTGTTTCACTACAACAAGAGCATGCGCGTCCACTGTGAGGTTCCCGAGATATGAGTCGGGAACGATTGATATCTCCATAGAGTTTCGGCGGCCATGGCGAAGGGGAAATACCCGGTTACATTCCGAACCCGGAAGTCAAGCCCTTCAGCGCCGATGGTACTGCGCGGGAGACTGCGTGGGAGAGTAGGACGCCGCCGGACAATCATTACGCACAAGGCCGCCCCCACTGGGGGCGGCCTTGCTGCATTTCACCAGGAGTACAAGGAATGAACCAGTCCTCTGGACGCGGCCCGAACCGCCCCCGCAGACCCGCCGAGACCCGCGGCAGCAGCAGGCCCGGCAAGCCGAGCGACCGGGGCGGCAGCAAGCCCGCCGACACCCGCGGAGGCAAGCCCGCCGAGACCCGCGGCGGCGGCAAGCCCGCCGACCGGCGTGGCGGCAAGCCCGCAGACACCCGCGGCGGCGGCAAGCCCGCAGACACCCGTGGCGGCAAGCCCGGGGAGCGTCGTGGCGGCAAGCCCGGGGAGCGTCGTGGCGGCAAGCCCGGCGACCGTCGTGGCGGCCCGGCCCGCAACCGCGACCGCGAGGAACGCACCGTCGACCAACAGACCTACGACGGACCCCCCATCCCCGACGACATCGCCGCCACCGACCTGGACCGCTACGCCCGCGACCAGCTCTCCAACCTCCCCGCCAAACTCGCCGACCGCGTCGCCCGCCACCTCATCATGGCCGGCCTCCTCCTCGACGAAGACCCCGAAACCGCCTACGCCCACGCCCTCGCAGCCCGCGCCCGCGCACCCCGCAACGCCCTCATCCGCGAAGCCTGCGGCGAAACCGCCTACGCAGCCGGCCACTACGCCCAAGCCCTCGCCGAACTCCGCGCCGCCCGCCGCATCAACGGCCAACACCTCTACGCCCCCATCATGGCCGACTGCGAACGCGCCCTCGGCCGACCCACCCAAGCCCTCACCTACGACACCCCCACCACCCGCAACCACCTCGACCAAACCGGCAACATCGAACTCACCATCGTCATCGCCGGCGCCCGCCGAGACCTCGGCCAACACCAAGCCGCCCTCCAACTCCTCCAAACCGAACCCCTCCACACCACCACCCGCGCCCCCTGGGCCACCCGCCTCAAATACACCTACGCCGACACCCTCCACACCACCGGCAACACCCACGAAGCCCTCCAATGGTTCCACCGCGTCATCGCCACCGACCCCCACCACACCACCGACGCACCCCAACGCATCACCCAACTCGAACACGAACTGGGCATCAGCGGGGAGCAGCAGGACTGACGCGTCCCGAGCGGGGGAGGGGGTTCTCCGCTCAGGAGCGGCGTGGTCTGCGGGCGCAGTCGACGCAGCTCGTGGCGCGCGGGAAGGCTTCCTGGCGCGCGCGGCCGACGGGCGCGCCGCAGGCGACGCAGACCGGGTAGAGGCCGCTCTCGAGCCGCTCGAGCATGAAGTCGACCTGGCGCAGGAGCTCACGGTCCTGCGTCTCGATGAGGACGTCGAGCTCAGTCTCGACGCCGAGCTCCGCGCGGTCGGCCGAGTCGCCGCTGACCGGTCCCGAGCGGTGGTGGTCGCCCACCCGCTCGAGGAGCCGCGACCTCTCCTCGGTCATGGCGTCGTGCAGCCGGTCGAGGTCGGCAGGGGTGCAGGCGGTGTCGTCCATGGAGGCTGACGTACCCGATCCGCGCCTCGACACCGACAGGTGCGTGGGGGACCGCCGTCGGGGTACGCGTCGGTCACCCGATCCGAGGAGGACCGTCATGACCACGCCCCATCCCGAGGCATCCGCCGAAGGCGCCGAGCCCGACGCCGACGCGGAGGAGCTCGACCCCGGCCAGGACCCCGATCAGTCGTCCAGCCTCGACGACCAGCGCGTGCAGCCGCTCGTGAGCACGACCTGACGGTCGTCGGGCTGCCAGCTCAGGTCGGCGACGTCGACGAGGTAGGACCCGCGCTGACGCCACGCGAAGAGGTGCGCGAGCAGGGCCGGCCGACGCGCGCTGCGTCGCTCGTAGCCCAGGAACGCCGTGCCTCGTCGCGGACCGATGACGAGACCGACGACCTCGGGCGCCGACCGGTCGTCGGGCACCAGGAGCCGTGCGTCGACGACCACGCCGACCCGCTCGCCGTCCTGCAGGACCAGTGCGCCGAGCAGCTCACCGAGGATCATGACGGCCTCCGGGAATCCGTGCGACGACCACATCGCGCCACCACCGCTCCACCCAGAGCAGATCGAGCTCCTCACGGCCGACGGCGAGGTGGACGGCCGTGTCGATCGAGGCGACGTCGTGCCAAGGGACGCCGCGGCGCTGCCATGACGGCGCACGAGCGCCGAAGAACCGCGTCAGCAGGCCGGAACCGAGCAGGAGACGGTCGACCTGAGGCCGCCCGGTGGGTCCGGGGCCTGGCCACGTGATCTCGAGGTCGTCGACCGCGAGGACGGGGAGGCCGTCGCGGTCGAGCACCTGACGGTCGAGCAGGTGCAGGTTGACGTCGACCAGCCGGCCCCGAGCCGGGTGTCGCGGGCCCTCGGTCATGTCAGGCCCCCATCCTGGTGAGGACCATGAGCGGCACTGCTGCCACCGCGGCGACGCCGATGATCACGAGGTAGACCAGCGCGACCGCGTTGACGACTCGCCCGTTGACGTGCTCGCCGACGTAGTCAGGATCGTTCGCGACGACGAGGACCGGGAAGTACGTCAGGGGGAGGGCGACGGCGCTGAAGACGACCGAGAACTCGGTGACCATGATCGGGTCGACGCCCGTGGCCAGGACGACGCACGCCAGGGCGACGGCGCCAGCGACCACGACGTGGAACTGCGGCGCCTGCACCGGCCGCAGACGCTTGCCCCAGGGCCAGCCCGCGTACTGCGCGATGGAGTAGCCGCACGCGAGCGCCGTCTCGAGCGCTGCTCCGGTCGTGGCGGCCACGACCCCGACGAGCACCACGACGACGCCGACGACGCCCAGAGCGACCGCGACCGGTGCCAGCACCTGCGAGAGACTCGTGACCGCGATGCCCGCCGGGAGGAGCACGACGGCGGCGCAGCCGGCGATGGCGAGCGAGAGCACACCGCCGAGCGTGAAGCCGACCAGCACGTTCAGCCGCGACATCCACAGGTCGCGGGAGGTCCATCCCTCCTCGGCCGCGCCGGAGGAGAAGAAGAACACCTCGTACGGCGTCATCGCGGCCCCGAAGAGGGCTACGGCGTAGTAGGCGTAGGTGAGACCGCTCTCGCCACCCCCGGCCGGGACGGAGGGGACGAGCTGCCGGCCGAGAGCCGTCCAGTCGGGGTCGAGGGCGACGAGAGCGACGACGAAGCCGACGAGCAGCAGGCCGAGGAGCCCTGCGGCGTTCTCCATCCAGCTGAAGCGCACCCGCCAGACGATCCACCAGACCGCGAACGCCAGGGGAAGCACGATCGTGAGCGGCGCGACGCCGGCCAGCAGCTGCAGCGCCAGGGCGATCCCGCCGATCTCGGCGGCGAGCGTCAGCAGCGTGAGTGCCATCGAGCCGCCGAGGTTGACCAGGGCGGCGCGCGGCCCCAGACGCTCCCGGATGATCTCGAACGTGGCGCGTCCACTGATCGCCGTGACCTTGCCCGACATGTGCGCGAACAGGACGATGCCGACGACGCCGACCACGACCACCCAGGCGAGGGAGAGGCCGAAGCGCGATCCGACCACCGCGTTCGTCACCAGGTCGCCGATGTCGACGAACCCGCCGATGGCGGTGAGGATGCCGAGGGTCGCAGCGAACAGGCGGTTCACGAGGTCGCTCCTCGCGCGTCGGCCGACAGCAGCGCGAGGCGGTTCGCGACGTCGTCGAGGCGGGCAGCGGTCCGCCGAGGTACGTCGCGTCCCGCGCGCACGAGGTCGGACACGCGGTGCAGGAGGTCGAGGGTGTCGGCACCGACGCGCAGGGCCTGGTGGCGTGGTTCGACCTGTCCTGGCTGCACGTCGAGCGAGGCCGTCCGGCGTAGCGCGTCCGACGCATCAAGCGTCGCGTCGTCGAGCTGCGTCCTGACCGCTGCGGACGTCGTCCGACCCTCCGCGTGCAGCTGGACGGCCAGCGACGCCGAGCGCGCGGACGAGGTGAGCTCGTCGACGGTCGACGCCAAGGGATCGTCCGCGACGCCGCACCCGGCGGCGACGAGGAGCGTCGCGACCGCGAGGGCGACCCCCGCGCGTCTCCCGCTGCCGGTGGGGCGCATCAGGTCCTCCTCACGTCCGTCGCACGACGTACCCCGTCCCGCGTCCGCCACACGGCGGTTCCCCGACGCCGTGACGGGAACACGAGGGGCATGACCAAGAACATCGCCCTGGACCACCCTTGGCTCGATCGCAGCCCGCTCCTCCTGCTGGACGGCTACCGCTTCTCCGAGCGTCGTCGTCGGGACGCCGAGGACGTCACCCCGACCCGGGTCGCGGGTGCGCGGGCGCTCATCGTGCGCGGCGCGGAGGCGGCGGCCTGGTTCTACGGCGACGAAGCCCTGCGACGGCGCGACGCCGTGCCGGGCCTCGTGGCTCAACCGCTCTTCGGTCCGGGTGCCGTGCACACCCTCGATGGTGAGCACCATGCCGTGCGCAAGCACTGGTTCGTCGACGTGCTGGACGCGGAGGCGGTGCGAGCCTCGACCGCGCGTCTCGGGACGGCCTGGCGGGAGGAGGTGTCCGGCTGGGACGGCGAGGTGGACGTGTTCGAGCGGGCGAGCGCGGTGCTCACGCGCGTCGCCGTGGAGCGGGCCGGCCTGGCGGTCGACCCTCGGGGGTGGGAGCCGCTGCGGCGCGACCTCGTCGCCATGGTCGACGGGTTCGGTGCCGTCGCGGGCCCTCGCCACCAGCGTGCGCGAGCCGCGCGGGCCAGGACCCAGGCCTGGGTCGTCGACCAGGTGCGCGCGGCGCGACACGGCACGGAGGCCTCGGGCCTGGTGCGCGCGGTGGCGGACCTGGGCGACGAGGACGGGCGACAGGTCGCCGCCGAGGTCGCCGCGACGGAGCTCCTCAACGTCGTGCGCCCGCAGGTGGCCGTCGCCTGGCTGGTGGCCGGTGGGGCGCGAGCGCTCGACGAGCACCCGGCGCTGCGCTCGGCCTTGGCGGACGGGACGCTGTCACCGATCGACGTCGCGCAGGAGGTGCGCCGGACGACGCCGTTCGTCCCGCTGCTCGCCGCTCGCGCCGGGCGGGACACCCGCTGGGGCGACGTGAAGGTGCCGGCAGGCACCCTGGTCGTGCTCGACGTGTGGGGAACGGACCACGACCCGCGCAGCTGGGCGCGGCCCGACGTCTTTGACCCGCTCCGGTACGCCAGGGAGCGGGTCACCGCCGTCAACCTCGTGCCGCAGGGCGGGGGCTCGCGGGAGCGCGGCCACCGGTGTCCCGGCGAGGACCTGACGCTCGCCTACCTCAGCGTCATGCTGCCCGAGCTGGCCCGTTCAGGCGCCGTCGTGCACGAGGGCACCGTCTCGCTGCGACGGATGCCGCCGCGCCCGCAGTGCCGGGCACGGGTCGAGCAACGCCGCTAGGCCGTCGGCCAGCCCTCGCGAGGCTCCCGGACGTCCTGGCGGTACTCCTCGGCCAGCCAGCGCAGCGCCTCCTGGTGTGCGTGGTCGTCGTCGGAGGCCACCGCGCCGCCGGCGAGACTGACCCGGAAGTCGTGCGCGTACGCGCTCGCGGCGGTCATCGCGACGCACGCCTGCGTGGCGACGCCGGCGAGCAGGAGCCGGTCCACGTCGTGGGCCCGCAGCACCTCGAGCAGCTCGGTGTCGAGGAAGGCGTCGTCACGACGCTTGGTCACCAGGATCGTGTCGACGTCCGCCAGCTCGGAGACCGGCCCCGCACCGTCGGTGCCCTCGAGGGCGACGGGACTGTCGTCGTCGCGCATGTTCAGCGCCCAGGTGGCCGGGTCCCGCGGCAGCACCGTGCGGACCTCGACGACGGGCGCACCGTGTCGACGCGCCTGACCGACCCACCAGTGCACGGCCGCCAGCAGCCCGGCGCGACGTCGGGCGAGGCCGGGCGTGGAGAGGAAGTCCTCCTGGAGGTCGATCAGCACGAGGGCGGTGCTGCTGGGGCCGGGCGTGCTGGGCCCGGTGGTGCTGGGCTCGGAACTGCTGGGGTCGGTCTCGGGGGTCGTGGGGGTGGTCACGCCGTCGTCGTACCCACGTCGTCCGCCTGCATGCCACGGACCTCGCCGGGTACGAGGAGGGTCGCGACACCCGACGGACGGAGCAGGCATGACGGCACGGACGAGCTGGCACACCGAGGCGAGCCTCGCACCGACGACACGGACCACCCTCGGCGGCATCGTCGACGACATCGTCATCGGTGGCGGTGTCGTCGGCCTGAGCGCGGCCGTCGAGCTCGCGCGCCACGGACGGCGGGTGGTGCTCGTCGAGGCGCACCCGACGTTGGGCGCCGGCACGTCCGGACGGTCGACGGGCAAGCTCAGCCTGCTCCAGGGCACGCGTCTCTCGACGATCGAGACCCACCACGGGCCGGCGACGAGCGCGCGGTACGTCGAGGCCTGCCGGGAGGCGCAGACGTGGGTCGAGCAGCTGCTCGACCACTGGGACGTCGACGTGCAGCACCGCCCTGCGGTCACCTGGGCGTCGGACGGCGACCGGACGTCCGACACGCGAGCCGAGGACGCGGCCGCCCGGCGCGCAGGACTTCCCACGCGCTGGCAGCGTGAGGTACCTGCTGGCCTGCCCGGCTACGGAGCCGTGGTGCTGGACGACCAGCCGCAGGTCGACGCGCTCGCGTACGTGGCGGCGCTCGGCGCCGAGGCCGTCGCCGCGGGGGTCGACGTCCGGCTCGGGCGTCGCGTCCGTCAGGTCAGCGGCGGCGCGAGCCCCTGCGTCACGCTCGAGGGCGGTGAGGAGCTGAGGGCCGCTCACGTGCTCGTCGCCACCGGCATCCCCGTGCTCGACCGGACGGCCGCCTTCGCGACGGTCAAGCCGCACCGCTCGTACGTCGTCGCCTTCGAGACGAGCGAGGAGGCGCTGCCGATGGCGGTGTCGGTCGGGTCGCCGTCGTGGACGGTTCGAGGGGTGCCGCGACCGGGTCGGGCGCCGCTCGCGCTCGTCGGGGGCCACGGCCACGTGGTGGGCCGCTCCGGACCCGCAGGGCGTCACCTCGAGGCGGTGCGCCAGTGGGCCCGCGAGCACCTCGACGTCGGCGCCGAGGTCGCCGCCTGGTCGGCACAGGACTACCTGACGCCCGACGAGGTGCCCATCGCCGGACGGGCCCCAGGACGGGCCCCGGTCCACGTCGTCACGGGTCTCGGAGGATGGGGCCTCCTGGCCGGGGTGGCAGGTGCGCGAGCGGTCGCCGCGGCGGTCGCGCAGGGCCGTCGGCTCCCGCTCGTGCCGCCCGGTCGGCTCACGGGACCGCGCTCGATGACGTCGCTGGCCCAGTGGAACGCCGCGGTCGGCGGGCACCTCGCGTCGGGCTGGCTCGGCGCCCTCGCACGCCCGAGCGAGGTGCCGGGGGAGAGCCAGGGCGTCGTCACGCGGGGCCGGCCGCCGGTGGCCACCTCGACGGTGGACGGGTGCGTCCGCTCGGTCTCCGGCGTCTGCCCGCACCTGGGCGGCGTGGTGCGCTGGAACGACGTCGAGCAGACGTGGGACTGCCCCCTGCACGGGTCGCGGTTCGAGCCCGACGGGGCGCTCGTGGAGGGTCCGGCGACACGCGGCCTCGGTCCCGCGTCGGCGCCCCGTCCCGCGCCGTGACGCGCGCCCTACGGCTCGTCGACGTCGGGTCCGTCGGGGTCGCGTGAGGTGCGGCGGTCCGTCGCGGCCTTCGCCTTCAGGGTCGTGACGACACGCGAGGCGGCCGCGGCGATGATCGCGACCGGCAGCACCGCGTAGGCCCAGGCGCGGGGGAGCACGTCCTGGTCGACCAGCACGATCACGACGATCGCCGCCACGACGAGCACGGCGATGCCCAGCACGGCCCAGCGCCAGGCGCCGACGCCGGTCTCCGAGCCGCCCGTTCGCATCGGGGGGTTGTACCAGGGTCGACGGGTGCTTCCGCTCCAGTCGTCGTCGGGCTGGTCGTCCATGGCGTTCTCCTCGGTCGGGGTCGCGGGGTGAGTACCCCGGCGGGGCCGGGACGTGCAGGCGACCGCCTCAGTCGTCGATGCCGTGCGCGCGCATGACGAACAGCAGCGTCGTGCCCACCGTGCCGAGGACGGCGAGGGTGAGGAACAGGTAGCCCCAAGGCTGTGTCAGCGGGCCGTAGCGGACGACGGCGGAGCCGGCGAGGCCGGCGACGGCGAGCGCCAGGGTCGCGGACACGCCCAGGACCCACCGGAGACGGGGTGATGGCACGAGGACCTCCAGACATGAGGGTGCGGACCCGCCAGGGGGACGGGCCCGCACCGTTCGCGGCCCGCCAGGGGGACGAGCCCGTGCTGGTCGAGTACCCGGCTCGTGCGAGGTCATGCGTCGACGTGCCGCCGGCGGGTGCCGCCCGGCGCCCGGTCCGCCTACGATCGACGCATGTCCGTCCGTGCCTGCGCCAGCGTTGCCGCCGTGGCAGCTGCCACGGCGACGGCCGCGCTCGTCGCGGGATGTACCAGCCCCGAGCAGCCGGGCGGCGGCGAGTCGTTCTCCGCCGCGACGCTGCCGAGGCTGGAGGCCGCGCCGGCGTCACCCTCGCCGGCCCCTCGTCCGGACGTGCGGCGGACGATGTCGGCGGCGGCGACGCTCGCCACCTTCAAGGCGCCGCTGGACGCGTGCCGCGGCCCGGTGGCGATCGACGTGCAGGAGGAGGGCCGTCCGCTGCTGGTCTCGGAGCACGACTACTGCGGCGGGGCGGCCTGGATCCCGGAGCTCGACCGCGGTGACGTCGTCGAGCTGGACGGCCCCGGTGTCGACGCCGGTCTCTACCGGGTCGACGTCGTCGACCGGCACCAGCGTCGCGACGTGTTCGTGCGCGACCTGCGCCCAAGTGCAGACGTCGTGCTGCAGACCTGCGTGTCGCAGACCCAGCTCGTGCTCGTGGCCCTGTCCAAGGTCCCCGACCGGGGCGTCTGAGAGCACTTTCTCGCGGGTTTGGTCACCCTTGCCGGACTAGTTCGCCTACGGTGACGATGTCCGGAGGAGGGCACGATGACCCATGACGAGCGCGGCGCGACCGCGGTGGAGTACGCGTTGCTGGCGGTGTTCATCGCCGCGGTGATCGCTGCGACCGTGGGCATCTTCGGCCAGGACGTGCTCGAGCTGTTCGAGCGCGTGCCCCCGTTCTGAGACCTGCGCCACACCATGCATGTGACGAACGCCATAGTCCGACCGGACTAACAAAAGATGGCCCGTAACTCGCATGACAAACAGGACTTTCGGACTTAACTTTTTTCTCAGGGAGCGTCACCAACAGGGGTGACGGAGCAATCGGGGAACCGGGGCTCGAAACATCTGAGGGAGTTATGTCATGTACGCACTGTCGACCATCCTGGCCTACTTCGCGACCGCGCAGAACCGTCGCGACGAGAAGGGCGCGACCGCCGTCGAGTACGGCCTGCTCGTCGCCCTGATCGCCGCTGTGATCGTCACCATCGTCGTCACGCTCGGCGGCCAGATCAACGCGGCCTTCACGAAGATCAGCGGCAACCTGCCCGCGCTGGGCTGAGTCCGGAAGACGCGGCGGCGCGAGCTCGGGCTCGCGCCGCCGCCCCGGCACACCACGGACGGTTCGAAAGATCTGAGACTTTCGGACCGTCCCCGCCGCCCACCGGAGAGGGAGCCCGGAGGGCGGCACATCAGGCAACAGGGTGAGGGACCGTCCCGCGACGGGGTGCAGCAGCATCTCGGGGCGTCCTGTCGTGATCCCCACCGCCCCCGCGTCCCGGGGTCATGGGACGCACGCTTCACGGGAACAGGGAGATTGTCGTGAACAAGCAACGACTGGCCATCGGCGCTGCGGTGCTGCTGGCGGTGCTCGGCTTCGCCGCGCTCGTCGTCTACGCGCAGGGCGCCGACGACCGCGCCTTCGAGGGCACCGAGCGCACCACGGTGCTGCGGGTCACCCGGGAGGTGGCGACCAAGACGCCGGCGAGCGAGCTCGCGAAGAGCGTCGAGACCGTCGACCTGCCGAAGGCGGCGGTGGTGCCTGGAGCACTCACCGACCTGTCGGACGTCGAGGGCGAGGTCACCCAGGGCGTGCTCGTGCCGGGCGACCAGCTCACGGCGGCCAAGTTCGCCTCGCCCGACGACGTCAAGGGCGAGACCTCGGTCCCGAAGGGCATGCAGGAGCTCGCCGTCCAGCTCGAGAGCCAGCGCATCGTCGGAGGTGCGCTGGCCCCGGGCGACCTCGTGGGCGTCATGGCCAGCTACGAGGGGCGCACCGCGGTAGCGGTCAACCGGGTCCGTGTGCTCGCGGTCGCTGCGGGCGTCGGCGACGCGCAGGTGGCCTCCAACGCCACCGTCACCGTCGCCGTCCGGACGCTCGACGCCGAGAAGATCGTCAACGCGATGGAGTTCGGCAAGGTCTGGCTGACGAAGCAGACCACCGACACCGACACCGGCGGAGGCCGGACGATCGACAGCCAGGTGGTGGCGCCATGAGCCTCGTGCTGATCGTCGGCGGCGACGACGAGCTCGCCGGTCGGGTCGAGGGCACCATCGGCCACCAGTGCGTGGCGCTCGGGGCGGACGCCATGCAGGGCGACTCCTCCAGCTTCCTGCGCGGGCTCGACCCGACGGTGATCCCGGACGCCATGATCCTCACCGCCGCGGTGCCCCTGCAGGCCTCCATGGCCCTGGCGCGCGAGGTGGCCGCCGTGCGACCCGACGTCGACCTCGTGCTCGTCGCGGCGACCGAGAAGGAGGTCATGCTCGAGGCGATGCGCTCCGGCATCCGCGACGTCGCGCCGAGCATCGACGACCCCAACCTGCTCGCAGGTCTGCGAGCACGGCTCGACGCTCGCACGCCGGCCACGACGAGCGACCCGCTCAAGCTCGCCAGGCCCGCGGCGCCGGTCGACTTCCGCTCGCGCACGCTCACCGTGCTCTCGCCGAAGGGCGGGGTCGGCAAGACCAGCATCGCCACCAACCTGGCGGTCGCGCTGGCGCAGCAGTCGCCGATGGAGGTCGTGCTGGTCGATCTCGACCTGCAGTTCGGTGACGTGTCGACGGTGCTCGACCTGCGCCCGAGCCACACCCTCGAGGACGCGTTCGGCCCGGGTGCGCGCGACAACCTGCTGCTCAAGACGTACCTGACGGTGCACACCGCCGGGTTCTTCGTGCTGTGCGGTGCGGAGTCGCCTGCCGCAAACGACCACGTGACCGCCGAGCAGGTCACCGCGCTCGTGCGCCAGCTGCAGGAGCAGTTCCGCTACGTGGTCGTCGACACCGCCGCAGGGCTCGACGAGGCGACGCTCGGGGCGCTCGAGGCGAGTGACGACGCGGTGCTCGTGAGCACGATGGACATCGCCTGCCTGCGCAGCGTGCGCAAGGAGGTCGAGCTGCTGAGCGAGCTGGCGATCCTGCCGGCGTCGCGTCACGTGGTGCTGAACTTCGCGGACAAGCAGTCCGGGCTCAAGGTCAAGGACGTCGAGGCCATGCTCGGCCTCCCGGTCGACGTCGTCATGCCGCGCGCGAAGGAGGTGCCGGTCGCGTCCAACAAGGGCGTCCCGCTGGTCGTCAGCAGCCGGTCGAACCCGTTCGTGAAGTCGGTGAAGGCCCTGGCCAAGAAGGTCTACGACCGGGCCCGGGCCGCCGAGGCCAAGCCGGGCCACAAGCGGCTGGAGGTGGCCTGACATGCGGTTGAGCGACCGACTTGCCAGTGCGCGCGAGGCCAGCACGTTCACCAGCGCCGTCGTCGAGACCGAGGAGCTGGAGGACGTCGACGGCTCGGGCGCGTTGGGCGATGCCTACGCGTCGATGAAGGCGCGTGCGTCCGACGCCCTCATGGGGCGCATCGGCGCACGCATCAACGACCCGAGCCTCACCGAGGACCAGCTGCACGCTTTCGTGCGCGAGGAGCTGACGTCGGTGATCGAGGGCGACCAGCAGCTGCTGCTCACGTCCGACGAGCGCCGTCGACTCGTGCGCGACGTCGAGGACGACGCTCTGGGGCTGGGCCCGCTGGAGCGGATGCTCGAGGACGAGAGCATCACCGAGATCATGGTGAACCGCTTCGACCAGGTGTACGTGGAGCGGCGCGGTCGACTCACCCAAGTGACGGCGCGCTTCGCTTCCGAGGACCACCTGCGTCGCGTCATCGAGCGCATCGTCAGCAAGGTCGGCCGTCGCATCGACGAGTCGTCGCCGCTCGTGGACGCCCGGCTCGCCGACGGCTCCCGCGTGAACGCCGTGATCCCGCCGCTGGCGGTCGACGGCTCGTCGCTCACCATCCGCAAGTTCAGCAAGGACCCGTTCACGGTCACCGACCTCATCGGCTTCGGCAGCATGACCGAGCAGATGGCCCACCTCCTGCAGGCCTGCGTGCAGGCGAAGCTGAACATCCTGGTCAGCGGCGGTACCGGTACCGGAAAGACGACGCTGCTCAACGTGCTGAGCCGCTTCATCCCGGCCGGCGAGCGGATCGTCACCATCGAGGACGCCGTCGAGCTCAACCTGCAGCAGCCGCACGTGGTGCGCATGGAGGCCCGGCCGGCGAACATCGAGGGCCAGGGCGAGGTGACCATCCGCGACCTCGTGCGCAACTCGCTGCGCATGCGGCCCGACCGCATCGTGGTCGGCGAGTGTCGTGGCGGTGAGGCCCTCGACATGCTGCAGGCCATGAACACGGGCCACGACGGCTCGCTGTCGACCCTGCACGCCAACTCCCCGCGCGACGCGATGTCACGTCTGGAGACGCTCGTGCTGATGGCCGGCATGGACCTGCCGCTGCGTGCCATCCGCGAGCAGGCGGCCAGCGCGGTCGACCTGATCGTGCAGATCCAGCGGCTCCGCGACGGGTCGCGCCGTGTCGTGAACGTGACCGAGGTGATGGGCCTGGAGGGCGACACGGTCGTGCTGCAGGACATCTTCACCTTCGACTTCGCCGCCGGCGTGGACGAGCACGGACGGTTCCGCGGCAACGCGGTGCCGACCGGCATCCGGCCGCGGTTCAGCGAGCGGTTCGCCGACCACGGCATCGCGTTCGACCTGGACAACCTGGTGCGCCAGGGACGGGTGGGGTGAGCGCGATGCTGGTGATCGGTGCGGTGCTGGTGATCGGGTCGCTCGTGTGCGCCTACCTCGCGGTCGTCGGAGTGCCGGAGACGCGCGGGACGCGTGGGCGGGTGGCCGCCTATGCGGTGGTGGAGCAGAAGCCGCTGTTGCGCCGGGCCAACGATGGGGCCGTCGAGGCCGTCGAGAAGCTGCTGAGCCGACGCGGCTGGCGGCCGTTCTCGGCCGAGGAGCTCGAACTCGCCGGTGTGCGCCGCTCGGTCGCCTCGCTGGTCGTGACCGTGCTCGTGCTGGGAGGGGCCACCTTCTTCGGGCTCGTGATCCTGCAGCTGCCGGTCGTCGCGGCCTTCCTGCTGTCGCTGCTGGTCCCGGTCGCGGCCAAGGTCGGCGTCCGCGTCAAGGTCGCGCGGCGGCGCAAGCGGTTCGCCAGCCAGCTGGCGCCGCTGCTGCAGATGATGGCGTCGTCGCTGCGCGCGGGCCAGAGCCTGCCGCGTGCGATGGACGCGGCCTCCCACGACGCAGAGGCGCCGATGTCGGAGGAGCTGTCGCGGGTCGTCAACGAGTACCGCATCGGGCGCGACCTGGTGGACGCGATGGAGGACGTGGCCGACCGCATGCAGTCCGAGGACTTCCGGTGGATCGCGCAGGCCATCGAGTCCCAGCGCGAGACCGGCGGCAACCTCAACGAGATCCTCGACCAAGTGGCCGAGACCATCCGCGAGCGGCACCACGTGCGTGAGCAGGTGATGGCGCTGTCGGCCGAGGGCCGGCTCTCCGCCTACATCCTCATGGGGCTCCCCGTGGGTGTCGGGATCTACTACTCGATGGTCGCGTCGACCCAGATGGGCGTCTTCGTGGACGTGTTCATCGGCAAGGTGATCATGGTGGTGTGCGGGCTGATGTACGTGCTCGGTGGGTTCTGGATGCGTTCCATCGTCCGGATCGAGTTCTGACATGGTGATGCTCGCAGCCTTCCTGCTCGTCTGCTCCCTCCTGCTCCTCCTCATGGGCACCGGAGCCGTCGCCACGCCTGGCGGGGGCGGGGTGCGCAAGCGCGCCCGCAGCCTGTCGGCGGCGGCCGAGGCGGCTTCCGACACCGGCGTGGTGAAGGTCGACCGCACCCGTGCGGACCTCTGGGAGCGGTTCACGCCCAGCTCGACCCTGCGCCGTCTCGAGCGGAACCTGGTGCTGGCGGGTCACCCCGAGGGGTGGACGCGCGAACGCGTGGTGCTGATGAAGCCGGCGACCGCGGTCCTCGGCCTGCTCTTCGGCGCGCTGCTCGTGAGCAAGACCAGCAACCCGCTCATGCCGCTCGTCGCCCTCGGCATCATCGGCTTCTGCTACATGGTCCCGGACCTGCTGGTCTACAACCAGGCCACCAAACGACAGGCCGAGATCCAGAAGCGGCTGCCGGACATGCTCGACCAGATCGTCATCTCGCTCGAGGCAGGCGTCGGGTTCGAGGCGGCGCTGTCGAAGGCGGCGGAGCGGGGGACCGGCCCGCTCGCCGAGGAGGCGTCGCGGCTCATGCAGGACATGAGCCTGGGCATGGCGCGAAGGGAGGCCTACCTGGCCCTCGCCGAGCGCACGTCGGTCGACGAGCTCAGGACGTTCTGCAAGGCCGTCGTGCAGGCCGAGGAGTTCGGCGTCTCCGTGGCGTCCGTCGTCCGCAGCCAGGCGCAGGAGATGCGGCTCAGCCGCCGCCGTCGGGCGGAGGCCAGGGCTCAGCAGGTGCCGGTGAAGATCCTCATTCCCCTGATGACCTGCATCCTGCCCGTGCTGTTCGCGATCGTCATGGGTCCTGCCATCGTCTACGCCTACGCCATCAACTGACGCCGCACCCGACCACAACCGAAGACACCGGCTCGTCCGGTCCCCAGGCACCCCGGACCGCGGTTTCCCTGTTGCCCCGGTCCGGGGCCCTCAGCGGGCCGTCCCCGATCTCCCAATCGGGGGCGGCTCGCCCCTGTGTCGACGTGACACCGCTCACTTGACACTCCTCGAGGGGTTGTCAAGTCACTTGACAGTCGGTACCGTCCTGTCAAGTGATCCACGCCGCACCCCGCCGCAGCGTGACCGGCACCAGGAGGTACCCATGACGCTCTCGACCACGGTCGACGGACGCACCGTCGAGTGGACCGACAAGAAGCGCTACCTGTGGCTCATCGGGGCGATCGTCCCCCTGATCCCGCTCGTCATCTGGGGCGCCGTCGCCGCCACCGGCTGGCACGTGTGGTGGTACTTCGGACCGTTCTTCCTGTTCGTCGTGGTCCCGCTGGTCGACCTCGTCGCCGGGCTCGACCCGAACAACCCGCCGGACGAGCTCATCGAGTCCCTCGAGGAGGACCGCTACTACCGCTGGGTCACGTACGCGTTCATCCCGCTGCAGCTCGCCGGCTTCCTGTGGGGCTGCTTCCTGCTCGGCGACGGCACGATCTTCGGCTGGGACCCGTTCTCGGCCAGCGTGCTTCCCGGGATCACCGACCCGCTCACCTGGTACGACAAGCTCGGCCTCGCCACCGGCATGGGCATGGTCGCCGGCATCGGCATCAACACCGCGCACGAGCTCGGCCACAAGAAGGAGGAGCACGAGCGCTGGTTCGCCCGCGTCGCCCTGGCCCAGACCTTCTACGGCCACTTCTACATCGAGCACAACCGCGGCCACCACGTCCGTGTCGCCACGCCCGAGGACCCCGCGAGCAGCCGGCTCGGCGAGAACGTCTGGGAGTTCATGCCGCGCACCGTCGTCGGCAGCCTGCGCAGCGCGTGGGAGCTGGAGAAGAAGCGCTTCGGACGCCTCGGCAAGAGCCCGCTCAGTCTCAAGAACGACCTCGTCAACGCCTGGATGTTCAGCGTGCTGCTCTGGGGCTTCGCCCTCGCCGCCTTCGGCTGGCAGCTGCTGCCCTACCTGCTCGTGCAGGCCGTGCTCGGCATCTGGCTGCTCGAGTCGGTCAACTTCCTCGAGCACTACGGCATGAAGCGCCAGAAGCTCGAGTCGGGCCGGTACGAGCGCGTCAACCCCTCGCACAGCTGGAACAGCAACAACATCGGCACCAACGTGCTGCTCTACCACCTGCAGCGCCACAGCGACCACCACGCGAACCCGACGCGTCGCTACCAGGCCCTGCGCGACTTCAAGGAGGCGCCGGTGCTGCCCACCGGCTACGCCGGCATGATCGTCGCCACCTGGATTCCCGCGGTCTGGCGCAAGGTCATGGACGAGCGGGTGTTGGCGCACTACGACGGCGACGTCGAGCGTGCCAACCTGCACCCGCGGATGGCCGAGACCTACCGCGCCCGCTACGGCGACCGTCGCCGCGGCACGCACGAGGCGGTGGCCTGATGGCGCGGTTCATCTGCCCCAACTGCGAGTACGTCTACGACGAGGCCGTCGGCGACCCGCGCGAGGGCTGGCCCGCCGGCACGGCGTTCTCCGACGTCGACCCCGACTGGACCTGCCCCGACTGCGGCGTGCGTGAGCAGGTCGACTTCGTGCCGGAGGCGGAGTTCACGCACAACGACCAGGATGGCGACATCATCAGTGCCGAGACCCGGGCCGCCCAGGCCCGGCAGGCGGAGCAGGGAGCGCAGCAGTGAAGGTCTGGGAGTGTCAGCAGTGCGGGTTCATCTACGACGAGGCGCAGGGCTGGGAGGAGGAAGGATTCCCGCCCGGCACCCGCTGGGAGGACATCCCCGACGACTGGACCTGCCCCGACTGCGGTGCGGCCAAGGCCGACTTCACGATGACGCAGGTGGGTTGAGGCGTGGGTCGTGACACCGACCGGCTGGTCGTCGTCGGTGCGGGCATCGCTGGCGTGAGCGTCGTCGGTGCCGCGCGGCTCGCCGGCTTCGAGGGCGAGGTCGTGCTCCTGGGCGAGGAGCCCGAGCTGCCCTACCGCCGCCCGCCGGTGTCGAAGGAGGTCGTGCGCGGGGAGAAGGGCGCCGACGACATCCGGATCCGCAAGGCGGACTGGTACGAGGCGCAGCGGGTGCACCTGCGCACGGGCGAGCGGGTCGCTGCCATCGACGTCGAGGCGCACCGCGTCACGCTGGCGTCGGGGGAGGAGCTCGACTACGGCAGCCTGGTGCTGGCCACCGGAGGTCGGGCCCGGACGCTCGAGGCGATCACCGCACCCGACGCGCCCGGCGTCCGGACCCTCCGCGACCTGGCCGACGTCGACGGCGTGCTCGAGGCGCTGCGTCCCGGCGGCCGGCTCGTGGTCGTCGGGGCGGGGCTCATCGGGTCCGAGATCGCCGCCAGCGCGCGGGAGCTCGGCGCCGAGGTGACCCTCCTCGAGGCGGCCGCGTCGCCGCTGCAGCACCTCCTGCCGCCCGACCTCGGTGCGCTGTGCGCCGAGCTGCACACCACGCACGGCACGGACCTCCAGCTCGGCGTCGAGGTCACCGCGATCGTCGCCGGCGACGACGGCGAGACGGTCGTCGAGGCGGCGGACGGTCGGCGCTGGTCCGCGCCCGTGGTCGTCGTGGCCGTCGGGATGGCGCCGAACGGCGAGCTCGCCGCCGCCGCAGGCCTCGCCGTCGAGCGCGGAGCCGTGGTCGTCGACGACCATGGCCGCACGAGCGCCCCCGACGTCTACGCGGCGGGCGACGTCGTGCTGCGCCCCAGCGTGCTGCGCGGCGGTCCCGAACGGGTCGAGCACTGGCAGGGCGCGCAGAACCACGGCACGGCCGTCGGCCGCAACGTCGCCGGCCAGGACGCGGCCTTCGACGAGGTCCCGTGGTGCTGGTCCGACCAGTACGGCCACACGCTGCAGGTGACCGGATGGCTCGCGGCGGCCCACGAGCTCGTCGTGCGCGGCTCGCTCGAGGCGCGCGACTTCACCGCGTTCCTGCTCGACGACGGGGTCCTGCGCGGCGCCGTCTCGATCGGCCGGCCCGCCGAGGTGCGGGTGGCTCGTCAGGCCATCGGTGCGAAGGCCCGTCCCGACGTGTCCGCCCTGGACACGACCGACGACCTGGCCGCCGCGCTGCAGGCGACATGACCGACCTGGCGCTGGGCGCGGGGGCGTACCGTGCGGGTGTGCCCTCGACCCGCGAACGCCTGCTCGACGCCGCCCAGCACGTGGTGGAGGACGACGGGTGGACGGCCGTCACGATGGCGCGCATCGCGCGCCTCGCCGGGGTGAGCCGTCAGACGGTGCACAACGAGCTGGGCACCAAGCACGCGCTCGCCCAGGCGCTCGCCCTGCGCGAGCTCGACCGGTTCCTCGCCGTCGTGCGGGACCGGCTGCGAGCCGCGGACGACGTGGTCGAGGCCGTCCGGTCGGCGTGCGAGGGCGCGCTCGAGCTCGGGGAGCGCAGCCTGCTCGTCCGCACGATCGTCACGTCGGTGCCGTCGGAGCAGGACGGCGACCTGCTCAGCGTCCTCACCACCGAGTCGGGCGAGATCGTCGAGGCCGCGTCGCTCGTCGTGCGGCAGGAGCTGCTGGACCGGTTCGCGCCGCTGCCGTTCGACGACGCTGAGCTCGTCGTGGCCGTCGAGGCGGTGGTGCGGCTCGTGCTCTCCTCGATCACGCGACCGTCGAAGCCTGCGGCCGTCGCCGCGCAGGAGATCGCGTGGATCCTCGGCCTCGCGCTCGAGGGTCAGACCGCGACCCGCGCCGCCGCGCGCTGATCGCGGGACGGGGCGCAGGCCTCAGATCCAGCGGCGGAACCACATCCGGTCGAGCCACGCGTCGTAGGGGATGGTCCGGTCGGTCCAGATCGGCAGGAAGTACCAGAAGCACGCGACGACGGCGACGACCAGCAGTCCGACGCCGAGGCCGACCGCGTAGCGTCGCTGGGCGGTGTCGGCCCAGTGTCGGGCCTCGTCGACGAGCAGGCACAGCGCCACGATCATGAACGGCACCACGAGCACGGCGTAGAAGCTGAAGATCGGTCGGTCGGTGCTGCCGAACCAGGGCAGCCAGCCCGCCGCGACGCCGACGACCGGCACCGCCCAGCGACCGTCGCGGGTGCGGATCCAGGCGACCACCGCGGCCACGACGGCGACGGCGGCCGGCCACCACACCGCCGGGTTGCCGAGCGCGGTGACCTCGCGGATGCACGTCGAGCCCTCGGGGGCCCCACACGCGGTGGCCGGGAGCTTGAACTGCGCGTCGAACGCGACGGGCCGCTCGAGCAGCAGCCAGCCGGCCGGGTTCGACGCGTACGGGTGGGTCTTGCCCGCGAGGTAGGAGCCGGTGTGGAAGTCGAAGACCATGACGTGGAAGTGCCACAGGGAGCGGAACGCGTCGAGCACCCCGCCGAGGAAGCCCGGCGTCGGTGAGCTGACGTACGACCCCCACGACGGGTCGCCGAGCCCGTACCGGACGGCGTACGCCTCCTGGTGCAGCAGGAACCCGGTCCAGGTGAGCAGGTACACGACCAGGGCGACGAGCACGAGGTAGCCGAACGCGGGCAGGCCCGTCGCGAGGGTCGTGCGGACCCAGCCGAACCGCGGCACCGTCGACACGTCCGCGTCGCTCGCGCCGTGCGCGGCGTGCATCCGGGCGTAGGTGCGGCGGGCCAGCACCTCCCACACGACGACCACCACGCCGAACGCCGCGAGGACGTAGAGCCCGCTCCACTTGGTGCCCACGGCCATGCCGAAGCACACGCCGGCGGCCAGCTGCCACGGCCGCCAGCGGACGTAGGTGCCCAGCCGCTCGCGCACGGCGTCGCGGTCGGCGACGAGACAGGCCACCCCCGCGACGACCCAGAACGTCAGGAAGACGTCGAGCAGCGCCGTCCGCGACATGACGAAGTGCAACCCGTCGAGGCAGAGCAGGAGTCCCGCGAGGCACCCCACCCACACGGACCCGGTGAGCCGCAGCACCAGGCGGGCCAGCACCAGGACCGTGAGCGCGCCGACGACCGCGGCGCTGATCCGCCAGCCGAAGGAGTTCATGCCGAAGATCGCCTCGCCGACCGCGATCAGCCACTTCCCGCCGTCCGGGTGCGCGATGTAGGCCGGCTGGCCGTTCGTCAGCCCGGTCAGGACGCCGTCGACGATCTTCTCGTTCGCGTCGGACACGAAGTCCTGGACGTAGCCGTGCTGCAGCAGGGAGTAGGCGTCCTTGGCGTAGTACGTCTCGTCGAAGACGAGCAGGTTCGGCCGACCCAGGTGCCACACCCGCAGCCCGAGCGCCAGCAGCGCCACCGCCGCCGGTCCCAGCCAGCCCACCACCCGATCCCGTGCCTCCACGGGCACATCCTGTCACCCGCGCCCCCCATCGGTGGCTCAGCAACATCTGAGGGGTGTCGGGATCGTGACGGTGTACGAGCAACCGCACGAGCGCTGCTGCGGTTGCTGAGGCACCGACGCTGAGGTGCCGGTACTTGTGGCACCGAGACTGGGGCGGCCGGGCGGGGCCAGGGTCAGGACGCGGCCCGACCCTGCCGTCGTCGGTCGTGGCGCCAGTCGTCGGGAGTGTCGAAGAGCTCGAGCCAGGCCGACCGCGAGAAGGACGGGGCTGGTCCGTCGTACCCCTGCTGCACCATGACGCGGTGCACCGCGCGCACGAGCGTCACCGGTGCGCCCAGCATCGCCGCCGTGACCTGGAGGTAGCGCCAGGCCTCGTCCCGCAGACCCGCGTACCGATGGATGTCGCGGTTGAACTGGTACGGGTCCGCGGCATGTTGACGTCCCTCGTACTCCAGGAGGAGCCGCAGCCACTGGTACACGAGGTCGCCGCAGGCCAGGAAGCGGCCCGAGGAGTCGTGGACGTCGGCGTTCGTCTCCGGCCGCGGCAGCCCGGCGGCCACGAGCAGGCAGCGCAGCTGGCTCTCCGGCAGGCTCCGGGCCCGCGGGTCGACGAGCGCGAGCGCTGCCTTGAGCTGCGCGGCTCCTGGGCGCCACGGCTCGGCTTCCACGACGTGCCGCAGCTCCCCGAGAGCCACGTGACCTCGGTGCAGCGCCCAGTCGGCCAGGCTCACGACGTCGAGGCGCCGCAGCAGACTGGCTGCTCCCACCAGCGCCGCCGCCACGCTGACCCCGCCGCCGTCGACGCTCGGCATGACCAGCGTGCGGTGCAGGAACAACCGGTCGCGATCGGCAGCAAGGTGGAGGTCACGGCCGATCGTGAAGTGCAGGGGGAAGAGAGGCCCGACCTCGACCCCCAGCTCGACGAACCTCGTCTGGTGGCTGGCCGCCGTGTCGGGCGGGAGCGTGAGTCGGGCCGCCTGGACCCAGTCGCGTGCTGACATCTGGTGACTGCGACAACGGAAGACGGCCGGGAAGAGTCGCTCGAACCGCTCGTGCTGGAGCTGACGGGACGTGAGGCCGAGGTCGAGGGCCTGCTGGCGGCTGAACGGCGCCTTCCGCAGCGCCTCGGGGAGGGGGCGGGGTGTTCCCATGACGTCCAGGACACCGTGCGGAGTGCAGCGACGGGAGGGCGTCGCATGACGCTGTGGACGAGCACTCGCTCGACCTCGCCCTCTCGGCCGGGCTGTGGACGCTGTGCGGCGTGACGCCGACGCTGCGCATCGGTGGTCCAGCAACCGCAGGCGGCGTCCTGCGGTTGCTGGACCACCGCCCGGGCCGACGGGCGGGTCTGGGGTTGCTCATCCACCGATAGGGGGAGCAGCGTGCGGGTGGGAGGATGAGGGGGTGCTGATCCTCGCTGCGACGCCCATCGGTCGGCCCGACGACGCGTCGCCGAGGCTGGTGGCGGCGCTCGGGGCGGCCGACGTGGTGGCCGCAGAGGACACGCGGCGGCTGCGGCGGCTCGCGGGCGACCTGGGGGCCCAGGTCGGCGGACGTGTCGTGTCCTACTTCGAGGGCAACGAGCGGGAGCGGACGCCCGAGCTCGTCGAGCACCTCCTGGCCGGGCTCGACGTCCTGCTCGTCACCGACGCGGGGATGCCGAGCGTGTCCGACCCCGGCTACCGGCTCGTGGCCGCGGCGCTGGAGGCCGACGTCGACGTGCGCGCCATCCCCGGACCGTCGGCCGTCCTCACGGCGCTCGCCGTCAGCGGCCTGCCGGTCGACCGGTTCTGCTTCGAGGGGTTCCCGGCCCGCAAGGCGGGCGAGCGCGACCGTGCCTTCGCGGCGCTCGCCACCGAGCAGCGCACGATGGTCTTCTTCGAGTCGCCGCACCGCACCCGCGCGACCCTCGCCGCGCTCGCCGCCGCGCTCGGGGCCGACCGTGCCGCCGCCGTGTGCCGCGAGCTGACGAAGACGTACGAGGAGGTCGCCCGCGGCAGCCTCGCCGAGCTCGTCGCCTGGGCCGACGCGCAGGAGCACGGGGTGCGCGGCGAGGTGACCCTGGTCGTCGCCGGCCACGTCCCCGTCGTCGCCGACCTCGACACCGACGCGCTCCGCGCCCTCGTGGCCGACGCCGAGGCGACGGGACTCAGCCGCAAGGACGCGGTCGCCCAGGTCGCCGCCGACACCGGCGTGCGCAAGCGGGTCGTCTACGACGCCGCGCACGCCCGCTGAGGGCGTCCCACCGGGTCACTAGGATCGTGGTGTGTCCTACTACGTCACCACGCCGATCTACTACGTCAACGACGCCCCGCACATCGGCCACGGCTACACGACGGTCATCGGCGACGTCCTGACCCGCTGGCACCGTCAGCGCGGCGAGGACGTCTGGTACCTCACGGGCACCGACGAGCACGGCCTGAAGGTGCTGCGCAAGGCGCAGCAGAACGGCGCCACCCCGCAGGAGTGGACCGACCGGCTGGTCGAGACGGAGTGGAAGCCGCTGCTGGAGCTGCTCGACATCGCCAACGACGACTTCATCCGCACGAGCGAGGAGCGACACGAGAAGAGCGCCCAGGCGTTCTGGCAGGACCTGTACGACCGCGGCGAGGTCTACAAGGGCGAGTTCAGCGGCTGGTACTCGGTCGGCTCGGAGGAGTTCGTGGCCGAGGACGACGTCGTCGACGGCGAGGGCGACGACGAGGGGCACAAGGTCTCGTCGCTCGACGGGTCGCGCGTCGAGCACGTGACGGAGGAGAACTACTTCTTCCCGCTCAGCAAGTACGCCGACCGGCTGCTCGAGCTCTACGAGACGAACCCCGACTTCATCCAGCCCGAGTCGGCGCGCAACGAGGTCGTCTCCTTCGTGCGGCGCGGCCTGAAGGACCTCTCGATCAGCCGCTCCACGTTCGACTGGGGCATCCAGGTCCCGTGGGACCCCTCGCACGTCATGTACGTGTGGATCGAGGCGCTGCTCAACTACGTCACCGCCGCCGGCTACGGCGTCGACGACGAGCGCTTCGGCGAGCTGTGGCCCGCCGACGTGCACCTCGTCGGCAAGGACATCGCGCGCTTCCACGCCGTCATCTGGCCGGCGATGCTGATGGCCGCCGGACGTCCCGTACCGCACCGCGTGTTCGCGCACGGCTGGCTGCTGGTGGGCGGGCAGAAGATGAGCAAGAGCAAGGCCAACGGCATCCGCCCCGACGAGATCGTCGAGGTGTTCGGTTCCGACGCCTACCGCTACTACTTCTCGCGCGCGCTCACGTTCGGTTCCGACGGCTCGATCTCGTGGGAGGACATGCGCGCCCGCTACCACGCCGAGCTCGCCAACGGGTTCGGCAACCTGGCGTCGCGGGTGGCGGCCATGATCGGCAAGTACTTCGACGGCACGCTGCCGGCCGCCGGTGAGCACACGGCCGCCGAGGAGGCGCTCGTCGCGCTCGTCGCGGAGGCCTCGGTCGAGGCCGACCGGGCGATCGACCGGATCGCGCCGCAGGACGCGCTGGCGCAGGTCTGGCGGATCGTCGAGGCCCTCAACGGCTACCTCACCGAGCAGGCGCCGTGGCAGGTGGCGAAGCAGGCGGACGAGGCGGCGCAGCGGGAGCGGCTCGCCACCATCCTCGTGACCGCGGCCGAGGGTCTGCGTGTGCTCGCGGTGCTGCTGCACCCGGTGATGCCGCGCGCCACCGCGTCGCTGTGGGAGTCGCTGGGTGCCGAGCCTGCGCTCGGTGCGCTTGCCGACCAGCCGATCGGGACCGTCGCGCAGTGGGGACGTCTGCCGGAGGGCTCGGTGGTCACGAAGGTGCCCAGCCTGTTCCCGCGCCTCGAGGACGACGCGTGAGCGAGGCCGACTGGCCCTGGCCCGACGCGCCCGAGCCGCTCCCGTCGCCCGTGGTCGACAACCACTGCCACCTCGACCACAGGATCAAGGGCGGCCTGCTGATCGACGTCGAGGACGCCCTCGACCGGGCCGCGGCCGTGAACGTCGACCGGATCGTGCAGGTCGGCTGCGACCTCGAGGGGTCGCGCTGGGCGGTCGAGACGGCGCGCCAGCACGAGGCGATCGTCGCGGCCGTCGCCCTGCACCCCAACGAGGCGCCGCTCCTGGAGCAGGCGGGCACGCTCGACGCCGCGCTCGCCGAGATCGAGGCCCTCGCGCAGGACCCCACCGTCCGGGCGGTGGGGGAGACCGGTCTCGACTACTTCCGCACCGGCGTCGACGGACGTGCCGCGCAGCACCGCTCGTTCCGGGCGCACATCGACGTGGCCCGACGTCACGACCGCACCCTCGTCATCCACGACCGCGACGCGCACGACGACGTCCTGGCGATCCTCGACGACCAGGGCGTCCCCGAGCGCACCGTCATGCACTGCTTCTCCGGCGACGCCGACGTCGCCCGACGCTGCCTCGACCGTGGCGCCTACCTCTCGTTCTCCGGGACGGTCACGTTCAAGAACGCCGAGCCGCTGCGCGAGGCGCTGGCCGTCACGCCGACCGACCGGATCCTCGTCGAGACCGATGCGCCCTTCCTCACACCGACGCCGCACCGTGGACGGCCGAACGCGTCGTTCCTCGTGCCGTACACGGTGCGTTTCATGGCCGAGTTCCTGGGCCGATCCGTCGACGACCTGTGCCGGGCGATCGATGAGAACACCGACCGCGCGTTCGGCGGCTCCTGGCCTCGGCACACCCCGGCTGTTTGACGTCAGCGCCGTCCTCCCGCAGGGTGGACGGGCTGCCCATCTCCAGCTGACCTTGTCCCCGACCAGAGGAAAGCAGTGCACCACCCTCGACAGAACACCCCTCAGACCACCCCCCAGGACTCCGCGGACGCCACTCGGCGCCGCCACCGCCAGACCACGAAGCGCGTCGTCATCGCCCTCAACCTGGCCGTCCTCCTCGTTCTCGGAGCCGGCGTCGCCGCCTACGGCAGCCTCTCCAAGACCGTGACCCTCGACGTCGACGGCCGCAAGGACACCGTCCGCACCTTCGGCACCTCCGTCGGGTCGCTGCTCAAGAGCCACGACGTCCGCACGAAGGACGCCGCCGTCGACGCCGAGCCGACCGCGTCGGTCTCCGACGGCGACACGATCAAGGTCCGCTACGCCAAGGACGTCACGGTCGCCGTCGACGGCACCGTGCGTCGTGAGCGGCTGCACGCCGCCACCGTCGGCGACGTCCTCGACGAGCTCGACGTCTCGCCCCGCAAGGGTGCCGAGGTCAACGCCGCGAAGGACACGCGCCTCGACGACACCGCGTCGACCGTGGTCGTCTCCAACCCCAAGAAGCTCACCGTCCGCGCCGACGGCCGCAAGAAGACCGTCACGAGCGCCGCCCCCACCGCGGGCGAGGTGCTCGAGGAGGCCGGCGTACGTCTCGGTGCCGCCGACGAGGTCCGCGCCGGCGACGCGCTCGGCGAAGCCGCCCTGGTCAAGCCGGGCGAGCGCGTCGACGTCGTGCGGGTGCGCATGGTCGACACCGCCCGCACGGTGCGCACCGCCCCGCAGACGGAGGTCCGCGAGGACGACACCCTGGAGAAGGGCACGGAGAAGGTGCTGCGCGCCGGCGCCCCGCGCGTCGTGCAGCAGAAGGTGCTCGTCACCCGCGCGAACGGCAAGGTCCGCTCGACCCTCGTGCTGACCCAGAAGGTCGCCGACGAGGGCAGCAAGCGCGTCGTGCTCCGCGGCACGAAGGAGCCCGAGCCCGAAGAGACCACGCTGGCGGCCGCGGCTCCCGAGTCGGCCCCTGCGGTCGGCGACGACAGCGTCTGGGACCGCATCGCGCAGTGCGAGTCCGGCGGCAACTGGAGCATCAACACCGGCAACGGCTACTACGGCGGACTGCAGTTCAGCGCCGCCACGTGGCACAGCGTCGGCGGCCCCGGCCTCCCGCACGAGAACAGCCGCGAGGTGCAGATCAAGTACGCGAAGATCCTGCAGCAGCGCTCCGGCTGGGGCCAGTGGTCCTGCGCCGCGAAGGTCGGTGTGCACTGAGCGGCACCCCGCCCACCCCGGTCTCGCTGCTGGGTGCGGCCGACGTCCGACGCATCGCTGACGCGATCGGACTGCGGCCCACCAAGCAGCGTGGCCAGAACTTCGTGGTCGACGGCAACACCGTGCGCCGTATCGTCCGCGACTCCGGGATCGGCCCCGACGACGTCGTCGTCGAGGTCGGTCCCGGTCTCGGTTCGCTGACCCTGGCGCTGCTCGAGGTCGCCCGGCACGTCGTGGCCGTCGAGGTCGACCCGGTCCTCGCCCAGCGGCTGCCGACCACCGTCGCCGAGCAGGCACCGGGTCACGTCGAGCGTCTCGACCTCGTCCTGGCCGACGCGATGCGCGTCGAGGAGCTTCCCGGCCCCACGCCCACCGCGCTGGTCGCGAACCTGCCCTACAACGTGTCGGTCCCGGTGCTGCTGCACCTGCTGGAGCGCTTCGAGACGCTCGCGTCGGTGCTCGTCATGGTGCAGGCCGAGGTGGCCCACCGGCTCGCGGCGCCTCCCGGCTCCCGCACCTACGGCGTCCCGAGCGTCAAGGCGGCCTGGTACTGCGACGTCGCCCTCGCGGGCACGGTCGGACGTCAGGTGTTCTGGCCCGTGCCGAACGTCGACTCCGCGCTCGTGTCGCTGCGCCGGCGGGGCACGCCCGGCGACGACGACCTACGGCGTGCCACCTTCCGCGTCGTCGACGCCGCCTTCGCGCAGCGTCGCAAGACGCTGAGGGCCGCGCTCTCCGGCCTCGCAGGCTCCGGCGCGGCGGCCGAGGTGGCCCTGCGCGCGGCCGACGTCGACCCGCAGGCCAGGGGTGAGCAGCTCGACGTCGTGGCGTTCGCGCGGATCGCCGCTGCCCTCGGCTGAGCGGATCGGTAGGTTGGTGCGGTGAGAACCGTCAGCGTGCGCGTGCCAGCCAAGATCAACCTGGCCCTCGGCGTCGGCGGCGTCCGTGAGGACGGCTTCCACCCGCTCGCGACGGTCTACCAGGCCGTCGACCTCTACGACGAGGTCCGGGCGACGGCGAACGACACCGGCGAGGTGACGGTCGAGACGACCAGCGACGTCCCGGGCGCCGAGACCGAGGCGTCGCTCGTGCCGCGCGGTCGGGACAACCTCGCCGTGCGCGCCGCGCTCGCGCTGCGTGAGCAGACGGGCGTCGAGGCCGGCGTCGATCTCGTGATCCGCAAGGCGATCCCGGTGGCCGGTGGCATGGCCGGCGGCTCGGCCGACGCTGCGGCGACGCTCGTCGCGTGCAACGACGTGTGGGGTCTCGGGTGGTCGCGGCACGAGCTCGAGCCGGTCGCGGCCGGTCTCGGCAGCGACGTGCCGTTCCTCCTGCACGGCGGCAACGCGATCGGCGGCGGACGCGGCGAGCTGGTCAGCCCGGTCCTGGCGCGTGGCTCCTACCACTGGGTCGTCGCCGTGTCCGGCATCGGACTGTCGACGGCCTCGGTGTACGCCGAGTTCGACCGGCTGAACGCCGACCGGGAGCTGGCGACGCCCGAGGTCCCCGACGCGCTGCTCGCGGCCCTGCGCTCGGGCGACGCCGTCGCGCTCGGGGCCGCCCTCTCCAACGACCTCACGGAGGCCGCGCTCTCGCTGCGGCCCGACCTGGCCCAGACCCTCGAGGTGGGGGTGGAGGCCGGTGCGCTCGGCGCGCTGGTGTCCGGCTCCGGCCCCACGTGCGTGTTCCTCGCCGCCGACGAGCAGCAGAGCCTCGACATCGCGATCGCGCTCGCCGGCACGGGGCGCTGCGCCGACGTCGTCCAGTCGATCGGGCCCGTGCCCGGCGTGCGGGTGGTCTGAGGTGGCCGCACCGGCCAGCCGTCGGACCCCGCTCATCGGCGGCGAGGGGCTGCAGCTGTCGTTCCCGACGAAGGACGTCCTCGACGACGTCACCCTCGGCCTGGCCGAGGGGCAGCGCGTCGGCGTCGTCGGCCGCAACGGCGACGGCAAGTCGACGTTGATGCGGGTGCTGGCACGTCGGCTCGAGCCCGACGAGGGCCGGGTCACGTGGCGTCGCGACCTGCGCGTCGGCTACGTCGACCAGTCCGACACGCTCGACCCCGGGCTCACGGTCGCGCAGACCGTCGTCGGTGACACCGCCGAGCACGTGTGGGCGGGCGACCCGCGGGTGCGCGACGTCGTCGCCGGGCTGCTCGGCGACGTCGACTGGGACGGTCCCGTCGCCGGCCTCAGCGGCGGCCAGCGTCGCCGCGTGTCGCTCGCCGCCGTCCTCGTCGACGAGCACGACGTGCTGTTCCTCGACGAGCCCACCAACCACCTCGACGTCGAGGGCGTCACCTGGCTGGCCGCCCACCTGAACGCGCGGTTCGCGTCGGGGCAGGGCGCCTTCGTGGTGGTCACGCACGACCGCTGGTTCCTCGACGAGGTGTGCACCGACACCTGGGAGGTCCACGACGCGGTTGTGGAGCCGTTCGAGGGCGGGTACGCCGCCTACGTGCTGCAGCGCGTCGAGCGCGACCGCCAGGCCGCTGCGGCCGAGTCGCGTCGGCAGAACCTCCTGCGCAAGGAGCTGGCGTGGCTGCGGCGCGGCGCGCCGGCCCGCACGTCGAAGCCGAAGTTCCGCATCGACGCGGCCAACGAGCTGATCGAGCGCGAGCCGCCCGTGCGCGACAGCGTCGAGCTGCGGCGGGTCGCGACGGCGCGGCTCGGCAAGGACGTCGTCGACCTGCTCGACGTGTCGGTCTCCTTCGGCGACCGCGAGGTGCTCTCGCACGTCGAGTGGCGGATCGCGCCGGGGGAGCGGACCGGCATCCTGGGCCCCAACGGCGCCGGCAAGAGCACGCTGCTCTCGCTCGTCGCCGGCCGGCTGCAGCCTTCGCGCGGTCGGGTGAAGCGCGGCACGACGGTCCGCGTGGCCACGCTGACGCAGGCGTTGACGGAGCTCGACGCGATCGCCGACGACCGCGTGCGCGACGTCGTGGCGTCGCGGCGCGCCAGCTACCAGGCCGACGGGGCGGAGGTGACCCCGTCGCAGATGCTCGAGCGGCTCGGGTTCTCCAGCGCCCAGCTCTCGAACCGGGTCAAGGACCTGTCGGGCGGCCAGCGCCGTCGCCTGCAGCTGCTGCTCACCCTGCTCGACGAGCCGAACGTGCTGATCCTCGACGAGCCGACCAACGACATGGACACCGACATGCTGGCGGCGATCGAGGACCTGCTCGACACGTGGCCCGGCACGCTGCTCGTCGTCAGCCACGACCGCTACCTGCTGGAGCGGGTGACCGACCACCAGTACGCGGTGCTGGACGGCCGGCTGCGGCACCTGCCGGGCGGCGTCGACGAGTACCTGCGGCTGCGTCGGTCCGCCCAGCCCGCGGGGTCCGATGTGCCCGCTCCCGCGCCGGCATCGCCCACCGTCCCGGCCGGGTCGCCGGGCAGCGGCTCCGCCCAGGACCGTCAGGCGCGGAAGGAGGCGGCCCGCCTGGAGCGGCAGATCGAGCGGCTGAGCGCGCAGGAGGCCGACCTCGAGCGACGCATGGTGGAGGCGGCGACCGAGCCGGCCCGACTCGTGCCGCTCTCCGCGGAGCACGCGGAGGTCGTCGCGGAGCGCGAGCGCCTGGAGGAGCGGTGGCTCGAGGTCGCCGACTGATCCGACGTCGGGTCAGACGTGGCGGGCCAGCGTGCGCAACGACGCGGCCAGCGTGTCCGCGTCGTCCGGGTCGAGGCTCGACAGCAGCGAGCGCTCCTGCTCGAGGAGCTCGTCGAGGGCGGCGTCGACGGCTGCGCGCCCCGCGGGCGTGAGGGTGACGAGCACGCCCCGCCGGTCGCCCGGGTCGGCCTCGCGGGCGACGAGCCCGCGCCCCGCGAGCCGGTCGACGCGGTTCGTCATCGTGCCGCTCGTGACCATGGTCTCGGTGACGAGCCGGCCGGGGGAGAGCTGGTAGGGCGGACCCGACCGGCGCAGGGCGGACAGCACGTCGAACTCCCACGGCTCGAGCGCGTGGGCCGCGAACGCCGCCCGGCGCGCGCGGTCGAGGTGGCGGGCGAGACGGGTCACCCGGCTGAGCACCTGCATGGGGCGCGTGTCGAGGTCGGGGCGCTCGCGCTGCCAGGCCGCGACGATGCCGTCGACCTCGTCGAGCTCGTCAGCACCCATGGCGACACTGTAGTTCGTTAAGAATCTTGATGTCGAGATTGTTGTCGAGCCGGTGGGGGCCTACGGTGTCGCCCATGGACGTCGACGACCTCGTGGGCCGTGGCCCGGCCACCCTCGTTCCGCTGCTGCGCGACCGCACGGTGTCCGCGCGCGAGCTGACCATCGCCACGCTGGACGCGATCGAGCGTGAGGACGCCCGGGTGAACGCCGTCGTCGAGCTGCTCGCCGACGAGGCGTTCGACGCCTCGACGGAGGCCGACGCGCGGATCGCCCGCGGCGAGACGGGGCCGCTGCTCGGCGTGCCCGTCGCCATCAAGAACGACGTCGACCTCGCTGGACGGGTGACCGGGCTGGGGTCGCGGGCGGTCACCCAGGTGGCGCGCCAGGACGGCCCGCTCGTCGAGGCGCTGCTCGCGGCGGGTGCCGTCCCGGTGGCCACGACGACGCTCCCCGAGCTCGCGATCTACGGGTTCACCGAGTCGGCGGCCCGGGGCGTGACGCGCAACCCGCACGACCTCGACCGCACGCCCGGGGGCTCGTCCGGAGGGTCGGCCGCGCTCGTCGCCGCGGGCGCGGTCGGGGTGGCGACGGCGTCCGACGGTGCCGGCTCGATCCGCATCCCCGCGGCGAGCTGTGGTCTCGTCGGGTTCAAGACGACCCACGGGTTCGTGCCTGGCTCGGGGGGTTGGCACGGTCTCTCGACGCAGGGCTGCGTGACCCCGACGGTGCGCGACACCGCCGTCTACCTCGACGCGGTGGGGCACGGTGCTCCCGGCGCGCTCGCGCACGCGGCTGACACGGCTCCACGGACGCTCAGGATCGGCGTGACGACCAGCGCTGCGGCCGCAGGGCGTCCCGAGCCGCTGCACCGCGACGTGAAGTCGGCCGTCGACCACGTGGCGGGCCTGCTCGACGGGCTCGGGCACGAGGTCACCACCGTCAAGGTGCCGTACGGTCTCGACGCGAAGGCGCTCACCGTGCGCTACCTCGCCGGCATCGCCGAGTCGGCGTCGCGCGTCGACGACCCGTCGTTGCTCGAGCCCCGCACGCGTCAGGTGGCGCGCCTCGGCCGCCCCTTCGGCCCGTCGGCCGTGGCGTGGGCGCAGCGCGCCGGGCACCGGTTCGGCTCGACGGTGCTCGACCGGCTCGGCGTCGACGTGCTCCTGTCGCCCGTCATGAGCGGTCCGGCCCTGCCCGTCGGGCACTTCGCGGGCAAGGGCGGCCTGCGCACCGTGCTCGGCATGAACGCGTTCTACCCGTACACGGCGCAGTGGAACCACGCGGGGCTGCCGGCGGTCTCGCTCCCGGTCGGCCGGTCGCGCAAGCGGGGGCTCCCGCTGGCCGTCCAGCTCGTCGCTCGCCGCGAGCAGGACCCGCTCCTGATGTCGGTGGCCGCGCAGGTCGAGGCGGCGCTGCGGAGTTCCGCATGAGGTGGGACCCGGAGCAGTACCTGCGCTTCGCCGACGACCGGGGGCGTCCGTTCGTCGACCTGGTCGCCCGGGTGCCGTCGGACGCCGACGTGGTGGTCGACCTCGGCTGCGGAGCCGGCAACCTCACGACGGTGCTGCGTGGGCGCTGGCCCGACGCCCGCGTGCTGGGCGTCGACTCCTCGCCGGAGATGGTCGCGCGCGCGACGGCGACGAACGAGGACCCCGAGGCGTCGTACGTCGTCTCGGACGTGACGACGTGGGCGCCCGACGGGCCGGTGGACGTGATCACGTCGAACGCGATGTTCCAGTGGGTGCCGGAGCAGGAGGACGTCCTGCGGCGTCTGGCGGAGCACGTGACGCCCGGTGGCGCGATCGCCGTGCAGGTGCCGAACAACGCCGACGCGCCGAGCCATGCGCTGATGCGCGAGGTCGCGGACCGTCCCGCGTACGCGGACCACACGGCGGGGGTGCTCTCGGTGCGGGGGACGGGTCCGCAGACGTACCTCGACCTGTTCGCGTCGCTGGGCTGGTCGTGCGACGCCTGGGAGACGACGTACCTGCACGTGCTGCCGGGCGACGACCCGGTCTTCGAGTGGGTCAAGGGCACGGGGGCGCGCCCGGTCCTGCAGGCGCTGCCGGACGGTCTGCGGGAGCAGTTCGTCACGGAGTACCAGGCGGCGCTGCGCGAGGCCTACCCTCGCCGGCCGTACGGGACGGTCCTGCCGTTCCGTCGGACGTTCGCGGTCGCCGTCCGGCCGCTCGGGTAGCCTGGGACGGCCGTCGTGGCCGTGCGTCGCGACAATCCCCGGTTGGTCTGCCGGCAGGGCCCGCCTGACTTTGAATCAGGACAAGCGACGTAGGTTCGACTCCTACCCGGGGAGCCGCAGGGTCAGTCCTCGTCGAGGGTGCCGACCGGGTCGAAGGTGAAGGACCCGAGGTGCTCCTGCACGCCGCGGAAGGCGTCCGCGATCTCGGGGTCCTCCAGGGCCTTCTCGAGGGAGCGCAGAGCCTCCTGCGTCCGGACGTCGGTGGTCTCCTCGATGGGGTCGCTCATGCGTCCATGGTGACGCGGACGCGGGCACCCCGCTGGGCGAGCGCGGCCTGTCTCATCGGGGTCGGTACTGGATGTGGTCGAGGCGGGTGTGGTGGATCTCGACGAACTGGATGGTGCGGTCTCGGCGGTTCCAGGCGCGGGTGAACGCGGTCTCGGCCTCGATGGTGCGGGTGGGTAGGTGCCAGTGGGCGTTGCCGTCCTTGTCGTGGCTGACGGTGAGTGCTCCTCGGGTCTTGAGTCCGTGGTGGGGTGGGCAGCGGTGGTGCAGGTTGCCTGCGGCGGTGGGTCCGCGCTGCTGTCCGGGTGGTTGTCCGGGGTCGTAGGGGATCTGGTGGTCGACGTCGCACGCGACGGCGGGTCGGGTGCAGCCCGGGACGTCACAGGTCCCGTCGATGAGGTTCAACGCCCGGCGCAGGGGCTGGGTGGGGAACCGGCCGAGCTCGGTGACGTCGAGGATCCCGCCGTTCTCGTCGGTCAACAACCGCGAGAACAGGGTTCCGTCCTGGGCGGCGAGCTCGGCGATCAGGGCGGGGTCGAGGACGTGCTGTCCATCAGCGGAGACGCCCGGCTCACTCGACAGGCCGAGGAGGGTGGCCAGGGAGACAGTGATCCCGACGTGGAACCGACCGCGGCCAGACGTGCTCACCGGCGCGTGGTCAGCGGTGTCGGTCTCGTCCTTGTGCAGGAGGGTGTCGACGAGGGCGTCGGCGCGGGCCTGCGCCAACGTCCGGTCATCGTCGAGGGTCTGGGTACGGGAGGCTTTCGCGGCCAGGGTCAGGTCACGCTCGATCAGGAGGGCGTCGACCGTGGGGATGAGGGCCTGCAGCAGGCTCATCCCGTCATCCAGGGCGGTGATGGTGACGGTGCGGTCCGCGTGGGCGGCCTTGCGGCGCTCGATCGCACGGTCGGGCTCGACCCGGACGAGGAACCGGCGCAGCCACCCCTTCAACTGACCCAGGGTGTGGGTGGTGGCGTAGGCCAGGACGGTCTCGTCCAGCCGGGTGATGTTCTCGGGTGCGTGCAGCTTCCAGGCGGTCGAGGCGATCTCGCGGGCCTTCGCCCGGTCGACCTCACCCCGCACATGAGCAGCCCACACGGTCGGCAGGTCCATCACCAGGGTGCGGGTGGACGAGACCAGGTTCGAGATCAGAGCGGTGGCGACGTGGAGCTCGACGGCGACTTCCAGGATCGCGACCTGACGGGCGTCCTCGACCTGACGAGCGCTCAACCCTTGGGCGAGGGCGTCGGTGCGGCGGGTCTCCACGAACCGCAGCACCGCCCGAGCCTGCTCCGCCTCACCAGCCCACACCGTCCGCGACGCATCGAGCGCGTCGGCCAGGAGGGTGTCGGTGGGGTTCATGTCTCCAACCTAGAGACCCCCTCCGACACCCCCCTCCAACCCGGAAAACCCCTGTTGACAGTGGGGTCTCGGTTGGTTCGCGCGGGGCCCTTGCCGGGTGGTCTCGATACGCACCGACGAGCTCCTTCGGCCCCCGCAAGCGGGAGGTGCCCCCAGCCGGTCGGACTACTCGACCAGCGCAACCCTCCGCTGGTCGAGTAGTCGGTCCCGGCGAGGAACGAGCCTGGGGCCGACGTATCGAGACCACTCCAAGCCGTCGCTGGAAACTGGCCCGCGCTGAGCCGTTGCCGGGTGGCCTCGATACGCACCGACGAGCTCGCTGGCGCTCGCCGTCGCCGCTACTCGACCAGCGGAACCTTCCGCTGGTCGAGTACTCGACGCCGCGACGAAGGAGCGTGCTCCGGGCGTATCGAGACCATTCCGAGCAGACGCTGGGGGTTGGCCCGCGCGGGGCCGTTGCCGGGTGGTCTCGATACGCAGCGACGAGCTCGCTGGCGCTCGCCGTCGCCGCTACTCGACCAGCGGAGGGTTTCGCTGGTCGAGTAGTCGATGCCGCGACGGAGGAGCAGGCAGCGACGTATCGAGACCGCTCCAAGCAGACGCTGGGGGTCGGCCCGCGCGGGCCGTTGCCGGGTGGTCTCGCTCCGTCGCGGCTACGCCCCTCTTGCGACGGCTCCAACGCCGTCGCGCGCTCGCTGGCGCTCGCCGTGACGGCTACTCGACCAGCGGATCCCGCCGCTCGGGGGCCGGGTGGTGGACGGGGCGGGTGGGCCGGGTGGCTCCGTACACTGGCGGGCGTGCCTGAGACCTCCTCGTCGCCCGTGACCGCGATCGTCCTCGCCGCCGGGGCGGGGACGCGGATGAAGTCGCGCACCGCCAAGGTGCTGCACGAGCTGGGCGGGCGGAGCATGCTCGTCCACGCGCTGCAGGCCGTCCGGCAGGTCGGTGCGGCGCGGGTGGTCGCCGTCGTCGGGCACGACCGCGAGCAGGTGTCCGCTGCCGTCACCGCGCACGACGCGGGCGTCGTGCAGGCGGTCCAGGAGGAGCAGCGCGGCACCGGCCACGCCGTGCGGGTCGCGCTCGACACCCTTGCGTCGCAGCTGGAAGCCGAGGGCACCTCGTTCGAGGACTTCGACGACACGGTCCTCATCACCTACGGCGACGTCCCTCTGCTGTCTCCCGACACCCTCGTCGAGCTGCTGGAGGGACACCAGCGCTCGGGCAGTCGCGTCACGATCCTGACGGCGATCGTCGACGACCCCACCGGCTACGGGCGGATCCTGCGCGACGCGGACGGGGCGGTCGTCGCGATCCGCGAGCACAAGGATGCCTCCGAGACCGAGCGTCAGGTGCGGGAGGTGAACAGCGGGATCATGGTGGTCGACGCCGTGTTCCTCGACCACGCCACCAGCACGCTCGACACCGACAACGCCCAGGGCGAGCTCTACCTCACCGACATCGTCGACCGCGCCGTCCACGAGTGCCAGCCCGTCGGGGCGCACGTGCTGGAGGACGTCTGGCAGACGAAGGGCGTCAACGACCGCGTGCAGCTGGCTGAGCTGGCCGCCGAGCTGAACCGGCGCACCACCGAGCACTGGATGCGCCAGGGCGTGACGATCGTCGACCCCGCCACGACGTGGATCGACTCCGACGTGACGCTCGGCGCCGACACCGTCCTGCACCCCGGCACGCAGCTGCTCGGCGCGACGACCGTGGGGGAGGGGGCCACGATCGGGCCCGACACCACGCTGCGCAACGTCGAGGTCGGTGACGGTGCGAGCGTCGTCCGCACGCACGGGTCCGACGCGGTGGTGGGGGCGGGCGCGAGCGTCGGCCCGTTCGCCTACCTGCGTCCCGGCGCCGAGCTGGGGGCGCGCGGCAAGATCGGCACGTTCGTCGAGGTCAAGAACGCGACCCTCGGCGAGGGTGCCAAGGTCCCGCACCTGAGCTACGTCGGCGACGCCGAGATCGGCGAGGGCACGAACATCGGCGCCGGCACGATCACCGCCAACTACGACGGTGTGCACAAGCACCGCACGGTCGTCGGCCGGCACGCCCGCACCGGCTCGGACAACGTGTTCGTGGCACCTGTGACGATCGGCGACGGAGCCTTCACCGGGGCCGGGACGATCGTCCGCGAGGACGTCCCGCCGGGGGCGCTGGCCGTGAGCTCGGGGTCACAGAGGACCATAGACGGGTGGGTGCAGCGCAAGCGGCCGGGCACCCCCTCCGCCGACGCCGCTGCCCCTGTCGACGACCCCGCCGAGGAGACCGCCGGTGAGTGACCTGCTCAAGAAGACGCCGACCAAGAAGATCATGCTCTTCTCGGGTCGTGCTCACCCCGTGCTCGCCGAGGAGGTCGCGAACCTGCTCGAGGTGCCGCTGGTGCCCACGACGGCGTACGACTTCGCCAACGGCGAGATCTACGTCCGCTTCGACGAGTCGGTCCGCGGCAGCGACGCCTTCGTCATCCAGAGCCACTCTGCGCCGATCAACGAGGCGATCATGGAGCAGCTCATCATGATCGACGCCCTCAAGCGCGCGTCGGCCAAGCGCATCACGGTGATCCTGCCGTTCTACGGCTACGCCCGCCAGGACAAGAAGCACCTGGGTCGCGAGCCGATCTCGGCGCGCCTCATGGCCGACCTGTTCACTGCTGCCGGCGCCGACCGGCTGATGACCGTCGACCTGCACACCGCGCAGATCCAGGGCTACTTCGACGGCCCGGTCGACCACCTGCTGGCCATGCCGATCCTCACCCGCTACGTCAAGAACAACTACGGCGACCAGCCGCTCGCGGTCGTCTCGCCCGACGCGGGCCGCATCAAGGTGGCGGAGTCGTGGGCCAACGCCCTCGGCGGTGCGCCGCTGGCGTTCATCCACAAGACCCGCGACCCGCGTCGCCCCAACGAGTCCAAGGCCAACCGCGTGGTCGGCGAGGTCGAGGGTCGCACCTGCATCCTCGTCGACGACCTCATCGACACCGGCGGCACGATCGTCCAGGCGGCCGAGGCGCTCAAGGCCGACGGCGCCGCCGACGTGATCATCGCCGCGACGCACGCCGTGTTCTCCGGGCCGGCCGTCGACCGGCTCAAGAACTCGGTCGCGCGCGAGGTCGTCGTCACCAACACGCTGCCGCTGTCGGACGAGCAGCGCTTCGACTCGCTGACCGTGCTCTCCATCGCGCCGCTGCTGGCCCAGGCCACCGCCGCCGTGTTCGAGGACGGCTCGGTCACCAGCCTGTTCAGCTGACCACCGCACGACGAGGGGCCCCGGCACACGTGCCGGGGCCCCTCGTCGTGGTGCTACGTCGTGGTGCTGCTTGGTCGAGCTGCGGTCAGCCGGCGGTCGGCGTGGGGGAGACGGTCGGCGTCGGCGAGGCGGTCGGGCTCGGCGTGGCCGTGGGGGTAGGCGTGGGCGTCGGGGTGGGCGTGGGCGCGGGAGCCCCGTCGCGGACGAGTCCGAAGGCACCGCCGGAGGGTGCGTTCACGCTGCGGCACGGCCCGCCGTCCACGGTCGGCTGGGCGGCCGAGACGACGGTGCCGATCTTCGAGCCGAGGCCGGAGACGGTGAGCTTGTGGTACTTCTGGCCCTTGATGGGCTGCTCGACCTGCAGCACGAGCGTCAGCCAGCAGCTCTTGGTGGGCAGGGTGCCACCGAGCCGGAACACCCCGTCGGCCTCGCTGGTCGCGGACCCGATGCGCGTGCCGTTGTCGTCGAAGAGCAGGGCCTTGACGCCGGCGAGCGGCTCGTTCGACGTGGCGTCCTTGACCTGACCGATGAGCCGGCCGCCGACGCGGGTGAGTCGGGCGGACGTGGCGGTGGTGCTGCCGGAGCGGACGCTCCCTGCGAGGTGGACGCGGGCCCCGGCGTAGCCCTGCACGCCCGGGATGATCGCGTCGTACCGGCCCGGGGCCAGACCCTTCGCGGTGAACGCGCCGCCGCGGGCGCGCACGACCCACCACTGTCCGGTCGTGCGGTTGACGAGGGTCAGGGTGACCGCCGACCGCACGCCCGACTGGCCGGCGTAGAGGTCGCCGACCAGGGTGCCCGCGCGCGTGCCGAGGGCCATGCGGACGTCGCGGTTGCGGCCCTGGCGCAGCCCGCTGACCCACAGGCTGCGGCCCACCCACTTCTGGCGGGCGTCCCAGACGAACACCGAGTAGCTGCCGGCCGGCAGGCCGCCGATCGCGAACCCGCCGCGGCGGTCGGCCGTGACGGTGTAGGCGGTGCCGTCACGCGTGACCGCGGTGACGCGGGCTCCGGCGGCCAGGACCCGACGCTTCGCCGGGCCCTTGGAGATGCGGCCGGTGATGCTCGCCCCGCGGGCCATGCTGATGTTGGCGATGGTCGTGCTGCCGCCACGCACGACGACCTTCACGTCGCGGGAGACGCGGGCGTTGACGTCCCAACGGGGGCGGCGGTCGCTCACGCGCAGGTGGTAGGTGCCGGGAGCCAGCCACGGGGTGGCGTAGCCGCCGCTCGTGCGGAACGACGTCTTCTGGCGCCACGACGCGTCGAACACGGTGACCGTGACGTCCTTGACCGGACGACCGGTACCGGCCTCGGTGATCGCACCGCGGACACGGCCGGTCTCGTCGGCCTGGACGGGGGCGACCAGACCGAGGAGCAGGGCGACGACGGCGAGGATGCCGAGCAGCAGCCGGGGTGCGGACACCCGCGTGCGTACGTCGGACATGACGATCTCCCTCCGGAGCCGGCGGACGGCTCTCGTGTCTCCCACCGCGATCCTAGTGCGGGGCTGCGCCGCGATCCCCGGTTTCGCAGGGGCCGAAGGTCCTGGATCTGTCGGGACCGTCGGCCCGCGCGACGAGGCACCGGCCAGTATCCTCGGCGCGTGACCGGGTGCCGGTCCGAGAGGGAGGGCCGAGGTGCAGTCGTCGCACACGCGTCGCTGGGAGCTGGCCGCCGGGGTGGTCGCTGCCGCCGTGGCGGTCTCGGTCGTGCTGCACCTGCTCGGGGTCTCCCTGCCGTTCTGGCCGGCAGGGGCGCAGGGCTCGAACCCGTTCTCATCCGGCCGCGTCTACGTCGACCCGCACTCGCAGGCGCGCCAGGCGGCCGAGGCCGCGTCCGGCGACGACGCCACGGTGCTGCGCCGCGTGGCCGAGACGCCCACGGCGATCTGGCTGACGCCCGAGGCGTGGCCGCAGCAGCAGGTCGAGGCGCACGTGCGGCGCATCGCGACCGCGGCGCGCGACGCCGACCGGGTGGCGCTGCTCGTCGTCTACGGCATCGCCGACCGCGACTGCCAGGGCGGTGAGTCGGCGGGCGGGCTGCCGCCGGACGCGTACCGTGACTGGGTCGGTGCCGTCGCGGACGGTGCGCGAGGCATCGGCACGACCGTGGCGGTGCTCGAGCCCGACGCCGTGGCCGACGCAGGACAGTGCGCCGACGCCGACAGCCGGCTCGCGCTGCTGCACGACGCGGTCGACACCCTCGCCGACGCGCACGTCACGACCTACGTCGACGGCGGCCACTCGGACTGGGTGGACCCCCAGGAGATGGCCTCGCGGCTCGAGCGCGCGGGCGTCGGCGACGCGCGCGGGTTCGCGACCAACGTCTCCTTCTACGCCGACGACGCCCAGGAACGGGCCTACGCAGAGGCCGTCTCGCAGGCGCTGGGCGGCAGCCACTACGTGATCGACACGGGCCGCAACGGCAACGGCGCGGACGGCGAGTGGTGCAACCCGCCGGGTCGCGCGCTGGGTCGGACGCCGGCCGCCGGGGACGGATCGCTCGACGCCTTCCTGTGGATCAAGCCGCCCGGCGAGAGCGACGGGTCGTGCAACGGCGGGCCCCCCGCGGGGCAGTGGTGGGACGAGCGCGCGCTCGACCTGGCGCGCGCCGCCGGGTGGTGACTTCGCCCCCACCGGGGACAGTTCGGTCTGCGGCGGCCCTGGTCGTTGCTACGCTCGCGGCATGGGAGAGAGTGGCGCGCCGATCGCCGTCGTCATCGAGGATGACGCGGACGTCCGGCATCTGCTCCGGACGATCCTCGTCCGGAGCGGGTTCGAGGTCGTCCTGACGAAGGACGGTCCGGAGGGTGTCGAGGCGGTGCGGGCGTACGACCCCGTGCTCACGACGCTCGACGTGAACATGCCCGGCATGGACGGGTTCGCCGCCGCCAAGCTGATCCGCGAGTTCAGCGCCACCTACATCATCATGCTCACCGGACTCGACGACGAGATCGACGTCGTGCAGGGTCTGGACTCCGGTGCCGACGACTACCTCGTGAAGCCGTTCCGGCCCCGCGAGCTGCGTGCCCGCATCGAGTCGGTCATGCGCCGACCGCGTCACCACGTCGACGTCGAGGGCTTCGAGCCCGTGCCGAACGGTGTCGCCTCGACGCCGCCGTCGGCGACGCAGGACCTCCCGCAGCAGTCGCAGGCACGTCCGGTGCCGCCTCCGGTCGAGGCACCCCCGTACGAGCGGCCCCACCAGGACGTAGCCCGGCACCAGGCGCCGGCCTCCTACCCCGTGCAGCCCGCCCGTCCCGAGCCCGCCTACCCCGAGCCGGGCTATCCCGAGCCGACCTACGCCGAGCGCCAGCCCCCCGCGCCGGCGTACCCGGAGCCCCGCTACGGCGACGTCCCGCAGCAGCAGGCTCCGTACACCGACCCTGGCCCGCGCTACCAGGCCGCGCCCCAGCCGGTGGCCCCGCCGCTCGACCCCGGGCCCGCCTATCCGACCCACCAGGCGGGCGGGCACGCGGTGAGCCACGCGCCGGCCGTCCACGCCGGTGCGCCGCCGCCGGCCCAGACCGGCAACGACGCCTGGATGCGCTGCAACGGGCTCGCGGTCAACGTCGACACCCGCACGGTCACGGTCGACGGCCGCACCGTCGACCTGACCCGGACCGAGTTCGACCTCGTCGCCTCGCTGATGGCGACCGGTCGTCGGGTGCGCAGCAAGGCCGACCTCGTCCTGACCCTGCGGGGGCAGAACTACGTCACGACCTACTTCGTCAACGAGGCCGACAAACGCGCCGTCGAGGTGCACATGGCGAACGTGCGGCGCAAGCTCGGCGACTCCAGCACCACGCCGCGGTGGATCGAGACGGTCCGCGGCGTCGGGTACCGCATGGCCGAGGACGCCTGAGCGGTCCAGCCCGCCCGGCGTCCTCGTCCGGCACCCGCGTCAGTTGGCGTTGATCGGGATCTTCTGGGCCTCGGTGGGGGTCTTGGAGGCGAAGATCGCGATCGGGACCTCCTGCGTCACCAGCTCGGGCACGTACTCCCGGCTGCCGGCGCGACGCTGGATCCACACCGTCGCCTTGAAGGTCAGGGTCACGCCCTTGGTGTCCGCGGCGAGCGGGCCGATCTTCTGGTTGCGCAGCTCGAAGGCGCCCTTCGGCGACGTGATGAGCATGCCGTAGCGCGAGGCGACCGGCTCCGGGTCGAAGGTGATGCGTCGTGCGTCGGCGTCGAGCGTGTACGGGTTCTCGACCTCGCCCGAGGAGGTCGTGGTGGCCGACGACACCTGGATCTTCCCGAGGTAGACGCGCCGCTTCGTGCGGAACGGGTCACGCAGCCTGCGCGACAGGTCGTAGGCCTGCAGCGTGAAGGAGAAGTACTTGTCGCCCAGGGGGTACCACTCGTTGGTGCGCGGCGTCGACTTGGTCGGCCAGATCGTGTAGACGAAGTCGAGGGTGCCGACCTTCACGTGCGACTGGAACGTGCCGTCGCGCGTGAACTGGGAGTTGAACGCCGGCGTGCGCGAGGCGGTGGCGGTCGGGGTGGCGGCGGGTGCCGGCTCGCGGTCGACGAGGCCGCACGCGCCGAGGACCAGCGACGCCACGAGGGCGAGGACGACGGTCGACGTCACGCGGGCGACGGGCAGGGGACGGCGAGGTGCGCTGGTCACGGGTGTGCTTCCTTCGAGAGGACGAGGGGGATGGAGGAGGCGCTCAGACCGTGTAGCCACGGTAGTTGCGCAGGATCTTGATGCCCATCCAGAAGGTCTGGGCGACGGTGATGACACCGAGGATCGGCCAGCCGACGGCCAGGATGGAGGACTGCAGGTCGATCGGGACCTGGAACCAGACGGCGGCGGCCGCGACGAAGCCCAGCAGGGCGATCGCGAAGGGGTAGAGGTAGCTGTTGCCCGAGCCGCGCTCGGCCTTGGCCTGGGCGGCCCAGTTGTCGGTCTGCTTGCGGCTCGCGAACTTCGTCCACGCCCGCAGGAAGTGGCCGATACGGATCCACATGTAGATCTCGGCCGGCAGGAGCAGCACGGCGAACAGGATGTCGCGCCGGTGGCCGTAGTGCATCGACCGCGCGACCCGGTAGTTCAGCAGGATCGCCACGACCGGCGGCACGAGCCACCAGGGGCTGAAGACGAACGCGTGGATCGAGAGCGACGCGAGCAGCAGGCTGAAGAACATGAGCCGCGTGATGATGTTGAGCACCATCGACATGTGCTCGAACCAGCGCAGCCGCAGGTTGGGGTGGAAGGGCTGGCCCTTCGTGTCGCCGCGCTGGCCGGGCCACATGAGCTCGATGGCGCCGAAGTTCCACTTGACCTGCTGGGCGTCGAGGGAGCGCAGCGTGTTCATGCCGCCCACGTGGGCGCGCGCGGTGGCGCTGATCTTCGTCAGGTAGCCGGCGCTCTTGATCTGCAGCGACAGCAGCGAGTCCTCGACCTCGCTGTCCTTGACCCACGGGGCCCGCTGGTGCGTCTGCGTCATGACGTCGCGAAGCGCCTGCGTGGCGAAGATCGAGAACTGGCCGCCGAGGACCGCCATGTTGCGGCCGCGCAGCAGGTTCTGCATGTTGAAGGCGGCGAACTGCGCGCGCTGGCCGGCCGTCAGGAACTTGGCCATCGTCGTCGGCAGGGCGCTGTCGTCGATGCTGTAGATCGCCGAGATGCCGCCGATGCGGTCGTCGCTGGTGATCTCGTCGACCAGGTCCTTGACGGCCGTCGGCTCGGGCGTCGTGTCGCCGTCGACGCCGATGATGTAGTCGCAGCCCTCCGCCAGGAAGAAGCCGTAGTTCAGCGCGCCGACCTTCTTGTCGGGGTTCTCGCCGATGTCGTGCACGAAGATCTCGACCAGCTGCGTGCCCTCGGGGCGCTCCATGAGGTGCTGGCCGGCGTAGTGGCTGGCGATCTCGACGGTCTCGTCGGTGGTGTTGTTGACGACGACGTGGATGACGTCCGGCAGTCGGGTCTGCACCAGGAGCGCGTCGAGCACGGACGCGATGGTCTCGGCCTCGTTGTACGACGGCACGACGCAGGCGACCGTCGCGCGCGGCTTGATGCTGCCCGCGACCTCCTCGACGGCGGTGCCGAGGGCGCGGTGCAGCGCCTCGTCGCTGAGGTCGAAGGCGGTGGGGTGTCGGTCCATGGGACCGAGGGCGTCGTGGGACACAGGGGCTCCTGCACGGTGGGCGTCACCCCATCCTGGGGCGCCGACCTCAGGAAACCCGGCGGTCCGGCCTCAAGGTCTGCTCAAGATCTGCTCAAGTGCGCGGGACGTAGCCGGCCTCGGCGAGCAGCGCGTCGAGGTCGGGCGCGGTGGTGAAGGTGTCGGAGGTGCCGAACAGCACGGGGACGGGCACGTCCTGCTCGCCGAGGGCCTCGTTCGAGCGCGTGTAGACGGCGCGCTCGACCGCGGCGGCGATCTCGGCGGTCCGCTCGGGGGTCTCCGCGGGTGCGAGGACGGCGAACCTGCCGACGCCGAGGTACCCGAGCACGGACCAGGCGGGCACGTGACGGCGCAGCGTGTCGGCCACGGTCGCGAGCGCGAGGTCGCCGCCGCGGCGCCCGAACGCCTCGTTGAGCTCGACGAGGTCGGTGATCTCGGCGAGGACCAGACCGGCGTGCCCGCCGCGCAGCTGGATGCGCCCGAGCCGGTCGGCGGCGGCCTCCACGAACTGACCCCGGCTGTGCACACCGAACACTCGTCCGGTGCCGTGGTCCTCGGACCACCAGGCGCCCTCGCGCTCCGCGCGCATGGCGACGAGCAGCTGCAGCAGGACGAGCATGGTGACCAGCAGGAACACGGCCGGCAGGTGGTCCGAGCCGCGGTAGACCCGGCCGAGGAGCACGTTCACCACGACGGCACCGGCGAACAGGCCGAGCACGACCTGCAGGAGGGTGACGTTGACGTTCATGCGCATGCTGCTGCGGCGCAGCTCGAGGACGCCCGCGACCGCGAAGCCGGCCGCCGCGAGGTAGCCGTCGGGCAGGATCGGCGAGCCGACCGCCTCCAGGCCGCCGCGCAGCAGCACGACCCCCACCGCGACGACGAGCGGGGCGACCGGGAGCGCGACGGCACCGCGGAAGCAGCGCAGGCCCGACCAGACCAGGCCGATCGCCACGACCCCGCAGGCTGCACCGGCGGTGTCGGTCTCGAAGCTCAGGACGGTGTCGTTGGTGATGAGGCTCGCGAGGGCGGCGCCGGCGGCGGCGATGAGCCCGCCGGCCCAGAGCCGGTTGGCGGGGTCGTTGTGCCGCATGGCGGTGGTGACCGAGAAGGTCACGGCCACCGCGAGGTAGGGCACGACCGTGCCCAGGAGCACGAGGTCGAGGTCGGACATCAGGCCACGTCCCGCGCGACGCTCTCGTCGGCCGCAGCGGGGAGCCACACGGTGACCGTGGTGCCCTCCTCGAGCCGGCTCGTGATGTCGACGGAGCCGCCGTGGGCGCGCACGATGTCCTGGGTGATGCTCAGCCCCAGGCCCGTGCCCTGCACGCCGGAGCTGCGGGCGCGGTCGGTGCGGTAGAAGCGGGTGAACAGCGAGGCCAGCTCGTCCTCCGTCATGCCGCGTCCGGTGTCGCGGACGACGATCTCCACACCGGGCACGGCCACCGCCCCCTCGCTGGCGATGTCGTGCTCCACGGGCAGGTCGAGCGCCTCGTCGGCACGGTGCGCGTCCTGGACCACGACGTCGATGGTCCCGTCGTAGCGGTTGTACTTGACCGCGTTGGTCAGCAGGTTGTCGAGCACCTGGCGCAGGCGCAGCGGGTCAGCCGGGATGGTCGACTCGGTGCGGGTGTCGAGACGGACCGTGATGAGCCGCTCGGTCGCCAGCGGCCGCACGCCCTCGACGGCGCTGCGAGCCAGCTCGCTGGGCCGGCACGGCTCCATCAGCAGCTGCAGGGGCACACCGGGGGTGCGGCTGCGCGCCGACAGGAAGTCGCGCGACAGCGCCAGCATCCGCTCGGTGTTGTCGAGCGCCACCTCGACGAGCTCGCGGGCCTCGTCGCCGAGGTCGGGCTCCGCGAGCGCCAGCTCGAGGTAGCCGAGCGCGGCGGTGAGGGGCGTCTTGATCTCGTGGGAGACGGCGGCGACGGCGTCGTCGCGGGCCTGGGCGTCGGCGAGCTCCTTGCTGACGTCGCGGGCCACGAACACGTAGCGGTCCGAGCGTGGACCGGTGACGCGGCGGATGCTGACGCTCAGCGGCACCTGGGCAGGCCCGGGCGGTCCCAGCCGGACCAGCAGCCCCTCGACGTCCTGGCCCGAGCGGACGAGCGCCAGCGGCTTCTCGCTCGCGGCGAGCGGCGTGGTGCCGTCGGCCCGGTACAGCGGGGCGTGCAGCACGGCCTCCGTCGCGTCGGGCGCGCCGACGCGACGCGCGAGGGCCTCGGCGGCCCGGTTGGCCGTCACCGCCCCGTCCGCGTCCAGCGTGACGACGGCGAAGTCGACGACGTCGAGGACCTCCGCGAGGGTGCGCTCCTGCGTGCGGGCGGAGTCGAGCGCGGAGCCGACGAGCCGGGTCTGGGACTCCAGCAGGCGTCGCTGCGAGCGGTTCCGCGCCGTCCAGCGCGAGCCCGCCCACGACGTCAGCGCGAACAGCAGGGCGAGGTTCAGGAGGGTGGTCACGGCCGTGGTCCACGACTGCTCGCCGGTCAGGTCACGCACGGTCACCACGACGACGACCGCTGCGAGCGCCGTGCCCAGCACGCAGGCCCGTGAGAGCGCGGGGAGCTGGATCGACGTCCACGCGACGGGCAGGACGGCGAGCACGGCGAACCCGGCACCGGGGGTGGCGTAGTAGAGCAGGCCGCACACGACCACGTCGAGCACGGCGATGAGGGTGGCCGCCACCACGGTCGAGCCGGCGCGGTCGATGCCGAGCGACCCGAGCATGGCGGTCAGGAGGGCCGTGACGCCTGCGACCACCACCCCGGCGGTGAAGGAGCCCTCGTGCACCGGCAGCGACGTCACGAGGGCGGAGACGACCGGCAGCGCGAGCCCGGTGAGGAACAGGAACTGCGCCGCGAACACCTCGCTCGGGACCACCGTGCTGCGGGTGCGGGGCACGCCGTCGCCCGGGGTCGCGGGGATCTCCCCGGGACCGCCCGGGGAAGTCGGCGTCCGCATGAGCCGACCCTAGCAATCCGGCACCCTCGACGGTGGCCGATTTCGCTGGCGGCGGAGGGCTCCTGTACGCTGACGCAGTTGCCTCGGCGAGGGTCGGCAGGTCCGACCGTGATCGACAGGGCGCTCCGCGGAGTGTCGTGTCCGACCTGCTGGGGCGACGTCCGGCCGAGTCCACGGCCGCCCCACATCGTTCGCCCGCACCACACCTCCAGGAGTTCCCTCGTGGCCGAGATCACCATCCCCGCCGAGCCCCGTACCGAGTTCGGCAAGGGCGCTGCCCGCCGCATCCGTCGCGCCGACCAGGTCCCCGCCGTCCTGTACGGCCACGGCACCGACCCCGTGCACGTCACGCTGCCGGGCCACGCGCTCATGCTCGCCCTCAAGAACAGCAACGCGCTGCTCTCCATCGAGGTCGGCTCCGAGTCGCACCTGGCCATCCCCAAGCAGGTCCAGCGCGACCCGCTGAAGGGCTTCATCGAGCACGCCGACCTCCTCATCGTCAAGCGTGGCGAGAAGGTCGTCGTCGACGTCGCGATCCAGCTCGAGGGCGACGCGCAGCCCGAGACGCTGGTCGTCCTCGAGAACGCCACCGTGTCGCTCGAGGTCGAGGCCACCCACATCCCCGAGGCCGTCGAGGTCTCGATCGAGGGTCTCGAGGTCGGCGCCCAGGTGCTCGCCTCCGACCTGTCCCTGCCCTCCGGCGCCGCGCTCGCGGTCGAGGAGGACCTGCTGGTCGTCAACGTCACCGCCGCCCCGACGGCCGCCGACATCGAGGCCGAGCTCGAGGAGGCCGAGGCCGAGGCCGGCATCGAGCGTGACGAGCCCGAGGACGCCGAGGGCGAGAGCACCGAGGGCGAGTCCGAGGCTGACGCCGAGGGCGACACCGAGTCGTGACCTGGCTGGTCGTGGGGCTCGGGAACCCGGGCCCCACGTACGCCGCCACCCGGCACAACGTCGGGTACATGGTCGCCGACGTGCTCGCGGACCGCATGGGCGGGCGCTTCAAGGCGCACGCCTCCGGCCGCGCCGAGGTCGTCGAGGGCCGGCTCGCGGGTGAGCGCGCCGTCCTCGGCCGTCCGCGCTCGTACATGAACGAGAGCGGCGGTCCGGTCTCGACGCTCATGAAGTACTTCGACGTCGACGCCGAGCACCTCGTGGTCGTCCACGACGAGCTCGACATCGACTTCGGCGCCCTGCGGCTGAAGCTCGGCGGCGGCGACAACGGTCACAACGGACTGAAGTCGATCCGCCAGTCGATCGGCACCGGCGACTTCCACCGGGTGCGCGTCGGCATCGGCCGGCCCCCCGGACGCCAGAGCGTGCACGACTTCGTGCTGAAGCCGTACTCCTCGACCGAGCGCAAGGACCTCCCCGTGTACCTGGAGGAGGCCGCCGACGCGATCGAGAGCCTCGTCACCCGCGGACTATCCGAGACGCAGAGCGCGTTCAACCGGTAGATGGACCTCCACGCCCTCCTCTCGCCCCACCTGAACGGCCCTCTGGCCGAGGCGCTCGCCGAGCGTCCGCGCACCCTCTCGGTGCAGGGCCCCGCCGCGGTGCAGCCGTTCGTGACCCGCGCGCTGGCCGACGCCTCCACCGTGCTGGCCGTCACCTCCACCGCGCGCGAGGCCGACGAGCTCGCGGCCGACGTCGCCGTGCTGCTCGGCGACGAGGCCGTCGCCGTCTACCCCGCGTGGGAGACGTTGCCGCACGAGCGGCTGTCCCCGCGCTCGGACACGGTCGGTCGTCGCCTGGCGGTCCTGCGCCGTCTCGTGCACCCGGGACCGGGCGCGCCGCCGGTGCGGGTCGTGGTGGCGCCGGTGCGCTCGGTGCTGCAGCCGCAGGTCAGGGGCCTGGCCGACCTGCGCCCCGTCGAGCTGGTGGTCGGCCAGCAGGCGCCGCTCGACGACGTCGTCCGCGACCTCGCCGCCGCTGCCTACGTGCGGGTCGACCTGGTGGAGCGTCGGGGCGAGTTCGCGGTGCGCGGCGGCATCGTCGACGTCTTCCCCCCGACCGAGGCGCACCCCGTGCGAGTCGACTTCTGGGGCGACGAGGTGGAGGAGATCCGCTCGTTCTCCGTCGCGGACCAGCGCACGACCGATCCCGTCGAGCGGCTGTGGGCGCCTCCGTGCCGCGAGCTGCTCCTGACCGACGAGGTCCGTCAGCGCGCCAAGGCGCTCGCCGTCGAGCACCCGTCGCTCGGCGAGCTGTTCGGCAAGCTGGCCGAGGGGCACGCCGTCGAGGGCATGGAGTCGCTCTCGCCGATCCTGGTCGAGGAGATGGAGCTCCTCGTCGAGCTGCTCCCCGACGACGCGGTCGTCGTCGTCCACGAGCCGGAGAAGGTCAAGGCGCGCGCCGCCGACCTCAACGCGACGAACGAGGAGTTCCTGCAGGCGTCGTGGGCGGCAGCCGCGACCGGTGCCGAGGCGCCGATCGACCTCGGCTCCGCGGCCTTCCGCGAGCTCGACGACGTCCGCGACGTCGCGCTCGCCCGAGGGTCGTCGTGGTGGAGCGTGTCGCCGTTCGGCCTCGACGACGAGGAGACCGTCGCCGCCACCGCCGAGGCGGCCCCGCTCTACCGCGGCGACACCGAGGCCGCGGTCGCCGACGTCCGCGCCTGGCTCGGGGAAGGACGCCTCGTCGTGCTCGCGACGCCCGCGGCCGGCCAGGCCCAGCGCACCGTGGAGTGGCTGGCCGAGCACGACGTGCCCGCGACGATCGTCGACGCCGCCGGCGACGCAGGGAGCGACGGTGCGCTGCCGGCGGCCGGCACTGGCGTGGTCGCGGTCGTCGTCGCCGACCTGAGCCACGGCCTGGTCGCGCCGCGCGCCGTCCTGCTCACCCACGACGACCTCGTCGGCCAGCGCGCCGCCGAGCGTCCGGACCGCTCGAGCATGCCCGCGCGCCGGCGCAAGCAGGTCGACCCGCTCGAGCTGAAGGCCGGCGACCACGTCGTGCACGAGCAGCACGGCGTGGGGCGCTACGTCGAGCTCGTCAACCGCACCGTGCAGGGCGCGGCCCGCGAGTACCTCGTGATCGAGTACGCGCCGAGCAAGCGCGGGCAGCCGGGCGACCGGCTGTTCGTCCCGATGGACCAGCTCGACCAGGTCAGCCGGTACGTGGGCGGCGAGAGCCCGAGTCTCGACAAGCTGGGCGGCGCCGACTGGACCGCGCGCAAGAACAAGGCGCGCAAGGCCGTCCGGCAGATCGCCGGCGAGCTGATCAAGCTGTATGCCGCCCGCCAGTCGACGAAGGGGCACGCGTTCGGGCCCGACACCCCGTGGCAGGCCGAGCTCGAGGACGCGTTCGCCTTCGTCGAGACGCCGGACCAGCTCGTGACCATCGACGAGGTCAAGCGCGACATGGAGCGCTCGGTGCCCATGGACCGCCTGGTCTGCGGCGACGTCGGCTACGGCAAGACCGAGATCGCGGTGCGGGCCGCCTTCAAGGCCATCCAGGACGGCAAGCAGGTCATCCTGCTGGTGCCCACGACCCTGCTCGTCCAGCAGCACTACGCGACGTTCGCGGAGCGCTTCGGGCAGTTCCCGGTCACCATCCGCCCGCTCTCGCGGTTCCAGACCGAGAAGGAGTCGCAGGAGACGCTCGCCGGTCTGGCCGACGGCAGCGTCGACCTCGTCGTCGGGACCCACCGCCTGCTGCAGCCCGGTGTCCAGATCAAGGACCTCGGTCTCGTGATCGTCGACGAGGAGCAGCGCTTCGGCGTCGAGCACAAGGAGGCGCTCAAGCACCTGCGCGCCGCCGTCGACGTGCTGGCGATGTCGGCGACACCGATCCCGCGCACCCTCGAGATGGCGGTCACCGGCATCCGGGAGATGTCGACCATCGCCACGCCGCCGGAGGAGCGGCACCCCGTGCTGTCGTTCATCGGCGCGTACGACGACAAGCAGGTGGCCGCCGCGATCCGCCGCGAGCTGCTGCGCGAGGGACAGGCGTTCTTCATCCACAACCGCGTCCAGTCGATCGACAAGGTCGTGAAGCGGCTGGCCGAGCTCGTCCCCGAGGCGCGCGTGGCGGCCGCCCACGGCCAGATGGGCGAGCAGGCGCTGGAGAAGGTCATGGTCGACTTCTGGGAGAAGCGCTACGACGTGCTGGTCTGCACGACGATCGTCGAGTCGGGCCTCGACGTGTCCAACGCCAACACGATGATCATCGAGCGGGCCGACACGCTCGGCCTCTCGCAGCTGCACCAGCTGCGCGGCCGGGTCGGGCGAGGTCGCGAGCGGGCCTACGCCTACTTCCTGTACCCGCCCGACAAGCCGCTGACCGAGACCGCCCACGACCGGCTCGCGACCATCGCGCAGCACTCGGAGCTGGGCGGCGGCATGCAGGTCGCCATGAAGGACCTCGAGATCCGCGGCGCGGGCAACCTGCTGGGCGGCGAGCAGTCGGGCCACATCGCCGACGTCGGCTTCGACCTGTACGTGCGCCTCGTGGGCGAGGCCGTGGCGGAGTTCCGCGGCGACGGCGGCGAGGACGGCCTGCCGGGCGGCCGCGAGGTGAAGCTCGAGCTCCCCGTGGAGGCCCACCTTCCCCACGACTACGTGCCGAGCGAGCGGCTGCGCCTGGAGATGTACAAACGGCTCGCCGACGTCCGCTCCGACGCCGACGTCGAGGAGCTGCGTGCGGAGCTGGTCGACCGGTACGGCGAGCCGCCGGAGGTCACGGAGGTGCTGCTCGACGTCGCACGTCTGCGCGTGGCGGTGCGCACCGCCGGCCTCACGGAGGTCACGTCGGCCGGCTCCCAGATCCGCTTCGGCGGCGTCGACCTCCCGGAGTCGGCCCAGATGCGGCTGCGCCGGGTCTACCCGAAGAGCCTGTACAAGCCGGCGACCCACGTCGCGCTCGTGCCCGCGCCGAAGACGGCACCCGTCGGCGGGCGTCCCCTGCGCGGTCGCGAGCTGCTGCAGTGGGTGGCCACGGTCGTGGAGACCCTGACGGCCTGAGTCGCGGACGACCGACGGCCCGGCACCTGCAGGTGCCGGGCCGTCCGTCGCCGTGGGGTCAGCGCGTGATGCGCAGCGCCGTGCGGGTGCCGTCCTTCGCGGGGTGGTTGGCGTCGCCGGAGTAGCGGATGAAGTACGTCCACGTGCCCGTCGAGCCCGCTGCCGGGATGCCGACGACGGCGCGGCCGTTCTTCAGCGTCACCGGTCGGCTGTACCGCACCGTGCGGCCCTTCTTCAGGACCGCGCGCACCGTGCCCGTCGCCTGCGCGGGGCTGCCGGACGTGACGACCACCGTCGCGCGCCCGGTCTTGCGCTTGGTCGGCCGCGTGGTCGACGGACGACGCACCGTGGCGGCGTACTGCGTGACCTCGATCGTCGTCGTCGCACCCGTGGCGGCGGCGTGCGTCGTGTCGCCGGAGTAGTGCACGGTCGACGTCCAGCGCCCGAGCCGCGTCGCCTTCGGCACCTTGACGGTCGCCACGCCGTCCTTCAGCGTCGCCTTCGGCCCGGTGAGGGTGGTGCTGCCGTTGACCAGGGTCGTGTGCACCGTGCCGGTCGGCACCGAGTCGTCGGGGCTCGCCACCGTCACGCGGGTCGAGCCCGTCGTCGTGCGGGTCGGCTTGACCTCCGAGCCACGCGAGAGCGTCGGGGTGAGCGGCTCGGGCGCGGGGTCGACGAACGTGAGCGGCGTGGCGGTCTCGTACGCGGCGACGGTCGCGCCGCCACCGGCGTAGGTGTAGATGCCGTACGTGCCGGTGCGGTCCTTCAGCCAGTCCTCGTCGACCGGGATCGTCGCGGTGAAGGTGCCGTCGGCGCGCAGCTCGGTGTAGTTCGGCGCCTCGGGGTCCTGTGCCGGGCTGCTCGCGGCGAAGGACGCGCGCGGGACGGCCCACTTGACGGCCGGCGCGGAGGTGTCGCCGCTGTCGGCGTTGGCCCGCGCCGACGACGGCGCGCCCTGCGACGGACGCCAGACGTCGGCGTAGCGCCCGAACGCGACGTAGACGCCGGACTTCTGGCCGGCGAACGGCGGCCGCGTGCCCGTGGCGAGGGACGGGTCGAAGCCGCGACCCTCGACGGTCACCGAGGTGGTGTCGCCGCGGGTGACCTCGGTGTCGGAGACGGTGACCGTCGGGGTCTGGGCGAAGGTCACGTCGAAGGGCAGCTGCGGCTTGTTGTCCTGCTTGCCGGCGCAGCCGGTGGAGTAGAAGTGCGCGAGGACGGACGAGCCCGCCTCGTGGGTGGCGAGGGCGTCGAGGAAGTCCGTCGGCCACGCGCCCCACCAGCCGGTGGCGCCGTCCTGCGCCGAGCACGTGCGTGTCTGGGCGGTGGCGCCCGACGGGGCGTCCCACGTGACGCCCTGGTAGTCGGGGGTCACCCGGTACCCGGTCGACGACTGGGCGCTCAGGGAGCCGGCGTCGAACGTCGCGATCGTGAGCCGGCCGAAGTCCTTCGCGGGGAAGGCCTCCCCGGTCATGGACTGGCCGGCCCCGATGGTGAAGCGCATGGTCAGCGTGCCGGAGCCGTCGGGCTCCACGTCGAGCTGCGGGTCGGCGTAGATCTCGTCGGGGGCGCCGTACTGCGCGGGGTAGGCGTTCACGGTGTAGCTGCCGCTCCAGCTCAGCTCCGCCGCGCCCGTGCTGCGGTCGACCGTGCCGTCGCCGCCGGTGAACTGCACGACGTTCGGCGCCTTGCCCGCCTTCGACGTCGGGAACGACGTCGTGGGGACGGGGGCGACGCGGTAGACCTGCTGCGGGGAGGTGTTCGGCACCGTGCTGACGTCGCCGGTGAGGTAGCGGGCGTCGCCGGTCGGGTTCTTGAACGTCCAAGGGCCGAAGATGCCGTCCTGCGCGTAGCCGCTCAGGCCCCAGGTGAAGGTGGCCTCGCTGACGGTGTCCGACGCGGCCGAGGCGGCGGGTGCCGCTCCTGCCGACGGCGTGACGACTGCGAGGGTCGCCGCCGCGAGGGCGCCGGCGCCGAGGAGCGACACGAGTCGCGTCCTGCGGCGGATGGGGGTGGTGGACATGGTGTTCCTTTCGGAGGTGGTCAGCCCCGCCGGGGGGCTGTGTCGGGGGAGGGGCGGGACGTGCGGGAGGCCGCGACGCTGCTGCCGGCGACGACGAGCGCGGCGATGCCGGTCAGCGCGGCGGCGAGCCACCACCAGAGCGCGTCCCCGGAGCGCTCGGACGCGGCGGCCGGCGGCGGCAGCAGGGTGGAGACCGGTCGGGTCTGGACCAGCTCGCCACGGACGGCGGCGCCGGCCGGTGGGGCCAGGTTGGCGGCGGGCGTGCCGGGGGCGGCCGTGCGGGTCTGCCGTCCGGCGGACGACGTCGTGGGGGTGGCGGCGGACGGCCGCGGTGGCTGGACGACCGGGTTCTCGATCGGGTCGAGCGGAGCCGGACCGGGCGTCGGCGGCGGCGTGACGTCGGCGCCGGCCCAGGAGACCGTCATCGGCGACGCCTTCTTGTACGGGTCGGCCGAGCCGCCGCTGCTGTACCAGTAGGCGGCGGTGCCGGTCGTGCGCTGGAAGTCGATGAACGACTGCGGGAACGAGCCGTACGGGCGGACCTGCGGCACCCCGGTGACCTGCACGCCGTCGTAGGCCGGGGTGGCGGTGAACCCGCCCGCCTCCTCCTGGGCTGAGCCGAGGTCGACGGGGCCCAGGTCGGCGACGATGACACGCTGCGGCGCGACCGGTCCCCACGCCGTGAGGTCCTCCATGGACGAGGCGAAGCCGCCGAGCTCGGCCGTCACCTGCCCCACGCCGTCGTCGACCGTGAGCTCCGGGTCGCTGAGGTAGAAGAACGCCATGCCGGAGTAGTAGACGACGCTCGCGTCGCCGTCCCAGCGGATCGTCGCGTCGCCGGCGGCGGCGTCGATCGTGCCCTCGCCGCCCGAGAACACGAGCTGGTGGCCCGAGAACCGGCCCCCGCCGATGGCCGCGCCGGTCGCGTCGGTGCGCAGGCCCGCCCAGGTGGCGGGCCGGTAGGCGGAGCCGTCCCACTTCTCGACGGCGACGTCGCCCGTGCGTGCCGACCAGCCCGACGCCGGCATGATCGTGCCGCCCCGTCCGGGGTCCGGCACCTTGCCGGCCGAGAGGAAGTTGATCGTGCCCGGTGCGAAGGCCCGGTTGTTGGACTCGTCGTTCAGTCCCCAGCGCAGGACGGCGTCGTCGACGGCGCGCGGTCCGGAGGACTCCTGCGCGGCGGCGGGGTCGGCCGTGCCGGGCTGCTCGGCGAGGGCGGCCGACGGCAGGAGCGCCAGCCCGAGCACCAGGCCGACGGCAGCGAGGTCACGCCAGGGCCGCAGCACGAGGCTCCTCCTTCCGGCGGGAGGTGACCAGGCGTCGCACGGCGAACACCACGGCGCCGAGCAGCAGGAGGAGGGCGAGGCCCGCGGCGGCCATCGGCAGCCAGGACGGCACGCCGCCCGACGAGTCGTCGGCCGACGCGGCCGAGGGCGGCGGTGCGGCGACGGGGAAGGAGACGCTCGGGGTCGCCGTGCCGCCGCTGAGCCGCAGCTCGTGGGTGCCCACGCCGACGTCGGCCGGCAGCTGCAGCGCACCGGCCAGCTGGCCGCCGGTGCCCGCCGTGAGCGGCCCCACGGCGGCCACGCCGTCGTCGAGGGTCGCGGTCACCTGCTCCCCGGGCTGCAGGTCGGTGGCACTGAAGGAGAGCACGTGGCCGGCCACGGCCGTCTCGCGGTCGACGGCGAGCACGGGCCTGGTCCGTCGCGTCGCCGTCCTCGCCGCGGTGCCCTCGGCCCCCTGCGCCTCGGCGGTCGGGGTGTCGCCACCAGCCGCGGCGGCGCCGTCGCCGTCCGACGACGAGGGCGACGACGTCGCGGCGCCACCGCGGGCCGCGGCGGTCAGGTCGGCCACCGACACGGGTGTGAAGGTCTCGTTGCGGGCGTTCTTCACACCGTGCGCGCCGATCGTGATGATGCCGCACCGGACCCGGCGGCAGTCGACCGTCGTGACCTTGTTGCTGCGGTCGCGCGCCTTGAACACCGCGCCCGGGACGACGATCCGCGTCGACCACGAGCCGTCGGCGGCCAGCGTCCCGCCGTTCGCGGCCGACGCGGTGTCGCTGCCGGGGAAGGCCACGAACTTCTGGAAGCCCTGGTTGTCCTTCGTCTCGCTGTCGGGGACGTACAGCAGGTCGCGCCCGGTCTGGCCGCCCTGCGACGGACGCCAGGTCCCGGAGACCGTGCCGAAGAAGACGTAGATACCGCCGTGGCCGTTCTTGATCGACTGGAAGCCCTGGCCGCGCAGGGTGAGGGTCGTGGCGAACGTCGGGTCGACCACGGCCGCTCCCTGGGCGTTGGCCACGCCGACGCGGGACTCGGCCGCGGCAGGGGGTGCCGTGACCACGGCGACGAGCCCGGCGAGCGCGAGCGAGAGCGCGACGAGGGCCGCGGTCGTGCGTCGAGGGAGGACGGGAGCAGCGGGGGACGGTCCGGTCAGCACGGGGCCTCCTGGGGGTGTCGTTGGGGCAGGACGAGCAGCCGACCGTCGAGGTCGACGACCTCGAGCGGGTGCTCGTACACGGTGGAGAGGAGCTCGGCGGTCAGGACCGCACGTGGTGCCCCGACGGCGCGGACGCGACCGTCGGCGAGGACGCAGACCCGGTCGGCGTGCGCGGCGGCGAGGGTCAGGTCGTGCAGCACGGCCACGACCGCATGACCGGCGACGGCCAGCTCGCGGGCCTGGGCCATGACCAGCTCGACGTGGCGCACGTCGAGCGCCGCGGTGGGCTCGTCGAGCAGCACGAGGGCGGTCTCCTGCGCGAGCACGCGCGCCAGCGAGGTGCGAGCGCGCTCGCCGCCGGACAGGGTGGGGTAGACGCGCTCGGCGAGGTGCGCGACGTCGCTGCGGCGCAGCGCCCCGGCGACGACGACGTCGTCACGGTCCTCCTCAGGACGTCCGGCCCACGCCGCCCGCCCCATGCGGACGACGTCGACGACGCGGAACCCGAACGCGAGGCGGTTCTCTTGCGGCAGCACGGCACGTCGGCGGGCGAGCTCGCCGGCGCGCAGGCTCGCGACGCGGCGGCCGTCGAGCGTCACCGTGCCGCGCTGGGGGACCTGGTCGCCGGAGAGGACGCCGAGGAGCGTGGACTTGCCGGCACCGTTCGGCCCGACGAGCACGAGCAGCTCGCCCAGGCGCACCTCGAGGTCGACGTCGTGGAGGACGGGGGAGCCACCCAGCTCCACGCCGATGCCGGAGGCCACCAGGGGGGCGTTCACGCCCAGCCTCCCGCGGTCCGACGCGTGCGGCGCAGCAGCCAGAAGAAGAACGGCCCGCCGACCAGCGAGGTCAGCATGCCGATCGGCAGGTCGGCGTAGGCGACGGCGGTGCGGGCGAACAGGTCGGCCCACAGCAGCAGCAGTGCGCCACCGAGCGCACTGGCCGGCACGAGCACCCGGTGGCCGGGACCGACGACCATCCGGACCAGGTGGGGCACGACCAGGCCGACGAAGGCGATGATCCCGGCGAAGGAGACGGCCGCCGCCGTGAGCAGCGCGACCAGCACGATCGCCGCCACGCGTACGCGCTCGACGTCGACGCCGACGTGGCGGGCGGCACGGTCGCCGAGGGCCAGCACGTCGAGTCGCCGGGAGAGTGCCAGCGCGCCCAGCAGCCCGATCCCGACGCACGGTGCCACCACGGCCACGTGCGCCCAGCGGGTGCCGTTGAGGCTGCCGAGCTGCCAGAACACGATCTCCTCGCGCGCCGACGTGTCGCCGAGGAACAGCATGAGCGCCAGGCCCGCGCTGCACACCGCGTTGACGGCGATGCCGGTGAGCACGAGGGTGACCACCTCGGTGCGTCCGTCGGCCCGGGACAGGGCGTAGACCGTGAGGGTGGTGACCAGGCCCCCCACGAAGGCGAACGCCGGCACGGTCCACGCGCCGAGCAGGGTCACCTGGAAGACGATGACGAACGCGGCGGCGAGGGCGGCGCCCACGGACACGCCGACCACCCCGGGCTCCGCGAGCGGGTTGCCGAACACGCCCTGCATCAGCGCCCCGGCCGTCGCCAGCGCCGCGCCCACCAGCAGCGCCAGCGCGACCCGCGGGAAGCGGACCTGCCAGAGGGTGTTGTCGCCTTGCGGGTGCGTCGGCAGGGGCAGGACGTCGAGGCCCACGCGGTGCAGGACCGACCCGAGCACCTGGTCGGCCGGGACGTCGAGCTGTCCTTGCCCGGCCGAGACGAGGGTCGACACGACGACGCCCGCGCCGAGCGCGCCGAGCAGCAGCCCGGCACGGCCCCGGCGCGCCGGGGGCAGCGACGGCGCGGGCGACTCCTCGGCCGCCCCCACGTCGGGGAGGCGGTGCCGCCCGGCGACGGCGGTCATCGGTGCTCCCCGGCCGACGGTGCGGCGGAGCCGGGTGCGTAGACGGCCACGGCGAGCGCCTCCAGCACGGCGGCCGTCCGCGGGCCGTAGCCGAGGATCTGGGCGTCGGACATGTCGACGATCCGGCGCTTCTGGCCGGCCGGTGTCTGCGCCAGCGCGGGCAGGCGCTCGAGGAGCCCGTCGACGCCGTCGACGGACTCCAGGCCCTTGGTCATCATGAGGACGACGTCGGGCTGCGCGTCGATGATGCCCTCGTCGGTCACGGGCTTCATGCCGTTCCAGCCGATCTCGCCGGCCACGTCGTAGCCGCCCAGCGCCGTGATCAGGGTGTCGGCGCCGGAGCCCTCGCCGAACATGTAGTAGACGCCGGCCTGGCCGCGGACGTAGAGGAAGACCATGCGGGGCTTGTCCTGGACCCGCTTCGGCGCCACGGCGGCGATCTCGGCCAGGGTCGAGCGGGTCTGCTTCTCCAGGCGGTCCGCGAGCCGGCGCCCGACGTCGGGGACGCCGAGCGCACGCGCCACCTCCTGGGTGAGGCTGCCGACGTTGTCGACGCTGCGGGTGCTGTCGACAACGACCACGGGGATCCCCGCGTCGCGCATCTGCAGCACCACGTCCCACGGTCCGAGCGAGGTGTCGGTGATGATCAGCGTCGGGTCGAGCTCCAGGATCGCCTCGGCGTTGAGGTCGTGGCCGTTGCTGGTGACGAGCGGCAGGTTCTTGGCCTCGTCGAACTGGGTCGAGATGTCGCGGCCGACGAGCGCGTCGCCCAGGCCGAGCTCGTAGACGGTGCGCGAGAGTGTGCCGTAGATGTCGAGGGCGAGCACGCGGCTGGTGTCGGTGACCGTGACGCGGGTGCCCTGGGAGTCGGTGAGGGTGACCGGCAGCGTCTGGGTGGGGGAGTCCGCCACCGGGTCGACCGGCTCGTCGGGCAGCCCCGCGTGCACCGCCCCCTCCCACGAGCGCGGGTCGTCGAGCACCTTCGCCTCGCTGAGCGGCGGCGTCGCGACGTCGCCGCCCGCGTCGGCGTGGCCACCCGGTCGGAGCCCGCATGACGACAGCAGGAGGGCGACGGCGGCGAGCACCAGGAGGGACCGGCGGGTCGCCGGTGCGGTCGTCGCAGGGTTCGCGGTCGGGTGGGGCTGGGGCACCGGGGGCACACCTCTCGATCGCGCCCGTCTCGATGTTCATGAGGCAAGGCTTGGCTTACTCAGGGTTGCCTCAGCATAGTAAGGCTCACCTCACTTTCACCAGGGGGGGCGCGCACGTCACGCGGCCGCCGCGCCCGGCTGCCGTCCGGGGCCCCCGCGGTGAGAGGATGGCGAGGTGACGCACGTGGTGATCATCGGAGGCGGACCTGGCGGCTACGAGGCGGCTCTCGTCGCCGCGCGACTCGGGGCGCAGGTCACCGTGGTCGAGCGCGACGGGCTCGGCGGCTCGACCGTCCTCACCGACTGCGTGCCCAGCAAGACCCTCATCGCGACGTCCGACCTCCTCACCGAGGTCGAGTCGTCCGCCGAGCTCGGCGTCGAGGTGCCCCGCGACGTGCGCGCCGACCTCGCGGCGGTGAACGACCGCGTGCTGCGACTCGCGCTGGCGCAGTCGGCCGACATCGCCGGCCGGCTCGACCGCGAGGGCATCGAGGTCGTCCGCGGCACCGCCCGCCTGCGCTCGGCCCGCGAGGTGGAGGTCGTCGAGACGACGTCGGACGAGGACGCGAGCGGCCCGAGCCGCGTCGTCGAGGCCGACGCCGTCATCCTCGCGACGGGCGCGCACCCGCGCGTCAGTCCCGACGCCCTCCCCGACGGCGAGCGCATCCTCACGTGGGAGCAGGTCTACGCCCTGCGCGAGATCCCTGAGCACATGATCGTCGTCGGCTCCGGCGTCACCGGGGCCGAGTTCGCCAGCGCCTACAACGGCCTCGACGCCCACGTCACGCTCGTCTCGAGCCGCGACCGCGTGCTCCCGGGGGAGGACGAGGATGCCGCGGAGCTCATCGAGGACGTCTTCCGCGAGCGCGGCATGACCGTCATGGGCCAGTCGCGCATGGCCTCGGTGCGTCGCGAGGGCGACCAGGTGGTCGTCACGCTCACCGACGGCCGCGAGGTCGTCGGGTCGCACTGCCTGCTGGCGCTCGGATCCATCCCGAACACCGCCGACCTCGGCCTGGAGGACGTCGGCGTCGCGCTCGACGACGCCGGCTTCGTGCGCGTCGACCGCGTCTCGCGCACGAGCGTGCCGGGCGTCTACGCGGCCGGTGACTGCACGGGCGTGCTCATGCTGGCCTCCGTCGCGGCGCAGCAGGGCCGGATCGCCGTCGCCCACCTGCTCGGTGACGCCGTGCACCCGCTCGACCTGCAGAAGGTCTCGAGCAACATCTTCACGTCCCCGGAGATCGCCACCGTCGGCCTGTCGCAGCGCGCCATCGACGAGGCCGGGCTGCACGTCGACGTCGTCATGCTGCCGCTGGCGACGAACGCCCGCGCCAAGATGCAGGGAGTGCGGCACGGCTTCGTGAAGCTGTTCTCGCGCCGGGGGATGGGCGTGGTCGTCGGTGGCGTCGTCGTCGGCCCGCGGGCCAGCGAGCTGATCCACGCCGTGTCGCTCGCGGTGTCCGCCTCGCTGACCGTCGACCAGGTCGCCGACGCGTTCACGGTGTACCCGTCGATGTCGGGGTCGGTGGCCGAGGCTGCACGCAGCCTGCACCCGCGCTGACCTGCGGAAATGACAGGCGTGTAGTTCGCCGACTCCGGTGGATATCGCGCCGGATGTGTGATGCAGTGTCCCAGCAACATCGTCACATCTGTCCCATGAGTCACAGGATCGGACTTCCCCACATGCGCTTCTGGACCCTGGTCCGGCGAGCCTTCCCGTTCGCCGTCGTCACCGCCGTCGCGGTGTCCGCCCTCATCGCCACGCCCGACACCGCCCCGACCCAGACGTCGCAGGCGGCGGCTCCGCGACCGGCCACGCTGCACGAGCTCGACGTCCCGGCGACGCCGGCCCCCGACGTCCCCGCCGCCTCCGCGGCACCGGCGGTGACGCCGTCGCCCAGCCCCTCCGCGCCCGAGCGCAGCGAGGTCCGCCAACAGGCCGTCCCGCCGGCGACGACCGCGCCTGAAAAGTCTGCGCCCGGGAAGAACGGGACCGACGAGGTCGCCACCCTGCCGCGCACGACCGTGCGCCCGTTCTCGATGGTCGGTGTCACCTGGGCACGCGGCGGCGAGGACTTCGACGTGAAGGTCGCGCTGCGCAAGAACGGCACGTGGGGCGCGTTCCAGACGCTCGACATCGACCGTGACGCCGAGGCCGACGCCGGCCCCGAGGTCGGTCGCGCCGGGACGGACCCGCTGTGGGTCGGGTCCGCCGACGGCGTCGCCGTGCGCGTCACGTCGCCCAGCGGCCAGCGTCCGGCGGACCTGAAGGTCGCCACCATCGACCCGGGTCGCGGCAGCGACGTCGCCCCGGCCGCCGCGACCGTCGGGCAGCCGAAGATCATCTCGCGCTCCTCCTGGGGCGCGAAGGGCCCGACGAAGGGCAACGAGTGCTCCGCGCCGGTCTACGGCGCCTCGACGCTGGGTGCGGTCATCCACCACACGGCGGGCAACAACGACTACACCAAGGCCCAGTCGGCCGGCATCGTCCGGGCGACGCAGGCGTACCACACGGGTGCGCGCGGCTGGTGCGACATCGGCTACAACTTCCTGGTCGACAAGTACGGCCAGATCTTCGAGGGGCGTCGCGGCGGCATCGCCAAGCAGGTCCGTGCCGCCCACTCCGGCAACGGCCCGGTCAACGAGCGCACCATCGGCATCTCGATGATGGGCACCTACTCCAAGGTCGCGCCGACCGCCGCCACGAAGAAGGCCGTCGCCGACCTCGTCGCGTGGCGCTTCTCGCTCGCCAAGCTCAAGGCCACGGGCACCTACACGCTCGGCGGCCTGCGGCTGAACCGCATCGTGGGCCACCGCGACGTCCTGTCGACCGAGTGCCCGGGCGCCGCCGCGTACGCGTGGGTGACGTCGTCCGGCTCGACCGGTCTGCGCCAGGAGGTGGCCCGACGTCTCGCCGGGTCGTCCGCGACGCCGAGCACCCCGACGCCGCCCACGACCACGCCGACGTCGGGCAAGGACATCAAGTCCCTCGCCGCCGCGATCGGCAGCGAGAAGCTCGGCAAGCTCGTCAAGAAGGAGTGGGGCAACTCGGTCCAGCGTCGGGCGATCTACCAGAACATGGACCTGCTCTGGACGAAGGCCGCCGGTGCGTTCTCGGTGACCAGCGTCGTGCGCCGCGAGTGGCACCGCACGGGCGAGCAGGGCGGACGCCTCGGCTTCCCGATCAGCAGCCGCAGCAGCACCGGTGACGCCAACGTCAAGTACCAGCGCTTCCAGAAGGGCAGCGTCTACATCGTCGGCACCGGCTCGGCGACGAAGGCCTACGCCATCTACGGCCCGATCTTCGAGTCCTACAAGACCGTCAAGGGCACCTCGGGCCCGCTCGGCGCCCCGACCTCGACCGTGCTGCGCGACCGCACCGGCTACCAGCGGGTGACGTTCGCGAAGGGGTACATGGAGTACTCGGAGGGCTCGCGCGCCGTGAGCACCTGGTACAAGAACGGCTCGAGCCCGGACCAGCTGACCGTGCCGAGCGACCGGTCGGTCGTCATCAACGGTCGCGGCTTCGGCCACGGGATCGGCATGAGCCAGTACGGCGCCCAGGGCGCGGCGCGTCAGGGCAAGACGTTCAAGCAGATCCTCGCGTCCTACTACCCGGGCACGTCCCTGGCGCAGCGCAGCGGCTCGATCCGCGTGCTCGTGGGCGACGCGACGTCGTCGACGGTCACGGTCCGGGCGCGGTCCGGCCTGGTCTTCCGCACGCTCGCCTCCAGCACCGGCACCACGCTGCCGACGTCGTCGTCGGGCACGCCGATCACCAACTGGCGCATCCGCGTCAGCACGGCCGACGCGACGAAGTCGGTGCTGGAGTACCGAGCGGGCTCGCGCTGGCGGGTCTTCCGCGACCGGATCTGGCGCGGCTCCGCCCAGTTCCAGGCGCCGTCGCTCGGACTCGTCCTGCCGAACGGCTCGGTGCGCGAGTACCGCACGGCGATCCGGTCGGCGCTGCCGGCGTCGGGCTCGAAGGAGCGCAAGACGGTCAACGTGCTGTCGCTCGACGACTACACGCGCGGGGTCGTGGCCTCGGAGATGCCGTCGAGCTGGCAGCAGGAGGCCCTGAAGGCGCAGGCCGTCGCCGCGCGGACCTACGCGGTGCGCACGCTCATGCCGTCGCGGTACTACGACGTGTGCGACACGACCTCCTGCCAGGTGTTCAAGGGCCTGAGCGGGGAGACCGCCAACACCGACAAGGCCGTCGCGGCGACGCGCGGCTCGATCCTCACCTACCAGGGCAAGCCGGCGCTGACGCAGTACTCGTCCTCCTCGGGCGGCGCGTCGGCACCCGGTAGCGCGCCGTACCTGAAGGCCCACCTCGACCCGTTCGACGGCTGGTCGGGCAACGCGAACCGGTCGTGGCGCGTCGTGGTGAAGGCCTCGACCATCGAGCGGGCGTTCCCGAAGGTCGGCACGCTGCGCAGCCTGACGGTCACGCAGCGCGACGGGACGGGCGACTGGAAGGGTCGGGTCGTCTCGATCCGGCTCACAGGCTCGAAGGGCACGCAGACGGTCTCCGGACCCGACCTGCGCTTCGCGCTCGGCCTGAAGTCGCACTACTTCCGGCTCGGCTGAGCCCGGCTGCCCCGCCGTCGTCGCTCGCAGGTGACGACGGCGGGACACCGGCTCCGAGGCGTCGGAGCGGGTCGGCGATACTGCTCGACATGCTGTCGATCCTCCGGTCCCTCGGCTTCGCGGCGCTGGCGAACGTCGCGTCGCTCGGTCTCGCCGCGGCCCTGCTCGACGGGTTCTCCGTCCGGCTCGGTGGGCTGCTCGTGGCGGTGCTCGTGTTCACGGTCCTGGCCGTGGCGCTGCGTCGGGCGACCGCGACCCTCGCGCCGCGGCTCGCGCGCCCGTCGGCGGTGCTCGGCGGCCTGGTGCTCACGGCGGTGGCCCTGGTGCTCACCGACGCGCTCGTGCCCGGCGACGGCTTCGACCTGCACGGCCCGGTGGCCTGGGTCGTGACGGTGCTGCTGGTGTGGGCCGCCGGCGTGGCGTACGGCGAGGTGGACACCCAGGCGCCGGCCGAGGTCCCGCCCGTCGCCTCCTGACGGCCGGCAGGACTACTCCGGCGCGAGTGCGCGGCGGAATGACACAGCGCCGGTGACCCGCCCGTAGGGGCAGGCCACCGGCGCCGGGTGGTGGTGCGGTGCTACTCGGTGGCGGGTGCGTCGGCGATGGTGGCGACGACCTCGCCGGCGCCGATGGTGGCGCCGATCTCGGCGGACAGGCCGGTGACGGTGCCGGCCTTGTGCGCGGTGATGGGCTGCTCCATCTTCATGGCCTCGATGACGAGGATGGTGTCGCCGGCGGCGACCTCCTGGCCCTCCTCGACGGAGACCTTGACGACCGTGCCCTGCATGGGCGAGGTGAGCGAGTCGCCGGAGACGGCGGCACCGGCGGACTTGCCGCCCGCGCGCTTCGGCTTCTTGGCGCCGCCCGCCGCACCGGAGGCGGCGACGGCACCGAGGCCGCCAGGGAGGACGACCTCGACGCGCTTGCCGGCGACCTCGACGACGACGCGCTCGCGCTCGCCGGGCTCGGCGGTCTCGGACGGGCCGCTGTAGGGCTCGAGCTGGTTGTCGTAGTCGGTCTCGATCCACGTGGTGTACACGTCGAAGGAGCCGGGGGTGCCGTCGGGCTGGGTGGCGTTGTAGGCCGGGTTGTCGAGCACGTCGCGGTGGAAGGGGATGACGGTCGGCATGCCCTCGACGACGAACTCATCGAGCGCGCGGCGCGAGCGCTCGATCGCCTGCTCGCGGGTGCGGCCGGTGACGATGAGCTTGGCGACGAGCGAGTCGAAGGCGCCGGGGACGGTCTGGCCCTCCTCGTAGCCGCCGTCGAGGCGGACGCCGGGGCCCGACGGGGGAGCCCACTTCGTGAGGGTGCCGGGAGCGGGCAGGAACCCGCGGCCGCCGTCCTCGGCGTTGATGCGGAACTCGATGGAGTGCCCGATGATCTCGGGGTCGCCGTAGCCGAGCTCCTCGCCGGCGGCGACGCGGAACATCTCGCGGACGAGGTCGATGCCGGTGACCTCCTCGGAGACGCAGTGCTCGACCTGGAGACGGGTGTTGACCTCGAGGAAGCTGATGGTGCCGTCGCGGGCGACGAGGAACTCGCAGGTGCCGGCGCCGTAGTAGCCGGCCTCCTTCAGGATGGCCTTCGAGGAGTCGTAGAGGCGCTTCAGCTGGTCGTCGGACAGGAACGGCGCGGGCGCCTCCTCGACGAGCTTCTGGTGGCGGCGCTGCAGCGAGCAGTCGCGCGTGGAGACCACGACGACGTTGCCGTGCTGGTCGGCGATGCACTGGGTCTCGACGTGGCGCGGCTTGTCGAGGAACTTCTCGACGAGACACTCGCCGCGGCCGAAGGCGGCGACCGCCTCGCGGGTGGCCGACTCGAAGAGCTCGGGGATCTCCTCGATCGTGCGGGCGACCTTGAGGCCGCGTCCGCCGCCGCCGAAGACGGCCTTGATCGCGACGGGCAGGCCGTGCTCCTCGGCGAAGGCGATGATCTCGTCGGCGTCCTTCGCGGGCTCCTTGGTGCCGGGCGCGAGCGGTGCGTTGGCGCGCTCGGCGATCTGCTTGGCCTTGGCCTTGTCGCCGAGGGCGTCGATGGCCGAGGGCGGCGGGCCGATCCAGACGAGGTCGGCGTCGATGACGGCCTGGGCGAAGTCGGCGTTCTCGGCGAGGAAGCCGTAGCCGGGGTGGACGCTGTCGGCGCCGGAGCGCTTCGCGACGGCGATGATCTTCTCGATCGAGAGGTAGGAGTCGCCCGGGGTCGCGCCCTCGAGCGAGTAGGCCTCGTCGGCCATGCGCACGTAGATCGCGTCGCGGTCGGGCTCGGCGTAGACGGCGACGCTGCCGATGCCGGCGTCCTTGCAGGCTCGGATGACGCGGACCGCGATCTCGCCACGGTTGGCGATCAGGACCTTCTGCAGGGGCTTGCTCACGAACACTCTCCTCGGGATGGACAGGCTGGGCGGGGGGCCGCACCGCGTGCTGAGTCTAGGGGGAGTGGGCGGTCGTGGCCGGATGAGGTACGTCACGCCGGTCGCGCGTCCCCTCTCGTACAGGTTAACGACCGTTAACCCGCGGTGCTAGGCTCGCGCCATGGTCGCTGCATCGATGACAGGTCTCTCCCGCGAGCACGAGGACTTCCGCCGCACCGTCCGGGAGTTCGCGGAGGCCGAGATCGCGCCCCACGTGGCGCAGTGGGACCGCGACCACCACTTCCCGGTCGACGTCGTGCGCGCGATGGGCGACCTCGGGCTGTTCGGCCTCACGGCCCCGGAGGCCGTCGGCGGCGCCGACGGCGACTTCACGAGCCTGTGCGTCGCGATCGAGGAGCTGGGTCGGGTCGACCAGTCCCTGGGCATCACGCTGCAGGCGGGGGTCGGTCTCGGCATCAACCCGATCGTCGCCTACGGCACGCCCGAGCAGCAGGAGCGCTGGCTGCCCGACCTGGTGGCCGGGCGCACGCTCGCCGGCTTCGGGCTCACCGAGCCCGGCGCGGGCTCCGACGCCGGCGCCACCCGCACGCGGGCCGTGCTCGACGGCGACACGTGGGTGGTCGACGGCGCGAAGCAGTTCATCACCAACTCCGGCAACGAGCTGACGTCCGTCGTCACGGTCACCGCACGTACGGGGGAGCGTCCCGACGGACGGCCCGAGATCTCGGCGATCATGCTCCCGGCCGGGACGCCGGGCTTCGTCGCCGAGCCGGCCTACGACAAGCTCGGCTGGCACATCTCCGACACCCACCCGCTGACGTTCACCGGGGCCCGCGTGCCGGCCGACCACCTGCTGGGGGAGCGCGGACGCGGCTACGCGCAGTTCCTGGCCACCCTCGACGACGGACGCATCGCGATCTCCGCGCTGTCGGTCGGCTGCCTGCAGGCCTGCCTCGACCTGTGCGTGCAGTACGCGGGCGAGCGCCAGACGTTCGGCGTCCCGATCGGGGCGAAGCAGGGCGTCGCGTTCCAGGTGGCCGACCTCGCCGTGCTGCTGGAGGGGGCGCGCGCCCTCACCTACCGGGCGGCCGGCCTCAAGGACGCCGGGGCGCCGTACGCGGTGGTCAAGCAGGCCGCCTCCGTGGCGAAGCTGTACTCGACGGAGGCGGCGGTCACCGGCACCCGGATCGCCACGCAGGTCTTCGGCGGGTACGGGTTCATGGAGGAGTACCCGGTGGCGCGCTTCTACCGCGACGCCAAGATCCTGGAGATCGGCGAGGGCACGAGCGAGGTGCAGCGCATGCTCATCGCGCGCGGTCTGGGCCTGCCCGTCGAGTGACGGCGGGCCGCGGCGGCGTCAGAGGGTGACGAGCGCGCGGCACGGCAGCGGCACGTGCCGCACCTGGTCGCCGAAGTCGACCTGCGCCGAGCGGGTGCCCTGCAGGCTGACGATGCGGCCCAGGCCCCAGCTGTCGTGGCTGACGCGCGCGTCGACCTCGTAGACCTCGTCCGGCACCTCGACGGGACGCTCGAAGGGGCTGGACGCGTGGTGGCGGCGCGAGGTGGGCATCACCCATGGTCCCACGTACGCGCCTCGTCGAGGGCCGGATCGCGCCACCTGGTCAGGCCGCGGGACGGTTCCAGAGGTCGGTCCAGACGACGTCGAGGTCGGCGACGAGGTCGCGCAGCAGCGGCAGGCTGATCCCGACGACGCAGTGGTGGTCGCCCTCGATACCGCGGATGAAGGCCCCGCCGAGGCCGTCGATGGTGAAGGCCCCGGCGACGTGGAGGGGCTCCCCGGTGGCCACGTAGGCGTCGATCTCGGCGTCGCTGACGTCGGCGAAGTGCACGACGGTCGACGCGCTGTCGACGACCTCGCGCCCGCCGCGGCGCACGCAGTGCCCGGTGTGCAGCACGCCCGAGCGTCCGCGCAGGCGCCGCCAGCGGGCCCGCGCGGTGTCGGCGTCGCCCGGCTTGCCCAGGATCTCGCCCTCGAAGGCCAGCACGGAGTCGCAGCCCACGACGAGCGCGTCGGGGTCGTCGACGCCGGACGCGACCGCACGGCACTTCAGCTGGGCGAGCGCGGCCGCGAGGTTGGCGGCGTCGTGGGTGGTCACCTGCGACTCGTCGACCCCGGAGACCACCACCTCCGGCTCGATGCCCGCCGCCCGCAGCGTCGCGAGCCGGGCGGGGGACTGGGAGGCCAGGACCATGCGCACCATGCGCCCATCGTGGCAGGCCCGACGCCCGCCCCCCATCGGTGGATGCGCAACATCAGCGCCGCGACGGGGCGGCATCGGTGGCTGGGGGACGTCTGCAGCCCCCCTGTGGTTGCCGGTCCACCGATGACGGTGAGGGGGCGCCGGTCAGGCGGGGGGAGGAGAGCCGTACGTGGCGGGCTCCGCGCACAGGTCCGGGTGGGCGAGCACGGCCTCGACGAGCCCGGGGGACCCGCCCACGGTGAACCACGACGGGTCGACGTCGGAGGCGATGCACCAGGCGTGGTCGGCGGGCCAGGTGAGCGACGCCTGCGGCAGGTCGGCGGGCCAGCCCGGTCGTGGTGGTCGGGCGCCCCAGACGCCGACGTCGGCGGCCTCGCCGATGAACAGCAGGTAGGCGCGCTCGCCCGCGAGGTCGGCGCGCGGCGCGTCGAGCACGGAGCGCTCGAAGGCCGGCGCGACCTCCAACGGAGGCGGCTGACGGAACAGCCGGCCGAACAGGCGGTGCGGGTCCATCTCGGCGTAGACCCTCCCGCCGCCCTCCAGCTCGCCCCAGCCCTCCCACAGGGCGAACCAGCACCGCTCCGGCGTCGTGGTGTGCTCGGCGCCGAGGCGGGTCACGAGCGCCACGACGTCCGGGTCGGGGCGGTAGGGGTCGGCGTCCTCGCCGTCGAAGTGGACCGTGGCGTACGCGGGGAGGCCCGGCGGGCCCTGCGTGGCCAGCACCTCCCAGGGCGCGTCGGCGCGCACGATCCAGTCCGCCACGGACACGTCGGTCTCGTGGCGCAGGGTCATGCGACGGCCGTCAGGCCCAGGCGGAGCGTCGCCAGGCGTCGGGCCCCACGCGCAGCGGCGTGCGCGCCGCGCGGGAGGGGTGGCCCCACTCGCTGCGCGGCTTCGGGCCCGCTGCACTCGCGGCCGCGTGCGCCGCGGCGGCGTTGCGCGCCGCGACGACCGCCACCAGGGCGGCGAGCTCCTCGGGCGTCAGGTCACCGCGGACCACCCGCAGCACCGGCGTGACCGGTGCGGCGGTGGTCTCGGTCCCCTCGTCCTCGGGGGTCGTCTCGCCGGCCATCACAGGGGGATGTTCCCGTGCTTCTTGGGCGGCAGCGTCTCGCGCTTGGTGCGCAGCAGACGCAGGGCCTTCACGACCTCCGCGCGGGTCTGCGAGGGCTCGATGACGCCGTCGATGTAGCCGCGCTCGGCCGCCACGTACGGGTTGCAGAGCGTGTCCTCGTACTCGGTCATCAGCTCGGCGCGCTTGGCCTCGGGGTCGTCGGCCGCCGCCACCTCGCGGCGGTACAGGATGTTGACCGCGCCCGAGGCGCCGACGACGGCGATCTGGCCGGTGGGCCACGACAGGTTGACGTCGGCGCCGAGGTGCTTGGAGCCCATGACGTCGTAGGCGCCGCCGTAGGCCTTGCGCGTGATGATCGTGACGAGCGGGACGGTGGCCTCCGCGTAGGCGTAGATGAGCTTCGCGCCGCGGCGGATGATGCCGTTCCACTCCTGCTCCGTGCCGGGCAGGAAGCCGGGCACGTCGACGAACGTCAGCACCGGGATGTTGAAGGCGTCGCACGTGCGCACGAAGCGCGCGGCCTTCTCGGACGCGTCGATGTCGAGGCAGCCGGCCAGCTGCATGGGCTGGTTGCCCACGACGCCGACCGCGCGCCCCTCGACCCGGCCGTAGCCGATGACGAGGTTCGGGGCGAACAGCGGCTGGACCTCGAGGAAGTCGCCGTCGTCGAGGACGGCCTCCATGACGGTGCGGATGTCGTACGGCTGGTTGGCCGAGTCGGGGATGAGCGTGTCGAGCGCCAGGTCGGTCTCGGTCGGCTCGAGGTCGGCCACCTCGTCGTAGACGGGCGCCTCCTCCATGTTGTTCTGCGGGAGGAAGGAGATGAGCGCCTTCACGTACTCGATCGCGTCCTCCTCGTCGGAGGCGAGGTAGTGGGCGTTGCCGCTGCGCGTGTTGTGGGTGCGCGCGCCGCCCAGCTCCTCCATCGTGACGTCCTCGCCGGTGACCGTCTTGATGATGTCCGGGCCGGTGATGAACATGTTCGACTTCTCATCGACCATGATCGTGAAGTCGGTGACGGCGGGGGAGTACACGTGGCCGCCGGCGCACGTGCCCATGATCATCGAGATCTGGGGGATGACGCCCGAGGCGTGCACGTTGCGCGTGAAGATCTCGCCGTAGAGGCCGAGCGAGACGACGCCCTCCTGGATGCGGGCGCCGGCACCCTCGTTGATGCCGATGATCGGGCAGCCCGTCTTGATGGCGAGGTCCATGACCTTCGTGATCTTCTCGCCGTACACCTCGCCGAGGCTGCCGCCGAAGATCGAGAAGTCCTGGCTGAAGACGCACACCTGGCGGCCGTCGATCGTGCCGTAGCCGGTGATGACGCCGTCGCCGAGCGGACGGTTGTTCTCCAGGCCGAACTTGGTGGAGCGGTGACGCGCGAGGGCGTCGAGCTCGACGAACGAGCCCTCGTCGAAGAGCTGCTCGATGCGCTCGCGCGCGCTCTGACGGCCCTTGGCGTGCTGCTTCTCCGCAGCCCGCTCGGCGACCTCGACGGTGGCCTCGTGACGGCGTCGCCGGAAGTCCTCCAGCTTGCCCGCGGTCGTGTGCAGCTCCGGACGCTCTTCGATCTCTGCTTCGCTCACGAGGGTCAGAGTAGCGAGGGACGGCCTTCCGCGTTGTGTGAGGCTTGCCGCATGGACGCCTCGACCTCCGCCCCGACTCCTGCCTCGGCTGCCGGCACGCCGACCCCCGACCGGCCCCTGCTCGACGTCGAGGAGCTGCGGCGTGCGCTGCTCGTCGGCGGCGGGCTGTGGACCGCGGTCGAGGTGTCGAGCACCACCGCGAGCACCAACGCCGACGTGGTCGCCGCCGTCGCCGAGGGTGCGCCCGAGGGTCTCGTCGTCACCACGGAGCACCAGACGGCCGGGCGCGGCCGGCTCGACCGACGCTGGGAGGCGCCCCCGCGCTCGGGCCTGGTGGTCTCCGTCCTGCTGCGCCCCGACGCCGTGGCGCTGCCGCAGTGGACGTGGCTGCCGCTGCTCGCGGGCATCGCTGTCGACCTCACGGCCCGCGACTGCGGGGTCGCGTCGGGGCTGAAGTGGCCCAACGACGTGCTCGTCGACGGGCGCAAGCTCTGCGGGATCCTCGTCGAGCGGGCGGAGGGGCCCGCCGGCGCCGCCGCCGTGCTCGGCATCGGAATCAACCTGACCCTGACGCGGGAGGAGCTGCCCGTGCCGACGGCCACGTCCTTCGCGCTCGCGGGCGCGGCCACCACCGACCGCGGCGTGGTGCTGCAGATCCTGCTCGGCCACCTGGAGCGTCTCTACCGGCGCTGGGTCGCCGGTGCCGGCGACCCGACCCTGCTGCGCGCCGACTACCTCGAGCGCTGCGTCACGCTCGGCTCGACCGTCCAGGTGGACCTGCCCGACGGGTCCGTGCTGCGGGGACGAGCCGACGACGTCGACCCCCTGGGTCGTCTGGTGGTCGCCGGACGTGCGATCAGCGCCGGCGACGTCACGCACGTGCGGCCCGCGCCCTGAGCGGCCGGAGACCCGCCCGTCAGGAGCCGTGATCCCTCCCGGTGCCCGGGCCCGCCGTGGGAGGATTCGGGCATGGCGCTCTCCCGCAAGTTCATGATGGACGGCGAACAGGTCGTCACCACGACGCGCACCCACGTCAAGGTCCTGTTCGTCCCGCTGGTCATCCTGCTCGCCGTCGCGTTCGCGGGCAGCTTCCTCGCGGCCAGGGCGGGCGGCTCCGGCGACGGCTACGTCCGGTGGGCCGTCGTGGCGATCGCGGTCGTCGTCGTGCTGTGGGGGAGCGTGCTGCCGTTCCTGCGCTGGCTGTCGTGGACCTACAGCCTCACCACGCAGCGCCTCGTCGAGCAGAAGGGCATCCTCACCCGCGAGGGTCGGGTCATCCCGCTCAGCCGGATCAACGACGTCTCCTACGAGAAGAACCTCAACGACCGGATCCTCGGCTGCGGCACGCTCATCATCCACAACGCGAGCGAGGAGGCCGGCCTCGAGCTGCGCGACATCCCGCACGTCGAGTCCTTCCACCGCCAGGTCAGCGACCTCGTGTTCGCCGCGCACCGGGGGAGCGATGAGTCGGTCTGACCTGCGTGACGAGCTCGCCCGGCTGATCCTCCACGAGGGGATGGACCTCACCGGCGAGCAGGTCGCCGAGCAGGCGGGGCTCGACCTCGACCGCGCCGAGCGGCTCTGGCGCTCGCTCGGCTTCGCCGACAGCGGCGACGTCCCCGCCTACGGCGAGCACGACGTCGCGGCCGCGCGCCTCGTCGCCGCCGCGTTCGACGAGGGGTTGCTCGAGGAGCGCACCATCTTCCGCATGACGCGAGCGCTCGGCCAGACGCTCGCCCGACTCGCGGACTGGGAGGTGCAGACGATCGTCGACCAGGTCGAGGCCGACGTCGACGCCGGTCGCGCGAGCAGCCGGCTCGAGAGCGCGGTCGCGATCGCCGAGCACGTCGCCCCCGGCTTCGACCGGCTGCTGCTCTACGCGTGGCGGCGCCACCTCGCGGCGGCCGCCGGCCGGCTCGAGGCGCTCGGCGCGGTCGACGCGGAGCTGCTGTCGACCACCATGAGCATCGGCTTCGCCGACCTCTCCAGGTTCACGGCCATGACCAACACGCTGAGCGACGTACGCCTCGGTGAGCTGGTCGAGAACTTCGAGACCCGGTGCACCGACGTCGTCACGTCGCGGGACGGTCGTGTCATCAAGGCGCTCGGTGACGCCGTCCTCTTCGTCAACCCCGACCCGCGCGAGGCGACGCTCACCGCCCTGGAGCTGGTGGCGAACATCGGGTCGCGCGACGACCTGCCCGACGTCCGGGTGGGCCTCGCGACCGGCTCGGTCATCAGCCGCCTGGGCGACGTGTTCGGCCCGCCCGTCAACCTCGCTGCGCGGCTGTCGCACGTCGCGCGAAGCAACCGGGTCCTCGTCGACGACGCCACGGCGGCCGACCTGACCGACGAGGAGTTCGAGATGCGGACCCTGCCGCCACGGCCGCTGCGCGGGTTCGGGAACGTCTCGCCGATCACCGTCAGCCGGCGTCGCGCGTTCCGGCCCCGCACCGTCAGGCGCTGGTAGGACCGCGTCCGACGGTCGATATCCTGCGGGCATGTCGCTGACACCGCACCTCGCCGTCGTCGGGGGCGGCCAGCTCGCCCGCATGATGCAGGTCCCGGCCGTCGCGCTGGGCCTGCGGATCCGGCTGCTGGCCGAGGGCCCCGACGTCTCCGCAGCCCAGGTGGTGCCCGACCACCTCGTCGGCGACCACACCGACCTCGACGACCTGCGCGCCGTCTGCGCGGGCAGCCCGGTCGTCACGTTCGACCACGAGCACGTCCCGCCGGAGCACCTGCGGGCGCTCGAGGCCGAAGGTCACGCGCCGCGGCCCGGGCCCGACGCCCTGCTCTACGCGCAGGACAAGGGCGAGATGCGCGTGCGGCTGAGCGTCCTCGGGCTGCCGTGCCCGCTCTTCCTGCTCCTCCCCGGCGACGTCGAGGAGGCCCTCGAGGAGCTCGCGGACTTCGGCTACCCGGCCGTGCTGAAGACGACCCGCGGCGGGTACGACGGCAAGGGCGTGTGGGTGGTGCGCAGCGCCGACGACGCGGCCGAGGTCCTCGCCACGGCGTTCGCCGAGGGACGGGAGATCCTGGCCGAGGAGCTCGTCGACTTCCGCCGCGAACTCAGCGCCCAGGTGGCCCGCACCCCGTCGGGTGACGTCGTCGCCTACCCCGTCGTGCAGTCGACCCAGGTCGACGGCATCTGCAAGGAGGTCGTCGCACCGGCGCCCGACCTCGATCCCGCGCTCGCGCAGGAGGCCACCGACGTCGCCGTCCGCGTGGCGGAGCAGCTCGGCGTCACGGGCATGCTCGCCGTCGAGCTGTTCGAGACCGCCGACGGACGCGTGCTCGTCAACGAGCTGGCGATGCGTCCGCACAACACCGGCCACTGGAGCATCGACGGTGCCGCCACGAGCCAGTTCGAGAACCACCTGCGGGCCGTGCTCGACCTGCCCCTCGGCCCCACGACCCCGCACCACGCGTGGACGGTCATGGTCAACGTGCTCGGCGGCGCCGTGCAGGACCTCGAGGCCCAGGAGGCCGTCGTGCTCAGCGCCGTCCCGCACGCCAAGGTGCATCTCTACGGCAAGGGCGTGAAGCCCGGGCGCAAGGTCGGGCACGTCACCGTCACCGGCGACCACCTCGACACCGTCCTCGCCGACGCCCGCCGCGCCGGCGCCCTCCTCCAGGACGGCTGAGTCCTTCGGTCCGGCTGCCGCAGGGGGTCTGGGTTTGCTGATGCGCAGCCTGCCGAGGCTTGTGGTTGCTGGTGCGCTGCCTCGGCTGGTGCTGGAGTCGGTTTCCGAAAGGGCCTCGACCGGCAGCGGGCCTGGGGGCGGCTTCGGGTCTCGGGGTCTGGTCTGAGCTTGCCCTCGACGCAAGGTTCTTCGTTTCTGCGTTCTTGACCCACCGTTCTGCGTTCGCGCGTCCTATCGGTGGATCTGCAACCGCAGGAGCCGTTCTGCGGTTGAAGATCCACCGATAGTGGGCTGGCGGCGCGAAAGTCTCTGCGTTCGTGTCGCCCTGGCGACACGAACGCAGAATCTTGCGTCGCCCCAACGCAAAGGGCGCCCAAGATTCTGCCTTTCGACGCCGAAGGTCGAACGCTTCTGCGTTCACGACGGGATCCCGTAACAAGCGCAGCATCCTCGAACCCCAGTGCACGAACGCAGCATCGTGGGTCCACCCCGTGCCCAACCCACAGCCCGAGACCCCAGACCAGCGCCGCCGCCAGCCGCCCGGTCGAGGCCCTTTCGGAAACCAGACACAGCGAAGGCCGAGGCAGCGCACCAGCGAGCCCGGACTCCCTGCGGCAGCGCAGCAGCAGGTCCAGACCCCCTGCGGCAGCGCACCAGCAAGCCCGGACCCCCTGCGGCAGCGCAGCAGCAGGTCCGGACCCCCTGCGGCCGCGCAGCAGCAAGCCCAGCCCCCTGCGGCCGCGCAGCACCGAGCCCAGGCCCCCTGCGGCAGTGCAGCAGCAGGACGAGACCGACGGACCACGCACCGCCGGCCCCGTTCGGTGGAGAAGTCACCTCGAGGGGGGAGGAGGCTCGGCGGTAGGGTCGGCGTCATGAGCGCTCAGCCCCGCGTGGGCATCGTCATGGGGTCGGACTCGGACTGGCCGGTCATGGAGGCCGCGGCCCTCGCCTGCCAGGAGATGGGGATCGCCTACGAGGCCGACGTGGTCTCGGCGCACCGCATGCCCGACGAGATGCTGGCCTACGGGCGCGATGCCCACACCCGCGGCCTCGAGGTGATCGTGGCCGGTGCCGGCGGCGCCGCGCACCTGCCCGGCATGCTGGCCGCCGTCACGCCGCTGCCCGTCATCGGCGTCCCGGTGCCGCTGCGCTACCTCGACGGCATGGACTCCCTGCTGTCGATCGTCCAGATGCCCGCCGGCGTGCCCGTCGCGACCGTCTCGATCGGCAACGCCCGCAACGCGGGCCTGCTGGCCGCACGTATCCTCGCGGTCGGCGACCCCGAGCTCACGCAGCGCGTGCTCGACTTCCAGGACGCCCTCGCGGAGGCCGCGCGCGCCAAGGGTGCCGCCATCCGCGACCGCTGACCCGGCTCGTCCCCCCGTCTCGTCATGAGACGCGGGGACGGCCGGAGGGGCTCAGGCCTGGGCGAGGCCCAGCGAGCGGTCCGTCCAGGTCTTCAGGTCCGAGTAGAGCGTCGGGTTGTCGCCCAGCGACACCCCGTACGACGGCACGATCTCCTTGAGCTGCGGGCGCCAGCCGTCGATCTGGCCGGGGAAGCAGCGCTCGAGCACGTCGAGCATGGCCGCGACGGCGGTCGACGCGCCGGGCGATGCACCCAGCAGACCCGCAATGGTGCCGTCGGAGGCGTTGACGACCGTCGTGCCGAACTCGAGCGAGCCGCCGAAGCGACCCTTCTTGCGGACCACCTGCACGCGCTGGCCGGCCGTGATCAGCTCCCAGTCGCCCTCCTCGGCGAGCGGGGCGAAGACCTGCAGGTCCTGGACCTTGCGACCGCGCGACTTCGCGAGCTCGAGCACCAGGTACTTGATGAGGCCCCACGACGTCACGCCGACGGCGGCCATCGGCATCAGGTTGTGCGGGCGCACCGACAGCGGAAGGTCGGTGAAGGAGCCCTCCTTGAGGAACTTGGGCGTCCAGCCGGCGTACGGGCCGAACAACAGCGAGCGCTGCCCGCCGATCACGCGCGTGTCGAGGTGCGGCACCGACATCGGCGGCGCGCCGACGGCGGCCATGCCGTAGACCTTCGCCTCGTGCTTGGCGGTGACCGTCTCGTCGAGGCAGCGGATGAACTCGCCGCTGACGGGGAAGCCGGCGAAGCCCTTGATCTCCTCGATGCCCGCCTTCTGCAGCAGCTGGATGGCGCCACCGCCGGCGCCGACGAAGACGAACTTCGCCGAGATCCAGATCGTGCGACCGTCGTCGAGGTCCTTGACCTTGACGCGCCACGTGCCGTCGGTGTCGCGCTTGAGGCCCTTGACCTGGTGGCGGTAGCGGATGTCCGCGCCCTGGCTCGACAGGTTCCCGAGCAGCTGCGCGGTGAGCGAGCCGAAGTCGACGTCGGTGCCGTGGTCGGTCCAGCTGACCGCGACGTCCTCGGACGGGTCGCGACCCTCGGCCATCAGCGGGAGGCGGCGGGCGAACTCGTCGTGGTCGTGCACCCACTCCAGGCCCGCGAAGAGCGGGTGGCCGGCGAGTGCGTCGTAGCGCTTGCGCAGGTAGTCGACGTTCTCCGTGCCGCGCACGAAGCTGACGTGGGGGACGGGGTTGATGAACGACGACGGGTCCTTGAGCAGACCGTTGTCGACCCCGTGGGCCCAGAACTGGCGCGAGAGCTGGAACTGCTCGTTGACCGTGATGGCCTTGGAGACGTCGACGCCGCCGTCGGCGGTCTTCGGCGTGTAGTTGAGCTCGCAGAGCGCGGAGTGGCCGGTGCCGGCGTTGTTCCACGGGCCGGAGCTCTCCAGGCCGGGCTGGTCCAGCCGCTCTAGCAGCGTCATCGACCAGTCGGGCTGCAGCGACTTCAGCAGCGAGCCGAGCGTGGCGCTCATGATCCCGGCGCCCACGAGGAGCACGTCGGTCGTGATGCGCTCGGGGGTGGCGGACGGGCGGGTGGCGGGGGTGGGCGAGTTCAACGCAAGGTCTCCTGGTGTCAGGGGCACCGACGTGGTCGACGTCTGCAGCGCCTTCCAGGGTCTCTCGTACCGGGGGTACGGGGCGAGTCGAAACGGTGTGACATGGTCGTGATCGGGTGTGATCTTCGTCGCTCCCGCGGTCCGCGTGGTGCGGCGGAGGTGTCAGTAGAGCTGCGCCTGGTAGCCGGGACCCTCGTAGTAGGCGCGGACCTCCTCGAGCGTCTGGTCCGAGCGCTCGAGCGCGTGCGCGATCTCCGAGCGCGACGGCACGGCGTCGGGGTGCCAGGTGTCCGGCTCCCAGAGGTGGGAGCGCAGGAACGCCTTCGAGCAGTGGAAGAACACCTGCTCGACGCTGACCTCGCAGACCAGCACCGGCCGGTGCCCGCGCACGACGAGGGCGTCGACGTAGGCCGGCGGGTCGTCGTCGGTGCGCAGCAGCCGGGCGGTGCCGTTGACGCGCAGCGTGTCGCCGCGTCCCGGCACGACCGACAGCAGCCCGACGTGCGGGTTCGCGAGCACGTTCACGTACCCGTCGGCCCGGCGGTTCCCAGGTCGCTCCGCGATCGCCAGGGTGTGCTTGTCGACGACGTGCACCAGCGACCCGGCGGGGTCGCCCTTGGGCGAGACGTCGCAGGTGCCGTCGGCGCCGGAGGTCGCGAGCAGGCAGAACGGCGACGCCTCCAGCCAGGCGACGTGCTCGGGGTGGAGCCGCTGGCGGTCCTTCGCGGCCGCGCGCGGCATCGGTGCGCCGAGAACGGCGCGCAGCTCGTCGACGTCGTGGATGCGTCCCATGCCGGCCACCCTAGGACGACCGGGGGCCGGTCCAGGAGCCGCTCGCGCGACTCAGTGGTCGCGGATGAAGGACGTGACGCGGGTGAGCGTGGGCGTGCGGGGCGCCGAGCCGAAGCCGAAGCGGACCGGCGGGTCGACGGGGGCGAGCGGGCCGAGGTCCTTGCCGTCCCAGGTGATCGTCGCGGCCTCGACGCGCCACGCGTCGGAGGCGGCGTACCACTCCGTCCGGCCCTGGCCCGCGGTGCCGTGGGTGCGCACGCCCGGCATGACCCGCCGGGCGATCGGGTCGCAGAGCCGGGCCCACGCCTCGAGCCGTCCGAGCGGCCCGGGCACGGCCTGCAGGAGCCAGCCGATGGGCGCGCGCACGCCCGGGGTCCAGTGCGCCTCCAGCGGACCGGCGAGGATGCCCCAGCCGTCGACGGCGACGGGCACGATCCGGACGTCGTCGAAGGTGTAGGTGGCCGAGACGAGGTCGGCGATCCGTTCGTCCGGCGCGAGCAGGACGCGGTGGCCGTCGGGCCGCTCGACCATCGCGTCGGCGAAGGCACCGTAGGGGCTGTGGTCCCAGATGCCCACGACGACGCGGGTGCCGCTCGCGGTGCCGAGGCCGGTGATGTGTCCGTCGAAGCGCTGGGTGGTCACGGCACCAGTGTGGGCGACCCCACCGGACCCGGCAGCCTGGGTCGTGGCACGCCGACGTACGATTAGTAGGTCGTCCAACTAAACATGAGCGTTGTCTCACCCAGGGATTCGGAGCCGTAGCCGTGACCGACATGTTCGTGCTGTCCGAGGAGCACCAGGCCATCCGCGAGGCCGTCCGCGCCGTCGCCGAGGCGAAGGTCGCGCCGTACGCCGCGCAGGTCGACGAGGAGGCCCGCTACCCGCGCGAGGCGCACGACGCGCTCGTCGCCGCGGACTTCCACGCCCCGCACGTGCCCGAGGAGTACGGGGGAGCCGGCGCCGACGCGCTCGCCACCGTCCTCGTCATCGAGGAGGTCGCGCGGGTCTGCGTCTCGAGCTCGCTGATCCCCGCCGTGAACAAGCTCGGCTCGCTGCCGGTCATCCTCGGCGGCGACGAGACCCTCAAGAAGAACTACCTGTCGCGGCTCGCGGCCGGTGAGGGCTTCAGCTACTGCCTGTCCGAGCCCGACGCGGGCTCCGACGCCGCCAACCAGAAGACCCGTGCCGTCCGCGACGGCGACCACTGGGTGCTCGACGGCACCAAGCGGTGGATCAGCAACGCCGGCGAGTCGGCGTTCTACACGGTCCTCGCGCAGGTCGACCCGGCCCAGCGCAGCAAGGGCATCACCGCCTTCGTCGTCGAGGCGACCGACGAGGGCGTCTCCTTCGGGGCGCCCGAGAAGAAGCTCGGCATCAAGGGATCGCCCACCCGCGAGGTCTACCTCGACGCCGTGCGCATCCCCGAGGACCGCATCATCGGCGACGTCGGCCAGGGCTTCGCGCTCGCGATGCAGACGCTCGACCACACCCGCATCACGATCGCCGCGCAGGCGGTCGGCGTCGCGCAGGGTGCGCTCGACTACGCGCTCGGGTACGTGCAGGAGCGCCAGCAGTTCGGCAAGCCGATCAGCGACTTCCAGGGCGTGCAGTTCATGCTCGCCGACATGGGCATGAAGGTCGAGGCCGCCCGTCAGCTCACGTACGCGGCGGCGGGCCGCTCCGAGCGCGGCGACGACGACCTGACCTTCTTCGGTGCCGCCGCCAAGGCGTTCGCGTCCGACACCGCCATGCAGGTGACCCTCGACGCCGTGCAGCTGCTCGGCGGCTACGGGTACACGCGCGACTACCCCGTCGAGCGGATGATGCGCGACGCGAAGATCACCCAGATCTACGAGGGCACGAACCAGGTCCAGCGGATCGTCATGGCCCGCCAGCTCCTCGCGGGCGTGCAGTCGACGCTCTGACTCGGGCTCCGCGGCCGGGCCGACGCCCGGACCGGGACGTGCCGAGGGGGCGCCCACTGTGCGGTGGACGCCCCCTCGTCGTGCTCAGCGGCGGTAGGTGACCTTCACCGTCGCGTCGAACGTCCGGCGACCGGACGCGTCGGAGACGACGAGCCGGATCGCACGGCCCGGGTGGCTCGTGGTGCTCGACGGGAACCGGTAGGTCCCGACGTAGCGGCCGTTCGCCGCGACCGTGCCCCGCTCGACGACGCGGCCGAGGGCGAGCAGCCGGTAGGTCTGGCCGGGACGCAGGCCGTAGCCGCGCACCGCGACCTTCTGGCGTCCGACGACGGTGCGGTCGTCGACGGCGAGCCGCGCCCGCTCGGTCACGAGCGCCTGGCGGGTCGAGACGACGCTGACGTCCTTCTCGTACGCCGGTCCGCCGACCGTCGTCGTCGCGCACAGCGACCTGCCGAGGTCGGCGACCGTGACCCGGTAGCTCGAGCCGGTGGCCCCGTTGGCCACGCACGCGCCGCCGCGCACCCGGCCCCAGGCGACGGTGACGGTCGCGTCCTGCGGGGCCGTCGCCGGTCGCGCGACCTGCAGGAGCTCGCCCGGACGCGGCGCGCTCGAGCCGCCGGTGACCATCGGGGTGGTCAGGGCGCCGACGCGCTTCAGCACGACGGGGGTGCCGGCGGACGACGCGCGGTCGGTGGTGTGGCCCGTGCGGCTCGCGGTCGCGACCACGCACACGGACGACCCGCCGTCGGCGGCGGTCACGGTGTACTTCGCGCCGGTCGACCCGGCCGCGCTCGTCGGCGTGCAGGTGGCGTTCGCGCCGGTGCCGGTCAGGCGACCCCACGCGAGGTCGACGCGGGTGCCCGCCGGGAGACCCGTCGTGTCGGTGCGCGCCTCGAGGACGTCGTCGATCCGCGGTGCGCCGTTCGTGCGGGACGTGTTGACGACGGTCGGCGTCGGCGCGTCGAGGGAGGCCTCGACGGCCACCGACGTCGGCGCCGACGTCGCGGTGCCCGACGTGTAGCCGTCGGCGGACACGGTGGAGACGACGCACAGGCGCGCTCCGACCTCGCCGGCCGTGACGGTGTGCTGGACGCCCGGGTCGCCCGCCGTCGTGCAGGTGGCCGACGCGCCCGTGTCCGACACGGTGCCCCAGCGGAACGAGGCCTGAGCCTCGGCGGGCAGGCCGTCACGCGGCTGGGTGGCGGTCAGCACGTCGCCGAACGTCGGCGTCGTGTCGTCGATGGTCGGGGTCGCGGGGACGAGGGTGCCTCGGGCGACCGCTGCCGTCGGGTCCGAGGTGCGCGTGGCCGGCTCGTAGCCGGTCGAGCTGTAGGAGCCGCGCACGCAGAGCCGGCTGGCGAGGTCGGCGGCCCGCACGGTGTAGGTGGCGCCGGCGGAGCCGTCGTCGAGGAGGTTGCACTCGCCAGCGTCGTCGCGACCCCAGCGGTAGGTGACGCTCACGCCCGCGTCGTCCGTGCCGGGGCTCGCGGTGAGCTTCTGGCCGACCACCGGCGTCGTGTCGTCGATGGTCGGGCGGACGGTGAAGGTGCCGGCGGCGACCGCCTCGGTGGGCGCCGAGGTGTGCGACTCCGGGTCGTGACCCGGTGCGCTCAGCGAGGAGACGACGCACAGGCGGCGGCCGAGCTCGGCGCGCACGACCCGGTGGGTGGGCGACGCGGCGCCCGCGACCGTGCAGGTGGCGTCGTCGGCGACGGTGCCCCAGCGGTAGGTGGTCGACAGGCCGTCGGGACGGGGTGCCGCGCCGAAGCCGTCGGAGGCCGTCAGCAGCTGCCCGACGGCCGGCGTCGTGTCGTCGATCGTCGGCGCCGGGGCGCCGATGACCCTCTGGGGGACCCGACGGGGCTCGGTCGAGGCGGTCTGGTCCGCGTAGCCGGAGCGCGTCGCGGTGACGGTCAGCACCAGCTCCTGGCCGGCCGCGTCGGCGGTCGGCGTGAACGTGGGCCCGGTACCGGCCTGGCGGCCGTCGAGGAACCAGGCGTAGCTGCGCCTCGTCGTCCCGTTCAGGTCGGTGTCGGGGCTGACGGAGCCCGTCGCGGTCAGCTCGACGCCCTGCGCGGGCTGCGCGGGGGAGTAGTCGACACTCAGGGAGGAGAAGCCGCGCTGCACCGGGCCGTAGCACTGGCCGGAGACCGGCGACCCCGCGACGTCCCAGCTGAGGGCGTAGTAGGCGCCCACGTCGGACGTGAACAGCGCGTCCTGCGGCACCGTCACGGTCGTCGCGTCGGCGGCGGCGCGGCGCTCGCCGCCGCCCGAGCAGGTGCTCGAGCTGAAGCGGAACACCCCGCGGTACACGGGCGCGTCACCGGCGGGCGCCGGCGCGGCCGACGGGTCGACCGTCAGCGTCCGGCCGGTGGCAAGCTCCCCGACGAGCTGGCCGGTGGCCTGTGGTGCAGGGGCGGCGGTCGCTGGTGCAGCCAGGGCGAGGAGACCTGGCAGGACCAGGGCGGCGAGGGCCGCGGTCGGCCGTCGGAGGTGCAGGGGCATGGTGGTCCTCTACGGGGTGAAGGTGCGCGGAACTTGTTCAACGAGCCCGCGGACCCTCCGGCGGTGGACGCGCCGAAGATCATCCCGAAGGACTAGGTCGCGTGGCCCCTTCCGGCCAGGGTCGCCGGGCAGCCGACGACATCGCGCGGGAGTGGATGGGGCGTCCTCGATTGACCTCGAGTGCGCTCGAGGTCCTATCGTCGAGAGCGTGGACACGCGAGACGCAGCACGACGCCCCGACGCCGCCGACGGCCGCTCGGTGACCAGCAGCACCGACGGCGACGGCCGGGCGGAGCTGCTGAAGGCCGCGTTCCGACGGCACGCGACCGGCGTGGCCGTCGTGACGGCACTCGGACCGGACGGTCCCGTCGGGCTCACGGCCTCGAGCGTGGCCTCCGTGTCCGCCCACCCGCCGGCCCTCTCGTTCTCGGTGCTCACCAGCAGCCGGACCGCCCAGGTGGTCGCCGCCGCCGACGTGATCGACGTGCACCTGCTGCCCGCCGACCTGGTCGACGTCGCCGACGCCTACGGGCGGTCGGCAGGGGAGCGCTTTACCCCGGCGCAGGGCTGGGTGGTCGACGAGGACGGGACGACGCTGCCGGGGGCCGTCGCGTCGCTGCGCTGCGTCCCGATCACGACCGTCCCGGTGGGGGAGGCCGTGGTCGTCGTCGCCGAGGTGCGCGACGTGCGCCTCGGGCCCGTCGGGGAGCCGCTCGTCTACCACGACCGCACCTACCGCACGGTGGGCCGAGAGGTCTGAGCCGCGCTCGACCCCGGCGCCGTCGTCAGCTCTTCGGGGGCAGCCCGTCGGGCGTGCAGAGCCTGCCGATGCTGCCCGTGCGATCGGCGGCGATCAGGTCGAAGAGCTGCTTGCTGCGCTCGGGGTCCCAGCGCACCGAGAAGTCCGCGAGCGGCACCGTGCAGCTCTGGCCGCCGTCGCCCATCGCCGAGCGCAGCCCGAGGGCGAACTTGAGCAACGCGTACGGGCCGGTTCCCTCGCCGATCTGCACGGCCGACGCGGCGCCGGTGCTCACGCCCCAGTAGCGGACCGGGTTGACGACCGTCCACGGCGACGCGGCCTTGCTCGCGATGCCGGCGATGACCTCGCGCTGGCTCTGTACCCGCTGGATGTCCTGCGTCGCGTAGCTGTGCCGGTTGCGGGAGTACGCGAGGGCGGTCCGCCCGTCGGCCTCCTGGCAGCCCGCCTTCACGTTCAGCCCGGAGTCGCGGTCCTTGATCGCCTCCTTCGGGCAGATCTCGACACCGCCGAGGGCGTCCACGACCTTGACCAGGCCGCCGAACCCGATCTCGACGTAGTCGTCGACCCGGATGCCGGTGTTCTGCTCGATCGTCTGCGTCAGCAGGGCCGGCCCGCCGTAGGCGTAGGCGGCGTTGATCTTCGTGGTGCCGTAGCCCGGCACCTGCACCATCGAGTCGCGCGGGATGGAGACGAGCGTCGACGGTCCGGCCCCCGTGTGCAGCAGCATGATCGTGTCGGTGCGACCCCGTCCGCCGCCGTCGCCGCCCGTCGCGAGCTCGCGCTGCTCCTGGGCGCTCAGGCCGGCGCGACTGTCGGAGCCCACCAGCAGGAACGTCGTGCCGGGCTGCTCGCCGGGTCGGTCGCCCTCGGGCTCGAAGGGCACCTTCGTCGACGTCGAGTACGCGTACAGCGGCGTGCCCACGAGGAAGACGAGCCACGCCACCAGTAGCAGGAGCACCCATCGCGCCTTGCCGCGCCGTCGCCCGCCGCCCGAGCGGTCACGTCCGCGCTCGGTCCGTCCGCCGCCCGGCGGCGGCAGGTTGGGCGGCGGCAGGTCGTCGCCCCGGCGTCGCGACGCCGCGGGCTGCTGCCGCGTGGGTGCGGGCTCCCCGCGGCCGCCGTCGGAACCGTAGAGCCAGTCGTAACGGTCCTCCGGACGCTCCTGTGCCATGGCACAGAACCTAGCCGAGCGGGGACCGCGCACGACGTGTTCACGCCGATCCTCAGCCGAAAAGCAGGTGCGGCTCGGGAAACGCAGATCGCTCGGCGCGCCCTCGACTCGAGGTCGAGACTTTGTGTGACCATCGTCGGGACCTGCTCGCCCTGCTCTTCCCCCTGGCAGCGACCCCGAGGACGACATGCACGACGACCGCCCGACCTCATCCCGTACCTCGACGACCCGGACCGCGTCCGAGCGCATCCAGCTGCGCCGGGCGCTGACGCTCACGCTGATGACGCTCGTCGTGCCCGGCTCGGCCCAGGTGGCGGCCGGGAACAAGCGACTCGGTCGGGTGGCGCTGCGCGTGTGGATCGCCTGCCTCGTCGCCGGCGCTGTGCTTCTTCTCCTCGCGCTCTTCGCGCGCACCAGCCTCATGGGGCTCATGACCGACGCCCGCCTGCTGACCCTGCTGCGCTTCCTGCTGCTCGCCGGCGCCGTCTTCTGGGCGGTGCTCATCGTGGACGCCTGGCGGCTCGGCCAGCCGCTGCGGCTCGCGCGTCGCCACCGCCCGTGGGTCGCGGGCCTCAACGGCGCGCTCTGCCTGGTCACGGCCGGGGCGCTCGTGTTCGCGGCGCACCTCGTCAGCGTGAGCACCGGCGTGATCGACACCGTCTTCGCCGCCACCACCACGTCGAAGCCGGCCGACGGCCGCTACAACGTGCTGCTCATGGGCTCGGACTCTGGCGCCGACCGCACCGGCATGCGTCCGGACTCGCTCAACGTGGCCAGCATCGACGCCAAGACCGGCCGGACCGTGATCATCGGGCTGCCCCGCAACCTCGAGGACGTCCCGTTCCCGTCGGACTCCTTCATGAAGAAGGAGTTCCCGAAGACCTTCGACTGCGAGGGCTGCTACCTCAACGCCGTCAACACCTGGGCCGAGGACCACGCGCAGGAGCTCGGCGTGAAGAAGGTCGGCGAGCGCACGCCCGGCATCCAGGCGACGATCGACGCCGTCGAGGAGATCACCGGGCTGCGGCTCAACTACTACGCCCTGGTCAACATGGCCGGCTTCGCCAAGCTCGTCGACGCCGTCGGCGGGGTCACGGTCGACGTCCAGGAGCGCACGCCGATGTTCGGCCACGACGACGCCTGGAAGCAGCAGTACGTGGAGGCCGGACGCCGCAAGCTCAACGGCGAGCAGGCGCTCTGGTACGCCCGCAGCCGCGTGCTGAACAACGACTTCTCCCGCATGGGACGCCAGAAGTGCGTCATGACCGCCATGCTGCGCGAGCTCAGCCCGCGCAAGGTGCTCATGAACGTCGAGAAGATCGCTGACTCCAGCAAGACGCTGCTCGACACCGACATCCCGGCACGCGACCTCAACGTGTTCATGGAGCTCGCGCTGAAGGCGAAGTCGCAGCCGGTCTCCTCGGTCTCGCTCGTGCCGCCGGTGATCTACACCGGCAACCCCGACTACGACAAGGTCCGCACGCTCATCAGCCGGGCCATCGCCACCTCCGAGGGACACGGCGGACGCCCGGCGACCGACGGCATCCTCGCCGCGTCGCTCACGACCCTGACGCCGCAGGCGCCCGCCGCGAGCTCCACCGCGACCTCGGCCGGGACCGGGACCGGCGCCCCGGCCAAGGACCCGACGCGGGCGAACCAGACCGACGACGTCGACGCGACCTGCTGAGCCGACGTGCTGATCGGTAGGGCTTGGACCCGTGGGGGATCATGGGTCTTCGCCAGGACCCCCAGCCGCGAGGAACCATGACCCGTCGTCGAGCGAAGGTGCTCAGCACGAGCACCGACGAGCTTCCCCCCAGGGCCCGGTTCCGTCGAGCACTGCGCCTGTGCCTGCTGTCCGCCGTCGCGCCCGGCTCCGCGCAGCTCGCCGTCGGCAACCGGTGGGTGGGACGGGTCGCGCTCGGTCTCTACGCGCTCGGGCTCGTCGCCCTCGGATGGCTCGCACTGTCCTACCGCGACGACCGGGCGGGCCTGATCGGCCTGGTCACCGACCCCGACGTCCTCCAGGTGTTCCGCTTCGGCGTCGCCGCGGTGGCGGTCGCGTGGACGGCTCTCTTCGTCGACGCCTGGCGCCTGGCGCGACCGTTGCAGCTGACCCGGGCGCGGGCGGCGGTCGTGCTCGTGGTCAACACGGCCCTCGTGGCCGGGGTGCTCGGCGTCGCGCTCTACGCGTCGCAGGTCAGCAACGCCGGCCGGCAGGCCGTGCAGGAGGTGTTCACCGCCACGACGACGAGCCCGCCGTTGCAAGGTCGCTACAACATCCTGCTGATCGGCTCGGACTCCGGGAAGGGCCGCACGGGCATCCGTCCGGACTCGATGACGGTCGTCAGCATCGACGCCTCGACCGGCAGCACCGTCCTGGTGTCCCTGCCGCGCAACCTGGAGGACGTGCCCTTCCGCGAAGGCTCGCCCATGCGTCAGCTCTACCCGTACGGCTACAACTGCGGCTCGGAGTGCCTGCTCAACGCGGTGCACACCGAGGCCGAGGGCCGCACCGACCTCTACCCGGGCGCCAAGGACCCGGGTCTGGAGGCGACGATCGACGCCGTCGAGGGCGTGACCGACCTGCCGATCAACTACTACGTCATGATCAACCTGCGCGGCTTCAGCTCCCTCGTCGACGCCGTCGGCGGGGTCGAGATCGACGTCAGGACGCGGCTGGCGATGTTCGGCCACGACGACCTCGACCAGCAGCGCTACATCGAGCCGGGGCTGCAACGTCTCGACGGCAACGAGGCGCTCTGGTACGCGCGCAGCCGGGTCCAGTCCGACGACTTCACGCGCATGGGCCGCCAGAAGTGCCTCATGAGCGCCATGCTCGACCAGCTCAGCCCGCAGAAGGTGCTGCTCAACGCCACCGACCTCGCGAAGTCGGGTGCGCAGCTCATCTCCACGAACATGCCGTCGGAGGAGCTGGGCGAGTTCGCCGACCTCGCGCTCAAGGCGCGGTCGACCAAGATCCGCACCGTCTCGCTCGTGCCGCCGCTGATCTCGGTCGTCGACCCCGACTACGCCCAGATCCACGGGCTGATCAAGAACGCGATCCGGGCCAGCGAGCGCTCGGTCGGCGCCTCGCCCAGCCCCAGCCCCAGTTCCAGCCCCAGCGCCGACGCCACGACGCCGACGCCGGGCGCGAGCCCCACGACGCCCACGCCCACGACGCCGTCGGTCCCGACGCCGAGCCCCACCGCCACGCCCGACGAGAGCGGCGCGCAGGCGAACAACGTCGAGGACCTCGCAGCAGCCTGCTGAGCTGGGCGGGGACGACGGGGCTACGGGGACTACGGCGTCGCGCGCGACTGCTCGTAGGCGTCGACGACCTCGTCCGTGGGGCCGTCCATGACCAGCACGCCGCGGTCGATCCACAGCACCCGGTTGCACGTGTCGCGGATCGAGCGCATCGAGTGGCTGACGAGGAACACGGTGCCTGCGTCGTCACGGATCGCGCGGATGCGGGCCTCGCTGCGCTCGCGGAACGCCTGGTCGCCGACGGCCAGCGCCTCGTCGACGATGAGGATCTCGTGGTCGCGGGCCGTGGCGATGGCGAACTTCAGCCGTGCCGTCATGCCCGAGGAGTAGGTCCGCATGGGCAGATCGATGAAGTCGCGGATGCCGGAGAAGTCGACGATCTCCTCGTACTTCGCCTCGATCTCGGCCCGGCTGAGCCCGAGGGCGAGACCGCCGAGGATGACGTTGCGCTCGCCCGACAGGTCCTTGATCAGGGCTGCTCCGACGCCCAGCATGCTGGGTCGTGACGCCGCGTGGATGCTGCCCTGCGACGTGGGCGTCAGGCCGGTGATGGCGCGCATGAGCGTCGACTTGCCGGAGCCGTTCGAGCCGATGACGCCGATGCTGTCGTTCTCGTACGCCGTGAACGACACGCCCTTCAGCGCGTGGACGGTCCGGGTGCCGCCGGTGCGCTGCAGCAGACGGCGTCCGGTCTCCGCGGGCCCGGCGCGCTTGCCGGTGGAGAGCACCTTGTACTCCACGTGCACGTCGTCGACGACCACGACCGGACGGCGCGGCTCCGCGGCTCCGGGCTGGTCGTCGAGAGGGGACTCAGTCGGTCCGGCCATACCGCTCCTCCGCCGCCCAGAAGAAGATCGTGCCGAGGACCAGCACCGCCACCGACCACGCCGCGGCGTAGCCCCAGAAGTGCCACGGCATCGCGTAGTCGGGGCCGTCCAGCAGCACGGCCCGGCCCAGCGAGAGGAACTCGTGGATGGGCTGCGCGTCGGCCACGGTGCGGAACGTCGTCCCGGGGTCGAAGCGCTGGTCGATGCTGTAGAAGATGCCCGAGGTGTAGAAGAACATCCGCGAGATGAACGGCAGCAGGTTGGTCAGGTCGCGGAAGTGCACGGTGAGCCGCGCCGTGATCAGCGCCAGACCCGTGTTGAAGACCGTGAACAGCGCGACCAGGGGGACCAGCAGCAGCCACTCCAGGTCGGGGAGGTTGCCGTAGCCGATGGCGAAGGCGGCCATGACGCCGACCATCGGCACGAACTGCAGGAACCGCTCGGCCACCAGCGCCAGGGGCAGCGCCATGCGGGGGAAGGCCAGGCTCTGCACGAGGGCCGCGTTGGTGGTGATCGACTTCGCCCCGGTCGAGAAGGAGGTCGAGAAGTACTCGAACATCAGGACGCCGATGACGAGGAACGCGACGAAGTCCTCGACACCGCGGCTGGTCTGGAGCACGAACCCGAACACGAGCCCGTAGACGCCGGCGTTGAGCAGCGGGCGCAGGACCACCCACGCCATGCCGAGCCGGTTCCGGCCGTTGTCGGCCTCGATCCGGAAGCGGGCCAGCGCCTGGATGAACTCGCGGTGGCGCAGGACGTCGGCGAGGTAGGCGCCGAGGGGCGGGCGGCCGCCGACCTTGGTGAGCCCGGGGACGGCGGAGGGCGGGCTGGTGTTCACGCGCTGTCGGCTCATCCGGGCGGAGGGCCTTCCTGTGGTCTGGCAGCGGGGAGGGGACCTGCGAGCGGCCGTCGAAAGTGTAGAGGATCCGCTCAGGCGACGACCTCGGCGCGCTCCTGCTCCGCCACGCGGGCCAGCACGTCGTCGTCGGCTCCGGCGACGACCACGACCGAGCCCCCGCCGCGCAGAGCGGAGACGAGCACTCTCACGTCGCGCTCGAGCGACCCGGGCCGCACCGCCAGGCGCCGTGGGTCGGGCGGGCTCGTGGCGAGGAGGGCGGCGTGGTCGAGCGCGCCCGTGGCCGCGAGGTCGACGGCGGGGGAGGAGGGCGTCGGCGGGTCGAGCGGCACGAAGACGTCGGGCTGGCCCGGCACGACCGTGGCGAGGTCGACGAAGCCGACGGGCGGCTCGAGGAACCGTCCGCCGAGCGGACGCAGCGACGCCGCCAGCCGGACGGGCTCGTCGCCCTGGAGCTCCGGGCCGCTCACGCCGACCGCGGCGTCGTGCTCCACGACGACCGCGCCGACGCTCCAGCACGACAGCAGCCAGACGAAGCGCAGCCAGTGCGTCGGCAGGCCCACGCGCACCCGCGTCCCCGGCTCGACGTCGAGCTCGTCGACCAGCAGCGACGACGTCTTCGCGACCCAGTTGGCCGTCGTGGTGGCGCTGAGCTCCACCCGTTCGCCGGTGCCGCGGTCGTCCCAGGTGAGGAGCGGGCGGCCGGGCTCGCGCACGGCGGGGAGGAGGTCGGCGAGGGTCGTCACGGCGCCATCCTCGCAGGGACCGCCGCCGGTCGAGTGCCCCGTCCCGGCCCCTGGCGTGCCGTCCGGACCCCTGCCACGCGGCGCGACACGCCGGAGACGGCGCGGATCGTGCAATTCGGCTTGACGTATGGCAGCGCCAGGCGTGTAATTACGGACATGTCATTCGATCTGGGTCTGCCACTGTCCCCCGAAGAGGAGCTCATGTGGCAGGAGCGTGCGCTCTGTGCCCAGACCGACCCGGAGGCCTTCTTCCCCGAGAAGGGCGGGTCCACGCGCGAGGCGAAGCGGGTCTGCCTGACGTGCGACGTGCGCGGCGAGTGCCTCGACTACGCCCTCGCCCACGACGAGCGGTTCGGCATCTGGGGCGGTCTCTCCGAGCGTGAGCGGCGCAAGCTGAAGAAGCGCGCCTGAGCCGCCCCGCCGGGACGGCGGGCCCTTTCGCGCCCCGCTAGGTTGGCGGGCATGGACGAGCGCGTGACCGACGAGGACGCACCCGCCCTCCCGGCCTGGCGCTCGGCGCCGCCCACGGTGGGCGCGGTCCTCGTGACCCACGACGGCGGACGCTGGCTGCCGCAGGTGCTCGCGTCGTTCTCGGCGCTGGAGCACGCCCCCACCAGCTGGCGCGTGGTCGACGTCAGCTCGACCGACGACGGCCCCGAGCTCGTGCGCGAGGCGTTCGGCCCCGACCGCGTGACCTACGCCCCGGCCGGCACGGGCTTCGGTGCCGCCGTGCGGCTCGCGGTCGACACGATGCCCCGCACCGACTGGCTGTGGCTGCTGCACGACGACGCGATCGTCGAGCCGGGGGCGCTGGCCGCCCTCCTCGACGAGGCCACCGCGGCCGACGACGTCGCCGTGGCCGGCCCCAAGATCCGTGAGTGGCCGTCGCTGCGGCGCCTGCTCGAGGTCGGGCTGACGGTCACCTCGACCGGTGTCCGCGAGACCGGCCTGGAGACGGGGGAGCCCGACGCGGGCCAGCACGACTGGCCGAAGGACGTGCTCGCCGTCGACACGGCGGGCATGCTCGTGCGCCGCGACGTGTGGGACGAGCTCGACGGGCTGTCCCCGGACCTGCCGTTGTACTTCGACGACATCGACCTCGGCTGGCGCGTGGCGCGGGCCGGGTACCGCACCCGGATCGCCCCGCGTGCGGTGATCTTCCACGCCGAGGCCTCGCGCCGCGGGATCCGCCGACGTGCGGCCGGCGACGTCGAGCCCGCCGAGCAGCGGCGCGCCGCGCTGCACACGATGCTCGCCAACACCTCGGGCCCCCGCTTCTGGTGGCAGTACGTGCGGCTGCTCGTCGGCTCGCTGCTGCGGACCCTGGGGCTCGTGCTCTCCGCCCACCCCGAGGCGGCCGGTGACCAGCTGCAGGCCGTCGCGTCGGTCTACGGACGGCCGGGCCGGCTCCGCGCGGCACGACGCCGGCGGGCGGCCACGGCCCGGCGCGACGACCGCGCCGTCCGTCACCTGTTCGCACCGTTCTGGCTGCCGTACCGGCACGGCTTCGACACCGCACGCGACGTCGCCGCCGCCCTGGTGCGGCCCGAGGCGGTCGAGACCACGGGCCGACGGTCGACCCTCGACGACGACGGCGACGCCGTCGTCACGCTGGACGACGGGCCGCCCCTCTGGGTGCGTCGACCCTGGCTGGTCACCGTGGGGGTGCTCGTCGTGCTCTCGCTCGTGGCCGGGCGCTCGCTGCTGACCGGGGCGGGCGACAGCATCCTGACCGGCGGCGCCCTGGGCGTCACGCCCGGCTCGGCCGGCGACTGGTGGCGCCTGTGGTTCGAGCGGTCCCACGAGATCGGTCTCGGCGGCACCGGCCTCGTGTCCCCGGCGGTGCTCCTGCTGGCCGTGGCGGCCACACCGATCTGGCCGTCGCCTGGTCTGCTGGTGGCCGTGCTGCTCCTGCTCTCGGTGCCGCTCGCCGCGCTGACGGCCCACCGCCTCGGTCGCAGGCTGACCGACCACCGTCGGCTGCGGATCGTCTGGGCCGTCGGGTACGGCCTCACCGTCGCCGCCTCCGGTGCGGTGGCCCAGGGCCGGCTCGGCACGGTCGTCGCCCTCGTCGTGCTGCCCGTCGTCGTCGTGACCACGCTGCAGGTCGCGGGTGTCGACCCGCTCTCGCAGCGCGCCTCGTGGCGGACCGCCGTGCGGTGGGGGGTGTGGGTGGCCGTCGGCGCCGCCTTCGCGCCCGTCGTCCTGCCGCTCGCGCTCCTCGGTGCGCTCGTGGTCGCGGCGCTCGACCCCCGCCTCGTCCGCCGGCTCCTCCTCGGTGTCGCCGTGGCCGTCCTGCTGCTCGGTCCGTGGGTGGTCGGCCGCCTCCTCCACCCGGGGCTGTGGTGGTGGGAGAGCGGGTCGCCGCTCGCCGGGGGCGACCCGGGCTGGCGGACCGCCCTGGGTCTCGTCGTCGGTCGCGCAGGCGTGCCCGAGCAGGCCCCGGTCTGGCTCGGCGTCGGTCTCGTGGTGCTCGCCGTGCTCGCCCTGGCGTCCCGCGCCGCGCGCGCCGTCGTGGTCGTCTGCTGGACCCTCGCCCTCCTCGCCCTCGGCGTCGCCGTGCTCGGCGTCGTGCTGCCGGGCGGCGTCCCGGGGACGTCCGTCGACGTGCGCGCGTGGGTGGGCGTCCCGGCCGGTGCCGTCGCGCTCGCGCTCGGGACCGCTGCACTCGTCGGCGTGCCACCGCTCGTCGAGGGACGAGGACGCGCCTGGGTGGGGTCGGCCTTGGTCCTGGCCCTGCTGCTGCCGGTCGGCACGGCCGCCTGGTGGGTCGTGCGCGGCGTCGACGACCCGCTCGAGCGCGGCCGGCCCGACACCGTGCCGGCGTTCCTGACCGACCGGGGCGCCGACACCGTCGTCGTCACCGGCACGACCGGACGCGGCCTCGAGGTCGAGGTCGTGCGCGGCGAGGGGCCGCTCGTCGGCGCCGAGGGCCTGCGTCCGCCCGAGGCGTCGCGTCGTGCCCTGGTCGACGCCGTGGAGCGACTGGTGTCGGCGCCGGGCACGCAGGCCGTGAGCAGCCTGTCCGACCTCGGCGTCGGCGCCGTCTACGCGCCCGACGTCGACACCGAGGTCGCGCGCGCCCTCGACGCCGCGCCCGGGCTCGAGCCGTCGGGCAGCGAGTCGCCCACGTCGCGGGTCTGGACGCTCGCCGAGCCGACGCAGCCGGCGCGCCCCGAGGCGCCGGCGTGGCGGCCGTTCCTGGCCGCGGGCCAGGTGCTGCTCTGGCTCGTCGCCGTCGTGCTGACCGCGCCGGTGCGCCGCCGACCGTCGACCCCGGACGACACGCCCTCCGGTGACGTGACGTCCGGCGGCGGTCGTCGTGTCCGCACGGACGAGGTGGGCTCGTGAGCGGGGGAAGGCGCGTCGAGCGCCAGCCCAGCCGCGGGCCCCGCCGAGCGCCCGGCCGCAGGTCCAGTGCCGCCGGGGACGCCGCCCGCCGCCGTCCGCGCACGGGCGGTCGACGGTCCGGGCTGCCCGCCCTGCTGCCCGCGCTCGCCGCGCTCCTGGTGCTGCTGGCCGCGCTGGTCGGCACCTCCGACGACCCCGGCGAGGCCCCCCGCGCCGTGCCCGTGCAGGAGACGCGGTACGCGTGTGCCGGAGGCCCCGGACTCGTCACGGGACAGGTCGAGGCCGGCCGCTCCGCGTCCGCCAGGCTGTCGCCCGGCGGCGACGAGGTCGCCGACGTCGTCGACCCGGCCCGCTGGGTCCGCTCGGACCTCGCCCGGGCCCTCGGCCGGGGCGACCGGTCGCTCGTCGTGACCCAGCGCGGCGAGGGTTCCGGCGGGGTCGGGTTCGTCACCGGCGTCCTCGGGGCGGCCCGCGGCGACGGACTGGTCGTCGGACGTTGTCCGGGGGTCGTCGACGACGCCTGGTACGCCGGACTCGGGTCCGCGCAGCGTCACCTCGGCGTCCTCGTCCTGACCAACCTGTCGCAGACGCCCGCCGTCCTCGACGTCACGCTCTGGTCGCCCGAGGGTCCGGTCGACGCCGTGGGGGGCGAGGGTCTCGTCGTCGAGGCCGGCTCGACCCGCACCGTCCGGCTCTCCGACCTCGCCGCCGGCGAGGACGTCCTCGGCGTGCACGTGGCGCGGCGTCGCGGCGCCGTCGCGGTCGCCGCGCTCGACACCTCGACGGGCAGCGCCCAGGGCTCGGAGCTGGTCAGCCCCATGGCCTCGCCCTCGCGTCGCGTGGTGCTCGCCGGCCTCGTGGGCCGCGGCACCCGGACGCTCAGCGTGCTCAACCCGGGGGAGACGACGGCACGCGCTCGCGTGGAGGTGCTGGGGCCCGACGGGACGTTCGCGCCGGAGGGTCTCGACGAGGTCCGGGTGCGGCCCGGCAGCGTCACGCGGGTGAGCCTGCCGGGCAGCGTCGGCGACGGCCCTGCGGCGCTGCGCGTCGTCTCCGACGAGCCGGTCGTGGCGTCGGCGTCGGTCGCGTCCGACGGCGACCTCTCGGTGCTCGAGGACGTCGGCGACTGGACGGGCGGGGCGCTCGTCCCGGTCGGCGGCGCGGTCGGCGAGCCCGACCTCCTCCTCACGGCGCCCGGCGACGCCGGCCGCACCGTCGTGGTGGAGGGCCGTGGCCCCGACCTCGCCCGCCGTGACCGCGCCGAGGTGTCCGTGCCGGCGGGCTCGACCGTGCGGGTCGACCTCGGCCGCGTGCTCGACCTCGACGGCGTGTCCTCGGTGCTGGTCCGCTCCGACGGCGGTGTCGTCGGCGCGGCGCAGTACACGGCCGGGGGACGCCAGGCGAGCCTCGCGCTGCAGGCCGCGCCGGTCGACGTGCTCACGCCCCGCGTGCGGCCCGCTCCCTGACAGGGCGAACGGCTAGCGCGGGTCGAGGTCGTCGGGGGAGACCTGCCAGACCTCGGCGAGCCGGTGGAGCACGACGTCCCACACCTGCTCCTCGAGGTCGACCCGCCCGCCGGACCGCTCGGTCAGCGGCCGTCGGTAGAGCACCACGAGCGTCACGTCGCCGCGACGCGCGACGCTGCTGAGCGGCACGTCCTCGGACCACTCCGGCGGCAGCAGCGGCACGTCCTCGACGACGACCTCGACCTGGTCGGGCTCGGCGTCGAAGTGCTTCGCCAGCGGAGCGAGCACGCCCGCGACGAGGTGGTCGAACGCCTCGCGCGGCGTCCGGTGCGCCGGCACGCTGCGCGGCGACAAGGGCCCCGGCAGCGCCAGCGGACCGCGTGCGTCGCGCCGGCGGGTCCGCATCCGTCCGGGCCGGGGCCCGCTCACGGTCCCGTCGAGGTGCTGCAGACGTCGGGTCACGCGGTGAGCCTAACCGCACCGCACCCCTCGGCGGGCTACGCTCGGCCCGTGGGTGCTGTTCGACGCTGCACGCGGTCCGCGTGCTCCCAGCCGGCCGTGGCGACGCTGACGTACGTCTACGCCGACCAGACGGCCGTGCTCGGCCCGCTGGCCACCGCGGCCGAGCCGCACACCTACGACCTCTGCGAGGAGCACAGCCGCCGGCTGTCCGCGCCGAACGGGTGGAGCGTGCTGCGGCTCGCGCCCGACCCGTCGACGGTGCGCCCGAGCCACGACGACCTCCTCGCCCTCGCCGACGCGGTGCGCGAGGTCGGACGTCGTCGTCCTCGCCCCGCAGCAGGACCTCCCGGACTCACGCTCGTCCCACCACCGAAGGAAGACTGAATGCACGCACGGCTGCGCCCTGTCGTCAAGGCCTACGACGTCCGCGGTCGGGTGCCCGACCAGCTCGACCCGGCGATCGCGCGGGCGCTCGGGGAGGCGTTCGCCGACGAGGTCGGCATCTCCGAGGGCCGTGGTCGGGCCGTCGTCGGCCGCGACATGCGCGCGTCGTCGCCGGAGGTCGCAGGAGCCGTCGCCGACGGCATCCGCGCGCGCGGCGGCGACGTCGTCGAGATCGGCCTCGCCTCCACCGACATGCTCTACTGCGCCTCCGGCGTGCTCGACGTGCCCGGCGTGATGGTCACGGCCAGCCACAACCCGGCCGCCGACAACGGGCTCAAGCTCTGCCGAGCCGGCGCGCGCCCGATCGGGCTGTCGTCCGGCCTGGCCGCCATGGCAGAGGCGGCCAGCCCGCTGCTCGACCGCGACCCCGCCGACGTGCCGGAGCCCACCGGCACCCTGGAGTCCCTGGAGTTCCTGCAGACCTACGCCGACACGCTGCTCGGCCTCGCGCCCGTCGAGGGACGTCGCCTGAAGGTCGTCGTCGACGCCGGCAACGGCATGGCCGGCCACACCGTGCCCGCCGTGCTCGGCCGCCTCGACCTCGAGGTGATCGGGCTCTACCTCGAGCTCGACGGCACCTTCCCGAACCACGAGGCCAACCCGCTCGACCACAGCACGCTGGTGGACCTGCAGGCCGCCGTGCGCGAGCACGGTGCCGACCTCGGGCTCGCCTTCGACGGCGACGCCGACCGCTGCTTCGTCGTCGACGAGCACGGCGACGTGGTGGCGCCGTCGACGATCACGGCGCTGGTGGCCGCCCGGCACCTGCTCCAGGAGCCCGGCGCGACGATCCTGCACAACGTCATCTGCTCGCGCGCCGTCCCCGAGATCGTCAGCGAGCGCGGCGGCGTGCCGGTGCGGACCCCCGTCGGGCACTCGCTCATCAAGGCCGAGATGGCCCGGACCGGCGCGGTCTTCGGCGGCGAGCACTCCGGACACTTCTACTTCCGCGAGTTCTACCTCGCCGACTCCGGCATGCTCGCCGCGCTGCACGTGCTCGCCGCGCTCGCGGAGACCGAGACCACCGTCAGCGCCCTCATGGAGGAGTACTCGCGCTACAGCGCCTCCGGCGAGATCAACAGCCGCGTCGACGACACCGACGCCGTCCTCGAACGGCTCTCGCGCCAGTACGCCGACCACCACCAGGACCGGCTCGACGGCCTGACCGTCACCACCGACGACTGGTGGTTCAACGTGCGGGCCTCCAACACCGAGCCCCTCCTGCGGCTGAACGTCGAGGGCGCCGACGACGCCACCATGGAGCGCGTGCGCGACGAGGTGCTGGCGGTCGTGCGAGCCTGACCGGCCGTAGACTGCGCAGCATGTTCCTCGACCCCGCGCTCCTGGAGATCCTCGTCTGCCCGCAGTGCCGGTCGTCGCTGTTCGTCGACCAGGACGCGTCCGAGCTCGTGTGCCAGGCCTGCCGGCTCGCCTACCCGGTGCGCGACGGCATCCCGGTGATGCTCGTCGAGGAGGCGCGCGCGTTGGCGTGACTCGGTCCCCGACCCCTCGTCGGGCCGGGTAGCATGGGGGCCATGGATTTCAACGTCGCTGACCTGTCGCTCGCCGAGTTCGGGCGCAAGGAGATCGAGCTCGCCGAGCACGAGATGCCCGGCCTCATGGCCATGCGCGAGCGTTTCGGCGCCGACCAGCCCCTGAAGGGCGCCCGCATCGCCGGTTCGCTGCACATGACGGTGCAGACGGCCGTGCTGATCGAGACGCTCGCGGCGCTCGGTGCCGACATCCGCTGGGCGACCTGCAACATCTTCTCCACCCAGGACCACGCCGCCGCGGCCGTCGTCGTCGGCCCGCACGGCACCCCCGAGGACCCGCAGGGCGTCCCGGTGTTCGCCTGGAAGGGCGAGACGCTCGCCGAGTACTGGGACGAGGCCGAGAAGGTCTTCGATTTTGCCGAGGGCGGCCCGAACATGCTCCTCGACGACGGTGGCGACATCACCATGCTGCTGCACCTGGGCGTCGAGTACGAGAAGGTCGGCGCCGTGCCGCCGCTGGACTCCACGGACAACGAGGAGTTCAAGGAGGTGCTGCGCGTGCTGGCCCGCTCGCTCGAGGCCGACCCGCAGCGCTGGACGAAGCGTGCCCCGATGATCAAGGGCGTCTCGGAGGAGACCACCACCGGCGTGCTGCGTCTGTACGAGCGCTTCAAGGAGAACACGCTGCTGTTCCCCGCGATCAACGTCAACGACTCCGTCACCAAGAGCAAGTTCGACAACAAGTACGGCTGCCGCCACTCCCTCGTCGACGGCCTGAACCGCGCCACCGACGTCATGATCGGCGGCAAGGTCGCCGTGGTCTGCGGCTACGGCGACGTCGGCAAGGGCTCGGCGGAGTCGCTGCGCGGCCAGGGTGCCCGTGTCATCATCACCGAGATCGACCCGATCTGCGCCCTGCAGGCCGCCATGGACGGCTACGAGGTCAAGCGCCTCGAGAGCGTCGTCGACTACGCCGACATCTTCATCACTACGACCGGCAACTTCGACATCATCCGCGTCGAGCACTTCGAGGCGATGAAGAACCAGGCGATCGTCGCCAACATCGGCCACTTCGACAACGAGATCAACATGGCCGGCCTGGCCAAGATCCCCGGCATCGTCAAGGACGAGATCAAGCCCCAGGTCCACCAGTGGATCTTCCCGGGCGAGGACGGCCAGCCGGGCAAGAAGATCATCGTGCTCTCCGAGGGCCGCCTCATGAACCTCGGCAACGCGACCGGTCACCCGTCGTTCGTCATGAGCAACTCCTTCACCAACCAGGTGCTGGCGCAGGTCGAGCTGTTCACGAAGGCCGACCAGTACGAGCTCGGCGTCCACGTGCTGCCGAAGCACCTCGACGAGGAGGTCGCCCGCCTGCACCTCGACGCCCTCGGCGTCGAGCTGACCGAGCTCAGCAAGGAGCAGGCCGCCTACCTCGGCGTCGACGTCGCCGGTCCGTACAAGTCGGACCACTACCGCTACTGAGCACGACCGGGCGGAGCACGATGGTCCGGCACCAGGTGAGGGGCGGGTCGCGATGAGCTACCGACGCAGCAAGCGCGACCGCGTCCTCGTCGTCGACGACGACGCCTCGCTCGCCGAGATGCTGACCATCGTGCTCCAGGCCGAGGGGCTCACCACCTCGGTCTGCCGCACGGGCGATGAGGTCATGGACGTGTTCACGTCCTTCAAGCCCGACGTCGTGCTGCTCGACCTCATGCTCCCCGGGCAGGACGGCATGAAGGTCTGCCGTCGCATCCGCGCGACGTCGGGGGTGCCGATCATCATGCTCACCGCGAAGTCGGACACCCTCGACGTGGTGCGCGGCCTGGAGGCCGGGGCCGACGACTACATCACGAAGCCCTTCAAGAACACCGAGCTCGTGGCGCGGGTGCGGGCCCGGTTGCGGCGCAACGACGCCGTCGGCGAGCCGCTCGTCTTCGGCGACATCGAGCTCGACCCCGGGGCGCACACGGTCAGCCGCGCGGGGCGGGCGCTCGACCTGACGCCGCTGGAGTTCGACCTGCTCGCCTGCCTGCTGTCCAACCCCGACCAGGTGTTCACGCGCGAGGTGCTGCTGCAGCGGGTCTGGGGCTACCACCACCCCGGCGACACCAAGCTCGTGAACGTGCACATGACCCGTCTGCGCTCCAAGATCGAGGACGACGCCGAGTCGCCGCAGGTGATCCGGACGGTGCGCGGCGTCGGCTACCAGGCCATCGCGCCCACGCCACTCGTCGACGAACCGGCCCCATGACGGGCCGGCCGGCGTGATCCGGCGGGTCACCGGGCTGTGGCGTCGTTCACTGCAGGCCCGGGTGGTCACGAGCACCGTGCTGCTCGTGGCCATCGTCGTCGGGCTCGTCGGCTGGGCGCTGCTGCAGCAGATCGCCGACGGGCTCACGAGCAGCCGCACGGCGAGCGCGGTCGCCGAGGCGCGCAGCGGGTTCGAGAAGGCGCAGGCCGAGCTCGACGTCGCGGTCGAGACCCAGCCGCAGGCCCAGGCCGCCACCCTGACCCAGCTCGTCGACGCGGTCACCGAGACCGACAGCGGCAGCCGGTCCTACGAGCTGGTGCTCGAGGGACCGCTCCGCTCGGGCAGCGGCGCGCCGCCGGTCCGCGCGTCCGGGCGGCTCGCGCCCGGCTCGCTGCCGCCGGACCTGCGCAGCCAGGTGATCGAGCGACCGGGGGTCTTCTGGCGCTACTCCGAGCTCTCGCTCATCGGGTCGGGCTCGCGTCCCGCCGTGGTCGTCGGCAGCCGGCTGCGGGCGCCCGGCACCGGCGACACCTACGCGCTCTTCTACCTCTTCCCGCTCACCGAGCAGCAGCAGACCCTCAGCCTGGTGCGCAACGCCCTCCTGGTCGGCGGGCTGGCGATGGTGGTCATGGTCGGCGGCGTGGCGTTCATCGTGTCGCGCCAGGTGCTGACGCCCGTGCGGCTGGCCCGCCGCATCGCCGAGCGCTACGCCGCCGGCAGCCTCGAGCAGCGCATGCACGTGAGCGGCGAGGACGACATCGCGCGGCTCTCCACGTCGTTCAACCAGATGGCGGCGAGCCTGCAGAGCCAGATCCGGCGCCTGGAGGACCTCTCGCGGCTGCAGCAGCGGTTCGTGTCCGACGTGTCCCACGAGCTCCGGACCCCGCTCACGACGGTGCAGATGGCCAGCGAGCTGCTCTTCGACGCGCGCGACCGGTTCGACCCGCAGAGCGCGCGCTCGGCCGAGCTGCTCAAGCGTGAGCTCGACCGCTTCGAGGAGCTGCTCACCCAGCTGCTCGACCTGAGCCGCTTCGACGCGGGAGCCGCGCGGCTCGACCTCGCCGACGTCGACCTGGCGCGCGTGGCGCGGGCGGCGGCGGCCGACCCGCTGCTGGAGCGCGCCGGCATCATCGGCCGCACGGTCGGGGCCGACCGTCCGGCGGTCGTGCAGGCCGACATCCGCCGCATCGACCGGGTGGTGCGCAACCTCCTCGCGAACGCGGTGAAGTACAGCGGCTCCGACGTGGTGGAGATCGAGGTGGCCCAGGACGGCTTCGCCGTGTCCATCGCGGTGCGCGACTTCGGCGTCGGTCTGCGCGGCGACGAGAACCTGCGGGTCTTCGACCGGTTCTGGCGCGCCGACCCGGCCCGCACCCAGGGTGGCACCGGGCTCGGGCTGGCGATCGCGCGCGAGGACGCGGTGCTGCACGGAGGCACGCTGCAGGCGTGGGGGCGCCCCGGGGAGGGCAGCGAGTTCGTGCTGACGCTGCCGCGCGTCGTCGACCCCGCCCGCCGCAGCACGGCGCCCGCCCCGGTCGTCCAGCGGGTGTTCGCGTGACGCGCGCCGTCCGCACCACCGTCGTCGTGGCGCTGCTCGCGGTCGTGTCCGCGTGCTCGGCGATCCCCACCGGCGGACCCGTGCGGCAGGTGCGCGAGAACGAGGGCTTCGAGCAGAGCACGGCGCTCTACGCGCCCGCGCCGCCGAGCCCGGGTGCCACGCCGCAGCAGGTCGTGGCGGGCTACCTCGACGCGATGCTGGCGTTCCCGCCCTCCACCGGTGTCGCCGAGCGGTACCTGACGGAGGACGCGGCGCGGCGCTGGAACCCCGCTGCCGGCACGCAGGTGTACCGCGACCCCTCGGTCGCGGAGCTGCGGACGGGCAGCACGTCGGCGCGGGTCCGGCTCACGACGCAGCGCGAGCTGCGGCTGAACCCGTCGGGGCGGGTCGCCGACGGGGCCGGCCCGGCGAGCTGGGACCTCGCCCTGCAGCGGGTCGACGGCGAGTGGCGGATCTCCGAGCCGCCGCCCGGCCTGCTGGTGACCGAGAAGTTCTACACCGACTACTACCGGGCCTTCCAGGTGTACTTCTTCGACCCGACGGGCTCGCGGCTCGTGGCGTCGGCCGTCCACCTCCCGGCGGGGGAGCAGCTGGCCACCGCCCTCGTCGCCTCCCTCGCCCGCGGACCCTCCGACCCCGGGGCGCAGCAGCGCACCTACCTGCCCGGGCTGGGCGACCTGCGCCCTGCGGTGCCGGTCGACCGCGACGGCGTGGCCGAGGTCGACCTCGGTGCCTCCGCCGCCGACCTCTCGCCCCTCGACCAGGGACGGCTGTCGGCCCAGCTGGTCTGGACGTTGCGCCAGGTGTCCGACGTCAAGGGCGTGCGGGTCGGCGCCGGCACGACCACCCTGACCCCGACCGGCGGTGCCGTGCAGTCGATGGGCTCGTGGTCGCGCTACGGCCCCCGCGAGCAGGGCGAGCCGTACGTCGTGGTCGACGGACGACGTCGCGAGGCGGCCGAGCTCGACGGCCGCCGTCTGCGTGACCTGCCTGCCGTCTGGGACGTCGACCCCGACGAGACCGCCGAGCTGGTGGTCGGACCGCAGCGACTCGCGACCCTCTCGCGCGACCGTGAGCGGCTGCTCGTGCGCCGCACGACGGGGACCGACCGCGTCGAGGTGGCCGTCGACCGGCTCGTCTCGGCCTGGTGGACCACCGGCGACACCCTCGTCGTCGTCGACCGCCCCGGCGGCGGTCCGCGGGTCCGGGTCGTCGAGCCGCAGGCCACGCGCATGCTCCCGCTCGGGGGCCTGGCGGGCCTTGACGTCACCTCCTTCGCGATCTCTCCCGACGGCGCCCGGTACGCGGTGACCACGGGCGGCGTCGACGGTCGTGTGCGGGTGGGTGCGGTCCGGCGCTCGGGCGACGACGCCCTGGTCGGGCTCGGGCCCAGCCGCGCCCTGCCCTGGCAGGTGGGGCGGCCGTCGTCGGTCGGGTTCGTCGACGGCGTGCGGCTCGCGTTCTTCGGCGACACCGAGCTGGGGCGCCAGGTCTTCGAGGGCCTCGTCGACGGCACGTCCCTCGAGGGAGGCGCCGCCGGCGGGGCGCCGATCCTGCCCGACGTCGCACCGCGGACGCTCGTCGTGGAGGGGGAGCGTCGCTGGGCGGTCGACCGGCGCGACCGGCTCTGGTACCTCGGCCCGGACTCGACCTGGACCCGGCTCGGCATCACCCGGGTCGCGTCGCTGTCCCCAGGCGGCTGAGCGGCACCGGCTCCACCACGGCCGCGTCCACAGGCACGTGACAGGGTCGGCGGACCGTGCGCCGAGCGGTCCACCCTGGCCGCATGGACTCCTGGCTCGCCGCGGCCGACCTCGCCCTCGGGGCCGCGTGCGCCGGGTGCGGGCGGGTCGCGCTCGACCTGTGTCCCCGGTGCCGCGCGGCGCTGCGGCCCGACCCGCGACGCGTCGTCGGCGCGCCGGTGCCCGTCGTGGCGGCGGGCGAGCACGACGGCGTGCTGCGCGAGGTCGTGCTCGCCTGGAAGCGACGGGGTCACACGCGGCTGACCCCCGTGCTCGGGGCGCTCCTCGCCGCGTCCGTGTGCGCGCTCGGCCCGGGCGACCGCGTCGTCCTCGTGCCCGTGCCGACCACCCGGCGCAGCCGTCGGCGGCGCGGGGGCGACCTCGTCGGCCAGGCGGCCCGGCACGCCGCGCAGGTGCTGGGCGACGTCGGCCTGCCTGCCGTGGTCGTGCCCGCCCTCGCCATCGAGCGGCAGCCGCGCGACCAGGTGGGGCTGGGCGCGCGCGACCGTCGGGCCAACCTCGACGGCGCGCTGCGTCGGTCGCGCCGCGCGGTGCCGGGGACCGACGACGTCGTGCTCGTCGACGACGTCGTCACCACCGGCGCGACGCTCGCCGAGGCGGTGCGGGTGCTCGCGGCCGCTGGCACCAGCGTCCTCGGCGCGGCCGTCGCCGCCGCGCGACCCGCCCCCACGACGGCTCGTTCCTGAAGGTCGTCGAGGAACTCCGTGTTCCTCTGGTGTCCGCGCGCCGGTCGGTCTAAGTTCGGTGGCATGTAAACATCGCACGACCGAGCGCAGGGAGGCCCCCATGGAAATCGTCGTCAACGGCCGCAACAGCGAGATCTCCGACCGGTTCCGCCAGCACGTCGAGGAGAAGCTGCACCGGGTCGAGAAGTACGACCAGCGCCAGAAGATCAACCGCGTCGAGGTCGAGGTCACCCACGAGAAGAACCCGCGGCAGCACGAGCAGGCCGCGCGCGTGGAGATGACCCTCCGGTCACGAGGCCCGGCGGTCCGGGCCGAGGCCAGCTCGACCGACCAGCACTCCGCGCTCGACGCGGCCATCGACAAGCTCGAGGCCCGGCTGCGTCGCGCCGCCGACCGCAAGCGCATCAGCCACGGCAAGCGCCGGCCCGTCTCCATCGCGGAGATGCCCGCCGAGGTGCCCTTGGGCCTGCTCGACGGGTCCGGCGACGACACCGACGTCGAGACGACCACGATCGCCGGCGTGCAGGTGCAGGGCGACTGCCCGCTCGTGGTGCGCGAGAAGACCCACCAGGGCGTCCCCATGACCCTCGAGCAGGCGCTCTACGAGATGGAGCTCGTCGGTCACGACTTCTACCTGTTCCTCGAGAAGGACTCGATGCGACCCAGCGTCGTGTACCTCCGCAAGGGCTACGACTACGGAGTCATCCACCTCGACGTCGACGAGTCCGGCGACCTGTCGGGCGACGTCGCCCCCTGACGGATGCCGCTCGTGCGTGGCATGATGCACGGGTGACTTCTCGGGCGCCCCGCATCCGCGTGCTGCTCGTCGACGACCAGGAGCTCTTCCGGCGCGGCGTGTCGATGGTCCTGGGCGCCGATGCCGACCTCGAGCTCGTCGAGGTCGGTGACGGCGACCAGGCCATCGCGGCCGTCGAGGAGACACCCGCCGACGTGGTGCTCCTCGACGTGCGGATGCCGGGGCGCTCCGGCGTCGAGGTCTGCAAGACCATCAAGTCGATCTCGCCGTCGACGGGCATCATCATGCTCACCGCGAGCGACGAGGAGTCCGACCTCTACGAGTCGATCCGCAGCGGTGCGTCCGGCTACCTGTTGAAGGACGGCTCGACCTACGACCAGGTCGCCGAGGCCGTGCGCCTCGTGGCGGCCGGCCAGTCGCTGATCAGCCCGAGCATGGCCACGAAGCTCCTCGACGAGTTCGTGCAGATGTCGCGCAGCCCGGCCCCGGCCACCGCGCAGCTGACCGCCCGCGAGCTGCAGGTCCTGCGGCTCGTCGCCAAGGGGCTCAGCAACCGCGAGATCGCCGAGGAGCTGTTCATCAGCGAGAACACGGTCAAGAACCACATCCGCAACATGCTCGAGAAGCTGCAGATGAAGTCGCGCATGGAGGCCGCCATGTACGCCGTGCGCAGCAACCTGCTCGACGACCCGGTCTGAGCGCGCCCCAGCCTCCTCGCGCGGGGCCGCGGCGCCGGTGTCGGTGCCGCCCGGCAGGATGCTCGACGTGACCGAACGTCTCACCACGCTGCAGGCCCGTCGGGTCGCGCTCGCTGCGCAGGGGTTCACCCGCGCCCGACCGACCACCGTCGGAAGGCCCCACCTGCGCAGCACGCTGCGCCGCCTCGGCTTCTTCCAGATCGACTCGGTCAACGTGCTCCAGCGGGCCCACCACCTGCCGCTGTACTCGCGGTGCGGACCCTACGACCTCGAGCTGTTCCACCGGGCGGCCGGCCGGTCGCCGCGGCTCATGTTCGAGTACTGGGCGCACGTGGCCACCTTCGTCGACGTCGACCTGTGGCCCGCCATGCAGCACCGGATGGCGTCCCGGCGCGGGCTGTGGGGCGGGCCCGACCGCATCGCCCGGGAGCAGCCGGAGCTCGTCGACGCCGTGCTGGCGCACGTCGCCGAGCACGGTCCGCTCACCGCGCGCCAGGTCGACGCGGCGCTCGGGGAGGAGCGCGAGCGCGACCGCTCGCACTGGGGCTGGAACTGGACGGCCACGAAGAACGCCCTCGAGTTCCTGTTCCACGGTGGACGCCTGACGTCGGCGCGCCGCACGGCGCAGTTCGAGCGCGAGTACGACCTCCCCGAACGGGTCATCCCCGCCGACGTCCTCGCGCGCCCCGCCCTCGACGAGGCCGAGGCGCACCGCGTGATGGTCGAGCACGCCGCCCGGGCGCACGGCGTCGCGACCCTCCCGTGCCTGCGCGACTACTTCCGCTCGGCTCCGGAGCCGACCCGGGCCGCCGTCGAGGACCTCGCCGACGCGGGTGTGCTGCTGCCCGTGCGCGTGCAGGGCTGGGACCGACCGGCGTGGCTGCACCACGAGGCCGCGCGCCCCCGCGCCGTGCGCGCCCGGACGCTCCTCAGCCCCTTCGACCCGCTCGTCTTCGAGCGCGAGCGCACCGAGCGCCTCTTCGGCTTCCGCTACCGCATCGAGATCTACGTCCCCGAGGCGCAGCGCGAGTACGGCTACTACGTGCTGCCGTTCCTGCTCGGCGACGCGATCGTCGCGCGGGTCGACCTCAAGGCGGACCGCGCCCGCGGCACGCTCGTCGTCCACGGGGCCTGGTCCGAGCCCGGCGCCCCGGCCGACACCGCGGTCGAGCTGGCCGAGGAGCTGCGGACCATGGCACGCTGGCTGGCGCTCGGCGCCATCGAGGTCGGCGAGCGGGGCGACCTCGCGGCGGACGTCCGCACGCTCGTGTAGCCCCCAGCGCGCCACCCGTGCCCGCGGTGCTGGTCCCGCGGCATACACTGCGAGAGGTCCGTCTCACCAACTCAGGAGTGCGTCCACCGTGCCCAAGGTCATCGACAAGATCCTCCGCGCCGGCGAAGGCAAGATCCTTCGTCAGCTCGCCGCGATCTCGAAGCAGGTCAACGCCCTCGAGGACGAGTTCCGCGCCATGAGCGAGGACGAGCTCCGCGGCATGACCGCCGAGTTCCGGGAGCGGCTCGACCAGGGCGAGACCCTCGACGACCTCATGCCCGAGGCGTTCGCGACGGTGCGCGAGGCGGCCAGCCGCGTGCTCGGCCAGCGGCACTTCGACGTGCAGGTCCAGGGCGGTGCCGCGCTGCACCTCGGGAACATCGCCGAGATGAAGACCGGTGAGGGCAAGACCCTCGTCGCGACCCTGCCCAGCTACCTCAACGCACTGTCGGGCAAGGGCGTCCACGTCATCACCGTCAACGACTACCTGGCGCGCTACCACGCGGAGTGGATGGGCCGCGTCTACACCTACCTCGGCCTCAGCGTCGGCATGATCCTGCCGAACATGACGCCGCCAGAGCGTCGCGACGCCTACGCGTGCGACATCACCTACGGCACGAACAACGAGTTCGGCTTCGACTACCTGCGCGACAACATGGCCGACGACATCGCGGCCTGCGTCCAGCGCGGCCACAACTTCGCCATCGTCGACGAGGTCGACTCCATCCTCATCGACGAGGCGCGCACGCCGCTCATCATCTCGGGCCCCACCGAGGACGAGGTCAAGTGGTACGGCGAGTTCGCGCGGATCGTCGGCGCGATGAGCATCGACACCCACTACGAGGTCGACGAGAAGAAGCGCACCGTCTCCGTCACCGAGGAGGGCATCGACAAGGTCGAGGACCAGCTCGGCATCGACAACCTCTACGACGCGGTCAACACCCCGCTGATCAGCTTCCTCAACAACGCCATCAAGGCCAAGGAGCTGTTCAAGCGCGACAAGGACTACGTCGTCATCGACGGCAACGTGATCATCGTCGACGAGCACACCGGACGCATCCTCGACGGACGTCGCTACAACGAGGGCCTGCACCAGGCGATCGAGGCCAAGGAGGGCGTGCGCATCCGCGAGGAGTACCAGACGCTCGCCACCATCACGCTGCAGAACTACTTCCGCCTCTACGACAAGCTCGGCGGCATGACCGGTACGGCCATGACCGAGGCGAGCGAGTTCGACAAGACCTACAAGCTCGGCGTCGTCCCGATCCCGACCAACAAGCCGGTCTCGCGCATCGACCAGCCCGACCTCGTCTACCGCACGGAGGCCGCCAAGTTCGACGCCGTCGTCGCCGACATCGAGGAGCGCCACGCCACGGGCCAGCCGATCCTCGTCGGCACCACGAGCGTCGAGAAGAGCGAGCGGCTGTCCAAGCTGCTGAAGAAGCGCGGCATCCCGCACGAGGTGCTCAACGCCAAGCAGCACGAGCGCGAGGCCGCGATCGTCGCCGTCGCCGGTCACCGCGGCGCCGTCACCGTCGCCACCAACATGGCCGGTCGAGGCACCGACATCATGCTCGGCGGCAGCGTCGAGTTCCTGGCCGACGCCGAGCTGCGCAAGCAGGGTCTCGACCCGCTCGAGAACGCCGAGGAGTACTCGGCGGCCTGGCCGGCGACGCTGGAGCGCATCGAGGCGCAGGTCGCCGAGGAGAAGGAGGCGGTGCAGGCAGCCGGCGGCCTCGCCGTCATCGGCACCGAGCGCCACGAGTCGCGCCGCATCGACAACCAGCTGCGTGGTCGGTCCGGCCGTCAGGGTGACCCGGGCGAGACCCGCTTCTACCTGTCGCTCGAGGACGACCTCATGCGCCTGTTCAAGGCCGACTGGGTCAACTGGGTCCTGCAGACGATGAAGATCCCCGACGACGTCCCGATCGAGAACAAGCGCGTCACGAACGCGATCGCGTCGGCCCAGACGCAGGTCGAGGCGCAGAACTTCGAGACCCGCAAGAACATCCTCAAGTACGACGACGTGATGAGCCGCCAGCGCGAGGTCATCTACGGCGAGCGGCGCAAGGTGCTCGAGGGCGCCGACCTGGAGGACCAGGTGCGCACGATGATCACCGACACCGTCACGGGCTACGTGAACGGTGCCACCGAGGGCTTCCCCGAGCAGTGGGACCTCGAGCAGCTGTGGACCGCGCTGCGCACGCTCTACCCGGTGTCGTTGACGATCGAGGAGGTCGAGGACGAGGCGGGCGGCCGTGAGGCGCTCTCGCGCGAGTCGCTCGTCGAGACGATCACCGCCGACGCGCTGACGGCGTACGACCGTCGCGAGGAGGAGCTCGGCGCCCCGGTCACCCGCGAGCTGGAGCGTCGTGTGGTGCTCAGCGTCCTCGACCGCAAGTGGCGTGAGCACCTCTACGAGATGGACTACCTGCGCGAGGGCATCGGCCTGCGCGCCTACTCCCAGCGCGACCCGCTCGTGGAGTACCAGCGCGAGGGCTACGAGCTGTTCAGCGCCATGATGGACGGCATCGCCGAGGAGTCCGTCGGCTTCCTGTTCAACCTCGACGTCCAGGTCGAGGAGACCCCGGCCGACGACGAGGAGCACCCGCACCTGCAGGCCAAGGGCCTGGAGCCGAAGGGCGAGCAGAAGCTGTCCTACTCCGCCCCGTCGGAGGACGGCGACGTCGAGGTGCACAGCGACACCGAGGAGCCGGCCGGCGACAAGCAGCGCCAGGCCAACCAGAAGTCGAAGGCACGGCAGAAGTCGAAGGCGGCGCGCCAGTCGCGCAAGCGCAACCGCTGACCGGCCTCGCCGACGTGGAAGGGCCCGCACCGTCTCGACGGTGCGGGCCCTTCGTCGTGTCGCCCGGTGGGGTCAGGCCCACTCGAGCGCGGTGCAGGTCCACACCGCGCGACCGCGCGGCGAGGTGACGAGCTCGAGCCGGACGGCGATCGCGTGCGAACGTCCGCGGTGCACCATGCGGCCCGTGACCTCGACGGCGCGCTCGCTCACGACCGACAGGTGCACCGACGCGAGTCGACCGCCCGCGGGTCGACGGTCCTGACGCGTCGGGACGCGACCCTGCCGCACGAGCGCCGTCACCAGCGCGCGGTACGCGTCGGGCGTCATCCACGCCGACAGCTGCCGGGCGGGACGTCCGCCGCACAGCACCTCGGTCACGCCCTGCATGAACCGGGCCAGCGGTGCTCGCAGCTGTCGGGCCAGCTCCTCCCCGTCGCGGGTCTGCGGCACCGGCACGACCGAGGTGGGCGAGCCGGGCAGCGGCAGCGGGAGCTGCGCCGGCAGGGCGTCCTCGTCGGTGACGAACCGGGCGGGGGAGCGGAGCTCCGTCGACGTCCTCATGCCGGCTCCCGCGGTGCCGTGAGGCGTTGTCCTGGCTGGAGCAGGTCCGGGTCGGGCCCGACCACCTCGCGGTTCTCCTGGTGCCACTGCTCCGTCGACGTGGCCACGTCGGCGACGCTCGCGCGGGGGCCTGAACGTGACGCGGCGATGTTCCAGAGCGAGTCGCCTGGAGCCACCACCACGGTGTCGGGGGCCGGCTGCGTCGGCGGTCCCACCGGCGGGGTGTCGTGGACCTCCGACGCGGGGCGGTCGGGGAGCACGAGGCCGTCGAGCGTCGATGCGGCGGGACTCGGGTCGGGCGACGGCGACGTAGCGGCGTGCGCCGTGCCGACCGACAGCGTGGTGACGACGCCGGCGACCAGCGCGCCGCGGACGGCACGGGGCAGCAGCCGCGCCGCGACGACCGCCGCGCGGCCGCCGACGAGACCGAGGCCGAGCGCGACGGCGGCCCAGGCCGCGATCGTGAGGAGGACGAGCTCGAGCAGGGAGGTGAGCGCCGTCGGGAACGACGATGCTCCCAGGCCCGCGACGGTGCGCTCCACGGACGGAACCCGCACGAGGAGCACCAGGACCGAGACGAGCCAGCACAGGTGACCGGACCACCGAAGACGCATGATGCTGTTTCCTGACGTTTGACGACGTTTGATGACATCGAAGGTCGGAAGACGCATGAGGTCAAGGCCTCGTGCACAGGTGAGGCCGGGGATGGGACGGGGGTACGGTGCTGGCATGCGCTGGGAGCGTCTGTTCGCCGAGCTCGAGGCGTCGCTCGACGACGACGCCCTCCTCGAGCGCGACGCCCTGGTCGCGGAGCTGCGCGACGAGGAGTGGTCACGGACGCCGTGGCGCTCGCTGCTCGGCGGTCACGTGGAGCTGGAGCTGCTGGGCGCCGGTCGGCTGGCCGGCGAGGTCCGGTTCGCGAACGACCGGCTCGTGCGCCTCGACGCCGGCAGCGTCGAGCACGTGGTCGCGATCGACGCGGTGACCGGCGTGCGCACCGACGGCCGCGCTCCGGCACCGTCCACGGTCGACGCCCGGCTGGGCTGGCCGCACGTGCTCCGCCGGCTGCGCGACGACGGCGACGAGGTCCGGGTGGTCAGGACCGACGGCGCGACGCTGCGCGCGCAGGTGGTGCGGGTCGTCGACGGTGGCGTCGTGCTGCGCACGGCCGAGCGTGACCTGCTCGTGCCCCTGCGCGCCCTCGCCGTGGTCACGCTGGGCCGGTGAGCTGGTGGGCCGATGAGCCTGCCGGGGCTGGTCGCCGTCAGCGCGTGACGTCGTCGGGCTGGTCGGCGACGGCCTGCTCGGCGCGGGCGTACTGGCGGCGGATGTAGTCCTCGAGCTGGTCGTTCTCGACCCGCCACTGGTTCCGTCCGCCGATCTGGATGCCCTTCAGCTCGCCCGAGCGCACCAACGCGTACACCTGGCGCACCGTCACGTTCAGCACCTCGGCCACGTCGGCGAGGGTGAGGAACCGAGGAGTCGCATCGGACATGGGCCCATGCTCCCACGGCCTGGTGTCACCGGCCGTGACCGTCTCGGGGCTGTGGACGGACGTCCCGATCCACACCCCCGTGCTGGACGACATCGCTGCCATCGCAGTAGAAACGGGCCATGGCGATCGGGCGGGGGCCACGGCCAGGTGGCGACGGCAGCAGGAGCGGTGCGGTACCGGTGGGGGCGTCGGGCGGGCCCGCCGCGCGGCTGAGGCAGCAGCCCTGGACGGACCCGCGGCTGGTCCTCGGGGTGCTGCTCGTGCTCGGCGCGACGGTGCTCGGCGCGTCCGTGGTCGCGGCCGCCGACGACACCGAGGCGTACTGGGCGCTGGCCCGTGACGTGGAGGCGGGCGACCCGGTCCGGCGCGGCGACCTCGTCGAGACCCGCGCCCGGGTCGACGGCGACGCCGCCGGTGCTCTGCTGCGCACCGACCAGGCGCTTCCGGGTCGGCTCGAGGCGCTGCAGTGGTCGCGGGCCGGTGCCGAGGGTGCCCTCGTCGGCCGTGCCGACCTCGTCGCCGACGGCGCGACGGCCACCGCCGAGCTGCCGCTGTCCGTCGCGCTCGGGGCTGCGCCCGACGACCTGCGCGCGGGGGAGCGGGTCGACGTCTGGGTCGGTCCGTCGCCCGACGGCGACCCCGTCGCGACCGACTCCGGTCCGGCGCGGCTGCTGCTCGAGGGCGTCGCCGTCGTGCGGGCCGGGGCCGTCGGGGCGTCCGGGGGTGCGCGCACCGTGCTCGTCGACGTCGGCCCCGACCTCGACGGCGCCACGCTGGCCCGGTTGACGTCCGGCCACGTGACGATCGTGCGGCGCTCGTGACCTCCTCCCCGCCGCGACGGGTCGTGCTGGCGGCCGCCGGTGCAGGCTGGGAGGCGGCAGCGGTACGGGCCGTCGAGGCCGCGCCCGACCTGCAGCTCGTGCGTCGGTGCGTCGACGTCGCGGAGCTCGTCGCGGTGGCGCAGACGGGCGACGTCGCCGTGGCCGCGGTCGACCTGTCGGTGCCGGGGCTCGACGTCGAGACCGTGCGCGCCGTCCGCGCCGCCGGCGTGCGGGTCGTCGGGCTCGGACCCGCCGACCGCGCGTCGGCCCTGGGCGCCGACGCCGTGGGCGCGAGCGACGACGTCGTCTCGGCGCTGCGGACGGTCCGGCTGCGCGCCGACGACGGACCCGCCGCGGACGAGCCGCCCGGAGGGACGCGCGACGCGGCGGAGCCGCCGCGTGACGGCCTGGTCGTGGCCGTGTGGGGGCCGCAGGGCGCGCCCGGGCGCAGCACCGTGGCCCTCGCGCTGGCCGACGCGATGGCGCGCACCGGCCGGCGCTGCGTGCTCGTCGACGCCGACACCAGCGGCGGCGCCCAGGCGCAGCAGCTCGGGCTGCTCGACGAGGTGTCGGGCCTCATGGCGGCCTGTCGCGTGGCGAACCAGGGCCACGAGGAGCAGGTCGAGGAGCACCTGCAGGTCGTCCGGGACGGCTTCGCCGTGCTCACCGGGCTGCCTCGCCCCGACATGTGGGTGCACGTGCGGGCGGCGCCCCTCGAGCGCGTGCTGCGACGGCTGGCTGACACGCACGACGCGGTCGTCGTCGACGTCGCGTCCTGCCTCGAGGCGCCCGATGGGCCGGGCGGTGGTCGCGACCAGGCCACCGTCACCGCGCTCCAGGTCGCCGACGTCGTCGTCGTGGTGGGTCGGGCCGACCCCGTCGGGCTCACCCGTCTGGTCCGGGGACTGCACGACCTGCGCGACCTGGTGCCCGACGAGCCGGTCGTGGTGCTCAACCAGGTGCGTGACTCGATCGGGTGGAGCGTGGAGCAGCTGGCCTCGACGGTCCACCGGCTCGCCGGCGTCCGCCCGCTCGCCGCGCTGCCGCAGGACGGGCCCACGGTCGACACCGCCGCGCTGCGCGGGGCGACCCTTGCCGAGGTCGACCCGAGGTCGGCGCTGGTCGCCTCCGTCCAGACGCTGGCGACGCTCGTGACCCGCGTCCGTCCCGTGACGCTCGCCGCACCCACGACGTGAACCACGCCGCACGCCGGACGTCGATACCGGTGGTAGGTTCGTCGGGATCTGCGAGGAGTGAGATGCAGCGCCTGAGTCCTCTGGACGCGATGTTCCTGAACCTGGACAGCCCGGACGTGCCCCGCCAGATCGCCTCGCTGGCGATCCTGGAGCCCGGGGGCTCGCTCACCTACGACCGACTCATCGGCGTCATCAACGAACGGCTCGACATCGTCCCGCGCTACCGCCAGGTGCCGCGCAAGGTCCCGGGCGCGCTCGGCACGCCCCTGTGGACCGACGACGAGGACTTCGACATCTCCCTGCACGTCCGCCGGTCCGCGCTGCCCCGCCCGGGCACGCGCGACGCGCTCCACGAGCTGGTCGGTCGGCTCGTGGCCCGTCGCCTCGACCTCGACCGCCCGCTCTGGGAGCTCTACCTCATCGAGGGCCTGGAGGACGGCAGCGTGGCGCTGCTGTTCAAGGCGCACCAGGCGCTCGTCGACGGCTCGGAGACGATCGACCTCGCGCAGGTGCTGCTGGAGGAGACCGACCGGGTCCGCGACATCCCGCACGAGGACTGGAACCCGCACCCGCGGCCGGGTCCGCTCGGCGTCGTCGCCGCCACGCTGGAGCGCAACGTGCGCCACCCGGGCGAGGCGTTGCGGATCGCCGAGATGAACGTCGGACGCGTCGCGCGCCACCTGCCGGTCATCGGTGCGGGCGCGCCGTCGCAGCGCGGCGTCCTCTCGGGCACGCTGTCGCGCCACCGCCGGTTCACGACCGTCTCGACCTGCCTCGAGGAGTACCGCCGGGTGCGCGACCAGCACGGTGGCACGGTCAACGACGTCGTGCTCGCCGTCATCACCGGCGGCATCCGCGGCTGGATGCTGACGCGCGCCGAGCCGGTCACCGCGAAGACGAGCTTCCGCGCGATGGTGCCGATGTCGGTCGCGGCCGACGACGGCCTGCCGACCTCGCTCGGCTCGAAGGTGCGCGGGCACCTGCTCTCGCTCCCGGTGGGCGAGACGAACCCGGTCGTGCGCCTGCACCAGGTGTCGTACGCGCTGAAGGACCACCGCGAGACCGGCTCCGCCGTCGCCGCCAACCAGCTGGCGAGCCTGCCGGGCTTCGCCACGTCGACGTTCCACGCGGTCGGCGCACGCGTCGCCGCGACCGAGACGTCGCGCGGGCACCACCTGACGATCACCAACGTGCCCGGCCCGCAGGAGCCCGTCTACATGGCGGGGGAGCAGGTGGCCGAGGTGTACCCGGCGATCCCGCTCATCGACCAGCGCGTCGTGTCCATCGGTGTCACGTCGTACCACGGGGGCGTGTTCTTCGGGATCGTCGCCGACCGCGAGGCCGTGCCCGACGTCGACGTCCTGGGGCAGTGCATCGAGGAGGCCCTGGAGGAGCTGGTGGAGACCGTCGGACCCCGGCGGGGTCGGGCCCCGCGGGGCCGGCAGAAGCCGAGGAAGGCATGAGCGTTCGGGTGTGGGTCGGGGTGGACGCCGAGCGGCTGCGCGCCCTGCGCGACGGCAGCCCGCTCGACGGTGAGGTCGTCGCGGCGGAGTCCGACGACGAGCAGCACGAGCTCGAGGCGCTGGAGGCCGCGGCGGAGGACGGTCCGGTCGTGGTCGTGGCCGAGGTGGCGCAGTCGGCCGACGGGTCGACCGCCGACGTGACCCTCGCCGACGTCGAGGCCCTGCACGTCGACGCCGACGGCAGCGGCAACCTCGCCTGGTACGCCCCGCAGGAGCTCGAGACGGTCCTCGGCCTGCTCGGCTGAGCCGCGCACCACGCAGCAGGGCCCCGACCTGCACGGTCGGGGGCCCTCGTGCGTGGACCGCGGGCGGGGCGGTCCCGCGGGGGTCAGAGGCGGGTCTTGCCCAGCTCGACCTCGTGCTTGAGCGACCCCTTGATCGCCTTGGCGACCTCGGGCTCGATCTTCTTGCCGATGAACGGGATCTTCACCGTCACGTCGCCGGCGACGGTGAACGAGGTGCCACCACCCTTGGCCTCCAGGACGGCCGTGCCCAGCATCTCGGCGGGCTGGCCGATGATGCTGACCTTCACGTCGGCCTTGCGGCTGCCGTCGGACTCCGGCGGGCTCCACTTCTCGGTCTGCTTGACCTTCACGGTGTCGCCGGTGAGCTTCTTGACGAAGTCGGGCATCTCGGCGGGCTGGGTGCGCACGATCGTGATCGTCACGGCCCCGCCGGACTCGGTGACGTCGACGTCGATGTCGCTCGCGCCGGCGTCCTCGGCAGCCTCGGTGCGGAACGCCTCGCTGGAGATGAGGCCGAACACGGCCTCGACGTCGGCGTCGCCGTAGGAGTGGGTCTCGTTGATCTTCATGGCGTCATCCTTGCAGTTCTGCGCTCAGGAGGCGGGCTGTTCGGGCGCGGACTCGACCTGGGGCGCCGACGACGTGCCGAGCTGGCCCTTGAGCTCCGCGAGCCGCGCCTCGATCTCGAGCTGGGTGGTGTCGGCCTCCAGCTCCTCGAACTGCGCGTCGAGGCTCGAGGCCTGCAGCTCGGCGTGCCCGGCCACGCGGGCCTCCTCGCGGCGCACCTTCTCCTCGAAGCGGGACAGCTCGCTCGTGGGGTCGAGGACGTTGATGGAGCCGACGGCCTGCTGCACCTGGGCCTGCGCGGCGGCCGTCTTCTGTCGTGCGACGAGCTGGTCGCGACGGGTCTTGAGGTCGTCGAGCCGGCTGCGCATGGTGACGAGCCCGGTCTTGAGCTTCTCGACCGTCTCGTTCTGCTGGGCGATCGCGGGGGCGGCCGTCTTGGCCTCGTTCTCGAAGCCGATCTGCTTGCCGAGCGCGACCTTGGCGAGCTGGTCGAAGCGGTCGGCCTCCGACGGCTGGCCGGCGGTGCGCAGGGCGTCGGCCTTCTGCGACGCGGCGATCGCCTTCGCGCCCCACTCCTTGGCGGCGGCGACGTCCTCGGCGTGGTCGGCCTCGGCGAGCCGCAGGTTGCCGATGGTCTGGGCCACGGTGTCCTCGGCCTCGGCGATGCTGTTGGTGTAGTCGCGGACCAGCTGGTCCAGCATCTTCTCGGGGTCCTCGGCCTTGTCCAGCATCGCGTTCACGTTCGCGCGGGTCAGCTGGGCGATACGACCGAGGATCGACTGCTTCTGGGCCATGGTGCTCTCTCTTCCGGTGGGACGTGCGGGTGGGGTCGGGGGTCAGAACCGTCCGCCGCCGCTGCGACGGCTCCGTCTGCTGGTGGAGCGGGGACTGCGGGTGCGGCGGCTGGCGGTGCGGCGGCTCGAGCGGGTCGTCCGGCCGGAGCGTCGGACGCGTCCACGGCTGCCCGACCCCATGGCCAGGCCGCCGAGGATCCCGCCCAGGGAGAGGTCGTCGCTCGGCGCCGACGACGCGCGCCAGGCGGCCACGTCGGCCTCGGCACTCGTCTGCGCCTCCTTCACGAGCCCGGCGGCGCGCTCCAGCGTGCGCGTCGCCTCCTCGGGGTCGCTGTCGACGGCCTGGCGTCCGGCATCGAGCAGGCGGCCTGCCTCCGAGAGCCGCGTGCGGGCGGTGCTGCCGACGGCGCCACGGTGCGTCTCGACGTAGGTGGAGACCGCGGAGACGGTGGCCGTCACCTGGGCCAGCAGGTCGTCGGCCGCGTCGGCGGCGTGGGCGAGGTCGTCGCGTGCGGTGTCGACCGCGTCGAGCAGGGCGACGGCCTGGCCCGTGGCCTCCTCAGCGGTGCGCAGCCGCACGGCCGCGGTCGCGTGGTCGGACCCGCCGAGCGCCGCGCGGGCCTGGCTGAGCTGCTCGGTGGCGCTGCGCGTGAGCGACTCCGCGCGGATGACGTTGCCGGAGACGGCGGCGAGCGCACTGCCGGCGTGCTCGGACTGGAGCGCGCGGAGAGTCTCGGCGGTGGGCGCCAGCCGCGCGACGACGGCATCGAGGCGCTGCTGCAGCGTGTCGGCCACCTCGGGCGCGCGGGTCTGCAGGTCGCGCAGCGCGTCGAGGCGCTCGACCTGGGCATCGAGCGCGTCGTCGACCGTGTCGCAGAGGTGCAGCACCCGTGACAGCAGCACGCGACGTTCGGCGTCGGTCTCGGGCTCGGCGTCGTCGAGCCGTTGGCGCAGCGTGAACGCCTCGCGCAACGTGGCCCGCCCCTCCACGACCGTGCGCCGGAAGTCGGCTGCGGCGGCCTCGCCGAACTGGGCTTCGGCGAAGCCGACCTCCTGGTCGGCGGTCTGCAGCGCATCGTCGACCACCACGAGCGCCTCCGCGACGGCGGCCTCGAGCTCGTCGTCGTCGAGGATCGCCGCCGGGTCGACCGGCTGGCCGTGCTCGTCGACCACCGGGTGCGTGTGGTCGAAGCGTCGACGGGAGCGGTGGACCCCGTAAGCAGCACCGGCGGCCACGACAGCCGTGCCGCCGACGACCCAGCCCCACGGGATGCCGGTGTCGCGGTCCACGTCGGTGAGCCCCCGGGCGGCGCCGGTGGCTGCACCGGCCCAGTCGTCCTGCCGCAGGGCCGGGAGGATGTACTCGCGGTCGACCTTCTCCAGGTCGGCGTCGGAGAGCTCGTCGCTGTCGGCGTCGTAGCCGTAGGACCGCGACTCCAGCGCGACGGCCAGCAGCACGTCGGTGCGGCCGAGGCCCGACCGCTCGGCGGTGCGCGTCGCCCACTCCGCGCCCGTCAGCCCGTCGAACGTGCGCACGTACACGACGAACAGCTGACGGCCGGTGTCGCGGTAGTAGCGGTCGAGCGCGGCCTGGACCTGCGGACGGTCGGCGCCGAGGGCGTCGGCACGGTCGGTGATCTGGCCGCTGACGTCGACGGGCTCCTCCGCGGCGGCCGGCTCGACCCCGACGACGCCCACGACCCCGAGAGCGAGCAGGGCCGAGGTCACGGCCAGGGCACGGCGGACGAAGCGCGGCATCACACGTCGATCCTTGCGGATCGCTGGTTGCGGGACAACCGCGCGCGCCGGGGCGTGTCGGCTCACCCGGTCCTGGCCGCGCCTCGCCGGAACATCCACCCGCGCATGAGCACGAACCGGCCCACGGTGACGAGCAGGTTCGCCGCGGTGAGCACCACCACCTCGAGCCCACGGTGCTGCGTGCCGGCCAGCTGGTGCAGCAGCGCCAAGGCGCCGCTCGTGACGGCGATACCGGCTCCGAGCACCACCAGGCCCTGCAGCTGGTGGACGGCGGCACCGCCCGGACCACGGACGCCGAACGTGAAGCGCCGGTTCGCGGCGGTGTTCGCGACCGTCGTGAGCAGCAGGGCCACCACGTTGGCGCCCTGTGCGCCGAGGGGTCCGCGCAGCCCGAGATAGAGGACGGCGAAGGCGAGGGTCGAGAGGACGCCGACCACCGCGAACCCGGCCAGCTGGGCGGAGAGCCCGCCGGCCGCACCCTGGCGCGAGACGCGGCCGAGCTCTGCGGCGACCTCGCCCACGGGCACGCGGCCGCGGACGAGCGACCAGCCGAGCCGTGCCATGCCACGCAGGTCGTCGAGCGCGGTGCGGAGCACGTCGACGCTGCTGTCGGGGTCGTCGACCCAGTCGACCGGCACCTCGTGGATGCGCAGCCCCGACCGCTCGGCGACCACGAGGAGCTCGGTGTCGAAGAACCAGGCGTCGTCGTGCACGAGGGGCAGGAGCCGGTCGGCGACGTCGCGACGGATCGCCTTGAAGCCGCACTGCGCGTCGCTGAACCGGGCCCGCATCGCACCGCGCAGCAGGTAGTTGTACCCGCGCGAGACGATCTCGCGCCGAGGTCCGCGCACCGTGCGCGACGTCCGGGCGAGCCGACTGCCGATGGCCAGGTCGGAGTGGCCGGTGAGCAGCGGCGCCACGAGGGGCAGCAGCGCGTTCAGGTCGGTCGAGAGGTCGACGTCCATGTAGACGAGGACGTCGGCGTCCGAGCTCGACCACGCCGCCTTCAGCGCGCGACCCCGCCCCTTCTCCTCCAGGTGCACGACCCGCACGCCGGGGTGCCGGGTGGCCAGCTGGTCGGCGAGCGTGCCGGTGCGGTCGGTGCTGGCGTTGTCGGCCACCGTCACCGTCGAGACGAGGGGCAGGTCATCCAGGTGCGCGACGACCGCCTCGACCGACGCCACGAGGCTGCGCTCCTCGTTGAACACCGGGATCACCACGTCGAGCGTGCCGAGCCGACGCGCCGGCGACGTGGTCGGCTCCATCACGGCGCTCACTGCACGCCGCCCGACAGGTCGTACAGCGTGGTGTTGTCGACGGTGGTGGCGGTGAACGTCGCCTCGACCCACTCCTGGATCTCGGTGCTCGTGCTGCCGCTCGCGCCCGGCCCGCCACGTCCGCCACCGCCGCCGCCGGCGATGAACCAGTGGATCTCCCCGTCGGCCACGAGCTGCTTGAACTCGCTCAGCGTGGGCGACGGGTCGGAGCCGTTGAAGCCGCCGATCGCCATGACGGGTTCCTCGGTGGACAGCTGGAAGCCGGCGGCGCTGTTGGAGCCCACGGCGGCGGCGACCCAGGTGTAGGAGTCGGCGTCCTGGGTGAGCAGCGCGTCGACCTCGGCCGACGAGGTCGAGCCCTCGAGCAGGCCACCGGCGCCCGCTCCGCCGGTCGGGCCGTTCTGCCCGGTGCCGGTCTGGCCCTGCGCCGAGCTCTGTCCCTGGGTGGTGCCCTGGCCCTGCGGGAAGCCCTGACCCTGGGGGAAGCCCTGTCCTTGCGGCGCGCCCTGCGGCGCACCCTGCTTGCCGGTCGCGCCGGGGCGACCTCCGGGGAAGCCGCCCGGAGGACGTCCGCCGCCGAAGCCGCCAGGTCCACCGCGACCGGTGTCGGGGCCGGCGGTCGGGATCGAGCCGGTGTGCGGCGAGGCGGCGGTGTCGACCGCGTAGACGGCAGGTCCGGCGAGCATGGTCACGACGGCGGCGCCCGCCAGGCCGAGACCGAGGCGCCGTGCGGCGCGGTAGGGGAGTCGACGCCGGACGACCGGCAGCGCGACGAGCGCGCCGGTGACGAGCACGCCGGCGACCGCGACGGTGGGCGCGAGCCATGGCAGGAACCCGTCGGCACGGCGCAGCAGGACGACCGCCATGGCCGTGGTCGCGAGGAGCACGACCGCGGCGCCGACGACCGCCACCAGCTCGGTGCGGTGGCGCCAGAGCAGGTGACCGCCGATGCCGATGACCGCGCCGATCGCGGGAGCCAGGGCCACCGTGTAGTAGGCGTGGAAGATGCCGGCCATGAGGCTGAACGTCAGGCCCGTGACCAGCAGCCAGAGACCCCAGGCGACGAGGCCCGCCGTGTGGGGCGCGGACCGCCAGCCCCGGCCGGAGCGCACCGTGAACCAGAGGCCGAGCCCGAGCAGCAGCAGCGCTGCCGGCAGCAGCCACGCCACCTGGCCGCCGATCTCGGCGTCGAACAGCCGCGTGAGGCCGGTCTGGCCCCACATGCCACCGCCGGCGCCACCACCGCCGCCGCCGACGGAGCCGACCTCGTCGCCGTTCAGCCGTCCGAGGCCGTTGTAGCCGAGCGTCAGCTCGAGGATCGAGTTGTGCTGCGAGCCGCCGATCCACGGTCGGCTCGACGCGGGCCACAGCTCGACGGCCAGCACCCACCAGCCGCCCGCGACGACCATCGACGCGAACGCGACGAGCAGGTGCCCGACGCGACGCCAGAACGGCACAGTGGCCGCGAGCAGGTAGACGCCGCCGAGCGCCGGCAGGACGAGGAAGGCCTGCAGCATCTTCGTCAGGAAGCCGAACCCGACGAGGGCGCCTGCGAGCACGAGCCAGCGCACCGCGCGGGCCGGGTCCTGCAGGGCGCGCAGCGTCGCGGCCGTCGCGCCCACGAGGAGGAGCACGAGCAGGGCGTCGGGGTTGTTGAAGCGGAACATCAGCGTCGCGACCGGGGTGAGGGCGAGGACGAGACCGGCGGCGAGACCGGCCCAGGCGTTGCCGGTGGTCCGGCGCACCGTCCCGTGCAGCAGCCACACCGTCGCGACACCCATGAGCGCCTGGGGCACGAGGATGCTCCACGACGACAGGCCGAAGAGGCGCACCGACAGGGCCATCACCCACAGCGACATCGGTGTCTTGTCGACCGTGATCGAGCTGGCGGCGTCGGAGGAGGCGAAGAACATCGCCTTCCACGACGCGGAGCCGGCCTGCGCGGCGGCGGAGTAGAACGAGTTGGCCCACCCGGAGGCGCCGAGGCCCCACAGGTAGAGCGCTGCCGTCGCTGCGAGCAGGAGCAGCAGGGCGGGGCGGGCCGCGGGGTGGTCCTCCGGGCGTCCGCGCCAGAGGCGGGTGAGGGGCCGGGTGGCGGTGTCGCGCTGGGTAGGGGCGTGGGGTGGCTCGGCGGGTCGTGATGCCGCGCGGAGCGTCGTCGTCGGGTGCATGACGTCGATGCTGGGCGGCCCCGCTGGGGTGCTCGTCTCGTCGCGCTGTGGGTCGTCTGTGAGTGGTGTCGCGACTCAGGAGCGAGGCAGCGTGATGCGGAACGTGGTGCTGCCGGGGCGGCTCTCGACCTCGACCCCGCCGCCGTGGGCCTCCGCGATCGCCCGGACGAGCGACGTCCCGAGGCCGGCGCCGCCGGACGCGCGGGTTCGCGAGGAGTCGCCGCGCGTGAACCGCTCGAACACCACGGGCAGCAGGTCGGGGGAGAGGCCAGGACCGTCGTCGTGCACCTCGATCCGCACGGTGGCGTCGTCGACGTCGACCCGTGCGGTCACCTCGGTGCCGGGCGGGGTGTGCCGGGTGGCGTTGCGCAGCAGGTTCGTGACGGCCTGGTGCAGCCGCATGGCGTCGCCGGGCACCTCCACGGCGACGTCGGGCAGCGCGAGCCGCCAGCGTCGCTCGCGGTCGACGACCTGCGCGTCGGCGACGGCCTCGGCGACGAGCCGGCTCACGTCGACCGGCTCCCGCTCCAGCGGGCGTCCGGCGTCGAGGCGGGCGAGCAGCAGCATGTCGTCGACGAGGGTCGACATGCGCTGGGCCTCCTCCTCGACCTTGGCGAGCTGGTCGGTGCCGGTGCGTCGACCGAGCTCGGCGTAGCCGCGGATGGTGGCGAGCGGGGTGCGCAGCTCGTGCGACGCGTCGGCGAGGAACTGGCGCACCTGCTGCTCGCTCTCGTGCCGCGCGTCGAGCGCGCCCTCGACGTGCCCGAGCAGCCGGTTGAGCGCCTCGCCGACCTGACCGACCTCCGTGCCGGGGTCGGTGAGGGCGTCTGGCACCCGGGCGGTGCGGCCGACCTCGCCGGAGTCGAGGGGGAGTGCCGAGACCTCGTGGGCGGTGGCGGCGACGTCGCGCAGCGGGCGCAGCTGGCGGCGCACGAGGGCCGCCCCGACCCCGGCGGCGACGGCGGCGCCGGCGACGGTGAGCAGCACCTCCCACCACAGCAGCTGGGTGAGGGTCTGGTCGACGTCGTCGGTGGGCAGCCCCTGCACGACGACGGTGCCGTCGGGCGTGGTGGTGGCGGCGACGCGCACCGACCCGAGGCCGGGGAGGTCGACGGTGCGGGGCGTCTCGTCGGCGTCGACGCCGCCGAGGCGCTGCAGCGCGGTGGTGGAGAGCCCGCGCAGGCTCCCGCTCGACGTGATCTGTACACCGCTGGCGCAGTCGGCGGTGTACACGGCGGTGAGGCTGCCGGCGGCCTGCCCGAGGGGTGGTCGGGGACGTTCGCCGCACACGACGTCGACGCGTCCGCCGGGCCCACCCGTCCCGCCGCCGGGTCCGAGCGGGTTGCCGCGCGCCTCGGTACTGGCGCGGTCCATGGCTTGCGCGAGCTGGGCGTCGAGGCGGTCGGTGAGCGAGCTGCGCATGAGCAGCGTCGCGGCCGCGGCGACCAGCAGGCTCGCGGTGGCCACGAGCACCACGACGGTGAGGACGAGCCGCCGGGTGAGGCTCATGAGGTCTCGGCGGGCTTGAGCACGTAGCCGGCGCCGCGCTTGGTGTGGATCATCGGCTCGCGGCCGGCATCGATCTTCTTGCGCAGGTAGGAGATGTAGAGCTCGACGACGTTGGCCTGGCCGCCGAAGTCGTAGTTCCACACGCGGTCGAGGATCTGCGCCTTGCTGAGCACGCGACGCTGGTTGCGCATGAGGTAGCGCAGCAGCTCGAACTCGGTCGCGGTGAGCTCGATGGGGGTGCCGGCGCGGGTGACGTCGCGGCTGTCCTCGTCGAGGGTGAGGTCGCCGACGGTGACGACGTGGTCGGAGCGCTGCTCGAGCACGCCGGTGCGTCGCACGAGGGCGCGGACGCGGGCGACGACCTCCTCGAGGCTGAACGGCTTGGTCACGTAGTCGTCGCCGCCGGCGGTGAGCCCGGCCACGCGGTCCTCGACGGCGTCGCGCGCGGTGAGGAAGAGGACGGGGACGCGGTCGTCGTGCTGGCGGACGCGTCGCAGGACCTCGAGGCCGTCGACGTCGGGCAGCATCCAGTCGAGGACGATCACGTCGGGGGCATGCTCGCGGGCGGTGGACACGGCGTCGCGTCCGGTGGCGGCGGTGCGCACGTCCCAGCCCTCGTAGCGCAGCGCCATCATGAGCAGCTCGGCGATGTTGGGCTCGTCGTCGACGACGAGGACGCGCAGGGGCGTGCCGTCGGCGCGGGTGAGGGGCGCGGTCATGGGTCCAGTGTGGAGGGCCTGTCCGTCGCCTGTCCGTGCGGAACCTGTGTGGTTCCTGTGAGCGGGCTGCGTGCGGGTCAGGCGGCGCCGAGGTCGGCGGCGATGCTGCTCTCGAGCGCGCGGACGCGGGCGCGCGTGGCGTCGGCGAGGCGGGTGGTGCGCTGCGCCTCGGCGAGGTCGCCGATGGAGACGAGGTGCTGCACGAGCGGCTCGAGGTCGTCGAGGTGCACGCCGTCGACGAGGCTGGTGACCTCGATCAGCTCCGAGAGCAGGGCGTGGAGCAGCAGGTGGGCGTCGAGGTCGCCGTCGGCGGGGTGGGCGCCGATGACGAGGCGCAGCTGCTGGCCGAGCGAGAACGCGACGTCGGGCGTGAGCGCGCAGTCCTCGACGGCTGCGGTGACGAGCGTGAGCACGTCGGCGAGGCCTTCGCGCGGGGCGAGGGTGGCGGCCTCGCTGAGGAGGCTGCGCAGGTAGGCGTGCGGAACGAGGGCGTCGTCGTCGAACGACGGCTGCACCACGCGTGTGGTCGTCACCATGTCTTCCACTTCTCCCCACTCCCAGAGGACATGCTCCCGGACCGCGATCACCTGCGCTCTAGCCCGAACGGGTCATTTTCGCAGTCCGACTTCCACTGTACGTGAGCGATGACACGCTTGACCAGCCGTGATTGCACGACGTGACGACCGGGGCGGCGCCGGCATCAGCGTCCGAAGCACGATCCGCTCCTGGGGCGGACACACCACCTCGCGAGCGGTGTGTGTCGCCGTGCAGTCTTCGCTGGCAGAGTCCCTGTGACGGTGAGCGAACGTGCGGAGCAGGGTCGACGTCCTTCTGGAGGTTGCAGGTGAAGGCGAGTGTCGTGGCGGTGATGGCGTGCGCGCTGCTCCTGTCGGGCTGTGCGGGCGCTGAGAGCGGGGATGCGAGCGCGGGGGTGACCATCCTCCGCCCGAGCGAGCGCGAGGTGCTCCACGGCGTCGAGGGGAAGTCGCTCGACGGTGCACCGGTCGACCTGGACAGCTACCGCGGCAAGGTCGTCGTCGTGAACTGGTGGGGCTCGTGGTGCGCTCCTTGTCGCAAGGAGGCCCCGGTCTTCGCAAGAGTGTCCGATGAGGCGCCGTCGGACGTGGCCTTCATCGGTCTTCTCGCGCGGGACTCGCCTGCCGCTGCGCGAGCCTTCAACGAGCGTTTCGGGGTCCGGTACCCGACCTTGGTCGACCGCGACAGTCGTCTTGCCCTGCGGTTCAGCCAGGTGCTCCCTGTCCAGGCCGTCCCGGGTACGTGGGTGCTCGACACCCGCGGACGGCTGGCCGCGCGGATCGCGTCGGCCGAGGTCACCCCGACGTTGCTCCGCGACGTCGTCGACGAGGTGCGGGGCTCCTGACGCGGGTTGCGACCGTCCATCCGTCCCACTTGTCCACAGTTTCGGCGGGCGGCCCCGGCACAGATCGCTCCGTTCTTGTCATGGTCCTGGTCATCGACGCGACTTCTCGGCGGCTCGACCCGCAGACGGACGTCGACGCGGTGCGCGAGGTGGCGCACGAGGTGGTGGCCGAGCACGAGCGACGGTCGCTGACTGGTGCGGTGCGCTCGTTGGAGGAGCCCGACCGGGTGGTCGGCGGGATCGTGGCCGACGTGGCCGGGCTTGGATCGTTGCAGCGGTGCCTCGACGACCCGAAGGTCGAGGAGTTTCGTACGAAATCACGACGAAGACAAGTCCGAGGTGGGTCGAGACGATCAGCGAGAAAGTTGGTGCGATGTGATCGCCTTGGCCTCCGCGAGGACTCAGGTCACCGCACCTGTGTGTTTCGAGAGGCGGGTCGCGACGTCGTTGATTATCAATTGAGCGACGTCGAGCATCTCGATCACGTGGTCGGTCATCTCCGCACCGGCGCGGCGTCTCCGGATCTGTTCTAGGGGTCTGCGGATCTCGGCCTCGGGCTGAGTGATGTCCAGTTCGTGAGCGATCTGGTTGCGCGCGGCAAAAGCGAGTTGCAGTGGAGTCTTACGGCCACCCTTCTTCGCAGGCGCGATGCGTTGGCGAAGAGTCGCGTCAGTAACGCCGAGAGCGCTGGCTAGTTCTTCGACCCGCTCCGCAGACTGAGCGCTTGAGGAGGTTAGGGAGGAAATCCATCCCTTCATCAGCACGTCACGGGGGGAGGTGCCTTCGTGGAGGAGCAGATCGATCAACTGGTTAGGATCCACGGACTGGCCGACAGTGATCGAATTCGCACTGTGGTCTCGGAGCTTCTTGCTCACCGCAGGGTCGAAGGTCATCAGTTCCGGGATAGTGTCCTCGACAAGTCCCTTCAACGCTCTGTCCAGCCCTGCGCCCCCGAAAAGGACAGACGCGCGAAGGCTGTCTTGCGCTTCTGTAGCCCAGACGCCGGTTACCCGTTTGCCCTGGGAGACCTTGTTCAGACGGTTGATGACGGCACCGGTGAGCAGCGCGCTGTCGGCTGACTGTACCGCCGACCTCAGAGCGTTCTGCGCTTCGCGACACTTTTCCGATCGATCGGCATCGCTGCTGGTGATGCTGCTTGCCACCGTGCGCGCCGGTTGACTGTCGTCGACGAACTTGTTGGCCGCGCTCTCCATCTGCTTTTGTGTCAGAGACGCCATGCCAGATTGTAGGGCGGGTGCGGGGCCCGTGACGGGGTTTTAACTCCTATTCTTGCCAAGCGTAGTTGGATCGATTCGGGATCGTAGAGTTTGCGGTTGGCCATTGCCACGTCGGCCAGACAGACGAAGTGACTTGGCATCCGAGCCTTCTTCCCGAGCGCCCTCAGCTCTGCGGGACGACTACCTCGCCGCACTCCGATAGCGCGTAGATGAATGTGATCCGTCCTGTTCACGAGGACGGGTTCTAGCTCGACGTGCTGTCAGTCGCGGCGGATAGTGTGGTGCCGTGCTTTCAGCTCTCCTACCTGGTGTTCGTGAGTTCCGAACGCCCTTGGTCACTGGTCTGCTGTACGCCGCGTGCGCGTGGCTCCTGTTCGGAAGCTCCGTTTTGGAGAGCCAGTCCACGCGGGAGTTCGTCTCTGATCTCGGCCTGGGGGAGTTGGAGTTGCCTCCTTCTATCTGGGTTGGCGCGGCCACTCTGGTCGCCTATCTTCTAGGCAGTTTGCTCCTGGTCAGGACGTCCCCCTTCGGACGACGCGGTGAGTTGATTCACAAGTGGCTGAAGTCCAAGCTGGAACGCGTCCAAGTCTCAACAAAGCCGGCAAGGTGGCGGCATCGGCCAATTTGGATCCTGTGGCGGCTGTGTCCTTCATGGTTCAAGGCGACCATCCATCGGTGCGTCGCGGGTCAAGAATTCCCAAGTGCAGTTGAGGGGTGGTTGCGGAACGAGTTCCAGTCTGAGATGGAGCGCGGCCGAGCGCCGGTCATGCGCTCCTTCCTGGGTGGTTGCATGACGCCGACCGGCTTCGAGGGTTACTGTCTCGCGAGCTCGATCGCGGGCGACGGGCGCACTCCGAGTCTCTACGAAGGCAATGAGACCGTGAACATGCTGGCCGAAGCGTTCGTAAACGAAGTGCTGCGGGAACAACCGGCGGTGGAGACGCGAATCCAGATGCGGCACCCCGAGCTTTACGCGGAGATTGACCGCCTGAAGGTGGAGGGCGAGTTCCGTCTCTCGATCTTTTGGCCGCTGACTCTCTTCATCGCCCTGCTTGGTTGGAACTGGTCCCCTCTGGCGCTGACCTTGCTCGTGTTGCCGCCCTTTCTGGCTCGCGACGGCTTCCGGCGGATCGCTGAATCTTCGCAGAAGACGTGGGGAGCGCTAGTAGCCAAAGAGGTTACGTCCCCGACGATCGACGCCATGGACGCGGCACGCCAATCGAAGACCGCTCCATTCGACTTCTTGGAGAGGTATCCCGCGCTCGAGCCCGGCTTTGAGTTCCCCGACGAAGTTGCGTTCGATTCGGAGACCGAAGACGAGTATGCGGTCAGCGAGAATCGCATGCGATCGTGACGGATTCTGGGTCGTAAGCGCGGGCGTTGCCCGGACCGATGGGGTAGATGGTGATGCGGGTACTGGTCATCGGTCTCGTCCTCGGGACGCTCGCGGCGCTGCTGCCCGTGGCGACGCTGCGGGGACGCGCCCGACGTCGGGCACGCGAGCACGCCGACCTGTGGCCCGACGCCGTCGACAACCTCGCGTCGGCCGTGCGGGCGGGGCTCTCGCTGCCCGAGGCGGTCGTGCAGCTGGGGGAGCGGGGGCCGGAGGGTCTGCGCGAGCCGTTCGCGCGGTTCGGCCGCGACTACCAGTCGACGGGGCGCTTCGACATCGCGCTCGACCGGTTGAAGCAGCGTCTGGCCGATCCCACCGGCGACCGCGTCGTGGAGGCGTTGCGGATCGCTCGCGACGTGGGCGGTGGCGACCTCGGCCGGATGCTGCGCGCGCTGTCCGGCTTCCTGCGCGAGGAGGGTCGGACGCGGGGCGAGCTGGAGGCGCGCCAGTCGTGGACGGTCAACGCAGCCCGCCTCGCCGTCGCGGCCCCGTGGGTGGTGCTGGCCGCGATGAGTCTGCAGCCGGAGGTCGTCGCGCGGTACGCGACGGGCACGGGCGCGCTCGTGCTGGTGGGCGGCGCGGTGGTGTGCGTCGTGGCCTACCGGCTCATGCTGTGGCTCGGTCGGCTGCCGGAGGAACGGCGGGTGCTGGCATGACGGCCACTCTCCTCGGAGCGGCAGCGGGAGCCGCGGCGGCGGTCGGGCTGCTGCTGGTCGTCGTGGCCGGGCTCGATCGGGTGCTGCGCGTGCTGCGCGCGCAGGCTGCGGACGTGGGGGCGTCCGCCCGCCGCCAGCTGCTGAAGTCCGGCGGTCGCAAGGAGATCATCATTCAGGATCCCCGTCATCTCCCTCGTCCTGCCCGGCCCAAACAGGAGGCTTTGTCTGGCGGCGGGAGACCGGCGGGGCAGCCTGCAGCGTCCGGCGGACGCGTGAAAAGGTAAGCGAGTGGCGAATGAGCGGGTTACAGAGGACATGGTCGATGCGGCAATGCGGGCGCTCGGCTACTACGACGACGAAGACGCGATCGTTGTCGAGAAGCAGCAGTCCGTCGTGAAGGCTATCCGGGAGGCTCTGTCCAAGGCGTCAAAGACCGGGAAGGGACGGGCCGGATACCCGGAGTTCATCGTTACCTCTCCCGACACGCCGGACATCGTCGTTCTTGTCGAGTGCAAGGCCGACACCGCCAAGCACGAGTCCGCCAACCGTGACAAGCCCGTCGATTTCGCTGTCGACGGCGTCCTGCACTACGCCCGTTTTCTGTCTCCCCGCTACACGGTTATTGCGATCGCCGTCTCGGGCACTCGCAGCAGCAACTTGTGGTCCTTCTTCCTGATGCCCAAGGGAGAGACCCAGCCCAAGGTGCTCGTAGCTCCGTCCGGCGCAGAGGTCGACTCGCTCATCCCCATGGACGACCTCATTCGCGCGGCATCGTTCGACCCGATGGTTCATCAGCGACGCGAGCGCGACCTCATCCTTTTCTCCCAACAGATGCATGAGTTCATGCGCAACGAGGCCGAGATGAGCGAGCAAGAGAAGCCGCTCGCCGTCGCTGGCACTCTCATCGCGCTCAGCAACGATGTGTTTGCGAGGACATACGATGCTTACCCGGCCAGGGACCTGCCCGATTTCTGGATGCGGACCATTAAGGATGAAGTATCGAAGGCGAAGATTCCGGTGTCCAAAGTCAACAATATGACTCAGCCATTCACGGCAATTGAGGTACAGCCCGAACTCTCCAAGTCCACGCACGCATATCCTAAGGGCTTGTTGTCGGAGATCGTTCGTCTCTTGGCCGACCGCGTCCTTCCATTCATGACCGTGTATCACGACTACGACGTTGTCGGTCGGTTTTATGGGGAATTCCTGAAGTATAGCGGTGGTGACGGGAAACTCGGCATTGTGCTGACGCCAAAGCACGTTGCCGAACTATTTGCTCTCATCGCCAACGTCAACAAGAACTCGGTCGTAGTTGACCCGTGCGCAGGAACTGGCTCGTTTCTCATCTCGGCGATGATGCAGATGACGAAAACCGCGACGACGGAGGCGGAGATCACCTCCATCAAGAAGGACCGTCTCATTGGTATTGAGCAGCGTCCGAGCATGTACGCTCTGGCTGTCTCGAATATGATTCTTCGAGGCGACGGGAAGGCAAATCTCTATCAGGGCTCGTGTTTCGACACGCCCAACATAAACGCCGTAAAGAAGCACAAGGATTCATCCGGGAGGATTCTTCGTCCGAATGTCGGTCTAATCAATCCGCCATACGCGAAGTCCAAGGCCGACCTGTCCGAACTTCGCTTCGTTGACAACATGCTGGACATGTTGGAGAAGGGTGGGACAGGTGTCGCGATCGTGCCGGTCTCCTGTGCGACGGCTGCGTCGGTCGAGAAACAAACCATTCTGAACAAGCACACGCTTGAAGCCGTAATGTCGATGCCACCCGAATTGTTCACGCCGGTCGGTGCCATTGCGTGCATCATGGTATTCACCGCCGGAGTGCCGCACAACGTCGCTAACAAGAAATCCTGGTTTGGCTACTGGCGAGAAGACGGGTTTGTTAAAATCAAGAACTTGGGTCGAGTCGACCGCCATCACACGTGGCCGGGTATTCGTGACCGCTGGATTAGTTCCTGGCGAAATCGTGAAGTGCACCCAGGAGAGTCCGTAACGGCGACGGTCACGGCGAAAGATGAGTGGGTGGCCGAGGCATTCATGGAGACGGACTACTCGAACCTTAGTCAGCGCGACCTCGAGCGCGTTCTGCTTGACCACGCTCTCTTCGTACTCAAGGGCTCTCAGCCCGCGGAAACCGCCGATGACGATTAGCACTCAGCGACTCGACAACATTTTTGACATGCGGTATGGACATTCTCTCGAGTTGAATGGTCTAAAGCACGTCCATTCCCCCGAGGGAGTCAATTTCGTATCGCGGGCCATGGGGAACAATGGGGTTACTGCTCGCGTGGCCTATGCGGGCAATGACCTCGGCAAAGTGGGGGAGTTGACTGTCGCACTCTCAGGAAACGGCGTCCTCTCAACCTTCGTCCAGCCCGAAGAATTCGTGACCGGCTTCCACGTCATGATTCTGTCGCCGAAGGACGCGGCCATGAGTACAGTTGAGAAACTCTGGTGGGCGCGCTGTATCTGGGAGAACCGTTACCGATTCTCCTACGGCAGGCAGGCGAACCGAACGCTCGCAAGTCTTGAGGTCCCGGCCACGCTGCCAGATTGGGTGCACACGTTGAAGGTGCCAACGCACGAAGGTTTGGCGAGGGCTGCGGGTGCGTCGGTAACTCTTACGGACCCGACTGGCACCGGCTGGGCTGATTTTCGACTTGATGCGCTTTTTGATGTGAAAAAGGGGAAGCGCTTCACGAAGGCTTCCCGGGTGCCCGGAGATACGCCGTTCGTCGGCGCGTCTGAAAAAAACAACGGCATCACTGACTACTGCGACCTTGACCCTTTGCACCCGGCCGGAGTCATGACGGTGGTATACAACGGAAACAGTGTGGGTTATGCCTTCTACCAGCCGGAGCCGTTTGTTGCGTCAGACGACGTGAACGTGCTTTATCCCAAGGTGCCGATGAACCGGTGGGTGCAACTCTTCGTCGCGAGCATCATCAAGCATCAGCGCAGCCGCTTCACTTATGGATACAAGTGGACCTTGGCCCGTATGAAGCGGACCGTGATTCGGTTGCCCGTGGCTACTGGCGGCGAGCCTGACTGGGATTTCATGGAGCGCTACGTGCAGGGGCTGCAATTCTCGGCGGCACTACGCCCGGAGATGACCGTTCATGAATTAGTCAACGCGGATGTCGAAAAGTCTGCCAGCTGATTGGTGCCGGCCGCGTGCGCGCTAGCCGTTGCCGGCTAGCGCGCACGTGGCCGGACGTTATCTCGACTGGACGAGCTGGACCGAGCTTGCGAACTCGCGGAGTTCCTCGGGGTGGCCTTCGCCGAGAGGCTCTTCGTGAGAATTCGTACTGAGCTGGTCTGGCTGCACAGGGGTGGTCGAATTGTTTCCGGTCATTAAGGCGCTTCGGCTCGTTGATCGAAACGACTCCATCCACGGCGGAGCAGTTGGTAGCAAGCGATGTATGACTCAGCCACCTCCTATAGGTCGCCTCCCGATGTGTTTCCGGCCATCGGTCCGGGAGAGCGCCTACAACTTTTCCGATGGAGAGAGTCGTTGTGGACAGCCGAGGGAACATCGGCCAGGCTAGTCCGTGTGCGTCGCCACTATGGGTTCGCCAGATGGCCTTGGCGGACTCGATCTTCGCTGGGTCGCCGAACGTGTAGTCGATGGCCGAGTCGACGATCTTCGTTTCCGAAGGAACCTCACGAGCCGTCATGTCGACCGTCGCCCGCCATTGAGCGTGGATCGCGTCGCGGCGGCTTGTCATCTCCGTTAAGGCAATCGCGAGCGTGACAGCGTCCGCACCGGGCGGCCCGGAGTTGAGATACTGCGCGTAGCGCCTGTGCGACTCGTGTCCGGCCCGAAGACCGCGCTGCTGGCGCTCGAGCGAAGAGTCGGGGGAGAAGAGCATCCACACAACCGAGCGGAGCCGCGCAAGGCACCGCGGATCACTGTCGGGTGCGCTATCGGATACGCCTCGCCCGCGTCGATCGCTGTTCGTGCGAGGTCGCATCTGTCGATAGAACGTGGTCCAGGCGAAGCGCCGCCCGGCGTCCAACGCGCCACTTCGACGGCACTCGGGGCCGCCGCTCGACATGCGCGGGCGGGCGCTGGTGCAGGCGGAGCCGTGAGGGACGAGCGGGGGTCGGCGCCGGTGGAGCTGGTGTGGCTGACGATTCTGCTGCTGGTGCCGTTCGTGTACGTGATGATCGCGGTGTCCGACGCGCAGCGGGCCGCGTACGCGGTGTCGTCGGCGAGCAAGGCGGCGGCGCGGGCGTACGTGCAGGCGCCGGACACGGTGACGGCGGCTCAGCGGGCGCAGCGCGCGGCAGCCGTGGCGTTGGGCGACCAGCGGGTCCGTGCCGACGTGGAGGTGGTGTGCCTGCCAACGCCGTCGTCGTGCCTGCAGCCGGGTTCGTCGGTGCGGGTCTCGGTGAGCACGGTGCAGCCGCTGCCGCTGACGCCGTCGGTGCTGGGGGACCAGGTGGGTGGGGTCGCGGTCGAGTCCTCCCACGTCGAGCCGTACGGGTCGTTCCGGGAGGGTCGATGACGCGTGCGGACGAGCGGGGCAGCGTGACGGTGATGACGATCGGGTTCCTGGTGCTGGTCGCGCTGCTGCTGGCGGTGGTGGTGAATGCGACGGCGGCCTACCTGCAGCGTCAGGAGGTGGCGAACCTGGCTGACGGTGCTGCGCTGGCCGCAGCCGACGGTCTCGACGAGGCTGCCTTCTACGCCGAGCAGCGGGTCGAGCTCGACGCGGCGTCGGCGCGGGCGCTGGTCGGTGACTATCTGGCAGGCGAGGAGGTGTCCGCCGTGCAGGTGGGTGTCGTGGACGGGACGGTCACGGTGCGCCTGGAGCGCGTCGTCGCCCTTCCCCTCACCCCACCCGGCTGGCCCGCCCGCACGCGCGTGTCGGCGGAGGCGTCGTCGCAGGTGCGCGAGTTGGCGGAGTGGGATCGAACAGCGTTCAAGCGGCGACCTCTGTCAGGCTGGCGTGAACGCACCACCGAGCTCAGTCAGCAGCGGAAAAATCGATGTCTGCTCAGTTAGTGTGGACTTCGTGAAGACCTGGGACGCGGCGCGCGTGCGGCGTATCGTCATAGGCATGTGCATCGTCGGCGCCGTCATCGCTGTAGCGCAGAGGGAAGCATCAATAGCGGGCGTGTGCGCTGCGGGTGCGGTGGCGATGTGGTTCATGCCTCCGAAGAGTCGCACCTGACTCTTGTCGAGGCTCGGGACCTGTGCTTAACGTCGAGGTATGAGTAAGACATTCAAGTTCTGCGTGATTGCGTTGGCTTCGATCCTCCTTGCTGTAGGGACCACAGTTCCCGCTGAAGCAGCTATCAAAACATGGACAAATTCGAGCCACACGCGTGCCCAGAAGTGCTACACCCCACCGGCGTGCACGAACTACGCGAAGAGCATCACCTTCGCCGCAAAGTCCAACTCTCAGATGCGAACCATCACCGCGACCGGGAGAGTCCTGGCGCAGACAGGGGCCAACAAGTACTCCCAGATCTACTCTCGGACCATCACGGCGAGAAACACGACTGAGAACGTCTGGCGCTGGTCGATTCCCAGGAAGTACGGCAACGCCAAGTTGAAGGTCGTCGTCTCAGCCACCTTCAAGAAGCGGCTCTACTCCGCTAGTCGGTCGAGCACGAAGTACATCTGGGAAGGAATCCCGGCTGTTGCGCCCGAGTGACAGGTACTCGAAACGGTGAGCGGCGGGATATCGATAGATGGTGCCCGCCGCTCGCCGTTTCTCAGGTCTCCGCCTTCCGCGCGAGAGTCACAACCTCGAGTGAATCAATGGCACGACGGCGCCCGCCGTACTGCAGCGGAGGGATACGTCGGCCTTGTCTTTGCATGGGAAGAAGACCACCGCGGCTGCGTCTGCGCTCGGTTGCCTGCGCTCCTGAGGGTGCGTCAAGAGGTCGAAACCCATTTAACGGTCTCCGTTCACGAGCGTCACCAGCCGCATGGCGTCCGGGCTGGACGTCTGCTTGACGTAGATGAAGCTGCTGCCACTGAGACGGTTCGAGCCGGTGTCGTTGCTGCCCGGGAGGGAGAACAGCTTCCCGCGTCGCAGGTCGAGGAGGAAGGCGCGGTCGCCGGTGGAGAAGCTGATCCAGTCGCTGGTGCCGTTGAGGTAGCCGACCGTGTTCTTGCCGAGGTTCACGGTGAAGCGACCGTGCTCGGTCGACTCGACCGTCAGACGGCGGCGGCCGTCGGCCGTCGTGCAGGCGACGCGGACACCCTTCGTGGCGAAGGCGCCGCAGTCCGCCGGCATCCCTGCGTCGGTGACCTCTCCGGAGGATCCACGGTCCGGGTCCCAGCGTGCGAGCGTGCTGTCGAGGAGGACGTCGAGCTGGCGTCCCGCGGCCCAGGCACCGGTCGCCTTCGGCACGACCTTCTCGAGCCTGCCGCCCGTCAGCGGGACGCGGTAGGCGGAGGTCTGGACGACGTTCTGCTGGTCGTCCACCCGATCGACCGCGACGACGTAGACGTCGTCGCCCACGACCTGCGGCCGGATGGCGTCGGGTGACGGCCAGGGCGGGTCCTTGATGCCGAGCTGCTGGTAGGACGCGAGCTCCTTCTCCTCTCCCGTCTCGAGATTCAGCGCGTACAACCGCCACGGCATGGCGTCATAGTTTCCCTGCGTGGTCTCGACCCAGACCACGGTCTTGCCGGCAACGGCGACGTCGACGATGTAGCGCGGGGCCCCCGGCTTCCCGTGACGGGCAAGCTCTGTGACCTCGTTGGTCTTTGGGTCGACGGATATCAGTGCACCTCCGCGAGGGTCGTCCTCGGAGGGCTGACCCGACTTGGAGGTTCCCGAGAGGGACATGATCAGCCGACCATCGGTGCGGTCGAAGTAGACAACCTGCTGTCCGTCCAGGACCGTCGGGATGCGCGAGCTCACGGTGTAGTCGTCGCCCTCCGTGAACGACGGTGGCGCGGGAGAGAGCGCGAACTGACGCTGGGGCTCGGGCTCCTTCGTCGTCGTGCAGGACGTCGTGCCGAGTACGACCGCCGCCATCGCCGAGGCGATGGCGGCGGCCTTGCGCGCAGAGGTCACAGGACGACGCCCCACGGCTGGGTGAAGATGCGCATGCTCGTGTTCCGCATCGCGTTGGTCTTCTGCGGAGCCTTCGACTGGCCTGTGTTCGTCCACCGGCCTGCGACCGGGTCCGCGTAGGCGAGCCTGTCGCCCGAGCCGGAGTAGCCGTAGCCCATGATCAGGTGGTCGATCGTGAAGGTCGTGTAGTGGTAGTTGTAGTGCGGGTTGCCCGCCCCGGCCAGCTCCCGCGTCCCGTACACGACGGCGCGGTTGTAGACGCCGATCGAGTTCACGACGCCGCTCTTGATCGAGGCCGCTGACGGGCTCGAGACGAGGCGGGACGCGAAGCCGGCCCACCGGTTGAGCGTGAGCGGGATGCGCGACATGTTCGTGCCGCTCGTGGTGGTCGCGAGGTAGCGGGACGAGGCCAGCGTCGTCTGGGAGATGGTGTCGGAGGAGTTGTAGCGGCTCCGCTCGCAGGCGCTGCACGACGCGCGGATCGCCATCGCGACGGACGCCGGCCCGCAGTAGTAGGAGGTGCGCTGGGTGGAGTGGCGCACGGGGAGCGCCTTCTGCGTCGCCGCTGCCATCACGCTGGCACCGGAGTCGGACGTGGTCGACGCGTCGGCGGAGAAGTCGGGCTCGGGCTCGATCTCCGAGTACGGGCGCCCGGCGACGCGCTCGACCTCCGCGCGTGCCGCGACGATCCGCTCGTCGAGCGACGGCTCACCGTCCGCCCGCGCGGTCGCGGCGCCGGCTCCACCGGCGAGGTACTTCTCGGCGTAGAGCGCGTGCAGGGCGTCGAGGGCGTCGTTGAGCGGCTTCTCGGCCTGCACCGACGGCAGGTCCCCGAGCGACTCGTACCCGTTGGGCAACGCGATGCCCCGACCCTCGGGCGTGGCCGGCTCGTCCGCGGCGGACGCCGGAGCCGCCGCGAGCAGCGCGGCGATCGTGACGGCTGACAGAGCGGCGAGGCCGAGACCGGTGGTGGTGCGTTGCCTGCGGCGGCGTCGCGAACTGAACATGATGTGTCCCCCCTGGGAGCGTCGACGGTGTGTGCGTCGATCAACCCATGGGAGGAGCCGCGGGCAGAAGCGTTCGAACGATCTTCTGAAGACGGCTTGACATCCGGCCGCTGAGGTGAGCCGAGACAGCGGCGCTTCGGTGTACCGCTCTCCAACAGTCCAGATGGTCGGGCGCACCTGTGCCATCGACCGGGTCCGAGCGAGACGGAGCTGGAGCGTGCTCAGCACGTCACGGATGCGCGACTTGCAGGTAGGCGGTGAGAACGCTGAGGAGCATGACTTTCAGGTGAGAACGTCACGTCATGGCCGAACGGCTCGCCAGCCGTCGCCCACCAGCGCTTCCCTCAGATCGGCTTTCTCCCGGGGCGCAGCCGGGTATTTCGGCAAGATGGGCTGCGCGGAGACCTCCGACACGCACCATCCCCCGGGCGATCGCTCGACGTCCACGCGGTACGTGTTCCAGCCTGTGTACGAACCGTCGGCGATGTGCACGACGCCGGCGATCTCCACTGCGAAACCCGGATCCTCGGCCTGGCTCCTGACCCACATGGTCTGATCGGTTGACCAGTAGCGACCGAGGCCGGACCGTTGTTGCTCCTCGACCTCGCCGATCAGGGCGCTACGCGTCCGCACACTCAACGCGTCGCATCCGACGTCTGCGAGAAGGGAACGCATGTCCACGGCGTCACGCACGTCCATGACGGACTGGCTCAGCGCCAGGGCGAATTCTTCGGCGGAGACGTGGTCGTTGCTAGCGGTCCTCGCGGCACGTTCGACCTTCTCCCTGGACGCGGTTCCGAAGAGCGCCTTTGACACCTGAGTCGACGTGATCGGCTTGCTGAGCGGTTCGGCTGCTCCGAGCTCGGGACGTGTCTGGGAGCTCCTCGAGGCGCTGGCTCCGTCAGAAGTGGTGGGAGACCTGGCGTTCGTGCACGACGCGAGCGCCATGGACGCGAGCAGCAAGGTGCCCGCAGTCAGGATCACTCTCACGCCACGGCCCTGTCGATGATCGAGTCGCTGGAGGCGAAGGCGAATGCGAGTCGTCCGGAAAGGTGTGGATGAGATCCGTGGGGCTGGGCCTCCACGCCTGGCGCCTTCAGATCGTGGGTCCGATCCCCATCCATGCATGCGCCGTGCCCTTCGAAGCGGTCTGGACCTCTCGTGCTGCGGACCAGACGCCCGCATCGCCGCCAGCCGAGCTGATGCTGCCGTAGTCGCGATGCGTCCGGGTCTCGTGTTGTGCACGCTAGAGGTAGGGAAGGACGCCACGTCGAGGCACCGCGTGATTCCGCGCTGCGGCCATACGGACGGACGAGAGCCGGGCGACGCGCCGGTACATCCCCGACTCCGTCCGAGCACTTCGTCGTGCGCACCGGTGGATGTCCGACGAGGCAGAGACGCTGGGTCCCACCTCGACCTCACCTCGACATGAACGCGTGGTGAGGGGGAGGGGCGTCGAAAGTCAGACGCTGACGGCTCTCAGCGCGTGTACTGCCCCTTCCGCCGCAGCGCCGAGCCGACGGCGAAGCCGATGAGCAGCAGGGCGGCGGCGAGGATGGCGTGCAGCCAGGTGTCGGCGGTGTCGAGCGGGACGACGTTGGCGTCGGACGTGTGGTCGACCATGAGGCCGTAGACCGTCAACGCGGCGTAGACGATGCCGCTGCCCACGAGGTAGGCGGGAGCGAGGCGGGGGCGGAGGGCCGCCGCGAGGCCGAGCAGGCCGAACAGCACGTGCACGAGGTTGTGCAGCACCGACACCTGGAACACACCGAACAGCTCCGCGCCGCTGTGGTGGCCGCTGCCGCTCAGCTGGTCGAGGTCGGTCGTGACGCCCGGGACGAAGCCCAGGACGCCGACGAGGAGGAACACGGCACCGAAGAGGAGGGCTGCCCCGCGGGCGAGGACGACGGGGTCCTCGTCGGGGCGCGGGCCGGTGCTGGACAGATGGTGGTTCTCGGACACGGTGGTACCTCTCGGTGCTGGTCAGGGGCAGGACAGGGCAGGTCAGGGCGTGCGGGTCAGGCGGCACCGGCGATGCGGGCCATCGAGGCCGCGGCGCGGGCGCCGTCGACGAAGGGCTCGCCGTGGCCGGGCAGCACGACGTCGGCGTCGGTCTCGGCGATGGCGTCGAGCGAGGCGAGCGCACGGTCGCGGTCACGGGTGCCGGCGCGCGCGACGACGCGCGGCCCGCGACGTCCGGTGTACGGGTCGAGGGTCACCAGGGCGTCGCCGGTGAGCACGACGCCACGGTCGGGCAGGTGGAAGGCCACGTGGCCGTCGGTGTGGCCCGGCGTGGGCACCGCGCACAGACCGCCCGGGAGCAGCGTGTGCTCGTCCTGGACGAGCACAGGACTGTCGAGCCCCTCGACGTTCAGGGCACCCGCCCGCACCATCGCGGCCAGGTGGCGCCACGAGCCGGGGTGCAGCACCGGGTAGAGCAGCCGCGGCCTCCCCGGGCGGTAGCGGTACGGGCGCTGCGCGATCGGCCCGTCACCCGTGTGCACCCACGTGTGCACGCCGCGCCGCTCGGCCGCGGCGCACACGCCCAGGTGGTCGAAGTGCGCGTGCGTGAGCACCACGGCCTCCAGCGACTCCCAGCTCATCCTGCGCTGCCAGAGCAGCTGCTCGACCAGCGGCCGGCACCCGGGCAGGCCGCCGTCGACGAGGACGCCACCCCGGTGGGTGTCGTCCTCGACGAGGTAGCAGCAGGTCGACGCGTGCTCCACCCGGTGGACACCGGGTGCGACGTCGAGCGTGATCACCATCGACCTCCCGCCGCCGTGACCGCCAGCACCGCCCACCACGCCGCCACGAAGACGACGAGGCGGGCGACGCCGCGCGACACCGCGGGCGCGGTCGGCACCTGCCGTGCGTACGCGACCGGGCTCACGACAGCGCGTCCTTCGCCTTGTCGATGAGCCCCTTCGTCTCCTGCAGCTCCTGCGTCCCGTACAGACGCGGGTCGCCCGGAGCCAGCTCGGGGATCTGCCCGTGCGCCTCGATCAGCGCTGAGCGGAAGTCGCCCCGACCGTCGGGTGCAGGACCCGAGGCCCACGACCCCTCCGTCGCCGCCTCGCCGTCGCTCGCCTGGATGAAGGTGTGCGAGAACTCGTCGAACTCCTCCTCCAGCGGGAACGCCTCGGGTGTCGGCACGCCGTCGAGCCCGTCGGCCTTCAGCTCCTCGATCGCCGAGAGCCACTGCATCTGGTGCATGTGGTCGCGCGTCACCAGGAAGCGGATCAGGTCCTTCACGCCCTGGTCGTCGGTCATGTGGAACAGGCGCGCCACCTGCAGGCGACCCTGCATCTCGGCCGTCACGTTCAGGTGGAAGTCGGCCATCAGGTTGCCGCTCGCCGTGACGAACGCACCCGACCACGGCACGCCGTTGCTGTCGTGCGGGTAGGCGCCGCCGCCGTTGACGATCGTCTGCTGCGGGTTCTGCTGCCCGAACTCGCTCGCCTGCGTCGAGCCCGTCGTGTCGTCCGGCGCCATCGGCGGCGCCTTGTCGAGCAGCTGGTCGATCATCGTCGTGATCATCTCGACGTGGCTCAGCTCCTCGGTGCCGATCGACATCAGCATGTCCTTGTACTTGCCGGGCAGCCGACAGTTCCAGCCCTGGTAGAGGTACTGCATGGCGACGGTCATCTCGCCCCACTTGCCGCCCAGCACCTCCTGGAAGCGGCGGGCGAACGCGGGATCGGGTGCGTCGGGGCGGGCCGTGAACTGCAACGGCTTCTGGTGGGTGAACATGGCGGCTCCTCGTGGGTCCCGACGCGCGGTGCCGCACGTCGTGGTGGCCGGAGGCGTACCCGCCGCGGGCCACCCAGACACCTCCGTGTGGACGGGGATGGTCGAATAGGGGCCATGCGTCGCCTGCTGCTGCCCGTGGTCGCCACCGCCCTGCTGCTCGCCGGGTGCACCGGCGGAGGGAGCAGCGCCGACCCCGGCGCCACCTCCACGCCCACCGCGTCGCCCACCTTCTCGGCCGACTTCGCCGACCTGGAGCAGGAGTACGACGCGCGGCTCGGCGTCTACGCGATCGACACCGGCACCGGCCAGGTCGTGGAGCACCGGGCGGGGGAGCGGTTCGCGTACGCGTCGACGATCAAGGCGATCGCGGTCGGCGCGCTCATGCACGAGAAGCCCCGCTCCGTGCTCGACCAGACCGTGCAGATCAGCGAGGACGACCTCGTCGACTTCTCCCCGCAGGTCGAGAAGGCGCTCGAGGCCGGGCAGACCGAGCTCACCGTGCGCGAGGTCGCCGACGCGGCCGTCCGGTACAGCGACAACACCGCCGGCAACCTGCTGTTCGACCTGCTCGGCGGTCCTGAGGAGCTGCAGGGCGTGCTGCGCGAGATCGGCGACCGCACGACGAAGGTGTCGCGCATCGAGCCCGACCTCAACGAGGCCACGCCCGGCGACGACCGCGACACCACCACGCCCGAGGCGCTCGCCACCGACCTGCGCCGGCTCACGCTCCCGGCGGCCGACGGCGAGAAGGACGTGAACGACGGCTACGCGCGCGCCTTCCTCACCGACCTCATGGTGCGCAACACCACCGGCGACGACCTCATCCGCGCGGGCGTCCCCGACACGTGGGAGGTCGCCGACAAGACCGGGGCGGCCAAGTACGGCACCCGCAACGACATCGCGATCCTGCGCCGCGCGGAGGGCGCCCCGATCGTCATCGCCATCATGTCGTCCAAGGACGACCAGGACGCCGAGGCCGACGACGACCTCGTCGCCGACGCCACGCGCGTCGCCGTCGCCGGGTTCGGCGTCTCGAACGACTGAGCTCGTCGACCGGGCCCCGGCGACCGACCGACGCAGACACGACGACGCCCACCCCGACCTCGGGGTGGGCGTCGTCGTGAGGTGGACGGGTCGGTGCGACGTCAGCAGCCGCCGCAGGTGAAGAAGGTGACGTCCCAGTGGCTGCCTTCCTTCGCGTACTCGTTGCCCGAGGCGGAGCGGTACAGCTGCGCGCCGTCGCTGCGGGTGCCGACGTACGTGAACGTGTTCGTCACGTACGACGTGAGGCAGCTCGACAGGCTGAAGTCGAGCTTGTAGCCGTTGTAGTGCGAGTACGTCCCGGACGCGTGGCCGACCTCGGTGCCGCCCGTGATGTTGAGCGCGCAGCCGCTGGCCGACTTGAGCGTGCGTGCACCGTCGACGCTGGTCTGGCGCAGGCCCTCGAACGACGTGCACGACGGGTTGCTGCGGGTGGTGCAGCCTCCCGACGACGACCACGTGATGCCGGCGGAGCGGAAGGCCGACTCGGCCTGCGCCTGGGTCACGGCCGAGGCGGACGACGCGACGCCGACCACGCTGCCGAGCCCGAGCAGGGCGCCGGTCAGGAGGACGACGAGCCGTCGCAGGACAGGTGCTTTCTGGTTCCCCGATGTGTTCATGGGTCCCATGCCAACCCGAGTCGGCGTCGTGACGCAAGCCCCCGGCGGTGACGATCAGTCGACGAGCGCGTGACGCAGGCGGTCGCGGTACTCGCGCGCCTCGCCGTCGGCGTAGCGGGTGCGCGGCCAGAAGAAGCCGCGCAGGCCGTCGCCCTTCGTGCGCGGCACGACGTGCACGTGCAGGTGCGGCACGCTCTGGGAGACCACGTTGTTCATCGCCACGAACGTGCCCTGCGCGCCCAGCTCGCTCGACATCGCGGCGGCAGCCCGGCGGGCCGCCGCGAACAGCGGCACGGTCATCGGCTCCGGCAGCTCGAGCAGGGTGTCCACGTGCTCGCGCGGCACGAGCAGCGTGTGCCCCTTGAACACGGGCCGCACGTCGAGGAAGCCGAGCACGTGCTCGTCCTCCAGCACCACCTCGGCCGGCTCGTCGCCGGCGACGATCTTGCAGAACAGGCACGCCACGGTCTCGATCCCACCACAGGGCCGGTAACCTCGACAGGTGGCCACCGACTTCCCCGAGCAGATCAAGGAGCTCGGCGCGACCCTGACCTCCATCGAGAAGGTGCTCGACCTCGACGCGATGCAGCGCGAGATCGACGAGCTCCAGGAGCAGGTCGGCGCGCCGGACCTCTGGGACGATCAGGCGAACGCGCAGCGCGTCACCGGTCGTCTGTCGACGCTGCAGGCGCAGCTGGAGCGCGTGCAGGGGCTGCGCGGCCGGATCGAGGACCTCGAGGTCCTCGTCGAGCTCGCACAGGAGGAGGGCGACGCCGACTCCCTCGCCGAGGCGGAGTCCGAGCTGACCAAGCTGCAGCAGGCCGTCGAGTCGCTCGAGGTCCGCACGCTGCTGTCGGGCGAGTACGACGAGCGCGAGGCCCTCGTGACCATCCGCTCCGGTGCCGGCGGCGTCGACGCGGCCGACTTCGCGATGATGCTGCAGCGCATGTACACGCGCTGGGCCGAGCGCCACGGCTACCCAGTGGAGGTCTACGACACCTCCTACGCCGAGGAGGCCGGCATCAAGTCGACGACGTTTGCCGTCAAGGCGCCCTACGCCTACGGCACGCTGTCGGTGGAGTCGGGTACCCACCGCCTCGTGCGCATCTCCCCGTTCGACAACCAGGGCCGGCGCCAGACGTCGTTCGCGGCGATCGAGGTCGTGCCCGTGCTGGAGCAGACCGACGAGATCGACGTGCCCGACGAGGAGATCCGCGTCGACGTGTACCGCTCGTCGGGTCCCGGCGGCCAGAGCGTCAACACGACCGACTCCGCCGTGCGACTGACGCACATCCCGACGGGCGTCGTGGTCAGCTGCCAGAACGAGAAGAGCCAGCTGCAGAACAAGGCCAGCGCCATGGTGATCCTCAAGGCCAAGCTGCTCGCCCTCAAGAAGGCCGAGGAGCGCGCCCACCTCGACTCGCTGCGCGGCGACGTGCAGGCCACGTGGGGCGACCAGATGCGCAACTACGTGCTCAACCCGTACCAGATGGTCAAGGACCTGCGCACCGAGCACGAGACGGGCCAGACCCAGGCCGTGCTCGACGGCGAGATCGACGACTTCATCGAGGCGGGCATCCGCTGGCGCCGCGGCCAGGAGGCCGAGGCCACCGCCTGACCGACCCTGACGGGTCGGCCAGGCCGGTTCATCCGCTGCGGCGCGAGCGGTGCAGCAGGTACAGGAAGTACGGCGTGCCGATGGCGGCCGTGAGCAGGCTGGCCGACAGCTGCGTCGGGGCGATGACCGTGCGTCCCAGCAGGTCTGACAGGCTCAGCAGCACGGCACCGAGCAGGGCCGCGACCGGCAGCACCAGGCGGTGCCGCCGGCCCACGAGGGCGCGGGCCGCGTGCGGTGCCACCAGCCCGACGAACCCGACCACGCCGATCACCGAGACCGCCGCGGCGGCGAGCAGCGTGCCGCAGCCGAGCAGCAGCAGGCGGGAGCGGGCGGGGTCGACGCCCAGCACGCGCGGCGTGTCCTCGTCGACGGAGAGCAGGTCGAGGCGCCGTGCGCCGGCGACGCACACCGGCAGCAGCACGGCGCAGGCGACGACGAGCGGCACGAGGTGCTCGTACGCCCGGCCGTAGGTGGAGCCCGACAGCCAGGTGAGGGCCTTGGAAGCGTTGAACGGGTCGGTCGCGACGATGAGCACGGTCACCAGGGCGATCGCTCCATACGCCACCCCCACGCCGAGCAGCACCAGCCGGTCGGTCGCGAACCCGCTGCGCGCAGCGAGTCCGAACACGAGCGTCGCCGCCACGACCGCACCGACGGCGCTGGCGCCGGAGATGGCCCAGTAGCTCGCCGCCGGCGCAGCGGTGACCACCAGCACGGCGCCGACGGAGGCGCCGCCGGAGACCCCGAGCAGCGTCGGGTCGGCGAGGGGGTTGCGGGTGACGCCCTGGATGATCGCGCCGGACACGGCGAGCGCGACCCCGGCGAGGGCAGCGGCCAGCACGCGCGGTGCGCGGGCGTCCATGACGCTCGACGTCACCGGGCCGCCGCGCCCGGCAAGCCAGTTGATCAGGTCGCCCACGAGGAACATCCGGTCGCCGACGAGCATCGACGCACCGGCGACCACGGCCAGCATCACGACCAGCGCGCCGACGAGCAGCAGCGGGCGGCGCACGCCGAGACCGCGGACGTCGAGCGCGTTGCCGCCCTCGTCGAGTCGCGAGGCGCGCAGCCGCAGTGCGAAGCCCAGCAGCACGGCGGCACCGAGCAGCGTCGTCGCCACGCCGGTGGGCACCTGTACGGCCCGCTGAGAGCCCATCACGGCACGCACTGCCACGTCGGCGCCGAGCACCACGAGCACACCAGTGAGCCCCGAGAGCGGGACGAGGGCCCGGTGGCGGTGCAGACCGGCGACGCGGGACGTGCCGAGGCGCACCAGCGCGGGTGCCACGAGACCCACGAACCCGATCGGGCCGACGAGGGTCACGGCCACCGCGGACAGCAGCACGGCGAGCAGCAGCACCGTCAGCTGGGTGCGCCGCACCGGCACGCCGAGGGAGCGCGCCTCGTCGTCGCCGAGGGCCATGAGGTCGAGTCGCCGCGCGTGCAGCAGCACCAGCGCCAGCACGACGGCCACGAGCGGCGTCATCAGGCGCACCGTGCTGAGGCCGTTCTGCGTGAGGGTTCCGGCCTCCCACGCCTGGAGCCCGACGCCCTCGATCGGGTTGAGGATGATGAGCATCGTCGAGATCGACGCGAGGCCCATCGAGATGACGGTGCCGGCGAGCACCAGGCGCACCGTGCCGTACTCGGTGCCGGCCAGCGCGAACACGAGCAGCGCGGCGAGCAGCCCGCCGACGAACGCGAGCACGAGGTCGCCGCCGAGCGCCGACGGCAGGCCGACGGTCGCGCCCACGGTGACCGCGAGGAACGCCCCGGAGTTCACCGCGAGGGTGTCGGGTGAGGCCAGCACGTTGCGGGCCACGGACTGCATGACCGCTCCGGCCACGCCGAGGCTCAGCCCGACGACGACACCCGCCGCGAGCCGAGGAAGCCGCGACTCGACGACCACGGCGGCGGCCTGGCCGTCGGTCGACCCGGTCAGCCAGCCCCACAGCTCGGCCGGGCCCACGGCGGCTGTGCCCTGCACCACGTGCACCGCCGCCACGAGGGCGATGAGGAGCAGCAGCGTCGCGCTGACGGCGGTGAGCCGCACCGCGGACATCGGTGCCGCCACCGGCGCCGAGGAGCCCTGCTCCTCGACGCCGGGACGCTCGGTGGTGAGGGTCATGTGGGCGGGGGTCAGCCGGCCAGGTCCTGCACGGCGTCGAGGAACTGGTCCATCGAGGCCGGTCCGCCGAACATCCAGATGCGGTCGGGCAGACGGGTGACGTCGCCGCCCTCGACGAACGGCAGCGACGTCCAGACCGTGTTGTCCTTCAGCGTGACGCGGAAGGGGTCGGTCTCGGTGTCGTTGGAGAAGTACCAGAAGCGCACGTCGTCGGGCAGCTTCGTGAGACCCTCGACGTCGGTCTGCGCGAGGCCGTAGGCGGCGTCGGGCTCCAGCCCCTGCACGTCGGCCCACGCGTTCTTGAGGCCGAGCTCGCCCACGATGGTGCCGAGCTGCGACGTCGGCGTGTACGGGCGGACCGTCACCGAGCCACCGTTCTCGTAGGCGTCGGCGAGCGCGACGGTGGTGCCGGCGAGGTCGGAGTCGGCCACGGCCTCCTTGGTCTCGGCGAGCTTGTCGTCGAAGTCCTCGCGGAGCTTCTTGGCCTCGTCCTCGGTGCCGGTGGCCTTCGCGACGAGGTCGACGTTGGCGAACATCTGGTCGATCTGCTCGCCGGCCTTGCCGCCGGGCAGCACGATGACGGGGATCGTCTTCTCGATCTGCTTCACGGCGTCGCCGGTGAGGCCGTCGGTGACGATCAGCGCGTCGAGGTCGAGCGACGCGAGCGTGTCGAGGCTCGGCTCGCCGCGCGTGCCGATGTCGGTGACGTCCTCGGGCAGCTCCACGGCGCTGTCCCAGGTCTCGAAGCCCTTCACGTCGGCGACGCCGACCGGCTCGACGCCGAGGGAGACGAGGTACTCGGCGGCGTTCCACTCGGTCGCGGCGACGCGCTTGGCCGGACCGTCGAGGGTGATCTCCTTGCCGCGCGAGTCGGTGAGGGTGATGGTCGCGCCGGTCGACTCCGAAGAGCCGTCGGACGCCTCCTCGGTGGTGCCGCAGGCGGCGAGGGCGGTAGCGAGGATCGCAGTGGCTGCCACGAGGGGCAGGCGGATGGACGTCACGGGATCTCCTGGGGGGTGAGGGTGCGGGAGTGGTGGCGGGCGACGGCGCGGGTGCGGACGTGGCCGGTGGACGGGTCGACGTGGACGTCGACCCGGATGCCGTAGGCGGTGGTGAGCCGCTCGGCGGTGAGCACCTCGGCCGGGGGGCCGGAGGCGGCGACGCGACCGTCGACGAGCAGCACGACCTCGTCGGCGATGGCGGCGGCCTGGTCGAGGTCGTGCAGGACGATGCCGACCGCGATGCCGTGCTGGTCGGCCAGGTCACGCACGGTGTCGAGCAGCTCGACCTGGTAGCGCAGGTCGAGGAACGTGGTGGGTTCATCGAGCAGGAGCACCGGTGTGTCCTGGGCGAGGCAGCTGGCGAGCCAGACGCGCTGCAGCTGTCCGCCGGAGAGGGTGTCGACGGCGCGGTCGGCGAGCTCGTCGACGCCGCACAGGGCCATCACGCGCTCCACGACGGCGGGTCCGTCGGGGTCGCCCGCACCCCAGCGTCCGCGGTGCGGGTGCCGGCCGTACTCGACGACCTCGCGCACCGACACGCCGCCGGGCACGCTGCGCGACTGGGACAGCAGCGTCAGTCGCTGCGCCACCTCGCGGCCGGAGAGGTCGGCGAGGCGGGTGCCGTCACCGAGCTCGACATGACCCGCTGCGGGGGTGTGCAGATGTGCCAGGGAACGCAGCAGCGTCGACTTGCCGGACCCGTTCGGGCCGATCAGGGCGGTGACGCACCCGGCGCGCAACGTCACGTCGACGCCGTGCACCACCGTCGCGCGTCGGTACCCGGCGACGACGCCGGTGCCGCGCAGCTGCGGGGCGGAGGGATCGACCATGGCGATCAAGGTAAGGCATACCTACCTTCTCGTCCCCCGGCGGGTGCGTCGTGACGCCCCGCGGTCCAGGAGGTCTCGCGCCTCAGGCGGATCGTTCGGCGGCCTCGCGTGCCGTACGGTCGACGCGCGCCACGTGATGGTGCCAGGTGACGTCGTCGGGCAGGTTCGTGGCGTCGGGCCGCAGCCCGGCCAGACCGTCGAGGCGCTCGCGGAGCACGTCGGCGTGACCGGCGTGTCGGTGCGCCTCGGCGACCATGTGCACCAGCACGCGCCGCAGCGTCACCACGTCGCGCGGGGCGGTCCACCATGGCACGACCCCGGTCGCGTCGAGGTCGAGCGCGTCGATCGTCGCGTCGGCGTGCGCCCACGCGCGGTCCACGTAGCCGAGCGCCTCCGCGAGGCTGACCTCGGCCGGCACCACGAAGTCGGCGTGGGGGTCGGCGTCGACGTCGGGCGTCGGCTCGGGGAACGGACGGTCGAACACCACCCCGAAGTACTCGCACGCGCACACGGCTGTGTGGTGCACCAGCCCGAGCAGGCTCAGGCCGGTGGGTGTGAGGCTGCGGCGGGCGTCGAGCTCGTCGAGACCCTCCACCTTCCAGCGCAGCGCGTCAGTCGGGTCGAGTCTTGCTGCGACGTCGGTTCAGGCCGGGCACCTTCTCGAGCATGCCCGCGAGGTCCGTCGCGGTGTCGAGGAGCGCGTGGATGTCGGGTCCGACGTTCTTCATGTCCTCCAGGATCGGGACGATGTCGGTCTCGAGCTTCTCCACGAGCATCGGCAGGTGGTCGATGAGGCCCACCAGCGCCTCGATCTCGTCGGGCGACGTGGTCTCGGAGATGCGCTGCAGCGTGGGGGCCAGCCGCTCGATCGACGGACCGAGGTCGTCGAGGATCGGTCCGAACGTGTCGAGCAGGCCCTGCGCCCGCGCGAGGGTCGGCTCGACGCTGGCCACCGTGCCCGCGGTGCGCACGACGACGGCGTCCGCCGCCTTGCGGGTGGCGTCGATGTCGTCGACCAGCCGGTGCGCGCGGCGCACCAGGTCCTCGGCCGAGTCGAGCAGTCCCACGGCCCGCGGCAGCAGCGAGGCGGCCGCCTCGACCAGGTCCGGCAGACGGCGCGGGTCGGGCAGGCGGGGGAGCATGCCGTCACGCTACCGAGCGCGGGCGAGTCTGCACGGGGACGTGGACCCGCGTGCCTAGACTCGTCGGGTGATTCGCTTCGACAAGGTCACCAAGACCTACCCGGGCCAGAAGCGTCCTGCGCTGGACGCCGTCGACCTGGAGATCGAGAAGGGGGAGTTCGTCTTCCTCGTCGGATCCTCGGGGTCGGGCAAGTCGACGTTCCTGCGTCTCGTCCTGCGCGAGGCGCGGCCGACGTCAGGGCGCGTGCACGTGGCCGGCAAGGAGATCAACAAGCTCTCGTCCTGGAAGGTGCCGAAGCTGCGCCGCCAGGTGGGCACGGTCTTCCAGGACTTCCGCCTCCTGCCCAACAAGACCGTCCACGAGAACGTCGCGTTCGCGCTGCAGGTCATCGGCCGCTCGCGCTCCGAGATCGACCAGCTGGTGCCCGAGACGCTCGAGATGGTGGGGCTGGAGGGCAAGGGCCACCGCATGCCCGACGAGCTGTCCGGCGGCGAGCAGCAGCGCGTCGCCATCGCCCGCGCGTTCGTCAACCGGCCGATGATCCTCATCGCCGACGAGCCCACCGGCAACCTCGACCCCACCACCAGCGTCGGCATCATGAAGCTGCTCGACCGCATCAACCGCACCGACACCACCGTCGTCATGGCCACCCACGACTCCTCGATCGTCGACCAGATGCGCAAGCGCGTCATCGAGCTCGACGAGGGGCGCGTCGTGCGCGACGAGGCCCGCGGCATCTACGGCTACCAGTCCTGAGGCGATCCTGTGCGCACCATCCTGAGCGAGCTCCGCGCGAGCCTGTCCCGCAACACGTCCATGACCATCTCGTTGGTCGTCACGATGACCGTCTCGCTGCTGCTGGCGGCGCTCGGCCTGCTGCTGCAGAGCCAGGCCGACCGCACCGAGCAGTTCTACGGCGACCGGCTGCAGGTGCAGGTCAACCTGTGCACCGACAACTCCACGGCGCCCACGTGCGTCGGCGGTGCCGCGACGAAGGACCAGACCGCAGCCGTCCGTGAGGCGCTGTCGACGAACCCCGAGGTCAAGTCCTACGACGTCCGCAGCCCGCAGGAGAACTACGACAAGGCCCGTGAGCTGCTCGGCCAGACCGACTCCGGCAAGGCCCAGCTCGACACCGTCGAGCCGTCGGACTTCCCCGAGTCCTACTTCGTCACCCTGAAGGATCCGCAGCAGTTCGACGGTCTCGTCAGCCAGGTCTCGGGCATGGACGGCGTCGGCAACGTGCAGTCGCTGAAGAAGCTGCTCGGACCGCTGTTCGAGATCCTCGACAAGATGCGGTGGGCCGCGCTGGCCACGTCGCTGCTGCTCATCGTCGCGGCGATCCTGCAGGTGTCGAACACCATCCGCATGACGGCCTACGCCCGGCGTCGCGAGATCGGCATCATGCGTCTGGTCGGCGCCTCCAGCTGGCACATCCAGCTGCCGTTCGTGCTCGAGTCGCTGCTCGCGGCGCTGGTGTCGGCGGCATTGGCGGCAGGAGGCCTGGCCGCGTTCATGTCGTTCGTCGTCTACGGCTACCTGCGCACGCAGCTGGGGGAGCTGACCACCTGGATTAGGTGGCAGGAGGCGGCTGCCGTCATGGGCTACACGACCGTCCTCGCCATGCTCCTCGCGCTCGTCCCGACACTCGTGATGACCCGCAAGTACCTTGACGTGTGACCGTGATGGCTTAGAGTCACACCAGTAACACCTGCACCACCCGCCTCGCGGCGGGTCGCCTCGCAGTTCTCCTTCCCCAAGGCCGAGGTCCCATGTCCCACCGCACGTCGTCCCGTCCGCATCGAACCGCCACGCGTCGTCACGCGGGGCGGGGCGTGCTCGCGCTCCTCGCGACCTGCGCGCTCGTGGTCGGGCTGACCAACCCGGTCCTGGCCGACAAGAAGGACGACCTCCAGCGTCAGCGCCAGGGGGTCAACGGCAAGATCGACGGCGCCCAGAAGTCGCTCGACTCCTCCAGCGCCGCCTACGCGAAGGCCGCGAAGGCGCTCGACGCCGCGCAGGCCAAGCTCTCGTCGGCGCGTGCGACGCTCGGCAGAACCCGCGGCCAGCTGGCCGTGTCGCAGGCCGAGGACGCCCGCATGCAGGCCGAGCTCGACCGCAGCCAGGCCGCCCTCGACAAGGCCGTCGCCGACCTGAAGAAGGGGGAGCGGCGGCTCAAGGCGTCCGAGGACGAGGTGAAGGCGTTCACCGTCCAGACCGTGCAGGAGGGCGACCGCGGGATGAAGGCGTTCGGTGAGCTGCTCGGCGGCGAGAGCCCCTCGACGTTCACCGACCGGATGAGCCTCAACGCCTCCGTCGGCGACGCGCAGGTCTCGCGCATGCAGAAGCTCGCGGCCGCCAAGGTCATCCTGCGCCTCAACCGCGACAAGGTCGAGAAGCTGCGCGACCAGGTCGCCGTGGCCCGCCAGGCCGCCGCCGCCAACCTGCAGAAGATGACCGAGCTCGAGGCCGCCGCCGAGGCGCAGACCGCCGAGGTCGGCAAGCTCGTCGACGCCCGCGCCGACGCCAGCGGCAAGGCGCGCGCCGCGAAGGTCGAGGACGAGCGTCTGCTCGCCGCCTACGAGGCCGAGCGGAACCGCCTCAACAACGAGCTCGCCGAGCTCGCCCGTCGCGAGCTGGAGCGCCAGCGCGCCCGCGAGCGCGCCGGTCGTGGGGGCAGCGGCAACAACGGCGGCCTCTCCGGCGGCGACGACAACGGTGCGCTGTCCTACCCCGTCAACGGCCCGATCACGTCGCCCTACGGCATGCGCGTGCACCCCGTCACCGGCGTGTACAAGCTGCACGACGGCACCGACTTCGGCGTCGGCTGCGGTACCCCGATCCACGCCGCCGCGAGCGGCACGATCATCCAGCAGTACTACAACGCTGGCTACGGCAACCGCGTCATCCTCGCGAACGGGATCAAGCGCGGCCAGAGCATCGTGACGACGTACAACCACCTGTCCGGGTTCGCCCGCAGCGCCGGCGCCCGGGTCTCGCGCGGCGAGGTGATCGGCTACGTCGGCAGCACGGGCTACTCCACCGGCTGCCACCTGCACTTCATGGTCATCGCCAACGGCGTCACCGTGAACCCGATGGGCTGGCTCTGACGAGACGGCCGCGACCGGCCGGTCCGGCCCGGGCCCGCGTGGCTCGACGCACTAGGATGGATCGGTGGCCAAGGAGACCGGGCGCAAGCTCATCGCGCAGAACAAGAAGGCGCGCCACGACTACCACATCGAGGACACCTACGAGGCCGGCCTGGTCCTCACGGGCACCGAGGTGAAGTCGTTGCGTGCCGGTCGGGCGTCCCTGGTCGACGGCTTCGGCGAGATCGCGAACGGCGAGGCCTGGCTGATTCAGGTGCACATCCCCGAGTACAGCCAGGGCACGTGGACGAACCACGAGACGCGGCGGCGTCGCAAGATGCTGCTGAACCGCCAGGAGATCGACAAGATCGAGCAGCGCATCCAGGCCAAGGGCCTGACGATCGTGCCGCTCGCGCTGTACTTCAAGGACGGTCGCGCGAAGGTCGAGATCGCGCTCGCCCGCGGCAAGAAGCAGTACGACAAGCGGCACGCCATCGCCGAGCGCCAGGCCAAGGCCGACGCGCAGCGCGAGATCGGTCGCAAGATCAAGGGCATCCGCTAGATGACCTCGGCGGACGCCGACCGCCCCGGGCTGGCCGACGCCGACCTGCCGTCGCTCACGGCGTCGCTCGACCTTCCCGGACTGTTCGACGTGCACGTGCACTTCATGCACCCGAAGGTGCTGGCGAAGGTCTGGACCTACTTCGACTCCGCTGGCCCGCTGCTGGGCCGTCCCTGGCCGATCACGTACCGCGGCAGCGACGAAGAACGCGTCGCGCACCTGCGCGACATGGGCGTCCGGCACTTCTCGGCGCTCTCGTACGCCCACCGCCCTGGCGTCGCGACGTTCATGAACGACTGGACGCTCGACTTCGCCCGACGCGTGCCCGAGGCGCTGCGCTCGGCGACGTTCTACCCCGAGCCGGAGGCCGCGACCTACGTGCCGGCGCTGGTGGCGTCGGGGGTTGAGGTGTTCAAGGCGCACCTGCAGGTGGGCGACTTCGCTGCCGACGACCCGCTGCTCGACCCGGTGTGGGGCACGCTCGCCGAGAGCGGCACGCCTGTCGTGCTGCACGCCGGGTCGGGTCCGGCGCCCGGCACGCACACTGGTCCGGACGGCGTCGCGCGTGTGCTCGAGCGCTTCCCGGGGCTGCGGATCGTGGTCGCCCACCTCGGGATGCCGGAGTACGAGGCGTTCCTCGACCTCGCCGACCGCTTCGCCGAGGTCCGCCTCGACACCACCATGGTGCTCGTCGACTTCTGGGAGGGCTCGCACGAGCTCGCGACGGCGCTACGACCCCGTCTGGCAGACCTCGGCGACCGCGTGCTGTTCGGCACCGACTACCCGAACATCCCCTACGCCTACGCGCACCAGGTGGAGGTGCTGCAGCGGCTCGACCTCGGCGACGACTGGCTGCGCCGGGTGCTGTGGCACAACGGGGCCGCGCTGTTCGGGCGGGAGTCGTGAGGCTCGACTCCGCGGCGGGTCGCTGGCTCGTGGCGGCGATGGTGCTGGGCACGGGCATGGCGTTCCTCGACGGGTCGATCGTCACCCTGGCGCTGCCGGCGGTCGACGACGACCTGCAGGCCGGTGTCGCCGGGCTGCAGTGGACCGTCAACGCCTACACGCTCGCGCTCGCCGCGCTCATCCTCGTGGGCGGGTCCCTGGGCGACCGCTACGGCCGACGACGGATGTTCGTGATCGGGGTCGTCTGGTTCGGCACGGCGTCGGTGCTCTGCGCGGTGGCCCCCACGATCGAGGTCCTGGTGGCGGCGCGCGGGTTGCAGGGGGTCGGGGGAGCGCTGCTGACGCCGGGGAGCCTGGCGATCATCTCGGCGTCGATCCGTCCGGAGGACCGCGGTCGGGCGATCGGGCTGTGGTCGGGCCTGGCGGGCGTCACGACCGCGCTGGGCCCGCTCGTCGGCGGCACGCTCGTCGACGCGGTCGGCTGGCGCTCGGTGTTCTGGATCAACGTGCCGCTCGCCGTGGCGGTGGTGTGGGTGACGGTGCGGCACGTGCCGGAGTCACGGGGCGCGCAGACCCGGCTCGACGTCGAGGGGGCTGCACTCACCGTGGGCACGCTCGCGTTCCTCACCTACGGGCTGGTCGAGCAGACCTGGTGGCCGGCGCTGTTCGGCGTGGTGCTGCTCGTGGCGTTCGTCGTGCACCAGGCGCGCTCGCCGCACGCGCTCGTCCCGCTGTCGCTGTTCGCCGACCGGGTCTTCACGGCCGCCAACATCTGCACGTTCGCGATCTACGCGGCGTTGAGCGGCACGATGTTCCTGCTGGTGCTGCAGCTGCAGTACGTGGCCGGCTACACGCCGCTCGAGGCGGGTCTCGCGACGCTGCCGCTGACGGTGCTCATGCTGCTGCTGTCGTCGCGGGCAGGCGCGCTCGGCCAGCGGCTCGGACCGCGGATCCCGATGACCGTCGGGCCGCTCGTGTCGGCGGCCGGGCTGCTGCTGCTCCTGCGGGTCGGCGCCGACGCGAGCTTCTGGGTCGACGTGCTGCCGGGCGCGACGCTGCTGGGTCTGGGGATCACGCTCCTCGTGGCGCCGCTGACGACCGCCGTCCTCGCAGCGGCACCGGACGAGCAGGCCGGGATCGCGTCGGGCATCAACAACGCGGTCTCGCGCACGGCCGGCCTGCTCGCGGTGGCGGCGATCCCGCCGCTGGCCGGCATCGCCGGCGCCGACTTCGCGTCGCCGGACGTGTTCGGGCCGGGGTTCCGGACCGGCACGCTGATGTGCGTCGGGCTGCTGGTCGTCGCGGCGGCGTGTGCGGCCGCCCTCGTGCACGGACGCTCGGCCGACCCGGAGCAGGCCCCGGCCACGCCGTGACGGCTTGTGTGACCATCCGGTGAACTCCGGCGCGCCCTCTGGCGCGTCGTGTCGCCGATGGTGTGGGGTGTGCCCATGAACCGACTCGGGGGAGCCGGACGGGGGTGCGCGGCCACGAGCCGGCGCACGACCCGGTACGCCGGCCTGACCATCATGCTCACGCTCGTCCTGACCGTGGTGCCGCGCGCCGCGGACGCCGCACCGCGGGACGGCTACTACGACAGCGCCCAGGGGCTCAGCGGGGAGGCGTTGAAGGACGAGCTGCACGACATCATCTCGGTGCAGCGGACGATCTCCTACTCCGCCGTCTGGGAGGCGCTCAAGGTGACCGACCAGGACCCGAACAACAGCAGCAACGTGCGGCTGTTCTACTCGCAGGTCTCGCGCGCGAAGTCCGCGAACGGCGGCAACACCGGCCAGTGGAACCGCGAGCACGTGTGGCCGCAGTCGCACGGCAACTTCGGCACCTCCGCCGGGCCGGGCACCGACCTGCACCACCTGCGACCGGAGGACGTGCAGGTCAACGGCACGCGCAGCAACAAGGACTTCGACACCGGCGGGTCGACGGTGAGCAACTGCTCGTCCTGCCTGACCGACGGTGACTCCTTCGAGCCGCCGAACGCGGTGAAGGGCGACGTCGCGCGGATGGTCATGTACATGGCGGTGCGCTACGAGGGCGGCGACGGCTTCGCCGACCTGGAGGCCAACAACCAGGTCAACGGCAGCACGCCGTACCTGGGGAAGATCTCGGTGCTGCTGCAGTGGCACGCGCAGGACCCGCCGTCGGCGGCCGAGCAGCGTCGCAACGACATCATCGACTCCCAGTACCAGGGCAACCGCAACCCGTTCATCGACCACCCGGAGTGGGCGCAGTCGGTGTTCGGCTGACCGTCCCGCCCTCCATCGGTGGCTGGGCAACCTCAGCGCCGCTGGGACGGCGTGTCGGTGGCTGGGCATCCTGAGCGGCGCTGCTGCGGGTGCCTGGCCACCGACGTCGGGCGTCGGGAATCTTCGACGGGGGCCGTGGGTTGTACAGTGGTGAGACGCCGTGCCCGCGAGGGTGGGCGTGGTTGACAACTCAAGAGGGGCTGATCGGTTTCGACTTTGGTCGTTCGACTCAGGAGAAGCGGGTAGAGAACGCGACGTCATCTCTTTAACGTTCGTCGCAACCCATAAGTGCCGATTCCAAGCGCACTGACTTCGCTCTCGCTGCCTGACAGCGACTGGTGAAGGGCAGACCCGGGAGCGTCCCCGTCCCGGATCGTCTGTCTCATCTAGGGGACTTGCTGGCCGCGTAGCGTCACGTGACGCGGTCGGGACTTTTTCGTGACTGAGCCTGTCGGTGACGTGTTCGTCCGAGCACCGGGGCTGAGAAAAGCGACATGACGCACTGCACCCGGAGAAGTCCTGACTCAGCGCCAGAGGACCCGGGTTCGATTCCCGGCAGCTCCACCCATGCACGAGGACCCCATACCTTCTAGTGAAGGTGCGGGGTCCTCGTCGTCTGTGCGGGGTCCTCGTTCATGGGTGAATTAGACACTGTGAATCGAGTGGGCCCCACCCTGTGCCGCGGAGCGGCTGTCGGAGGGATCCCGGCAGCTCCACCAGAAGGTGAGTCTTCGAACCCCCGGCCATTTTTTGGCCGGGGGTTTCGTCGTCTTCGGGTGCGTGGCGGGTTGGGCGGTCCAGGATCGCCTGAACCGAGGTGGTGTCGGGCTGGACGGCCCCCTCGACGTCTCGAAGGAGTTCAAGAGCTGCTGTGCCCTGCGTCCTGATGACGGTCGAGGTTTCGTCGACGAAGGCGGTATCGAGGAGGGACTGGTTGATCCTCTGCCTGGCGTCGTTTGTCGCCCAGCGATAGAAGTCCTGCAGGCTCGTCATGGAATCGATGAGGTCGGTGAGCGCAGCCAGGCCGGAGCCGAGTTCAGTCCGGTTGTTGGCGAGTCGTTCTGCGACAGCGGCGCTCCGACGTGTGATGGTGCTGAGTCGTTCACGAATCTTCTCTCGCGGGAAGTCCCCGTCGCTCAGGACGTCGAGGAGGCGGTTCTCTTGCTCGTCGAGCTTGGCCAGCTCCCTCCTAAGCTCGGCGGCGAGGTCATGTATGAGCTGCAGCTCGTTGGTGATTGCTTGCTGGAAGGCGGTGTTGAGCTGGTCGGCGTGTGCTGGGGTCAGGCTGAGCGTCGAGTAGTGGTCCTCGATCTTCCGCTCGAGGGTCTCTGCGCGCAGGTGCGGCAGGTTGCAGCCATCGAGTTGGCGGCCACGGCATACGTAGAAGGGGTAGAGGTTTCCATTCCGTCCTTTGGCTTCGGTGTAGATGAGCCGACGTGTGCGGCCCGCGTCGTGGCAGCGCGAGCAGAAGAGCAACCCTTTGAGGTAGTGATGGTGCTCTTGGTGATGAACACCCCGATTCGAGTGGGCCTCGAGAACGTCTTGGACACCGTCGAAGAGTTGTTGATTGAACCGCCCCGGAGTTTCCGGAGGCCTTGTTTGTTGGCTCAGCCGGTTGGCGTGAGCTCGTTTCTTGCAGCGTAGTGAAGTTCTTCGGCGGCGACGGGCGTGAGGTCGTCCAGGGCTTCGTGGGGGCGCTCGTGGTTGAACCAGGTGACCCAGTTGAGGGTCTCGAGCTCGACGTGCTCGACGCCGCGCCAGGGGCCTTCGGTGCGGATGACCTCCGTCTTGAACAGGCCGATCTGGGACTCGGCCAGGGCGTTGTCGTAGGCGTCTCCGACGGAGCCGACTGAGGCGTCGACGCCGGCCTCGATGAGGCGTTCGGTGAAGGCGAAGCTGACGTATTGAGAGCCTGCGTCGGTGTGATGGACCAGGCCGGCGAGGTCTGTCACGCCCTCGACCGAGCGGGTCCAGATCGCGTGCTCGAGGGTGTCGAGCACGAGGTCGGTCGTCATCTGGGTCGCTGCCCGCCAGCCCACGATGCGCCGGGAGAAGACGTCGAAGATGAAGGCGACGTAGACCATCCCGGACCAGGTCGCGACGTAGGTGAAGTCAGCGACCCACAGTTGGTCCGGGCGCGAGGCCCAGAACTGGCGGTCGACTAGATCGTTCGGGCGATCGGTCCCGTCACCGGCGGCGACGCGGAACTTCTTGCGCCTGCGGGCGCCTTCCCAGCCCTGCTCGCGGAAGAGTCGCTCGATCGTGCATCGGGCGACGTCGTGTCTCTGCCGGCGCAGGTGGAGCCACATCTTGCGAGCACCGAACCTGCGCGTCAGCTTCTGCCGCTCGTGCTCGGCCTCGATCAACGCGACGATCTGCCCATCGCGTTCAGCGCGTTTGGACGGGCGCCGATTCCGGGCCTCGGAGTAGGTGCTCGGAGCGATCTTGACGCCAGCGTCGCTCAGGACGCGGCAGATCGGCTCGACCCCGAACTCCTGCTGGTGGGTCTGGATGTAGTCGATCAGGACCGGTAGGGGCGGTCGAGCTCCGCCGTGAAGAAAGCCGACGCGCTCTTCAGGATCTCGTTCGCCCTGCGCAACTCCGCGACTTTCTTCTTCAATGCCCTGATCTCGGCGATCTCCTCGCTGGTCTTGCCTGCCCCGATGCCGCCGTCGATCTCAGCCTGACGCAGCCACTTGCGCAGCGACTCCGTCGAGGTGATGCCCAGCTTGGACGCCACCGACCTGATCGCGGCCGACTCGTGCGGGTAGTCCTGCCTGCACTCGATCACCATCCGCACCGCGCGCTCACGCAGCTCGGTCGGGTACTCGCTCGGTCGTGCCATGAGAGTGATCCTTCCAACGAATCAGCTCTCCGGACATCCCGGGGCGGTTCAGACGGACGGGATCTCGTAGCCGCCACCCGGGAACAACTCAGCCGCTGATTCGAGCATGAGGTCCGCAAGCCGCAGCTCCGCGATGAGCTGCGGCGAAAAATCGACTCTCTGGTTGACGAAGGTGCGGTTGTCGCTACCGCGTCGCAGCACCTCCGGCTCATCGATGAGCAACGACGACCACGGATGCGAGAACACTTTGTCCAGTTTCAGAAGGTCTGCAAAGTCAATCTCCTGATCGGAGGCGACGAGGTCATGTGGCCGCACGACGGTGGTAACTCGCTGCAAGACGGTGTCGGGCATCATGTTCCGATTCGCGAGCAGGCTCGCAAACCTGGCAGCGCTGATCCGGACACTGGGCATGTGACTGAATCTAGAGGCATCCTCCGACGACGACGGGAACAATTGTGGTGCCGCCGGACTACTTCCGCCTGGAACGCCCTGTGCGGCGGTCACGCAGTTTCATCCAGGCGCCGCGGAGGGTGAGGACGTCGTCCTCCGTGAAGCCGAGGGTTTCCATCAGAACCACGCGGTCAACGAGGTCAAGCGCGTCCTCGACGCGACGCTCACGCACCAGTTCATCCACTTTGCGATGGAGAGTGCCGGGTACCAGAGCTGGGTCGGGCATCGGGAGGTGGCCGGCCTCGCTTGGCTCAAGTTCGAGGATTCCCCCGCCGTAACTGCGACCAAGGATCTCAGCTAGCGCGAACGTCACCGAGTTGAAGGCGCCCGCGGCGAGTCGCTCCATATCCACGCCGGGCTCCACTCGCACCCGGTGGACAGTGTCTGTGCTGGTCGCCCCTGCCGAGTTGGACATGAGCCTGGGGTGTGTGCTGATCTGACGCAACATGAAGCCATCCGGCACCCAGGTCGAGGGCACCTCCCACCAATTGCGCCGGATGCGGCACTTGTAGCCGTCAGGGACACCGTCAGCCTCACCCTCGGACAGGTAACTGGCGAGAGCCTTCTTGCGCCGTGGGTCGACGTCTGACGACACTGCCAACAGCCGAGTTCGAGCCTCCGTGACCTCTTGCTTCTCAAGGTCATCTGGGGTGAAGCTCAGGGCCGGCACCTGCATGCTCCGTGACACGAGCGGCATGGTGAATGGCGTGAGTTTCCTGTCGCGAGCCTCGCTGGCCGTGAGACAGAAGAAGGAGTTGCGACCCGTCACGACGCCGACGTCGACTCCTGCAAAGCGCTCCATCGGAAGCAGCCGACCGTCGGTGCGGACCTTTCGTAGGAGCGCGATGGTGTCCGTATCGAGGTAGTACTTGGTCCACTTCTCCGATTCATGTAGACGCGCCCGGGCAGCCGGGGCATCAGCCGAGTGAAACGCATCGAGGTGCGAAGCGTTGGAAACCTCAACGGTACGGATCTCGGCCGGTCCTTGGCCGCGCTCGGCGAGCAGCAGGACGACCTCCTGCAGGATGCCCGGAAAGACGAGTCGCTGGAACGAGACGATGGTCACCGACGAGCAGTTGTCCACCAGATATGAGCGGAGTGCAGCCGCGTAGCCAACCTGGAGTAATTCAGCCGGAAGTACGAGTGCCACGCGACCACCAGGACGCACCGCCAGCACTGACGCTACGACGAACGGGACCCAGGCGTTGGTCAGCTTCGTCGGACGCATCCCTTGTTGACGCATCAGGTCGAGAGCAGGCTCACGCGACGCCTCGTCCCATGATCCGAATCGGATGTATGGCGGGTTCCCGGCCACCGCATCGAAGGTGCCCTGTTGCTTGGGAGTGAACCAGCCGAAGAAGTCCGAAACCCGCACCTTCACGCCCGACCGCTTCGATGCCTTGGCGGCCTCTACCCGAAGCAGTTCGACAGCGGTCAGAGCATCTGACGACACCACGGAGGCCAGCTCCTGCAGGATGGCTCCGTCCCCACACGACGGCTCCAGAATCCGCGGCCCGGCCTGTGCAGCCCACTCGGCAACGAATCGGGCAATGGGCTGCGGGGTGTAGTAGCCGCCTCGAAGTTTGTCGCCCTCGGGGGCCGCCTTCGCTGCAAACTTCGCCATGCGGCCCATCTTCGCTCACGGGACCGACAAGAGCGAACAACGGGGCCGCATGGCGCGCCCGGGAAAGAACTGTCGGTCACCAACCCTAGGGTTGGACCGTGCCGTTCGTCCGTTTCACGAAACAAGAAGCCCGTCTCGCGATGACCATCTTCGTCGCGGACTACCAGCGGCACGCAGCGGACCTTGAGGCGTCAAACTCGCCCTACACCGAGCTGGAGGCACGAAGCGAGTACATCGACCGCTTCCTGCGTATCCTCGGCTGGGACGTCGGCAATGAGGACAGCCAGCCTCAGGTGCTCCGGGACGTGGTCCTCGAACGCGAGCTGAGCGAAAGCGATGAAGGCGGCCGCCCTGACTACCGGCTCAGGGTGAGCGGACGCGATCGACTGCCGGTCGAAGCGAAGAAGCCATCGGTCAGGTTGTCCACTGCGACAGGTCCAGCCCGGCAGGCCCGGTCCTATGGCTGGTCGTTGTCGCTGCCTGCAGCAGTGCTCACCAACGTCGCCCAGACGGTGGTCTTCGACACGACCGTGGCTCCGATGGACGGAGACGGACCGGATGTCGCGGTCGTCCCGGGTGGTCGATTCACCGTCAATGATTACGTCGCGCGCTTCGACGACCTCTGGGAGCGCCTGTCCTACGAGTCAGTTACCAGCGCGACGTACTTCGACCTGTACTCCTACACCGAGCCCCCTCGTGGCACGTCGCCGTTCGACAACGCTTTCCTGGCCCAGTTCAAGAGGTGGCGCCTCTTGCTGGCAAGTAACATCGCGTCACAGAACCCTGCCCTCCCAGAAGCTGAGGTTGGTCGTCGGACGCAGCGCCTCCTGAACGCGCTGCTCTTCCTCCGTGTTTGCGAGGACCGCAACATCGGGCAGTACGAAGCCCTGCTGAAGTCCGCAGAAGACGACAAGCTCTTGGATGCCTTCCGTGCAGCCGACCGATCGTTCAATGCGGGTCTTTTCGATGTGCTGACGTCCACCACGCTGACCTCTTCGGTTCTCCGAACCGTAGTCCGCGAGATGTACTGGCCCCGGAGCCAGTTCGCCTTCGGTGTACTTCGGCCCGACATCCTTGCGGCGGTCTACGAGCAGTACCTCGCAGATCGTGTCGAGGTGGATGGCGCTCGGAGAGCTGCGCTCAGGCCAAAGCCAGAACTGACTCACGCTGGCGGCATCGTGCCGACTCCTGGTTGGGTCGTCACCAACCTGGTGGCTGGCGGACTTGAGCCGCAACTCGTTACTGGTCAACCAGTGCCCGATGACTTCCGAGTGCTGGATCTCTCGATGGGCTCAGGTCCATTCCTCATTGAGGTCTTGGAACGCCTCATCGAGGTCGAAGAGCGCGCGGGTCGGACGGTCGGACTAGCCGAGCGGGCAGCCCTGGTGAAGGCACACCTGCATGGCGTCGACATCGATGGCGCAGCGGTCGAGGTCGCCAAGCTCAGCCTCTTATTGGCCGTCCTCGGCGACGAGGTGATCGACACCTCCAGAGCGCGCAATTTGCTGCCCGACCTGTCGAACAACCTGCTGGTTGGGAATTCCCTGGTGGAGTCGAACTTCGACTCTGTCGTTCCCGTAGCGGCCGCGATTCCTGAGCGTCGTGCAGCCGTCGCTCCGCTTGATCTGGCTCGGACCTTCGCCAGAGTCATCCAAGAGGGCGGCTTCAACCTCATCGTCGGCAACCCGCCCTACGTGCGCATCCAGGTCCTCTCCGAGTTCATGCCCGACCAGCTTGCGTACTTCCAGGATGGACGGAGCCACTTCGAGTCGGCTCAATCGCACAACTTCGATGTCTACCAGTTGTTTGTCGAGCGGGCGTTCCAGTTCCTGTCGGCCGACGGCTATCTCGCATACATCGTGCCCAACCGGTTCACGAATCTGCTCCCGGCCACGACCATGCGGCGAGTGCTCGGGCCGCGCCTCGGCCGGCTGGTGCACTTCGGTGAGCAGCAGGTATTCGAGGGTCGCCAGACGTACACGGCGCTGGTCGTCGCAGGACCTGCGTCGACAGATCCCGCCGAGTTCGAAATCGTGAACAATCTGGCTGCTTGGCGCGAGACAGGCGCGTCATCCGTGGTCCACGTCGACCGCGCTGATTTAACCGGTGAGGCTTGGCCCATTGCGAACGAGGCCCGCACCAAGGTGTTCGAGAAGATGGTGGCCGCTGGCATTGCCAAGCTGGGCGACGACGGCTGGATCAGTTTCTTCGTCGGCGTGCAGACCTCGGCCGATGACGTCTTCTTCGTAAAGCCAGACCCGAACCGCTCGGACAATCTGGTAGCGCGCTTCACCGATTCCACTGGCGTGTTGCATGAGGTCGAGCAGTCGATCCTTCGCCCGGCCGTCCGCGACCGGACGCTTGAGCCATATGGGCGTGCTCCCGTGCCGGATGCCTTCGCGATCTTCCCGTATGACGTGCAGCCACCCGCGCAGGGACACAAGCGAGGAACTGCCCACGTCTATGACGAGGCGACGATGCGAGCACGCTTCCCGAAAGCGCTCGACTACCTCACGACGCATCGCGCAGCCCTTCAAGGTCGCTCTGTGACTCCTGACCCCGGTCCCAACTTCTGGGCGTATGGCCGATCGCAGTCATTGTGGAAGCTCGATGAGCCCAAGCTCGTCGTGCGCGTGCTGTCGCTGGCGCCGCAGTACATGCTCGACACCGATGGGCTGGTCACCCCAGGTGGCGGCGACGGCGGACCCTATTACCTCGCTCGTCCAGACGCGGCCTGTCCGTACTCGATCCATGTTGTGCAAGCGATCCTGTCGCATCCAGCAGTCGATGCCTTCGTGGCTTCGAGGGGCCGGTTGTATCGCGGGTCCTATGTGGTGCACCGCAAGGCATTTATGGAGGCTGTCCCCGTGCCCGACCTGGATACCACCGAGCAGCAGGAAATCGAGACGGCCGTCACCGAGATGCAAGACATCGTGGTGCAGCGCCGCACCGAGCAAGATGCGGCGATCCTGACCACACTCACAGGACGATTCGAGGTGCTGCGCACCAAGGTCAACGACGCCATCTCTGCGGCGTACGGGCTCGCTGCGGAAGATGTTGCAGCCATCGAGGGCGACTGAGGCCTTTCAGGCTGCTTCGACATTCGGGATACACCGACCTATGCTTTGTCGTAATCCTTCTTGCACGCTTGCAGCGTTTCCCAATCGGCTTTCAAGCCGTCGAGCGTGGGCGCCGCCGCAGGCGTTGCGAGCGGCTGAGAGTGGCCGTCGATGTAGCGGCATGCGTCGTCGAACACTTTGTCACTTTCGAGATGCAGTCGGGCAACGCGTCAACATTGATCCGCGTCAGGCCACCCATTGCCACGTTCGGGTCTGCCCCGAGTGTCAACCAAACTCGGGGCAGACCCCTGCGCCGCGGAGCGGCCGTCGGAGGGATCACGGCAGCTCCATCCTGGGTGTATCGAGCGAGGGCGCCGGCGGTCAGGGGGCGAACGTGACCCTCGCCGCCTCCTCGGACCAGGTCCACAGACGTCGGGCGGCCTCGGCGTCGTCGAGCGGCTTCCAGAGCTTCTGGGGGCCCGGGCGGCCGGAGGTGCCGCCGAGGCCCTGGGGTCCGTAGAAGTGTCCGCCGTCGGAGGTCGGGGAGGTCGCGGCCATGAGGCAGGGGAGGCCGGCGCTGTCGACGGTGCCCACCAGGACCCCGCGTCGTGACAGCCAGCGGATGAGCCGCACCTCGCGCGTGTCCGAGGGGCGACCCATCTCCGGGCGGGCGGCGAGCAGGCTGGTCGGGGCGACGCCGGGATGGGCGACGGTGCTGGTGATGCCCCAGCCCTCCCGGCGGCTGACCCGGTCGAGCTCGAGCCCGAACAGGCCGACGGCGATCTTCGACTGCCGGTACAACTGCATGGCGTCGTAGTCCTGCTCACCGTCCAGGTCGTCCCACTGGATGGCGCCGGAGCGTGCGACGACGCTCGTCTGGGAGGTCACGCGGGCCCGGCCGGCCACGAGCAGCGGCAGCAGGTGCGCCGTCAGCGCGACGTGGCCGAGGTGGTTGGTGCCGAGCTGGAGCTCGAAGCCGTCGGCGGTCGTCCGGCGCTCCGGCGGGGTCATGACGCCGGCGTTGTTGACGAGGAGGTGGACCGGCGCGCCCTGGGCGCGCATCAGCCCGCCGAAGTCCGCCACGGAGGCCAGCGACGACAGGTCCATGGGGTGGGTCGTCACCTTCGCGCCGGGGTGCTCGCTCCGCAGCCGCTCGGCAGCCCGCTCGCCCTTGTCCGCGTTGCGGACCGGGAGGACCAGCTCGGCGCCGGCGCCGGCCAGTCGCCCGGCGATGCCGAGGCCGATGCCGTCGCTCGCGCCGGTGACCACGGCGCGACGCCCGGTGAGGTCGGGAAGGGTGATATCGGGGGTCCTGCGCGGCATGGGCTCGCTCCTCGGTGCGTCCTGCGGCCCCGGTCTCGGGGCACGTCCCCACCGTGCGGCATCCGCCGACGGACATCCAGGGACTGTCGGTCCGTGGATCGGGAGCGCCTGGTCGGTCAGGATGGACGCATGATCGATCGGTCGGGACTCGCGGAGTTCCTGCGGCTCCGGCGGGAGTCGCTGCAGCCGGAGGACGTCGGCCTGCCCCACGGGCCGCGGCGTCGCACCAGGGGGCTGCGCCGCGAGGAGGTCGCCGTGCTGTGCCACATGTCGACCGACTACTACGCGCGCCTGGAGCAGGAGCGCGGGCCGCAGCCGTCCGAGCAGATGGTGGCCTCGATCGCCCAGGGACTGCACCTGACCCTCGAGGAGCGCGACCACCTCTTCCGGCTCGCTGGCCACCGGGCACCCCTGCGAGGCGCGGAGAGCCACCACGTCGGCCCAGGGATGCTGCGCATCTTCGACCGCCTCGTCGACACCGCCGCCGAGATCGTCACGGAGCTGGGGGAGTCGCTGCGGCAGACGCCGCTCGACGTCGCGCTGGTCGGCGACCTGAGCCAGCGGGTGGGTCCCGCCCGCAGCATCGGCTACCGGTGGTTCACCGAGCCGGCGGCGCGCGACCTCCACCCGCCGGAGGACCACGACTTCTACTCGCGCATGTACGTCTCGGGCCTGCGGGAGATCGCGACCTTGCGCGGTCCCGGCTCGCGCGCCCAGCAGCTGGTCGACCTCCTCACCGACTCGAACGAGGAGTTCCGTGCGCTGTGGAGCGAGCACCAGGTGGGCATCCGACCCCGCAGCGTGAAGCGCTACCAGCACCCGACCGTCGGACTTCTGGAGCTGAACTGCCACACGCTCCTCGACCCGGAGCAGAGCCACATGCTGCTCGTCTACACCGCGGCGCCCGGCTCGGACAGCTACGAACGACTCCAGCTGTTGTCGGTGGTCGGGGCCGGCAGCTGACGTCGCTGGCTCGTCAGCGCGCCGCCAGCGACGCCAAGGAACGCGCCTGCTCGAGGACCCGGGCGTGGTACTCGCTGCCCTCGTTGTAGGAGGAGATCGCGGCCACCCAGTCGGGGCCGTGGGTCAGGTCGCGCTCGCCGTGGCACAGGTACCGGGCGGCGGCGAGGGCGGCGTCGTCGACGTGCTGCGGGTCGGCGCGACCGTCGCCGTCGCCGTCCGCGCCCCACCGCTCCCAGGTCGAGGGCAGGAACTGCATCGGGCCGACCGCGCGGTCCCAGCGGTCGTCGCCGTCGACCTCGCCGTCGTCGGTGTCCCTGAGGGCGCGCACGTCGCCGCCGTCGAGCGCCACGCCGACGATCGGCGGGTCGGCGACGCCGTCGTCGGTGACGACGGAGCCGTCGATGGTGCCGTGCTCGGACTCGACCGCGCCGATTGCCGCGAGCGTGTTCCACCCGAGTCGGCAGCCGGGCTGCTCACGCTCCAGGCGCAGGGCTGCACCGGCGTACGCGCGCAGCACCCGTGCCTCGACACCGGTCGACGCGGCCGTCGCGTCGATCCAGGCGCCGTCGGGCAGCTGGGCCACGGGCACCTGAGCCGGGTCGGGCTCGGCGGTCCGCGACGCCACCGCCTGTGGTGCGGCCGACGTCGTCGAACGCGCTGCAGCCGGTGCCTGCGAGCCGCTGCCGTCGGGCAGGACGACCGCGACGACCAGCAGCGCGACGCCGAGCAGCCCGGCGAGCCCGGCACCCAGCACCGGCAGCCGCTCCCTCATGCGACGCCCCGCGCCGCGGCCGGTCGACGGCCGGTCCATGCCGCGAGCATCCCGTGCCGTGGCGCGACGAGCCAGGTCACGACGAAGACGGTCGTGAGCGTCAGCACGACGACGGCGCCGGTCGGGAGGTCCCACGTCCACGAGACGTAGAGCCCGACGAACGCGCCCACGGCTCCGATCAGGGGGGCCAGCACCATCATGACCCCCAGCCTGGAGGTCAGCAGCCGCGCGGTGGCGGCCGGGGTCACCAGCAGCGCCAGGACGAGCACGTTGCCGATCGTCTGCACGCTCACCACCACGCTCAGCGCGATGAGCACGTACAGCGCGAGGTCGACCCAGAACACGCGCACCCCCTGCGCGCGGGCGCCCTCGCGGTCGAGCCCGACGCTGACGAGCTCGGGGTGCAGCCACGCGCACACGGCGAGGACGACGACGGTCACGACGCCGACGGCCACGAGGTCGCCGTCGTCGACGCCGGCGATCGACCCGAACAGGAACTGCTGCAGCGAGCCGGCGTAGCCGGGCGCCTGGGCGATGATCACGACACCGAGCGCGAACGCCGCCACGAACAGCACGCCGATGACCGAGTCCTCGCGGAGTCGGCGGTTCTGGGCCATGACGGCGATGAGCACGGCGGTCAGCACCCCGGCGACGGCGCCGCCGAGCACGAGGTTCGCCGACAGCACGAACGCGACCGCGAGGCCCGGGAACACCGCGTGCGCGACGGCGTCGCCGATGAAGGCCGTCCCGCGCAGGACGACGTGGCAGCCGACGACCCCGCACACGAGCGCCGACGCGACGGCGACGGCCAGCGCGCGGGGCAGGAACGCGAGGTCGGGGTTGACGAGGTCGGCCAGGAAGTCGAGGAACCCCACGTCACACCGCCTGGAGCGCGCGCACGAGCGCGCTGTCGGGGCGGGTGCGGAACGTCTCGACCCACGCCTGCACGTCGGCGGCGACCTCGCGGGTCGGTCCGTCGGCGCGCACGGTCCCGTTCACGAGCACGAACCGGTCGCACTGGTCGACGGCGCCGACGAGGTCGTGCGTCGACATGAGCACGGCCAGCCCGTCGTCGGCGAGCTCGCGGACGAGGGAGGTGATGAGGTCCTGGGCCGGCACGTCGAGACCGGTGAGGGGCTCGTCGAGGAGCAGGACCGACGACTGCAGCACGAGCGCGCGGGCCAGCAGCACGCGCTGGCGCTGACCTCCCGACAGCTCGGCGACGGGCCGGTCGGCGAGGTCGCGCACGTGGGTGCGCTCGAGCGCGTCGGCCACGGCGCGCCACCCCGCCGCTCCGGGGCGCCACCCGGTCCAGCGGGTGCCGGTGAGCCCCGACGCGACCATGTCGGCGACGCTCACCGGGAAGTCCCAGGCGACGTCGACCCGCTGGGGCACGTGACCGATGCCGGAGCGCCCCGGCCGCACCGGGCGACCGTCGACGACGACCTCGCCGCCCCGGCGGGGGACCACCCCGAGCACCGCGCGCATGAGCGTGGTCTTGCCGGCTCCGTTCGGTCCGACGAGCCCGACGACCTGCCCCGGCTCGACCGTCAGCGCGACGTCGCGCAGCACGGCACGGCCGGCGAGGTCGACGGCGAGGCCGGAGACGCGCAGCCCCCGCTCCGCGGGCGGCTCGGGCCGGCTGCGTGCCGACGCCCCTGCGACGTCCGGCGAGGCGGCGTCGTGTGGCGTGCCGACCGCGGTCATGCGACGTCCGTCCCGCCGAGCGCGCGGCGACGCTGGCCGCGCAGCCGGACGACGGCCACGACGGCGCCGACGACGAGCAGCACGGCCAGGGCGGCGATGGCCACGACGAGCACCGTCACGAGGACGCCGTCGTCGCTGGTCGGCGCGGCGGCCGTGTCGGTGGTGGAACCAGGTGCCTGCGTGCTGCCCCGCCACGCGGCGGCGAGCGCCTCCTGCGGGTCCGTGCCGTCGCCGACCGCGAACCGCAGCACCTGGGTGTCGGTGGCGGTGCCGCCGTCGACGAGGTCGGCGATCGCGCTGACGCGCACGAGGTAGACGCCCGGCTCCGTGAACACCCAGTTCGCGTGCGTGTGCGTGTTCACGTCGACGAAGAAGTCCTGGCGGGCGTCCTTCGCCGACGTCCACAGCACCTCGGGCTCCTCGAACGAGCCGGACTGCAGGTAGGTGACCATGCGGCCGGGACCCTGGACGCCCTCGAGCCGCAGCGTCATGCCGCGGTCGATCGTCTCCATGACCCGCGGCTCCTGGGTGTTCCAGCCGACCCAGGGGGCTCCGGCCGCCTGCGTCTGCGGCAGCGCCCACACGGTGCTGCCCGGCTTCGCGCCGAGGAACGCGTACGTCGGGTCGTCGGGGGCGGGGAGGCGGACGGCGTCGGGCACGGCGAACACGGTCTTGTCGGGCAGGCGCCAGGTGCTCTGCTTCGACGGGTCGGCCTTCGCGGTGTCGTCGTGGACGAGGAAGCGCCACGCGCCGTCGACGTAGGTGGGCCCGAGGTCGACGTGGCCGCCCTCGAGCACCTTCACGTCGGTGACGACGGGGTCGTCGCCACGCACCGTCTGACGCAGGTCCGGGTCGTCCGCGGCGACCGCGACGGTCGGGACGAGAGCGACCAGGACCGCGGCCAGGGCGACCAGCCGCCACGGGCTCCTCCTGGACGTGGAGCGGGACGGGCGCGGGCCACCGACGGGACGGGTGGAGGGCATCACGGGTTCTCCTGGGGTGCGAGGCACTGGACGAGGGAGCGGGCGTTGTGGCGAACGAGCTGTGCGTAGCTGCGCACCGTGGCGTCGAACGCGTCGCCGTAGAGGGGGCAGACCTTCACGTGCTGCTCACGCGCGACGTCGACGAGCGTGCTGGAGCGGGCTCGCAGGTTCGGCTCGAGGAACACGGCCGGCACGTCGAGGTCGGCGATGGTGCGCGCGAGCCGGCGACGGTCGGCGAGCGACGGCTCGATGCCGGGGTGCGGGGTCACGAAGCCCGACACCTTGAGGCCGTAGGCCTTCGCGAGGTAGCCGAACGCGTCGTGGGAGGTCACCAGGTGACGCCGCGACGCCGGGATGCTGCCGACCGCGCGGCGCATCGTGGCGTCGAGGCGGTCGAGCTCGCGCAGGTAGTCCCTGGTGCGGGCGCGGTACACGGACGCACCGGCCGGGTCCACGTCGACGAGGGTGTCGCGGACGAGCTGCACGTACGCCATGACGTTGCGGACGTCGTGCCACAGGTGGGGGTCGATCTCGCCGTGCACGTGCTTGCCGAGGACGGCCTGCGGCAGCTGGTAGACCCCCGTGCCCGGGCGGCCGAGGAACCGCAGGCTGCGCTCGGCCGGCACCTCCGAGAGCGCCTTGGTCGGGACCTCGACGACGACGTCCTCGAGCGGGAGGGTGCGCTGGCTGTGGTCGCCACCGCCGTCCGGGTCGTAGCGCACCACGAGACGGCCGGTGTCGACGTCGGCGGCGAGGTCGGCGTGACCTCCGTCGACGACCACCGCGTCGTCCACCCCGGCGCGTGCCGGGTCGACGCCGACGGCGAAGGTGAGGGTCCCGGCGCCGCGCGGCACCCCGGGCCCGTCGTCGTCGACCTGCAGCGCCGCCTCGAACCGCAGCCGGTACACGCCCGGCTCGGTGAACGCCCACGACATGTGGGTGTGTGCGTCGAGCGGCAGCACGGCGGTGTCGTCGTCGTCGAAGCCGTCGGCCGACCCGAAGGTCACCGTCGTGTCGCCGAACGTGCCGGTCAGGTAGGCCCAGGCGTCGCCCGGTCCCGTCGCGGCCGTCGCCGACAGCCGCACCTGCGACGCCCGGTCGGCGCCGAAGGCCGCGCCGTCGCCGATGGATCGCAGGCCGAGCCACGGCGTGTCGAGGCGGAGGTTCTCCACGAGCGGGATGACCTCCGCGGCGTACTTCGTCGCCCTCTCGGCGAGGGCGACGTTCGGCGCGCCGGCATCGATGTTGGCGTCGAGCACCTTGACGACGGCGTGCTCCTCCAGCAGCGCGTAGTTGCTGAACGCGGCGTCGGCGTAGGCGGCGTCACGCGCCGACCGCAGGGTCGGCTCGAAGGAGTGCGGGTCGGCCCCGTCGGGGACGATCGAGACGACGTTCACCCGGTCGCCGCCGACCTGCTGCACGAGGTCGCGCAGCAGACCCGTGGTGGTCACCACCTGCACCCGCCCGTCCTGGTCGGACAACCGCGGCGGGGGAGCGCAGGAGGTGACCGCCAGCGAGCCCGCCAGCGCGAGCGTCGCGAGCCGGGAGGTCCGTCTCACGCGGCCGTCCCGTGGAAGCGCCGACGCCACCAGAGCGCGCCGGCCGCCGTCGCGAGCAGCAGCCCGCCGAGCACACCGAGCAGCAGCCTGACCGGCCCCCTCTCGAGCGCGGAGAGCACCGTGTCGACGGCCCCGTCGTCGGACTCCGGCACCAGGCCTCGGGCGACTGCCGCCGCCTCGGCCCGGTCCTGCGCGGCTGCCTCGGCCGACTCCTCGAGCGTGCGGTCCTGGCTCGCGACGTCGGACTGCGGCAGTGCACCGCACCCTCCGCCGGACGCGGCCGCCGCGGGGTTCACGTCGCCCACCGCGAAGGTCAGCGTCGAGCGGTCGGAGACGGCCTTCCCGTCGGCGCGGGTGGCCTGCTGGGTGAAGGCCACGCGGTAGAAGCCCGGCTTGCTGAAGGCCCAGTTGGCGTGGGCGTGGACGCCGAGCGGGATGCTGGTGCTGCCCGGGCCGTCGAAGACCATGCGCTCCACGCCGCCGAACGTGCCGGCCGTGTAGACCCGCAGGCTGCCGGGACCCTGGACCGAGTCGAGGCGCCAGCGGACGGACCCGCGGACCTGGCTCGTGTCGAGGCTCTCGGTGTTCCAGCCGAGCCAGACGAGGTCCGGCACCTGGGTCTGGGGCACCTGGTAGATCGAGCTGCCCGCACGTCCGACGGCACCCAGCCCGGTGGGGAGCCGGACCTTGCTGCCGGGCTTCACCCAGAGCACGACGTCCTTCGGGTCGCGGTAGACCTTGGCGCCGGAGCCGTCGGTCCCGACAAGGGACCGGAGCCGGCCGCCGACGAGACGCGTCGCGTAGTCGACGTGCCCGGACGAGATCACCGTCGCCCGCTGCGGCACGCAGGTCTGCCCGGCGGCCAGCGCGGCGCGCGCTCCGGAGCCGCCTGCACCCGATCCGCCGTCGCCGGACCCGCCCGAGCCGCCGTTCGAGCCGCCCGGTCGAGGTGCCGTCGGCACGCGGGGCGCCGCGGTGAGCGTCACGTGGTCCCAGCCGACGAGCTCGCCGGAGCGACGCTTGACGACGAGCCGGTGGTCGCCGGTGCGGGCGTCGGCGGGCATCCGCACGCGCAGGGCGCCCGACGCGTCGACCTGGGCCCAGCCGAGCCAGCGCGGTCGGCTGTGCAGCCACACCGACACCCACTCACCCGCGTCGACGTCGGGCACCGAGACGAGCGCCTGCGACCCGCGGACGAGCCCGTCGCGCCCGTTGAGCACCCGGACGCCGCCGGTCGTGGCATCGGTCAGCGACGCCTCGGGCACGGGTCGGGTGTCCGCCGCCCCCGGTCGGCCGTCGGCGCGGAAGCAGGCCTTCGGGTCGACGGTGCGCAGGTCGGTGCGTCCCACCGCGACAGCCAGCGTGAACCGGTGCCGCAGGGTGCGTCCCGAGGCCGACGTCGCCGTGCGCTCGGAGTCGAGGCAGTACACGCCCTCCGCGCTGAACGCCCACGTGCCGTGCGCGTGCGTGCGCGGCGGGATCGTGAACGCGTCGGCGGAGGTGATGCCGTCGCGCGTGTTGAAGCGGACATCGACCGTGCCGAAGCCGTTGGGCACCGATGTGAACAGCGCCATCTCGCCCGGACCGCTCGCACGCAGCAGACGCCAGCGCACGCCGCCGCGCAGCGTGCCGTCCGGGATCGCCTCGGTGGACCAGCCCGGCCACACGATCGACTCGTCCTGCGTCTCGGGCGCCAGCCACACGGGGTCGCCGGCCCGGCCGAGGAACGCGAGGTTCGCGCCCGCGGGGATGCGCTGCGCCGCCTGCCGGCCGACGTGCAGCACCGTCGACGTGAACGGACGCCAGGCGACGTCGCGGCCGGTCGCGCTGTCCTTCACGTGGGTGACCAGCGCACCGCGGAGCACCCGCGATGCGAAATCGACGTGGCCCTCGTCGATGATCGTCGCGCCGGCGTCGTTGCGCCAGCCGTTCGGCGCGTCGTAGACCGGGTCCTTCTCGTCGACCGGCGGCGTCGGGCTGCTCGTCGGCGTGGGGCTCGGGGTCGGTCCCGGCGTCGTCGGGGACGGCGTGGGCTCCGGCTCGGGGTCGGACGGTCCCTCCGGCTCGGCGCCCGCGGCGCACGTCGTGCCCAGCGCACCGTGCTCGGCCGCCCGCCACCACGGGCTGTCGGGGTCGGAGGGCCGCACGGGACCGTCGACGACGAGGGTCAGGGTCGCGTCGCGGCGCTCGCCGCGACCGTTCGTCCAGCGCAGGTCGACGCAGTACCGGCCGGGCAGCGACGCCTGCACCCGCACGCCCTGCACCGTCTCCTCGCGGGGTCGCAGCGTGCGCGGCGAGCGGGAGGTGTCGTCGGACCGTGCGTCGTCGAGGTGCAGGGGCCCCGGGCCGCGCATGCGCAGCAGCTCGAGCGTCTCGCCGCCGTCGGAGGCGGGCACCCCGAGCGTGTCGAGTCGCAGGGTGCGGGTCGAGAGCAGCTGCAGGGAGTCGAGGTAGCTGCGCACCGTGGGGTTGCGCAGGTGCACGACCGTGTCGTCGAGCCGGGTGTAGGCGACCGGACGCTGGCGTGCCGTGTTCCACGAGGCGGCCGCGATGCCGGCGTTCGTGGTCGGGTGCAGCGACACATGGCCGTCGTCGGTCACGACGTGCGGGCCGGGGCCCGACGTCAGCTCCGTCGGACCGGGAGCCGGCTCGGTGGGCGGCGGCAGACGTCGGGCGCACGGGGTGACGCGGTCGGCGTCGACGGTGTCGCCGACCACCATGGTCAGCCAGTCGCGACGGACCTGGAGGTCGCCGGCGATCTCGGTCTGCGCCGACACGGCCAGGCAGTAGACGCCCGGGGCGCTGAACGACCAGTTGTAGTGGGCGTGGTTGCGGACGCTCGCCGCCGAGAGCACGGCCGGAGTACCGGCCGGGAGGACGCCGCCGCGTGTGCTCACCAGCACGTACGGGCTGGAGGAGCCGGTCCAGATCGAGAGGTCGCCGGGCGGACGTCCTCCGTCGGGGCCGGCGACCTGCTCGATCGCCATGTCGGTGCGGCGACCGTTGGCCACGAGGGCGTCGTCCTCGGAGCTGCTGCCGATCCACGGGAACGCCTTCGTCCCGCCCTCGACGGAGCCCGACGACTGCGGGCTGTTCCACAGTGGCTGGCCGGGCGTCCCGAGGAAGGCCCAGTCGTCGCCGGACGGCACGGAGGTGCGCAGCAGGTCGGGGTGGACGACGACCAGGTCGCGGTAGGGGACGCGGCCGTGACCGTCGACCGAGGCGTCGAGCACGAGGCGACGGTCGGTGTCGCCGACGATCCGCGGCGCGACCACGTCGGCGTGCCCGCTGCGCATGACGTACGTCGGGTCCTCGGGCTCCGGAGTCGGCTCAGGGGTCGGTTCGGGCGTGGGCTCGGCGGTCGGCTCAGGGGTCGGTTCGGGCGTGGGCTCGGGGGTGGGTTCGTCGGTCGGGTCCGGCGTCGGCTCAGGGGTGGGGCCGCTGGCCGACGTCCCGCACGCCGCGTCGTCGGGCACGGCGTCGCCGACGGCGAAGCGCAGCGTCACGGGCGCGCTGCGGGCACGGGCCGTCATGGTCGACAACGTGCCCTCGACCGAGAGCGACACGCAGTAGAGGCCGGGTCGGGTGAAGCGGTGCACCCAGTGGCCCACGAGTCCGCCGGTCGTGTTCTTCGCCGTCCTCAGCACGCCCTCGCGTGACTGCTCGGCACCGTTGGCGCCACGTCCGGTGCCCATCGGCGTCACGAACGCGAACTCGTCGTGGGTCAGGAGCGGTCGGGCCAGCCCGCTCCACGGCTGGCTGTAGTCGTAGCGGTAGGTCTGGTAGGTGCCGCCGGCCGGGGCGACGACGTCGTCGATGCGGTAGGTCAGCGTCGGGTCGCCCGCCGCGCGCGCCGTGTAGGAGAGCGCGACGGACGGCGCCACGCTGTCGTCGGTGGTGGACCCGCTGATCCAGGCGCGCTCACCAGGCGTGCCGAGCGTGCGGTGCGCCGGGGTGTCCGGCAGCTCGTAGGACGTCGCGTCGCTGATGCGGAACGTCGGTGCGGTCGGCGGCGTGACCCAGTCGAGCGCGATGCCTCCGTCCGCGGTCTTCACGGTGCGGAGCACGTGCTTGCCGGTGGCGACCGAGCCGTCGGCGGCGACGGTCGGCACGGCGGACAGGGTGAGCCCGACCAGGCAGGCCGTGAGGGCCGTGACGAGGGCGGTCGCGGGAAGTCGGAGGGACGAGCGCATGAGGACCTTCGCAGGGGAGGGGGAGGGGCGCCTCGGGGCGGCAGCGTGTGCCGCCCCGAGGCGGGGTGTCAGGAGCCGGCCGTGATGTTCAGCGGCGAGAGGGTCTCGGCGAAGGCGCCGTCACCGGTCTCGACGTCGAGGCTCACCGCGTAGCTGGTCGCGGTGGCGCTGGCCGCGGGCAGACGCCACTCGCCGTGGACGTGGTCGGCGGCCTGCGTGAGGGTCACGGTCGACGAGCCGCCGAACGTCACGCCCGAGTCGAGCGTGATGGTCACGGAGTCGGCGCAGACGCTCTCGGCCCCGGCGGCGACCTCGTAGCTGAAGCCGAGGTCGGGCAGGGACGAGTCGAGGTCGGCGTCGACGACCCAGGCGCCGCCGGTGTGGCTGACGCCCGCGCTGGACGCCGGGAAGGTGGCGCGGTGGTTGCCGATGTCTGCCGGGGCCACGTGCTGGCCGCCGAGGTGGCTGCCGAGCTCGTAGCTCGCGGCGCCGCCGGCGTCGGTGCACTCGAGCTCGACCACGTCGTTGTGGCCGGCCGGGATGGCCGTCTCGGCGTGGGCGGGGAGGCTGAACGCCACGGAGGCGGCTCCACCGGCGAGGACGGCGGTGATGAGACGTGCAGAGGACATGCTTCTCCTTCGATCCGTCCGGGGCAGCTGCCGACCGGACGTGGATGGGTCGGACGACCGCGGGCGCGGTCGCGGTGCTCTCTCACCGCCACCGACCGGGCGACACGGCGGCCGCGTGGTGGCGGCCAGGTGCGAGCACCTTAGACAAGAATGAGAATCATTGTCAAACACGCACGAGAAGATGCGCGCGCATGACGACGCCCCCGCCCGCAGGTGCGGACGGGGGCGTCGGGGGAGGTGCTCAGGACGAGGAGTCGTCCTGGGTGTCGGGTGCGGCGGGTCCGCCGCGACCGGGACCGCCGGGGCCACCGGGGCCACCGGCCGGTCCGAGCAGGTCGGCGTCGAAGGCCTTCAGGACCGACGCCTTGTCCGAGGAGCTGATCGTGCCCTCGTCGACGGCGTCGTCGAGCCGGTCGGACAGCGCGCTGCGCTCCTCGGTGCGGCGCTCGGTGCGGTCGGACTCGGCCTGCTTCTCGGCGGCGGCGAGCGCCGACTCGACCTTCGACTCCGAGACGCCGAGCTCCTTCGCCAGGGCGGCCGCCAGCTTGGCGTCACGCTGCTCGCGCTCGGCCTCGGTGGGCGGGGTCGGCTTCTCCCCGTCCTTCGGCTTGGCGGGCCGCAGGTCGTCGCGGACGGCGGCCAGCGCCTTCTCGACGACCGACTGCTCCAGCCCGAGCTGCTTCGCGATCACGGCGGCCTGCGCGTCGGGGCCGCCGTGCGGTCCGGCGGGGCGGGCGCTGGTGCTGGTGCCGCTGCCGGTCGAGGCGGTGTCCGCGGACGCGAGCGCCACGCCGCCGACGGCCAGGCCGGCTCCGGCCACGAGGCCGGCGATGCCGAGTCGGGCTGCGGTGGAGGTGTTCATCAGGTGACTCTCTTCCGTTGAGGTGTGTCCTCGTCGACGATGACGAGCGTTCCTGTGGCGTCGCTGTGCGCGACGTCAGGGACCGCTGGGCGTCCGTCCGGCAGCGGGCGGCGACGTGCAGCAGGTCGCGGGGGCTCGGCCCGGCAAGGTGCGGCGGTGCCCGTACCGCCGGTATGGTCACCGACATGGCCAGGCGACGTCGGATCCACACGTTCTCCCACGACGGTCTCACGTTCGACGTGCGCGACACTGGGCCGCTCGACGGCCCGCCGGTCGTGCTGCTGCACGGCTTCCCGCAGACGTCGACGTCGTGGGACAAGGTCAGCGAGCTGCTCCACGGCGACGGCTACCGCACGATCGCGCCCGACCTGCGCGGCTACTCCCCGGGCGCCCGCCCGTCGGGTCGCCGGGCCTACGCGACCGAGCTGCTGGCCGAGGACGTCGCGGCCCTCCTCGCGGTCGTGGGGGAGCCGGTGCACCTCGTCGGGCACGACTGGGGCTCTGCGATCGGCTGGGTCGTGGCCGCGCGCCACCCCGACCGGCTGCTCTCCTGGACCGCCGTGTCGGTGCCCCACCCCGCGGCCTTCGTGGCCTCGATGGCACGCAGCACCCAGCTGCTGAAGTCGTGGTACATGGGCTTCTTCCAGCTGCCGGTGGTGCCCGAGCTCGTGCTCACGCGGGCGCGTGGCGTGCGCGAGCGGGTGCTGCGCCACGCCGGCATGGACCGCGACCTGCTCGCCCGCTTCCAGACCGAGATGGTCGACGGCGGGGCGCTGACGGGCGGCCTCGGCTTCTACCGCGCGCTGCCGTTCTCGGCCAAGGGTCTGCAGGGCACGGTGCGCGTGCCGACGACCTTGGTGTGGAGCACCGGCGACGTCGCGCTCGGTCGCGCCGGCGTCGACCTGACGCCGCGTCACGTGGACGCGCCGTACGAGCTCGTGGTGCTCGAGGGCGTCAGCCACTGGATCCCCGACCACGCCCCGCAGGTGCTGGTCGACGCCATCACCCGACGGGCTCGCGCGGCCGCTGCCTGACGCGTACGGTCGGGACATGGACGAGCCCTTCGACCCGGCCCGCGTCACCCAGGCGCTCGAGCACCTGCCCGGATGGGAGGGTGACGCGTCGGGCCTGACCCGCACGTACCACTTCGAGAGCTTCGCCGACGCCATCGGCTTCATGGCCGCGGCAGCCCCGCGCATCGACGAGATGGACCACCACCCCGAGTGGACCAACGTCTACGACCGGGTCGACGTGCGGCTCGTCAGCCACGACGTGAACGGCGTCAGCGGACGCGACGTACGACTGGCCGAGGTGCTCGACGAGCTCGCCGGCGCCGTGGCCGGCTCGTCCTGACCGTCAGGCCCAGAGGTTCTCGCCGAAGCGGAACCAGATGGCCGACAGCACTGCCACGTACCAGAGCACGATCACGAGCAGCGTCCAGTTGCTGAGGAACCGCGTGACCGCGGAGCGCGGCGCGAAGGCGCGCAGGTTGCGTGCGGTGACCACCACGAACAGCGGGATCATGAACGTCCACACGACCATGCACCACGGGCACAGCTTCCCGATGTCGTAGATGCTCTGGTACTGCAGCCAGGTCACGAAGCCGATCCCGAAGAGCACGCCCACCTGCAGCCCTGCCCACACGAAGGCGGGGAGGCGGACACCGGCGAGCAGGAGGACGGCGAGCGTCACGACGACCGTGAAACCGACGATGCCGATGATCGGGTTCGGGAAGCCGAACGCGGACGCCTCAGGGGTGTTGATGACGCCACCGCAGCTGACGAAGGCGTTGAGGTCGCAGTTCGTCGTGCCCTTGCCCGTCTCCGCGAGGTCGGTCAGGTATCGGACCTTCTCGATGGTCAGGGTGATCGCCGCCAGCAGTCCGACCACGCCGGCGACCAGCATGAACCACCTCGGGTCGTGGACGTCGGCGTCGCCGGCCTCCCTCGTGTCGGGGGCCCGGTCACGGTCGTCCTGCAGCACGTCGCTCACGCCGCCGATCGTAGTGGAGGGCTGGTCGTCAGGACAGGGCGTCTTGACGTGCCTCCGTACCCCGCGTACGGTTTCGGATACCGTCGGTATCTGAAAGAGGTTCGCGCATGGAGCACGTCGACGTCGTCATCGTCGGTGCCGGTCTGTCCGGCATCGGCGCCGCCTACCGGCTGAGCACGATGAGCCCGGGGTCGAGCTACGCGGTCCTGGAGGCGCGCGACGCGATGGGCGGCACGTGGGACCTCTTCCGCTACCCGGGCATCCGCTCGGACTCCGACATGTACACGCTCAGCTACCCGTTCCGGCCCTGGACCCACCGCAAGGCCATCGCCGACGGCGCCGACATCCGCGAGTACATCCGCCGCACCGCCGACGAGCACGGCATCGCCGACCGCATCCGCTACGGCCACCGCGTGGTCGGCGCCAGCTGGTCGTCCGACGACGCGCGCTGGACCGTCACGAGCGAGGTCGACGGCGAGCTCGTCGAGCAGACCTGCTCCTTCCTGTTCATGTGCAGCGGCTACTACGACTACGACGAGGGCTACACGCCCGACTTCCCTGGGCTGGAGGACTTCGGCGGGACCGTCGTGCACCCGCAGTTCTGGCCCGAGGACCTCGACTACGCGGGCAAGAAGGTCGTCGTCATCGGCTCCGGCGCCACCGCGATCACGCTCGTGCCGTCGATGGCCGAGCGCGCCGGTCACGTGACCATGCTGCAGCGCTCGCCCACCTACATCACCTCGCTGCCGCAGGAGGACGCGATCTCCGCGGGCCTGCGCAAGGTGCTGCCCGCCGGGCCGGCCCACCGGGTGACGCGGCTCAAGAACGCCGCCACGGCGATCGGCTTCTACGAGTTCTGCCGCCGCTTCCCGTCGGCGGCCCGCAAGATCCTGTTGAGCCGCGCGCAGGGTGCCGTGCCCGAGGGCTTCGACCCCCAGCATCTCACCCCGAGCTACGACCCCTGGGACCAGCGGCTCTGCGTCGTCCCGAACGGCGACCTGTGGCGCACGCTGCGTCGCGGCCAGGCGTCGATCGTGACCGACCGGATCGACTCCTTCGACGAGACCGGCATCCGCCTCGTCTCGGGCGAGCACCTCGACGCCGACGTCGTCGTGACGGCCACGGGCCTGAAGGTCGTCGCGCTGGGCAAGGTCGCGATCGACGTCGACGGCGAGAAGGTCGACCCGAACGAGCGCTTCGTCTACAAGGGCCTCATGGTCAGCGGCGTGCCGAACCTGGCCTGGTGCATCGGCTACACGAACGCGTCCTGGACGCTGCGCGCCGACCTGTCGTGGCAGTACGTCGCCCGGCTGCTCGAGCACATGCGCCGCCACGGCTACGTCGCGGGCATGCCCGACCCCGACGCCGTGGGCGGGCAGGGTGCGCCGGCGCTCGACCTGCAGTCCGGCTACGTGCAGCGTGCCGTCGGCGTCCTGCCCCAGCAGGGCAAGGAGCGTCCGTGGACCGTGCGTCAGAACTGGTTCCTCGACGCCTGGGACAACCGCCGCACCGACCTCGACGAGCAGATGATCTGGACGAAGGCCTCCTGACCCTTCCTCCCACCCCCTGAGCGTGACGTTTGCGGGCCGGATCGGCCGTTCCCACCCCGCGAACGTCACGCTCAGCGGGGTGGGCGAGGCGGGGTGGGGGACGACTAGGGTGGGCCGGTGCGCATCGACCAGCTGACCCTGCGGGCCGCCGGCGGCGCGCTGCTTCTCCTGTCCCTGCTGGTGGTCCTCGCCTCGCCCGGCGACGTGGTCGACCGACCCGTGGGCGCCGTGCTGGCGGGAGGCCTCGGAGCTCTCGTCCGGGTGGTGCTCGCGGCCGCCGGCCTGTCGCTCGTGCTGTCGCTGCAGTCGCTCGCTCCGTCGCTCGACCCTGAGCGTGGCTCTGGGCGGCCTCGGCGCGCGGTGCCGGTGCTGCTCGGACTCCATGCCCTGTCGCTCGTCGCGCTCGCCTTCACCTCGCCCAGTACGGAGCCGTTCGGGACGGGCGCGGTCGCCGCGCAGGGGACGGCGTCGTCCGCCCTCGGCGACCTCGCGCTGCTCGTCGCGTCCACCGCGCTCCCTGCGGCGATGATCGTCCAGGCCGCGCGCTGGCGGCGCGACGAGACGACCGCGCCGAGGGCGAAGGGCGCTTTCGTGGCTGCCGTGGTGTCCCTGTGGGCGTCGCTGGCCTACTCGCTCGCCGACCAGGGCACCCTGCCCGCCCCCGGTCTCTGGCAGCGCGTCGCGTTCGTCGTCGCCTGGGTCTGGCTCGCCGTCCTGTTGCTGCGTACCGCGGGCGACCTCACGTCTGGCAGTGGGGGCACCAGAAGGTGATCCGCTCGCGGCCCGGCTGGTCGCCGAGCTCGCCGTCGCGCAGCGGGGTGCCGCAGCGTCGGCAGCGGGCGTGCTCGCGCCGGTAGACCCAGCGCTCCTCGCCCTGACGGGTGCTGCCCGTGAACGTCCGCTCCACCCGCGCCTTGTTGACGTCGAGCAGGCGGTGCCCCCGCTCGACCACGCGCGCGACGTCGGGCACGTCACCGACCCGGCGCGTCGGTGCCAGCCCCGACAGGAACAGCAGCTCGTTGACGTACTCGTTGCCCAGCCCGGCGAGGTTGCGCTGGTCGAGCAGCGCCACGAAGATCGGCCGGTCCGGGTCCGACTCGACCCGACGCGTCGCCTCCGCGAGGTCCCAGTCGGGGCCGAGGAGATCGGGCCCCAGGTAGGCCAGCGCGTCGTCGTCGTTCTCGCGCTTGAGGATCTCGAGCAGGCCCAGCTGGAAGCCGATCGCCTGGTGCTGCTCGGTCTCGAGCACGATGCGCGCCGTGTGCGCCGGACGACGCCACCGGCTGCCCCGGCGCAGCACGTGCCACGCACCCTCCATCTTCAGGTGCGAGTGGATCGACGCGTCACCGACGCGGATCAGCAGGTGCTTGCCGCGGCTCAGCACCTCATCGACCGTGCGGCCGGACAGGTCGAGCGTCGCCCACTGCGGCACCCGCACGTCCGAGCGCACCAGCTCCCGGCCCTCCAGCACCTCGCGCAGGTGGTGCGCCGTCCGCCAGACGGTGTCACCTTCGGGCATCGGCGACCTCCTGGCGTGGGGCGGGGTGGGTGGTGCGGGGTGTCACGCCTCGCCCGGTATCTCCCTCAGGCATGGCTGGGCCGTCCGGAGGAGGCGGGGCGGCGGGCGGTGTCGCTGCCGCGGCGCAGGTCGAGCCGCAGACCCTTCGGGTGCCGGTCGAACCCTGCCGCGAGCAGCGCCTCGCCGGTGGGCGTGGTCCCGGCCGGGCGGCCGTTGACCGACTCGACCGTGAGCCGGGGGATGCGACCCGACCGACCGAGGCCCGCGACGGCCTGCGCGGCGCGGGTGAGGACGTCGACGTCGTCGGTGAACGCCAGGCACGAGCGGCCGCCGCGCTCGAGGTAGAGCACCGCGCGACCGTCGTGCACGGCCACCAGCGCACCCGCCTTGCGCGCCGGGCGGTGCTTCAGGTCGTCGGCCGCGTCGACGACGGCAGGCCAGGGGAGCGCGGCCCCGAACGGCTGGGCGGGGTCGGTGGCGGCGAGCACGACCGCGTCGACGTCGGCCGGCTCGTCGTCGGGGCGCTCGAACGAGCGCATGCGGTCGACCGTCGCCGACGACGCGAACTGGGCCGCTCCCAGGGAGTCGACGTAGTACCCGCGCAGCACCGAGCCGTTCTGCTCCAGCTCGCGCAGCACGCGGTAGGCGCCGGCGAACCCGCCGGGCGTCTGCTCGGCCACCACCGCACCGCGGGTGACCACGCCGTGCCGCGCGACGAGCGCCTCGGTGCGCGCCACCTGCAGCGCGGCCTGCTCGGCGGGGTCGTCGCCGGGACGCTCCACCGCGAACCACCGCCCCGACGCGACCGGTGGGCCGAGGCGCGCGGCCCGGGGTGAGGCCGCCATGCCGCGACGGGCGTGCAGCCGCGCTCGGGGCGTGGAGCCGCCGCGTGAGCGGTGGGCACCGCGGCCGCCCAGCCGGGCGCGGACGGGGGCGTAGGAGTCGCCGGCCACCCGACCCGACCAGACGAGCTGCCACAGCGCCTCCACGACCGCGTCGTCGGAGACCGGCTTGCCGTCGTCGGTGGCCAGACCCTGGGTGAGCTGGCGGAAGAGGTACGCGCCACCGTCCTCGAGCAGCGACAGCAGGCGCAGGCCCAGCTCGTCCGGCTCGACCGGGTCGCGCCGGGCGGGCAGCACGAGGTCGGCCGGGTGCAGCTGCACCCAGCCGTCGCTACCGGCGAGCGTGCCCGCCCCGGTCCACACCACCTCGCCCGCGCCGAGCAGCTCGTCGAGCTGGGCCGGGCTGTAGTCGCGGACCCTCGACGGCAGCACGAGCGACTCCCAGGCCGACGCAGGAAGCGGCACGCCGGCGAGCTGGTCGACCACGGCGAGCACGCCGTCGAGACCGCGCAGCGACCCGCCGACCTCCTGCCAGGAGGGCAGGAAACGGGCGAAGGTGCGTGGCTCGACGGGCTCGATCTGCTGTCGTGCGGCCGCGAGGGAGCGGCTGCGCAGCCGGCGCAGCACGTCGGTGTCGACGTGCTCGGTGCCCACGGCACCCGGCCGGAACTCGCCCTCGACGAGCCGGTCGTCGCGGGTGAGTCGACGCAGCACGTCGAGCACCACGGCGCGGCCGAGACCGAACCGGGCCGCCGCCTCGTCGGCCGTGAACGGGCCGTGGGTGCGGGCGTAGCGCGAGAGGAGGTCGCCCAGGGGATCGGCCACCGGCTGCAGGAGGGCGTCCGGGATGCCGAGCGGCACCACGACCCCGAGCGCGTCGCGCAGCCGGCCCGCGTCCTCGACGACCACCCAGCGCGGCTCGCCGGCCACCGGAAGCTCCACGACGCGACGGGCGTCCTGCAGCTCCTTGAGGGCCGGCACGGCGTCGTCGACGAGGCGGGCGTCGACCTCGTCGGTGGTGAGCGGACCCAGCAGTCGCAGCAGGTCGGCGGCGCCCTCGACGCCGCGCAGACGACGGTCCTCGGCGAGTCGTTGCAGCTCGGCCTCGGTGCGCTCCAGCACCTCCGGGTCGAGCAGCTCGCGCAGCTCGGCGCGGCCCAGCAGCTCCGAGAGCAGCGTCGGGTCGAGGGAGAGCGCGGCCGCACGGCGCTCGGCGAGCGGCGTGTCGCCCTCGTAGAGGAAGGTGGCCACGTAGCCGAACAGCAGCGTGCGGGCGAACGGCGAAGCCGTCGACGTCTCGACCTCGACGATGCGCACGTCCTGCTGCGCCACCCGCTCGGCGAGCGTGGTGAGAGCGGGGAGGTCGTACACGTCCTGCAGGCACTCGCGCGCCGTCTCGAGCAGGATCGGGAAGTCGGCGTGCTCGCGCGCGACGTCGAGCAGCTGGGCCGCGCGCTGACGCTGCTGCCACAGCGGGGCCCGGGCGCCGGGGTTGCGGCGGGGGAGCAGCAGGGCGCGCGCCGCGCACTCGCGGAAGCGCGAGGCGAAGAGCGCAGAGCCGCCGACCTCGGCCGTGACGACGCGCTCGAGGTCGTCGACGTCGAGCGTGAACAGGTCGGCACCCGGCACGCCGGCGGCCTCCGGATCGGGGTCGTCGGCGGCCCAGGGCGACGAGGTGTCGGGGATGCGCGCGACGATGCCGTCGTCGGTGGCCACGACGGAGCCGTCGACGCCGTACCGCTCGAGCACGCGCGCCGCGACGACCAGCGCCCACGGCGCGTGCACGCGACGGCCGTAGGGGGAGTGCAGCACGACCCGCCAGTCGCCGAGCTCGTCGTGGAAGCGCTCGACGACCAGCGTGCGGTCGGTCGGCAACGTGCTCATGGCCTCGCGCTGCTCGTCGAGGAAGGCCATGAGGTTGAACCGGGCCCGCTCGTCGAGGTGCTCGGGGGCGTGGCCCTCGGTGACCCGACGCAGGAACGCGCCGATCGCCTCGCCCAGCTCGGCCGGGCGGCCTGCGGCGTCGCCCCGCCAGAACGGCAGCCGCGCGGGCTCGCCGAACGCCGGGGTCACGACGACGCGGTCGTGGGTGATCTCCTGGATGCGCCAGCTGGTGGCGCCGAGCGCGAACACGTCGCCGACGCGGGACTCGTAGACCATCTCCTCGTCGAGCTCGCCGACCCGCTTGGACGGTCCCTCGTCGACGCCGTCGGCCAGCACCACGGCGAACAGGCCGCGGTCGGGGATGGTGCCACCGCTCGTGACAGCCAGCCGCTGCGCGCCCGGCCGACCCACGATGGTGCCGGCGTCGCGGTCCCAGACGAGCCGGGGTCGCAGCTCGGCGAACCGGTCCGACGGGTACCGCCCGGCCAGGAGGTCGAGCGTGGCCTCGTAGGCCGAGCGGGGGAGGGCGGCGAACGGTGCGGACCGGCGGACGACGTCGAACCACGCCTCGACCTCGACCGGCTCGAGGGCGCAGGCGGCGACGGTCTGCTGGGCCAGGACGTCGAGCGGGTTCGCGGGCACCGCGAGCCGCTCGATCGCGCCGGCGCGCATCCGTTCGGCCGTGACCGCCGCGCCCACGAGGTCGTGGCGGGTGGTCGGGTACACGAGACCGCGCGAGACCTCGCCGACCTGGTGGCCGGCGCGACCGACCCGCTGCAGCCCGCTCGCGACCGACGGGGGCGTCGACATCTGCACCACGAGGTCGACGGCGCCCATGTCGATGCCGAGCTCGAGGCTCGAGGTGGCGACGACGCAGCGCAGCCGGCCCGACTTGAGGTCGTCCTCGATGAGCGCGCGCTGCTCCTTGCTGACCGACCCGTGGTGGGCGCGGGCGAGGGCACCGACCTCCTGCGCGTCGCCGCGTCCCGACGCCGTGCCGCTCACGCCGGACACCCGGCTCGGCGGCAGCGTGCTCGTCGTCTCGGGCTCGGCGCGGGCCTCGCGGTCGGCCCACTGCTCGTTCAGGTGCGCGGTGAGCCGCTCCGCCTGGCCGCGGGAGTTGCAGAAGACGATCGTGGAGCGCACCTGGAGGATCCGCTCGACGACGTCGTGCTCGATGAAGGGCCAGATGCTGCCGCCGTTGTCGTCGGCGAGCGGGTCGCTGATGGACCGCGCGGCCGACCCCTCGTCGCGCACGACCTCGGCCTCCTGCGCACCGCGCGCCGACGGCGGCCGGGACAGCTCGGTCATGTCGTCCAGGGGGACCACGACGTCGAGCTCGAGGCGCGACGGCGACGGGGGAGCCACGACGTGGACGGGGGCGCGCCCGCCCAGGAAGCGGGCCACCTCGTCGTGCGGGCTGACCGTGGCGCTCAGCCCCACGCGTCGCGCCGGCTCGTCGAGCAGGTCGTCGAGACGCTCCATCGACAGCGCCAGGTGCGCACCGCGCTTGGTGCCCGCGACCGCGTGGATCTCGTCGACGATGACGGTGTCGACGCCGCGCAGCGTGTCGCGGGCCGCCGAGGTGAGCATGAGGAACAGCGACTCGGGGGTGGTGATGAGGATGTCGGGCGGGCTGGTGACGAGCGCCCGCCGGTCGCGTGCCGACGTGTCGCCCGAGCGGACGCCGACCCGCACGTCGGAGAACGTGTCGCCGCGGCGCGCCGCCACCTGCGTGATGCCGACCAGCGGCGACCGCAGGTTGCGCTCGACGTCGACCGCGAGCGCCTTGAGCGGGGAGATGTAGAGGACCCGGGTGCGCCGTTCCTTCTCGGGCGTCGGCTCGTGCAGCAGCCGGTCGATCGCGGACAGGAAGGCCGCGAGGGTCTTGCCCGAGCCGGTGGGCGCCACCACGAGCACGTGGCGGCGCTCCGCGATCGCGGCCCAGGCCTCGGCCTGCGCGGGGGTGGGTGCGCTGAACGCGCCCTCGAACCACTCCCGCGTGGCCGGTGCGACCGTGCTCAGCGGGTCGTCGACCAGCCGGCTCGACGGCGCGTCGGCGCGGTCGTCGGGGGGCGTGGGTTCGGGCACGGCCCCATCGTGTCAGCCGGTGCCGACACCTGCGCGTCGTCCGGCGCAGGGTCCGACGTCGGGCGCCGCGCGTCAGGCAAGGTGGACGTCATGACGAAGCACCGCCTCGCCGTCCTGGCCCCCGTCGTCGCCCCCGCCCTGGCCCTCGGGCTCGTGCTCTCCGGGTGCTCCTCGGGCCAGGGCACGAAGGCCACGCCCGAGCCGTCGAAGGGTGCCGGCGGCACCATCGTCGAGACGTCACCGCTCACCGGCGAGGTCCTGCGCGACGGACGGCCGGAGAACCCGGTGTTCCTCGTCAAGATCGAGAACACCGACGCGGGCGCGCCGCAGGTCGGGCTCGACCAGGCCGACCTCGTCGTCGAGGAGCTCGTCGAGGGCGGCCTGACCCGGCTCGCGGCGCTGTACTACTCGACGCTGCCGCGCAAGGTCGGCCACGTGCGGTCCATGCGCGCGACCGACATCGGCATCGCCTCGCCGGTCGGCGGGCAGATCGTCGCCTCGGGCGGCGCGTCCGGCACGTACGGCCTGGTCAAGAAGGCTGGTCTCAAGGTGTTCTCCGAGGACGAGGGCGCACCGGGGTTCAGCAGCGACCCCGCCAAGGTGCGCCCCTACAACCGGCTCGTGGACCTGCAGCGGCTCAAGCGGGCCAAGGCCAGCGACATCCCGGGCCCCTACCTCGACTGGACGCCCGCCAGTGGTACCGAGGCGTCGCCGTCGGCCTCTTCCTCGGCCTCGTCGTCGGCCGGGACGAAGCCGCGTCGGGTCACCCGGGCGTCCGTGCGCTTCTCGGGCTCCTCCACGACGCAGTGGAAGCTCTCGAGGGGCCACTGGGTGCGCACGAACGGCCACGCGTCCCGCGAGTTCCGCGCCGACACCCTCGTCGTGATGTTCGCCAAGGTCGGCGACGCCGGCTACACCGACCCGGCGGGCAACCCCGTGCCCGAGACGCGGATGAAGGGCTCCGGTCGTGCCGTGGTCCTGACCGCCGACGGGGCGGTCGAGACCACGTGGCGCAAGAAGGTGAACCGCTCGACCCTCTCGTTCACGACGAAGGACGGCAAGCCGCTCACCATCGACCCCGGCAAGACGTGGATCGAGCTCGTCCCGCAGGGCGCGGGCGCGCTCTCCCTGCGGTGACCGGGAGGGGCTGATCGAGAGGCCGACCGGGAGGAGTCAGGCCTCGGCGTGCGGGTCGGTGAGCGACGGCAGCAGTCGCATGCCCGCGAGGATGCCGCTGATCGAGGCGAGCACCTCGGCCGAGGCCTGCTCCGCGTCGTCGGCGTCGGCGACGTACTCCGAGCTCGAGCGGATGGCGCCGAAGAAGATGGCGGCGTAGGCCTCGCTCAGCTCGTTCGCCCCGCCGAGGTCGTCGAGCAGTGCGTCGACCGTGCGCTTGACGATGCCGTAGGAGGCGGCCCGCTCGGCGACGGCCCAGCGCTCGTGCCCGAGCGCGACCGGCCCCTCCTGCAGGCAGATGCGGCGGAACTGCGGCTCCCGGCACACCTCGAGGAAGCCCTCGAGGCCGATCTGGGCGCGCTCCCACGGGTCGTCGGCGGCGTCGATGCGCTTCTCGATCTCGCGGGTGGCCTTCTCCTGCAGCCGGTCGAAGACGCTCTCGAACAGCGCGAGCTTGCTCGGGAAGTGGTGGTAGAGCGCACCCTTCGTGACGCGGGCGGCCGCGACGACCTCGTCGAGCGACGTGCCCGCGTAGCCGTGCGCGGCGAACAGCTGCGTCGCGTTGTCCAGGAGCGCGCGCTTGGTGCTCGAGGAGTAGCCCGTCCGGCGGGTCGTGCTGCGGGCGGCGCGGAGCACCTTCTTCTGCACCTTCGCGGGACTGGTCATGGCGCCCATCCTACGCACGCGTGGTGGTGAGCCTCACAGCACGCCAAGTTGCCTGACCTGCGCAGACGCAACATACTCGAAGTACGTACCGAGGGTATGTTCCCTCGAACGACGGTCCCCCGAAAGGAGCACCTCCATGACCTGGGATGCCTACAACCGTCGCAAGTCCGCCCTCCGCGAGGTCCTGCAGCTGGCCGACCGCCGCCGCGAGGACACCGCCGACCAGCTGCTCGATGCCACCCCCGGCGCCCGCGAGGCGTTCGGCGACGAGCTCTCCCTCCTCTTCGACGTCCAGATGGCCTGGTACCAGCGGCTCAGCGGCCAGCTCGACCGCACCGTGCTCGAGGGCGACGCCCCGGCGACGGTGGCCGTCGAGGCCTGGGTCGCCGCCGCTGCCGCCATGCCTGGGGCCCGGGCCCTGCTCGACGCCCACCGCGACCGCCCTGAGCTCGCGAAGGCCTTCGCCAAGGAGCAGGCCCTGCTGGCCGTCTCCGCCGGGGTCTCCAGCTGGCACCCCGACCTCCTCGGCCAGGGCGAGCGGATCGTGGCCGAGGCCCGCGACCGCGCCGTCCACGCACCGGTCGACACGCTGCCGTCGCGCGACGGCGAGGGTCGGGCGAGTGCCTTCATCGCCCGGCTGCGCAACGCGCTCGCCGCCTGAGCGGTCCCCCTGACGTCACCCCGTCCGCGCCTTCTCCCTCCCTCCCGGCGCGGGCGGGGTGATCCCCTTCCTGCGGGGCGCGCGGGTCGGCCGTCGTCAGCCGTCGGTGGCCGCAGGAGTGGCGCGACCGCGCAGGCCCACCTCGGCGAGCTGCTGGCCGATCTCGGCGTCGATGGCCGCGGCCAGCTCCTTGCGGAACATCGCGTACGTGACCTGGCTCGCCACGGGCAGGAGCTTCTCGACCGCCCCCAGGACCTCCGGCGCCTCCTCGGGCGGCAGTCCGCGGTTCAGGAACGGCTGGGCGATCGCCTTCACGGCGTTCTCGACGAAGGAGTCCGCGATCTCGCGCAGGTTGCGCTGCAGCAGCGGGAACAGCTCGATGATGTCCTTCGGGGGCAGGCCGAGGGCGACGGCGGCGGCGCCGTTGCGGACGATCGCCGGCTGCACCAGCAGCACCGACTCGTGGTCGTCCTCGACCCAGGCCGCCAGCCCGAACTCGACCAGGGCCTCGATCAGGCCGTCGTCGCGGCCGACGTTCGCGAGCGCGGCCAGCGCGTCGCGGCTCATCAGCTCGGGCTCGACGTCGTTCCAGGGCTCGTCGAGCAGGTGCAGCAGGTCCAGCGCCGGGGCGGTGGCCGACGCCGGGCTCGACAGCACCGCCTTCTCGACGGCCGCCAGCGTGTACCCACGGTCGAGCAGGTCGCGCACGAGCTGCAGCCGCTGGAGGTGTCCGCGGTGGTAGTAGCCGGTGCGGCCCTCGAGACGAGGCGGCTCGATCAGTCCTCGCGCCGCGTACGCCCGCACGTTCCGGACGGTCATGTTCGCCCGCGCGGCGAGCTCGTCGACGGTGAACTCGACGTCCCCGTCGGCGTCGTCCGGCCCGGCTGGCCCCTCCGTCACTGACATGCGGGCATCATAGGGGGCATGGAGACGCTCGCCGGTCGACTCCTCGTCGCCACCCCGGAGATCGCTGCCGGCCCGTTCGCGCGCAGCGTCGTCCTGCTGCTCGACCACGACGAGGACGGCGCCCTGGGCGTGGTCCTCAACCATCCGCTCGAGGCCGACGTCGAGGACGTCCTGCCGGCGTGGGCGGCCGTGGTCGACGCGCCCGACTGCCTGTTCCAGGGCGGACCGGTCGCCACCGACGCCGCCCTGGCGGTGGGTGTGCTCGGCTCGTCGGCCGTCCCCGTGCCGGGCTGGCGGTCGATGACCGGCCCCTTCGGCCTCGTCGACCTCGACGGGCCGCCGCCGCAGGACGGCGCGCTGCGCGGCCTGCGCGTGTTCGCGGGGTACGCCGGGTGGGGGCCCGAGCAGCTCGAGGGTGAGCTCGAGGAGGGGTCGTGGCTCGTCGTCGAGGCACGCGACGACGACCTGCTGTCGCCCGTGCCCGAGCGGCTGTGGCGCGACGTGCTGCTGCGCCAGGACGACGACGTGCGCCTGCTCTCCACCTATCCCGAGGATCCCGGCCTCAACTGAGCCGCACGTCCACCAGCCGGGTCCGGGGGCGCTCGACCGGTCGCCCGCAGACGTTACGATGAGCCACGTGGGATTCTTCGGCAGCGGCACCCAGACGGTCCAGGACGAGCGCACCGACCTGCGCGGGGACGAGCGCCTCGAGGACGGTGACCACGAGCGCTTCAGCCACTACGTCCCGAAGGACACGCTGACCGAGGCGATGGTCATGGGCACCCCGTGCGTCGCGCTCTGCGGCAAGGTCTGGACGCCCAGCCGCGACCCGCAGCGCTTCCCGGTCTGCCCGGAGTGCAAGGAGATCTGGGAGGGCATGCAGCCCGGCGACGAGGGCGGCTCCGGCTCGGATGCCTAGCCAGCGCCTCCGGGCCTGGCAACGCGACGCGTTCGAGCTGTACTCGCGCAGGGAGCCGCGCGACTTCCTCACCGTCGCGACGCCCGGCGCCGGCAAGACCACGTTCGCCCTGACGATCGCGGCCGACCTGATGCACCGCGGTGTGGTCGAGCGCGTCGTCGTCGTCACCCCGACCGACCACCTCAAGACGCAGTGGGCGCTCGCCGCGTCGGGCCTCGGGATCCGGCTCGAGCCGGCGCTCTCGGGCGCGCTGCCCCCGGGCTTCGACGGCTACTGCGTCACCTACGCCGGCCTGTCGGTGAACCCGAACGGCCACCGCGTGCGCATCGACGCCCGTAAGACGCTGGTGATCCTCGACGAGGTGCACCACGCCGGCGACTCGCTGTCGTGGGGCGACGCCGTGCAGGAGGCGTGCGAGGGCGCGGTGCGTCGGCTCTCGCTCACCGGCACCCCGTTCCGCTCCGACGACAGCCCCATCCCGTTCGTCACCTACGAGCCGCAGCGCGACGGAACCAAGCAGAGCGTCGCCGACTACTCCTACAACTACGGGCGGGCGCTGCGCGACGGCGTCGTGCGGCCCGTGCTGTTCATGGCCTACTCCGGCCAGATGCACTGGCGCACCCGCGCCGGCGACGAGGTGGCCGCGCGGCTCGGCGAGCCGCTCACGAAGGACGCCACCGCCCAGGCCCTGCGCACCGCCCTCGACCCGGAGGGGTCGTGGATGCCCACCGTGCTGCGGGCCGCGCACCGACGGCTCCTGGAGGTCCGGCGCGACATCCCCGACGCGGGTGGTCTCGTCATCGCCTCCGACCAGGACTCCGCCCGTGCCTACGCGCGCCTGCTCACCGACCTGACGGGGGAGCGGCCCACCGTCGTGCTGTCCGACGAGGCCGGCGCGAGCGGACGCATCGCCGAGTTCTCCGCGTCGATGTCGCCGTGGATGGTTGCCGTGCGGATGGTGAGCGAGGGGGTCGACGTGCCGCGGCTCGCCGTCGGCGTCTACGCCACCACGATCGCCACGCCGCTGTTCTTCGCGCAGGCCGTGGGCCGCTTCGTGCGCGCCCGACGTCGCGGCGAGACCGCGTCGGTGTTCCTGCCCAGCGTCGCCGGTCTGCTGGCCCTCGCCGCCGACCTCGAGGTCGAGCGCGACCACGTCGTCGGCCGGCCGGTGAAGGACGAGGACGACCTGTTCGCCGCGGAGGCCGAGATGCTCGCTCGGGCGCAGGCGGGGGAGTCGGCGTCGGCCGAGCTGGAGCAGGGCACCTACCAGGCGCTCGGCAGCGAGGCCGACTTCGACCGGGTCCTCTTCGACGGTGGCGAGTACGCCGCGCAGATCTCGGACTCCCTCGACGACGACGACCTCGACTTCCTCGGCATCCCCGGCCTGCTCGAGGCCGACCAGGTGGCCGAGCTGCTGCGCGCCAAGCGGTCGAAGGCGTCGGCGGCCGCCCCCCGCGCCGTCACCCGCACCGCGGAGGACGTCGCGCACGAGCGGCGCAGCGAGCTACGGCGCGAGCTCAACGGGCTCGTCGGCGCCTGGCACCACCGCACGGGCCAGCCGCACGGCGTCACCCACGCGCAGCTGCGCACCGAGACCGGAGGGCCGGCTGCGGCGCAGGCCACCGTCGAGCAGCTGCAGCGTCGGATCGACCTGCTGCGCCGGTGGGCCCTGCGCGCGTCGGGCTGAGCGGCACTAGCGTGGGGCGCATGTCGCTGCCTCTCAGGACCCGTGTGTTCGGCGTGCTCGTCCGTCTCGGCTCCACGCCCATCGAGGAGGTCGACGACCTCGACAAGGCGCGTCGCGAGCGCCTCGGGCTGCAGCGCACCGCGATCGGACGCTGGCTGTTCGGCACGGCCGACCCGTCGGTGCGCACCACCGAGCACCACGTGCAGGTCGACGGTCGCGCCCGGCGCTTCCTGCAGCACCGACCGACCGGCGCCGCGAGCCCCGGCTCGGCACCGCCGGTCGTGCTGAACCTGCACGGCGGCGGCTGGGTGCAGGGCAATCCCGAGCAGTCGGCCTGGTTCGCGAGCCGGGTGGCTGCCCGGACCGGCGCCGTGGTCCTCTCCTTCGACTACCGACTCGCGCCCGAGGACCCGTTCCCGGCGGCCGTCGACGACGCGTGGGCGGCGCTGCAGTGGGTCGTCGAGCACGCGGAGGAGCTCGACGTCGACCCCGACCGGGTGGCCGTGATGGGCGACAGCGCCGGCGGCGGGCTGGCCGCGACGACCGCGCTGCTCGCGCGCGACGCCGGGGCGCCCAAGCTGAAGGCCGAGGTCCTCATCTACCCGGGTGTCGAGATGTACGACCGCTGGCCGAGCGAGGACGAGTTCGCCGACGCGCCCGTGCTGTCGTCGGCGAACATGCGGGCCTTCGTCCGCCTCTACCTGCGCGACCAGCACGGCACCCTCGACTGGCGCGCCTCGCCCATCCGCGCCGCGTCGCACGCCGGACTGCCGTCGACCCTCGTCCTCGTCGCCGGCCACGACCCCCTCTCCGACAACGGCCGCCGCTACGCCGAGACCCTCGGCGAGCAGGGCGTCCACGTCGTCCTCCAGGAGTTCCCCGACGCGCTCCACGGCTTCGTCAGTCTTCCTGGCGTCAGCCCCGCCGCCACCCAGGCCGTCGACGCGACGGCGAGGTTCCTGCGCGACGTGCTCTGACCTATGGGGCTGCGGTTGGCGTGACCTTGCTGGTGCGCTCCCGTCGTGGGTCTTGACTCGGGTGGTGCGCTGCCGCAGGGGGGCTGGGCTTGCTGGTGCGCTGCCTCGGCTTTCGGCTTTCGCTGGGGGTGGTCTCCGAAAGGGCCTCGACCGGGCGGCTGGCAGCAGCGTTGGGTTGGGCACTCGGGCTGTGGCCCGCGTGGGACTTAAGAATCTGCGTTGGTGGGTTCAAGCCCAAGACTTCTGCGTTTGCTACGGGATCCCGTCACCGACGCAGAAGCGTTCGACCTCGAACGCGTGAAGGAAGAATCGTGGGTGCACCTGCTGCCATGTCTGGCGCTCTCAGCGGTGGATCTACCACCTGTAGATCGCTCAGAAGGTTGCAGATCCACCGATGGCCAGCGCGAACGCAGAATCTTGCGTTGAACGAGAGCGACAGCCCGAGAACCCGAGCCGCCGCCCGCCCAGCCGCTCGGTCGAGGCCCTTGCGGAGCGCAGGTTCACGAGAAGCCGCGCCGGCGCAGCCCCACTCGAGCGAAAAGTCACGCCGACGCGGCCGCAGGTCGACGAGAAGCCGCACCGACGCAGCCCCAGGTCGACGAGAAGCCGCACCGACGCAGCCGCAGGCCGAGCGAGAACCCACTCCGACGCACCCGCAGGGCGAGTAGAGCGGAAGCCATCAGCCTCGCAACACCTCCGGCACGACGTCGTCGACGATCGCGAGCAGGGTGCGGCGCAGGAGGGTGTGGACCTGTGGGCGGGTGAGGACGTCGTGCAGGAGCCACTCGCGGGCGGCGGACCGGGCGAGGTGGCCGTAGGTGCGCACGAGGGCGCGGAGCAGGTCGCGGTGCGCGGGGTCGTCGCCGAGGTGGACGGCGTCGAGCACGCGGTCGACGGTGGTGTTCTCGGCCTCGGTCAGGATCGCCTCGAGCTCGGGGTCGCGGCCCATGACGAACGGGTCGGCGGCCGCGATCCACGTCGTGCCCGACTCCTGCAGCGCATCGAGGTACCAGGCGACGGCGGCGTCGATGCGCTCCTCGACCGTCCCGTCCGGCAGCTCCTCGACGGCCACCGACGGCACGGTCGACGCCTCGCGGACGACCTCGAGGTACAGGTCGCGCTTCGTGCCGAAGTAGTGGTTGATGAGTCCGCGCGCGACGCCGGCGTCCTGCGCGACGTCGGCGAGGGAGACGGCGGGGTAGGGGCGGGCCGCGAACGCCGCGGTGGCGGCCGCGAGGATCTCGGCGCGGCGGCGGTCCGCGTCGAGGCGCTGGAAGCGGGGGCCGTCGGGGCTCGTCGTCACCCGCCGAAGCCTGCCACGACCCCGCGCCGCCGCGCAGCCCCACCATCACGTGGCCGTTGACGGCGTCACGCCGGAGTGCCATTGTTGGCGGAGCGCCAACAAGAGTGACCTGGCGCACGCCCTATCGCGTCCCGAGGAGTCGATGTGCAGCTCACCCAAGGCCTCCACCGCGCCGTCCAGACCAGCCCCGACGCCGTCGCCACCGTCTGCGGCGACCGCCGCCGCACCTTCCGCGAGCACGCCGACCGCGTCGCCCGGCTCGCCGCCGCGCTGCACGATCTCGGGGTCCGCGAGGGCGACCGCGTGGCGATCCTGTCGCTCAACAGCGACCGCTACGCCGAGTACCTGCTGGCGGTCCCGTGGGCCGGCGCGGTCGTGAACCCCGTCAACATCCGCTGGAGCCCCGCCGAGATCGTCTACTCCCTGCGCGACTCCGGCACCACCGTGCTGCTCGTCGACGACGCGTTCGCGCCGCTCGTGCCGACGCTCACCGATCAGGTCGAGTCGCTCGTGGCGGTCGTCCACTGCGGCGACGGCGTGCTCCCCGGGGGCCTGCTGTCGTACGAGGAGCTGCTCGCCGCGCACGAGCCCGTCGACGACGCGCGTCGCTCGGGCGACGACCTCGCCGGCATCTTCTACACGGGCGGCACGACCGGCTTCCCGAAGGGCGTCATGCTCTCCCATGCCAACCTCGTCACGTCGGCCATGGGCGCGATGGCCTCCGGCGAGCTCGTGCGGCGCGGCTCGGTCCTGCTGCACGCGGCACCGATGTTCCACCTGGCCGACCTCGCCGCGTGGACGTCGCAGGTGCTGCAGGGCGGCACCCACGTGACGGTGCCGTTCTTCGAGCCGACCGCCGTGCTCGACGCGATCGAGCGGCACGGCGTCACCGACATGCTCCTCGTGCCGACGATGATCCAGATCCTCGTCGACCACCCCGCCGTCGGCGACCACGACCTCTCGTCGCTGCAGCGTCTGCTCTACGGCGGCTCGGTCATCTCCACCGGCGTCCTCGAGCGCACGCTCGCCACCCTGCCCGGCGTACGTCTCACGCAGGCCTACGGCATGACCGAGCTGTCACCGGTCGCCACCCTGCTGCTGCCCGACGAGCACGAGGGCCGTCGACTCTCGTCGGGTGGTCGCGCCGCGCTGCACTCGGAGGTACGGATCCTCGACGCCGACGACCGGCCGGTCCCGACCGGCACGGTGGGGGAGATCTGCGTGCGCGGGGGACACGTCATGCAGGGCTACTGGAACAAGCCGGAGGAGACGCGGGCGGCCCTGCGTGGCGGCTGGATGCACACGGGCGACGGCGGCTACGTCGACGAGGACGGGTTCGTCTACGTCGTCGACCGGATCAAGGACATGATCGTCACGGGCGGGGAGAACGTGTACTCGGCCGAGGTCGAGAGCGCGCTCAGCAAGCACCCGTCGGTGGCGCAGGTGGCGGTCATCGGCCTGCCCGACGAGCGCTACGGCGAGAAGGTGCACGCCTACGTCGTCGCAGCGCCGGGCACGGCCCCGGACCCCGACGAGCTGCAGACCCACGCCCGTGGCCTGATCGCGGGCTACAAGGTGCCCCGCTCGTTCACCCTCGTCGACGCACTGCCGATGTCGGGCGCGGGCAAGATCCTCAAGCGCGAGCTGCGGGCCCAGGCGGCACAGGAGGTGACCGCGTGATGGGCGTCCCCGGACTCCTGCCGCGCGACCACTGGGTGCGGCACGTCGAGACCCTCGACCCGGCCGTCGACTACGAGGAGATCTCGCGCATCACCGGGCACCACGAGTTCCCGTGGGACCTCCAGCAGGCACTCAGCTTCGCCCTCTTCCGCACCTACGCGGTGCCGTCGATCGGCAGCCTCCTGCACCGGACCGACGAGTTCACGGGCAGCACGCAGAAGCGGCACGACGACACCGTCATCGTGCTCGAGACCGTGCTCGACGACGGCATGGAGAACCCCGACGGCCGCGCCGCGATCCGGCGCATGAACCAGATGCATGGCAGCTACGACATCTCCAACGACGACATGCTCTACGTCCTGTGCACCTTCGTGGTGGCGCCGGTGCGGTGGATCGACGAGCTGGGATGGCGCCGGCTGACCGAGACCGAGCTGCGGGCGGCGGTCGAGTACTACCGACGGCTCGGGCGGCTCATGGGCATCCGCGGGATCCCCGACGACTACGCCGGGTTCGAGCGGCACATGGACCGCTACGAGGCGGCGCACTTCGCGTTCGACCCGGGGTCGCGGGCGGTCGCCGACGCCACGCTCGACCTCTTCACGACGTTCTACCCGCGGCCGCTGCGCCCGGCGATGCGCACGTTCGCGATCGCGCTGCTGGACGACCACCTGCGTCGGGCGTTCGACTACCCGGCGCCCCCGCGCTGGGTGCAGCGGGCGGCGCGCCGCGCCATCCGTGCCCGCAGCCGGGTGGTCCGCCTCCTCCCGCCGCGCCGGCGTCCGTACGACCCTCGGCGCTCGCACCGCATCCGCAGCTACCCGGGCGGGTTCATGGTCGAGCGCCTCGGGACCTTCCCCTCCGGCAGCCGGTCCGACGACGTCACCGCCTCGACCGCCTAGGGTTCGCCGCACCGGGGCCGTGACCTTCGACCCGGCCGGACGGTTGGAGGGGTGACGTCACCCTTCGTCGGGGTCCGTCCGGGCCCCGTCCCGGGGGAGGCCCGGACGGGCCGGCGCCGCCAGGACCGGCAACCCCCTCAGCACCGGCTGCGGGGAAGGGTTCGTCGCCCGCCGGTGTTGACCCCCGTATGCGCCTGTCCGTCCTCGACCTCGTCCCCGTCCGCACCGACCAGTCGACCGCGGACGCCGTCGCGGCCGCCGTCTCGCTCGCCCAGACCGCCGACCGGCTGGGCTTCGAGCGCTACTGGGTCGCGGAGCACCACAACATGCCGGCCGTCGCGGCGTCGAGCCCGCCCGTGATGATCGGCGTGCTGGCCGGCGCGACGGAGCGGATCCGTCTGGGCTCGGGCGGCGTCATGCTCCCGAACCACGCGCCGCTCGCCGTCGCCGAGCAGTTCGCCCTCCTGGAGGCCGCGTTCCCGGGCCGGATCGACCTCGGCATCGGGCGCGCGCCCGGCTCCGACCCCGTCACGTCGTGGGCGCTGCGCGGTGCTGCCGGCCGCGACGACACCGACGTCGAGAACTTCCCCCAGTACCTCGACGACGTCGTGGCCCTCATGGACGGTCGCGGTGTGCGGGTGCCGATCCCGCAGCAGCAGTACGTGCTGAAGGCGACGCCGGCCGCGACGTCGTCAGCCCGGCTGTGGCTGCTGGGCTCGTCGATGTACTCCGCGCAGCTGGCCGCGGCCAAGGGGCTGCCGTACGTGTTCGCGCACCACTTCTCGGGTCAGGGCACCGAGGAGGCGCTGGCCCACTACCGCTCGCACTTCCGCCCGTCGGACCTGCTGGACCGCCCGACGACGTTCCTCACGGTGAACGCCTCGGTGGCCCCGACGACCGAGGAGGCGCTGGCCATGGCGCTGCCGAACCTGCAGAACATGGCGCGTCTGCGCACCGGCCAGCCGCTCACCGCGATCGACCTCGTCGAGGACGCGCAGGAGGCGGTGCTCGCACCGCAGCAGCAGGCCATGGTCGACGCCGGCACGACGCGGCCGGTGCTGGGCGACCCGGAGACCGCTGCCCGGCAGGTGCGTGAGCTCGCGGAGCACTTCGAGGTCGACGAGGTCATGCTGCACCCGGTGGGGTCGGCCCGTCGCGGGGCGGACCCCCGACGCTCTCCTGCACGCGAGGAGACGCTCGAGCTGCTGGCCAAGGAGCTGCTCTAAGCCGCTCGTCCGGCACCGGTCACCTGACGTTCACGTCGGCGACCGGTGCCGTTGCGCTGCCGGGGTCACGCTGGCGCCATGAAGCACACGCTCACCCGTCGCGACCTGCTCGCCTCGATCCCGGTGATCGCCCTCGGGGCGCTGCTGTTCGTGCTCCCGCCGGCCCCGGACCAGCCCACGCAGACGCCCACGGCGTCCGCGGTCAGCGCTCCCTGACCTCGACCTGCGCCGCGCGCAGCTCCTCGCGCAGCGCAGGCAGCCCCGAGGGGTCGACCGCGGCGGTCATCCCCTCGATCACCCGCACCGCGAAGCCCTCGCGGGCGCCGTCGAGCGCGGTGGCCCGCACGCAGTGGTCGGTGGCGATGCCGACGACGTCGAGCGTCGTGACGCCGCGCTCGTGCAGCCACGCCGCCATCGACACCCCGTCGGAGGTCAGGCCCTCGAAGCCGGAGTAGGCCGCCTCGTACTCGCCCTTGAGGAAGACCGCGTCGAACTGGTCGTCACGCAGCGGCTCGTGCAGCTCCGCCCCCGGCGTGCCGACGACGCAGTGCGGCGGCCAGGAGTCGACGTAGTCGGGGGTGCTGGAGAAGTGCGGTCCGGGGTCGACGTGGTGGTCGCGCGTGGCGACGACGGTCGTGTAGGCGCCGGACGCGAGCAGCGTCGCCACCCGGTGGGCGAGGTCGGCGCCTCCGGCGACGGCGAGCGAGCCGCCCTCGCAGAAGTCGTTCTGCACGTCGACGACGACGAGCGCGGTGGACGGGTCGTGGGTCGTGGTCATGGATCCTCCCGACGGGTGGGGGTGGGGTCGGTTCAGCGCTCGAAGATCGTCTCGAGCACGGGCTCACCGGCGGAGAGCTTGTGCGCGGCGGCGGGCAGCTCGGCGATCGCCGCGGCATGGCGTGCGCGCGCGTCGTCGAGCGTGTCGTGGTGCACCCGCGTGCCGCCCTCGACGAACGGCACGAGCAGCGAGCGGTCGTCGCCGTCGTCGTGCGGCGGTGCGCCGATGCCGACCACCTCGGCCTGCGCCGTGCCCGTCGCCGAGCGCCGTCGCAGGGCCCACTTGCGGCCGCCGACGCTGGCCTTGTCGGCACTCTTCTTGGCCACCGGGACGAGGGCGTCGCCGTCGTCGGCGCGCGCGACCAGCTTGTAGACGAACCCCGACGTGGGGGCGCCGGACCCGGTGACGAGCGACGTGCCCACGCCGTAGCCGTCGACCGGTGCGGCGGCGAGCCCGGCGATGGCGTGCTCGTCGAGGTCGCTGGTGACGACGATGCGCGTCGCCGTGGCGCCGAGGCCGTCGAGCTGCTCGCGCACCCGCCGCGCCAGGGACGGCAGGTCGCCGGAGTCGATCCGGATGGCGCCGAGCCCTGGTCCGGCGACGTCGATCCCCGTGCGGACCGCCTCCTCGATGTCGTAGGTGTCGACGAGCAGCGTGGTGCCGGTCCCGAGCGATGCCACCTGCGCCGTGAACGCGTCGCGCTCGGTGTCGTGCAGCAGCGTGAACGAGTGGGCGCTGGTGCCCGCCGTCGGGATCCCGTGCGTGCGCCCGGCCTCGAGGTTGGACGTCGTGGCGAAGCCGGCCACGTAGGCGGCGCGTGCGGCGGCGACAGCGGCGCGCTCGTGGGTGCGGCGCGAGCCCATCTCGATGCAGGGCCGTCCGTCGGCCGCGCCGACCATGCGGGCAGCAGCCGACGCGATGGCGGAGTCGTGGTTGAGCACCGACAGGAACAGCGTCTCCAGGACGACCGCCTCGGCGAAGGTCCCCTCGACGACGAGCACCGGCGACGCCGGGAAGTAGAGCTCGCCCTCGGGGTAGCCCCACACGTCGCCGGTGAACCGGTAGTCGGCGAGCCAGTCGCACGTCGTGTCGTCGACGACGCCCCGCTCGCGCAGCCAGGCGACGGTGTCGGGGTCGAAGCGGAAGTCCTCGAGGGCGTCGAGCAGGCGCCCGGTGCCCGCCACGACGCCGTAGCGCCGGCCGGTCGGCAGCCGGCGCGCGAACAGCTCGAACACGGAGTGCCGGTGCGCCGTGCCGTCGGCGAGGGCCGCCTGCAGCATCGTGAGCTCGTAGTGGTCGGTGAGGAGTGCCGTGGTCACCTCGCCAGCGTAGGGCCGCCGTCGGACGCGGCACCCCCACGCGGGCGCGTTTCGGTCCGCGTCGAGCCTGGGACACAATGGGACGCGTGACCACCCCGGCCCCGGTAGAGCTCGACGAGCCCGCGTCCGAGCTCGGCCTCGCGCTCCAGGACCCGTGGGTCACGATCGTCTGGAACGACCCCGTGAACCTGATGTCGTACGTGGCGTACGTGTTCCGTACCTACTTCGGCTACACCGAGGAGAAGGCGACCGAGCTGATGCTGGCGGTGCACCACGAGGGGCGGGCGGTCGTGTCGAGTGGGAGCCGCGAGCAGATGGAACGGCACGTGCAGGCCATGCACGAGTACGGCCTGTGGGCGACCCTGCAGAAGTCGGACTCCGTCTGATGCGTCCCTTCAAGCGCCGCCGACGCGGCGGGGTCGTGGCCGTGTTCGAGCCCGACGAGGCACACGTGCTGGCCAACCTGGCCGGACAGGTGGTCGAGCTGCTGCGCGACCGCAACGGTGCCAGCGAGTCCGACCCCGACCCGCTCGCCCTCCAGCTCGGCATGGGTGGCCCGTCGCTGCCGCCGGAGGACCCGGTGCTGCGCCGGCTCCTGCCCGACGCCTACGGCGACGACGAGGAGGAGTCGGCCGAGTTCCGCCGCTTCACCGAGCGCTCGCTCACGAGCGCCAAGGTCGAGAACGCCGAGCGTCTCATCGCGTCGCTCGAGGCCGGTGGCCTCGACGACGAGGGGGAGATGGACACCGTCGTGGAGGTCGAGCTCGACCCCGCCGACGTGCAGGCGTGGCTGCGCAGCCTGACCGACATCCGGCTCTCCATCGCCGTCCGCCTCGGCATCGACTCCGAGGACGACCAGCTCGCGCTCTCCGAGAGCGACGACCCCGCCGTGAGCACGATGGTCGACGTCTACGACTGGCTCGGCTACGTGCAGGAGACCCTGGTCGGCGCACTCGACTGAGCAGCGCGACGAGGCGCTCAGCCGACGTCGACCAACGGCACCGAGAACACGCCGTCGACCCGGAACTCGACGCGGACCGGGACGTCGGACTCGTACCCGCCGCGTCGGTGGACACGAGCGTCGCAGTCCATGGTGTCGCCGACGCCGACCCAGGACGGAAGGGGCTCGCACGAGGCGTCGATGCCCGAGACCTCCGTGCCTCGTGGCCCCAGACGCTCCCAGAGGTCGTACCGGACCATCTGCTCGATATCGGCTGTCGTGTCACCGCCTGAGCAGGCCGCCAGCGGCAGCAGCAACGTCAGCAGGAGCGGCAACGGGACCGGTCGGTGCGGCATGCCCGGCACGCTAGACCGCGCGGGCGGCTCGTGTCGCCCGAACCCGGAACGTGTTCCGGACCCCTCAGCCGCGACGCAGGACCGCTGCCATGGCGGTCAGCCCGCGGGCCTCGGCGAGCTCGAGCGCGGTGCGTCCCTGCCGGTCGCGGATCATCGGGTCGGCGCCCGCGTCGAGCAGCGCCTGGACGACGGCCCGGTGGCGGCGGCCGCCGTCGCCGAGCACCACGGCCTCCAGGAGTGCGGTCCAGCCGAGGTCGTTCACGTGGTCGAGGTCGACGTCGGTCGTGGTCACCCAGCGGACGTACGCGACGTGCCCGCGCTCGCTCGCGGGGATCGGCGAGAGACCCCCGAAGCGGTTGCGCAGGGTCAGGTCGGCGCCCGCGTCGAGCAGCAGGCGCCCCATCGCGACGCTGCCGGTGACCCCCGTGACCAGCCACGGCGTGTCGGAGCGGTCGTCCACCGCGTCGGGGTCGGCACCGACGTGCAGCAGCAGCTCTGCGACCTCGACGTGGTCCGCCGCCGCGGCGAGCAGCAGCGGGGTGCGGCGTCGCGCGTCGCGTGCCTCGACGTCGGCTCCGTCGCGCAGGGCGCGGGCAGCACCCCGCGCGTCGCCGTCGCCCGCCGCGGCGAGCAGGCGACGGTCGACCCGCTGCTGCGCGGCGGCGTCGAGGCTGGGGCGCGGCGAGGCCGACGCGGACGGGGAGGGCGGGGTGCGGGTCACAGCGGTCTCCTCGGGGCTGGTCGGGCGTCCGGCGCCGGGGTTGGGAGCGGGATCCGCAGGCGCGGAGCAGGAGGTGACGACGAGCGTCGCGAGCACGGCGACCGCTCCGCGCGCCCTCACGTCCGCTCCGCGAGCGCCGCGCGGCTCGTGCGGACGTGCTGCGCCAGGACCGCCTCCACGCGGTCGGCGTCGCCCTGCTCGATCGCGTCGACGAGCGCGACGTGCTCCGCGTGCACGGGTGCGGGGTCCGCGTGCTGCTGCAACGCCCAGCCGAGGACGCGGCGCAGCGGTCGGGCGGTGCGGCGCACGGTCGGTGCTGGCGCGAGGTCGAGCAGGCGCAGGTGGAACTCGGCGTTGAGCCGCACGGCGTCGGCCTCGCGTCCGCCGTCGATCGCCGACCCGGCGCGCATCAGCAGCGTGCGCAGCGACGACAGGTCGGTGCCGGCGGCGAGCAGGCGCCGCACGGCCACGGCGTCGAGGGCGTGCGCCACCTCCAGCAGCTCGCTCACCTGGTCGGGGGAGAGGTCGCTCACCGCCACGCCCCCGGTGGCCCGCTCCGTGGCGAACCCCTCGACGACCAGCTGGTGCAACGCCTGGCGCACCGGGACGCGCGAGACGCCGATCCAGTCGGCGAGCCGGCGCTCGACGAGACGTTGACCCGGCACGAGGTCGCCGGCCACGATGAGGTCGCGGAGCACGTCGGCGGCGCGGTCGGCGTCGAGCGCACCCTCGCGGCGGGTCTTTGGCATACCAAAAGCGTAGCGGGTCGGTCGCCACGCCCGACCGTCTCGCGACCCAGACGTCACCCGGCGGCGACGTCGCACCTCGCTAGACTCGCCGCCGTGCTGACCATCGACCGCGCGACCCGTGACGCGATCATCGCCCACGCGCGCCGCGACCACCCGGACGAGGCGTGCGGTGTCGTCGCCGGTCCGATCGGCTCCGACCGCCCCGCGCGGCACGTGCCCATGGTCAACGCCGCGATGTCGCCCACCTTCTACGAGTTCGACTCCGGCGACCTGCTGCGGCTCTACCGCGACATGGACGACCGCGACGAGGAGCCCGTCGTCATCTACCACTCCCACACCGCCACCGAGGCCTACCCGTCGCGCACCGACGTGAACCTCGCGTCGGAGCCGAACGCCCACTACGTGCTCGTCTCGACCCGCGACGGCGGCGAGGTCGAGGGCACCGCCGTCGACTTCCGGTCCTACCGGATCGTCGACGGCGAGGTGACCGAGGAAGAAGTCACCGTCGTCGAGCGTTACGACACCTGAGCACACCACCCCCCGAACCCCGGAAGAGAGCGACGACACCGATGGCCATCGAGGTACGGATCCCGACCATCCTGCGCACCTACACCGACGGCGAGCGCGCCGTGCAGAGCGAGGGCGCCACCGTCGCCGAGCTCGTCGAGAACCTCGAGGCCGCCCACACCGGCATCAAGGAGCGGCTGGTCGAGGACGGCAGCGTCCGCCGCTTCGTGAACGTCTACGTCAACGACGAGGACATCCGCTTCACCGGCGGGCTCGAGACCGCTGTCTCCGACGGCGACACCGTCGTGATCCTGCCCGCCGTCGCCGGCGGTGCACCCGGCAGGGGTGCCGGGCCCTGGGCGGCAGATCGAGCACAGTGACCCGCTTCGACTCGCTCGTCGACTCCGTCGGCGGCACGCCCCTCGTCGGGCTGCCGTCGCTGTCGCCGTCGCCGGAGGTCCGGCTGTGGGCGAAGCTGGAGGACCAGAACCCCACCGGCTCCATCAAGGACCGCGCCGCGCTCGCCATGATCGAGGCGGCCGAGGCCGACGGTTGGCTGACGCCCGGCTGCACGATCCTGGAGCCGACCAGCGGCAACACCGGCATCTCCATGGCGATGGTCGCCAAGATGCGCGGCTACCGGATGATCTGCGTCATGCCGGAGAACACGTCCGAGGAGCGTCGCCAGCTCCTGCGGATGTGGGGCGCCGAGATCATCCCCTCGCCCGCCGCGGGCGGCTCCAACGAGGCCGTGCGGGTCGCGAAGGGGCTCGCCGAGGAGCACCCCGACTGGGTGATGCTCTACCAGTACGGCAACCCCGCCAACGCCGAGGCGCACTACCGCGGCACCGGGCCTGAGATCCTGGCCGACCTGCCCGAGGTGACGCACTTCGTCGCCGGTCTGGGCACCACCGGCACGCTCATGGGCACGGGTCGCTTCTTCCGCGAGGCCAAGCCCGACGTGCGGATCGTCGCCGCCGAGCCGCGCTACGGCGAGCTCGTCTACGGCCTGCGCAACCTCGACGAGGGCTTCGTGCCCGAGCTGTACGACGCCGACCTCATCGACGCGCGGTTCAGCGTCGGCCCGCGCGACGCCGTGCGGCGCGTGCGCGAGCTGATCGAGCACGAGGGCATCTTCGCGGGCATCTCCACCGGCGCCATCCTGCACGCGGCGCTCGCCCAGGCGGCGAAGAGCCAGAAGGCCGGCGAGCGCGCCGACATCGTCTTCATCGTCTGCGACGGCGGCTGGAAGTACCTGTCCACCGGCGCCTACGAGGGCACCCTCGATGACGCCGAGGACGCGCTCGACGGCCAGCTGTGGGCCTGACCTCGCCGTTCGCGGTTCCGGGGCGGCGCCACCTCCGCTAGCCTCACCGTGTGCGCGACATCGTGGTCTTCTCCGGAAGCGCCCACCGAGCCCTGGCCGAGGCCATCTGCAGCGAGCTCGGCACGAGCCTCTCGCCGTCGGAGACCGTGCGGTTCAGCAACGACTGCCTGCAGTCGCAGCTGCTCGCCAACTGTCGCCAACGTGACGTGTACATCGTGCAGCCGCTGGTGCCGCCGACGCAGGACCACCTCATGGAGCTGCTGCTCATGGTCGACGCCGCGCGCGGTGCGTCGGCCGCGTCCATCACCGTCGTCGTACCGCACTACGCGTACGCGCGCTCGGACAAGAAGGATGCGTCGCGCATCTCGATCGGCGGCAAGCTCGTGGCCGACATGATGGCCACCGCCGGCGTGAACCGCGTGGTCACCATGACCCTGCACGCACCGCAGGTGCACGGCTTCTTCTCGATGCCGCTCGACCACCTGACCGCCATCGGCGAGCTCGCCGACCACTACCGCGACTCCGACCTGTCGAACGCCGTCGTCGTCTCGCCCGACTTCGGCAACGCGAAGACCGCGTCGCAGTTCGCGCGGCTCCTCGGCCTGCCGGTCGCGGCCGGCAGCAAGCAGCGCAAGGCCGACGACAAGGTCGTCATCGACGCGATCGTCGGCGACGTCGCCGGCAAGCGGGCCATCGTGCTCGACGACGAGATCGCCACCGGGGGCTCCATCGTCGAGCTCGTCTCGATGCTGGAGCGCCAGGGCGTCACGGAGATCTCCGTGGCGTGCACCCACGGGCTGTTCACCGGCAAGGCCGTGGAGCGGCTGCGCGACCACCCGGGCATCGCCGAGGTCGTCACCACCGACACCGTCCCGCCGCCGGCCGACTGGCCCGCCCTGCGCGTGCGGTCCGTCGCGCCGTTGTTCGCGCGGGCCATCGCCCGCATCCACGCCGGCGAGTCGGTGAGCAGCCTCTTCGACGGCGTCGACCCCACCCACGCCCCGCCGCAGCCCAAGCTGCCCCTCTGACGCCCCCTCCCGCCAGCGGTGACTTCTCCACCGCAAGCTGCGACGTCCGTCTCGGCGGTGAGTTCTCCACCGTGTGGGCGCTGGGACGATGGCGAACCCACCGCCGACCCCGATGCGGTGGAGACGTCACCGTCTGGGGAGGGGTCCGTGTCGTGGGACCGGGGTGCCGACGTCGGTCAGCCGGACTAGGGTCGAGCGACGACGAAGGGGGTCCGGCGTGAGCCGACGTGTGCTGGGGCTGCTGGGCGGCCTCGTGCTGGCCGTGCTGTCGCCGCTGCTCCTGGTGGCGCCGGCGCAGGCAGCCGACGGGGACGGCGCCGGCCGCGAGGTCGTGGTCGGCACCGAGGGCACCTACCCGCCCTTCTCGTTCAACGAGGACGGCCGGCTCACGGGCTACGACGTCGACGTCATGAAGGCCGTGGCGAAGGAGGCCGGCTGGCGGCTGCGGTTCGTGCAGTCCCAGTTCGACGCCCTCTTCGGCTCGCTCGACGCCGGCCGCATCGACGTGATCGCCAACCAGATCACCATCAACCCCGAGCGCGAGGCGCGGTACGCGTTCTCCGAGCCGTACGCCTACTCGCGCGGCGTCATCGTCGCGCGCAAGGGCTCCGACATCCGCACGTTGGCCGACCTGAAGGGCCTCACCACGGCGCAGTCGGCCACGAGCAACTGGTCGCAGGTGGCCAAGGACGCCGGTGCGAAGGTCGAGAACGTCGAGCAGTTCTCCCAGGCGGCCGACCTGGTCGCCCGCGGCCGGGTCGACGCGATCGTCAACGACAACATCGCCGTCCTCGACTACCTCGCCACGTCGGGCAACGACCAGGTCGAGATCGTCGGCGACGCGGGCGACGAGGTCAGCCGCCAGTCGCTCGCGTTCCGCCAGGACGACGCCGACCTGGTGCGCGAGGCCGACCGCGCGCTCGACGCGCTGCGCGCCGACGGCACCCTGCAGCGGATCAGCGAGGACTACTTCGGCGCCGACGTCTCCGTCGAGGACGGGGGAGAGGCGCAGGTCGGCGGTCGCGACGAGGCGTCGTGGCTGACGAGCGTCCGCGAGGCCGCGTGGCCGGCGTTCGTCGCCCTGGTGAAGATCACCATCCCGCTCACCGCGATCAGCTTCGCGATCGGCCTCGCGGCGGCTGTGCTCATCGCCCTGGCCCGGGCGTCGTCCTCCCGGTGGCTCGCCTGGCCGGCCCGCTTCTTCATCTCCGCGGTCCGCGGCACGCCGCTGCTGCTCCAGCTCTTCGTGGTCTTCTACGGCCTGCCGCAGCTCGGGCTGGACCTCCCGTCCTTCCCGGCCGCGGTGCTGGCCCTCAGCGTCAACGTGGCCGGCTACGGCGCCGAGACGGTCCGGGGCGCGCTGCTGGCCGTGCCGCGCGGGCAGCACGAGGCCGCCGCGACCATCGGCATGTCGGGCCGTCTCGCCCTGCGCAGGGTCGTCCTTCCGCAGGCTGCGCGGATCGCCGTGCCGCCGCTGTCGAACACGCTGATCTCGCTGGTCAAGGACACCTCGCTCGTGTCGGTCGTGCTCCTCACCGACGTCACGCGCGTCCTCAACCAGCAGGCGTCCGCGTCGTTCGACTACCTGCCGCTGTACCTGCTCGGCGGCCTGTACTACTGGATCGTCTGCACCGTGCTCTCGGTGGCGCAGGGACGCCTCGAGACCCGACTGAACAGGTACGTGACGCCATGACCACGTCGTCGCTCCTGCAGGCCAGCGGCCTGCGCAAGACCTTCGGCGACAACGTCGTGCTCGACGGTGTCGACCTCGACGTGCCCGAGGGCACCACCACAGCGATCATCGGGCCCTCCGGCTCGGGCAAGACGACGCTGCTGCGCTCCCTCAACGCGCTCACCGTGCCCGACGCCGGCACCGTGTCCATCGGCGACGTGTCGGTCGACTTCGGGTCGCTGCCGCGCGGCAAGGAGGGACGTCGCGCTTGCGAGCGGCTGCGCGCGCAGAGCGGCATGGTCTTCCAGTCCCACGAGCTCTTCCCGCACCGCACCGTGCTCGGCAACCTCGTCGAGGGGCCCGTGCAGGTGCAGGGCGAGGACCCGGACGAGGCTGCCGCACGCGCCCGCGCGCTGCTCGAGCAGGTGGGTCTGGCCGGACGCGAGGACGCCTACCCGTCGCAGCTCTCGGGCGGCCAGCAGCAGCGCGTCGGCATCGCCCGCGCGCTGGCGCTGCGACCCCGCGTGGTGCTGCTCGACGAGCCGACGTCGGCGCTCGACCCCGAGCTCGTCGGCGAGGTGCTCGCCGTCGTGCGCGACCTCGCCTCGCAGGGGTGGACGATGGTGGTCGTCACGCACGAGATCCGGTTCGCGGCCGACGTGGCCGACACCGTCGTCTTCGTCGACGGTGGGCACGTCGTCGAGCGCGGACCCGCGCGCGACGTCGTCGACGCGCCCCAGCACGAGCGCACGCAGCGCTTCCTCGAGCGCGTCCTGCACCCGGGGTGATGATCATGACGGTCCCGGGACTGGCCGTGTCGCCGGACGGTCCGTAGGCTTGCGCCTCGTGGCGGACGCACCGATCGGGATCTTCGACTCAGGCTTCGGCGGCCTGACGGTCGCTCGAGCGGTGATCGACCAGCTGCCCCACGAGGCCGTGCTGTACCTCGGCGACACCGCCCGTCAGCCGTACGGCCCGCAGCCCATCCCCGCGGTCCGCGAGTTCGCGCTCGAGTGCCTCGACCACCTCGTCGCGCACGGCGTGAAGATGCTGGTCATCGCCTGCAACTCCGCGAGCGCCGCCGTCCTGCGCGACGCCCGCGAGCGCTACGACGTGCCCGTGGTCGAGGTGATCGTGCCGGCCACTCGTCGCGCGGCGCGCGCCACCCGCAACGGGAAGGTCGGGGTCATCTGCACCCGCGCGACCGCGGCGTCCCGTGCCTACGACGACGCCTTCGCCGCGAACCCCGGCATCGAGCTCCTCACGCAGGCGTGCCCCGACTTCGTCGACCTCGTGGAACGCGGCGTCACGAGCGGTCCCGAGGTCACCGCCGCCGCGGAGGAGTACCTCGCCCCGCTGCGCGAGGCGGGTGTCGACACGCTCGTGCTCGGCTGCACGCACTACCCTCTCCTGACCGGGGCGATCGCCCTGGCGATGGGCGAGGAGGTCACCTTGGTCTCGAGTGCGGAGGAGACGGCGAAGGACGTGTACGCCCGCCTGGTCCAGGACGACCTGCTCCGCGACCCCGCCGCGGGTGCGCCCGAGCACCGCTTCCTCACCACCGGCCGGCCTGACGAGTTCGGCGTGCTGGGCCGACGCTTCCTCGGTCCCGAGGTCGGCTCGGTCGGCCAGTTCGCGCAGGTGGTCGCGTGAGGCTCACCATCGTCGGCTGCGCGGGCTCCTACCCGGGGCCCGAGTCCGCCTCCAGCTGCTACCTCGTCGAGCACGAGGGCTTCAGGCTGCTGCTCGACCTCGGCAGCGGCGCCCTGGGCCCGCTGCAGCGCCACCTCGACCTGCGCGACGTCGACGCGGTGCTGCTGTCGCACCTGCACGCCGACCACTGCTTCGACCTCTCGGGCTTCTACGTGGTGAGCAAGTACCACCCGCAAGGCACCCTGCCGACGATCCCCGTCTACGCGCCCCAGGGCGCCGGTCCGTTCCTCGCGAGCAGCTACGGGCGCACCGAGGGACTGCAGATGGCCGACCAGTTCGACTTCCGCACGTGGGTCGACGGCGAGACCGTGCAGGTGGGGCCGTTCACGGTCACGCCACGCCTCATGGACCACCCCGTCGAGGCGTACGGCATGCGGCTCGAGGCCGGCGGCTCCGTGCTCGCCTACTCCGGCGACACCGCGCCCACGGAGGCCCTCGACGACGTCGCGCTGGGCGCCGACCTCTTCCTGTGCGAGGCGTCGTTCGTGGAGTCGGGGACGAACCCGCCGAACCTGCACCTGACCGGGGCCGAGGCCGGCGACTACGCCACGCGCGCGGGCGTCGGGCGTCTGCTCGTCACCCACGTGCCCGCCTGGACCGACCGCGACGAGGTCGCCGCCGACACGCGCTCGACGTTCGCCGGAGAGTTCGTGCTCGTGGAGGCCGGGCAGGTCTACGACGTCTGACGGACGTCGGTAGGGTCGCGACCATGACCACCCGCGAGGACGGCCGCGCCGTCGACGAGCTGCGTCCGATCACGATCACCCGTCACTGGCTCGACCACGCCCAGGGGTCCTGCCTGGTGGAGTTCGGCCGGACGAAGGTGCTGTGCGCCGCGTCGGCCACCGAGGGCGTGCCGCGCTGGCGCAAGGGCTCCGGCCTCGGCTGGGTCACGGCCGAGTACGCGATGCTGCCGCAGGCCACCCACGACCGTTCGCAGCGCGAGTCGGTCAAGGGTCGCATCGGCGGGCGCACGCACGAGATCTCGCGCCTCGTCGGGCGGTCGTTGCGTGCCGCGGTCGACTACAAGGCCCTGGGCGAGAACACGATCACCATCGACTGCGACGTGCTGCAGGCTGACGGCGGCACGCGGACGGCCGCCATCACGGGCGCCTACGTGGCCCTCGCCGACGCGGTCGCCCACCTGCGCGAGAAGGGTGCGCTCGCGGGCGAGCCGCTCGTGCAGTCGATCGCCGCGGTCAGCGTCGGCATCATCGACGGCACCCCGATGCTCGACCTGCCCTACGTCGAGGACGTCCGCGCCGAGACGGACATGAACGTCGTCATGACGGGGGAGGGCTCGTTCATCGAGATCCAGGGCACCGCGGAGGGCGCCCCCTTCGTCCGCTCCGAGCTCGACGCGCTGCTCGCGCTGGCCGAGAAGGGCTGCGCCGACCTGACGCGTCTGCAGCAGGAAGCCCTGCAGGCGTGACCCGCGCCGTCGTGCTGGCGTCGAACAACGCCAAGAAGCTCGCGGAGCTGCAGCGCATCCTCGCGCCGCTCGTGCCGGACGTGCAGGTGCTCGGGCTGTCCGACGTCGCCGACTACCCCGAGCCGGCCGAGACGGAGCCGACGTTCGAGGGCAACGCGCTGATCAAGGCGCGGGCGTGCCTGGAGGCCACGGGACTGCCGTCGCTGGCCGACGACTCGGGACTGTGCGTCGACGCGCTGAACGGCATGCCCGGTGTGCTGTCGGCGCGCTGGTCGGGGGTGCCGCGCAGTGAAGGCGGTGACAGGGCCAACAACCGGCTGCTGCTGAGCCAGCTGTCCGACGTCCCTCCGGAGCGTCGCACGGCGACCTTCGTGGCCGTGGTGGCGTTCTGCGCGCCCGACGGGCAGGAGCACGTCGTCCGCGGCGAGATGCCGGGCCGCATCCTCGCGGCCGAGCAGGGCGAGGGCGGCTTCGGCTACGACCCGCTGTTCGCGGCCGACGGGTACGACGTGTCGACGGCGGAGCTCGCGCCGTCGGAGAAGGACGCCATCAGCCACCGCGGTCGCGCCCTGACGCAGGTCGCGCCGCTGGTGGCCCGAGCCCTGGGCGGCTAGCGCCCTGGGCGGCTAGGGCGTGGTGTCGGTCGCCGCCCGGGCCGTCGACTCCCGCTCGACCGGGGTGAGCCCGGTCGACCCGGGAGCGGGCTGGTCGAGGGCGCCGACGACCACGTCGGCCAGGGCGAGGCTGCCGGACAGCGTGGGGTGGACGCCGTCGATCGTGCGACCGTGCCGGTCGAGCGCACCCCGCGTGGGCACGTACTCCAGACCCTCGCGGAGCGCGGCGGCGTGCACGATCGACGTCACGCGACGCTGCTGCCACGGCTCGGTCGGGCCCCACGGGGGACCCAGCACCAGGATCCGGGTGCTCTCGGGCATCTGGCGCTTGACGAGGCGCAGGTAGCGCGTGACGGCCTGCTGCACGGCCGCGTCGGAGGAGGGGACCAGACGTCCCTCCGAGCACGACGCCCAGTCGTTGCGGCCACCCTCGACGATGAACACCGACGGCGCCGAACCACGGAACGCGGCGCGGCGCTGGACGAAGGTGTCGCCGGTGCAGCCCATGCCCGGTCGCAGGTAGCCCGAGCCGGACTGCGCGTACGTGCGCACGGGCGTGTCGTAGTGCCGGGCCACGAAGCTCCACCAGCCCTGGTGCCGGCTGCCGGGCTCGTCGTCGTAGCGGGCCGTGATGGAGTCACCGACGACGACGATGCCGCGGGGGAACGGGTTGCGCGCGGCGACGGGCTCGCCGAGGACGGCCTGCTGGTCGGCGACCGTGGGCTCGCTGCCGACCGCACCCTGGTGACCCAGGGTGATCGCGAGGCTGGCGAGCAGACCGAGCACGAGGGCGCTGACAAGGACGTGTCGGTGGAGGGTACGTCGTGCCATCGTCTCGCTCTGTCCTCCCGTCGTCGCTCGTCGTCCCCAGCCTACGTCGCCCACGTCGAGTCAGGGGACGGAGTGACGGACGGCTCAGTGACCGCCGGCGAAGCCGTGCTGGCGCCAGGCCTCGTAGACGACGATGGCGGCGCAGTTCGCGAGGTTCATCGAGCGTCGGGCGGGCAGCATCGGCAGGCGCAGCCGGTCGGTCACACGGGGGTGCTGCTGCACGGCGTCGGGCAGACCGGTCGGCTCGGCGCCGAACAGCAGGACGTCGCCGGGCTCGTACGCGACGTCGGTGTAGGCGCGGGTGGCTCCGGTGGTGAAGGCGAAGACCCGCGCGTCGCCGAGCGCGGTCAGCGCCGCCTCGAGGTCGGCGTGCACGTGCAGCGTGGCGAGGTCGTGGTAGTCCAGGCCCGCGCGTCGCAGCTTCGGCTCCGAGAGGTCGAAGCCGAGCGGCTCGACGAGGTGCAGCTCCGCCCCGGTGGCGGCGGCGAGCCGGATCGTGTTCCCGGTGTTGCCCGGGATGCGCGGCTCGTGGAACAGGACACGGAACATGACGCCGTCACTCTAGGATGTCGGGCATGCCCGGACCGCACCCCCTCGGCCAGCCCAGGGTCCACGTGACCCACACGTTCCGCTCCGCACCCGCCGACGTGTTCGCCGCGCTCGGCGAGCACGAGAACCTCGGCCGGCTGTTCGGCGCGCGCATCACGCGCCTGCGTGACGGCGAGACGTCGCGCAACGGCGTCGGGTCGGCGCGGACGCTGAAGATCGGCCCGCTGCCCGCGTTCGTCGAGACCGTGGTCGTGTCCGAGCCCGACGAGCGCATCGAGTACGAGATCACGCAGGGCAGCCCGCTCCGGGGCCACCGCGGCATCCAGGTGCTCACGCCGACCGCGGACGGCGGCACGCTGCTCGACTACACCATCCACTTCGACGCGCCGGTCCCCGGCGTGGCGGGCGTGGTCGCGAAGGTGCTGACCCAGAAGATCTCCGCGGGGCTGCCGCGGCTGCTGCCCTGACGGCGTCGGGGCAGGCGGGCTCAGAGCTCGTGCTCCCACGGCGGCTGGGCGCCCGCCCGGGCCACCACGAACGCCGAGCAGCGTGACGCCAGGTCGGTGACCTCGCGCCACAGCGACAGGTCGGCCGCGTGCAGGCGCGTGCTGCCGACGACGCCGTCGAGCCCGTCGTCCTTCAGCGCTGCGATGAGGCCCGACATGAAGGCGTCTCCGGCGCCGACGGTGTCGACGACGTGATCGGCCAGGGCGCGCGAGGCGATCGAGCCGCGGTGCGTGTACGTGCGGGCGCCTCGCGGGCCCATCGTCATCACGACGGCGGCGGGTCCGGCGGCCAGCCAGCTGCGCGCCGTGTCGGCCGGGTCGCTGTGCGGCTCGAGCCAGGCGAGGTCCTCGTCGCTGACCTTCACGACGTCGCACAGCGGCAGCAGCGACTCCATCCGGTCGAGCGCCTCCGCCCGGCTGGGCAGCAGGCTCGGCCGCACGTTGGGGTCGAAGGTCACCGTGCACATCGGGGCGAGGCGGCGCAGGGCGTCCTCCACCTCGTCGGCGCCCGGGTCGAGGAAGGCGGCGATCGACCCCGTGTGGATGATGTCGGGCACCTCCTCGGCCCAGATCCGACCCGGGTCCCAGACGATGTCGAACTCGTAGGTCGCGCTGCCGTCGTCGGCGAGCGTCGCCACGGCCGTGGAGGTGCGCTCGAGCTGCTTGAGGCCTGGCATGAGGCGCACGCCGGACTCGGCGAGGTGCATCCGCACCAGCGCGCCGAGGTCGTCTGTGGCCAGGCTCGTGGCCAGCACCGGGGTGACGCCCAGCCGACCGAGCCCGACCGCGACGTTCGCGGGACTGCCGCCAGGGTGCTCGGACCGGGAGCCGTCGGACCGTTCGACGATGTCGACGAGGGACTCACCGATGACGAGGACCATGCGCACAGTGTGCCCGTCCGGTGGCTCGCCGCACGACGCGCTCCGGCCGGGTGTGTCGCCCACGTGAGTGCCCCGGTGCCGGTGACAGGACTCGAACCTGCACGCCCAGGGGCACAGGAACCTAAATCCTGCGTGTCTACCAGTTCCACCACACCGGCGGGTGCGGCCCGAGTCTAGTGGGCGGCGCGTCCCGCACTCACCATGGTTGCCCGTCGCTCACCTGCGGATGCTTCCGCAGGTGAGCGGGGCACAACCGTGGTGAGCTGCTGACTCCCATGGACTGATGGAAATCAGCAGCTCGGCGGTGTGGCGGGCGGGCGGGTGCGGGTCAGGCGGCGTCGAGGCCCAGGTCGCGGCGCAGCTTCGCCACGTGCCCCGTCGCCTTCACGTTGTACTGCGCCAGCTCGACCGTGCCGTCCTCGCCGACGACGACCGTCGAGCGGATGACGCCCTCGACGACCTTGCCGTACAGCTTCTTCTCCCCGAACGCGCCCCACGCCGTCATGACCGCCTTGTCGGCGTCGGAGAGCAGCGTGATGGTGAGGCCGTCGCGCTCACGGAACTTCTGCAGCTTCTCCGGCTTGTCCGGGCTGATGCCGAGCACCGTGTAGCCCTCGGCCTGCAGCCGGTCGATCGAGTCGGAGAAGTCGCACGCCTGCTTCGTGCAGCCGGGCGTCATGGCCGCGGGGTAGAAGTACACGATCACCTTCTGGCCGCGCAGGTCCGAGAGCGTCACCTCCGCGCCGGTGTCGTCCGGGAGGGTGAAGTCGGGTGCGGTGTCACCGGGCTGCAGTCGCGTCGTCATGGGTCCTATCCTTGCAAGGTCAGTCCGACCCGACGAGAGGCACCTTGTGACGTCACAGAGCGACGAGCTGGTCGACGAGATCGAGCAGATCCGCGAGCGCCTGGCCCACACCGTCGACGCCCTGGTCGACCGGACGAACCCCAAGAACATCGCCCGCCGGACCCTCGAGGACGTGAAGGGCCGCTTCGTCGCGCCCGACGGCAGCCTGCGCTACGAGAACGTCGTGCCGGTCGTCCTCGGCGTCGTGGGCACGGTGGCCGCCGTCGTCGTCCTGCGCAAGGTGCTGGGCTGACCATGGCCGAGCGCGGCAAGCTCGCGATCCGGATGCTGCACGACCGGCTGCTCGTCTCCCTCGACGACGAGGCAGGGGAGCGGCGCTCCGGCGGAGGCATCCTGATCCCGGCGACCGCCGCCATGGGCAAGCGCCTCTCGTGGGCCAAGGTCGAGGCGACGGGTGCGCACGTGCGCGCCGTCGAGGTCGGCGACCGCGTCCTCTTCGACCCCGAGGAGCGCGCCGAGGTGGAGGTGCGCGGCGAGAGCTTCGTGCTGCTGCGCGAGCGCGACCTGCACGCCGTCGCCTCCGAGCGCATCGAGGAGGGCCAGACCGGCCTGTACCTGTGAGGGTGCGGTGGACGGTGGCGGCCACGGGCCGCGCCCAGGGAGCGGAGGACGGATGAGCGGGACCGGACGTGAGGTGCCGTTGCGCCGCATCCGGCTGCTGCGCAGCGAGGAGACGTTCGCCGACCGCCTGCGTCTGCTGCGTCGTCGCTGGCGGCTCATGCTGCGCCTCGGGGCTGCGTCGTCGCTCGCCTTCCTGGTGGCCACCCAGGTGTTCGGCCACCAGCAGGCGTTCTTCGCGCCCATCGCCGCGGTCGTCGTCATCACCGCCGGCGGTGGACTGCGGGGACGCACTCTCTTCGAGGTCGTCGTCGGTGTCGCGCTGGGCGTGCTGGTGGGCGAGCTGATCATCCTCACCATCGGACGCGGTCCGGCGCAGATGGCCCTCGTCGTGCTCCTGACCGTCGCCGCAGCCACCCTCACCGGCATCCGCGGGCTCGCGCTCACCCAGGCGGCCAGCTCGGCCGTCCTGCTGGCCGCCGTCGTGCCCGTGCCGGGTGCGGGCAACCCCGCCCTGACCCGGTTCCTCGACGCGCTCGTCGGAGGCCTGTGCGGCATGGCCATGGTGCTGCTGATCCCGCGCAACCCCGTGCGCGACATCGACGCCGAGGTGCAGCGGCTCCTGCGGCAGCTCGCGTCGGTCCTCCGCGGCACCGGCCGGGCGCTGCGCGAGTCGGACTCGACGGTCGCCGACGACGCGCTCACGCGGGCGCGCGGCCTGCAGAGCAGCATCGAGTCGCTCGACGCGACCGCCGCCAACGTCAGCGAGATCGCGCGCATGTCGCCGCTGCGGTGGCGCCAGCGCGACCACCTGGCCCTCTACGTCGGGGCGGTGCGCGACTTCGACAACGCCATCCGGGACGCCCGCGTGCTGGCCCGCCGCGCCAGCGCCATGCTGCGCCACGGCGAGACGGGCCCCGACGCGCTCTGGCTGTCGGTCGAGGAGCTCGCCGAGGCGGTCGACCTCGTCGCCGACGACCTCTCGACGCTCGACGACTTCGCCGGTGCGCGCGAGCGGATCGTCGCCGCGGTCCGCATCGCGGTCGAGGCCCTGCCCGCCACGATGACCCTCAACACGGCCGCCATCACCGCCCAGGTCCGCTCGATCGCCGCCGACCTGCTGTACGTCTGCGGCGCCACCCGCGACGAGATCGACGAGGCGCTCGACGTCGGTCCGTGAGCCGGTCGTCCGTGCCGGTCTCCTCGACGCGCCGACGCGGGGGTGGCGCCCCGGCGTCGCGGTGCGCTACGTTGCTCTCACCCGACCGCCCGAGGAGGTGAGCCGCATGACCCAGACCACGACCCCGATCGCCTTCGATCGCGCGTCCGCCGTCGCGTCCTTCGGCCCCCACGTCCTCGGAGCAGTCCCTCGTTAGCCGGCACCAGCTGCCCGGCCCCCGAGCCGCTCCGGACCCCGTGTCCTGAGCGGCTCTTCTCGTGTCCGCCCACGACTCCCGTCCCTTCGATCCCACCCTGTCCTCGATCCCACCCACCCGACTCACAGAGAGGAGGCGCGCAATGAACCAGCACGACGACATCGACACCTTGCCCGCAGACACCCCGACGACCACCCAGATCGCCACGACCCCGACCCGGGGCGACCGAGACGGACACGACGTCACCTTGACATCCGGAGAGGGGGTGAACGCGATGGCCAGGAAGCCCGAACGCTCCCGTGCCCGCCGCAAGCGCGCCTGGGACGAGATGTCCGACACCGACCGTCAGGTCCTGCTGGAGACCGTCCGACAGCGCCGCGAGATGCAGGCGGTGCAGGACGCCCACCGGCTGCAGATGCTGACCCAGAGGTAGACGCCACGCGTCGCGAGGGGCCCCGTCCGCCTGGACGGGGCCCCTCGTCGTCCCGGGACGCGCCACCCCGCGTTCTGTGGAGATGGCGACGGTTCTCCGCGCAGAGACCGTCACGAAGTCCACAGAACGCGGGAGGAGGGCGCGGGGGAGGGCGTGGTGGCGCTCTGCGACGATGAGCGCGATGAGCGGCGTCCTGGAGGGGTTCACCACCATCGGCGCCCTGATCGCGCTCGGTGCCCTGCTGGCGCACCTGCGGGTCTTCGACCTCAGCGCCCAGGTCGTGCTGTCGCGGCTCGCGTTCTACGTCGCGAGCCCGGCCCTGATGATCACGGTGCTGCAGGACGCCGACGTCTCGGCGGTGCTGTCGCGCAACCTCGTCGCCACCGGCTGCGCCGTGGTCACGGTGGTCCTGCTCTACGTCGTAGTGGCGCGGCTGGTGCTGCGCCAGGATCTCGCCGACACGGTCGTCGGTGCGCTCTGCTCGGCGTACGTCAACGCCGGCAACCTCGGCCTGCCGATCGCGGCCTACGTGCTCGGCGACGCCGCGCTCGTCGCGCCGACCCTGCTGCTGCAGATGCTGGTGCTGCAGCCGATCGCCCTCGCGGTGCTCGACGTCGCCGTCGCGGAGCACCGGGTGCCGTGGCACCGCTTCGTCACCCGACCGCTGCGCACGCCCCTGACCGTCGGCTCCCTGCTCGGGCTCACCCTCTCGCTCAGCGACGTGCGGCTCCCGCGGCTCGTCGACGAGCCGCTCGGCCTCGTCGGGGCCATGGCGGTGCCCGCCATGCTGATCGCCTACGGCGTCTCGCTGCGGCTCGGACCCCGCCCGGGCAGCGGTGGCAGCGCACCGGTGCTCGCACTGATCGTGACGCTGAAGCTCGTGGTCCAGCCCGTCGTGGCGTACACGCTCGGCCGCTTCGCGCTCGGCATGGAGGGAGCCCCGCTGCTCGCCGTCACCGTGCTCGCGGCGCTGCCCGCCGCGCAGAACATCTTCGTCATCGCCGTGCGCTACGACCGCTCCACGGTGCTGGCGCGCGACGCCGTCTTCGCCACCACCGTGCTGTCGGTGCCCGCCGTCGCCGTCGCGGCGGCCGTCGTCGGCTGACCCCGGACGCACGAAGGGCCCCGTCCGCGCGGACGGGGCCCCTCGGCGGGTGGTCAGCGACCCTGCAGCGCCTCGTGGAAGGCGAGGATGCGCCGCGCGTCGCGCACGTGCAGCTCCTCCACCATCTTGCCGTTGAAGGTCACGACGCCCTGCCCGGCGGCCTTCGCCTCCTCGAACGTGTCGATGAGGCCCTGCGCGCGCTCGACGTCATCGGCCGACGGCGCGAACGCGACGTTCGCGGGCTCCACCTGCGAGGGGTGGATGAGCGTCTTGCCGTCGAAGCCCATCTCGCGACCCTGACGCGCCTCGGCCTCGAAGCCCTCCGGGTCCTTCACCGCGTTGTAGACACCGTCGATGACGACCTTGCCGGCGGCGCGGACGGCCAGCAGGGTCCAGGCGAGCGACGTCAGCACGGTGGCGTTGCGGCCGGGCACGTGCAGGCCGTACGTCTCGTTCACGATGTCGTTGGTGCCCATGACGACGACCGTCAGGCGCTCGTGCGCGGCAGCGATCTCCTCCGCGTGCAGCAGCGCGCGCGGCGTCTCGATCATCGCCCAGAGCTGGGTGTGCTCCGGCGCGCCGTGCTTCTCCAGGGCCGCGACGAGCGCCAGCACCTGCTCCGCCGACTCGACCTTCGGCACGAGGATCGCGTCGGGACCGGCCTGGCTCGCCGCCTTGACGTCCGCGTCGTGCCACTCGGTGCCGATCGAGTTCACGCGGATCGCGAGCTCGCGGTGGCCGTACTCGCCCGACCGCACGGCCGCGACGACGTTCTCGCGGCCCTGCTCCTTCGCGTCGGGGGCCACGGAGTCCTCGAGGTCGAGGATCAGCGCGTCGGCGTCGATCGACTTCGCCTTCTCGAGCGCGCGCTCGTTCGCGCCCGGCATGTACAGCACCGAGCGGCGGGGACGGATGGGGGCGGGAGTGGTGCTCACAGGGCGTACAGCTCCCTCAGCTCGGGGTCGCGCTCGGCCAGCTCACGGGCCAGGTCGAGCATCACGAGGCACTGCTTGCAGGACGCGTCGTCCTCCATCTTGCCGTTGATCATCACCGCACCGGAGCCGTCGCCCATCGCCTCGACGACCTCCTTCGCGTGCGCCACGTCCTCCGCGCTCGGGGAGAAGACCTTCTTCGCGATGTCGATCTGCACCGGGTGCAGGCTCCACGCGCCCACGCAGCCCAGCAGGAACGCGTTGCGGAACTGGTCCTCGCACGCCACGACGTCCTTGATGTCGCCGAACGGACCGTAGAACGGGAGGATGTCGTTCGCGGCGCAGGCGTCGACCATGCGCGCGATCGTGTAGTGCCACAGGTCCTGCTGGTAGGTCGTGCGACCCTCCGTCAGGTCCTCGCCCGTCGGGTCCTGACGCACCAGGTAGCCCGGGTGACCACCGCCGACGCGCGTCGTCTTCATCCGACGGCTCGCCGCGAGGTCGGCCGGGCCGAGGCTGATGCCCTGCATGCGCGGGCTCGCCGCCGCGATCTCCTCGACGTTCGTCATGCCCAGCGCGGTCTCGAGGATCGCGTGCACCAGCAGCGGCTTCTGCACGTTCCCCTTCGCCTCCAGCTGCGCCAGCAGCCGGTCGACGTAGTGGATGTCCTGCGCACCCTCCACCTTCGGCACCATGATGACGTCGAGCTTGTCGCCGATCTCCGTCACCAACGTCGTCAGGTCGTCGAGGACCCACGGCGAGTCGAGGCTGTTCACGCGCACCCACAGCTGCGTGTCGCCGAAGTCGGTCGCCTTCGCGATGTCGACGAGACCCTGACGCGCGGCCTCCTTCTTCTCGGTCTTGATTGCGTCCTCGAGGTTGCCGAGGATGATGTCGACCTTCTTCGCGATGTCCGGCACCTTGGCCGCCATCTTCTCGTTGCTCGGGTCGAAGAAGTGGATCATCCGGGACGGACGGAACGGCACCTCGGACAGCGGAGCGGGAGCTCCGACCGCGAGGGGACGGAGGAATGCACGGGGGTTGCGCACGTGGCTTCTCTTCCTGCAGACGGCGGGACTGCCCGTCAGTATGGCCGGGCTTCGTGACTCGTGAGTAGGGCGGGTGTCACTGTTCCCTCTGCCGCCCACGGCCCGGCACCCCCGCCAGGGCGGTAGGTGACGCGCGGAACGACGTGTGCAGGTAGGTCGCGCGCGGTACCGACCCCGTCTGACGCGCGTCACCTACCGCCGACGGGTCAGCGCAGGGAGGCGACGACCCGGTCGGGGCGGGCGCCGGTGTCGCGCACCCAGCCGTCGGGGGAGTCCTCGGCGCTCCAGCGGCGGCCGTCGAAGGAGACGGCGGCGACCTTCAGGTGCTCGGCGTTGGCCACCAGGTAGTGCGCGAGCGCCCAGCCCCGCGCCCGCACGTCGGCCCGAGCACCCGCGAACCGGAACGTCAGCTCGTCCTGCGCCTCGTCGCTCGTGTGCTCGATCTCGCCGAACGCCGCGTCGACGTCGGCGGCGACGCTGCGCACGTTGCCTCCGCCCACCGGGTTCAGCTGGCACGTGAACGCCGCCGGGCTGTAGCCGCGCAGCGCCGACGACAGCGCCCGGGCGTAGTCCTCGTGCTGCGCGTAGGCGCCGGGGAACGCGGAGCGCTGCACCTCCTGCGCGGCCACGGTGATCTGCTTGCGGGTGTACCCGTCGACCTTCTCGAGCCCGTCGTAGAACCTCCCGATCGCGTACGCCGGGTCCATGATCTCATCGACCGTGCCCCAGCCCTGCGACGGACGTTGCTGGAACAGCCCCACCGAGTCGCGGTCGCCGTAGTCGATGTTGCGGATCTTGGACTCCTGGAACGCGGTCGCGATCGCGATCGTCGTCGCGCGCGGCGGCAGACCCCGGTTCTGGGCGAGCGCCGCCATCAGCGACGACCAGCGCGCCTGCTCGACGTCGACCTGCGCCACCGTGTCGCCCACGCGGGCCACGCAGTACTCGCTGCGACGCGGCTGGCGGTCGGTGAAGACCGTCACCACCAGCCCACCGGCCACCAGCACGGTGACGAGGAGGACCCAGCGCAGCTTCACGGCGCCACCCTAGGCAGACGGACCCACCGTCGGGCGACGACGCGAGGGCACGTCGTTCAGTTGGCGTGCAGGTCGGAGTTCAGCTCGATGCCGCGGCGCTCGCCCCGCGGTCGCGCCTCGACCTGGCCCGTCTCGCTGTTGGTGAGGAACAGCAGGTTGTCCTGGCCGCTCAGCTCGGCCGCCTTGACGACCGTGCCGTCCGGGGTGCGCACCTTCGTGCCGGCCGTGACGTAGCAGCCCGCCGCCACGACGCAGTCGTCGCCGAGGGAGATGCCGATGCCCGAGTTCGCGCCGAGCAGGCTCCCGCTGCCGATGGAGATGACCTGCGTGCCGCCGCCGGAGAGCGTGCCCATGATGCTGGCGCCGCCGCCGATGTCGGTGCCCTCACCGACCACGACGCCCGCCGAGATCCGACCCTCGACCATCGCGTGGCCGAGGGTGCCGGCGTTGAAGTTCACGAAGCCTTCGTGCATGACCGTGGTGCCCTCCGCGAGGTGCGCGCCCAGCCGCACCCGGTCGGCGTCGCCGATGCGCACGCCGGAGGGGATCACGTAGTCGGTCATGCGCGGGAACTTGTCGATGCTCGTGACGTTCACCGTCAGTCCGGCGGCGCGCGCACGGGCGCGGGTGTGCTCGAAGCCGGCGACGGCGCACGGGCCGATCGTCGTCCACACGACGTTCGTCAGCAGGCCGAACTGGCCGTCGAGGTTGAGGCCGTGCGGCTTGACGAGCCGGTGCGACAGCAGGTGCAGGCGCAGCCACACGTCGTAGGTGTCGGCAGGAGCGGCGGCGAGGTCGTCGACGACGACGTGCACGACCGCCTTGCGGACCTGGCGGACCGGGTCGTCCCCCGTCAGCGCCGTGAGCTCCTCGGGCTCCGGATCGTGGGCCGGGACGCCGAGGCGGGGCTCGGGGAACCAGACGTCGAGGACGTCGCCGTCCTCGGTGAGGGTGGCCAGACCGTACCCGTGCGCGCTGTTCTCGCTCATGGGAGCCAATCTATCGAGCCGTGGCTGGCCGCTGTCGGCGAGCGGGTCTAGCGTGAGACGCATGCCTCTCGTCACCTGGAAGGACCTCTGCATCGTCGCGGGCGACCCGGCCTCGGCGGCCCCCTCGTGGGCCGCGCTGCTCGGGCTCGACGTGGTCCTCGACGGTGACGACGCGCACCTGGTGGGGCCGACGCCCGGGCACACCGTCTGGGTCAACCGCGTCCCGGAGCCGAAGACCGTGAAGGACCGCGTGCACCTCGACGTCCACGCCGCCGAGGAGGTGCCGCCGGGGACGTCGCGGCTCAGCGCCGAGGGCGCGTTCCGCTGGACCGTCGTGGCCGGCCCCGAGGGCGACGAGCTCTGCACGTTCGTGCGCGACGTCGTGCCCGCGTACCGGCTCTACGAGGTCTGCGTCGACGTCGTCGACCACGGCGCGGCGGCCGCCTGGTGGCAGGGCTTGTGGGGAGGGCGGGGCGGCACCGACGCCGACGGCGGGTTCAGCTGGGTCGAGGACGTGCCAGGGCTGCCGTGCGAGGGTGTCGTGTTCTGCTCGGTTCCCGAGCCCAAGACGGTCAAGAACCGCATCCACTGGGACGTCACGCTCGAGCAGGGGGTCCAGGTCGACCACCTCGTCGAGCTCGGCGCCACGGTGCTGCGTCGACCCGACGACGAGATCGTCTGGACGGTCATGGCCGACCCCGACGGCAACGAGTTCTGCGTGTTCGAGCGAGCCGACGCGTGAGCGTCCTGCGCGTGCTCGACCCCGCCGACGCGGAGGTGCTGAGCCGGCTCTGGACCGACCACCGGGCGCACCTCGACCCGTGGAGCCCGTCGCGTCCCGACCGCTTCTACACGGTCGAGGGGCAGCTCGAGGTGGTCGAGGCGCGGCTGATCGCGATGGCCGAGGGGCGGGGCGCCTACTTCGTGGTGGTCGAGGAGGACGGCGAGGTCGTCGGCGAGCTCAACCTCAACGACGTCGTGCGCGGTGCGTTCGAGAACGCCCACCTGGGCTACTGGCTCGCCGGCGACGTGCAGGGTCGCGGGCTCATGACCCGCGCCGTCGAGGAGGCGGCCGCGCACGCGTTCGAGGTGCTCGGCCTGCACCGTCTGCAGGCTGGCACGCTCGTGCACAACCACCGGTCGCAGGCCGTGCTCGAGCGGTGCGGCTTCGAGCGCTTCGGCATCGCTCCGCAGTACCTGCGCATCCAGGGACGGTGGCAGGACCACGTCCTGTTCCAGCGCCTCGCTCCCGGGTCCTGAGTCGCGTCGGGGACGGTCTCGGCGGGCGAGGTCCGGTCGGGGCGTCTGGCTAGTCCGCGGCCTGACGCTCGGCGACGCCCGCGACGAAGGCTGCCTGACCGAGGTGCTGCAGGGTGTCGCCCACGACGCTGACCAGGCGCACCCCGGCGGTAACCGGCGGGTCCCAGTCCTCGTCGACCACGCGGGCCAGCTCGGCACCGTCGACGCGGTCGAGGTACGCGAGGGTCAGCGTGTGCACGTCGGCGTGGTAGCGCGCCACCAGCGCGGGGTCGCTGCGGACGGCCGCCACCTGGTCGCTGTCGTGGCCGTAGCCGATGTCGCCGGGCTCGAAGGGGAGGTCGAAGTCGTCGCGCCAGCGGTCCCACGCCTGGGCGGTGCCGGCCAGTCCGGCCACGTGGTCGTCCTGCACGCGCGCCAGGTGCCACAGGAGCCAGATCGGCGTGTTCGCGTCGGGGTCGACGCGGTAGGTCGCGGTGCGCTCGTCGAGGTCGGCGCACTGCTGCTCGACCAGCTCGCGGACCCGCCCGAACGCGTCGCGCAGGACGTCGGACGTCGTCAGATCCTCGCTCATCGGACCACCAGCCCTTCTCGTCGGTCCCAGACGACCTCGGTGGCCTTCTCGTCGCGGACGGCGGCCAGCACGGCGTCGACGACCTCGGCGGCAGGGAGGGGTTCTGGGAGCTTGGGTGGCTCGCCGGCGAGTGCGTGTGCGGCGAGGTCGGTGTCGAGGTGCGGGGGACGCACGTCGACGATGCGGGTGCTGCGGCGACGCTCACGACGCACGACGGTCAGCCACGCCGTGAGGGCGGCCTTCGCGGCGGAGTAGTCGGCCATGCCGGCGGTGGGCGCGTCGGCGAGGATCGCCGAGAGGACGACGGCCACCCCGCCGTCCAGGTGGGGGAGGGCCGCGCGGACGACGCCGGTCGCGCCGAGCGTGTTGACGGCGAACAGCTCCTCGGCGACGGCAGGGTCGGTGTCGACGGCCGGCCCGAACGCAGGAACCCCGGTCGCGACGACGAGCAGGTCGAGCCCGCCGAGCGCCTCGACGGCCTCCCCGATCGTGGCGGCGGCACGCTCCACGTCGACGACGTCGAGCTCGTACGCCGGCGCCTTCACCTCTGACGCGACGGCCGCGAGCCGGTCGGCGTCGCGTCCGGTGACCGTCAGCCGCGCCCCGGCCCCGTGCAGCGCCCGCGCGATGCCCCCACCGAGTGCGCCGGTGGCCCCGACGACGAGCACGCGGGCGTCGCTGATCTCCATGCGTTCGACGCTACGCGCGAGGGCGGTTGGCGCAACGTGAGCGAGGCTTCTCGTCGACCTGCGGCTGCGCTGCCGCGGGGGGTCTGGGTTTGCTGGTGCGCTGCTTCGGCTGGTGCTGGGGGTGGTCTCCGAAAGGGCCTCGACCGGGCGGCTGGGTGGCGCACCGGGTTGGGCACTCGGGCTGTGGCTCCCGCGTGGGACGCAAGATTCTGCGTTCGTGCGCGTTGGACGCAAGCTTCTGCGTTCGGGTGTGGGAGGGCCAAGGAATCTGCGTTGGCTACGGCATCCCGTAGCCAACGCAGAAGCGTTCGATCTCGCTCGCGCGAATGCACGATCGTGCGCGGCCTCGGGGGTGGGGTGACGAACGCTTCTACCTTCTCGTGGCACGGTCCACGAGAAGGAAGCATCCTTGCCACGACGGTCCACCTCAGCGGTAGATCTACCGCCTCTACAGCGCTCGGAAGGGCGGCACATCTACCCCCGAGGGCGATTCGGCGGCAGACCTACCGCTAAGCGGGCGAGAACGCAGATTCTTGCGTCCACCCCGAGCGCGACCCGCAGCCCGAAGCCCCAGACCAGCGCGCCGCCCAGCTGCCCGGTCGAGGCCCTTGCGGAGACCACATCCACGACAAGCCGCGCCGACGCAGCCCCACCCGAGCAAGAAGCCGCGCCAGCGCAGCCCCACTCGCCAGAGAAGCCGCGCCGACGCAGCCGCAGGTCGGGCGAGAAGCGCACCGACGCACCCGCGGGGGAGAGGCGGCCGCGCCCTAGAGTGGGCGCCATGGCCGTGCTCGACCCGACCCGCGACATCGTCCAGCTCACCGCGGACCTCTGCGACATCGCGTCGGAGAGCCTCGACGAGGCCGAGATCGCCGACGCGGTGGAGGCGGTGCTGCTCGCGGCGCCGCACCTGACGGTCGTGCGCGACGGGCACACGCTGGTGGCCCGCACCGACCTCGGTCGGGCGGAGCGGGTGGTGATCGCCGGGCACCTCGACACCGTCCCCGCGAACGACAACTTCCCGACGCGTCTCGACGGCGACACGCTCTGGGGGCTCGGCACCTGCGACATGAAGGGCGGCGTCGCCGTCGCGCTCCAGCTCGCGGCGACCGTCGCCGAGCCGGTACGCGACGTCACCTACGTCTTCTACGAGGCCGAGGAGATCGCCGCGCGGTTCAACGGGCTCGGTCGGCTCGCGCGCGAACGTCCGGAGCTGCTCGCCGGCGACTTCGCGATCCTCATGGAGCCGTCCGTCGCGTCCGTGGAGGCGGGCTGCCAGGGCACGATCCGCGTCGACGTCGTCACCCGAGGGGAGCGTGCGCACGCCGCGCGGTCGTGGACCGGTCACAACGCCATCCACGACGCCGCCGAGGTGCTCGTGCGCCTGCGCGACTACGAGCCGCGCCGCGTCGTCATCGACGGGCTCGAGTACCGCGACGGGCTCAACGCCGTCGGCATCAGCGGCGGGGTGGCCGGCAACGTCGTGCCCGACCTCGCCATCGTCACGGTCAACTACCGCTTCGCGCCCGACCGGTCCGAGGACGAGGCGCTGGCGCACCTGCGCGAGGTCTTCGACGGCTTCGAGCTGACCGTCACCGACTCCGCGCCCGGCGCGCTGCCCGGTCTCGACCAGCCCGCCGCGGCCGCGTTCGTCGAGACGCTCGGTGCCGAGCCGCGCCCGAAGTTCGGCTGGACCGACGTCGCGCAGTTCACGCAGCTCGGGATCCCCGCCGTCAACTACGGACCGGGCGACCCGATCTACGCCCACAAGCAGGACGAACACGTCCCCGTCGCGCACCTGCGTTCCGTCGAGGACGCCCTCAGGAGATGGCTGACCGCATGAGCTACCAGAAGGGCCCGGTGCACCTGCGCCGCGGCCACGTCCCCAGCAGCACCACCGACCAGCGCCTGCTCGACTCGCGCGGCCCGACCGACTGGGTGCACACCGACCCCTGGCGCGTGCTGCGCATCCAGTCCGAGTTCGTCGAGGGCTTCGGTGCGCTGTCCGAGCTCGGCCCGGCCGTCGCCGTGTTCGGGTCCGCGCGCACCACGCCCGACGACCCGATGTACGAGAAGGCGCGCGAGGTGGCCGAGAAGCTCTGCGGGCTCGGGTACGCGGTCATCACCGGCGGCGGCCCCGGTGCGATGGAGGCGGCCAACCGCGGGGCCAGCGAGTGCGGCGGCGTGTCGGTCGGCCTGGGCATCGAGCTCCCGCACGAGCAGGGTCTCAACGAGTGGGTCGACCTCGGCATCAACTTCCGCTACTTCTTCGTCCGCAAGACGATGTTCGTGAAGTACTCGCAGGGCTACGTCGTCATGCCCGGCGGCTTCGGCACCCTCGACGAGCTGTTCGAGGCGCTCACGCTGTCGCAGACGGGCAAGGTGACGACCTTCCCGATCGTGCTGTTCGGCACGGCCTACTGGCAGGGCCTGGTCGACTGGCTGCGCCAGACGATGCTCCCCGACGGGAAGATCAACGAGTCCGACCTCGACCTCCTGCTGCTCACCGACGACGTCGACGAGGCCGTCGCGCACTTCGACGCCGTCGCGTCCAGCTGACGTCGTGCGGGTCACGTCGCGCAACGCCGCCTTCCAACAGTGGGAGGCGATGCTGACGAACCGGCGCAAGCGCACCCAGCTGCGTCAGCTGCTCGTCCAGGGCGTCCGGCCGGTGTCCGTCGCGCTCGAGTCGCCGCTCGAGGTCGTCGCGGTGCTGCACGACGACCGTCGCGACCCGTCGCAGTGGGCCCGCGAGGCGGTGGCGCGGGCCGTAGGGCGAGGCGCCGAGCAGTACACGCTCTCGGCCGAGCTCCTCGCCGAGCTGGCCGAGCAGGAGCAGGACCGTCCCGAGGTGGTGCTGGTGGTGGCGCAGCCGGCCGACGACCTCGCGCGGCTGCCCGCCGGCCCCGACCTGCTCGCGGTCGTGCTCGACCGGCCGACCAGCCCCGGCAACGTCGGCAGCATCGCGCGGTCGGTCGACGCGTTCGGCGGCAGCGGGCTCGTGGTGTGCGGCCACGCCTGCGACCCGTACGAGCCGCGGGCCGTGCGGGCGTCGACGGGCTCGGCGCTCACGGTGCCCACCGTCCGGCTCGGTTCGCCCTACGAGGTGCTCGCGTGGGTCGAGGACCTCCGGTCGCGTCTCGGCTGGGTGCAGGTCGTCGGCACCGACGAGGACGGACCGGTCGAGCTGGCCGACGCCGACCTGACGGCGCCGACCGTCGTCGTCACCGGCAACGAGACGCGGGGGCTGTCGGCCGCGTGGCGCGAGATCTGCGACGTCATGGTGCACATCCCGATCACGGGCACGGCGTCGTCGCTGAACGCGGCCAACGCGACGTCGGTCGTGCTCTACGAGGCCTCGCGCCAGCGTCGACGCGCCTGACCCGGTTTCCTCAGCGGCGCACGGAGAGCTTTCCGGGCGTCGCTGAGGAAACCGTGCCCGGCCGCAGATTCCCAGGTCGACCTGGGAATCTCCGTTCCAGCGGCGACGGCAGGGCGGGCGCATCGTAGCGAGGAGCTCCTCGTGCCTGGCAGGATCGGCGCATGACGGTGACCGGCCCCGACGGCCTCGAGCGCTGCCCGTGGGGCGACGACCCGAGGCTGCGCCGCTACCACGACGAGGAGTGGGGTCGTGAGCTGCGCGGCGACCGGGCGATGTTCGAGCGGCTCAGCCTCGAGGCCTTCCAGTCGGGGCTGTCCTGGTCGCTCATCCTCCGCAAGCGCGAGGCGTTCCGCGAGGCCTTCGTCGGCTTCGTGCCCGCGCTCGTCTCACGGTTCGCCGACGCCGACGTCGAGCGACTCCTCACCGACGAGGGCATCGTCCGCAACCGCGCCAAGATCGAGGCCACCATCAGCAACGCGCGGGCCGTGCTCGACCTCGGCGAGAGCCTCAGCGACCTCGTCTGGTCGTTCGCGCCCGACACGTCGCCCGCGCCGCGGACGGTCGCCGACGTGCCGGCGACGTCGGCCGAGTCGACCGCGCTCGCCAAGGAGCTCAAGCGCCGCGGCCTGAAGTTCGTCGGGCCCACCACCGCCTATGCGCTCATGCAGGCCACCGGCATGGTCGACGACCACCTGGTCGGGTGCCTCGCCCGCCGCACGCCGCCGCTGTCGTAGCCGCCTCCTTCCACCCGCACCACCAGTCCCACCAGGCACGGTGCGCCTCCCACGACGACCGCGCCACCCGACCTACCCTGGCGCCATGACCACCTCCCGTCCCGCCGATCGACGCAGCCAGCGCTCCGTGCGCACCCTGGCCGCCGTCGTGCTCATCGTGTCCGCCCTCGTCGCCGGCACGGCGGCGATCGTGGTCTCGACCGTCGTCGCGCTCGCGGCCGCGGTCGTCTACGCCGTCGCGGCCTGCTCCGTCGCCGCACGTCTGCTCGCCAACGAGACCGCCCAGGTGCGCCGCGACTGGGCACGCGACCGCGCCACCGCCGCCCACGACCGCAGCCGCGAGGCCACGCGTCGCGGCCGTGAGCAGATCGCGTTCGCCGAGACGATGTCCGGCAAGGTCGAGCGTCGAGACGAGCGGATCGCCGCGCTCGTCTCCCAGGTCGAGGCCGCCGAGGCCGCCCTCGCCCAGGCCGAGGCGGCGCACGCCGCAGCCGAGGAGCGCACGGTGCTGCTCGACGGCGACCTCGCCCAGACCCGGTCCGCGCTCCAGAGCACGCGCGCCGAGGTGCGTCGCCTCCGCGACGAGCTGGCCGCCAGCCAGAGCGCCGAGCTCGAGGCGCGCACCGAGCTGCTCGCCTGGCAGGAGCAGGCGGAGGAGCGTCGCCGGCTCGCCTGAGCCCGGCCGTCGTCCACACCCCCGGCTGCCGCCCAGCACCAGGGGCGGGTCGGGCTCAGTCGTGCAGGTCGACCACGGCCCGCAGCCGCGCCTCGTCGGCCAGCGCCGACGCGACGTCGCCCGTCCGCTCCCAGGTCGCGAGCGCGCGCAGCACGGCCGCGCCCAGCCCAGGCGTCGCCGCCACCCGTGCCGCGAGCTCCCGACCCGCCGTCGCAGGGTCGTCGTCCAGGGCGTCGAGCAGCCCCAGGCTCACCGCCTGCGCGCCGTCGAGGTCGGCAGGGTCGAGCAGCAGCCGCCGGGCCACCGCGCCGCCCACCAGGCGCGGCAGGCTCGCGCTCGTGCCGCCGACGAGCGGCTCGACCCGCAGCACGACGTCGCGGGAGGCGACCCGCAGGCCCGCCGCCAGCGCCACCGCCGCCGCATGGCCCTCGACCCTGCCGCGCAGCACCGCGACCACCGGGACGGACGCATCGGCCACCGCGACCACCGACGCGTCGGACCAGACGGTCGAGCCGTCGACGACGAGCAGGAGCGCCCGCAGGCCCGGTCTGGTCAGCGCGGCGCGGACCTGCTCGTGCGGGGGCACGGAGCCGAGCGCCCCCGAGCTCGGGTCGAGCGCGACGACGCCGTCGGTGGCCGGGGGAGCGCCGTCGGGAGCGGGAGGGGTCACGAGGTCCTTCGTGCCGGTTGGAACTGAGAAGGGGGCATGAGAGATACTAGGCGTCTGAGGAGACCGGACGGCGGTCACCGAATGGAAGGGGAACCCATGGCGGCCATGAAGCCTCGCACCGGTGACGGACCGATGGAGGTCACCAAGGAGGGGCGCTGCATCGTCATGCGCGTCCCGCTCGAGGGCGGAGGACGTCTGGTGGTCGAGCTCAACAACGAGGAGGCGGCCACCCTCGGCGACGCCCTCAAGGCTGTCTGAGCTTGTACGGTCTCACGATGCGCTGGTCCCTGGCCGGCGCCCCGTCAGGGACCCTCGAGCGTCTGCGCGAGTACGTCGAGGACGTCAGCTTCGCGAAGTTCGCGGGTCTGGAAGGGCTGCGCTTCAAGTCGTGGCGCGCCCGTGAGGACGAGTGGTTCGAGGGGACCTACGTGTTCGTCGACGCGCGGTCGCGCGAGGCGTTCCAGCAGGCCATGGAGGACGGCCGCGCCGACCTCCCCGGCACCACCATCATCGGGCGCGAGCCCGAGCTGATCGAGGCGTGCGAGATCGTCGCGGTCGTGCGGGGACCGGCGGGCTTCCGGTCCTCGGCCTCGTTCGAGCGCTGATCCCAGCTGTCCTGCAGACACTGGACCCGCGCCCGGCCCGACGGCCGGGGGCGGGTCAGCCCACGCGGCGCGCGGCCAGCAGGCCGTCGCCGACGGGCAGCAGCGTGGGCACCAGGCGCTCGTCGGTCGCCGCCTGCGTGAGCAGATCGCGGATCGCGACCGTCTCGGCGTCACGACGCTCCGGGTCGGCCACGCGGTCGTGCCAGAGCGCGTTGTCGAACACGACGACGCCACCGGGGCGCACGAGGCGCAGGGCCTGCTCCAGGTACTCGCCGTACTCGACCTTGTCGCCGTCGACGAACACGAGGTCGTAGCCGTCGTCGGTGAGCCGGGGCATGACGTCGAGCGCCGAACCCGCGATGAGGCGGAAGCGCTGCGGTGCGAAGCCGGCTGCGGAGAACACCTGACGGGCGTGCCGCTGGTGCTCGGCCTCGAGGTCGACCGACGTGAGGACGCCGTCGGGCGCCATGCCACGCAGCAGCCACAGGCCCGAGACACCGGTGCCGGTGCCGACCTCGGCGACCGCGCGGGCGTCGAGCACGGAGGCCAGGAAGCGCAGGGTGGCGCCGCCGGCCGGACCGATCGGGGTCACGCCGACCTCGTCCGCGCGTCGACGCGCCTCGGCGAGGTGGTCGTCCTCGTCCTGGTAGCCCTCGACGTACTGCAGGCTCGCTTCGCTGGTGATGATGGCTCCTCGGCTGACCGGGCCGGACGGGTACCGGCTCGGTCAGAAGCATAGTGAGCGCAGGCCCTCCCGTGCCGCTGCACCGCCGGGCGGCATCCGTGTCGCGCCCCCTGCGGGACCGGGGATGATCGAGAGGGAACCGTCAGCGTCCTCTGGGCGTTCTCTCAGGAGACGACGCGACGATCGACGACATGAAGGACGACGACGTGAGCATGCAGGCCGCGACCCTGGAGACGGGTGCCGACCTGTCCTGGGACCGCATCGTGGAGGAGCACTCCCCGCGGGTGTACCGCCTCGCCTACCGGCTCACCGGCAACCGTCAGGACGCCGAGGACCTCACGCAGGACGTCTTCGTGCGTGTGTTCCGCTCGCTCGACCGCTACGAGCCGGGCAACTTCAACGGCTGGATCCACCGGATCACGACCAACCTGTTCCTCGACCGCGTGCGCCGCTCGAGCAAGCTGCGCATGGACGGCTTCACCGACGGCGCCGAGGACCGCCTCGAGGGCCGCGAGCAGCTGCCCGAGGCGTTCGTGCACGACGCCGGCTTCGACCCCGACATCGAGGCCGCCCTGTCCTCGCTCACCGAGGAGTTCCGCGTCGCGGTCGTGCTGTGCGACGTCGAGGGCCTGTCGTACGAGGAGATCGCCGACGTCCTCGGCGTCAAGATCGGCACCGTCCGGTCCCGGATCCACCGTGGGCGTACCCAGCTGCGCCAGGCGCTGGCCCACCGCGCGCCGACCGCCGGCCGTACCCGTGTCTTCGGAGCCCTGGGAGCCTGATGGCCCACCTGGACGCCGACGTCGCCGCCTTCGTGGACGGGCAGCTCTCGCCCGACGCCACGGAGGCGGCCTCGCGTCACGTCCAGGACTGCGCCCGCTGCCGCGAGGCCGTCGCGCAGCAGCGGCACCTGAAGATGCGCATGCAGGCGACGTCCGACGTCCGGCCGCCGGCGTCGCTGCTGGCCTCGCTCTCGGAGCTGCCCCGCACCCCGGCGCCCCAGCCCCCGCCGCTCTGGACGCGGGTGCTCCACTCGGCCGTCTGGGGCGCGAGCGGCGTCGTGGTCGGCGCCTCGCTCGCCGTCATGCTGATGGCCTACGTGGCCGGCGCGCCCGGCCGTGGTCTCGGCGACGCGGTGGTGCCGCCGGTCGATGCGTACGCCGCCGACTTCCGGACGGCCGTGGGCGGCGGTGACGTCGTCCGCCCCGCGAGCAGCGGGCAGGACGTCATGACCACCGCCCGCATGGCCGACCTGACGGCCAACGGGTGGCCCTGCCACGGCACGCTCGGCCACGACCTCGAACGGGTCGAGGGGCGCCTGCAGGCCGAGGGCGCCGTCAGCCTCACCTACACCGACGGCACGGGACGCCTGGAGCTGCACGAGCAGACCGGCGCGCTCGACACCGACCGGCTGCACGGCTTCGCGCAGCAGCAGCTCGGCGACCACGAGGTGTGGGTGCGGGACCAGCCAGGGATGCGGACCGTCGTGTGGGACGCCGAGGGCGTCGTCTACACGGTCGTGACCGACGTGGACGATGCCCGGCTCGTGCCCGCCCTCGGCGACCTCCCGGCCGCCGCGCCGCGGCCCGGTCTGCGCGAGCGCGTCGGACACGGGCTCGATCGGCTCACCGGCTGGCTGACCGTCTGAGCCCGGCCGGGACCACCAGGTCCCGCGCCGTCCCCGCAGGGCGCGCGCGCCGGCTCAGGTGGCCTCGTCGTCGTGGGGCGGGACCTCGCCGGGACGCAGGATGCGGTCCTGACGCACGGGCGCGGGCTCGTCGGGCTGGTCGAGGACGTGCCGGCGGACGACCTCGCGCGGGTCGAGGTCGCGCAGGTTCAGATCGGAGAAGTCCTGGCCCATCTCGCGCCCGAGGTCGTTCTTGGCGTTCTCGGCCATCTGGCGGACCGTGCGGACGAACTGCCCGGCCTGCTTGGCCATGCCGGGCAGCTTGTCGGGCCCGAACAGCAGCAGACCGACCACGAGGATCAGGCCGATCTCCGGCCAGCCCATCCCGAGCACGTCGGGTGCCTCAGAGTCGACCGACGGGGGCGAGACCCAGCTGCATGCCGGCCAGGCCTCGGGAGCGTCCGGTGAGCGTGTCCGCCACCTGCTGCAGGACCTTCGCCGACTCGCTGCCCGGGTGGGTGGCCACGATCGGACGGCCGTCGTCGCCGCCGACCCGCAGCTGCTCCTCCAGGGGCACCTTGCCGAGCACCGGCACGTCGTGCCCGAGCCGCTCGCCCAGCGTCTTCGCGACCGCGTCGGCGCCGCCGCTGCCGAACACCTCGAGGCGCTCGCCGCCGGGGGTGATGAGGTAGGACATGTTCTCGACGATGCCCACGACGCGCTGGTGCATCATCGAGGCCATCGTGCCGGCACGCTCGGCCACCTGCGCGGCGGCCTGCTGCGGCGTGGTGACGACGACGACCTCGGCGTTGGCGAGGTGCTGGCCCAGGCTGATGGCCATGTCGCCCGTGCCGGGCGGCAGGTCGAGCAGCAGCGCGTCGAGGTCGCCCCAGAACACGTCGCTGAGCATCTGCACGAGCGCACGGTCGAGCATCGGGCCGCGCCAGGCGACGACCTGGTCGCGCTTGGGCTTCAGCATGCCGATGCTCATGACCTTGACGTCCGGCGCCGCGGGGGAGTCGGGGACCTCGACCGGCACCGGCAGGATCATGTCGTCGACCTGGGTGGGCCGGCGGTCGCCGACGCCCATCATGTCGGGGATCGAGTGGCCGTAGATGTCGGCGTCGACGATGCCGACCTTCAGGCCGCTGCGGGCCATGGCGACGGCCAGGTTGACTGTGACCGACGACTTGCCGACACCGCCCTTGCCGGACGCGATGGCGTACACCTTGGTCAGCGAGCCGGGCTGGGCGAAGGGGATCTCGCGCTCGGTCTGGCCTCCCCGGAGCATCTCGCGCATGCTCTTGCGCTGCTCGTCGGTCATGACGCCGAGGTCGACGTGGACCGTGTGCGTGGGGGCGATCTTCTCGACGGCGGCCGTGGTGTCACGCGTCAGCGTGTCCTTCAGCGGGCAGCCGGAGACGGTGAGCAGGAGCCGGACCGTGATCGACGTGTCGTCGATCGTGACGGTGTCGACCATGCCGAGCTCAGTGACGGGACGCTTGATCTCGGGGTCGACCACGCTGGCGAGAGCCTCGCGGACCTGCTCCTCGGTGGGGACGGAAGCCATGGCTCCCATCGTACGGGCGACCCCCGCGGCGGTGTGCCGCAGGCGAGCCTCAGTGACCGCGCGGGCCGGAGCGGCCCCGCCCGCGACCGTCCGGGCCGGCCTCGGAGCCGGTGTCGTCGCCGTCGTCGGGCTGCTCCTGCAGCGACTCGAGCAGGTCGCGCAGCTCCGAGCGCAGGAAGTCGCGTGTGGCGACCTCGCCGAGGCCGAGTCGCAGGCTCGCGACCTCGCGGGCGAGGAACTCCATGTCGGCGTGCGACTGGGCGTCGGCACGACGGTCCTGCTCCTGCTGCACGCGGTCGCGCGCCTCCTGGCGGTTCTGCGCGAGCAGGATCAGGGGCGCCGCGTAGGAGGCCTGCAGCGACAGCATGAGCGTGAGGAAGATGAACGGGTACTCGTCCCAGCGCGGCCGCTCGGGGCCGTAGGGCACGTTCCACACGACCCAGACGAGGATGAGCATCGTCATCCAGATGAGGAAGCGTGCCGTGCCCATGTAGCGGGCGAACGACTCGGCGAAGCGGCCGAAGCGGTCGGTGTCGCCCGAGCGCGGCCGCAGCGAGCGTCGCCGTCCGCGCTCGCGGGGCTGGTCGAGGCGGTCGCGGTCGCGGCGGGCCTGCTCGCGGTCGCGACGCGCCTGCTCGCGGTCGTGCCGCCCGCCGTCGCGGGAGCGCTCAGCCACGCAGACCCACCCCCTGCGCCGCGTCGCTCGCGGCGCGGTCGCTGTCGCGCTCGCGCCAGCCCTCGGGCAGCAGGTGGTCGAGGACGTCGTCGATGGTGACGACGCCGAGCAGGTGGCTCGTCTCGTCGACCACAGGGAGCGCGAGCATGTCGTAGGACGCGAGCAGGTTCGCGACGTGCTCGAGGCTGGCGTCGGGCCGGGGCCAGTCGATGTCGTTGTCGGCGAGCCCGCCGACGAGGGTCGACGGCGGCTCGCGCAGCAGGGCCTGGAAGTGCACGATGCCGAGGAAGCGGCCGGTCGGGGTCTCCAGCGGCGGCCGGCACACGTAGACCATCGACGCGAGCGCAGGTCCCAGCTCGGGCTCGCGCAGCCGGGCCAGCGCCTCGGCGATCGTCGCGTCCGGCGGGAGGATGACCGGCTCGGTCGTCATCATGCCGCCGGCCGTGCGGTCCTCGTAGGTCAGCAGGCGCCGCACGTCCTCGGCGTCCTCGGGCTTCATGAGCGCGAGCAGCTGCTCCGACGTGGCAGGGGGCAGCTCGCCGAGCAGGTCGGCGGCGTCGTCGGGGTCCATCTCCTCGAGGACGTCGGCCGCCCGTTCGGGGTCGAGGACGCCGAGCACCTCCACCTGGACGCTGTCGGGCAGCTCCTCCAGGACGTCGGCGAGCCGCTCGTCGACGAGCTCGCCGACGATCTCGGCGCGTCGCTTCGTCGGCAGGTCGAGCAGCGCGTTCGCGAGGTCGGCCGGGCGCATCTCGTCCATCGTGGCGAGCAGGTGGGTGGCGCCCTGGCCGGGCTCCTGGCCGACGAGGCCGGTGACCTCGTCCCACTGGACCACGTGGGTCGCGCCGCGACGTCCGAACCGCTTGCCCGACTCCTGGACGGCCACCGAGCCGAGGTACCAGTCGCGGCGGGTGTCCTGCTCCATCGCCAGGTCGTAGACGGTGCCGGTGCGGGCGTCGGGCAGGGTGACGGTGCGGTCGAGCAGCTCGTGGATCGCCAGCGTCTCGGTGCTCCGCTTCTCGAAGCGGCGCATGTTGAGCACGCCGGTCGTGATGACCTGGCCGGAGTCGAGCGACGTCACGCGGCCGATCGGCAGGAACACCCGGCGCCGCCCGAGCACCTCGACGACGAGGCCCACGACGCGCGGTCGGCGCGGGCCGCGCAGCGCCACCACGACGTCGCGCAGCTTGCCGACCTGGTCGCCCGCGGGGTCGAAGACGTCCTGCCCGACGATGCGCGACAGGAAGATGCGTCCGGGGCTCGAGGTCACGTGCCCAGGGTAGAGGCTCGACGTCGCCCGGCACGTCGCCGACCTGTCGCCGGCGGGACGTCGCGACCGGCGCCCGACGCGCGGACCGGCGCGTCCTCTCGTACGCTTCGAGACGCACGTCACAGGCGGTCCGGCCGTCCGATCCGACGAGGGGGAACCATGTCCACGAGCGTCCTGGCCCGGGAGCGCACCGTCGCCGGCCCCGGCTTCAACCGCTGGCTCATCCCGCCGGCCGCGCTGGCGGTGCACCTGTGCATCGGGCAGGTCTACGCGACCAGCGTCTACAAGGCCTCGCTGGTCGAGCACTTCGACACCAGCCTGACCGCCGTCGGCGTCGTGTTCTCGATCGCCATCGTCATGCTGGGCGTCTCGGCCGCCGTGTTCGGCACCTGGGTCGACACCGGCGGGCCGCGCCGCGCCATGGTCGCGGCCGCCACCTGCTGGGCGACCGGCTTCCTCGTGGGAGCGCTCGGCATCGCGACGAGCCAGCTGTGGCTGCTGTACCTCGGCTACGGCGTGATCGGCGGCATCGGCCTGGGCATCGGCTACATCTCGCCGGTCTCGACCCTCATCAAGTGGTTCCCGGACCGCCCCGGCCTCGCGACCGGCATGGCCATCATGGGCTTCGGCGGCGGCGCGATGATCGCGAGCCCGCTCTCGAGCACGCTGCTCGGCTGGTACGACTCGTCCTACGACACCGCCACCGGCCTGGCCTCCGGCTCGGCGGTGGCGAAGCTGTTCGTGACGCTCGGACTCGTGTACCTGGTCGTCATGCTGTTCGGTGCATGGCTCGTGCGGGTGCCGGCGGACGGGTGGGCGCCGCGTGGGTTCGACCCGTCGACCGCGAAGAAGAAGGCCCTCGTCACGACGGAGAGCGTCTCGGCCAACAACGCCGTCCGCACGCCGCAGTTCTGGCTGCTCTGGGTGGTGCTGTTCTGCAACGTGACCGCCGGCATCGGCATCCTGGAGCAGGCCGCGCCGATGATCCAGGACTTCTTCCGCGACGGCCAGGACTCGACGGTGGCCGCAGCCGCCGCGGCCGGCTTCGTGGGCTTCCTGTCGCTGTGCAACATGGCGGGCCGGTTCGTGTGGTCGTCGACGTCCGACGTCGTGGGCCGCAAGAACATCTACGTCCTCTACCTCGGCGTGGGCATCGTGCTCTACGCGACGCTCGCGCTCGGCGGCTCGGGCTCGACCGTGCTGTTCGTCGTCCTCGCCGGGTTCATCCTCAGCTTCTACGGCGGCGGCTTCGCGACCATCCCGGCGTACCTGCGCGACCTGTTCGGCACCTTCCAGGTCGGCGCGATCCACGGCCGGCTGCTGACCGCCTGGTCCGCGGCGGGCGTGGCGGGACCGCTGATCGTCAACGGCTTCCTCGACGCCAGGGGCGAGCCCGGCGCCCTGACGGCGGCCGACTACCGTCCGGCGCTGCTCACGATGGTCGGCGTGCTGGCCGTCGGCTTCGTCGCCAACCTGCTGGTGCGGCCGGTGGCGTCGCGCTTCCACGAGCCCCACAGCACGGAGCCGACGGCCGAGCACCCGCCGGCCTCCGCGCAGGGCGAGGACACGACGGCCGAGGGCGTCACGCCGCTCGCGGTGGTGGCGTGGCTCGTCGTCGGCGTCCCGCTGGTCTACGGCGTCTACGAGACCGTCGTGAAGGCCTCGGCCCTGTTCTGAGCGCAGCAGCGCCCGACCCGGGCGCGTCGGTCAGGCGACGACGCGCTCGGGACGGGTGTAGACGTTGAAGCTGCTGCCGCGCGAGAAGCCGACCACGGTCACACCGAGCCGGTCGGCCAGGTCGACCGCGAGCGACGACGGCGCGCTCACCGCGGCGAGCACCGGGATGCCGGCCATGGCCGCCTTCTGGACCAGCTCGAACGACGCCCGTCCCGACACCTGCAGCACCGTGCCGGTGAGCGGGAGTCGGTCCTCGCGCAGCGCCTGGCCGACGACCTTGTCGACGGCGTTGTGCCGGCCCACGTCCTCGCGGACCACCAGCGGCGTGCCGTCGGTGCCGAACAGTCCCGCCGCGTGCAGCCCGCCCGTGCGCTCGAAGACCGCCTGCTGCTCGCGCAGCCGGTCGGGCAGCGCGGCCAGGACGGCGGCGTCGACCCGCACGTCGTCTGCGGACACGTCGAACGCCGACGTCGTCGCCACGGCGTCGATCGACGCGAGGCCGCACACGCCGCACGAGCTCGACGTGTAGACGTGCCGCTCGCGGCTGGCCGCGACGTGCGCTCCGCGACCGCTGACGCCGACGTCGATGACGTTGTAGGTGTTCTCGTCCTGCTCCGGTGCGCAGTACCGCATGGCGTGCAGCTGGTCGGTGCGCGCCACGACGCCCTCGGAGACGAGGAAGCCGGCCACCAGGTCGAAGTCGTGGCCGGGGGTGCGCATGGTCACCGCGAACGACGCGCCGGCCACGCGGATCTCGAGCGGCTCCTCGGCGGCGAGCGAGTCGTGCCGCGGCGTCACGCCCACGCCGACCTCGACGTGCTGGATCCGGCGTCGCTGGACGGGCTTGGTCATGAGGGCGACCCGCTGCTGTCGTCCTGGTCGCCGCCGCGGACCTCGGCGAGGAGCTGGGCCTGCGCGACGGCGCGGCGGACGGCGTCGTCCCCACCGCCCGCCAGCCCCGCCGCGTAGCCGGCCAGGAACGTGGTGAGCGGGGCCGCGGGGCGCACGACCGCGTGCGCGGCGACGGCGGCCAGGTCGAGGACCCGCTCCACGTCGGTGCCCGGGTCGTCGACGCCCAGCTCGGCGCACAGCTCGCGCCACCAGGCCAGCATCGTCTCGTCGCGGTCGCTCAGCAATGGTCCTCCTGCAGGGCGTCGAGGTCGGCGGGGGAGTCGAGGTCGTGCGTGGCGCCGTCGGGGGAGGGGACCAGCGTGACGTCGAGGTGGTCGAAGAGGCGTCGCAGCGACGCGTCGACGAGGTCGGGCAGCCCGCGGACCACGTCGGCGGCCTCCGCGGAGAGCAGTGCCGAGGTCCAGTGGGCCCGGCCCGTGCCGTCGGCCACGACGAGCGCCCCGCGCGGGCGTGGGGCGTCCAGCAGGGCGTCGACGAGCTCGGCCGCCCGGGGCAGGTCGGCGGCGAGCACCACGACGGGCGCGCCCGGCGCGAGCGCCCGCAGCCCGGCCTGGACGCCGGCCGCGGGTCCCGAGCCGGCGGGGTCCTCCCGCGTCCACCCGACCGGGCGCGACGTCGGGCGCGGCGGCCCGACGACCACGACGTGGCTGTCGTCGGGCAACGCCGCGAGCGCGTGGTCGAGCAGCGGCCTGCCGCCGACGACGAGCTGCGTCTTGTCCTGGCCGTCCCAGCGCCGGCTGGTGCCACCGGCCAGGACCACGGCCTGGAGGGAGCGGCTCGGGGTGGAGGCGGTCACGACAGGTGCAGGGGCTCCGGCTGCGGGTGCGACCGGTGCTCGCCGTCCGCGCCGACCGGGTGCTGCGACCCGTCCACGCCCTCGCCCACGCCGCCGACGGCGGTGGGGACGAGCCGGACGACGACCGACTTCGACGTCGGCGTGTTGCTGTGCTCGGCGACGGAGTCCAGCGGCACCAGCGGGTTCGTCTCCGGGTAGTAGGCCGCCGCCGTGCCGCGCGGGGTCTCGTAGGAGACGATCCGGAACCCGGGGGCGACCCGGTCGACGTCGTCGTCGGTCCAGTGGGTGACGAGGTCGACCACGTCACCGTCGCGCCAGCCGAGCGCCTCGATGTCGTCGGGGTGTACGAGGACGACGCGTCGGCCGTTCTCGATGCCGCGGTAGCGGTCGCTCATCCCGTAGATGGTGGTGTTGAACTGGTCGTGGCTGCGCAGCGTCTGCAGGAGCAGGTGCCCCTCCGGCACGTGCAGCACCTCGACCGGCGAGACCGCGATCCGACCCTTGCCCGTGGAGGTGTGGAAGGAGCGGGAGTCGCGCGGTGGGTGCGGGAGCACGAAGCCGCCGGGTCGGTCGACCTTGCGCTCGTAGTCCTCGCAGCCGGGCACGACGCGGGAGATGTGGCCGCGGATGATGCTGTAGTCCTCCGCCATCGCGTCCCAGTCGATGCCGTGGCGGTCGGTGCCGTCGGCCTGGCGCAGCGTCGCCCGGGCGATGCCGCAGACGATGGCCGTCTCCGAGCGCAGGTGCGGGCTGGCCGGCTCGAGCGGTCCGCGCGAGGCGTGCACCGACGACATCGAGTCCTCGACCGAGACGAACTGCGGACCGGTGGCCCGCTCGTCGACCTCGGTGCGTCCCAGGGTCGGCAGGATGAGCGCGGTGTCGCCCGTGACCAGGTGCGAGCGGTTCACCTTGGTCGACACGTGCAGCGTGAGGTCGGCGCTGCGCAGCGCGTCAGCGGCGACGTCGGTGTCGGAGACGGCGTGCACGAAGTTGCCGCCGAGACCCATGAACACCTTGGCCTTCCCGTCGCGCAGGGCGCGGACGGCGTCGACGACGTCGAGCCCGTGCTCGCGCGGCGGGTCGAAGCCGAACTCGGCCTGGAGCGCGTCGAGGAAGGTGTCGGGCGACTTCTCCCAGATGCCCATCGTGCGGTCGCCCTGCACGTTGGAGTGGCCGCGCACCGGGCACAGGCCGGCCCCGCGCTTGCCGATGTCGCCACGCACGAGCGCGAGGTTCGTGACCTCCTTGATGGTGGCCACGGAGTTGCGGTGCTGCGTCAGGCCCATCGCCCAGCAGTAGATGGTCGCGCCGGAGGCCTCGATCATCCGTGCCGCGCGCTCGATCAGCTCGCGGGAGAGGCCGGTGGCGGCCAGCACGACGTCCCAGTCGAGGGCGCGCACGTGCTCGACCCACGCGTCGTAGCCGTCGGTGTACTGCTCGACGAACTCCCGGTCGATCGCGCCCCACTGCTCGAGCAGGTGGCCGAACGCCTGGAACAGGGCGAGGTCGCCGTTGATGCGCACGGGCAGGTGCAGGTCGGCGATGTCGGTGCCGCGACCCACGACACCCCTCGGCTTCTGCGGGTTGCGGAAGTTGACCAGTCCGGCCTCGCGCAACGGGTTGATCGCGAGGATCTTGGCGCCGCGACGCTTCGCGATCTCCAGCGCCGAGAGCATGCGCGGGTGGTTCGTGCCAGGGTTCTGCCCGGCGATGACGATCAGCTCGGCGTCGTAGAGGTCTCGCAGGCTCACGCTGCCCTTGCCGATGCCGATCGACTCCGCGAGCGCGACGCTCGTCGACTCGTGGCACATGTTCGAGCAGTCGGGCAGGTTGTTCGTGCCGAACGCGCGGACGAACAGCTGGTAGGTGAACGCCGACTCGTTCGACGCGCGCCCGGACGTGTAGAAGACGGCCTCGTCGGGGGACGCGAGACCGTTGAGGTGCTCGGCGACGAGGGCGAACGCGTCGTCCCACTCGATGGGCTCGTAGTGCGTGCCGCCGGGTCGCTTGACCATCGGGTGCGTGATGCGGCCGAGCTGGCCCAGCCAGTACTCGTCGTGGGAGTCGAGCTCGGCGATCGAGTAGCGGGCGAACACCTCGGGCGTCGCCCGGTCCGTGGTGGCCTCCTCGGCGACGGCCTTCGCGCCGTTCTCGCAGAACTCGGCCGTGTGCCGGGCCTCGGGGTCGGGGTCGGGCCAGGCGCACGACGTGCAGTCGAACCCGTCGGCCTGGTTGAGCTTGAGCAGGGTCTGGGCGGTGCGCTTCGGACCCATGTGGGACAGCGCGCGCTCCATCGACACCTTGACCGCCGTGACGCCCGCCGCCGCGTCCTTGGGGGAGTGGATCTCCAGCTCGCTGTCGTCCTGCGCGCCGAACCCCTCGACGACCGGTGCGGTGCCCGGTCCTGCCGTCCCGTTGCTCACGATGCTGCCTCCCGGTGCGTGCCTGCGGTCACGTTCGACCGTACCCGCTGGACCGCAGGGGCGCCCGTCGCACGAGGGCTCGGGCGCGGCGACGTCGGGGCCGTCGCGGTGGGCTCAGACGGCCGCGACGCCCGTGCGTCGCCCGCGGCGGGCGGTTGCGCCCGTGGTGGTGGCGGCGGTCGTGCTGGTGGCGGTGCCGCGCGAGCCGTCGGCGGCGGAGTCCTGGTCGGCCAGGCCGGTCACGAAGTCGCCGATCTCCTCGATCGCCGCCCGCGCCTCCGGCACCCACGAGGCCGCGGCCTGGAAGACGTGGACCTGGCGGTCCCACACCTGCAGGTCCACGGGCACCCCGGCCTGGACCAGGCGTGCGGCCATGTGCTCGGCGTCGGCGAGCAGGATCTCGCGGGACCCGATCTGGATCAGCGCCGGCGGCATGTCCTCGAGCGGCATGTCGACGGGGCAGACCCGCTGGCCGTTGATGCCGCGGCGGGTGTCCATGCGCAGCGCGACGTCGGTGAACTTCTCGAGCGCCCGCAGCGGGAAGGTCTGGCAGCGGTCGGCGTTGCGGTGCTGGCGCTTGCGCGCGACGTCGACGTCGAGCAGCGGCGAGATGGCCACGACGCCGGCGGGACGGCCGAGCCCCTGGTCGAGCACGGCGCGTGCGACGCTGAACGCGAGGTAGCCGCCGGCGGAGTCGCCGGCGATCGTCACGTCCTCGGGCCGGTAGCCCTGCTCGAGCAGCCAGCGGAAGCCGTCGACGCCGTCGGCGACCGACTCGGCGATCGGCTCGTACGGCATCTGCCGGTAGCCGACGTTGAGCACGGGCTGGCCGGAGGCGTGCGAGATGCGCGAGACGAGCCGACGATGGGTGTTCAGCCCGCAGGTCAGGAAGGCCCCGCCGTGGAAGTAGAGGATGACGCGCGGGTTGCCGCCGTGGATGTCGCGCACGTCCTTGGCCGAGAGCAGCTCGCTGCCGCAGCGCGCGAGGTCGACGGTCCGCCAGCTGGTGCCCTCGTGGACGGGCAGCAGCCGGGCGGCGTGCTCCAGCAGGTTCGGCGGGAACAGGTCGAACGGCAGCCGCGTCCAGAGGTCGAGGACGGGACGCACGGTGTGCCGCAGTCCCAGGCCGAGAGCCCGCGACTGCAGGCTGGCGCCCTCGAAGTACCGGGCGTCGGCGGCGACCGCCAGGTGCCCGGCACCGTGCGTACGAGCCGTGCTGCGCTCCCTCGTGCTGACCATCGGACTCTCCCCTCGTCATGCGACGTTCACGAATATGTCACACCCGGTGACCTACGCCACACGAAATCGTTACGTTAGCGCCACCGCCCCGTCTGCCGCAGGAGATTGATCGCATGCCCTTCATGCCCCCCACGGACTCCATGTTCCTGTTGGCGGAGTCCCGAGAGCACCCCATGCACGTGGGTGGGCTGCAGCTGTTCCGGCCGCCGGAGGGCGCCGGGCCGGAGTTCGTGCGCGAGCTCGTGGAAGGGTTCCGGTCGGTGCAGGAGGTCTCGCCGACCTTCCGCAAGCGGCCGGCGGAGCCGGTCGGGCTGGCCGGACAGACGTGGTGGGCCCAGGACGGTGCGATCGACCTGGACTACCACGTGCGGCACTCGGCGGTGCCGCCGCCGGGACGCATCCGCGAGCTCCTGCAGCTGACGTCGCGCTGGCACGGGTCGCTGCTGGACCGGCACCGACCGCTCTGGGAGGCGCACGTCGTCGAGGGCCTCCAGGACGGCCGGTTCGCCGTGTACAGCAAGATCCACCACTCGATGGTCGACGGCGTCTCGGCCCTGCGGCTGCTGCAGCGCAGCCTCAGCGACGACCCGGACGCCCGCGACTGCGTGCCCCCGTGGGCGCTGGCCCCGCGCCGGCGTCCGTCGTCGGAGGTCGCCCGGCGCTTCCCGGACCCGCTCGGCCTGCTGCGGGGCGGACTCTCGGTCGCGGAGGACGTCGCCGGTCTCCTGCCCGCGTCGATGAAGATCGTCAACCAGATCGTCCGCGAGGGCGACGTCACCCTTCCGCGGGCGCCGCGCACGATCCTCAACGGACCGGTGGGCGGGGCGCGTCGCTTCGCCGCGCAGTCGTGGGAGATCGAACGGATCCGCCGAGTCGCGAAGTCGTCGGCGACCACCCTCAACGACGTCGTGCTCGCGATGGTCTCCGGTGCGCTGCGCGAGTACCTGCTCGAGCAGAACGCCCTGCCGGACGAGCCGATGACCGCGATGGTCCCGGTCTCCCTCGCGCTGCGCGCCGAGTCGGCGGGCCAGGCGGGCGACGGCGGCAACTCCGTGGGCGTCATCGTGGTCAACCTCGCGACCGACGTCGAGAACGGTGCCACCCGCCTGGAGGAGATCGCCTACTCCTCGCGACGCGCGAAGAAGATCCTCGGCGGGCTGACCCCGATCCAGATCCTCGCCTTCTCGGCGCTGCAGATGGCGCCGCTCGCGCTCACGCCCGTCCCGGGCTTCGTGCGCATGACGCACCCGCCGTTCAACGTGGTCATCTCCAACGTGCCCGGTCCGAAGCAGCCGATGTACTTCAACGGCGCCCAGCTCGACGGGCTCTACCCGGTCTCGATCGTGCTCGACGGACAGGCCGTGAACGTCACGCTCTGCAGCCGCGACAAGTACCTCGACTTCGGCATCATCGGCTGCCGCACGAGCGTGCCGCACCTGCAGCGGCTGCTCACGCACCTGGAGACGTCGCTGGCCGAGCTGGAGACCGCCTGGGGATGAGTCGGCGACGCCGTCGGCCGCGCCGTGGCCGTGCCGCGTGGGCCTAGACTCGCGGCCATGTCCCGCGGGTCCCTCATGCCGCTGTCCGTCGGCGTCACGCTGCTGCTCGCCTGGTCGACGCTGGTCGGCGCCGGAGCGGCCGCGCCGAGCGAGGACCGGCCCGCCCAGGGCGGCGGCGCGGTCGTCCTTGTGCTGGACGGCTCGGGGTCGATGAAGGAGCCCGGCGGGGCCGGGGCGACGCGGATGACGGAGGCCAAGGCCGGGCTCCGCGCCGTGGTCGAGGACCTTCCGGACGACGCGCAGGTCGGTCTGCGCGTCTACGGGTCGACCATCAGCGAAGGCCCCGGCTCGTGCGAGGACACCGAGCTCCTCGCCCCGGTGGCGCGAACCGATCGGGGCGCGCTGCGGGCCGGCGTCGACCGGCTGCGTCCGCTCGGCAACACCCCCATCGCCTACTCGCTGCGCCAGGCGTACGGCGACCTGCCCACCGAGGGACCCCGCAGCATCGTGCTCGTGTCCGACGGGGAGGAGAACTGCGGCGGCGACCCGTGCGAGGTGGCCGCCGACCTGCGCAAGAAGGGCGCCGACTTCTACGTCGACGTCGTCGGGCTGCAGGTCGACCCGGCCTCGCGCGCCCAGCTCACCTGCATCGCTTCGGCGGGCGGTGGCACCTACTACGACGTGCAGGACGTGAGCCGGTTGCAGGACACCCTGACCCGGACGTCGGTGCGCGCCGCCCGCGGCTACGCACCCGCCGGTCGCCCGGTGGAGGGCGGCACGACGCGAAAGGACGCCCCCGCGGTGACCGACGGCCAGTGGCTCGACACGGTGGGCGACTCCGGCCCCGAGCACTACCGCCTGCCCGACCCGGGCCGCGGGACGTTCCACGTCGCGGCCGCGACCCTGCCAACGCGGGGGTTCACCGGGGTCTCCTCGGTCGAGGTCGGGGTCGTGTCCGCGGACGGCACGCCGTGCGGGTCGCCGGCGCGGGAGACCGCCCAGGGTGCGAGCAACGGGGGCGCGCCGATCGCCGCGGCCCTCACGCTGTCCGCCACCGATCGGGAGGACTGCGGCGGAGGTCCGTACGTCGCCACGGTGACCTCGAACAACGAGGAGGTCCAGGGCCTGGAGCTGCTCGTGCGGACCGAGCCCGAGGTCGAGGACGCCTCCGCCCTGCCTGCGGCCTTCGGACGGGCGAGCGGCTTCTCCGACGAGGTCCAGACCGGACGTGCCGCCGCGGACGCCGTGCCCGTGGTGGGCGGCCCGAACTTCTCGTCGGCACCCCCGACGCCGCCCGGCACCTACGAGGACACCGTGCTGCCCGGCGAGACCCTGTTCTACCGCCTGCCCGACGTGGGCTGGGGCCGTTCCGCCGTCTGCGACGCGACCCTCGGCACCTCTGACCGCGCGGCCCGCGCCTTCGGACGCGCGGTCGGCGTGACCGCCCAGGTGCGCGTGTACGGGGCGATGAAGACCCTGGCCGACGACTCCTCCGCGCGCACGGCCCGCGCCCAGTGGCGGGGCGACCGGGCCCTCGACCTGCACGCGGCGTCGCCGCCCGTGGTGCTGCGCAACCGTGAGTCGAGCTCGGACACGGTGCGCGCGTTCCAGCTCGCCGGCGACGCCTGGTGCTCGGTGACGGTGCTGCCCACCTCCGCCGCGACCGCGGAGGAGGTCGGGGAGGTGCCGCTGACCCTGACCACGTCGGTCGCGGGGGAGGAGGCGGGGGTGCCGGCCTACGTGGAGCCCGAGCCGCGGGCGGAGGCCGCCACCGACGACGCCGGGCCCGCGTCGTGGCTCCTCGCCGTCGCGGGACTCGTCGTGGTCGCCCTCGTCGGCGGATCAGTCGTGATGCTGCGTCGGCGGCGGGCCCCGTGACCTGGCTGCTCGTCGTCGTCGGGCTGCTGGGGGTCAGCGCGTCGGGGCCGCTCATGGCGGCCACCGCGGCGCCGGCCCTCGTCATCGCCTTCTGGCGCAACGCCGCCGCGACCGCGGTGCTCACGCCGTTCGCGGTGCGGAGCCGTACCGCGCTCACGGGCCTGCGCTGGGCCGACCTGCGGGGCACGGTCTTCGCGGGGGTCATGCTGGCGGTGCACTTCGCCGCCTGGGTCGGGGCGCTGAAGCTCACGACCGTGGCCGCGGCGACCGCGCTCACCTGCACCCAGCTGCTGTGGGTGGTGCTCGTCGACCGACTGCGCGGCGTGCGTCCCGGACGTGCGGTGCTGCTCGGCTGCGTCGTCGCGTCGGTCGGCGTCCTGGTCGTGTCCGGTGTCGACCTGACGGTCTCGCGCCGGGCGCTGCTCGGCGACCTGCTCGCGGTGGTCGGCGGGCTCGGCGCCGCGCTGTACCTGGTGGCGGGGGAGTCGGCGCGACGTCGGCTCAGCACGACCCACTACACGACGTTCTGCTACGGCACGTGCGCCGCGGTGCTCGCGGTCGGCTGCCTCGCGACCGGTGCCTCCTTCGTCGGCTACGACGCGCACGTGTGGCTGCTGCTGGCCGCGGTGACGGTGTGCGCGCAGCTGCTCGGCCACTCGCTGTTCAACCACCTGCTGGCCGTCATGAGCCCGACCGTCATCTCGCTCGTCCTGCTGCTCGAGGTGCCCGGCGCGGCCCTGCTGGCCGCGGTCTTCCTCGGCCAGGCGCCGCCCGCCGGCGTGTACGTCGGGCTGCTGCTGGTGCTGGTGGGCCTCGCCGTGGTCGTCCGGGCCCGACGGGCGCCGACCGAGCCGGTCGAGCCCGTGGCCTGACGGCGCGACACCCGTCGGGTGGACGGGCCCGTCGGCGTCCTGTGCGACGGCTCACGGGGAGTCCTGCGGTGCTGGACGTTACTCGCGGGTATCGTCGGCGTGTCACCCACGAGACGGAGGAACAACGCATGGGACGCCTCGCCAGCACCGAGAACCTCACCGAGGAGCAGACCGCGATCCTCGAGACGATCCGCGACTTCGTGGACGAGAAGATCATCCCGGTCGCCCAGCAGCTCGAGCACGACGACGAGTACCCGACCGAGATCATCGAGGGGCTCAAGGAGCTCGGCGTCTTCGGCCTGACGATCCCTGAGGAGTTCGGCGGTCTCGGCGAGTCGCTGCTGACCTACGCGCTGGTCGTCGAGGAGATCGCTCGCGGCTGGATGAGCGTCTCCGGCGTCATCAACACGCACTTCATCGTCGCCTACCTGCTGCAGCAGCACGGCACCGAGGAGCAGAAGCAGAAGTACCTCCCGAAGATGGCAGTCGGCGAGGTCCGCGGCGCGTTCTCGATGTCCGAGCCGGGCCTCGGCTCCGACGTCTCGGCCGTCTCGACGAAGGCGACGAAGAAGGACGACGGCTCCTACTCGATCACCGGCCAGAAGATGTGGCTGACCAACGGCGGCACCTCCACGCTCGTGGCGGTGCTCTGCAAGACCGACGAGGGTGCCGACTCCGTCTACAAGAACATGACGACCTTCCTCGTGGAGAAGGAGCCGGGCTTCGGCGAGACCGCCCAGGGCGTCACCGTCCCCGGCAAGATCGCCAAGATGGGCTACAAGGGCGTCGAGACGACCGAGCTCATCCTCGAGGACCACCAGATCTCCGCCGACCAGATCCTCGGCGGCGAGCCGGGGAAGGGCTTCTTCCAGATGATGGACGGCGTCGAGGTCGGCCGCGTCAACGTCGCGGCCCGCGCCTGCGGCCTCGCGATCCGCGGCTTCGAGCTCGCGATCGCCTACGCGCAGCAGCGCAAGACCTTCGGCAAGCAGATCGCCGACCACCAGGCCGTGCTGTTCCGCCTCGCCGAGATGGCCACGAAGGTCGAGACCATCCACGCGATGATGGTCCGTTCCGCGAGGCTGAAGGACACCGGCAAGCGCATGGACGTCGAGGCCGGCATGGCCAAGATGCTCGCGAGCGAGTACGCCAACGAGGTCGTCGAGGACTCCTTCCGGATCCACGGTGGCTACGGCTACTCCAAGGAGTACGAGATCGAGCGCCTCATGCGTGAGGTCAAGTTCATGCTCATCGGCGAGGGCACGTCCGACATCCAGAAGATGATCATCGGGCGCGCGCTGCTCAAGGACTACAAGCTCTGACATGAGCGTGCGCGAGAACGTCACGTTCGCGTCGCAGGGCACCTCCGTCGCCGCCTGGCTCTATCGGCCGGACGGCGACGGGGGAGCGGCTCGACCTGTGATCGTCATGGCGCACGGCCTGGGCGGCGTCCGGGAGATGCGGCTCGACGCGTTCGCCGAGCGGTTCGCCGACGCCGGGTACGTCTGCCTGGTCTTCGACTACCGCCACTTCGGGGCCAGCGACGGACAGCCGCGCCAGCTGCTGTCCGTCCGCCGTCAGCGCCAGGACTGGGCGGCAGCGGTCGCCTTCGCGCGCACGCTCCCGGGCGTCGACGCCGCCCGCACCGTGCTGTGGGGCTCGTCGTTCTCCGGCGGGCACGTCATCGCGGTGGGCGCCGCGGACCCCACGATCGCGGCCGTCGTGTCGCAGTGCCCCTACACCGACGGGCTGGCCTCCAGCCTGGCCGTCGCCCCCTTCACGTCGCTGCGCGTGACGCTGCGGGCGGTCCGCGACCTCGTGGGCAGCTGGTTCGGGCGTCGCCCCCGCAGCATCCCGCTGGCCGGCGAGCCGGGCACGGTCGCGCTGATGACGGCCCCCGACGCCGTGCCCGGCTACCTGGCGCTGGTGGAGGAGGGCTCGACCTTCCGCAACGAGGTCGCCGCCCGCGTGGCGCTCGACATCGCGCTCGGCCGGCCCGGGGCGAAGGCGCGGCGGCTGCGCTGCCCGGCGCTGTTCGTCGTGTGCGAGCGCGACACGGTGGCGCCGGCGAGGGCGACGCTCAAGCACGTCGCCAAGGCGCCGCAGGGCGAGGTGGTGCGCCGCGACACCGGACACTTCGACATCTACGTGGGCGAGGAGTTCGAGACGACGGTCCGCGACGAGCTCGCGTTCCTGCAGCGGCACGTCCCGGCGACCTGAGCGGACCGCAGCGCGATGATGGGCGCATGACCGGCCCGTTCGCGCTGCGCCGCTTCCAGGCCGAGGCCTTCGCCGCCGTCGAGCAGGCGCGCGCTGCCGGTCGGAGCCGGTCCTGGGTGTCGCTGCCGCCCGGCGCGGGCAAGACCGTGCTCGGGACGGAGCTGGTGGCCGGACGGCTCGCCGCCGAGGGGCGTCGGGCTGTCGTGCTCGCGCCCAACACGGCGATCCAAGCGCAGTGGATCGCGACCTGGGCGCGCTACGGCGTCGGCCCCGCGAGCCCGGAGCGCGACCTCGCCGCCGACGTGACCGTCCTGACCTACCAGGCGATCGCGACCTTCTCCCCGGACGACGAGGACGACGACGCGGAGGCGTCGGCAGGTGGGTCGGGTCCGCTCGTGGACCGGCTGCACGAGAACGGACGCGCGCTCGTGGCCGCACTGCGCGAGGCCGGTCCGCTGACCGTCGTGCTCGATGAGTGCCACCACCTCCTCGAGACCTGGGGCGCCCTGCTGCGCGAGGTGCTCGACCCGCTCGAGGACGTGCTGGTCCTCGGTCTCACAGCCACGCCGCCGGGCGTGCTCACCCGTCGACAGGCCGAGCAGGTCGAGGAGCTGTTCGGCGACCTCGCCTACCAGGCCTCGATCCCCGCGGCGGTCCGCGAGGGCGACCTCGCCCCGTTCGCGGAGCTGGCCTGGCTGGTGCGGCCCTCCGCCGAGGAGGAGGCGTGGCTCGCGTCGTCGGCCGTGCGGTTCGCCGAGCTGACGACGGAGCTCCTGAGCCCCGGGTACGGCTCCGTGCCGCTGCTGACCTGGTTCGACCGGAGGATCGGCGAGCTGCCCGTCCCGTGGACCACGTTCGAGCGCGACGAGCCGGCCCTGGCCACGGCGGTGCTCCGGCTCGTGCACGCCGACCTGCTCGACCTCCCGCGCGACGCCGTCCTGCGCGAGCAGCATCGCACCGACCTGACCGCCGAGGACTGGGCGCGGCTCGTCGACGACTGGGTGCGCGGCTGCCTCGCCCGCAGCGACGTCGACGCCGACCGCAGCGTGCTCGAGGACCTGCGCCGGGCCATGCCCGGCATCGGGTTCCGCGTCACGCGGCGTGGGGTCAGCGGGGCGGGGTCCCCGGTCGACCGCGTGCTCTCGCGCAGCGCCGGCAAGATGCGGGCGGCCGCCGCGGTGCTGCAGGCCGAGCGGGACGCGCTGGGCGAGCGGCTGCGCGCGGTCGTCGTCTGCGACCACGAGCGAGCCTCACCCACGTCGTCACTCGTGCTCCGCGACGCCCCCGCCGAGCACGGGTCGGCGCTGGAGGTCATGGACGCCCTCCTCGGCGGCGGCTTCGAGCCGGTGCTGCTCACCGGACGCACCGTCGCGGCCGGGGACGCCACGGCGCGGCGTCTCGTCGAGGTGCTGGGCCGGATCGCCCCGGACCTCGAGCTGCGCACCGAGCCGCTCGAGGGCGCCGAGGACCGGCTCCACCGTCTCGTCGGCCCATGGACCAGCCGACGGTGGACGCCGCTGGTCACGCGGGCCTTCCAGGACGGCCACTGCGACGTGCTCGTCGGCACCCGCGCCCTGCTCGGCGAGGGCTGGGACGCGCCGCGGGTCTCGACGCTGGTCGACCTGTCCACCGCGTCGACGACGTCGGCCGTGACCCAGACGCGCGGTCGGGCGCTGCGCACCGACCCGACCTGGCCCGACAAGGTCGCCACGACGTGGAGCGTCGTCTGCGTCGCCCCAGAGCACCCGGGCGGCGACTCCGACTGGCGCCGCTTCGTGCGCAAGCACGACGGCTACTTCGGCGTCGACGACGACGGTCAGGTCGTCTCCGGCGTCGCGCACGTGGACGCCCGCTTCTCGCCCTTCGTCCCGCCCGATCCCGACCTGTTCGACGTCGTCGCGCTCGACATGACGCAACGCGCTGGGGAGCGCGACGTCGTGCGGGCCCGCTGGCGCGTCGGCGAGCCGTACCGCGACGAGGTCCGGCGAGCGATCCGCGTGCGCCCGGACGACGTCGGGCGGAGCGACGGCGCGGAACCCGCGACGATGCCCGCACCCGAGCCACCATGGGCGCGGATCGGCGAGGACGGTGTCGTGTCCACCGGCCGTTCCGCACGGCTGGAGCCGTGGGACGCCGCGCGCGAGGCCGCCCGCGACCCGGGCCTCGCGGCCCACGCGTGGGTCGTGGCCGACGCCATGTCCCAGGGCGGTCTCGGCGGCCCCGGGGCGGTGGGGGTGCGTGCGGTGGTCGACGCGACCGGCACGTATCGGTTCGAGCTGGACGCCGATGCGGCCACGGCGTCGACCTTCGTCGACCTCCTGGAGGAGCTGCTGGGGCCCCTCGTCGCGCCTCGGTGGCTGGTCGCGCGTCACCAGGCGCCGCCGCCTACCGCAGGCACGGGCTGGCGCGTGCTGCTCGGCCGTGCTCGACCTGTGGCGCGCACCTGGTACGCCGTGCCGACGGAGCTGGCGCGCAACGTCGCACGGCGCCGCGCGTTCGAGCACGCCTGGGCGCGGTGGTTCGGCCCGGCGACGGTCGTCGCGTCGACGTCGGCCGCGGGGGAGGCGGCGCTGACGTCGGCCTACGGCACCACCCCGCTCGACGTCGTGACGCTGCTGCGCTCCAGCTGGTCCTGAACGCGCGTCCGCAGGTCGGAGGTCCGCGGGCGAGCCGGACGCTGCGTCCTAGACTGGCGACATGCCTCCCGTCAACCAGGGTCTCTTCACGCTCGAGTTCCCGCAGTCGCTCGGCGTCTACGACGACTACGCCACGGCGCAGAAGGTCGTCGACCACCTGTCCGACCAGGAGTTCCCCGTCCAGAACCTCCTCGTCGTCGGCACCGACCTCAAGCAGGTCGAGCGTGTCACCGGGCGACTCACCACCAGCCGCGTGGCCGGCGCCGGTGCCGCCTCGGGCGCATGGCTCGGCGTGTTCGTCGGCCTGCTGCTGAGCCTCTTCAGCAGCGAGAGCACCCTGCTGCAGAGCGTCGTCGGCGGGCTCGGCATCGGCATCGTGTTCGGCGTGGTCTGGGCTCTGCTCGGCTACGCCGCCACCCGCGGCCGTCGCGACTTCAGCTCCGTCAGCAGCGTCGTGGCCACGAAGTACGAGGTGCTGGTCGAGCACAAGCACCGCGCGCGGGCGCAGGAGCTCATCGCCGATCTGCCCGAGGCGCGCCAGAACCCCTTCGCCTGACCGTCCCGCGGCCCCGCGCCGTGCCCCTCCGCCCCGCCGACGGCGGTGGGGCGCCACCCAGGAGAGCCATGACCAAGACCAACCCCGGCAACTTCTTCGAGGACTTCCACGTCGGGCAGGTGATCGAGCACGCGACGCCCCGCACGATCACCGACGGTGACCGCGCGCTGTACGGCGCCATCTACCCGACCCGGTTCGCGATCCCGTCGTCGGCGGAGTTCGCCGCCTCCGTGGGTCTCGCCGAGCACCCCGTCGAGGACCTGGTGGCGTTCCACGTCGCGTTCGGCAAGACCGTGCCCGACGTCTCGCTCAACGCCGTCGCGAACCTCGGCTACGCCGAGTGCCGATTCCACCGTCCGGTGCTCACCGGCGACACGCTGCGCACGAGCTCGGAGGTCATCGGCCTCAAGCAGAACTCCAACGGCCGCACGGGCGTCGTCTACGTCCGCTCGACCGCCACCAACCAGCGGGGCGAGGTCGCGCTCGACTGGGTGCGCTGGGTCATGGTGCACAAACGTGACGCCGACGCACCCGCCCCGGAGACCGTGGTGCCCGAGGTGGCCGACGTCGTCGCGCCCGACGACCTCGTGCTGCCCGCCGGCCTGGACTTCTCGGCCTACGACACCACCGCGGCCGGCGAGCCGCACCGCTTCGACGACTACACGGTCGGCGAGACCATCGACCACGTCGACGGCGTCACGCTCAGCGAGTCCGAGCACATGATGGCCACCCGGCTGTGGCAGAACACGGCCAAGGTGCACTTCAACACCGAGGCCCGCCCCGACGGTCGACGACTCGTGTACGGCGGCCACGTGATCTCGCTGGCCCGTGCCCTGTCCTTCAACGGGCTGGCGAACGCGCAGCTCGTCGCCGCGATCAACGCCGGCTCGCACGTGGCGCCCGCGTTCGCCGGCGACACCGTGTACGCCTGGTCGGAGGTGCTCGACAAGGCCGCCCCGGCAGCCTGGGAGGGCACCGGGGTGGGGGCCCTGCGGCTGCGGCTCGTCGCCACCAAGGGACGCGACGAGACGACGACGCTGCGCGGTGACGACGGGAAGTACGCCGAGGGCGTGCTGCTCGACCTCGACCTCTGGGCCCTGGTGCCGCGCTGATGGGTGCCACCCTGGTCCTGGTGCGGCACGGGCAGACCGAGTGGAGCCTGGCGGGTCGGCACACGGGCCGCACCGACATCGAGCTGACCGCGGCGGGCGAGGCGACGGCGAAGGCCCTCGCTCCCGCGCTGGCGGACGTCGACTTCGACCTCGTGCTCACCAGTCCCCGGCTCCGCGCGCGACGCACGGCCGCGCTGGCCGGCTTCACGGAGGCGACGGTCGAGGACGACCTCGCCGAGTGGGACTACGGCGACTACGAGGGACTCACGACGCCGCAGATCCGCGAGTCGGTGCCGGGCTGGACCATCTGGGACCACCCGGTGCCAGGTGGCGAGACCCCCGACAAGGTGGGGGCCCGGCTCGACCGGGTGGTCGAGCGCGTGCGCGCGACGGGCGGCCGGGTGCTCGTCTTCGCCCACGGGCACAGCCTGCGGGTGCTGGCGGCGCGCTGGCTGGGCCTGCCCGTGCAGGACGGGCGCATCTTCGACCTCGACACCGCCACCTACTCCGTGCTGGGCGACGACCGGGGCCAGCCCGTGGTGCAGCGCTGGAACGTCGGTCCGACCCTCTAGCCTGACCTCGTGAGGATCGATCTCCACACCCACTCCAACCGTTCCGACGGCACCGACACTCCCGCCGAGCTGGTGGCCAACGCGGCGCTCGCCGGGCTCGACGTCGTGGCGCTGACCGACCACGACGCGACCACCGGCTGGGACGAGGCGCGTGCTGCAGGCGAGCGGGAGGGTGTCGTGGTGGTGCCGGGCATCGAGATCTCCACGACGTTCCACGGCGAGAGCGTGCACCTGCTGGGCTACGCCTTCGACCCGGCGCACCCGCCCCTGGTCGAGGAGCTGGAGCGGGTGCTGGGGGGCCGTGACCAGCGCCTGCCGCGCATCCTCGCCCGGCTGGCCGAGCACGGCATCGACATCACCGAGGAGGACGTCGCGCTGCAGTCGGGAGCCGCGGCGGCGTCGGGTCGTCCGCACATCGCCGACGCGATGGTCGCGAAGGGCTACATCGGCCACCGCGACGAGGCGTTCCAGGGCTGGCTGAACAGTCGCGGCCGCGCGTACGTCGAGCGCTACGCCGCTCCGCTGCTCGGCGCGGTGCGGCTGCTGAAGGACGCCGGCGGCCAGGCGGTGGTCGCCCACCCGTGGTCGCGTGGCAGCGACCGCGTGCTCACGGCCGACGCCTTCGAGGAGCTGGCGGCCCTCGGCCTCGACGGCATCGAGGTCGACCACGTCGACCACGACGACGTCGCCCGCCGCGGCCTGCGCGACGTCGCCCGCGCCCTCGACCTCGTCGTCACCGGCTCCAGCGACTACCACGGGACGGGCAAGTCGTCCGCCTTCCACCTCGGCGCCAACCTCACCGACCCGGGGGAGTACGAGCGCCTCCTCGGCTGACCCCTCGGCGGTGGATCCGCCACCTCCTGAGCGCTCGTGAGGTGGCAGAACCACCGCTGGGGAGGCTGAAGGCGGCAAGGGTTCTCCCTTCTCGTGGACCGTGCCGCGAGAAGGGAGAATCTCGTGTCTCCCCAACGCAAAGGGGACCCAGGATTCTTCGTTCACGCGGGCGAGGCCGAACGCTTCTGCCTTCACGACGGGATCCCGTAGCAAACGCAGCATCCTTGGCCCTGTGACGCGCGAACGCAGAATCCTGCGTCCACCCCAGCACCCATCCACAGCCCGAGACCCCAGACCAGCGCCGTCGCCAGTCGCCCGGTCGAGGCCCTCTCGGAGCGCAGGCCGGCGAGGAGCCGGGCCGACGTGCCGGCAGATCGACGAGAGCTCGACGAAGGCTCTTGAGCATCTGCTCAAACTCTGTCATGCTTCAACTGAGCAACCGCTCAAAAAAGGAGGCACGCATGGACACCCCGACGACCACCCGACCGCCCACCGGCACCGACGTGATCTGTCGCGTCTGGCTGGGAGGACTGTGCTGGGGCCCGGTGACGGCCGCGGGGGTGGTGCTCGGCTGGATGGTGTCCGGGGCCGTCCTCGACGGAGTCAGCGTCGCCGACCTCGACGAAGGGGTGGCGATGCTGCTGATCCTGATGGTCGTCGCCGTACCGATCGGGCTGCTCACCGGACTCGTGGCGGGCCTGCTCGCCGGCCTGCTGCTCGTCGCCGTCCGCCCGCTCGGCGACGTCGCGCCCTGGCTCGTCTGCGCCGTCACCCTGGTTGGACTGGCCCTTGCGTGCAGCGCCTTCACCGGACCCGGGAACGAGTTCACCTTCGTCCTCGCCGTCCCGGTCTGCCTGCTCTCCGCCTGGCCGGTGCTCCACACGCTCCGGAAGGCGCTGCGCCCCACGACGGCACGTCGATGACGTCGTCGACCACGCGGCTAGGCTCGGTGCGTGAGCGACGACCCCCGCACGCTGGCCACCCGGCGCCGACTCCTCGACGCCACGATGCAGACCATCCGCGAGCAGGGCATGGCGAAGCTGTCGGCCCGCACCATCGCCGCCACCGGCAGCGTGAACCAGGCGCTGGTCTTCTACCACTTCGGCACCGTCGACGGGCTCGTCGCCGAGGCCTGCCACGTGCTCACCAGCGAGCGGGTCGACCGGCACCGGCCCGCGCTCGACGCGGTCACCACCTGGGCCGGCCTCATCGACGTCGCCGAGCAGGTGCGTGCCGACGAGCGCGAGGAGGGCAACGTGGCCGTCCTCGGCCAGATCCTTGCCGCGTCCCACGGCAACGCCGACCTCGCGACCGCCGCGGGTCGGGCGATCGGGCTCTGGACCGGCGCGGTCCGCCCCACGCTCGAGCGGCTGCTCGCGACGTCACCCGTGGGCGAGCTGTTCGACGCCGACGTGCTCACCGACCTCGCCGCGTCGGCCTTCGTCGGCATCGAGCTCATGGAGCCCACCCGGACCGGGGAGGGCCGGCCGGCCGACGACCCGCTCGCCCGTCTGCGGCCCGTCGCCGAGCTGCTCGACGGCCTCGGACCCATCGCCCGCCGCGCCGTCCGCAGCGTGCTCCGCGGCACCCAGCGCACCTGACCCCCACCCCCCACTCCCGCCCACTTTTGGACTCTTGCGAGGCACTCCGGCGACCTCGAGTGCCCCGCAAGTGTCCAAAAGTCGGGGGATGGGGGCGGGTCAGCCGGTCTCGCCGAACTGCTCCACGCGGATCGCGTCGGACGGGAACGCCTGCTCGCGCAGCAGCCGCGTGGCGTAGCCGACGAACCCGACCGACCCGCACACGAACGCCGCCTCGACGTCGTCGAGCAGCGGCGCGACCTCGTCGGGGTAGGGCGGGGCGGCCACGCGCGCCCCGAGGTTCTCGCGCGTGAGCGCCACGAACGCGCCCGACGCCAGCAGCTCGTCGGCATAGGGGAGGCGGTCCAGCGACTTCGCCACCGCCACCACCCGCAACGCGTCAGGGTTCCCGGTGCCGATCGCGTGCCGCAGCATCGAGACCATCGGCACCACGCCCGACCCGCCGGCGAACGCCAGCGCGCGCTCGCGACCGTCCCAGGTGAACCAGCGGCCGATCGGCCCGCGCACCTCGAACGTGTCGCCCACCTGCACCTCGTCGTGCAGGAAGCCCGACACCTCGCCGTCGTCCATCCGCTCGACCATCAGCTCCACCAGCCGGTCTCCCGGGGCCGACGCCGTCGAGTACGACCGCTGCGCGGTGTAGCCGTCCTCCGCGCGCAGCCGCACGACGTAGTGCTGACCGGCGCGGTGCGGCGCCGGGTCCGGCAGCTCCAGACGCAGCCGCACGAAGCCCTCCGTCGGGTGGTCCTTCGCGCGCACCGTCGCCAGCTGCCAGCCCGTGCCACCGGGGTTCTCGACGACAGGGTCGGGCCCCGCGGGCTGACTGCTCACGGGTCCCCCTGGTAGCGCTGCTCGAGCCACGGGTCGCCACGGTCGTGGTAGCCGCCACGCTCCCAGAACCCGGGCTCGTCGTGGTCGAGGAGCTCCAGACGGGTCAGCCACTTCGCCGACTTCCAGAAGTACAGGTGCGGCACGAGCAGACGCACGGGGCCGCCGTGGTCGGCCGTCAGCGGCTCGCCGTCGGCCTCCCAGACCACCCAGGCGCGGTCGCTGCGCACGTCGTCGAGCGGCAGGTTGGTCGTGTACCCCGACGCGGTGTGCGCGACCACGTGCGTCGCGTCGGAGGCGACGCCGCAGACGTCGAGCAGCGTCTCGACGCTGACGCCGGTGAACGCGGTGTCGAACCGCGACCACGTCGTGACGCAGTGGATGTCGACGGTGCTCGTCGCGTGCGGCAGGGCGCGCAACGCCGACCAGTCCCAGGTCTGCGACTCGAGCACGGCGCCGTCGACCGTCAGCGTCCAGCGGTCGAGGTCGACCTGCGGGGTCGGCTCCGCGGAGAGCACGGGCCACTGCCGGCCCGCGTCGTACTGGCCGGGCGGGAGTCGGTCGGACTGCGCGGGCCGGCGACGGCCGACGAAGCCGCGCGTGACGGGTGCGTCGCTCATGAGAGGTCCTCCAGGAACGGGAGCCAGGCAGCGGCGAGACCCACCGGGTTCTCGACGGCGGGGGAGTGGTCGGCGCCGGGAACCACCTGCACGGTGGTCCCCAGTCGTGCCGCGAGGTCGTCCTGCACGGCGTGCGGCCACGCGTCGTCTCCGGCGCCTCGGCCCACCCACGCGGGGAGACCGGTGGCCGCGACCTCGGCGACCCGGTCCGGGGCGTCGAGCAGGTGCTGGGTCAGTGCGCGCAGCCCGACCCTCGAGTTCGTCTCGAACCGGCGCAGCAGGAACGCCTCGATCTCGGGCGGGTGCGTGCCGAGGCTCGACGCCTTCAGCGCGCGGTACACGTCGCCGATCGGCTCCGGTCCGTCGAGCCGTGCGACGAGCTCGTCGAGGGGCCGCTCGGGGCTCGCGCCGAGCGCGGCGGGACCGGTGCACAGCAGGCTCAGGCTCGCCCATCGTGCGGTGTGCTCGATCGCCGCCGTCTGCGCCACGAGCCCACCGAAGGAGTGGCCCAGCAGGTGCACGGGCGTCGTGCCGAGGGTCTCGGCGAGGGCGGCTGCGTCGGCGGCGAGAGCACCGAGCGAGAAGTCGTCGGCGTCGTCCGCGCTCGTCTCGTGCTGTCCGCGCTGGTCGTACGCCGTCACCGAGAATCCTGCGCCCGCGACGAGCGGGAGCAGCGGCGTGAAGTCCTCCTTGCTGCCCGTCCAGCCGGGCACCAGCAGCACGTGGGCCCGCGGGTGCTCGACCTGCGCGTGGTGCACGGCGAAGCGCCCGCGCGGGGTCTGCACGGTCGCGGCGACCACGCCGGGCGGGAGGTCGAGGGAGCGCGGCGTGCTCATCGTCCGCGCTTGGCGGCGCGGGCCACGAGCGACGTCGGGGCGTGCCGGGCCAGGGTCGCGAGCACCTTGTAGCGCAGGCTCGGGATCGACACCGTGCGGCCGCGCTCGAGGTCGGCGAGCGCGGCGGCCACGAGCTTGTCGCTGTTCAGCCACATCCAGCGGGGCACGCCCGAGATGTCCATGTCGGCGCGCTGGTGGAACTCCGTGCGCACGAAGCCGGGACACAGCACCATGACGCGCACGCCCGACGACGCGTAGTGCCAGTCGGCCCACTGCGACAGGTTCACCAGCCACGCCTTGTGGGCGGAGTAGGTCCCGCGCGGGGTGAAGGCGGCGACGCTCGCGACGTTGACCACCTGGCCGCGACCGCGCCCGACCATCGACTTGATCGCCGTGTCCATGAGGTGCATCGGCGCCCGCACGAGCAGGTCGAGCTGACGGTCCTCGTCGGCGACGTCGGTGGTGCCGAACCAGCCCGCGAGCGACGCGCCGGCGTTGTTCACCAGCAGGTCGACGGGTGCGGTGCTGCTGGCGAGGGCGGCCTCGGCCGCCGCCAGTCCGTCCGCGGTGGTCAGGTCGGCCACGACGACGTCGGCCTGCACGCCGTGCGCACCGCGCAGCTCGGTGGCCAGCTGCTCCAGACGCTGCTCGTCGCGCGCGAGCAGCACGACGTCGTCGCCCCGGGCGGCGAGGGCGCGGGCGAAGGACAGGCCGATGCCGGCCGTGGCGCCGGTGACGAGAGCGCGGGTCATGTCGTCAGCATGCCATGTCGTCACGGTGGCGGACGTCGCAGCCACGAGGCGGTCCCCGGTGGCATGATGTGCCGCGTGACGACGACGATCTCCGTGGTGAACCAGAAGGGTGGCGTCGGCAAGACGACCACCGTCGCCTCCCTCGGCGCGGCGTTCGCCGAGCTCGGCAAGCGCGTGCTGCTCGTCGACCTCGACCCGCAGGGCGGCCTGACGTTCTCCCTGGGCATCGACCCCGAGGACGTCGACGTGACCGTCGGGGAGGTGCTGCTCGGCAAGGCCAAGCCGGCCGACGCGATCGTCGTCACCGAGGACGGCATGCACCTGCTGCCGTCGAACGTCACGGTCACGCAGGCCGAGGAGGCGCTCGTCAGCCGCACCGGGCGCGAGCAGCGGCTGCGCGTCGCGCTCGACAAGGTCGCCGACGACTACGACCTCGTCGTCATCGACTGCCCACCCACGCTCGGCGTGCTCACGGTCGGCGCGCTCTCGGCGTCGCAGAAGGTCGTCATCCCGCTGCAGGCGGAGACCCTGTCGCACCGCGGCGTGCTGCAGCTGCTCGACACCGTCCACGACGTCAAGCAGTTCATCAACTCCGAGCTCGAGGTCGCCGGCGTGCTGCCGACGATGTTCGACGGGCGCACCAACCACGCCCGCGCCGTGCTCGCCTCCATCGAGGAGCAGTTCGAGCTGCCCGTCCTGAGCCCGCCGATCCCGAAGTCGATCCGGTTCGCCGAGGCGCCCGCGATCGGCCGCTCCATCCTCAGCGTCCACAAGAACCACAAGGGCGCCGACGCGTACCGCGAGGTGGCGCAGAGCCTGCTCTGAGCCGGCACGACGAAGGGCCCCACGCCGCGGCGTGGGGCCCTTCGTCGTGGTGCGGGTCAGTCCGCCGAGGCGGGTGCCGTCTCGCTCGAGGCGGTCTGGGTGCCGTTCTGGCCCTCGACCTTCTGGCCGCCGCGGGTGCGACGGCGACGACGGTTCCGGCTGCGGCTCGAGCCGGTGCCCTCGCCGCCCTGGCCGTCCTTGGCCTGCGCGTCCTGCGGCTGGTCGGTGCGGGGACCGGAGGAGCGCTCGCCCTGCGGACGTCCGCCGCCCTGCCCGCGTCCGCCCTGGCCGTCGCGGCCACGTCCGCCGCCCTGCCCGCGACCGCCCTGGCCACCGCGTCCGCCGCGGTCGCCGTCCTTGCGGGGCTCCTTCGGCGACGGCGGCTTGAGCCGGCCCTTGACGGACCGGTCGATGCCGAGGTCGTGGAACAGGTGGTCCGACGTCGAGTACGTCTCCTGCGGGTCCGCGAACGGCAGGTCGAGCTCGGCGTTGATCAGCTTCCAGCGCGACAGGTCGGCCCAGTCGACGAAGGTGACCGCGATGCCCGAGGCGCCGGCGCGACCCGTGCGACCGATGCGGTGCACGTACGTCTTGTGGTCCTCGGGGCAGTTGTAGTTGATGACGTGGCTGATGTTCGCGACGTCGATGCCGCGGGCCGCGACGTCGGTGGCGACCAGCACGTCGACCTTGCCGTCACGGAAGCCCTGCAGCGCCTTCTCGCGTGCGCCCTGCGCCATGTCGCCGTGCAGGGGCGAGGCGGGGAAGCCGCGGTCGATGAGGTCGTCGGCCACACGCTGCGCCGTGCGCTTCGTGCGCGTGAAGATGATGACGCGCTGCACGTCCTCAGCCTGCAGGATGCGGGCGATGACCTCGGGCTTGTCGAGCTCGTGGGCCTGCCACACGAACTGCGCCGTGGCGGGGACCGTGTGGTTCTCCTCCGGTGACTCGGCGCGGATGTTCATCGGGTGGCGCATGTGCTTGCGCGCCAGCGACACGATCGCGCCCGGCATCGTGGCCGAGAACAGCATCGTCTGGCGGGTCTCGGGCGTCTTGGCGAGGATCGCCTCGACGTCGGGCAGGAAGCCGAGGTCGAGCATCTCGTCGGCCTCGTCGAGCACGAGCGACTTCACGTGAGAGAGGTCGAGCGCGCGACGGTTGGCGAGGTCGAGGATGCGCCCGGGGGTGCCGACGACGATGTCGACACCCTTCTCGAGCGCCTCGAGCTGGCCCTCGTAGGGCACGCCGCCGTAGATCGTGAGGTTGCGGGTGCCGCGGTTCGCGGACGCCGTCTTGATGTCGTTGGCCACCTGCAGCGCGAGCTCGCGGGTGGGCGCGACGACCAGGGCCTGCGGCTTGCCGGGAGCCGCCAGCTGGTCGTAGTCGGGGTCGTGCGGGGCGACGGTGCGCTGGATGACCGGGATGGAGAAGGCCAGCGTCTTGCCCGTGCCGGTGCGCGCCTGACCGATGAGGTCGGTGCCCATCAGCGCGACGGAGAGGGTCATCTCCTGGATGGGGAACGGGCTGCTGATGCCGACGGCGTCGAGCGCGTCGGCGATCTCGGGCATGACGCCCAAGTCGGTGAACGTGGTCACAGGATCTCGAATTCGTGAGGGAACAAAGGGTTCTCGGGTCGAGTCGTGAGGCGGCGTCGACGACGGTGCGTCCGAGAGCTCACGACGGAGATACGGCCCCAAGGGCACCACCAGGGTACCGGTTGGGACGTGCGTCCCGGGAATCAGGAGCCGAGTGGCGGGGGAGCGCTACGCTGCGGCGCATGGCCCACCACGCAGAGTCGAGCGACCCGTCGGCCCCGAAGGACGCAGCCGCACCCCCGGACGACACGCCCGCGGCACCGGTCGCCAGCGCCCTCGACGACCCCGAGTACCGCCGCGGGGTCGTCGAGCTGCTCGGCGTCCTCGCCTTCGGTGAGATCAGCGCCTGCGAGCGGCTCGTCGCCGACTCCCAGATGGCCCCCGACCTGCGCAGCAAGGTCGAGGTCGCGACCATGGCCGCCGCCGAGTTCGACCACTTCGAGGTGCTGCGCGACCGCCTCGTCGAGATGGGCGAGGACCCCTTCGACGCCATGGAGCCGTTCGCCGCCACCTTCGGCGACTTCCACCGCAAGACCAAGCCCGCCGACTTCCTCGAGGGCCTGGTCAAGGCCTTCGTCGGCGACGGGCTGGCCGCCGACTTCTACCGCGAGATCGCCGCCTACCTCGACCCCGTCACGCGCACGACCGTCATCGACACCCTCAGCGGCACCGGGCACTCGGAGTTCGTCGTCGAGCAGGTGCGCGCCGCGATCGAGGCCGATCCCCGCGTCGGCGGCCGGCTCGCCCTGTGGGGACGTCGGCTCATGGGCGAGGCCCTCCGCCAGGCCCAGACGCTCGTCGCCGAGCGTGACGCGCTGAGCGCCGTCCTCGTCGGGGGCGTGGAGACCCCCGGACTCGACCTCACCGCCATCTCGCGCATGTTCACCCGCATCACCGAGGCGCACACGGAACGCATGGCCCGCCTCGGCCTGGCCGCATAGGTCGCCCCGCCCCGCCCTCTTGTCCCGCTGGGCGGTAGGTGGCGCGCGCCTCGGCCGTGCTGGCGGTAGGTGACCCGCGGAACGGGCAGCGTTTGCCGCGCGCGACCTACCGCCCCGGGCGAGGATTCGCGCGCCACCTACCGCTCGGCGGGGCGCGGGCGGTCCTCGACGTCGGGGTCAGCCGCGCACGTGCGTGAGGATCCAGTCGATGAACGGCTTGCCCGCACGCCAGTCGGCGCGCACGTGGTCGAGCAGCTCCGCGGTGTGCACGTACGGGGCGAACCCGTGCTCGCGACCGAGCGTCAGCGAGCGGTGCCGCAGGAGGTCGATGCGGGGGTGGTCGGCCGACCAGCCGCGCGGAGCGGTCTTCACCGCGTCGCCCCCGACCGTCCAGCCCTGGCGCTCGACCCGGCCGAGGATCCGCTGCAGCCCCACCCCGAACGTCTCGTGGTCCACGGCCTCCCGGAACGACGCCAGCCGCGCCGGCGGGGCCTGGTAGAACCCGACGCCGGTGCGCACGCCGGGCGCGCCGACCTGCACGTAGTAGCCGGTCGACGGGGCGACGGCTACGAACGCCCCCTGGTGCGTCTTGTACGGCGTCTTGTCCTTCGCGAACCGGACGTCGCGGTAGGGCCGGAAGATCTTGGCGGGTCCGAACTCGTCCTCCAGCGCCGCCGTGAGCGCGACCATCGGCGCCTTGACGGCCTCGTCGTAGACGTGCCGGTGCTCCTCCCAGAACGTCTTCGTGTTGTCGACCTCGAGGTCGTCGTAGAAGTCGAGCGCGGCGACGGGAAAGCCTGCGAAGGTCACGGGTGCGAGCCTAGGCCGGGGCTGCGGGTGCCACCGCGTGGCAGCACCCGCGAGCCGAGGACCTCAGTTCTCCTGCGTGACCGCGCCGAAGCCGACCTTGCGGCCGGTGTCGGCGACGAAGTACAGGTAGGCGACCTTGTCGGCCGGCACGGCGACCGTGCGGTCCTTGTCGTCGGTGAGGCTGAAGACGGTCTCGTCCTTCAGCGCGGAGTCGAGCTTCGCGAGCACCGTGTCGGGCGCCTCGCTGGTCTCGACGGACAGCTCGCGGGCGGCGTTCTGGACGCCGATCTTGACCTCCATGGTCGGTCCTCTCTGACGTGCGGGTGGGCGGGTGGGAGAAGGGGCTACTCGGCGCCGTCGGCGTCGGTGACGTCGCGCGGGAACCCGCCGATGCCCCGCCAGGCGAGCCGCCCGACGAGACGCACGGCGTCCTGCTGCGACAGCGACGACGCCTCGGCCAGCCAGTTGCGGGCGCCGACGTGGCCCATGCCGACCAGGCTCACGGCGAGGAGGTAGGCGGCGTCCTGCGGCAGGCCGGTGTCCTCGCGGATGACCTCGGCGATCGCCAGCGCCGACTCGCGCACGACCCGGTCGACCTGCTCGCGCACGTCGGGGTCGTTGGTCAGGTCGGACTCGAAGACCAGCCGGAACGCCGCGCCCTGGTCGGCGACGTACTGGTACCAGAGCTGCATCGTCGCCTCGACGCGGTGACGGTTGTCCTGCGTGGAGGCGAGGGCGCGCTTGATGTCGTCGACGACCTCGTCGCAGGAGGACTCCAGCAGCGCCAGGTAGAGGTCGAGCTTGCCGGGGAAGTGCTGGTACACGACCGGCTTGGAGACGCCCGCGCGCTCGGCGATCTCGTCCATCGACGCGGCGTGGTAGCCCTGCTCGACGAAGACCTCGAGTGCGACCTCCAGCAGCTGGGCGCGGCGGGCGCGGCGCGGCAGTCGGCCGGCGCGCGTGCGCAGGATCGGGGTCTCGCTCACCCGCACAGCCTAGTGCCCGGTCCCCACACGCTCGTCGGCGAGCACCCCGTGTCGGCGCGAGGCGTCCACGGGACGGACGTCGGTACCGCATGTCGGACGGTCGGGGAACAATGGACGACACGACCGGCGTTGTGCCGGACGTCCCCTTCACCGTCACTGCGAGGAGCAGCCGTGGTCGCCCCCATCGTGGAACCCGCCGACGAACTGACCATCGACGAGGTCCGTCGCTACAGCCGGCACCTGATCATCCCCGACGTCGGGATGGACGGGCAGAAGCGGCTCAAGAACGCCAAGGTGCTCGTGATCGGCGCGGGCGGGCTCGGCTCGCCGGCCCTGCTGTACCTCGCGGCCGCCGGCGTCGGCACGCTCGGCATCATCGACGACGACGTCGTCGACGAGTCGAACCTGCAGCGCCAGGTCATCCACGGACAGTCCGACATCGACCGGCCCAAGGCCGTCAGCGCCGCCGAGTCGGTCGCCGAGGTCAACCCGTACGTGAAGACGATCGTGCACGAGGCGCGTCTGGACAACGACAACGTCCTCGACATCTTCAGCCAGTACGACCTCATCGTCGACGGCACCGACAACTTCGCCACGCGCTACCTCGTCAACGACGCCGCCGTGATCCTCGGCAAGCCGTACGTGTGGGGCTCGATCTACCGCTTCGAGGGCCAGGTGTCGGTCTTCTGGGCGCAGGAGGGGCCGCAGTACCGCGACCTCTACCCGGAGCCGCCGCCGCCCGGCATGGTCCCGTCGTGCGCCGAGGGCGGCGTGCTCGGCGTCCTGTGCGCGTCGATCGGGTCGATCATGGTCACCGAGGCGATCAAGCTGATCACCGGCATCGGCGACCCGCTCATCGGCCGTCTGATGGTCTACGACGCACTCGAGATGCGGTACACGACGCTGAAGATCCAGCGCGACCCCGAGGGCGAGCTGCCGACCGAGCTGCTCAGCGACTACGAGGCGTTCTGCGGTGCGATCAGCGACGAGGCCGCTGACGCCGCGGCCGGGTCGACGATCTCCGTCGCCCAGCTCGACGGGTGGCTGAAGGAGCGGGGCGACGGCGGACGCGACTTCGTGCTCGTCGACGTCCGAGAGCCGGTCGAGCGCGACATCAACCACATCCCCGGCTCGATCCTCATCCCCAAGGGCGACTTCCTCAACGGCAAGGCGCTCTCGGAGCTCCCCGACGACAAGCAGATCGTGCTGCACTGCAAGTCGGGCGTCCGCTCCGCCGAGGCCCTCGCCGTCCTCAAGGGCGCCGGCTTCAAGGACGCCGTCCACGTCGCCGGCGGCGTCGTGGCCTGGGTCGACCAGATCGACCCCAGCCAGCCGTCGTACTGACCCACCCCGACGCCGCGAAACGGGTGCCTCGAGCACCCGCCCGCGGCGTCGGTGCGTGTGGGGGGCGTGCGCTGGCGCGGGGGTGTGGGCTTCGTGGTGCGCTGGCGCGGGGGGTCTGGGTTTGCTGGTGCGCTGCCTGCGGGGGTCTCGTCGTGGTGGTGCGCTGCCTCGGCTGGCGCTGGGTGTGGTCTCCGCCAGGGCCTCGACCGGGCGGCTGGCGGCGGCGCTGGTCTGGGGTCTCGGGCCGTGGCCCGCGTGGGACGCAGGAATCTGCGTTCGTGCGTGGGACTCCGAGGCTTCTGCCTTGGCTACGGGATCCCGTCACCGACGCAGAAGCGTTGGACCTCGAGCGCGTGAAGGAAGAATCGTGGGTGCCCTTGGGGGTGGGGTGGGTAGTGCTTCTTCCTTCTCGTGGCACGGTCCACGAGAAGGGAGAACTTCTGCCACGTCTGGCCCCGTCGGCGGTGGATTCTCCACCTGTTCAGCGCTGAGAAGGTGGCAGATCCACCGCGGACGACGATTCGGTGGCAGACCCACCGCTCGACCCTCGAGACGAACCCACAGCCCGGGACCCCGGACCAGCGCCGTCGCCAGCCGCCCGGTCGAGGCCCTTGCGGAGCGCAGGACGAGTCGAAGCCGCGCCAGCGCAGCCGCAGGTCGACGAGAAGCTGCGCCAGCGCAGCCGCAGGTCGACGAGAAGCCGCGCCGACGCAGCCCCACCGAGCGAGAAGCCGCACCACTGCAGCCGCAGGTCGACGATGAGCCGCACCACCGCACCCACCCGACCGAGGGGCCGCGCCGACGCAGTCGCCAGGCATCATCGAGGGGTGGACGAGGCGTACGTCGAGCAGGTGCTGCGGCTGGTGGAGCGGATCCCGGCCGGACGGGTGCTGCCGTACGGGCGGGTGGCGGAGGTGGTCGCCGGCGGGTACGGCCCGCGCTACGTCGGGCGCATCATGTCGCTGTACGGGCACGCCGTGTGCTGGTGGCGGGTGCCGCGGGCCGACGGGACGCTGCCGGCGCCGCTGATGATGGAGGCGCAGCAGCGGTGGGCGCAGGAGGGCACGCCGGTGCGCAACGGTCGGGTGCACGTCGCCGAGGCGCTGTGGGGCGAGGCGGGGGCGTCCTGAGCCTGTCGGTGGCCTCTGCTGGGATGGTCACGTGACCGTCGAGTACCGCATCCAGCCTCCCGAGCCCGCGACGGCGGCGCGGCGGGTGGTGCTCGACCCGAGCCAGCAGGCCGTGCTCGACCACGTCGCCACCGTCGGCGGGCCGCTCCAGGTGCTGGCGGGGCCGGGCACCGGCAAGACGACGACGCTGGTGGAGCTGATGGCGCAGCGCGTGGAGTCCGGCGCGGTCGCGGCCGACGAGGTCCTCGTCCTCACGTTCAGCCGGGCCGCGGCGCAGGAGGTCAGGGCGCGCATCGCCCGACGGCTGGGTCGCACGGTGGCCACCACGCCGGCCATGACCTTCCACTCCTTCTGCTACGCGCTCGTGCGCGCCGAGCAGGACACCACCGACTTCCGCAGCCCCGTCTCGTTGCTGAGCGCGCCCGAGCAGGACGCGGTGCTCGCCGACCTCCTCGCCGGCACCGACCCGCAGGAGTGGCCCGAGGCGCTGCGGCCCGCGCTGCGCACGCGCGGCCTGACGGCGGAGCTGCAGCGTCTGCTGGGTGCCGCCCGCGCGCAAGGTCTCGACAGCGTCGACCTCCTCGCCGTCGGCCAGCAGACCGGTCGCGCCGACTGGCAGGCCGCCGCCCGCTTCTTCGACGACGTCACCTCCGTGGCCGCGTTCACCAACACGATCGACCACACCGACCTCGTGTTCCAGGCGGTCACGCTCCTGGACGACCCCGAGTGCCGGCGCCGCTGGCGCGACCGGCTCCGGCTCGTCGTCGTCGACGAGTTCCAGGACACCGACCCGCTGCAGGTCGCGCTGCTGCAGGCCCTGGCCGGCGACGGTCGCGACCTCGTCGTGGTTGGCGACCCCTACCAGTCCATCTACGGGTTCCGCGGCGCCGACGTCACCGGCATCCTGCGCTTCACCGAGCAGTTCGCCACGCCGCTCGGCGAGCCCGCCGTGCTCACCCTCGCCCGCACCAACCGCTACGGCGCCGCCATCGCGGCGGCGGTCCGCTCGGTCGTCGAGAACCGCGGAGCGGTCCCGGGTCCCGACGGGGAGCGCCTCGCCGCGCTACGCTCGCCGGCCACCGATCCCGAGCGGTCGGGCAGCGTCGAGGTGCGCACGTTCTCCTCCGCCACCGCCGAGGCCGAGCACGTGGCGCTCCTGCTGCGCGAAGCCCACCTGGTGGCCGACCGACCCGTCCCCTGGGACCGCATGGCGGTGCTCGTCCGCTCCTCGGCCCACCTCGACCGGCTCCACCGGGCGCTGTCCGCCGCGGGCGTGCCCGTCCAGGTCGCGGGTGACGAGCTGCCCCTCGCCGTCGAGCCCGCCGTGCGCACCCTGCTCGCCGCGCTGCACGCCGCGCAGACCCTGCACGCGGGCGAGCCGCTCGACCCCGAGGCGGCCACGTCGCTGCTCACCGGCCCGCTGGGCGCGATGGACGCGGCCGGACTACGACGCCTCGGCCGCGTGCTGCGTCGCGACGACGCGGCCGAGCACGGCCGGCCTCGACCCTCACGTCTCCTCCTCGCCGAGGTGCTCGCCGACCCGCCCCGGCTCGCCACGCTCGCCGCCGACGGTCCCGAGGGCCTCGCCGTCCAGCAGGCACGACGTGTCTCGGGGCTGCTGGTGCGCGCCGTCGAGCAGCTCGCGGCCGGCGCGTCCGCCGAGGAGGTGCTCTGGACGTTGTGGGACGGCACCACCTGGCCGCAGCGGCTGCGCGCCGAGGCGGAGTCAGGTGGCGAGGGCGCGGCCCGGGCCCACCACGACCTCGACGCCCTCTGCGCGCTGTTCGCCGAGGCTGCCCGCGCCGAGGAGCGCGAGGCGCATCGCTCGGTCGGCGAGGTCGTGCTCGCCCTCGAGGCGCAGCAGATCCCCTCCGACACGCTCGCCCAGGCCCCCGACGACACCCGCGCCGTCCGCCTCATGACGGCGCACCGCTCCAAGGGCCTGGAGTGGGACCTCGTCGTCGTGGCCGGCGTGCAGGACGGCGAGTGGCCCGACACGCGCCTGCGCAGCAGCCTGCTGCAGCCCGAACGACTGACCCGCGAGGGCGTGGCGCCCTACCCGAGCACCCGCTCGGCGATCGCGGAGGAGCGTCGGCTGTTCTACGTCGCGTGCAGCCGCGCCCGCGAGCGGCTCGTCGTCACCGCCGTCGCCAGCGGCTCCGACGACGGCGACCAGCCGTCGCGCTTCGTCGGTGAGCTCCACACGTCGCTGACGCAGCCCGACGAGGACCGCCCGGCGCGCCGGACGCTGCCCGAGACCGAGCACCGACCGCGCCGCGCGCTGTCGCTGCGCTCCGCCGTGGCCGAGCTGCGGCGGATCGGCGAGAACACCGACGACCCGGCCGAGCGGAGGCGCGTCGCCGAGCAGCTCGCACGGCTGGCCGGCCACCCGGCGAGCCGGGCCGCCCACCCCGACCGCTGGTGGGGGCTGGCGCCTCGCACGACCTCCGACGCACCCCTGCGGCCCGCCGACCAGCCGATCCGGCTCTCGGGCAGCCAGGTGTCCGCCCTCGAGCAGTGCCCCCTGCAGTGGTTCCTCGACCACGAGGCCCGCGGCGCGCACGCCACCACGTCGGCGCAGGGCTTCGGCTCGATCGTGCACGCCATCGCCGCCGACGTCGTGCGCACCGGGGTCACGCCCGACGTCACCGCCATGTCGGCGCACCTCGACGACGTCTGGCACGAGCTCGACCTCCCGCCCTGGGTCGGTGCCCGCGAGAAGACCGCCGCCGTCGAGGCGCTCGGCCGGTTCGCCACCTGGCACACCGAGAACCCGCGCACCGTCGTCGCGGCCGAGCACCCCTTCGACGTCGAGGTCGAGGTCGAGGGGCGCGCGGTCCGCCTCGGCGGGTCGATGGACCGGGTCGAGGTCGACGACGAGGGCGGCGTGCACGTCGTGGACCTCAAGACGTCCAAGAACCCGCCGTCCTCGCGCGACATCGCCGAGCACCCGCAGCTCGGCGTCTACCAGCTCGCGGTCGAGCACGGCGCCACCGCCGACGTCGTCCCCGACGGTCACGCGGCCGGTGCGGAGCTGGTGCAGCTGCGCGTCGACGCCTCCGGCGCCCCCAAGGTCCAGCCGCAGGACGGCCCCCGCGACGACCAGCCGTTCTTCGCGGTGGAGCAGCTGCGGCGCAGCGTGCGCACCGTCGCCGAGGAGCAGCTGGTCGCCACCGCCTCTCCGAACGCCTGCGGCTGGTGCCAGTTCCGCCGGGTCTGCCCCGCCCACGACGACGGCGCCAGCATCCTCGTCCGCCAGCGCGGGCCGGTCGCGGGGGAGGAGCAGGCATGAGCCTCGTCCGCGACGCGCAGCACCTGCGCGACCTCGTCGGCATCCCGTTCAGCGAGCCGCAGGTCGCCGCCATCACCGCCGGGCTCGACCGCCCGGGCGCCATCATCGCCGGGGCCGGGTCGGGCAAGACGACGGTCATGGCGGCGCGGGTGCTGTGGCTCGTCGGCCACCTCGGCGTGGCACCCGAGCGGATCCTCGGCCTGACCTTCACCAACAAGGCGGCCGCCGAGCTGGGACAGCGGATCCGGGCGAGCCTGGAGCACCTGCCCGCCGACCCGGGCGACCCGTGGGGCGACGTCACGGCCTCGACGTACCACGCGTTCGCCGGGTCGCTCATCACCGAGCACGGCCTGCGGCTCGGCATCGAGCCCGACCTGCAGGTCGTCACCGACGCGTCGCGGTTCCAGCGGATGGCCCGCGTGATCTCCGCCTACGACCGCGAGCTGCGCTTCATCGGCACCCACGTGCCCACGCTGGTCGGCCAGGTGATGGCGCTGGACTCCCAGCTGTCCGAGCACCTCGTCAGCCCCGAGCAGCTGCGCCAGCACGACGCCGCCGTCGTCGCGGAGTTCGAGGCGGTCGGCAAGCCGGCGCTGCTGCGCGACGCCGCGCTGACCGCGCTCAAGCGCAGCGAGCTCAGCCTCCTCGTGGAGGCCTACCGCGTCGCCAAGGCCGCCGACGGCGTCATGGACTTCTCCGACCAGATGGCCTGGGGCGCCCAGCTCGCGCAGCTGCCGGAGGTCCGGGCCGCCATGCTCGAGCGCTACGACGTCGTCCTGCTCGACGAGTACCAGGACACCTCCGTCGCCCAGCGCGACCTGCTGCAGGCGCTGTTCTCCGGGCTCCCCGTCACGGCCGTCGGCGACCCCGCGCAAGGCATCTACGGCTGGCGCGGAGCGGCCACCGGCAACCTCGAGGAGTTCCTCGACGACTTCCCGGCCGCCGACGGCAGCCGGGGTCGCCAGTTCGCCCTCGTGGAGACCCGACGCTGCGCGCCGGAGGTCATCGCGGCCGCCAACCACCTGGCGCAGCCGTTCTACGCGTCGTCGTCGGTGGTCTCCCCGCTCGTCTCGGCCGCCGACCTGACCGGGCGCGTCGACGTCGCGCTGCACCGCACCGTCGACGAGGAGATCGCCGCGCTCGTCGCCGGGGTCGTCGCCGAGCACGACGCCGGCCGACCGTGGGCCGACATCGCGGTCCTCGTACGGGTGGCCCGCGAGAACGGCGAGATCGTCAAGGCGCTGCGCGACGCGCACGTGCCCTTCGAGATCGTCGGCCTGGCGGGGCTGCTCGTGCAGCCCGAGGTGCTCGACGTCGTCTCCCTGCTCGAGGTCGTCGAGGACGTCACCGCCAACCCCGCGGTGCTCCGGCTGCTGGCCGGGCCGCGCTGGAACGTCGGACCCCGCGACCTCGCGCTGCTCGGTCGACGTGCCGCGACGTTGAGCGGACGCGCGCACGGCGCCCAGGACGACGCGACGCTCGCCGAGGAGCTGGCCCGCGCGGTCGAGGGCACCGACCCCACCGAGGTCGTCTCGCTCGCCGAGGCGCTCGACGACCCCGGCGACCTGCCCTACGACCCCCGCGCGCTCGAGCGCTTCGCCGACCTCTCGCGGGTGGTGCACCGCGTCCGGGCGCACGTGGGCGAGCCGCTGCTCGACCTCGCGCGTCGGGCCGTCCGCGCGCTCGACCTCGACGTCGAGCTCGAGGCCGGCGACGTCGAGGGTGCGTCCGACAACCTCGCGACGTTCCTCGACGCCGTGGCCGACTACGGGGCCACCGACCGCTACGCCTCGCTCACGGGCCTGGTGACCTACCTGCGGGCGGAGTCGGAGTTCAACGAGGGCATGGAGGTCACGACGCCCTCGGAGGCCGACTCGGTCAAGCTGCTGACCATCCACCGCTCCAAGGGCCTGGAGTGGGGCGCGGTGTTCGTGCCCCTCGTGTCGAGCAGCGTGTTCCCGTCCGGTCGTGGCCGGCCGAGCTGGCTGACGAACGGCAGCGCGCTGCCGACGTCGCTGCGTGGCGACGCGGCGAGCCTGCCCGACCTCGCGGAGTGGACGCCGACCGCGGGCAAAGAGCTGCGCGCGGCGAGCCGCGAGGCCGACCTGCTCGAGGAGCTCCGCCTCGGGTACGTCGCCTACACCCGCGCCAAGGAGCACGTGGTCGTGAGCGGCCACTGGTGGGGACGCACCCAGCTGAAGCCGCTCGGACCGTCGGACTTCCTGCTCACCACGCGCGACTGGCTCGCCGAGCAGGGGATCGACCCGCTGCACTGGGCCGAGCCTCCCGCCGACGACGAGACCAACCCGCACCTCGTGCTGGCCGACGGGATCGCGTGGCCGGTGGAGCCACCGGCTCTCGACGGGCGGCGAGCGCTCGCCGCGGAGGTCCTGGCCGCCCTCGACGGGGGCGGGACGCCGGTGCCCGAGCTGCCGGTCCCCGGCGACCGCGTGGCCGAGCTGTCCCTCGAGATCGATCTCCTCCTCGCCGAGGCCGAGGCGGCGCAGGCCGAGGCGCGTCCCGTCGAGCTGCCGTCCACGCTGTCGGCGACGGCGGTGCTGGCCCTGGCGCAGGACGAGTCGTCGTTCGCGCGCACCCTGGCGCGGCCGATGCCGCGCCAGCCCTCGGGCGCCGCCAGGTTCGGCACCCGGTTCCACGCCTGGGTCGAGTCGCACTACGGCCAGCGACCTCTGCTGGAGCCCACCGAGCTGCCGGGACAGGGCGACGTCGAGCTCGCCGACGACGCCGAGCTGGCCGACGTCATCGAGCGGTTCGAGTCGGGCCCGTACGGACACCGCACGCCGCACACGATCGAGGCGCCCTTCTCGATGCTGCTGGCCGGCCAGCAGGTGGTCGGCCGCATCGACGCCGTCTTCGCCACGACCACGCCGGCCGGCCGTGGCTTCGAGGTGGTCGACTGGAAGACGAGCCGACAGGCCGACGCCGACCCGCTGCAGCTCAGCCTGTACCGGTTGGCGTGGGCCGAGCTCCAGGGTCTCGACCCCGCACTCGTCTCGGGCGCGTTCTACTACGTGCGTCTCGGCACGGTGGTGCGGTACGCACCCGAGGACCTGCTCGACCGTGAGGCTCTCGAGGCGCTGCTCGCGCCCGGGACCGGACCCGGGCCTAACCTGGCAGGGTGAGCGCCTCGACCTCGTCCGCGACCCCGCCGTTCGCCTTCGACCGGGCCCGCCACGACCGTGCGGGCCTGCTACGGGCCGACGACGCGTGGGACGGTCCGCAGGTGCGCGTGCTGGTGCTGGGCGGTGAGCACGTCGCGACGGTCGACGGGCCCGCCCTGCGCTGGCTGCCGCGCGAGGAGGCGCCGGAGGGCACGTGGATCTTCCTCGGCGAGCTCGCCGGGGTGCCGCACGCCGCGGTCGTCGTCGAGCGCGTGCCGCAGGACCTGGTGCCGGTGAGCATCCGCGTCCTGGCGCCCCTGCTCGGTGCCGACGACCTCTCCCTGGCCGTCCACGCCGTCGGGATGGCCCGCTGGCTCGCCGCCACGCCGTTCTGCCCGCGCTGCGGCGGGGCCACCGAGATCCGGTCGGCCGGCCACCTGCGCCGGTGCACCGTGTGCGGCACCGACCACTTCCCGCGCACCGACCCCGCCGTCATCATGCTCGTCACCGACGACCAGGACCGCGCACTCCTCGGGCACCAGGCCAGCTGGCCGGAGGGTCGCTGGTCGACGCTCGCGGGGTTCGTCGAGCCGGGGGAGACCCTCGAGGACGCCGTCCGCCGCGAGGTGACCGAGGAGTCCGGTGTCGTGGTCGGCGACGTGGCCTACGCGGGCAGCCAGCCGTGGCCCTTCCCGGCGAGCCTCATGGTCGGCTTCTTCGGCCGGGCGACGGCCACCGACATCGAGGTCGACGGCGTCGAGATGGCGGCGGCCCAGTGGGTCACCCGCGAGGAGCTGCTGGCGCAGGGCGAGGCGGGGACGCTGCTGCTCCCGCCGTCCGGAGTCTCGATCTCCAGCTGGCTCATCGAGAGCTGGCTGGGCGAGCGCATCCCGTCCGGCTGGTACTGACGTCGGGGCGGTAGGCCGCCGCGGAGCTCGAGCGAGCGGTAGCTGGCGCGCGTCACCTGACGACGATGACGCGGGTCCGCGACCGCCAGCACTCGTTCCGCGGCTCACCTACCGCCAGGGGGTCAGACGCCCAGCTGGGCCTTGACCTGCGCGACGGACGGGTTCGTGAGGGCGGTGCCGTCGGCGAACACCAGGGTGGGGACCGTCTGGTTGCCGTTGTTGGCCTTCTCGACGATCGCCGCGGCCTCGGGGACCTGCTCGATGTCGACCTCCTCGAAGCTGATGCCCTCGCGCTGGAGCTGCGACTTCAGCCGGTGGCAGTAGCCGCACCACGGGGTCGAGTAGAGGGTGAAGTCGCCGGTCATCGTTGTCTCCTGTGCGGTCTAGGCTGGTCGCACCGGTGTCGACGACGCCGGTGCCACGGGTGTCAACGACACCACGGCCGGGCTTGTTCCGCCCCGCCGGCCTGTCCGGCACCCCCCGACCCGTCCCCGACCGAGGAGAAGTGCCCGCGTGCCCAGCCCCGAGGACCTCCTCGAGAACCTCGACCCCGAGCAGCGGGCCGCCGCCGAGGCCCTGCGCGGCCCGGTCTGCATCGTCGCGGGCGCCGGGACGGGCAAGACCCGCGCCATCACCCACCGCATCGCCTACGGCGTCGCGACCGGCCTGTACGTGCCCACCGAGGTGCTCGCGCTCACCTTCACGACGCGTGCCGCGGGCGAGATGCGCGGACGGCTCGCCCAGCTCGGCGCGCCGCACGTGCAGGCCCGCACGTTCCACTCCGCCGCGCTGCGCCAGGCGCGGTACTTCTGGCCGCAGGTCTACGGCACCGAGCTGCCGGAGGTCGTGGGCTCCAAGTTCGGCCTCGTCGCGGAGGCCGCGAGCCGTGAGGGCATCCGCCGACCCGACAACGCCGTCATCCGCGACCTCGCCGCCGAGGTCGAGTGGGCCAAGGTCAGCAACGTCCGTGGCGCCGACTACCCCGATGTGGCCCGCCGCCGCGGACGCGAGGTCGCCGACCTCGACCCGGGCCGGGTCGCCGCGGTCATGGCCGCCTACGAGGACGTCAAGCGCGAGCGCGGGCGCATCGACTTCGAGGACATCCTGCTCATCACCGCCGCGATCCTCGCCGACGACGAGCGCATCGCCGCGCAGGTCCGACGCCAGTACCGGTGGTTCGTCGTCGACGAGTACCAGGACGTCAACCCGCTCCAGTCGACGCTGCTCGACCTCTGGCTCGGCGGACGCGACGACGTCTGCGTCGTCGGCGACCCGCGCCAGACCATCTACACCTTCGCCGGGGCGTCGCCGCAGATCCTCGCCGACTTCGCCCAGCGCTACCCCGACGCCGAGCGGGTCTCGCTGGTGCGCAACTACCGCTCCACCCCGCAGGTCGTGGCCGTCGCCAACGCCGTGTTCGACGGCGTCCGGGGCGAGGCCCACGGCCGACCGCTGCAGGCGCAGGCCGCTCCCGCCGAGCCCGTGCGCTACCTGGGGTACAGCGACGAGCCGAGCGAGGCGTCCGCGGTGGCCGACGAGGTCGTCCGGCTGCACCGCTCGGGGGTGCCCTACCGCGAGATGGCCGTCCTGTTCCGGATCAACGCGCAGTCGGAGGCCTTCGAGGAGGCGCTGGGCGAGCGCGACGTCCCCGTCACCCTGCGCGGGGTCGAGGGCTACTTCCAGCGCGCCGAGGTGCGTCAGGCCGTCACCCTCCTGCGCGGTGCGGCGCGCGCCGGCGAGGACGGGGCCGACGCGACGGTCGACGTCGACGCCCCCGACCACGGTCGGCTCGGGCACGAGGTCCGCGCGGTCCTGGCGAGCATGGGACACACCGAGACCGCGCCGTCAGGTCCGGGCGCCACGCGCGACCGCTGGGAGTCGCTGCACGCTCTCGTGACGATGGCCGACGACCTCGCCGAGTCCCAGCCGGAGGCCGGTCTCACCGAGCTGCTCGCCGACCTCGACCGTCGCGCGCAGTCGGCCCACGCGCCCACCGCGGAGGGCGTGACCCTCGCGACCCTGCACGCGGCCAAGGGCCTGGAGTGGGACGCCGTGTTCTGCGTCGGGGCGCACGAGGGGATGATGCCCATCACCCACGCCGACACCCCGCAGGCCGTGGCCGAGGAGCGTCGGCTGTTCTACGTCGGCGTCACCCGGGCGCGGCGCCACCTGACCATCTCCTGGGCGCGGGCACGCAAGCCCGGCGGGCGGCAGGGGCGCAAGCCGACCCGGTTCCTCGACCCGCTGCTGCCGCCGGACCACCCGGCGCGCGGCGGCTCGGCCGGGCCGCGCCCCAAGAAGCGCAGCAACGTCGAGCTCGAGTCGCTCGACGCCGACGCCCGCGCGGTGTTCGAGCGTCTGCGGGAGTGGCGCAGCACCACCGCCGCGGACGCGAAGGTGCCGGCCTACGTCGTGTTCACCGACGCCACCCTGCTCGCCCTGGCCGAGCTGCGCCCCGCCGACGCCCACGGGCTCGTCGGCATCCCGGGGATCGGCCAGACGAAGCGCGAGCGCTACGGCGAGGCGGTGCTCGAGGTCATCGCCCAGCAGGGCTGAGGCGCTCGGCGGCCGTCGCCACCACGACGTCGGTCAGCCGGTCGAGCAGGCTCGACGGCGTCCGCCAGCGCTGCCACGACAGCGGGGAGCGGATCGTCGGACCTGCGAGGTCGACGAGGTCGGGCCCGTACGTGGCGGCGTGCTCGGCGGGCAGCAGGCCCCAGCCGAGACCGAGGGAGACGGCCCGCGCGAAGTCGTGCGGCGACGGCACGAGGTGGCGTGGGGTCAGGGACGCGTCGACGTCGTGCGCGGCGAGCCAGTCGGCCTGGAGCGAGTCGGTCGGGTCGTAGTCGACGCGCGGTGCGGTCCGCAGCTCGGCCTCGCCGACCCCGTCGGGGGCCCAGCGGTCCATCCAGGTGCGCGACGCCATCGCCCGGTAGGTCAGCGCGCCGAGCGGGACTGCCCGGCACCCGGGCACCGGCTCGGCGCGGGCCGTGACCGCCGCCATCACCGTGCCGTCCTCGAGCATGCGCGCCGTGCGCGTCTGGTCCTCGCGGTACAGCTCCACCTGCACGTCGCTCGTGCGGGTGAACCGCGACACCGCCTCGAGGAACCAGGTGGCGAGGGAGTCGGCGTTCACGGCGACGGCGAGGCGGGGGAGGCGTGCCTCGGCCAGGCCCAGCTCGGTCGCGGCGTCCTCGTCGAGCAGGGCCAGACGTCGGGCGTAGCGCAGCACGACCTCCCCGGCGGCCGTCGGCCGCACGGGAGTCGTGCGCACCAGCAGGCGCTGGCCGACCGACTCCTCGATGGCCTTCACACGCTGGCTCACCGCGGACGGCGTCACGTGCAGGGCGCGGGCGGCGCCGTCGAAGGTGCCGGCCTCGACCACCGCGGCCACGGTGCGCACGGCGACGGGGTCGGACCACATGAAGCCATGCTAATGCACCTGAAGAATTCTTCGCTGGTCCTGAAGATGCTTGCGCCCTAGCGTGGCTGCGTGACCAGCCTCCTCTCCGGCCTCGGTGCCGGCCTCGCCCTCATCGTCGCGATCGGCGCGCAGAACGCCTTCGTCCTGCGGCAAGGGCTGCGTCGCGAGCACGTCGGCCTGGTGGTGGCGGTGTGCGCTCTCTCCGACGTCGTGCTCGTCGCCGTCGGGGTCGTCGGCCTGGGGCGACTCGTCGAGTCGGTGCCCTGGTTCGTCGACGCGGCCCGCTGGGGTGGCACGGCGTTCCTCGCCGGCTACGCGGTCCTGGCGCTGCGCCGGGCGGTCACGGGGTCGGGGGAGTCGCTCGAGGTCGACGGCGACGCCCGCGTCGAGTCAGGCGGCGGGCTGGCGGTGCGGGTGAGGCCGTCGGCGGCGCGGGTCGGGCTGACCGCGCTCGCCCTGACATGGCTGAACCCGCACGTGTACCTCGACACGGTCGTGCTGCTGGGGTCGGTCGCCGCCTCGCACGGTGACGCCCGTGGGTGGTTCGCTGTCGGCGCCATGACGGGCAGCGTCGTCTGGTTCGCGGCGCTCGGGTTCGGTGCGCGTCACCTGGGCCGCTGGCTGCGCGAGCCGCGCGCGTGGCGCCTGCTCGACGGCGCGATCGGCTGCGTCATGCTGGTGCTGGCCGCCGGCCTCGTGCTCCGCTGAGCCTCAGTCCGGTGGCTCGAACCCGGGGATCGACTCCTCCAGGATCGAGCGGAACGGTGCCGTCGCGTTGAGCTGGCACAGCACGCCGACGCCACCCAGCCAGACGCGGTGGATGAGCAGGTACTCCGGCGGCAGGTTGATCTTCATCGACGTCGACATGCCCTCGCCGCCGAGGCCGACCCGGCCTGCTTGCTCACGCAGCCAGGCCCTCGAGAACGTGAACGTCGGGGCGCCCGCCGGCTCGACGAACGGCGCGATGTACCCGGCCATCACCTCGGGATCGATCTTGGTGCCGGGACGCAGGAACCCCTCGCTGCGCAGGTGGTCGGTCACCGCCTGCGCGTCGCCCGCCAGCGCGGCGGTGAGGAGCGGGCCGAGTGCGGGAGGCAGCCCGTCGGGCAGGTGTGCCACCGCACCGAAGTCGACGACGCCGAGACGTCCGTCGGGGAGCACACGGAAGTTGCCGGGGTGCGGGTCGGCGTGCAGCAGCCCGACGCGGTCGGGGCTGGTGAGCAGGAACCGCACGTAGCGCTCGCCGTAGCGGTCGCGGTCGTCCTGGCTGCCGTCGCGGATGAGGTCGGCCAGCGAGCCGGTGGACTCCATCCAGCTGCTCACGAGCACGCGCTCGGTCCCGTGCACGACGCTCGGCACGAAGATCTCGGCGTCGTCGGCGTACTCCTCGTGGAAGCGCTGCTGTGCGGCGGCCTCGAGCGTGTAGTCGAGCTCCTCGACCACCCGGTCCTCGAGCTCCTGCAGCAGCGCCTTGACGTCGATGCCCGGCGCGAGGACCCCGAGCAGCCGGGAGATGCGCGACAGCTGACGCAGGTCCGAGCGCAGCGCCTTCGCGGCACCGGGGTACTGCATCTTGACGGCCACCTCGCGTCCGTCGTGCCACCGACCGCGGTGCACCTGCCCGATGGAGGCCGCCGCGGCGGGCTGATCGCCGACCTCGACGAGCCGGTCGCGCCAGTCGCCGCCGAGCTCGGCGGTCAGCTGACGGTGCACGACGTCGACCGGCATGGGCGGGGCGGCGTCCTGCAGACGGGTGAGCGTCTCTCGGTAGGGCGCTGCGATCTCCTCGGGCAGCGCCGCCTCGAAGATGCTCATGGCCTGGCCCATCTTCATGGCGCCGCCCTTGAGCTGGCCCAGCACGCTGAACACCTGCTCGGCGGTGCGCCGCTGCACCTCGGTCAGCACGGCGTCGGCGGGCGCGCCGCCGATCCGCCGGCCCATGCCGAGGGCGGTGCGGCCCGCGAACCCGACCGGCAGGGCCGCGAGCTTCGCGCCACGCGTGAACGCCCCGACCGGGAGCGACGACCGACTCCGGCGGCCAGTGCCGCGGTCGTCCGTCGTGTCGTCCGGCTCCTGTGGCTCCACGTCTTCCAGGATAGGTGCCATCGGCTCAGGCGTCCCGGTGGAGCAGGCTCGTGCAGCCCTCGTGGACCGGGACCGGTTCGCGCACGACGTCGCGTCCGCGCAGGTGGAGCACGCCACCCACCGTCTCGGGACGATCCGGTCCGGCGCAGGCCGCCGTCTGCTCGGCGACCGCGGCGGCGAGGCGGTGCAGCAGGACCGGCCCCGGCGACGGTGGGGGAGCGGCGACGAGCGGGCGACCGAGCTGCCTCACCACCGCGGCCCACGTCGGGTCCGCGGCGGCGCGTGCGGCGTCGTGGCACCCGAGGCACGACGTGTTGCCCGCGACCGTCAGCGGACCGACGCGGGCCCAGTGCTCGTCGACCACGACGGGCAGGACCGGCAGACCGGTCTCGACCGCTCGCGCCACCCAGTGCCGGTCGGGCTCGCCGGCCGCGACCAGCAGGAGCAGCGCGGCGTCGCCGACCGGGTCGGGCCGCAGCCCCAGCGCGTCGACCGCGCCCGCCACGACCTGTGCGACGTGCTCGCTGCCCGCCCACGCCCGGATGCGGACCGAGAGGCGCGGCAGCGTGGGGGGCGGACCAGGCCGCAGCGCGCCACGGGCCACCAGGTGCTGCACGACCGAGCGCGGGTCGTCCTCGAGCTCCGGGACCCTCTCCCGGGCCAGTCGCTCGACGGACTCCAGGCTGCGACCGTCGAGCAGCCGGAGGAGGGCGAGGAGACCCGGTCGGTCGGTGAGCACCACGTCGGGTCGGCCGACGACGGTCAGTCGTCGCGCGTCACGACGCACGACGTCGGCTCCCGGGAGGAGGACGGGCCGCAACGTCATGACCGCCACCTTGCGGGGCTCGACGGGTGCGGACCAGCGGGCGTCCACAGCGCCCACGGAGGCATCCAGGGGGCCGGACGTGCGAGAGCCGGGCTCCCGAGGGTCTGCCTTCCCCTGCGGACCTGATTCGGGAGCCCGGCTGAGGACACCGTAGGGGTCCCAGAGGGGCGCGTCAACCGACTTGGCAGAACCGTTGTCCACTCCTGTGGACAAGTCTGTGGGGAAGATGTGCGCATCGCCGTCGGTCGGTGTGGACGGCCCGTGGACAGACGGGTCTGAGCCGGTGGAGACCGACGTTCCGACGGTACGGAACCGCCTCCTGACCTGCGACGGGACGGCCTCGACCACGCCCGGCGGATGTGGACGAAGATTCCTCGTCCGTCGGAGCCCTCGGCTACCGTCCAGGGCGTGGGTGAGGTGGAGATCAGGCGCAGCACGCGACGTCGTCGCACCATCCAGGCGTACCGCGACGGCGACCGCACGATCGTGCTCGTGCCCGCCCACCTGTCACCCGAGCAGGAGCGCGAGGAGGTCGCGCGGCTCGTGGCCCGTCTCGACGCCCGCGTCGCTCGGACCCCGGCCGGCGACGAGGAGCTGATGGCCCGCGCGCGCACCCTGTCGGATCGCTACCTCCAAGGTCGCGCGGTGCCCACCTCGGTGCGGTGGGTCACCAACCAGACGCAGCGCTGGGGCTCCTGCACCGCGGCCACGGGGGCCATCCGCATCTCCGACCGCGTCCGCGACATGCCCGACTACGTCGTCGACCACGTCGTCCTTCACGAGCTCGCCCACCTCATCGAGCCCAACCACTCCCCGCGGTTCTGGGCGCTGCTGGCGGACTACCCGCACGCGGTCAAGGCCGAGGGGTTCCTCGAAGGCGTGTCCTGGCAGCAGCGATGAGCGCCAGCGTGTCGGCATCGGTCGGCTCCACAGGATCGTCGACACCGAACCAGGCCACCGGGTCCTCGTCCTCGGCCACGACGGGCTCGGCGTCGACGGGGGCCACGGCGAGGAGCTGGACGTCGAGATGGTGGCCGCCGGGGGAGCAGAACGGCACGGCGTGCCGCGAGAGACGCAGCGGGTCGGGGTCGACCTGCAGGCCCGCGATGCCCGTCTCCTCCAGTGCCTCGCGTGCGGCGGCGTCGACCAGGCTCGCGTCGTCGGCCTCGCAGTGCCCGCCGGTCTGCAGCCACATCCCCGCCTTGCGGTGACGCACCAGCAGCACGCGCTGAGCGTCGGCCGTCATCACGAGCGCGCTCGCCGTCACGTGGTCGGGCCGGCAGGGGCGCAGCATCCCGTCAGGGTGCGCGGCGAGGTGAGCCAGGTACGCCACGCGCAGCCGTTCCTGGCCTGCGTCGGGTGCCGTCCAGGCCGCCAGCGTGCGCGTCGCGTCGGCGTGCAGGGTCACCGGGCGTCGCCGGTGCCGGGCTCGTCGTCGCGGCCCGGGGTGCCGTCGCCGGCCTCGCCGGACAGCAGCTCGTCGAGCGCGGCGTCGAAGTCGTCGTCGCCGGACTCGCCGCTCGCGAAGCCGAGCGGGTCGTCGAGGTCGGCCGCGGTCGGCATGAGGTCGGGGTGGGTCCAGGCGGCGTCTCGTGCGGCCGGACCCTGACGGTCGCGGACCGCGGCCCACAGGTTCGCGGCGTCGCGCAGACGACGCGGACGCAGCTCCAGGCCCACGAGCGACGCGAAGGTCTGCTCGGCGGGACCGCCGGTGGCGCGGCGACGGCGGACCGCCTCCGCCAGGGCCGGCGCCGACGGCATGTCGCGCGCGGCCTGCGAGACGACCTCGTCGACCCAGCCCTCCACGAAGGCGAGCAGCGTCTCGAGCCGCTCGACCGCGTGCTGCTGGCCGGGGGTGCGGCGCGGCTCGAACAGGCCGCCCTGCATCGCCTCGGCGATCGCCTCGGGACGGCTGGGGTCGATCTCGCGCACCTGCGCCTCGATCGCCTCCACGTCGATCTGGGTCCCCGCGCCGAACTCGTCGATGGCGCCGACCAGGGCCTGCTCGAGCCACGGTGCGTGCGCGAAGAGCCGGTGGTGCGCGCACTCGCGCAGGGTGACGTAGAGCAGCACGTCGGCCGACGAGTGCTCGAGGCCCTCGCCGAAGGCCTCGACGTTGTGCGGGAGCACGGCGGCCACGCGGCTCGGACCCATGGGCAGGCCGATGTCGGTCGACGACAGCACCTCGGTGGCCAGACCCGCGAGGCCCTGGCCGATCTGCTGCGCGAACATGGCGCTGCCGGCCTGGTTCAGCATCCCGATGAGCGGGCCGGCCATGGCCCGTGCCTCGTCGGGGATGGCCTGCGCGATCGCCCCCACCACGTTGTCGGCGATGGGCTCCATGAGGCGTCGCCACGAGGTGCCGGTGGCCTCGACCCACTCCGCGCGGCTCCACGCGACGGACGACGTCGTGGCGGCGGGGACGTCCGTGACGCGGTCGAGCCACGTCTCGGCGAGCCGGACGGCGTCGGCGACCGCCCCGACCTGACCCGCGTGCGGCGACGGGTCGGGGCCGGCAGCGGCGAGCGTGCGGCGCGCGACGTCGCGGGCGGTGTCGAAGTCGACGGAGCCGTCCTGCGTGGCGCCGCTGAACAGCTGCTGCATCTGCCCGAAGATCGCGCCGAGGTCGGGTGCCTGGCCGGCGGGCCCGCCGGCGGCGCCGGGGATCCCGCCGAGTGCCCCGAAGACCTGCTCGAAGGGCGTCCCGGCGAAGGGGTTGGGCTGCTGCGGCTCCCGGTTGTCCTCGGAGGAGGAGTCGTCGCGGTCGTCAGGTGTGTCGGCCATGGGGCCAGCGTATCGAGGCGGCCCCACGGGGTCGGGTCGTTCACCGCTGCCCGCGCTGGGCGGCGCAGCGCGGTCGCGCCGACTACGGTGGTGTCCCATGAGCACGGTCCGCCTGGTCGACGTCCGCGACACCGCCCTGAGCCTCGACGAGGTCTTCACCGCGGTGCGCGACCCGCACGCCGGCGGCGTCGCCCTGTTCGTCGGCACGGTGCGCGATCACGACGGTGGGCAGGACGTCAGCGCCCTCTCCTACAGCGCGCACCCGAGCGCGGTCGAGCGGCTGCGCGAGGTCGCGGAGCGGGTCGCGGCGGAGGAGGACGTCGTCGCGGTCGCCGCGGTGCACCGGGTCGGCGACCTGCAGATCGGCGACCTCGCGGTCGTCGTGGGCGTGTCCGCCGCCCACCGGGCCGAGGCGTTCGTCGGTGCCCGCCGCCTGATCGACGAGCTCAAGGCCGAGGTGCCGGTGTGGAAGCACCAGACGTTCGAGACCGGCGACGCCGTGTGGGTCGGGGCCTGTTGACCGGCGCAGTTGTCGTCGAACTCTAGGGTGGAGCCGTGCCCGACGACCCTGGACGAGACACCGCCGTGCCCGAGGGCGCCCCGCACGACCCTGACGCCCACCGGCTGGGGCGTCGCTACGTCACCCTGCTCGTCGCGGGCGTGAGCGTCGTCGCCCTCACGTGCGTGGCCTTCCTGCTGCCTGCCCCGTACGTGACCATGCGTCCCGGCCCCGCGTTCGACACGTTCGGCGAGATCGGCGGCCGGCAGATGTTCACGTTCGGCAAGGGCGTGAAGACCTACCCCGTCGACGGTGCGCTCGACTTCACCACGGTCTCCGTCACCCGCGCCGACACGCACGTGAGTCTCGGGTCGGTCGTCGAGGCCTTCCTCACCTCCGACGTGGCCGTCGTGCCGCGCGACATCGTCTACCCCGACGACGAGTCGGCCGCGGCGTCGAAGGCCGAGGGCCAGGCGCAGCTCACCAGCTCCAAGGACAGCTCGCTCGTCGTCGCGCTCCGGGCCGCCGGGTACCGCGTGGGCGAGCGCGCGTCCGTCGCCGCTGTCGCGCAGGACGGTGCCGCAGCGGGCAAGCTGCAGCCGAAGGACGAGATCACTGCCGTCGACGGCCGACGTACCTCGTCCGCGGCGTCAGTGGTCGAGGCCGTCGGCCGGGTGAAGCCGGGCGCGACCGTCACGCTCGACGTCGTCCGCGGCGGCACGCAACGCACCGTCGACGTGACCACCCGCCCCGACCCGCGCGACGCCTCCGTCCCGCGCGTGGGGGTCTCGCTGGGCACCGTCTACGACTTCCCGATCGACGTCGAGAACAACGTCGGCGACGAGGTGGGCGGCCCCAGCGCTGGCACCATGTTCGCGCTCGCGATCTACGACCGCCTGACGCCCGGCTCGCTCACGGGAGGGCGCACCGTCGCGGGCACCGGCACCATGAGCCCCGACGGCACCGTCGGCCCCATCGGGGGCGTGCGGCAGAAGATCGCCGGCGCCGCGGCGGCCGGCGCCAAGGTGTTCCTGGTGCCCGACGCGAACTGCGCCGAGGCCGCGCAGGGCTCCGACCACGGCATGACGCTCGTGCGGGTGGCGACCTTCGACGAGGCCGTCAAGGAGCTCACGGCGCTCGCCGAGGATCCCGACGCCCGGGTCAGGACGTGCTCGTGACGACGCCGGAGCAGGAGCCGCTGCCGTCCACGCCGTTGCGGCTGGCCGCGCTCGAGGTCGAGGCGCACGTGGCCGCGGACGGGTGGGACCAGGCGCCCCGCCTCTACGCGCTCGTGCGCACTGCCGCCCTCGTGGAGGCCGAGCCCTCGCTCGCGGCCCAGCTCGCCGTGCCGCTGCGCGACGCACCCGACGGCTTCACGACGATCGAGCAGGAGCTGCACCTCGCGGGTCGACCGCTCGAGGACGTGCTCGAGGAGATCCAGTGGCCTGACGCCGTCGACGGGTGCGCCGTCGTCGTCGAGCGCATCATGCTGCCGCCCGAGGCTGAGGAGGACCTCCCGTCCGACCCGGCCGCGGTCGCGGAGGCGGCCGCCCGCCACCCCGCCCGCCAGGACGTGCGCCTCGTGGCCGTCGTCGACCGAACGGGGGAGCGGCACAGCGCCGTGCGCGCCCGCACGCCCGCCGACGCCACCCTCCTCGAGGGCCCCGACCTGGTGCCCGGTCTGGTGCAGGCCCTGCTCCGCACCCTCGACCTGAACGCCTGACGTAGGCTCGCCCCACCGTCAGCCCCACCGCTGGACCCGACCCCAGAACGACACCTGGAGCCCCGTGAGCGACATCTTCGGTACCCCCCGTCCCCGACCCGAGCCGACGCCCGGCGGGGTCGACAAGCGCCGGAAGGTGCTCGTGCCCACGCTCGTCACGCTGGCGGCGCTGCTGTTCCTCGGGTCGATCTTCACGTCGGTGTGGACCGACCGGCTCTGGTTCCGCTCGGTCGACTACTCGAACGTGTTCACCACGGTGATCGTGAACCGCGTCGGGCTCTTCGCGGTGCTCGGGCTGCTGTTCGGGCTCGTCGTCGCCGCCAACGCGTGGCTCGCGCACCGGCTGCAGCCCGACACACTGCCCATGCGCCGCGACGACCCAGCGTTCCGGTACCGGCAGGCGCTCTCGCCGGTCAAGCGTCCGGCGCTGATCGTGCTCGCCGTCGTGCTGACGGTCTTCGCCGGCTCCGTCGCGTCGTCGCGGTGGGAGACGTTCCAGCTGTGGCGCCACGGCACGTCGTTCGGCGAGCAGGACCCGCAGTTCAAGAAGGACATCGGCTTCTTCGTCTTCGACCTGCCCTGGTTCAACTTCCTGTCGTCGTTCCTGTTCGCGCTCGTGGTCGTCGCCGTCCTGGTGAGCGTCTTCGTGCACTACGTGTTCGGTGGCATCCGGTTCGCCGGACGCGGCCCGCGCTTCACGCGCGCGGCGCAGGTGCACCTGGCGGTGCTCGTCGGGTTCGGCGTGCTGCTGCGGGCCTTCGGCTACTGGCTCGACCGCTACAACCTCGCCGTCAACGGCTCCGGCCTGTTCACCGGCATCGGCTTCACCGACGCCAACGCGCGGATCCCCGCAGCGAACATCCTCATCGGCGTCGCGCTCGTGTGCGCCGTGCTGTTCTTCGCGTCCGTGTTCGTGAAGTCGTGGGTGCTGCCGGGCGTCGGGCTGGGCCTGCTGCTCCTCACGTCGGTGCTCATCGGCGGTGTCTGGCCCTACGTCATGCAGTCCTTCCAGGTGCGTCCCTCGGAGCCGGACAAGGAGGGCCAGTACATCGCCCGCAACATCGAGGCGACGCGCGAGGCGTACGACGTCGCCGACGTGGAGACCGAGGACTACACCGCGAACACGACCCTGACGCCGCAGGAGCTCAACGCGTCGGCCGAGTCGCGCGTCAGCACGCGTCTGCTCGACCCGACGCTCATCTCGCCCGCGTTCCAGCAGCTGCAGCAGGTGCGCGGCTACTACACCGTCCCGCAGACCCTCGACGTCGACCGCTACAAGCTGGGCGACGACGACATCCCGCAGGACGTCATCATCGCGGCCCGCGAGCTCGACCTGGGCGGCCTGCAGGACTCCCAGCGCAACTGGGCCAACGACCACACCGTGTACACGCACGGCTACGGCATCATCGCCGCGCGCGGCAACCAGCGCGGCGAGCAGGGTGAGCCCGTCTGGGTCCAGAAGGACATCCCGCCGGTCGGGGAGATCGAGACCGAGGTGCCGCCGCGGATCTACTTCGGCGAGAGCTCGCCGTCGTACTCGATCGTCGGACGACCCGAGGGCGCCGCACCGATCGAGGTCGACATCCCCCGCGGTGGCGGCTCGGGCAACGACGGCGCCGAGAGCGCCACGCAGAACACCTACGACGGCGAGGGCGGCGTGCCCGTCGGCAGCCTCTTCCACAAGGTGCTCTACGCGTTCAAGTTCGCCGAGCCCAACATCGTGCTGTCCAACCGCGTCAACGAGAACTCCAAGATCCTCTACGACCGGCACCCGCGTGACCGCGTCGAGAAGGTCGCGCCGTGGCTGACGGTCGACGGCGACACCTACCCGGCGGTCGTCGACGGTCGCGTGGTGTGGATCGTCGACGGCTACACGACGAGCAACAGCTACCCGTACAGCGAGCGACGTTCGCTGCGCCAGGCCACGGACGACACGCTGACGCAGGGTTCGTCGCAGGCCGCGCTCCCGACGGACAACGTCAACTACATGCGCAACTCCGTGAAGGCCGTCGTCGACGCCTACGACGGCAGCGTGAAGCTGTACCAGTGGGACACCCAGGACCCGGTCCTCAAGACGTGGATGAAGGTCTTCCCGGGTGTCGTCGAGCCGCGCTCGCAGATCGACCAGAGCCTGCTGGAGCACCTGCGCTACCCGGTCGACCTGTTCAAGGTCCAGCGCAACGTGCTCGAGCGCTACCACGTGACGGACGCGCAGACGTTCTACGAGGACGGCGAGCGTTGGCGCGTGCCCGAGGACCCGGCGACCCCGTCGGGTCAGCCGAAGTCGCTCCAGCCGCCGTACTTCCTGACGACGGCGCGTCCCGGCCAGGAGGACCCCGCGTTCTCGCTGACCAGCGTCTACCTGCCGAACAGCCGCCAGAACCTGGCCGCGTTCATGTCGGTGAACTCCGAGGCGTCGAGCGAGGACTACGGGAAGATGCAGATCCTGCAGCTGCCGAGCGACACGCAGGTACCGGGTCCGAGCCAGATCGCCAACCAGTTCAGCTCCGACCGCGGCGTGACGCAGGCGCTGCTGCAGTTCCGCCAGTCCGACGCACGGGTGCTCAACGGCAACCTGCTGACCCTGCCCGTGGGCGACGCGCTGCTGTACGTGCAGCCGGTCTACATCCGACGCACGGCGGAGGAGGGCAGCTACCCGGTGCTGCAGTTCGTGGCGGCGTCGTTCGGCGAGGAGGTCGGCTTCGGCCAGACCCTCGACGAGGCGCTGCGCGTGGCGCTCGGCCTCGCGGAGGGCTCCGTCCCCGACCCGGACGAGGAGTCCTCGGGTGGCGGCACCGGTGGCAGTGGCGACGGTGGCGCGAAGACGACGCAGGAGTACCTGCGCGACGCCTCCGCCGCCTACTCCGCGGCCCAGAAGGCCCTCGAGGCCGGCGACCTCGCCGAGTACCAGCGTCGGATCAACCAGATGAACGCAGCGGTCGAGAACGCCCAGGACGCCCTGGGCCAGTCCGACCAGAGTGGCGGCGAGTAGGGGGCTCGACTCGCTCGGGCTACTCGACCGGCGAAGGTTTCGCTGGTCGAGTAGGCCGACCGGCGACGAAGGAGCTCGGTCGGACGTATCGAGACCACTCCAGGCGGTCGCTGGGAGCCGGCTCGCGCTGGGCCGTTGCCGGGTGGTCTCGATACGCGCCGACGTGCTCGCTGGCGCTCGCCGTCGCCGCTACTCGACCAGCGGAGCGTTTTGCTGGTCGAGTAGTCGCCTCCGCCGAGGGACGAGGCGTGAGGTGACGTGTCGAGACCACTCCAGGCGGTCGCTGGGAGCCGGCTCGCGCTGGGCCGTTGCCGGGTGGTCTCGATACGCGCCGACGTGCTTGCTGGCGCTCGCCGTCGCCGCTACTCGACCAGCGGAGCGTTTTGCTGGTCGAGTAGTCGCCTCCGCCGAGGGACGAGGCGTGAGGTGACGTATCGAGACCACTCCAGGCGGTCGCTGGGGGTCGGCTCGCGCTGGGCCGTTGCCGGGTGGTCTCGATACGCAGCCACGACGCTTCTTCGTCGCGCGTGGCCGCTACTCGACCAGCGAAGCGTTCCGCTGGTCGAGTAGTCGACGCCGCGACGAAGGAGCTGGCGTAGACGTATCGAGACCACTCTGAGCCCTCGCTGGGAGCCGGCTCGCGCAGGGCCGTTGCCGGGTGGTCTCGATACGCGCCGACGTGCTCGCTGGCGCTCGCCGTCGCCGCTACTCGACCAGCGGAACGTTTCGCTGGTCGAGTAGTCGCCTCCGCCGAGGGACGAGGCGTGAGGTGACGTATCGAGACCACTCCAGGCGGTCGCTGGGGGTTGGCTCGCGCTGGGCCGTTGCCGGGTGGTCTCGATACGTCCGAGCTTCGCAAGCTCGCTCGAACTACTCGACCGGCGAAGCGTTTCGCTGGCCGAGTAGCGCGGAGCCGCGACGAAGGAGCGTGCTCCGGGCGTATCGAGACCACTCCAGGGGGACGCTGCGGGTCGGCCCGCGCTGGGCCGTTGCCGGGTGGTCTCGATACGCGCCGACGTGCTCGCTGGCGCTCGCCGTCGCCGCTCCTCGACCAGCGGAGCGTTTTGCTGGTCGAGTAGTCGCCTCCGCCGAGGGACGAGGCGTGAGGTGACGTATCGAGACCACTCCAGGGGGACGCTGCGGGTTGGCTCGCGCTGAGCTGTTGCCGGGTGGTCTCGATACGTCCGAGCTTCGCAAGCTCGCTCGAACTACTCGACCGGCGAAGCGTTCCGCTGGTCGAGTGCCTCCACGAGCGCCAGCGAGGGGAGGTGTATCGAGACCACTCCAGGCGGTCGCTGGGGGTTGGCTCGCGCTGGGCCGTTGCCGGGTGGTCTCGATACGTCCGAGCTTCGCAAGCTCGCTCGAACTACTCGACCGGCGAAGCGTTTCGCTGGCCGAGTAGCGCGGAGCCGCGACGAAGGAGCGTGCTCCGGGCGTATCGAGACCACTCCAGGCGGTCGCTGGGGGTCGGCCCGCGCTGGGCCGTTGCCGGGTGGTCTCGATACGCGCCGACGTGCTCGCTGGCGCTCGCCGTCGCCGCTCCTCGACCAGCGGAACGGTCCGATCCCTGCTCGACCAGGGACGCGGGGCTTCGGGGGCAGTGGCACTCTGGGGGGATGAGACGGGTCGGGTGGGTGCTGGTGGCGGTGGTCCTCGCGGGGTGCGGTGGCACCGGCGGGGGAGGGGGGAGCGGCAGCACGCCCTCGCCTGCGCCCTCGACGACTCTGCCTGACGACCCGACACCGACCTTGCCGGACGACCCGACGCTGCCCGACGACCCGACGCCGACGGGCAAGCCGTCGGCGGCTCTGCAGACCGTCACCGGTGTCGTGGAGCGTTCGCCGGAGGACCGGTGCGTCACGCTCGCCGCGACCGGTCGCACGTGGGTGCTCACAGGAACGGTCGCCGGCCTCGAGGCCGGCGACCGTGTCACCGTGCGGGGCCGGCCCGACCCCGACGCGACCACCACCTGTCAGCGAGGACCGGTGCTCGTCGTCGTCGAGGTCGAGCGCGGCTGACTACTCCTGCTCGTCCGTCGTCGACGCCGTCGCCTTCGGAGCGAGCGGCTGAGCCGTCTCCGGGGCGGTCGGCGTCGTGGTCGTCGCCGACGGGGTCGGCTCCGGGGCCGATCCGGTCACCCGGACCGTCCCGCTGCCGAGCACCGCACCCTCGGACGAGATCACCTGCATCTCACCGAACAGCGAACGACCCTCGGTCGGCTGCGCCGTGGGCTCCAGCGAGCCCTTGACGACCGCCGTGCCACCGCGTGCCAGCTGGACGGGCGTGTCGTCGACCGCGAGCGTGCCCAGCCCCGTGGAGTAGAACACGTCCAGGTAGTCGTACTCGGTGCTGCCGGCCGGGACCGCGTAGCCGTCGACGACGACGGTGTACCTGCCGGCGGCGGGGGCGTCCAGCGTGACCGACTCCTCGGAGTCGCCGTCCGCGGACTGGCCGGCCTGCGACCCGTCCGGGTTGAGGATGGCGAGGTCGAGGTCGGCGCCGGCGTCGGACGTGCTGCCGATGGTCGCCGTGAGGCTCGACGCACCCTCCGGGACGTCGACGGTGTAGGTCTGGCGAGCACCGTCGTCGATCGTCTTGCGCTCCGCGAGGGCGCTGCCCAGGTCGCCACCACGCGGCGTGACCGTGACCGGACCGAACGCGTTCTTGAGCGTCCACTCCAGGGCCGTCGCGCCACCGTCGGCCGCCGGGGCGACCTCCTGGGAGGCGGGGTCGACGGTGACGCCCTGGACCGCGGCGGTCAGCGTGAACGGGTTGTCGAGCAGCGGCGACGTGCGACGCGACTCCACCTCGATCTCCCAGACACCCGGCAACGGGTCGGCGTAGCTCCGCGACGTCGGCTTGCAGGCCTTCGCGTCGCTGAAGTTGGTGTAGCACGCCGTCGACGCCGTCGACTCGACCGGGACGCCGTAGGGGTTGATCGCGATGAACCGCGTCTGGCTGCGCGTGGCGATGCCGGACAGGTTCACCTGCAGCGCCTTGGCACCCTTCGGCACCGACACGAAGTACGACGTCGACCGGTTGCGCTGGACCGTGCCGCGGTTCTCCTTGGCGAAGCTCGGCGAGGTCAGGCCCGTGGACTGCACGACGGTCACCATGACGCGGTGGTCGACGACCGGGGTGGCCGGGTCGTCGATCTCCACGATGGCCGAGTGCGCACCCTGAGTCTTGGCGGTGGCGGTCACCGGCAGGCTCACCGTGCGACCCCGCGCGAGCGTGATCGAGGTGGGCGCGCGGAACGTGCCGTCGTTGCCGACGATGCGCACGGTGTGCTTGACCGACTTGTAGGTGCCGGACGAGCGCGTGATCTTCACGTCGTACTTCTTGGCCTTGTTCAGCGTCTGACCGCCCTGGTCGGCGGCGCAGCGGTTGTACAGGCCCGTGCCGCGACCCGGCTTGGCCAGGAAGTCCGACAGCGGGGTGCAGACCGGCGCGTCGGTGCGGTAGTCGGCCGTGACGGCCTTCTTCAGCAGCAGGCTCCACGCACCGGGCACGTTGAGCTGTCCCGTGCCCTGACCCGCGACCGTCTCACCGGAGAAGAGCTTCGCCGAGGAGTACAGCGCGTTGCGCAGCTGCTTGGGCGTCACCGGGACCTCCCGGGCGAGGGTGCCCGAGAGCAGCACGGCTGCCGCGCCGGCGGCCTGCGGCGAGGCCATCGACGTGCCGTTGAACATCGCGTAGCCGACCGGAAGCGTGTAGCCGGCCTCCTTGAGGTCGGGCTGCTTGAGCCACTGGGGCACGGTCGAGATCGCCGAGCCGGGGGCCGCGATGTTCGGCTTGAAGTCGCCGGACTCCGTCGGGCCACGCGAGGAGAACGGGTGCAGCGCGAGCGCGGCCGAGACGACCGAGCCGTAGTTGGCCTTCCAGGTCTCCTTGGAGATGGACGACGCGACGCTCACGACCTTGCCGGCCACGGACGGGTCGCCGATGGTGTTCAGGCCCGGGCCGCTGTTGCCGGCGGAGATGAACAGCTGCACGCCGTAGTCGTCGATCAGACGGTCGTAGACCGTGGCACGGGCGTTGTTGGCGTCGTTGAGCGCGGGCAGGCCGCCGATCGACATGTTGACGACGTCGACACCGCGGTTGGTGACGAGGTCGACCATGCCGTCGAGCAGGGCCGCGGCGGTGCAGCCGCCGCCCCACGTGCACGCACGGCTCGAGACGATCTTGGCGCCGGGCGCCTGGCCGTTCATGGCGCCACCGAACAGCGAGTGACCGGCGGCGATGCCGGCGACGTGGCTGCCATGGGCGTCCTCGACGATGCCGATGTTCACGAAGTCGGCGGTGCCGGGCAGGTCGGCGGGCGCGAGGCTGACGTCCTCGCGGTACTCGACGGTGAACGGCATGCGCTCGACGACGTCGGTCGACGGGTCGTCGGTGCCGAAGTGGCCGACCTGGAACTTCTCCTTGTACGGGCGCATGAGCTCGTCGTCGGAGAAGACGTTGTCCTGGTTCGCATCGACCCAGATGTCGTGGGTCGTCTCGTCGTAGAGGATGCCGAACCGGTCGGTGGTGTCGCCGTCGCGGTTCACGTCGCCGCCGGGCTCGCTGCCGGCGGTGATGCTCTCGCTGAAGCGGTTGACGCGGAAGGTGCCCTCACGCGGCGCGGTCCAGGTCTGGTCGGCGTAGGTGAACGTCGGGGTCGCCTTCACGGAGGTGAGCATGGCCCGCCACGTGCTGTCGTCGTCGAGGAGCGGGTCGGTGCCAGTGACCCAGTCGACGATCTTGCGCTCGCCGGTGCTGGTCTCCTGCAAGGCCGGGTGGTCGAGGTCGACGCCGGAGTCGATGATGCCGATGGTGACGCCGCGGCCGTCGTACTTCGGGTTCTTCGCGACGAAGTCGGTCGTGCCGGTCTCGCGCGTGGGCATGTACGGGTTGGCGTCGGGGGTGCTCGCGCCGGGCGCGCTGCTGGGCGCGGAACCGTCGGCGGAGACCTTGCCGGGGGCAGGGTCGTCGATCGGGATGGTCTCGTCGAGGTCGACGGCGTCGACCTTCGAGAGTGCGGCGACCTTCTCGACGCGCGAGGTGGGCACGCTGGCGCGGACGTAGCCGAGCTTGTCGTCGACCTTGCCGATCCAGGCGCCCGACGACTCCAGGGCGTCGACGACGGCCCCGGTGGCCTTGCGCTGGGTGGCGATCATGACGGTGACGCGCTTGTCACCGTTCTGCCGGGCCTCGGCGAGCAGCTCGCGGTCGGGCTGGCCGAGCTTGTCGCCGGCCGGCGCGTCCTTGACCTCGTCGGTCTGCGCGGCCCGCTCCGGGGCCTGCTCGACCTTGGACCGCGGCTCGTCGTTCGCGGCGTTCGCTGCGCCCGCCGAGGTGATGGCGAGCGCGAGCGCGATGGTGGAGGCGGCTCCTGAACGGAGCAGCCGTGTGCGGCGTGTGCGCAAGGTGGTGCGTCCTCTCTGCTACCGGACCGTGGACCGGCGTCCCCCCGTGGGACAAGGCGTGCCCGCCCTGGGAGGGGCGAGGCATGGGAGACAGTCTCACCCCGTGCCTGCTGGTGCGCCAGGGCTGACGGACCTGCAATTGCGGGCTTAACCGTTTCGTCACCTTGGCGACGACGACGCACGAAGCCCCTCCCGGAGTGGTCCGGGAGGGGCTCGGTGCGTGTCGTCCGCCGGGGCGGAGCGAGGTCAGCGCTGCAGGAAGTCGAGCAGCACGCGGTTGAGCTCCTCGGCGTGGCTCACGTTGAACCCGTGCGGGCCGTCGGCGACGACGTGGACGGTGGCGTCCTTCACCGTCTCACCCGTGCGCTTGCCGGAGACCTCGAACGGCACGACGGCGTCGCTGTCGCCGTGGATGACGAGCGTCGGCACGTCGATCTTCTCGAGGTCGTCACGGAAGTCGGTGTTGCCGAAGGCCTCGACGCAGCCGAGCATGGCCGTCGTCGACGCGGGCTCGACGAGCGCGATGGCCTCCTGACGCTGGGCCTCGGTGACCTTGAGCTCGTCGTTGGCGCTGAAGAAGTTCGTGGTGAACTCCTCGAGGAAGCCGGCACGGTCGTTGCTGACGCCGTCCTTGAAGCCCTGGACGTCCTCGGGCGTGAGGCCGCCGTCGGGGTTGTCGTCGGTCTTCAGCAGGTACGGCGGGACGGCGCCGGCGAACACGGCCGAGTGGATGCGCTCGGAGCCGCGCGTGCCGAGGTAGCGGGCCACCTCGCCGCCGCCCATCGAGAAGCCGACGATGGTCGCGTCGGTGACCTCGAGCAGCTCGAGCAGGCCTGCGAGGTCCTCGGTGAACGTGTCGTAGTCGTAGCCGGTGTCGGGCTTGTCGCTCGCGCCGAAGCCACGGCGGTCGTAGGTGATGACACGGTAGCCGGCCTCGGTCAGGGCCGGGACCTGCTCCGACCAGGACGCGCCGCTGAGGGGCCAGCCGTGGATGAGGACGACGGGGCGGCCGTCGCCGCCGGAGTCGGTGTAGCTGATCTGGATGCCGTTGGTCTCGAGCGTGCTCATGGGATGTTCCTCCGTGGGTGTCGGGGATCGTGCGCTCTGGCTTCTTCGAGTCTGGTCGAGCAGGCCGACGGCGCAACTCGAACGTGCACGATGTGGTCGTATGCGATGTAACTCCTGGTCTCACCTCGTGGATGGATGCCCCTGGTTTGCCGCGCGCGGATGCCAGGACGGACGTACGCTCGCCGTGACGCACACCACACGGCCGCCAGGGTCGTCACGGTGGGGCGCGAGGCCGGGGAGGCGGACCGATGGCTGACTCACTGATCGAGAGGTCGACCGTGCTGCGTCGCGTGCGTGCGGTCGGCAAGGCGTTCACGACGCCGCTGCACCCCGACGACTACCTCAAGCTCATCAACCCGCTGTGGTCCGCGCGCGAGCTGCGCGGCCGCGTCGAGCGGGTCGAGCAGGTCACCGACCGCTCGGCGACGCTCGTCATCAAGCCCGGCTGGGGCTGGTCGTTCGACTTCCAGCCCGGCCAGTACATCGGCATCGGCGTGGAGATCGACGGCCGGTTCCACTGGCGGTCCTACTCGTTGTCGTCGGCGCCCGTGCGCTCGGAGGGCACCGTCGCGATCACCGTGAAGGCGATGCCCGAGGGCTTCCTGTCCGAGCACCTGGTCAACGGGCTCGCGCCGGGCACGATCGTCCGGCTGGAGTCGCCGCAGGGCGACTTCGTGCTGCCCGACCCGCCGCCGGCGAAGATGCTCTTCGTCGTCGGCGGCAGCGGCATCACCCCGGTGATGTCGATGCTGCGGACCCTCGACCGTCGCGGCTCCGTGCCCGACGTGTTCCTCGCCTACTCCGCGGTCGACGAGGACGACATGATGTTCCTCGACGAGCTGCGCGAGCTCGCTTCGAAGCACGACCGCTTCACGTTCCACGAGCGGTTCACCGACCGCGACGGGTTCCTCACGCCCGACCGGCTGGGCGAGGTCTGCCACGACTGGGCCGAGCGCGAGACGTGGGCCTGCGGCCCGCAGCCGATGCTCGACGCGCTCGTCGAGCACTTCGAGCGGCTGGGCCGCGAGGACGAGCTGCACGTCGAGCGGTTCTCGCTCGGCGCCACCGAGACCGACGCCGAGGGCGGCACGATCACCTTCGGCGACACGGGCAAGAGCGTCGAGGTCGACGGGGCCACGACGCTGCTGGAGGCCGGCGAGCAGGCCGGCGTCAACATGCTGTTCGGCTGTCGCATGGGCATCTGCCACACGTGCGACGTGCCGCTGCTCAGCGGCCGCGTGAAGGACCTGCGCAGCGGCGACGAGCACACCGAGGGCGAGTACGTGCAGACCTGCATCAGCGTCGCCGCCACCGACTGCACGCTCAAGATCTGAGGAGACACCCATGGCCTACGCCGACGTGCGCGAGTACACCCACCTCACCGACGAGGAGGTGGAGGCGATCGGGCGAGAGCTCGACGAGATCCGCGCCGAGGTCGAGGCGAGTCGCGGTCAGGCCGACCGCGACTACGTCCTGCGCATCATCGCGCTGCAGCGCCGGCTGGCGGCCGCCGGGCGCATCACCCTGTTCGCGAGCCTGTTCCCACCCGCCTGGCTGCTCGGCACGGCGCTGCTCTCGTCGGCCAAGATCCTCGAGAACATGGAGATCGGCCACAACACGATGCACGGCCAGTGGGACTGGATGAACGATCCCGAGGTGCACTCCAGCAGCTGGGAGTGGGACACCACGCAGCCGGCGGAGCAGTGGAAGCACTCGCACAACTACATCCACCACCAGTTCACGAACGTGCTCGGCCACGACAACGACGTGGGCTACGGGATCCTGCGGATGAGCCGCGACCAGAAGTGGACGCCCTACAACCTGGGCCAGCCGGTCTACAACGCCCTGCTCGCGCTGTTCTTCGAGTACGGCGTGGCGCTGCACGACCTCGACATCGAGGCGATCCGCAAGGGCGAGAAGGACCCGAAGCTGCTCAAGCGCCAGCTCAAGCAGATCGGCGACAAGATCGGCAAGCAGGCGCTGAAGGACTACGTCGTCTACCCGGCGCTGACCGGTCCGGCGTTCCTCAGCACGCTGACGGCGAACATCACGTCGAACCTCGTGCGCAACGTGTGGGCCTACATGATCATCTTCTGCGGGCACTTCCCCGACGGTGCGGTGCACTTCACCGAGGAGGAGCTCGAGGACGAGACGCGCGCCGAGTGGTACCTGCGCCAGATGCTCGGGTCGGCCAACTTCGAGGGCGGCAAGCTCCTGCACATCATGAGCGGCCAGCTGGGCTACCAGATCGAGCACCACCTGTTCCCCGACCTGCCCAGCAACCGGTACGCCGAGATCTCGGTCAAGGTCAAGGACATCTGCCAGCGCTACGGCATCCCGTACACGACGGGTCCGCTGCACAAGCAGTACGGCCAGACGCTGCGCACGATCATGAAGTTGTCGCTGCCGAACCGTCGCACGAAGGACAACCCGGCGCCGCCGGCCCCGCGTACGCGGCGGCTGCGCGACGACGAGCGTCCCGGACGGCGTCACGAGCTGGGCCGTTGGACGAACGCGGCCGCCACGTCGTGAGCGACGGTGTGGTGACGGCGGCGTCGGGCCCGGTGGTCGAGGGCTCGGCGCTGCCGTTCGCGTGCGTGGACGACGAGGGTCGTGGGACGCACGAGAAGGTCGTGAAGAAGCAGGCCATTCGCTGCTCCCTGAGCCGGATCTGCGGGGTGTGCGGCGAGACGCTGACCCGCCCGGTCGCGTTCGTCGGCACCCCCGACGAGGCCCTCGACGGGGAGTTCGCGTTCCCGCCGTGCCACGTGGCCTGCGCCCGCCAGGTCGCCGCCGACCCGCGGCAACGGCTCGGTCACGCGGAGCAGCCGCACCGCTGGGTGCTGGTCAGCACCGCCGGCTTCGACCTCGTGCGCCCGGCTCGGCGCGGCGACCCGGTCTGGTTCCGACCGAACTCGGTGCTCGAGCGCGAGACGCTCTGAGCCTCAGGCCGCCAGCGCGCCGCGGATGAGGTAGCGGTCGCCTTCCTGCGTGAGCAGCAGCGTCAGAGCCTGGGTGCGCCGCACCCCGCCGATCTCGTAGGAGTAGGTGTAGGTGACGCGCATCTGGTCGGGGTCGGAGCGCACGGCCTCGACGCGCACGTCGCTGACCCGTCCCCAGAAGTCGGTGTAGCCGGTGATGCCGCCGCTGGCCTGCTGGTAGGACGCCGTGAGCAGCTGGAAGCCGCGCTGCGGGTCGCTGGCCGCCGTCTGGACGTAGTCGGTCGCGAACTTCTCCAGGCGCTGCTGTGCCGTGACCGGCGGTGCGGCCGAGGCCGCCGCGGCGACGGGGGCGCCGTCGTCGCCCGTGGTCGCCAGCACGCCGGCGCCGGCCGCACCGAAGGCGACGAGGGCTGCGGCGGCGACGAGGATCGTGCGACGGTCGCGTCGACGTCGTCCGCCCCGGCGGCTGGTCGGGGGCGGCAGGGTCGGGGGAGCGGTGACGACGTCGCGGGTCGGCGGCGCCTGCGTGACGGCGGTGCGGTGTCCGTCGGGGGTGGGGATCGTCGCGGTCGACTCGCTCGCTCCGGCGGTCGCGGCGCGCGCGACGGCCAGGTCGGCCAGCGCGGACCGGTGGTGGCCGAGGCCACCCGGCTGCGCGAGGGTCTGCAGGAGGTCGGCGATCTCGCGCATCGTCGCGCGGTCGGTGGGGTCGTGGCGGGTCGCGGCGGCAACCACGGGAGCCAGCGGGTGGTCTGCGGGCAGCGCAGGCGCCGGCGCGTCGAGGATCTTCTGCACGGCGGTGATGACGTCGTCTCCCTCGACGTCGTACGGCACCGAGCCGGTGACCACGCGGTAGACCGTGATGCCGAAGGCCCACACGTCGCCCGCGGCAGTGGCGGTGGAGCCCCGGGCGATCTCGGGGGAGAGGTAGGCGGGAGAGCCGGTGATGAGGCCGGTGCGCGTGAGCGCCTCGTCGTCCTCGCGACGGGCGATGCCGAAGTCGCCGAGCTTCGCGACGTCGTCGCCGGTGACGAAGACGTTCGACGGCTTCACGTCGCGGTGCACGAGCCCGTCGGCGTGGGCCGCGGCGAGCGCGTCGGCCACCTGCGCGAGGAGGCGGGCGGCCCGCTCGAGGTCGAGGGGCCGTCGTGGGCGAGGTCGGCGAGCGTCGGCCCGTCGACGAGCTCCATGACAAGCCACGTGAAGTCGCCGTCGTCGGCGAGGTCGTAGACGGAGACGACGTGCGGGTGGTGGACCCGCGCTGCCAGCCTCGCCTCTCGCTCGGCGCGTGCGGCGTCGACCTCGTCGGAGCCTGGGGAGAAGCCCAGTCTCTTGAGGGCCACCCGACGGTCGAGAAGGGTGTCGTGGCCTGCCCACACGCTGGTGGAGCGACCTCGACCGATCTCGTGCTCGAGCCTGTACCGTCCTGCGATCACCGACGACTCCTTTCCACACGACGGTAGGAGCGGATCGACGGTCCCGCGAGTCGAGATACCCCCTGTGAGCGTCGTCTCACACCCCCGATTTGGATCCCCGTTCACCGTGGCGTAATGTTCTACGTGCGACGCGGGGTGGAGCAGTTCGGTAGCTCGCTGGGCTCATAACCCAGAGGTCACAGGTTCAAATCCTGTCCCCGCTACCAAGAGGCCCGGGATTCTCACGAATCCCGGGCCTTGTCTTTTGCTGACGCGTGACTCCGCGCTGACTCACCACGAACGAGCGAGGGCGCGGCGGAGCGCCTTGCTAACGTCTTGGTGGCAGCGAAAGCGCCGGCGTTCGGCTTCCGGTAGACGGTGCCGCTTCCCGTCGCTGGCGTTCGACGATCACGAACGGTAACGAGCGCCGGCTCCCGCGCGCTGCCGGCTTCGTAGCTGACCTGGTGATGCGCCCCACCAACGTCGAGCGGCGCGGGTGAAGGACGCTTGCTCGCGAAAACCGCACATGTGGGTGATCTGGGCGAAGGGAAGGTCAGTGGTGGTGACGAGCAACAGAGCCTGATCGCGGCGCGCCTCGTCGACGAGTGTCTGGTACGTCGTGCCGTGCGCAGCAAGTCGTCGATGGAGGGTCCGTGGGTGGATGGAGAACACCTTGGCTACCGCGGCTTGGTCGACGAATCCCGTTCCGAGGAGGTGCCGTAGTGCGCCTCGGGTGCGCTCCACCACGTCGTCGTCGGAGCGCGAGGTGGTCCGGTCCAGGAAGGCGACCGCGAGGTGCTTCAGGGCTTCGTCGCCGCCGGCGAGCGACCGGGACGGGAGGCTTGACGGGATCCTCAGCACTGCCGCGTCTTCCACGGGTGCCCGGAAGGTGACCTTGGCGCCGAAGAACTCTTCGTAGATGTCAGTGCGCGCCGGGCACTCGTAGGGGAGCATCACCTCGCGCAGACCGTAGTCCCCGTCGCTGAGGTGGGTGATGCCTCGGTGGATGAAGCCCATGGCGAGGTCGACGGCCTGGGCAGGGCCACGTGGGCGCGCGGGTCGGTAGTACAGCGCGCTGACGCCTGGTTCTTCTCGAGGGTCGTCCCGCAGCTCGAAGGACACGAACTGACTGTGGACGAAGAGATAGGTGTTGACCACGTCCAGCGCGCTTCCCAAGGTCGGGCAGTTCATCAGGGCGATCGCGAGCGCACCCAGGACGGTGATGGACTGGCGGTCAGCCATCTGCAGACCGAGATTGTGACAGCCCAGCTCCTCGACAACCAGCTCCAGCATGGCGGCAGAGCGATGCGCCTCGACCAACACGTCGTCCTGGTCGAGAGCGCGAGGATCCAGCCCCGCCCTTTCTGCGAACGTGTCGGCCTGGCCTCCGAGTTCTGCGACCACCGAGCGGAAGCCGCGCAGACTGGCCGAGCGAAAGTACATGCTCACCTGTCCAGCGTGTCAATGATGTCCGTTCATGACAAGAAACTGTCTGCTGAAGACAAGTTTTACGCTTCGTGCTCGCGTTCACTGTGACCGTGACGTTTCTCCTCCAGGAGGCCCAGTGACCGAGTCATCCGAGCGCCAGATCGTCGGCGCCGAGGTGCCACGAGTCGTCGCAGCGCGCCTGAACGGGACCTTGCGCGACGACGGCGCCAAGGTTGCTCTGGTCATCGAAGGCGGGGGGATGCGAGGCATCGTCTCTGCGGCCATGGCGACCGCGTTGGAGGAGAGCGGAATCCTGCCAGCCGTCGACATCGTGGTCGGCACATCGGCTGGTGCCGTCAACGCCGCCGCTACGGTTCGTGGCACGATCAGCGGGCTCACAGATGCGTACGCCGACGTCTACTCGTCGCGCGAGTTCATCGACATCCGTCGGCTGTGGAACAGAGGCCGACCCGTCGTGGACAGTGCGCGCATCGTCTCGCACATCGATCAGCTGTTCGGTGTCGGCGACCTGGTCGGGGATTTCGGCCCTCGGCTCGCGATGGTCGCCACAGACATCGACGCGGCAAGGGCAGAGGCGCTGACCGGTTTCGCCGATCGGACCGACCAGCTGTCGGCTATCCATGCCTCCGGGCTGCTTCCGATCCTGGGGGGTCCGCCCATCAGCTTCCGCGGGAGGCGGTGGCTGGACGGCGGGATCCTGGAGCCGGTGCCCGTGGCAGCGGCAGCGACCCTGGGGGCCACGCATGCCATCGTCCTGGCAACACGACCTCGCGGCTTCGGACCGACCTTCGGAGCATTCGACCGCGTGATCCAGCGTTATCTGCACGGACTCAATCCGACGCTCGGGTCCGCGTACGCACAGCGGCCGGCGCGGTACCGAGCGGTCCTGGAGGCGACGGCCGGAGGCTCGTGCTCAGGCGTCAGGACGGTGCTCTTTGCTCCTGATGCCGCGGTCCGGCTCCCGGGCAGACTCGAACGCGACGCCCAGCTACTTCGATCGACAGGGCGCACGGTCCGCGACGAGACCCTGCGGCAGCTCGCCACCTGGCAGGTCGCAGCGTGACGGCGCGGCGTGCCGTCGCGACCCGTTCGAGGGAGGTCCGGCCCGCGCAGGGGTACGGGTCGGACCTCCCCCGAGTGGGGTTCAGCCGTGCGCGAAGGTGATGTTCGGCAGCGCTCGCTTGAGCCAGGCCGGGACGTACCAGGCGGCGTGTCCGGTCAGGCGCAGCAGGACCGGCAGCAGGACCAGGCGGACGAGGAACGCGTCGAGAAGGACGGCGACGCCGAGCACGACCCCCATCTCCTTGGGTGGCAGCGGTCCTGAGAGGGCGAAGGTGAAGAAGACCGCGACCATCACGGCGCCAGCGGCGAAGATGACTCGTCCGGAGTGCGCGAGGGAACCGACCATCGCCTCATGCGGATCGCCGCTGCGCTCGTAGTGCTCCTTCGCCGAGGCCAGCAGGAAGACCGTGTAGTCCATCGCGATGGCGAAGATCATGGCGAAGAAGAAGACCGGCGCCCATGCATCGAGGAAGCCCTGGCTCTCGAAGCCGAGCAGTCCTGCGCCCCAGCCGTCCTGGAAGACGAGGCGGGCGACGCCGAAGGCGGCTGCGGTCGAGAGCAGGCTGACGAGCGTCCCAAGCAGGGAGATGAGCGGTGCCTGCAGGGCGATGAGCAGGAGCAGGAAGCCGAGTGCCAGGACGACGCCGATCACGAGCGGGGTGGAGTCGTCCAGCTGGGACTTCAGGTCCAGGTTCTCCACGCCGGCACCACCGACCCGAGCGGTGTCGGGCAGGTCGGCGCGCAGTCGCTCGACGGTCGTGGTGAGCGCGGGGTCCGACGGATCGACGGTCGGGACGGCCTGGATCATCGTCAGGTCCGAGCCGTCGGGTGCGCGCTGGGCCGGCATGGCGGCGGCGATGCCGTCGTCGGCGGCGAGGGTCTTCGCTGCGGCCTGTGCCTGGTCGTTCGCGACGACGATCTGCAGGGTGCCCGGTGCGCCCGGTCCGAAGGCTTCCTGGACGCGGTCGTAGCCGACACGGGCTGAGGCGTCCTCGGGAAGCACCTTGATCGAGGGCATCGCCGTGCTGAGGCCGACGACGGGTGCAGCCAGGGCGAGGAGCACCACGAGGGCGGCGCTGCCCCACAGGATAGGGCGGCGCCAGAGACGCTCTCCCCAGGCGGCGAAGCGACGCGACCGGTGTTCCCCGGTCCTGACCCAGGGCAGGGCCAGCTTGTTGATGCGGTGGTCGAGCTTGACCAGCACCAGCGGCAGCAGGGTCAGCGTCGCGGCGAGCACGAAGACGACGGACAGCATGATGCCGCCGGCCATCGATCGGAAGGACGGCGAGGGCACGAGCATGACCGCGGACAGCGAGATGAGCACGGTCAGGCCGGAGAGCAGCACAGCCTTGCCGGCGGTGTCCATCGTCTCCGCGATGGCGCGTGGTGCGGACAGCTTGGCTCCCATGCGGGCGGCGCGGTAGCGGACCACCAGGAAGAGCGCGTAGTCGATGCCGAGGGCGAGGGCGAACATCATGGCGAAGTTCATCGCCCAGATGGAGACGGGGACGAGCTCGTTGATGAGGACCAGCGAACCGGCCGAGGCGACGAGTCCGGACAGGGTGAGCAGGAGGGGGAGTCCTGCGGCGACGAGGGCGCCGAAGGCGATGACGAGGATGGCCAGCGTCACGGGCCAGGAGACCATCTCCGACTTCAGCATCGCCTCGAGGTTGGCCTCGTTGAAGTCTGACCAGAGCAACGAGGAGCCGGTGGGATTGACGTCGATGCCGTCGCCGGACAGGTCCTGCAGCGGGCCCTTGAGGTCGGTCGCGACGCGGACCATCTCGTTGGTGTCGGCGCCTGCACCGGCAAGCACGATGGCGGTCGAGCCGTCCTGACTGAGGGTCGCGCCGGGCTGGGGCGCGACGACGTCGGCGATCCGGGGCTCGTCCTTCAACAGTGTGGTGACCCTGGCGAGGGTCTCGGCACCGCGACCCTCGGTGACGGGCCCGTCGTCGCTGTGCACGACGACCTGGATGGCCGAGGATGCGTTGCCGCCGAAGTGCTCGCGGGCGAGCTCCCGGGCGGCGACGGACTCGGAGCCGTTGGCCTGCCAGCCGGCGCCGGAGAGGTTGTGCTCGACCTTGGGAGCGAAGACTCCCAGGCCGATGACCAGCATCAGCCAGGTGATGGCCACGATCTGGCCGTGGGTGGTGACCCAGATCCCGAGGCGCCCCAGTGGACCTGAGGAGATCCGCGCCTCCTGTCCGGGAGCGGGTGGGTCGATCGTCGATGTCATGCGGTCTCCAAGTGCTCGAAGGGCCGGAGGGGAGATCAGTCGCATCCCCCCGGGGGGTTCGACCAGGACCGTAGCATATCCCCCCGGGGGGATGTAGAGTTCGAGACGACGGCGCCGGCCGGCGCCTCGGAACGGAGGAGTGAGATGACTGAGCTGACCATGAGGGTGAGGACCGCCAGGGGCTACGAGGAGACCGTCGGGTTGGTGCGAGCCAGCCTCGGCGAGGCGGGTTTCGGCGTGCTCACCGAGATCGACATCCAGGCGACGCTGAAGACCAAGCTCGATGTCGACGTCGAACCGCAGGTCATCCTCGGCGCCTGTCGTCCCCAGCTCGCGCACGCCGCGATGCAAGCCGACCCGTCCATCGCGGCGCTCCTGCCGTGCAACGTGGTCGTGCGCGCAGACGGGGCAGGGACCGTCGTCGAGGCCTTCGACCCCCGGGCCATGACCGCCATGGTTCCTCAGTCCTCTGCCGGTCTGCGCGAGATCGCCGCCGATGCTCGTACTCGTCTGCGCGGCGCCCTCGAGACGGTGGAGAACGCCTGATGCCCGACGCCGCGGCGATGGGTCTGGAGCCCGCTGAGATCAAGGCCATCATCACTCGGATGAAGCGCGCTCACGGCCATCTCGGCAGTGTCATCCGCCACGACGGGGGCCCGTCGCCTGTCAAGGGTCGCTCGCAATTTCCGCATCGGATGAGGTCGAACACCCCAGAACGACACCCGGTGCAAGAGCTGCGTCCGTGGACCGCCGGTCCGGTGGGTAGGTGCAGGTCGAAGTGTTCGGGGTCAGTTCATATCAGCGTTGGACACGTTACCCCGCGCGCCGCACCCGAAGACGAGTCGCCTCGCGTCGCTACGCCCAGAGCGTCGAGCCGAACCTGAACCACACCGCGGCCGCCACCGCGACGTACCAGAGCATGATGATGAGCGCCGTCCAGTTGCGCAGGAACTGACCGAGCGACGAGCTGGGGGCGAGGTGAGAGACGGCTTCGCGGCTGCCGATGACGACAAGCGGGATAACGGCTGCCCATACGACCATGCAGTAAGGGCAGAGCCGGCCGATGTCATAGAGGCTCTGTGTCTGCAACCAGGTGATGAAGGCTGCGGCGAAGACCAGACCCACCTGGAAGCGCCCCAGAAGAGTCGTGGCATCCGACCATCCAGGAACAGCAGGACACCGAGCAGCACAACTCCCGTAAACCCGATCAGGCCTGGGACTAACGGGTCAGTTCGAACTCGTACTGTCCTGAGGTCGCGAGCGACTGAATAGGCAGGCCCGGCTTTGAGACGCGTTTTTCGGCGGCTCGTCGTACGCTGTGCGGGTGATTGCCGAACTCTGCGAACGCGCCGAGCGGGCTCGTCGGCCATGGGGGAGGGCATTAGTTCTCCGAACCATGGGTGCGGGTTAGCTGATGCCCGACCACTCCCGGCGTGGGGCCTTCGCCTTACCACTGGAGTGCGCTCGAACCGTATGAGCTGTTCGGATGCAGCGAATTCACCATCGTTGCTGAGAGAAACCTAAAGATTCATCTGGCGAAGTCTGTTCAAACCTTGCGCAAGTGTGGTCTGATCTGACTAACCTCGAGGCTGCCTGGGAGTGCTTCAGCGAGACGAACCATCCGCGAGGCGTAGATCAGCAGAGATGTGCGTCGGCGGCCTGAAGTAGAGGGTCCCCAGTATGCGTGGACGTCTTACCCGTTTTGTGCTCCTGCCCACGGTGACGGCGGTTGCCGCCGGTGCTCTGATCGGTGGCCCGGCCATCGCCGAACCGGAGGGCAACAAGGTCGAGTTCCGCATTCCTGAGGGCCAGGCTTCGAAGAACAAGGACTTCGGCGATGCCTCAGAGGTCGGGGAGGCGATGGCGAAGGCGCGGGAGACGAAGAAGCGTGTCGAGATTCGCTCGGAGCGCGACGAGCGCCGCACGGTGTTCGTCAACCCTGACGGGACGATGACCCAGGAGACGAGCGAGGCACCGCGTTTCGCCGAGACCGACCACGGGGTCTTCCAGCCCCTGAATCCTGATCTCGCTCCTGAGGGTGGGCGGCTGGAGCCTGAGGTGTCTGATGCCGATGTGTCGTTCTCTGCAGACGGCGCTGGTGAGCTCACGCGGCTCGACCTCGGCAAGGGTCGCTCGATCGGCCTGAGCTTCGACGCAGAGCTGGCGGCGCCCACCGTCGACGGCGCGACCGCCTCGTACAGAGTGCAGAGCGACGCGCCGGAAGCGTCTGCCACTCCTTCGCCTTCGTCATCAGCGGATGAGCAGAGTCCGACGTCCGATGTGGCTGTGGTGACCGGTACGCGAAGTGGGGGTTTCTTCACCCACCTCACGCTGGACGGTGCACCGGACTCTGCGCCGGAGTACCGCTTCCCGCTCAAGAGCGAGGGACTGACTCCTGTCCTCGTGGGCCAGGTCTTGTCGTTCAAGGATGGTGAGAAGACGGTGGTGCAGTCGCGCCCGTTGAAGATGTGGGACGCGCAAGTCGACGAGGCCGGCGACCCGGCTGCACCTGTCGATGTCGATGCTTCCCTGGAGACCGAGGATGGCGGCCAGGTCCTGATCTTGCGTCCCTCGATGGAGTGGTTGCAGGCCGAGGGTCGTCAGTACCCCGTGGTCATCGATCCCGACATCGCGCCGGTGAGTCCGGTGGGGGACACGTGGGTTTTCTCCACCCAGGCTTCGGATGATCCGCGAAGCTCGGACCCCGGCCTGCGAGTGGGCTCGGACGATGGATCGCGCGCATTCCGTTCGATCATCTGGTTCCGCTACAACCGGTTCGTCGGCACCAATGTCACCAAAGCGACGCTGAATCTCAAGCAGTACTTCAGCGCGGCTGGCTGCACTGCCAAGACGACGGTCTTCACCCCCACCACCTCGGGAGACTCGACGGTCTCGGACATCACATGGTCTAACAAGCCGAACGAGTCGACTGACAACCGGTGGCGTATCAGCCCTACCTTCAATCGGAACGGAACCTCGTCCGGCTGTGCAGCGGGCCCGCAAGCCATTGATGTGACGTCGATGGTCAATGGCTGGTCAGGCAAGCACGCTGGATCGGGCAACTTCGCTTTCGCCGACTCCTCGTCGGCCTTCGGCGCCACCCTCAATCGACAGTCCGTCCAGCTCCATGCTGGTGTAACGCCCACCGAAGAGCAGGATGCGACTCGTCAGAAGCGGTTCTGCTCCTCGGACTGGGTCTCGAGCGCTACCTACTGCGACAGTGCCTCAGTCGTTCCTACTCTCTCGATCACGTACGACCCTGAGATCGGCAGTCAATCCTGGTACTCGATGACGGATCACCCGTTCAACAGCTACTCCTCGCTGTCGGTCAACAACCGCAACGGCAATCTGCTCGTTTCCGCCACCGACGGGAAGATGAATGGCGTCGGCCTCAATCTCGACCTCGCCCGCACCTACAACTCACAGGCGACGGTGACGAACACGTCGATCGGCAAGGGCTGGAACCTGGGCATCGGTCCTGACGTCTGGTTGCGAAAGAAGTCTGGTGTCCGCTTCGACTACAACGGTCCCTCCGGCACGATTCTCGGGTCTTTCGTCCGCAAGAGCGCGACCTCGACTAACAGTGCCTTCAAGGACTTCTCGACACCGATCGGCGGTATCGGCTCGGACCTCAAAGAGACGGACACCGGCTTCACGTTGACCTTCAGGAAGTCACGTCAGAAGTTTGACTTCGATCTCGTCGACTCGAGCGGGAACGCCTACCTCACGAAGATCCGCGACCGCTCTGACAACGCGATCACCTTCGGCTACAACGGGACGATCAACAACCGTCCGAAGCTGGCGACGATCACCGACAGCGGCGGTCACGTCCTGAACGTGACGTACAGCGGCAATACGATCACGGCCATCACGGAAAGCACCAATTACACGCAGAGCTCCGGTGGCGCGCGCACCTGGGCCTACGCCTACGACAGCAGCGGACGCCTCACCGGTTTCACGAATCCGGAGAACAAGACCACGACCTACGCCTACACCAGCGGCGGTCTGCTCTCAAGAATCACCGGCCCGGCACGCACGAAGCCTGACGGCAAAGCGAACACCGGCGAAACCGAGATCACCTACGGGGTCAACAGCAGCGGCGAGGCACAGGTGCAGACCGTCCGCTACCGCTGGGACGACGACGCGGCAGACGCTGCCTGGCACATGTTCACTTGGTCTTATCCGACCAGTCGGCCCACGGTATGCAACGGCAACGGATCGCTCTGGACGACCGTGAAAGACCCTCGAACGAACACGACCACCTACTGCTTCGGTCAGCGCAACGACTCGACTGGCAAGGGCAAGACGTGGGTCTACGACCCCAAGGGCAACATGAAGTCCCAGGACTACACCGCCGACAATGCACCTGAAACCTTCACCAGCGCGACCGGCGCCACGACCGTGAACAAGTACAGCGGCGGCGCGCTGCAGGATCGCCTCGAGAGCGTCACCGAACCGAAGAACAGCAGCGGCGAGAACGCAGCAAGTGCGGGACTGCAGTACAACGCCCCCAGCACCACCGAAGGCGGCGCCTACCTCCCGACCGCCGCCCAGTCGCCCTCGGGAGACTGCAACGAGTACGGGTATGACGCGAAGGGTCGAACCACCACTGCGTACACCGGCATCACACCTGAGGCAGCAACCAGCGCGTCGAGCGGTGCGCAGCGCAATGGCTGCAAGACCTCTAGCAGCGGCTTTGACGCAAAGTTTGAGCGACGCTACAAGGACAACGGCACCGTCTCTTCCTCCTGGGACGGCAATGCGCAGGACTCACCGACCGACGCCGAAAAGACCATCTACACGTACTGGGCGGACGGAGACACCGGCTACATCGCGGGCTCGGAGGGTCAGTTGAAGTCGGTTCGTAAGCCCGGCGGTGACTGCTCGACTGGGTCCTCGCGGAAGCTGTGCACGAGCTTCACCTACGACGGCGCTGCCCGTGTTGACACGACGACGGACGGCCGCGGAAAAGTCACCAAGTACCAGTACGACCGCAACGACAATGTCGTGCGCGCGATGTTCGACACCAACGATCTCGCGTGCAGCCTCAACCTCGGCGTCTGCATCGACTACACCTACGACGCTGAGCAGAACCTGCTGCAGCGCTCGATGACGACCACGTCGCGCACCTCGGCCTTCTACTACGACCGGATGAACCGACTCGTAGGCAAGACTGTCGGCGTCGACGCGAACACCTTCGACTTCTCTACCTCGGCGTACGACGGCGTCGGCAACATGGTCTACGACCAGACCTATGTAACTGGGGCACCGGATTCGGTCGAGATGGTCTTTTATCACGACAGCGCCAACAGCCTCTACCGAGTCCTCGACTACAAGTCCACCCCGACGTTCCGGTTCGACTTCGAGACCGACAAGGACGGCCGAGTCACCTCGGTCGCTCCGACGTCAGCATCGTCTGGCAGCACCATCGTGAAGTTCGCCTACGACTACACCACATCCGGGCGACCAAAGTCGATGCGCTGGCTCACCCCAGGCGGCACCGAGCAAGCGAAGATCGCCTACAACTACTCCGTGTCGGTGCCCGTCGGTGGTGGAAGCGCCATGTTCGACACCCCGCAGATGCAGTCGCGCACGACAACCGGCACGGGCGCTGCGTCGAATCAGACCGGCACCATCGACTACGACTACGACAAGCAGCGACTCGTCAAGGCGACCGACACCAACGGCACCGACTACGAGTACACCTACGACAAGATCAGCAACATCACCAAGGAGATCGCAGGTAGCACCACCACCCGCTACGGCTACAACAAGGCAGGCATCCTCTGCTGGGAAGGCAGTACTGCCGGAGACAGCGCAAGCCCGTCGAGCTCGACCGCAGGGTGCCCCAGCACCCCATCGGGCAACACCACCATCAACGCCGACAACGCCGGCAACAGCCTGGGGACGAGCGCCAACCCAATCACCGTGAACCAGCTCAACCAGGTCGACCAGATCGACGGCAACGCCCAGACCTACCTCGACCAGGGCAACGACCTGCGCCAGACCAGCGCAGGCAACCGCGAATATGACTCAGGCCGCGGCGTTACCGGGATCAAGCGCGGCAGCACCTACGAGTACTACATCCGCGACACCAATGGCACCCTGCTCGCCAGCCAGGTCGGCTCGACCCTCACCTACGCAGCGTCGGAGCCCAACGGCAACATCACCTGGCTCATGAACAACTCAGGCTCACGCGTCGGCTCGTACAAGTACGCCCCCTACGGGGCTACGACGTTGACCGGAACACCCGCAGCTGCGAACCCCTTCCGATGGATTTCAGCGCAACAGGATGACCGCGCTTCCGGTGCAGCTGGTTCGTACAAGCTGGGCGCGCGCTACTACGACGGTCGCGGTCACTTCACGCAACCTGATCCAGTAGCGGGAGGGTTGGCGGATCCGCGAACTATCGCGGCCTACAATTATGGCAACGGCGATCCTATCAACTTGGCTGACCCCTCTGGATATTTCGACATCCCTAATCCGGTCGGTTTCCTCAAGTTTGCAACAAAGCGAGCACCTGGTGTTTGCTATATTGCAAACGCGGTTCAAGACACGGATAATTCATTCAAGGACGATTTGAATGATCTCAACACCTGCTTCAATCCGTATGCGTTTGTGCAAGATGCGATTGAGGACTAGTTCATGGATAATGAGACCAATGCCCGCAATCTTCTGTGGTGGTCATTCGGGTTCGCAGTCCTGCTGAACTTGATCGCATCTGTGGCGGACCTGCAAGGTTCTGTTTGGTTTGCGCTCAGAGCCGTCGTCGCGGGAGTGTTCACAGTCGCGCTGGGCTGGTGGATTTTCGAACGCGTTCGACATCGGTAGGGCCGGGGGCTGGGCGGAGAGCACGCGGACGCTTACCGAACTCTTCGTCGAGAGTTGTGTTGCTCGCACGCGCCACCCTGCCGAGGGCTAGCGTGCGGCATGCGGATCCCCTGTGAGATGCGGCAGTTTTTTTGCGACGGTTGTGAGGCAGAGGAGCTTTAGAGCTACGCCAGCGATGCTTCAGCGGGCTGCGATCACAGTGGGTGTGTCGGCAACCTCGGGGTGAGCGGGAGGTCGTCCGCTGGCAGAACTGGCGTGGCGATCTGCGCTCATGGAGGCGAGCCTTCGCCCCGTCGGAAACGTTTGGGTGCGCACGACCTCGTATGACCGTCTCGACCAGAGCGAGAAGTCAGCGGTCAGCTTCTTCCTCGGGATGGCGCAGGCCCAGTTGAGTTGTCATCAGTTGCTCAACGTGTCTTCGTTGGTCCACATCGACACCTACTTGAGAGCCATCGGAAAGCCATCGAAGAAGTCGCGACCAGACCTCCTTGGCTATGACTGGCTCACGGGTACTGCGGTCGTTGTCGAGGCGAAGGGGCGAACTCACGGCTACAGCGACAAGCTAGTGAACGATGCCAAGGCTCAGGCGATGAAGCTGCCTGCTCTTGCCGGTCACTCTTCCACCTCGATCGCGTCAATCGGATGGTCAATCGAGCCCGTGCCAGTTGATCGGCGAGTACTCGGCGCATCTGGGACGTGCCCAGATACGACAAATGCCCCTCCGGTCGAACCGTAACTTTGGCTACCGGGCACCTCGACGACCGCGTCGCAGAGAGACCCGCGTTGGCCGGGGCGGCACGAGCAGGTGGCTTGTTGAACGAAACGTACCGGAGCCCATCAGATGCCGGCTGTCGAGAGTTCGCCGCTCAGCATCTGGCATCTGATGTGCGTTCTGGAAAGATGGACTGATGGGGCGTTCAACGTCGTGGGCTGCCACTCCCGCGAGTCGCAGAGTGATGCAGGCGAATCGCCCGACTGATACCACACCGGAACTGGCAGTGCGTCGACTGCTCCACGCTGCGGGCCTGCGCTATCGCGTGAACTATCGCCCGCTTAGTCATCTGCGGCGAACCGCCGATATTGCCTTTACGCGCCACCGCGCAGCCGTCTTCATCGACGGGTGCTACTGGCATTCTTGCCCGGAACACGGGACCCTCGCCAGGGCCAATCGCGAGTACTGGTCCGCCAAGTTGGAGGAGAACGTAGCGCGAGATGCCGACACCAATAGCCAGCTCACGAAGGCTGGATGGACGGTCATGCGATTTAGGTAACACGAAAAGCCAGAGGATGTCGCGATGCGCGTCATAGCATCGGTGCGATCCCTTGAGTAGCCCACCAGGTCCCGTCCCAACACGGAGGAACGTTCGGTGAAGACCATCGTGCTCGATACGAACGAGCTGGCGCGCGATTGGATGCTTGGAGGCCTGAAGTATCAGTTATTTGAGCACCTTCACCACACGGCGACATTTGAGGTCTACATTCCTGCGGTCGTGTTTGAGGAACTCGTCGCCAGCCATGGCCGCGCAGTTAAGAAGATCGAGGCGTCTACCCGTCAGGTCGAGCGTGAGAGACGGCGTTTGGGGCTTGCCCCAATGGGCTCCACGGCGGAATCCTCGCTCGACTATCGCCAATACGTCGAGGAGCAGTTTGATGAGCGGTTGTCATTCACGGTCCTTCCTTGGCCGTCAGTTTCTCACTTCGATCTCGCAATGCGCGCCGTTACCCGCACGCCCCCGTTCAGTGAGAAGGGGACTGGCTATCGAGATGCCCTGATTTGGACGGACGTTGTCGATCTAGCGAGCAACGGTCACGACGTTGCGTTCGTCTCTATGGACAGGGCTTTCGCTGACGAAGACGGTGAGCTCGCGTCTCTGTTGCATGCGGAGATCGACCCGCTGCCCGGATCTGTCGAGCTGGTTCGTGATTTCACAAGTTGGCTTATCGATTCGCTTCCCTGGAACTCGGTAACGGATCTTGCCACAGCGGTTAGCTTGAGTCGCACCTCGGAGTTCTATGACTGGTACCTGAACTCAGATTTTCAGGACGAGCTCGTTCCTACCGTCGAAGATCTCGGCTTCAGGACGCCTCCGACCTCGTTCGAGATCATCGACGTCAGGTGGGACGGTGAGTTCATGCCGATCGAAGGTGCCGTGACTGACGATGAAGGACTAACTCTGGTCGAGTACGACCTAGGGCAATCAGTCGCTTTCCGAGCTGAATTCGAGCACGGGGCTGAACTCGAGTCCGGCTGGTCTGTCAGAGAGGTATCTCATCCGCGCGGATTCGCAGTTGAGGGCTCGATCGACATGAGAGCACGAGTAGCGGTCCTCTACGGCGGCGAGTTCGGTTTCGGCATCGAGCAGTTGTCGTGGCGTCGTGTGGACGGACTAGGCCCCGGGGTCAGTGCCTCACTGGGCCGTTAGCAGTTCAACGGAGGGGGAGTTTGATGAGCTACGTCAGCCGCTTCCCGTGTGGCCGAACATGGGCGCCTCCGTCGCGCAAGATTCGGAGCACGGTGCTCTTACCGACTCCGAAATGCTGCGCGGTTTGAAGCGCGCTGACATTGCCCTGCTCGTAGTAAGCGATGATCAGCGCGCGTAGCCCGTTGGTCAGGCGCGCTCTAGTACGCTGAGATTTCGGGCCTGAATCGGGATGATCGGAAGGTTCGAACTCCTGTCCTCGGGTGTTGAGATTGACCTTCGCCAGCACTACCAGGAAGAAGTGAGAAGGAACCCCCGGCCCCGAGAGGGTCGGGGGTTCCTTCGTTGCTCGGGCAGGGGACTGTTCGGGCGTTCGCGTCGTGAAGTGCTTGGCGGGTGAGATGTCGCCCGCCACCGCGACCGCTCCGTTCGTCCGACGCACCAAGGATGGTCCTGGGTTGTCTCGACCGGTGCACGGGACTGGACGGCTTCAAGCGGAACTGATGCTGTGTGGGCCAGTGAGTCTGCGAAGTGTTGCTGGCTGCTCGGTCGTGAGCTGTCCTTCTTGATGCGGAGCGTCTCGGTGGCGCTCGCCGCGCTCCGGGAACGACGCGCTGAGGTGGTGCGCGACGAGCGCTCGGATGCTCTCGCCGGGCTGATCCCTCGGGGTGATGGTGGCCCCTTCGCGCCGCATCTGCGGGGCGGCTCCTACCTCTTGCGTGCCAGGTTCACGGGCAGGTGGGCGAGCGAGGGGTGGATGGGGTGGTCGTTGACGACGATCGTGTCGTTCTCGGGCACGGTGTTCTCGAGGAGCTGGTCTCGGATGACCGCGCCTTGTGCGGTGAGCCAGTCGCGCACGCTCGCGTCGACGGTGAAGGCGTGGCGGGGGGAGCCCATGACGATGGTGCGGATGGTGCTGTAGAGGGGGTACTGGTTGGCGAGGTCGTCGAGAACGGACTGGCGTGCCGGGATCAGGTACTGGGGGTTCTCGTCTGCGGTGCGGGCCCTGCAGCCCTGCCCGAGCACCTGCAGGGACGTCATCACCTGCGCCAGCGCCTGTGCAGATGCGGTGTCGGGTGTTCGAGGGTTGATGCCGACTCCGTCGACGAAGAAGCAGTTCTCGCCCTGGGCGCTCGCGGGGGCGAGTGGTTTGGCTCGGACGGTGTAGTTCTGGATCTGATCGACGGGGAACGTCGCGAGGCTCTCGGTGACGCCGGCGAGGGCGCGCCCTGATCCGGTCGTGAACCACTGCAGCCGTTGGGAGGCGGGATCCTCGTATCCAGCCTGCGCGCGGCCTGCGGCCTTGGTGTAGTTCAGCAGGGAGGCGATGGCGTTCTCATCGACCGTCGGTGGCGGCTGGAACGGCACGTCGTAGCCATGGTCCTGCTGCTGGAGTGCCTGCGCGTACTCGCAGGCGTCGGTGGTGCGGCCCGTGTAGTCCAGGAGCAGGCCCGAGTCGGTCGCCGCGTGGACCGTTGCCCTGCAAGCGCACGGACGCGGCCGGAAACAATCCCGCAAGCGGTGATCCCGCACTGGTGTTTCAGGAGTCTTCCAGGGTGGCGCCGGTGCTAGTCCGTGCCAGAGCGGTGAGGTCTTCTAACGCGCGCAGGTGCGCGCTGTACGCGGCACGTCCCTCCTCGGTCAGACACAGCCACGTTCGCGGACGCCGCCCGACGTGACCTTTCCGGACGCGGACATAGCCTGCGTCCTCCAACGCTGTCGCTGCCTTCGACAGCACGGACGCGGATGTGCTGGTCTGCGCGGCGACGGTGCCGAACTCAGCCTCGTCGCATCCGGCGAGGAACGCTGCGACCTTCAAGCGGGGGAGTGTGCTGAAGCCCTCATCGAGCTGACCATGAGGGGTTGGCGACCCGTTCGAGCTCCTCACCGTCGCGTCCAGGACTTCAGCCGGAGCGCGTGCTCGATCGCGAACGGAACGACAACTGCCGCAGTCACCCATCCGTTGACTCCGTCACCGATCGTGAGAGCGAACATGCCCAGACCTGCTGCGAGCACGATCAGCGGAGGGGCCGCGATCCAGTAGCGAGTTCGAGTTCGCCGGCCTTCCCGTGGCACGACTCCCTGAGCCCGCCAGACGGCGAAGAGGGCGAGGAAGGTGAGGACGTTCAGGCTCAGCACCACGAAGCCCAGCAGCGGGACGAACCATCCGGTGACGGCACCCGCTAGGGATAGACCTGCGCCGCAGGCGAACGCCGCGGTGCTCCAGGTGGCATACCAGCGAGGCAAGCCGTGGCGGAGCTGTGCCCGCGCGGTCATCGAGTTTGCAGCCTCGAGACGTGTCGAGGCATCCATCTGTGCATCCATGCTGTCGACCATACAACTACTTTCTAAATAGATACAAGTTTCCGTCTGACGTCTCTTCGCCGCCATCGAGCGGTGCGGACATCCGATCGATGGACCAAAAGCTGGATGAATGTGGTGACCAAAAACCTCTCGAACGGGCAGGTTCGGGAACTTCGCCGCTCAGGGTGGGCCTCGCAACCACTCACTGCGCCCTCGGTCAGGAGCGCAATTACGCCGGAAGTCCGGCAGTACAAGGAGAGTCACGTGAATCGGTTCAGCCTGGCGGCCCCGCCGCCCTCGCGAGGTCCGGGAGGATTGCGCAACCGCACCCTTGCCGTTGCGTCCGTCGTCTCGGTCTTCACGCTGCTCGTCGGCATGCTGGTGGCGACGTCGACCGTGTTCGGTCCGACACCCGCGTACGCGGCGCCCGGCAACCCGGGTGTCCCCAGCGCGCCGCGTGTGCTGTTCACCGAGGACTTCGACAACGCGCCGAACAACAGCAACATCCTGCTGACCAACTACGTCGGCGCCAGCGGCACCACCTACACGGCCGACCCGTTCTGGGTTTCACGAAGGAACTGCAACGGCTTCATCATCGACCACGGCAGCAGCCGACTGCCGGGCGACTGCAACGGCACGAATGACAGCGAGGCCGCCGGGCAGGATGGCTACGACTTCCTGACGGCCATCCCGCGCGCGATCGGTCTGTTGAACGGCCAGAGCTCGGCGCAGGCCAACCTGAACGGCGCGGCCGCCTCCTACACTGCGGGGAGCACAGGGGACAACGAGGTGCAGTTCGAGACGCGTTCGCCGATCCAGCTGCCGGCGGCCAACCGCTTTGTCACCTTCTCGGTCGACGCCGGCGCGGAGAACTGCACTTCGCGACACCCGCAACTGCGCTTCTACCTGAAGAACAACGCTGGCGCGGAGTTCGCCGTCTCAGATTCCCCGATTGACCCGTGCAGCGATGCTCGAGCGCGAACCTTCCAGTCTGTCACCCAGAACGGCACGCCGATCGAGGTGCGCGCCGGCCGCTTCGTCGCCGACAACAACCGCCTGGTTCGGGGCACGACGCTCGGCATCGTCATGCGCAACGAAGAAGGCTTCGGTGGCGGCAACGATGGCGCGTACGACAACATCCGCGTTCTCGACGTCACGCCGCAGCTCGACAAGTCGTTCTCGCCGCAGCGGGTCCCGGTCAACGGCGTCTCGACGCTGACGCTCACCGTCACGAACACCAACGAGCTGGGCGAGAAGAACGGGTGGGCGTTCACCGACAACCTGCCCGACGGGCTGATCGTCGCGGACAACCCGAACCTCGGCGGCACTTGCCAGGCCACCCGCAACGCCACGCCGGGCACCGGGACCGTCAGCATCACTGACGGTGTCCTGGCCGAGGGCCAGCAGTCGTGCACCGTCACGGTCGACGTCACGTCGAAGTCGCCGTCCGGCTCCGAGCCCAGCCCGGTGACCTACCGCAACTGCGCGGCGAACTTCTCCGACGTCGTTGGCATGGACCTGCCGAACTGCGCCTCGGTCGAGTTCTACAGCGACGCCAAGCTGCAGATCGAGAAGACCTCCGACGCCACCAGCGGCACCCGCGTGGGCGACTAGGTCACCTACACGATCCGCGCCACCAACGTGGGCGACGCCGACTACACGAACGCCAGCCCGGCCGTCGTGAAGGATGACCTGACGAGTGTGCTCGATGACGCGACCTACAACGAGGACGCCACCGCCAGCAGCGGTAGCCGTCCCCGGTACAACGAGCCGCGCCTGCGCTGGTCCGGTCCGCTGAAGGTCGACGAGTCGGTGACCATCACCTACTCGGTCACGTTGAAGGCCGGCGGCGACGGCGACGTGAAGAACGTCGCCTGGCAGCCCCAGTGCGACGAGAGCGACCCGAGCTGCGACCAGGAGCCTCCGACCTGCGAGAACAACGTCGATCCCGTCACCGGGGGCCCGTGTGACCTCGAGGACTTCAAGCTGCCGAAGCTCACCATCGAGAAGAGCGCGGACAAGACCGAGCTGCCCAAGAACGGCGAGGTCGTCCGGTACACGGTCGTGGCCACGAACAGTGGTCCTGGCGACTACACGCAGAGCAAGCCGGCCTACGTGACCGATGACCTGACGAACGTGCTCGACGACGCGACGCTCGACGAGGATTCGATCGCAGCTGACCGCACACCCGCGCCGACCTACAGCGAGCCGCGGATCAGTTGGAAGGGTGCCCTGAAGTCCGGCGAGTCGGTGACCCTCACCTACGAGGTCACCTACGACTCCACGAAGAACGGCGACAAGGACCTGACGAACGTCGCGTTCGGTAGCGACACGCCGCCCGGTCCCACGCCGAAGTGCAACCCTGCCGTCAACGGGATCGATCCGACCACGGGCCTGCCCTGTGATCGGGTGGTCGTCCCGGGTGCCGACCTGGAGGTCACGAAGTCCGTCGACCCGAAGGACGGCAGCACGGTCAAGGCCGGACAGGAGCTGACCTACACGCTGACGTTCGACAACGACGGGAAGGCCGCCGCCGACGTGGACTACACCGACTACCTCACCAAGGTGCTCGACGACGCCGACGTCACCAGCGGCCCGACGGCGCAGGACGGCAGCGACCTGACCGTCACGCCGATCCAGGACGAGAAGTTCGACGTCGACGGGACGGTCGCCGCTGGTGACACCGTCACGGTCACCTACACCGTGACCGTCAAGCCCGACGGCGAGCGCGGCGATGACGTGCTCGGCAACTTCCTCGTCGAGGGTGATGAGCCGCCGCCGAGCGACTGCGAGGTCGACGACCCGCTTTGCACGGAGAACCCCGTGGGTCAGGTTGAGCAGCGCAAGAGCGTCAGCCCGTCCACCGGTACGACCGTGCAGCCGGGCGAGACGCTCACCTACACGCTGACGTTCATCAACGTCGGCAAGGGCAATGCCGCCGTCAACGCGGTCGATGACCTCAAGCACGTCCTCGACGATGCGACCGTGGTCAGCCAGCCGAAGGCGTCCGATGACACGCTGAAGACCTCGGCCCTGAAGGGGACGCGGTACACGATCACCGGCACGTTGTCCGCTGGTCAGAGCGTCACGGTCACGTACCGGGTTAAGGTGAAGCCGGCGAAGGAGCTCGGTGACAAGCAGCTCGCCAACTTCCTGCTCGGCCCCAACGACCCGACGCCGAGGAACCCGGACTGCGAGGAGGGCGACCCGTCCTGCACGCAGAACCCGGTCGGTGATCTGGTGGCCAAGAAGTCGGTGGATCCCGCCGATGGATCGACGGTCAAGGACGGCCAGCGTCTGACGTACACGCTGTCCTTCACCAACGCCGGCAAGGGACCCGTCAAGGTCTCGCAGGTCGACCACATGGCCAAGGCCCTCGACGACGCGACGCTGGTCTCCGGACCGACGTCCAGCGACGAGGCGCTCACGGTCCGGCGCGACGGCTCTGACCTGAAGATCACCGGCGAGCTGGCTCCTGGCCAGAGCGCCGCGATCACCTACGTGCTGGAGGTCAAGCCCTACGGCCAGCAGGGCGACCACCGGCTCGACAACTTCCTGACCCGCGCGGGCGAGACGCCGTCTCCCACGTGCGAGCCGGGAGACGACTTGTGCACCACCAACCCGATCGACGGTGGAGGTGGATTCCTTCCGAACACCGGAGCTGGCGTCGCCATGGGAGCAGTGCCCTTGGGCCTTGCGCTCCTGGCGATCGGCTCGGCGCTGGTCTCCCGCCGGCGCCGCGAGGAGGACACCGTGACCGAGGGACACCTCGAGCGGTAAGTGCACAAGAAGACGGGAAGCGGGCCGTGATTTCCGAGGTCATGGCCCGCTTCCCGCGTGCTCGTCGGGCCCGGGCGACCTTGGCCGGTGCGGTCCGGGCCCGACGACACCACCACGAAGGACGCCATGACACACCCCACGACCGGCCGGCACCTCGAGGCCGTACCGCCCGCCCGGGCGCTCGTCAACTCAACCGATACGCCGATCACCACGACGACGATCGGCTCTCTCACCGCCCGCGCCCGCATCATCGATGCTCTCCTCGACCTCAAGGCGGCCGTACCCCTGGCAACCGCCCTGTTGACGGTGCGTCGCGTGCCAGAGGGACCTGATCTCGCCTGGTTCGCCTACGGGGACTCAGACACGCTCGCAACGCCCGACACGGTGACAACGATGCGTAGCCGCTATCTCGATCCTTCGCCGTCCTCGATGGCGGGGGAGGAGTGGGGCCAGGCCCCCTGGTTCGTCGAGACGACGCTCCGCGTCAAGCGCTCCGACAACATCAAGCGAGGCATGACGTTCGTGTTCATGCACGAAGACCGTGTCGTCGGGTCTCTCCACGTCAGCATCGCCGCCGAACTCGATGACCGGGGCCTCCACGCTCTCGAGTGGGCCCGCAGGACCCTCGAGAACGAGGTCGTTTCGACGGTTCTGGCTGGAGACGCCGGCCTGGACGACCGCGAGCTCGACGTCCTCCACGGGATGGCCGCCGGTGGCACCAACCAGCAGATCGCCGCCTCGCTCCAGCTGTCGCAGAGCACAGTCAAGGCCACCGTCGGTCGGATCCTGTGCAAGCTCGACGCGGCCAACCGGCTGCAAGCGGTCCGGCTGGCTGTCCGAGCAGGCCTGATCTGAAGCGATCACCATGGCGATCACGCTCATCCGCAGGAGCCGACTTCCTGCCAGAGGAGTCGGCCCACGGCGGGAACGAAGGATCGGCGACGACCACTCAGATATCTCGCTGCCCCGCGCGCCTGGTGCCCAGATCGCAGCCACAAAGATCCGTCATCTTACGGATGGTTCCGGCCCGCGCGGTCGAGGTTCACTCCTCAAGGCGTCCGAAGGACGAGGACGATGGAGCGGAAGGAGCAGGTCACCACGGTGAGACTGCCGCGCCTTTCCGCTCGACTTCTTCGACGCGAACGCCTTCTCGATCGCCTCGACCAGCTCGCGCCGATCACCATCATCGATGGTCCGCCAGGCTCTGGCGTGACGACGCTGCTCGCCTGCTGGGCAGGCCGCCAGCGAGCACGCGGAGCCCTGGTGGTGTGGCTCGACGGGACCTGCGCGATGACCGGACAAGGACTGATGGCGCTGGTCGCTGAAGCGCTCAGTGAGCTGACGGGATCTGCACCATCAGAGCACTCGAACGCGACCGCTCACGAAGTCGCCGACCTCGCGACCGCGTCAGGTCGGCCATGCATCCTCATCGTCGACGATGCTCCTACCTTTCACGACGAGACCAGCGGACTCATCGAGGCTCTGACGCTGGCTCCGCAACTCCACCTTGCGATCGCTGTCCGCGAGCGAAGCGGTCTCGTAGATGCAGCAGATCGTGCCCGGCTGGAGACATCCCTCATCACCGGCGAACATCTGGCGGCGACCCCCAGCGAGCTGGCCGAGATGGCCAGGTGCTGGGGTCACCGAGTCGATGAGACGACGCTCGCCAGTCTGCGGGAAGAAGTCGGCGGGTGGGTGCTCCCCGCCCGTCTGGTCCTTGACGCGACCCCAGCCGGGGACCCCCCGCTGGTCCTCGGCCCGGCCGTCGACTTCGTGCGTCGCTGCATCACCGCTGCTGCCGCGCCCGGGACACCACAACAGGAACTCCTGAACATCGCAAGCCTCCTGTCCCGCGTGGATGCGACCACCTTCGACCTCGCAGTTCGTGAGATAGGGCTGCCGGCCGATCCGCACTGGTCGAGCTTGGTGCGCCAACTCACAGAGCAATCTCTCCTCATCCACCGGCCCGACAGCGAAACCGGCTACTGGGTCGTTCCACGGACCGTGCGGCGATGCCTCAGCGCCACCGGCAGCCCCCCGCGCATCCGAGATTTCGTGACGCAGAGACTCCGCGAAGACCCCACCTCAAGCCTGCCCGTCGACCTCGGGCGCCTGGCGCTCCAGGCCCGCAGGTCGCTGAACTGGAAACTGCTCAGAGACATCTGGGTGAGTCGAGGCCTGGAACTCCTTGCGCACCACGCCACGGCCACCACTCGCGCCTACGCGAACATTCCGGCGGACGTCACCAGCCGGATGCCAGCGCTCAGGATCGCCACGACTGTCGCCGGTGGTACGAGCACGAACTTTGACAGCGGGATCTTGTCACGTCGCTACGCCGAAGCTGGACGCAACATCGCTCCGAGAGCATTGAAAGCCCTGCACCACGACGACATCGTTACCGCCGTCGGCGCAGCCATCTTCGCTCGCCGACGCGACGGAGACATCGACGGAGCGCTCGACATCGCGCGCTGGTACCTCACTGGAGCCGCCGCCCGCGCGGAGGAGAAGCCGGCCCTCAGCGCAGCCGTCTGGTTCGAGGTCCAGCACGGACGAACCCTCCTCATCGCTGGCGACCTCAGTGCTTCCCTCGCCGCGTCGGAGCGCGCGATTGCTCGGGGAACCGGACGAGCCGACTGTCGCGCTCACGTCCGCTGCGCCGCAGGTCAGGCGGCTCTCGCATCCTCACTACTGGCTGCGCGACAGGAGACGGCACGCTGGCTCGACTTCGAGAAGAACTGCCCGTCACTGACGGGATGGCTCGGGGAGTGGGCTGGCTTGCCGGCCCGTATCGCAAGGGGCATGACTGCACTGGACCTGCTCGACGAGGAGAGCTTCGAGGCGCAGGCGCCAGCGCTGCGCTCAGTCCCGATCCTCAGCGACTTGTGGCCGCTCGCAACGCTCGCCCTCGCGCGCCACGCGTCACTGTACGGCGATCCGGAAGCAGCCGTGCTCGAGGTGTACGACGGGATCTCCCTGCGCGGGAAGCAGACGAACGACGTCACCGAAGAGAGTTACCTGCTCGAAAGCTGCGTCCTGCGGCTACTCCTCGACGCAGGGCAACTCACGCGAGCAATGACGAAGCTCGAGGCGACCGTCCACCCACGAAGCCGGCACGCGACCTCTGACGCTCTACTGCATCTTCTGTCCGGTGCCGAACACCAGAGTCGTGCGATCGCAGAAGTGGCGTCTCGAGCGCCCGAAACACCAGCGAGGGAGAGGGTAGTCCTGCTGCTCGTGCAGGCCGCTGCGGCCTTGAGGTGCGGGCGGGTCGATGAGGCCCGCCGCGCGCTGGCGACAACGCACGCTGACGTAGAGAGACTGAGTCTGCCGAGCACCTACGCTGCGATTCCTCATCAGGACCTTGAAGCGCTGCTACAACTCGATCCCCATCCGCCCAGCGCAGCGCTCCGCGCACGAGACATCTTGGGCCCCCGCCAGACGTCCAGCCATGCCCTGGTGGTCCTGACACCTCGCGAGCTCGAGGTACTGAGAAAGTCAGCCAAACATCGCTCGCTCTCGGAGGTCGCCAAGCATCTGTCTGTCTCCGTGAACACCGTGAAGAAGCAACGGGTATCGCTGTACGCCAAGATGGGAGTCAAGGACCTGCAAAGCGCCATCCTCTTCGGACGACAGCTCGGCCTACTCGAGGATTAGCGTCCGGCCTCCAAGACCCCACTCGCGGGCGACGCTCGATTTCGGCGCACGACAAAAGTCCTTCGTCTCTTCCCTCTGCTCACGCGGCGTGATCGGATGTCCCCGTGGAACCCGCCGATGGCCTCCCAGAGACGCCTCACCTCCGCGACTACCTCGTACCTTCGCGAGCTAATGACCGGGTCACCGAAGCTCTGCTCGATCTGCAACGTGAAGCGCCCTACATGCGCATGGCATTGACGAGTCGACCGCAGCAGCGCGCCCTCGACCAAGTTGTCCGTTCGTACGCCATGAGCACAGCCATGGCCCAGCACGGCCTCAACGAGTTCATCCCCAAGCACAAGTACTTCGCTCAAGTGCTCGCCGCACCCCAGGAAATCTACGACTGGACACGCGTCCCATGGTTCGCCGAGACCGAATACAGCCGCGAATACCTCAACGGAGACGACGTCACCCAGGGCATGTCCTTCGCGCTCATGACCAGTGAACGCGTGGTGGGCAGCCTTCACCTGATGTTCCGAGGCATCCACGTCTTCGACGATTCCCAGCTCTGTGCTCTCGACCATGCTCGAAACCAAATCCAGGACGAGGTCACTGCCTACGTCGTTGCCGGCGATGTCGGTCTGACCCAGCGCGAGCGTGAAGTTCTCCGGTTGATGTGCAACGGCGACAGCAACGCGGCCATCGCTGACACTCTCGTCATCTCCCGCCGCACGGTAGATACCCACGTCGAGCACATCCGCACCAAGCTGCGGGTCTCCAATCGCATCCAGGCGGTGCGTCAGGCGATCGTTCTTGGTCTCGTCCACTGAACTTTGCTGCCTGAGAATCCGTCGACGCCAGTCACTGGCCAGGCTCCTTCGAAGCCGCTCGTCCGCCCCCGCGGAGTCTCCACCTGCTTTCAGCGCGGGGAGAGGATGCACTATGGGCCAGCAGCGAGTTCTCGAGGGCCTCGTCGACGGCGTCGCCGCTGCGTCCAGACCCGCGCGACTGATCGCCGGACCCACGCCCACCCTTGACAAGAGGCCCTGGTTCCCGTAAAAGGTTCCCTCTACCTAAAGCAGGTCCGTCCCTCGACGACACGAGCAGGCGAAGTCTTGTTTCAGAGAGCTGCCCGGATGGAGCTTGAAGGCGCTGAGATCGTGCTTCAGTACAACGCGCGGAAGAGAAGCCTGTGGCAGAACTTCGAGACAGCGCAGGTTCAGAATGAGGAGTGGTCCGTCTAAAGCGATCTGCAGGAGCGCGGCTATAGTCGCGTTGCCTGCGTTGTTGGAGAGCAGATCGTGGCCTACTCTCAGTAGATTGTCTGGCTTGAAGACGGCGGCCTGGATACCGGACAAAAAGAAGAACCGCGCTGGATTGATGACTGATAGTCACTCTGTCGTGGTGATGGTGTAACCGAGCTCAAGGGAGGGAAACGCAGAGGTGTCGCGGTCGGCGCGGCAGCCCACTTATCACGCGACCCGCGCTGGCACCTGGGTGTTGCAATCCTCGGAATCGTCCCGTTCTAGGTGTGATGTCCAGGGAGGTTGTTGATCCTGCTGATGGGTGGGCCGCCGATGGCGGAGTGGGTCCGGTGGTGATTGTAGGAGTGGATCCAGTTCGGTAGGGCTGTTCGCCGTTCGCTCTCGCAGGAGTCGAAGCGGGCGTAGGCCCAGCCGTCGGCCAGGGTGCGGTGGAACCGCTCGATCTTGCCGTTGGTCTGGGGCCGGTATGGCCGGGTCTTCTTCGGCACGATCTCGAGCTCGGTGCAGGCTGCAGTCCAGGCGTGAGAGCGGTAGCAGCTGCCGTTGTCGGACAGCACTCGTTCAACGGTGACGCCGTGGTCAGCGAACCAAGCAACGGCGCGTCGCAGCACCCCGACCGCTGTCGCGGCCTTCTCATCAGCGTGGATCTCGACATAGGCGACGCGGGAGTGGTCGTCGATCACGGTGTGCAGGAACGCGGTGCCCGTCCGGGCCTTGTAGTCGGCTCCGCGCGGCAGCCCGGGGGTGGTCTGCTTGTTGTGTGCGCCCTGTTGCCGACCGACGAACCGGTGCCCGCCGCCGTCGGGAATCTGCCCGAACTTGGTGACGTCGACGTGGATCAACGACCCCGGATGCGGGTGCTCATAACGTCGGATGGGCTCCCCGCTGACCCGGTCGATGTGGCTCAGCCGATTCAACCGGCAACGGACCAGCACGGCGTGGACCGTTGACGGCGCGAGGCCGAGCTCGCCTGCGATCTGGACCGGACCGAGACGTCGGCGCCAACGCAGCCGCACGATCTGCTGCTTCACCTGCTCGGGCGTGCGGCGCGGACAGGTCTTCGGCCGGCTCGAACGGTCGACCATCCCCGCGGCCCCTTCCGCTTGGAACCTCACGGCCCATTTCCGGGCGGTCGGTACCGAGACCATGAACATCTTCGCCGCGACGGTCGGCGACCAATGATCCTCGACAATCAGCTTCGCGAGCCTCAACCGGGCGCGCGGGGTCAGAGCAGCGTTAGCGTGGGACACGAAGGCCTCCTGCGTGTGAGAAGCGGTTCCTAGACAGCTCCACTCTCACCACGGGAGGCCTTCACCGTCACCTCAACCGGAAACAACGTCCCTGGACATCACACCTAGGGCCAGCCGACGTCACCATGCTCGACACCGCGCCCTCCGTCGCGGCGCGCATCGGCGCGCACGTGCTGCCCGACGCCACTCGCCGGGCCTACCAACGCTTCCGGCACGGCCCAGCGGCGTTCCAGCTCGCGCTCGCGGTCGAGGGCGGGCTGCCGTGGGCGTACCGGCCGGCGCGACGGGCGGGCACGGTGCACGTATCGGGAAGCTACGCGGAGACGGCGTTGGCCGAGCGCCTGGTGAGCCGGGGGCAGATGCCCGAGCGGCCTTTCGTCCTCCTGGGTCAGCAGCACGTTGCCGACCCTGCCTGCGGACGCGACGGCCTGGTTCCCGTCGACTGCTACGCACACGTCCCGGAGGGATACACGGGCGACGCGACCGAGGCGATCCTGCGCCAGGTAGAGCGGTTCGCGCCGGGCTCACGCGCTCGAATCGTCGCGGTCGCCGCCCGGTCGGCCCGCGACATCGAGCGCTGCAATCCGAACTTCGTCGGCGGCGACATCGTGACGGGCCTGAAGACGCCAACGCAGCTGCTGCTCGGCCCCCGCAAACGGCTCGATCCCTACGCCACCGGAGCTCCCGGCGTGTACCTCTGCTCCGCAGCGGTCCCTCCGGGCGCCGGTGCCCACGGAGTAGGCGGTCATGTGGCGGCACGGTCCGCACTGCGCCGCCTCAGTTGACTCTCGCTATGCCCCACATCACTGCGAAAAGCCCGACATGCACATCTCCGGCCAGGACGAGGTCGGGATCATGACAGGTGACGGCGGCGCGCGCATCGGCGACTTCCTGACGTCCCCTGTCAGCCACTGCCATTCATACTGGCGCGGTGGACGTGTTGCTGGTTGAAGACGACGAGACGATCCGCACCGGACTCCAGCTGACCTTGGAACGTGAGGGTTACACGGTGCGGACCGCAGGGGCTGGTCCGGCCGGACTCGCAGCGTTCTTTGAAAGACGCCCCGACCTCGTGCTGCTGGACGTGATGCTGCCCGGCCTCGATGGCGTCGCCGTGTGCCGGACCATCCGAAGCGACAGCATCGTGCCCGTCGTGATGCTCACCGCACGCACGACTCCGGCGGACGTCGTCGCCGGTCTCGAGGCCGGGGCGGACGACTACGTGGAGAAGCCGTTCGTGCCGGAGGTGCTGCTCGCCCGGCTGCGGTCGGTGCTTCGACGTACAGGGACCCGGGCCCGGGAAGGGCAGCTCTGGCTCGGGGGCTGTTTCGTGGACGTCGACGCGATGGAGGTGCGACGCGACGGCGAACGTCTCGCTGTGACTCCCACTGAGTTCCGTCTCATCGTGGAGCTGGCGCGCCACGCCGGCGAGGTCCGTAGTCGCCGGGACCTGCTCGCGGCGGTCTGGGACTACGAGTGGGACGGGGACACCCGTCTGGTCGACGTCCACGTGCAGCGGCTGCGCGCGAAGATCGGCCAGGACGCGATCGAGACCGTGTGGGGTGTCGGGTACCGGGCGGTCCGCACGTGAGGAGCATGCGAGCCCGGTTGACGGCAGTCTTCGTGCTGGTCGCCGTCGTGGTCGTCACGGTCATCAGCCTCGTGGTCTACAGCGCGAGCGAGTCACGTCGCCAGAGCGACCTTCGCGCCGACGCCGCCGAGCGCGCCAGGAGCGCAGCAGCGGCATACTCGCGGGGCGACTCTCTGCCCCGGGACGCCCGGATCGTGTCGGGTGGGCCGCCCATGACAGGAACCCCCGGCACTCCCGGTCCCAGCGAGGCTGGGCGCGGTCAGGGAGTGAGGGCGGAGGCGACGGTCGAGGAACCAAGCGGCGGTACCACCACCATCGAGGTCTTCGCGTCGGGTCGCACCGACCGACGCGCGCTGGCGGACCTGCGCAGGACGCTGCTCGTGTCGTCGTCGTTCATCGTCGTGCTGTCCGGGCTGGTCGGCTACGCCGCGGCGACGGCCCTCAGTCGCAGACTGCACCGGGCAGCTGCGGTGGCCCGCAGGATCGCGGAGGGAGATCTGGCCGCTCGCACGCACCTGCGAGGTCGGGACGAGGTCGCCCAGCTCGGGCGAGTGGTTGACGACATGGCCGCCAAGGTGGCCGAGCGGATCGAGCGGGAGCGACGGTTCTCGGCGGACGTGGCGCACGAGCTGCGCACGCCGGTGACCGGCCTGGTGACGGCGTCCCACTTGCTGCCCGACGATGACGTCTCGGCGATGGTGAAGCGCCAGAGCCGCGCCTTGAGCCGGCTCGTCGAGGACCTTCTCGAAGTCTCCCGGCTCGACTCGGGCGCGGAGCGTGCACAGGTCGAGGACGTCGACGTCGCTGCCCTTTGCGCGACCCTGGTGCGGGAGCGCGAGGTGGACGCGGAGGTCATCGGTGCCGCGCACGTTCGCACCGACCCCCGGCGGCTGCGCCGAGTCGTGGCCAACCTCGTGGACAACGCCCAGGTGCACGGTTGCGGGCCGGTGCTCCTCGAGGTCAGCGTTTCGGGCATTGCGGTGGTCGACCACGGTGATGGCTTCGTGGGGGACCTGCTGTCGACGGCAACTGACAGGTTTGTCACGTCGGGGCGAGGGACGGGGCTCGGTCTGTCGATCGCGATCGGTCAGGCGGAGGTGCTCGGCGCCCAGCTTGTGGTGGGTAACGATCCGGTCACCGGCGGTGGTCGAGTCGAGCTGCGCTGGGGTGAGGAGTCGCTGGCTAACACCTGTCACGAAAATGCATCGAACTCGTGACATTTCGCTGGACGTGCCGTCGACGCTTCTAGCGTCGCTGGCATGACTTCCACCCGTTCACGCCGATCGATCATCATCGCCGCCGTCGCCTTCGGTGCCGCGCTCCTCCCCGCTTGCAGCAGCAGCGCCGCCACCTCCGACGGAGCCACCGTCTGCGCCGAGCACACCGGCCACGGCGCCAAGACCGTCTGCACCAAGCTCTACTCCGGTGAGCGTGGCCTGCATCTGCCCAAGACCGACAAGCAGCACCCGTGGGGCGGCGTCGCCCGAGGCGGCCAGCGGTTCATCACCGCTGACGGCCGCGCCCTACCGATGTCGTCGTCCGTCACCGACAAGCTGGGTCGCAACCACGCCTACGCCTCGACGGTCTACCAGGCTGTCGTGACCGACGGCAAGGTCACGTCGTTGACGCCCGAGCTGCGCGTCAGCGAGAACGCGCTGCTGCAGCATGAGTTCGCCGGCCGCACCTGGGTCGGCAAGATCTCCACCTACTCGGGAGGCTCCTACGGAGAGGCCGACGCGCCGGTGGTCGTCAAGGTCGATCGGCAGGCCAAGAACGGCGCAATTGGCGTGACCATCCTCAACGCCAAGAGGACCGTGAAGATCGACGGACGGACGTATCACGCGCTCTCGAAGAACCGCCACAACCCCTTGAGGGACGGCTTCACGGCTCGCTCGACGATCGAGCGAGTGCCGAGCATGCACACGGCTTTCGACGACGAGATGGTCTGGTCGTGGGGGCCGAGCTCCTCGGGCATGGGGGAGGGATTCTTCCCGTCGGTGCCGACCTTGTTCGGCAAGGACCCGAAAGCTCGCACCTGGGAGGTCATCCAGCACGGCACGCCGACCAGCGGTCCGGCCCTCGATCTTCATCGTGCCTGAGGACGCCGCCTCGTGCCCTCCACTCCTCTACCACCCGGAGGAGCTGGAGGGCGCGACGATCGACCTCGCGGTCGGTTCCTCGATGGTCATCGCTGTCGAGCACGACCCTGGTGGGTGGTGGGCTCACGTGGGTGACCAGCAGATGCTCGAGTCGGTGCGTGGCGAGTGGCGTGACGGCGTTGCCTTCAACCCCGGGCTGGTGGCGCTCGCACCCGGTCGGACGAAGGTCACGTTGCATGATCGTGCCGGGCGTTTGACCTGCTTCACTGTCGTTGTTCGATGACCGCGACTCGTGAGCAGCCCGAACGGATCGCGTAAGCGTCCGCTCGTCCTTCGATGACGGCGGACACCCTGACGGCTTGGTGGACGTCGAGCAGCGGCATGAATGGATCTCCGGCTGGTCGAGGAGACCACCGCCCGCGAGATCTACGAGGGACTCCGGTCCCGCTTGTAGAGACTTTGGACCTTCGTCATGTTCGGCCGGCGGACGGAAGCCCGTCACTCACGTAGATGCGATGTTGATGGACTCTGCGACGTGAATACCTGCCCGAGAAGCGCGACCAGCCCCTCGTACGCACCGCTCGCAGTCATCCCAGCGGCCAGCGTGTAGGCCCCCGACTTAACGCGATCGAGGATGCCGGCGGTGTTCTCGCCGGGTTGGCCGCCGTCAGCCTCGAGAGCTGTGCGCAAGTCGAGCGCGGCGTCCTCGGAGATTTGACCGGCGACAGCCGCAATGAGTCCATCAACGTCGCCGGCCTTCAGACGGACGGCCGTAGACCCGAAGCCACCGTCGCGTCGTTTCCGATGGTTACGGTGGAGCCGGCGGCCGCATTGACGAGAATGTACCGGTCGACGACCTCGGCGAGTTCGGGCTTGTCCTGGACCGTGGGACCTGAAGGCTCGCCGGCATCAGCTGCGACTTGCTCGATGTCCAGCGAAAGGTCCAAGGCCTGCGTTCGGACACGATCGAGAACACCCTGAAGAATCGTGCGAGGCATACGGATGAAGGCTCTGTTCGCGACCATGAACTTGATGTGGGGGACCTCGTTCTTCGCCGCGTGCTCTCGGTACAGGTGCACCCAGTAGTAGGGCAACTCGAGGCGGGGGTCACTGTCGGCGTCGTTGTTGGCCAGTGCCTCAAGCTCGGCGAGCGGCTCTCTGAATCCGTTGTCGCTGAGCACACCGGCGAGAGGCTTGGGAAGCTCCAACTGGCCGACGTGAACGTAGTCAACAGCTCCGCCCGGACCATCGAACCGGACGCTCACCTTGAGACCAGCAGGAACCCGCGCCTCCGGCAAGGTTGCTTCGGCGTCGTAGCCGTTGAGCTCCGAGCGGACGAACCGGCTCAAGTGGTCGGAGTTGATGCGCCGAGCGACGATGAGCAACTTGCGGAGCGAGTCGCTGAGGCTAACCGTGCGCCGTTCTGGGCTGCCGGTAAGCACGCGGCGGCTGTCGAGGTGGCAGCCAAGTCCGTGACTGCCTTCATTCAGCAGAAGTCGGGGAGCAAACTCGCAGATCGCGACCTGGCAGCGGATCCTTTTAGCCAGAAGTCGAAAGGGACTGCTGCACCGATAGGTGACAGTCGGGGCTAGGCCGCCAGGGCGACGGTCTGGTTCATGATGGTCTGCCACTCGATGGGGGTCAATCGGCCGAGGACGGCTTGTCTGCGGCGGCGGTGGTAGGTCCGCTCGATCCAGGGTCCTCGATCGGGTGCAGGACGAGTTGGCCTCCGGCCCCGGAGCCCGCCGGGTCTGCCGTCGACGACACGGGCGCCGGCTCGGAGATCGTCAGGTCTCTTCAGTCCGCTCGACGTCTCGCCGGGGTGCCTCTACCGCTTCGGCGTGGTTGCCAGGATCTCGCGACGATCCGATTCGCTGAGGCCGCCCCAGACTCCGTAGGGCTCCTGAACGCTCAGAGCGTGGTCCCGACATCTGATGATGACCGGGCAGTCCTGACAGATGACCTTGGCTGCTTCCTCCCGGCGCTCCTTCTGGACTCCACGTTCAGCATCGGGGGAGAAGAACTGTGCGGGGTCGATGTTCGCGCACGCCCCTTGGTGCTGCCACTCGTACATCTCCTGGAGCGGCATCGGCAGACGATGAATGTTGGGCATGATCGTGCCCCCTCTCGACGACTCCGGTAGCTCCGGTCTTCGCCGTGGCGGGCTCAGGGCGAAGAAGACCTTCGACAAGAACACAACTTGTTCACAACCTACGCATCGCGCCGCCAAGAACCAAACGGCAGCGTGAGGCGCAGGCCCCATCCGCCCGGTGTGAGTAGACGCGTTCGCCACACGGGCAGGTGGGGGAAGCGAATCTGGATCCCACCTATGAGACGAGGGGGCGGTTGCAGTCCCTACTGCTTTGGGTGCTCCCTCATCCCCGCGTTGGGGGAGGTGTGCGACTGCTCTCGTGGGGTAAACGAAGTCGTACACGAACGGGGGCTCACTGTGACGTCACGGGTAGTTTTTGCGGCCGCAGCCGCGCTCGCTGTCGGGGTGGTGCGGGCTTGGGTCCGGTTCACCTCGGGACCGCCCTACGACTCGCTCGTCTGATGCAAAGTGCTGTTGTGCGGTGACCCGCGGCACCTTCGAGTCGTGCTGTTGTTTGCTGTACGGCCTGGTCTGGAGCGAAGCGGCTGGCTGTGTGCTCAGCCGTGGCCTTCGCCCAATGGGTGTTCATGAGAGTGCCGGTCACGAGCACACATGCGCCGCAGCGTGATGATCTTGCACCGTTCTGGGCGCGACGAAACCCACGTCAACGGACATCTCGCGACCAGCGCCACGGGCAAGATCGACCCCTACGGCGTCTCGATGACCAACTTTCGCAGCCACGTTCGCGCTCGACTAGGCGGCAGCGAGCTCTCGTAGTGCCGGCGCGAGGCGAACGTGCGGTCCCGTCCCGGAGCACCGCGGCAAGACGGACGGAAGGCACTCGTTCGCGGTCGGGACGTTGAGATTGGCTCGACTCAGGACCACCACGAAGAAGCCCGACAGAACCCGCGCCCCTCGAGGGCGCGGGTTCTGTCGTTTCCGGCCTGTCGCGCCCGAGTGACGATCAGGACGCGCTCGTCGCGGGGCGCTCCGTGCATCCTTCCTTGGCGGCGGTACGCCGCATTCCCCTGCGGACGTCGCCGAGCGGCATACGCTCGAGCCCGTGACAGAGCGGAGTGCAGGACGGCCTTCCGGTGGACCGTTCATGGTGCTGGGTGCGGTGGGCATCGTCTTCGGCGACATCGGCACGAGCACGTTGTACGCGATGAGCGCGGTGCTCCAGGCGGACACGTCGCGAGGCGACGCCGTCGCGCGGCCGCTCGTCTACGGCATGGTCTCGACCATCGTCTGGTCGATGATGCTGATCGTGACGGTGCTCTACGTGCGCCTGCTCCTCCGTGCCGACAACGACGGCGAGGGTGGTCTGCTCGCGCTGGTCGGGCTGCTGCGCCAGCGGCTGGCGCCAGGTCGGGTGCTGGCCGTGGTGAGCCTGCTCGGGGTCTTCGGCGCGGCGATGTTCCTCGGCGACAGCGTGATCACCCCGGCGATCTCGGTGCTCTCGGCCGCCGAGGGGCTCGAGCTGCTCAACCCGTCGTGGTCGCACGTGGTCGTGCCGTTCGCGTTCGCCGTCCTCGTCGGCCTGTTCGTGATCCAGCGGTTCGGCACCGGCAGGATCGGCAGGCTGTTCGGGCCCGTCATGGTCGTGTGGTTCGCCTCCACGGCGCTCTGGGGAGCGCTCGCCGTCGCGAAGGAGCCCTCGGCGCTCGAGGCGCTCTCGCCGCACTGGATCTTCCTGTACTTCCGCGACGAGCCGTTGATCGCCTTCCTGTCGCTCGGATCCGTCGTCCTGGCGGTCACGGGCGCGGAGGCGTTGTACGCCGACCTCGGGCACTTCGGCCGCCAGGCCATCGCGAGGGCGTGGGTGTTCGTCGTCCTCCCGGCACTCGTGCTCAGCTACCTCGGACAGGCGGCAGCGGTCGCCGGCTCGTCGACGGCCGTGGGCAACCCGTTCTTCGCCATCGTGCCGGGCTGGGCGCGGCTGCCGATGGTGGTCGTGGCGACGCTGGCCACGATCATCGCGTCGCAGGCGGTCATCTCCGGCGCGTTCAGCGTCGTCCACCAGGCGTCGCGGCTCGGCTTCCTGCCGCACCTGCGGACGACCCACACCTCGCGACGACAGGCGCGGCAGATCTACCTGCCGGCCGTGAACTGGACGCTCGGCCTCGCCGTCCTGGCGGTCGTCCTCATCTTCCGCAGCTCGGCGTCGCTGGCGTCGGCCTACGGGGTCGCCGTCACGTCGACGATCACCGTGACGACGCTGCTCTACCTCACCTACCGCTGGCGGCGCGACGGCAGCGTGTCGCCGGGGTTCCTGGTGGGCGCGGCCATCCTCGTCGTCGAGCTCGTCTTCCTCGCGGCGAACCTGCCGAAGGTCCGGTCCGGGGGCTGGCTCCCGCTCGGCATGGGCGCGATCCTCGTCCTGACGATGACGACGTGGCGGGCCGGTCAGCGGCGCATCGAGGCCGCGCGCGCCGACGCTGAGGGACCGGTCGAGGACCTCGTGCCCCGCATCCGCGCGACGGAGGCGGGACTCGCCCGCGTGCCGGGGACGGCCGTCTACCTGACCCGTGGGCCGGGCGTCGTGCCGATCGCGCTCGACGCGATGCTCGACCTCAACCACGTCCTGCACACCACGACCGTCCTGCTCAGCTGGGAGTCCGTGGACGTGCCCGCGGTCCGGCACGACGAGCGCGTCGTCGTCGACGTCCTGGACGACCCGACCGACGGCATCGTGCACGTGCACGCGACGTTCGGCTACCGCGAGAGGCCCGACCTCCTCGCGGTGCTGGAGCAAGCCATCCCGCTCGCGGAGGGCGAGCTCGACCACGTCGACCTCGACCGCGCGATCTACTTCACCTCCGTGCCGGTCGTGAAGTTCAGCCCGCGGTCGGGCATGCCGCGCTGGCGCCAGCGGATCTTCCTGACGCTCGTGCGCCTCAGCCCGGACCCGGTCGACGTCCTGCGGCTGCCGCGCGAGCGCACGATCAGCGTCGGTCGGGAGATGCCGTGGTGAGCACGACACGGTGCGTGTCCCGTGGGTCGAGGTCACTGTCAGGACACGAGACGGCCCGCACGAGCGCGGACCGTGCTTGATACTGGGCTCAACCGAGCATCGGAGGTCCATCGTGCAGATCCTCGACGAGGCGGCGTCGCTGACGCGCTGGGGACTCAACCATGCGCTGCCGCGCGTCGGGATCCAGGCCGGGGCGCGTCGCGGCGACCTGCAGGCCCGGCTGATCATGGCGACCTCGACCGGCAGCGACAGCCAGGCCGGGGGAGGCCTGCCGCTCGACCTCTTCGAGGAGGTCCGTGCGAGCGGGGCTCTGCACAAGAGCGCCTTCGCGTACGTCACGGCCACGCACCCGGTCGTCAAGGAGGTGCTCGGCAGCCCCGACGTGCACGCCGGCGTCGACTTCGGCACGGGCGGGCTGCTCGGCCCCGTGCGTCGGTGGGCCGACAGCAGCACCCCCATCGGACCGCTGACGCCGCCGTCGCTGCTGTCCGTCGAGCCGCCCGAGCACACCCGGTACCGCAAGCTCGTGACGCGCGTCTTCTCCGTGAAGGCGGTGCGTGGACTGCAGGACCGGACCCAGGACATCGCCGACCAGCTGCTCGACGACCTCGCCAGCAGCGACGACGGGACCGTCGACCTCGTCGAGCGCTACTGCGCGCTCCTGCCGGTCACGGTCATCGCGGAGATCCTCGGGGTCCCGCACGACCAGCGCGACAAGGTGCTCGAGTTCGGCGAGGGGGCCGCGCCCAGTCTCGACCTCGGGCTGCCGCTCGGACGGTTCCGCACCGTCGAACGGTCCCTGCGCGCGTTCGAGCGCTGGCTCGACGGCCACATCGCCGCCGTCCGCCGCGACCCGGGCGACGACCTCCTCAGCCAGCTCGTGCTCGCGCAGGACGACGACGGTGTCGAGCTGACTGAGCTCGAGCTCAAGGCGACCGCCGGGCTCGTGCTGGCCGCCGGCTTCGAGACGACGGTCAACCTGCTCGGCAACGGCATCGCGCTGCTGCGCCAGCACCCCGAGCAGCTCGAGCTCCTCCAGGAGAAGCCGGACCTGTGGTCGCGCGCGGTCGACGAGGTGCTGCGCTACGACCCGCCCGTGCTCCTAACCGGCCGCAGCGTCGTCAACGACACGGTGCTCGGCGGACGCGAGGTTCCGCGCGGCTCCGTCGTCACGACCCTGCTCGCGGGCGCCAACCGCGACCCCGACGTGTTCGCCGACCCGCAGCGCTTCGACGTCAGCCGCGAGAACGCCGACCAGCACGTGTCGTTCTCCTCCGGCCGCCACTACTGCCTGGGCGCCGCCCTCGCGCGCATGGAGGGCGAGGTCGGGCTGCGCACCCTCCTCACCCGCTACCCGAACCTGACCCTCCAGCCCGGCGCCGAGCGACGCTCGACGAGGATCCTGCGCGGCTACGCGGCGTTGCCAGCTCGTCTGGAGGGGTGAGCTTCTGACCGGCAGATCGAGGAAAGTCCGGTGAGCTGGCCCCAGCCTGATCCCTGATGCCATTGTTCGTCCGGCGACGTAGGAGCCACCCTGGGACGTGCGCAACGATTTTCTCAGATTTTTCTCAGAATCGCTTGTTTGAGAAGACTCGGTGTGGGAGCGTCGTCCCGCTCTACTCCCTCGAGTCGAGCTGCGAGACGATCCGTGTCTTCGCACGGATCCAGAGTGCGCCCTGCGCAGCTGACGACACCGGACTGGTGGAGTGTGCCTTCTTACCCTGTAGCCCTCGTGGCGACCTTCGTCGTTGCCGCATCACTCAGCAGCGTGCACGTCGCTGCGCAACCCACGGAGGCAGAGGCTGCAGTTGACCCCGTCTCCCAGGCAGTCCTTGAGGCCGCCGAGCGGGATGAACCGGTCGAGGTCACTCAGCAGCGCACTGAGACGGACACCGTCTTCGCCAATCCCGATGGAACGCTGGCTCGATCGATCTCCACCGTCCCGATCCGGTTCCGCGACGGCACCACGTGGCGCGACCTCGACTACGAGCTCGCACGACGGCCGGATGGACGAATTGCCCCCAGGTCCGCCCCGGGAGATGTCAGTTTTTCCGGCGGCGGGGACGGTGCCATGAGCACGGTCACGACGTCCGGCGTCACGATGGCCACGGACTGGATCGACGAGCTTCCCGAGCCGACGCTCGATGGTGCGACTGCAACGTATGGCGAGGTTCTTCCTGGAGTCGACCTCCGTCTCACGAGCACACCCGCGGGGACAACTCAGGTTCTCGTGGTCAAGACTCCGCAAGCGGCGGAGAACCCAACGTTGGACGCCATCGACCTGCCCATCGACGTCGTCGACGGCAGTCTGGAGAAGAACGCCGGTGGTTACCAGGTCCGCGACCTCACTGGCCGCACGGTCGCTTCTGCGACGCAGCCGCTCATGTGGGACTCGTCGGGGCAGGCGATCGTCAATGGCCAGATGCACGAGCCGACGTCGGACACAGCAGTCGAGTTGCGTTCCTCCGGCCCTGTCTCGGGTGACGGCATCACCTCCATACCGATGGACGTCGCGGACGACAGCCTCACGCTTCAACCGGTGTCGGAAGCACTGACTGGTCACGCTGTCGAGTACCCCGTCTACATCGATCCCGCACACACCTTCAACCGAGCCACGTGGTCCATGGTCTTCAAGGAATATCCCTCCACCGAGTTCTATCGATGGACCACCAGCAACGGCGAGGGCGTCGGCTACCAGAACTACAACGGACGATCGACAAAGCGGCTGCTGTTCCGTTTCGACATCAGTAGTCTCGCGCGCCGGCAGATCCTCAAGGCCGAGTTCAAGGCGAAGGTCGTCTACGGTGCGAGCTGTGACGTCACCAAGGTCGACCTCTGGCGGACGAAGGCCTTCAACTCATCGACGAACTGGAGCAACCAGCCGGGGAGAGTCGGAGACGGTCCCCTCAGCACCGCGAGCGTCGACCCGTGCCCCGAGGGCAAGCAGATCGAGTGGTCCGCCACCTCGGGCGTCCGAGGCGTCGCTAATGCTTCGACGCCCGGTTCGTACCTCTACCTGAAGCTGCAGGCCGAGAGCGAGACCAACCCGCGCGCTTGGAAACGCTTCAGCAACGGAGCTCAGCTGTACGTCGTGTACAACCGCTTTCCCAACAAGCCGACGAGCGTGACCATCAACGACGTCGCCTGCACGGGGAGTCGAGACGTCTTACTCGGGAGCGTTGTCTCGCGAGTCATCTTCAGGGCTACCGTCTCCGATCCGGACTCCGACTCAGTCCGTGGCGTCTTCTACATGAAGCCTGGTAGGACAGAGAGCTCTTCGAACCTTTCCTCGGGGTATGACTACGTGGTCTCACCGAGCCGCGCGACGAAGGGCGGCGTGGTCAGTGCAGATGCTTTCGCGAAGCTCAGAGCACTCCTGAACACCCCAGAAGACAAGCCGCTCGCGAGCAAAGCGGTCACCATGCGCGTCAAGGCGCAGGAAGTCGAAGGCGAGAAGGAGTTCAGTCGGACGTTCGACCAGTGCTTCGTCGAGTTCGATCCGATCCGACCGGCAGCGCCTGTGATCACAGTCCCGGAGAATCCGCGGTGGGGAGAGTCATTCGGCGTCGACGTCAAGTCGATCGACAAGGATGTGTCACGCGTGCGTTGGGCCCTGAACTCGACTGCGGCGAGCACCGCGACGCAAGTCAATCTGACTGCCGACACGCGAAGTACGACGGTCACCGTCAACGGCTGGTCGTCATCGACGAACCGCCCTCGAGTGGGCACCAACGAGCTGCGCGTCTGGGCAGTCGACAACGCCGGGAATCTCAGCACGCGGCCCGCACTCGTCGAGTTTCAGATCGAGGACCCGAGCGGGACGACGCAGTCACTCTGGCCGTTCGACGAGGACTTCGGCTCCAGCGCGGTCCGGGACACCGGAGCAGCGGGTCGCGGGCTCAGCCTCTCGGTGTCGCGTATCTCCGACGACGACGGGATCGACTGGACATCAGGGCAATGGGTGCGACGCGGGACGAGAGACGCTGTCAACGATCCGCACGACGACCTGCTCGTCTTCGCCCCGGGGGACTCGCCCGTGAGTGGGCAGTCGAATGTCTTCGAACCCACGAACCAAGCAGCGGCCGGCAGCTTCACCGTCGCGGCATACCTCGACCCTTCCCGGGAGATGGAGGGTTCACAGACTGCGATCAGCTACGGCAGCGCGGGCGGGAACGACCGCTTCCGCCTGGGAATCGTCGGTGAGCGAGTCGATGCTGCAGATCCTGACAGCGACATCGCCTACTACTACACGTTCTCCGTGTGGGACCGGCGCACATCCACCTACGAGATCGTGCGTTCGGAGGACCCAGTCGTGCTGGAGGAGAGTCTGGACCTCGTCATCGGATCGTGGAATCCCACCAGCAACAAGCTCGTCCTCGAGGTGTCAGACGAGGCCTCTGCCGAGCCCGGCGTGCGAGCCGAGAGCGACGTGGCTGGGGTCGACGGCGACGCGTTCTCGCCGACCTGGTCGACGAGCGATCGTCTCAGGGTCGGTGGCGACTCAGCCGGTGGCTCGTGGGCTGGTTACGTCGACCACGTCTCCCTCCAGGCGGGTCTTCCACTTGACGGCACGGGTGACATCCTGCGGCGTCAAAAGAGCGGTTGGCGATTCGCGCCCGGTCAATGCCACAAGTTCTGCACGGAAGCCAACTACGGGGGCGCGTCATGAAACGACTGACTCACGGAAGCGTCGTCATCACTTGTCTCCTTGGACTCGTCGCCTCGACGCTCCAGGCAGCTCCGTCAGTCGCTGGCCCTCCTGTGCCTGGTCCGGAAGAAGCCGCCACGGCACAAGCCAAGCCATGGGTCGGCAAGAAGCGCTCGATCGGCGAGAGGCTGAAAACTCGTGCACCGCAGGCCTCTTGGCCGGCCGAGCGAGCAGCGCAGGCGACGCTCAGTGGTGGGGCATGGACAGAGAGCGTTGGCGGACTTCAGCTGCGTACGCCGCGAGACACCAGGGGGACACGCGTCTCAGTCACCTCGGTAGGCAGGGTGAAGAACGCTCTAGGGGTGGGGCCGGCCTACCGCATCGGAGTGGACGTTCCGTCCCCCGATCTTCCACGCACGCGGGAAAGATCGGTTCCCGCTCGTGGCTCGGGGTTGAGCGGCTCTAGCTCTGCTCCTCCATCGCCCAAGGGGTCGGTCGACGGAGATGCCGAAGGTGTTCCGCCGAGGAGCGTCGAGGTCCGGCTGAGCTATCAGAAGTTCGCGGATGCGTTCGGCGGAGACTGGTCGAGCCGGCTGACTCTCTTCGCGGTCCCTTCCTGCGCGAGCGAGAAGCGGCCGCAGGATGGTTGCGAAGCCACCGCTCTTCCGACCACACGGAACTCCGAGAAGCAGACGCTGACGGCCTCGGTTCCGGCATCATCCGCGCGGTCGATGACGGTGATGGCCGCGGCAACCGCGGCAGGAGCAAGCGGTGACTTCTCTGCGTCCCCGCTCTCGCCGGCGTCGTCGTGGAGTGCAGGAAGCCAGGGTGGCGAGTTCACCTGGAGCTATCCGTTCGCGATGCCACCGGCGATCAATGGACCTTCGCCCGACCTCAGCCTCAGCTACTCGTCGGGGTCTGTCGACGGCCGTACGGTCTCGACCAACAACCAGACGTCGTGGATCGGTGAGGGTTTTTCCCTCGATCCGGGCGCCGTGGAACGCTCCTACATCCCATGTCGCGACGTGGACGACAACGACGAGGGCGCCGACGAGAAGCAAGATCTCTGCTGGCGAAACGACAACTTGACGATGTCCTTCGCTGGTCGTTCGGGCAAGCTCGTGCAGGACGGCAGCACGACGAGCTGGCGCTTCAAGAATGACGACGGAACTCGCATCCGACTCATCAAGAGCGATCAGATCAATGCTGACAACGACGGTGAGTACTGGGTGGCGACCACGACGGAGGGAACGAGCTACTACTTCGGGCGGAACAAGCGATTCGATGCCAAGGCTAGTGCGGCCGACTCTGTTTCGACCGTTCCGGTGATGGGGTGCACCTCAACGACCTACAGCTCGGACTCTTGTCAGCAGGCCTGGCGTTGGGCACTCGACTACGTCGTCGATGCTCATGGGAACTCGATGTCCTACACGTACGCTCAGGAGTCGAATGCGTATGGCAGCGACGACCGCACATACGACCGTTCCAGCGTCCTGAAGAAGATCGAGTACGGCACGCGGCAGGGGTACGAGCACAACGACGCGCCTGCTCGAGTGTTGTTCGACGTCGCAGAGCGCTGTGTGGGGGACGCGTCCTACTGCGACAGCATCAGTGCTGAGCCGAGCCACTGGCCCGACGTGCCGGCTGACCAAATTTGTACCTCTTCCTGCGAAGCCAAGAAGGCGCCCACGTTCTTCACGCGCAAGCGACTCGTGGCGGTCACCACTGAGGTGCTCGACAATGCTGGCGCCTACTCACCGGTCAACGTGTGGAGGCTCAAGCACACCTTCCCGGCGAGTGGCGATGGGACGAAGCCGTCGCTCTGGCTCGACAGCATCCAGCAGACCGGCAAGGTCGGGACCGACGTGACCCTCCCAGCGACGGTGTTCACCGGGAAGCAGCTCGCGAACCGCGTCGACGCCACGGGCGACGGTGAGGATCCCTTCCTCAAGTACCGCGTCAAGGGCATCGACAGCGGCATGGGACGCCTGATCTCGGTGCTCTACAGCGAGCCCGAGTGCTCGGACACGAACAAGCCATCCGAGAATGCGCTGGACACCAACACCAAACGCTGCTTTCCCGGCTATGCGCAGCCAAACGGTTTCGAGAAACCGCGGCTCGACTTCTACCACAAGTACGTCGTGCTGTCGGTCTCTGACGGAGACAGTGGCGGATTCAACCCTCCGGTCACCACGAGCTACCGATACTCCGACGATGGCGGCGCGTGGCACTTCACGGACAACGACCTCCAGAAGAGGAAGTTCCGTACCTGGGACCAGTGGCGCGGCTACAACTGGGTGACGACGACGAGTGGCATCGATGCCGTCAAGAGCTCAAGCACGAGCTATTACATGCGCGGCATGGATGGGGACGTCAAGCAAGGCGGCGGGAAGCGTGCGGTCCTGGCGAGCGACCCATACTCCACCGCCATCGACGACACCGATCATCTCGCAGGATTTCTTCGTACCACCGTCGCTCACGACCAGGCCAACGCGAACAGGATCCTCGACGTCACGATCAACGACCCGTGGCTGAGCGACGCGACGGCGACGAACTCGGCCGCCGAGTCCGCGCGTATGGTCAACACGGCCAAGTCGACGATCGAGACGCGCCTGAGCGACGGGACCTCTCGCTACGCTGCTACGGCGACAAGCTACGACCAAGACGGCCTACCCGTTCGCCAGCTCGACGCGGGCGACACGTCGACCACCACCGACGATCACTGCACCAAGACGACGTACGCCAAGAACCGCTCGGAGTGGATGCTCGACTTCCCCTCCACGACGATCACGCACGTGGGTTCCTGCTCGGCAAGCCCCTCGGTCGCGGACGACGTCCTCTCGGCGACGCGCACGACGTACGACGCGGCAGCTCCCGTCACCGGCAACGTCGTCAAGGTCGAGTCCGCGGCGGGCTTCGACGGTGGCGTCACCTACCAGACCGACGCCATCACGGAGTACGACGCGTATGGTCGGCCGACGTCGGTCATCGACGCGGACGGGGGCAAGCCCACCACAACGGCCTTCTCGCCCGCGACGGGTATCCCGACCTCGGTGACGGTGACGAACCCGAAGGACCAGAAGTCGACGGTCTCGCAGAACCGAGCGTGGGGCGCCCCGACCTCGACGGTCGAGGTGAACGGTGCGCGAACGGACGTCACGTATGACGGGCTCGGCCGCAAGACAGGAATCTGGTCGCCCGGACGCGACAAGGCGGCTGGACAGAGCGCCTCCGCGACGTTCAGCTACCAACTGCGGGCGACCAAGCCCAACGTGATCACGACCAAGGCACTGAACTGGGCGGGCGACTACAAGTCGTCGACATCGTTGGTCGATGGGCTAGGACGCGAGATCTCCACACAGACCCCGGCCCCAGGCGCGAACGGGGGTTGGCTCGTCACCGGCGTGCTCTACAACTCTCGAGGTCTGGTCGACCAGAGGAACGGACCCTGGTACACGACCGCGGACCCCGGGGGCGAGCTCGTCACCGCGCAGGAGGCCGACTACCCGTCCTACTCCGACTACCAGTACGACGGTGCCGGGCGTGTGACGAAGGAACGTCTGCTGTCCCGCGGAGCCGTGAAGTCCAGCACGAACACCACCTACGGCGGCGACCGAGTGAAGGTGGTCCCGCCTGCCGGCGGCATCACGACGACGACGGTCACCGACGTACGAGGCCAGACGACGAGCCTGATCGAGCATTCGCCCACGAGCAGCGACACCACGACATACCGCTACACGCCGGCCGGTGCTCTCGCGTCGTACACCAACGCTGCCGGCAACACGTGGACGCGCACGTACGACATCCGCGGACAGATGATCAGCGAGAACGACCCTGATCGTGGGAAGTCCACCTACACCTACGACAAGCTGGGTCGCCAGACGTCCACCACGGACGCACGAGGCGAAGTGCTCTGGACGACGTACGACGAGCTCGGTCGTCGGACAGAGCTGCGCGGCGACGGTGCGAACGGCCCACTGCGTGCGGAGTGGAGGTACGACCCTGCCGGCCAGCCTGGCGCGCTCGCATCATCGACGCGATGGGATGGCGACAAGGAGTACAAGAACGAGAACACCGCGTGGGATGCGGCTGGTCATGTGACCTCCTCACGCATCGTCCTTCCCTCCAGCGAGGAGGGTCTGTTCAAGGACGGCGGTTACGTCACCAGCGCTCAGTACTACCCGAACGGTTTGCTGAGGCGGGTCACGTTGCCTCGTGCTGCCAACCTGCCGGCTGAGAACTTCTCCTTCACCTACGACAAGTTCGACATGGTCGACACGGCTGGCGGTTACGACCCGCTGCTCACGGACACGATCTACAGCCCGTACGGACAGGTACTGCGTCGAGAGCTCGGAACGACGGGCGGGAAGGCTGTCTACGACCTCCGTGACTACGACGAGGCAACAGGGCGGTTGACACGCAAGTACGCAACCCAGAGCAGCGGCGCGACCGCGATCGACCAGCGCTTCGGCTACGACCTCTTCGGTAACGTCACCAAGATCAACGACGTGGCGTCGGGAGACTCCGCCCAGACGGGGGCGAACACGTGGCGGCAGTGCTTCTCCTACGACTACCTCGCGCGACTCAGCCGCGCTTGGACGTCCTCAGGGAACACCTGCACATCCCCCACCACCAGCAACTTGGGAAGCAAGAACGCCTACGACGAGACGTACGCCTACGACAAGTCCGGCAACCGCACGTCCCTGAAACGGGTCACCATCAACAGCAGCGGAAATGCCGTCACAGCGACATCGACATCGACGTATCCCGCCGCAACAGCAGCCCGCCCGCACGCGCCTACCAAGGTCGCGACCACGACGACTACAGCGGGCACGTCGGGCTCGTCGAGTGTGACCGAGACGTTCGGCTATGACGCCGCCGGTGCGACGACGAGCCGTGTAAAGACGTCGACGCCGAATACGACGACGACCTGGGACGAAGAGGGACAGCAGAAGACGGTCACGAAGAACGGCGTGACCTCGACGTATCTCTACGACGCCGACGGCAACCGTCTGATCGAGAGGACCGGCACCACCGCGAAGTTGTGGATGGGTGGCGACCAGCTCACGAAGACCGGAACCGGGGCCGGAACAGCAGTCACAGGTGAGAGGACGTACTCCGTCGGCGGTGAACCGATCGCGACCAGGACCGGTGCCACCAAGGTCACGCTCCTCGTCAACGATCACCAGGGCACGCCAGTGGTGGGAGTGGACTCCTTCACCACGACCGCTGTGTCGAAGCGCCGGTACGGACCGTTCGGGCGTTCCCTCGGCAACGCCACCTCTACGGCGTGGCCCACCGGGCGCGACTTCCTGAACCAGAATGTCGACCCCACGGGCGGGACGGTCCACCTCGGAGCTCGAGAGTACGATCCCGGCCTCGGACGGTTCCTGTCGGTCGATCCGGTGGTCGAGCCCGACGACCCGCAGCAGTTGAACGGTTACGCCTATGCGGAGAACTCGCCGGTCACCTACTCGGATCCGACAGGGTTGTTCATTCCGTGTGAGGGCGCTCGGTGCGCGGCTAAGGGCGGCGGAGAGCCGTACCAGCCTCAGAACAAGGCGTGGGCGGCGCGAGCCAACGTCAACCTCGGTCGCCACTTCGTGAACGTCACGGCCCAGATCTTCAGGTCGGTCTCGTTCAAGCCTCGTGCGGGCGGTTCTGACATGTACACGTTCCGTCGGGACTTCGATGCCGGCGTCCGGACCGCCGCCGGAGGAACTGTTGACATGATCGGTCAGGGTGTTGCGAGAGACATGAAGATGCGGACCGGTGGCCGGGTTGATTTCGATTTCACATACGGGTCACAGGCCGCCGACTACGCGAACGGAATCATGGGGGGCGATCCTAACTCTCCTCTGGGGATCGTCGGGCAGGTCGTTTTCGCGCTCGTTCCGCTGGGCCCCCCCGGAGTGTCTGCTGCTAGTGGTGTTGCTCGCGCCGCGCGCGGAGCGTCGGTACTTAGCCGCGCTGCGAAGGGCGCTTCAGCAGCTCCTAGGGCCTTCGGTCAGTTTGTGGCAGCGGACATCAGGCGTGCGGCGGCTGCAGCGGACAAGGCAGGGCACACGCGCGCAGGACGGGCCCTGCAGAAGCACTCCGGCCGTGAGAACAGTGTCTTCCCAAGCGTGACGCCTGGCATCCCAACAGCGAGAAACGAAAAGGCGGCACAGATCGTCGATGAGATCCTCGCAGATGCGACGAAGACGGAGCACCTGGACAGAGTGACAAACGTATACGACTCGAGCGGGAGAGGTTTGCGGATGAGTAACGACGGCGACTTTATGGGCTTCTTGGAGCCTCGCTCATGAGCGGCGGAGGGTATCGAGCGGTGCTTGCTAGTTCTGTCGGCGAGCGCGACGGTATGAGTCTGGAACTCACTCTCCCAGACGGCGAGGTAGTCGCCGAAGTATTTGAGGAGGGAGAGACGGGCGAACGCACCGTGACACTCTTTCGACGCGCGCTGCCGCTCGAAACCTTGCTCTGGTTCCTTGCGAAGGTTGATGAGGAACTTTGAAGCCTCCTGCGCCAACTTCATGTACGGATCACAGGCCGCCGACTACGCGAACGGAAGCATGGGCGACGATCCGAACTCCCCTTTAAGGATCGTCGGGCAGGTCGTTTTCGCGCTCGTTCCGCTGGGTCCGCCAGGGGTGTCGGCGGCGGCAGGAACGGTTCGCGCGGCGAGGGGGATCAGCGCCATTTCGCGCGCTGCGCGCGCTGCGAAGGCGCCACGTGTCTTCAAGAATCTCGCTCTCTCGGACATCCCACGACTTGGGGGGGTCGAACTGATCGATCCCAGTTCCCTATCCAACGTTCGCGCGGCAGGAGAAGTCAGGGTGGTGAATGGAGAGGTGCGGTCCATCAACAATGCGTCCGGTCACTACCAGCCGTACGGAAGATTCGCAGAGGAAGCTGCCGATTCGGCCTTCGAGTCGTCGGCGCCTCCAGTAAGGCCGGGCGCGTATCAAGAGGTCGCTCGATGAGTGAGACGTCCGCAGAGGCGGAGTTCGATCAGTGGATCGCAGATGTTCTAGCGTTAGCACGGACTCACCTCGGCGTCGAACAACTAGAAACTACGCTGGAGTGCCTGCGAAAGGCTGCTGTCACTGGGTCGATAGAGCGTGGGGCGGCGGTCTCACGACTGATCAGGTTGGCGCACGAATGGCCTCCCGGAGCGGCCGAGATTCTCGAGTATGTGCTGCGGGACACTCAGTGGGCGGAACTAAGAGACGTTCTTGTTCGGGTCGAGGCGGGAGCAGCAGACTTTCGGCATAGGAACTTGGCCAGGCAAGTCTTTGAGGTTTACGAAAAGGATTGGCCCGCGGGGGAGATCTACAACCGGTACAGGTAATACTGCCTTGCGTGCCGCACGTTGCTTCCTTCATCGTCTGAGAGGCAGATTCGCGCTTGAACTCGCATAGCACTGCGGCGGCTTGCGAAACGTTGTTCCACTGTAGGTGCCTGATTCGATACCGATGTCGTGGTGTCGTTACTGCTGTAGGTCGGAACCATGGCGCTGGAGAGCGAACGAGCGTTGCTTCGCGGTGACGTGGTCGGGCCGGCCGGTCCGATCACTGAGGGATCGCGGCTCACGAGCTTCTACGTCACCAGTCCGGTGTACTTCACGGATGAGTTCGCAACCTACGCAGGGCCAGCAGGTGAGGTAGTCGTCGCGTGGCTCGTCCCAGTGTCGGACGCTGAAGCTGGTCTTGTGGCCCGTGCGGGCTGGGAGGCCTTCGAGAACGAATTCGTGTTGGGGGATCCAGACCTCGTTGATTTTCATCGTCCGCCGATGCAAGTCTGAGGGAGACGGACCCATCGTCCACCGCGTGCGTGGATGCGCGAGGGTCTCAGATCTGGCCGACAGCCGACGAGTTCGCGCGATCGGCGGACTCGAAGGAGTTGCCCGAATCCGATGGTGACGTCAGAAGAACACGTTGAGGAGTTTCTCCAGGTCGCCGGACGATGCCTCGATGCGCTCGTCACACAGTTCAAGGGCCTCGAACGGCCCACCGTCTGGACGGGACTCTTCGCAGTACCGCGGGATGGAACAATTCCTGTGCGTTCTGGACGATTGGAAGGGCTCGGCACCTTCATCTTGCATGGTCGGGGCTGCCGCTTCGAACTTGATTCAGGGCGCGATCTCAGCGTCGACTGGGACGGCGAAGGGCGGCTGGTTTTCGACGCCTGGCAGGTCCTGATGTACGCCCGTTCTGCTGGTGACGAACACGTGCAGCAGAAGGAGATCGCCGCTGCCCTCCGCGCTGTGCCGGTCCTTCGACAGATCGATGACGTCTCTTTTACGTGGATGGATGATCGTGACGACCTCACACCTCAGGAGGTCAGGACGAGCGGGCCGTCATCGGATCCGTCTGGAAGGGAGCCGCAGTGAACTCCGCCTCTGGCAAGCGGGTGATCGGACCGCTCCCGCCGCCACCTTCCGCCTATACGGAGGCCGCGACACTTCTCCACTCTGGAGGCGACGCAGAACTTCGCTGCCTCTACGAGCGCGACGGCTCGATGTTCCGAGGGGGCCTGAGGTTCCACAAGGTGCGCGCATACCGATTTCGAGCCGAAGGGCACTCCACGGCCTGGCATATCGAGGGCGCATACGACACTCTTGTCGAAGTTGTGCCGTCGGAGTGGGTCGGCGAACTGCTCGCGGCGGAGCCGAGCGAGACGTGGGGCTTCTGGACGATCCGTCACTACCTGATCTACATCGACGGAGAGGGTGCCTACGAGGTCGCTGCGCAGGATGTCGAATGGCTGCCGGAGGAGAATGCACCATGACTGTGGGGACGCCAGACCTCAGCCGGGCTGTGTCACATGCGCTTCGGCACGAGCCGTGGCTCTACGAACTTGAGCTCGACCAGGAGGGTTGGGTGCCGGTCGACCAGCTCGTCTTCGCACTCAGGGAGCGGGGAGGCGCTTGGTTGTCCGTCGACCGTGAGGCATTGGAACGGATGATCGAGGATGCTGGCAAACGTCGGCATGAGCTCGTGGGGGACCGGATCAGGGCGCTGTACGGACACTCGGTACCTGCTCGAATTCAACGGCAGCCGATGGCACCTCCCGAGCGCCTGTTCCACGGGACGGCTCCCCGCAGCTGGGTTCAGATCCAGGCTGACGGGCTGCTCCCGATGGGACGCCAGTTCGTTCATCTATCCGTGGACGTCGACACCGCCGAGATGGTAGGACGGCGAAAGAGCGCATCGCCCCTCCTGCTGGTGATCGATGCGGCCGCTGCCGCGTCGCGCTGGGTCCCCTTCTACCAAGGCAACGAAGCGGTGTGGCTAGCTGACCGCGTACCGGCGGAGTTCGTCGCGCGATTGGGCTGAGCAGCGCGCCTCGTAGGCTCTGTGAGCGATCACCGGGATCAGATGGTTCCTCTGTAGATGTCCGCCAGAGTGGTACAGAGGCGCGGACAACGGGGATGCGTCGGACAGGAGCGATCCGCCTGGCGTCGTGCAGGTCAGCAGGGTAGGCCTATCGTGCAATCGCCCCGCGAGATGCTGAGCTACATCAAGGAGCTTGAATGAAGGGCGGATTCCTGCTCGCGTTCGACCCGGACCTGTTCGAGCAACCTGCGTCGGTGCTGGTCGCCTCGGGCGGCGAGCGATCCCGAGGCGATACCGACCGGGTCGTGCAAATTCCTGCTCCGAACGGGCGATTCTTCACGCTGTTTGCGGACCTTCCCCCGGAGACCGTCTGGGAGGTGCGGGAAGGGCCATTCGAGGTACGCGAAGGCGCCATGGCCCCCGACATGTCCCTCGTCCACGCGTGCCCGTTCGAGTGCGCCGATGAAGTGTTCGTCTCCGACATCGTCGCGCGCATCGCTGAGGCGGCTGACGGTGCCAGGTGGGTCCTCGACGGGGACGGAGCTCTCTGGGACGCAGAGGCCGTGGACCCGACACGTCTTCGCCTCTAATGAGGCACGCATCGCCGAGTGTGGAGGTGAACCATGTCGCCGACCGGGAGGTTCTCGACGAGGCTTGCAAGCTCGGTGGGGAGCGCGACGGGATGGGGCCGGAACTCATGCTCGCCGACGGTGAGGTGATCGCCGAGGTCTTCGAGCCGGAAGCGACCGGGGAACGCACGGTGACGCTCTTTCGTCCCGAGCTGCCTCTCGAGACACTGCTCTGGTTCCTGGTGAGGGTCGACACCGAGCTGTGAGGCGATGAGCGCGGCCGGACGTGTGACGGCTGGTGCGACCTGCGCGCAACGAGCCGCCGGCATGTGCGTCCTGTGCTGCGGAAGTCGTGCGGACGTTTATCCCAGTTCCGAGGACACGGCGACGAAACCGCTGTTACGTTGCGGGTCGACCACGGTGCTAGGAGCTCCGCCGCGACGCGGCGGTGCACCGCGGTCCTCACCGGCCCCGCAGCCACTTTCTTGGGAGAACTCATGCTTCGTCATGCCATCACGCCTGCCCGCGGGGGAGGGGGACGATCGCGCCGTACGGCCGCGACCGCGCCCCGGTCCCTCGTGAGCGTCGCGACGCTCGTCGCGCTCGTCCTGTCCGCCCTCGCGTTCGGTGCGCTGCCCGCGCAGGCCGAGCCGGAGGCCAAGCCGAAGGTCGCGCTGCTCGCGGCGGACGAGGCCTCCTGGATCGCCGACGTGCAGGACAAGCTCGTCGGCACGGGCGGCTTCTCGGCGGTCGACGCGTTCCCCGCCCAGGGCTGCTCGCTGCCGACCCCGACGTTGGCCCAGCTCGAGCAGTACGACGCGCTCCTCGTTTGGAACGACTGCAACTTCCGCGAGCCAGACGCCCTCGGCGACGTCCTCGCCGACTACGCCGACCAGGGTGGCACCGTCGTGGTCGCCACGTTTGCGGGCTACAACGACTCCGGGCTGCAGATCGGCGGCCGCTTCGCCGCCGAGGGCTACCTTGCCGTCATCCCGGGCTCGCAGAGCGGCGGGTCGGGCCTGACCCTCGTCGCCGACGATGCCGACGACCCGCTGCTCGCGGGGGTCACCTCCTTCAACGGCGGGAGCAGCAGCTACCGCAACGACCCGGCGACGCCGAGGGACGGCTCGACGGTCGTCGCGCACTGGAGCTCCGGCGAGCCGCTCGTGGTCCGCGGCGAGAAGTCGATCTTCCTGAACTTCTTCCCGCCGTCGAGCGACGCCCGCGGAGACTTCTGGGACGCGTCCACCGACGGCACGCGCCTGCTCGCCAACGCGCTCAACGCATCCATCACGCCCGTCGTCAAGGCCCCCAGCTTCACCAGCGACGCGACGGCGTCGTTCACGGCCGGTGTCGAGGGAAGCTTCACCATCACGACCAAGGGCAAGCCCGCGGCGACGATCTCGGCGACGTCCGAGCTGCCTAGCGGCCTCACGCTCACCGACAACGGCGACGGCACGGCCACGCTGGCCGGCACCCCGGCCGCCGGCACCGGCGGCCTCCACGACGTCGAGCTCAAGGCCAGCAACGGCAACGAGCCCGCCGCCACGCAGACGCTCGAGCTGACCGTCGACGAGGCCCCGGGGATCACCAGCCCCACCACCGCCGGGTTCACGGTCGGCGAGGCCGGTTCGTTCACCGTCACCACGGTCGCCGGGTTCCCGTCCGACACGGCGCTGTCCGTGGCCGGCGACCTGCCCGCCGGTCTGACGTTCGTCGACAACGGCGACGGCACCGGCACCCTCGCGGGCACGCCCGCCGACGGGTCCGCCGACTCCTACCCGGTCACGGTCGAGGCGTCGAACGCGAAGCTGTCGAGCACGCAGGACGTCACCGTCACGGTGTCGCTCGCGACGCAGACCGTCGCCATCACGTCCGAGGCCCCCGCGAACGCGGTGGTCGGCCAGACCTACGCGGTCACCACCTCCGCCGGCGACTCCGGACAGCCCGTCGTCCTCTCCGTCGACGAGGCCTCGGCGGGCGTCTGCGCCATCGACGGCTCCACGGTGACCTTCGAGCACCCGGGCGCCTGCGTCGTCGACGCCGACCAGGAGGGCAACGGCCGCTACGCCGCGGCCTCGACGAGCCAGACGGTCACCGTCGCGCAGGCCGCGACGTCGACCACGCTCACGGTCTCGCGCGACACGCTCTCCGCTGCCGTGCAGCCCACGGCTCCCGGCGCCGGCGCGCCGACCGGCACCGTGACCTTCTCGGTCGACGGCGAGACGGTCGGCACCGCACCCGTCGTCGACGGTGTCGCGACGCTCGCGTACCGGGTCGAGGCCGGCAAGGAGCGGGCCGTCGCGGCGGCCTACGCCGGTGACGCCGACTTCGTCGGCTCGTCGGACTCGACGGCACGTCAGGACCCGGTCGTCACGGCCAAGGTCACCAGCGCGGTCAAGAAGTCGGCGAGCGGCTGGTACCGCACGCCCGTGACCGTCTCCTTCCAGTGCGCGCCGACGAGCGGCGCGCTGGTCGGCAGCTGCCCGGCGCCCGTCACCCTCGGCCGCAACGGTGCGGGCCAGTCGGTCACGCGCACGGTGATGGCGGCCGACGGCGGAGCCACGACCGTCACGGTCGCCGGCATCAACGTCGACCGCACGGCTCCGCGGGTCGCGGTCAAGGGCGTGTCGAAGGGTCGGGTCTACGCCGGCCAGGCGCCCCGTGCCACGTGCACGAGCCGCGACGCCCTCTCGGGCATCGCGTCGTGCCAGACCAGCCGCAAGGTCTCGGGCGAGAAGGTGACCGTCACCGCCCGCGCCACCGACCGGGGGGGCAACACGAGCACCGCGTCGGTGACCTACCGCGTCGCGAAGTTCTACGTCGCGGGCGCCACGTTCCGCGACGGCGCGTGGCAGGTGCGTGACGGCCAGACGTACCAGGTGGTCGCCCTGACCTCCGGCACGGCCCGGCCGCAGTACTACAACGCTGCACCGCGTGGCAGCCGTCCGACCGCGTCGGGCAGCTACCTCGTGCGGGCCGGCAAGCAGGCGGGCCTGAACCGCTTCTCGCTGCCGGTGCGGATGGACCGCGGCATGAGCCGCAAGGGTCACTGGGTGCTCGGCGTCAAGACGGGCTCGACCCTGCACACCATCCCGGTGCGTGCGCAGCGCTGAACCAGTCACACCCGGAGTCGGGCCCGTCCGTGAACTTCACGGGCGGGCCCGTCGCCGTCCTGCGCGCCCTGGCCGGGTCGGCGGTAGGTCTCGCGCCCTTCAGGGCCCGCGTGGGGCGCGTCACCTACCGCCAGGGCCGATGACGCGTCTGATCTACCGCCTGGGGGCAGGCGCCGGCGGGCGGGAAGCCGTCAGGCGATGCTGGCGACCACGACCAGCGACACCGCGATCTGGGTGGCGGCCGGGACGAGGGTCGCGGGGTGGAAGGTCGTCTCCATCGCGGTGGCGGCGAGGTCGTCGGGCATGACGATGTCGACGAGTCGGAACGCGACCGCCTGCACGACGACGCCGAACAGCCCGAACACGATCGTGTAGCCGAGGGCCTCGCCGAAGGAGGCGTCGGCGTGGTGCCAGATCGCGGTGTAGACCACCAGGCCCAGGCCGAGGATCCCGGAGGCGGCGACGAGAGCCGCGTTCATCGAGCCGGCCATGATGTGCCGGCCGAGGTGCCCGGGCGTGAGCAGGTCGAGCACGCCGTAGCCGACGCCCAGCACGACGATGCCGACGACGGCGTAGGCGAGCGCGTAGCCGACGGAGGTCAGCAGGTCCATGGAGGTCTCCTCGGATGGGTGGTGGGGGCTGAGGTCAGCGGTGGTCGGTGTCGGCGAGCCAGGACGCGACCTGGTCGGGCGACGAGCGGGGCGTGTCCATCAGGTGCGGGACGAAGCGTGCGCGGGTGGTGGTGATCCGCTCGCGTGACTCGCGGATGCCGAGACCCGCGGCACGGCCCCCGATCACCCACGTCCCGAGCACGGGGTGGTGGCCGTCGAAGTCGGGCAGGTCGACGTACTGCTGGTAGACCACCTGCTGGCCCTCCGTGTGCGAGCGGGGGACGGACTCGGCGATCCCCTCGCCGTGGACCTCCACGCCGTCGCCCTCCCAGCCGAACAGCGGCTTCGTGACGTAGCGGCGCATCGCGTAGGGCGCGTCGAAGTAGGACGGGAGCAGGTTCGGGTGGCCGGGGAACATGTCCCACAGCACCGGCAGCAGCGCCTTCGAGCCCAGCAGCAGCTTCCACGGCGGCTCGATCCAGCGCGTCGTGCCTCGCCCGGCGATCAGGTGCTGCCCGAAGATCGAGTCGAGCATCCACTCCGTCGGGTACATGGCGAAGCAGTAGCGCATCTCCACGTCCTCGGGGTCGAGGAAGATCTCGCGGTCGTGGTGCCAGCCGATGTCCTCGACGGTCACGCCGAGCGTCTGCACGCCCGCCTCCTGCGCCGTGTCACGCAGGTACGCGACCGTCACCCAGTCCTCGGTCGGCTCCTGCTGCCCGACGGCGAAGTGCACCACGTCGACGCCCTGCGAGCGCAGCTCGCCCCAGCGCTTCACCAGGTGCTCGTGCAGCATGTTCCACTGGTCGCGGTCCGGGTGCGTCTCCTCCAGCCACGTCCACTGGCAGACCGCCGCCTCGACGAGCCCGGCGGGCGTGTCGGCGTTGTACTCCAGCAGCCGGGGCTCGCCCGTGCCGTCCCACGCGAGGTCGAAGCGGCCGTAGATCGAGATCTCGTCGGGGTCGTGCAAGGACCGCGCCAGCAGCTCGCCCGACCCGGGCGGCAGACCGAGGCGCTCGACGACGCTCGGATCGGTGACCATCCGGCCGGCGGCCTCCACCGCCATCGCGTGCAGGTCGCCGGTCACGCGCTCGAGGTGGTCGACCTCGGCCTCGCTCAGCACGTAGCAGGCCGACTCGTCCCAGTAGGGCAGCTGCTCGCCGTCCTCGGCGCGGTCGACGGCGTACGTGAGTCCCTCGCCCTCGACCTTCGCGAGCCAGTCGGGCCGCGGCTCTGACGCGAGTCGTCGCACGTCAGCCGCCGAACGAGCTCTTGCCGGAGAAGAACCCGCCTCGGGTCACCTCGCCGCCGTCGTAGGCCACGCCTCCGCGCTTCACCGACGACGGAGGCGGCGTGTACGAGCCCTGGCCTGAGGTCTTCTCGCCGACGCCGGGCGCCGTGCGGCCCGCCGGGATGTAGTACCAGCCGTAGCCGCCACCGCCGGACGAGCCACCGCCGCTGTCGGACGAGCCGCCCTCGATCGAGGAGTCGTCGTCGCAGCGCTCGTCGGAGACGCGGGTGTCGGTGGACCGGTCCACGCACACAGCGCGGTTGTCGGCGCCGCCGTCGTTCGAGATGGCCACGATCGCGGTCACGGCCAGCGCCACGGCCCCGACGCCCACGATGGCGGAGCGCTTCCTGTCGTCGTCCACGCGAGCACCGTAGCGAAGGTCGATCCTGTGCGCCCGTCCAATCAGGCAGGCGGCAGGTCGATGGTGAACGTCGTCGGGTCGTGCGCCGACGTCACGCTCACGGTGCCTCCCACGGTCGCCGCGACCCGACGCGCGAGGGGAAGGCCGAGGCCGGCGCCCTCCGTGTCGTCGCTGCGTCGGAAGCCGGCGCGGAACACGTCCTCGCCGTGCGCAGCGTCGAGGCCGGCCCCGTCGTCGCTCACCTCGACGACGACCCGGCCCGCGCGACGGCGCACCACGACCTCGACCCGCGTGCGGGCGTGCCGCACGGCGTTGTCGACGACGGGTCCGACGATCCGCTCGACGAGCTCGGCGGCGGCCGCCACGTGCAGCCCGGCCGCAGCGGCGACGTCGGTCCGGACGTCCGCGGGAGGTCGCGCGGCGACGAGCGCGGCGACCACCTCGCCGACGTCGGCCTGGCGTGGCGACCCGGTGGAGTGGCGCGCCACCTCCAGCAGCGCGGTGATCGTGCCGTTCAGCCGATCGACCTGCTCGAGCACCCGGACGAAACGCTCCCGGACGTCGGGTGGCGGTGTCCCGAGCAGTGCCAGCTCGGCCTCGCCGCGCAGCGCGGTCAACGGGGTGCGCAGCTCGTGCGCCAGCTCCCCGGTCAGGCGCTGCTCGGCGCGGATCGCCTGCGCCACGCGGTCGAGCAGGCGGTCCAGCGTCCGGCCGAGCCGGGCCAGCTCGTCGTCGCCCGTGAGGTCGAAGCGGGCCTCGAGGTCGTGCGCGCTCCACTCGTCGGCGGACTCGGTCATCTCGCCGACGCGGCGCAGCGTGCGCGACACGGTCCACGCCGTCGTAGCGGCGGTCCCCGCCACCACGAGCAGCGCCGCCACGCCGAGCGCCCCGAGCAGGATGTCGCGGCTCGCCTCGTAGACGTCGAGCGACTCGGTGGCCACGACGACGGCGGTGAGGTCGTCAGGTCCGGGGACGGCGACCGGTCGGGCCCGGAACAGCCGCTCGCCGCGCTCGAGCGTCGTCGCCTGACGCACTTCGGCCAGACCGTCGACCACCGCGGTCGTCCGGGCGCTGGCGTCGGGGCCCGACACCTGCACGCCGGAGGCGTCGAAGACCCAGACGCCGTCGAGGACGGTGTCGGCCCCCACGTCGGGCACCTCGACCCGTCCCTGGCGTGCTGCGAGCGACGCGGCCACGGTGTCGATGCGGTCGTCGAGCGCGGTCTGCACCTGCGACGCCATGAGCTGGTTCGCGGCGAGCAGCACCACCACGAGCATGAGCGCCATCGCGCCCGTCGTGATGAGCGCCGTCGTGAGCACGAGTCGTCCGCGCACCCCGGGCGAGCGGCTCATCGGAGCACGAACCCGACCCCGCGCACGGTCTCGAGGGTCACCGGGGCGTCGATGGCCTCGAGCTTCACGCGCAGGCGGCGCACGTAGGTGTCGATGGTGTTCTCGTGCACGATCGCGCCGTCGGGCCAGCCGGCCGCGACCACGGCGCGTCGCCGCACGACCTCGCCCGGTCGGGCGGCGATGGCCGCCAGCATCCTGAACTCGGTCGGCGTCAACCGCTGCTCACCGCCGGGGGAGCGGACCGAGAAGCGCTCGGGGTCGAGGACGAGCCCGGTGGCCTCGGCCGGCGCGCTGCGCGAACGGCGCATGAGGGCCTCGAGACGCACCAGCACCTCGCTGATCGAGAACGGCTTCGGCACGTAGTCGTCGCCTCCCGCGTGGAACCCCGACACGCGGTCGTGCACGGCGTCGAGCGCCGTCAGGAACAGCACCGGCGCGTGCTGCCCGCCGGCCCGCAGCGCCTGGCAGACGTCACGGCCGTCGGCGTCGGGCAGGCCGATGTCGAGGACGAGCGCGTCGAGCTCCGCGTCGGCGCCGAACAGCTCCATCGCCTCGCGTCCCGTGCGCGCCAGCACCACGTCGTGCGACGAGAGCCGCAGCCCCTCGACGAGGACGCGCCGCACCGATGCGTCGTCCTCGCACACGCCGATCCTGGCCACGGCCTCATCCTGCCCGACGTCCGGGTGAGCGCGGCGTGATCGAGCAGCGACGTTCAGGTGGCGTACAGGTAGCCGCTCCTAGCGTGGCGCCATGACCAGCATCACCGGCACGACCCGTGTGCGTGGCGTGGCGACGACCCTGCCCGGGGTCGCGTGGGTGCCGTGCGCCGCAGGGGTGCTCGCGGGGCTGCTGCGGATGACCTGGGCCGACCGCGGCCTCGGGTCCGACGAGGCGGGGTTCCTGGCGGTCGCGGGACAGTGGAGTCCCGGGACGTCGCTCTACGGGCACTACTGGGTCGACCGCCCGCCGCTGCTGATCACGCTGTACCAGCTGGCCGACGGGCTCGGCGGCGCCGTCGGGCTCCGCGTCGTGGGTGCGCTGGCCGTCCTCGTCGCCGTCGTCACGGTCGGTGCCGGCGTGCGCCGCGCGACCGGCTCGGCGACCGCGGCGGCCTGGACGGGCGTCGTCGCGGGGGCCCTGCTCGCCTCGCCCGCCGCCGGCGCCTACGAGGTGAACGGCGAGCTCCTGGCAGCGCCCTTCACCGCGCTCGGCGTCCTCGGCGTCGTGCTCGCGTGGCGCGGCATGCGAAGCCGCGACCACCTGCTCGGCGGGGGGCTGGCCGGGGCCGGGCTCGTGGCCGCGCTGCTCGTGAAGCAGAACATGGTCGACGTGCTCGTCGTGGCAGCGGGCGTGGTCGCGCTCGCTGCGGTCACGCGGACCCTGCGTCCGCGCACCCTGCTCGTCGCCCTCGCCGGGGCGGCCGCCGGTGGCGTCGCCGTGAGCGCGGTCGTGCTCGGGTGGGCCGCGCTGCACGGCACGTCGCCGGGTGGCGTCTGGTACGCCATGTACCCGTTCCGCGTGGCCGCCGGGGCTGCGCTGGCGTCGTCGCGAGGCGTCGCCGCGCACGCGCGAGGTCTGCACCTGCTGGGAGCCGCCGTGGTCGGAGGCGTCGTGCCCGCCCTGGCGGTCCTGCTCCTCGGCGTGCGGCGGATGCGTCGCGACGTGCGCCTCGTCGCCGTCGTCACGCTGGCCTGGGCGGGGTGGGCGGCGGTCTCGATCGCCATCGGCGGCAACTTCTGGACGCACTACCTCGTGCAGCTGGCCCTGCCCCTCGCCGTGGGCGTCGGGCTGGTCTCCACGGCCCGACCCCGTCTCGCGACGGTCGCCGCGGCGAGCTGCCTCGTGCCGGCAGTGCTGAGCGCGACGGTCATGTCCGCCCGCGCCGACGACCTCACCCGCGACCAGCGGGTCGGGCAGGCCATCGGTGCCGCCTCGGTCGGGGCCGACTCCCTCGTCGTGGCCTGGGGCCACCCGGGCGTCGTGCAGGGCAGCAGGCTGACGTCGCCCTACCCGTCCCTGTGGAGCCTGCCCACGAAGACCCTCGACCCCGACCTGACCGGCTTCACGGCGGTGCTCGCCGGGCCGCGCGCGCCGACCTGGGTCGTCACCGGACGCAGCCTGCACTCCTGGGGCCTGCACACCCACGACGCCACCGCCGTGCTGCACCGCCGCTACCGCCGCGTCGCCGACGTGTGCGGCTCGACCGTCTACCTGCGCGACGGGCTCGCCCGTCCCGTCCCCGCCGCCGACTGCGGCTGACCCGAGGAGGACCCATGAGGAACATCGTCATCGTCCCGACCTACGAGGAGCGCGACAGCATCGTCGTGCTCCTCGACGCCCTGGCCGCGACCGCGCCGGACGCCGACGTGCTGGTCGTCGACGACGCCAGTCCCGACGGCACGGCCGACGTGGTGCGCGCCCACCCGCGCTTCGGACCGCACGTGCACCTCCTGGAGCGCTCGGGCAAGGACGGCCTCGGCGCCGCGTACCGTGCGGGCTTCCAGTGGGCGCTGCAGCACGGCTACGAGGGCATCGTGCAGATGGACGCCGACCTGTCGCACCCGCCGGAGCGCGTCCCGGCGCTGCTCGACGCCCTGCGCGACGTCGACGTGGCCGTCGGCTCCCGGTACGTGCCGGGAGGCGGGTCACGCGGGTGGCCCTGGCGGCGGCGCCTGCTGTCGCGGGCGGGCAACGTCTACGTGCGCGCCGTGCTCGGGCTGCACGTCCACGACTGCACGGCCGGCTTCAAGGCCTTCCGGGCCGAGGCGCTCGTCGCCGTCGGGGCGCTCACCTCGCGGTCGGAGGGCTACAGCTTCCAGGTGGAGAACACGTGGCGGGCGGAGCGCGCCGGACTGCGGGTCCGCGAGCTGCCGATCGTCTTCACCGAGCGCACGGCCGGCGCGTCGAAGATGTCGACGAGCATCGCGCTCGAGGCGCTGCGGCTCCCGCTCGTGTGGCGCCGCGAGGAGCTGCGCCACGCCCTCGCCCCACGACGCCGGGTCGAGGTCGGCGCCGCATGACGCTGCTGCGACGGCTGCTGACGCGTGAGGTGCTGACCTTCCTCGTGGTCGGCGGCTCCGGCTACGTCGTCGACGTCGTCGCGTTCAACGAGCTGCTCGTCCTGCCGCCGTTCCGGTCGTGGGACCCGAGCGTCGCCCGGGTGCTCGCCGTCGGCATCGCGATGATCGTGACGTTCGCCGGCAACGCCGCCCTGACGTGGTCGGGACGACGGTGGGGACGCCGTGAGGTCGCGTGGTTCGTGCTGCTGAACGTCGTGGGCCTCGGCTTCTCGGTGGTGTGCCTGCTGGTCTCGCACGACCTCCTGCACCTCACGTCGCGGCTGGCTGACAACGTGAGCGCGAACGGTGTCGGCCTGCTGCTCGGGACCGTCTTCCGGTTCTGGACCTACCGGCTGCTGGTGTTCCGCGAGGACGCCGGACCCGAGGCGGTCGGTGAGGGTGTCCTCCACGGTGGAACGGGCGGCAGGGCGCAGTCAGGTGGCAGTCAGGTGGAGCCGGGGACGATCGCCTCATGACCGCCGTCTTCACCCCGCTCCTGCTGACCCTCGGGCCGGCCGCGGTGCTCGTCGTCATGCTCGTCGTCTTCGCCGAGACGGGCCTGCTGCTCGGCTTCGTCCTGCCCGGGGACTCCCTGCTGTTCCTGTCCGGCGCGCTCGTGACGTCCCACGTCGTGGGGGTGCCGATCTGGCTGGTGATGATCGGGGTCGTGCTGGCGGCCGCCGCCGGCGACCAGCTCGGGTACCTCATCGGTCGCCGGTACGGGCCGGCCGTCTTCCGGCGGGAGACCTCACGGTTCCTGCGGCCCGAGTACGTCGACCGGGCGCACGACTTCTTCGAGCGTCGGGGCAACGCGGCGGTCATCATCGGACGCTTCATCCCGATCATCCGCACCTTCACGCCCACGGTGGCCGGCGTGGCCCGCATGCCTCGTGGTCGGTTCACGGCCTACAACGTCGTCGGCGCCGTGCTGTGGGGGAGTGGGATGGTGGCGCTCGGCGCGTTGTTCGGCGGCATCCCGCTGGTCGCCCAGCACGTGGAGGTCATCACCATCGGCTTCGCCGGTCTCTCCGTGGTCCCGCTCGGCATCGAGCTGCTGCGCATGCGACGGACGCGGGCGCGTGCTGCGCAGACCCCCGAGCCTCCGGAGTCCGCCGAGCCCGCTGCGTCCTCCGGGCCGGCCGAGAGCGCTGAGGCGGCGTAGCCGGAGACGCCGCCGGCGGTCGCCACCATGTGACCACGGCGACATCGACAGAAGATGCACTCAGTGCAACGACCTGCCTAGTCTGGAAGGATGACCGAGAACGTCGACCGCCGCCAGCAGCGCGGTGAGCAGCACCGCGAGGCGATCCTCGCCGCTGCCGCCGACCTGGTGGCGGAGACGCGATCGGTGCAGCTCAGCACCGAGGCCCTCGCCGAACGCGCCGGCGTGTCGCGACGGACGGTGTTCAACCACTTCGCCACGCTCGAGGCGGTCGTCACCGAGGTGCTGGCCCGCAGCATCGGCGAGGCCGTCGACGCGCTCGAGTCCGCGGCGCGTCGCGTCGAGGGCGACGACACCCTCGACAGCACCTTCGCCCGCATGTCCGCCGTCTTCGAGCAGACCGACCTGACGCCGCAGATGTCGTTCCTGTGGTCGGTGCTCAGCGTCGACGACACGCTGCCGCGGCGCTACGGCCACGTCATCGACGACGCCTTCCACCGCCTGCGCGACCTGCTGCTCGCCACCGCGCTCGAGCCCGGGGACACCACGGACACCTTCGGCCGCGAGCTGCTCGTCACCTCGCTGATGAACGGGACCGCCTTCGTCGCCCAGCGCTGGTGCGAGGAGACCCGGGGCGTCGTCGACGACGACTCCCGTGCGCTGTGGACGTCGCTCGTCGTCCGCATGACCGACCAGCTCGGGCGCGGCTACCGCCACGCCAGGGCCTGACCACCTGTCAGCTCGAGACCCGAGAGAGACCACCATGGCATCGTTGCTCTACCGACTCGGTCGCTTCGCGGCCCGCCGCGCCTGGACCGTGCTGGCCGCCTGGGTGGCGGTCCTCGCCCTCGCTGCCGGCGCCTTCGCGCTCTTCGGCGGCGCGCTGACGTCGACCGTCACCATCCCCGACACGCCCACGCAGCGCGTGGCAGACCAGCTCGCGGACCGGTTCCCCGACGCGAGCGGCGGCAGCGCGACGGTGATCTTCCGCAGCGAGGACGGCAAGGCGCTCTCCGACGCGCAGCGGGCCGGCATCGCGGCCGTGCTGAAGAAGGTCGACGGCGTCGACGGTGTCGCGGGCACGGTCGACCCGTTCGCCGTCGAGCAGCAGGCCGCCGCGCAGGTCCAGAAGCTGGAGGACGGCCGACGACAGCTCGAGCAGGGACGCGAGCGCCTGGAGGCAGGAGAGCGGCAGCTCGCCGCGGCGCGACAGCAGCTCGAGGCCGCGCCCTCGGTGTCGCAGGCGCAGCGCCAGCAGCTCGCCGCCCAGGAGGAGGAGCTCGCGCAGGGTCGCGAGGAGCTCGAGGCGCAGGGTCGCACGCTCGACGACGGCGCGGCACTGCTGAAGCTCAGTGAGGGTCTGCGGCAGGTCTCGGAGGACGGGACCACCGCCCTCGCGCAGGTGCAGTTCACGGACGAGCTCGTCGAGGTGACGCCGGAGGTCCGAGAGGACGTGCTGGCCGCGCTCACCGACGACCCGGTCGACGGCGTCGAGGTGCTGCCGTCCGCCGAGATCTCCCAGGAGATCCCGAACGTCTTCGGGCCGGGCGAGGCCGTCGGCCTCGTCGTGGCCGCGATCGTCCTCGTGGTGATGCTCGGGACGTTCGTGACGGCGGGCCTGCCGCTGCTGAACGCGCTGCTCGGCGTCGGCGTCGGTGTCCTGGCCAGCCTCTCGCTGTCCGGGGCCGTCGAGATGCTGTCGGTCAGCCCGGCCCTCGGCGTGATGCTCGGCCTGGCGGTCGGCATCGACTACTCGCTCTTCATCATCAACCGGCACCGCAAGCAGCTCGCGCGCGGCATGGACGTGCACGAGTCGATCGGCCTCGCCAACGGGACGTCGGGCAACGCGGTCGTGTTCGCCGGCAGCACCGTGCTGATCGCCCTGCTCGCGCTCAACGTCGTCGGGATCGGGTTCCTCGGCGTCATGGGCACAGTCGGCGCGATCTGCGTGTTCGTCGCGATCCTCGTCGCCATCACGCTGACGCCCGCGATGCTCGGTCTGCTCGGCCGTCGTGCCCTGACCCGCAAGGAGCGCGGTCAGGCGCCGCAGCCCGAGGGTGCGCACCTGCCCGCCGACCGCCCGATGAGCACCGTCCGCGCGTGGCTCACCGTCGTGGGGACCGTCGTCGTGCTGCTCGTCGTGGCGATCCCCGCGCTCTCGATGCGGCTCGGCCTCAACTCGGCCACGTCGGAGCCTGAGGACTCGGTCGTCTACCAGTCGTACAGCACGGTCGAGCGGGCGTTCGGGCCCGGCGCGAACGGCCCGCTGCTCGTCGTGGCGACGCTCGACGACCCGGTCACCGACGCCACGCTGACGTCGGAGCAGCTACGTCTCGGCGAGCTGCTGCGCGACCAGGGCGACGTCACCGCGGTGGCACCCGTCGGGGCGTCGGAGGACAAGATGCTGCTCGCGTTCCAGGTGGTGCCGAAGACCGGACCGTCCGACGAGGCGACCGAGCAGCTGGTCCGCGACGTGCGCGACCTGCGCGCGGACGGCGTGGCGTCGTTCGGTGTCGCCGGCGCGACGTCGGGCAACATCGACGTCAGCGCGCAGCTCTCCGACGCGTTGCCGGTCTACCTCGCGGTCGTCGTCGGGCTGTCGCTGCTGATCCTCGTGCTGGTGTTCCGCTCCATCCTGGTGCCGCTCACCGCGACGCTGGGCTTCGTGCTGTCGCTGCTCGCGACGTTCGGCGGGCTCACCGCGATCTTCCAATGGGGCTGGATCGGCTCGGTGTTCGGCGTGCACGACCCCGGCCCGGTGCTGAGCTTCCTGCCGGTCATCCTCATCGGCGTGCTGTTCGGGCTGGCGATGGACTACCAGCTGTTCCTCGTGTCAGGGATGCGTGAGGCGCACGCGCACGGCGCGCCGGCGCGGGTGGCGGTGCAGCGGGGGTTCCACGCGGGCCGGTCGGTCGTCATCGCCGCGGCGCTCATCATGGTGTCCGTCTTCGCGGGGTTCATCTTCGCCGACTCCGGGATGATCAAGTCCGTCGGCTTCGGGCTGGCCTTCGGCGTGCTGGTCGACGCGTTCGTCGTGCGCATCCTGCTCGTCCCGGCCGTCATGCACCTGCTGGGGGAGTCGGCCTGGTGGATGCCGCGCTGGCTCGACCGCATCCTGCCCGACATGGACGTCGAGGGTGCCGCGCTCGAGCGCTCCCACCCCGACCCGGCGCACGCACACCCGGAGGACGCCCACCCCCGCTGAGCGTGACGTTTGCGGGGCGGAATCAGCGTTCTCGCCCCGCAAACGTCACACTCAGGGGGGAGAGGAGGCGCGCGTGGGTGAGCTGCACGGACTGGTGCTCGGGGCCGGGGCCGGGCGACGACTCGGTCGGCCGAAGGCCACGGTGGTCGACGCGGACGGCGAGCCGTGGGTCGCGCGCGCCGTCCGGGTGCTTCGCGAGGGCGGGTGCGATCCCGTGCACGTGGTCCTGGGCGCGGACGCCGACACGGCACGCGCCCTCGTCCCGCCCGACGCGCGCGTCGTCGTCGCGGACGACTGGTCCGAGGGCATGTCGGCGTCGCTGCGCGCTGGGCTGCGTGCCGTCGCCGCGACCTCGGCCGACGCCGTGATGATCCATCTCGTCGACCTGCCCGACGTCGGCTCCGACGTCGTCGCGCGGGTCGCGGCGCAGGGTTCGGCGCCCGACGCGCTCGCCCGCGCAGAATTTTTCTCCCGCCCCGGTCACCCCGTGCTGATGGGGCGCGACCACTGGTCCGCATGTGCGGCGACGCTGGTGGGAGACCGGGGCGCACATGCGTACCTGAGCGCCGCATCTGCCACCGCAGTCGCGTGCGACGACCTCGCGTCCGGAGAGGACCGCGACACCTCCGTCGAGGGCACCTGAGGATGGTCCGACCGGACTAGTTCGTCTGCACCACCGCGTGACCCGTGACACAGTGCTGCGCATCCCCCACTTCGTCCATCCCCTCAGCCCCGACGAAAGTGTGCTGCAGTGCCCATCCCACCTGACTCCGCCCTGCCCGCTCCTGCTCCCACCCGCCGGACCTTCCTCGGCTACGTGATCGGCGGTGCCGGTCTGCTGGTCGCCGCCGACCTCGGCCTCGGTGCCTCGCCCGCGTCGGCCGCCGTGGTGCTGCCGTCGGTCCCGCAGATCCCTGAGGCCTACGACCTCAACGACTTCCTGACGCAGTGCGCGCTCCCGACGTCGAACCTCGTCGCCGTCCGCATCGACCGTCGCGGCGACGCCCACTTCGCGCTCCCGCGCATGGAGGTGGGGCAGGGCATCACGACGTCGACGGCCATGATCCTCGCCGAGGAGCTCGACCTCCCGCTTGACCGCGTGCACGTGACACTGGCCCCGGCGCGCCCGGAGCTGCTGTTCAACCAGCTCACCGGCGGCTCGAACACCACGATCTCGACGTACACGCCGATCCGCGTGGCCGCCGCCGTCGCACGGCAGTCGCTGCTCGAGGCGGCGGCGATCATGCTGGGCGCCCAGGTGACCAGCCTGACGACGAAGGGCGGCACGATCCTCGACGCGCTCGGCTCGTCGGTCACCTACGGGCAGGCCGCCCAGAAGGTCGACACCTCGCGCACGCGGGAGGTCGAGGTGACCCTCGACGAGTCGCGCGAGCGCAAGGTCGTGGGCACGCCGCAGCGCCGGATCGACGCGCTCGACGCGGTGACGGGCCGCAAGACGTTCGCCATGGACCTCAAGGTCAAGAACGCGCTCCCGACGATGGTGTGCCGCGCGCCCGCCCTCAACGGCAAGCCCGTCAAGGTCCGCAACGCCGCGAAGGTCAGAGCGATGCCGGGCGTGACGCACGTGGGCATGGTGCCCACCGGCGTCGCCGTCCGCGCCCGCACGTTCGGCCAGTGCATCGACGCGGTCCGCGCGCTCGACGTCCAGTGGTCCGAGGGGACCGTGCCCGGCAAGAAGGCCGATGACGTCACCCGCGAGCTGAAGGCGGCCGAGCTGCCGCTGGCGGTGCCCGCGCTGGGGGCGACCACCGTCGAGGGCTCGTTCACCTTCCACTTCCGCAGCGGGTCGGCCCTCGAGCCGAACTGCGCGGTCGCCGACGTGCGCAAGGACTCCGCGCGGATCTGGAGCGGTCTGAAGTCGCCGATCGACGCCCAGTCGAAGATCGCCAAGCTGCTCGGCCTGCCGCAGTCGAAGGTCGAGGTGAACGTGGTCACCGGGGGCGGCTCGTTCGGGCGCAAGCTCTTCAGCGACGGCGCCATCGAGGCCGCGCAGGTCTCGAAGGCCTTCGGGGTCCCGGTCAAGCTCATGTGGCACCGGGCCGACGAGCCGCGCCAGGGTCGCGTGCACCCGATGGCGACGTCGCGCATCCGCGCCACGGTCCTCGGCGACACGGTCGCGACCTTCGAGCAGCGGCACACGTCGGTCTCCTGCGACTTCACGCACGGGCTGGGCGAGCGCATCACCGCCGAGGTCGCGTCGCTGCCGTCGGGACTGGGCAACCTCGGCTTCTCCGAGACGGTGTTCCTGCTGACGCAGGAGCTGCCCTACAACTTCGGCGTCGTGACCCAGCTGCTCAACGAGTCGAACTACGACCAGAGCCGGTTCAACACCAGCTCGGTGCGCAACATCTACTCACCCGACGTCAGGGTCGCGAACGAGCTGATCGTCGACCAGCTCGCCGCCCGCTTCCGGACCGACCCGGTCGAGTTCCGCAGGACGTTCACCAAGAGCGGCGTCGTCCGTCGCGTGCTCGACCGTGCCGCCGAGCTCGGCGAGTGGGGGCGCAAGCTGCCGAAGGGCGTCGCCCAGGGCATCGCCATCCACAAGGAGTACAAGGGGGCGACCGCGGTGGTGGTCGAGCTCGACTGCCGTCCGGCCACGGTGAACCGCAAGGTGCGCGACGCCGTGACCGGTCCGCGCGTGCTCCGCGCGACCGTGGTCGTCGACTGCGGCCTCGCCATCAACCCGCTCGGCATCGAGGCGCAGATGATGGGCGGGTTCAGCGACGGGATGGCGCAGGTCCTGACCTACAGCAACCACCTCGTCGACGGTCACTTCCTCGAGGCGAGCTGGGACAACTCGGCCTACACCCGTCAGTGGAACACGCCGCTGGAGTTCCGGTGCGAGGTGATGGAGTCCGAGAGCACCGAGCCGGGCGGCATCGGCGAGGCCGGCGTCGCCGCGTCGGCTGCCGCCGTGGCCTGCGCCTACGCGCGGGCCACCGGCACCATGCCGACCGAGTTCCCCGTCAACTTCCGTCAACCCCTGCACTTCACGCCCAAGTCCTTCGTCCCGCCCGTGCCGGCCTCGCCGACCAACGGCCTGACCTTCGTCTCCTGAGGAGCCCGACATGCCCAAGTACAGCTTCCAGCTCAACGGCGAGAAGGTCACCGTCGACGTCGAGAAGGGCGTGCGCCTCCTGTGGGTGCTGCGTGACGTCCTCGGCGTCACCGGCCCGAAGTACGGGTGCGGCATCAACGTCTGCAAGGCGTGCACGTCGCACCTGAACGGCAAGGCCTTCAACCCGTGCGCGGTGCCGGTCGAGAAGATCCGGCCCACCGACAAGGTCACGACCATCGAGGGTCTGGCGGACACCGTGCCCGGAGACGACCTGCACCCGATGCAGGAGGCCTGGCTCGAGCACGACGTCGCGCAGTGCGGCTACTGCCAGCCCGGCCAGATCATGACCGCGGTGGCGCTCGTCAAGCGAGTGCAACGTGAGGGTCGGGCCATCACCGACGCCGACCTCGACGCGATCCGCAACGTGTGCCGCTGCGGCACCTACACGCGGATCCGCGAGGCGGTCCGCACGGGCGAGAGGCTGATGCGCCGGTGACGGTCGCCGACGCCGCCCTCGCGAGCGCCGCTCGCTGGGTGCAGGACTCGCCCGTCGCGCTGGCCACGGTCGTCGGCACGTCCGGCTCCGCGCCGCGCCAGGCGGGCGCGACGATGGTGGTCGCGGGCGACGGTCGCATCGCCGGGTCGGTGTCGGGCGGCTGCGTGGAGGCAGCGGTCGTCGACCTCGCCGAGGCCACGCTGGCGTCGGGCGAGCCGACGCTGCGCACGTTCGGCTTCGCGGCGGACGACCTGTTCGACGTCGGGCTCACCTGCGGCGGGCGCATCGAGGTGCTCGTCCAGCGCGTGGGGCCAGACGACGGGCTGGCCGACGTGGCGGCGCGGGTCGCCACCGGCGGCGCCGTCGCGGTCGTGACGGTGCTGGAGCACCCGGACCGGCGGCGGGTGGGGGAGCGGCTGGTCGTCGACGGCGCGACCCTCGACGCAGCTCCTGCTGAGGCGGCCCGTCCTGACGCAGCGACGCCGGCGAGCGGCGCGACCGGCTTACGTCGGGCGCTGCAGGAGCGTGCCCAGGCCATGCTGGCGAGCGGTGCCACCGGTGTCGTGCACTGCGGACCCGACGGCTCGCCGCTCGCGTCCGGTGTGCGGGCGTTCGTGCAGACGTGGACGCCGCCGCCGCGACTCGTGGTCCTCGGCGCCGTCGACTTCGCGCGCGCCCTGGCTGGGGCTGGACGCTTCCTCGGCTACGACGTCACCGTCTGCGACGCCCGGCCCGCCTTCACGACCGCCGACCGGTTCCCTGACGCCCACCGCGTGGTCGTCGACTGGCCGCACCGCTACCTGGACGCCGAGGTGGCCGCCGGTCGGATCGACGCTCGGACGGTGGTGTGCGTGCTCACCCACGACGCCCGCTTCGACGTGCCGACGCTGACCCGCGCGCTGCGCCTCCCCGTCGCCTACGTCGGGGCGATGGGCTCGCGGCGCACCCACCGGGAGCGACTCGAGCAGCTGCGCGCCGCCGGCCTGACGAGCGAGGAGCTCGAACGGCTGCACTCGCCGCTCGGCCTCGACCTGGGCGCGCGCACGCCGGAGGAGACGGCCATCAGCATCCTCGCCGAGGTCGTCGCCGTCCGTCGTGGCGGCACCGGACGCGGGCTCGGCGACACCGACGGGCCGATCCACCGTCGGTCCGGCTCCGCCGGCGGTCGAGGCGTCGACGACGCCTACCTGAGCCGCACGTAGTGGTCGTCGTAGTGCTCGATGACGGTCTTGGTCCCAGGGACGATCACCGCGTACGCCCAGTACCCCGAGCGCGGCGTGCGGAGAGTGGTGCGCAGCGCTCCTCGTGAGTAGCGGACGCGACGCTCGTAGGTCTTCCCCGAGGGGTACAGGTAGTCACCCTTGGGGCGGAGGGCGATCCACTGCACGTAGGCGGTGCCAGTGGGTCGCGGTGTCCCCCCGAGCGTGATCCTCGCCGAGACGTCGAAGCTCCTGCTGCCCTTCACCTTCGCGCTCGCGCGCACGTGGGCCTTGGTGCGCACGATGGTGCTCGATCCGCGCGACGCCACGGTCACGGGCGCGACGCCCTCGTAGGAGCGGGGCGGCACGTGGGTGACCTGGACGCGCAGCTGGTGTCCCACGTCGGACGCGGTGGGGTGGTACGCCCGCCGGGTCGCGCCGGAGATCGTCGTCCAGCGACGTCCGTCGTAGCGCTGCCACTGGTAGCGCTGCGTGGCGGCGCTGACCGTGGAGTACCCGGGGTTGGCCGTCACCCTCGACCCGGCCAGGGGCCGGGGCGGGACGGTCGGGTTCTTCTGGACGACGAGCGGGGCGTCCAGGAGCCGGACGTCGACGGACGTCGTCGAGCCGCGCTCGGCCGAGACGGTCTGTGCGGAGTCGGCGTCGGAGGCGCCGCCGCTCCACGCCGTGCGGTGGACGACGAGCTGCTGCCCGTTGACGTAGGTCTTCCCGGGCGTGAAACGCAGCTTCGCAGCGCCACTGATGGCGGGCATCTCCCACCGGCCGAACCCGTCGGTCCGGGTGGTGCGGATGGGGTCGCCATCGGTGGCGTCGTCGGCGTAGAGCGCCACCTCGACCCAGCTCAGCGCCTCGCCGCGACGGTCGGTCACGCGCCCGGCGAATGTCCCGCCGGCGGGCTCGACGGTCTGTGCCCCCAGCTCGACCGTGCCCCGGTTGACGCAGATGTTGGTGGCGTCCTCGACTCCCGTCCCCTGGAGCTTCGGCGCGCTCCAGTGGCGCCAGGCCCGCGGCAGGTAGGTGCGCGAGGCCGGCGAGCCGTCGGGAATCTCGTTGACCGTCGCGCGGTACAGGCCTTGGGGGACGGGGGCGGTGAAGGACCCGGCGCCGCGGCCCGATCCAGAGGTCCGGGTCGCCTCGAGGACCCAGGGTCCCTCGGGCGTGTCGGTGACCGAGCGGTAGAGGCGCACCTCCAGGCCCGAGACCCCGTCGTAGCTCCGATTGACCACCGTTCCCCGCACGGTCGACGTGACTCCGTCCTCGAACGCCGGCTCCAACGTGACGTCGGGGCCCTGGGTGTCGGCCGTGGGGGTCGCGCCGGTCGTCGGCAGGGTGAAGGGCGTGGCCGACGCGAAGTCGTCGCCACCCACCCAGCTGGGCAGGTAGCCGTCAGCCCGCACGAGCACCTTCGTGGGCTCCTCGAAGCCGGTGACGTCGTAGCCGGTGGCGTCGTAGAAGGCGAAGCTGCCTGCCCGGGCCGGGTCGGCGTCGTCAGCGGCGTAGACCTCGCTGCGGCCGTGAGGGCGCGCATCCTGGCAGATCGACGTGATCTGACCCTTCAGCCTGCCCGTCCGGGAGGGCAGGTAGGTCGTCTCGAGCTCCTGGGACCAGGGGCCACCGCGGTAGTCGGGGCGGACGGAGAAGTAGGGTTCCCCGCCCGACCAGGAGTCCGACCGGTAGGTCGCGCTGCCGCGAAGCCTCGACTCGGCGGAGCCGTTCGGCTGGGCGTTGAAGGTCGCGCGGTAGAGGCCTTCCGCGAGCGTGACGCGGTAGCGTCCCGACGCGTCCGTGGTCGTCGTGGCGGCGGTCTCGAAGGGCCCGTCGGTCTGGCCGGTGGTCGAGCGCTCGATGCGGACCTCCACGCCGGGGGCGTCGGTCGATCCACCGACGAAGTCCGGCAGGCGCGGCTCGTCGGCTGCGGACGCGGCTGGCGCGAGGCCGAGGACGAGAGCGACCACGAGCAGGGCGAGGACGGACAGCCGTGTGTTCTTCACAGTTCCCCTGGATGTTTGAGCAAGACGTCTGAACTCTAGGGGTGGCGCACCCGGGGTGTCCGGGTTTCGCCCGGAATTCTTCCCCGACCTGCACCGAGCCCCGACGTGCTCCCTGCGGCACCAGCCGCCACGTCGATGGGGCTGCGTTCATCGGCGGGAAGTGCATGGACGCCGACGCGGCGGGTACGCCCGGGGTGTCGACGCCGACCCGACCGGAGGATGACATGCGCTGCACCCGAGCCCCGAGGGGACCAGGAGGGCGTCGTGCGTGCGCCTAGGCCGTGGGGCCACCGGGGCCCGGGGACCGTGGACGAGGAGCGACACCTGCGCGTGCCGGTACGCACCGCCTACGACCGGTGGACGCAGTACGAGAGCTTCCCGCGCTTCGCGCGCCACGTGCACCGGGTCGAGCAGGTCCGTCCGGCCGTGACGCGCTGGTTCGTCCGGCTCGGACCGCTGCGCCACGAGTTCCACGCCGAGGTGGTGGAGCAGCATCCCGACACCCTCGTCGCGTGGCACACGCTCGGGAGCCGCGTCGTCCACGAGGGCGAGGCGACGTTCCGTGCCACCGGTCCCGACACGTGCGTCGTCACCCTGACCCTCCGCGTGCCGTGCCCGCCCGTCGTGCCCCGACGAGCGGCCGAGGCCCTGCTGCGACCGATCGTCAGCGCCGAGCTGGACCGCTTCCGGACGTTCGTGGAGACCGTGGGCGACGTCGGCGAGGCCTGGCGCGGCACCATCCACCGCGGTCGGGTCGAGCACGTCGAGAAGGAGCCGCCGGCCCACCCGGGATGGGTGCACGGCTGAGCCCGAGCCGCCCGACCAGCACGTCGAGAGGAACACCATGGACGACGCACCGCACGACGACGAGACCACGGGCCTGACGGTCGACGAGCCCAGCGCCTGGGCAGCCGGCGTGCCGGCGGTCAGGCACGCGCTGGAGTACTCGCTGGAGCAGACCACCGTTCCCCGAACGGCCCGCACCCTGCTCACCATGAACCAGGTCGACGGCATCGACTGCCCGGGGTGCGCCTGGCCCGACCCGGAGGTCGGGCACCGTTCGCGCAACGAGTACTGCGAGAACGGCGCGAAGCACATCAACGACGAGGCGACGCGGCGTCGGGTGACGCCCGAGTTCTTCCGCGCCCACCCGGTCGACGACCTCGCGTCCCGATCGGACCGGTGGCTCAACCAGCAGGGTCGCCTGACCGAGCCCATGGTCAAGCGACCGGGCACCGACCACTACGAGCCGATCGGCTGGAACGAGGCGTTCGCCCTCGTGGCCGACGAGCTGAGGTCGCTCGACTCGCCCGACCAGGCGTCCTTCTACACGTCGGGACGCGTGAGCAACGAGGCGGCGTTCCTCTTCCAGCTGTTCGCGCGGGCGTACGGCACGAATAACCTGCCCGACTGCAGCAACATGTGCCACGAGTCGAGCGGCTTCGCGCTGCACGAGACGCTCGGCACCGGCAAGGGCTCGGTGAGCCTGCTCGACCTCGAGAACGCCGACCTGATCTTCCTCGTCGGCCAGAACCCTGGGTCGAACCACCCGCGACAGCTGTCGGCGCTGGAGACCGCCAAGCTCAACGGTGCGCGGATCGTCGCCGTCAACCCGCTGCCCGAGGCGGGCCTGCGCCGGTTCAAGAACCCGCAGAAGCCGCGCGGCGTGGTGGGTCGGGGGACCGAGATCGCCGACCGGCTCCTGCAGGTGCGTCCCGGTGGCGACCTCGCGCTGTTCCAGGCGCTCAACCGGATGCTGCTGGAGGCCGAGGACCGGGCGCCGGGCACGGTGCTGGACCGCGACTTCATCGAGTCGAGCACCGACGGCTTCGAGGCGTTCGCCGAGCACGTGCGGGGCGTGGACCTGGCGGAGGTGCTCGAGGAGACCGGCCTGACGCTGGACGAGATCGGTGCCGTGCACGAGGACGTGCTGCAGAGCGACCGCGTCGTGGTCTGCTGGGCCATGGGGCTGACCCAGCAGCGGCACGCCGTCCCGACGATCCGCGAGATCGTGAACTTCCTGCTCCTGCGCGGCAACGTGGGTCGCCCGGGCACGGGCCCCTGCCCGGTCCGGGGGCACAGCAACGTGCAGGGCGACCGCACGATGGGCATCTGGGAGCAGATGCCCGACGCGTTCCTCGACTCCCTGCGCGACGAGTTCGGCTTCGAGCCGCCGCGCGAGCACGGTCGCGACGCCGTCGGGACGATCCGCGCGATGCGCGACGGCGAGGTGAGCGTCTTCTTCGGCCTGGCCGGCAACTTCGTGCGCGCGGCGCCCGACAGCGAGGCCACCGAGGCCGCCCTGCGCCGGTGCCGGTTGACCGTGCAGGTCTCGACCAAGCTCAACCGCTCCCACGCGGTGTGCGGGGAGACCGCGCTGATCCTGCCGGCGCTCGGCCGCACCGAGCTCGATGTCCAGGACAGCGGTCCCCAGTTCCTGACCGTCGAGGACTCGATGAGCCAGGTCCACACCACGAGAGGACGGCTCACGCCCGCGTCGCCGCACCTGCTGAGCGAGGTCGCCATCGTGTGCCGCCTCGCGCGGGCCACGCTCGACGGCTCCCAGGCGATCCCGTGGACCGACTTCGAGGCCGACTACGGGCACGTGCGCGACCGCATCTCCCGCATCGTCCCAGGCTTCCACGACTACGACCGGCGCGTGACGCGCCCGGGTGGCTTCACCCTGCCGAACCCGGTGAACGAGGGTGTCTTCCCGACGGAGACGGGCGCGGCACGGTTCACCACCAACCGCGGTCGCGCGACGCGCGCGCCCGCCGGCCACCTGGTGCTCCAGACCCTGCGCTCGCACGACCAGTGGAACACCGTCCCCTACACCGACGACGACCGCTACCGCGGCATCCACGGCAGCCGCCAGGTGGTGATGGTGAACCGCGACGACCTGCTCGACCTCGGCCTGTCCGACGGCGACACCGTCGACGTCGTGGGGGTCTGGGACGACGGCGTGGACCGTCGCGCGTCGGGGTTCACGGTGGTGGCCTACCCGACACCGCGCGGAGGAGCCGCGGCCTACTACCCCGAGACCAACGTGCTCGTCCCGCTCGACAGCGTCGCCGAGACGAGCAACCAGCCGACCTACAAGGACGTGGTGGTGCGGCTGGAGAAGGTGGGCTCGCGCCCGGACCGCGCGCCGGAGGGAGCCACGACCTGACCCGCGCCCGCGTGCCGTCTCGGCGGGCCGGACCCGCAGATCGTCGGTACGTTCGAGGCATGGCGACGACGACGCGCAGCACGCACGCAGCGGCCCGGACCGGCACCCAGGGACTCGCGTGGGCGGTGCTCGTCGCGTCGGTGCTCGAGGTGGTGGCGCCCGTCGTCACGATCAGTGGTCCGGGTGCGTCGCCCGCCCAGGGCTCGGGGCCGGAGCTGCTGATCACGCCCGTCGGCTGGGCGTTCTCGATCTGGGGCGTCATCTACACGTTGGCGATCGTCCAGGCCGTGGCCACGCTGGTCCGCGGCCCCGGTGCGGTGCCGCGACGTCTGCAGGTCGACTTCGTCGTCCTCTACCTGGGCGGGGCGCTGTGGATCCTGCTGGCCGCCCTCGACAGCAGCATCGCGACCGCGCTCGCGCTGCTCCTCATGCTGGTCGCTGCGGTCGACGCCGTGCTCACCGTGGGGCTGACGACGAGGGGCTCCTCGTCCGAGCCCGGCTGGTTCGCGGTGCTGACGCGCGCGGCGGTCGGCCTCTTCGCAGGCTGGGTCACTGCCGCGTTCTTCCTCAACCTCTCGACCGCGCTCGTCGACCTCGAGGTCGTGTCGGCGCAGTCCGTCGGCTGGCAGCTGGGCGTGCTCGCGGTGGCGGCGGTGACGCTGCTCGCGGTGCTGGTCCGCACGGGCGGGAACGTGGCGTACGCCGCTGCCGGGGCGTGGGCGATGCTCGGCATCGCGGTCACGGGCCGTGCCGACGGCACGACCTCGGTGCTCGCCGCCTCCGCCGTGGCTGGGGTCGCGATCGTCCTGACGGCAGCCGCGCTCCTCGCGCGGCGCCGCGCCTGACACCGGTCCGGCCCGACGCGGCGAGGCCGCCCGACCCCGAGGGGACGGACGGCCTCGACGTGCCTGCTGCGGTCAGCGGACCTTCGTGCCCGCGCTCGCGGCGGTGGCACTCGCGAACCCGGTCTTGCGAGCGGTGACCCGCACGGTCAGCGTCTTGGAGCGGTCGCTCCGCGTGGGCGTGTAGGTCGACGCCGTGGCGCCCTTGATGGCCGCGTCTCCGCGGTACCACTGGTAGCCGTAGGTCCAGCCCGTGCCAGCCCACGTGCCGCGGGCGGCCTTCAGCGTCCTGCCGACCGCAGGCGTGCCCGAGATCGTCGGCTTGGCCAGGTTGGACGCGCCGATCTTGACGTCGCGGGAGGCCGTGACGACATCGACGTAGCCCTCCTTGCGCCAGGTGTACCGGACGGTCAGGACCGTGCCGGCGTCGGCCGCGACGACCGTGTAGCCCGTCTCGGTGGCGCCGCTGATGGGCTTGCCGTTGCGGAGCCACTGGTAGGCGATGCCGTCCTGGCCGGGGGTGGCGTCACCGGCCGTGTCCGACGCCAGGCGCGAGCCGACGGCGGCCTTGCCCGTGACGGTCGGGGCGGGTGCACTGTCGAACGTGTCACCCTCGACCGGGCCGTAGTACTGGTCGGCCAGGGCGCTCGTGCCCGTGCCCTCGACCGTCACCAGGTTCGCCTGCGCGGGGTCCCAGGTCGTGCGACCTGCGGTGTCGTCGCCGTCGAAGTAGTAGCCCGAGGTCTCGTCGTTCGACTGAGGGTCGGCGACGCACGCCGACTCGTCGCCCTGGACGAGGACCTTGTACTGCCCGGCGCTGAGCCCGGAGATGGTGAAGGTGCCCGTCGAGGAGGACGACACCGCGGACCGCGTGGTCAGCGTGCCGTCGGCCGACACGGCCAGGACCGAGCAGCGCAGCGGCTCGCCCCGCGTGTCGAGCACACGGCCCGTGATCGTGGCACCGGTGCGCAGCGTCGCGTTGACCGACGGCGTCGTCTTGCCCGCCGTCACCTTGACCGCCGTGGCGCTCGCGCGTCCCTGCGTCTCCGGGACGTTCTTGAAGTACAGCCCGGTGGCGAGCGACGAACCGCTCGAGCGTGCGAACTGCACCTGGTAGGAGCCGGCGGCCAGACCCGGCACGGCGTACGTCCAGCTGGTGCCGGAGCCCCGCTTCGACGCGACCACGCTCGAGACGAGGTCACCGGACGCCGGGTCGATGACGTCGACGGTGCGCGCGACCCGGTCGCTGACGCCCTTCGGCAGCGTGATGGTGCCCGACACGGTGGCGCCGGCGGCGAGCTTCACGGTCGACAGGCGGGTGCGCGTGCCGTCCTTGACGGTGACCGGCGTGCCCGCGTCCAGCGAGGTCTTGCCGAGGTAGACCTGGGGCGCGTACGCCGGGTTGCCCGGGAAGACCTGCACGGCGTACGTGCCGGCCGGGACGTCGCCGATGACGTAGCCGCCGCGGCTGTCGGTCGACGACTCGTCGACCTGGGTCCAGGTGCCGGACTCCGCCTTCGCGTAGACGACGACGGTCGCGCCGGGAGCGGCCTTGCCGGTCGGCAGCTGCACGGCACCGGAGACCGAGCCGGGCTTGGTGAGGCTGAGGTCGATGCCGGTGACGACCTGGCTGGTCTCGACCGTGATCGGGGTGCCTTCGGTGCCTCCGCCGTAGTAGGTGTCGGGGTACTCGTTCGAGACGGCCTTCACGCGGTAGGTGCCGGCCACGAGGGGTCCGAAGCCGAACCGCCCCTCCGCGTCGAGGTAGCCACCGTCGACGTCGTCGACCTGCGACCACGTGCCGGTGGCCGGGTCGCGTCGCTCGATCGTCGTGAAGGAGTTGTCGGTGTCGACCGGGGCGCCGCTGGCCAGGGTCAGACGACCCTCGATGCGGCCCGCACGGGCCAGCTCGGCGTCGACGCCGGGGAGGGTGCCGCCGGCGGTGACCGTCACGTCCTGGCCGGCGTCGCGGGTGGCGGCGTCGTTCCAGTACTCCGTGTAGTGGTAGCCGTTGCCGTCGTAGAAGCGCAGCTTGTAGCTGCCGGGCTGCAGGACGAGGTCGTAGGCGTGGCCCTCCTCGAAGACCGGTGCGAAGCCGGCCGTTCCCCAGGTGCCCGTCGCCGGGTCGCGGTACTGGGCGATGACAGCGAGGTTGTCGTGGCGCAGGTCGGGCTGTCCCGTGACGGTGCCGGAGACGACCCCGCCCTCGGGGGAGGTGATGTCGACGGTGGTGGTGCGTCCGGCGGGGACCTTCACGGTCGTGGCGGACTCGACCGTGCGGGCGGCGGGGTGGAAGACGGGTGCGAGGTTCGTGAAGGTCGTCTCGCCCGTCTCCTCGTCGTAGCTCGACAGCGACTGCGGCGCGACGCCGATGCGGTACTGGGTGGCGTCCAGTCCCTCGTCGAAGCGGTAGACGCCGTTCTCGTCGCTGAAGACCTGCTGCGTCGAGCTCCACAGCGGGGTCTGGCCGGGCTCCGCGATGTTGACGTAGAGCTCGACCCCGGTGGACACCGGGTGGCCGTCGAAGGAGGTGATGGTGCCGGTGACGACCGTGGTGGCGGCCTGGGCGGGTGCGGTGCCGGCGAGGATGCCGAGCAGGAGGGCGGAGGCGGTGACGAGCGCGAGCACGGCGCGCTGCAGGGGGACGGGGCGTGGGATCACGGGGGACTTCCGATCGGTAGGACTCGGTGCACCCTAGGACCGCGTCCGACGCCACGTCCGGCGAATGAACAAGTTTCGCGCACCTTCTGCGAAGCGCTGCGCGGCGTGCCCCGGACGAGGCAGGATGGGTGCTTCCGCTCAGTGCCGGATCGGCAGCCGTCGTGTCACCAGAGCACCTGTCCGACGGGGTTCACCGGGCCGGGGGCGTCCGCACCGATCATCTCGAGCAGGTCGATCTCGATCGTGCGGCTGATCGCCGTCATCGGGACGTCGTGCACGTCGTCGGAGAACGGGTCCGCGAGGTCCTTGCCGACCTGGACCGCGAGCAGGAACATCATGCCGACCAGGCCCGAGCCGATCGGCGTCCACCACTGCAGGTCCTGGTAGACCGCGAACGGCAGGATGATGCAGAACGTGCGGGCGAAGAACGACGGCAGCAGCCGGTACTGCACGGGCAGCGGGGTCTTCTTGATCCGCTCCAGGCCGCCCTGCGCGTCGGTCAGGACGCTGAGCGTCGACTCGACCTGCACGCGGGCGAAGTCGTCGATCATGCCGCGACGACGCGCCTCGGCGAGGAGCCGACCCAGGTGGGTGAGCGTGGCCGTCGGGCCGCTGCTGGCGTTCTTGACCCGGACGGCGGCGTCACGCGAGAGGTAGCGGTCGATCTCCGGCGGGGGGTCCTGCTGGCGCAGCGACGTCCGCAGGCTGTGCACGTAGGCGATCTGGGCGCGCACCATGTCGGGGCCGAGCTCGCGCCGCGCGTTCGGCACGGTCGGGTCGAGCAGCGTGGTCGCCTCGCGTGCCACGTTCCGCGAGTGGTTGACGATGCTGCCCCAGAGGGTGCGCGCCTCCCACCACCGCGCGTAGCCCGCGTTGACCATGAAGCCGAGGAACAGGGCGATGGCCGTGCCGTAGAGCGTGTACTGGATCGTGATGCCCGGGAACTCGAACCAGTGCAGCTGGAACGCGACGGTCACCCCGACGTCCCAGGTGAGCAGCATGATCGTCGGCACGAGCAGCGGTCGCCAGACGGATGCTGACCTCGGGAGGCGCGAGGTGATCATGCGTCAAGCCTTGCGTGGACAGCGTCGGACCGCAGGTCAGAAGGGCGCGTCCGTCCCTGAGGAGCCGCCAAGAGTTCGTCGACGGCACGGGTCGCTCGCGTCGACGGCCCGGTGGTGGTCTCGGACGTCCCCTGGTACTGGTGGGAGGACGACGTCGACGAGAGGGAACACATGCTCGGCTGGTCCACCGATCCTCGCAGGCGGCATCCGTTCACCGTGCTGTACATGCGGCTGATGTGGCTGCGTCGTGACAAGCAGGCGTTCGAGGGCGCGCAGCGCACGCTGCGCACCGCCAGGAGGCGTCAGCAGTCGGGCGACGCCCCGCCGACACGACGGGTCCGGTGGGTGCACCGGGTGGGACGCGCGCATCGGCACGGGATGACCGTGTGGTCGGTGCAGCCACGACGTCGTCGTCCCGTCGTCCGCGTGGTCTACCTGCACGGTGGCGGCTACGTGCACCCGCTGACGTCGGACTACTGGAGGCTGGTGTCGGCCCTGGCGCGGACGCCGGCCCTCGTGGAGGTCCCGGCCTACCCGCTGGCCCCAGACGCGACCGTCGACGACGTGCTGCCCGCGCTCGTCGCGCTGGCGGCCGACGACGTGGACCGGCTGCCGACGGTCGTCATGGGCGACTCGGCCGGCGGGGCGCTCGCGCTGGTCGTCGCACGTCGCCTCTGTGACGGCGACGGGCCCGAGCCACGTCGTGTCGTCTGCCTCTCGCCCTGGCTCGACGCGACCCTGTCGGAGCCCGAGGTGCGTGACCTGGAGGCGTCGGACCCGATGCTCGCCGAGTCCGGGCTGCGCGCGGCCGGGCGCTGGTGGGCCGGCCGACGCGACCCGGCCGACCCCGAGGTCAGCCCGCAGGCGACGAGGCTCGACGGACTGCCGCCGGTCGACGTCCTCGTGGGCGACCGGGACATCCTGCGTCCGGCGGTCGAGACGCTCGCGGAACGGGCGCGGGACGCGGACGTCGACCTGCGCGTGCACGAGGTGACGAGCATGTTCCACGTGTGGATGACCCGAGCGATCCCCGAGGGGCGTCGGACACGACGCGCGCTCGTCGCGCTGCTGCGCACGACGGCGGCGAGCCCGCCGGGCTGAGTCGGTGGCCCGCCGCGGCGGGGGCGACGGCGCGCGACGTTCAGACCACGCGGAACACGACGGCCAGGCGTTGACGGACGCCCGGGACGTCGATGCCGGCGTCGCCGGAGCGCAGGAGCAAGCTCTCCAGCTCTGCAGGACGCACCACCGCGACGCCGCGGGTGGTCACGCCGTCGGCGGCCGGGCCGTCGCCGGCGACGCAGAGGACGGGATGCACCGGCACGTCGGCGCCCACGACGTCGCGCACCGCGGCGGCCTGCTTGAGCACCGTGTCGACGGGCCGCGAGACGGTGCGTCGGCCCACGACAAGACGCTCGCTGCGGGGGCGCAGCCGGCCGCCCTCGACGACGACGCGCAGGTCGCCCTCGAGGTCGGACTCGGCGACCACCCAGACGCCGCCGGGCGTGACGACGACGTGGTCGAGGGTCGTCGAGGACCCCGGCACCCGACGCCCGTGGAGCAGTCGGACGTCGTGGTCGCGCAGCTGGTCGAGGCGGTGCCGCAGGTCGGCGTGCGCTGTGGGAGAGACGGCCGGCGCGAGCTCGTCGTCACCGGTCCGACGGTGCCGCGCCGCGGCGGCCAGGGCGGCACCGCCCTCGCAGTCGACGCACCGGACCGAGCCGTGGTCGGGGTCGGCGACGGCGGTCGTGCGCGGTGCGAGCGCGCTGGAGCAGAGGCTGCACGTGCCAGGTCGGCGCAGGACGATGCGCCGCTCGCCCGTCGGCGTCTCGGACCGGTGGCGTCCGTACGCGGGTCGCTCCACCTCGTGCACCGTCACCGTCTGATCCCCTCGCTCTCCACGACCGTCGGTGGCTGAACCGTACGCGTTCCGGGGCTGTCCCGCAGGGATTGACGGGCCGCGGGTGGGGCAGGCGGAATAGTGGGGGAGGGCCGGTGCTTGAAGTAGATGAATTTTGAACTACTTTTGGTCGAGAGACGACAGCGGAAGGTGACCAGCATGACCACGCAGACCGACGACACCACGACGACCCCCGCCGTGCAGTTCGGGCTCGACACGTTCGGCGACATCCCCCTCGGACCCGACGGAGAGCTGCTGTCGCACGCGGACGCCATCCGCCAGGTCGTCGAGGAGGCCGTGCTCGCCGACCGGGTCGGCGTCGACGTCATGGCGCTCGGCGAGCACCACCGCGACGACTTCGCCATCTCCAGCCCCGAGACGGTGCTGGCCGGCATCGCCTCGCGCACGGAGCGGATCCGGCTGGCGTCGGGCGTGACCGTGCTGTCCTCCGACGACCCGGTGCGCGTGTTCCAGCGCTTCGCGACGCTCGACGCGCTGTCGAACGGTCGGGCGCAGGTGATCCTCGGCCGCGGCTCCTTCACCGAGTCGTTCCCGCTCTTCGGCTTCGACCTCGCCGACTACGACGTGCTCTTCGAGGAGAAGATCCAGCTGTTCACCGAGCTGCTGAAGGAGCAGCCGGTGACGTGGTCGGGCACCACCCGCGCGCCGCTCGAGGGCGCCGACGTCTTCCCGAAGACGGACTCCGGCCACCTCGACACCTGGGTCGGGGTCGGCGGCTCGCCGCAGTCGGTCGTCCGCGCCGCGCACTACGGCCTGCCGCTCATGATCGCCATCATCGGCGGGTCGCCCGACCGGTTCGCGCCCTACCTCGAGCTGTACGGCCGGGCCGCGGAGAAGTTCGGCACGACCGCGCACCCGGTCGGCATGCACTCGCCCGGGTTCGTCGCCGACACCGACGAGGCCGCCGCACGCATCGCCTGGCCGCACTTCAAGGCGTCGCGCGACCGCATCGGCCGTGACCGCGGCTGGCCGCCGGTCACGGCGCGTGACTACGAGCGCGAGATCGCGCACGGCTCGCTCTACCTCGGGTCGCCCGAGACGGTCGCCCAGAAGATGGCTGCGGCCATTCGCACGCTCGGCGTCGGTCGGTTCGACATGATCTACACGACCGGGTCGACGCCCGCCGCCGACCGTCTGCGGTCGGTCGAGCTGTATGGCACCGAGGTGATCCCGCGGGTACGCGAGCTGCTGGCGGCCGACGCGACGGTGCCGGCCGCGGCGGCGCAGGCATGACCACCGTCGGCATCCTCGGCGCGGGCAAGGTCGGCACCGTCCTGGCCCGCCTCGCCGTGGCGGCCGGCCACGAGGTGCTGGTGGCGGGCTCGGGCCCGGCGGAGGACATCGAGCTGACCGTCGACGTGCTCGCACCCGGTGCGACGTCGACCGTCGCCGACGACGCTGCCCGCCGCGCCGACGTCGTCGTGCTGGCACTGCCCCTCGGCAAGCACCGCACCGTCCCGGTTGAGGCGCTGAGCGGCAAGGTCGTCGTCGACGCGATGAACTACTGGTGGGAGGTCGACGGCGTCCGTGACGACCTGACCGATCCCCGCACGTCGACCAGCGAGGTCGTGCAGGCGTTCCTGCCCGAGGCGCGCGTCGTGAAGGCGTTCAACCACATGGGCTACCACGACCTCGAGGACGGTGCGCAGCCGTCGGGCTCGGCCGACCGGCGGGCGATCGCGGTCGCGGGCGACGACGGTGACGCCGTGGCCGCGGCGTCGCGGCTCGTCGACGAGCTCGGCTTCGATCCCGTGGTCGTGGGGCCCCTGGCCGACGGAGTGCGTCTGGAGCCGGGGACGGAGCCGTTCGGCGCGAACGTCGGCGCCGACGAGCTGCGCGCGATGGTGGCGCGCTTCCCCGAGTCCGAGCGCGGCCGAGAGGTGCTCGCCGCCCGCACCTAGCCGATCAGCTCGTCGGGCGCGACGATGCGGGGCCCGAGGTCGGTGGCGAAGAAGAGGGCCCGGCTCGAGAACGCCGCGGCCTGCAGGTGACGGTGCAGGGCGCGGCACCACCGCAGGTCGGCCGCCGTCATGACGGGTGAGCGACCGGGCCGGGCCTTCATGAGCGCCACCCCGCCTCCCGGCGCCAGCTCCTCGACGGTCTCCGCGAGCCGCTCGACGAGCAGGCCGAGCATCCCGTCGTCGGGCGCAGCAGCCTGGTGCTCGTCGTACAGGTGGATCACCGGACCCACGATCCGCGCCCGTCGGTCGAGCACGAGCACGAACAGCTGCGGCGCCGAGTACCCGAAGCCGCCGTCGACGAACCGCCACGCGGCGGTCAGGGCGGCCGTGGTCGAGAGCGAGCAGTCGAGAGGACTCATCCCCTCAGCCTCCCCACGCGACTCCGGGAGGCCCAGTGCTCGTCCACAGGGGGCGCCGACCTGCGGCTGCGTCGGTGCGGCTTCTCGCTCGGGTGGGGGTGCGTCGGTGCGGATTCTCTCGTGGGTGGGGCTGCGCTGGTGCGGCGTGTCGTGGAGGTGGTCTCCGCAAGGGCCTCGACCGGGTGGCTGGGTGCGGCGGCGGCTCGGGTTCTCGGGCTGCGGGTTGGTCTTGAGGTCGAGCGGTGGGCGTGCCACCGAATCGCCCCCAGCGGTGGAGCAGCCACCTTCTCAGCGCTGTACAGGTGGAGAATTCACCGCCGAGGGGGTCAGGCGTGGCAGAGGCTCTCCCTTCTCATGGACCGTGCCACGAGAAGGGAGAAGCGCTGCCCACCCCACCCTCAAGTCCACCCACGATTCTTCATTCACGCGCTCGAGGCCGGACGCTTCTGCATGGGTGACGGGATCCCGTAGCAGACGCAGAAGCCTGTGAGTCGTACGCACGAACGCAGATCCGTTCGTCCCATGCGACTCACAGCCCGAGTGCCCAACCCAACGCTGCTGCCAGCCGCCCGGTCGAGGCCCTTTCGGAGACCACCCCCAGCACCAGCCGAGGCAGCGCACCAACGAGGGCGCGAACATCCCCACCCCCCATCAACCACCACCGCCCCCACCCGAGCGGGTGGGGGCGGTGTGGGGTTGGTCCGTCAGGCGGCGGCGGGGGTGGCCTCGGCGGGGGCCGGGGCGGCCTGGCGCGGCTTGCGGTCGGGGAGGGCGAAGCGGCAAATCTTCTTGGCGACGCTGAAGAGCTGCTTGTGCAGCGGGCCGGTGTTGTACTCGATGCCGTAGCGCTCGCAGATCTCCTGGACCTCGACGGAGATGGCCCGGTAGCGGCGGGCCGGGATGTCGGGGAACAGGTGGTGCTCGATCTGGTGCGACAGGTTGCCCGACATCAGGTGCAGCAGCTCGCCGCCGCTGATGTTCGCCGAGCCGAGCAGCTGGCGGTAGTACCAGTGGCCGCGCGACTCGTCCTCGCACTCCTCCTCGGTGAACGTCGCGACACCCGCGGGGAAGTGGCCGCAGAAGATGATGTTGAACGCCCACACGTTGCGGACGAGGTTCGCGGCGGCGTTGCCGGCGAGGGTCAGCGGGAAGAGCGGTCCGGTGAGGGCGGGGAAGACGACGTAGTCCTTCAGGGCCTGCTTCTTGACCTTCTTCATGATCGCGGAGTGCATGTGCGCGTTCTCCTCGATCTTGCGCTTGCCCTTGACGATGTTCTCGACCTCGAGGTCGTGCATCGCCACGCCCCACTCGAAGAAGACCATCAGCAGGAACGCGTACAGAGGGTTGCCCAGGTAGTAGGGGTGCCACTTCTGGTCGGCGTCCATGCGCAGGATGCCGTAGCCGATGTCGCGGTCCTTGCCGAGGATGTTGGTGAACGTGTGGTGGATGTAGTTGTGGCTGTACTTCCACTGCTCGCCCGGGCACACGTTGTCCCAGTCGTAGATGCGCGAGCTGAGGTTCGGGTCGCCCATCCAGTCGTACTGGCCGTGCATGACGTTGTGCCCGATCTCCATGTTCTCGAGGATCTTGGAGAGGCTGAGCGCGGCGACGGCCAGCGGCCACGCCGGCGGCACGTAGAAGAGGGCGCGGCCGGCGACCTCGAGCTGCTGCTGGCGCTTGACGACGCCGCGGATGTACTTCACGTCCTCCTCGCCGAGGTCGGCGAGGATGCGCTGGCGCAGCGCGTCCATCTCGTTGCCGAACGCCTCGAGCTGCTCCGGCGTCAGGTTCGGCACCTTCGGGTCGGAGGCGCGGGTCTTGGTCTTCTTGGCGCGAGGGACGAACGGGATCGTGGTCATGTCGTGTCCTTCCGGGATGAGGAGGTCGTGAAGGTCGGTGGTCAGAGGTCGACGGCGCAGCTGCCGACGGGGGCCGAGACGCAGATGCGCACGTCCTCGTCGGGCAGCGAGGAGGTCTCGCCGGTGAGGATGTTGCGGACGGTGCCCTCGGTCTTGCGCGACGTGCACGAGAAGCAGATGCCCATGCGGCAGCCGAACTCGGGCGTCAGGCCCGCGGCCTCGGCCTGCTCGAGGATGCTCGAGCCGTCGTTGGAGGCCGTGGACCCGGCGAGGTTGAACGCGAGGGTGCCCTCGGCGTCGTCGTCCTTGGCGAACGCCGGCGGCTTGAAGAACTCGACGCGCAGCCGGGGGGAGTCGCCGTACGCCTCCTGCACGAGCTCGACCAGACCGGCGGGTCCGCACACCCAGGTGTCCATGTCGGTGTAGTCGCCGCCGACCATGAGTCGCAGCTCGTCGGCGTCGAACAGGTGCGGTCCGTAGCGCAGGTGCACGGTGATGCCGTTGTCGGCGGCCGCGATCTCGCGCAGCTCCTCGGCGAAGATCTGGTCCTCGGGGGAGCGGGCGTAGTGGACGAAGGTGATCTTGCGCTGGGCGTGATCGTCGTAGCCGTCGCGCAGGAACGTGCGGATGTGCGACATGACGGGGGTGATGCCGGACCCGCCGGAGATCATGACGAGGTGGTTGTTCGTGGGCGTCGCCGCGCTCTCGTGCACCGTGAAGGCGCCCTCGGCCTGGCTCAGGTGGAGGATCAGGCCGGGCTGGGCCTCGCGGACGAGGTACTTGGAGACGATGCCCTCCTCGTGCGCGCGCACCGTGATGGTGAACCGCTCGCCGGGCAGCGACGCGGCGGAGGAGATCGAGAAGCAGCGGGTGGTGCGACGGCCCGCGACCTCGAGCCCGACCTGCACGTACTGGCCGGACCGGTGTCCGCGCCACGTGCTCGTCGGCTCGAGGGTCAAGGTGGCGACGGGGTGCTCGCCGTCGGTCTCGCGGGTCACGTCGACGACGCGGGCGCGGACGTCGGTGGCGGCCCACATCGGGTTGATCTGGCGCAGGTAGTGGTCGACCCCGTGCGGGGAGGTGAGCGACGCGAGCAGGCGGGAGCCCAGCACGCGCTGGGCGAGCGGGGGGAGCGCGGCGGTGGAGGTCATCGGACGCTGTCCTTCACGGGTCGGGATGGATGGTGTCGGTGGACACCTGTCCACCAACTGTCGGTATGTGACATCCCGGATGTCAACGTCCAGAGGCTGTGACTGCGGGCACGTACGGTGTTTGTGCAGGTCAGGGCGTCGCGTTGGTGGTCACGTGTCCACCGGTGCGTATGATCTAGGTCATGGACGACCAGCCCGTCGCGCTCCCCACGCGCACCGAGCGCAAGGAGCGCACCCGTCGGGCCATCCTCGACGCCGCCCTGACGCTCACCGAGCAGAGCTCGTTGTCGGCCCTCTCGCTGCGTCACGTGGCTCGTGAGGTCGGCATCGCGCCGACCGCGTTCTACCGGCACTTCACGTCGGCGGAGGACCTCGGCCTGGCGCTCGTCGACGAGTCGTTCTCGAGCCTGCGGCGCACGCTGCGCGACGTGCGCGCCGCGCAGCCGTCGGTGGGCGGGGTCATCGGCCCGTCGGTCGAGGTCCTGGTCGACCGGGTCCGCGCCGATCCCGAGCACTTCGGCTTCATCAGCCGGGAGCGGGTCGGCGGTCTGCCGGGCGTGCGCGCGGCGATCCGCCACGAGCTCGACCTCTTCGAGGCCGAGATCGCGACCGACTTCGCCCGCCTGCCGGGTGCCGTCCACTGGTCCAACGACGACCTCCGCACGTCGGCGAACCTCATCGTCGTCGCCATGGTCGCGGCGGTCGAGCGGCTGCTGCAGGGCCCGGGCACGCCGGCGTTCGAGCGCGAGGTGGCGCGGACGACCGCCACGCAGCTGCGGATGCTGTCGATCGGCGCGATCCAGTGGCGCTCGCGTCCGCAGGACCGCGGTGGCAGTGGGCGGCTGCGGGCCGCCGACGACACCGCCACCAGCTGACGACCACGTCGCTCGCGGGTCAGCGGTACCGATTCCGTGACGTTCCGATGACATCGCGACGTTTTCCTCGCCATCGCGTCCTGCTGACAGGCATGATCGGCAGGTGAGCCATCCGCTTGACCCGCTGACGTCCGACGAGTTCCGCGCGACCACGGCCCTGCTCCTCGCCGAGCACGGCGTGGGGGAGGGCTGGCGGTACTGCTCGATCGAGGGCCTCCAGCCCTCGAAGCAGGCGCTCGACGCATTCGCCGCCGACGGCACGGTGCCGCCACGGGTGGTCGAGGCGATCTGCCTCGAGCGCGCCACCAACCGCACCTTCCGCGCGCGCGTCGACCTCTCCACGGACGCCGTGACCCACTTCGCGCACGTGCCTGGCGTGCAGGCGAACGTGACGGTCGACGAGTGGGAGGAGGCCGACGCCGTGCTGCGCGCGCATCCCGACGTCGTCGCCGCGCTGGCAGAGCGGGGCATCACCGACCTTTCGCTCGTGTTCATGGACACCTGGACCTACGGCGACGCCGTGATGCCCGAGGAGTGGCGGGACCGCCGCATCGGCTGGTCCGACACGTGGGTCCGCGCGGCCGAGGGTGCCAACCCCTACGCCGGACCGGTCAACGGCCTGCACTGCGTCATCGACCTCAACAGCATGGAGCTGCTGCGCGTGGAGGACACCCACAGCGTGCCGCGCCCCGACGTGATGGGCGAGTACGTGCCCCGGCACGTGCCCGACCGGCTCAAGGGTCATCGCCCGCCGCGCAAGCCGCTGGAGATCGTCCAGCCCGAGGGCATCGGGTTCGAGGTCGACGGGCACGAGCTGCGCTGGCAGAACTGGACCATGCGGGTGGGCTTCAACCACCGCGAGGGGATGACGCTGCACGCCGTCACCTACGACGACGCCGGTCGTACGCGCAAGGTCGCGCACCAGCTGAGCTTCGCCGAGATGGTCGTGCCCTACCGCGACCCCAGCATCGACCACTACCGGCGCACCGCCTTCGACATCGGCGAGTGGGGGCTCGGCTTCATGACGCAGTCGCTCGAGCTGGGCTGCGACTGCCTCGGCGAGATCCGCTACCTCGACGCCGTGCTGCACGACAGCTCGGGCGAGCCGTACACCATCGCGAACGCGATCTGCCTGCACGAGGAGGACAGTGCGGTTGGCTGGAAGCACGTCGACCACGGTGCTCACGGACCCAGCGCCGAGGTGCGCCGGCAGCGCCGGTTCGTCGTGTCGTTCCACGTCACGGTCGCCAACTACGAGTACATCACCTACTGGCGCTTCTACGAGGACGGCAACATCGAGTGCGAGGTGCGCGCCACCGGCATCATGGTCGTCACCCACGTCGAGGAGGGCCAGCCGCACCCGCACGGGACGCTCGTCGACGAGCGCACGTACGCCCCGTACCACCAGCACTTCCTGGTCGCGCGGCTCGACCTCGAGCCCGACGGCCGGACGAACACCGTCGTGCGCAGCGAGACGGTCGTCGACCCCATCGGCCCGGACAACCCGCTCGGTCTCGGCATCCGGCAGGTGAGCACGCCGATCGCGGTGGAGGGTCACGACGACTTCCGCTGGGAGAGCCAGCGCGCCTGGAAGGTGGTCAACGAGCAGTCGCTCAACGGGCTCGGCACGCCCGTCTCCTACAAGCTCGTGCCCGGCGGGGCGATCCCGTCGTTCTTCGATCCCGCCTCGCCGGTGCTGCAGCGTGCGCAGGTGATCGGCCACACCGTCTGGGTGACCCCGCACGACGCCGAGGAGCGCTGGCCCGCCGGGGAGTTCGTGAACCAGAGCAGGGTCGACCACGGCCTGCCGGAGTGGGTGCAGCAGGGACGGTCGACCGCCGACACCGACGTGGTGCTCTGGTACACGTTCGGCATCCACCACATCACGCGGCCCGAGGACTGGCCGGTGATGCCGGCCGACATCGTCTCGTTCTGGCTCAAGCCCGTCGGGTTCTTCGACCGCAACCCCTCGCTCGACGTCGAGCCCCAGCCGACGTCGGCCTGCCACACCGGGCCGGGCTCCTGCCACTGAGCCCGGCGCCCGGTGCGCAGGGTCAGTCGGAGGTCTCGGAGACCTCGTCGTCCATGTCGGTCGCGAAGACGCGGAACTCGTCGCGGCCGGTGTGCATCGACCAGAGGGTCTCCGCCAGGACCGTCGGGTCCTTCTGCGGGTGACCCTCCTCGATCGACCCGGGGATGACGAGCTGCGCGACGTGGATGTCCTCGTCGGCGAGCGTGTCGTGCAGCATCTGCGCGTAGGCGGACTGGGCTGCGAACGAGAGCGACGTGCCGGCGAACTTCGGCGCGGGGCGCACCGCCGTGCCGCCGTTGATGAACAGGACCGTGCCCTTGCCGACGAAGCGCATGTTCTGCAGCACGGCGTGGACCGCGGCGATCGGGCCGTAGACGGAGAACTCGATGGCGCCCTTGGTGTCGTCGACGGTGGTCTCCAGCAGCGGTCGCAGGAACGACTTCTGGGGGAGCGGGCTGTACTGCAGGACCTCGATCGGGCCCTGCGTCTCGTTGGCCTGCTCCAGCGTCCGGGCGAGCGAGTCGGGGTCGCGGACGTCCGTGGTCCAGCCACGGGCGTCGATGCCCTCGGCCTGGAGGTCGGCGGCGAGCGCGTCGACGCGCTCGGCGTTGCGAGCCAGCAGGGCGACGGCGAAGCCCTCCTTGCCGAAGCGGCGAGCGACTGCGGCTCCGAGTCCTCGGCCGGCTCCGACGATGGCGATGGTAGTCACGGGGGTCCTCCTAGGATCGGGTGGGATGCCCTCTCGACGCTAGTCGCGGTCCTTCGAACCGGCAGCGCGAACGGTCGGCGCTGGCGGCACCTCCGCGGTGGCTGTGCCGGGTCAGTGCGTGGCGGCGACCTTCGCGAACCCCTCGCGGTACGTGGGGTAGTCGGGCGTCCAGCCGGTGGAGCGCAGCAGGGCGTTCGAGATCCGCTTCCCGTGGCCCTGCGCCGGATCTGCCGGCGGCAGAGCGGGCAGCCCGAGCCGCTCGGCCAGGAACGCGGCAACGTCGCCGCGCAGGGCCGGCTCGTCGTCGGTGCCGAGGTAGACGCGGGCCGGCTCCTCGACCTGGGTCAGCAGGTGCACGGCGGCCCGCGCCGCGTCGACGCGGTGGATCCGGTTCGTCCACCGGTGCGGGTCGCTCACCTCGCCCGCGCGCACCTCGTCGGCGAGGCGCGGGGTGCCCTCGTAGAGGCCGGACAGGCGCAGCACGCTGCCCGTCGACACCCGGTCGAGGAACGCCTGCTCGGCCTCCAGCAGCACGGCGGCGGGAGCGTCGGCGGGCGCCGGAGGCGTCTGCTCGGTGATCACGTCGTCGCCGTCGCCGTTCACGGCGGTCGAGGACACCAGCACGGCGCGTCGTGGGCGCGCGCCCTGTCGGTCGAGGGCGTCGAGCGCCCGCAGCATGCCGTCGACGTACGTGGCGCGGTAGGACTCCTCGCTGCGCGGTCGCGCCGTCAGCACGACGGCGAGCAGGTCGAGGTCGAGGTCCGGCAACGTCGGCTCCTCGCGCGACAGGTCGGCGGAGAGCCCGACGAGCGGGGCCGGCACCTGGTCGGCCTGCCTGCGGATGCCGACCACCCGGTGGCCGAGCGCGGCCAGGCGCAGGCCGACGTCGGCCCCCAGCCGACCGCAGCCGACGAGCAAGGTGTCCGGGGACGTCATGGTTCCTCCTAGAACGGGGGCCACGGCACGGCCGGCATGGGTCCGTGCGGAGCGGGGAAGGTGCCGGCGGACAGCAGGGCGTCGCACCGGTCGCCGAACGCCTGCACCTCCGCGGCCGTGACCAGGTCGGGCAGCACGCCGCCCAGACCGGTCGCGTCGTCGAGCGAGGCGCGCAGCCGACGCACGCCGTCGAGCTCGTCGTCGGTGAGCGGCTGGCCGAGCCAGCCCCACAGCACCGTCCGCAGCTTGTGCTCCGCGTGGAACGTCAGGCCGTGGTCGACGCCGTAGCGGTGGCCGTCGGCCATCTCCAGCACGTGCCCGCCCTTGCGGTCGGCGTTGTTGAGCACGACGTCGAGCACGGCCATCCGCCGCAACGCCGGCGTGTCCTCGTGCACGAGGGCGACCGGTCGGTCCCGCTCGTCGACCCCGTCGAACACGTGCAGCATGCCGTCGGGGACGCGGCGGGCGCGGACGATGGTCACGGCCTCCTGGTCGGGATCACTGGTCTGCCAGCGCTGCACCATGCCCGGACCGTGCGGCCCGTCGCGCAGCCAGGTGGGCGGGACGACGTCCCAGCCCGTGGCCCTCGACGCCTGGTACGCCGCGAGCTCGCGGTGCGCGAGCAGCCCGTCGGGGAAGTCCCACAGCGGCTGCTCGCCGGCGACCGGCTTGTAGACCACCTGCACGTCGCCGATCGTCGCCACGAACGTCGCGTTCGAGGCCGAGACGACCCGGCCCGTCAGCACCAGCTCGTCGTGCAGCAGCGCCGGCTCGACGTCGGCCGACAACGGGAGCTCGTTCACCGGAACTCGTCGGGCAGCTCGCAGACGTGGTCGTCGGGGGAGTCCATCGGCACCTCGCAGATCGGGCACGCCGGACGGCCTGCCGAGACCACCTCGCGGGTCCGCTGGGCGAACGCGCGGGCGCTACCGACCGGGATGCGGACGACCAGAGCCTCCGGCGGGTCGACCTCGACCACGCCCTCGGCGTCGGCCTCCGCCTCCACGTCGAGCACAGGGAACGCCTCGATGACGATCTGCGCGGTCGAGGGGTCCCATCCCAGGCCCATCGCCCCGACGCGGAACTGCTCCTCCACCGGCTGGTCGAGCGGCTCGTGGTCGGCCAGGCCGTCCGGAGCGCTCGCCGGGATGCTGAACGGGTTGCCGTCCTCGGCCATCAGCTCGTCGAGCACCTCGTCGAGCCGGTCGGCGAGCACCGCCGACTGCTCCTTCTCGACCGCCACGCTCACGAGCTCACGACCGGCCCTCGCCTGCAGGTAGAACGTGCGTGCGCCGGGTGAGCCGACCGTGCCGACGACGAAACGGTCGGGCCAGTCGAATCCGTGGACGATGGTGGCCATGCCTCCACTCTAGGGTCCGTCGCCACGCACCGCCGTGCGGCGACGTCAGGAGCGGCCCGGGCCCGCCAGCTCCGCCGACCCGTCGTCCAGGGCGTCCAGCGTCGCCGTCCCGTCCTCGGACCCGGCCTGCGGACCCCGGGGCCCGGCACCCCCGCCGGGACCATCTGCGGCCGCCCGGGGCCCGGCACCCCCGCCGGGCACCGCGTCGGTGGTGGCCGCGGCGTCGGCGGCCGGGCGCAGCCAGCCGAGGTCGCCGGCATGGGTGTTCTGGGCCAGCACGTAGGGGCGGGCCTCGGTGTAGCGGACGATCGAGATCGACGCCGGGTCGACCTGGATGCGCTGGAAGAGGTCGAGGTGCATCCCGAGCGCGTCGGCCAGCACCGCCTTGATGATGTCGCCGTGGCTGACCGCCACCCAGACCGCGGACGCGCCGTGCTCGGCCTCCACCTCGGCGTCGATCCGGCGCACGGCCTCGACCGCGCGCGCCTGCATCGTCGTCATCGACTCACCGCCGGGGAACACGGCGGCCGACGGCTGCGACTGCACGACCTTCCACAGCGGCTCCTGCGCCAGCTCCTTCAGCGGTCGTCCCTGCCAGGACCCGTAGTCGCACTCGCTGACGGCCTCCTCGACCCGCAGCACGATCGAGGGGTCCTGGTGGGCCAGGACGGCTGCGCTCGTCTCGCGGCATCGCTCCATCGGGCTCGAGTACACGGCCGCCAGCGGCACGTCCGTGAGCCGCTCGCCCGCGCGCGCGACCTGGTCGCGTCCGTGGTCGTCGAGCAGCACCCCGGGCGTCCGCCCGGCGAGCACACCGGAGGCGTTGGCGGTCGTGCGGCCGTGCCGCAGCAGGACGAGAGTGGCCATGTCCACGAGCCTAGGGCCGCCCCGCGCACCGCGCCGGGCGTGGTGCGTCGGGCCCGCTCACGGCACCGGCTCGGTTAATCGCTTGGCGACGACGTGCCGCGCCCCCTACGGTGGTCCCCGGTGCGCCACTCGGCCACCCCTCACCTCGCAGCAGGAGACCACCCGTGACCACGTATCGCAGCAGCCTCGAAGCGAACGGCCCCTGGGCCGCGCGCGCGCTGCACGCTGCCTTCATGGTCTCGCAGCACGTCTCCCTCGAGGACCAGGACCCGCGAGGCGAGAAGCTGCCCGCGACGGAGCGACCCATGACCTAGGTGCACCCTGCACCGGCCCGGGGCCGCTCCAGCGAGTCAGACGACTCGAGGGGGCGGCCCCTTCGCATGTCCGGACCCACCGATGCAGATCCGGACCCGACCCCGACCCGTGCCGCAGCAGGCACGACCCCAGCACGTACCGACGACCCACCCGGGAGGTGACCACCGATGGAGACGCAGAACGGCAGGACCCGCGCCAGGACCGTGGCGCGCACCGAGAGCACGGTCGCGTCGGTCCTGACCACGCACGGCGTGGTCGCGGCCTTCGCCCACCCGACGCCGCGCGCCCTCGCGGACGACTGGGCGTGCGCGGGCCAGGACCCCGAGCTGTTCTTCCCGAGCGACGACGGCCAGCTGCTCGCCGCCCAGGCGGTCTGCGGGACGTGCACCTTCCGGGACACCTGCCTCGCCCTCGCGACCGCGAGGTCCGAGAGCGGTGTCTGGGGCGGGGTGCTGCTCGCCGACGGCACTCCGCTGGCCTCCGTCCCCACCAGGGGCAGGCCGAGGGGGAGCCGCTCGCGGGCCACGCCCCAGACCGCTGCCTGACGGCGTCCGCACCACGCCGTCGGGCAGCCCCCTCTCCGTAGCTCAGCTGGACAGAGCCCCCGGTCGCGAGCCGGGAGGTCGGAGGTTCGAGCCCTCCCGGAGAGACCCGGCACACCCGCCACCACCCCCACATCCACACCCACAGCCCGAGGAGGCGACCCACCATGACCACCACGACCATCCCGCCCGACGCCACGGCGTTCCCGACGCGCCTGCCCGGTGCCGTCGCGGACACGCTCATGTGGGCCGACCCGGCCGACGTCGAGGACGCCGCTCTCGCCCAGCTGCGCACCATCTCGCGCCTGCCCTGGGTCCACGGCCTGCGCGTCATGCCCGACGTGCACCTCGGCAAGGGCGCGACCGTCGGCTCCGTCGTCGCCATGCGCGACGCGGTGTCGCCGGCCGCCGTCGGCGTCGACATCGGCTGCGGCATGACGGCGGTCCGCACCGACCTGACCACCGAGGACCTCCCGGAGGACCTGCGGGGCCTGCGCCACGAGATCGAGCGCGCCGTCCCGGTGGGCTTCCACGCGCACGACGTCGCCCCCGACGTCGACCGGCTCGGTCTCGGCGGGGCCGGGGCCGGCTGGGACACGTTCTGGGCCGGGTTCGGCGACCTGCACGAGAAGGTCCGCGACCGCGAGTCGAAGGCCATGAAGCAGATGGGCTCCCTCGGCGGCGGCAACCACTTCATCGAGGTGACGTCGGACGACGGCGGACGGGTGTGGCTCATGCTGCACTCGGGGTCGCGCAACATCGGCAAGGAGCTGGCGGAGCGGCACATCGCGGCCGCGAAGGGCCTGGACCACAACCTGGACCTGCCCGACCGCGACCTCGCCGTCTTCCTCGCCGGCACCGCACCGATGCAGGCGTACCTGCGCGACCTGTACTGGGTGCAGGACTACGCCGCGCGCAACCGTGCGGTCATGATGGCGCTCGTCCGCGAGGTCGTCACGACGTACTTCGGGGCCCGCGGTCGCGACGTGGCGTACGACCGCGCGATCTCCTGCCACCACAACTACGTGGCGCAGGAGCGGTACGACGACGTCGACCTGGTGGTCACCCGCAAGGGCGCCATCCGCGCGGGTACGGGCGACTACGGCCTGATCCCGGGATCGATGGGCACCGGTTCGTACGTCGTGCGGGGGCTCGGCAACGAGCAGTCCTACTGCTCGGCGTCGCACGGTGCGGGACGCCGGATGTCGCGCACCCGGGCCCGCAAGACGTTCACGGCGGACGACCTGGTCGCCCAGACCGCGGGCGTCGAGTGCCGCAAGGACCTCGGCGTGGTCGACGAGATCCCGGCGGCGTACAAGGACCTCGAGTCCGTCATCGCGGCGCAGACCGACCTCGTGTCGGTCGAGGCGCGGCTCACCACCCTGCTCTGCGTCAAGGGCTGACCGCGGTGGGCTGACGGACGGGGGAGAGGTGGGGCCGGTCGGCGCAGGACCGACCGGCCCCGGTGTCGCAGCGGTGCACAGTGATCTAGCCGCCCACGGTCCAGCACCCCCGCCGGACCAGGCCATCTGCCGCCCACGGCCCGGCACCCCCGCCGGGCTGTCTGCCGCCCACGGCCCGGCACCCAGGCCGGGCTGTCTGCCGCCCACGGCCCGGCACCCCCGCCGGGCCGGGCCCGGCTCACCAGGTGTCGACGGTGCGACCCGAGCCGACGAGCCGGCCGTCGCGGTCGGCGGCCTCCACGAGGCGGGCGAGCAGATCACGGGTCTCGGCCGGGTCGACGACGTCGTCGATCTCGCCGTGCCGCGCGACGTTCAGCGCCGACGCGTGCGCCTGCGCCAGCGCGGTCAGCTCGCGCACCTTGCGCTCGCGCTCCTCCTCGTCGGCGATCGCCTCGAGCTCCTTGCGCATCGACAGCCGCACCGCGCCCTCCAGTCCCATCGCGCCGAGGTGCGCACCGGGCCACGTCACCGTCATCAGCGGTTCGTGCAGGCTGCCGCCGAGCATCGCCTGCGCGCCGAGTCCGTAGGCCCGCCGCAGCACGACGCCGATCATCGGTACCTGCAGCGAGGCGCCCGCCACCAGCAGCCGCGCGCAGTGCCGCACCATCGCGGTGCGCTCGGCCTCGGGGCCGACCATCATGCCCGGGGTGTCCACGAACGAGACCACGGGGAAGCCGTACGCGTCGCAGAGCTGCAGGAACCGGGCCGCCTTGTCGCCCGCGTCGGCCGTGATCGCGCCGGCCACGTGCCGGGAGTCGTTCGCGAGCACGCCGACCGTCCGCCCCTCCAGCCGGGCCAGGGCCGTCACCAGCTCCGGCGCGAACGTGGGGCGCAGCGGCAGCACGGTGTCCTCGTCGAACACCGTCTCCAGCACCGGCAGCGGGTCGTACGCGCGACGCTCGCCGGCCGGGACCACGTCCCGCAGCACCGACTGGTCGCCGGCGGTCCAGTCGTCGCGTCGGCCGAGGAAGTAGCCGATCAGCTCCCGCGCCACCCGCGGCGCCTCGTCGTCCTCGGCCACTACGTCGACCACGCCGTTGGCGGTCATCACGTCGATCGGGCCGACGTCCGCGGCCTCGACGTCGCCCAAGCCTCCGCCGGCGATCATCGCCGGCCCGCCCATGCCGAGCGACGCCCGCGACGTGGCCACCACGAGGTCGGCCGTGCCGGCCACGACCGCGTTGCCGGCAAAGCAGTTGTCGTCCACGACGGCCACCCGCGGGACCCGCCCCGACAGGCGCGCCCACGCCGCGAACGTCGGTACGTCGAGCGCCGACGCCAGCGGGATGTCGGTGTCGCCGGGGCGTCCTCCGCCGCCCGCGGCGAAGAACACCGTCGGCAGGCCGAGACGGGCCACGACGTCGAGCAACCGGTCGGTCTTGGCGTGCCCGCGCATGCCCTGCGTGCCGGCCATCACGAGGTAGTCGTAGGACAGGACGGCGCAGGCGTGACCGTCGATCGTCGCGAGCCCGCCGACGATGCCGTCGGCCACCGTGCGGTCGAGCAGGTCGTCGTCGCTGCGCCGGTCGGTCTGCGCCGCGGTCACGAACCGGCCGTACTCGACCAGGCTGCCCGGGTCGACCAGCGCGGCGACGTTCTCGCGTGCCGTGCGGCCCCCGCGGCGGTGCAAGCGCGCCACGGCCTCGGGGCGGGCGGTGTCCTCGGTGAGCGCGCGTCGGGCGAGGAGCTCGAGCAGGTCGGGTCGGATGTCCACCCGGTGATCCTGCCGCACGACGGGCCAGGCCGTGGGGACCAGCCTGTGCTGTCCAGCCTGTACGGGCCGGCGGCAGCCCTACCGGGTCGTGCCGTGCCGGGAGAGGTGGTCGTGGAGCCCCCGCAGCACCGCGGCGTCCTCCGCGCTGGTGCGGACGGGGTCGGCCACCCAGTCGACGAGCGGGGCGCTGCTGCGCGACGCGCCCGAGCGGACGTCGGCGGCGGCTGCGGCCAGGAGTCGGCCGACCGGTGTCGTGGGCGGTGCGTCCACGCGCTCGGCGACGAGGGTCTCGGCGCGCTCGAGCGCGACGTCGGGCACGTGCGGTCGGCGACGGGCCGCGAGGGCGGCCACCGCGTGCGGCAGGGCGCCGGTCGGCAGGTCGCTCGACATCAGCTCCTCGGCCATGGTGTCGAGGTGCAGCTCCATCAGCCAGGTCGGCATCCCGCGGGTCGCGAGCATGTCGGCCAGCCAGAACACCTGCTGCACCGCCACGGCCTCCGGTGCGGCGACGAGGTGCACGATCCAGCTGGAGTCCGACACCGAGAAGCGTGCCCCGCGGTCGCCGTAGCGGTCGCGGTAGTAGGGCAGGCCCTCGTACGACGTCCGCGCCGCGCGGATCGCCGCGCGCAGCATGGACAGGTCGGTCGCGATCTTGTGGCCGCCCGTCTCGGGGTTGAGCACCGTCGCGTCGGCCGGCCACGCGCTCGAGCGGCGGGGCAGGGCGAGGCCGATCGTCCGCACCAGCTCGAGGACGACGCGGGCGACCTCGCCCGGCGCGTCGTCGACGTCGTGCTCGAGCGCCTCCAGCACGGCCAGGCGCAGCGTGTCGGCGTCGGTGGTGCCGAGGATGCCGGCCACGCGCTCGACGCCCACGACGGCGGCGACGACGGTCGCGTCCGTCTCGGGGCCCTGTGCCTGCCGGTCACAGTGCTGCAGCACCAGCGCGGTCGCCTCGCCCAGGGTCGCGTCGGCGGCCGGCGCGCGACCGCCCGCGCCGCCGAGGTCCCCAGGTCTCATGGGGTCGATCGTGCCAAACGAGGGGTCACGTGGGGTCCGCGGGCGACTGTGGGGTGAGCAGCGGCGCTGCCGACAGGCTGGTCATCACGCGGCGGGCGAGGGTCGGACCGTCCTCCTCGCCGCGCCGGTCGTCGACCTGCTTCAGCACGAAGACGGCCATCCAGGCCGTCGCGGCGACGCCCACGTCGTCGGCCGCGACCCCACGCCGCGCAGCCAGGGCGACGCACAGCTGCTCGTAGGCCTCGGAGAGCCACTCGAGGAGGCGTCCGTGCAGCCGTGCGTTGGCGTCGGTGAGCTCGCGGAAGCGGTCGGAGTAGGGGTTCGCGCCTCGGGTGTGCTCGAGCAGGGCCACGAGCGCGTGCCCCAGGGCCGTCTCCGTGTCCTCCTCGGCGGGCCGGCCGGTCAGCTCGTCGGCCATGAGTCCGGGGTCGCCGAGGAACGCCGTCCCGAGCTGCTCCTTCGTCGGGAAGTAGCGGTACAGGGTCGAGATGCCGACGCCGGCACGCTGGGCCACGTCCTCCAAGGTCGTCGACTCGTAGCCCTGCTCGAGGAACATCTGCATCGCGGTCGTGGCGAGCAGCTGCCGGGTGCGCGCCGCGTTGATCTCGCGCAGTCCCATGACGTCACCGTAAGCGACCTGGCGGCCCCTGCACAGGTCAACCGACCGCCGGTGGGAGCAGCGTGCCGGTGTCAGGCCAGTCGACGCAGGGTCGCGCCCATCTCCTCGACGAGGGCGGTCAGGCCCTGGAGAGGTCGCACCATCACGGTGAACTCGACGAGCCGGTCGTCGGGGCCCCAGCGCAGCATGTCGACGCCGTGCACCTGCTTGCCGCCCACCTCGGTGGTGAACTCCAGCACCGCGGACTCCTCGTCCCACAGCTGGCGGTGGTAGGCCAGGTGCGGTCCGAGCACCTCGAGCGCGGCGCGCAGGTAGAGCGTCGTCGTGGCCCGGCCCTCCTGGGGCGTGTGGACGGCCGGCGAGCGGAAGACGACGGCGTCGGCGAGCAGGGCGTCGAGCCGCTCGAGGTCACCGGTGCGCACGACCTCGTGCCAGGCGTCGACGGCGGCGGGACGGTCGGGGGACGGGCTCATCGTGCTCCTCTGGTGCCTCGGGTGTGGGCTGCGTCACGCGGGGGTGCCGCGGGCTGCGGCCCCCGCTAGGGTGGTCTCACTGTATGCAATCAGTTGCATAGTTCGCCAGCGGGCCGGGTCGTCGTGCCCACCCGCCGAGTCCCGAGGAGACCCCCGTGGCCCTGCCCGAGATCCTGCGCCGTCCGCTCAGCCTGCCCGTCGTCGCGTCGCCGATGTTCATCGTGTCCGGGCCCGAGATGGTCGTGGCCCAGTGCACGTCCGGCATCGTCGGCTCGTTCCCCGCCCTCAACGCTCGCCCGGCGTCGCTGCTGACCGACTGGCTCAGCCAGATCACCGAGCAGAACGCGTCGTTCGCCGCTGCGAACCCCGACCGCCCGGTCGCGCCGTTCGCCGTGAACCAGATCGTCCACCGGTCCAACGACCGGCTCGAGCACGACCTCCAGCTCTGCGTCGACCACCAGGTGCCGATCGTCATCACCTCGCTCGGCGCTCGGGAGGACGTGAACGAGGCCGTCCACTCCTACGGCGGCATCGTCCTGCACGACGTGATCAACGACCGGTTCGCGCACAAGGCGATCGAGAAGGGCGCCGACGGGCTGATCGCCGTGGCTGCGGGAGCCGGTGGCCACGCCGGCACCCAGTCGCCGTTCGCCCTGGTGCGCGAGATCCGACGCTGGTTCGACGGTCCGGTGCTGCTCTCGGGCGCCATCGCGCACGGGCGCTCGGTCCTGGCCGCCCAGGTGGCCGGGGCCGACCTCGCCTACGTCGGCAGCGCGTTCCTCTCGACGCACGAGGCGAACGCCGCGGAGGAGTACAAGGACATGATCGTGTCGTCGTCGGCTGCCGACATCGTCTACAGCAACCTCTTCACCGGCGTGCACGGCAACTACCTGCGCGGCAGCATCGTCGCCGCCGGTCTCGACCCCGACGCGCTGCCGGAGTCCGACCCCACGGCCATGGACTTCGGCACGGGTGACGATGACGACCAGCCGAAGGCGAAGGCCTGGCGTGACATCTGGGGCTCCGGACAGGGGGTCGGCGCGATCGACCAGCGTCGGTCGGTCGCCGAGCTCGTCACGCAGCTGCGTGCCGAGTACGACGAGGCCCTCGCCGCGCCGATCTGGGACGGTCACCGCGAGCTCAGCCTGGCTCCTGCTCCCGCCTGACCCGCGTCGGGACCACGCGACAGCGCCGCCACGGCCTCCGGGCCATGGCGGCGCTGTCGTGCTCGCGTGGGTGTCAGCCTGCGACGCGGTCCTGCTGCGCGAGGGCGCCGCGCTGACGCTCGGGCTGGGCGTGGTCGAGCCGGCGCGAGCGAGGGTCGATGAGTCGGACGATGCCGCTGCCGCGGAATGCGTCGCCCACGTTGTCGGCCTCGATGGCCACCACGTCGCCGTGACCCGTGCTCGTGCCCAGGGCGCGCAGCCCCGGACGACCGAGGGCGCCGATGGCCTCGACGACGGCGCGGACCGTGGCGGCGTCGCGCACGGCGTGGAACGTGACGGTGGGGGTGGGGAAGGTCGACATGTCCGGCTCCTGTCGCGCAGGGGTGGGTGGGGGTAACTCCCAATCTAAAGCACAAGTTGTTCACCGGCGCGTCGGGCTGAACAACTTCGCCATGAACTGGTTCACTCCGCCGCACGCCGACCCTCGGACGGACGCGGGTGGGGAGACCGGGAGAATGAGCCCGTGGACGACGCGGAGCGGGACTGGGCGCCGCACGCCCGCGTCGAGGTGCCGTGGCGACAGCAGGTCGAGCGTGGTCCGCGCGCCGACCGGCTGCTGCGCAGCATCGAGGTCCGGGTGCCTCCGCGCATCGCGGAGGCGGAGCACGTCGCCGACCGTCCGCTGGCCACGTCGATGGCGAACGCCCTGGCCGGGCTGCGTCAGCTCGACGGCAGCCACGGGCGGCGTCTGCGCTCGTTGAACCAGCTGCTGCTGCGCACCGAGTCCGTCGCCTCGTCGAAGATCGAGGACGTCGAGGCCAGCCTCGTCGACTACGGTCGCGCCGTCCTGGGCGCGCGCTCCAGCGCGTCGGCGGTCTCGATGGCAGCCGCCACCGACGCCCTGGCCGACGTCGTGACCCAGGCCGACGTCTCCGGCGTCATCGGGCTGACGTCCTTGCGCGACGCGCACGCGGTGCTGTTTCGGCGCAGCGTCGACCAGCAGCACCACGCCGGTCGCTTCCGGACCGTGCAGAACTGGATCGGGGGATCGGACTACACGCCGCGCAACGCGCTGTACGTGCCGCCACCGCCCGACCTCGTGCCCGGGCTGCTGGAGGACCTCGTCGCCTTCGCCAACCGCGACGACGTGCCGGTGCTGGTCCAGGCCGCCGTCGTGCACGCCCAGTTCGAGTCGATCCACCCGTTCGTCGACGGCAACGGTCGGATCGGGCGGACGCTCGTCCACGCGGTGCTGCGTCGCCGGCGCGTGACCCGGCACCTCACGGTCCCGCTCGCGTCGGCGCTCGTCGCCCACCGTGAGAGCTACTTCGACGCGCTCGGCGACTACCGCGAGGGCCTGGCGCGCCCGATCGTCGCCATGCTCACCGCCGCCGTCATCGTCGCGACCCACGAGAGCCGGCGCACGGCCACGCACCTCCACGAGATCCGCACCGACTGGGACGCCCGGCTGGGTCCCGTCCGCCGCGGCTCGCCGGTGCACCGCGTGCTGATCGCGCTGCCGGAGCACCCCACGGTGACGGTCCTCGGTCTCGCGGACTCGCTGGGCCTCGAGCGCGACGAGGTGGGGGCGGCCGTCGACGCCCTGCACGCCGTGCAGATCCTGGAGCCGGCGCCGCGCGGACTCGGCGACCGTCGCCGTGGGCGGTGGGAGGACCGGGTGTGGGCGGCCCGCGACATCCTCGACGAGCTGGCCGACCTCGACCAGCGCATCGTCGCCGTCAGCAGGCTGCGCGACGGCTGACGCGGTCCGCGGTCGCGCGGGGGAGCAGGCGGGGCCAGGATGGACGGATGGCCGACCCGACGGAGGACAGCATGAGCGAGCAGGCCCACCAGCCCGGCCAGGAGGTCGAGGCCGACGATCCCGGCGTGCCGAACGACCCGCCCGGGCCCGACGTGCCGCAGGACGCGGGCCCGAGCCTCTCGCCCGACGTCCCCGCACCGCCGCTGGCCGAGCAGCCCGAGGGCACGAGCGAGGTCGACGGCGCCGACCCCCACCGCGGCGAGACCGAGCCGGGGCAGGCCGACGACGAGACGCAGACGGCGCCGGGCGCGGGTGGCGACGAGCAGGGCGACCACGACCGGCCCGACTGAACCCCACGACTGACCCGCGGCTCAGCCGGCGTCGCCCGGCCCGGGCCGTCGTCGTGTCCGCTTGACGTCGCCCCGGCGCTTCTTCGCGTCCACGCGACGACGCTGCGAGGCACGGGTCGGACGGGTGGCACGCCGGGGTCGCGGGGGCACCACCGCGGCGGCCACGAGCTGCTCGAGACGCACGCGGACGGCCTCCCGGTTGCGGTGCTGCGAGCGGTACTGCGAGGAGGCGAGGGTGAGGGTCCCGTCCACGAGACGGGTTCGCAGCCGCTCCTCGGCGAGCACGCGCTGCGCGTCCGAGAGCGCTCGCGAGCGGCGCAGGTCCCACGTCACCTCGACGCGGGTGTCGCTGGTGTTCACGTGCTGACCGCCAGGACCCGACGACCGGCTGAACCTCCAGGTCAGCTCCTCGTCGGGGATGCGGAGACGGTCGTCAGCCACGACCGTCGCGCTCCGCAGGCTCAGGTCGCATCGGAGCCACCGCGGGAGCGGGAGAAGTCGATCCGGCTCACCGTGCCGCCCGACGACGGGCGGTCCGTGCCGCGACCGTCGCTCGCGCCTGCCACGTCGTCCTCGTCGGCGCCGTCGTCGTCGCTCGAGTCGTCGGGGAAGTGCCCGAGGTAGGCCATCGCCGCGTCGTGCAGCCGCCCGTTCGTGGCGACGGCGTTCGCGCCCCACGGTCCGTCGGTGCCGTCGAGGGCGGTGAACCGGCCGCCTGCCTCCCGGACGATGACGTCGAGGGCGGCCATGTCCCACAGCTTCAGCTCGGGCTCCGCGGCGATGTCGACGGCGCCTTCGGCCACCAGCATGTAGGACCAGAAGTCGCCGTACGCGCGGGTGCGCCAGCAGCGTCGCGCGAGCGCCCAGAAGGCGTCGGCCTTGTCGATCTGCTCCCACGACGGTGCCGAGCTGAACGACAGCGACGCGGCCGAGAGGTCGCAGACCTGCGAGCACCGGATCTGCCGGGCGTGCATGAACGACTTGCCGGTGTAGGCGCCCGCGCCCTTGGAGGCCCACCACCGCCGGCCCAGGGCAGGGGCGGAGACGAGGCCGGCGACGATCTCGCCGTCCTCCTCCAGCGCCACGAGCGTGGCCCACACCGGGACGCCGCGGACGAAGTTCGACGTGCCGTCGATCGGGTCGATGATCCAGCGGCGCTCGTGGGAGCCCGTGGAGCCGAGCTCCTCGCCCTGCTCCTCGCCGAGGACGACGTCGCGCGTGCGGGCCGACTTGAGGACGCGGCGGATGGCCGCCTCCACCGCCTGGTCGGACTCGGTCACGTAGCTCATGTCGGGCTTCGTGGACACCTCGAGGTCGATCGCGCCGAACCGGTCCATCGACAGGTTGTCGGCGGTGTCGGCCAGCACGTGCGCGAGCCGCACGTCGTCGTTCCAGGAGTGCGTCATGTTCGCAGGGTAACGGCGACGCCCGACGTGCCCGACGTGGCCAGGGGTGACCGGTGCCGCGTGGCACTACCGTGGCGGCGGTGGAGCAGGTGAGGAGGAGCAGGTGAGCAGGAGCAGCCGAGGTCGGCGGCTGGTGGCGGGTCTCGCGCTGCTCGCGTGGCCGGTCGGGCCCTGGCTCGGCGCCCTCGCGTTCGTCAGCAGCCTGACCCTCATGGGCGAGCCGCCCGACGCGGACGACCGTCGACGGGCGGACCTGTTCCTGCTGGCCTGCGCGGTCGTCTCGGTCGGCCTGCCCGCGCTGGCGCTCGTGCTCGCACGCGACGTGCGCGTGCTGGGTGTCGTGCTGCTCGCCGTGACGGCGCTGCTCGTGCCGGTGTTCGTCGTCCTGGTCGGGTGACCCGGACCGGCGCCGGCTCACCAGCTGGTGGTGTCCTTCGCCGCCACGATGCGTCGGAACGACTCCACCCGGGCTGCCGGCACGGTGCCTGCGGCCACGGCGAGGTCCAGCGCGCACTCCGGCTCGGTCGCGGCGTGGGTGCACCCCCGCGGGCAGTCGCGGCTCGCGTCGTCGAGGTCGGGGAACGCCCGCAGCACGTCGTCGACCTCGACGTGCGCGAGCCCGAACGAGCGGAAGCCCGGCGTGTCGATGATCCATCCACCGCGCCCACCGGTCGTGTCGTCGTCGAGCTCGATCGCGAGCGCCGACGTCGACGTGTGCCGACCGCGGCCGGTCACCTCGTTCACGTGGCTCACCGCGCGGCCCGTCCCGGGGACCAGGGCGTTGACCAGCGTCGACTTGCCGACGCCGCTGTGCCCGATGAACACGCTGACGCGGCCGGCGATCGCCTCGCGCAGCTCGTCGAGGTTCTCGAGCCCGTCCGCGCCCCGTCGGGTGACGACGGCGCGCACGTCGAGGGGACGGAGCAGGTCGAGGATGGGGTCGGCGGGGCCGAGGTCTGACTTCGTGAGGCACACGAGCGGCTCCATGCCGGCCTCGAACGCGGCGACGAGGCAGCGGTCGATGAGCCCGGGCCGCGGGGGCGGGTCGGCCAGGGCCGTCACGACGACGAGCTGGTCGGCGTTGGCGACGACGACGCGCTCGATCGGGTCGTCGTCGTCGGCCGTGCGACGCAGCACGGTGCGGCGGGGGAGCACCTCCACGATCCGGGCCAGCGTTCCGGTGTCGCCGCTGACGTCGCCCACGACCCGCACCTCGTCGCCGACCACGACGCCCTGGCGGCCGAGCGGCCGGGACTTCATGGCGGTGACGAGCGGCTCCTCCGGCGTCGTGTCGAGCAGGCGGAGCGTGTAGCGGCCGCGGTCGATCGTGACGACCCGTGCCACGGGGGCGTCGTCGTAGGACGGGCGGTCCTTGGTGCGCGGACGCGTGCGACGACGCGGTCGGTCGAACCCGGCGTGCTCGTCGTCCTGCCTCACGCGACCAGCCGCTCCCACACCGGCGCGAAGTTCGGGTACGTCTTCACCGTGGTCGAGACGTTCTCGACGAACAGCTCCGGCACGCGCAGCGCGAGGACCACGGCCGCGTGCGCCATGCGGTGGTCGTCGTAGGTCTCGAAGATCGCTCCGTGCAGGGGGCGCGGTCGGATCTCGAGGCCGTCCTCGGTCTCGGTGACGTCGCCGCCCAGCCGGTTCAGCTCGGTCGCGAGGGCTGCCAGACGGTCGGTCTCGTGGCCCCGCAGGTGCGCGACGCCCCGCAGCCGTGACGGGCCGTCGGCGAGCGCCGCGAGGGCCGCCACCACGGGCGTCAGCTCGCCGACGTCGTGCAGGTCGAGGTCGACGCCCTGGATGCTGGAGCCACCGTGGAAGACGAGGTCGGCCCCGTCGCGCTCGACGCTGCCGCCGAACGCCTCGACGAGCGCGCGCCACGCGTCGCCGGCCTGCTGCGTCCGCTCGGGCCAGCCACGGACCCGCATGCGTCCGCCGGTGGCGACAGCGGCGGCGACGAAGACGCCCGCGTTGGAGAGGTCCGGCTCGATCTCGACGTCGAGGGCACGGATCGGCCCGGGCGCGACGACCCACCGGTCGGGGGTGGAGTCGTCGACCTCGACGCCGCGGCGGCGCAGCTCGTGCACGGTCATCTCGACGTGCGGGAGCGACGGGAGGGTCGCGCCGACGTGGCGCAGGTCGAGGCCGTTCGCGAAGGCGGGTGCTGCGAGCAGGAGCGCCGACACGAACTGGCTGGAGGCCGACGCGTCGACCTCGAGCGGGCCGCCCTCGACCACGCCGGTGCCGCGCACGACGAAGGGAAGGGCACCTCGGCCCTCGTCGTCGACCTCGACGCCGAGGGCGCGGAGGGTGGCGATCGTCTGGCCCATGGGCCGCCGACGGGCGTGCGGGTCGCCGTCGAAGGTCGCGGGCGCGGACCGCAGCGCGGCGAGGGGCGGGACGAAGCGCATGACGGTGCCGGCCAGCCCGCAGTCGACGCTGACGGGCGCGGTGCTGGTGCGGTCGAGCGGGGTGACCCGCCAGGTCATGCCGTCCTTCTCGACCTGCGCGCCGAGCGACGTCAGGGCGGCCGCCATGAGCTGCGTGTCGCGGGAGCCCAGCGGCCGGGTCAGCGTCGACGGACCGTCGGCGAGCGCCGCCAGCACGAGGGCCCGGTTGGTCAGCGACTTCGAGCCGGGCACGAGGACCTGCGCGTCGACGGGCGTGTCTCGGGTGGGGGCGAGCCAGGGCAGCGGGGCGTTCATCACGCGCCACTCTAGTGGGGACGGGCCGTGGCGCCGCAGCGCGCGGCGACCACGGCCGTCGCGCTCACGGACGCAGGTCGTCGATGCGCTCCGCGACGGCGTCGGCTGCGTCGACGACCTTGTTCTTGGCGCGGGTGCCGATGAACTTCTTGTGCGGGTCGGGGTCGAGCGTGCTCATGAGCAGGCCGCCGATGAGCGAGACGTTCTTGAGGAAGTGGATCGTCTGGTTCTGCCGCGACGCCGGGTCGGACTCGTTCCAGAACGGGTGCCCCACCGCGGTGGTCGGGACGAGGGTGCCGGCGAGCACGGCCGCCGAGAGGCGCGGGAAGTGACCGGTGGCCAGCGCCGCGCCCGCGACGACGTGCACGGCGCCGTTCACGCGGACGAGATTCGTCGGCGACGTCTGGAGCTGCGGCGCGGTGCGTCCGAGCGCGTCGGCGACGGGCTCGGCCTTGGGGCCCATGGCCGACGCGTGGCGCAGGGCGTTCACACCCCCGTACACGAACATCGACGCGAGCAGGGGACGGGCGAGGGTGCGCAGGACGGTCATGGACCCATCATGCCAACGTCGCCAGGTTCCACAACGCCAGCGCGGAGGCGCATCGTGATCCAGCGCGCAGGTCAGAGCGGCAGGATCCAGCTGCCCGAGCTGAAGCGCACGGTGTCGTTGTCCGAGCGCGGGTCCTCGGGGGCGGTGATGCGGATCGTGCCGGCCGGGGCCGCGCCGGCCACCTTGAAGGGGAAGGTGCCGCCCTGGCCGGCGGGCATCAGCCTGCTGCAGCTGAGGGCGGTGATGCGGTCGTTGCGCGACGCGTCGCACGTCCAGCCGCCGCCCGGCACGCCCCGGAAGGTCGCGGAGCGGTCGAAGGCGATGGAGATCGTGACGGTGCGTGCCACGGGGTTGGTGCCGCCGTCGGCGGTGATCGGCACGATGATGCGCCGCTGCAGGTAGGTGCTGTCGTTCGTCACCGAGGGTGTCCCGAGGCCGAAGTCGGTGGACGTGACCGGCGGCGGGGTGGGCGTCGGCTCGGCGGAGGGGGTGGGCGACGGCTCTGGCCCCGCCGTCTCGCCGGGGGCCGGGGTGGCGCCGGGCGTCGGCTCCGAGCCGGGTGTCGGCTCGACCCCGTCGGGCGCCGTGGTCGGTGGCGTGGTGGGTGCGGTGCTCGGCTCCTCGACCGGCGCGGGGTCGGCGGACCCTGCCTCCTGCGACGGCTCCGGTGTCGGGGTGGCGAACACCGGCGGGGCGGTGCCGGGCTCGGGCGAGGGCGTCGGGGTGGGTGAGGCCGACGCCACGACCGAGGGCTGGTCGGACCGCACGAGGTCGGTGCCCCCGACCACGACCCCGGTGGTGAGCGCGCCCGTGATTACCGTCGTGGCGACGACCGCGGGCGTGCCGACGGTGGCGGCGGTCGCGGCGGCGGCCTGCGCGGGGACCAGGGCCACGCGCGCGACCTGGGCGACGACGGCCGACGTGAGCATGGACGCACCCGCGTACCCGCCGGCGGCGACGAACCCGCCGCCCGCCGCCACGCTCGTGGCTGCCGTGCCGCTGGCCGCCGCGGACCCGGCCGAGGCCATCGCGCTGCCGGCCGCCAGGCTCCCGGCGCCGGCGATCGCGGTGGCCGCGACGCCCGTCGCCCCGAGGTAGCCGGCGGCAGCCGGACCCAGGACGGCGGGGGCGAGGAGCCCGCGCAGGTTCTGGTTGACCTCGACGAGCTCGAGGTGGACCCCGGTGCACCGGCGGCAGCCGTCGAGGTGCTCGTCGACCTTCGCCGTGTCGCGCGGCGACAGCGTCTGACGGACGTAGCCGCCGAGCAGGGGGGTGACACGACGGCAGGTGTCGTCGGTCGTCGTGGCCGCGTGGCTCTCGAGGTAGGCGGCGCGCAGCCCCTCGCGGGCACGGTAGGCAAGGGCGGAGACGGCGTTCGGGCTCATGCCGAGCAGCGGGGCGACGGCAGCGGGCTTCTGGCCCTCGACCTCGACGTGCCAGAGGACGAGCTGCCACCGCTCGGGAAGGGACGCGAACGCGCGGGCCGCCGCGTCGTTCTCGAACGCGATGCTCACCGCGTCCTCGAAGGGCACGCCACGGTCGAGCACGGCGTCGTCGTCGGTCGGCCGGGTGCGGGAGGTCGCACGGACCCGGTCGACGTGCAGACGCCGCACCGAGGTCAGGAGGTAGGCGCGGAACGCCTCGTCGGGCCCGCGGCCGTCCTGCAGCACAGCGAGGACCTTGAGGAAGGCCTCGGAGACGAGGTCGTCGGCCTCGCCGGTCGTGAGGAGCTGGCGGGCGAGACGCGTCGCCGCCTGCACGTGACGCTGGAAGAGGACGGCGTAGGCGCTCGTGTCACCGGCGCGCACGGCGCGGATGAGCTCCGCGTCGCTGCTGTCCAGCGTCGTGGCCTGCGCGTCCCGCACGATCGTCTCCCTCGTCCAAGCTCCCGGGGTGTCCAACGAGCGAGCGGCCTCGACGTCACGACCGGCGGGACGGCTCGGAAAAAAAGTCGTCGGTACCGCGTCATGGAACGTCGGCCCATCCGTTCCTCCTGCGACCGACACGAGAGGGGGACCGACATGGAGGACACGCGACGCGCGGTAGCGCTGCTCGCCGACGCCGTCCGTGACGGTCGGACCGACGTCGAGGACGTTGCACACGTGGTGGGAGCGAGTGCAGCGCTCGACGGGTCCCCCCTCGATGAGGTGATCGACCTCGTCGAGGAGGCCTTCGACGGCGCCCCACGGCACGTGGCCGTGCGGGCAGCGTGCCTCGGGTGGGCCGAACGTGCCGTGGCACGGGTGCACGAGGCAGGCTGCGAGGACCCGTTGACGTCGTTGTCGACGGTCCCGCACCTGCACAGCAGGTTGGGTGACGTGTACCGCGCCGCCGCTGTCGAGGAGCAGCGCGCAGGCGACGGGCACGTGCTCGTGGTGGTCGACGTCGGCGTCGGACGGGCGAGGTCCTCGCTCGAGACGTCGGTGCGGGCCATCGAGGTGGGCCAGGTGCTCAGGTCGGTGTACCCGGGCGGCGAGACCGTCGCCCGGGTGGGACCGGGGCGCTTCGTGGTGGTGTCGGCGAGGGAGCGCGCCGATGCCACGACCCTCGCGCTCGTCGGTGTGCTTCTCGGGCGCACGCCGGCGGGTGGCGCGGCACCTCGGCTGTGGGTGGAGGAGCTTCCGCCCACGGCCGAGGACCTGCCGGGCCTGCTCCACGCGCTGTCGTCCTGACCGGCGGGGACGGGCCCCGCGTCGCTGAGACGCTGATGTCGGTGCACTGTGGGAGGCTCGGACCATGTGCGGCAGGTACGCGACCACCCGGACGTCCGCCGAGCTCGACGACGCGTTCGCGGCCGGCCTCGGCGACGGCGTCGAGCTGCCCGCGCCCGACTGGAACGTGGCGCCCACCAAGCAGGCGCCGCTGGTCGTGGGGCGCCGGCGCGACGACGCCGACGAGGCGGCCCCGCCGCGGCGCGAGCTGCACGCCGCCACGTGGGGACTCGTGCCCAGCTGGGCGAAGGACCGCTCGATCGGCAACCGGATGATCAACGCGCGGTCCGAGACGGTGGCCGAGAAGCCGGCGTTCCGTTCGGCGTTCGCGCGACGTCGGGCGATCGTGCCCGCCGACGGCTACTACGAGTGGTACGCGGGGGAGGGCCCGAAGGCGCCGAAGCAGCCGTTCTACATCACGGCGGCCGGCGACGGCGACGCCCGCGACGTGCTCGCCCTGGCGGGTCTGTACGAGTTCTGGCGCCCGTCGCGCGACGAGCCGTGGCTGCTCACCTTCACCATCCTCACGACCAGCGCGGAGGGTGCCGACGGCCTGTTGCACGACCGCGCCCCGCTCCTCGTGCGGCCCGAGGTCCGCGACACCTGGCTGGCTCCGATCGCCCGCCCGGCCGGCGAGCTCCTCGACCTGCTGGTCCCGGCCACGCCGGGCCGGCTCGAGGCGTGGCCCGTCAGCACCCAGGTGAACAACGTGCGCCACAACGGTCCGGAGCTCGTGGAGCCGCTGCCGGCCGAGTGAGGCGGGGCTGCTGCGTGGGCCCTCGGAATAGGGCGAGGGTGGGCACCGTTGTGATGCGTGTAAGGAGGCCGACATGCTCGCGTGCCCTGAGCGCACCACCACCAGCCCCCCGTCCTTGTCCGTCGATGTCGTCGCCCCAGGCGACCGTCGGACCGCGGGAGTAGGCTGGAGCACGATGACCGACACCCCAGAACGTTCCCCCAGGACCACGGAGGGCAGCCCCTCGGAGGGCACCGCGTCCGACCTGCTCGCCGACGTGGTCGACTACAGCGACGTCGACGTCGCGACCGAGACGCCTGAGCAGCGCCAGGTCCGCTTCGAGGCCGAGGCGATGCCGTTCCTGAACCAGCTCTACTCGGCCGGTCTGCGCATGACGCGCAACCCGCAGGACGCCGAGGACCTCGTGCAGGAGACCTACGCGAAGGCGTTCAGCGCGTTCCACCAGTACAAGCCGGGCACGAACCTCAAGGCGTGGCTGTACCGGATCCTCACGAACACCTACATCAACTCCTACCGCAAGAAGCAGCGTCAGCCGCAGCAGGTCACCGACGAGATCGAGGACTGGCAGATCGCGGCGGCCGAGGCGCACTCGTCCTCGGGCCTGAAGTCCGCGGAGATGGAGGCGCTCGAGCGGCTGCCCGATAGCGACGTCAAGGACGCGCTGCAGGCGCTGCCCGAGGACTTCCGCTACGCGGTGTACCTGGCTGACGTCGAGGGCTTCCCGTACAAGGAGATCGCGGAGATCATGGGCACGCCCATCGGCACCGTGATGTCCCGTCTGCACCGTGGTCGACGTCAGCTGCGCGAGCTGCTGGCCGACTACGCCCGTGACCGCGGCATGGCCGTGGCGAGCGGGGTGAGCGACCAGTGAGCGCAGAGCCCACCGCCACCGGAGGCTGCGACGGCCCCGACTGCTCCAAGGCCCTCGAGAACCTCTACCTGTTCCTCGACTCGGAGATCGACAGCGCGAGCTGCGACGAGATCCAGGCGCACATCGACGACTGCAGCCAGTGCCTGACCGAGTACGACCTCGAGCGTCTCGTGAAGGCGCTCGTGCACCGCTCCTGCAGCGAGGTCGCCCCCGAGCCGCTGCGCGACAAGGTGCTCCTCTCGATCCGGGCCGTGCAGGTCCAGATCACCGAGTACCGCACCTCCTGACCCACCCACCACCGCCCCTCCCCGTGCTCGGGGAGGGGCGTCGGGGCGTCTCCTGCGGCTGCGTGGGTGCGGGTTCGTGCTCGTCCTGCGGCTGCGCTGGCGCGGCTTCTCGCTCGGGTGGGGCTGCGCTGGCGCGGCTTCGACTCGTCCTGCGCTCCGAAAGGGCCTCGACCGGGCGGCTGGCAGCGGCGGCGGCTCGGGTTCTCGGGCTGTGGCCCGCGTAGGACGGAAGAATCTGCGTTCGCGCCCCCTCAGCGGTGGATCTGCCACCGAATCGCCGTCGGCGGTGGGTCTGCCACCTGCTGAGCGCTGTACAGGTGGAGGATCCACCGCCGAAGGGGTCAGAGGTGGCAGTGCTTCTCCCTTCTCGTGGACCGTGCCACGAGAAGGGAGAAGCGCTGCCCACCCCACCCCCAAGGGCACCCACGATTCTTCCTTCGTGCGTTCGAGGTCGAACGCTTCTGCGTTGGTGACGGGATCCCGTAGGAAACGCAGAAGCCTTGAACACCGACGCACGAACGCAGAATCGTGCATCCACCCCCAGCACCAACCCGCCGCCCGAGACCCCAGACCAGCGCGGTCGCCAGCCGCCCGGTCGAGGCCCTTGCGGAGACCACACCCAGCGAAAGCCGAGGCAGCGCACCAGCAAGCCCGGACCTCCCGCGGCTGCGCACCAGCAGGTGGAGACCCCCTGCGGCCGCGCACCACCGAACCCAGACCCTCGCGCCGACGCACCAGCAAGCCCAGACCGACGCGCGCAACACCCCGACGCGTCGAAGCCCCCGCCGGCGTGGGCCGGTGGGGGCTTCGATCGTCTGCGCTCGCGGGGAGCGTCAGGTCACGCGTTGGGGCGCTTGCCGTGGTTGGCGCCCTTCTTGCGACGCGCGCGGCGCTTGCGGCCGGTCTTACCCATGATGGTCCTCCTCAGACGTCCAGCGTCCATGGTCCCACACGGGCCCGCCGGCGCGGCACACGCCCTGGAGCGACGGGTCGGGGAGGGTCAGGGAGTGGGCAGGCGCGACAGGAAGCGCTCACGGTCGACGACGACGCGCCGGACCTCGCCATGGGCGACGATCGTCCCGTGGGCGTCGTGCGCGGCCACCCGGAACCGCAGGAGCCGGCCGTCCTCGTAGGTGACGTCGGCGGTCGCGGTCACCGTCGCGCCGACGGGGCTGGCGGCCACGTGCTCGACCTCGACGCGGGTGCCGACGCTCGTGCGGTGCTCGTCCAGGTCGAGCGCTGCGCAGGTGGCCTCCTCGAGCCAGGCCAGCAGCCGAGGAGTGGCGAGCACGGCGAGGTCCCCGCTGCCGAGGGCGGCGGCGGTGTCGGCGTCGCCCACCACGTGGGTCACGGTCGCGGTGCGGGGCATGGGTCCTCCTGGGTCAGCGGACGGGTCGGGTCAAGCCTGCCCGACGGGCTGCTCGCCGGTGTCGGACCACGCCGCCCACAGCTGCGCGTAGCGCCCGCCGGCGCGCAGGAGCGTCTCGTGCGAGCCCTCCTCGACGACGGCACCGTCCTCCATCACGAGCACGCGGTCGGCGGTCCGGGCCTGGGTGAGCCGGTGCGCGATGACCAGTGCCGCCCGACCGTGCGTGACCGCGGCGGCCGCCTGCTCGAGCTCGCGGGCGCCCGACGAGCCGGCCTCCGCCGTCGCCTCGTCGAGCACGACCACCTGCGGGTCGAGCAGGGCGACGCGGCTGAGGGCGAGCTGCTGCGTCTGGGCCGGGGTGAGCGGGTGCCCGAGGTCGCCGACCACGGTGTCCAGGCCGTGGGGGAGCGCGCGGGCCCAGCCGGCGGCGTCGGTGGTCGCGAGGGCGCTCCACAGCGCGTCGTCGTCGGCGTCGGCCCGGGCCAGCAGCAGGTTGTCGCGCAGGCTGCCGGCGAACACGTGCACCTCCTGCGACACGAGGGCCACGTGCCGGCGCACGACGGGCTCGGGTGCCGTGGTCACGTCGAGCGCGCCGAGCCGGACGTGGCCTCCGGTGGGCCGCAGCGTCCCGGCCGCGATGCCGCCGAGCGTCGACTTGCCGGCGCCCGTCGCACCGACGACGGCGACGTGCTCGCCGGGCTGGATCGTCAGGTCGACGGGGGCGAGCACGGGCCGGCCGGTCTCGTACGCGTGGTGCACGCCCTGCAGCGTGAGCACCGGCTCGGGCCCCGCGTCGACCGGCGCGACGTCGCGCGGCGGGATGAGCGCGACCCCGGCAAGGCGCGCGAGGGCGGCACCACTGGCCTGTGCGGCGTCGAAGACGTAGAGCACCGCACCGATCGGGTTGAACAGCCGGTGGAAGAAGAGCGCCGCGGCCGTCGCGTCACCGACGCTGGCGGAGCCGGTGCTGACGAGGGCGTACCCCGTCGCCAGGACGACGACGAGCCCGACGCACTCCGACGCGTTCATGCGGGCGCCGAGCCGCGTGTAGAGGCGGAAGACGTCGAGCGTGATCGCGACGGCGTCGCCGGAACGTCGCTCCACCCGCTCGAGGGCGATGTCCTCGACACCGAACGCACGCAGCGTCGGCGCGTCGCGCACGCCGGTCACGAGCACCTCGGCGCGCGCGCCCTCGGCCGTGCGCTCGGCCCGGTAGTACGGGATCGAGCGCGGCAGGTACCACCGCATGCCGAGCACGTAGCCCGGCGCGGCAGCGAGACCTGCCAAGCCCAGCCGCCAGTCGAGCGTGAAGAGGCCGCCGACGGTGAAGGCGATCGCCGAGACCGACGTGAGGAGCATCGGGATGGCCTCGTCGAGCGACTCGGTGACGCGCCGCACGTCGTCGCCCACGCGTCCGAGGACGTCGCCGACGCCGGCCGCCTCGAGCTGCTGGGAGTCGAGGTGGAGGGCTCGGTCGAGCACCTCCTCGCGCAGCTCCGCCAGGGCGGGTGCCACCGTCCTGGCGAGCGCTGCCGTCGACACGGTGGTCGACACCGCGGCGACGACCGCGGCGGCCAGCATGACGGCGACCGGCGCGAGCACCTCTGCGAAGGTGCCGTCGTCACGCACGACGTCGACGACGCGGCCGATCATGAGCACCGGCACGATGCCGGCGAAGCCGGTCACCAGGAAGGCGGCCACGGTCAGCGCCAGGCTGCCTCGACGCGCGCGCAGCAGACGCCACGCGACGCGCGTGGTGCTGCGACCGTCGGCGACCGGCAGGAGCTGGTCGGCGTGCTGGGTCTGGCTCATCGCTCGACCGCCTCGCGGTAGTCGGCGTCGCGGAGCAGGTCCAGGTGCGTGCCCTCGGCGACCACGCGTCCACCGCGCACGACGAGCACGCGGTCGGCGGCGCGCAGCAGGGCCGGGCTGGAGGTCAGCACGAGGGTGGACCGTCCGGTGCGCAGACGTCGCACCCCGTCGGCCACGGCCTGCTCGGTCACGGCGTCGACGGCGCTCGTCGGGTCCTGCAGGACGACGACGGGTCGGTCGGTAGCCAGGGCGCGCGCCAGGGCGAGCCGCTGCCGCTGGCCGCCGGAGAGGCTGCTGCCGCCGGCGCGGACCGGGCGGTCCAGCCCGTCGGGGTGCAGACGGACGACGTCGTCGGCGGCCGAGGCGGTGAGGGCCGGGGCGAGCGCGTCGTCGTCGTGCTGCCCGCCCGGGTCGACGGTGGTGCGCAGCGTGCCCTCCGTGATGCCGCCGTGGTGCGCGACGACGAGCAGGTGCCGGCGACGTCCGGCCACGGACAGCTCGGCGAGGTCGACGTCGCCGAGGCGCGCGCGTCCGGAGTCGAGGTCGAGGTCGCCGGAGAGCAGGGCCACCAGGGCGTCGGAGACCGCAGGATCGTCGACCGCGACGGCGACGAGCTCGTCGTGGCGCAGGTGCAGGCTGAGCCCGTCGAGCGGACCTGCCGCGACGTCGTCGAGCACGAGCTCGGGCCGGTCCTGGCTGGGCGCGCGACCTCCGGGTGCGAGGACGCGAGGCGTCGCGAGGAAGTCGACGATGCGCGCGGCCGACGCGCGCGACGCCGCGAACTGCGCGCTCACGTCGCCGAGCCCGCGCAGCGGCTCGGCGAGGAACTGCGTGAGGCCGACCAACGCGATCAGCTCGCCGAGGCTGATGTCGCCGTCGAGGGCGCGACGTCCGGCGAGTAGCGCGACCGCGGCGAGCAGCAGGCCGCTGAGCGCGGTGGTGAAGCCGTCGAGGTAGCCCCAGGAGCGGGCGACGGCGACGGTGTCGTCGCTCGCCCGGGTACTCGCGGCACGGTAGCGACGCAGGGCGACGTCCTCGCCGCCGATGCCCTTGAGCGGGCGCAGGCCCTCGAGCAGGTCGGCCGCGAGTCCCGAGGCGGCGGCCGTGCTCTCCTGCTGCCGGGCGGTGCGGCGTGCGACCAGCGGGGCGAGCGCCTGGATCGCGACGAGCACGGCGGGCACCCCGAGCAGGATGAGCAGGCCCAGCACGACGTCGACGCGGAGCACGTACGCGGCCGTCACGAGCACTGCGACGAGGGACGCGATCGCGTAGCCGAGCTGGTGCAGGGCCATCGGCACGAGGTCGGCGTCGGACGTCGCGATCGAGAGGGTCTCGCCGGCGAGCCGGTCGGTCCGCGCGCCCCGGGGGTGCAGCACGTGCCCCGCGACCTCGACGCGCAGCGCGTGCGCCTCGCGCTCGATGCCCTGCTTGATGAAGCGCGCACCGAAGCGGTAGCCGTTGCTGAGCACCACGAAGAGCGCGACGAGCACGCCGAGCGTCCAGGCGAGGTCGCCGAGACCGCCGCCGTCGACGGCCTGGTCGACGACGAGCCCGATGACGACGGGCACGAGGGTCTCGCTGAGCTGCCAGAGCGTCAGCAGGGGATAGCCGCGGCCGAGGTCGCGTCCGTTGCGGCGCAGCGCCCGGCGGAGCAGGGCACCGGCGGTGGCCGGCGCGGTGGTGGGTGCGTCGGGCGACGTCGTGCTCGTGCCGCGTCCACCTCGTCCCATGCGAGTGAGGTTAGCCTAACCCGTCGCCGTCCCGACCGGCGGTCGCGACGACGACGGGCCGTGGCTCACACGCCGTGCGTGGTGCGCGGGTACTCCGCGGACACGTCGGTCATGACGTTCACGAGGTAGGGCACGCCCGACGCGAACGCGCGGTCGAGCGCCGGCCCGATCTGCGCGGGGTCGGTCACCATCTCGCCACCGCCGCCGAGCGCGGTGACGACCTGGTCGTAGCGCGTGTGCGGTGCGAGGTCGGCGGCGACGTCGTAGCCGTAGAGCATCTGCATGGGGCTCTTCTCCAGCCCCCACGCGGAGTTGTTGCCGACGATCATGACCACGGGCAGGTCGTGGCGCACGAGGGTGTCGACGTCCATGAGCGACATGCCGGCGGCGCCGTCGCCGAACAGCACGACGACCTGGCTCGAGGGTCGCGTGATGCGGGCCGCCATGGCGGCGCCCATGCCGGCGCCCAGGCAGCCGTAGGGTCCGGGGTCGAGCCAGCCGCCGGGTCGCTGCGGCTCGACGAACTTCCCGGCGAACGACACGAAGTCGCCGCCGTCGCCGATGACGACGGCGTCGTCGGCGAGGCGGGGGAGCAGCTCGCCGTAGATCCGTGCCGGGTGGATGGGGTCGCTGGTCGACGCGAGCAGGTCGACGTCGCGCGCGGCCGCGGCGGAGACGAGGTCCTGCAGCTGCCCGAGCCAGGACGACCAGTCCGGCCGGGAGCCGGGCGCCGACTGCAGTGCGGCCAGGATGCCGTCGAGCACGAGCGTCAGGTCGCCGGCGGCCGACCCGGCGAGGTCGGCGTGGGTCGAGAGCTGGCCGGGGGAGTCGGCGAGGTGGACGACCCGCGCCGGCGTGGCGCCGTCCTTGCCCCCGAAGACGCCGTAGCCGAGACGGAAGTCGAGCGGCGTGCCGGCGACGACGACGAGGTCGGCCCCCGAGAACGCGGCGGAGCGGGCCTTGGTGACGAGCTGGGGGTGGCCACCCGGCAGGAGCCCGCGACCCATGCCGTTGGCGATGACGGGGATGCCGGTCTCGGCGGCGAAGCGCGACGCGGCGTCCTCGGCGCCGTCGGCCCAGACGTCGGTCCCGAGGACGAGCACGGGGTGGTGGGCGTCCTGCAGGAGTCGAGCGACGCGGTTCAGGTCGTCGGCGTTGGGCTGCAGGGGAGCCCGGTCCGGACCCGTGGCGGCGCCCAGGGGTCCGGCGTTGAAGAACTCGTCCATCGGGACGTCGACGAAGGTCGGCCCGCGGTGCGAGGACCCGGCGCGGTTGAACGCCTCGTGGACGGTGGGGGCGATGTCGGCGAGGGTGTGCGCGGTGGCCGCCCACGTCGAGACGGTCTCGAAGATCGGCGGGTGGTCGAGCTCCTGCAGGGTGCCCATGCCCCAGCGGCCGGCCGGGGCGCGGCCGCCGACGACCACGAGCGGCGACCCGGCGAAGTGGGCCTGCGCGACCGGGCTGACGCCGTTGGTGACGCCCGGGCCGGCCGTGAGCACGGCGAGGCCCGGAGTGCGGGTCAGCTTGCCGACGGCCTCGGCGGCGAACACGGCGGTCGGCTCGTGCCGTACGTCGATGATGGGCATCGGGTCGGCGGCGGTGACCGCGGCGTCGTACATGGGGAACACGTGGGCACCGGAGAGCGTGAACATGGCCTGCACGCCGTGGGCGCGGGCCACCTCGAGCGCGTGGACTCCACCATGGGCAGTGGGGGCGGAGCTCTCGCCGTCGGCGTCAGGGGTGGCCGCGGACTCGTCGGTCTGTGACATGGCTCGCACGCTACTGCACGGCGGTGTCGTTGTCCGGTGGGCCGTCGGGGGCGTCGAGGGGGCGGGCGCGGGTGGTCTGCCGGTACAGCCAGGGGCTCTCGCCGCGGATCTGGTCGAGGACGGCGAGGAGGAGGTCGGCGCGGTGGGCCGGCTGCTCGGCGAACAGCTCGGCGTCGCCGCGCAGGTCGGCGCGACCCTGGACGCCGAGGGCGAGCTGCAGGTGCAGGGCGCGCAGGAAGGACGACGTGTTCTTGGCGGTCGGGGAGGGCCACTCGTCGTCGAGGTGGCCGCGGGTGCGGGGTGCGCGGACGCCTGCGCCGAGGCGGGCGAGCCAGGGCTCGACGATGCTCGGGTCGAGCGCGTTGCGGTGCAGCGCGGTCATGACCGCGTAGGCGAGGCGGTCGTCCTCACCGTGGCGCCAGACGTAGGAGGTGGGGGTGAGCACGCGGTCGGCGATCACGTCGAGCAGCACCGTCAGCTCGAGCCGGTCGAAGTGGCGTGAGCGGGCGAGGGCGGCGAGCAGGTCGGCGCCGTGGGCGATGGCGTGGGCCCATCCCTGCTCGGGCACCCAGCCGCGGTGGTCGAGCTCGCGGACGTACCAGCTGGTGGCGCGGTCGCCCCAGCCCAGGACGGTGGAGGACGGCAGGACGTGCAGGGTGTTGTCGCGCCCGACGATGTCGGCGAGCAGGAGGGCGCTGTAGGAGCGTCGGACGACCGAGACGTCGCCGTCGTGGCCGAGCCCGTACCGCAGGCCGGGCGCGACGCCGTCGCCGAGCCCGCCGAGGAGGTCGTCGTACACGCCCGTGGAGATCCACGTGGTCAGCAGCGGGTAGGCGAGGTCCTCGCGGAGTCGAGGGTTCGGGTGGCCGAGCATCTCGACGAGCTCGGCGGTGGACTCGTCGAGGGAGCGGTCGAGCGGAACCTGTCGACCGGTCCGCACCACGGCCTGCCAGTACGCCTCGGACATCTCGACCATCGTGCCAGAGGGGTCCTGGTCTGCAGTGGCGCGGCTAGGGTGGGCGCGTGCCGACGCCCGACGACATCATCCGGTCGCAGACGGCTCTCGCGCCCGCCGACGTGGGCTGGGTGCACGCGCTCGTCGCGGACTGGCAGATCCTGGCCGACCTGTCGTTCGGCGACCTGGTGCTGTGGGTACCCGACGCGGAGTCCAAGGGGCTGTGGGCGGTGGCGCAGATCCGTCCGACGACGGGCGCGACGACGCTGCTGGAGGACGTCACCGGCACGTTCGTGCCCGCGGAGCGCTCCCCGGCGGCGGGTCGGGTGCTGGCGGGCGAGGGTGCGCAGGACGACGACGACCCGGCGGTCGGCGACGGGCTGCGGGTGCGGCTGGTGCCGGTGCGGCGGGGTCCGGACACGATCGCGGTGCTGGCGGTGCGCAGCGGCCGCGACGCGCGGGCCACGAGCCACCTCGAGGTGACGTACCGGGCGTGCGCCCAGGCCTTGGTCGCCATGGTCGCGCGTGGCGAGTTCCCGACGCCGGGCAGTCGCTCCGACCTGGCCGACTCGCTGCGGGTGGGTGACGGGTTCATCCGGACGCGCGCCGACGGCACGGTCGAGTACGCGAGTCCGAACGCCCTGTCGGCGTACCGCCGCCTGGGTCTGCACGGCGACCTGCAGGACGTCGACCTCGCCGAGGTGACGGCAGCGTGCGTCGGCCGAACGCCGACGGACCTGAGCACGGCGGCGGCGCTGGGGGGCATGGCTCCGGCCGAGGCCGAGGTGGTCGGCGCGGAGGCGACGCTGCTGCTGCGGGTGATCCCGGTGACCCGCGAGGGCGCACGGGGTCGCGGGGAGCGTGACGGTGCCGTCGTGTTGCTGCGCGACGTGACCGACCTGCGGCTGCGGGAGAAGCAGCTGCTGTCGAAGGAGGCGACGATCCGGGAGATCCACCACCGGGTCAAGAACAACCTCCAGACGGTGGCGGCGCTGCTGCGGCTGCAGGCGCGGCGCATGGACGTGCCGGAGGCGCGGGCGGCGCTCGAGGAGGCCGTGCGGCGCGTCGGCTCGATCGCGCTGGTCCACGAGACGCTGAGCCAGGGATTCGACGAGAGCGTCGCGTTCGACGACATCGCCGACCGGCTCCTGCGCTCGGTGCTCGACGTCGGCGGTCCTCAGGTGCGCGCGGAACGGATCGGGGCGTTCGGCTTGCTGCCGGCGGAGGTGGCGACCCCGTTGGCGATGGTGCTCACGGAGCTGGTGCAGAACGCCGCCGAGCACGCGTTCCCCGACGGCGCCGGTCGGGTGACGGTGGCGGTGAACCGGATCCGCGACCGGCTGCGCATGCGGGTGAGCGACGACGGGGTGGGGCTGCCGGCCGACTTCGACCCGACGCGCAGCCTGGGCCTGTCGATCGTCTCCACGCTGGTGGAGAGCGAGCTCGGCGGCGCGCTGGAGTTCGAGTCGCGCCCCGGGCGTGGTGCGACGGTCGCCATCACGCTGACGCTCTGACACCTCGACCTCGATGTCGGTGTGGGCGATCGCGGCGGGCACAGGGCCCCGGCGGGGGTTCCGGGCCGTGGGCGGAGAAGTGCCCGGACGTCGAGAACCCCGTACCCAGGCTCGGGTACGGGGTTCGGACGCGTGCGGCGTGGAACGTCTCAGGCGGTGCGAATACGCGCCCGGGCGTTGCGACGCTTGAGGGCACGACGCTCGTCCTCGCTCATGCCTCCCCAGACGCCATGGTCCTGACCGGACTCGAGTGCCCACTGCAGGCACTGCTCACGGACGTCGCAGCGGCGACACACGACCTTCGCCTCCTCGATCTGCATGATCGCGGGGCCGGTGTTGCCGATGGGGAAGAAGAGCTCGGGGTCTTCATCGAGACATGCGCTGTGGTGGCGCCAGTCCATGACGACAGCTCCTTCCCTTGTGTGTGCAGGCGCGCAGGGATGTCCGCCCAGGGGAAGACCAACGCGCCGCGTTCATCGTTTCAACAAAAGGCGCGTCGCACAAGAGATAGCACGGTGGGTCGATGTCTGTTGAGTCACACAGGTCATACCAAAGGAGGCATCGTGGTCCTGGGGCGGGTGGCGACGGGGGCGTGGTCCTAGGCTGGCGGGGTGAGCGAGACGAGCGACCCGACCCCCTCGGACCAGCCCGACGGGAGCCCTGTCGCGCCGCGCGGACCTGCCCGGACGCTGCTGCTCGTGTCCGGCGTCGTCGTGGCGCTGCAGGCTGCTGGACTGCTGGCGATCACGGTGCTCGAGCTGGCCTCGGTGGAGGCCGACCGGGTGGGGCTGGGGATCAGCACGGCGGTCTTCCTCGGTGCGCTCGGCGTGCTGCTGCTGGTGGCGGTCGTCCAGGTGCTGCGCGGTCGGGCCTGGCCGCGCGGCTTCCTCGTCTTCTCCCAGCTCCTGTGCCTCGCGCTGTCGTTCAACTTCCGCGGCGACGCCCCGTGGATCACCCCGACGCTGGCGGGCGGCGCGGCCGTCGCGCTGGTGTGCCTCCTGTCACCTCCGGTCACCCAGGCGCTCGGACGCCACGATCCCGTGTGAGAATGGGCGGCGGCATCACCTGCCGCGCTCCCGTGTCCGCGGGCCCGCCGTGCACCTACCGGTCGCGGGCCGCGTCGACGCCGTCCTGCTCCGGGTCCGCCCCGTGAGCCCCCGCCCTCAGCGAGAGAGAAGCTGCCGCCCCATGGTCGCCACCGACTCCACCACCTCGACGTTCGACGCGTTCGACCCCACCGACCCCGTGTTCGCGCTGCACCGCGGCGGGAAGATGCAGGTCGCCGCGACGGTACCGCTGCGTGACGCCGACGACCTGTCGATGTCGTACACGCCGGGCGTCGCGCGGGTGTGCGAGGCGATCGCCGCCGACCCGGACCTGTCGCACGACTACACCTGGGTGTCCAACACGGTGGCGGTCATCACCGACGGCACCGCGGTGCTCGGTCTCGGCGACATCGGCCCGGCCGCCTCGATGCCGGTGATGGAGGGCAAGGCCGTCCTGTTCAAGCAGTTCGGCGGCGTCGACGCCATCCCGGTGGCGCTGGCGACGACCGACGTCGACGAGATCGTCGAGACGATCGTGCGCATGGCCCCGACGTTCGGCGGCGTGAACCTCGAGGACATCTCGAGCCCGCGGTGCTTCGAGATCGAGGAGCGGCTCATCGAGCGGCTCGACATCCCGGTCTTCCACGACGACCAGCACGGCACGGCCGTCGTCACGCTGGCCGCGCTCATCAACGCCGTCCGGCTGACCGACCGCGACATGCAGGACCTCAAGGTCGTCATCTCCGGCGCCGGCGCGGCCGGTGTGGCGATTGCGAAGATCCTGCAGTCGGCGGGCGTGCACCGCATCAGCGTCGTCGACCGCCAGGGTGTCATCCACCCCGGGCGCGACGACCTCAACAGCGTCAAGCAGTGGCTCGCCGACCAGACCGCCGACTGGGCGCGTCCCGGGACCGTGGGCGACGCGCTGGAGAAGGCCGACGTGTTCATCGGCGTCTCCGGTGGCACCATCCCCGAGGAGGACGTCGCGCGCATGGCGCCCGACGCGATCATCTTCGCGATGGCGAACCCGAACCCGGAGGTGCACCCCGACGTCGCGCACCGCTACGCGCGGGTCGTGGCCACGGGGCGCTCGGACTTCCCGAACCAGATCAACAACGTGCTCGTGTTCCCCGGCATCTTCCGCGGCGCGCTCGCGGTGCGTGCGACGGCGATCTCCGAGGGCATGAAGCTGGCGGCCGCTCACGCGATCGCCGAGCTCGTCGGCGACGACCTGAGCGAGTCCTACGTCATCCCGTCGCCGTTCGACCCGCGGGTGGCCGACGTCGTCAGCCGGGCCGTCACGGAGACCGCCCGCCGTGAGGGCCTCGCGCGCCGTCCCTACTGATCCGCTCGATACTGGACGCGGTACCTCATCCGGGGCCGGGCTCCGCCTGGCCGTCGCCTGCTCGAAGGAGTCGCATGTTCGCCGTCTACGCCGGTCAGATCAACCCCGAGAACCCGCTCGAGGGGCTGGTGGTCGGGGACCGTCCCGACCCCGAGGTGCCGGACGGCTGGACCACGGTGACGGTCAAGGCGGCATCGATCAACCACCACGACGTGTGGAGCCTGCGCGGCGTCGGCCTGCGCGAGGAGTCGTTGCCGATGATCCTCGGCTGCGACGCGGCGGGCTACGACGAGGACGGCAACGAGGTGCTCGTGCACGCCGTCGTCAGCGACCCGTCGTGGCGCGGTGACGAGACGCTCGACCCCAAGCGCTCGCTGCTGTCGGAGCGCCACCAGGGCACGTTCGCCGAGAAGGTGGCGGTGCCGACGCGCAACGTCGTGCCGAAGCCGGCAGGTCTGTCGTTCAGCGAGGCGGCCTGCCTGCCCACGGCCTGGCTGACCGCCTACCGGATGCTGTTCACGCAGTCGGGGCTCAAGCAGGGCGACACCGTGCTCGTGCAGGGCGCCGGCGGTGGGGTGGCCACCGCCCTCATCACGCTGGCCCGCGCAGCCGGGTTCCGGGTGCTGGCCACGAGCCGCGACGAGGACAAGCGCGCCAAGGCGCTCGAGATCGGCGCGCACGAGGTGTTCGAGTCCGGGGCGCGACTGCCCGTGAAGGTCGACGCCGTCATGGAGACGGTCGGCGCCGCCACGTGGTCGCACTCGGTCAAGTCGATGCGTCCGGGCGGCACGATCGTCATCTCCGGCGCGACGTCGGGTGACGCGCCGAAGGCGGCCGAGCTGACCCGCATCTTCTTCCAGCAGATGCGCGTGCACGGCTCCACCATGGGTACGCGCGACGAGCTCCACGCGCTCGCGCAGTTCATGGACGTCACCGGGACGCGTCCGCTCATCGACAGCGAGATCCCCATGGCCGACGCGGCCCAGGGTCTGCAGCGCGTCGTCGACGGCGACGTCTTCGGCAAGATCGTCCTGACGCTCTGACCTGCGGCCCGGCCGCCGACGTCAGAGGACGCCGGCGGCCAGCAGGGCGCTCGTGGCGCCCAGCAGCACCACCAGGAACAGCACGTTCACCACGGTGAACAGGCCGAGGAACGCGCGGGTGCCGCCGGGTCGCAGCAGCTGGTAGCGGCGCAGGGTGATCAGGCTCGCGAGCGACGCCACCACGGTGCCGACCCCGCCGACGTTGACGCCCAGCAGGAGCGCGCGCCAGTCGTCGGTGAAGGGCGCGTAGATCAGCGCGGTCGGCACGTTGGAGATCAGCTGGCTCCCGGCCACGCTCCAGAGCAGGACGTGCTCCTGCAGCAGGTCCTGCAGGAACCCGCTGGCCTGCGGCACGCGCTCCAGGTTGCCGGCGAAGACGAAGAACAGCATGAACGTCGCGAGCAGCCCGTAGTCGACCGACCGCAGGGCCCGCCGGTCGACGACCGCCACCACCGCGACGACCACGAGGCCCGTCCAGACCGGGAGCGCACGCACGACGAGCGCGACGGCGACGCCGAACAGGACCAGGTGGACGGCCGCCGGTCGCCAGCGCACGGACGTCCGGGAGGTGACCGGTCGGATGGGGCCGCCCGGGACGCGCAGGCACGCAAGCACGAGCAGCGCGATCGACAGCACGAACGGGATCGCCATGACGGCGACGAGCTGACCGACCGACAGGTGGAAGTACTGGTAGAGGAAGAGGTTCTGCGGGCTGCCGAACGGCGTGATCATGCCGCCAAGGTTCGCCGCGACGGTCTGCAGCACGAAGACGTAGGCCAGGTGCTCCTCGTCGCCCGTCGCACGCAGGGCGAGCGCCGACAGCGGGAGGAAGGTCAGCAGCGCCATGTCGTTGGTGATGAGCATCGACCCGAGCGCGGTCAGCAGGACCAGCCCGACGACCAGCGTCCGCCGACCACGCAGGACCCCCACGGCCCCCTCCGCCGCGGCGGTGACGAGGTGCGTCCGGTCGAGCGCGCTGATGACCGTCAGGAAGCACCACAGCCCCACGAGCGTGCGGTACTCGGGATAGTGCAGGTACTCAGCGCTCGGCGGCACGAGCAGGCAGGTCAAGGCGGCCGCGACGGCCGTCGCGGTGAGGAAGGGGTTGGCGGTCAGCAGGTGCCGGACCCGCGCCGCGACCCCGCGGTCAGCCATCGTCGTCCCGGTCGTCGGCGAGCACGTGCCGCAGGTAGCGCCCCGGTGCCTCGAGGTAGGCGCGCCAGTGGGCGACGAGGTCGAGCGACTCCCAGCTCGTCTCCCGCAGCCCCCACGGACCGACCTCCAGGATCCGTGCCCCCGGCAGCGACGCGACGACGGGGGAGTGGGCCGCGCACAGCACCTGACCCCCCGTCGCGGCGATGTCGTGGAGGGTGCGCAGCAGCGCCAGGCTCGAGGAGAACGACAGCGCGGCCTCGGGCTCGTCGAGGCAGTAGAAGCCGGGGGAGTCGAAGCGTCGGCGCAGCACCTCCAGGAAGGACTCCCCGTGGCTCATCGCGTGCAGGTCGGGGCCGCCGACACCCTCCTGGTACGTGTACCAGCCGTGCATCGTCTCCGCGCGCAGGAAGAAGCCCCACCGCCCCGACCCCACACCTCGCTGCAGGGTCAGGGCCGTGTGCAGGGCCGACTCGCTCGGTCGCGAGCGGTGCTGCCCGTGCGGGCTGCCTCCCTCCGGCGACAACCCGTAGGCCATCGCCACCGCCTCCACGATCGTCGACTTCCCGGCCCCGTTCTCGCCGACGAGGAACGTGACCCCGGGCGCGAGGTCGAGACCCTCGCGCAGCACCTGCTGGACGGCGGGGACGTCGTCGAGCCAGGGGTCGAGATCACCTGCGCCCTCCGGGATCACCCGGACCACGGGCGGCTGGTCGAACCTCACCGGGACAGTGTGGCAGTGGGGGAGGACAGGAGCGTGCTCAGCCGCGTCCGCGGCTGGTCGAGTAGACGAGCACCGCGAGGGACGAGCGTGTGCGGGCTGTGGAGCCATCGCAGCAGGGGCGTAGCCGCGATGGAGCGAGACCACTCGGCAGCGGCTCAGCGGTTCCTACTCAGGGGTGATGAGGTCTGGACGCTCGCCAGGTCTCGATACAGACCGACGCCTTCGGCGTGCACTACTCGACCTGCCGATCTCGTTCGCTCGCAAAGCTCGCTCAGAGATCGTCATCATCATCGTCGAGACGGGCGAGCCAGGTGGCCAGCCGCTCGACCGGCACCTCGAAGTCGGGGTGCAGGTCGACGAACTCGACGAGCCGGTCGGCCAGCCACGCGAAGGAGATCTCCTCCTCGCCGCGGCGGGCCGCCAGCTCCTCGATGCCTCGATCGGTGAAGTACACGGCTCAGGCGAACGCCGCGTCCATCAGCTCACGCTGCTCGGCGTCGTGCCGCGACTTCGAGCCCACGGCCGTCGTCGACGACGCCGGGCGCGACACGAGCGTCAGCGCACCGGACGCCACGGCGTCGGGGTAGTGCAGTGCGGCGTCGGGCCACGGACCCTGGTTCGCGGGCTCGTCCTGCACCCAGCGGACGTTCTTCACGCCGCTGAAGCGAGCGAGCTCGGTCTTGATCTGCTCGACCGGGCGCGGGTACAGCTGCTCGAGGCGGACGATCGCCGTCGTCGGGTCGTCGCCCTCACGCTTAGCGCGCTCGTCGAACAGGTCGTGCGCGATCCGGCCCGAGCACAGCAGCACCGTGTCGACCTTCTCGGCGTCGACGGAGTCGTCGCCGATGACCGGACGCCACTGGCCCGACGTGAACTCGTCCGGCTGCGACGCCGCGCTCTTGCGACGCAGCAGCTGCTTGGGCGTGAACACGATGAGCGGACGGTGCTGGCCCTCCAGCGTGTGCCGACGCAGCAGGTGGAAGTACGACGCCGACGTCGACGGCTGGGCGATCGTCATCTCGTCGTTGGCGGCGAGCTGCAGGAACCGCTCGATGCGCGCCGACGAGTGGTCCGGCCCCTGGCCCTCGTAGCCGTGGGGCAGGAGCAGCACGACGCCGGACTTCTGGCCCCACTTCGTCTCACCGGAGGAGATGTACTCGTCGATGACCGGCTGGGCGCCGTTGACGAAGTCGCCGAACTGCGCCTCCCACAGGGTGAGGGCCTCCGGACGCGCCACGGAGTAGCCGTACTCGAAGCCGAGCGCGGCGTACTCGCTCAGCAGCGAGTCGTAGATGTAGAACGTCGCCTGCTCGTCGCCGACGTGCGACAGCGGGGTCCACTCGCTGCCGTTGTTGCGGTCGATGATCGTCGCGAAGCGCGAGGAGAACGTGCCGCGCCGCGAGTCCTGGCCGGCGAGGCGCACAGGGCGACCCTCGAGCAGCAGCGACCCGAACGCGATGATCTCGCCCGTGCCCCAGTCGATCGGGCCCGTCTCGATGGACTGGGCGCGACGCTGCAGCTGGGGGAGCACCTTCGGGTGGACCGTGAAGCCGTCGGGCACGGACGTGTAGGCCGACGACACGGCCTTCATGACCTCGGGGGACACAGCCGTCTCGAGCGCGCCCTCCTGCTCGGGCTTCTCGGGGTAGTCGGGGGTGCGCGTGTAGTCGGCGTCGGAGGAGGTGGCCTCCTTGACGTCGGCGAAGTTGCGCTCGAGCTGGGACTGGTAGTCCGCGAGGGCGGCCTCGGCCTCCTCGATGGTGATGTCGCCACGACCCACGAGCGCCTCGGTGTAGAGCTTGCGCACCGACTTCTTCGCGTTGATCGTGTCGTACATCAGCGGCTGCGTGAACGACGGGTCGTCGCCCTCGTTGTGGCCGCGGCGGCGATAGCAGACCAGGTCGATCACGACGTCCTTGTTGAACGTCTTGCGGTACTCGTAGGCGAGGTCGGCGACGCGGATGCACGCCTCCGGGTCGTCGCCGTTCACGTGCAGGATCGGCGCCTGGACCATGCGGGCGACGTCGGTGCAGTAGGTCGAGGAGCGCGACGACGACGGGCTCGTCGTGAAGCCGACCTGGTTGTTGACGATCACGTGGATCGTGCCGCCCGTGCGGTAGCCGCGCAGCTGCGAGAGGTTCAGCGTCTCCGCGACGACACCCTGGCCGGCGAACGCGGCGTCGCCGTGCACGAGGACCGGCAGCACCGGGAACTCGGCACCGCGGTTGAGACGGTCCTGCTTCGCGCGGGTGATGCCCTCGAGCACCGGGTCGACGACCTCGAGGTGCGACGGGTTGGCGGCCACCGACACCTTGATCGTGTCGCCGTGCTCGGAGCGGAACTCGCCCTCGACGCCCAGGTGGTACTTGACGTCGCCGGAGCCCTGCACCGTGCGGGGGTCGATGTTGCCCTCGAACTCGCGGAACACCGTGCCGGCGCTCTTGCCGGCGATGTTGACGAGGACGTTGAGACGGCCGCGGTGGGCCATGCCGATGCAGACCTCCTCGAGGCCGTCGGCGGCAGCCTCCTCGCAGATCTCGTCGAGCAGCGGGATGGTGGTCTCCCCGCCCTCGAGGCTGAACCGCTTCTGGCCGACGAACTTCGTCTGCAGGAAGGTCTCGAACGCTTCGGCCTGGTTGAGCTTCAGCAGGATGCGCAGCTGCTCCTCGCGCGGGGGCTTCGTGTGGCCCACCTCGATGCGGTCCTGCAGCCACTGACGCTCGCCCGGGTCCTGGATGTGCATGTACTCCAGGCCGATGGAGCGGCAGTAGGAGTCGCGCAGGACGCCGAGGATCTCGCGCAGCTTCATGAAGCGCTTGCCCGTGCCGCTCGCGAACGAGCCGGTGGCGAACTCGCGGTCGAGGTCCCACAGGGTCAGGCCGTGCGACGCGGTGTCGAGGTCGGGGTGGCTGCGCTGGCGGTACTCGAGCGGGTTCGTGTCGGCCATGAGGTGACCGCGCACGCGGAAGGCGTGGATCAGCTCGAGCACGCGCGCCTGGCGGTGCACCTCGTCGTCGTGGCTGACGGCGATGTCCTGGGCCCAGCGGATCGGCTCGTAGGGGATCCGCAGCGCCTGGAAGATCTCGTCGTAGAAGCCCTCCTCGCCGAGGAGCAGCTGGTGGATCCGACGCAGGAACTCGCCCGACTGCGCACCCTGGATGACGCGGTGGTCGTAGGTCGAGGTCAGCGTCATCATCTTGCTGACAGCGAGGTGGGCGATGGTGTGCTCGGACGCGCCCTGGAACTCCGGCGGGTACTCCATGGAGCCGACGCCGACGATGACGCCCTGACCCTTCATGAGCCGCGGGACGGAGTGGTTGGTGCCGATGCCTCCGGGGTTGGTGAGGCTGGCGGTGGTGCCCTGGAAGTCGGAGACCTCGAGCTTGCCGTCGCGGGCCTTCTTGACCATCGCCTCGTACGCCTGCCAGAACTGCGCGAAGTTCATGGTCTCGGCGGCCTTGATGGACGGCACGAGGAGCTGGCGCTCGCCCTTGGCGTTCTTCGTATCGATCGCGAGGCCGAAGTTGACGTGCTCAGGCTTCAGCTGGACCGGCTTGCCCTTCTCGTCGGTGTCGTAGCCGGTGTTCATCTCCGGCATGGCCGTGAGGGCCTTGACGACGGCGTAGCCGATGAGGTGGGTGAACGACACCTTGCCGCCGCGGGCGCGGGCGAGGTGGTTGTTGATGACGATGCGGTTGTCGAAGAGCAGCTTGACCGGCACCGAGCGCACGCTCGTGGCGGTGGGGACCTCGAGGCTGGCGTCCATGTTGGCCGCGGTGCGCGCCGGCGCGCCCTTGAGCGGCACGCGCTCGACCTCGCCCGGACCCGAGGGCTCGGGCGCGGCCGACGTCGACTTCGGGTCGGTGGAGCGGCCTGCGGGACGTGCAGCCTGCGGCTTCTTCTCCGGCGCCTTGCTCTCCGCAGGCTTCGCGGCGGCGGGCTCGGCCTTCTTCGGCGCGGGTGCTGCAGCGGCAGGCTCGGGCTTCTTCTCCGGGGTCTTCGCGGGGGCGGGCTCGGGCTTCTTCTCGGCGACCGTGGCGGCTGCCGGCCCAGAGCCGTTCGCGGACGTGCCGTTCGCCGAGGTGCCGTTGCGCGCGGCCCCGTTCGAGGAGGGGGCGGTGCCGTTGTCCCGCAGGAGCGCCGCGCCGTCACCCTCCTCGAAGAACGTCACCCAGGTCGGGTCGAGGGAGGCGGGGTCCGCCTTGTACTGGTCGTACATCTCCTCGACGAGCCACTGGTTCGTCCCGAAGTCGGGGGTTGACGGGTCATGTGAGGACTCGGCCACGGCCTCGATCGCCTCTTCCGGTTGGTTCCCTGCGCACTTGGACACGGTGCGACTCAAGACTAGCGCGCTGGCCCGGACGCTCGACGTCCGGTTCGCCCTGCCTGGAGCCGTGTCTCCCACCGTCCCACGGGGTGATCCTCGTCGCACCGCGATCGCGTCGATCGGGGCGGCGGAACAGGGTCGGTGCGCGGGGGTGCGGCTGCCTCAGGCCACGCTGACGACGACGTCGGACAAGCCGTGGAACGTGGCGAGCGCCGCAGCCTCGTGGTGGAGCGAGGACCGGTGAGCGCGCGAGAGGGTGGCGCCGGTGTGCACGACGACCGTGAGCGTGCCGGCGCGCACCGAGCGGTTCCAGTGGCCCGCGAGTCGACCGTCGAGCACGAGGAGCCCCGCGCCGGACATCGTCGCGATGTACCCCGCGCCGACCTCCGTGCGCAGGTCGGCGTCGCGCACGCAGGAGACGAGCTCGTCGAACTGGGAGAGCAGCAGCGCCGCGGGCACGTCGGCCCGGTGGTCGTCCAGCTCGTCCTGCGGGTGCGGCGACCAGAGCCGCCGGCCCTCGAGCTCGACCTCGTGCAGCCCGGCGTCGGCGACCGCTCGACGCGCCTGGGTGAGGGTGAGGCTCGACCACCACGCGAGGTCGGCCGGGGTGAAGGGGCCGTGCCCGCGGGCGTAGGTGGCGGCGAGCCACGCCCGTTCGGCGTCGACCCCCGCCGTGCTGGGCGCGAGGTCGAGCGGTCGGTAGCGGTGCGGGCCGCCCGGGTCGCGCCGTCCGGCCACCTCGCCGCGGAGCTCGGCGGCCATGACGACGTGCGCCAGGAGGTCGCCACCGAACGGCGTCCCCGCGTCGTCCAGGCGAGCGGCGACGTCGTCGCGGGTGCACCCCGGGGCATCGCGGACCGCGTCCACGACCACCTCGCTGGCCGCGGCCAGGGCCGACTCCTCGAGGCCCTGGCGCCGGACGTGGGGCAGCAGCTGGCCCATGACGCGGTCGCTGGTCGCGGCGACCACACGAGGGAGGTCGTCGACGTGCACGTGGTGCCAGGTGGTGCGCAGGACGTGCGTCCGGACGACCCCGCCGGCGTCGAGCTGGTCGAGGACGTCGGCGAGCGGAGGGGTGCCGCAGCGGCGGGCGATGCTCCAGGGCGCCGTGGTGTGCTCCTGCGACTGCACCGCCCCGAGGTGGCGCACCACCGCGGTGGCGTCGGCGAGTGGAGTGCCTGCGAGACGCTGGGACCACAGCCGGTACGGCGCGAGTGACTGGTGCACCCGATGATGCTCCCACCCGGCACGGACAGGACGGCTCCTCCGCGCGGGTGCCTCGCCGGCGACCGCCGTCTCAGGAACCGAGCGCGTCCTGCAGCGCCTGCCCGACCTTGCCCGCGGCCTTGACGTTCTTGCGGCCGTCGAGGAGGGCCTTGGGCTTGTCGTCGAAGCCTCCCGCGGTGATCTCGACCGACGCCCCGTCGTCCGTGGGCGTCACCGTCGCGACGTACTCGTGGCCCCACGAGAACGCCGTCTTGCCGCTGGTGAAGCCCACGGTGCGCGATGCGTCGTCGCGGGCGACCTCGGTGTAGGGCGGCGCGGACGCGAGCTCCGTGAGGGCGGCGAACGTCCGCTCGGCGTCGTGGGTGGTCGTGACGGTGGTGCTGCGCGGTGCGTGCACGGGATCCCCTCCTGGTCGGTGACGGGGCCGCGCCCCGCCCGCCACCGACGCTAGGGCGAGCCACCCGTCCGACGCCAGCGACCCGCCCGCTGCGTGACAGCATCGACGCATGCGCACCCCGATCCCGGACTACCTCACCCAGGTGCTCGACGAGTGCGGTGGCGACGACGGCGAGGTCGCCGACTACATCGCCGAGCTCGCGCAGGCCGACCCCGACCGGCTGGCGATCGCCGTGGCCACGCTCGACGGCGTGGTGGCCACGGCCGGCGACGCCGACGTCGCGTTCTCCATCCAGTCGATCTCCAAGCCGTTCACGTACGCGCTGGCCATCGCCGACCAGGGTCTGGACGCCGTCGTCGAGAAGATCGACGTCGAGCCGTCGGGCGACGCGTTCAACGAGATCTCCCTCGAGCGTGGCTCGGGGCGTCCCCGCAACCCGATGATCAACGCGGGGGCGATCGCGGCCCACGCCCTGGTCGCAGGACCCGGCTCCGACGAACGCTTCGAGCGGGTGCGCTCCTTCTACTCCCGGCTCGCCGGGCGCGAGCTCGACGTCGACGAGGCGGTCTTCGAGTCCGAGCTGGGCACCGCCGACCGCAACATGGCGATCGCCTACATGCTGCGCACCGTCGGCATCCTCGAGGGAGCCCCGCCGGACGTCGTGCGCGGCTACACGCGCCAGTGCGCCGTGTCGGTCACCGTCCGCGACCTCGCACGCATGGCCGCGGTGCTCGCGGGGCAGGGCCGCGCGCCCGACGGGGAGCAGCTGCTCGAGCCGCAGGTGGCACGGCAGGTGCTGAGCGTCATGGCCACCTGCGGCATGTACGACGCCGCGGGCGACTGGCTCACGACGGTCGGCATCCCGGCCAAGAGCGGCGTGGCCGGCGGGCTGATCGGCGTCCTGCCGGGCCAGGTCGGCATCGCCGTCTTCTCCCCACGGCTCGACCGGCACGGCAACAGCGCGCGGGGCGTGCGCGTGTTCGAGCGGCTGTCGCGCGACATGGGCCTGCACCTCATGGAGGTCTCCGACGTGGCGCGCTCGGTGGTGCGGCGGGTCGAGCGCGGTGGCTCGCGCGTGGCGGTGCACGAGGTCGCCGGCGACCTGCGCTTCGTCGAGGCCGAGCGCGTGCTGCGCAGCCTGGAGGAGGAGCCGGAGGGCGAGGCGCCCGTCGTGCTCGACCTCGAGCGGGTGCACCGGGTCAACGACGTCGCGCGTCGGATGCTGCTGGAGGGGGTGCGCCGGCTGCACCTCGACGGGCACGACGTGCGGCTCGTCGACCCGTCCGCGGTGCTCGGCGGCGGGGACGGGCAGGGGCCCGACGCGGGCGGCGGCTACGTCCCCGAGGTGTTCGAGGACGCAGCCGCCGCCGTGGGGGAGTGAGCCGGCTCAGCTCTCCAGGGTCGCGTCGAGGGTGATCTGGTCGACCGAGGCGAGCGCCTTGCTGAGCGGGCAGCCGGTCTTCGCCTCCTCCGCGGCCTGCTGGAAGGTGGCGTCGTCGACGCCCTCGACCTCGCCCCGCACGGTCAGGGCGATGGTGTGGATCTTGAAGCCGCCGTCGGCGTCGTCCTTGCCGAGCGAGACGTCGGCCTTCGTCTCGATGGAGCGGACCGTGCCGCCGTTCTTCTCGAGGACGGCGGTCAGCTGCATCGTGTAGCAGGCCGAGTGCGCCGCGCCCAGCAGCTCCTCGGGGTTGGTGACGCCGCCCCCGTCGTCGGAGGAACGCTTCGGGAAGGACATCTCGAAGGTGCCGAGGCCCGAGCTGGTCAGCTCGACCTGTCCGGTGCCGTCCTCGAAGCCGCCGTCCCAGGCGGTGCGAGCAGTGCGAGTAGGCATGGTGTCTCCTGCCGGTGGGTGGGATGTGTACCTCCGACGCTACGAGCGTGGGAAGGTCCCGCAACCTGATGCGTGCGGCGGGGCCCGGCTCAGTCGAGCGTGAGGTCCTTGAACCAGGAGTCGGTCACGTAGTCGGTCTCCCAGCCCATCGAGAGGTAGAGCTGGTCGGCCGAGGTGGGGGAGTCGGCGTCGACCTCCAGGCCGACGCGGTTGCGGCCACGTCGGGCGGCGTCGCTGATGACCGCGGCGAGCAGCGACTTCGCGACACCGCGTCCGCGGGCGTGCCGGTTGACGCCGATGTACTCGACGTAGGTGCCCTCCGGGCCGCCGTGCTTGCCGGGCAGCACGGAGCACACGACGGTGCCGGCCGGCACCTGCTCGCCGTCCTCGTCCGTGACGTAGGCCAGCCACCACTGGTCCCACCGGTGCCCAGGCTCCTCGCGCATCCGCTGCACGAACTCGGGGAAGGACTCGCGGTAGTTGTTGAAGTGGTCCTCGAAGGACGTCTCGAGCATGTGGTGCACCGTCTGCAGGTCCGACGCGACGGGGAACCCGTTCTCGTGCTTCTCGACGGTGCGCACGAGCACGCCCTCGCGGGGCTCGAGGTCGGCGTCGCCGTCGCGCACGGGCCGCTCCATGTGCAGCCACGTGCGCCGCTTGGCGTAGCCGGCCTGCTCGAGCCAGCCGGCCTGGCGGGTGTCGTCGGCGAACGGGCTCTCGTCGAGGCGGGTGGCGTCGATGCCGCGGATGCGCGCCATGAGGATCGCCACCTCCTCCGCCCACGCGTAGAGCACACCGGCGATCTCGTCGACCTCGGCGACGTCGCGGTCGAAGTACCCCCACACGAGGGCGCGTCCCGCGGCGCGGTCGTGGACGGTGATCCAGGCGATGGGCACGTCGTCGTCGCCGACGGCCACGAGCTGGCGGCGCGTCCACGACGCCTGCCCCGCGACCTCGTTCTCGATGCCGGCCGGGTCGACGTGCGCCTCGCCCGTGCCCTGCAGCTCGTCGAGGTGGCGCAGGCGCACGAGGGCGTCGACGTCGCCGTAGGTGGGGACGCGCGCGGTCCAGGGGCCGGGCAGGTCGGGGACGTCGATCTCGGTCGGGGCGGTCTCGTCTGCTGGGCTCATCGGGTCATGAGTCTCCCACCTCCGCCGTCTCGCGCGCGTCGGCCCTGGGGGAGGTGGGGGGTCTGGGGTTGCTGGCGGGGGCTGCGGGGGTCTCGTCGCGCTGGTGCGGTGCCTGCGGGGTTCTCGCCTTGCTGGTGCGTCGCCGCAGGGGGCTTGCGGTTGCTGGTGCGCTGCCTGCGGTGGTCGTGACCTTGGCGGTGCGCTGCCTCGGCTGGCGCTGGGTGTGGCCTCCGAGAGGGCCTCGACCGGCAGCGGGCCTGGGCCGGCCTCGGGTCTCGGGGTCTGGCTTGGGCCTGTGGGTGACGCACGATTCTTCGTTTCTGCGTTCTTGACCCACCGTTCTGCGTTCGCGCGTCCTATCGGTGGATCTGCAACCGCAGGAGCCGCTCTGCGGTTGAAGATCCACCGATACCGGGCTGCCGGCGCAGACGTCTCTGCGTTCGCGACGGGATCCCGTGACGAACGCAGAATCCTTGGACCCCGACGCGCGAACGCAGAATCTTGGGTCAACCCCGTGCCCAACCCACAGCCCGAGACTCCAGACCAGCGCGGATGCCAGCCGCCCGGTCGAGGCCCTTTCGGAGAACACCCCCAGCGAGGGCCGAGGCGGCGCACCAGCAAGCCCAGACCCCCTGCGGCAGCGCTTCAGCAGGTCGAGACCCCCTGCGGCAGCGCACGACCAAGGTCACGACCACCGCAGGCAGTGCTCCAGCAACCACACCCCGACCCAGCCCACGCACGAAGAGGCGCGACCGCCAGGACGACCCCGCTCAGCGCCAGCCCAGCTCCGGCGCGACGTGCTTCAGGATGCTCTCGACGACGTGGGCGTTGTACTCGACACCGAGCTGGTTGGGGACGGTGAGGAGGAGGGTGTCGGCGGCGGCGACGGCGGTGTCCTCGCGCAGCTGCTCGACGAGCTGGTCGGGCTCGGCGGCGTAGGTGCGGCCGAAGCGGGCGCGGCCGCCCTCGAGGAAGCCGACCTGGTCGTCGCCGCCCGAGCCGCCGAAGTACGCGCGGTCGCGGTCGTCGACGAGGGCGAAGATGCTGCGGCTCACCGACACGCGCGGCTCGCGCTCGTGGCCGGCGGCCTTCCACGCGTCGCGGAAGCGCTGGATCTGCTCGGCCTGGAGCTCGTGGAACGGGACGCCCGTGTCCTCGGTGAGCAGGGTGGAGCTCATGAGGTTCATGCCCTGCTCCGCGGTCCACTCGGCGGTCGCGCGGGTGCCGGCACCCCACCAGATGCGGTCACGCAGGCCGGGGGAGTGCGGCTCGAGGCGCAGCCTGCCCGGCGGGTTCGGGAACATCGGTCGCGGGTTCGGCTCGGCGAACCCCTGACCCTTCAGCACCTCGAGCAGGACCTGGGTGTGCTGGCGGGCGAGGTCGGCGTCGCTCTGGCCCTCGCTCGGGGCGTACCCGAAGTAGCGGTAGCCGTCGATCACCTGCTCCGGTGATCCACGGCTGATGCCGAGCTGGAGGCGTCCGTCGCTGATGAGGTCGGCGGCCCCGGCGTCCTCGGCCATGTACAGGGGGTTCTCGTACCTCATGTCGATGACGCCCGTGCCGATCTCGATGCGGCTTGTCCGCGCGCCGACCGCGGCCAGCAGCGGGAACGGCGACGCGAGCTGCTGCGCGAAGTGGTGCACGCGGTAGTACGCGCCGTCGCCGCCGAGGTCCTCCACCGCCTCGGCGAGCTCGATCGACTGGTGCAGCACGTCGGAGGCGCTGCGGGTCGCCGAGTGCGGCGAGTCCGACCAGTGCCCGAACGACAGGAACCCGATGTTCTTCATGCCTGCGTCAAGGCGACGCGAGCGTGGCGCATTCCCGTCCTCAGGGTGTTCGTGGTCCCATGACCCCGTGACCCCCGACGGCGACGTTCCTCGACCGCCCAGCCCGACCACGATCCTGCACCTCGTCCCGGCGCCCGACTGGGCCGCCGACCCCGACCGTCCGTACGCGCCCGCGTCGCTCGCGACGGAGGGTTTCGTGCACTGCTCGCCCGACGAGGCGACGACGCTCGCGGTGGCCACGGCGTTCTACGCCGACGCACCGCGACCGCTGCTGGTCCTGCGCCTCGACGTCACGCGGCTGCAGGCGGAGGTGGTGCACGAGGCGGCGTCGCCGGTCCCGCCGCCCGGGGTCAGCGACGACGTCCTCTTCCCGCACGTCTTCGGTCCGCTCGACCGTGACGCCGTCACGTCGGTCGGCGAGGTGGGGTGGGAGGGTCGCGTCGCGGTGCGGATCTGGGAGGAAGACCCTAGGATCACCTCCGAGACGACGGTTCGGGGTTCCGAGAGGCAAGGCGCGTGAGCAGGCTCAGGACGGACGCACGCACGGCAGCGACGGCCATGGTCGACCTGGTGCGTCGCGAGCTCGGTCTCAACGTCGCCTTCATCAGCGAGATCGAGGGCGACCGTCGCTCGTTCCGTGCGCTCGTCTCCGACGTCGACCTGCCGATCCAGGTGGGCTTCAGCGAGCCGTACGAGGGCACCTACTGCCAGATGATCACGAGCGGCCAGCTGGGCGAGGTCGTCCCCGACACGGCCAGCGAGCCGCTCACGGTCGACGCGTTCCACACGTCCTACCTCGGCATCGGTGCCTACGTCGGCGTCCCGATGACGCGCAGCAGCGGAGAGCTCTTCGGCACGCTGTGCGCCTTCTCGCGCGATCCGCACCCGGACCTGTCGCCGGCCGAGGCGGAGGTGCTGCGGGCGACGGCGGTGCTCATCATGCGTCTCATCGAGATGGAGGAGCAGGTCGATGGTCGGCTCACCGACCTGGCCGACCTCGCGGAGACCATCGACGGCGCCCTGGAGGACGCGACGATCGAGCTCCTGCCCGTCTCGGAGGTCGGGACCGGTGCGGTCGTCGGCCACGAGGCGGTGGCCCGCTTCGCGGACGGCCGCCCGTTCCGTCGGCGGCTGGGCGAGGCGCGTGAGGTGGGCCGTGGTGTCGAGCTCGAGCTGTCGGTGCTGTCACGCACGCTGAAGGCCGTCGAGGAGACGTCGGTGCCCGTCGTGAGCGTCAGTCTGTCGGCGGAGGCGCTGCGCGACCCTGCCTTCCAGGCGCTGATCGCCTCGATGCCGCCGTCGCGCCTGATGCTGCGCTTCGACGTCGACGAGACGATCGAGGACTACGAGGAGCTCACGGCGCTGCTGCAGCCGCTGCGGCGGCTGGGCGCGCGCGTCGCGGTCGACCGCGTGGGCGACGGTGCGGCCGAGCTGCGCCACATCCTGCTGCTCTCGCCCGACGTGCTGCGCATCGACCCCGAGCTGGTGCAGGGCCTGGCCGACGACGTCCGACGGCGGGTGCTCGTGGAGTCGATCGCGACGCTGGCCGCGCAGATCGACGCCGACTGCGTCGCCCTGGGCGTCTCGGACGCCGAGCTGCCGTGGATGGACGAGCTCGGCGTGACGCACGTCGTGCGCGGCACCTGCGACTGACCAGCCGCCCGAGCCGCCGCTCGGCCCGTCGGGTCAGGATCCGGACGAGCGTATCGTTCCTCGTGCTCCCGCACGCGGGAGCAAGGCGCCCCTGCTCTCCTTGTCCGAGAGCAGGGGCGCTGCTGCGCCGTCCGCATCCAGGGGTGGGCGGTCCGGCGCAGGCCTGAGCCTACGACGTCCGGCACCTCCGCGCTGCCTGGACGAGAAGAAATGTGACAGGCGTTTACACGGCCAAGGCCGGTGCGCTGAACGGGCGACACGACCGGGAGAGCAACCAGTGACCCGCCGCCAGGTGGCGACGGGTCCGATGCGCTGCCATGGGTACCCCCGGCAGGATTCGAACCTGCGCTCCCGCCTCCGGAGGGCGGTGCTCTATCCCCTGAGCTACGGGGGCCGGTGCACGGTTCCGCGGGTGCGGTGACCGGTCTGGCCGAGTGCGGTACGACCCTACCTCACGCCCGCTACGGTGGTGCGCGTGCCCACGGTCCTGATCGCTGACGACACCGCGTCGATCCGGTTCCTCATCCGCACGAACCTCGAGCTGGCGGGATTCGACGTGCGGGAGGCCGTCGACGGGCTCGACTGCGTGGAGCGGCTGCGGGCCTCGGCCGACGCGGACGACCTGCCCGACGTCGTCACCGTCGACGTCATGATGCCGCGGCAGGACGGTGTGAGCACCGTGCACACGATCCGCGCCGACGAGCGCCTGCGGCACCTCGGCATCGTCATGGTGAGCACCCAGAACCTGCCGGCCGACATCCAGCGAGGCCTCGACGCGGGCGTCGACGCCTACGTGACGAAGCCGTTCGACCCCGACCACCTGGTGTCGACGGTCAACGACGTCATCCAGCGCCGCTCGCAGGCCTGAGCGACGGTCGCGTCGGGGCTTCCCGCGGGCGGGGAGCGGCGCGCCGCTCGATAGGCTGGTGCGGTGACTCCCGAGCAGCTCAGCGACGTGATCGTGTCCGCCCTCCAGCGGCTCGTCGACGAGGGACGGCTCAGCCTCCCCGACGGCGTGCCCGCCCAGGTGCGCGTGGAGCGACCCAAGGTCAAGGAGCACGGCGACTACGCCACGAACATCGCGCTGCAGCTCGCCAAGAAGGCGGGCCTCAACCCGCGCGACTTCGCCACCGACCTCGCGGCGGTGCTCGCCGAGCACGACGGCGTGAGCGCGGCCGAGGTCGCCGGCCCGGGCTTCCTCAACCTGCGGGTGGCCGCTGACGCGCAGGGCCAGGTGGCCGCGCACGTGCTCGAGGCCGGGGCCGACTACGGCCGCAGCGGCCTCTACGCGGGTCAGAGGGTCAACCTCGAGTTCGTCAGCGCGAACCCGACGGGTCCGATCCACATCGGCGGCGTGCGCTGGGCCGCCGTGGGCGACTCGCTCGGCCGGCTCCTGACGTTCGCCGGGGCCGACGTCACCCGCGAGTACTACTTCAACGACCACGGCGCCCAGATCGACCGCTTCGCGCGGTCGCTGCTCGCGTCGGCGCGCGGCCAGGACGCGCCCGAGGACGGCTACGGCGGCCAGTACATCCACGAGATCGCGGCCGACGTGGTGGCGAAGCACCCCGACGTCGCGTCGCTGCCCGACGCCGAGGCGACCGAGCTGCTCCGCGCCGAGGGCGTGGAGCTGATGTTCGCGGAGATCAAGGCGTCGCTGCACGACTTCGGCGTCGACTTCGACGTGTACTTCCACGAGAACGACCTGCACGCGTCCGGAGCCGTCGACCGGGCGATCGCGCGGCTCGACGAGCTCGGCAAGATGTACGAGAAGGACGGCGCCCGCTGGCTGCGCACCTCCGACTACGGCGACGACAAGGACCGGGTCGTCGTGAAGTCCGACGGTCAGCCTGCGTACATCTCCGGCGACCTCGCCTACTACCTCGACAAGCGCGAGCGGGGCTTCGACCGCTGCCTCATCATGCTCGGCGCAGACCACCACGGGTACGTCTCGCGGATGATGGCGATGTGTGCCGCGTTCGGCGACGAGCCGGGCGTCAACCTCGAGCTGCTGATCGGCCAGATGGTCAACCTCCTGCGCGACGGCCAGCCGCTGCGGATGAGCAAGCGCAACGGCACCGTCATCTCCCTCGAGGACCTCGTGGGCGCCATCGGCGTCGACGCGGCCCGGTACGCCCTGGCGCGGTACTCGACGGACTCGCCGATCGACCTCGACCTCGACCTCTGGGCGAGCACGACGAACGACAACCCCGTCTACTACGTCCAGTACGCGCACGCGCGGCTGTCGAGCATCCTGCGCAACGCCGCCGACCTCGGCGTCGACCACGGCCTCGACCGCTTCGACCCGGGCCTGCTCGAGCACGAGAAGGAGGGTGAGCTGCTGCGCGCCCTCGCGAGCTTCCCCGAGGTGGCGTCACGCGCGGCGGAGCTGCGCGAGCCGCACCGGGTGGCCCGCTACCTGGAGCGCACCGCCGCCGCCTTCCACGCCTTCTACGCCGTCTGCCGCGTGCTCCCGCAGGGCGACGAGGAGGCCACCGACGTCCACCGCGCGCGTCTGGTGCTGGTCGACGCGACCCGGCAGGTCGTCGCCAACGGTCTCGGCCTGCTCGGCGTCTCGGCCCCGGAGCGCATGTGATGCGGGCGCACGAGGCGGGCGCCCTGCACGGGCAGGCCGGCGACCGCGGACCGGCGTGGCTGCGGCGCCCCGACGACGTCGACGCGCTCGTGCCGCAGCTGTGGGCCCGCAACGTCTCCAAGGTCGACGGCGTCGTGACCGTTGCTGGCGAGTCGGTCACCGACCTGGCCGAGGAGTTCGGCACGCCGCTCTACGTGCTCGACGAGGACGACTTTCGCACCCGCGCGCGAGCCTTCCGCGACGCCTTCGAGGGGTGCGAGGTCTACTACGCCGGCAAGTCCTTCCTCTGCGTCGCCACGGCACGCTGGGTCGAGGAGGAGGGGCTGAGCCTCGACGTGTGCACGGGCGGCGAGCTCGCCGTCGCGCTGCGCGCCGGGTTCCCGCCCGAACGGCTCGCGCTGCACGGCAACAACAAGTCGGTGGCCGAGCTGCGGCGCGCGCTCGAGGCCGGCGTCGGACGCATCATCGTCGACTCCCTCGAGGAGATCGACCGGCTCGTCGCCCTCACGGCCGAGACCGGTCGCGAGGCGGCCGTCATGGTCCGCGTGACGGCGGGCGTCGAGGCGCACACCCACGAGTACATCTCCACGTCGCACGAGGACCAGAAGTTCGGCTTCTCCATCGCCGACGGTGCCGCGTTCGACGCCGTGAGCCGCATCGTCGCCGCCCAGCGGCCCGACGGAGGCGGCCTGCGGTTCCTCGGCCTGCACTCGCACATCGGCTCGCAGATCTTCGTGGCCGACGGCTTCGAGGTGGCCGCGCGGCGCGTGCTGCGCCTGCACGCGCGGATCATCGAGGAGCTCGGCGTCGTCCCGCCCGAGATGGACCTCGGCGGCGGCTTCGGCATCGCGTACACGACACAGGACGACCCCCGCTCGCCGGCCGAGCTGGCCGACAGCCTGCTCGGCATCGTGCACGCGGAGTGCCGGGCGCTCGACGTCGCCGTGCCGCACCTGTCGATCGAGCCCGGGCGCGCGATCGTCGGCCCGACGACCTTCACGCTCTACGAAGTCGGCACGGTCAAGTCGGTCGGTCTCGACGGGGGAGCGTCGCGTCGCTACGTCGCGGTCGACGGCGGCATGAGCGACAACGTGCGACCTGCGCTCTACAGCGCCGACTACTCCTGCACCCTCGCGTCGCGCCGCTCCGAGGCGCCGGCGGTGCTGAGCCGCGTGGTCGGCAAGCACTGCGAGAGCGGTGACATCGTCGTGAAGGACGAGTACCTCCCCGGCGACGTCGCAGCGGGCGACCTGCTCGCCGTCCCCGGCACCGGAGCGTACTGCCGCTCGCTCGCGAGCACCTACAACCACGTGCCGCGTGCGGCGGTGGTCGCGGTGCGCGACGGCGAGGCACGGCTGATCCTGCGCCGCGAGACGGAGGACGACCTCTTCGCGCTCGACGTCGGCTGACGACGTCGGCCCGCCGCTAGGGCAGGCCCGCGAGGCGCAGGAGGGCCGTCACCACCACCGCGACGGCGAGCGTGGTCACCACGGAGGCGCCGCGCCACGCGACCACGCCGGCGGCGGCGACGCCGACCGTGTCGGCACCGGCGTGCCACCGGTCACCGTCCGCGAGCACGCTGGTCACCACGAGCGCGGTCAGCAGCGCCGGGGCCATGAGGGCGATCACGCCGGTGAACCGTTCCGGCAGGTCGCGACCACCGAGCAGCACCGGTCCGAGGGCCTTCACAGCGGCCGTCGCGACGGTGAGGCCGAGGATGGTGACCCAGATGGTGCTCACGACGCCTCCCGCCGACGCAGTCCCCACAGGGCGGCGAGCCCCGCCGCCAGCACGGGCACGCCCGGGGGAGCGACGGGCACGAGTGCGAGCGCCAGCAGCCCGCCGACGACGGCCACGCCCCGCCGGTCGCGGTCGCGCAGCTCGGGCAGCAGGACCGCGAGGAAGAACGCCGGGTAGACGGCGTCGAGGCCGAAGCGGTCGAGGTCACCAATCAGCTCACCGCCGAACGCGCCGACGACGGTGCCGAGGTACCAGGCGACGAGCTGGGGTGCGGTGGTGCCGAAGAGGCGCCAGCGGTCGAACGTGCCGTCGCCACGCGCCGCGAGCGCCCAGGAGGAGTCGACGACGGCGAGCCCCTGCATCCCTCGCCACCAGGCGCGCCCCGGCAGCGACGGCGCGAGCGCGATGCCCATCGGGAGGAAGCGCGAGTTCATCAGCGTCCCGGCGGCGACGGCCGCGCCCGCGCCTCCACCGGCGGCGAGGACCGCCACGGCCGCGAACTGCGCCGACCCGGCGAACACGAGCACCGACATCGCGACGGCGGCGAGCACGCTGAAGCCCGTCTCGCGGGCGACGACGCCGAACGACATCGACAGCAGGAAGGAGGCCACCGCGAACGGCAGCCCGAGCCTCAGCCCCTCCCGGAAGGAGGCGCGGTCGTCGGCGCCCACCTCAGCCGGCGCAGACGGTCTGGGCGTAGAGGCCCGACTGCTCGGTCGACGACGTCTGCCTCCCGTCGACGGCGACGCGGCAGCGGACCGTGGCGTTGCCGGTGGTCTGGACGCTCGCCAGCACGTACGGCCCGGCACCCTCGTAGACGCGTGTCACCTTCACGTCCTCGCCGCCCGAGCGGAACGTGCGCTCGCGCTTGGAGGCGTCGACGACGGTGGCGTTGAACGGGCCGGTGCCGGAGAACGTGACGGTGACCGCGACCTGTCGCTCGGTCGTGCTGCCACGGGCCCCGGCCGACGCGTCCGGTCCGGCGGCGACCTGCGCGGCCGGTGCCTGCGCGAGGAGGGACCGTACGTCGAGGACGGCCCACACGAGCACGACCGTGACCACGACGATGGTGACCAGTCCGACCACCTTGACGGGCCCCAGCTGCCGCAGGCTCGACGACAGGCTGCTCGGGCGCGTGCTCACCGGACCAGGGTAGGCGACGCGGAACCGGCCCCGTGACCGATCCGCCTCACGTCAGGCCTCGGTGCGGCCCGGGGCCGCGGCGGCCCAGCTCGTCGTCGTGGTTGTAGACCGAGCAGCTGCGCAGCGACAGGCAGCCGCAGCCGATGCAGCCGTCGAGGTCGTCGCGCAGCGCCTGCAGGCGGGCGATGCGGGCGTCGAGGTCGGCGCGCCAGCGGGAGGTGAGCCGTGACCAGTCCCGCTTGGTCGGCACGCGGTCGTCGGGGAGCGATGCGAGCGCCTCGCCGATCTCGGCGAGGGGGATGCCGAGGCGCTGGGAGAACTGGACGAACGCGAGACGTCGTAGCACGTCGCGTCCGTAGCGTCGCTGGTTGCCCGCCGTCCGTGTGGCGGTGATGAGGCCACGCGACTCATAGAAGTGCAACGCCGTGACCGCCACGCCCGACCGGGCGGCCACCTCCTGCGGTGTGAGTCGGTCCGTCGCGTCCACTGGCATCTCCCTCGGCTTGACCTCGACCTTAGTCGAGGTTGTTCGCTCCTTCCATGACCGCTGCGCCCGACGTCGACCCGTCCGCCCCCGCACCCAACCCCGACGAGCCGACGTCCATCTGGCGGGGCCGGCTCGGCCGGACGTCGCTCGGGCTCTTCTCGTTGGCGTTCCTGGTGGCCTTCGAGTCGCTCGCGGTCATCAGCGTCATGCCCGAGGTGGCGAGGTCGCTCGACGGCTTCGCCAGCTACGCGCTGGCGTTCGCCCTGCCGGTCGCGGTGAGCATCGTGTCGCGCACCGTCGCCGCACCGTGGATCGACCGCGTCGGACCACGCCCGGCGCTCGCCTGGGGCGTGGGCGTCTTCGCCGTCGGCCTCCTCGTGTGCGGCACGGCCGACTCGATGACCGGGTTCCTCGTCGGGCGGGCCGTGCAGGGGCTGGGCGACGGGCCGATCGGCGTGGCGCTGTGGGTCGTCGTCGCGCAGGAGTACCCGGAGCGGCTGCGTCCGCGTGCGCTCGCCGTCATGACGAGCGCCTGGACCGTGCCGGCCGTGGTGGGACCGGCCGCGGCGGCACTCCTCACGCACGTCGCCGGCTGGCGGGCGGTCTTCCTGCTCGGCCCGGTGCTCGCCGCCGCGAGCCTCGTCGTGGCGTGGCAGGCCCTCGGCGGCGATCGGGCGCACGGACGACGGTCGGACGATGCAATTACGGTCACGTCGTCGCCGCTCGCCGCGGTGGCGGCGACCGCGGCGGTCCTGCTCGTGTCGGTCGCGGGCCAGCGATCGGTCGCCGCGTGGCCCTGGCTGCTCGCCGCCGCGCTCGTGGTGCTGGTGGTCGCGGTCCGGCACCTGGTGCCGCCCCGCACCTGGACGGGTGGGCGAGGTCTGCCGTCGCTCATGAGCGCGCGGGCGCTCCTCATGTCGTCGTACTTCGGGGCGCAGGTGTACGTGCCGCTCGTCCTGGTGGAGCTGCGTGGCCTGTCCGTCGGGCAGGCCGGTGCGGCGATCTCGGGGACGGCCTTCACCTGGTGGCTGGGCGCGACCGCCGTGTCGCGACCCGAGCGGCTGGGCGCGGCGCTGGACCGCCCGCTCCGCCGTGCTCTCCTGGGTGGCCTGTCGATCGCGGCCGGTCTCTCGGCGGTGCTCCTGGCGCTGGTGCCGGCCGTTCCCGTGGTGCTCGTGGCCGCGGTGTGGCTGGTGGGCGGCTTCGGCATGGGCGTGCTGTCGTCGACGGTCGTCACCGAGATGCTCGGGAGGTGCGCCCCGGGCGAGGAGGCGGCGACGAGCGCGGCGATGGAGTCGAACGACTCGATCGCCGAGTCGGTCGCCCTGGCGCTCGGTGCCGCCGTGTTCGCAGGCTTGCTCACCCACGGCCTCGGGACGGCCGTGCTCGTGGCCTTCGCCGTCCCCGCGGTCGGGGTCACGCTCGGCCTGCTGCTCCTCGGCCGCGGGTTCGCCCGCTGACCGGGCGGCCGGCCTCGGGTGTCTCGGCGTGGCGGACTGCGAGCGGGCACGCCCGACGACGCCGATAGGCTGTCGCCCGTGAACACCGCCGCGCCGTCCGACCGACCCCTCAAGGTCGCCCTGCTGGGCTGCGGCGTCGTGGGGTCGGAGGTGGCCCGCCTGCTGACCCGCGACGGCGACGAGCTGGCGCGTCGGATCGGCGCCCCGATCGAGCTCGTCGGCATCGCCGTGCGCCGTCTCGGCCGTGCGCGCGACCTCGACCTCCCGGCCGAGCTGTTCACCACCGACGCGCACGCGCTGGTCGCCCGCGGCGACCTCGACGTCGTCGTGGAGGTCATCGGCGGCATCGAGCCGGCGCGCGAGCTGATCCTCGCCGCCCTGGAGCACGGTGCCTCCGTCGTCACGGCCAACAAGGCGCTCCTCGCCGAGGACGGCGCCCACCTGTTCGAGGCCGCCGAGAAGGCCGAGCGCGACATCGCCTTCGAGGCGGCGGTGGCCGGCGCCATCCCGATCATCCGCCCGCTCCAGGAGTCGCTGGCGGGTGACGCCGTGCAGCGGGTGCTCGGCATCGTCAACGGGACCACCAACTTCATCCTCGACGCCATGACCACGACGGGCGCCGGCTTCTCCGACGCGCTCGACGAGGCCCAGCGCCTCGGGTACGCGGAGGCCGACCCCACGGCCGACGTCGAGGGCTTCGACGCCGCCGCCAAGGCCGCGATCATCGCGTCGCTCGCGTTCCACACCCGCGTGACCATCGGCGACGTGCACCGCGAGGGCATCACCGACGTCACCGCCGCCGACGTCCGCTCGGCCGACGAGATGGGCTGCGTCGTCAAGCTGCTCGCGATCTGCGAGAAGATCAGCACGCCCGACGGCGATGCCGTGTCGGCTCGCGTCCACCCCGCCATGATCGCGAAGAGCCACCCGCTCGCCAGCGTCCGCGGCGCGTTCAACGCCGTGTTCGTCGAGAGCGAGTCGGCCGGTCAGCTCATGTTCTACGGTCCGGGCGCCGGGGGCGCGCCCACGGCGAGCGCCGTGCTCGGCGACCTCGTCTCGGTCGCCCGTAACCGCCGCCAGGACGTGCACGGACCCGGTGACACCGCGCACGCGGACCTCGACGTGCTCGACGTCGGCCGCGCCCGTACCCGCTACCACGTGTCGATCGACGTCGACGACCGCGCGGGCGTGCTCGCGTCGGTCGCCGACGCCTTCGCGCAGTACGACGTGTCGATCAAGACGGTCCGCCAGGAGGGCCACGGCTCCGACGCCCAGCTCGTCATCGTGACGCACGAGGCCGACGACGCCGCGCTCGCCGCGACCGTCGAGGTGGTGCGCGCGCTCGACATGGTGCGCGACGTGTCGTCGGTCATGCGGGTCGAAGGCCTCAACTGATGAAGGAGTTCCGCTGATGGCGCAGCCGTGGCGTGGTGTGCTCGAGGAGTACCGCGAGTGGCTCCCGGTCGACGAGGACACCCCGGTGATCTCGCTGGGCGAGGGCGGCACGCCGCTCGTCCACTCGGCCTGGCTGTCCTCGGTCGTCCAGGGCGACGTCTGGCTCAAGGTCGAGGGCGACAACCCGACGGGCTCCTTCAAGGACCGCGGCATGACGGCGGCCATCTCCGTGGCCGTCGGCGAGGGCGCGAAGGCCGTGGTGTGCGCGTCGACGGGCAACACGTCGGCGTCGATGACCGCCTACGCCGCTCGTGCCGGGCTCACCCCGATCGTGCTCGTCCCGCACGGCAAGATCGCGACCGGCAAGATGGCCCAGGCCGTCATGCACGGCGCGGAGGTCATCCAGGTGCGGGGCGGCTTCGACGAGTGCCTCCAGCTGTCGCGGGCCCTGGCCGACGAGTACCCGGTCGCGCTCGTGAACTCGGTCAACCCGGTGCGGCTCCAGGGCCAGAAGACCGCGGCGTTCGAGATCGTCGACGTCCTCGGCGACGCCCCCGACGTGCACGTGCTCCCGGTCGGCAACGCCGGCAACATCTCCGCCTACTGGATGGGCTACCGCGAGTACGCCGACGCCGGTCTCGCCACGCACCGTCCGCGGATGTGGGGCTTCCAGGCCGCCGGCGCCGCGCCGCTCGTCCGTGGCGAGGCCGTGGCGCGTCCCGAGACGGTCGCCACGGCGATCCGCATCGGCAACCCGGCGTCGTGGCAGCTGGCCATCGAGGCGCGCGACACGTCCGGCGGCCGCATCGACGCCGTCACCGACGAGCAGATCCTCGACGCGCAGCGTCGCCTGGGTGCCCACGACGGCGTGTTCGTCGAGCCCGGGTCCGCGGCGGGGGTCGCGGGCCTCCTGGCCGCCGCCGAGGCGGGCGAGGTCGACCCGGGTCTGCGCATCGCCGTGACCGTGACGGGCCACGGCCTGAAGGACGTCGAGACGGCGCTGTCGGGCGTGGAGTCCGTGGTCGACTCCGTCATCGACGCCGACGTGCACGACGCCGCGGCCGCCGCCGGCCTGGCCTGAGCGGCGCCGTCGTGGTCGACCAGCCGTTCCGCCGCGGGCCCGTGACGGTCCGCACGCCCGCCAGCAGCGCCAACCTCGGTCCGGGGTTCGACGCCCTCGGGCTCGCGCTCGACGTGCACGACGAGCTGACCGCCGAGGTCGTCCCCGGCGACGGTCTCGAGGTCGTCGTGGAGGGCGAGGCCGCCGACGAGGTGCCGCGCGACGAGCGCCACCTCGTGGTCCGTTCGCTCGACGCCGCCCTCGACCTCATGGGCGTGCGACGTCCGGGGTTGCGGCTCACGTGCCGCAACGTGGTGCCGCACGGGCGGGGGATGGGCTCGTCGTCGGCCGCGATCGTCGGCGGCATCGTGCTCGCGAAGGCACTCGTCGACGGTGTGGAGCCGCTCGACGACCGGGCGACGCTGCAGCTCGCCCAGGACATCGAGGGTCACCCCGACAACGTCGCCGCAGCCCTCCTCGGCGGCCTGACGATCGCGTGGATCGACGGCTTCGCCGCCGAGGCGGTCCGCCTCGACGTCACCGTCCCGCTGACCCTCTTCGTGCCGCCGGAGCCGGTCTCGACCGAGGCCGCGCGCGGCCTGCTCCCCGACGTGGTCAGCCACGCCGACGCCGCGACGAACGCCGGCCGTGCCGCGCTGCTCGTGGCGGCGCTGACGCAGGCGCCCGAGCGGCTCGCGTCGGCCACGGAGGACCTCCTGCACCAGCAGTACCGCGCCGGCGCGATGCCGGACTCCTACCGCCTGGTCCGCAGCCTGCGCGTCGACGGCGTGCCGGCGGTCATCTCCGGTGCCGGGCCCACGGTGCTCGCCTTCGCCCGGGGTGTCACGGACGCCGTCCCCGACGGCTGGAGGGTGCTCGAGGTCGACGTCGCCGACCGCGGTGCCCACGTCGTCCCGACGTCCTGAACGACGGCCCTGACCGCGCTCGTCGGGGGCGGATCGAGCGGCCGAGGGCACTGCTAGAGTGACGGACGTCGGTGTGGATCCCGTTCCCCGACACGTGTACGTCCGCCCGCCGTCGGCGGGTGGCCACGGTGCCCCGGTCTTCGCCGGAGGGCCTGTGGCGCCCCCTCCCACCCAGGAAGCATCCTCGTGACCGACACCCCCACTGACCAGTCTGCGTCCCCGTCGGCGGAGCCGGCCTCCGCCGCCCCCGCCAAGCCCGCCCGTCGCTCGGGCGGCGCGCTCGGGGGCAAGGTCCTCGCCGAGCTGCGCGAGATCGCGTCCGGCCTCGGCATCAGCGACGCCGGCAAGCTGCGCAAGGGCGAGCTGATCGACGCCATCAAGGCCGCCCGTGGCGAGAGCGCCCCGAGCGCCGTCCAGGCCGCCCCCGCCCAGCAGGCACCCCAGCAGGTCGAGCCGACCGCGCCGGAGAAGGCCCAGGGCGCGAAGCCCCAGGTCGAGAAGGACGAGAAGCCCCAGGGCGCACCTGCTGCCGAGGAGCAGGCGCGCGAGACCCCGCGCGGCCGCGGACGTCGCGCCCAGGGCGCCCCGTCGCAGGACGGCCAGCCCCAGGACGCCCAGGGCAAGGACGCCCAGGGCAAGGACGAGCAGAACCGCGGCCAGGGCAAGGGCCAGGGCCCGAAGAACGGCAACCAGCGCACCAAGAACGACGGGCAGCGCGACGGCCAGAAGAACGCTGAGCAGCAGAAGAACACCGAGAACCAGAAGAACGGCGACGGTCAGAAGAACGACGACCAGCGCCGCGGCGACCAGCAGCGCAAGGGCGACCAGCAGGGCGGCCAGGACGCCCCGCAGAAGAACGGCCAGCGCGGCGTCGACCCGCAGGCGGCCGACGACGACGAGGCCGGCGGACGTCGTCGCAACCGTCGCGGTCGCAACCGCGGCGGCCGCGGTGCCGACGGCGAGCCCACCTACACCGAGGACGACGTGCTGGTCCCCGCGGCCGGCATCCTCGACATCCTCGACAACTACGCCTTCGTGCGCACCACCGGCTACCTGCCGAGCGAGAACGACGTGTACGTCTCGCTGTCCATGGTCCGCAAGTGGGGTCTGCGCAAGGGCGACGCGGTCACCGGCCAGGTGCGCCAGCCGCGCGAAGGCGAGCGCAAGGAGAAGTTCAACCCGATGGTGCGGGTCGACACCGTCAACGGGACGCCGCTGGAGGAGGCGCGCGGCCGCATCGAGTTCTCCTCCATGACGCCCGTGCACCCCGAGGAGCGTCTGGTCCTCGAGACCGACCCGACGGTCGTGACCACCCGCCTCATCGACCTGTTCGCGCCCGTGGGCAAGGGACAGCGTCAGCTGGTCGTCTCGGAGCAGCGTGGTGGACGCTCGGCCCTCGTGCGCACCGTCGCCGACGCGCTGACGGCCAACAACCCCGAGTGCCACCTCATGGTCGTCCTGATCGACGAGCGCCCCGAGGAGGTCACGGAGCTGCAGCGCTCGGTCAAGGGCGAGGTCATCGCCTCGACCTTCGACCGTCCGGCCGCCGACCACACGACGGTGGCCGAGCTCGCCATCGAGCGTGCGAAGCGTCTGGTCGAGCTGGGTCACGACGTCGTCGTCCTGCTCGACTCCCTCACGCGGCTCGGCCGGGCCTACCACCAGGCGTCCACGGCCTCGAGCCGGATGGCCGGCGCGGTCGACGCGGCCGCCCTGCACCCGGTCAAGACGTTCTTCGGCGCGGCGCGCAACGCCGAGGACGGCGGCTCGCTGACGATCCTCGCGACGGCGCTGGCGGGCACGTCGTCCGTGGTCGACGAGGCCGTGCTGGAGGAGATCGACGGCGCCGCCAACAGCGTGCTGCGCCTGCAGGTCGACGAGAACCAGCAGGTCTTCCCGGCCGTCGACATCGCCGGCTCGCGCACCAACCACGAGGAGCTGCTGCTCGACGAGCAGGAGCTCGACATCCTCGTCGCCACGCGCCGGGCCCTGGTCGGGCGCAGCCCGCAGCAGGTCCTCGACACGGTCGTCGGGCGGCTGGAGAAGACCGGCAGCAACGCCGAGCTGCTCCTCGCGCTCCAGCGCAGCCCCCTGGCCTGAGCACGCCCCGACGGGCCCGCCGACCACGGTCGGCGGGCCCGTCGTGCGTGCCACGGACGGCCGGCGCGGCCCGCGCGCTGGTCTGCGACGGGTGGACCGCGTCCCTAGGATGGCGACGTGACCACTGCCTACGACTTCACCGCCACGACCATCGACGGCGCTCCGCGGGACCTCTCCGACTACCGGGGGAAGGTCCTGCTCGTCGTGAACACCGCCACGCAGTGCGGCTTCACCCCGCAGCTGACGGGCCTGGAGGAGCTGTACAGCCGGTACGCCGACCGCGGCCTCGTGGTCCTCGGCTTCCCGTGCGACCAGTTCGGCCACCAGAACCCCGACTCCGACGAGGACACGGCCGCCTTCTGCCAGAAGAACTACGGCGTGAGCTTCCCGATGTTCTCCCAGGTCGACGTCAACGGCGACGACGCGCACCCGCTGTACCGTTGGCTGCGCTCGGAGAAGGGCGGGGTGCTCGGCAGCAAGATCAAGTGGAACTTCACCAAGTTCCTGGTCGACTCCGAGGGCAACGTCGTGAAGCGCTACGGCTCGACGACGAAGCCCGAGAAGATCGCCGACGACGTCGAGGCGCTGCTGCCGGCCTGACCTCGTAGCGCGGCTGCTGCCTGGGGAACAACCGAGGGGCGGTGGCGGTTGTACGAGGTGCCCCTGGCACAATCGATCCCCGGTCCTGGTTCACGGTCCGCACCCGCGGCCCGACCCAGCACCACGAGAGGACACCATGAAGCGCGACATCCACCCCGAGTACGTCGAGACCCAGGTCACCTGCACCTGTGGCAACTCGTTCACCACCCGCAGCACCGCCACGGAGGGCACCCTCCGCGCCGACGTGTGCTCGGCCTGCCACCCGTTCTACACGGGCAAGCAGAAGATCCTCGACACCGGCGGCCGCGTGGCCCGGTTCGAGAAGCGCTACGGCAAGAAGTAGCTCCTCTCCGACGCCGACCCGATCCCTCGCGGACGGGTCGGCGTCGTCGTACGTCCGGGCGCGGTGCGCCGGCGAGACCGTGGGCGCGAGGTAGCAGAGAGGACCAGCATGTTCGAGGCCGTCGAGGCGCTGCTGTCCGAGCACGCCGAGCTCGAGCGACAGATGTCGGACCCTGCGACGCACGCCGACCCGGCGCGGGCCAAGAAGGTCGGGCGCCGCTACGCCGAGCTCGGTGCGGTCGTGCGTACCTACCGCGCCTGGCAGCAGTCCGGTGACGACCTCGAGGCCGCCCGTGAGCTCGAGCTGGTCGAGGACGCGGCCGAGCTGGCCGCCCAGCGCGCGGAGCTGGAGGAGCGGCTGCAGCGGCTGCTCGTGCCGCGCGACCCCGCCGACGACAAGGACGTCATCCTCGAGGTGAAGGGCGGCGAGGGCGGCGAGGAGTCGGCGCTGTTCGCCGGCGACCTGCTGCGCATGTACACGCGCTTCGCCGAGACGAAGGGCTGGCGGGTCGAGATCATCGACGCCACCGAGTCGGCGCTCGGGGGCTACAAGTCGGTCACGGCCTCGGTGGCGGCGAAGGGCACCCCCGAGCCCGGGCAGGCGCCCTACGCGCTGCTGAAGTTCGAGGGCGGCGTCCACCGCGTGCAGCGTGTCCCCGTCACCGAGTCCCAGGGCCGCATCCACACGTCGGCCGCCGGGGTCCTCGTGCTGCCCGAGGCCGAGGACGTCGACGTCCAGGTCAACGACGCCGACCTGCGCATCGATGTGTTCCGCTCGTCCGGGCCCGGAGGCCAGAGCGTCAACACCACCGACTCGGCCGTGCGCATCACCCATCTCCCGACCGGTCTCGTGGTGAGCTGCCAGAACGAGAAGAGCCAGCTCCAGAACAAGGAGCAGGCGCTGCGCATCCTGCGCTCGCGCCTGCTCGAGGCGGCACAGGCCGCGGCCGACGCCGAGGCGTCCGACGCGCGGCGCTCGCAGATCCGCACGGTCGACCGCTCCGAGCGCGTGCGCACCTACAACTTCCCCGAGAACCGCGTCTCCGACCACCGCACCGGGTTCAAGACCTACAACCTCGACGCCGTCATGGACGGCGCGCTCGACGACGTCATCGGCTCGCTCGTCGACGCCGACCTCGCCGAGCGGCTCGAGACCGCCGACGGGTCCCGCGCATGAGCCGCGTCCGCAGCCAGGCCGAGCGTCTGCTCGAGGAGGCCACGACCACGCTGACGGAGGCCGGCGTCGCCTCGCCGCGGGTCGACGCGGAGCTGCTCCTCGCCCACGTCACCGGCACCCCGCGCGGCATGCTGCTCGGCGCACGCCTCCAGGGTCCGCAGCTGCAGGTCTACCGCGACATGGTCGCGGCGCGCGCCCGGCGCGTCCCGCTGCAGCACCTCACCGGCTCTGCCGGCTTCCGCTACGTCGACCTCGAGGTCGGTCCCGGCGTGTTCGTCCCGCGTCCGGAGACCGAGCTGCTGGCGGGCTGGGCGGTCGAGCAGGCGTCGGCCGTGCTGTCCTCGGGTCGCTCGGCACCGCCCGTGGTCGTCGACCTCTGCACCGGGTCCGGCGCAATAGCGCTGTCCGTCGTGCACGAGGTGCCGCGGGCCCAGGTGCACGCCGTCGAGCTCGACGAGCAGGCGTTCGCGTGGGCGGAGCGCAACCTCGGCGACACGGGCGCCGACCTGCGGCTCGGCGACGCGTTCGAGGCCTTCGCCGACCTCGACGGCACCGTCGACGTCGTGGTGTGCAACCCGCCGTACATCCCGCTCGACGCGTGGGAGAGCGTGGCGCCCGAGGCCCGCGACCACGACCCGTCCCTGGCGCTCTGGTCGGGCGACGACGGGCTCGACGCCATGCGCCGCCTGGAGCGCACGGCGTGGCGCCTGCTGCGACCGGGCGGTGTCGTCGGGGCCGAGCACGCCGATGCGCAGGGGGAGTCGGCCCCCGCCGTGTTCGCCGGCCGGTGGGCCGACGTGCGCGACCACGCGGACCTCGCGGACCGGCCGCGGTACGTCACCGCGCGCCGTCCGTGAGCGGCTCGCCGCGCACGAGTCGGGACCTCCGGCGCGGCGCGGAGCGGGATCGATAGGGTCGCGACATGGTCGCCGAGCTCCTGATCCACGGGGCCGCCTTCGCCTTCGGGGTGGGATCGGCGATCCTCCCGGTGTTCCTCAACGCCGAGGTCTACGTCGTCGCCATGGGCGCGACGATGCAGGACTGGATGCTGTTCTGGGGCGTCATGGCGCTGAGCGTCGGCACGGTCGCGGGCAAGGCGCTCGTGTTCGTGCTGATCCGCGGCGGGTCGCAGCGCTTCCGTCGCGAGGCGCGCCGCTCCGAGCCCCGCTACCGGTTCACGGCCTGGCTGCGGCGGGTCGGCGACCTGCTCCTGACCTGGCTCGACCGCCCGGTGCTCGGCGCGGCCACCGTGCTCCTCTCGTCCCTCCTGGCGGTGCCACCGCTCGCGGTGGTGACGATCCTGGCGCCGCTGTCGCGGCAGCGTCTCTGGGTGTTCCTCACGATGGTCTTCCTCGGTCGGACGGCGCAGTTCCTGGCGCTCGCGTTCCTCGTGCACGGGCTCGACCTGCTGGACGCCGTGCACGACCTGTGGTGACCGCTGGGCCCACCCGCGCCCGCTAGGGTGGCCCGGTGAGGTACGACTGCGCCGACGAGGAGATGCGCCGCACCGGCGTCGACGCCGCCCAGGCGGCACTGGAGGCCGGCGAGCTCGCCGTGCTGCCCACCGACACCGTCTACGGCCTGGCCGCCGACGCGTTCTCGCCCGAGGCCGTCCAGCGCCTGCTGGACGCCAAGGGGCGCACGCGCCAGAAGCCGCCACCGGTCCTGGTCGGGGCGCCGACGACGCTCGAGGCCCTGGTCACCGAGGTGCCGGGATGGCTGCGCTCGATGACCACCGAGCTGTGGCCCGGACCTCTCACGGTGGTGTGCCGGCAGCAGCCGTCTCTCACGTGGGACCTGGGGGAGACCCACCACACCGTCGCGGTGCGCATGCCCGACCACCCCGTCGCGCTCGGTCTGCTCAAGCAGACCGGGCCGCTCGCCGTGAGCAGCGCGAACCTGACCGGTGAGCCGGCCGCCACCACGATCGAGGACGCCGAGCGGATGCTGGGCACGTCCGTCAGCGTCTACCTCGACGCCGGTCAGAGCCCCGGGGGCACCGCGTCCACCATCCTCGACGTCACGGGCGCGACGCCCCGCATCCTGCGCGAGGGTCCGATCGGGCTCGACGTGCTCCACCGGTTCAACAACACGGTGGAGCCGCTCGGTGCGTGAGTACCTCGTCGTCTTCGGCGTCGCCCTGGGGGTGACCTACCTCCTCGCCTCGATCGCCAGGACGCTCGCGATGCGCTTCGGAGCCGTCGCCAAGGTGCGTGACCGCGACGTGCACGCGATCCCCACCCCGTACTTCGGGGGCCCCGCCATGCTCGGCGGGCTCGTCTCGGCCTACCTGGTGGCGACCCACCTGCCGTTCCTGTCCCGCAACGAGGACGCCGTCTTCGGCGACGCCCGCGCCGTCATCGTGGGCGGTGCCGTCATCTGCCTCGTCGGCGTGATCGACGACCTCTTCGAGCTCGACGCGCTCAGCAAGTTCGCCGGCCAGGTCATGGCCGGCGTCGTCGTCGTCGCGATGGGCCTGCAGTTCCTCTACCTGCCGCTGTACAACAACTACCTCGGACTCGACAACGCGCAGTCGATCATCTTCACGGTGCTGCTGATCGTCACCACCGCGAACGCCGTCAACTTCGTCGACGGCCTCGACGGGCTGGCCGCCGGCATGGTCGCGATCGGCGCGGTGGCCTTCTTCTCCTACGCCTTCTCCCTCGCGGTCGTGAACGGCGAGGCACGCGCCATCGGCGCCGCGCTGCTCACGGCCGCCCTGGCGGGCGCCTGCCTCGGCATCCTGCCGCACAACTTCTTCCCGGCCCGCATGTTCATCGGCGACTCCGGGTCGATGCTGATCGGCTTCGTGCTCGCGTGCTCCTCGATCAGCCTCACGGGACAGTTCCCGGCCACCAGCCTGTCCGAGGGCGTCGGTGGCGGGGCGGCGAGCTTCCTGCCCGCCCTGCTGCCGCTCTTCCTGCCGTTCGCGATCCTCATCGTGCCGTTCGTCGACCTGGGTCTCGCGGTCGTGCGCCGCACCCGGGCGGGACGGTCGCCGTTCAGCCCCGACAAGATGCACATCCACCACCGGCTGCTCGAGATCGGGCACTCGCACCGTCGTGCCGTGCTGCTCATGTACGCCGCCGCCGGCCTGGTGGCCTTCGGCAGCGTCGTGGTGAGCCTGTTCAGCGGCTGGCAGTCGATCGTCGGGTTCGGCGTGCTGAGCGTGCTCACGGCCGCGGCCGTCTTCGTGCTCCCACGGCTCGAGCAGCGCGTCTGGGACGGCTCGTGAGGTCCGCAGATCGGTCGGCCCTCGGCTCGCAGGCCCTGGCGTACGGGGCCGTCGTGGCTCTTGCCGCCGTCGCGGGGCTCGCCGTGCGGGGGACCGCCGGGCTGCTGGGCGCCCTGCTCGCGGGTGTCGTCGTCGCGGTGTTCCTCGGCTCGACGCCCGTCGTCCTGAACCCGGTGGCGCGCTCGAGCCCGGTGCTCTCGCTCCCTGCGGCCGTGCTCTTCTTCCTCGTCAAGGCGTTCGCCGCCATGGCCGTGCTGTTCCTGCTCTTCGACGTCGGGGGAGTGGCCGAGCACGTCGACCGGCGCACCTTCGGGCTCGCCGCAGTGGTGTGCAGCCTGGTCTGGACCGCCTTGGCGCTGTGGTCCTTCCGGCGCCGCCGGGTCCTCACCTATGACCTGGGCGACACCCCGTCGTGACCCCCTGGTAGCCTCACTCATGCGCCGGACCGGATCCGCCCAGCGACCGGGCCCGACGTGAACGATGACGCTGGCCGTACTGCCGGATCGCCGACCTTCGTCGGAATCGACCGCGCCATGAGACAAAGGTGACCGAGTGACCCTCGCCTCGACCGCCCTGGTGGCTGCCGCTGACGGCCCGCCGCAGCCCGGCCCCGGGAGCTTCCTGCTCCCGCCGACGTTCACGATCGGCGGGTGGGAGGTCAACAAGCCCGAGCTGTTCCTCGTGCTGTCGCTGGTGATCGTCTTCGCCTTCGCCTACGCCACGAGCCGCAAGGCCCAGGTCGTGCCCGGGCGCCTGCAGTTCGCCGGAGAGCTCGTGTACGGGTTCATCCGCAACTCCATCGCGCGCGACAACATCGGCAGCGCCGACTACATGAAGTACGTGCCGTACCTCTTCACGGTCTTCCTCTTCGTGCTGGTCAACAACTTCTACGGCGTCATCCCGGTGATCCAGTTCCCGTCGATGTCGAAGTTCGGCTTCCCCGTCGCGCTGGCCCTGGTCACGTGGCTGATCTACAACGTCGCCGGCATCGGCCGCCACGGCTTCTTCGGCTACCTCAAGCACCAGACGGTCCCGGCCGGCGCCAAGGGCCCGATCCTGATCGCCCTGGTGCCGCTGGAGTTCCTCTCCAACATCATCGTGCGCCCCTTCACGCTGGCGCTGCGTCTCTTCGCGACCATGTTCGCCGGTCACCTGCTGATCCTGCTGTTCTCGCTGGGTGCCGCGTACCTGGTCACGGGCTACGCCAACGCCGCCATCGGCATCCCGGCCGGCGTGCTCTCCTTCGTGCTCGGCATCGGGGTCAGCTTCCTCGACATGCTGATCATGTTCCTGCAGGCCTACGTCTTCACGCTGCTGACCGCGATGTACATCGGCAGCGCGATCGCCGACGAGCACTGAGCTCGGCCGGCTCCATCCGACCACTTCTCGACCCGCACCAGACGCGTCCGCGTCGTCACGAAAGGAAAGAACCGTCATGAATGGTTCCATCGCCACCGTCGGCCTCGGCCTCGCTGCCATCGGCCCGGCCATCGCCGTCGGTCTGATCTTCGCCGCCTACGTCACGGGCGTCGCCCGTCAGCCCGAGGCGCAGGGCCGTCTCCAGGGCATCGCGATCTTCGGCTTCGTCCTCGCGGAGCAGTTCTTCATCATCGCGCTGGCCCTCGCCTTCGTCTTCGGCTACAACTGATCCTCTGCTAAGGGAGATTCACCATGAGCGCGATCCTGGTCGCAGCAGCTGAGGGGGAGGAGCACAACCCCCTGATCCCGGAGCTGCCGGAGATCGTCCTGGGCCTGGTGGTCCTGGGGATCCTCTTCCTCCTGATCCGCAAGTTCGTCGTGCCCAACTTCGAGAAGGCCTTCGCCGAGCGCACGGCCGCGATCGAGGGCGGGATCGAGGAGGCCAAGTCGGCGCAGCAGGAGGCCCAGGCCGCGCTCGAGCAGTACACGGCGCAGCTCGCCGACGCCCGTCACGAGGCCGCTCGCATCCGCGAGGAGGCCAAGGAGCAGGGCGCGCAGATCATCGCCGAGCTCCGGGCCCAGGCCCAGGAGGAGGCTGCCCGCATCACCGCGACCGCGCACGCGCAGGTCGAGGCGGAGCGCTCGCAGGCCCTCGCCCAGCTCAAGTCCGAGGTGGGCTCGCTCGCCACGGACCTCGCCGGGCGCATCGTCGGTGAGTCGCTCGAGGACGAGGCGCGTCAGCGTCGCACCGTCGAGCGCTTCATCACGGAGCTGGAGGGGTCGGCCAACTGATGCGAGGCATCTCCGCGCGGTCCCTCGAGGGGGTCCTGTCCGCCGTCGAGTCGGCCCAGGACTCGGCGGACCTCGGCACGCAGCTGTTCGGCGTCGTGTCCCTGCTGGACGCCAACCCGGCGCTGCGCCGGGTGCTCACCGACCCGTCGACCGAGTCCGACGCCAAGGCGGGTCTCGCGTCCCGTGTGCTCGGCTCGCGGGTCGGTCCGGGCACGGTCGACGTCGTCCGCGCCGCCGCCGCCGCGCGGTGGAACGCCGGTCGTGACCTCGCCGACGCCCTCGAGACCGCCGGCGCCAGCGCCGTGGTCGCGCGGGCCGACGCCGCCGGCTCGCTAGAGCAGCTCGAGACCGAGCTGTTCGAGATCGGACGCGCCGTGGCCGCCGACGTCGAGCTCCGCGGTGTCGTGGCCGACCGGTCCTACCCGGCCCAGGCGAAGGCGACGCTGCTCGCGACGCTGTTCGGCTCCAAGGTCTCCACCGAGGCCCTCGAGCTGGCGCAGCAGGCCGTCGTGGCACGCACCGGCTCGTTCGAGAAGGTGCTCACCGCCTTCGGCGACGTGGCCGCGCAGCGTCGTGACCGCGCCGTCGCCGTCGTGCGGGTCGCCTACGACCTCTCCGACGACGAGCGCACCCGGCTCGCCTCGGCCCTGGCCGCCAAGTACGGCCGCGACGTGCACCTCAACGTCGTCGTCGACCCGAGCGTCGTCGGAGGCATCGCCGTCTCCCTCGGCGGCGAGGTCGTCGACGGCACCATGTCCAGCCGGCTCGAGGCCGCCCGCCGGCGGCTCGCGGGCTGACCCACCCCATTTCTTCCGGCTCCACCCAGCCACCAGACCCACAGAAGGCAGGCAGAAACATGACGGAACTCTCCATCCGTCCCGAGGAGATCCGCGACGCGCTGCAGCAGTTCGTCTCCGAGTACTCCCCGAGCGCCAGCAAGACCGAAGAGGTCGGCATCGTCGCCGAGGCGGCGGACGGCATCGCGCGCGTCGAGGGTCTGCCCTCGGCCATGGCCAACGAGCTGCTCGAGTTCGAGGACGGCACGCTCGGCCTCGCGCTGAACCTCGACGTCCGCGAGATCGGTGTCGTCATCCTGGGTGACTTCGCCGGCATCGAGGAGGGCCAGAAGGTCAAGCGCACCGGCGAGGTGCTGTCCGTGCCCGTGGGCGACGGCTACCTCGGCCGCGTCGTGGACCCGCTGGGCGAGCCCATCGACGGTCTCGGCGAGATCGCCACCGACGGTCGTCGCGCCCTGGAGCTCCAGGCGCCCACCGTCGTGCAGCGCAAGTCGGTGCACGAGCCGCTCATGACCGGCATCAAGGCGATCGACTCGCTGACGCCGATCGGCCGTGGCCAGCGCCAGCTGATCATCGGCGACCGCCAGACCGGCAAGACCGCCATCGCGATCGACACGATCATCAACCAGAAGGAGTTCTGGGAGAGCGGCGACCCGACCAAGCAGGTCCGCTGCATCTACGTCGGCATCGGCCAGAAGGGCTCGACGATCGCCAGCGTGCGTGGCGCGCTCGAGGACGCCGGCGCGCTGGAGTACACGACCATCGTGGCCGCTCCCGCCTCCGACTCCGCAGGCTTCAAGTACCTCGCCCCGTACACCGGCTCGGCCATCGGCCAGCACTGGATGTACCAGGGCAAGCACGTCCTGATCATCTTCGACGACCTGTCGAAGCAGGCCGAGGCCTACCGCGCCGTCTCGCTGCTGCTGCGTCGTCCGCCGGGCCGCGAGGCCTACCCCGGCGACGTCTTCTACCTCCACAGCCGGCTGCTCGAGCGTTGCGCCAAGCTCAACGACGAGCTCGGCGCGGGCTCGATGACGGGTCTGCCCGTCATCGAGACGAAGGCCAACGACGTGTCGGCCTACATCCCGACGAACGTCATCTCGATCACCGACGGCCAGATCTTCCTGCAGTCCGACCTCTTCAACGCCAACCAGCGTCCCGCGGTCGACGTCGGCATCTCGGTGTCGCGCGTCGGTGGTGCGGCGATGACGAAGGCCATGAAGGCGGTCACCGGCTCGCTCAAGGTCGACCTCGCGCAGTTCCGCGCCATGGAGGCCTTCGCCATGTTCGCCTCCGACCTCGACGCCGCCTCGAAGGCGCAGCTCGCCCGTGGCCAGCGCCTCATGGAGCTGTTCAAGCAGGGCCAGTACGCGCCGTTCCCGATGGAGCAGCAGGTCGTGTCGCTGTGGGCCGGTACCCAGGGCAAGCTCGACCCGGTGCCCGTGGAGGACATCAGCCGCTTCGAGGAGGAGTTCCTCGACTACGTCAAGCGCTCCCACGAGGGCATCTTCTCGGCGATCCGCGAGACCGGGAAGTTCGACGACGACACCGCGTCGTCGCTCGAGTCGGCCTACGAGGCGTTCGTCGAGCAGTTCGAGACCAGCGAGGGCGAGCGCATCTCGGTCGGTCGCGAGGAGTTCGAGGCTCTTGACGACGAGGACGTCGAGCAGGAGCAGATCGTCAAGCAGAAGCGGAGCTGACCCACTATGGCAGCGTCGGTACGAGAGCTACGCGCGAAGATCAGGTCGACCCAGGCGACCAAGAAGATCACGCGCGCCATGGAGCTCATCGCCGCCTCGCGCATCATCAAGGCGCAGCAGCACGCGGCGGCGGCAGCCCCGTACGCGCGTGAGCTGACCCGGGCGGTGTCCGCGGTGGCCACGTTCTCCAACGTCGACCACCCGCTCACCACCGAGAAGGAGAACCCGACGCGCGCCGCGGTGCTCGTGATCACGAGCGACCGCGGGCTCGCGGGGTCGTACTCCTCCAGCGTCCTCAAGGAGGCGGAGCGACTCACCGAGAAGCTGCGCTCCGAGGGCAAGGAGGTCGACTTCTACCTCTCCGGACGCAAGGCGGTCACGTACTTCACGTTCCGTCAGCGCGAGTTCGTCCAGTCCTGGACGGGCTACTCCGACAAGCCCGAGTTCGCCAACGCCCGCGAGATCGGCGACGCGCTGACCTCGCTGTTCGCCGAGGACGAGACCTCCGAGGAGGCGATCGACCCCGCGCGCGCCGTGGACGAGCTGCACATCGTGTTCACGCGCTTCAAGTCGATGCTCACGCAGGAGCCGGACGTCATCCGCCTGCTCCCGCTCGAGGTCGTCGAGGGCACGGAGACGCCGGACGAGTCCGAGCTGCTCCCGCTGTACGAGTTCGAGCCGTCGGCGCACGAGGTGCTCGACGCGCTGCTGCCGAAGTACGTGAACAGCCGCATCTACTACTGCCAGCTGCAGGCAGCGGCCTCTGAGCTCGCTGCCCGCCAGAAGGCCATGAAGTCCGCGACCGACAACGCGCAGGACCTCATCGAGAAGTACACCCGCATCGCCAACCAGGCCCGCCAGGCCGGCATTACCCAGGAGATCAGCGAGATCGTGGGCGGCGCGAACGCGCTCGCCGACGCCACGGCTGGTCAGGAGTGAGAGAGCTATGACTGCCACTGCCGAAGAGAAGACCACCACCACCGGTCGCGTCGCGCGGGTCATCGGACCGGTGCTCGACATCGAGTTCCCCTCGGACGCGATGCCGGAGATCTACAACGCGCTCACGGTCGACACCCAGATCGAGGGTCGCGAGGAGACGCTGACCCTCGAGGTCGCGCAGCACATCGGTGACGGCCTCGTCCGCGCCATCTCGCTGCGTCCGACCGACGGCATCGTCCGCGGCAGCGTCGTCACCGACACCGGTGCGCCGATCTCGGTGCCCGTCGGCGACCAGACGCTGGGCAAGGTGTTCAACACCACCGGACAGGTCATGAACCTCGAGGAGGGTCAGACCTTCGACGTCAACGAGCGCTGGGGCATCCACCGCAAGGCGCCCGCGTTCGACCAGCTCGAGTCCAAGACGCAGATGTTCCAGACCGGCATCAAGGTCATCGACCTGCTGACGCCCTACGTGCTCGGCGGCAAGATCGGCCTGTTCGGCGGCGCCGGCGTCGGCAAGACGGTGCTCATCCAGGAGATGATCGCCCGTGTCGCCAAGGACCACGACGGTGTGTCGGTGTTCGCCGGTGTCGGCGAGCGCACCCGTGAGGGCAACGACCTCATCGCCGAGATGGAGGAGGCGGGCGTCCTCGACAAGGTGGCGCTGGTCTTCGGCCAGATGGACGAGCCGCCGGGAGCGCGTCTGCGCGTGGCGCTGTCCGCGCTGACGATGGCGGAGTACTTCCGCGACGTGCAGAAGCAGGACGTGCTGCTCTTCATCGACAACATCTTCCGGTTCACGCAGGCCGGCTCGGAGGTCTCGACGCTGCTCGGCCGCATGCCGTCCGCGGTGGGCTACCAGCCGACCCTCGCCGACGAGATGGGCGTGCTCCAGGAGCGGATCACCTCGACGCGTGGCCACTCGATCACCTCGCTGCAGGCGATCTACGTGCCCGCCGACGACTACACCGACCCGGCGCCGGCCACCACGTTCGCGCACCTGGACGCCACGACCGAGCTCTCCCGCGAGATCGCGTCGCTCGGCATCTACCCAGCCGTGGACCCGCTGACGTCGACGTCGCGCATCCTCGACCCGCGCTACATCGCCGACGACCACTACCAGACGGCGAACCGCGTCAAGGGCATCCTGCAGCGCAACAAGGAGCTCCAGGACATCATCGCGATCCTCGGTGTCGACGAGCTCAGCGAGGAGGACAAGACGATCGTCTCGCGCGCTCGTCGCATCCAGCGCTTCCTCAGCCAGAACACGTACGTGGCCAAGCAGTTCACCGGCATCGAGGGCTCGACGGTCCCGCTCGATGAGACCATCGACGCCTTCACGAAGATCTGCGACGGCGAGTACGACCACGTGGCCGAGCAGGCCTTCTTCATGTGCGGCGGTCTGGACGACGTCGACGCGAAGTGGGCCGAGATCCAGAAGAACTCCTGATGGCCGACACGTCGCTCCAGGTCGAGCTGGTCGCAGCCGACCGCGTCGTGTGGTCGGGCCAGGCCGACGAGGTCGTCGCGCGCACCGTCGAGGGTGACCTCGGCGTCCTCGTCGGGCACGCCCCGCTGCTGTCGGTCCTCGTGCCCGGCGTGGTGAAGATCAAGGCGGGCACGGAGACCGTGGTCGCTGTCGTCGAGGACGGCTTCCTGTCCGTCGCCGACGACCGCGTCTCCATCCTCAGCGAGGACACGTCGCTGGTCTCCGAGCTCGACCGCGAGCAGGTGCAGGCCGAGCTCGAGCAGGCGCGCTCGGCGGACGACACGGACGCGGTGCTGCGCGCCGAGGCCAAGCTGCGGGGCATCGAGCTCGCCTAGCACCGGACGACTGCCGGAGGAGGGAGGGGCCGGGTGCCCCTGTGGTTGTGGGCCGTGGACCTCGTCCTGGCCGCGATCGCCCTCAGCGTGCTCCTGCTGGCGGTGCTGGTGCTGCGGCGCCGGTACCTGGCGCGCCGGCTCGGTGCGTTCGACCTGAGCATCAACAAGCGCGACGCGGCGTCGGCCCAGGGCTGGACCCTGGGCCTCGCCGTGTACCGGGGCAGCACGCTGGAGTGGTACCGCACGTTCTCGCTGCGGATGCGCCCCGCCTACCGCTTCACGCGCGACGCGATGCTGGTCGACGGCCGGCGCGAGCCGGTCGGGGGAGAGGTGCACGCGATCCACGACGGCCACGTGGTCGTCGCGACCGACAACGGGACCGCCGTGCGTCAGCTGGCGCTGACGCCTGCGGCGCTGACCGGTCTGCTCGCGTGGCTCGAGGCGTCGCCCCCCGGTCGCAGCGTCAGCACGGTCGTCTGACGGCGCGGGACCGGACAGGCCTGGACGATCGGCCCGCCGCGTCGCCCAGGAGGTTGACGTCGCCCCAGGACTAGGCGACGATGACTCACACGAGCCATGCCCGGACGTCCCGGGTTCCCCCGATGGAACAGGTAGCCACCATGAACCGCACCCTCAAGCGCCTCGTCGTCGCGACCTTCGCCTCGGCGGTCGCCGTCCTCCCGCTCTCGATGCCCGCGCAGGCCGACACCGGTACCAAGCCGGCCGCCACCAAGGTCGTCAAGGGCGACAGCACCGGCGGCGCGACCACCCAGCGCGCGATCGACTGGGAGTGAGCCCAGCACCACGCTGACCTGACCGTCGCCCACGTCCCTTCCCCAGGGACGTGGGCGACGGTGCGTCCGGGCGGGTGCAGCGGCAGTTCGGCTCAGCGCTCTCCGCCGGGCACCCACAACACGTCGCCGACCTCGCGGTTGGCGTAGCGGCCGAGGATGAACAGCAGGTCGCTCAGCCGGTTGAGGTAGCGCGCGGTGAGCGGGTTCATCGTCGGACCGTGCACCTCGATGGCGGCCCACGCGGACCGTTCGGCCCGTCGGGTCACGGTGCGCGCCACGTGCAGCGCCGACGCCGAGCGGGTGCCGCCTGGGAGGATGAAGGAGCGCAGCTTCTCGAGGCGCTCGTTGTAGTCGTCGCACCAGTGCTCCAGCCGGTCGACGTAGTCCGGCTCGACACGCAGCGGCGGGTGCTCCGGGTTCTCCACGACGGGGGCGCCGAGGTCGGCGCCGACGTCGAACAGGTCGTTCTGGACGTGACGCACGATCCGCACGACGTCGTCCTCGAGCTCGTCGAACGACAGCGCGAGGCCCAGCTGGCTGTTGGCCTCGTCGACGTCGGCGTAGGCGACCAGTCGCAGGTCGTTCTTCGACGTACGGCTGAAGTCGACGAGGTTCGTCGTGCCGTCGTCTCCGGTGCGGGTGTAGATGCGCGTCAGGTTGACCATGGCCTCACCCTAGGCCGTGGCGCCGGGCCCGGCTGGACGCGAGAGCGACGTCAGAGGCGTGTGAGGTGGGTCGCGTGGCTCACAGAGTCTGCCACGTCACGTTACGGCGCGGTAACCTGACGGGCATGCCTGACAAGTCTGCGCCCGACCGCCCCTGGGTGATGCGCACGTACGCCGGTCACAGCTCCGCGGCGGAGTCCAACGCTCTGTACCGCAAGAACCTCGCGAAGGGCCAGACCGGGCTCTCCGTCGCGTTCGACCTGCCGACCCAGACCGGGTACGACCCCGACCACGTGCTCTCGCGCGGCGAGGTCGGCAAGGTGGGCGTGCCGATCCCGCACCTCGGGACCATGCGCCGGCTGTTCCAGGACATCCCGCTCGGCGAGATGAACACGTCGATGACGATCAACGCCACGGCCATGTGGCTGCTGGCGATGTACCAGGTGGCCGCCGAGGAGCAGGGCGTCGAGCCCGCGCAGCTCGCGGGCACCACGCAGAACGACATCATCAAGGAGTACCTGTCGCGCGGCACGTACGTCTTCGGCCCGGCGCCCTCGCTGCGGCTGACGACCGACATGATCGCCTACACGGTCAACACGATCCCCAAGTGGAACCCGCTCAACATCTGCAGCTACCACCTGCAGGAGGCGGGCGCCACGCCGACGCAGGAGATCGCCTACGCGCTCAGCACGGCCATCGCCGTCCTCGACGCCGTGAAGGACTCCGGACAGGTCGACGACGCCGACTTCGAGAAGACGGTCGGGCGGATCTCCTTCTTCGTCAACGCCGGGGTGCGCTTCATCGAGGAGACCTGCAAGATGCGGGCCTTCGGCCAGCTGTGGGACGAGATCACGCGGGACCGCTACGGCGTCACCGACCCGAAGATGCGGCGCTTCCGCTACGGCGTGCAGGTCAACTCCCTCGGCCTGACCGAGGCGCAGCCCGAGAACAACGTCCAGCGCATCGTGCTGGAGATGCTCGGCGTCACGCTCAGCAAGAACGCCCGCGCGCGTGCGGTGCAGCTGCCCGCCTGGAACGAGGCGCTCGGACTCCCGCGTCCGTGGGACCAGCAGTGGTCGCTGCGACTGCAGCAGGTGCTCGCCTACGAGTCCGACCTGCTGGAGTACGACGACATCTTCGAGGGCTCGCACGTGATCGAGGCCAAGGTCGCGGAGATCATCGAGGGCGCGAAGGCCGAGATCGACCGCGTGCAGGCCATGGGCGGTGCGGTCGCGGCGGTCGAGTCGGGCTACATGAAGTCCGAGCTCGTCGCCTCCCACGCTGCCCGGAGGGCCCAGATCGAGGCCGGCGAGCTCAAGGTCGTCGGCGTCAACAGCTACACCGAGACCGAGCCGTCGCCGCTGACGTCCGACCTCGACGCGGCCATCATGGTCGCCGACCCGCAGGCAGAGGCGAACGCGATCGCCGACGTCCAGGCGTGGCGCGACCAGCGCGACCAGGCCGAGGTCGACCAGGCCCTCGAGCGGCTGCAGTCCGAGGCCAAGACCGACACCAACCTCATGGAGGCCACGCTGGCGGCCGTACGCGCCGGCGCGACCGTGGGTGAGTGGGCGGGTGCGCTGCGCGAGGTCTTCGGCGAGTACCGGGCGCCCACGGGCGTGTCCGGTGCGGTCGGCGTGGCCGAGGCCGGCGCCGAGCTCACCGCCGTGCGCGAGCGCGTGGCGCGGACGGGGGAGGAGCTGGGCACCCGCCTGCGCTTCCTCGTCGGCAAGCCGGGACTCGACGGTCACTCCAACGGCGCGGAGCAGATCGCCGTCCGTGCCCGCGACGTGGGCTTCGAGGTCGTCTACCAGGGCATCCGGCTCACGCCCGAGCAGATCGTGTCGGCCGCAGTCGCTGAGGACGTGCACGTGGTCGGCCTGTCGATCCTGTCGGGCTCGCACATGGAGCTCGTGCCCGACGTCCAGCGCCGGCTTCTCGACGCCGGCATGGACGACGTGCCCCTCATCGTGGGCGGGATCATCCCGGACTCCGACGGCCGCCGTCTGGAGGCCGACGGCATCGCCGCGGTCTTCACGCCGAAGGACTTCGGCATGACCGACATCATGAGCCGCATCGTCGACGAGGTCCGCAAGGCCCACGGGCTCGAGGTCTGAGACCGGGACGTGACGAGGCCCCGCACCGTGCGCGGTGCGGGGCCTCGTGCCGTCGTCAGTTGAGGACGCGGAAGTCCTCGGGCAGCCTGCCGCCGGCCTCGACGTCGCGGGCGAGGTCCTGCAGGGCCATGAGGGCGACCGACTGGGTGAACGGTCCGTAGGAGACCCGGGCCACGCCGAGCTCTTGCTGCCGGGCGAGCGGCACCGAGCCCGGGTAGCCGATGGTGGTGAGGCGCTGCGGTCCCCACGCGTCGACCAGGGTGCTGATGTCGTCCTCGGAGAGCGGACCAGGCACGAAGACGACGGGGGCGCCCGCCTCGATGAAGGCCTTCCCGCGCTGGACGGCGTCGGCGATGACCTCGTCGTGCGGACGGTCGCCGGCCTGCGCGACGACGTCGGTGCGGGCATTGAGCACGAACGGGACGCCCTCGGCCTCGCCGGCCCGCACGACGGCCTCGACCGCGGCGACGGCCTCGGCGAGCGGCTTCTGCTGGTCCTCGAGGTTGGCGCCGACCGCCCCGACGCCGATCGCCTTCCGAGCGGTCTCGCCAGGGTCGCCGTAGCCCGCCTCGAGGTCGGCGCTGACGGGGAGGTGGGTGTTCGCGACGATCAGCCCGATCGCGGCGATCATCTCGTCGACGGGGATGTTCTCCCCGTCCTCGTAACCGTGGGAGGCCGCGATGGAGTGGCTCGCGGTGGCGAGGGCACGGGTGCCCTCGACCTCGGTCACGACGCGGGCGGTGATGGCGTCCCACACGTTGACGACGGTGAGCAGCTCCGGAGCGGTGTGCAGGTCGAGCAGGGTCTGGGCACGGGTCGAGAGGTCCATGGCCCTGACGCTAGGACAGGGGAGCGGGCCCCACCAGCCGAGTCCCGGGAGCCGGACGTCAGGCGGCGCGCAGGCTGGAGCCGGACGACTTCTTGCCCTTCTTCTGGGCCTTCTTCTCGGCCTTCTTCAGGGCTTTCTTCTTCGCCTTCTTCTTGGCCTTCTTCTTCGCTGCCTTCTTGGAGGACTTCTTGTCCTTCTTCTCCAGCGGCAGGACGGTCCCGTCGTCGTCGATGCGCACGAGGCGGCGACGCTTGACGCCGTACCCGTCGGGGAGGGTGCCTTCCTTCAGCATGCGCAGGGGGCAGCGCTTGCACCGCGTCTTGCTGACGCAGCACTTCTTCTTCGGGAGCTTCGACACGAGCAGATCCTAGCGCCGCCGCCCTCGCCCCGCCCGGGTCGCGACGTCGCGGCCCAGGCGGTGCGGTCAACGCTGGAAGTGGTGCAGGTCGGCGAACCCGAGCCAGCGGAAGCCGTGGCGGCGGAGCACGGCGACGACCGGGTCGTTCGCGCCTCGGTAGGTGATGGCGGCGGGCGTGGTGCGCCGCTGCCACGTGCTGTTGGGCGTCCACCCGTAGCCCGACGCGAACGGGTTCTCCCACGGGTTGATGTCGATCGAGTTCCCGTACGCGTGGGGGCTGCGGGTGCCGGGTCGACCGACCACCTGCCGGCAGTTGAAGCCGGAGGTGTTGTCGGCGCGCATGGAGGCGTAGTCGTCGGCGCCGCGCAGGGCACTGCTCCACCCGAACCGGTCGACGCGGTACATCGACCGGATGGGTGCCCGCATGCGGAACAGATCGGTGAACACGGCAGCGGTGGCACGGGCGTGCTGGGCGTGGACGACGATCTCGCCGCGGCGGACGTAGCCGTCGAAGGCCCAGTAGCTGACGCGGACGACGCGCAGCTGGTCGCGGCCCACGGGGCAGCCCGCGTGCCAGCTGCGCCCCCGCATCGAGCGCCACATCGCCGTCGGGATGCGCGAGACCGTGGCGTCAGCACTCACGCGTGGTGCACGCGGCTGGGCGGCCAGGCGGATGCGAGGTCCGGGCGTGCCCTTCGGCAGCCGGATGACGGATCCGGGAGGCCGGTTGTCGACGTAGACCGAGCTGGAGCGGGTGGGCAGCACGGTGCTGGTGCCGAAGGAGCGCACCCGCCAGCGACCGTCGTAGCGGGGCTTGACGAAGGTCGATCCTTTGCCGTTGCGCAGGGTCACGGTGCCGGACCGGACCCACGTGCGGGTGCCGGAGCGGCGGAACTCCACGGCCAGGCGAGCGCTCACGGCACGCCCGTCGACGGTGCGCCACGAGGCAGCCACCTTCGCCTTCCTGTAGTCGGTGACCGCCTTCGGCATCGCGATCCGCGCGGTGCTGGGTGCCGCGGCTCCGACGACGTCGGCCGGCGCGGACGCAGCCACGACCGCACCGGCGTCGACGAGCTCCACGCGCACCGTGGTGCGTCCCGCCGCAGCAGGCACCCTCGCGGTGAACCTGCCGTCGCTCCCGGTGACCACGCTGGTCCCTGCGAGTGCGGTCCACCGGTCGCCCGAGCGTCGAGCGACGCGGAGGGCGCTGGTCGGGCTCGCACCGTCGACCCGACCGGCCAGCGCCGCGGTGGTGCGGGCCCAGACCCGCACCGTGGTCACGTCGAGCGTGACGGTGGGGCTCGGCGTCGTGGGTGGTGGATCGGTCGGCTCCGGCTCGACGGGGTCGGGCTCGGTGGTCGGCTCCGGTGTCGGGTCGGGGGACGGCTCGCTGGTCGTCGTGACTGTCGGGTCGGGGGACGGCTCGGCCGCCGTGCTGGCCCGCGCCGCCGCGGTGGGCGTGACGAGGACGGTCGTGAGGAGGATCACCAGGAACCGGCGCATGCCTCACCGTAGGACCGCTCCCGCCAGAACGCGCGTCGAGGAGCGGGGCGGCCGTCGGTCGCCTCGTCCACTGAGGCAATACCCTCCAGGGATGGTCGTGCCAACAGGAGACGAGAGTGCTGTCTGGGCGCGCGCCTTCCCTGCCCGTCTGGCCGACGATGTCGCGGTCGTCGTCGCTGCGCTCTCGGCCGCCTCGCACGGAACCTCGGCTCACACGATCGATTCGCCACGGCGTCCTCGTGGGATCGTGGTGGACGGAGAGGTCGTGGAGATCCCTGCTCGGCAGTATCACGGGGGCATGGACGCTCCAGACCGCGCCCGGCTCACGTCCACGCAGCTCGGTGTCGCAGCATGCATACACTCACGCCACCACGACGGCCGCGAGCGTCAGGCGTGGCTCCCGTCGCTGCTCACCTTCGACGAGCCGTGCGCCTCGCCCTTCATCGTCCAGCTCCTCGGCGAGTACGTCGTCGAGATCGTCACCGAGATCGAGTCGACGCTCAGGTCGGGAAGTACTGCAGCGTCGACGATCGAGAGGCTGGTGGCGTTCATGGAGGAGAACGCTCCGTTCGTGGCGCGCACGCGTGACCGCGCTCGAAGCTACTGGTGGAAGTACCACACGTACGCCTACGCGACGTTCGCTGACTACCCGGCGGCGAGGGCGCTCGACCTTCTCGCGGGCCGCGTGCTTGGCGTCTCGTCCGAGAAGAGGCGCACCTAGGGTTCGTCATGCCACGCGGTGCGTCGTAGTCGACCACGACGCACTGGATACCGCTGTCTCTGCGAGCCGGGCGGGACTGCCGGTTGACCTCCTGGGCGGCGAAGACGTCGTGCACAGAGCCGCTCTGGGTCGCGGTCCGCGTGGTCCGGGTAGCGTCAGCTTCTCGACGCCTCAGATGCAGTCGTCGACCGTCGCGTCGAGCATCATGCCTTCCATGCGTCGACCCACACCTGCTCGGGTGAGTCGAGGTCGTCGGACTTCAGCGCGACTCGGATGCCGGTCGACGTGGGGAACCCCTCCGCGACCGTGTTCTCGTCCGCATCCCCGATCCACAGTCGCCCCGTCGGGGTGGCGAGCCAGCCCTCGAAGACGATCGTGCATCCGTCGTCGACGTCAGGCGGGTCGGACCACAGCCGAACGGTGACGGTCGCTTCGGCCCACTCGAAGTCCCCTTCGAACGACTCGATGTCCTGCGCGTGGCGAACGGGCACGATGATCCCCTTCTCGTTCGCCGACACCCCACCGCTGGGATCGACGTCCGGTATCTCTCCTCCGAGGTCGGGGTCGGACACGATCGCGATGCCCCAGTGCCATGGGCGAGTGACGTCGACCGTGGCAAGGGGTTGCATGGCATGGAGCCTAGAAGAGGCGCAGCGAGGGATCGTCGATGCCGCGCAGTGCGTCGTAGTCGACGACGACGCACTGGATGCCGCGGTCCTCGGCGAGGGTGCGGGCCTGCGGCTTGATCTCCTGCGCGGCGAAGATGCCCCGGACGGGCCGCAGCTGCGGGTCGCGGTTCATGAGCTCCAGGTAGCGCGTCAGCTGCTCGACGCCGTCGATCTCGCCGCGCCGCTTGATCTCCACGGCGACCGAGGCGCCCGCGTCGTCGCGGCACAGCAGGTCGACCGGACCGATCGCCGTCATGTACTCACGGCGCACGAGCGTCATGCCGACGCCGAGCGTGGTGGTGTGCTCGGCGAGCAGCTCCTGCAGGTGCTTCTCGACACCGTCCTTGCGCAGCCCCGGATCCACGCCGAGGTCGTGCTGGGAGTCGTGCAGCACCTCATCGACGAGGATGCGCAGCGTGTCGTCGGTCTTGCCTGCCTGCACGGTCCACTCGACCCGGCCGTCCTCGGCCGTGCCCTCCTTGAGGGTGCACGGCGGGCTCATCCAGTTCAGCGGCTTGTACGACCCGCCGTCGGAGTGCACGAGCACCGAGCCGTCCGCCTTCACCATGATCACCCGGGTGGCCATGGGCAGGTGGGCCGTGAGCCGCCCGGCGTAGTCGACCTGGCAGCGCGCGACGAGGAGACGCACTACTGCTGCCGGACCAGCGTGCCGAGACGGAACACGAGAGTCCCGTCCTTCACGGTGCCGCGATCGGTGTTGCCGTCGGCGCCCATCAGCTGCACGACGCCGTCGGAGACCTCGTAGTCGCCCGTGCGGAACTTCGGCACGCCCTGGAAGTCCTCGGTGAACGTGCCGTCCGCGGAGAAGGTGACGGTCCAGTCCTTCGCGTCGTCGCGCCAGGTGCCCGCCAGGTCGGCCGCGGTGGCCGGGTTCTCGGTCGGCGCGGCCGACGAAGGCGACGCCGAGGGTGCGGATGAGGATGCGCTGGGGGAGGGCGAGGAGCCCTCCGGCGTGCCCGGGCCGTCGTCCGTCCCGCAGGCCGCGACGGTCACGAGGACGAGGGCGGCGACCCCCGTGGCGCGGCTCATACGTCGATTCATAGGACAGTCCTCCCGTAGATCCTGATCGGACGCTAGTGTGTCACGACCCCGTAGTTACCTAGGAGTAGGCATGCAGGAGATCGTGGACCGTCTGACGGCCGACGACCGTGGCGCGCAGATCGCCCGGACACTGGTGTACCCGTACCTCAACCACGCCGCCTCGATGTACGAGAGCGGCTACGCGACGAAGGACGACATCGACGCCTCGATGCGGTTCGGGTGCGGCTACCCGGTCGGACCCCTGGCGCTCGTCGACGCGCTCGGTGCCGCGACCGTCGTGGAGGGTCTGCGCGAGCAGCATGCCTCCACCGGCGACCCGCTGCACGATCCCGCGCCGGTCCTCGTCAAGCTCGCCGAGGCCGGTTCGACCTTCGAGTCCGCCGCCGCGGACGGCGGAGCCACCCCGGCCCCGCAGAAGCACCACCCCGTCGGCAAGGTCGGCGTCGTCGGCACCGGCACCATGGCCTCCGGCATCGTCGAGGTCTTCGCCAAGGCCGGTCACGAGGTCGTCTTCGTCGGCCGCACCGACGACAAGGTCGCGGCGGTCCAGGCCCGCATCGAGAAGAACCTCGACCGCGCCATCGCCAAGGGTCGTCTCACCGAGGACGAGAAGTCCGACGTGATCGGTCGCCTCACCGCCGCGACCGACCGCCACGCGCTCGACGACGTCGACATCGTCGTCGAGGCGATCGCCGAGGACATCGACGTCAAGCTCGAGCTCTTCCGCGACCTCGACCGGATCACGAAGCCAGGTGCCATCCTCGCCACGACGACGTCGTCGCTGTCGATCGGGACGTGCGCCGAGGCCACGTCGCGCCCGCAGGACGTCGTCGGCATGCACTTCTTCAACCCGGCGCCCGTCATGAAGCTGGTCGAGGTCGTCTCGGCCGACAGCACGTCGCCCGAGGTCGCCGAGACGGTGAAGGCCCTGTGCCTCGACGTCGCCAAGCACCCGGTGTCCTGCGGCGACCGCGCGGGCTTCATCGTCAACGCCCTGCTGTTCCCGTACCTGAACGACGCCGTGAAGCTGCACGAGGCCGGCGGCGGCAGCCTCGAGGAGATCGACACGGCGCTCAAGGAGACCAAGCTGCCGATGGGTCCGTTCGAGCTCCTCGACGTCGTCGGCAACGACGTCTCGCTGGCCATCGAGCAGACGCTGGTGAGCACCTTCGGCCACGACGGGTGGACGCCCGCGCCCACCCTCGAGCGTCTCGTCGCCGAGGGCAAGCTCGGTCGCAAGACCGGCGAGGGCTTCCACACCTACTGAGCACCATCGCGTGAGCAGGGGCGTCCGGGTCTCCCGGGCGCCCCTGACCGCGTTCGGGCAGGTCCACTGAACGGACCGTCGGGTAACTCCGCTCGACACCAGTCGTTGATGCTCTCGCGACGGTCATCGGATCGACGCGGACGAACGACGGGAGCACCCGTGACGACGATCGACCTGGCGAGGCGCGGCAGCCACCTCGTGCGCAGCTCGGTGCTGTCGTTCGTCGTCTCCTTCGTGCCCGCCGTGGTCGTCGCGGAGGAGGTGGTGGGCCCGCCCTCGGAGCCCGACCACCAGCAGGTCGTGCTCTGCGACCACGGTCCCTGCGACGCCGACCGACCGTCGGCGGCGGCTGCGGCCATGGTCGACCAGCTCGTGGGGCAGGGCCTGCGGTGCACCGTGCGACCCCGACTCACGGACACCGTGGTCGTGGAGTGGTTGAGCGGAGAGGCGGCCGTGCTGCCGTTCGACGACGCGCTCGACGTCGCAGCGCACCGGCGGGGCTGGTTGCGCTCGTACTGCGTGCCCGACGCCGCCCGGTAGTCTCGCGCGGGTGTCCCGTCGACGTCCGCCCCGCCGTCCCCGCGGGCCTGCGTCAGCCTCGGCGCCACCGCCGGTGGAGAGCAAGCGCGACGGTGACTGGCACGTCCGTCGTGTGACTGGTTCGAGCGCGCGCAGCACCTACACGTGTCCCGCCTGCCACCGACCTATCCCGCCCGCGACGCCCCACGTGGTGGTGTGGCCCGTGCAGAAGGCGCTGCTCAGCGCGGACGCCGTCGACGAGCGTCGGCACTGGCACACCGCGTGCTGGACGCGCCAGCCCTAGGGCCTCAGGGTCCCAGGGGAGGACGATGCGGCGGGGCTCGCCGGCAGCTCAGCCGGCTGCCGGGGTGCGGGGCTCCTCGCCGGTCTCGTCCGCCGTCGCGTCGTCCGCAGCGGCGTCCGACGCCGCAGCAGGTGCCGGCGCGGCGGCGACGGCGTCGCCGGCGAACGAGGCGACGATGTCGCGCAGCTGACCCATCTGGGCGAGGATGCCCTCGCGGCGACGCTGCAGCTCGTCCACCTCGGCGCGCAGGGCGCGCGTCTCGCGCTCGACGTCGGTCGTGGCGGCCGCTCGCTGGTGCTCGGCGTCCGCGCGCGCGTTGGCGACCAGCGACGCGGCCTCCTTGCGGGCGTTCTCGATGATGCCGGCCGCCTCGGCAGCAGCCGACTCCTTCGCCGCGTTCGCCTTGGCCATGAGCCCACGTGCCCGCTCGTCGGCCGCAGCGGCACGGGTCTCGGCGTCGGTGACGAGCTTCGCAGTCTGCTCGGTGGCGGCGGCGTGGTTCTCGGAGGCCTCGCGCGCGAGCCGCTCCTTCTCCACGGCCAGGACGCGGCGAGCCTCGGTGACCTCGCGGTCGGCTGCGGCGCGGGCCTGCTCGACCTCGCGCGTCGCGCCGAGACGCATGTTCTGGGCGTCCTGCTCGGCGGCGAGACGGATCTGTGCGGCCTCACGGTCGGCCTGGGCGCGCACGTCGTCGGCGTGCGCCGCAGCCTCGGCGCGTCCGGCCTCGGCCTCGGTGAGGACCTCGCGACGCTTCTCCTCGATCTCCACGACGGCCCGGCCGCGGGTCTCCTCGGCCTCCTTCGCGGCGACCGTCCGGACGAGGGTGGCCTCCTCCTCGGCGATCTTCAGCGTCTCCTCGGCCTCGCGGCGGGCGCGGCTGCGGATCTCCTCGGCCTCCTGCTCGGCGAGCTGCAGCAGCTGGGCGGCGTGACCGCCCAGGCCTGCGTAGGAGGGCCGCTCGATCGACTCGACCCGCTCGCGCAGCTGCTCGACGATGTCGTGCAGCTCGTCGTTCTCCTCCTGCAGCGCCTGGACCGCGGCTGCGGCCTTCTGCAGCTCGGCGGTCTGGGTGCGGACCCAGGCGTCGACCGCGTCGCTGTCGTAGCCGCCGCGACGGGCGAGGGGGAACGCAGCCTCGGCGGACTTGCGCGCCGCGTCGAAGATGGACAAACCGGACTGCTCTTCGGCCATGCCGCTGTGCTCCCTGTCGGTTCGGGGGGGGTGTGCTGGAGGTCGTGCTGGGACGCCGGTGGGCGCGGCGTGCGCTGCTGCGCCGGCCGCGGTGTGCGACGTCGTCCACCATACCCAGGCGGGGCGACGACGCAGCGACGACGCGGGCGCGTGCCGGACGTCCGTGCTGTGACGTCGACGCCCCGACGCGACGAGGGCCCGGACGCGGTGCGTCCGGGCCCTCGACGGGGTGCGTGCGTGCGCGGGTCAGATACCGCGGAAGCGGTTGATCGCGTCGAGGTGCCGCGCGCGGAACTCCTCGTTGCGCACGCCCAGGCCCTCCTCGGGTGCCAGCGCGAGCACGCCGACCTTGCCCTGGTGGAGGTTGTGGTGCACGTCGAGGGACGCCTGGCCCACGTCCTCGAGCTTGTACGTCTTCGACACGGTCGGGTGGATCTTGCCCTGCGCGATGAGTCGGTTGGCCTCGAAGGCCTCGCGGTAGTTCGCGAAGTGGCTGGAGACGATCCGCTTGAGGTTCATCCAGAGGTAGCGGTTGTCGTACTCGTGCATGAAGCCCGTGGTCGACGCGCAGGTCGTGATCGTGCCGCCCTTGCGGGTGACGTAGACCGACGCGCCGAAGGTCTCGCGACCGGGGTGCTCGAAGACGATGTCGATGTCCTCGCCGCCGGTCAGCTCACGGATCTTCTTGCCCAGGCGCTGCCACTCCTTGGGGTTCTGCCGGGTGCCGTCCTCGTTCCAGAACTTCCAGTTCTCCTCGGAACGGTTGATGACGTGCTCGGCGCCCATGCTGCGCACGATCTTGGCCTTCTCCTCGTTGGAGACGACGCAGATCGGGTTGGCGCCACCGTTGAGCGCGTACTGCGTGGCGAAGCCGCCGAGCCCTCCGGACGCGCCCCAGATCAGGACGTTGTCGCCCTGCTTCATGTTGCCGCCGTTCTTGGACACGAGCTGGCGGTAGGCCGTCGCGTTGACGAGGCCGGGGGACGCGGCCTCCTCCCACGTGAGGTGGTCCGGCTTCGGCAGGAGCTGGTTGGACTTCACGAGCGCGATGTGGGCGAGGCCGCCGAAGTTCGTCTCGAAGCCCCAGATGCGCTGCTGCGGGTCCATCATCGTGTCGTCGTGGCCCGCCGGGTCCTCGAGCTCGACCGACAGACAGTGCGCCACGACCTCGGCGCCCGGCTTCCACTGCGTGACGCCGGGACCCGTGCGCAGCACGACGCCGGCGAGGTCGGAGCCGACCACGTGGTAGGGCAGGTCGTGGCGCTTGGTGAGCGGCGACAGCTTGCCGTAGCGCTCGAGGAAGCCGAAGGTCGAGACGGGCTCGAAGATCGACGTCCAGACGGTGTTGTAGTTGATGGCGCTGGCCATGACGGCGACGAGCGCCTCGCCCGGGCCCAGCTCGGGCAGGGCCACGTCCTCGACGTGGATCGACTTGCGCGGGTCCTTGTCGCGGCTGGCGACGCCCTCGAACATGTCCACCTCGTCCTTGTGGACGGTGGCGGCGGTGTAGTGGTCGGGGATCTCCAGGTTGGCGAAGTCCTCGCCCGCCGTGTCTCCGGCGAGGATCGCATCGAGGATGTGCTGCACGGGGCCTCCAGTGGTGGGTGTTCCGGCGCTCGGTCCGGCACGGGTTTCGGCGATGTTACCGAGACGTAGCCTTCTGCGTCCCGTCTCGCGCATGTGGATCAGGTCACGCCGGGCGGGGGCCCGGCGCGAGGGCGGCACGGAGCGCCGCGACGACGTCAGTGGCCGGTGGCCGCGGGCTGGACCAGCTCGACGAGCACGCCGCCGGCGTCCTTCGGGTGCACGAAGTTGACCCGGCTGTCGGAGGTGCCGCGCTTCGGCTGGTCGTACAGGAGGCGGACGCCCCGGTCGCGCAGGATCGCCGACACCGCGTCGATGTCGGTCACCCGGTAGGCGAGCTGCTGGACGCCCTGGCCGTTGCGCTCGAGGAACTTCGCGATGGTCGAGCTGTCGTCCAGCGGCGCGAGCAGCTGGATGCACGAGCCCGAGTCGCCGACCGCCAGCATCGCCTCGCGCACGCCCTGCTCCTCGTTCACCTCCTCGTGGATCGACTTCAGGCCGAAGACCGAGGAGTAGAAGGCGAGCGCCTCGTCGAGGTCGGGGACGGCGATGCCGACGTGGTCGATCGCGACGAGCAGGTGGTCGGGGACGACGGAGGAGGAGGTCATGGGAGGCAGCGTAGAGGAGCGTGCAGCCGGGCGCGGGCCGGTCGTCCGAGATCGAACGTAGTGTCGATAGTCCACGGAGGGCGGAGGTCGGATGCACGTCGAGATGCGCATGCTGCGGGCGCTGGTGATGGTCGAGGCGCAGGGTTCCATCGGGGGTGCGGCGCAGGCGCTGGCGTTCTCACCGGCTGCCGTCAGTGCCCATCTGCACGCCCTGGAGAAGGTGTGCGGGACGCGTCTGGTCGAGCGCACGGGCTCGGGGACGCGGCTCACGTCCGCGGGACGGCGAGCCGTGCCGATCGCTCGGCTCATCCTGGTCGCCGCGCAGGAGCTCGAGCGGCTGGAGGCGTCGGCGCGGTCCGGGCCGGCCGTGCCGGGGTCGCAGGGCCGACGTCCGGCCGGCGACGGCCGCAGGAGGTCACGTCACGACGCCGCGGGCAGCGGTCGCTCGGCGGCCACTACCAGGAAGCGAGGGACTTCTCAAGAGGAGTCCTAGAGATCGTGAATCTCGTTGTCCTGCGAGGGTCCGCTGCTCTTGGCTCGATGCTGCGCGGTCGAGCAGGCCGCCCGATCGTCGGGTCGAGCCCTGCTCCGTACCGGCGCGCACGGACGAGGCCGGGACGGCCGCCGCGGAGCCAGGGGAGGGGGAGTCGCCGTGCATCTCGACCTGCGGATGCTGCGCGCCCTCGTGGCGGTCGACCAGATCGGCTCCTTCACCGACGCCGCCCGGGTCCTGAGGTTCTCCACACCGGCCGTGAGCGCGCAGGTGCAGGCGCTCGAGAAGGGCTGCGGCACGCGCCTGGTCCACCGCCGGGGATCGCGGGTCGTGCTCACCGAGGCCGGGCGACGGGCCGTGCCTCTCGCCCGCCTCATGCTGGCCGCGGCGCGCGAGCTCGAGCACATCGGCGACGCGTCCTCCGACCGTGGGCTCGGCACGAGGACGTTCTCGGTGGGCCCCGAGGACGCGTGAGGCGCGACGGGAGGAGCGGTGCCGTGCCCGCGACGTCGTGACGTGACGCACACCCCGGGACCACGGATGTGACTCGCGAGTAGAGTGACCCGCACCCCACCACCTGTGTCCATGCAAGGGAGCAACCCCATGACCCAGTCCGTGATCGTCGCCGGCGCCCGCACGCCGATCGGTCGCCTCCTCGGCGGCCTCAAGACGCTGTCCGGCACCGACCTCGGTGGCATCGCCATCAAGGGTGCCCTCGAGAAGGCCGGCATCACCGGCGACCAGGTCGACTACGTGATCATGGGCCAGGTCCTCGGCGCCGGCGCCGGGCAGGTCCCCGCCCGGCAGGCTGCGTTCAAGGGCGGCATCCCGCTCGACGTCCCCGCGCTCACCATCAACAAGGTCTGTCTCTCCGGCATCAACGCGATCGCGCTGGCCGACCAGCTGATCCGTGCGGGCGAGTACGACGTCGTCGTCGCCGGCGGTCAGGAGTCGATGACGCAGGCGCCGCACCTGCTCCAGGGCTCGCGCGAGGGCACCAAGTACGGCAAGACCACCCTGCTCGACCACATGGAGTACGACGGCCTGTGGGACGCGCTGACCGACCAGGCGATGGGCGCGCTCACCGAGCAGCGCAACGCCGACCTCGACGCGTTCACGCGTGAGGAGCAGGACGCCTTCGGTGCCCGCTCGCACCAGCTCGCGGCCACCGCGCAGAAGAACGGCGTCTTCGACGAGGAGATCGTCCCCGTCGAGATCCCGCAGCGCAAGGGCGACCCGGTCGTCGTCTCCGCCGACGAGGGCGTCCGCGGCGACACCACCGCCGAGTCGCTCGGTCGGCTGCGTCCGGCGTTCTCCAAGGACGGCACCATCACCGCCGGCACGGCCAGCCAGATCTCCGACGGCGCCGCCGCCGTCGTGGTGATGAGCAAGGCGAAGGCCGAGGAGCTGGGTCTGAGCTGGATCGCCGAGATCGGCGCGCACGGCAACGTGTCGGGCCCCGACTCCACGCTCCAGGAGCAGCCCGCGAACGCGATCGAGAAGGCGCTCGCCAAGCAGGGCAAGACCGCTGCCGACCTCGACCTGGTGGAGCTCAACGAGGCGTTCGCCGCGGTGGGCATCGCGTCCACGCGCAAGCTCGGCATCTCCGAGGACATCGTCAACGTCAACGGCGGCGCGATCTCCCTCGGTCATCCCATCGGCATGAGCGGCGCGCGCATCGTGCTGCACCTGGCGCTGGAGCTCAAGCGTCGCGGCGGTGGCCTCGGTGCAGCCGCGCTGTGCGGTGGCGGCGGCCAGGGCGACGCCCTGCTGATCACGGTGCCGTCCGCCTGACGCCGACCAGCCCTCACCGACCGCCCGTGGCTGCCTCGCGCCTGCGCGCACCCGACGTCGCCGACCTCGTCGCGCGACTACGCGAGGGGCAGCCCCGGGCGGTCGCCCGTCTCATCTCCCTCGTGGAGGACGAGTCACCTGTCCTCCGCGAGGTCAGTGCGGCGCTCGCGCCCCTCGTGGGCCGGGCGCACGTGGTCGGCCTCACCGGCTCGCCCGGCGTCGGCAAGTCGACGTCGACGGCCGCCCTGGTCACGGCGCTGCGCGCACGCGGCAAGCGCGTGGGCGTGCTGGCCGTGGACCCGACGTCTCCATTCACGGGCGGCGCGCTGCTCGGCGACCGGATCCGCATGGGCGACCACGCCACGGACGACGGCGTCTACATCCGCTCGATGGCCAGCCGTGGGCACCTCGGCGGGCTGTCGTGGGCCGCGCCGCACGCGCTGAGGGTGCTCGACGCGGCCGGCTGCGACGTCGTGCTCGTCGAGACGGTGGGTGTGGGACAGTCGGAGGTCGAGGTGGCGGGGCTCGCCGACACGACGCTCGTCCTGCTCGCGCCCGGCATGGGCGACGGCATCCAGGCTGCGAAGGCCGGCATCCTCGAGGTCGGCGACGTGTTCGTCGTCAACAAGGCCGACCGCGACGGTGCGCAGTCCACCCGCCGCGAGCTGCGCTCCATGGTCGCCATGGCCGAACGTCCCGAGGGTGCCTGGAAGCCGCCGATCGTGCTCACCGTCGCGTCACGGGGCGAGGGCATCGACGACGTCGTCACCGAGATCGACCGTCACCGCGCCCACCAGGAGGCCTCGGGAGACCTGCGTCGTCGTCGGCTCGCCCGCACCCGACGCGAGATCGAGGCGGTCGCCGTGCACGAGCTGCGGGAGCGGTTCGGGCACGTGGGCGCCGACGCGAGGCTCGACGACCTCGCCGCCGACGTGCTCGCGGGCGACCAGGACCCGTTCGCGGCCGCGGACGTGCTGCTCGACGTCGTCCAGTGAGTCCACGACACGTCCCGGACTGACGTGGGACGGGCCACGCCGGGCGCGCCTGCCGGGTCGTGAGGCCCGGCTGGGGTAGGAATGGTGCCGTGCTGAAGAAGGTCCTCGTTCTCCTCGTCGCCGCGTTCGTGGTCTACTACCTGTTGACCGCGCCCGCCGGCGCTGCCGACGCGGTCAGCGGTGCGGTCAACGCGGTCATCGACGCCTTCGGGCAGGTCTTCATCTTCGTCGACGAGCTCACCCGGTAGTCCCGTGCTGGGCAGCTCCGCGCTGGCCGCCCTGCTGGCGCGGATCCCGGACCAGGACGTCGAGGGTCACCTCCTCGCCGAGGAGGGTGAGCACGTCATCGACCTCGTGCGCAAGCACGGCGTCGTGTACCTGCGTCCTGCGGCGATCGCGCTGGCCGCGCTGCTCGTCGGCGTGCTGGCGTTCGTCGGCCCCATCCAGCTCGGCTGGTTCTTCCTGCTGCTGGCGGCCGGTGGGCTCGGGTACGCGCTCTACGGCGTCGCCCGTGAGCACCGAGACGTCTTCGTCATCACCAACATGCGCGTCTTCCGCGCCTCGGGCGTCTTCTCGGTCCGCATCGCGACGATGCCGATCACCCGCATCCTCGACATCACGGTCGAGAAGCCGTTCGTGGGGCGCGTGCTGGGCTACGGGCACTTCGTGTTCGAGTCCGCCGCGCAGGCACAGGGGCTGCGCGACATCCGCTACATCGGCGACCCCGACGAGCGCGACCTGACGATCCAGCGGGTCGTGCAGCGTGCCGGGCTGCGCGGGCCGCGCCCGGACGGTCCGCGGCCCCTCCACGACGGGCGCTGACGCACCCGACCGTTGGACGTCGCGGACGGCAGGGGGAGCCGCCGGGGGCGAGTTCCTAGGATGGGGCCATGAGCTTCTCGCGCCCTGGTGCCATCGACCTCTCCGCCCTGGCCAAGCCGTCCGCCCCGCCGGCCGGTCCGTCGGGTCCCGGCGGTGGCTACACGGTCGACGTGTCGGAGCAGACCTTCCAGACCGTCGCGCTCGAGGCGTCGATGCAGCACGTCGTCGTGCTCGCCCTCTGGTCGCCCCGCGCACCCCAGAGCCGCGACTTCGTCGACCTCCTCGGCCGGGTCGTCGACACGCTCGAGGGACGGATCCTGCTGGCCGCGGTCGACATCGACGCCAACCCGGCGATCGCCCAGGCGCTGCAGGCGCAGGGCGTCCCGGTCGTCGTCGGTCTCGTGAAGGGCCAGCCGGTGCCCCTCTTCCAGGGCCTCGCCGAGGAGGCCGAGGTGCGCCAGTACCTCGAGCAGCTGGTGGCGCTCGCGGTGCAGAACGGGCTGACCGGACGGGCGACCCCGGCCGGTGGCGAGTCCGCCGAGCCGGAGGAACCCGCGGACGACCCCCGCTTCGCCGCTGCGGACGCGGCGTTCGCCGCGGGTGACACCGACACGGCCGTGGCCGAGTACGAGCGGCTCGCCCTGCAGCACCCCGGCGACGCCGAGGTCGCCGAGCGGCTGGCCGGCGTCAAGCTGTTCGCCCGCACCAAGGACGCAGACCTCCAGCAGGCTCGCAAGGCCGCCGCGGACGCCCCCGACGACGTGGACGCCCAGCTACTCGTCGCCGACCTCGACGTGAGCGGCGGACACGTGGAGGATGCGTTCGCCCGGCTCGTCGGGCTGGTCCGCACCGCGCACGGTGAGGACCGCGACCGGATCCGCGAGCGGCTCCTGGAGCTGTTCACGGTGGTGGGCACCACCGACCCCCGTGTCGCCGACGCGCGACGCGCCCTGGCGTCGGCGCTCTTCTGACGGCGAGCGCCTCGCCTGCGCGTTAGGGTGCGGCGACGGCAGCCGTGGGAGCGGCCACGGCGAGGAGGGGTGATGGCGCGACGTCTGGCCTGGCCGCTCGTCGTGGTCGGTCTTCTCCTCGCGCTCGCCGGAGCAGCCGTCATGGCGGTGCTCGGCCCCGACAGCCGGTTCACGACGGGTCCGCACACGGTCCGGACCGACGGCGTCGCCGTGGTCACGGCACCCGACGTCATCACCTACCGCGGACTCCAGGTCGACGTCCTGGTGGAGGTCCCGGTGAACAAGCCGGTGTTCGTCGGCCTCGGCAACACCGTCGACGTGCAGGACTACCTGGCCGGCACACGACGGCTCGAGGTCACCTCGTTCCGCGCGCCGTGGACGGTGCGCACGGCGGAGCGTCGGGGTCGAGCCGCGCTGCCCGGCGCGCCCACGGCCCTGGACTGGTGGATCGCGGACTCGGCTGGCCTCGGGGGTGCGTCGATCAGCACGACCCTGCCCGACACGCCGGTCTCGCTCGCGATCCTCGCCGTCGGCGCCTCGGACCTCTCGGGCCTGCGGGTCACGTTCGCCTACGGCGTGCGGGGCGGCTTCGGCCTCGGTCTCGGCGCGCTGCTCGGCGGACTGGGACTCATCTGGTCGGGCCTGCTCCTGCGGCGCGGACCGTCGGCGTCGTCCGGCGGTCTGCGACGTCCGTGGCGCGAGCGCGGTGACGGACCGCTCGAGGTGGGGGAGGAGGTCGAGGTCGTGGAGGAGGAGGTCTACGTGTTCGTCGACGAGCGCGGGGTCGAGCACGAGATCACGGCCGAGGAGGCGGCGCGCCTGCAGGAGCGTCTGGCCGCCGACGCGCTCGAGCCGACCGGCCCCGACCCCACCAGCCCCGACTCCATCAACCCCGACTCCATCAGCCCCGACTCCACCCACCCCGATCCGGCCGGCCCCGACCTGGACAGCGCGGGCAACGCGGCCGTCGAGGTGCCGCCCCCGGCGGTCGTCTACGTGTTCGTCGACGAGGACGGCGTGGAGCACGAGGTGTCCGAGGAGGAGCTCGCCGACTACGAGCTCGTCGACGACGAGCTGGCGGACGACGAGAGGCGGGACCGATGAGCCGACGGTCCGCACCCTTCGTGCTGCTGCTGGCCTGCGTGCTGGCCCTGACGTCCTGCACCGTGCCGCGCCCCCGCGACGACCGACCCGCGTCGACGGTCCCGATCGACCGCGCTGGGGTGGAGCAGGTGCTGAGCCGCTACGACCAGGTCCGGGAGGCGGCCGCGAAGCTGCTCGACCCCAAGCCGCTGTCGACGGTCGAGAGCGGCGCGGTGCTCGCGATCGACACCGGGTCCTTCGACGTCGCGCAGCGCCTCTCGCGCGGCGTGGGGTCCGACGGCACCTCCGACCAGGTCGAGCGGCTCGCGGTGCCTCGGTTCACTGCCTACCCGCTCTGGTTCGTCGTCGAGGTGCGCGACCGGGCTGCGAAGGTCAACCGCGTGCAGGTCTTCGAGCGCGGGTCGGCCGTCGACCCCTGGTTCCTCGTGGCAAGCCCCGAGACGGTGCTGAGCACGCGTCTGCCCGACCTGCGGGAGCGCGACGGCGCGGCGCTGACGGTCGACCCCCGCAGCGCCACGGGCATGAGCATGTCGCCGCAGCAGGCCGCCGACCGCTACGCCGCCGCTCTCGAGGACCCGTCGACGGCAGCGGCGCGGACGATCGAGAACGACGACTTCCGTGCGCAGATGCGCACCGCGGCGCGACGCAACGCCGCGCTCGACGGCGTCCGGTTCGGGCAGACGTGGAAGGCCGAGAAGGTCACGCACGCGCTGCGGACCGCCGACGGCGGAGCGCTCGTCTTCGCCACCCTCGAGCGGGTCGACTCCTACCGCGTGCGCGACGGCATCCAGGTGACCTGGCCGGACGACTCGCCGCAGAAGGCGCTGCTGGAGTCGGGGGTCTCCTCGTCCGGGCGTCTGCGCTACCTGCACCAGGTGCTCGTCGAGATCCCCGGCGGGTCGGGGCGCCCCCGCGTCATCGGCCAGTACGGGGGCGTGGTGGAGGCCGAGGGGCCCTGAGGACTCAGACGACCGGCGGCTCGGGGGCGAGCGGCGCTTCCCGGTAGGGCGGGACGTCACCCCCGGCGAGAGCCTCCAGCAGCTCGGTCGCGGCAGCAGTCGCGCGCGTGCGGACGGTGTCGGCGTCGCACCAGTGCACCCCGGCGATCTCCGTCGGCTGCAGCGCCATGGTGTCGACGAGCGCGGCGTCGGCCACGCCCAGGTCGAACACGAAGACGCAGGCGTCGTCCCACCCGCGCCAGGCCGGGAGCCAGTTCACGGTGAGCAGACCGTGGACGGTCAGGGTGAGGCCGAGCTCCTCCTCCAGCTCGCGGACCAGCCCCTCCGAGGGCGACTCGCCGACCTCCACGACACCGCCGGGCAGGTCCCACTCCTGCTTGTAGGTGAGCTGGCAGAGCAGCACCCGACCTTCGCCGTCGCGCAGGACGCCCTGCGAGATGACCCGCTTCGTCGGCAGACCGGCGTTCAGCAGCGCGATGAAGCCGTCGCGGCTGTCGGCCGGCGGGTCGTCGCGCAGCCGGGCGAGCAGGGCGCGGTCGGGGGAGTCGCCGGCACCCCTGGCGATGCCCTCGCGTCGCAGCCCGCTGATCGACGCCGCGCGGACGTCGCCGGTGCGCTCGACCGGGACACGTGCCTCGACCCTCTGGAGCGCGAGGTCGTCGAACGCGTGCGCGAGCACCAGGCGCAGGGCACGCACGGCCAGGCCCAGCGACTGCTCGCCGGTGCCGGTGTTCCAGCGCACGGAGCCGGTGCCGCGGCCCTCGTCGAGCAGGGCGATCGTGCCGCGGCGCTCCCCGCCGACGACCACGGACCAGCCGCGCAGGCCGTCCGCGCCGCTCGTCGGCTCGAGGTGGAGGTCGTCGTCACGCAGGATGGCGGTCACGTCGTCACCGTACGCGGCCGGTCACCGGGACGCAGCGGGGTCCGGCGCGTGGACGGCCGCGCTCAGCGGCGTGCGGTCAGCACGCGCACGGGGTGCGCCGGGTCGAGCGTGAGGGCGTCGAGGGTGTGCCAGGTGCCGTCCAGCTCGTCCTGCAGCCGTTCCCCGGGCGCGCCGAGCGCGTCCGGCACGCCCACGGACTTGGGGAAGGCGGGGAACAGGTCGACGACGACGAGCAGCGTGTCCTCGCCGTCGCTCCGGCTGAACGCGAGCACACCGGCGTGGTGGACGCGGTGCAGCACGAGGCCGCGTCGACGAAGCAGGGCGGGGTGCGCACGACGCAGCTCGTTGAGGCGACCGAGGAACGTCGCCACGTCGGGCTCGGGCTCCGAGCTCGGCCCGTCGACCTCCTCCAGGGTGCTGCTCGTCTCCCAGGCCGGGCTGCCCAGCGCGGCGACCGCCGCCCACGCGCACCGCGTGGCGGCGCCGCCGTCGTCCAGGGTCGAGGCCCGTCCGCCGCCGGGCGCGGCCACGAGGTGCGTCCGCGTGACCGACCCGCGGCCCACGCCCGCCAGGACGTCCTCGACGTCGGCGACCCCGAGGGCCTCGTGCAGGGCGGGCGTCGTCTGGTGGAACCCGACGAGCGCCAGGGCGTGCGCCTGCGCGGGGCTCGCGTCGCCCTCGGACAGGAGGAGCACGTCGGGTGCTGCCGCGGCGAGCTCGCGCAGCACGTGCTCCCACAGCCCGAGCGGCCAGTGGTGCGCGTCCTGGACCACGAAGGCGCCCACGCCGCGGTCGGCCCACCCGACGAGCGTCTCCAGCACCAGACCGAGCACGCCGGCGGGCTCGGCGTCGGGATCCAGCCGCCAGGTGTCGTCCCCGGTCGGCACGAACCAGCCTGCGTGCTGCTCGAGCCACGGGTGACCGGACGCGACGGTCCACGTCAGCTCCAGGGCCACCTCGAGCCCGACCTGGTGCGCCCGCTGCACGAGGGCGTCGAGGTCGGCGACGGTGCCGAGGCGCGGGTCGACGTCGAGGTGCCCCCCGACGACGGGGGCACAGTGCCACGGACGACCGCGCGTGGGGTGCAGCGGCGGGAGACGGACGACGTCGAAGCCCAGGGCGGCGACGTGGTCCAGGCGTGCGGTGGCGTCGGCGAGCGTGCCGTCGGGCGTCGACGGCGCCAGGCGGTACCAGGCCCCGACGAGGGCGCGCTCGGGGTCGACGCGCAGGGGGAGCGGCTCGGTCGAGCCGACGTCGGCCCGGCCCAGGTGCTCGGGCAGGGACGCCACGTAGGCCAGTCCCTCGGCGAGCCGCTCGTGGGCCGGTGTCGTGGTGTCGAGGAGGTCGTCGCCCACCTCGAGCGCTGCTGGGTCCTCGTTGCCGAGCGCGAGCACGAGCGCACTGCCCTGGGCGAGCACCGTCTCGGGGTCGGCCCCGTGGTCGATGTCGGTCACGACCCGGCCCGCCCACGTGCGCAGGGACTCCTGCCAGCTCTCCACGTGGTAGGTCCACGCGCCCACCGCGTCGGCCGTCACCGTGGCGGACCAGACGTGGTCGCCGAGGTGCCGCATGGGCACCGGGTCGCGTCGCTTGCCGTCGGGCGCGGTGAGCACGACCGCGGCGCCGACGTCGACCGTGTCGGGCAGCACGAGCGCCTCGACGGTCAGTGGTTCGCCGGGGACCACCTTCGCCGGGAACCGCCCGCGGTCGAGGCACGGACGGACTTCCAGCACCGGGACCCGAGCGACCATGGGGACACGCTAGTGGCTCGGAGGCGGTCCGCACCCTGTTCACCCGCGCGTCGGAGCAGGTGGCTCTCCTCCTATGCTCACGGCCACGGCCCTGTGGTCGGCGTCACGACGCCGGCCCGACGGAAGGAACCAGCGTGACCCAGCTCGTCCAGCTCGAGGTGACCGACGGCGTCGCCCTCGTCCAGCTCGTCCGCCCGCCCATGAACGCGCTCGACGCGCAGGTCCAGCGCGAGCTGGTCGAGGTGGCGCGGGAGGTGGACACGCGCGACGACGTCGCTGCGGTCGTGCTGCACGGCGGACCGAAGGTGTTCGCGGCCGGTGCCGACGTGAAGGAGATGGCCGCGATGTCGTACCAGGAGATGGTGCGCCACGGTCATCTCCTGCAGGAGTTCACGCGCGCGGTCGCCGCCATCGGCAAGCCGACGGTCTCCGTGATCACCGGCTTCGCCCTCGGCGGGGGCTGCGAGCTCGCGCTCTCCACCGACCTGCGGTTCGCGGCGGAGAACGCCAAGCTCGGGCAGCCCGAGATCCTGCTCGGCATCATCCCCGGCGCGGGAGGCACCCAGAGGCTCGCGCGGCTCGTGGGGCCGTCGGTCGCGAAGGACCTCATCTTCACGGGTCGCTTCGTCGACGCGCAGGAGGCGCTGCGGATCGGTCTCGTCGACCGCGTCCTCCCCGCGGAGGAGGTGCTCGACGCAGCCGTCGCGTGGGCGCGTGGCTTCGTCGGAGGACCGGCCCTCGCGCTGCGGGCGGCCAAGAGTGCGGTCGACCGCGGTCTCGAGACGGACCTGCAGACCGGGCTGGAGATCGAGCGTATCGAGTTCACGGGGCTGTTCGCCACCGACGACCGCCGCGCCGGCATGGACTCCTTCGTCGAGAACGGTCCCGGGAAGGCCACGTTCAGTGGGTCGTGACCTGGCGGACCACCGAGGCGGGGGAGACCTCACGACGGGTCCGAGGTCTCACGCCTCGACATCGCCACGGAACACCTGTGGCACCAGGGACGCATGGGGCATACTGTGCTGCGACGTGCCGCCGTGCTCGCGAGAAGGGTAGTCATGACCGACTCAGGTTCGAACCAGCCGCAGGAGCGTCGACGCGCCGATCCGCTGAAGGTGGCTGCCGAGATGCTGGAGCAGTCCGGTGGCGACACCGAGGCCGCCGCGGACGACACGCGACGCGGCGCGCCGGACGACCGACGCGCCAAGCGGGCAGCTCAGCGCGCCGCGCGCCAGATGGCTGCCGAGAAGCGACGCGCCGAGCGCAACGCCGCCCGAGCGTTCAACGCCTCGCGCCGGGGCCGACGCGACGGCGACGAGCCGGAGCCCGCGCTGAAGGCGGCCGAGGAAGCCATCGAGGCCCAGGAGCGCGCGGCCGCGCAGGCGAGCGAGCCCGAGCCGCAGCCCGTCGCGCCGCAGCCGACGGCCGCGCCCGAGGCGAGCACGACTGACACGCCCACGCCCGGGTCGAGCGCGTCCGACGCGACCACACCCGGGTCGAGCACGCCCGACACCACCACGTCGGCGGCGGACCTCTCTGCCACGGCCGAGCAGCCGGCCGTCGAGGCGACGACGCCGTCGGCCGACGACGAGCACATCGACGCGGCGCTGTCCGACGCGACGCAGACGCTGCCCGCGGTCGAGGACACCGACGACGAGACGCGCGAGGTCGCCGTCTCTACGGGTACGCGCCGCTGGGCGCCCCCCACGGCCGCCTCCCTCGCCGAGCCCGAGACCGCCTCCACCGCCGACGCCGAGGCAGAGGCCGAGCGTGCAGCGGCCGAGCAGGCTGAGGCTGAGCGTGCTGCTGCGGAGCAGGCGGAGGTCGAGCGTGCTGCTGCGGAGCAGGCTGAGGTCGAGCGTGCAGCGGCGGAGCAGGCTGAGGCCGAGCGTGCAGCGGCGGAGCAGGCTGAGGCCGAGCGTGCAGCGGCGGAGCAGGCTGAGGCCGAGCGTGCAGCAGCCGAGCAGGCTGAGGCTGACCGCGCAGCGGCGGAGCAGGCTGAGGCTGACCGCGCTGCTGCCGAGCAGGCCGAGGCCGAGCGTGCTGCTGCGGAGCAGGCCGAGGCCGAGCGCATTGCCGCCGAGCAGGCCGAGCAGCCTGCACCCCAGGACGAGACCTCCGAGCAGGAGACGACGGAGGCCGCCTCGGTCCCGTCGGACGACGAGGGCCCCCAGGCCGAGGAGACCCCCGTGACGTCGGAGCAGCCCGCCGAGGACGACCAGGCCGCGCAGGCTCCGGCGCCCAGCACGTTCGCCGAGAAGCTCGCCGCGGCCAGCGCCGCCGCGCAGCAGCGCGTGAGCGCCGCCCGTGCCGAGGCCGCCCGTCTCATGGAGGAGGCCGCACGCGAGCGCGCCGAGGTCGCCGCACGGATCCGCGCCGACGAGGCCGAGCAGCGCGAGGTGCTGCAGGGTCGGCTCCGGGCGGCCGAGCAGGCCGCCGAGGAGCGCGTGCGTGCGGCGCGTGCCGAGGCCGAGCGCGTCACGGTCGAGATCGAGCGCGAGCGGCAGGCCGCCGCCGCCAAGATCGAGCAGCTGCAGCAGGAGGCCGACGCCCGGGTCGAGGCGGCCCGCGCGGAGGCCGAGCGCGCCGCGCAGGAGCGTCTCGACGAGGCGAAGGCAGAGGCCGAGCGCCGTATCGCCGAGGCCGAGGAGGAGGCGGCGCGCACCGCCGCCGAGCGTCTCGCCCAGGGTGAGCGCGATGCCGAGGACGCCGCGCAGCGGCGCCTGGCCGCAGCCGAGCAGGACGCGGAGCGCCGCATCAGCGAGGCGCGCGCCGAGGCCCAGAAGCTGGCCGAGGCCGCTCGCCAGGATCGCGAGGCGGCCCTGCAGCAGCTGGAGAAGGAGCGTGCCGAGGCCGAGGCGAAGCTCGAGCAGGTACGCCTGGAGGCCGAGAAGGTCGTCGCCGACGCCGAGCGCACGTCCGCCCAGCACGTCGCCGTCGCCAAGGCCGAGGCCGAGAAGTACGCCCAGGAGGTCGCCGCGGAGCGTGTCGCGATCGCGGTGCGGCTCTCCGACGCTGAGCGTGCCGCCGACGAGCAGCTGGCCGCCGCGAAGGCCGAGGCCGAGAGGCTGGCCTCGGAGGCCGCCGAGCGCCACGAGCAGGCTGCCGCCGAGCTGGCGCGCGAGCGCGACGAGGCACGGGCGCACGTCGAGCGGGTCACCGCGGAGGCGGCCGAGCTCGCCCGCCAGGCCGAGGACGAGCGCAACCAGGCGTCGGCCAAGCTGGCCGAGGCCGAGCGGGTGTCGGAGGAGCGCGTGCGGACGGCGCAGGCCGAGGCCGAGCGCGTGGCCGCCGAGGCCGCCGACGCAGCGCGGGCGGCAGCCGCGGCACGCGAGGAGGCGGCGCGTCGTCAGGCGGAGGAGGCCGAGCAGGCCCGGGTCGAGGCGGAGCGGAAGCTCGCCGAGGCCGAGGAGCAGGCGTCGGCCCGGATCGCCCAGGCCGAGTCCGAGGCGCGAGCCGTGGGTGAGCGGGCCGAGCAGGACGCCCAGCGTCGCATCGAGGAGGCTCGCGCCGAGGCCGACCGCGTCGTGCAGCGCGCCAAGCTCGACGCGCAGGAGCGTCTGACGCAGGCCGTCGCTGCCGCACGCTCCGCGGCCGAGGAGAAGCTGGCCGAGGCCGAGGCCACCGCGATGCAGTGGGTGGCGGCCGCGGAGGCGGAGGCCGAACGCGTCGCCCAGGCGCACATCGTCGCGGCGAACCAGTCGGCCAAGCAGGTGCCGAGCTTCGCGGAGCTCGAGCCACCCGCCGTGGCGGAGTTCGTCGAGGAGAGGTCGACGGCCGACGAGCCGTCGAGCCAGGTCGGTCCCGACGCCTCGTCGGAGGTGAGCGACGGACCCGGGGCAGCCGTCCCCCCGACCAAAAAAAGGGTCATCCGGCGATCCTGAGTACCTGACGGCCGGCGCCATCGTCGCCGGTCTGGACGCGACGTCCGCGCAGGCGGACGGCGATGGTGACACGTCGTCCGACGCTGCGGTGTCGGCAGACGCGCCTGCGTCGGACGATGCTGCCGCGCCGGCGCAGACGCCCGGCGTGACGCGCTCCTACGAGGACCTCGTGCCCGGTTCCCTCGCGTGGATCGCGGCGACCCACGGCGGTCCGCGCCCGGACCCGCTGGCGAGGGCCGAGGCAGCCCTCGACACGCCCGAGCGCCGACCCGAGACCGACCCCGCACCCGGCTCGCGGGAGGCCAAGGCGGCCCGCCGCGACGCGGCGAAGCGTGAGCGTGCACGGCGACGTGCGGAGGCGAAGGCCGAGAAGCAGCGCGCCCGCGAGGAGCGCGCACGCGCCCGCGAGGAGGCTGCCGCGGAGCGCGAGCGCGAGCGGGTGTGGGCCGAGGAGGTCAAGCAGCTGGAGGCCGAGCAGTCAGCGGCCGAGGCCGAGGAGCGCGAGCAGGAGCGTGCCGAGAGCAAGCGGCTCGCCGAGGAGGCCGCCCAGGCCAAGGCGCGCCGTCGCGCGGAGAGCAAGGCGGCCGCGAGGGCCGCGCTGGCCACCCCGCCCGGCAGCCACCGTGCCGAGCCGCCCGTCGACGAGCCCGTCGCAGAGGCCGAGCCCTCGACGTCGCAGGAGGACACCGCGCTGCTCGAGGCGGTGGGAGCCGTCGCCGTCCAGGAACCGGAGGCTCCGGCGGAGGAGACCGCCGACGTCGTCGAGACCCGGGTGGTGCCCGCGGTGGCCGACGTCCCGGCGCCCGCCGCGACGGATCGTCCGCAGGCACGTCACACCGACACCGACACGTCGGCCGGCCCCGAGTCCGGCTCCGAGGCCGTGACCGACGGCGAGCCCGTCGAGGCGACGCCGACGGAGCGGCCGTCGCGCGCACGCCGCGCCGACCGCGTCGAGCGTCGCCGCGCGAAGGCCGCTGCGGCCGTCGCGCGCCGCGACGACGCCGACACCGACGACGTGCCCGAGCCGCCCTCGGTCCCGCAGGAGGGTCCGTCGACCGCCCGTCGCGTCGTCGGCCTGGTCGGCGTGGCGCTGGGCGTCCTCGGCCTGGTCGCGTCGGTCACGCTCGCCCTCGCGGCGCTGCTCGTGGCGTTCGGGTTCGACCCGTCGACGGGTGTGCTGCAGTCGGTCGCGACCGTCGCCGACCCGCTCACGCAGCCGCTGCGCGGGCTCGTCTCCTTCAGCGGCGAGAACGCCGCCGCGAAGGAGTCGTTCGTGGCCTACGGCGGGGGATCGGTCGTCTACCTGGCGGTCGGCGTGCTCGCCCCGTCGCTCCTGCACCGGCCCGCTCGATCCTGACCCGCGAGGCCTGCGACGACAGGTGTCCCGGACGTGTGACCTATACCATGGGTGACGCGCCTGGCCCCGGTATGTAACTCGCCGGTAACCTTGCGTGCAAGGCTGCCCTCACCTCGTGGAGCACCACGTGGGAAGGTGGACGTCCCCGACAGCGCGGCGTAGAACGCCGCGTCCCCGACCACAGGAGGGTCCTCGTGACCAACATCGTCGTCGCGGTGAAGTACGTGCCGGATGCCACGGCCGACCGCACCTTCGACTCGTCCGACAACACCGTCGACCGTGAGAACGTCGACGGACTGCTCTCGGAGCTCGACGAGTACGCCGTCGAGCAGGCGCTCAAGGTCGTCGAGGAGGGTGACGGCGAGGTCACCGTCCTGACCGTCGGCCCCGACGACGCCGCCGACGCCGTCCGCAAGGCCCTGCAGATGGGCGCGGACAAGGGCGTGCACGTGAACGACGACGCGATCGCCGGCTCCGACGCCTTCGCGACCTCGCTCGTGCTGGCGAAGGCGCTCGAGAAGCTCGAGTACGACTTCGTGTTCTTCGGCATGGCCTCGACCGACGGCGGCATGGGCGTCGTCCCGACCCTGGTCGCCGAGCGCCTCGGCCTGCCCGCGGTCACCCTCGGCGGCGAGATCAGCGTCGACGGCGACAGCGTCACGATCAAGCGTGACGGCGACGTCGCCACGCAGGAGATCCAGGGCTCCGGCAAGCTCGTCGTGAGCGTCACCGACCAGACCGGCGAGGCCCGCTACCCGTCCTTCAAGGGCATCATGGCCGCCAAGAAGAAGCCGGTCGAGGAGTGGGACCTGTCCGACCTCGGCGTCGACGCGTCCGAGGTCGGCCTCGACGCCGCCTGGACCAAGGTCGTCACCACCGAGCCGCGTCCCCCGCGCACGGCCGGCGAGATCATCACCGACGAGGGCGACGGCGGCACGAAGCTCGTCGAGTTCCTCGCCTCCAAGAAGTTCGTCTGAGCAGGAGTAGAGAGATGTCCGAAGTCATCGTGCTCGTCGACCTCGTCGACGGCAACGCCACCAAGCCCAGCCTCGAGCTCCTCACGATCGCCCGCAAGATCGGCGAGCCGTCGGCCGTCGTCTTCGGCGCCGACGTCCCGGCCTCGCTGGCCGAGCACGGCGCCGAGAAGGTCTACCAGCTCGACGACGCCGTCTACGGCGAGTACCTCGTCGGCCCCAAGGCCGAGGCGCTCACCAAGATCGTCACCGACGCCTCCGCCGCCGCGGTGCTCGTGCCCTCCACCACGGAGGGCAAGGAGATCGCGGCCCGTGTCGCGCTCAAGACCGAGTCGGGCCTCATCACCGACGCCGTCGACGTGTCGGTCGACGGTGACACCGTGACCACGACGCAGTCGGTCTTCGCCGGCAACTTCACGGTCGACGCCCAGGTGACCAAGGGCATCCCGGTCATCGCCGTCAAGCCCAACTCCGTGGCCCCCGAGGCCGCCTCGGGCGCCGGCACGGTCGAGGCCGTCTCGGTCGACGTCTCCGACGCCGCCAAGGGCGCCAAGATCGTCTCCACCAAGGAGAAGGCCGCCTCGGGTCGTCCCGAGCTGACCGAGGCCGCGATCGTCGTCTCCGGCGGCCGTGGCACCGGAGGCGACTTCTCCGAGGTCGAGGCCTTCGCCGACACCCTCGGTGCCGCCGTGGGCGCCTCGCGCGCCGCCGTCGACTCCGGCTGGTACCCGCACAGCTTCCAGGTCGGCCAGACCGGCAAGACGGTCTCGCCGCAACTGTACGTCGCCAACGGCATCTCCGGTGCCATCCAGCACCGCGCCGGCATGCAGACGTCGAAGACGATCGTCGCCGTCAACAAGGACGAGGAGGCTCCGATCTTCGAGCTCGTCGACTTCGGCGTCGTCGGCGACCTCAAGACGGTCCTGCCGCAGGCCACCGAGGCCGCGAAGTCGCGCAAGGGCTGATCACCACCCGCTCCACCACGAGGGGCCCCGGACCGCACGGTCCGGGGCCCCTCGTGCGTCCATGGCCCGTGAGAGCCACGCATCATGGCCCATCCTGATCAGGTTGCAAGTTGGTGAAGTCCCCTCCGAGGCCTGTCGAAGGCCCGTCCGCCGGTGATAGCAATAGGGGCGCACGCGACTGCGTGCACCCATCTTCACAGGAGGAATCCATGCGTCTCTCCCGACGTACTCGCGTCGCGGGCGTAGCCCTGCTCGCCGCGGGCAGCCTCGTCCTGGCGGCCTGCGGCGGAGGCGGTGACGACTCCGGGTCCACCGACTCGGTGATCACCAACTTCAGCACCGAGCCCCAGAACCCTCTCGTCCCCACGTCGACGAACGAGACCGGTGGCGGTCGCGCCGTCGACCTGCTCTTCGCCGGTCTGGTCTCGTACCAGAAGGACGGCTCGAGCGTGAACGAGGTCGCGGAGTCGATCGAGTCCGACGACAACGTCACCTGGACCGTGAAGCTGAAGGACTGGAAGTTCTCCGACGGCACGCCGGTCACCGCGAAGTCGTTCGTCGACGCGTGGAACTACGGCGCGCTCAGCACCAACAAGCAGCTCAACAGCTACTTCTTCTACCCGATCAAGGGCTTCGACGCCGTCCAGGCCGAGAAGCCGACGGCCAAGACGCTCGAGGGCCTCAAGGTCGTCGACGACAAGACCTTCACGATCGAGCTCAACCAGGCCGAGGCCGACTTCCCGGCGCGTCTGGGCTACTCGGCGTTCTACCCGCTGCCCGAGTCCGCGTTCGAGGACATCAAGGCCTATGGCGAGGACCCGATCGGCAACGGCCCGTACAAGATGGACGGCAAGGGTGCCTGGGAGCACGACGTCCAGATCAAGCTCGTCCCGAACGAGGAGTACGACGGCGTCCGCAAGCCCAAGAACGGCGGCGTCACGCTGAAGTTCTTCACGAACCCGGACACGGCGTACACCGCCGTCCAGACCGGTGACCTCGACGTCCTCGACGCCGTGCCCCCGAGCGCCCTGTCGACCTTCCAGGACGACAGCTCGGTCCAGGCCATCTCCGAGCCCGGCTCGGTCTTCGGCTCGGTCACCATCCCCGAGCGTCTGCCCGGCTTCGGCACCAACGACGAGGGCCGTCTGCGTCGTCAGGCGATCTCCAAGGCCATCAACCGCCCCGAGATCACCAAGAACATCTTCGACGACACCCGCACGCCGGCCGTGGACTTCTCCGCGCCCGTCATGCCGGGCTTCGACAAGGACATCCCGGGCAGCGACGTGCTGACCTTCGACGCCGACGAGGCCAAGAAGCTGTGGGCCCAGGCCGACGACATCGCCCCGTTCAAGGGCTCGTTCGTCATCGCCTACAACGGTGACGGCGCCGGCAACAAGGAGTGGGTCGACGCGATCGCGAACCAGCTCAAGAACAACCTCGGCATCGACGCCAAGGGCCAGGCCTACGCCACGTTCGACGAGCTGCGCTCCGACGTCACGAACCGCACGATCAAGACGGCCTTCCGCACCGGTTGGCAGCCTGACTACCCGTCGATCTTCAACTACCTGGCCCCGCTGTACCAGACCAAGGCCGGGTCCAACGACGGCGACTACTCCTCCAAGGAGTTCGACGACCTCATGACGAAGATCGCCGGCGAGCCCGACGAGGACAAGCGCTACGAGCTGCAGTCGCAGGCCCAGGAGGTCCTCTTCAAGGACCTGCCGGCCATCCCGCTGTGGTACTCGAACGTGGCTGCCGCCGCCTCGAAGAACGTCGAGAACGTCGAGTTCAACTGGCAGAACCAGCCCGAGCTGCACCTCATCACCAAGAAGTAGCTCCGGCGCCCGCACGACCACCCGTGGGGCAACACCTCAGGTGTTGCCCCACAGGTGCGTCCGGGTCCCTCGGTGGTGCCTCGTGCCCCGGCGTATCGTCGGGACGGGTCGCGGCACCGCCGCCCCCTTCAGACAAGGAGTCCTGCCCATGTGGTGGTACGTCGGTAAGCGTCTCCTCCAAGCGATCCCGGTGATCCTCGGAGCGACGCTGCTCATCTACGCGATGGTGTTCCTGCGACCAGGTGATCCCATCGTCGCGCTGTTCGGCGACAAGCCCGTGCCCGAGGGCACCTACCAGGCGCTGCGCGAGCAGTACAACTTCGACAAGCCGTTCCTGGTGCAGTGGCTGTTGTTCCTCAAGGGCGCGGTGACCCTCGACTTCGGCACGTCGTTCAGCGGCCAGCCGGTGATCGACCTCGTCCAGCGCGCGTTCCCCGTGACCATCAAGCTGGCCTTCATGGCCCTCGTCATCGAGGCCGTGCTCGGCGTGGCTGCCGGCTTCTACGCGGGCATGCGCCGCGGCAAGCTGTTCGACTCCACGATGCTCGTGGTGTCGCTGCTCGTCATCGCCGTCCCGATCTTCGTCTTCGGCTTCGTGCTGCAGCTGATCGTCGGCATCAAGCTCGGGGCGCTGCCGGCGCTCGTCAGCTCGCAGGCGACGTTCCGTGAGCTGCTGCTGCCGGCCATCGTCCTCGGTCTCGTGTCGTTCGCCTACGTGCTGCGCCTGACCCGCACGTCGGTGATCGAGAACCTCACCGCCGACCACGTGCGCACGGCCCGGGCCAAGGGTCTGCCCGACGGGCAGGTCAACCGCCGCCACGTGCTGCGCAACTCCCTCATCCCCGTCGTGACGTTCCTCGGCGCCGACCTGGGCGGCCTGATGGCCGGCGCGGTCGTGACCGAGGGCATCTTCAACGTCCCCGGCGTCGGCAACCTGGCCTTCCAGGCCGTCCGACGCGGCGAGACCCCGACCATCGTCTCGGTGGTCACCATCATGGTGCTCGTCTACGTGCTCACCAGCCTTGTCGTGGACCTGCTCTACGCCTGGCTCGACCCGAGGATCCGCTATGCCTGACGGCCGTCCCTCGAAGATCCGTCCCGGGCAGGAGCGCTACCTCGCCCGCCTGGAGGACACCCCGCTGCACGACGTCGGCGCACTCGACACCACGGCCCCGCCGGAGAGCCAGTGGAAGGAGGCGTGGAAGCAGCTGCGCAAGAACCCGCTGTTCTGGGTCTCGGCCGTGCTCCTCGTGTTCCTGGCCGTGGTCATCGCGGTGCCGGGCCTGTTCACGAGCAACGACCCCAGCTTCTGCCAGCCCGGCAAGAGCCTGGCGGTCTCCTCGCCCGGTCATCCGCTCGGCTTCGACCGCCAGGGCTGCGACGTGTACTCGCGCGTCATCTACGGGGCACGCGCCTCGGTCGCCGTCGGCGTCTTCACGACGCTCATCGTCGCCCTGCTCGGCCTCGTGACGGGTGCCGTCGCCGGCTTCTACGGCGGCATCTTCGACACGCTCATCTCCCGCGTCGGCGACATCTTCTACGCCATCCCGCTGCTGCTGGCCGCGATCGTGCTGCTGTCGGCGCTCAACAACGTCTGGCCCGACCGTGGCTTCTGGGGGTCGGTCCTCGCGATCGTGCTCGCCCTGGGACTCTTCGGCTGGCCCCAGGTGACGCGTATCGCCCGCGGTGCCGTCATCGAGACCAAGCAGCAGGAGTTCGTCGACGCCGCGCGTGCGCTCGGTGCCACGCCGCGGCGCAACCTGCTCCGCCACGTCGTGCCGAACTCCCTGGCTCCCGTGATCGTCACGGCGACGGTCTCGCTCGGTGTGTTCATCGTGGCAGAGGCGACGCTGTCGTTCCTCGGCCTCGGGCTGCCGACCAGCATCGTGTCCTGGGGCAACGACATCGCGGCCTCCCAGAACCAGGTGCGGGCCGGGCAGCGGCTGGGCACCATGTTCTGGCCGGCCGGAGCGCTGGCGCTCACCGTGTTCAGCTTCATCCTCCTCGGCGACGCCGTGCGCGACGCCCTCGACCCGAAGGCCAAGAAGCGATGAGCCGCGACCTGAACCCCGACCAGCCGCTGCTGGAGGTCAAGGACCTCCACGTGGGCTTCGCGGCCGACAAGAAGACCGTGGTGCCCGCCGTCATCGGCGCCAACCTGTCGGTCTACCCCGGTCAGACCGTCGCGATCGTGGGAGAGTCCGGCTCGGGCAAGTCGACGACGGCGCACGCCATCATCGACCTGCTGCCCGGCACCGGACGGATCACCGGTGGCCAGATCCTCTTCGAGGGCCAGGACATCGCGCACGCGAAGAAGTCCGACATCGTCGCCCTGCGCGGCTCGTCCATCGGCCTCGTGCCGCAGGACCCGATGTCGAACCTCAACCCGCTGTGGCGTGTGGGCACGCAGATCAAGGAGTCGCTCGAGGCCAACGGCGTCGCCAAGGGCAAGGCCGCCGACGCCCGCGTCGTCGAGCTGCTCGAGGAGGCCGGACTGCCCGACGCGGCCCGTCGGGCCCAGCAGTACCCGCACGAGTTCTCCGGCGGCATGCGCCAGCGTGCGCTCATCGCGATGGGCCTGGCCGCGCGGCCGAAGCTGCTCATCGCCGACGAGCCCACGTCGGCGCTCGACGTGACGGTCCAGAAGCAGATCCTCGACCACCTCGACCGGCTCACCGACGAGCTGGGCTTCGCGGTCCTGCTCATCACCCACGACCTCGGGCTGGCGGCCGAGCGGGCCGACCACCTCGTGGTCATGTACCGCGGGCAGGTCGTGGAGTCCGGGCCGGCGCTGGAGATCCTGCAGGACCCCCAGCACCCGTACAGCAAGCGGCTCGTCAGCTCGGCACCGTCGCTCGCCTCGCAGCGGCTCTCGTCGGTGGAGGCCCGCGCCGAGGTCCGTGAGCAGGCCGTGCAGACGGCGGCCGAGATCGCCGCCGAGGTCGCGACCCACGACGACGAGCTGGGGGAGGGCCGCGGCACGATCATCGAGGCCAAGGACCTCACCAAGGTCTTCAAGATCCGCGGCAGCCGGCCGGGGCAGTCGACCGACTTCACGGCGGTCGACCAGGTCTCCTTCCAGCTCGAGCGCGGCACGACCACCGCGATCGTCGGCGAGTCGGGGTCGGGCAAGTCGACCGTGGCCCGTATGGTCCTCGGTCTGCTCGACGCGACCAGCGGCAGCGTCGAGTTCGACGGCGTCGACATCACGACCCTGCGCAAGAAGGACCAGCAGCTCGCGCTGCGGCGCCAGATGCAGCCGGTGTTCCAGAACCCGTACGCCTCGCTGGACCCGATGTACTCCATCTACCGCTCGATCGAGGAGCCGCTGCGGCTGCACGGCGTCGGCACGGCCAAGGAGCGCGAGGCCAAGATCCGCGACCTGCTCGACAAGGTGTCACTGCCGGCCTCGGTCATGACGCGCTACCCGAACGAGCTCTCGGGCGGCCAGCGCCAGCGCGTGGCGATCGCCCGAGCCCTCGCGCTCGACCCGGAGGTCGTCATCTGCGACGAGGCCGTCTCGGCGCTCGACGTGCTGGTGCAGGCGCAGATCCTGACGCTGCTGAACGAGCTGCAGAGCGAGCTGGGCCTGTCCTACCTGTTCATCACCCACGACCTCGCGGTCGTGCGGCAGATCGCCGACAACGTGCTGGTGATGCAGAACGGCAAGGTCGTCGAGCAGTCGACCGTGTCCGAGGTGTTCGAGAACCCCCGCGAGGACTACACGCGCATGCTCCTCGACGCCATCCCGGGCGGGTCGATCCCGCTCGGCGTGGTGGAGGCCGGCGACGACGTCTGAGGCTCGCCCCGCGCCCGGCTGACCGGGCGCGGGGTGCGTCGATCCAGTTGACTCGTTCGAACATCTGTTCGATCATGGTGGGGTGTCCACCGCCCGTCCCGCCCTCGAGGTCGTCGCCGAGCTGCGACGCGAGGTCGAGCGGATGCAGGGCGCTCCTGCCCGCCAGTCGGTGCCCACGCACGCGGCCCTCGAGGGTCTGCTGAGCCTGGAGACCGGAGGGGTGTACGGCGTCGACTCGGCCAGCCTGGCCCTGCTGCTCATGGCCGGTCCGTCGGCGGCCGGCACGTGGTGCGCGGTGGTCGGCGCACCCGACCTGGGGGTCGAGGCTGCGGTCGCGATGGGCGTCGACCCGCACCGCACGGTGCTGGTGCCCGACCCGCAGGACCGCTGGCTGGAGGTCACGGCCGCGCTCGTCGACGTGGTGGGTCTCGTGGTCGTCCGCCCGTCCGCGGCGGTCGGCGAGGGCGACGCGTCTCGCCTCGGGGCCCGGCTGCGCAAGCAGGGCTGCGTGCTCGTCCCGTGGGGCGACTGGCCGCGCTGCGACGCCCGGCTCACCCTCGAGACCGCCCGCTGGGCAGGCCCGGGCGCCGGCGACGGGCACCTGCGCTCGCGGGAGGTCACGGTCGCGCTCCACCGCGGCGCGGCACCGCGCCGCACCCGGGACCTGCTGCTGCCCGCGGCCGACCTCACCGTGCAGCAGGCTCGCCCCGACGTCGCACCCGTGCGCCGGCGTGAGCCCGCGGTCGTGCGGAGCGCCGGATGAGGACCCTCGTGGTGTGGTGCCCCGACTGGCCGGTGCGGGCCGCCCTGCCCGACCTGCCGCGCGACGAGCCCGGTGCCGTGCTCGAGGGCGGCCAGGTGCTCGCGTGCAACCACGCCGCGCGGGTCGAGGGGGTGCGGCGGGGCATGCGTCGTCGCGACGCCCAGGCGCGCTGCCCCGAGCTGCACCTGGCCGACCACCGTCCCGACGTCGAGGCACGCTCGTTCGAGGAGGTGCTGCTCGGCGTCGAGGAGCTCAGCCCCGCGGTCACGCCGTTGCGTCCCGGGCTGTGCGCGCTGCCCGTGCCGGCCCGCTTCTACGGCGGGGAGGAGCAGGCGGCGGCCGTCGTCGCCGAACGCGTCGTCTCGCTCGCGGTGTGGGACGTGCGGCTCGGCGTCGCCGACACCCTGTTCGCCGCGGAGCAGGCCGCCCGCCGGGCTGCCCCGCAGGACGTCCACGTCGTCGAGCCCGGCACCGACGCCGCCTTCCTGGCCCCGCTCCCGGTCGAGGTGCTCGAGTCGCCCGACGTGGTCAGCCTGCTGCGCCGCATGGGCCTGACCACCCTCGCGCACCTGGCGGCGCTGCGGCCCTCCGACGTCCACACCCGGTTCGGGGCGCACGGTGGTCTGCTCCACCGGCTCGCCTCGGGGCAGGATCCCCGGCTGCTCGCGCGCCGCGACGTGCCGCCCGAGCTGAGCGGCGTGCTCGCGCTCGAGCCGCCGGTCTCCAGCTCCGAGACCGTCGCGTTCAGCCTGCGCTCGGTGGCCGAGCGGTTCGTCGCCCGCCTGGCCGAGCGCGGTGTCGTGTGCACCGCCCTCGGGATCGAGGTCGAGGTCGACGGCGTCGTCGCCTCCACCCGACGCTGGGCGCACCCGCGCTGGTTCGGTGCCGTCGACGTCGTCAACCGGGTGCGCTGGCAGCTGCAGGGCACGGTGCTGCCCGGACCGGTCGGCGGCGTGCGGCTGGTGCCCGAGACGGTCGCGCCCGTCGGCGAGCACGCCCCGGTGCTGTTCGGGGCCGGCACCCGGGCTGCCGACGACGAGCGCGTCGAGCGGGGGATCGCCCGGGTGCAGGGTCTGGTCGGGCACGACGGGGTGCTCGCGGCCCAGGTCCAGGGTGGTCGGGCACCGGCTGCCCGCCGCCTGCTGACGACGTGGGGCGAGCAGGCGCAGCCGGCCCGGGCGGTCGGTGCCCCGTGGCCCGGGTCGGTGCCGCCGCCGGCGCCGGCCACCGTGTACGCCGCCCCGAGGCCGGCCCAGGTCGTCGGACCGGGCGACCGGGTGGTCGGCGTCGACGGCCGCGGGGCGATCAGCTGCGAGCCGGTGCGGTTCCGCGCCACGGGCGACGAGCAGTGGCGTCCCGTCGCGTCGTGGGCCGGTCCCTGGCCCGTCGACGAGCTCTGGTGGGACGAGGCCGCCGCCCGTCGGGTGGCCCGCTTCCAGGTGGTCGGTGTCGACGGGACCGCCTGGCTCATGGTCGTCGAGAACGGCACCTGGTGGACCGAGGCCCGCTATGACTGACCGCCTCACGCCCCCCCTCCCCGCTAAGCGTGACGTTCGCGGGGCCGTGAGCGCGTCCGCACCCCGCAAACGTCACGCTCAGCGGGGGAGGGGGAGGCGCTGATGGGCTGGAACAACCCCGACGTCACCTGGCGCGAGCTCGAGGCGCGGCTCTCCGGACGTCCGGCGCACGCCCTCCCGCAGGACCGGCGTGCCGACCGGCGCGGCCCGGTGCCCGGCACCGAGGACCTGGCACCCGACCCCGTCGACGGTCGCTTCCCCGATGGCGGGGACGGTCCCGCGTTCAGCCGTAAGCGCGCGCGCTACCGGGCTCCCGGCGCCACGGACGGTGGCGGCCGGTGGCAGGACGGCGCGGACCAGGCGCCGACCGTGCCGTACGCCGAGCTGCACTGCCACAGCGACTTCAGCTTCCTCGACGGCGCCAGCGCACCCGAGGTCCTGGTCGAGCAGGCCGTCGACCTCGGGCTGGAGGCGTTGGCCCTGACCGACCACGACGGCTTCTACGGTGTGGCCCGCTTCGCCGAGGCGGCACAGGAGCTGGGTCTGCCGACGGTCTTCGGCGCGGAGCTGTCGCTCGGCCTCACGGCACCGCAGCAGGGGGTGCCCGACCCCGAGGGCAGCCACCTGCTCGTGCTCGCCCGCGGTGTGGAGGGCTACCACCGGCTGGCCTCCGCCATCACCGAGGCGCAGCTGGCCGGCGACGAGAAGGGCCGACCGGTCTACGACCTCGAGCAGCTGGCCGAGCAGGGCCGCGGGCACTGGCACGTGCTCACCGGCTGCCGCAAGGGCTTCGTGCGCCAGGCGCTCGCCACCGGCGGCCCGGCCGACGCGTCCCGCGCACTGCGCCGTCTGGTCGACCTGTTCGGCGCCGACGCGGTCGACGTCGAGCTCACCCACCACGGCGGGCCGACCGACTCCACCGTGAACGACGTGCTGGCGGGGCTGGCCGCCGAGCACCACCTGCCCGTGGTGGCCACCGGCAACGTGCACGCGGCGACCCCGGGACGCACCCGGCTGGCCCAGGCGATGGCAGCCGTCCGGGCCCGCCGCAGCCTCACCGACATGGACGGCTGGCTGGCGGCGTCGGGCCAGGCGTACCTGCGCTCGGGCGCGGAGATGCAGGCCCGGTTCGGCCGGTACCCCGGTGCGGTGGCGCGCTCGGTCGACGTCGCCCGGGCCGCGGCGTTCGACCTGCGGCGAGCGGCCCCGCGGCTGCCGCAGACCGAGGTGCCCGCCGGGTACACGCCGATGGAGTACCTGCGCGAGCTGGTGCGCCGGGGTGCCGACGAGCTCTACGCGCACGACCGCGACCGCGCCGAGGAGCGGCTGCAGCGGGAGCTGGCCGTCATCGAGGCGAAGGGCTTCTGCGGCTACTTCCTCATCGTCCACGACATCGTCGCCGAGGCCCGACGTCGCGGGATCCTGTGCCAGGGTCGTGGCTCGGCCGCGAACTCCGCGGTCTGCTACGCGCTGCGCATCACGGCGGTCGACTCGATGCTCTACGACCTGCCGTTCGAGCGCTTCCTGGCCGCCACCCGCGACGAGGAGCCCGACATCGACGTCGACTTCGACGCCGACCGTCGGGAGGAGATCATCCAGTGGGTCTACGACCAGTTCGGCCGGCGCAACGCCGCCCAGGTGGCGAACGTCATCAGCTACCAGCCCCGCTCGGCCGTCCGCGACGTCGCCAAGGCGCTGGGCTACTCGGTGGGTCAGCAGGACGCGTGGAGCAAGGGCATCGAGTCGTGGCGGGCCGTCGAGACGGCCGAGGACCACCCGTTGCCGCCGCTGGTGCGCGAGCTCGCCGAGCAGCTGCTGAAGACGCCTCGCCACCTGGGCATCCACTCCGGTGGCATGGTGCTCACCGAGCGACCGGTGGGCGAGGTGGTGCCGATCGAGCGGGCCCGCATGGACAAGCGCACCGTGCTGCAGTGGGACAAGGACGACTGCGCGTGGATGGGTCTGGTCAAGTTCGACCTGCTCGGCCTCGGGATGCTCGGGGCGATCCAGCACACGTTCGACCTGCTGGCCGAGCACACGGGGGAGCGGTGGGACCTCGCCTCGATCCCGAAGGAGGAGCGCGGAGTCTTCGACATGCTCTGCCTGGCGGACTCGGTGGGCGTGTTCCAGGTCGAGAGCCGGGCCCAGATCGGCACCCTGCCGCGTCTTCGGCCGCGCTCGTACTACGACCTCGTCATCGAGATCGCCCTCATCCGCCCGGGCCCCATCCAGGGCGGGGCGGTGCACCCGTACATCCGTCGCCGGCTGGGCAAGGAGCCGGTCGACTACATCCACCCGCTGCTGAAGCCGGTGCTGGAGCGCACGATGGGCGTACCGCTGTTCCAGGAGCAGCTCATGCAGATCGCGATGACGGTGGGCGACTGCACGGGTGATGACGCCGACCTGCTGCGGCGGGCGATGGGCTCCAAGCGCGGGACGGAGCGGATCGAGCGTCTGCGCGAGACCCTGTACGCCGGCATGCAGCGCCACGGCATCACGGGGGAGACCGCCGACGGGATCTACGAGCGGATCCAGGCGTTCGCGAACTTCGGGTTCGCCGAGAGCCACGCGCTCAGCTTCGGGCTGCTGGTGTACGCGAGCAGCTGGCTGAAGCTGCACGCCCCGGCGGCGTTCCTGGCGGCGCTGCTGCGCTCGCAGCCGATGGGCTTCTACTCCCCGCAGTCGCTCACCGCCGACGCCCGCCGGCACGGGGTGGAGGTCCGCCGACCCTGCATCGCCCGTTCCCAGGTCCACGCCGACCTGGAGCTCCTCGTCGCGGGCCAGGGGGCCGGTGCCCCGACCGGGCTCGATACCTGCACCCACCGTGAGCAGCCCCCGACGGGCGACTTCGACGACACGCAGGCCCGTGACGTGCTGCAGGCCCGGCTGGCCGAGCACCGGCGCGACGGCCACCACGCGGTGCGGCTGGGGCTCACGGAGGTGCAGGGCATCGGGCAGGCCGACGCCGAGCGGGTCGTGGCGGCCCGGGCGGAGCGTGCGTTCACCGACATGGCCGACGTGGTGCGCCGCACGCGGTTGTCGGTGGCGCAGATGGAGGCCCTGGCCACGGCAGGGGCGTTCGACGTGTTCGGCCTCAGCCGACGCCAGGCGCTGTGGAACGCGGGCTACACCGACGCGCCCGACCTGCTGGAGGGCACGGCCGTGCAGGCGCCGCCGCCGATGCTGCCGGGCATGAGCGACGTCGAGCTGACCACGGCCGACCTGTGGGCCACGCGCATCTCACCCACCGACCACCCGTTCGTGCACCTGCGTCCCCTGCTGGTGCGCGAGGACGTCCGCGCGGTGCAGGAGTGCGCGTCGCTCGGCACGGGTCGGCGGATCCGGGTGGCCGGGCTCATCACCCACAAGCAGCGTCCGTACACGGCGTCGGGCGTCACGTTCCTCAACCTGGAGGACGAGACGGGCATGCTCAACGTGGTCGTGTTCGCCGATGTCTGGGCGCAGCACCGTCGGGTGCTGCAGAACGCGGCCGGCGTGGTCGTGCGCGGGGTCGTCGAGAACGTCGAGGGTGCGACGAACCTGCGCGCGGAGCGGATCGAGCGGATCGAGTCGCTGTACCCCGAGACGGCGGGGGCCATCGGTCGGCACCGCTCGCGCGACTTCCGGTGAGCATCACCGGACCTTCGATCGGGCGACAAAAGTGACGTCTCGCGGAAAACTCACCGGTGAGGATGTCTGGAAGGTTAGCATTCAAGAAGCGCGGAGTGGAGATTGATATGGCAGTTGGATATAGGTCGGTTCTCAGGCTCTCCGAGAGCGAGGATGCGGTCCGGGTAGCCCGAGAGCAGTTCCGTAGCTGGCTCGTCTCTATGGTGCGGGACCCGCGAAAAACTCTACGGTCGGCCGATTGGGACGGTCCAGGAACCTACACCCTCGGTCCTGACTCCACTCTCACCGTCGTTGAACAAGAAGACGTGGACGGCCATCTGAGTCGACTGCTTCTGGAGTATGTCGAGACAAACAGGCATGGGATCTGGACCACGCGCTTATACGCGATGTCCTCGCCGCGAGCGCGGCGCTTGCGACAGGTGCTCTGGTTTGAGAGCGAAGGCGTCGGAAAAAATGGTCGACACGCGCAACCTGGAACTCCGAAGGTTGTGAGAAATACGCTACAGGCGGTTGATGCCTTTGACGGCGCCGTGCCAGTACTTTCTGAGCCTCGACGGCTGCGAGTACCTGAGGTCGATGACCTAGTGGCTTACATCACCGATGAGCATCGAGATCTATCGGTCGTCGTGGCAGCGCCCGTCCCCGGAGTGTCCCCTGACAAGTGGGCCAGAGCCGTCGCAACGCTCACGCGTGACGCAGTAGGGTGCGCGTCCTTCTTCGTACTCGACGCAGAGTCCCTGGCCACGCTAAATGAGAGAATCGGGCCCGCTCATTCAGTCCCCATCGGATCGCTCCGGACCTTTGTGCCCGGAGTCGACTTTGGTGACTGGGTCGATGCGCGACGACACAGAATCCTTACGTCGCGGACCATGAGTGAGGGCCTCGGCCAAAATCTTCGGTTTTCCGAGCGCCTTGTGAAAGCGGTCGCTACGGGTCCGCGGCTCAACCTTCTCGAAGCTGATCTCCCTTCGGAACTCGTACGCACAGCACGCGTGTTGCAGCGCGAACTGATCCGACCCATCGAAATCACAAAGCCATCTCTCGACGAGATCGTCAAGGAAACACCCGCTCCCGCTGAGCATTCGGATTTCGAGCCCTCGTGGTTGCAGAAGCTCAAAACTGTCGTCAAACGCATCGCAGGGCGCGATGATGTCGACGAGGCCGCCCTGCAGGTTATCGCTGAGAAGTTTGAACAGCAGGAGACGATCGCGAAGTCGGCTCTGCAGAACGCTTCGAAGCTACAAGGGGAACGCGAGAGGTTGGAAGATCAGGTCGTCGAACTTCGAAAGCAACTAGAAGCTGAGCAGTTCGAGCGAACGCTGGCGGATCTGGCGCGGAGAGACGCGGAGAAAAAGACCCGTTCTCTTGAGCGCTGGCGCGCAGAGAGGCCCGACCGCTTCTCCTATGTTGAAGAGGCTGAGAACTCCTGGGAGTCCGAGCCCGGTAGCGTCACAGAGATCATCGAGAGACTTACGGATAGGGAGAGGTTTTCCTATGTTCTCGACTACATTGAACTAACGGATGTCAGCAAAGCCATCGACCGCGCTGACCAGATCGATGCAGTCGATCCAAATGGAACGTATGCCGCCGCCTTTTGGGAGTACATTCTGGTACTGCGCGATTACGCTGTGGAGTGTCTTGAGTCGAACTTCAGTGGCAACTTGCATATGTACCTGGGGTCAAGCACTGTTGTCGGTCGTAAATGCCCCATTCAGAGACACCGGCCGAACGAAAGCGACTCCGTGCAGAATAACTCGCGAATGAGACGGGAGCGGACCTTCCCAGTGCCAACCTACGTGGAGGCGTCAGGAAAGATTTTCATGGCGGCGCACTTTGCACCGACGCACCGCGATCAGAATGCGCCACGCATGTACTATTATGCAGATCTGGAAAACACTCGCAAGATATACATCGGCTACATCGGAACCCATCTGACCAATACAAGGACCAACTGACTTTCCGTGTCCCGACTGGAGAAGGTGCACTCTGAATCCGGCGAAAAGGTGCGAGGCGTGCCTCATCATCCGGATGCTCCACTCGCTATGGCATGCACTTTGGCGGAGATCCAGACTGCTTGAGCGGGCCGTGTGCGGTCATCGTTCTCGGCTCTTGCCCTAGGCTCTGTCTCGGGCGTCGCTGCCGCGCAACGCTACGCGTGGATCCTACGGTGGAACCTTCGTAGCCCGCTTGCTCTCGTGTGACTTCCCTGGCGAGTTTTGAACATGCCTCTTGCCGAGATGTAAGGCGATAACTCACACCGCTGCGTTTGAACCGGGCCGTCGCCTCGCTGAACGACCGGCGCGATGCGTTGTGCGCGACAACGAGGTCAGAAGTAGTCGTGCACCGTCACCGGGCCGCGGGTGAACAGCAGGTCCCAGGTGACGTCGTCGGCGGGGTCGCCCTCGACGTGCCCGAGGGACCTCAGCGTGGCCGAGGTCGCGGCGCCCGCGAACGTGAGCGCCAGGCCGCCGCGGGTGAACGTGCGGCCGCCGGTCGTCGTGCCCGTGGGCTCGACGTGCCCCGAGCCGTCGGCGACCGCAAGGGTGAGGGAGCGCCCGTCGACCGAGAACGGGAGGCGGGTGTCGATGCCGGGGTGCACGCGCGGCAGGGCCAGGGCGGCCGGGTCGAGCACCGCCAGCGCGTAGGGGGCCGACGAGACCGTCTCCGGGTGCGCCGTGCGCAGCAGGTGCTGCCACGGCGGCACGCCGCTGGTGCGGATCCGGACGGTCGGGGTGACCGACGCGAACGTCGACAGCAGGCTCAGCAGGGAGCGCAACGCGTCGGCGTCGTCGGCCATCAGCTGCCCGACCACCAGCTCGCCCTCGGCGCCGTACCCGCGGCCGCGGTCCCACGACACGTAGCCGACGACCTCGCCCTCGCGCTCGGCGACGCTCACGCCGCTGACGCGCAGGGTCGGCGACTCCGTGAAGAGTGGTCCGGTGCGGGCGAGCGGTCCGTTCTCGCGGGCTGCCGCGCGGTCGTGGACGGCGCGGATCGCGTCGTCGTCGGCCGAGGTGGCCCGCCGCACGGGGGTGCTGCCGCCCACGGCGAGCGCGTGGGTCGGCAGCCGCACGTCGTCGAGCGAGGAGACGGTCTCGAACCCGAACCGCCGGTAGAGCGCCGGCGCGGTGGCGTACAGCGTCGAGACGAGCGCGCCACGTTCCCGGGCCTCGGCCAGCATGGCCGTGAACAGCGGACGGAGCAGACCGGCTCCGCGGTGCTCGGGCGCGACCGTGACCCCGCCGATCCCCGCGGTCGGTACGCGGACGCCGCCGAACCACGACATGTACTCGCGATCGAGCGCCGTCGCGACGATGCGCCCGTCGACCTCCGCCCCCCACCAGCGCTTGCCGTCGACGATGAGGGGGACGGGCGGCTCCGGCGGGTCGAAGGCGCCGAACGCCTCCGTGAACTGGCGTCGCATGACGTCCTCGTCGGCCTCGGTCAGGCGGCGGATCTGCATGACTCCCATCCTGGCGGTTGCCCGAGGGGTGAGATGCGCCGCACTTCGAGTTGAGCCGACCAGAAGGTGGGGTTAAGGTCAGGTCAACCCGAAGGGAGCGGCGATGCGCACCGACGTCGACACCGACACCGACCAGGTCAGCCTGGCGGTGTCCACGGTCATCTTCGCGCTGCGCCCGCACCCCACGACGGGCCGTACGACCCTGTGGCTGCCGCTCGTGCGCCGTATCCGCGAGCCGTACGAGGGGCGTTGGGCCCTCCCGGGCGGCCCGCTGCGCCCCGACGAGGACCTCGCGGCCTCGGCGCGCCACACGCTCGAGCGCACCACCGGCCTCGCGCCGCGACACCTCGAGCAGCTCTACTCCTTCGGCGCGGTCGACCGCTCGCCCGAGGACCGCGTGGTCTCGATCGTCTACTGGGCGCTGGTGCGACCCGACGAGGACGCCCGGGCCACCGACGGCGAGAACGTCGAGTGGTTCGTCGCCGACGACGTGCGCGGGCTCGCCTTCGACCACGACACGATCCTCCGCTACGCCCTGGCGCGTCTGCGGGCCAAGATCACGTACTCGCCGATCGCGTTCGCCTTCGTCACGCCCGAGTTCACGCTGGCCGACCTGCGCGCCGTGCACGAGGCCGTGCTCGACCGCTCGCTCGACCCCGCCAACTTCCGCCGCCAGGTCCTGGCGAGCGGGACCGTCACCGCCACCGGCTCCTACCTCACCGGCACGAGCCACCGTCCGCCCGCGCTGTACCGGCGCGCGGCTCTCCCCGAGGAGATCCGATGACCAGCACCCTGTCCACCGGTCCCGTCCCCACCGGCTCCGTCCACGACGTCGTCACCGCACGGCCCGGCGACACGTGCGACGCCGAGCTCGCCGAGGGCCCGTGGCTCTTCGACCTCGTGCCGGGCTACGGCCCCGGGGCGTCCGAGGACGACGTCGTGCCCGAGCCGGTGGTGCGTCCCGGCCAGCTGCCCGTGGCCTACCAGCGGATGGACGACGCCGACCTGCACGAGCGGATCCGCGCGGCGAAGGAGGCGCTCGGCGACCGGCTCGTCGTGCTCGGGCACTTCTACCAGCGCGACGAGGTCGTGCAGCACGCCGACTTCGTGGGCGACTCCTTCCAGCTCGCCAACGCCGCGCTCACCCGCCCCGACGCCGAGACCATCGTCTTCTGCGGCGTGCACTTCATGGCCGAGACCGCCGACATCCTCGCGCGGCCGGAGCAGCACGTGATCCTGCCCAACCTGGCCGCCGGCTGCTCCATGGCCGACATGGCCGACGAGGAGTCGGTCGAGACCGCGTGGGAGGAGCTCGAGCGCGTCTACGCCGACCCCGTCACGGGCATGGGTCCCGACGCCGACGGCAAGGTGCCGGTCCTGCCGGTCACCTACATGAACTCCTCGGCCGCCCTCAAGGCGTTCTGCGGCCGGCACGGCGGCATCGTCTGCACGTCGTCGAACGCCGCCACGGTGCTGGAGTGGGCGTTCGAGCGGGCGCACCGCGTGCTCTTCTTCCCCGACCAGCACCTCGGCCGCAACACGGCCAAGGCCCTGGGCGTGCCGCTGGACCGCATGCCGATGTGGAACCCCCGCAAGCCGCTCGGGGGCAACACCGAGGAGCAGCTGCACGACGCGCAGGTGCTGCTGTGGCACGGCTTCTGCTCGGTGCACAAGCGGTTCACCGTCGCGCAGATCGAGCAGGCGCGCGCGGAGCACCCCGGCGTCAAGGTGGTCGTGCACCCCGAGTGCCCGATGCCGGTCGTCGACGCTGCCGACGCGGCCGGCTCGACGGACCTCATCCGCAAGTACGTCGCGGCCAGCCAGCCCGGCGACGTGATCGCCATCGGCACCGAGGTCAACCTCGTGAACCGGCTCGCGGCCGAGCACCCCGACCGCACGATCTTCTGCCTCGACCCCGTCGTGTGCCCCTGCTCGACGATGTACCGGATCCACCCGGGCTACCTCGCCTGGGTGCTCGACGGGTTGCTCGAGGGGGAGGTGCGCAACGAGATCGTCGTGCCCGACGACGTCGCGCGCGACGCCAAGGTCGCCCTGGAGCGCATGCTCGCCGCGCGACCGAAGGACGCCTCCCCGGTCCCCGTCTCGGGGAGGGGTGCCTGACGTGAGGCACGTGGTCGTCGTCGGCAGCGGCGTCGCCGGACTCACCGCGGCGCTGGAGGCGGCAGCTCGTCCCGGGGTGCGGGTCACGCTGCTCACGAAGGCCGACCTCGTCACCAGCAACACCAGCTGGGCGCAGGGCGGCGTGGCGGTGGTCACCGACCCCGCCGACAGCGTCGCGTCGCACGTGGCCGACACGCTGGCCGCCGGTGCCGGGCTGTCGGACGAGGCGGCCGTGGAGGTGCTCTGCGCCGCTGGTCCCGACGCGGTCGCCGCCCTCGTGCGGCGCGGAGTGCGCTTCGACGTGCACCAGGGCGAGCTGGCCCGGGGCCTGGAGGCCGCCCACTCCCACGGGCGGATCCTGCACGCCGGTGGCGACGCGACGGGTGCGGCCATCTCCGACGCCCTGGTCGAGAGGGTGCGCGCGAGCGACGTCGACGTGCGCGAGCGGACGATGGCCGTCGACCTCGTCGTCGACGGGGGCGTCGTCAGGGGCGTCGTGCTCCTCGACGGCACGGTGCTGCACGGTGACCAGGTGCTGCTCGCCACCGGGGGAGCAGGGCAGCTCTACCCGTACACGACCAACCCCGCCGTCGCTACGGGCGACGGCCTGGCGATGGCGCTGCGTGCGGGTGCGGTCGCCGCCGACCTCGAGCTCTACCAGTTCCACCCGACCGCCCTCGCGGTCCCGGGCAGTCCGCTCGTGTCCGAGGCCGTGCGGGGGGAGGGTGCCGTCCTGCGCGCCGCGGACGGCCACCGGTTCATGTTCGACGTCCACCCCGACGCCGAGCTCGCCCCTCGTGACGTCGTGGCGCGGGGGATCGCGGAGCAGATGGCTCGCCAGGGCGGTGCGCCGGTGCTGCTCGACGCCACCGCCCTCGGGGCCGACTTCCTCGCCCGCCGCTTCCCGACCATCGACGCGTCGGTGCGCTCGTTCGGGCTCGACTGGGGCCGCGAGCCGGTCCCCGTCGCCCCGGCAGCCCACTACTTCATGGGCGGCGTGCGGACCGACCTCTGGGGACGCACGTCGTTGCCGGGTCTGCTGGCCGTCGGCGAGGTCGCCTGCAACGGGCTGCACGGAGCCAACCGGCTCGCGTCGAACTCCCTGCTCGAGGGGGCGGTGTACGGACGGCGGGTGGTCGAGGCCGCGGTGGCCGCGCCGCGTGCGGCCGACGACGTCGACGAGAGCTGGGCGGCACCCGTCCTCGTGCCTTCCGCGGACACCGACGACCCGTTGCCGCTCATCCGGACCGACCTGCAGCGGCTGCTGTGGGACACGGCCGGGCTGCGGCGCGACGAGGTCGGACTGCGGCACGCGGTGGAGACCCTGCAGCGGGTCGACACGAGCGTCCCCTCGGGTGGTGACGTGAAGGCGGTCGAGGACGCCAACCTGCGCACCGTTGCGCGGGCGCTGGTCGTCTCGGCGCTGGAGCGTCGGGAGTCGCGCGGTGGTCACTTCCGCACCGACGCTCCCGCTCCGGGGCCGGTGGCCCGGCACAGTGCCGTGGTGCTCGCCCGGACCACCGCTCCGCGTCGAGTCGGGGCGACGGCAGGTGCCGCGTGCTGACCCGACGCCAGGTGCGACGTGTCGTCGACCTCGCCCTCGACGAGGACGCGCCGTCCGGCGACCTCACGTCGGAGGTGTTCGTGCCGGCGACCGCCGTTGCCCGAGCGTCGGTCGTGGCCCGCGAGGCCGGCGTCATGGCCGGCGGCGACGTGCTCGTCGAGACGTTCGCCGCGGTCGACCCGGCGGCCGTGGTCGAGGTCCTGCGCGCCGACGCCGAACCGTTCGCCGCGGGTGACGTCCTGGCGACCGTCGTGGGCCCCGCACGGGCCGTGCTGCGCGGGGAGCGCGTGGCCCTCAACCTCGTCCAGCGCCTGTGCGGCATCGCGACCCTCACGGCCCGGTACGTCGAGGCGGTCGAGGGGACGGGCGTCCGGATCGTCGACACCCGCAAGACCACGCCCGGGCTGCGGGCGCTGGAGCGGCACGCGGTCCGCTGCGGTGGCGGGCGCAACCACCGCTTCTCGCTCTCCGACGCCGTGATGGCGAAGGACAACCACCTCGCGCTCGTCGACGACGTGACCGCCGCGATCCGTCAGGCGCGCGAGCAGCTGCCGCACACGACCCACGTCGAGGTCGAGGTCGACCGTCTCGACCAGGTGGAGGCCGTGCTGGCCGGCGGTGTCGACACGATCATGCTCGACAACTTCACGCCCGACGAGCTGCGGGCGGGGGTCGCGCTCGTCGCGGGTCGCGCGATCGTCGAGGCGAGCGGCGGCATCACGCTCGAGACTGTCGGCGAGGTGGCGCGCGCCGGCGTCGACGTGATCAGCGTCGGTGCCCTGACCCACTCCGTCCGCGCGCTCGACCTCGGGCTCGACGTCGAGGTCGGCGGGGCCGGAGGTGCCGGGTCGCAGGTGGCGGGACCGGCGACGTGATCTACCTCGACGAGGCGGCCACCACGCCGCTGCGCCGCGACGTGCTCGCCGCCATGGGCCCCTACCTCGGTCCGGCGTTCGGGAACCCGTCGAGCCACCACGAGATCGGCGACGCCGCCCGTGCCGGCCTGGAGCAGGCGCGCGCCGACGTCGCCGAGGCTCTCGGTGCGCGCGCCGGCGAGGTCACGTTCACCTCTGGGGGGACCGAGGCGGCGAACACGGCCGTCAAGGGCATCGCACTCGCCCAGCCGCGGGGACGCCACGTGGTCGTGAGCGCCGTCGAGCACCCGGCGGTCCTGGAGTCTGCCCGCTGGCTCGGCCGCATCGGCTACGACGTCACCGAGCTCGAGGTCGACGGCGACGGTCTCGTCGACCCCGGCCACCTGGCTGCGGTGCTGCGCGACGACACGACCGTGGTGAGCGTGCAGCACGCCAGCAACGAGGTCGGCACCGTCCAGCCGGTCGCCGCGCTGGCGGAGGTGGCGGCGCGACACGGGGTCCCGTTCCACACCGACGCGGTCCAGTCGGCGGCCTGGCCCGACCACGACGGGCTGACGCTCGACGTCGGAGTGCTCGGCGTCCAGGCGCTCAGCCTCTCGGCGCACAAGCTCGGCGGACCGAAGGGCGTCGGGATGCTGTGGGTGCGTCGGGGCGTGCGCGTCGAGCCGCTCGTCCACGGCGGCGGCCAGCAGGGCGGTCGACGCTCCGGCACCGAGGACGTGGCGGGTGCCGTCGGTCTCGCGGCTGCGCTGCGGCTCACGCGCTCGGCCGGCACGTCGGCGGCGGAGGTGGCGGCGCGGCGCGACCGCTTCGTCGCGGCGGTGCTGGAGTCGGTCCCGGGCGCCGCACTGACGGGACACCCGGTGCGTCGTCTCCCGGGGCACGCGTCGTTCGTGCTCCCCGGACGGTCGGGCGAGTCGGTGCTGCTCGACCTCGAGCGCCGCGGTGTGGTGTGCTCCAGCGGGTCGGCGTGCCACGCCGGCAGCGACGAGCCGAGCCACGTGCTGGTGGCCATGGGAGTGCCGTCGGAGGTGGCGCAGACGGCGGTGCGCTTCACCTTCGGGCGCTCGGTGACCGACGAGCAGCTCACCGACGCGGCGCGGGCGCTGGCCGACGTCTGCGGGCGGTGAGCGCGACGTCGCCGCCAGCGCGCGACGACGCGGTGGCGCGCCGGTCTACCCTGGTGACGTCATGACGTCCGAGAACAGCGCGCCGGCTTCCGTGGTCTACCTCGACCACGCGGCCACCACGCCGATGCACCCCGAGGCCGCGCAGGTGCTCACCGAGCAGCTGGCCCGCACGGGCAACGCGTCGAGCCTGCACGCCTCGGGCCGCGCCGCGCGGCGGGTCGTGGAGGAGTCGCGCGAGGTGATCGCGGAGTGCCTCGGCGCCCGCCCGTCCGAGGTCGTGTTCACCTCCGGGGGAACCGAGGCGAACAACCTGGCCATCAAGGGCCTGTACTGGGCCCGACGCGACGTCGATCCCGCCCGCGACCGCGTGCTGTTCAGCTCGATCGAGCACCACGCCCTGCTCGACCCCGTCACGTGGCTGGCCGCCCACGAGGGTGCCCGCATCGACACGACCCCCGTCGACCGACAGGGACGGGTCGTCGTGGAGCGGCTGCGCGAGCAGATCGAGGCCGACCCGGCGTCGGTCGCGGTGGTGACGACCATGTGGGCCAACAACGAGATGGGGACCGTGCAGCCGGTCGACGACGTCGTCGCGCTGGCGAAGGAGCACGCGATCCCGGTGCACAGCGACGCCGTGCAGGCCGCCGGCTACCTCCCGCTCGACTTCGCCGCCTCCGGGCTCGACGCCATGACGGTCACCGCGCACAAGCTCGGCGGGCCCGTGGGGGTGGGTGCGCTGCTGGTGCGTCGTGAGGTGGCCCCCGTGCCCCTCGTCCACGGTGGCGGGCAGGAGCGCGACCTGCGCTCCGGGACCGTCGGGGTGGCGCTGATCGCCGCGTTCGCGCGGGCGCTCGAGATCACCGTCGAGCGACAGGCCGAGGTCTCGGCGCGGATCGAGCGCCTGCGGCAGAGGCTGGTCACCGGTCTCCTGCAGGCCGTCCCCGACGCCGTCGTCAACGGCGACCCGGAGCCCGGTCCGCAGCACCGGCTCCCGAACATCGCCCACGTGACGTTCCCGGGCTGCGAGGGCGACGCCATGCTCATGCTGCTCGACGCCCAGGGCATCGAGGTGTCCACGGGCTCGGCCTGCCAGGCGGGCGTCCCGCAGCCCAGCCACGTGCTCCTCGCCATGGGCTACGACGACGCCGCCGCCCGCGGGTCGCTGCGGCTGAGCCTGGGTCACACCTCCACCGAGGCCGACGTCGACCGGCTGCTCGCCGCGCTCCCGCAGGTGCGCGATCGCGCCGTCACGGCCTCCCTCGTCAGGGGACGCTGATGGCACGGCTCGTCGCCGCCATGTCGGGCGGGGTCGACTCCGCCGTCGCCGCGGCGCGCGCGGTCGAGGCCGGCCACGACGTCACCGGCGTGCACCTCGCGCTCAGCCGCAACCCGCGGTCGTACCGCTCCGGTGCGCGGGGCTGCTGCTCCATCGAGGACGCCGGCGACGCCCGCCGCGCCGCCGACGTGCTCGGCATCCCGTTCTACGTGTGGGACATGAGCACCGAGTTCGCCGACGAGGTGGTCGACGACTTCGTCGCCGAGTACGCGGCCGGCCGCACCCCGAACCCGTGCCTGCGCTGCAACGAGAAGATCAAGTTCGCCGCCGTGCTCGACCGCGCGCTCGCGCTGGGCTTCGACGGCGTCGTCACCGGCCACTACGCCCTCCTCGAGACCGGGGCGAGCGGCGACGTCGAGCTCCACCGGGCCCAGGACGCGGGCAAGGACCAGAGCTACGTGCTGGGCGTGCTCACGCAGGAGCAGCTCCGGCACTCGCACTTCCCGCTCGGGGGCTCGGTCAAGACCGAGGTGCGCGCCGAGGCCGCCCGTCGCGACTTGCAGGTGGCCACGAAGCCCGACAGCCACGACATCTGCTTCGTCGCCGACGGCGACAACGCCGGGTGGCTCGCCGAGCGGCTCGGCCCCCGCCCCGGGACGATCGTCGACGAGGACGGCACCGTCCTGCGCGAGCACGACGGCGCCTACGCCTACACGATCGGCCAGCGCCGGGGCCTGCGGCTGGGCGTGCCGGCCGACGACGGCAAGCCGCGCTTCGTGCTCGACATCGAGCCGGTCTCGGGCACGGTGACGGTGGGCCCGCGCGAGCGTCTCCTCGTCGACGTGCTGGAGGCCGACCGCCCGCTCTGGTGCGGCCCGGCGCCGGACGGTCCGCTCGAGTGCACCGTGCAGCTGCGCGCCCACGGCGCCGAGCACCGCGCCGTCGTCGAGGTCGACGGCGGCCTCGTCCGGGTGCGGCTGCACGACCCCGCCGAGGGCATCGCGCCCGGTCAGGCCGTCGTCGTCTACGTGGGCACCCGCGTGGTCGGTTCCGCCACCATCACGGCCACGTCGCGCGTCGAGGTCGGCGTCGGGGACGGCAGGTGAGGGCGACCGGCATCGGCTCCTTGCCCGGCGAGGACTACGCCGAGAGCGCCGCGATGGTGCTCGGCACGCTCGACGACCTCGTCTTCGTGCCCGAGCTCCCGGCGCGTGGCGTCGCCGCCCAGATGGTCGGCAGGTCGCTCGCCGTGCTCGACGGCCTGGGCGCCGACCTCCAGCCCGCCGGGTGGCGTCTGCTCGACGCCTCGGGGGTCGACCACCGTCGGGCCCGCTCCCTGCTCGCGCAGGACCTCGACGTCCTCGAGGAGGTCGCCCAGGACCGGGAGGGCACCGTCAAGCAGCAGGTGGCCGGACCGTGGACGTTGGCGGCGACCGTCGAGCTCCAGCGGGGCGAGAAGGTCCTGTCCGACCACGGGGCACGGCGCGACCTCGCGCACGCGCTCGCGTCGGGGGTGGGCGACCACGTGGCGTCGCTGCGTCGGCGCTTCCCGCGCTCGCCGCTCGTGGTGCAGGTCGACGAGCCGGCCCTGCCCGCGGTGCTGGCCGCGCAGGTGCCGACGTCGTCCGGCTTCGGCCGCTACCGCACCGTCGACCTGCCCGAGGCCGACGCGCTACTGCGGCTCGTCGTCGACGCCGTCCGCGACGCCGGGGCGACGCCGGTGGCGCACTGCTGCGCGCCCGCGGTCCCCGTCTCCCTGCTGCGCGGAGCCGGCTTCGACGCCGTCGCGTTCGACCTCGGCCTGGTCGAGGCGGCCACCAGCGGTGCAGCGGACGCCTGGGCCGAGGCCTTCGAGGCGGGGCTGGACCTCTGGGTCGGGGCGCTGCCGTCGACCGACGTCGCGTTCGACCCAGCCGCCGCCCGGCGTCGGATCGAGGACTGGACCGGACGGCTCGGGTTCGGCGAGGACGCCTGGCACGACCGCGTCGTGGTCACGCCGGCCTGCGGCCTCGCCGGCGCGTCGCCCGCCTTCGCGCGCCGCGTGCTCGCGGAGGCCGTGGGACTGGCACGTTGAGGTCGCGCTAGACGATCTCGTCAGGGTCGGGCCGCGACCCGAGACGCACCACGGCGATGCCGACCACCACGGCGACCCCGCACGCGAGGTCGGCGGCGAGCCCGTCGAGGACGAAGAACCCGACGAGCCCCGCCACGACGAGCAGGGCTCCGAGGACGATCGGGACGAGGCGTCGGGGGCTCATGCGTCCACCGTGTCAGGTCGCTGCCGACGTCGCACCCGCGGCGCGTCCGTCGGCTCGTCGACGAGGGGTGGACGTCGGAGGTCGGTCCTAGGATGAACGACGTGACCGAGGCCCCGCAGAACCCGTTGGACCTGACCCTCGACCAGGCGCGTGCCGAGGCCGAGCAGCTCGTCGAGCGCATCAACGAGGCCCGCGACGCGTACTACGGCGACGACGACTCCCGGGTCGACGACCAGACCTACGACGGCTGGATGCACCGGCTCGAGGCGCTCGAGCGGCTGCACCCCGAGGTCCAGGGTCAGGACTCGCCGACCCTCTCGGTGGGCGCTGCCCGCAGCTCCGAGCTCGCGCCGGTCGAGCACGCCGAGCGCATGCTCAGCCTCGACAACGTCTTCTCGCCCGAGGAGCTCACCGCGTGGTGCGAGAAGACGCGTGCCTCGGCGGGGCGCGACGTCCGGTGGCTCACCGAGGTCAAGATCGACGGCCTGGCGCTCTCCTTGCGCTACGAGCACGGCCGGCTCGTCAGCGCCGCGACCCGCGGCGACGGCAGGGTCGGCGAGGACGTCACCACCAACGCGGTGCGGCTGCCCGGCGTGCCGCGGCGGCTCGACGGCGAGGGACACCCGCCGATCGTCGAGGTCCGCGGGGAGGTCTTCATCGCGGTCGCCGCGTTCGAGCGGCTCAACGCGCTCCAGGCCGACCTGCGCGAGCGGGTCGTGGCCGAGATGACCGGGCGAGGGGTCGAGCAGGACCGGGCCGAGGCCGCCGCCGCCCGACGCTTCCCGGCGTTCGCCAACCCGCGCAACGCGGCCAGCGGCGGCCTGCGCCAGCTGCTGGGCAAGAAGGACGGGCTCGAGCGCGAGGCGGGGGAGGCGCGGATCGAGGCGCTGTCCCTCTACGTGCACGGCATCGGCGCGTGGGAGCGTCCGCCGGTCGCGGCACAGAGCGAGGTCTACGACCTGCTCGGGTCGTGGGGTCTGCCCACCAGCCCGCACTCGCGGGTCTACGACTCCGTCGACGACCTCCTCGCCCGCGTCGCCGAGCTCGGCCAGGACCGGCACGCCATCGAGCACGAGATCGACGGTGTCGTCGTCAAGGTCGACGAGCTCGCGCTGCACCCGGAGCTCGGCGAGACGAGTCGCGCGCCCCGCTGGGCGATCGCCTACAAGTTCCCGCCCGAGGAGGTGCACACCCGCCTGCTCGACATCGTCGTCTCCGTGGGCCGCACCGGTCGGGCCACGCCGTTCGCCGTCATGGAGCCGGCGCAGGTCGCCGGCAGCGTCGTGCGGCAGGCCACGCTGCACAACAAGGACGTCGTCCGGCAGAAGGGCGTGCTCATCGGTGACACGGTCGTCCTGCGCAAGGCCGGCGACGTCATCCCCGAGGTCCTCGGCCCGGTCGCGGAGCTGCGCGACGGCAGCGAGGTCGAGTTCGTCATGCCCGACGACTGCCCGGTGTGCGGCACCCCGCTGCGGCCCATGAAGGAGGGCGACATCGACCTGCGCTGTCCGAACGCGCAGACCTGCCCGGCGCAGGTGCGCGGCCGGGTCGAGCACGTCGGGTCGAGGGGTGCGCTCGACATCGAGGCGCTCGGCGAGGTCACGGCCGCCGCGCTCACGCAGCCGACGGTGCCGGAGGAGCCGCCCTTGCGTAGCGAGGCGGGTCTGTTCGACCTCGATCTCGACACGCTCGTGCCGATCGAGGTGGTCGTGCGCGACGCCGAGACCGGCGAGCCCCGCATCGACGAGCGGACGGGCGAGCCGGTACGACGTGCACCCTTCCAGCGGGTCGAGGTCACCTACCCGCCCGGCTTCGAGGACGCGTCGCCCGCGGAGCGTCGGGCCGCGGGCGTGCGCAAGAACCACCGCGTCCTGCACCCGTCGGCGCAGGCCCTCACGCTGGTCGACGAGCTCGAGAAGGCCAAGACGAAGGACTTCTGGCGCCAGCTCGTGGCACTGTCGATCCGCCACGTCGGCCCGGTCGCAGCACGGGCGCTGGCGCAGTACTTCGGCTCCCTCGAGGCGATCCGCGCGGCCGACCGCGACACGCTCGCGCAGGTCGACGGTGTCGGCCCGATCATCGCCGACTCGCTGCTGGAGTGGCTCGCCGTCGACTGGCACCAGGAGATCCTGGACCGCTGGAGCGCGGCCGGCGTCCGGTTCGCGATACCGGACCACCCGGGTCCCGGCGCGGCGTCCACCGGCGGCGGCACGCTCGACGGGCTGACGATCGTCGTCACCGGCTCCCTCGAGGACTTCACCCGCGATTCCGTCAAGGAGGCGATCCTCGAGCACGGCGGCAAGGCCGCCGGGTCGGTGAGCAAGAAGACCGACTACGTCGTCGTCGGCGACAACCCCGGCTCCAAGGCCGACAAGGCCGAGCAGCTCGGCGTCCCCATCCTCGACGAGGCAGCCTTCAAGACGCTGCTCGCCGAGGGCCCTCCGCGCGAGGAGCCGGACGCTGACGCGGGGGACGAGGCCACCGCCGACGAGGCGACCACGGAGGAGGCGCCCACCGAGGGCTGAGTCCGGCCGGTTCGCGGCAGGGTCGTCGTGGGCTGGCTGGTGCGCTGCCTGCGGGGGTCCCGGCCTGCTGGTGCGTTACCGCAGGGGGTCGTGACCTTGCTGGTGCGTTACCGCAGGGGGTCGTGACCTTGCTGGTGCGCTGCCTCGGCTGGCGCTGGGGGTGGCCTCCGAAAGGGCCTCGACCGGCAGTGGGCCTGGGGCCGGCTCCGGGTCTCGGGGCTTGGCCTGAGCTCGCCTTTGGACGCACGATTCTTCGTTTCTGCGTTCTCGGGCCACGACTCTGCGTTCGCGCGTCCCAACGGTGGGTCTGCCACCTTCTGAGCGCTCTACAGGTGGCAGATCCACCGCCGGCGGGGTCAGACGGAGCAGAGATCCTCCCTTCTCGTGGACCGTGCCACGAGAAGGGAGAAGCACTGCCCGCCCCACCCCCAAGGGCACCCACGATTCTTCCTTCGTGCGTTCGAGGTCGGACGCTTCTGCGTTGGTGACGGGATCCCGTAGCAAACGCAGCATCCTTGACCTCCGACGCACGAACGCAGCTTCTTGCGTCCACACCCAGCATCGACCCGCAGCCCGAGACCCCAACCCAGCGCCGTCGCCAGCCGCCCGGTCGAGGCCCTTTCGGAGACCACACCCAGCGCCAGCCGAGGCAGCGCACCAGCAAGGTCAGACCCCCTGCGGCGGCGCAGCCGCAAGCACAGACCCACGCGGGCAGCGCACCAGCAAGGTCACGACGACCGCAGGCAGCGCGCCCCAGCCGGAGACGCGCTCAGTCCACGTCGGCGGAGTCGGGGTCGAAGAGGTCGGCGGCGGCGCCGACGACGAGGGGGTCGGGGGTGCGGACGACGTCGTGGTCCTTGCCGGGGTAGTCGAAGCGGTGCAGCACGTGGCGCATGGCCTCGAGACGGGCGCGCTTCTTGTCGTTGCTCTTCACGACGGTCCAGGGGGAGTGCTTGGTGTCCGTCCGGCGGAACATGGCCTCCTTCGCCTCGGTGTAGGCGTCCCACTTGTCGAGGGACGCGAGGTCCATGGGGGAGAGCTTCCACTGACGCACCGGGTCGATCTGGCGGATCGTGAATCGCGTGAGCTGCTCGGCCCGCGACACGGAGAACCAGAACTTCACGACGTGGATGCCGTCGTTGACGAGCATCTTCTCGAACGCGGGGGCCTGCTTGAGGAACTCCGTGTACTGCTCGGGCGTGCAGAAGCCCATCACCCGCTCGACGCCGGCCCGGTTGTACCAGGAGCGGTCGAAGAACGTGATCTCGCCCGACGTCGGCAGGTGGTAGACGTAGCGCTGGAAGTACCACTGGCCCTGCTCGCGGTCGGTCGGCTTGACCAGCGCGACGACCCGCGCGCCGCGGGGGTTCAGGTGCTCGGTGAAGCGCTTGATGGTGCCGCCCTTGCCGGCCGCGTCGCGTCCCTCGAACAGCAGCACGAGGCGCTGCCCCGACTCCTTGACCCAGCTCTGCAGCTTGATGAGCTCGATCTGCAGCAGACGCTTCTCCAGCTCGTACGTGTCGCGGTCCAGACGCTCGGCGTACGGGTAGCCCTCGCGCCACGTGTCGACGGCCAGGCCGCTGGCGTCGAGGAGGACGGGGTCGTCGTCGTCGGAGTCGTCGACGGAGAAGGCGGAGAGCTGCACGGGGCTGAGGGTCTCGAGCACGACGCGCAGCGTAGGGGAGGCCGGTGAACGTGAGGTGACTCCTCACTACGATGGGTCGGTACCCGCACCCCAGCCGCAAGGGAGACGCATGTCGTCGGCCATCTCGCGTGAGGACGTCGCCCACCTGGCGAACCTCGCGCGCATCTCGCTCAGCGAGGACGAGCTCGATCGGCTGGGCGCCGAGCTGCCCGCCATCCTCGACCACGTCGCCGCGGTCCAGGAGGCCGCGAGCGCCGACGTGCCCGCCATGAGCCACCCCGTGCCGATCGACAACGTCTTCCGCGACGACGTCGTCCGCCCCGGTCTCACGCCCGACGAGGCCCTCGCGGGCGCGCCGGCCAGCGAGGAGCAGCGCTTCCTCGTGCCGCAGATCCTGGGGGAGGACTGACATGAGCGACCCCATCCGCCTGAAGGCCGCCGAGATCGCCGAGGCGCTCGGCGACGGCAGCCTGACGTCCGTCGACGTCACGCAGGCCCACCTCGACCGGATCGCCGACGTCGACGACCGGCTCGGCGCTTTCCTGCACGTCGACCCCGAGGGGGCGCTGGCCACCGCGACCGACGTCGACGCGCGCCGCGCCGCCGGCGAGACGCTCCCGACGCTGGCGGGCGTGCCGGTGGCCGTGAAGGACCTCATCAACACCGTCGGCCAGCCCACGACGGCCGGCTCGCGGATCCTCGAGGGCTGGGTGCCGCCGTACGACGCCACCGTCGTCTCGCGGCTGCGCGCCGCCGGGCTGCCGATCCTCGGCAAGACCAACCTCGACGAGTTCGCGATGGGCTCGTCCAACGAGCACTCCGCCTACAAGCCCGCCCGCAACCCGTGGGACACCGAGCGCATCCCCGGCGGCTCGAGCGGCGGGTCGGCCGCTGCCGTCGCCGGCTACGAGGCACCGCTCGCGCTGGGCACCGACACCGGTGGCTCGATCCGCCAGCCCGGCGCCATGACCGGCATCGTGGGCGTCAAGCCGACCTACGGCGGAGTCTCGCGGTACGGCGTCATCGCCATGGCGAGCAGCCTCGACCAGGTCGGTCCGATGGCCCGCTCCGTGCTCGACGCCGCCCTCCTGCACGAGGTGCTCGCCGGCCACGACCCGCGCGACTCCACCAGCCTCGACGCCCCGGTGCCGTCGGTCGTCGACGCCGCACGCCGCGGCGACGTCACGGGACTGCGGGTCGGCGTGGTCAAGGAGCTGGGCGGGGAGGGCTTCCAGCCCGGCGTCCAGCAGCGCTTCGACGAGACGGTCGAGCTGCTCGCGCAGGCCGGGGCGGAGGTCGTGGAGGTCTCGTGCCCGAGCTTCGAGCACGGCATCGCCGCCTACTACCTCGTCATGCCGAGCGAGGTCTCGAGCAACCTGGCCCGCTTCGACGCCATGCGGTACGGACTGCGGGTCACGCCCGACGGCCAGCTCGCGAGTGCCGAGCAGGTCATGGCGGCCAGCCGCGACGCCGGCTTCGGCGACGAGGTCAAGCGCCGCATCATCCTCGGCACGTACGCGCTGTCGAGCGGCTACTACGACGCCTACTACGGCTCGGCGCAGAAGGTGCGCACCCTGGTGGCGCGCGACTTCGCGGCCGCCTTCGAGCAGGTCGACGTGCTCGTCTCGCCCACGGCGCCCACGACGGCCTGGCGGCTGGGGGAGAAGAGCGACGACCCGCTCGCGATGTACCTCGAGGACGTCGCGACGATCCCGGCCAACCTGGCCGGCGTGCCCGGGCTCAGCCTGCCCGTCGGGCTCGCCAGCGACACCGGCCTGCCCGTGGGCGTGCAGGTGCTCGCCCCGGCGCAGGCCGACGACCGGTTGTACAACGTCGGAGCCGCCCTGGAGCGGCTCGTCGACGCACCCGTCCTGTCCGACATCGACGCGGGAGCCGCCCGATGAGCACGCAGACCACCCCCGCGCTCGTCCCCTTCGAGCGGGCGATCGAGCGCTACGACCCCGTGCTCGGGCTCGAGGTACACGTCGAGCTGAGCACGAACACGAAGATGTTCTGCGGCTGCGCCACGACGTTCGGCGCCGAGCCGAACACGCAGGTGTGCCCGGTGTGCCTCGGCCTGCCGGGGGCGCTGCCCGTCGTCAACGCGAAGGCCGTCGAGTCGGCCATCCGCATCGGGCTCGCGCTCAACTGCGAGATCGCCGAGTGGTGCCGGTTCGCGCGGAAGAACTACTTCTACCCCGACATGCCGAAGAACTTCCAGACGTCGCAGTACGACGAGCCGATCGCGTTCGACGGCTACGTCGACCTCGACGTCGACGGTGAGACCTTCCGCATCGAGGTCGAGCGCGCCCACATGGAGGAGGACACCGGCAAGTCGCTGCACGTCGGCGGTGCGACGGGCCGCATCCACGGCGCCGACCACTCGCTGCTCGACTACAACCGCGCCGGGATCCCGCTCATCGAGATCGTCACGCGCACGATCGAGGTGCCCGCCGAGAAGGCGCCTGCCGTCGCCCGCGCCTACGTCCAGCACCTGCGCGACCTCATGGTGGCGCTCGACGTCTCCGATGCCCGGATGGACCAGGGCTCGCTGCGCGCCGACGTCAACCTCTCGCTCAAGCCGAAGGGCTCCGCGACGCTGGGCACCCGCAGCGAGACGAAGAACGTCAACTCCTTCCGCTCGGTGGAGCGCGCGGTGCGCTTCGAGGTCTCACGGCACGCGGGCGTCCTCGACGCCGGCCAGAGCATCCTGCAGGAGACCCGGCACTTCCACGAGGCCGACGGCTCGACCTCGCCGGGACGCCCGAAGTCCGACGCCGACGACTACCGCTACTTCCCCGAGCCCGACCTCGCACCGGTCTCGCCGTCACGCGACTGGGTCGAGCAGCTGCGCGGCACCCTGCCGGAGCCGCCGGCAGAGCGTCGCAAGCGGCTGCAGGCCGAGTGGGGCTTCTCCGACCTCGACATGCGCGACACCGTGGGGGCGGGGGCGCTGGAGCTGGTCGTCGCGACAGTGGCGGCCGGCGCCACGCCGGCCGCGGCGAAGAAGTGGTGGCTGGGCGAGCTGGCCCGACGTGCCAACGAGGCGGGCGTCGGTCTGGACGAGCTGGGTGTCACGCCCGAGCAGGTCGCCGGCGTCCAGGCGCTCATCGACGAGGGTCGGGTCAACGACAAGCTGGCGCGCCAGGTGCTCGAGGGCGTCCTGGCGGGCGAGGGCTCGCCCGAGGAGGTCGTGTCCGCCCGGGGGCTCGAGGTCGTCTCCGACGACGGTGCGCTCGGAGCGGCCGTCGACGCCGCGATCGCCGCGAACCCCGACGTCGCGCAGAAGATCCGCGACGGCAAGGTCCAGGCGGCCGGCGCGCTCATCGGTGCCGTCATGAAGGAGATGCGCGGCCAGGCCGACGCCGGGCGAGTGCGCGAGCTGATCCTCGAGAAGCTCGCCTGAGCACCCCGTGACGACGCACGAGGGTGAGGACGTCGGCCGACGACCGAGGTCGTGGTCGCGGGTGCTGGTGATCTCGGTCCTCGCCCTCGGCGTCGTTGGCATCGCGCTGGTCGTGGTCGCGAACCTCCTGGTCGTGGGTCGCACGTCCGAGCGGATCACCCGTCAGCCGGACGACCTCGACCCGGCTCAGGTCGCGATCGTCCCGGGCGCCGGCGTGTACCCCGACGGCTCGCTCGGTCGCCCCGTCGAGCAGCGCGTGCGTGCCGCCCTCGAGCTCTACGACCGGGGGCTGGTCGAGAAGATCCTGGTCTCGGGCGACAACGGCACGCCGAGCTACAACGAGCCCGACGCCATGCGCGACGCGGTGCTCGAGGCCGGCGTGCCGGCCGCCGACGTGTTCACCGACTACGCCGGCTTCAGCACGTGGCACACCATGCGACGCGCCCGCGACGTCTTCGAGGCCGACACCGCGATCGTCGTCACCCAGGGCGTCTACGCCGCCCGCACCGTCGACCTCGGGGTGGCGGCCGGGCTCGACGTGCAGGGCTACGTCGTCAGCGAGGGCGGTCGGCGCGCGCGGGAGTGGCTCGCCCGCGTGCGGGGTCTGGGCGAGGCGACGTTCCGCCCTCGCGTCACGCCGGGGCCGGCGATCCCGATCACCGGCGACGGTCGCACGTCGTGGGCCGACGACCCCGCCTGACGACGGACGGTCTCACGTCCCGCGCAGCGCCTCGATCCGCTCGAGGAGGAGCTGCAGCTCCTCGAGCACGACGTCGGGGTGCTCGACGGGGATGAAGTGGGTCGCGTCGAGCTCGCGGAAGCGGGACCTGCGGACGTTCTGCGAGGCGGTGTACATGTCGCGGGCCCCGGTGAGCACGTCCCAGCGTCCCGCCACGAACGTGGTCGGCACGTCGATGGCGGAGAGGCGCACCCGTGCGTGCTTGGACACGCCGAGGGCGAGCCGGGCGTACCAGGCGGGGTGCGTGGTGAAGAACTCCTTCACCATGGCCTGCAGGTCGGCGGTGTCGGCGGCGGGGTCGATGAGCCGTGCTCGGCGCAGCAGGTCCGTCGTCGAACGGGTCCAGGGCAGCCTGCGGGTCACCGGTGCAAGACCGTGACCCGTCACCGTGGTCACCCGGGCGAGGCCGACCATCAGCTGTCGGGCGAGGAACGGCGGGACGTGCAGGGGAGCGAGCATCGTCCCGAAGGTGTTGCCCGGGACGCCGGCGACGGCCAGGATGCCCTCGACCCGCTCCGGGTGACGCCCGGCGAGCTCGAAGGCCACCGTCACGCCGGTCGACCAGCTCAGGACGGGCGCCGACTCCAGGCCCGCGTCGTCCATCACGGCCAGCGCGTCCTCGACGAAGGAGTCGAGGTCGACACGACCGTCCGCCGGACGTGCCGAGCCGCCGACGCCGCGGTGGTTCCAGGAGACGACCCGCACGCCGCAGTCGGGGTTGAGCAGGGTCGGCCAGGCGTAGGGGTTGGTGCCGAGGCCGTTGCACAGCAGCACGGTCGGTCCGTCGGCGTCGTTGGTCCAGGCGCGCAGCCGCGTGCCGTCGGCGCTGATGACGTCGTGGAAGCGCACGAGGCCCGGGGTCTGGCTCACGGGCGACGATCCTGCCCGCTCGCGGGGCCGTCCGCAACGCGTTCGGCGGAACTCGACCGCGTGGTCCTCATCCCGACAGCCGTGCCACGAGGGCGTCGGCGAAGGTCGCGGCGCCCGTCGCGGTGTGCGGCAGGAAGAACGACGGCTCGGTCAGCTCGAGCTCCATGAGGCGCGGACGTCCGTCGGGTCCGGTCACGACGTCGACCCGGGCGTACAGGAGCTCGTGGCCGGTGAGCTCCCGCGCCACGTGCACCGCGTGCTGGGCGAAGGCCACCTGGTCGGCCGACGGCTCACGCGGCCCGATGTCCTCCTTCAGCTCCGGGAGGCTGCGGGGGTCGTCGCCGCGGGTGAGGAGGGCACCCTTGCGGAAGGCGTGCGACACGGTGCCTCCGAAGAGGAGGATGCCGGTCTCGCCCTCGGTGTCGACGGCGTCGACGTAGGGCTGCGTCATGGTGGCGCGACCGGAGTCGAGCAGGCGACGGCTGTGGGCGACGGCCTGCTCCGGGTCGCTCCAGCGGGCGGTGTCGGCCGCGCCGGCGGAGACGGTCGGCTTCACCACCCACTCCTCGGCCGCCGGCAGGTCGTCGACGGACCGCACGGACCACGCCGTGGGCACGACGGCCACGCCTGCCTCGTCGAGGGCGCGCAGGTAGGTCTTGTCGGTGTTCCACCGCAGCACGGCGGCGGGGTTGGCGAGCCGCGGCACCGCGTCGGCCCATGCGAGGAACTCGGCGCGCCGTGGCACGTAGTCCCAGCAGGAGCGCACGACGACGAGGTCGTAGGCGCCCCAGTCGACGTCCGGGTCGTCCCAGACGGCGGTCTGCGCGTCGAGGCCGCGGGCGGTCATGGCCGCGGTGAGCAGCGGGAGGTCGGGGTCGTGGTGCGCGAAGGTCTTCCCGACGGCCCAGGCGATGTGCATGAGGCCATGATGTCAGGAACAGGTTCTGTCTTACCTGAAGGCATAGACTTATCTTCATGACGGGGCTGTCGACGCGGGTGACGATGATCGTCGACCTCGTGGGCTCGCGCCGGCACGCCGACCGCGTCTGGGTGCACCGGGCGTTCACGGACGCGCTGGCCGCCGTCAACCGGTCCGTGCCCGCCGAGCAGCCGCTCGAGCCCACGGTCGGCGACGAGGCGCAGGCGCGCTACGCGACCGTCGAGCAGGCCCTGAGGTCGTCGTTGCTGCTGCGCCTCGAGCTCCCGGAGCAGCTGGACGCCCGCACCGGCATCGGCGTGGGGCCGGTGCAGCACCTCGGGCACGGTGCCGTCGGACTGCTCCAGGACGGTCCGGGCTGGTGGGCCGCCCGCGACGCCATCAACGAGGCGAAGGCGCGGGAGACCGGCCGCGACCGCACCCTGCGCACCTGGTACGTCGTCGCCGACGGGGTTCCGCGCGCCCCCGAGCACCCCGACCCCGCCCACGTCGACGCCTTCCTGCTCCTGCGCGACGAGATCGTCAGCGGCATGCTGCCGCGGTCGCGACGGCTGCTGCGCGGCGTGCTCGACGGTCGGACCCAGGCCGACCTCGCCGACGAGGAGGGCATCAGCGCCTCCGCCGTCTCGCAGAACCTGCGTCGTAGCGGCGCCTATGCCGTCCTGCACGCGCACGACCTGCTGCTGCACGGCACCGTGCTCACGCCCCCCGCGCCGGGTCAGTAGCCCACCAGCGCCGCGAGGACGAAGAACGGCACCGACGCCCCCGCCAGACGCATCGCCACGCGCACCCAGTGGTACTTGCGCGCCACGATCCGCGACAGCTCGTAGAGCTGGTGCCGGGTCCGTGCCGGCAGGGTCGGCGGCTGGGCGTCGAGCGAGGCGTCGAGGGCCTCCCGCGAGCCGAACGCGGCGACGTGGCCCCAGTAGTAGACCTGGGGGGAGGGCGGCGGCACGGTGAACCGCGGCCACACGGCGAGCGCCGCCGCGCCGACCGAGCCGGCGGCGAGCAGGGCGCCGACGTACCAGACCGTCCGCCCGGGGACGTCGAGCTCGGTGGGGCTCCAGTCGCGCGCGATGAGCCCGGCGAGCAGCGCTCCGAAGCCGATGCCCAGCACCGCCAGCACCATCGAAGCCTTGTGGTCGGCCGCACCTACCTCGTTGCGGGCCTCCGCGAGGATGCTCAGCTCGACCTCGATCGCCTCGACGGGAGGGTCCACGGGCGGTGTGGACCCGGACGGGGCGTCGGCCGAGGGGTCGGCGGGCCGGTCGGTCATGGTGCTCCTCTCCGCCGTCATCGTGCCACGAGCCTCGGACGTCCTCCCGGACGTGACGACACATCAAGTCCTCATGCTTGATACACGTGAATCAAGTCTCAAGCATTGATAGGGTGACGTCATGTTCGCCCTCACCCTCGACCAGCGCCGAAGCCGCCAGGCCGCCGACGCGGTCCCCGACCTCCTGCGCGCGTTGGATGCGACGCCGACGGTGCGAGGCTTCGAGCGCACCGTCGGCGACGAGGTGCAGGCCCTCGTCGACGATCCCGTGGCCGCGGTCGACGTCGTGGCGCTGGTCGCCCGGACGCAGCGCTGGTGGATCGGGATCGGCGTCGGTGACGTCGAGACCCCCGTGCCGACGTCGGTGCGGGCCGCGCGAGGCCCTGCCCTGTACGCGGCGCGGACGGCGGTCGAGCGCGCGGCGCGCTGCCCCGCAGGCGTCGCCCTCGACGTCGGGACGGGTCGTGACGAGGAGGCCGGCGTCGACGCCGAGACGGCGCTGCAGGTGCTGGCGCGGCTCGTCGCCGACCGGTCGGCCGACGGGCAGCAGGCGGTCGACGTGCTCGAGCGACACGCGACGCAGCGGGCCGCTGCCCAGGAGCTGGGGATCACGCCGCAGGCCATGAGCGCAAGGCTCCAGGTGGCGCGCCGCGACGACGAGCAGCGGCTGCGTCACCTCGCTGCGCGGCTGCTCGTGCGGGCCGACGATGCGGCGACCTGACCAGCGGACGCCGCCGAGCCGCCCGGTCGTAGGATCAGCCCATGTCCAGCGAGACCCCCGAACGCCGCCCCGCCCCGACGCCCGAGCCCGGCGTCGACATCAAGCCCCGCAGCCGCGACGTCACCGACGGTCTCGAGAAGACCGCCGCCCGCGGCATGCTGCGCGCGGTGGGCATGGGCGACGAGGACTGGCCGAAGCCGCAGGTCGGCGTCGCGTCCAGCTGGAACGAGATCACCCCCTGCAACCTCTCGCTCGACCGGCTCGCCAAGGCGGTCAAGACGGGCGTGCACGCGGCCGGCGGCTACCCGCTGGAGTTCGGCACCATCAGCGTCTCCGACGGCATCAGCATGGGCCACGAGGGCATGCACTTCTCGCTCGTCAGCCGCGAGATCATCGCCGACTCCGTCGAGACCGTGATGATGGCGGAGCGGCTCGACGGCTCGGTGCTGCTGGCCGGCTGCGACAAGAGCCTGCCCGGCATGCTCATGGCCGCCGCGCGCCTCGACCTGTCCAGCGTGTTCCTCTACGCCGGCTCGATCATGCCCGGCAACGTCGACGGCAAGGACGTCACGATCATCGACGCCTTCGAGGCCGTCGGCGCCTGCATCAAGGGGCTCATCACGCGTGAGGAGGTCGACCGCATCGAGCGGGCGATCTGTCCCGGTGAGGGCGCCTGCGGCGGCATGTACACCGCCAACACGATGGCGTCCGCCGCCGAGGCGCTCGGGATGAGCCTGCCCGGCTCGGCCGCGCCGCCCGCCCCGGACCGTCGTCGCGACGACTACGCCGCCAAGTCGGGCGAGGCCGTCGTCGAGCTGCTGCGCCGGGGCATCACCGCCCGCGACATCATGACGCTCGAGGCCTTCGAGAACGCCATCACCGTCGTGATGGCGCTCGGCGGCTCCACCAACGCCGTGCTGCACCTCCTGGCGATCGCCCGCGAGGCGGGCGTGCCGCTCACCCTCGACGACTTCAACCGCGTCGGCGACAAGGTCCCGCACCTCGGCGACCTCAAGCCGTTCGGCCGCTACGTCATGAACGACGTCGACAAGGTCGGCGGCATCCCGGTCATCATGAAGGCGCTGCTCGACGCCGGGCTCATGCACGGCGACGTCATGACGGTCACGGGTCGGACCATGGCCGAGAACCTCGCCGACATCGACCTCGGCCTCGACGGCGACATCATCCGCCCGCTCGACGCCCCCATTCACAAGACCGGCGGGCTCACGATCCTGCACGGGTCGCTCGCGCCCGAGGGTGCCGTCGTGAAGAGCGCCGGCTTCGACTCCGACGTGTTCCGCGGCACCGCGCGCGTCTTCGACGGCGAGCGCGCCGCGATGGACGCCCTGGAGGACGGCACGATCACCTCCGGCGACGTCGTGGTCATCCGCAACGAGGGCCCCAAGGGCGGACCGGGCATGCGCGAGATGCTCGCCATCACCGGGGCCATCAAGGGCGCCGGTCTCGGCAAGGACGTCCTGCTGCTCACCGACGGCCGCTTCTCCGGCGGCACCACCGGCCTGTGCGTCGGCCACGTCGCCCCCGAGGCCGTCGACGGCGGCCCCATCGCGTTCGTGCGCGACGGCGACCCGATCACGCTCGACGTCGCCAACCGCACCCTCGAGGTCGAGATCGACGACGACGAGCTCGAGCGGCGCAAGGTCGGCTGGGAGCCGGCGGCGCCCAAGTACACCTCCGGCGTGCTCGCGAAGTACCGCAAGCTCGTCAGCTCCGCGGCGCACGGCGCCGTCACCGGGTAGTGCCCGACTTCACCGACGAGGAGCTCGCGACCGCCCTGAAGGTCCTCGGGGAGGCGCAGTTCCTGGGCGAGAACGACGAGGCGTACGTGGCGCTGCGTCGTGCCTGCGGCGCGTTCTACAAGGACGTCAAGAAGCAGCGGCGTCGGGCCGCGCGAGCGGCGACCGCCGCCGCCGACCGCGAGGTCGTCGAGCGCACGGCGACCGGCTCGGCGCAGCGCATCGACGACGAGACGGCCGGCATCGCGCTGACGTCGACCGCGCGCGGGGCGACGGCAGGCGTGCTGCAGGTGCCCCGCGGGTGCTACATCTGCAAGCGCAAGTTCACGCTGGTCGACGCGTTCTACCACCAGCTGTGCCCCGACTGCGCGGCCATGAGCCACGCCAAGCGCGACGCACGCACCGACCTCACCGGGCGTCGGGCGCTGCTCACCGGCGGCCGGGCCAAGATCGGCATGTACATCGCGCTGCGCCTCCTGCGCGACGGTGCCGAGACCACCATCACCACCCGCTTCCCGCGCGACGCCGTGCGTCGGTTCGCCAGCCTGCCCGACAGCGCCGACTGGATGCACCGGCTGCGGGTCGTCGGCATCGACCTGCGCGACCCCGCCCAGGTGGTCGGGCTGGCCGACGACCTCGCGGCGCGCGGCCATCTCGACATCATCATCAACAACGCGGCGCAGACGGTCCGGCGGTCGCCGGGCGCCTACGGCCCGCTGGCGGAGTCCGAGGGCGTGCCGCTGCCGCCCGGGCTGAGCCAGGAGACCGGGGGACCGGAGCTCGTCACGTTCGGGCACACGAGCGACCTGCACCCGGCCGCCCTGGTCGGCTCGGTCGAGTCGCACCCCGTGCTGGCAGCCGACGCGGCCACCGCCGACCGGCTCTCCGAGCGGCTCGAGGAGGCGATGACGGCGGGGTCGGCCGACCTGGACCGCATCGACGCGGGCGGCCTCGTGCCCGACGTCGTCGACACCAACAGCTGGGTGCAGACGGTCTCCGAGGTCGACGCGCTCGAGCTCCTCGAGGTCCAGCTCTGCAACCAGACGGCCCCGTTCATCCTCATCAGCCGGCTGCGCCCCTCGCTCGCCGCCTCACCCGCGCGCCGCACCTACGTCGTCAACGTCTCGGCGATGGAGGGCCAGTTCTCCCGCCGCTACAAGGGACCGGGCCACCCGCACACGAACATGAGCAAGGCGGCGTTGAACATGCTGACCCGCACCAGCGCGGGGGAGATGCTCGAGACCGACGGGATCCTCATGACGGCCGTCGACACCGGCTGGATCACCGACGAACGCCCCCACACCACCAAGGTCCGGCTGGCCGAGGAGGGCTTCAAGGCCCCCCTCGACCTCGTCGACGGCGCCGCCCGCGTGTACGACCCGATCGTCCGCGGAGAGGCGGGCGAGGACGTGCACGGCGTCTTCCTCAAGGACTACGCCGTCTCGCCCTGGTGAGGGTGGGACTTCCTTCGACCTGCGGGTGCGTCGGCGTGGGTTCTCCCTCGGGTGGGGCTGCGTCCGCGCGGCTTCGACTCGAGGTGGGGCTGCGTCGGCGCGGTTTCTCGTGGAGCTGCGTTCCGAGAGGGCCTCGACCGGGCGGTTGGCGAGCGTGCTGGTCTGGGGTCTCGGGCTGCGGGTTGCACTCGGGATGGACTCAAGGATCTGCGTTTCTGCGTCCCATCGGTGGATCTGCCACCTTCGGAGCGCTCTACAGGTGGCATATCCACCGCCGGCGGGGTCAGGCGTGTCAGTGCTTCTCCCTTCTCGTGGACCGTGCCACGAGAAGGGAGAAGCGCTGCCCACCCCGACGCAAAGGGCACCCAAGATTCTTCATTCGCGCGTAGAAGGTCGAACGCTTCTGCGTTGGTGACGGGATCCCGTAGGAAACGCAGAAGCCTTGGAGTCTCACGCACGAACGCAGATCCTTGCGTCCCACGCGACCCACAGCCCGAGTGCCCAACCCGACGCTGCTGCCAACCGCCCGGTCGAGGCCCTTTCGGAGACCACACCCAGCGCCAGCCGAGGCAGCGCACCAGCAAGGTCACGACCCCTGCGGCAGCGCACCAGCACGACGAGACCACCTGCGGTAGTGCACCCATGACGCCACGACCACCACTGATCCCCACCCATGCCGTCCGGATGCTGGTACGACCTGTCTCAGAACTTGACCACGCCCCGTGGGAGGGCGAGACTGTCGAGGTGCCGTTCACCCGCCTTGTCGTAGACGACTGACGCGACGACCCGCCGTCTCGCGTCACCCTCCGTGCGCCATCATTGGCCGGGGGGTTTTTTCATGCGAGGGGACAGGACGCCGGCCGGCGCCACGCCGGGGCCGACGAGCACGCAGCACACCCACCGGGCACGACCAGACGAGATGAGGACGAAGCGATGACGGAAGTGGTCACGAGGCCGAGCAGCGACACGCTGACGGGCGCCCAGAGCCTCGTCCGGTCGCTCGAGCACGCGGGTGTCGAGGTCATCTTCGGCATCCCCGGCGGCGCGATCCTGCCCGCCTACGACCCGCTGTTCGACTCGAGCATCCGCCACGTGCTGGTGCGTCACGAGCAGGGCGCGGGCCACGCGGCGCAGGGCTACGCGATGGTCACGGGCCGCGTCGGCGTGTGCATGGCCACCTCCGGCCCGGGCGCGACGAACCTCGTCACCGCCATCGCCGACGCCTACATGGACTCCGTGCCGATCGTCGCGATCACCGGCCAGGTGTCGTCGAGCCTCATCGGCACCGACGGCTTCCAGGAGGCCGACATCCGCGGCATCACGATGCCGATCACCAAGCACAGCTACCTCGTGACCGACCCCGCCGACATCCCCACCGTCGTCGCCGAGGCGTTCCACATCGCCAGCACCGGCCGCCCCGGACCCGTGCTCGTCGACGTCGCGAAGGACGCGCTGCAGGCCACCACCACCTTCCACTGGCCGAACGAGCTCGCGCTGCCGGGCTACCGGCCCACCACGCGCCCCCATGGCAAGCAGGTGCGCGAGGCCGCACGCCTCATCGCCGCAGCGGAGCGGCCCGTCCTGTACGTGGGCGGCGGCGTGATCAAGGCCGACGCCGCGGCCGAGCTGGCCATGCTGGTCGAGCTCACCGGCATCCCCGTCGTCACCACGCTGATGGCGCGCGGCGCGTTCCCCGACAGCCACGAGCTGCACCTCGGCATGCCCGGCATGCACGGCACGGTCGCCGCCGTCGCCGCCCTGCAGAAGTCGGACCTGCTGATCTCGCTCGGCGCCCGCTTCGACGACCGCGTCACCGGACAGCTGGAGACCTTCGCGCCCGGCGCCAAGGTCATCCACGCCGACATCGACCCGGCCGAGATCGGCAAGAACCGCGAGGTCGACGTGCCGATCGTCGGCGACTGCCGCGAGGTCATCGCCGACCTCGTCGTCACGCTGCGCAAGCAGGCCGACGAGACCGGCACGAAGGGCGACTACACGGCCTGGCGCCAGCAGATGCTCGCCGTCAAGGACAAGTTCCCGGTCGCGTACGACACGCCCGGCGAGGGTCTCGCGCCGCAGACCGTCATCGAGCGGATCAGCGCCATCGCGGGCCCCGAGGCCACCTACGTGGCGGGCGTCGGACAGCACCAGATGTGGGCCACGCACTTCATCGACTTCGAGCGTCCCCGCCAGTGGCTGAACTCCGGTGGCGCCGGCACCATGGGCTACTCCGTGCCCGCCGCCATGGGCGCGCAGGTCGGGCTGCCCGGTTCCGTCGTGTGGGCCATCGACGGCGACGGCTGCTTCCAGATGACCAACCAGGAGCTCGCCACCTGCGCGCTCGAGGGCATCCCGATCAAGGTCGCCGTCATCAACAACTCCTCGCTCGGCATGGTGCGCCAGTGGCAGACCCTCTTCTACGAGGGCCGCTACTCCAACACCGACCTCAACACGGGCCCGGAGTCGATCGGCGCGCGCCGCATCCCCGACTTCGTCAAGCTCGCCGACGCCTACGGCTGCGTCGGTCTGCGCTGCGACAGCCCCGACCAGCTCGACGCCACCATCGAGCAGGCCATGGCCATCACCGACCGGCCCGTCGTCATCGACTTCGTGGTCGAGCGCGACGCCATGGTCTGGCCGATGGTGGCCGCCGGCACCAGCAACGACGACATCAAGATCGCGCGCGACCTCGCGCCCGAGTGGGAGGACGAGGACCTGTGAGCGACCGGCACCGAGAGGCAGGGCACACGGCATGACCACCCAGCACACCCTCAGCGTCCTGGTCGAGAACACGCCCGGCGTCCTCGCGCGCGTCTCGAGCCTGTTCATGCGGCGTGGGTTCAACATCGACTCCCTCGCCGTCGGCCCCACGGAGATCCCCGAGATCTCTCGCATGACGATCGTCGTGAACGTCGACGAGCTGCCCCTCGAGCAGGTCACCAAGCAGCTCAACAAGCTCGTCAACGTCCTCAAGATCGTCGAGCTCGACTCCTCCTCCGCGGTGGAGCGCGAGCTGATGCTCATCAAGGTCCGCACCGACGCGCAGACCCGCGGCCAGGTGCTCGAGACCGTCCAGCTGTTCCGCGCCAAGGTGGTCGACGTGTCCACGGACGCCGTCACCATCGAGGCCACCGGCGACTCCGGCAAGCTCACGGCCATGCTCAACGTGCTCGAGCCGTTCGGCATCCGCGAGATCGCCCAGTCCGGTCGCGTCGCGATCGGACGAGGCGCCCGCTCCATCACCGACCGCACGCTGCGGACGGTGCCGGGGCACCACAGCGCCTGACCCCCCGACCCACACCACGACACCAGGAGAATCCAGTGGCCGAGCTGTTCTACGACGACGACGCAGACCTCAGCATCATCCAGGGCAAGCAGGTGGCCGTCATCGGCTACGGCAGCCAGGGGCACGCGCACGCCCTCAACCTGCGCGACTCGGGCGTCGACGTCCGCATCGGCCTCGCCCCGGGCTCCAAGAGCCGCGAGAAGGCCGAGGCCGAGGGCCTGCGCGTCCTCGACGTCGCCGACGCCGTGGAGGAGGCCGACGTCATCGTCGTGCTGACCCCCGACCAGGTCCAGCGTCACGTGTACGCCGAGTCGATCGAGCCCAACCTCGTCGACGGCGACGCGCTCGTCTTCGGCCACGGCTTCAACATCCGCTACGGCTACGTCAAGCCCCCGGCAGGCGTCGACGTGCTCCTCGTCGCCCCGAAGGCACCCGGCCACACCGTGCGCCGCGAGTTCGTCGCCGGGCGCGGCATCCCCGACATCATCGCGGTCGAGCAGGACGCCACCCAGGGCGCCTGGGACCTCGCCCTCTCCTACGCCAAGGCCATCGGCGGCACCCGCGCCGGCGTCATCAAGACGACCTTCACCGAGGAGACCGAGACCGACCTCTTCGGCGAGCAGGCCGTGCTCTGCGGTGGCATGTCGCACCTCGTGCAGGCCGGGTTCGAGACCCTGACCGAGGCCGGCTACCAGCCCGAGATCGCCTACTTCGAGGTGCTCCACGAGCTCAAGCTCATCGTCGACCTCATGTGGGAGGGCGGCATCGCCAAGCAGCGCTGGAGCATCTCCGACACGGCCGAGTACGGCGACTACGTCTCCGGACCCCGCGTCGTCGACGCCTCCGTCAAGGAGCGCATGCAGGCCGTCCTCGCCGACATCCAGGACGGCACCTTCGCCAAGCGGTTCATCGACGACCAGGACAACGGCGCCGCCGAGTTCCTCGCCCTGCGCGAGCAGGAGGCCCAGCACCCGATCGAGGCCACCGGCAAGGTCCTGCGCTCCCACTTCTCGTGGAAGCAGCAGGACGCCGACTACGTCGAGGGCTCTGCAGCTCGTTGACGCCTCCGGCGTCGGGGCAGCTCGTTGACGCCTCCGGCGTCGGGGCAGCTCGTTGACGCCTCCGGCGTCGGGGCAGCTCGCTGACGCCTGACCCACGAAGGCCCCCGTCCACCGGACGGGGGCCTTCGCTATGGTCGACGTGTCCGGGGTGCCCCGCAGGGGCTGAGATGACACCCGCCGAACCTGATCCGGTTAGCACCGGCGCGAGGGAGACACATGGATCCGACGTCTGCCGTCACGACGGCCCTGCGCGAGCGCAGCCCGCTCGTGCAGTGCCTCACCAACTACGTCTCGATGGACCTGGCAGCCAACGTGCTGTCGGCCGCGGGCGCGTCGCCCGCGATGGTCCACGACCCCCACGAGTCCGCCGACATGGCGGCGCTCGCCGACGCCGTCTGCGTCAACATCGGCACCCCGTCGCCGTCGTGGGCCGACGGCATGCGCCTGGCCGCCGAGCGGGCGCAGGTCGACGCCACGCCCTGGGTGCTCGACCCCGTCGCCGTGGGCGCGACGGCATACCGCCGCGAGCTCGTCGTCGACCTCCTGCAGCTGCGGCCCACCGTGGTGCGGGGCAACGCGGGGGAGGTGCTGGCTCTCGCCGGCGCCGTCGGCGGCTCGCGAGGCGTCGACAGCCTCGCCGCGTCGCACGACGCGCACGACGCGGCCGCGCTCGTCGCCCGCGAGCACGGGTGCGTCGTCGTGGTGAGTGGCGAGGTCGACGTCGTGACCGACGGCGACCGCACGCTCCACGTGGTCGGCGGGCACCGGTGGATGCCGATGATCACCGCGCTCGGCTGCTCCTCGAGCGCCCTCGTCGCGGCGGCCTGCGCGGTCGTCGACGACCCGCTCGATGCGGCTGCGGGAGCCATGGGACTGCTGGCTGCTGCGGGCACGTCGGCCGCCGCGGTCGCACAGGGTCCGGCCAGCCTGCGGGTCGCGCTCGTCGACCGGCTGGCCGACCCCGACGGGCTCGAGCTCGTCGGGCGCGTCCGTCCGGTGCCGGCATGAGCGGCGTCCCCGACCTGCGCCTCTACCTCGTGACCGACCCGTCCTTCGGCGCCGACCTGCGTCGCGTGGTCGTCCCCGCGGTCGAGGGTGGCGTCACCTGCGTGCAGGTCCGCGACAAGCAGGCCACCCCGGCCGAGGTCGAGGCCCAGGTCAAGCTGCTGCGCGACGCCCTCGTCGGCTCGGGGGTGCCCGTGCTCGCGAACGACCACGTCGTCCCGGGGGCCGACGGGGTGCACGGCGGTCGCGCGGACGCGCACCCCACGGTGCTGCGGTCGGCGGCCGGTCCCGACGCGGTCGTCGGCTGGTCGGTCGACACCCTCGCGCAGCTCGACGACGCGTCGGCCCTCGCCGCGTGCACCTACCTCGCGGTGAGCCCCGTCCACGACACGCCGACGAAGCACGACACGGCACCGGCCTTCGGCCTCGCCGGCGTGGCCTCGGTGACGGCACGGGTCGGCGGACGGCTGCCGGTCGTCGGCATCGGTGGCCTCGACGAGACCACGGCCGGCCCGGCCGTGCGGGCCGGCCTCGACGGCGTGGCCGTGGTGCGTGCGGTCGGCGCCGACCCCGACCCGCGTGCGGCCGCCGCCCGGCTGCGTCGGGTCGTCGACGTCGCACTCGCAGCCCGACGCGAGGACGTGTCGGCATGACGGGTCGCGAGCCGGTGGTGCTCACCGTCGCAGGCTCCGACCCGTCGGGGGGAGCCGGGATCCAGGCCGACCTCAAGACGGCCACGGCGCTCGGCGCGTACGCGGCGACCGTCGTCACCGCCGTGACGGTGCAGGACACGACCGGGGTCCGCGCCGTGCACGAGGTGCCGCTCGACGTCGTCCGCGGCCAGCTCGAGGTCGTCCTCGAGGACCTCGACGTCCGGGCGGTCAAGGTCGGCATGCTGGGCTCGCCGGCGTTGGTCGAGCTGGTCGCCGAGCTTCTCGCCGACGTGCCCGCGCTCGTCGTGGACCCCGTGATGGTCTCGACGTCGGGCCACCGGCTGCTGCCGCGGGACGCCGAGGCGGCCCTGCGCGACCTCCTCCTCCCGAGCGCGACGCTGGTGACGCCGAACCTGCCGGAGGCCTCCGTGCTCACGGGCCTCGCCGCGCAGACCGACCCCGGCGAGCTGGGGCGGGCACTGCTCGCGCTGGAGCCTGGTGCCGTCCTGCTCAAGGGCGGTCACGGCGACGGTCCGGCGAGCGACGACCTGCTGGTCGACCGTCGCGGCAGCACGTGGTTCCGGGCGCCCCGGATCGACACGCCCCACACCCACGGCACGGGATGCACGCTCTCGGCCGCGGTCGCGACGCGGCTGGCCCTGGGCGACCCGCTGGCCGACGCCGTCGGGGCCGCCAAGGCCTACCTCGGCGAGGCGCTCGCGTCCGGCGCGGCCCGCCAGGTCGGTCGCGGCCGTGGTCCCGTCGACCACCTCGTCCGGCTCCGGGAGACGACGGCATGACGACCGCGTTCTCCGCACGGGCCTGGGCGCACGTGGCCGACCGCTACGCCGACGTCTGTCGCCACCCGTTCGTCACCGGCCTGGCCGGCGGCACGCTGCCCGACGCCGTCTTCGCCCACTACCTGGCCGACGACGCGCACTACCTCGTCGGCTACGCCCGCACCCTCGCGCGCATCGCGTCGCGCCTGCCCGACGTCGACGACGTCGGTGCGTGGGCCGGCTTCGCCGCCGGTGCCGTCGAGGCCGAGCGCTCGCTGCACGTGGGTGAGCTCGCCCGGCGCGGCGTCGAGCCGGCCACGCACGTCCCGACCAGCGCGTGCCGCGACTACGTCGACGCGCTCGCCCGTCATGCCGAGGAGTCGCCGGTCGAGGTCGCGGTGGCGGCGGTCCTGCCGTGCTTCCGGGTGTACGCCGAGGTCGGGCGGCACCTCGCGTCGACCGCGGGCGACCTGGACGCCCATCCCTACGGCGCGTGGATCGCCACGTACGACGACCCCGCCTTCGAGGCGTCGGTCGCCCGGGCCGAGGCGACGGCCGACCGGCTCGCCGCCGACAGCCGGTACGTCGCCGAGATGCTCGAGGCGTACGCGGACGCGACCGACCGCGAGTGGCACTTCTGGGACGCCTCGTGGCGCGCCCCCGACGGGACTAGGCGATGAGGTCGACGGCCGGCCCGGCGGTGTGGCAACGCCGCCCCGACACCACGACCGACCACGCACGCGCGAGCCGCTCGACGGCCTCGACGCCGACGTGCTCGGGGGCGGTGCACGGCAGGCGCAGACGACGTTCGCCGGCGCTCGGTGCGCCGAGCGTGAACCGCGGGCCGGGCGTGAGGTGCAGCCCCTCCTGCGCCGCCGCGGCCACGAGCAGGCTCGACGAGCGGCTCGGCAGGCCGACCCACAGGTTCGGCCCGCCCGGGGGCACCGGGACCTCCCAGTCGGGCAGCCGCTCGCTCAGCGCGCCGACCAGCGCCGCCCGCTGACCGCGCAACCGGGCGACGGTCTCCTCGAAGAGGTGCGTGTGGTGCCGCAGGACCTCCGCGGCCACCAGCTGGTCGAACGCAGCGGTCCCGAGGTCGTGACGCATGCGCGACTGCAGCAGCGCGGTGACGTGGCGCCGCGGAGCGCGGATCCAGCCGATCCGCAGGCCGCCCCACAGCACCTTCGACAGGGAGTCGACGACGATCGCGTCGGGGTCGTGGGCGGCGTACGACGTCGGCAGTCCGTCGCCGGAGAGGTCCAGGCGACGCATCGACTCGTCGACGACCGTCAGCACGTCGTGCCGTCGCAGCGTCCGGGCGAGCCGCAGCCGCGTGCCCTCCGGCATGACCGCACCGGTCGGGTTGTGGAAGTCGGGGATCAGGTACGCGGCGTCGACGTGCGGGGCCTTCGTGCTCGCCGCCTCCAGGTCCCACGGGTCGTCACCGATCGGCAGGGGAGCGGTCCGGTAGCCGAACCCGGTCAGCGACTCGACCCCGTGCGGGTACGACGTGCCCTCGACGAGGAGTCCGGCCCCGGGTCGACCGAACGTGCGCCCCACCAGCGAGATCGCGCCCTGGGCGCCGTTGGTGACGATGATCTGGTCCGGGTCGGTCGGGATGCCCGCCCGGGCGTACTCGGCGGCGACGAGCTCGCGCAGGGCGGGAAGGCCGTCGGGCAGGTAGCCGGTGGTCGTGAGCAGCGACGGCAGCTGCTCCGCCGCCGCCTGGAAGGCACGGGTGAGCCCGGAGGGCCCGGTCGGTGCCGAGAACGTCATCGCGATGGTGTCGGGGTCGTCGGGGTCGACGATCAGGCTGCTCGCGGTGGCCGACGTGGTGGGCACCCTCAGCACGCTGCCGCTGCCCTGGCGCGAGTGCAGGACCCCGCGGCGGCGCAGCTCGTCGTACGCCCGCGTCGTGGTGGTGCGGCTCAGGCCCATCGCCTGGGCCAGGGCGCGCTCGCTCGGCAGCCGGGTGCCGTCGAGCAGTCGACCGTCGACGACGAGCAGGCGGATGCTGTCGGCGAGCGTGCGGTACGCGGGACCGTCGGGGAGCGTGCCGATCAGCGCCGCGAGCCGGAAGGCGGAGGTACGGGGGTCCACGCGCCCAGCATGCCGCCTCAATGGACCCGGGCGAAAGGGCCACTTCAGCCGAAGTGGCCGCAGCCACCGTGTCTGAAGTGGCTCTGTCGCACGAGGCCACCCGGGCTCGACCCTGGTCCCATGCTCCTCGTCCTCCTGCTGCTCCTGGCGTGCGTGCCGTCGGGGCTCGGTCTGCGCGCCGTGTCCCGCGACGGCTACGGCATGCGTCCGCCCCCGGCCTCGCGCCACGACCAGGAGGGGACGCGCACATGGCCGCGATGACCCGCCGCCTCGCCCAGCTCGTCCTCGGCCTGTGGCTCTACGGCGCCACCATGGCGCTGATGGTGGAGTCCGGGCTCGGCCTCGACCCCTGGGACGTGTTCCACGAGGGACTGACCCACCACCTGCCGCTGACCTTCGGGCAGGTCGTGATCCTGGTCGGTGCCGTCGTGCTGCTCCTCTGGGTGCCGCTGCGCCAGCGCCTCGGCATCGGCACCGTGCTCAACGTGCTGCTCGTCGGTGTCGCGGTCGACGTCACGCTCGCGTGGCTGCCCACGCCCGACCACCTCGCCATCCAGGTGGCCTTCCTGCTGCTCGGCGTCGTGGGCAACGGCCTGGCCGGCGCGCTCTACATCGGCGCCGACCTCGGGACCGGCCCGCGCGACGGGCTCTGGACCGGGCTCGTGCGTCGCACGGGCCGCAGTGTGCGGCTGGTGCGCACGGCACTGGAGCTGACCGTGCTCCTCGTGGGCTTCGCGCTCGGGGGGACCGTGGGGATCGGCACCGTGGTCTACGCCCTCGTGATCGGGCCCGTCGTGCAGATGTTCCTGCCGCTGGTGCAGGTGCGCCGCGTCCGCGAGCCTCGCGGGCTCAGCGTCGCGTCGCGATGACGAGGGACGCACCCTCGTCGATGAGCAGCTCCACCGCGGCGAAGCGCTCGTCGGTGAGCCACTGCTCGCGCACCACGTCGACCTGGCCGTCGACGATCGGCGGCCAGTGGACGGACGGGACGAAGTCGTCGAGGACCGCGATGCCGCCCGGCTCGAGGAGGTTCGCGAGGACGTCGATCTGCTCCATGACCTCGCGGACGTCGACGAACAGCAGGGAGAACGGGGCGTGCTCCTCGAGCGCCGACCAGTCGCCCGCCACGATCTCGACGTTGTCGACGTCGGCGAAGATCTGCTGCACGTCGCCGGCGAGCGAGGGGTCGAGCTCGGCGCTCACGATGCGCGCCTCCTTGCGGGCACCGCTGGAGAGCCACGCGGAGCCCACGCCCGTGCCGGTGCCGAGCTCGGCCAGCGTGCCGGCGCGCGAGGCGGCGAGCGCGGCCAGGAGCCGGCCGGTCTCGTGCCGCGTCGAGGTGATGAACCCTCGCTGTCGCGCAAGATCGAGGGACCGGGCGACGAGGTCGGGGATCTCCGCAGGCGCACTCACCCGGTCAGTGTGTCACCGCCGTCACGTCGCCCCAGCGGCGACGTCTCACCGACCGAGACACACCGCACGGCGCTCCCGACGCGGCGACGGACGGCGGGTAGGGTGGTCGACATCATGCGGAAGCAGCTCGTAGTCATCGCTTGCCGCGGCGGGGCCTCCTAGGGCCACACCCTGCCGCGGAGTCCAGGCGTTGGCCCGACCGTTCCGCAGCAGGTCAGCTTCATCTCTCGTCGGGACCACGACCTGGTCCCCTCTCCTGAACCATCCGGTCATCACCGGGTGACACGACCTCCTGGAGCCGTCGGGTCGGTGCTGTGCCCGCACCGTCCAGCGTCCGTCACTCGACGGACCGACCCTCGCACCACCTCAGGAGAGACCATGAACACCTACCCGATCGAGTGGGGACCCGCCCACCTGCGCGACGACGCCGTGACGCCCGCCGTGGAGCCGGCCGAGCGCCCGGACGACAACTGAGAGCGTCCATCGAGTGAGACCGCGGTTTCAGATCCTGAGACCGCGCCTCCTAGGATGAGCCTCATGACGCGCTCCTACACGCTGGCCGTCGTCCCCGGCGACGGCATCGGCCCCGAAGTCACGACCCAGGCGCTGACGGTGCTGAACACCGTCGCCGCGCAGCACGACCTGTCCTTCGACACGGTCGACTACGACCTGGGTGCCCGTCGCTACCACGCGACGGGGGAGACCCTGCCGGACAGCGTGCTGGAGGAGATCCGTGGCCAGGACGCCATCCTGCTGGGTGCGGTCGGCGACCCCAGCGTGCCGTCGGGCGTGCTCGAGCGCGGTCTGCTGCTGCGGCTGCGCTTCGAGCTCGACCACTACGTGAACCTGCGACCGAGCACGCTCTACCCGGGGGTGCCGACGCCGCTGGGCTCGCACGTGACGGAGCGCGGCCCGATCGACTTCGTGGTCGTGCGCGAGGGCACCGAGGGTCCGTACGTCGGCAACGGCGGCGCCATCCGCGTCGGCACGCCGCACGAGCTGGCCACGGAGGTCAGCGTCAACACGGCGTACGGCGTCGAGCGCGTCGTGCGCGACGCGTTCGCCCGGGCCCAGGCGCGACCGCGCCGCAAGCTGACCCTGGTGCACAAGAACAACGTGCTGGTGCACGCCGGACACCTCTGGGCGCGCACCGTCGCGGCCGTCGGCGAGGAGTTCCCCGACGTCAGCGTCGACTACCTGCACGTCGACGCGGCGACGATCTTCCTCGTCACCGACCCGGGCCGCTTCGACGTGATCGTCACCGACAACCTGTTCGGCGACATCCTCACCGACCTCGCGGCGGCCGTCACCGGCGGCATCGGACTGGCGGCGAGCGGCAACGTGAACCCCGACCGCACCGCCCCGAGCATGTTCGAGCCCGTGCACGGCTCGGCGCCCGACATCGCGGGCCAGTCCAAGGCCGACCCGACGGCGGCGATCCTGTCCGGAGCGCTGCTGCTGGAGCACCTCGGCCACCCGCAGGCGGCCGCTCAGATCAGCGCGGCCGTCGAGGCCGACATCGCCGAGCGCGACACGGCCGCCGGTGCCCAGTCCCGCAGCACCGAGGAGGTGGGGGAGGCCATCGCCGCGCGCGCCAGCGCGGCCGCGGCCGAGGGCGTAGCGGCGGTCTGACCTCCCGCCTCCACGACCTCGAAAGGACTACCGTGTCCAGCATGACCTCCGCACCGTTCGCCCCCACCGTCGAGACCAACCCGGCTGCGCGGACGGACGCCGAACGGGAGGCGATCCTCGCCTCTCCGGGGTTCGGCAACCACTTCACCGACCACATGTTCCTGGCCGAGTGGACGCCCGAGCAGGGTTGGCACGACGCCCGCGTCGTGCCCTACGGACCGTTGCAGCTGGACCCCGCCACGGCCGTCCTGCACTACGCGCAGGAGATCTTCGAGGGGTTGAAGGCCTACGCCTGGGCCGACGGCTCGGTCCGCGTGTTCCGGGCGGAGGAGAACGCCGCGCGTCTGCAACGCTCGGCGCACCGCCTCGCCCTGCCCGAGCTCCCGCAGGACTGGTTCCTCGGGTCGGTCGACGCCCTCGTGGCCGCCGACCGCGCCTGGGTGCCCGAGGGCGGCGAGACCAGCCTGTACCTGCGGCCGTTCATGTTCGCCTCCGAGGCCTTCCTCGGCGTGCGCCCCAGCCAGCACGTCACGTACTGCGTGATCGCCTCGCCGGCCGGCGCCTACTTCCCCGGTGGCGTCAAGCCCGTCTCGATCTGGCTGTCGACGCAGTACTCGCGGGCGGGCGCCGGGGGCACCGGCGCGGCCAAGTGCGGCGGCAACTACGCCGCGAGCCTGCTGCCGCAGCAGGAGGCCGCGCAGCACGGCTGCCAGCAGGTCGCCTTCCTCGACTCCACCGAGCAGCGCTGGATCGAGGAGCTCGGCGGCATGAACCTGTACTTCGTGCAGTCCGACGGCTCGATCGTCACGCCGGAGCTGTCGGGCTCGATCCTCGAGGGCATCACCCGCGAGTCGATCCTGACCATCGCCCGCGACCTCGGGCACGACGTCGTCGAGCGCCGGGTCAGCATCGACGAGTGGCGCGAGGGCACCGCCGACGGCACCATCACCGAGGTCTTCGCCTGTGGCACCGCCGCCGTGGTGACGCCCGTGGGCGTGCTCAAGTGGGACGGTGGCGAGGCCGTGGCCGGCGACGGCGAGGCCGGGAAGATCACGATGGACGTCCGTTCCGCGCTCGTCGACCTGCAGTACGGCCGAGCCGAGGACCGCCACGGGTGGATGCGCCGCATCCCCGGCTGACAGATCCTCGACGGCACGGGAGCCAGGGTGTCTACGGTCACCCTGGCTCTTGTGCGAGAGGTCTCGCTACTATATCGGCGTGAATGATGATGCAAGCACGAGACGTCCTGCGGAAAGCGGGCGACGCACTGACGTGTCGCGTCCCGTGCTCCGCCCGACCACTCCGGTCGCCGTCGACCGCCGCAGTCCGCTGCCCGGCCTGACCGGGCTGCGCTGGCTCGCGGCGCTGCCGGTCTTCGCGTTCCACCTCTCGCTCGTCGACTTCGGGCTCAACCCCTTCGCCGACGGGCGGTGGGCGCGCACGTACGCCTCGCTGCTCGGCCAGGGCGGCTGGACCGGGGTGTCGTTCTTCTTCGTGCTGAGCGGGTTCCTGCTGACCTGGCGGTGCTCGGAGAGCCGGGGGACCGCAGCCTTCGTGCGCAAGCGACTGGCGAAGATCTTCCCGCTGCACGTGGTGACCTGGTCCGTGACGATGGTCCTGTACGCGTTCGCCCTCGCGGGGTCGCCGTGGGAGTACCTGCCCAACCTCGTCCTCGTCAGCTCCTGGATCCCGGTCCACGACGTCTACTTGTCGGTCAACCTGCCCAGCTGGTCGCTCTGCAGCGAGTTGCTGTTCTACCTGTCCTTCCCCGCGCTCGTCCCGCTCGTCAGGCGGCTTCGGGCCGACCGCCTCGCGCTCGCCCTCGCGGCGTGCGTCGCGGGCACCGTGGTCGTCGCGCTCGTCACGATGTCGCTGCCCGACGGGCCGGGGGTCGACGGCATGCCCGTGACCAACCTGCAGTTCTGGTTCGGCTACAACCTCCCGCTGCCTCGTCTGCTCGAGTTCGTGGCGGGGATGCTGCTCGCACGCCTGGTCGCGGAGCGTCGGGTGCCGACCATCGCGCCGTGGGTGGCGTGGACGGCGGTGCTCGTCGGCTACGTGGTGGCCTCGCTGGGCCCCTTCGTGCTCGGCTTCGTGGCCGTCATGCTCGTGCCGCTCATGATGGTCGTCGTGGCCACCGTCCAGCGCGACCTCGCAGGCCGTGGCACCTGGGTCTCGTCGCGGCCGATGGTCTGGCTCGGCGAGGTGTCCTTCGGGTTCTACATGGCGCAGCAGATCGTCATGTACACGGTCCGCATCACCTGGCAGCACGGCGCCACGTACTCGGTGCCGCTCGCGATCGCGGACTGGCTGCTGGTCTTCGCGCTGACGCTCGGCTTCGCGACGGCGCTGCACCGCCTCGTGGAGGAACCGGCGATGCGTCGTCTCGGGACCCGGCACCAGGCCCGCGCGGCAGCGGCGGCGGTGGCCCGGTGACGGCCGTCGCGCTGCGCGTCGAGCGGCTCGGGGACGCCGAGTACGTGTGCGCGGGGCGTGGTCGGGCGATGGGCCTCGCGCACGGTGCGTCCGGCGACGTCGACGCCAACTTCTCGCCGCTGCTCGACGCGCTGGGGGACCGGTGGTCGTTCGTGGGCTCGCGGTACCCCGGCACGGGCGGGTCCGGACCCCTCGACGACCTGCCGTCGGTCCTGCGTCCGGAGGTGCTGGCCGACCGTCTCGTCGAGGCGCTCGACGCCGAGGGCCACCAGCGCGTCCCGGTCGCGGGCGTGTCCTTCGGGTGCTCGGTCGCGATCCAGGCCGCGCTGCGCCACCCGGACCGTGTGTCGGCCCTGGTCCTCACGGTCGGCTTCGCCAGGCCCGACGTGCAGCTGCGTCAGATGCTCGGCACGTGGGAGCAGCTGGCCGGCGGGCCGCCGGAGCGGCTCGGGGCGTTCCTGCTCTCCCAGCTCGGCTCGCCCGACGGGCTCGCCGAGCTCGACCGCGCCGGCACCTTCGCGTCGGACGCGCTCGACGCCGGTCGCGGGGTGAACCCGTCGGGGCTCGCACACCTGCGCGCGGCGACCCAGGTGGACCTGCAGGACCGGCTGGCCGAGGTCCGCGTGCCCACCCTGGTGGTCGTGGCGGGCGCCGACCGGGTCGTGCTCCCCGCCACGACGCGCGAGCTCGCGGCTGGCATCCCGGGGGCGGAGCTGCTGGAGTACCCGGCGGCGGGCCACGCGTTCACGGCCAAGGAGGGTGTCGTCTGGGCGCGCGACGTCGAGGCGTTCCTGTCGCGGGTGGACGATCGACCGGCTGCGCTGTGACCTTGTGCACGTGCGCCGCCGAGCGCACGTGAGCGGTCCTATAGTCGCGACATCCCTGTGCCGGCAGGGGAACGTCCACGAGACGTCTGGGGGACGAGGGTGAAGGACGCGTCGACGGCAGTGGTGCGGGCAGTCCGCTCACGGCTGCGCGACGCACGCCTGCGTCGTCACCTGCGGGGTCTCCTGCGCCGGCTCGACCTCCCGCTTCCCCTCGAGGTCGGGCTGCTGTGCGAGCGGCTGGGTCAGCTGCGGGGGACGCCCATCGCCCTCCTGGAGTGGGAGCTCGAGCCGACGGGGCCGTCGGGGATGCTCGTCTCGCGCGTGGACGAGGACGTCATCGTCTTCCAGTCGCGCACCTCGCGGGCCCACCAGGCACACATCATCCTGCACGAGGTCGGCCACATCGTGGCTCAGGACCTCGACGGCGTGGCCCTGCCGCAGCCCCTGCTCAGGACCTCCTACACCGCTCGCGACGAACGCGACGCCGAGGTCATCGCGTCGACCATCATGCACCGGGCGCTGTCGATGACCCGCCGCCTGGACCACGTGGCGCAGGTCGGCGGACGGTCCGTGCAGAGCAGCCTCGTGCTGTGGGACGGCTGGTCGTGAACGACCTCGGATGGGTGGCCGTCGTGACCCTGCTGGTGGGCGCGGCCTGGACCTTGCCCGCGCTCGCGCGCCAGAGCTTCCGGGACCCCATGCGACTCACGCTGTTCGCCTCGATGCTGCTGCTGGGGCTGGGCAACCTGCTCTCCCGCCCGCCGGTCATCGCGGTCGTGGACGCCAGGACGACGGTCGGCGCCACGAAGCTCACCTACAACGTGCTGATCCTGGTGGGGCTGTGCCTGATGATCGCCTTCCTGCGCGAACGGCCGCTCGTCGGGGCGCGCGCCCTGCGCCGCTGGGAGGTCCTGCTGTGCGTCGCCTGCGTCGGCGGCCTGCTCGTCGTGACGGCAGGCATCGACCCGTCGCTGCGCAACCACACCCTCGCGGCCCCGTTCCTGCAGGACGAGCACGTCCGCGCCTTCTACAACGTCGGCAACACCTATCTCCTGGCGGGCTACGCGGCCTGCGCCGTGCTCGCCGGGCGCCAGACCCGGCGCTCCGCCGGCGTGGTGCGGGTGGCCCTGGCGACGATCGCGGTCGGCCTCGCGGGACTGGCGCTCAGCTGCGTGGCACGGTTGGTGTGGGTCGACGTCGTCGCGACCCGACCGGGCGAGGAGGTCTTCGACGACCAGGACGTGCTCGCCTTCGCCCTCGTGGCGACGATCGTGGTGTGCGTGGGCATGAGCCTCCCGGCCGTGCGCAGCGTCGTGGCGATGCTGGGCGAGGTGCGCGGGCACCGCCGTCGCTGCCGCGGACTGCGGGAGCTCTGGACCCGTCTGGTCGAGATCCATCCCGACCTCGTCCTCGACGGGCTCACCTACCGCGGCCCGGCGGTCGCGACGGGCTACGCCCTCGCGACCTACCGGCGCTACGTCGAGTGCCGTGACGGGCTGGTCCGCGTGGGGGCGCTGGTGCCGGGGGCGCCGGAGGACTCGGCAGGACCAGCCGAGGCTGCCCAGGCGCTCGACGCCGTGCTGCGAGGAGCTCCCGTGGGGGAGCCGGTGGTCTGGGGCGTGCACGAGAGGTACGAGGACGACGTCGACGCCCTCGTGCGTCTCTCGAGCGCCCTGCGCTCGCTGCGGAGCCGGGCGCCGGCCCTGGCCCGGTGACCCAGAGGTCAGGGCACGAGCACGAGCTTGCCGCGGACGCCGCCTGCCTCGAGTCGCGCGTGTGCCCGGCCGGCCGCCTCGAGCGGGAGGCTCTCGACGTCGGGGAGCACGCCCGCGCCGCTCGCCGCGCGGGCGACGACGTCCTGGAGGTCCTCGCGCGAGATCTCGACGCTCGTGAGCCGCACGTCGACGCTGGGGTGGTCCTCAGGCGTGGGGGCGCTGAACGGCGTGATGGTCACGAAGCGACCACCCTCGCGTACCGCGTCCACCAGCGTCGGGACGCCCGCGGTGTCGATCACGACGTCGTAGGTGCCGGGACCGATCGTGTCCGGGCTCGTGCGCACGGTGCCGAGGGCCTCGGACTGCTCGAGGCGCACGGCCCACACGTCCGCGTCGCCCGGTCGGACCACGAGGTCGGTAGGTCCCTGCCGTGCGAGGAGCCGACCGGCCACGTGGGAGCCGACGCTGCCCTGGGCGCCCACGAGCAGCACGCGGTCCTCCGCGCCCAGGCCGGCGAGGCGCAGCGTCTGGACGGCGGTCACGCCAGCGAGCGGGAGCGCGGCGGCGACCAGCAGGTCGAGCGACGCCGGCACCGCGACGGCGAAGGCGGGGTCGAGCGCAACACGCTCGGCCATCGAGGCGATCCCGGTGCCCAGGGGTGCGGTCATCGCCGCCACGCGGTCGCCGGCCGCGAACCCCGACCCGTGCGGCGCGCGGAGCACGGTGCCGGCGAGGTCCCAGCCCAGCAGCGTGGTGCCCTCCGTCGGGATCTGGCCCGAGCGGGTGGCGAGGTCGACCGGGTTGACCGCCGCGCCGGCGACGTCGACGACCAGCAGGTCGTCCCGGTCGGGCTCGGGGACGTCGAGCACCTCGACGACCTCGGGGCCGCCGGGGGCGTGGAAGCCCACGGCCCTCACGGCTGACCGGTCTCGCGTCGGGACGCGTCGAGCGCGTCCATGATGGTGAGGAGCTGGCTGCGTGCCTCCGGCGTGAGCTCGCCGGCGCGCATGGCGATCGAGCGCACCTGGCGGTCCGCCAGCGCCTGCGCCCAACCGGCGTCGTCCTCCTCCTCGCCGGTGAGGGCGGCCATCGAGATGGGCAGCGACGCCGCGCGCGGCTTGAAGTAGTGCACGAGCGCGGAGAGGACGGAGACCGTGGGGTTGGTCTGCGCGCCGCTGCGCAGCGCCGCGAGGTAGCTGCGCGAGATGGTGACGTCGTGCTCGGGGCTCTCGCTGATGGCCTGGGCGACCTCGGCGGTGGAGGGCTCGCGCATGCGACCGACGGGATCGCGCGTGGCGGCGTCGGCGAACCAGGCGTTCAGGCGTTCGGCGAGGGTCGACATGGTCACTCCCGGGGTGAGAGGTCGCCGTGGGGACAGCGGCGGGGACAGCGGCGGGGACACGGTGGGGGAACGACAGGGAGTGGCGTTCCTGTGTTGACAGTATCACACTCGCCATCCATAACTGCTGTGTGCCACTATAGTGGCACACACGACGATGAACTGACCGGGTGTGGTCGCCCGCAGATCTCTGCAGGGCGGCAGCGCACCACCACCAACCGACGCCACGACCACGGGCCCTCGGGCCGGAGCAGGAGCACCGATGCGCAGCGCCACGGCCCTCACCCAGGGGCTCCACCACCACGTCCACCGCACGCGGGGCGACCTCCCGTCGCCCTCGACCGCCGTCCCCGACCCGACCCGCACGCCACGGCTCGGAGCCGACGCGTCGTGGACGGTCGAGGCGGTGCAACAGGTCCGCTACCACGTCGTGCGGTCCCAGGGCCTGTTCGACGTCGACAACACGACGCTGCTCGACGGCTGCGCCGACGCGCCCATGGCCGCGGGGGAGCGCAGACTCGTGGTCGTCGACAGCGCGGTCGACGCCCTGCACGGCGACCGGATCCGTACCTGGTTCGACGCCCACGACGTCGCCGCGACGATCGTCGCCCTGCGCGCGGACGAGGAGGTCAAGCAGTGGGACTCCGTCTCGGCGGTGATCGACGCCATGAACGCCTTCGGGATCGACCGGCGCCGTGAGCCGGTGCTCGCGGTCGGCGGGGGTGTGCTGACCGACGTGGTCGGCTTCGCGGCCAGCCTGTACCGGCGCGGCACGCCGTACCTGCGCATCCCGACCACGCTGATCGGTCTCGTGGACGCCGGTGTCGGGGTCAAGACGGGGGTGAACTACGCGGCCGGCAAGAACCGGGTCGGGACCTACGCGGCGGCCAAGGCGACGTTCCTGGACCGCACCTGGCTCAGCACCCTCGACCCGCGGCACGTGTCCAACGGCCTCGCGGAGGTGCTCAAGGTCGCCCTGATGAAGTCGGCAGAGCTGTTCGAGCTGCTCGAGCGCTCGGGTCGCGACCTGCTCGAGGACCGGCTGCTGGGCAGCACGCCGGAGCTCGACGCCGCGGCCGCGACCGTCGTGGCCGAGTCGATCCACCTGATGCTGGAGGAGCTGCAGCCCAACCTCTGGGAGTCCACCCTCGAGCGCTGCGTCGACTACGGGCACACCTTCAGCCCGGTCATCGAGATGCGCGCGCTCCCCTCCCTGCTTCACGGCGAGGCCGTTGCCGTCGACATGGCGCTGACCACCGTGATCGGCGAGCTCCGCGGCTACGTCTCGATCGAGCAGTCGGCGCGGGTCCTCGCCGTCATGCGCCAGCTGGGACTGCCCACCTGGGACGACGTGCTGGCCGAGCCGGGGCTGCTGGCGTCCGCCCTGCGCGACACCGTGCGCCACCGCGACGGCCAGCAGCGGCTACCCCTGCCCGTCGGGATCGGGGGCCACCGCTTCGTCAACGACGTCACCGACGCCGAGCTGCAGAGGGCGCTGGAGCTGCTGCGCTCGCGCTCCCGGGACCACGCGCAGGAGACGCGATGACGACGGCCGTGGTCGTGGGCGGCTCCACCGGCGTCGGTCGCGGCGTCGCCGACGCGTGGGCCGCTGCCGGCTGCCGGGTGCTGACGCTCAACCGGTCCCGTCCGGTGGGCCCGGGGCCGAGCTGCTGGAGCACGTCGCGGTCGACCTCGCCGATCCCGACGCCGCGCGCGTCGTCCTGCGCTCGCTGCCCGACGAGGTCGACCTGCTCTGCTACTCGGCCGTCTACTTCACCGCCGGACGTGCGCCGTTCGCCGAGACCACCGAGCGCGACTGGGAGGACCAGTGGCGCATCAACGTGCACGGGCTGTGGCTGGCGCTGCACAGCCTGCTGCCCGCCCTGCGACGTGCGGCGCCCTCGGTCGTGCTCAGCATCTCCTCGGAGGTCGTCTACAACGCGGGCCCGCTGCGGGCCGGCTACGCGGCCACGAAAGCCGCGGCCCGTGGGCTGGTCGAGTCGCTCGCGCAGGAGGAGGACCCGGACGTCGTGCGCGTCGTCCAGGCACTGCCGGCGCAGATGGTGGACTCGCCGGGCATCAGGGCGCGCCGCCCGGACGACTTCGACTACGCCGACTACATGACGGGTGACGACTTCGGCCCGCTCGCCCGCGACCTCGTGGAGCGACGTGCCGCCGACCTCGCCGGTGAGGTCCTCGTGGTGGACCACGGCGGCGCCTACCGTCCGCTCGGCGACACGCTGCCGACGTCGCAGAGCCGACCGGCGGGGGTGTCGGCATGAGCGTGCGGCACGCGGAGGCGGACGCGTACCTGTTCGACATGGACGGCACGCTCGTGGACTCCACGTCGGTGGTCGAGCGGACCTGGGCCGACTTCAGCCGGCGGCACGGCCTCGACGTGGAGGAGGTGCTGGCCTACGCGCACGGTCGTCCGACGGCCAGCACGACCGCCCACTTCCTCGAGGACGCCGACGTGGCTGCCGACGAGGCGATCCGGCTGGCCGCCCTGGAGGAGGAGACCGTCGACGGCATCGTCGAGGTCCCGGGCGCGGCGGCCCTCGTCGCCGGGCTGCCCGAGGACCGGTGGGCCGTCGTCACCTCGGCCGGCCGACGTCTCGCCGAGCGGCGCCTGGACGCCGCCGGCGTCCCGCGTCCTGCCGTCCTCGTGACGGCCGACGACGTGGCACGGCCCAAGCCCGACCCGGAGGGCTACCTGCTGGCTGCACGGCTCCTCGGCGTCCCCGTCGACGCGTGCGTCGCCTTCGAGGACTCGGAGGCGGGGGTCCGGGCCGCGGTCGCGAGCGGCGCGCGCACGGTCGTGGTCGGCACGCTGTCGTCCCACGACGGGACGCTGCCACGTGTCGTGGACCTCAGCGGTCCCGACGTCCCCGGCGCCGTCGCCGCCACGAGGGTCCCGTCGTGACGGCGCTCGACACCCGCGGCCCTACGGCACGCACGCGAGCGACCGCGACGTTCGCCGTCGACGTCGGCGGCACCTGGACGAGGAGCCGGCCCCTGGAGGACGGCGCACCCACCGAGCGCGTGCCCACACCGAGCATCCTGCGGCGCCCTGGAGTCCCGGTGGCGGTGCTGCGGGACGACCTCGTCGCGCTGCTCGCCCGTCTCGCGCCGCCGGGTGCGTGCGTGGCGGTCTCGCTCGGCGCCGCCCTCGACGAGCGCACCGGCATCGTGCACGGCTCGGCGCCGCTGTGGGGGGCGGCCGACGACCCCGTCGATCTGGGCGCCGCGCTCGCCCGACGCCGTCCCGATGTCGCCTGGCACCTCGTCAACGACGTCACGGCGGCCGTCACCGACCTCGCCGTGCGTCACGCACCCGCAGGGGTGCGGCACGTGGGCTACCTGACCGTCAGCAGCGGCATTGCTTACCGGTGTCTCGACGTCCCGCGCGCACGGATCGAGATCGACGAACGCGGGCTGCAGGGCGAGGTCGGCCACCTCGTGGCCCAGGTCGACGCCGAGGACGCCGACCTGCTGCGCCTGCGCTGCGAGTGCGGGGGAGCGGCCCACCTCGCCGCGATCTCCTCCGGTCCGGGCATCGCGCGGCTGGTCGTGCAGCGCGCGGGTGCCACGTCGGACCCGGTCGCCAGGCTTCGCGCGGGCCTCGGCGCAGGGGAGGACTGGGCCCAGGGGGTCCTCCGCTCCGCCGTGGCCCCGGTCGCGGCGCTGGTCCGCACCCTGTGGACCCTCGACCCGCACCTCGACCTGCTGGCCCTCGGCGGCGGTGTGGTCGAGGGACTCGGCGCCGTCTACGAGCACACGCTCCGCGGGCTGCTGGCCGTGCCCGCGTCGTACGCCGACCCGCCGCGGGACGACGCGTGGTTCGACGAGCACCTGCGGTGCTGCGTGCCGGGTGACGTCGACCTGCTGGCCGGCGCCGCCGCAGCCGTGTCCGGAGCAGCGGAGGCGGTCCGATGACCAGGGGAGCCGTCGCGTCGGGGCGCCCCGCGGCACTGGTGCGCGTCGAGCGGCACCGCGCCCTCGTCCGCACGCCCGCCGGCCTGCGGCTGCACAGCCTTCCGACCCCCACGCCCGGACCGGGTGAGCTGCTGCTGGCCCCGGAGGTCGTGGGCGTGTGCGGCACCGACCTGCAGATCCTGCGCGGGCTCCGCGCCGACCCCGCCGAGGTGCTCGGGCACGAGGGGGTCGCTCGCGTCGTCGCCGTCGGACCGGCCGTCGCCGGACCTGCACCTCGCGTCGGGGAGCGCGTGCTCGTCGACCCGACTCACCCGAGGGACGACACGTTCCTGCTCGGCCACAACGTGGCCGGTCTCTGGGCGGAGCGCGTGGTCGTGCCGGCCACGGCCGTGCGCGACGGGCTCGTGGTGCGGGCACCCGGCCCCGGGCCCGCCACACCGGCCGGCCCCGACCACGACGCGGCCGTCGTGGCCGCGCTCGCCGAGCCGCTGTCGTCCGTGCTGGAGGGGTACCGGGTCGCGACCGACGTGGCCGCCGGCGCACCGTCGACGCTCGTGGTCTGGGGTGGCGGGGTGGTCGGCCGCCTGGCTGTGCGGTGGTGGCGGCACCGCCGTCCCGACCTGCGGGTCCTCCACGTGCACCGCCCCGGCGAGCCGCCGCTCCTGCCGGAGCCGGGCACGCTGGCCCTCGCCGCGGACGACCAGGACCTCCCGGCCGTCCTGGTCGGGCTCACAGGTCCCGTGACCGCCGTCGTCGCCACCCCGCGCACGGCATCGCTCCAGGCCGTGGCTGCGCTGGTGGGACTGTGCCGCGCTGCTCTGACGATCGACCTGCACGCGGGCCTGCCCGCTGGGCCGGTGCGCTGGAACGGCGTCGAGGACGTCGTCGACCTCGCTGCGCTGCGAGCGCGCAACCGCGCCGGGCGTCCCGTCGTGCCGGTCGCTCGCACGGTGGGCCGCCGAGGCGCGGCACCGGTGACCTTCGTGGGCCACCGCGGCGTCGCCCCGGCCACGCTCCAGCGGGCGGCCCACGTGGTGTCCGGCGACCCGACGGCCTGGGCCGACCTTGTGACGCACCACGTGACGCTCGACGACGCCGTCCGCGCGATCCGTGCCATGGTCGACGGCGACCGACACGTCGACGGTCGACCGGTCCTGAAGCTCGCCATGAGGATCTCGCGGTGAGCGCGGGCGTCGTGGCCGTGGCCCAGTGGCGGGTCGCCCCCGACCACCGGGAGGCCGTGGTCGGCGTGCTCGCGGCGGGGACCCGGCACGTGCAGCTCGACGTCGGCGGGCCCGGTCGCGGTCCGGTCCTCGACGACGCGGTGCTCGCCGAGCTGTGCCGTCTGGGCGTCGTCGTCGACGCCCTCGCGGTCAACCGCGCGAACGACCTCGGTCTGCACCGCGACGGGCGTCCGACGCCGGAGTGCCTCGACCTGTTGCTCGCCACGGTCGGGCTCGCCCGCCGCCACGGGGTCTCTGCGGTCCACGTGCCCAGCTTCCGGGCGAGCGCGATCGTCGACGCGCCGTCGCGCGACGCGACGGCGGAGGTGCTGGCGCGCTGCGCGGGCGAGGGCGGGGCCGACCTGCTCGTGCTGACCGAGTCGACGCTCGACGCCGCCGATGCCGTCGCGCTGGTCTCGGCCACCGGCGCGTCGACCGTCCGCGTGGTCGCCGACACCGGCAACCTGCTCGACGCCGGCCGCGACCCGTTCGCCTTCGTCGACACCTGCCGCGCGCACGGCGTGCTGGCGCCCTCGGTCCACGTGAAGGTACCGACGGACGTGCGAGCCGACGAGGTCGCGGCCCGCACCCGCACGATCCTCGCGCAGGTCGGCGACGGTGACGTCCTGCTCGAGAACGACTATCGCGGTCGCCCCGACCTGCTGGCCGCCGACGTCGCCGCCGCCTACGACCGCGCCGCCGCCCGCCGGCACTCTCTCGCCGGAGCGACCCTCGACCCGCCGACCCTCCGGCGCACCCGCCCGACCCAAGGAGCGTCACGATGACCGCCACCGCCCTGCTCGACGCCCGAGCCGCCCAGGAGCGTCCGCGCCCAGGAGTCCGCCTGGACTCGCTCACCGGACTGCGCTTCCCCGCGGCGCTCGCCGTGCTGCTGTTCCACAGCGCGCTGCCCGAGCTGCCGTTGTTCGCCGACCGCGGGGTCCAGGAGGGCTACTACCACTGGCTCTCCCAGGCGGGCGGCCTCGGCGTCACGTTCTTCTTCCTGCTCAGCGGCTTCGTCCTGACGTGGTCGGCGAGCGCCGGTGACCGTCCCGCGTCGTTCTACCGCCGACGGTTCGTCAAGATCCTGCCGCTGTACTACGTCACCGCGCTGCTCGCCGTGCTGGTGATGCACGCGGGGTCGGTGCCGTGGCGCGACCTGGCGTCCTACCTGACCATGACGCAGGTCTGGCCGCCCGACTACCCGCTCAACTTCTCCGTGCTGGCGCCGGGCTGGTCGCTCGCGACGGAGGCCTTCTTCTACCTCACCTTCCCCCTCCTCGTCGGCCTGGTGGTCGGCCGGGGGACCCGACGGGCCGCCACCGTGCTCGCCGTGTCGGTGCTGGCCGTCGTGGCCGTGCCGCTCGTGGCGACCCTCCTGCCGGAGGGGAGCCAGCGGCTCTCGAACGAGCCCGACGTCTCGGGCCTGCAGTACTGGTTCGCCTACGTGCTGCCGCTGACCCGACTCCCCGACTTCGGCGTGGGCATGGCGCTCGCGGTGCTGGTGCGTGGCGACGCGCTCCCGCGGCTGTCCCTGCGCTGGTCCTTCGCCGCCCTGGCCGGGGCCTACGTGCTCGCGCTGTCCGCGCCCGTCCTGCTCGCGCAGCGCGCCGTGCTGGTCGTGCCCTGCGCGCTGATCATCGCCGCGGCCGCCCAGCGCGACCTGGCCGGTCGACCCTCGGTGTGGCGTGCCAGGCCGCTGCGCTGGCTCGGTGAGGTCTCCTTCGCGTTCTACCTGCTGCACTTCATCGTCCTCGACGCGCTGGACGTGCACGTGCTGCACGGACCCACCGACTCCGTCGCGGCAGCGGTCGCGTACCTGCTGGGTGCGGTCGCGCTCACGGTCCTCGGCGCCGGAGCGCTGTACCACTGGGTCGAGATGCCCCTGGTCCGCGCCTACGGCGGCCGGACCGTGCGCGGCCTGCGTCCTCGCCGCAGCATCGAGTCGCCGGCCGTGCGGGCGTCGGGCGAGCCGATCGGACCGACGTCCGTCCGCAGCGTCCTGCTCCCGGGACCGCGGGAGGTGACGCTCGTGCAGCGCCCCGCCCCGGTGCCGGGGCAGGGCGACCTCCTGGTGCGGGTGCGCCTGCTGGGCCTGTGCGGCACCGACCTGGGCTTCTACGACGGCAGCAGCTCCTACCTGCACGACGGGCTCGCCTCGTATCCCTTCGTACCCGGCCACGAGTGGACCGGCGAGGTCGTCGCCGTCGGCGCGGACGTGGACGACGCCTGGGTCGGACGCCGCGTCGCCGGGCACAACATCAGGGCCTGCGGGCGCTGCGAGCACTGCGCGGCGCGACGGATCACGCACTGCCCCGAGCGCCGCGAGATCGGCGTGCTCGGAGACGGCCCTGGTGCCGCGGCGGACCTCGTCGTCGTGCCGGTCTCGACCGTGGTGGCCGTGCCCGACGCGCTCTCGGACACCTCGGCGGCGCTGCTGGAGCCGGCGTCCGCCGCCGTCCACGCGATGCACCGCGTCGACGTCCGCGCGGTCGACCGGGTGGCTGTCGTCGGCGCGGGGACCCTGGGTCTCGTGGCCGCCCAGGCCGCCCGCGCACGAGGCGCCGACGTGCTCGTCGTCGAGCCGCGCAAGGAGGCGCGCGAGCTCGCGGCCAGCCTCGGGCTCGTCGCCGTCGAGCGCCCGGACGGGTCGCACGGCGAGTCCTTCGACGTCGTCGTCGAGGCCTCGGGCTCGACCGTGGGGCTGGTGTCGGCCATCGGGCTGGCCGCGTCCGGCGGTCGGGTGGCGCAGCTCGGCACCCCGCACCACGCCGTCGACGGCGTCCCGGTCGCCGACCTCGTCGTCCGTGACCTGAGCGTCGTCGGCGTCCTGTCCGGCGTCGGGCACTGGGAGGAGCTCGTCGACCTGGTGGTCGCCGGGCACGTCGACCTCGACGCGATGGTCGACCGGGTGGTACCGCTGGAGGACGTGCGGTCCGCCTACGAACGCCTGGCCGACCCCCTGCGGGTGAGGCCCAAGGTGCTGCTCGACTTCATGACCCACCCCACCACCGACCTGTCCTGAGGAGGACCTCATGAAGATCTACGTCGTCCACGGCTACTCCGCCGCCCCGCACGACCACTGGTTCCCCTGGCTCGCCGAGAAGCTGCGCGCCGAGGGCCACGTCGTGGAGGTCGTGCCCATGCCCGACTCCACGAACCCGTCGCGCGACGCGTGGGAGCGCACCCTCGACGAGCGCGTCGGCGACGTCGACGAGGAGACGCTGCTCGTGACCCACAGCCTCGGCACGGTCACCGTGCTGCGCTGGCTCGCCGCGCGCCCCGCGCCCTGGCGCCTGCGGGGCCTCGTCGCCGTCTCGGGTTTCCAGGGGCCGATCGCCGCGGTCCCCGAGCTCGACGACTACCTCGCCGAGCCGCTCGACCCGGCGGACGTCGCGCGGGTCTGCGAGGCGGTCGACGCGCGCGTCGGCATCTACTCCGACGACGACTCGATCGTCCCTCCCGAGGCGTCGAAGGCGCTGGCCGCACAGCTCGGCGCGCGCACCCGCGAGGTCCCGGGCGGCGGTCACTTCCTCGCCGACGAGGGCTTCACGGAGCTGGCCGAGGTCCTGGAGGCCGTCGAGGACCTCACGCGGTGACCGCGCTGCGGCTCGGCCTGCTCGGCGTGGCGACGTTCGTCTACGTCACCTTCGAGCTGCTCCCCGTGGGCCTGATCGGCGACATCGCGGAGGACCTCGACGTCTCCCAAGGGCGGGTCGGGCTGCTCGTCAGCGGGTACGCGGTCGTGGCGGGGCTGTGCACCATCCCGGGCGTCCGCCTGGTGGCGAGGTGGCCCCGGGCCCGGGCGGTCCAGGGCGCCCTGGCCGTGCTGCTCGTCGCCGCCGTCGTGGCGACCGTCGCGACCAGCTACGCGGCGATGGTGCTGAGTCGGGTGCTCGCGGCGCTGACCCACGGCATCCTCTGGTCGCTCGTGGCCCCGGCCGCGGCGTCGCTCGTGCCGCGCGAGCGTGCGGGCATGGCGACGGCCGCGGTGTTCGGTGGCGCGACGGCGGCCTCGGTCGTCGGCTCGCCCCTGGCCACGTTCGTGGGGGAGGCCACGGACTGGCGCGTGGCGGCCGGCGGTCTCGCCGCGCTCGTGGCACTCACGCTCGTGGGCCTCGTCCTGACGCTGCCGGCCGAGCCGTCGACACCGGCCCCTTCGGTGGCCGCCGACCCGCTCGACCAGGCGGGGAGCGAGCGCGGGCTGGGCCGTCTGCTCGGTCCGGCCGCCGGACCGTTGGTGGTGCTCTACGCCCTCGCCGTCGTGGTCGTGTCGGCCCACTTCACGTCGTTCACGTACGTCGCGCCGATCGCGCGCCGGGCCCTGGACGGCGTCGACGTGCCCCTGCTGCTCGCCGGGTTCGGCGTGGCCGGAGCGGCGGCGACGCTGGTCGTCGGCCGGGTGCTCGACGTCCGTCCGGTGGGCACCACCGTGACCGCGGTTGCGGCCATGCTCGTGGGGACCGCGGGCCTGGCCGCCGCCCTCGGCCTCGGCGCCGGCTCCTCCGTGCTGGTGGGTCTGGTGCTCTTCGCGGCCGTGGCGGTCTGGGGAGCTGCCTTCGCCGCCATCGGCCCCTGCTACCAGGCCGGCGTCATGCGCCTCGCCGGTGACCGGGTCGACACCGCGTCGGCGGTCTACGTGACCTGCTTCCAGGTGGGGATCGCCACCGGGTCGGGACTCGGTGCGCTGCTCGTCGGGATCGACGTCGAGGTGCTGCCCGTCGTGTCGGCGTCGGCGTGCGCCGTCGCCCTCGCCCTGACCCTCCTGCGGCGCGACGTCTACGCCCCGAGGACGACCGTCGGGACGCGCGCCTGACCGTGCCGCACCGGCCCGTCGTGATGTGGTGAGATGGATGTGACCACGGTCACGCGCCCGGTGATCCCGCGCGCCGACCACCCACAGGAACGCCGACGGGCCACACCCTGGGCCCGCGCGTGACGGAAGGAAGCCATGACCCTCTCGACCGGCCCCGACGGCGCCGCCCCGACCACCGCGACGCGACGCGAGCACGACCTGATCGGCGACCGCGACGTCCCGGCCGACGCGTACTGGGGTGTCCACACGCTGCGCGCGACCGAGAACTTCCCGATCACGGGCATCCCGATCGGGCAGAGCCCCTTCCTGGTGGAGGCGCTCGCCGCGGTCAAGCAGGCGGCGGCGACCACGAACCACGAGCTCGGGCTGCTCGACACGCAGCGCTTCCGCGCCATCGAGCAGGCCTGCGAGGAGATCCGGGCCGGCTCCCTGCGCGGCGAGTTCGTCGTCGACGTGATGCAGGGCGGGGCGGGCACGTCGACGAACATGAACGCGAACGAGGTGATCGCCAACCGGGCGCTGGAGATCCTGGGCCGCCCGCGCGGCGACTACGGCTTCCTGCACCCGAACGAGCACGTCAACCTCAGCCAGTCGACCAACGACGTCTACCCGACGGCGGTGAAGATCGCGATCATCCTGGCCACCCACGCGCTGCTCGACGCGATGGTGGTGCTGCAGGACTCCTTCGTCCGCAAGGCCGAGGAGTTCCGCGACGTCCTCAAGATGGGTCGTACGCAGCTGCAGGACGCCGTCCCGATGACGCTCGGGCAGGAGTTCGGTACGTACGCCGTCATGCTGGGGGAGGACCACAGCAGGCTCACCGAGGCCGTCGCGATGCTGCACGAGATCAACCTCGGCGCGACCGCCATCGGCACGCAGCTGAACGCGCCGGCCGGCTACGTGCCCGCCGCGGCGCAGCACCTCGCCCGGCTCACGGGACTGCCGCTGGTCAGCGCGGTCGACCTCATCGAGGCCACGCAGGACTGCGGCGCGTTCGTGCAGCTCTCCGGCACGCTCAAGCGGGTCGCGACGAAGACCAGCAAGATCTGCAACGACCTGCGCCTGCTGTCGTCGGGCCCCCGCGCGGGCCTGAACGAGATCAACCTGCCCGCGGTGCAGGCAGGGTCGAGCATCATGCCCGGCAAGGTCAACCCGGTCATCCCGGAGGTGGTCAACCAGGTCGCGTTCCAGGTGATCGGGATGGACGTCACCGTCACGATGGCCGCCGAGGGCGGTCAGCTGCAGCTCAACGCCTTCGAGCCCGTCATCTGCTACTCGCTGTCCGCCGGCCTCTACCGGCTGCGCGAGGCGATGCTCGTGCTCGCGCGCCGCTGCGTCGACGGCATCACCGCCAACGAGGCGCTGCTGCGCCAGGAGGTCGAGAACTCCATCGGCCTGGTCACCGCCCTCAACCCGTTCATCGGCTACACGGCGGCGACCGAGGTCGCGATGGAGGCCCTGGCGACCGGACGCGGGGTGGCCGAGCTCGTGCTCGAGAAGCAGCTGCTGCCGCCGGAGCAGCTGCGCGCGATCCTGCAGCCCGAGGTGCTCGCGAACCTGACGCCCCGACGTGGCCCCGAGGCCGACGTTCAGGCGAACAGCGTCGTGGCGGGGTCGTCCAGCAGCTCGACCGCCAGCACGTGGTCGTCGGCCACGTAGTCGATCGAGATCCGCACCCCGCGGTCGTGCGGGGTGACGGAGGCCTGCACGTCGCCCAGGCCGTAGGCGATGTCGCGCAGGGTCACGGTGGCCTCGCCGACCGGGTCGTGCTCGGGCCACTCGGCGATCAGCCGGTGCACGACGCCGGCGAGCACGGCGCTGCTCATGGCCCGCACGACGTCGTCGGACCCGACGGCCCGCACCCGCACGTCGGGGAGGCCGAACTGGGCGAGTCCGTCGGTCACGAGGTCGCCGTCGAGCAGGGCCGCGTGGTCGAGCACGTACCACTGGGCGGCGTGCGCGAGCGAGACGTCCTCGCTCGTCAGCTCCAGGACGCGGGGCGTGAGCAGCTCGACGACGACCCCGTCGTGGCGGGCTGCCAGCTCGAGCGCCTGCACGCGGGTGTCGCGCGCAGCGGCGGCCGCCTCCGCCACAGGCGCCTGGCTCTGCAGCACCAGCTGGTGGGGCCGGGCCTCCAGTCGCTCCAGGCCCTGCGGCGACGTGCCGTGCGCGCGCAGCAGCGCGGCGTGGGGCAGGGGCACGTGGTCCTCGTGCTCGAGCGGCTCGGCCGTCATGACGGCGTACAGCGACTCGCACGTGGCGGGGACCGGGACGGGTCGGGTGCTCATGTGGGCCCATCCTAGGCGGGCCGCTGCGTAGACTGGCGCGCGTGACCAGCGACGCCTTCCACGTCTACGACACCACGATGCGCGACGGTGCCCAGCAGGAGGGACTCAACCTCTCCGTGCAGGACAAGCTGCACGTGGCGCGCCACCTCGACGACCTCGGCGTCGGGTTCATCGAGGGCGGCTGGCCGGGATCGAACCCGAAGGACACCGAGTTCTTCGCACTCGCCGCCAAGGAGCTGGAGCTGCGGACCGCGACCCTGGCCGCCTTCGGCGCGACCCGTCGGGCCGGGCTGCGGGCCGCCGACGACCCGCTCGTCGCGGCGCTGCGCGAGTCCGGCGCGCCGGTGGTCACGCTCGTCGCGAAGAGCCACGACCGGCACGTCGAGCTGGCATTGCGCACCACGCTGGAGGAGAACCTGGCGATGGTGCGCGACACGGTCGAGCACCTCCGGGCCGAGGGGCAGCGCGTCTTCGTCGACTGCGAGCACTTCTTCGACGGCTACGTCGCGAACCGCGCGTACGCGCTGGAGGTCGTGCGGACCGCCGCCGAGGCCGGCGCCGACGTCGTCGTGCTGTGCGACACCAACGGCGGCATGCTGCCGCACCAGGTCGAGGAGGTCGTGGCCGACACGCTGTCCGTCGGGGCGCGGCTCGGCATCCACGCGCACAACGACACGGGCTGCGCCGTCGCGAACTCGATGGCCGCGGTGCGCGCCGGGGCCACGCACCTGCAGGGCTGCCTGAACGGCTACGGCGAGCGCACGGGCAACGCCGACCTCGTGACGTCCGTCGCCAACCTCGAGCTCAAGCTCGGCATGCAGGTGCTGCCGGAGGGGGCGCTGGCCGAGGCCACGCGCATCGCGCACGCCGTCTCGGAGATCACCAACTACCCACCCTCCGCGCGCCAGCCGTACACCGGCGTGTCGTCGTTCGCGCACAAGGCCGGCCTGCACGCCAGCGCGATCCGCGTCGACCCCGACCTGTACCAGCACATCGACCCTGCGCTCGTGGGCAACGACATGCGCCTGCTCGTCTCGGAGATGGCCGGTCGGGCCACCATCGAGCTGAAGGGTCGCGAGCTCGGCTACGACGTGGGCGACGACGCCGAGCGGCTCGGGCGCATCACCGAGCGCGTCAAGGCCATGGAGCAGCAGGGCTACACCTTCGAGGCGGCCGACGCGTCGTTCGAGCTGCTGCTCGCCGAGGAGATGGAGGGTGCCCGACCCTCGTACTTCGACGTCGAGTCGTGGCGCGTGCTGGCCGAGTCCTCGCGCGGCACGGAGGCCACCGTCAAGCTGCGCGCCGCCGGTCAGCGGCTCGCGGTCATCGGCGAGGGCAACGGCCCCGTCAACGCCCTCGACCACGCCCTCCGCCAGGCGATCGAGCAGCTGTACCCCGACGTGGCGCGGTTCCACCTCATCGACTTCCGGGTGCGCATCCTCGACCAGGGCCACGGCACCGACGCCGTCACGCGCGTGCTCATCGAGACCTCCGACGGCAAGGACGCGTGGGTCACGGTCGGGGTGGGCCCGAACATGATCGAGGCCTCGTGGGAGGCGCTCGTCGACGCGCTCACCTACGGGCTGCGGCGGCACGGGGTCCCGGTCGGCACCGCGTGACCCGACGTCGACTCCTCGCGCTGGTCCTCGCGCCCACCCTGCTCCTGGGCCTCGGGCTCGGTGCAGCGCTGGTCGTCGACGCCCGTGCGCGACAGGTCGACGTCGACCGCGCCGACGCCGTGGCGCTGCGCTACGAGGAACGTCTCTCGCACTACCGCGAGGTGGTCGTGCGTGAGCTCGAGGCCGCCGACGCGACGGACCCCGACGCCGTGGCCCGGGTGCTGGCACGGCACCGCGACGACGTGCCGACGCTCGGCGCGACGTCGCAGCGCGGCGCAGCGGCCTCCCCGGACTACGGCGCCGCCCGTCGTGAGCAGTCCGTCGTCACCGAGGCGATGGACCGCCTCGACGACGTCGTCGTCGACACCCGGGCCGCGCAACGCTACCTGGTCGCCGCGCGTCGGGCGCTCGAGGTCGACCCGAACGCGCTCGCGCCCGGCACGTTCGTCACGAGCGGCGCGCCGCTGCGGGCCCAGCTGCTGCCACCCATGCGCACCACCCTGGCGAGCTTCGAGGCCGTCGAGGCACCCCGTGACGCCGCCGCGGTGCGCGACGCGGTGCGGCGCGCGCTCACCCACGTGATCACCGAGGCCGAGGCCTTGGCGGCGCGGCTCGACGCCGGTCAGAGCGGCAGCTTCCAGTACGCCGAGGAGTACGCGGCCGCGCGCACGGCGGTGACGCAGTACGAGGAGCGCACGCGCGCCGACCTGCGCGAGGCGCTCGACAACGTGCTGGCCGGCGACGGCGTCGGGCGCTGATCCTGGTGCGCTGATGCTGTGTGCGGCCCGGGGCGGGCGTCAGGCGCGGGGGAGTCGCCGCATCGGCACGTGCTCGATGCCCGCCTCCCAGAAGTTCTCGCCGCACCGCTCGAAGCCGAAGCCGGCGTACCAGTCGTGCAGGTACGCCTGCGCGCCGAGCCGGACCTCGGCGTCGCCCCAGCGCTCCAGGACGGCCCGCAGGAGCCGGCTCGACAGCCCGCGGCCGCGCTGGTCCTGGCGCGTGGCCACCCGCCCGACCTTGCGCACGCCGGACTCGGCGGTGAAGGTGCGCAGATAGCTGGTCGGTCCGTCGGCGTCGGCGAACCACAGGTGGTGGCAGGTCGGAAGGAGGTCGATGCCGTCGACGTCGGGCTCGTCGCACTGCTGCTCGACGGCGAAGACGACGTCGCGGATCCGCCAGATGTCGTACACCTCGGCGGCGGTGAGCTCGTCGCCGGAGCGCACGTGCAGGTCGTCGTCCACGTCGGTCAATCTACTGGCCGTCTCGAGCGTCGGGCTGCTCGGGCGCGTGGGCGGCCGGGTGGGCGAGCAGACGGTCGACGTGCGCCAGCAGCGCACGCCGCAGCGGTTCCGCCCGGGCCGCGAGGTCGCGCTGGCGGCGCACGTACTCGGCCCGACCGTCGGCGACCTCGACCGGGATCGGGTCGAGGCCGTAGGAGCCGACGTCGTAGGGCGAGGCCTGCATGTCGACGGTGCGGATCTCCAGCGCCAGCTCGAACGCGTCGAGCACGACCGTCGACTCGACGAACGGCAGCAGCCGGAAGGCGATCCGGTAGAGGTCCATGTTGGCGTGCAGGCAGCCCGGCTGCTCGTGCGCGAGCTGGTGCTCCCGGCCGAGCTGCCAGGCGTTGCGCGGCTCGGCCGCCGGGGTGAAGAAGCGGAACGCGTCGACGTGCGTGCAGGTGAGCGGGTGGGCCTCGACGACGGCGTCGGTGCCGCTGCGGCCGAGCCGGAGCGGCAGGTCGTGGCGGGGCTGCTCGGAGCGGTAGACCATGGCCCACTCGTGCAGGCCGAAGCAGCCGTAGCGGGCCGGGCGGTCGAGCGTGGCGGTCAGCAGCGACCTGGTCCACCGCAGGCCGCGCACGCGGGAGGCGAGCCGCCTGGGGTCGACCGTGCTGACGCCGTCACGCGTCACGTAGGCGCCGAGGGCGGCGTGCTCCGGCGCGTCGGCGAGCCCGACGTCGAGGCCGGGGTGCCAGCGCTCGAGCTGGGCGGGGGAGAGGTTGTAGTACTCGAAGGGGAAGTCGACGACGGGGTGCGGCTCGTGCCGCTCGCGGCGGAGCAGGTGTGGCGCGGTCCAGGTGCGGGCACGCTCGCGGTGGGCTGCGGCGCGCGGCTCCCAGACGTCGCGGTCCAGCACCTGCCGCACGAGGGTCGGGGAGGTGCTCACGCGACGCAGTCGGCGCAGGTGCCGAAGATCTCCAGCGTGTGCTCGACGTCGGTGAAGCCGTTCTCGGTCGCCACCTTCGTGGCCCACGACTCGACCGCCGGGCCCGCGACCTCGACGGCGCGCCCGCAGGAGCGGCAGACGAGGTGGTGGTGGTGCTCGCCGGCCTCGCAGCGCCGGTACAGCACCTCGCCGTCGTTGCCGCGCAGCGCGTCGACCTGCTCGGCGTCGACGAGCGCCTGCAGGTTGCGGTAGACGGTCGACAGGCCGACCTTCTCGCCCCGCTGGCCCAGCACGCCATGGATCTGCTGGGCGCTGGCGAAGCCTTCGAGCTCGTCGAGCACCGCGCTCACGGCGCGCCGCTGTCGGGTGTTGCGGATGTCAACCATGGTCCTCCTCAGGAGGAGCGTACCGACCGTCGACGACGCAGGCCCACGGTGACACCACGCAGCAGCGTGGTCAGCACGAAGGTGCCCAGTGCGAGCATGACGATCGTGGGGCCTGGTGCCGTGTTGGCCTCGAAGCTGGTGACGACGCCGAGCACCGCGGTGAGCAGCCCGATGGCCATCGCCAGCAGGTGCGTGAGCCGGAAGCTGCGCGCGACCTGCTGTGCGGCCGCCACGGGCACGACCATGAGCGCGGACACCAGCAGCAGCCCGACGGTGCGCATCGCGACCGTGATGGTCGCGGCCGCCATGACGGCGATCAGCAGGCCGTACAGGCGTGTCGGCACGCCGCTGACCTTGGCGTGCTCCTCGTCCTGGCAGACGGCGAACAGCTGGGGCGAGAGCAGCAGGCACAGGCCGACGACGACGACGCCGAGCACGCTCACGACGACGACGTCGGTGTCGGTGACGGTCGTGATGGATCCGAAGAGGTAGCGGTTGAGGGTCGCGCCGCTCTCGCCGGCGAGGCCGATCAGCAGGACGCCCGCGGCGATGCCGCCGTAGAACAGCATCGCGAGCGCGACGTCGCCGCTGGTGCGCGTGTAGGTGCGCAGCACCTCGATGACGACCGCGCCGAGGACGGCGACGACGAGTGCGGTGAGCACCGGCGCCGTCCCCGTGAGCAGCCCCAGCGCGACGCCGGTCAGGGCGACGTGGCCGAGGCCGTCGCCCAGCAGCGCGAGACGGCGCTGGACCATGAACGTGCCGATCGCCGGTGCGGCGAGACCGGTGAAGAACGCGGCCACGAGGGCGAGCCGCATGAACTCGTAGTCGAGCAGGTCGAGGCTCACCAGACCCCCTCCTCGGGCAGGGGACGCACGCGGTCGGGGTCGGCCGTGTGCGGGTGGGCGTCGCCGTGGTGCTGCTGGTGGACGTCGGCGACGTGGTCGTCGACCGGGCCGTCGTGCACCACGCGACCCTGGTCGAGGACGACGGCGCGGTCCACGAGCGGGAGCATCGGGCCGAGCTCGTGCGCGACGAGCAGCACGGTCATGCCCTCGGTGGCGAGGTGGCTGAGCAGGTCGGCGAGGTCCTCGGTGTGGTGGGCGTCGACCCCGGCGGTGGGCTCGTCCATGACGAGCAGCTCGGGCTCGCCGGCGAGTGCCCGCGCGATGGCGACACGCTGCTGCTGGCCACCGGAGAGCTCGACGAGCGGCGACGACGCGCGGTGGGCGAGGCCGACGCTCTCCAGGGCGGTGACGACCGCCTCGCGGTCGGACCGGCGCGGCAGCCCCACGCGCGGGCGCAGCGACAGGCGACCGCTCGAGACGACCTCGCGCACCGTGGCGGGCACGCCGGTCGAGGCGGCCGACCGCTGCGGCACGTAGCCGACCCGTCGCCAGCTGCGGAACCGCGTGAGCGGCTCGCCGAAGAGCTCGACCGTGCCGGTCGAGGGCACGAGCCCGACGGCCGCGCGCACCATCGTCGACTTCCCGGATCCGTTCGAGCCGAGCAGGGTCACGAACTCGCCCCGCTCGACCGTGAGGTCGACGCCGCGCAGCACCGGGTCACCGCCCAGCGTGACCTCGACGTCACGCAGGACGAGTGGGGGGTGCGTCATGAGCAGCTGTTGGCCTTCTGGAGCTCGGCGAGGTTGGAGCGCATGATCGAGAGGTAGTCCTGGTCGGACGTGTCCTTCGTGAGTCCCTCGATCGGGTCGAGCGTAGCCGTCTGCACCCCGGCCTCGCGCGCCACCGTGCGGGCGACCGCGGGGCTGACGAGGGTCTCGGTGAAGACCGTCGTGATGCCGTCGCGCTTCACGAGGTCGGAGATCTCGGCGAGCTGGGCGGCCGACGGCTCGGTGCTGGGGTCGATGCCGGCGATGGGGATCTGCACGAGGTCGTAGGCGCGGGCGAGGTAGGCGAACGCGGCGTGGCTGGTGACGATGTCGCGGACCTTGCAGGTCTTGAGCCCGGCCCGGTACTCGCCGTCGAGCTTCTGGAGGTCGGCGACGAGGGCCGCGGCGTTCGCCTCGTACTCGTCGGCGTGGTCGGGGTCGAGCTTCACGAGGGCGTCGCGCACGTGCTCGGTCAGCGGCTCGAGGTTCGTCGGGGCGAGCCAGAGGTGCGGGTCGACGCCGCCGTGGTCGTGCCCGTGGTCGTGGCCCTCCTCCTCCGCGTGGCCCTCCTCGTCGGCGTGCTCCTCATCGCCGTGCGCATGGTCGTCGTGGCCCTCCTCCTCGCCCTCGGCGTGCGCCTCCTCGGACTCCTCGATGCGGTCGACGCCGTCGGCGGCGTCGACCGTGGTGCCGGGCTCGCGGTCGGCCTCCTTGACGGCCTCGTCGACGGCGGTCTGGAACTCGTCCTGGTAGACCACGAGGTCGGCGTCCTGCACCGACGCGACCTGCTTCGGGCTGAGCTCGAGGTCGTGCGGCTCGCCGCCGGGCTTCGTCAGGTTCGTGACGTCGGCGTGGTCGCCGGCGATGCGCTCGGTCACGTACTGCAGCGGGTAGAACGACGTGACGACCGACAGCCTGCCGTCCGAGCCGCCGTCGGAGGAGCCGCCGCTGCCGCAGGCCGCGAGGACCAGGGCGCAGGAGGCGAGCAGGACGGCGGAGCGGGTGCGACGAAGAGCCATGAGAACGATTGTCAAGACGAGCGGGAACCGTTGTCAAATCCCTCGCCTGACGGACGCGTCACACCCGCGTCGCGCTGGCACCACCATGGGGGTCGCACCGCCGTCGGACGCCTCGCGCACGATCGATACGCTGGACGTCCATCGGGAGCGCACGGCCACGGACGTGCGCACGACCCGCCGACACCCAGCCGGAAACGGAGCGCCCCACCATGGCCACCAGCCTGATCGACACCGTCATCTCCCTGTGCAAGCGACGGGGGTTCGTCTACCAGTGCGGCGAGATCTACGGCGGCACGCGCTCGGCCTGGGACTACGGCCCGCTCGGCGTCGAGCTGAAGGAGAACATCAAGCGTCAGTGGTGGCGCTCGATGGTGCAGAGCCGCGACGACGTCGTCGGGCTCGACTCCTCGGTGATCCTGCCGCGCCCCGTCTGGGAGGCCTCCGGCCACGTCGACGTCTTCACCGACCCCCTCGTGGAGTCGACCAAGACCCACAAGCGCTACCGCGCCGACCACCTGTGGGAGGCGTTCGAGGCCAAGCACGGCCGTGAGCCCGAGAGCTGGGACGAGGTCCCCGACCCCGACACCGGCGAGCGCGGCCACTGGACCGAGCCCCGCGCCTTCTCCGGGCTCATGAAGACCTACCTGGGTCCGGTCGACAGCGAGGAGGGCCTGCACTACCTCCGTCCGGAGACCGCGCAGGGCATCTTCGTGAACTTCGCGCAGGTGCTGACGACGTCGCGCAAGAAGCCGCCGTTCGGCATCGCGCAGATCGGCAAGAGCTTCCGCAACGAGATCACGCCGGGCAACTTCATCTTCCGCACGCGCGAGTTCGAGCAGATGGAGATGGAGTTCTTCGTCCCGCCGGGCACCGACGAGCAGTGGCACGAGGAGTGGCTGGCCACGCGGATGGCCTGGTACACCGACCTCGGCGTCGCCCCCGAGAACCTGCGCTTCTACGAGCACGCGCAGGAGAAGCTGTCGCACTACTCCAAGCGCACGGTCGACATCGAGTACCGCTTCCAGTTCCAGGGCTCGGAGTGGGGCGAGCTCGAGGGCATCGCCAACCGCACCGACTACGACCTCAGCACCCACGCGAAGCACTCGGGCAAGGACCTGTCCTACTTCGACCAGGCCACGGGCGAGCGGTACACGCCGTACGTCATCGAGCCCGCGGCCGGCGTCAACCGCTCGATGATGGCCTTCCTCGTCGACGCCTACGCCGAGGACGAGGCGCCCAACACCAAGGGCGGGGTCGACAAGCGCACCGTGCTGCGGCTCGACCCGCGGCTCGCGCCGGCCAAGGCGGCCGTGCTGCCGCTGTCGCGCAACGAGCAGCTGTCGCCGACGGCCAAGGGCCTGGCGCAGGAGCTGCGCGGCTTCTGGAACGTCGAGTTCGACGACGCCGCCGCGATCGGCAAGCGGTACCGCCGCCAGGACGAGATCGGCACGCCGTTCTGCATCACGGTCGACTTCGACACCCTCGACGACCAGGCCGTCACGATCCGCGACCGCGACACCATGCAGCAGGAGCGGGTCGGCCTGACGCAGGTGCGCGAGTGGCTCGCGGCGCGTCTGCCCGGCTGCTGAACCGCCCTCGGGACACAATCGGGGCGTGAGCCTGCGCCCGGCACCCCGTTCCCGTCGCACGTCCCTCCGGGACGTCGCGCGGGTCCCGGTGCTGGCCGCACTGGCCGTCGGGCTGGTCGTGTCCGGGTGCTCGCGCTCCGAGGACGAGGCGCAGGCCGAGCCGGCACCGTCGCCGTCGGGCTTCGACGTCCCGGACGGCGTCACGCTGACCGACCCGGGCAGCAGGCTCGACGTCGGCGACGAGGGCACGGTCGTCATCGACCTCGGCGACGGTGCGGCGAGCGCCGTGACCGTCACGGTCGAGAAGGTGCGGCGCGGCTCGATCAAGGACTTCCGGTTCTTCACGCTCGACGAGCGGAGCCGCGACGCGACGCCGTACTACGTCGATGCGACGGTGCGCAACGACGGTCCCGCCGGCCTGGGCGGGTCGTCGCTGCCCCTGCTGGCGCACGCGGACGACGACGTCGTCTACCCGGCGAGCGAGCTGGTGGGGCGGTTCCGGCCGTGCCCGTCGTCGGCGCTGCCGAAGCGCTTCCTCGCCGGCGCCAGCGCCGACCTCTGCTTCATCTACCTGCTGCCACGGGGGACCTCGCTGCGCTCGGTCGACCTCCAGCCGGGCGATGCCGCGTCGGCCGTCCGGTGGCGCCCGAAGGACTGACCGGCACCCTGACGAGGGACCCGACGCGATGTTCTTTCTCGATCCTCAATGTTCTTTCTGCGCCGAGGTTCCGTCGCACCGTCCGGTCGGGCGAGGATGGACGCGGCCCCGTGCTGTGCGGGGCAGCCTCTCCACGGCGCCACGGCCGAGGCGGCGCCGGACGTCTCTCCCATGCGTCCGGCCGGACGTCGCCCGGCCAGGCCGGACCGAGCCTCTCCCGCTCGGGTCGTGCCGGTCGTGGGGAGCGCACCAGGGCCGGCGTCCGACGACGGTCGGCGCCGGCCCTGCGTGCGTCTGGGACACTGGTAGGCGATGACCACCACCACGACCGCGACGACGATCGTCACGGAGCCAGGCACGCAGGGCTCGAGCGACGTCTTCCTCCCGCGCCCGCTGCGTCTCGGCGACCTCGAGGTCGAGGTGCCGGTCGTGCTCGCCCCGATGGCCGGTGTCACCAACGTCGCCTTCCGTCGTCTGTGCGCGGAGCAGGGCGCCGGGTTGTACGTCTGCGAGATGATCACGTCGCGCGGGCTGGTCGAGGGCGACGCGACGAGCCTGTCGATGCTGACCTTCGCCGACAACGAGTCGGTGCGCTCGGTGCAGCTGTACGGCGTCGACCCCGACGTGATGGGCCGCGCGGTCGAGGTGCTCTGCGCCGACCACGGCGTCGAGCACGTCGACCTCAACTTCGGCTGCCCGGTGCCGAAGATCACCCGCAAGGGCGGGGGCGCGGCGCTGCCGTGGAAGGCCAACCTGCTCGGTCGCATCCTGGAGTCGACGGTCGCCGCCGCGCAGCCGTACGGGGTCCCGGTGACCATGAAGACCCGCCTCGGCATCGACGAGGACCACCTGACCTACCTCGACGCGGGGCACATCGCCGAGGACGCCGGCTGCGCCGCGATCGCCCTGCACGCGCGCACCGCCGCCCAGCACTACTCCGGCCACGCGCGCTGGGAGACCATCGGCGAGCTGAAGGCCGCCGTCTCGATCCCGGTCCTCGGCAACGGCGACGTCTGGGAGGCCGGCGACGCCGTCCGCATGATGCAGAGCACGGGTTGTGACGGCGTCGTGGTCGGCCGAGGCTGCCTGGGTCGCCCGTGGCTCTTCCGCGACCTCGCCGCGGCGCTCGGCCCGTCGCCCGACGCGTCGGGGCCCGTGCTGCCGACCCTCGGCGAGGTCACCTCCGTGATGCGACGCCACGCCGAGCTGCTGGGCGACTGGCTGGGCGAGGAGCGCGGCTGCGTGGAGTTCCGCAAGCACGTCGCCTGGTACCTCAAGGGCTTCCCCGCAGGGTCGCGGGTGCGCAGCGAGCTCGGGGGGGTCTCGTCCTACGCCGCGCTCGACGCGCTGCTGGCCGACCTCGACCCCGACGAGCCGTACCCCGTGGCCGAGCTGGGCACACCGCGCGGCCGCCAGGGCAGCCCGCGCACGGTGGCCCTCCCTGACGGCTGGCTCAGCTCACGGGACCTCGTCGGCACCGTCGACGCCGGCGCCGAGGACGCGTCCAGCGGAGGCTGACCCCACGGTCGCCGTCTGCGCACGCTCGTCCCGCGCCACGTCGACGGCGCGCAGCACGACGCCGCGCGCCTGTGCCGCATCGACGTGGTGCACGTCGACGTCGACCGGTCCGTCGGGCGTGTGCAGCTCGACCGTGGCGAGGTCGCGCAGTCGCTGGAGCGGTCCCTGCCGCAGCGCGAACGACTGCACCTTCGCGTGCGGCGCGTGACTGGTGCGTCGGTGCAGCCACCCCGTGGTCGAGCTGGCGCGACGCCGGCCGAGGGACAACGAGCGGAACCGCCAGCCGACCGGTGCGAACGGCCAGGAGCGTCGGCTCGCGCGCACGGTGACGACCTCGTCGTCCGGGCCGCCGTCCTGCACGAGCTCGGCCACGAGGGCTGCGGCGAGCGCGCGGTCGGCGATCGGCAGCAGCGTCGTGTCGAGGTCGCCGTCGTCGGAGCCCGCCCGGCCGGCCACGTCGACCTCGAGCCGGCACCACCCCAGTCGGCGCCAGAGGACGGGCTCCACGACGGCCACGCCCTGGACCCGGGCGTACGGGATGGTCTGGGCCGTCAGCGAGAGCAGCCCGCGCTCGATCCGCAGCCCGTGCGGCGTGCGCCAGAGGACGAAGCCCCACTCGGCGACCACGCGCCGTGCGACGACCTGTGCCGCCCAGGACAGCGCCGGCAGCACGCCACCGAGGACGACGAGCGGTGCGCCGAAGCCGAGCGCGGCGAGCAGGATCGCGACGAGCGCGGCCACCGCCGCCAGCAGGTCGAGGCTGAGCAGCGCGCCCAGCAGGGTGCGTTCCGGCGGCACGCGCGTGATGAGCTCACCACCGTCGTGGTCGGGCAGGGCGTCGTCGGGTCCGTCGCCCTGCGCGCCGTGCGCCCGCCGCAGCAGCAGACGACGCACGTCGCGCGCCTCGGCGAGCGGCAGGAAGCGCACGACGAGGCGCGACTCGTCGCCGCCGGCGAGGTCGACCCGCACCTCGGCGAGTCCGACCACCCGCGCGAGCAGCGGCTCCGCGACGTCGACGGACTGGATCCGCTCGAACGCGGCCCGGCGCGAGCGCCGCGTGAGGACGCCGCTGTCGATGCGCAGCTCCTCGTCGTCGACGACGAAGCGAGTGAACCACCACGACACGAGTCCGGCGAGCTCGCCGACCACGAGCCCGCCCCCGACGACGGCCAGCACCGCGACCCACCAGGGCACACCCTCCCAGCGGTCGCCCTGGAGGAACGAGGCGCCGAGGCCGACGACGGCCGCGCCCGCCCACAGCCCGCCCTGGACCACACCGGTCAGCGGATGCGTGCGGCGCCCGACCCGCAGCTCGGCCGCGGCGGCGGGGGCTCCGCCCGGCTCAGACCCCGGCATCGTGCGCCCGCCCGAGGTCGGTGAGCCGGTCGCGCAGGCGTCGGGCCTCGTCGGCGGGGACGCCCGGCACCTGGGCGGCGGTCTCGGTGCTCGCGGTGTGCAGGGTCACGCGGGTGATGCCGAGGCGGCGCTCGACGGGACCGGCCTCGACGTCGACGAACTGCACGCGTCCGTAGGGCACCACGACGAGCCGGCGGAACATGACCCCCGACGTCACGAGCAGGTCGTCCTGCGACTCCGCCCAGCCCCACGACCGGCGGTTCCGCTCGGCCCACCACCACAGCGCGGCGGCGGCCCCGAGCAGCACCACGGCGACCGCGGCGAGCAGCACGACCCAGCCGGTCGGGACGCCCGCGGCGGGGCCGAGCGCGGCCCCGGCGACGGCCACCACGCCGAGGACGGCGAGAGGTGCGGCGAGCACGAGGCGACGTCGCGTGGCGAGGGCGGGGGAGACCGGCGTCCAGGGCTCGGAGACCGGTCGGAAGAGGGACGCGTCCACGTCCGGCAGCCTAGGCCGTCGCCCGTCCTGGCGTGTTTGACCCGGGTCGGGGGACGGTGGGACACTCTGAGACGCAGCCGCCGCTGTACAACCGTCCCGCCGCCCGGCACCCGCGCCGGAGCCGCGATCTCCTGCGGAGGAACACCCATGGCCAAGGCCCTCGTCGGATTCGTCGGTGGACCCACCGTCGACCAGCTGCACGAGACCGCCCGACTCCGGCGTCGGGTCGCTGACCTCGAGGCCGAGGTGCTGCGCCTCAACGTCGAGAACGACGGTCTGCTGCGCACCCTCGCCGAGCGTGTCGACGAGGTCACCGCCGGCGACCTGCTCGAGCCGCTCTCGCACTGAGTCCCCGGGAGGGGACGCCGCCGCGCGTCGGCGGTCGTGCCGCGCCGACGCACTAGGGTGATCGCGTGTACCTGAAGAGCCTCACGCTGCGCGGCTTCAAGTCGTTCGCGTCCAGCACCACGCTCGAGCTGGAGCCCGGCATCACGTGCGTCGTCGGGCCGAACGGCTCCGGCAAGTCCAACGTCGTCGACGCCCTCGCCTGGGTCATGGGCGAGCAGGGCGCGAAGTCGCTGCGCGGCGGCAAGATGGAGGACGTCATCTTCGCGGGCACGTCGGGACGCCCGCCGCTGGGTCGGGCCGAGGTCGTCCTGACCATCGACAACACCGACGGCGCCCTGCCCATCGAGTACAGCGAGGTCACGATCTCGCGCACGATGTTCCGCAACGGCGGCTCGGAGTACGCGATCAACGGCACCAGCTGCCGTCTGCTCGACGTGCAGGAGCTGCTGAGCGACTCCGGCATCGGCCGCGAGATGCACGTGATCGTGGGCCAGGGCCAGCTCGACTCCGTGCTGCGCGCGACGCCCGAGGACCGGCGCGGCTTCGTCGAGGAGGCGGCCGGCGTCCTCAAGCACCGCAAGCGCAAGGAGAAGGCGCTGCGCAAGCTCGACGCGACGCAGGGCAACCTCACGCGGCTGCAGGACGTGCTGACCGAGCTGCGCCGTCAGCTCAAGCCGCTCGGCCGCCAGGCCGAGGTGGCCCGCCGCGCGGTCACCATCCAGGCCGACGTGCGCGACGCCCGCGCCCGGCTGCTCGCCGACGACATCGTCACGGCCCGCACGACGATCGCCGAGGAGATGGCCGACGAGGCGGCGCTGAAGGAGCGCCGGGCCGCCGTCGAGCACGCCGTGGCCGCCGCGCGCCAGCAGGAGACCGAGCTCGAGGACCGGCTGCGCGAGGACTCGCCGGCACTGTCGGCCGCCCAGGAGACCTGGTACGCGCTGTCGGGCCTGCGGGAGCGGCTGCGCGGCACCTCCGGCCTCGCCACCGAGCGGGTGCGGCTGGCGGCCGTGGAGTCCGACGACCGGCCGACCGGCCGCGACCCCGAGGAGCTGGAGGCCGAGGCGCGTCGCGTCGAGGAGCAGCACCGCGCCATGACGACCTCGGTGGAGGAGGCGCGCGCCGCCCTCGAGGCGGTCGTCGCGGAGCGCACCGAGGCCGAGGCCACCTACGGCGAGGAGGAGCGTCGCGTCGCCGGTCTGCTGCGCGCGGCTGCCGACCGTCGGGAGGGGCTGGCGCGCCTGCGTGGCCAGGTCAACGCGCTCAAGAGCCGCGCCGAGGCCGCCGACGCCGAGGTCGAGCGGCTCGGTGCCGCCCGCGACGAGGCGCTGCGCCGTGCCGACGAGGCGCAGAAGGCGTTCGCGGCCCGCGAGGGCGAGATCGCCGGCCTGAGCCGGGGAGAGTCCGGGCTCGACGAGGAGCTGGAGGCCGCCGAGGCGGTGCTGGCCGACGTCGAGGGCCGCGCCCGGGAGCTGCAGGTCGCCGAGCAGGACGCGTCCCGCCGGCAGGCGGCGCTCGCGGCGCGTGTCGAGGCGCTGGAGACGGGCCTCGCACGCAAGGACGGCGCCGGCGCGCTGCTCGCCGCGTCCGACGAGATCAGCGGCCTGCTGGGATCCGTCGCGGCCCTGCTCACCGTGCGTCCCGGCTTCGAGGCGGCCATCGCCTCGGCCCTCGGGTCCGCCGCCGACGCGGTGGCCGTCGACCACGTCGACACCGCCGTCACCGCGATGGAGCTGCTGAAGTCCGAGGACCTCGGCCGCGCCGGTCTGCTGCTCGGCGGCGAGGCCGACGTCGACGACCGCGACTGGCCCGGTCTGCCCGAGGGCGCGACCTACGCGGTCGACGTGGTCGAGCCGCCCGCCACGCTCGTCGCGGCGCTGCGCCGGCTGCTCTTCAAGGTGGCCGTGGTCGACGACCTCGCCGCGGCACGTGCCCTGGTCGCCCAGGCGTCCGACGTGACCGCCGTGACCCGCGAGGGCGACGTGCTGGGGGCTCACTTCGCCTCGGGCGGGTCGACCTCGCAGCAGAGCCTGCTCGAGGTGCAGGCGGCGATCGACCAGGCCCGTGAGGAGCTCGAGGCGGCCGAGCGCGCGCTCGAGACGCTGCGCTTCGACGGCCAGCGCGTGGCGCAGGAGCGGATCGCGGCACAGGAGCGCGTCGACGCGGCGCTGGAGCGTCTGCACGAGTCCGACGCCGAGATGTCGGCGGTCGCGGAGTCGCTCGGCCAGCTCGGGTCCACGGCCCGCGCGGCGAAGGGCGAGGCGGAGCGGCTCACGGCCGCGATCGCCGCCGCCCAGGAGGCCCACGAGCGCGACCTCGGCGGCCTGGCCGACCTGGAGGTGCGGTTGGCGCAGGCCGAGGAGGCACCCGACGAGGAGCCCGACACGTCGGCGCTCGAGACGCTGGCCGAGCGGGCGTCGACGGCCCGCCGGGCCGAGACCGACGCGCGGCTCGCCCTGCGCACCAACGAGGAGCGGGCCCGGGCGCTCGAGGGCCAGGCGACCGCGCTCGTGGCCTCGGCGGCGGCGGAGCGCGAGGCACGCATCCAGGCCCGGCTGCGCCGGGAGCAGCAGCTGCGCGAGGCCGAGACGGCGCGGGCGGTGCTCGCGGTCGGCGACGTCGCGCTGGCCCGGCTCGAGACGACGCTCGCGGAGGCAGCGGCGCTGCGCTCGAGGATCGAGCAGTCGCGCACGGGTCGCGAGAGCGAGCTGCGCGACGTCCGCGCCCGGCTGCGCAGCCTGTCCGAGGAGCTGCAGGGACTCACGACGTCGGTGCACCGCGACGAGATGGCGCGGGCCGAGCAGCGGCTGCGGCTCGAGGCGCTGGAGGCGCGCGCCCTCGAGGAGCTCGGCATCGAGGTCGAGGCGCTCGTCGCGGAGTACGGTCCGGACCAGCCCGTGCCCCCGACCTCCGAGGAGGTGCAGGGCGAGTCCAGCGACACCGACGACACCGCAGAGACCGACGAGGCGCCGCAGGGCCGGCCGTACGACCGGACCGAGCAGACGAAGCGGCTGCGGGCCGCGGAGCGGGCCATGGCCATGCTCGGCAAGGTCAACCCGCTCGCGCTGGAGGAGTTCTCGGCACTCGAGGAGCGCCACCAGTTCCTGTCCGAGCAGCTCGACGACCTCAAGCGGACCCGGCAGGACCTGCTCGACATCGTCGCCGACGTCGACGAGCGCGTGCAGCAGGTGTTCAGCGAGGCCTGGGTCGACGTGTCGGCGGCGTTCGAGGACGTGTTCTCGCGCCTGTTCCCGGGCGGCGAGGGTCGTCTCCTGCTCACCGACCCCGACGACATGCTGACCACCGGCATCGACGTCGAGGCACGGCCGCCAGGCAAGAAGGTCAAGCGGCTGTCGCTGCTGTCCGGCGGTGAGCGCTCGCTCGTCGCCGTCGCGTTCCTGGTGGCCCTGTTCAAGGCCCGCCCGAGCCCGTTCTACATCCTCGACGAGGTCGAGGCCGCGCTCGACGACACCAACCTGGGCCGCCTGCTCGAGATCTACGAGGAGCTGCGCGCCAACTCCCAGCTTATCGTCATCACCCACCAGAAGCGGACGATGGAGGTCGGCGACGCGCTCTACGGCGTCTCGATGCGGGGCGACGGTGTCACCACCGTCATCAGCCAGCGGCTGCGCGAGGAGGAGACCGCGTGAGCGGGCCGGAGCGGACCGAGCCCCGACGCACCGACTTCCCGGTCCTGCGCCGCATCACGACGCGGTGGGCGGACGAGGACGTCTACGGGCACGTCAACAACGTCGTCTACTACTCCTACTTCGACACCGCGGTGAACGGCTACCTCATCGAGCGGGCCCACGAGCTGGACGGCGTCGACCCCCGCACGCTCGACGCCTACGGCGTCGTCGCGGAGACCGGTTGCCGCTTCCTGCGCGAGCTGCGCTTCCCCGCCGACGTCGAGGCCGGCCTGCGCGTGACGCGGCTCGGCACGTCGAGCGTCGTGTACGAGATCGGCCTGTTCCAGGGCGAGTCCGACGAGCCGGCAGCGGTCGGGCGGTTCGTGCACGTGTACGTCTCGGGCGCCGACCGCACGGTCACCCCGGTGCCCGACGTCGTGCGCGCCGCGCTGGCCCCGCTCACCTGAGCGTGGCGGGGCGCCCCCGGCGCCTGGCAGGCTGGACGCCATGGACCTGCAGCACTTCCACGCCCTGCGCACCGGCGTCGTCGAGACCGACGAGGGCCCTCGGACCCTGACCGTGGAGCGGCTCGGGGTGCTGCGGCTCCCGAGCGGGCGGCTCGAGGTGAGCGACTCCCTCGTGAACCTGGGGGAGGGCATGCTGGTCGACGTGCCCGGGGGCGACCACCCCGTGGCGATGACCCTGGCCGACGTCTCCGACGCGCAGGACGGCTCGCACGTGCGGGTGGCGTACCTGTCGCTCGTGCTGGCCGAGGGCGAGCCCGCCGTCGTGGAGCGGGCCGCCGCGCGCGACGTCCCCGTCGACGCGGGCGTGGTGGGGTTCGCCGACGCCGAGAGCGTCGAGCGCGGCATGCCGGAGGACCGCTCGACCTGGTACGACGAGGTCTTCGACGGCTGGATCGAGCTGCTGCACTACCCCGACGACGGCGTCCACCGCCACGGCATCGACGTCCGGCTTCCCCGGGCGACGGCGGGGGAGAACGTCGTGCTGTCGACCGCGGGCTGGGGCGACGGCGTCTACCGCGTCTGGCGGACCCTGGCCGCCGACGGCTCGCTCCTGGGCGTGCACGTCGACCTCGACGTCGTCGACGTGCAGGACGACGAGCCCGCGCCGCCGGCGGCGTCTGCCGAGGAGCCGGAGCCGGCCACCGGCGGCTTCCTGCGTCGGCTGTTCCGGCGCTGAGCGCAGCTCAGCGCGTGAGCAGCACCTCGACGGCGTGGTAGAGCCACGGCACCGCCACGAAGACCGTCGGCACGACGAGGACGGCGGCCGAGACGACGCCGGACGCGACCGCCGAGGCACGCCGCGCACTCCGTGAGGCGGGGTCGCGCAGCCGCTCGAGGCGCACCAGCGCGTCGCTGCCCGCCCCGAGCGCGCCGGCCGGCGTGGAGCCACCGGCGAGCGCGACGATCGCCCGCGCGAGCGGACGGTCGCCCGTGACCCGGCGTGCGGCGTCGTCGGCCATGAGCTCGACCATCACCTGGCTCTGGCGCAACGGGGCATCGGTGCGCAGGACGCGGGGGAAGGCGCGGTGCAGGACGCCGAAGGCCTCGAGCACGAGGTCGTGCCGCGTGCGCACGTGCGAGCGCTCGTGCTCGAGCACCGCCCGCAGCGCCTCGTCGTCGAGCGAGGCCACGGCGCCGCTGGAGATGACGACGCGCGGGTCGCGCAGCCGAGGGATGCAGTAGGCGACCGGCGTCTGCTCGGCCAGCACACGCACGGCGGGCAGGGCGCCGTGCGGCTCGCCCAGCAGGTCGACGAGCTCGCGGTGCCGCGCACGGCGCTGCGAGGTCTCCCGCCACACCTGCCAGGCGGCCCACCAGAAGCGCGCCCAGACCAGGACGCCGATGCCCATGATGACCACGTGCAGCACCACACGCCACGGAGCAGGTTCCGGGTCGGTCACGAGCCAGAGCGCGGTGGAGAGCGCCGCCCCGGAGATGGCGAGGACCGCCGCGAGGGCGAGCGACTGCCAGAGCACGATGCCGGCGGCGGGTGCGAGCCGGGGCCACGCCGCGCGCGAGAGCAGCGCGGGGACCGGGAGGGCCAGCGCGAGGCCGATCGCGCCGAGCAGCAGGGGCGTCATGGCGTGCCCGGTGCCTCGATCTCCTCCAGCGCCGCGCGCAGGGCCGCGGCCTCGGCCGGGTCGACCGTGCGCGCGAAGTGCACGAGCGCGGCGGTGCGGTCGCCCGAGCTGTCGAGCGTGGCGTTCAGGAGCTCGGCCGTGGCGGCCTCGCGGGAGAGCGCCGCGGTGTACCGGAACGCCCGCCCGTCGCGCTCGCGGCTCACCATCTCCTTGGCGCCGAGCCGGTCGAGCACCGTCATGACGGTCGTGTAGGCGAGGTCGGCGGACCCGCCGGCCTCGAGCTGCTCCTGCACCTCGCGGACGGTCAAGGCGCTGGTGGCACGCCAGAGGACGTCCATGACGGAGCGCTCGAGGGAGCCGAGGGAGCGGGAGGACGGGGGCATGTGACCTAATCTACTACGCGATGTAGGAGTTTGGCTTGCCGGGACGACGCCGCGAGTCCTACGCTCGGTAGTAGTTACTACGAGACGTAGTAGTTCACGCAGCGGAGGCGTCGCATGGAAGCGCTCGACATCGCCCGGTGGCAGTTCGGCATCACGACCGTCTACCACTTCTTCTTCGTCCCGGTCACGATCGGGCTGGTCTTCCTCGTCGCCATGCTGCAGACCGCGTGGCACCGCACGGGGAACGAGAAGTACCTCCGGCTCACGCGCTTCTACGGCAAGCTCTTCCTGATCAACTTCGCGCTCGGCATCGCGACGGGCATCGTCCAGGAGTTCCAGTTCGGCATGAACTGGAGCGACTACTCGCGGTTCGTCGGCGACGTCTTCGGGGCGCCGCTGGCCATCGAGGGCCTGCTGGCGTTCTTCCTGGAGTCGACCTTCCTCGGTCTCTGGATCTTCGGCTGGGACCGGCTCAAGCCGGCCGTCCACCTGGCGTGCATCTGGCTCGCGGCGATCGGCACCGTGCTCTCGGCCTACTTCATCCTGGCCGCCAACTCGTTCATGCAGAACCCGGTGGGCTACCGCATGGACGAGGAGTCCGGCCGGGCCGAGCTCACGGACTTCTGGGCGGTCATGACCAACAAGGTCGTGCTCGTCACCTTCCCGCACACGATCTTCGCGTGCTTCATGGTCGGCGGTGCCGTGGTCGCCGGCGTCGGGCTCTGGCAGATGCTGCGCGGTCCACGTCGCGAGGACGAGGAGGAGCGCGAGGCCTTCCGGACCGCCGTGCGCCTCGGCGCCGTCGTGCTGCTCGTCGCCGGCGCCGGCACGATGGTCTCCGGCGACTTCCAGGGCAAGGTCATGACCGAGGTGCAGCCGATGAAGATGGCGGCGGCCGAGGGGCTGTACGAGGACGAGGCCCCCGCGTCGTTCTCCCTGCTGACCGTCGGCACCCTCGACGGCAGCGAGCCGCTGTTCGAGGTCAAGATCCCGCGGCTCCTGTCGTTCCTGGGCACCGGCACCTGGGACGGCGAGGTCCGCGGCATCGACTCCCTCCAGGAGGAGTACGAGCAGCGGTTCGGACCCGGCGACTACGCGCCGAACATCCCGGTGACCTACTGGACGTTCCGCGCGATGATCACCGCAGGCGGACTCGCCATGGTCGGTGGCGCCTGGCTGCTCTGGGCCACGCGACGACGGCGCCTGCCGTCGCTCGCGACGTGGGAGGGGCGCTGGCTGTTGCGCACCGCCGTCGTCCTGCCGTTCCTGCCGCTCGCGGCGAGCTCGTTCGGGTGGATCTTCACCGAGATGGGCCGCCAGCCCTGGGTCGTGTTCGGGCTCATGGAGACCTCGGCCGGGGTGTCGCCGGGTGTCAGCGCGGGGGAGGCCCTGACGACGCTCGTCGGCTTCACCGCGCTGTACGCGGCGCTCGCCGTCGTCGAGTTCCGCCTCCTGCTCACCTACATCCGCAAGGGCCTGCCCGACGCCGACCCGCCCGAGCTCGTCGACGACCCGGACGCGCCGCTCGCGTTCGCCTACTGACCCGCCCCACCCCCTGCACCAGGAGACCGTCATGGAGCTCACCACCGTCTGGTTCGTGCTCATCGCCGTGCTGTGGATCGGCTACCTCGTGCTCGAGGGGTTCGACTTCGGCGTCGGCATGCTCACCGCCGTGCTGGCCCGCGACGAGAAGGAGCGCCGCGTGCTGCTCAACACCATCGGCCCGGTGTGGGACGGCAACGAGGTGTGGCTCATCGTCGCCGGCGGGGCCACGTTCGCGGCGTTCCCGGAGTGGTACGCCACGTTGTTCAGCGGCTTCTACCTGCCGCTCTTCGTCATCCTCGTCGCCCTCATCCTGCGCATCGTCGCGCTGGAGTACCGCAGCAAGCGCCCCGCGATGGTCTGGAAGCGTCGCTGCGACGTCGGCATCCTCATCGGGTCGGTGGTGCCCGCGGTGCTGTGGGGCGTGGCGCTGGCCAACCTGGTGCGCGGCGTGCCGATCGACGCCGACAAGGAGTTCGTCGGCTCCGTCGTCGACCTGCTGAACCCGTACGCGCTGCTCGGCGGTCTCGTCACCCTCACCGTGTTCCTCGTGCACGGCGCCGTCTTCGTCGGCCTGAAGACGGTCGGCGACATCCGCGAGCGGGCGCGCGTCCTGGCACTGCGGGTGGGGGTCGTCGCGGCGGTGCTCGCCACGGTGTTCGTCGGGTGGACGGCCGGCCGCGACGGCGACGCCGTCGTCTGGGTGGCCGGTGCCGTGGCCGTGGCGTGCTTCGCCGCCGGTCTCGCGGCCGCGTCGGCCCGGCGCGAGGGCTGGGCCTTCGTCGGCACGGCGCTGTCGATCGCCGCGGTGGTGGTCATGCTCTTCACGGCGCTGTTCCCCGACGTCATGGTCTCCTCGCTCGACCCGTCCTGGAGCCTCACGACGACGAACGCGGCGTCGACGCCGTACACGCTGACGATCATGACCTGGGTCGCGGCGGCCTTCACGCCCCTGGTCGTCGGCTACCAGGCGTGGTCGTACTGGGTGTTCCGGCGGCGGATCGGGACGCACCACATCCCTGACGACGTCCTCGCGCCGACCTCCTGAGCCGCGCGGATGAGACCCCTCGACCCCCGGCTGCTGCGCCGGTCCCGACCCGTGCGGCGCTTCCTCGTCGCCACCGTGCTGCTCGGCCTGGTGGCTGCGGTCGCCGTCGTCGGTCAGGCCTGGCTGCTCTCGGCCACCGTCGTCGCCCTCGTCGACGGCGTCGCGCCGACCTCCGTCGCCGCGACCACCGCGGCACTCGCGGGCGTCGTGGCGGCGCGCGGCGTGCTCGCGTGGGCGCAGGCGACCACGGGCACCCGAGCCGCGGCGGCGGTCAAGGCCGGGCTGCGCCACGACCTCGTCGACGCCGTGCTCGACCAGCGCCGCACCGGCCCCGCGCCGTCGAGCGCACGCGTCGCCACGCTGCTCGACACGGGTCTCGACGCCCTCGACGGCTACGTGGCCCGCTTCCTGCCGCAGGTGGTGCTGACCGCGCTGGTGCCGGGCGCCGTGGTCCTCACGCTGCTCGCCGTCGACCCGCTGTCGGCGCTGATCGTCGTGCTCACGCTGCCGCTCGTGGTGACCTTCCTCGTCCTCGTCGGCATGGTGACGCGCGACCGCCTCGACGGCCGCTGGGCCGAGCTGCAGCGGCTCGGCCGCCACTTCTCCGACGTGCTCGCCGGGCTGACCGTGCTGACGGGCTTCGGGCGCGACTCCGGCCGCGGCCTCCGCGAGGTGGGGGAGCGGCACCGTCGCGCCACCATGGCCTCGCTGCGCACCGCGTTCCTGTCCTCGTTCGTGCTCGAGCTCTTCTCGACGCTGTCCGTCGCGCTCGTGGCGGTGGCGGCCGGTCTGCGGCTCGTGACCGGCGACCTCGACCTCGCGACCGGGCTGCTCGTCATCGTGCTCGCGCCGGAGGCGTACCTCCCGCTGCGTCGGCTCGGCACGCTCTTCCACGACAGCACCCAGGGCCTGGCGGCGGCCGACGAGGCCCTCACGCTCCTCGACGGCGAACGGCGGACCGGCCACCTGGTGGTCGAGGGTCCCGCGCCGGTCGAGGTGCGCGACCTGGTCGTCGTCCACCCAGGTCGCGAGCGGCCCGCCCTCGCGCTGCCAGGACTGACGCTGCAGCCGGGGGAGTTCGTCGCCGTGACGGGACCGTCCGGTGCCGGCAAGTCGACGCTGCTCGCCGTGCTGCTCGGCTTCGCGCTGCCCACGAGCGGCTCCGTGCGGGTCGGCGGCGTGCCCGTGGTCGAGCTCGACCCGGACGCGTGGCGGCGGCAGGTGGCCTGGGTCCCGCAGGACCCGCACCTGCTGGCCGGCACCGTCGCGGACAACGTCCGGCTCGGCCACCCGGCCGCCTCGGACGAGGCTGTGCGGTCGGCGCTCGTCGACGCAGGAGCGGCCGACCTCGCTCCCCGACGCGAGGTCGGCGAGCAGGGACAGGCGCTGTCGGCGGGGGAGCGGCGTCGCGTCGCGGTCGCCCGGGCGCTCCTGCGGGTGCGCGACGGCGGAGCCTGGCTCGTGCTGATGGACGAGCCGACCGCCGGTCTCGACGCCGAGCGCGAGAGCACCGTCCTCGGGACGCTGTGCCGCCTGCAGGAGTCGGGCGACGTGACGGTGCTCGTCGTCGCCCACCGCGCCGAGACCGTGGCGGCGGCGTCGCGGGAGCTGCGCGTCGACCGCCCGGTCGAGGTGGTCCAGGCCGGGCCGGCAGGAGAGGTGACCCCGTGAGCCGCCGGTCGCGCCTGCTGGCATCGTCGCGCACCCGGCTCGCCGCGGGTGGCGCGCTCGGCGTGCTCGCGCAGCTGAGCTCGCTCGGGCTGCTGCTGACGTCGGGCTGGCTGGTCGTGCGCGCGGCGGAGCAGCCACCGGTGCTCTACCTCATCGTCGCCGTCACCTCGGTGCGGATGTTCGGGGTCGCGCGCGCCGCGCTGCGCTACGCCGAGCGGCTGCTGACCCACGACGCTGCCCTCGCCCGCGGGATCGACCACCGCGTGCGGTCCTACGAGGGACTCGCCCGCGTGATGCCCGCAGCCGGCGCGACGCGTCGCGGCGACGTCGTCCGCACCGTCGTCGCCGACGTCGAGGCGCTGCAGGACGGTCTGCTCCGCCTGCGGCTGCCGTGGGCCTCGGCCCTCGTCACGTGCGCGGTCACGGTAGCCGTCGTCGCGCTGGTCCTGCCGGCGGCGGGCGTGGCGCTCGCCGCCTTCGCCGCGACGGCCCTGCTGGCGGCGCGCGTGCTCGTCCCGAGGCTCGCGGGTGCCGAGGGCAGCGCACCGACGGCGCTCTCGCCCGACGTGACCGAGCTCGTGCTGGCGGCACCCGACCTCGTCGCCTACGGGTCCGCGCGAGGCCGTGACGTCCGGGCGCACGCCGCCGTCGACGCGCTCGCCCGTCAGGACCGGCGACGAGCCTGGGCCGGAGGTCTCGGCTCGCTCGTGGTGCTCGTCTCCTGCGCGGCCTGCGTGCTCGCGACCGCGCTGCTCACGGCCGACGCAGGCCTCACCGGTCCGCTCGTCGGCGTGCTGCTCCTCGCGCCGGTCGGGCTGGTCGACGTGCTGGACGCCGTGGCGGAGGCCGAGCGGCTGCGACCGCGCGTGCAGGCCGCGCGCCGCAGGCTCGTCGCGCTCGAGGGGGGCAGCGACCCGATGCCGGCCCCCCTCGACGGTACGCGCCGGCCCGACGGCTTCGCCCTGGACCTGCAGGACGTCACGCTCGGCTGGGACGCCGACCTCGTCGAGCACCTCAACGTGCACGTGCCCGAGGGCGCGCGGGTGGTCGTCACCGGCCCCAGCGGGTCGGGCAAGAGCACGCTCGCGGCCACGCTGTCCCGGTTGGTCGCGGCCCGGAGCGGCACGGTGCGGCTGGGCGGCGTCGACCTGCTCGACCTCGACCGCGAGCAGGTGCGCGCCGTGGTCGGCTGGATGCAGCAGGACACCGTGCTGTTCGACACCACGGTGCGCGAGAACCTGCGCGTCGCCGACCCCCGCGCCGACGACGCCACGCTGTGGCGCGCGCTCGGCCGCGTCCGGCTCGCCGACACGGTCGCCTCGTGGCCCGACGGGCTCGACACCGTGCTCGGCGAGGACGGGTCGCGCGTCTCCGGCGGGGAGCGGCAGCGGCTCGGTCTCGCCCGCATGCTGCTGGCGGGACACCGCGTCCTCGTGCTGGACGAGCCGACCGAGCACCTCGACGGCGAGACCGCCCGCGCCCTGCTCGACGACGTCGACGCCCTGGCGCCCGAGCACACCGTCGTCGTCGTGTCGCACGCCCCGGAGGTCGTCGCGCGGTACCCGCAGCGGGTCGACCTGCGGCCGTCGCCGGTCCGACGTCCTAGGGTGGTCCGGTGACCAACACCGAGCTGCTCGTCGCCCTCATCGCCGTCGCCGTCGTCGTCCTCGGCGGCGGCGCCGCCCTCCTCGTGCGCCGTGGTCGGGGCGAGCTGCCGCCCCCGCGCGACCTCGACGCGATCACCGAGGAGTACATCGAGCACCCGGAGCACCCGGAGCCCCACCTCCCGTCGGAGGACGAGGAACCGCCGTTCGAGGAGGTCCCGGCCGACGAGAAGGACCAGCCGACCGCCCCGACGACCACCGTCGAGCGGCCGGAGCCGGCGCAGGGCCGCCTGGTGCGCCTGCGCGCGAGGCTGGCCCGCTCCAACTCCTCGCTCGGTCGCGGCCTCCTCGCGGTGCTCGGCCGGGCCGACCTCGACGACGCCGCCTGGGAGGAGCTCGAGGACACGCTCCTTGCCGCCGACGTGGGTGTCGGTCCGACGACCGAGCTCGTCGACCGGCTCCGCACGCGGGTGCGCGTCGAGGGCATCACCGACCCCGAGGCCGCGCGCCGGGCGTTGCGCGAGGAGCTCGTCGCGCTCGTCGACCCGACCCTCGACCGCTCGCTCGCGCTGCAGGGCCCTGAGGGCACGCCCGGCGTCGTGCTCGTCGTGGGCGTCAACGGCACCGGCAAGACCACGACGGTCGGCCGGCTCGCCCGCGTGCTCGTCGCCGAGGACCGCACCGTCGTGCTCGGCGCGGCCGACACGTTCCGCGCCGCCGCGGCCGACCAGCTCAGCACGTGGGGCCAGCGCGTCGGGGTCGACGTCGTGCGCGGTCCCGAGGGCGGCGACCCCGCCAGCGTCGGCTTCGACACCGTCAAGCAGGGCCTCGAGACCGGTGCCGACGTCGTCGTCATCGACACGGCCGGTCGCCTGCACACGAAGGCGGGCCTGATGGACGAGCTGGGCAAGGTCAAGCGCGTGGCCGAGAAGCAGGCACCCGTCACCGAGGTGCTGCTCGTCATCGACGCGACCACCGGCCAGAACGGCCTGCGCCAGGCCCAGGTGTTCGGCGAGGTGGTCAAGGTCACCGGCGTGGTGCTCACCAAGCTCGACGGCACGGCCAAGGGCGGCATCGTCGTCGCCGTCCAGCGCGAGCTCGGCGTCCCGGTCAAGTACGTCGGTCTCGGCGAGGGGGCCGACGACCTCGCGCCGTTCGACGCCGAGGAGTTCGTCGACGCGCTGCTGGCGTGAGGACGTAACACGCCCGTAACGCAGGAGCCGAACTCGTGACCTGAGCGAAACGCGACGCTGCCGCAGAGGTAATCCCCGACGTCCATCGTGTGACGTGGCGCTGCCGGGAGGCGCGCCGTCCCATCACGTCTCACGGAGGTTCCATGGATACCGGCGACACCGCCTGGGTCTTGGCCAGCGCCGCACTGGTGCTGCTCATGACGCCCGGGCTCGCGTTCTTCTACGGGGGCATGACGCGCGCGAAGAGCGTGCTCAACATGATGATGATGAGCTTCGCCGCGCTGGCCATCGTGCCGGTGCTGTGGGTGCTCTACGGCTACTCGTTCGCGTTCAGCCCCGGCGGCAACAGCCTCATCGGCGGCACCGAGCGGCTCGGGTTCCTCAACATCGGCGTCGACACCGCCTACGGCACGATCCCCGAGTTCGTGTTCGCCGGGTTCCAGCTGATGTTCGCCATCATCACCGTCGCCCTCATCAGTGGCGCGATCGCCGACCGTGCGAAGTTCTCCGGCTGGCTCGTCTTCGTGGTCGTGTGGGTCACCGTCGTCTACTTCCCCGTCGCGCACTGGGTCTTCGACTTCGGCGGCAGTGACGGGGAGGGGGGCGGCTGGATCGCCACCAAGCTCGAGGCCGTCGACTTCGCGGGCGGCACCGCGGTGCACATCAACGCCGGTGCGGCCGGTCTCGCACTCGCCCTCGTGCTCGGCAAGCGCACCGGCTGGAAGCGCGACCCGATGCGTCCGCACAACCTGCCGTTCGTGCTGCTGGGCGCCGGCCTCCTCTGGTTCGGCTGGTTCGGCTTCAACGCCGGCTCGGCGCTCGGCGCGAACGGCCTGGCCGGTCTCGCCTTCGTCAACACCGCGGTGGCCACCGCCGGCGCGATCGTCGGCTGGCTCGCCTACGAGTTCGTCAAGGAGAAGAAGGGCACCAGCCTCGGCGCCGCGTCGGGTGCCGTCGCCGGCCTCGTCGCCATCACGCCCGCCGCCGGTGCGCTGTCGCCGTTCGGGTCGGTCATCCTGGGCCTGGTCGCCGGTGTCGTGTGCGCCGCAGCGGTCGGCCTCAAGTGGAAGCTCGGCTTCGACGACTCGCTCGACGTCGTCGGCGTGCACCTCGTGGGCGGGCTCATCGGCACCGTCCTCATCGGCTTCCTCGCCACGACGGCGCCCGGTGGCGGTGCGCCCGTCGACGGACTCTTCTACGGTGGCAACGCCGAGCTGCTCGGCAAGCAGGTGCTGGCCGCCGTCGTCGTCATGGTCTTCTCGTTCGTGCTCACGTACGTCATCGGTAAGTTGATCGACATGACGATCGGCTTCCGGATCGACCCGGAGGACGAGGTCTCCGGCATCGACCAGGTCGAGCACCTCGAGTCCGCGTACGACTACACCGGCGGTTCCGGTGGTTCGCCCTTCAAGACGGGAGTCTGATGATGAAGCTCGTGACCGCGGTCATCAAGCCGCACAAGTGGGAAGAGGTCCGCGAGGCCCTCGCGTCCGCCGGCGTCGCCGGCATGACCGTCACCGAGGCCAGCGGCTACGGCCAGCAGAAGGGCCACACGGAGGTCTACCGCGGGGCGGAGTACGACGTCACCCTCGTGCCGAAGATCCGCCTGGAGGTCGTCGTCGACGCCGCCGACGTCGAGACGGTCGTCAGCACCATCACGGCAGCCGCCCAGACCGGCAAGATCGGCGACGGCAAGGTGTGGGTCGTCCCCGTCGACTCGGTGGTGCGCGTGCGCACCGGCGAGACCGACGAGGCCGCCCTCTGACCTCTCGCCCGACCCCGCCGCAGCCCACGACCGCACCGGTCGTGGGCTGCGGTGCGTCCTGGCTGGTCCGGTGCGGCAGGCTGGTGCCGTGAACCACCCCCCGAGCACCGCCGCCGACCGACGCCGCCGGGCCGACGACGCCGACCGCCTGGTCGCCGACGCGTTCACGGCGGCGGTCGGGCCCGACCCCACGGGCCTGGTCGCCGTCGCGGTCGGTGGCTACGGGCGACGCGAGCTCTCGCCGTCCAGCGACCTCGACGTCGTCCTGCTGCACGACCCCGCCGTGCCCGAGGACCGGGTCCGCGAGGTCGCCGAGGCGCTCTGGTACCCGCTGTGGGACGCGCGCATCCCGCTCGACCACTCCGTCCGCGACGCCGTGCAGATGCGCGCCACGGCAGCGGAGGACCACCGCGCCGCCATGGGCATGCTCGACGCGCGGACGGTGGCCGGCGACGCTGGGCTCGTCCTCGCGCTGCGCTCCCACGTGCTGGCCGACTGGCGCCGCGAGGCGCGCACCCGGGTCGAGGACCTGCGCGCCGGGCGTCGCCAGCGGCTCGAGCGCTCGGGCTGGCTGGCCTACGCCGCGGTGCCGGACCTCAAGGAGTCCGGGGGAGGCCTGCGCGACGGCGTCGACCTGCGGGCCCTCGTCGCGACGTGGCTCGTCGACGTGCCCCATGCGGAGGTCGAGGAGCTGCGCTCCGCTCTCCTCGACGTGCGCGACGCCCTTCACACCAGCACCGGGCGCCGTACCGACCGGCTCGCGATGGAGGACGTGCCGGCGGTCGCCGAGGCCGTCGGGATGGAGCCGCATGCCCTCGACCTGCACGTGCGCCACCTCGGACGACGTATCGCGCACGTCGCCGACGTGACCTGGCGCCGGCTCGACGCCGTCCTCGCGCCGAGGGCGAGCCCGCGACCCCGGCCCGGCCTGCGACGCAGCGGGCCTGCGGTGGTGCAGGTCGACGCCGGCGTGGGCTGGCTCGGCGACGAGGTGGTCCTCACCGCCGACGCCGACCCGCGCCGCGACCCCGCCGTCGCGCTGAGGGCCGCCGCCGTCGCGGCCCGGGCCGGACTCCCGTTCGCGGCGGGGACCGCCCAGCGCCTCGCCCGCGACCTGGGGCCGCTGGAGGAGCCGTGGCCGGCCGCTGCGCGCCGCTCCCTCGTCGACCTGCTCACTGCGGGCCACGGTCTCGTCGAGGTGTGGGACGAGCTCGACATCGCAGGTGTCGTCGATAGGTGGCTGCCGGAGTGGGCCGACGTGCGGCTGCGCGGCTCGAGCTCGCCGGTGCACCGGTTCACGGTGGACCGGCACAGCGTCGAGACGTGCGTGGTGGCCTCGACGCTGCGCCGCGACGTCGCGCGTCCCGACCTCCTCGCCGTCGCCGCGCTGCTGCACGACATCGGCAAGGGCAGGCCCGGCGACCACAGCGAGGTCGGTGCCCCGATGGCGGAGGCCGTCGCGCTGCGCTGGGGCTTCCCGCCCGCCGACGCCGCCGTCGTGGGCAGGCTCGTGCGCTGGCACCTGCTCCTCGGCACGGTCGCCACCCGTCGCGACATCGAGGACCCTGCCACGGCGGCGAACGTGGCGGAGATCGTCGGCGACGCCGCCTTCCTCGACCTCCTGGCCAGCCTCACCCAGGCCGACGCGCGCTCGACCGGCCCCACGGCGTGGACCTCGTGGCGGCGCGGCCTGATCGAGGGGCTGGTGGCCAAGACGCACCAGCACCTCGCGGGCACGGCGCCCGCGACCACGTCCGACGCGTACGAGGGCTGGCCTGCCGAGCTGCCCTTCCCGTCCGCCGACGCCCTGGCGCGTGCGCGCCGGGGCGAGGTCGGGCTCGACGTCGTCGACCACCACGGCGGGTCGCTCGTCACGGTCGTCACCGCCGACCGCCCCGGGGTGATGGCCCTCATCGCCGGAGGGCTCGCGCTCCAGGGTCTCGCCGTGCGCTCGGTGCGCGTGGTCACCCAGGACGACGCGGCCGTGTCGCTGTGGGAGGTGGCCCGGCCCGACCTCCTGGCCAGCGCGGTGCGCGAGCGTCTGCTGCCCGTCCTCGCCGGCGACGTGCCGCTCGAGCGACGCATGACGCTCACCCCGGTGGAGGGGCTGCCCGCCCGCGTCAGGGTTCTGCCGGGCCTGTCGGAGTCGGCGACGCTCCTCGAGGTCCGGGCCGCGGACCGCCGCGGACTCGTGTGGACGGTCTGCGCCGCGATCGCCGCCGTCGACTGCTCGATCCGCTCGGCGCACCTGTCGACCTACGGCGACGAGGCACGCGACGTCTTCTACGTGGTCGACGCCGACGGCGAGCCGCTCGACGAGGCAGCCACCCGTCGGCTGCACGAGGCGGTCGACGCGGCCCTGGTCTGAGCGAGCTGGTTCGCGGGGCTTGGCCGACCGGGGTCGTCGGCGTCGCCGGGCCCGCTCGGTAGGCTGGAGCCCATGTTCGACTCCCTGCAAGACCGCCTCCAGTCCGCGTTCAAGAACCTGCGCGGCAAGGGACGGCTCAGCGAGGCCGACATCGACGCCACCGCGCGCGAGATCCGTCTCGCCCTGCTCGATGCCGACGTCGCCGTCCCGGTGGTCCGCGCGTTCACGGCGCGGGTCAAGGAGCGCGCGCTGGGCGTCGAGGTCTCCAAGGCGCTCAACCCGGCGCAGCAGGTCGTCAAGATCGTCAACGAGGAGCTCGTGACGATCCTCGGCGGCGAGACGCGCCGCGTCCGGTTCGCGAAGAACCCGCCGACCGTCATCATGCTCGCCGGCCTCCAGGGAGCGGGCAAGACCACGCTCGCGGGCAAGCTCGGCCGCTGGCTCAAGGAGCAGGGCAACAGCCCGATGCTCGTGGCCTGCGACCTGCAGCGCCCCAACGCCGTCAACCAGCTGCAGGTCGTCGGCCAGCAGGCCGGCGTCACCGTGTTCGCCCCCGAGGCCGGCAACACCGGCGGCGGCGACGGGGGCGCCGAGGGCACCCGCTCCGTCGGCGACCCCGTGCAGGTGGCCCGCGACGCGATCGCCGAGGCCCGCCGCACCCTGCACGACGTCGTCGTGGTCGACACCGCCGGACGCCTCGGCATCGACGCCGACCTCATGCAGCAGGCGCGCGACATCCGCGACGCCGTGAACCCCGACGAGGTCCTGTTCGTCATCGACGCGATGATCGGCCAGGACGCCGTGCAGACGGCCGAGGCGTTCGCCGAGGGCGTTGACTTCACCGGCGTGGTGCTCACCAAGCTCGACGGCGACGCCCGGGGCGGTGCTGCGCTGTCGGTCCGCGAGATCACCGGCCGGCCCATCATGTTCGCCTCCACGGGCGAGAAGCTCACCGACTTCGACGTCTTCCACCCCGACCGCATGGCCGGCCGGATCCTCGACATGGGCGACATGCTGTCGCTCATCGAGCAGGCCGAGAAGGTCTACGACGCCGAGCAGGCCGAGAAGGACGCCGAGCGCATGCTCGGGGGCACCTTCACGCTCCAGGACTTCCTCAAGCAGATGGAGACCCTGTCGAAGATGGGGTCCATGAGCAAGCTCATGGGCCTGCTCCCGGGCATGGGCCAGTTCAAGGACCAGATCGCGAACTTCGACGACCGCGAGCTCGACAAGGTGAAGGCGATCATCCTGTCGATGACGCCGAAGGAGCGCGACGACCCCAAGATCATCGACGGGTCGCGCCGCGCCCGGATCTCCAAGGGCTCGGGCACCTCGGTGCAGGACGTCAACCAGCTCGTCACCCGCTTCTTCGAGGCACGCAAGATGATGCAGCAGATGGCGAAGGGCGGGGGCATGCCCGGCATGGGCGGCGTCCCCGGCATGCCCGGCGTCGGCAAGCGGGCCGGCGCCCGCCAGAAGCCGCAGAACCAGAAGAAGAAGGGCAAGCGCGTGTCGGGCAACCCGGCCAAGCGGGCCCAGGCGTCCCAGCAGAAGCCGGCCGCGAAGGACGGCGCCGAGGCGTTCGGCTTCGGCGGCCAGCAGGGCGCGCAGGACTTCGAGCTGCCGAAGGAGCTCAGGGACCTGCTCTGAGCGGCTCGTCCGCGAGACCGTTGCTCGGGGCAACGTAGTCTGACGTCGTGCTGATCCCGCTCCTGCGCCGCCACCTGCGGCCCTACCGCGGACCGATCGCCGTGGTCGTGCTGTTCCAGCTGGCGCAGACGATCGCCAACCTCTACCTGCCGGGGCTCAACGCCGAGATCATCGACGACGGCGTCGTCCGCGGCGACGTGGGACGCATCTGGACCACGGGCGGCGTGATGCTGCTCGTCACCGTGCTGCAGGTGGCGTGCACGGTCGTCGCCGTCTACGTGGGGGCGCGGGTGGCGATGGCGCTCGGCCGCGACCTGCGCGCCGGCGTGTTCGACGCGGTCGAGGGGTTCGCCGCCCGCGAGCTGGCCCACTTCGGCGCGCCGACGCTGGTCACGCGCGCCACGAACGACGTGCAGCAGGTGCAGCTGCTCGTGTTCATGGCGCTGACGCTCCTGGTGTCGGCCCCGATCATGGCGGTCGGGGGCGTCGCGATGGCCCTGCGCCAGGACGTCGAGCTGTCGGGCCTGCTCGTCGTGGTCATCCCCGTCCTGGTGGTGGCCGTGGGCCTCATCATCCGCACGATGCGTCCGCTGTTCCGTCAGATGCAGGAGCGGATCGACGGCCTCAACGACGTCATGCGCGAGCAGATCCAGGGCATCCGCGTCGTCCGGGCGTTCGCCACCGAGGAGCGCGAGGCCGAGCGCTTCGCGCGGGCCAACCAGGCGTACGTCGACGTCGCGGTCGCGGCCGGGCGCGTGATGGCACTGATGTTCCCGACGGTCATGCTCGTCATGAACGTCTCGGTCGTGGCCGCCACCTGGTTCGGTGGCTACCGCATCGCGTCGGGCGACCTGCAGGTCGGCACGCTGACCGCGTTCCAGAACTACCTCGTGCAGATCCTCATGGCCGTCATGATGGCGACCTTCATGCTCATGCTCTGGCCGCGCGCCGAGGTGTCGGCGGAGCGGATCACCGAGGTCCTGGAGACCGAGCCGAGCATCGTCGCCGCGCCCGACGCCGACGACACGCCCGTGGCCCGCGGCGCGCTGGAGGTGCGCGACGCCTCCTTCGCGTATCCAGGGGCCGAGCAGGACGTGCTGCACGGCGTCTCCCTCGTGGCCAGACCGGGGGAGACCACCGCGGTCGTGGGGTCGACCGGCAGCGGGAAGTCGACGCTGGTCAACCTCGTGCCCCGACTCTTCGACGTCACCGCGGGGCAGGTGCTGCTCGACGGCCGGGACGTGCGGACGATGACGCCCGAGGCGGTCTGGGCGGCGATCGGGCTGGTGCCCCAGCGCGCGTTCCTGTTCTCCGGCACGGTGGCGTCGAACCTGCGCTACGGCCGTCCCGACGCGAGCGACGCCGAGCTGTGGGAGGCACTCGACGTGGCCCAGGCGCGCGACGTCGTCGAGGCGCTGCCCGAGGGGCTCCAGGCACCCGTCTCGCAGGGCGGCACCAACTTCTCCGGCGGTCAGCGGCAGCGGCTGGCGATCGCCCGCGCGCTGGTGAAGCGTCCGCTCGTGTACCTGTTCGACGACTCCTTCTCCGCGCTCGACTACGCCACCGACGCGGCGCTGCGGGACGCCCTGAGGCCGCTGACCCGCGACGCCGCGGTCGTGACCGTCGCCCAGCGGGTCTCGACCATCCGCGACGCCGACCGGATCGTCGTCCTTGACGAGGGCAGCGTCGTCGGCACGGGCACGCACCGAGACCTCATGGACACGTGCGCGGTCTACCGCGAGATCGTCCTCTCCCAGCTCAGCGAGGCGGAGGCGCGATGAGCGGCGGACCACGCGGGCCGATGGCCGCCGGAGCCATGGCGCCCCAGCGCGCGTCGGACTTCCGGGGCACCGCGCGACGCATCGGGCGACGACTGCTCCAGGACCGCGCGACGGTCACTGCCATCGCCGCGCTGGGTGTCATCGGCACGACCCTGTCCGTGCTCGGCCCGCGGCTCCTCGGGCACGCGACCGACCTCGTCTTCAGCGGCTACCTGTCGAGCCGGCTGCCGGCCGGCGCGAGCCAGGCCGAGGTCGTGGAGCGGCTGCGTGCCGACGGCCAGGACCGTCTCGCGGACGTGCTCCTCGGTGCCGACGTGCGCCCCGGGCAGGGCATCGACTTCACGCAGCTCGGCTGGGTGCTGGCGGGCGCGATCGTGCTGTACGTCCTGGCGTCGGGCTTCATGTGGTGGCAGGGCCGGCTCACCACCGCCGTCGTGCAGCGGATGGTCGGCGGCCTGCGCGACGACGTGGAGGCCACGCTGCACCGGCTGCCGCTCTCGTTCGTCGACGGCACGGAGCGCGGCGAGCTGATGTCGCGCACCACCAACGACATCGACAACATCGGCCAGTCGCTGCAGCAGACGATCAGCCAGCTCCTGACCTCGTTGCTCACGGTCGTCGGCACGCTCGTCATGATGGTCTGGATCTCGCCGCTGCTGGCGCTCGTGGCCCTGGCCACGATCCCGCTCGCCGTGTGGCTGACACAGGCGGTCATGCGCCGCTCGCAGCCGCAGTTCGTCGCCCAGTGGGCCGCCACCGGGAAGGTCAACGGCCACGTGGAGGAGGTCTTCACGGGTCACGAGGTGGTCAAGGTCTTCGGCCGCCAGCGCGACGTCCGGGAGGAGTTCGAGCGCCGCAACGACGCCCTGTTCACGTCGGCGTTCCGGGCCCAGTTCATCTCGGGCGTCATCCAGCCGCTCATGATGTTCGTCTCCAACCTCAACTACGTGCTGGTCGCCGTGATCGGCGCGGTCCGGGTCTCGACCGGCAGCCTCACGGTGGGGGACGTCCAGGCCTTCATCCAGTACTCGCGGCAGTTCACGCAGCCGCTCACCCAGATCGCGTCGATGGTCAACCTCCTGCAGTCCGGCATGGCCTCGGCCGAGCGCGTGCTGGCCCTGCTCGACACCGAGCTGGAGCGTCCCGACGTGGGGCCCGGCGGCGCGGCGCCGCTCGTGCCGACGCAGCCCGTGCGGGGTCGGGTGGTCCTGGACGACGTGGCGTTCTCCTACACCGACGCTCCGCTCATCGAGGGTCTCGACCTCGTCGCCGAGCCGGGCGCGACCGTGGCGATCGTCGGACCGACCGGCGCGGGCAAGACGACCCTCGTCAACCTGCTGCTGCGCTTCTACGAGCTCGACGCCGGACGCATCACGCTCGACGGCGTCGACGTCGCCACGATGGACCGCCAGGCGCTGCGACGGTGCTTCGGCGTGGTGCTGCAGGACGCCTGGCTGTTCAAGGGCACCATCCGCGAGAACATCGCCTACGGCCGCGTGGGCGACGTCGACGACGCCGCCGTCAGGCGCGCCGCGGAGGCCGCCTCGGTCGACCACCTCGTCCGGACGCTGCCCGACGGCTACGACACCGTCGTCGACGAGGGCGGGGGGAGCCTCAGCGCCGGCCAGCGCCAGCTGCTCACCATCGCCCGCGCGTTCCACGCCGACCCGCCCGTGCTGGTGCTCGACGAGGCGACGAGCTCGGTCGACACGCGCACGGAGGCGCTCGTGCAGGAGGCCATGGGCCGGTTGCGGCGCGACCGCACGTCGTTCGTGGTCGCGCACCGCCTGTCGACCATCCGCGAGGCCGACACCATCGTCGTCATGGAGTCCGGCCGCATCGTCGAGCAGGGCGACCACGACACGCTGCTGGCCGCCGAGGGTGCGTACGCCCGGCTCTACGCCGCGCAGTTCGCCGGCACCGCCACGTGAGCGGTGCGGGGGAGCGGGTCAGCCCTCGCGCAGGAAGGCGTCGGCGCGGTCCTTCGGCCGCCCGATGATGGCCCGTCCGGGTCCGTCCAGCGTGCCGCGCACCAGCACGGGCCGCTGGAGCAGACGGGGGTGCTCGACGAGCAGGTCGGCGACCTGCTCGGGCGTCGTGTAGTCGGCGGCGTCCAGACCCTGCTCCTTGAAGAAGGCGTCCTTGCGGACGAGGTCGGCGGGCTCGTCCTCGAGCCGCTCCAGGAGCGCGAGCAGCGTGGCGCGGTCGAGCGGCTGCTTCAGGTAGCGCACCTCCTCGACCTCGACGCCCGCCTGCGCGGCGGAGTCGAGCGCGTGCCGCGAGGTGGAGCAGCCCGGGTGGTGCAGGACGGTGACGTCGGCCATGAGGTCAGCGTAGCCACGCAGACCGACGGCTAGCGTGGGTCTCGTGAGCGAACCCGTCCGCTACGACGTCGACGACGCCGTCTGCACGATCACCCTGCACCGACCCGACGTCCGCAACGCCGTCGACGGCCCCACCGCCGCAGCCCTCCTGGCCGCCTTCGAGCGCTTCGAGGCCGACGACGACGTCGCCGTCGCCGTGCTCCACGGCGAGGGAGGCACGTTCTGCGCGGGCGCCGACCTGTCGGCCGTCGCCGACCCCGAGCGCGGCCACGTGCTCGACCCCGACGGCCACGGCCCGATGGGGCCGACCCGCATGGCGCTGACGAAGCCGCTCGTCGCCGCCATCGAGGGCCACGCCGTGGCCGGCGGTCTCGAGCTCGCGCTGCTCGCCGACCTCCGGGTCGCCGCCGAGGACGCCGTGCTCGGGGTGTTCTGCCGCCGCTGGGGCGTCCCGCTCATCGACGGTGGCACCGTGCGGCTGCCGCGTGTCGTCGGGCACGGCCGGGCGATGGACCTCGTGCTCACCGGACGCCCCGTGGAGGCGCACGAGGCGCTGCAGATGGGACTCGTCAACCGGGTCGTGGCCCCCGGACGCGCGCTCGACGTCGCCCACGAGCTGGCCGAGCAGCTCGCGGCCTTCCCGCAGGCCTGCCTCCGCGCGGACCGCGCGTCGGTGCTGGGGCAGTGGGACCTCCCGCTGGCCGAAGCGCTGCGCGCCGAGGGCGCGGGCGGGCTGCCCGTCGTCGCCGCCGAGGCCGTCGAGGGCGCGGCGCGCTTCGTGGCCGGCGCGGGCCGGCACGGTCGCTTCGACGACGGTGCCCCGGACCGGTGACCGGGACACGCGAGGCGATGTGGTCCTGGCGGACGTCGTCTGGCAGAATGTCGCCTTGTGTCCGCTGCGGCCGGGACCCTCTCACCCCGACCGCTGGGCCCACCAGCTTCGTGACCGAGTCGTGACCCCACCCGGCTCGCCACGTCACCCCACCACAGAGACCTGAGGAGACACCACACCCGTGGCCGTCAAGATTCGCCTGAAGCGGATGGGCAAGATCCGCACCCCGTACTACCGCATCGTCGTCGCCGACTCGCGCACCAAGCGCGACGGTCGTGTGATCGAGGAGATCGGCACGTACAACCCGAAGACCGAGCCGTCGACGATCCACGTCGTCTCCGAGCGCGCCCAGTACTGGCTTGGCGTCGGCGCCCAGCCCACCGAGGCCGTCGCCGCGCTGCTCAAGATCACCGGCGACATCGGTGGCACCAGCACCCTCAAGCAGCCCGAGCCGAAGGCCGACAAGGCCGCGCTGTTCGACGCCGCCCTGAAGGAGCTGCACTCGGAGCCCAAGACCGACGCGACCACCAAGAAGAAGGCCGCGAAGAAGGCTGACGAGGCACCCGCCGAGGAGGCCAAGGCCGAGGACACCGCTGCCGAGGCGCCCGCCGAGGCCGAGAGCACCGAGTCCTGATCGTGGCTGGTCGCACGCAGGAGGTCATCGAGCACCTCGTGTCGGCCATCGTCGACCACCCCGACGAGGTCGACGTGCGCGCCGCGTCGACCCGCCGGGGCGACCTCTTCGAGGTGCGGGTCAACCCTGCCGACCTCGGCAAGGTGATCGGCCGCTCCGGTCGTACCGCGTCGGCGATCCGCACCGTCACCGGAGCGATCGCCGGCACCAAGGGTGCCCGCATCGACTTCGTGGACGTCGACCGCCAGCGCTGAGGACCTGACGTGCGCGTCGTCGTCGGCCGCATCGGCCGGGCCCACGGCATCAAGGGCGAGCTCGCCGTCCAGGTCCGCACCGACGAGCCGGAGCGTCGCTTCGCACCTGGCACCGCCCTCGTCGCCGGCGACCGCACCGTCGTCGTGGCAGCCGCCCGGAACCACTCCGGGCGGCTCCTGCTGCGTCTGGAGGGCGTCGGCGACCGCACCGCGGCCGAGGCCCTGCACGGACGCGTCCTCGAGGTCGACGTCGACCCCGACGACGTGCCCGAGGACGACGACGCCTACTACGACCACCAGCTCGTCGGCCTGCGCGTGCACGACCACGCCGGCACCGACGTCGGGGTCGTCGCCGACGTGCTCCACCTGCCCGAGCAGGACCTGCTGTCGCTCGACCTCGACGCGGGCGCGCGCGGCGTGCTCGTGCCGTTCGTGGTCGCGCTCGTCCCCGACGTCGACCTGGGTGCGGGCCACGTGACGCTCGCCGACGTGCCCGGTCTGCTCGACCCCGACGCCCAGGCCGTCGCCGAGCCCGAGCGGGCCGCCGGCGGTGCCGACGCATGAGCGAGCCCGACGCCCCGACCCTGCGCATCGACGTCGTCTCCATCTTCCCGGCGTACCTCGACGCGCTCGACCTGTCGCTCGCCGGCCGGGCCCGCGAGAAGGGTCTGCTGCAGATCGCGACGCACGACCTGCGCGACTTCACCCACGACCGGCATCGCACCGTCGACGACACGCCCTACGGCGGCGGCGCCGGCATGGTCATGAAGCCCGAGCCGTGGGGCGAGGCCCTCGACACGGTCGCCACCGACGACAGCGTCGTCGTGGTGCCCACGCCGTCGGGCACCCCGTTCCGCCAGTCCCTCGCGCACGACCTCAGCCGCGAGCGGCACCTCGTGTTCGCGTGCGGTCGCTACGAGGGGATCGACCAGCGCGTCATCGACCACGCCCGCGAGCGCTGGCGCGTCGAGGAGGTCTCCCTCGGCGACTTCGTCCTCAACGGGGGAGAGGTCGCCGCGCTCGCGGTGATCGAGGCCGTCGTGCGCCTCGTCCCCGGCTTCATGGGCAACCCCGCCTCGCTCGCCGAGGAGTCGCACGGCGAGGACGGCCTCCTGGAGTACCCCGTGTACACCAAGCCGGCCACGTGGCGCGGCCACACGGTGCCCGACGTCCTGCTGTCCGGCCACCACGGCGCGATCGCCGCCTGGCGGCACGAGCAGGCGCTGCAGCGCACCCGCGAGCGGCGCCCGGACCTGCTCGGTGACGCGTCCGAAACATCGAGTTAACCCGAGGCTCGTCGTCGTAACGCTCCTGTGACCCGGAGGCAAGCCCCGCACAACCTCCTGTCGCCAGCATGACGCAGGAACCACGCAGCAGCGTCGCCGCGTGTCGCCCCCTCGCGGGGTCCTCCCTGCTCGCCCCCTGACGACGAGAGAGACACTCGATGAATTTCCCGACCTACTGGCTGCTCATCACGGCAGCGCTGGTGCTCTTCATGACGCCAGGCCTCGCCTTCTTCTACGGCGGTCTGGTCAAGGCCAAGAGCGTCGTGTCCATGATGATGCTCAGCTTCGGCACGATGGGCCTCGTGGGCGTCCTCTGGATGCTCTTCGGTGCCAACATGGCCTTCGTGGACGGAACCAGCAACGACTGGATCCCCGAGGTGCTCGGCAACCCGTTCTCCGACTTCGCGCTGAACGACGCGGCCAAGGCCGCGTTCGGCGGTGACGCCAGCGCCGGTGCTGTCCTCGCGGCGGCGGCCTTCGGGTCGACCTTCGCGATCATCACCGTCGCCCTCATCTCGGGCGCCATCGCCGACCGTGCGCGGTTCTTCCCCTGGCTGCTGTTCGCCGGGTTCTTCTCCGTGCTGGTCTACTTCCCGGTCGCCTCGTGGGTGTTCTCGTTCGTCGTGGACGGTGACACGACGACCTTCACCGGCTGGGTCGGCCAGCTCGGCACCCACCTGGGCCTGAGCACCGAGACGATCGACTTCGCCGGCGGCACCGCGGTGCACATCAACGCCGGCGCGGCCGCCCTGGCCCTCGCGCTCGTCCTGGGCAAGCGCAAGGTCTTCAGCAAGGAGACCGCCGTCCCGCACAACGTGCCGCTCGTCCTCATCGGTGCCGCGGTGCTGTGGTTCGGCTGGTTCGGCTTCAACGGCGGTGCCGCCACCGCGGACGGCCAGGCTGCGCTGATCTTCGTCAACACGATCGTCTGCCCGGCCGCAGCGGCCATCGGCTTCATCGTGGTCGAGCACTTCCGTCACGGGAAGGCCACCGCCGTCGGCGCCGCCTCCGGTGTCGTGGCCGGTCTGGTCGCGATCACGCCGGCCTGCGCCAACCTGACGCCGTTCTGGTCCATCGTGCTCGGCCTCGTCGCCGGTGCCGTCTGTGCGGTCGCCATCGAGCTCAAGTACAAGCTCGGCTTCGACGACTCGCTCGACGTGGTCGGCCTGCACCTGGTCGCGGGCGTCATCGGCACGCTGTACCTCGGCTTCTTCGCGATCGACACCGGCCTCTTCACGGGCGGCAACATCGACCAGCTGATCGTCCAGTTCATCCCGGCTGTCGCCATCGCGACCTACAGCTTCGTGATGGCCTTCATCATCGCGAAGGTGATCGACGTGACGGTCGGCTTCCGTGTCACCGAGGAGGAGGAGGTCGCCGGCATCGACAGCGTCCTCCACGGTGGCGAGGGCTACGCGCTCGACTGAGCCGTCGCCCACCCCAAGACCCCACGAGGGCACCTGCTCGGGCAGGTGCCCTCGTGGCGTTCTGGATCTTCTGCCGCCCACGGCCCGGCACCCCGCCGGGCGCTGCGCCGGGGACGATGCCGGTGTCAGGAACCCTCGACCCGTGTGGAATACTTGGCTGCTGGCGCATCGCGGTTCTGCCACAGGGGATCCGCTGACCGACGCCGCACGACCCTTTTCTTTTCACCATCGTTTTCCGTGGGTGACCTGTGGCACCGGCGAGGAGTAGATCATGACCAACCTGGTCGACCAGGTCGCAGCCGAGTCCCGTCGCGACGACGTCCCCGCGTTCCGCGCCGGCGACACCCTCAAGGTCCACGTCAAGGTCGTCGAGGGCAACCGCTCTCGCGTCCAGGTGTTCCAGGGCGTCTGCATCAAGCTGCAGGGCTCGGGCATCGGCCGCACCTTCACGGTGCGCAAGGTCAGCTTCGGCGTCGGCGTCGAGCGCACCTTCCCGCTGCACACGCCCGTCATCGAGAAGATCGAGGTCGCGACCCGCGGCGACGTGCGTCGCGCGAAGCTCTACTACCTCCGCTCGCTGCGCGGCAAGGCCGCGAAGATCAAGGAGAAGCGCGAGGACTGAGGTCCTCCCGCGTGCCCACCTGCTCGCTGTGGCTCCTGCGTCTAGGCTCACGTCGTGAGTGAGACCGTGAAGAAGCGCCAGCTACCCGTCTGGCAGGAGTCGATCCTCCTCGTCGTCATCGCCATGGTGATGGCCGTGGTGGTCAAGGCCTTCTTCCTGCAGGCGTTCTACATCCCGTCGGAGTCGATGGAACCGACGATGCTCGTCAACGACAAGATCCTCGTCCAGAAGGTCTCCTACTGGACCGGCGATCCCCAGCGTGGCGACATCGTCGTGTTCGACGACCCGGGGGGATGGCTCGACGCCAGCGAGGACGCCAAGGCCAGCAACCCGGTCCAGAAGGCGCTGGAGGTCGTCGGTCTCTTCCCGACCGGCGGCCACCTCATCAAGCGCGTCGTCGGCGTCGGCGGCGACCGCGTCGCCTGCTGCGACGAGCAGGGCAGGCTCACGGTCAACGGCACGTCCATCGACGAGCCGTACCTGCGCGACCCCGCCGCCAACAGCGAGACCCGCTTCGACGTGATCGTCCCGAAGGACCACCTGTGGGTCGAGGGCGACAACCGCGGCAACTCCGCCGACTCGCGCGTCCACCAGGGCGACCCGGGCGGCGGCTTCATCCCCGTCGACGCCGTCGTCGGCAAGGCGTGGGTGCGGGTGTGGCCGTGGAAGCGCATGGGCTTCATCCGCGGCACCGACGCGTTCGCCGAGGTGCCCGACGACCCGCCCGCGAAGCGCGAGTGACGCAGCAGCAGTGACAGGACGTCCGAGCCTCCGGTTCGAGCGCAGCCTCCTGCGCGAGCGCTGCACCGTGCTCGCCTGCGCCGACGAGGTCGGCCGCGGTGCGCTCAGCGGTCCGGTGAGCGTCGGCGTCGTCGCCGTCACCGAGCAGACCCGCACGGCACCGCAGGGCGTGCGCGACAGCAAGCTGCTCTCGCCCGACGCCCGCGCGCGGCTCGCGCCACGCATCCGCCGGTGGGCCACCACCCACGGCGCGGGCTACGGCGTCGGTCACGCGTCGCCCGCCGAGATCGACGCGGTCGGCATCATGGCCGCGATGCGGCTCGCCGCGCACCGGGCGCTCGTCGACCTCGACCCCACGCCCGACCTCGTGCTGCTCGACGGCAACCACGACTACCTGAGCGCGCCCGCGCAGCCGTCGCTCCTCGACGCACCCGGGCCGAGCTTCCCACCCGTCGTCACCGCGGTGAAGGCCGACCTGCGCTGCGCAGCCGTCGCCGCCGCGAGCATCCTGGCGAAGACGTCGCGTGACGCGCTCATGGTCGAGCTCGCGCAGGAGCACCCGCAGTACGGCTGGCACGAGAACAAGGGCTACGCGTCGCCCGCCCACGTCGAGGCGCTGCGTCGGCACGGCCCGAGCGACCACCACCGACGTTCGTGGAGCCTGCCCGGCTGCGCGGTCCCGGCCGGTAGTGTTCCGGGGAGCGACACGACGAGCACGATCGAGCAGGCCGTGGAGGGCAGATGAGCGCAGAGGACCTCGAGAAGTACGAGACCGAGGCCGAGCTCGCGCTCTACCGCGAGTACCGCGACGTCGTGAAGATCTTCAAGTACGTCGTGGAGACCGACCGTCGCTTCTACCTGTGCAACGCGGTCGACGTGAAGGTCCGCTCCGAGACCGGCGACGCCTACTTCGAGGTGTCGATGAACGACGCCTGGGTGTGGGACATCTACCGTCCGGCCCGGTTCGCCAAGAACGTCAAGGTGCTCACCTTCAAGGACGTCAACGTCGAGGAGCTCGCCGACTCCGACGTGAAGATCCCGTCCGCCTGAGGCACCTCGTGGACGAGACGCCGTCGAACGTCGTGGCCGTCCTGGCGCGCATCCCGGTGGAGAGCATCGACGCGGCGCTACCGCTGTACGAGCGCCTGTCGGGCACCACCGACGTGCGCGCCTTCACGTTCGGACCGGTGCGGCTGGCGTGGGTCGGACCCTTCCTCCTGCTCGAGGGCGCCGACGAGGCCACCCGCTCCCGCGCCGCGACGATCATCGTCCGCCACCTCGACGTCGTCGTCGACGCCGTGCAGGGCGGTGGGGGAGACCTCCTCGACGGTCCGATGCCTGGGCCGAACGGCCGCAGGCTCGTCGCCCGCCACGGCGACGGCAACGTCGTCGAGTACGTCGAGCAGGCCGCGCCGACCCGCTCCTGACCACGTCCACAGGCCCTTCGTCGGGCTGGTCCTGGTCGTCCACAGCCCGTGCGAGGGGTCTGTCGTGGGCGTCGTGGTGTGGCGAGGCTGGGGGCATGAGTCAGGCACGCAACGACGCGCTGGGGCGGTACGGGGAGCAGGTGGCGGCGCGGCACCTGGAGTCGCTGGGGATGACGATCCTGGAGCGGCGGTGGACGTGCCGGTGGGGTGAGCTCGACCTGGTGGCCAGGGACGGCGACACGATCGTGTTCTGCGAGGTCAAGACGCGGACGAGCTCGCGGCACGGGACGGGCTTCGAGTCGGTGTCGGCGCGCAAGGCGGCTCGGCTGCGGCGGGCGGCGTCGGCGTGGCTGCAGGCGCAGGAGGCGGAGCCCGCGGCGGTGCGGATCGACGTGGTGTCGGTGCGGATCCCGCGGCGCGGCGGTCCGGTGGTCGAGCGGATGGGCGGGGTGGCCTGATGGCGGCGACGCACTCGGTGACCCTCGACGGGCTGACCGGTCGGGCGATCGAGGTGGAGGTCGACATCGCCTCGGGTCTGCCCAAGACGATCGTGGTCGGTCTGGCCGACACGATCGTCAACGAGGCACGCGACCGGGTGCGTGCCGCGGTCGTCAACTCCGGCACGACCTGGCCCGACCAGCGCGTGACCATCAACCTCGCCCCGTCGACGCTGCCGAAGACCGGGTCGCACTACGACCTCGCGATCGGGGTGGCGATGTTCGTCGAGAAGACGCTGGTGCCGGTCGAGGCCACGGCGGGCACCGTCTTCATCGGCGAGCTCGCCCTCGACGGTCGGCTGCGGGCGGTGCGCGGAGTGCTGCCGGCGACGATCGCCGCCGTCGAGGCCGGTTTCGGGCGGGTCTTCGTGCCGGAGTCGAACGTGGGGGAGGCCGAGCTCGTGAGCGGCGTGCAGGTCGTCGGCGTGCGGTCCCTGCGCCAGGTGGTCGCGCTGCTCACGGGAGAGGACGAGCCGGACGACCCGCCCGTGCCGCCGCTGGAGGAGGGCGTCGGGCTCGGGCACGCCTACGTCGACCGCGTGGCCGGGCTCGACCTCGCCGACGTCGCCGGGCAGGAGGACACCCGGACCGCGGTCGTCGTGGCAGCTGCCGGCGGTCATCACGTGCTGATGACCGGCCCGCCGGGCATCGGCAAGACGATGCTGGCCCAGCGGCTTCCCGGCCTGCTGCCCGACCTGACGCGGGAGCAGGCCCTGGAGGTCAGTGCCGTGCACTCCCTGGCGGGCGTGCTGCCGGCGGACGTGCCGCTCGTGGAGCGTCCGCCGTTCGTCGACCCGCACCACACTGCCAGCGCCGTGGCGATCGTCGGGGGAGGCCAGCGGGGGATCCGTCCCGGCGCGCTCAGCCTGGCCCACCGCGGCGTCCTCTTCCTCGACGAGGCACCGGAGTTCGCGTCGAACGTGCTCGACGCGCTGCGCCAGCCTTTGGAGTCCGGGCACGTCGTCGTCTCGCGCGCGGCGCAGACCGCGACGTTCCCCGCCCGGTTCCAGCTCGTGCTCGCCGCGAACCCCTGCCCGTGCGGGCAGGGCGGGTCGGTGAGCGACCCCTGCGAGTGCACGCCGCTCATGCAGCGCCGCTACCGCGACCGGATCTCCGGGCCCGTGCGCGACCGCATCGACATCCACCGCACGCTGGTGCCGCCCAGCCGACCCGAGCTGGTCCACGAGACGGCGGGTGCCCGCTCCACCGCGCAGCTCGCACCGGCCGTGCGTCGGGCCCGGGAGCGACAGGCCGTCCGCTTCGCCGGGACGCCCTGGCAGGCCAACGCCGACGTGCCGGGCGTCGACCTGCGCAAGCACTGGCCGGCCACCGACGCCGCCCGACGCCTCGTCGACTCCCACCTGCGCGGGCAGCGACTCTCGGCGCGCTCGGCCGACCGGGTCCTGAGGGTGGCCTGGACCGTGTGCGACCTCCGGGACGGCGGGCAGCCCGACGTCGACGACGTCGAGCTCGCCCTCGCGCTGCGGCGCGGCACGCCGCTCGGTCCGCTGCTGCGCGACCTGGTGACGTCGTGAGCGAACGGACCGACCAGTTCCGTCGAGGCGACGCGCTGCGCGACGCCGAGGCACGGCTCGCGCTGAGCCTCGTCGTCGAACCGGGCGACCCCCGGCTGGTCCCGTTGCTCGCTGAGCACGGTGCCGGCGCCGTGGTGTCGGCGATCCGCCAGGGTGGCGGCACGCTCGCGTCGCAGCTGCCGGACGCCTGGCGCGACGCCGCGCCGCGCCTCGAGCGCGACGTCGCCGCGGCCCGAGCCAGGGCCGACGAGCAGGGTCTGCGCTGGGTGGTGCCGGGCGACCGGGAGTGGCCGGCCGGCCTCGACGACCTCGACCACGTGGAGCCGCACGGAGGCACCACCGGCGCACCGCTGGGGCTCTGGGTCCGCGGTCCTGCCGACCTCGCCGGGCTCGCGGAGCAGGCGGTGGCCGTCGTCGGCGCCCGCTCGTGCACCGCGTACGGGAGCGACTGCGCGGCCGAGATCGCCGCCGACGTGGCCGACCAGGGCGGCACCGTCGTCAGTGGCGCGGCGTTCGGCATCGACGCCGCCGCGCACCGGGGCGCCCTCGTGCAGCACCGGCCGACCGTGGCGGTGCTCGCCTGCGGGGCCGACGTCGAGTACCCGCGCACCCACGCGTCGCTCCTGCGCCGGATCGGCCAGGACGGACTCGTCGTCTCCGAGCAGGCCCCCGGCCAGGTGCCGATGCGCTCACGCTTCCTGTCGCGCAACCGGATCATCGCGGCGCTCGCGGTCGGGACGGTCGTCGTCGAGGCGGCCCGCCGCAGCGGCTCGCTCAACACGCTGTACTGGGCCGACGCCCTCGGCCGCGTGACGATGGGCGTCCCCGGTCCGGTCACGTCGCAGCAGTCCGCCGGCGTGCACCAGGCGGTCCGCGACGGGCGAGCCGTGCTGGTCACGACCGGTCGCGAGGTGCTCGACGCCGTCGCCGGGGTCACCGCCGACGTCGCCGAGCCCGCACGCATCGACGACACCGAGCGCGACAGGCTGGGTCGCCTGGCGCGTCGTGTGCTCGACGCGTTGTCCTTCGAGCAGGCCCGCACGGCTGCCGACGTCGCCGCGGCCGCACGGGGGAGTCGTGCCGAGGTCGCCGAGCTGCTCACGGCCCTCGAGCGCCAGGGGCTCTGCGTCCACGTGGGCGACCGCTGGCTCGTGCTCCCGCGTGGTGCCTCGACGGCCCGGCGCTGAGCCGTCACCCTGGGGTCATGGGTGCAGCCTGGGACGACGCGGTCGAGGCGTTCGCCGAGCACCTGCGCCACGAGCGGAACCTCTCCGAGCACTCGGTCCGCGGCTACCGCACCGATCTCTCCCAGCTCGCCGAGCACGCACAGGCGCTGGGCGTCGAGGGGCCCGCCGACCTCACGACCCGCGCGCTGCGCAGCTGGCTCGCCAACCAGCAGACGCTGGGTCGCGCCCGCGCGACCATCGCCCGACGGGCCACGTCGGCGCGCACGTTCACGGCGTGGTGCGTCCGCACCGGACGGGCGTCGTCGGACCCCGGCGCGCTGCTGGCCAGCCCGAAGGCACGACGCGAGCTGCCCGCCGTCCTCAGCGAGAGCGAGGTGCGGGCCCTGCTCGACACGACGGCCGAGTCGGTCGCCGACGACGGGCCCGTCGGCCTGCGCGACCTGCTGGTCCTCGAGCTGCTGTACGCCACCGGCGTCCGCGTCGGGGAGCTGTGCGGGCTCGACGTGGACGACGTCGACCCCGGCCGACGACTCGTGCGCGTGCTCGGCAAGGGCCGGAAGGAACGGTCCGTCCCGTACGGCGTGCCGGCGGCGCATGCGCTGGACGCCTGGCTCACCACCGGCCGACCGGCGCTGGCGACGTCCGACAGCGGCCCCGCTCTGCTGCTCGGCCTCCGTGGGGGCCGGCTCGACCCGCGCACGGCCCGCAAGGTCGTGCACGACCGGCTCGCCGCGGTCGACGGTGCGCCCGACCTCGGCCCGCACGGGCTGCGCCACACCGCCGCGACCCACCTGCTGGAGGGGGGCGCCGACCTGCGCAGCGTGCAGGAGGTGCTGGGCCACGCGTCGCTCGGCACCACGCAGATCTACACGCACGTCAGCAACGAACGTCTGCGCGCCGCCTACCGCCTCGCGCACCCCCGCGCCTAGCGACCCCGAGGCGGGCGCGTGCTCACCACGGGGTGCTCGGCACGCCCCAGCGGGACGTCGTCCCCACGACGAGACGGGCCAGGGCCTCGCGGTCCCCGAGGTGGTCCGGGTCCACCCCCAGCACGGCCAGCGTCGCGGTGTCGCCGTGCCGGGTCCACCAGACCGTGAGGCCACCACGCGTCCGACGCAGCATCGAGGGCGTGACGCCCTGCGTCACCGACCGCATCAGCACCGACGTCGCCGGGTGGCCCAGCGGCGCGGCGAACGTGGCCGGCAGCTGCCCCAGGTTGGAGCACAGGCACAGCGGTGCCGCGACGCCTCGGGCCAGGACCGCGACCACCGGGTCCGGCAGCAGCTGCGTCAACGGCCCGAGCGGGTCGTGCCGGCCGCCCGACAACGTCGCGTAGGCGCTGCGGGCCTGCGCCCGGACGGCCCCGAGGTCGACGACGCGGCCGACACCGTCCGCGACCTCGGTGACGACGTCGATCGAGACGCCCGATGTCGCGTTCGAGCGCAGGTCGTCCGTGCCGCGCAGGCTCACGGGCAGCGACACCCGCACGGGGCGTCCGGCCTCGACCCGGCCCGAGGCCAGCAGCACCTCCACGGCCACCGCGACCAGCAGGCTGTTCGACGTCCCTCCGTGCCGAGCGGCCGCCTCGTCCCAGGCCCGGGCGTCGAGGTCGACGACGACGGTGGCCGGCGCGCGCGGCAGGTCGTCGCCCGCCTGGTCGGGGCCGAGGAGTCCGTCGCGCGACGTCTGCACGTCGGTCCGCGGCGGTCGCGACGACCTGAGCGCGTCGCGCACGGCGGTGGCACCTCCGCGCAGCGCGAGCCCCACCTGTCGCACCGCGTCGCGCAGGTCGTCGCGGACCGTGGGCGTCGGCCCCTCCGCCGGCAACCGTCCCGGACCGCCGCCCTCGACCGCCGCGACGAGAGCCGCGACGTGCGCGCCACCGTCGCAGACGACGTGCGGCGTCAGGTACGAGAGCACCGAGCCACCGTCGGTCGTGCTGGCGGTGGCGAGGCTCCAGGTGGGGCCCGACCACGGGTCGAGCGGCTCGGCCGCCCGCTCCTCGGCCCACGCGAGGACGTCGCCCGGCCGCAGCGGCGACGTCGCGACGTGGACCGGGCCACCCGCCGACGACGCGACCCAGGTGTCGCGCGCGCCGGGGACCCGCGACCGCCTGATCGAGCGGGCGAGAGGTCCGTCGCGGAGCCCGAGGTCGAGCCGTCCCACCTCGGCCGGGTGGAGGGGGCGGTCGAAGCGCCACACCGTCTGGTTGACCACGGGGATCCCGAGGACGCGGTGCGCCCGGACGAAGAGGTCGTCGTCCAGGGTCAACCGGTTGCCGTCGGTGGCGGTCGCCCTCGCGACCTGGGTGCTCTGCAGGTCCACGTCTCCTCCAGTCCTCGTGCTCAGTCGCGTCGGACGTAGGCCCGCACCGTGAGCGGTGCGAAGATCGCGAGCACGGCGAGGGAGCCGAGCAGCGCGGTGAGCACCGACCCGGCGGCGGGGTCGCCCCCGGCGAGGTCGCGCACCGCGGAGACCAGGTGCGTGACCGGGTTGACCTCCGCGATGGCACGCATCCACGCCGGCATCGTCTCGGTGGGCACCAGCGCGTTCGACATGAACGACAGCGGCGTCAGGACGAGCATCGAGACGCCCTGGACGGCGGCGGCGCTGCGCATCATGACGCCCATGAAGGCGAAGACCCAGCTCATGGTGAAGCCGCTCAGCACGACCAGAGCGCAGCCGGCGACGAGCCCGGCCCACGACTCCGGCCGGTAGCCCATCGTCACGCCGACGACCACCGTCATGGTCACCGCCACGACGTAGCGGACCACGTCAGCCAGCAGGGCACCTGCGAGCGGTGCCGTGCGGGCCACGGGGAGCGACCGGAAGCGGTCGAACACGCCGCGGTCGATGTCGTCGCGCAGCTGCACCCCCGTGACGACCGACGCCGTGACGGCGATCTGCACGAGCACACCGGGCACGAGCTGGGGAAGGTAGGCGTCGACGCCGCCCGCGACGGCACCTCCGAAGACGTTCGCGAACAGGATGGTGCCGACGACCGGCAGCACGATGACGTCGAAGAGGCGCTGCGGGTCGTGGCGGACCCGCAGGAGTCCCCGGTGGCCGAACGTGAGCACCTGGGCGAGCGCCGACAGCGGGCCGACCCCACCGCGCGGCGCCGGTCGGACCTGAGCGCCGATCGCGGCGCTCATGCCGCGTCCTGACGCTGGGGGCCGGGCGCGTCGAGCGCTCCCGTGAGCGCGAAGAAGACCTCGTCGAGGCTCGGGCGGGCCGCGCTGAGCTCGCCGATCTCGATACCGCGTGCGGCGAGCGCCAGCACGACGTCGGACGTCACGGCGCCCGACCGGATCGGCGCGGCCAGCAGCACGCCGTCGTCCTGGGGGACCTGACCGGTCACCTCGTGCAGGACACGGGCCGCTTCGACACGGCGCGCCGGGTCGGCCACGACGAGGTGGAGCGTCAGGCCGCCGACGGACTCCTTGAGCTCGGCGGGCGTGCCGTCCGCGACGACGCGTCCGCGGTCGATCACCGCGATCCGGTCGGCGAGCTGGTCCGCCTCCTCCAGGTACTGGGTCGTGAGCAGCACCGTCGTGCCCTGCGCGACGAGCTCGCGCACCGTCGCCCACATGTCGGCGCGCGTGCGTGGGTCGAGCCCGGTCGTGGGCTCGTCGAGGAAGAGCAGCGGCGGGTCGCCGAGGAGGCTGGCGGCGATGTCGAGACGTCGCCGCATGCCCCCGGAGAAGGTCGAGACGGCGCGGTGAGCCACGTGCGTCAGACCGAACCGCTCGAGCAGGTCGGCCGCGCGGGAGCGGGCCTCCGCTCGTCGCCAGCCGACCAGACGGGCGAAGAGGTAGAGGTTCTCGTGCGCCGTCAGCAGCTCGTCGAGCGCGGCGTACTGGCCGGTGAGGCCGACGAGGGAGCGCACCTGCGTGGGGGAGCGCGTCACGTCCTGCCCGAAGACCTCCGCGCGCCCGCCGTCGAGGCGGACCAGCGTCGCGAGGGCGCGCACGGCCGTCGTCTTCCCGGCACCGTTCGGGCCGAGCACGGCATGCACCGTGCCGGCGCGGACGGACAGGTCGAGGCCGTCGAGCGCCCGCTGCTCCCCGTACGTCTTGACCAGCCCCTCGGCCCGGATGGCCCACTCGGTCATCGTCGTCCCCCTCCGTCAGGTCGCGGCGCGCAGCGCCCGACGCTCACCACAGCCGTGCCTCGACGTGCCACGCCGCCAGGCCCGAGCGCACCAGGTCACGCAAGGTCTCGTCGTCGGGCACCCGCGCCGGGTCGAGCGCGGCGACCGTCACGGTGGTGCGCTCGCCGGAGGTGCACGCCCACGCCGTCAGCCCGCCGCCGAGGACACGGATCTCGGCGTCGTCGACCACCCGGTGCCCGGCCAGCGCGGCGATGCTGCGGGCCGGCGTGCCGGTCGGGGCGCTGAACGCCGGGGACATCGTCCCGAGGTTCGACGCCAGCACGCGGGGGCCGGTCGGCACCGGCAGCCGGCGCACGACCGCGTCGGGCAGCATCTGCACGAGCGTGAGGAGCGAGCCGGTGTCGGCGTCCTTGGCCGACGTGTCGCGCGTGCCGAGCTGGGCGTAGGCCTGGCGGCAGCCCGCCCGCAGCGGTGCGAGGTCGTGACGTCGCAGGTCGGTCGGGTCGACGGCGACGCGGGCGATCCGCGTGGCGTTGGCGCGAGGGTCGTCGGCGCCTCGCGCGGTGACGGGCAGTGCCACCAGCACGGGCTCGTCCTCGTCCGTGATCCCGGCCGACCCGACCAGGGACGCGCTCAGCGCGACGAACCAGGTGTTGAGGGTCCCGCCGTGCCGCGCCGCTGCAGCCTCCACGTCGGCCGTGCGGCACTCCGCCACGACGGTGGGGACCACCCAGCCCTGGGGCGCGGTCGGCCCGTCGGGGGCGGCGCCGGCGTCGCCCCCGCGGGGGAGGTCGCGCCGCCACGCTGTCGCAGCGCGCTCGTGGCGCCCCAGCGCACGACGGCCCGGACCTGGCGCGCCGCGTCCTGCAGGTCGGCCCGCAGCGTCCCCCACGTGCCGTCGCGGTCGGGCAGGGTCAACGGCGCCCGCCCGGAGGCCGCCCGCTCGACGGCGTCGACCATCGCGCCACCGTCGGCGACGGCGTGGTCGACGATCAGCGACAGCAGCGAGCCGCCGTCGGACAGCCGCGCGCTCGCCAGCCGCCAGGAGTCGCCGCGGCCAGGGTGCAGCGGAGCGGTGTGGTTGGACCGGAGCCAGTCGACGACGTCGCACTCCTGGAGCACGGTCGGCTCGACGTCGAGCGCCGGGGCATGGGGCGCCCGCGACCAGCGACCACGTGCGCCGGGCACGCGGGGACGGTCCGCGCGACGCGAGAGCGCCCCGCGGGCCAGCTCGTCGCGCAGCCGGACCAGCGCCGCGGTCGGCACGACGTGGTCGAGACGCCAGACGAACTGGTTGACGATCGGCGTCCCCACGCCGCGGTGCCGTCGCAGGAACAGGTCGTCCCCGAACGTCAGACGAACCGTCGCGTGGTCGATCGCCATCATGAACACCCCCCCCCAGGTTCTGCCGAGTCAAGCGGCCCGTCGCCGACCGTGTCCAGAGGGAAAGGCGCGTGAGCATCATCACGTCGCGCGCACTCCGCGGAGGCGCGCAGACTGGCGAGCAACGACCGCGAGGAGTGCGCGGCCGTGGCGGATGGATCGCGTCACCGAAGAGACCGGTGGCGCACCGGACGGGGGGAGCACTGCCATGGAGTACACCGAGCTCGACGACTACCCGATCCCAGCGGGGATCGTGACGACCTGGACGCCGACGACGGCGTCCGACGCGTGGGAGGACGACCCGCGCGGACTGTCCTACGACCATGCCGCCCACCTGGAACGAGATCCCGACGGCTCGTGGATCGGCTCGGCCATGCGGGTGCCGCTGCCGTTCGACGCCGACGCCCTGCGCCGTGCACTGCGGGCCTGGATCGCGCGCCACGAGGTGCTGCGCACGACCGTCCGGAGGACCGCCGACTCCGCGTCGACCTGCGCGTGGCAGCGGCAGACGGTCCACCACTCACGGGTCGACGTGCGACCGGAGGTGCTCGGGCACCGCTCCAGCGACGCGGCGCGGGTCGAGGTGGCGCAGTTCCTGGCGAGGCTGTCGCCCGTCACCTGGCCGCACTGCGTGTTCGCGACCGTCCGTGGCACGCACGCCGAGGGCTTCGTCCTGGTCTTCGCCGCCGACCACAGCGTGATGGACGCCTACTCGCAGGTGCTCTGGTTCGCCGAGATGGAGGACCTGTACCGCCAGGCCCTCGCCGGGGTCGACGACGACGCGCTCGCCGTGCTCGACGTGGGCAGCCACGTCGACTTCTCGGCCGTCGACCGCCGGGCGGGGGAGGAGCTGTCGGCGGACCACCCCGCCGTGCTGCGCTGGCGCGCGTTCACGTCGCTCGACGAGAACGGCGCACCGCGCGACGTGCCGGCGTTCCCGCACCACCCCGACGTCGCCGCGGCCGGCGTCGACGACCGTCCCCGACGCCAGCGCAGCCTCTCGACGTGGGTGCTGGGCGGGCCGGAGACCGACGAGCTCGGCCGACGGCTGCGCGAGCAGGGCGTCGGGCTGCAGGCGGCCGGCCTCGCGGCCCTGGGGATCGCGTCACGGCGACGCTCCGGCGTCGAGCGGCTGCGGTTCGTGATGCCGATGCACACCCGCCACGACCCGCGTCACCGCGAGTCGGTCGGGTGGTACGTGGGCCTGTGCCCCGTCGACCTCGACCTGTCGGGGACGCACACGTTCGGCGAGGCGGTCGCCCGGGCCGACGTCGCGACGCGCGAGGTCAAGGACCTCGCGAGGCACCCGTTCCCGCGGGTCGCTGAGCTGTTGGGCGTCGGCGACACGCCGCACTTCGTCGTGTCCTACGTCGACGTCCGGCACGTGCCGGGTGCCGAGCGCTGGCCGGCGCAGCAGGCCCGCGCGCTGAGGTCCCCGGTGTTCGCCCCGGACGAGCTGTACCTCTGGCTCATCCGCCACCAGGGCGGACTGAACCTCTCGGCCCGCTACCCGGGCGCCTGGGCCGTCGACGCGGCCGTGCGAGGTCTCGCGGCCCACCTGCGCGCAGTCTTCGCCGACATGGTGGAGCACGAGCGGCAGAGCGGTCTCGTGACGGCGGCGGACCGATGATCCTCGCGGAGATGGCGCAGTGGCGCACGGCGCCCGGCACGGTGCTGACCCTCGGTCCGACGCCGGAGAGCCTCGCGGCCGCCGCCGAGGCACCCGTCGACGCCGCCCCGCCGTCGTTCCTGCAGGCCGACCACCTGAGGGCCTACGCGGCCCGGCAGCGCGCGGGCGGCGTGCACCGCGCCTGGACCGGGGTCGCGACCGACCTCGACGGCCCGCTCGACCGCGACGCCCTCGCCCGCGCGCTGACGCGGCTGGTGACGACGCACGAGGGGCTGCGGTCATGGTTCGACCTGACCGGCGAGGTCCCCGTCCGTCACGTCGTGCCGCTGGCCGACGTCGAGCACGCGGTCGTCGACGTGCAGGAGCTGGACGTCGGGGACGGTTCGTGGGCCGAGGCCCTGCAGGCGCACCTGGTCCGGACCTTCGACGCCGCCTGTCGGCCCGACGCCTGGCCGGGGTTCGTGCTCGGCGCGGTCGAGCGCGTCGACGGGTTCGGCCTCTTCTGGGGCTGCGACCACGCCTTCACCGACGGCGCGTCTCAGCTCATGGTCGCCTCCGAGCTCGCCGACCTCTACGCGGCGGAGGTGGCCGAGCCCGGCGGTCCCGCTCTGGTCGAGGGGGCGCTGCCGACCCCGGAGGAGTCGGGACCGTTCGGCGTCTTCGCGGCCGAGGAGCGCGCCCGCGCCGCCACCTACGACGCGTCCTCGCCCGAGGTCCGCGCCTGGGCCGACCTCGTCGGGTCCCAAGGGGGACGTCTGCCGTCCTTCCCGCTCGACCTCGGTCTCGAGCGCGGTGCGACGGCGCCCGTGCACATCGCCTCCTACGACCTGCTCGACGCGCAGGCCGCCTCGCGTCTGGACGCCCGGTGCCGCGCGCTCGGCGTGCGGACGGTCTCCGCGGTCTTCGCGGCGCTCGCAGCGACCGACCACCTGCTGGCGGACCGGGCGACCTACGCCGGCGTGACGGTGCTGGGCGCCCGCGACACCGGTCCGTACCTGCGGTCGCACGGCTGGTTCTGCACCTTCGCGCCCGTGCTGTTCGAGGTCGCGCCGCACGCCGACGACCTCGACGCCCTGCTGGTCGCCGCGCACGCCGGGTTCGAGACCGGCCGTCGCACGTCGCGCATGCCGGCGCACGTCGCCCTGGCCGAGATGCTGCGGACAGGTGTCCTCGGACCCGATGGCGTGGGGTCGCCGCAGCTGGTCTCCTACCTCGACGTCCGTCGGTTCCCCGGGGCGGGCCGGCCCGCGCACGAGCGCGGGGTGCACTTCACGGGCGAGGGCCGCACGGCCAACGCCTCGATGTGGGTCAACCGCGACGCGGAGCGTCTCTACGTCGGGCTGCAGCACCCCGACACGCCCGAGGCGCACGACGCGATCGCGCGGTACTCCGCCGTGCTGGCCCGTGTGGTCGCGGCGCTGGCCGACGGGTCGACGTCGCTGCCCGAGGTGGAGACCAGCCGTGCTGGTCACGTCGGCTGACCTCTGGACGCCCGCGCCGGGCACCGTCGTCTCGTGGGCCGTCGAGCCCGGCGGGACCCCGGGGCGCCGCGTCGACCTCTCCCTCAACCAGCGCAACCACCTCGCCGCGGCGGTCGCGGGAGAGCCCTCGGTGTGGATGGCCGCGGGGTTCGACGTCGAGGGTCCCGTCGACGTGGCGGCGCTCGAGGGAGCCTACCGAGCCGTCGTCGCCCGGCACAGTGCCCTGCAGGTCGGCGCAACAGTGGTGGCCGGTGCCGTGCACGGCAGGCACCACGACGCAGCCGACCTGCGCTGGACCCGCCGTGCCGACGTGCCCACGTCGACCGTCGCCGAGACCCGCGACCACGTGCGTCGAGAGCTGGACGCCGCGTGCTGGCCGTTGTCGTACCCGGCCTTCTGGCCCGCCGCGATCTCGCGCCCGGACCGCTCGACGGTCGTGCTCGGGCTCGACCACCTCCACGTCGACGCCTACTCCTTGGCCGTGCTGGTCGACGACCTCCACACCGTGTACGTCGGCCTCGCGGAGGAGGGACGCGTGCCGGACCTGCCCGAGACGGCGTGCTTCGTCGCCGGACTGGCCGCCCCGCCGCTGCGCGTGCCCGCCGACGACGCCCGACTGCGGTCCTGGCACGACTTCCTCGCGCGCCAGGACCACCGCCTGCCGACCTTCCCCCTGTCGTTGGGCGTCGAGCCCGGCGAGCGGGCCGCGCAGCGCACCGAGGTGTCGGTGCTGGCCGACGCCGGCGTCGCGGACCGGCTCGGCGGGCACGCCCGGCTGCACGGCGGGTCCACGGCGACGGCTGCGCTCGCCGCGCTCGCCTGCGCGGTGGCCGACGTGGGCGGGCCGGTCGTGCTGCCGCTCCTCATGCCGGTCCACCTCCGGTCGACGCCCGCCGAGCGACGGACGGTCGGGTGGCTCACCACCACGGTCCCCGTCGAGCTGGCGTCGCACCCCGACCCGTGCGCGACGCTCGCGCACGCGGCCCGAGCCGTCGCCGCCGCTCGCGCGATGGCGGCCGTGCCCCTCGACCAGGTGCTGGGCAGCGTGTCGCGTCCGCTGGTGCGCGAGCGGACCGACGTCTTCATGGCCTCCTACCTCGACTACCGGCGCCTGCCCGGGCACCGGGAGCTGCTAGGGCGCCGGGCCCACCACGTGTCGGCACCGACCCTGGCCGACGACCTGCAGGTGTGGGTCTCGCGCACCCCCGAGGGTCTCGGTGTCCGCGTCCGCACGCCCGCCACGCTGACGGCGGCCCGGGTGGTCGCGAGCCTGCTCGAGCGCTGGCGGGAGCGGATCGCGTCGATGACGTCGGGGCCGTGCAGCTCTCCGCTCGCCCTCACCGGAGCGGGTCGACCGGCTCACCCCGTCGGGTCACCATGAAGTGCAGGTGGCAGCCGGTCGACAGGCCGGTCGAGCCGACCGCGCCAAGCACGGTGCGCGGCGTCACCCGTGCGCCGGGTGCGACCGACGTGGCGGAGAGGTGCGCGTAGCCCGTCTCGACACCCTGGCCGTGCTCGACCACGACCCGCAGGCCGTAGGGTCCGTCGTCGCCCACGCTGCGCACCGTGCCGGCGCGCGCGGCCCGCACCGGCGTGCCGCACGCGGCGCCGAGGTCGACGCCGTCGTGCAGCGTGCGCACCCCGGTGACCGGGTGCACCCGCATCCCGTACGCCGACGTGACCGGCCCTCCCACCGGTCGCGACCACGCACCCGTCCCTCCTGCCGCGCCGGACGTGCCCGCGGGCGGGCGGGGGAGCGGGCCGTCCGGGTCGACGAGCACGAACCGCGACGCACCCGTCAGGCGCCCCCGGGGGTCGAGGTAGCGCTCGCCGGCGAGTCGGCCGAGGTGCAGGCACGGTCCGGCACAGTGCGACCCCGCGACGTCGAGCCGGCCGAGGACGTCGCCCGCCTCCACCGCGTCGCCGGCGCGGACGACCCGGCGGACCACGGGCTGGTAGGTGGACCGCTCCGCCCCGTGCTCGACCGTCACCACGCCCACGCCGGCGACGGTGCCCGAGAACAACACCCGCCCGACCGCTACCGAGCGGACCGGCTCACCGGCGCGACCGGGCAGGTCGACGCCACGGTGACCCGCACGGTAGGGCCCGTCGGGCAGGTCGAAGTCCGCCGTCACCTGGCGCGAGCCCAGAGGCCACCGCCACGGCGGGCCGTCGGCGGGCCTCTCGTCAGCGACGGCCGGGCCGGGCAGGAGGAGCGTCAGCAGCGTGAGGAGGGGGACCAGCAGGAGCAGGGCGCTCGAGGACGGACGACGCATGACCCGAGCCAACCGTCGCCGACGCCGCCGCTCCAGGGGCCGACGCAGAGGTGTGGACGCCGTCGACGTGCGGCACGCGGTCGCCGCCGACCTGTGGATTTCTCGATCTCCGGCCCCGTGTCCTAGACTGGCCCCATCACGTCCTCGGACGTGAAATTCGCACGCCCGCCTCCGTCGTGACACCGCCAGCCGGTCGAACCTCGGGCGCGACCCTGGTCCTGCTCGCAGGTCGGCTCGCGCGGCGCGGGAGTCAGGGCACCACCGACCGGTGGTGCGTCAACCAGGAACCGGACCACCCGCCCTCGGGCCGGTGCGTCCACAGGAAGGATCGACCATGGCGGTCGTCACCATGCGAGAGCTGCTCGAGAGCGGCGTCCACTTCGGGCACCAGACCCGTCGCTGGAACCCGAAGATGAAGCGCTTCATCTTCACCGAGCGCAACGGCATCTACATCATCGACCTGCAGCAGTCGCTGGCCTACATCGACGCCGGCTACGAGTTCGTCAAGAACACCGTCGCCCGCGGCGGCACGATCCTCTTCGTCGGCACGAAGCGCCAGGCGCAGGAGCCGATCGAGGAGCAGGCCAAGCGCGTCGGCATGCCCTACGTGAACCAGCGCTGGCTGGGCGGCATGCTCACCAACTTCCAGACGATGCACCAGCGCCTCCAGCGCATGAAGGAGCTCGAGGAGATCGACTTCGACGACGTGGCCGGCTCCGGCCGCACGAAGAAGGAGCTCCTCCAGATGCGTCGCGAGTACGACAAGCTCAACCGCACCCTCGGTGGTGTGCGCGACATGGGCCGCACGCCGTCCGCGGTGTGGATCGTCGACACCAAGAAGGAGCACCTCGCCGTCGACGAGGCCAAGAAGCTGAACATCCCGATCGTCGCGATCCTCGACACCAACTGCGACCCCGACGACGTCACCTACCCGATCCCGGGCAACGACGACGCCATCCGCTCGGTCAGCGTCCTGACGCGCGTCGTCGCCGACGCCGTCGCCGAGGGCCTGCTGCAGCGCGGCGGCGCCAAGACGGGCGCCGAGGAGGCCGGCTCCGAGCTCGGTGACGGCGAGCCGCTCGCCGAGTGGGAGCGCGAGCTCCTGGAGAAGAAGGACGACGCCCCCGCCGAGGCCCCCGCGGCCGACGCCCCCGCGGCCGAGGCGACCCCCGCCGCCGAGGCGACCGAGCCGGCCGCCGCCGAGAAGTGACGTCGACCCCGTGACACCCGGTCGGGTGCCGGACGACCTCCGGCACCCGACCACCCCCCTTCCACCACCACGACCCAGGGAAGAGACCCTCACATGGCCATTGCTGCCGCAGACGTGAAGAAGCTCCGCGACGCCACCGGCGCGGGCATGATGGACGCCAAGAAGGCCCTCACCGAGGCCGACGGCGACTTCGACAAGGCCGTCGAGATCCTGCGCATCTCCGGTGCCGCGAAGGCCGCCAAGCGCGGCGCCGAGCGCGAGGCCTCCGCCGGTCTCGTGGCCAGCTCCGGCAACGCGATCGTCGAGCTGAACTCCGAGACCGACTTCGTCGCGAAGAACGAGCAGTTCATCGCGCTCGCCGAGCGGCTCGCCGCCGCGGCCGACGCCACGAAGCCCGCCGACGCCGACGCGTTCGCGAAGACGACCCTCGACGACGGCAAGACCGTCGAGGAGACCATCAGCGCCCTCGCCGCCGTCATCGGCGAGAAGATCCAGCTCGGCCGCGTGGCCGCGTTCGACGGCCAGGTCGCCGTCTACCTGCACCGTCGCGCCAGCGACCTGCCGCCCGCCGTCGGCGTCCTCGTCGAGTACACCGGTGACGACCTCGACGCCGCCCGCGGCGCCGCCATGCAGATCGCCGCGATGCGTCCGCGCTACCTCACCCGTGAGGACGTCCCCGCCGACATCGTCGCCAAGGAGCGCGAGATCGCCGAGGCGACGGCCCGCGAGGAGGGCAAGCCCGAGCAGGCGATCGCGAAGATCACCGAGGGTCGCGTCAACGGCTTCTTCAAGGACGTCGTCCTGCTCGACCAGCCGTCGGTCACCGACAACAAGAAGACGGTCAAGGCGGTCCTCGACGGCGCCGGCGTGGACGTCAAGCGCTTCGCGCACATCGAGATCGGCGCCTGATCCACGGAGCCGACCAGCACCACGACAGGAAGGACCGGAGCATCGTGACCCACCACCCGACGCACGGTGACCCGGCCGACCTCAGCACCGCGGACGCCGGGGCCCCAGGCCCCGGCGTCCGCCGCGTGCTGCTCAAGCTGTCCGGCGAGGTGTTCGGCGGCGGCAAGATCGGCATCGACCCCGACGTCGTCAACGGCATCGCCCGCCAGGTCGCCCAGGCGGTCCGCGAGGGCGCGCAGGTGGCGATCGTCGTCGGCGGCGGCAACTTCTTCCGCGGCGCCGAGCTGAGCCAGCGGGGCATGGAGCGTTCGCGGGCCGACTACATCGGCATGCTCGGCACCGTCATGAACAGCCTCGCCCTGCAGGACTTCATCGAGAAGCAGGGCATCGACACCCGCGTGCAGTCGGCCATCACCATGGGCCAGGTCGCGGAGCCCTACATCCCGCGCCGGGCCATGCGGCACCTCGAGAAGGGGCGCGTCGTCATCTTCGGCGCGGGCGCGGGCATGCCCTACTTCAGCACCGACACCGTGGCCGCCCAGCGCGCCCTGGAGATCAAGGCCGACGCGGTGCTCATGAGCAAGAGCGGCGTCGACGGGGTGTACTCCGCCGACCCGCGCACCGACGCCTCCGCGCGCCGCTTCGACGACCTCACCTTCGCGGAGGCCCTGCGCCTCGGCCTGAAGGTCGTCGACGCCGCCGCGTTCGCGCTCTGCATGGAGAACAACCTGCCGATGATCGTCTTCGGCATGGAGGGCGAGGGCAACATCGCCCGCGTGCTCCAGGGTGAGAGGATCGGGACGCTGGTCCACGGCGACGCAGGACCACACATCGGGACGACGACAGGAGACGCACCGTGATCGACCAGACCCTGCGCGAGGCCGGCACCAAGATGGACAAGGCCGTCGAGCACACCCAGGAGGAGTTCGCGGCCATCCGGACCGGTCGTGCGCACCCGGCGATGTTCTCCCAGATCACGGCCGACTACTACGGCACGCCGACGCCCCTGCAGCAGCTGGCCGGCTTCCAGGTGCCCGAGCCGCGCACCGTCATCATCAGCCCGTACGACCAGGGCGCGAAGGGTGCGATCGAGCGGGCCATCCGCGACTCCGACCTCGGCGTCAACCCCTCCGACGACGGCAAGGTGCTGCGCGTGACGCTGCCCGAGCTCACCGAGGAGCGTCGTCGCGAGTACATCAAGCTCGCCCGCTCCAAGGCCGAGGAGGGACGCGTGGCCGTCCGCGGCGTGCGACGCAACGCGAAGCAGACCCTCGACAAGGCCGAGAAGGACTCCGAGATCAGCCAGGACGACAACGTGGGCGCCGAGAAGCGCCTCGACGCCCTGACGAAGCAGCACGTCGAGCAGATCGACGAGCTGCTGAAGAACAAGGAAGCGGAGCTCCTTGAGGTCTGAGGAGGCCGCGCCCACCGACGGACCCCTGGGAGAGACCGACCCGGCCGTCGCGCAGCGCAAGAGTCGCGCGGGCCGCAACCTTCCCGCCGCGATCGGCGTCGGTGCCGGTCTCGGCGCGATGGTGGTCGTCTCGCTGTTCCTGTTCAAGGACGTGTTCGTGGCGGTCGTCGTGCTCGCGCTCGGCGTCGGCCTGTGGGAGCTGGCTCGTGCCCTCGGGACGGCCGGCATCAAGGTGCCGTTCCTGCCGGTGCTCACCGGCGGCACGCTCATGCTCGTCGGCGCGTACTACGGCGGCATGGAGACGGCCGCGGTCGCGATGGCGCTCACCGTCATCGGCACGCTCGTGTGGCGGCTCTCCGACGGTGCCGACGGGTTCGTGCGCGACGCGAGCGCCGGCGTGTTCTGCCTGTCCTACCTGCACCTCATGGGCGTCTTCGTCATGCTCATGCTGGTCGAGACCGACGGGCCCTGGCGCATCGTCGCCTTCATCGTCGCCACGGTCGCCTCCGACATCGGCGGCTACACGGCGGGCGTCTTCCTCGGCAAGCACCCCATGGCCCCGACCATCAGTCCCAAGAAGTCCTGGGAGGGCTTCAGCGGGTCGCTCGTCTTCGGCATCGCCGCCGGCATCGCCACCGTGACCCTCGCGCTCGACGGCGACTGGTGGGTGGGCGTCCTGCTCGGCATCGCCGGCGTCGTCATGGCGACCCTCGGCGACCTGTCGGAGTCGCTCATCAAGCGTGACCTCGGCATCAAGGACATGGGCGACCTCCTGCCCGGCCACGGCGGCATCATGGACCGTCTCGACTCGCTCATCGCCGTCGCACCCGTCGCCTGGCTGATCCTGCACTACCTCGTCTCGCCCGCCTGAGCACCGGGTGGCCGCGTCGGCCGACGCGGACATCGAGCCGAAACAGGGATGCGGCAGGCTGGGTCCATGTCGATCAAGGTCTCGCTCCGCCACCGCACGACCTACCGGTTCGACCGTCCCGTCGCCCTCGGGCCGCACGTCGTGCGGCTGCGCCCCGCGCCGCACAGCCGGACGCCGATCGACTCCTACGCGCTGCGCGTCTCGCCGGCCGAGCACTTCGTGAACTGGCAGCAGGACCCCTTCGGCAACTGGCAGGCGCGCCTGGTGTTCCCCGAGAAGGTCAGCGAGCTCGGCGTCGACGTCACGCTCGTGGCCGACCTCATGGTCGTCAACCCCTTCGACTTCTTCGTCGAGGAGTACGCCGAGACCTACCCGTTCAGCTACGAGCCGCAGCTCGCGGCCGACCTCGCCCCCTACCTGCGGCCTGTCGACGAGGGCGACGGCGAGGGTCCGGGGCCGGTCGTCCGGGCCTGGCGCGACGCGCTGCCCGAGCCGGCCGCCGACGGTGTGCCGCTCGTGCAGTTCCTCGCCGACCTGAACGCCGCCGTCCACCGCGACGTCGCCTACACGGTCCGCATGGAGCCGGGCGTCCAGACCCCCGACGAGACGCTGACCCGGGCGATCGGCTCGTGCCGCGACAGCGCGTGGCTCCTGGTCTCGCTCCTGCGCCAGCACGGTCTCGCCGCGCGGTTCGTGTCGGGCTACCTGGTGCAGCTCGCGCCCGACCCGCTCGTGGCCGCGCAGGCGCTCGACGGGCCCGCCGGTGCGACCGAGGACTTCACCGACCTGCACGCCTGGGCCGAGGTGTACGTGCCCGGCGCCGGCTGGGTGGGCCTGGACCCGACGTCGTCGCTGTTCGCGGGGGAGGGTCACATCCCGCTGTCCGCGACGCCCCACCCGTCGTCGGCCGCGCCGATCACGGGGGCGCTCGAGCCGGCGGAGGTCGAGTTCTCCTTCCTCAACGAGGTCACCCGCGTGCACGAGGACCCGCGGGTCACGCTGCCGTACACCCAGGCGCAGTGGGACCGCGTCGACGCGCTCGGGCAAGCCGTCGACGCGCGGCTCGACGCGGGCGAGGTCGGCCTGACCATGGGCGGGGAGCCGACCTTCGTCAGTGTCGACGACTCCACGTCGGAGCAGTGGAGCACGGCGGCCGACGGGCCCGAGAAGCGCCTGCTGGCGACCGAGCTCGCCGAGCGGCTGCGCCAGGTGTACGCCGAGGGCGGCGTCGTGCACCGCGGGCAGGGCAAGTGGTACCCCGGCGAGCCGCTCCCGCGCTGGCAGGTCTCGTTGCAGTGGCGCACCGACAGGGAGCCGCTGTGGCACGACGCGTCGCTGCTCTGCGACCCGTGGTCCGACCCGACGCCGGTGGAGCACGACACCGCCGAGCGGCTCGCGCACGAGGTGGCGCGCGTGCTGGGCCTGCCCCAGGAGCTCGTGCTCCCCGCGTGGGAGGACCCGTTCGCCGCCGTGGCGCGAGAGGTCGGCCGGCCCGAGGGGGAGCGGCCCGAGGTCGCCGAGCCCGACGTCGAGCAGGTCGCGCGGCTCGACCGGGCCGAGGAGCGGCCCACCGGATGGGTGCTGCCGCTCGCGACGGGCGAGCAGTGGCGCAGCCCCGCGTGGCGGTTCCGACGCGGCCGGCTCGTGCTCGCGCCCGGCGACTCCGCCGTCGGCCTGCGGCTCCCGCTCGACGCGATCGCCTGGTCCGACCCCGAGGCCACGGGCGACCCGTCCTACCTCGAAGCCGGCCCGACCCTGGTGCCGGGCGTCCCCGACGTGGAGGTCTGCGACCCCGAGGGCGCGCCGACGACCGCCCTGGCGTTCGAGGTGCGGCCGGGCGGGCCCGACGCGCCGCCCGTGCTGCACGTCTTCCTGCCGCCGACCGAGCGCCTCGAGGACTACGCCGACCTCCTGCACGTCGTGGAGCAGGCCGTGGCCGCGGTGGGCACGCCGGTGGTCGTCGAGGGCTACGGCCCGCCGCCGGACCCCCGCCTGACCCAGCTCAGCGTCACGCCCGACCCGGGCGTCATCGAGGTGAACGTGCAGCCGACGTCGTCGTGGTCGGAGCTCGTGTCGCTCACCGAGACGCTGTACGACGCGGCGCGCCGCACCCGGCTGGGCACCGAGAAGTTCGACCTCGACGGGCTGCACACCGGCACGGGCGGTGGCAACCACCTGACGCTCGGTGGCCGCACGCCTGCCGCGTCGCCGCTGCTGCGCCGACCGGACCTGCTGGTGAGCCTGCTGTCGCACTGGCAGCGCCACCCGTCGCTCTCGTACCTGTTCTCCGGACGCTTCATCGGCCCGACGAGCCAGGCGCCACGCTTCGACGAGGGCCGCCCCGAGTCGGTCTATGAGATGGAGATCGCGATCGCCGAGGTCCACCGCCTCGTCGCCGAGGCCGAGGAGCAGGGCGAGGACGTCCGGCCCTGGCTCGTCGACCGAGCGCTGCGGCACCTGCTGACCGACCTCACGGGCAACACGCACCGTGCCGAGTTCTGCATCGACAAGCTCTACAGCCCCGACTCCTCACGCGGACGTCTCGGACTGCTCGAGCTGCGCGGCTTCGAGATGCCGCCGCACCCGCAGATGGCGCTCGTGCAGGCGTTGCTCGTGCGCGCCCTCGTGGCGCGGTTCTGGGACGACCCCGCCACCGGACCGCTCGAGCGGTGGGGCGCCGCGCTGCACGAGGACTTCCTGCTGCCGCAGGGCGCGGTCCGCGACGTGGACGCGGTCGTGGCCGACCTGCAGGACCATGGCATCGACTTCGAGCGTTCCTGGCTCGACCCGTTCGTGGAGTTCCGCTTCCCGCGCATCGGCGTGACGCAGGTGAGCACCCCGACGGGCCCCGTCGAGCTCGAGCTGCGCAGCGCGATCGAGCCGTGGCACGTGCTGGGGGAGGAGGCGACGGGCTCGGGGACGTCGCGCTACGTCGACTCCTCGATCGAGCGGCTCCAGGTGACCGTCCGTGGCGTCTCGCCCTCGCGGCACCTCGTGACGTGCCAGGGTGTTCCCGTGCCCCTCACCCCGACCGGCGTGCCCGGCGAGTACTACGCCGGCGTGCGCTACCGCGCCTGGCAGCCGTGGTCGGCGCTGCACCCGTCGATCCCGGTGCACTCGCCGCTGCACGTCGAGGTGGTCGACACCGTCGCCGGCCAGTCGCTCGGCGGCTGCACGTACCACGTGGTGCACCCGGGCGGGCGGGCCTACGACCACCCGCCGGTCAACGCGCAGGAGGCGGAGGCGCGCCGCTCGAGCCGCTTCGTGCCCCACCCGGCGTCCACCGGACCGGTCGACGTCGGCGCGCTGGTCGAGGCCGGTCGGCGCGCGCACAGCACCGACTACCCCCACACGCTCGACCTGCGACGGGTACCTCCGACCGGGCGGCCCGCCGCGCCATGACCGTCCTGCGCGACTACGCGTCGGAGGTCGGTCAGCCGACCCTCGACGCCGCTCCCGCCCGCTACGACGAGGTGGTCGACGCCGACGGCTCCCTGCGGCCGGCCTGGCGGACGCTCGCCGCGAGCGCGCTGGAGATCACCGACGTGCAGCTGCGTCGTGTGCAGCGCGACATCGGGCGGTTCCTGGGCGACGACGGCGTCACGTACCGACGTCCGGGGGAGCCCGGGTCACGGTGGCGGCTCGACCCGCTGCCGCTCGTGCTCAGCGCGCAGGACTGGGCACCCCTGGAGGTCGGCCTCGCCCAGCGCGCCGAGCTGCTGAACGCCCTGCTGGCGGACCTGCACGGACCACGCACCGTCCTCGCGCAGGGCGTCGTCCCGCCGGCCGTGGTCTACGCCCACCAGGGCTTCCTGCGCGCGGCGGCCCGGCCGGGCACCGTCGACGACCGCCCGCTCCTGCTCACCGCCACCGACGTCGCACGCACGCCCGCCGGCGACTGGGTCGTCGTCGCCGACCGGACGCAGGCGCCGTCCGGGCTCGGGTACGCCATGGAGAACCGGCACGTGATCTCGCGCGTGCTGCCGCAGATGTACCGCGACGCCGGCCTGCACCAGGTGGGGCCGTTCCTGCAGGCCGTGCGGTCGACCCTCATGCAGGCCGCGCCCGAGCACGTGGACGACCCGCGCGTCGTCGTGCTCACCCCCGGGTCGGCGTCGGAGACCGCGTTCGACCAGGCGCACCTCGCGTCGAGCCTCGGCTTCCCGCTCGTGCAGGGCAGCGACCTGGTGGTGCGCTCAGGCGCGGTCTGGATGCGGGTCTTCGGCCGTCTGGAGCGTGTCGACGTGATCCTGCGGCGTGTCGACGCGCCGTGGTGCGACCCGCTGGAGCTGCGCGGCGACTCCCAGCTCGGCGTCCCGGGCCTGCTCGAGGCGGTGCGGCGCGGGAGCGTGCGGGTCGTGAACGGCCTCGGCTCGGGCGTGCTGGAGAACCCCGGGCTGCTCCCGTACATGGCCGGCCTGTGCGAGCACCTCCTCGACGAGCCCCTGCGGCTGCCGTCGGTCCCGACCTCCTGGCTCGGCGACCCCGACGCCCTCGCCCTCGCCCGCGAGCGGTGGGACGATCTCGCCGTCCGGTCCATCGACCGGTCGGTCGACGTCGACCGCCTCGGTCCGGCCGAGCTCCTGACCCGCGTGGAGGCCGAGCCGCACCGCTTCGCGGCCCAGGAGCTGCCCGCGTGGTCGCAGGCGCCGCGGCTCGCGGGTGGTGCCGTGCGCCCCCAGCCGGTGGCGCTGCGCACGTTCACGCTGCGGTACGGGTCGTCGTACCGGCCGATGCTGGGCGGGCTCGCGTCGGTGCTCGACGGTGCGCGGTCGGTGTCGAGCAAGGACGTGTGGGTGCTGAAGGAAGCCCCCGACCAGCCCGACCAGGGACTCGCCGAGGTGCTGGCGGTGACGTCGTCGAGCAGCGTCACGCCGCTGGTGCCGCGCGTGCTCGAGGACCTCTTCTGGTTCGGCCGGTACGCCGAGCGCGCCGAGGACACGCTGCGTCTCGTGCTCGTCGCCCACGCCCTCGCGGACGACTTCCGGGCGCGCCCCCACAGCGCGGGCGGCGTGGCCCTGCGGGTGTTGCGTGGCGCGCTGCTGCACCAGGTGCCCGGACCGTACGACGCCGGCGACGGCGAGAGCGTCGACGCCGACCTGCGCTCCGTGCTGCTCGACGTCGAGCGCTCGGCGTCGGTGGCCCACTCCTTCACCGCGCTGCGGGGCGCGGCCGAGGGCGTGCGCGACCAGCTGTCGGTCGACGTGTTCCGCGCGTTCGGCGCCACGGAGCGCGCGGCCGGGCTGCTCAGCGCGAACGACCACAGCCTCCAGGTCACGGAGAGCGCCGAGCGCATGCTCACCGGGCTCCTCGCGCTGCACGGGGCGACGGCCAGCATGGTGCACGACGAGGGGTGGGAGACCCTCGAGGCCGGCCGCGCGCTCGAGCGCTGCCTGCAGGTCGTCGCCCTCCTGCGACGCACCGTCACGGTCCGACGCGGCATCGACGTCGACCGGCACCTGCACCAGGGCGTCCTCACCGCCACCGAGAGCGCCATCACCCACCGACGCCGGTACCGCGGGTTCGTCCGCGTCACCAGTCTCGTCGAGCTGCTCCTGGCCGACCCGGCCAACCCGCGCTCGCTGCGCTTCAACCTCGAGACGCTGCGACGCCACGTCGCGGCGCTGCCGGCGTCGACGGGAGCCAGCCGGCCCGAGCGGCTCCTGGACGACCTCGTCGACGAGGTCGACCGCACCCACGTGGCCGAGCTCGTGCCGATCGAGGGCGAGTCGCGACCCAACCTCGAGCGGCACCTCGACAGCCTGACCATCCACCTCCTGCGCGTCGCCGAGGCGTTCGCCGGGACGCACCTGGCCACGGCCCCAGCGCCCCGGGCGTTCGGCCTCTCCGGACGGGGGATCCGATGAGGCTCGACGTCACCCACCGCACCACCTACACCTACGACGACGACGTGACCGGCAGCTACGGCGTCGCGTACCTGACGCCGCGCGACCTGCCGTGGCAGCGCGTCGTGGCCCACGAGGTCGACGTCGTCCCCGAGCCGCTCGACCGCTCGACCGACGTCGACTACTACGGCAACACCACCACGTACTTCCAGCTCGACACGCCGCACCGCACCCTCGACGTCGTCGCGCACAGCGTGGTGGAGGTCGACGAGCCGGTGCTCGACCCGGCCGCCCTGGCCGTGCCCTGGGAGCAGGCGCGTCCTGCAGCCCGCCCCGACGTGCCCGACGCCTGGAGCGCGCTCGACCTCGCCCTGGCGTCGCCGTCGGTCGACCAGCCCGAGGCGGCGCACGCCTACGCGGCGGAGTCGTTGACGCCAGGACGCCCGCTGGGCGAGGCGGTGCTGGAGGTGATGCACCGCGTGCACGTCGACTTCGCGTACGAGCAGGGCGCGACGACGGTGACGTCGACGATCGCCGACGTCCTCGAGGCGCGGGCCGGCGTCTGCCAGGACTTCGCCCAGCTCACGCTCTCCTGCCTGCGCTCGCACGGCCTCGCCGTCCGGTACGTGAGCGGCTACCTCGCCACCGAGCCGCCTCCCGGCAAGGAGCGCGTCGTCGGCGCCGACGCGACGCACGCCTGGGCGGCCGTCTGGGTCCCGGGAGGCGGCTGGCTCGCGCTCGACCCGACCAACGACCAGCCCGCGAACGAGCGCTACGTGACGGTCGCGTGGGGTCGCGAGTACTCCGACGTGCCCCCGCTGAAGGGCGTGATCTTCACCGAGGCGAAGACGTCGACGCTCGCGGTCGCGGTCGACGTCGTACCGGTCTGAGACGTCCCTCCCGGATGGGGATGCGGGCCCGCGAAACCGGGGGAGGATAGGCACGTGAAGGCCTTCTCCTGCCGTGTGTGCGGCAACGCCCTGTACTTCGAGAACTCCCTGTGCGTCTCCTGCGGGACGGCGCTCGGGTACTCCCGCAACGAGCACGAGATCGTGCCCGTCGACGAGGACGGTCGCTACGTCGACCGGCAGGGTCTGGTCTGGCACGTGTGCGCCAACCTCAACCTCTCCGGCTGCACGTGGCTGGCCACCGTCGAGGGCGGCCAGTGCTTCAGCTGCGACCTCACGCGCACGCGTCCGGCCGACGACGACCTCGAGGGTCTGTCGCAGTACCCGGTGGCCGAGTCGGCCAAGCGTCGCCTCGTCGTCGAGCTCGACGCGCGCGGCCTGCCGATCACCACGCGTGACGAGGACCCCGAGCAGGGCCTGTGCTTCGACATGCTGTCGAGCGTGGAGGAGAACGTCGTCATCGGCCACGCCGACGGCGTCATCACCATCGACCTCGCGGAGGGCGACGACGCGCACCGCGTGAAGGTCCAGTCCGAGCTCGACGAGCCGTACCGCACCATGCTCGGCCACCTGCGCCACGAGGTGGGTCACTACTTCGAGTCGGTGCTGGTGCGCGGCGACGAGCGCATGAACACGTGTCGTGAGCTGTTCGGCGACGAGTCGAAGGACTACCAGGCCGAGATCGACCGGCACTACAGCGAGGGCCCGCCGGAGGACTGGCAGGAGTCCTACATCAGCACCTACGCCACGATGCACCCGTTCGAGGACTTCGCGGAGACGTTCGCGCACTGGATGCACATCAGCGACACCGTCGAGACCGCCCGCGCCTACGGCCTGACCACGGTCGACCCGAGTGCCTTCACCCTGTTCAGCGACCTCGTGACGGGCGTCTGGATCCCGCTGTCCACGGCGCTCAACCAGATCAACCGGGCGATGGGCTCCGACGACCTCTACCCGTTCGTCATCCCCCCGCCGGTGCTCGACAAGCTCGACTTCGTCGCCGCCCTGGCGCGCGACCCGCACCCCGTCCCGGCGTGAACCGGCCCGGCCCGGCCCTCGCGTTTCGACAGCGCTGGGGTCGGGCTGGGAGGATGGAGCGGTGAGCGAGCCCATCAAGACCCTGCCGCTCGTCCTCGAGCCCCCGCGCGGTCGCGGGAAGCCACCGCGTCACCTCGCGGACTTCTCCGCCGACGAGCGCAAGGCCGCGGCCGAGGAGCTCGGCCTGCCCGCCTTCCGGGTGAAGCAGGTCGCGCACCACTACTTCGCACGTCTGCAGCGCGACCCGGAGGCCATGACCGACCTCCCGGCCGCGCAGCGCGACGCCATCGCCCAGGCCCTGCTGCCGCCGCTGCTGTCGACCGTCAAGGTGCAGGAGGCCGACCAGGGGACGACCCTCAAGACGCTGTGGCGCCTGTTCGACGGCGCACTCGTGGAGTCGGTGCTCATGCGCTACTCCGAGCGCGCGACGGTGTGCGTGTCGAGCCAGGCCGGTTGCGGCATGGCCTGCCCGTTCTGCGCCACGGGCCAGGGCGGTCTGCAGCGCAACATGAGCACCGCGGAGATCGTCGACCAGGTCGTCGACGCGGCTGCCGCGATGGCGCACGGGCGGGTCGCCGGTGGCCCCGGCCGGCTCTCCAACGTCGTGTTCATGGGCATGGGCGAGCCGCTCGCCAACTACAAGGCGGTCGTGGGCGCCGTGCGTCGTATGACCTCGCCCGCGCCCGACGGACTCGGCATGTCGGCGCGCAACATCACGGTCAGCACGGTGGGGCTCGCGCCGCGCATGCGTCAGCTGGCCGACGAGGGCGTGCCGGTCACGCTCGCCCTGTCGCTGCACGCCCCTGACGACGAGCTGCGCGACGAGCTGGTCCCCATCAACACGCGGCACAGCGTGGAGGAGGCCGTCTCGGCGGCGAAGCACTTCTTCGACGTCACCGGTCGGCGGGTCTCGATCGAGTACGCGATGATGCGCGACATCAACGACCAGGCCTGGCGCGCCGACCTGCTGGCCGAGCTGCTGCTCGCGCACGGCGAGGGTCGCGGCTGGGTGCACGTGAACCTCATCCCGCTCAACGAGGTCCCCGGGTCGCGTTTCACCCGCTCCCGCGACGAGGACATGGACGAGTTCGTCCGCCGCCTCGTCTCGCGTGGCATCAGCACGACGATCCGGGACACCCGCGGCGACGAGATCGACGCCGCCTGCGGGCAGCTCGCCGCGTCCGACGCGTGAGCCGACCCGCGCTGCTCGCGACCGACCTCGACGGCACCCTCCTGCGCAGCGACGGCACCCTGTCGGACCGCACGCGTGCCGCCGTCGCGGCGGCCGAGGAGTCCGGCGTGGAGGTCGTGTTCGTGACCGCCAGGCCGCCTCGCTGGCTCGACGAGCTCGCCGACGCGGTCGGGGGTCACGGCGTGGCGCTGTGCGGCAACGGTGCGTTCGTGCTCGACGTCGCCCGTCGCGAGGTCGTGGAGTCGCACCCGTTCGCCCCGGCAGACCTGCGGGTCCTGCTGGCCGACCTGCGGGCGGCCGTGCCGGGCATCGGCTTCGCCGTCGAGTGCGCGGACGGCATGCGCCGCGACGAGCACTTCCTCGACGCGCACCGCGACGACGCCGTGGGCCACGACCTCGAGGCCGTCGGTGCCGGCAAGCTGCTGGCCCGTGCCCCCGACGTCGAGCAGGAGGCGTTCCTGACGCGGGTGTCCGAGGTGGTGGGCGACCGCGCCGAGCTGGGCTACTCCGGCGCCGTCGGCCTGGCCGAGCTGACGCCGCGCGGCGTCACGAAGGCGTCGGGGCTGCAGACGTGGTGCACCGAGCGCGGCATCGCGGCCCGCGACGTGTGGGCGTGCGGCGATATGCCCAACGACCTGCCGATGCTCGCCTGGGCCGGTCGCGCGCTCGCCGTGGCCAATGCCCATCCCGACGTCCTTGCCGCGGCCGACGAGGTCATCGGGTCGAACGACGACGACGGCGTCGCGCAGGTGCTGGAGCGGTTGACGGCGCTCTGACGGGACGGGTGTCCGGGCTGGAGGGCGGTGTCGGAGGCTGCCCCTAGGTTGGAGACATGGACGAGAACGGCAACGGCAACACGGAGGCGCTCGACGCGCTGACCGCCCGCGCGCGGGAGCGCGCGCGTGCCGAGGCGTCCGAGATCGTCGACATGCTCCGGTTCCGTGACGCCGAGCTGGTCCGCACTGCCGGCATCGAGTCGCCGATGGTGCGGCTCGTCGAGCGGTCGGCGATCGCGCTGGAGATCGGCCAGGCCGTCGGGCTGTCCGAGGGACAGGTCACCACCCGGCTCGCGGCGGCCGACCGGCTCCGCGAACGCACGCCGTACACCTGGCTGGCCTTCCGCGACGGTCGTCTCGACTGGGCGCGAGCCCGCGAGGTGTCGTCGGCGGCTCTGCTGCTGGTGCACGAGTCGTCCCACCGACGCCTCGACGAGTCGGTCGTCGGGTACGCGGCGACCCACACCGTGGCCGAGCTGCGCGCCTGGCTGCGACGCTTCGTCGCCCGCGTCGAGGCCGAGGAGGCCGCCGCCAGGGCCGAGGCCGCCCGACGTCAGCGCGACGTGCAGGTCACCCACGTCGACGACGCCATGGCCTGGATCAACGCCTTCATCCCCTCCCACCAGGCCGCCGCCATCGACGCCCGCCTGCGCCGCACCCCCCGCGCCGACGGCGACGACCGCACCCGCGGCCAGGTCCGCGCCGACGCCTTCGTCGACCTCCTCCTCACCGAGGACACCCCCGCCACCGGCCGCGCCCGCACCGACATCGGCGTCGTCATCGACGCCGACGTCCTCGCCGGTGCCGAGCCCGGACCCGCCGTCTCCGACGACGGCACCTGGACGGTGCCCGCCGAGTGGGTGCTCGAGCACCTCGACCCCGACGACACCTTCTTCCACCGGCTGCTCGTCGACCCCATCACGAAGGACGTGCTGGCCCACGAGTACGTGGGCCGGTTCGCGCCCGACGTCCTCGCCACCGCCATCAGCTTCCGCGACGGCGTCTGCCAGGCCCCGGCTGCCTGAGACCCGCCCGCGACTGCGACCTCGACCACCGAGAACCCCACCCCAGAGGTCCCACGAAGGGATCGAACCTCTGGGCACTGCACCGCCGACACCACGCCATGAAGAGCCACCGCACCCTGCGCTGGATCCTGCCCTCCGGCCGCACCGTCGACGCCGAACCCGCCACCCACGGCCCGTCGCCCGACGTCGGGTCCGACGTCGAGCACCGCATCGCCCGGCTGCTCGTCGACCGCGGAGAGCCCCCAGTACGCTGACCCGCGTCCGACCCGACGGAGGAGACCCATGCTCGGAGTGAGCCGCGACGGCGACGTCGTCGTCCTGGAGCTGCAGCGCGAGGAGCGCCGCAACGCCCTCAACCTCGACCTGTGCCGCGCGATCGACGAGGCCGCGCGCGACGCGGTCGGCGACGGGCCGGCGAACGGGGGAGCGCGGGCCATCGTCATCACCGGCCAGGGGACCGCGTTCTGCTCGGGGGCCGACCTCGGCGGCGTCTACGGGGACGAGTTCCTGGAGGCGCTGTACGGCATGCTGCACGGCCTCACCCGGCTGCCCGTCCCGATCGTCGCCGCCGTGAACGGCCCCGCCATCGGCGCCGGCACCCAGCTCGCCATCGCCTGCGACCTGCGGGTCGCCGACGAGCGGGCGAAGTTCGGCGTGCCCACTGCCCGCAACGGCATGGCCGTCGACGCGTGGACCATCCGCACGCTCGCCGCGCTGTCCGGCACCGGGCCGGCCCGTCGCATGATGCTGGCCGGCGAGCTCATCGACCGCGACGAGGCGCTCGGCCACGGGCTCGTCGACAAGCCCGGCACGCTCGACGACGCCCTGGCCTGGGCCCACGAGATCGCCACGCTCGCGCCGCTCACCCTCGCCTACAACAAGCGCGTCCTCAACGGGCTCGACGACGACGCCACGATCGAGCAGGGCTTCCGCGACGTCTGGGCCAGCGAGGACGTGCGCGAGGCGGCCACCGCGCGCACCGAGAAGCGCACGCCCGTGTTCCGGGGGCGTTGATGGCGAGCCTCGGGTTCGAGCTGCTCGACCGGCACGTCATCGGCGGAGGTGCGGACGACCCGGCCACGTCGACGCTCACCTACGCCACGCTGCTGGAGCGCTCGTCGTTCCTCGGCTCCGGCCTGCGGATGCTCGGCGTGCAGCCTGGTGACGAGGTCGGCGTGCAGGTGGCGGGCGACGACCGGGTGGTCGCCGTCTGCGCGTGCATCCGGATCGGCGCCGTCCCCGCACCCGACGGCACGGTCGTCGTGGTCGACGGCGACGACGGCCCCGAGGTGCGCTCCGCCGAGGGCGTCCACCCGCTCGACCTCGTCCGGCAGGCCGGCTCCGGCGACGCCGCCACGGCGCTCGCGAAGGACGCCGACGGCTTCCGCGACGCCGTGCTCGCGCACGCGGCTGACGTCGTCGAGCCGCTGCTCGCGCGTCGGCCCGTCCGCTAGGAGCCCTCGGGCTCGAGCCCCGCCCAGGCCGCCAGCCGGTCCCAGGCTCGACGCCGCAGCGCCGGGTCCTCCGTCGTCCACGGGAGGTAGTGCGGCGAGCGGCGCCGCCGGTCGCACCAGAACCCGTCGGGTCCGGTCACCGACGTCGGCGTGCCGACGAGCCACACCATCGTGTCCGCACCCTGCTCGGCCGTGCGCAGCACCGGGGCGACGACCTTCGCGAAGCCCGGCAACGAGTCGGTGATCCCCGGCGTCTCGGCCCAGCCCGGGTGCATCGCGTGACTCGCCAGGTGCGGGTGGCGCTCGGCGAGCAGCTCGGCGACCACCACCTGCAGCCGCTTCGTGCGCGCGTAGGCGCGCACGCCGTCGTACTCGCCGTCGCGGTACTGCAGGTCGTCGACGAGCGCCGACGTGAGCGGTGCCGTGTACATGCCGCCCGACGACACCCACACGACGCGGCCGTCGTCCGCCGCCTCCAGCAGCGGGCGGAGCAGCTCGGTCAGCAGCAGCGGACCCAGCACGTGGGTGGCCAGCGTCAGCTCGTGACCCTGCGCCGACTCCGTGCGCTCCTTCGGCATCACCCCCGCGTCGTGGACGATCGCGTGCAGGGCGCCCAGGTCCGACGTGAGCCGCTGCGCGTACCGCCGGAGGTCGTCGAGGTCGCTGACGTCGCACACCTCCTCGCGCAGGTCCGCCGCCGGCACGCCGCCCCGGATCTCCCGGGCGGCATCGGCCAGCCGGTTAGCCTTGCGGCCCACGAGGTGCACCGTCGCGCCCAGGGCGGCGATGCCGGTGGCCGCCGCCGCGCCCAGGCCGCCACTCGCACCCGTCACCACGACGTGCCGACCGCGGAGCGCGTCCGGCTCCGGGTCGGCGGGCCACCAGCGTCGTCGCAGGGCCGGTCCGATGCTGGAGTAGCCGGGCAGGACCGTCTTGTCGAGGACGGTGTCGGCGAGGTTCGCGAACGTCGAGGGCATGCACCCACGCTAGGCAGCAGGGCGTCCGCGGGCGCGTCGAGCCACGGTGGCGTGCGCTACAGGAGCCCGGCCTCGTGCATCGTGATGGCCACCTGCACCCGGTTGACCGCGTCGAGCTTCGTGAACAGGTGCGAGATGTGGGCCTTGACCGTCGCGAGGCTCACGTGCAGCTCGGCGGCGATCTCCGCGTTCGAGGCGCCGCGCCCGATGGCGAGGGCCACGTCGCGCTCGCGGTCGGTCAACGACGCCACGCGCCGCACCGCGTCGGCCTCACGACCGCCGCCCGACCCGTCGGTCACCTGGGCGATGAGCCGACGGGTGATGGCCGGGGAGAGCGCCGGCTCCCCGCTCAGGACGGTGCTGATGGCCTCCACGATCTGCGCGGGCGGGGTGTCCTTGAGCAGGAACCCGTGGGCGCCCGCGGCGAGCGCCCGCACGACGTAGTCGTCGGCGTCGAAGGTGGTCAGCACGAGCACGTGCGGCGGCGACGGCAGCGCGGTGATGGCGGCGGTCGCCTCGATGCCGTCCATGACCGGCATGCGCAGGTCCATCAGCACCACGTCGACGTCGTGGGAGCGCACGGCGTCGAGCGCCTCGCGCCCGTCGGACGCCTCGGCCACGACCTCGTGGTCGTCGGCGCCGCCGAGCATGAGCGAGAGCCCGGCTCGCACGAGCGCGTCGTCGTCGACGAGGAGGAGACGGGTGGGGCGGCCGGACGTCACGCGGTCCACGGTATCCGCGCCTCCAGGACGTAGCGGCGGTCGGCCGACACGCGGTGCGACAGGCTGCCGCGCGCCAGCTCGACCCGCTCGCGCAGGCCGACGAGCCCCAGGCCCGACCCGGGCAGCGGTGCCGTCGGCGTGCCGAGCGGGAGAAGGTTGACGACCCGCACGTCCACGGTCTGCGCGCCGACGTCGACCGTCACCTCGACGGGCGTGCCGGCCGCGTGCTTGCGCGCGTTGGTCAGGCCCTCCTGCACCACGCGGTAGACGGTGCGCCCGGCGGCTCCCGCGACGTCGTCGAGGTCGCCCTGCAGGTCCAGCTCCACCCGCATCCCGGCCGCCCGCGACTCCTCGACCAGCTCGACCACGTCGCGAGCCGTCGGCTGCGGCAGCTCCGGCACGGCGTCACCCGGGCCCTCGCGCAGCACGCCGAGCACGCCGCGCAGCTCGGTCATCGCCTGGTGGGCGGTCTCCTGGATGGTCAGGGCGGTCTCGTGCACCTGCTCCCGTCCGAGGTCCTGGCGGTAGGCGAGGGCACCGGCGTGCATAGTGACCAGGGAGATGCGATGGGCGAGCACGTCGTGCATCTCGCGGGCGATGCGGGTGCGCTCCGCGCTGCGCGCCTGCGCGACCTTGGCCGCCTGCTCGGCCTCCGCGCTCTCCGCCCGTGAGCGCAGGGTCGCGAGCAGCTCGCGGCGTGACCCCACGTACAGCCCCACCGCGACCAGGAGGCCGATGACCACGACCACGACCGCGGCGTCGACGCGGGGGTCCTCACCCGGCAGCGGGTTGACGGCGACCACGAACGGGATGGTCAGCAGGCACACCAGGGTCACCGGCACGAGCTCGCGCCAGCGTCGGCGCGTGGCGAGGGAGACCAGCGCCAGGCAGGCCGCGCCGCCCGAGCTGAACGACCCGATGCTCACGACGTTCGTCACCAGCGCGACCGTGACGGGGAACCGGCGACGCCAGACCATCGCGACCACGGTGCACGCCACACCCGTCGCCAGGTCGAGGGCGAACCACAGCGGTGCGTGCCGCAGCTGCCAGAGCCCGAGCGGCACCCACGTCAGCGCGGTCACGGCGAGGACGAGCAGCAACCGCCACGTGTGTCCCCACCAGGTCAGCGGGGGAGCGGTGCCGGTCACCGACGACACGCTACCCAGCCCCGTGGACTCCCGACCACGACCGACGGACGGGGACGTCTCATACTTTCGGCGCGCCGATCATGGCTGCGCGACGGATGCGTCACCGGTTCGGCGTGCGGGAGAGTGGGACCATGATCCAGGTCCAGAACCTCACGAAGGCGTACGCCGGCTTCACGGCCGTCGACGACGTCAGCTTCACCTGCCGTCCGGGCGCGGTGACCGGCTTCCTCGGGCCCAACGGTGCCGGCAAGTCGACGACGATGCGCATCATCGCCGGACTCACGCCCCCGTCGAAGGGTGCCGCCACCGTCGGCGGCGTGAACTACCGCGACATCCCCAACCCCGGCACGCAGGTCGGCGTCCTCCTCGACGCCTCGGCGCAGCACGCCGGCCGCACCGGCCGGGAGATCCTGACGATCGGCGCGCGCACCATGGGGCTGCCCGCGAGCCGCGTCGACGAGATGCTCGCGCTCGTCAGCCTGTCCGACAAGGAGTCCCGCCGCCGCGTGCGCAACTACTCGCTCGGCATGCGCCAGCGGCTCGGCATCGCGCACGCCCTCCTCGGCGACCCGAAGATCCTCATGCTCGACGAGCCCGCCAACGGTCTCGACCCGGCCGGCATCCACTGGATGCGCGGCCTGCTTCGTGAGTACGCCGACCGCGGCGGCACCGTGCTCCTGTCGTCGCACCTGCTGCACGAGGTGCAGATCATCGCCGACGAGCTGATCGTCATCGGCAACGGGAAGATCGTCGCCGAGGGCACGAAGGAGGAGCTGCTGCAGGCGGCCGGCACGTACGTGCGCGGCGTCGAGCCACGCGCCCTCGAGCAGGCGCTCACCGGCGCCGGCATCACCGTCACGCCGAGCGGCGAGGGCCTCACCACCGAGGCCGCGCCCGAGGTCGTCGGCAAGGCGGCCGCCGCTGCGGGCGTCGCCCTCGTCGAGCTGCGCCAGGCCGACGGCGCGGGCCTGGAGGAGATGTTCCTCCAGCTCACCGCCACCACCCAGCGCGACGCCGTCCCCACCGAAGGAGCCCAGGCATGAGCACCACCACCGCACCCGCGGTCAGCATCGACACCGACCGTCCGGGCATCCCCCTCACCCGCCTGGTGGGTGTGGAGGTCCGCAAGTCCTTCGACACGCGTGCCGGACGGTGGCTGAGCATCTCGATCCTCGGCCTGTGCGCCGTGGTGATGCTCGTCATCGCGTTCCTCGTCACCGACGGGGGCGAGTTCCAGGACTTCCCGTTCTTCATCCAGGCCATGGGCGGCACGCTCGGCTACTTCCTGCCGATCATCGCGATCATGCTGGTCACCTCGGAGTGGGGCCAGCGCACCGGGCTCGTCACGTTCACCCTCGAGCCTCGCCGTCCCCGCGTGGTGGCCGCGAAGCTGCTCGCCGGACTCATCATCTCCGTCGGCGTGATGCTGCTGTCCGCCGTGCTCGCGGCGATCGGCACGTTCCTCGCGTCGAGCGTCCGCGGTGTCGACGTGTCGTGGACGATCACCGGCCACGAGGTCTTCAACTTCGTGGTGAGCAACCTGATTGGCGTGCTCATCGGGTTCGCCATCGCCATGCTGCTCATGAACACGGCGGCCGCCATCGTCGGCTACTTCGTCTACACGCTCGTGCTTCCGATCGTCGTCGGCATCGTCGGCGGGCTCGTGGAGTGGTTCGGCGACCTCGCCCCGTGGATCGAGCTGAACACGGCCCTCGTGCCGCTGTTCACCGGCGACTTCGACCCGACCGGCGAGGAGTGGGCGCGCATCGCGACCGCCGGCACGATCTGGCTGGTGCTGCCGCTCGGCTTCGGCATCTACCGGCTGCTGCGCTCCGAGGTGAAGTGACCCCGGAGCGGTGAGACCTCCGGCGCCCGGGCGGGACACCCGGTGCCGGTGAGGGAGAATGGCGACATGCGCAAGCGTGTCGCCATTCTCGGTTCCACCGGCTCCATCGGCACCCAGGCCCTGGAGGTGGTCGAGGCCGCGCCCGAGAGGTTCGACGTCGTCGCGCTCGCGGCCGGTGGGTCCGACCCGGCCCTGCTCGCCGCCCAGGCCATCCGGCACGAGGTCGAGGTGGTCGCCGTCGCGCGCGCCACGTCGGCGCAGGACGTCCAGCTCGCGCTCTACGCCGAGGCGAAGCGGCGCGGCTGGTCCGAGGGCGACCACCGTGTGCCGCGCCTGCTCGCCGGCCCCGACGCCGCCACCGAGGTGGCGCGCACCGACGTCGACGTCGTGCTCAACGGCATGACGGGTGCGGTCGGCCTCGAGCCGACCTTGGCAGCCCTCGACGCGGGTACCACACTCGCGCTCGCCAACAAGGAGTCGCTGATCGTGGGCGGTGAGCTGGTCACGTCGCGGGTGCGTCCGGGGCAGCTCGTGCCGGTCGACTCCGAGCACTCCGCGATCGCGCAGGCCCTGCGCGGCGAGCGCGTCGACGACGTGCGTCGCCTGCTCGTCACCGCGAGCGGCGGACCGTTCCGCGGACGCAGCCGCGCCGAGCTCGCCGACGTGACGCCCGAGCAGGCGATGGCGCACCCGACGTGGGACATGGGTCCGGTCATCACCATCAACTCCGCGACGCTCGTCAACAAGGGCCTGGAGGTGATCGAGGCGCACCTGCTGTTCGGGATCGACTTCGACCGCATCGACGTGGTCGTGCACCCGTCGTCGGTGGTGCACTCCATGGTCGAGTACGTCGACGGCTCGACGATGGTGCAGGCCTCGCCCCCGGACATGCGGCTGCCGATCGCCCTCGGGCTCGCGTGGCCCGAGCGCGTGCCGGGCGCGGCGCGCGGCTGCGACTGGACCTCGCCCACCTCGTGGGAGTTCTTCCCGCTCGACGAGACCGCGTTTCCCGCCGTGTCGCTGGCGCGGCGCGCCGGGTCCTTCGGCCGCACGGCGCCGGCCGTCCTCAACGCCGCCAACGAGGTGTGCGTCGACGCGTTCGTCGCCGGCGACTTGGGCTTCCTTGGCATCGTGGACACGGTGGGCGCGGTCCTGGACGAGCACCTGCGCGACCCGGACGCCGCCCACCCCGACCTGACCCTCGAGCGCGTGCTCGAGGCCGACACCCTGGCCCGCGAGCGGGCGAGGGCCCTGGTAGAGGGAGCGTCCATGAGTGCATCCAGCGGAGCCCGCGCGTGACCGCGCTCATCTACACGCTCGGCGTCGTCGTCTTCGTGCTCGGCGTCATCGCGTCGATCGCCCTGCACGAGCTCGGCCACATGGTCCCGGCGAAGAAGTTCGGCATCAAGGTCACCCAGTACTTCGTCGGCTTCGGCAACACGATCTGGTCGGTCAAGCGGGGCGAGACCGAGTACGGCATCAAGTCGATCCCGCTCGGCGGCTACGTGAAGCTCGTCGGCATGCTGCCGCCGGAGCGGCGCGACGGCGTCGCCGCCGACCCGCACGAGGTCCGCGCGACCAGCACCGGCCTGTTCACCCAGCTCGTCAGCGACGCGCGCCACGCGGAGCACGAGCTCATCGAGGACGACGACCTCGACCGCCTCTTCTACCGCAAGCCCTGGTGGCAGAAGCTGATCGTCATGGCCGGCGGCCCGCTCGTCAACGTCGCCATCGCCGTCGTGCTGTTCGCGGTCGTGCTCATGGGCTTCGGTGCGCTCACCCCGACGACGACCGTGCAGGCGGTCTCCGACTGCGCCATCACCGACGCCGAGGCGGGACGGGCGTGCACCGACGCCGACCCCGTGACCCCGGCCAAGCAGGCCGGCCTGCAGCCCGGCGACCGGTTCGTGTCGTTCAACGGCGAGCGGATCACGTCGTGGGAGCAGCTGTCGGGCCTGATCCGCGCCAACGGCGACCGCGAGGCCCGCCTCGTCGTCGACCGCGACGGTCGCGAGGTGTCCGCCGACGTCCCGACCGCCGTGCTCGCCCGCACCTCGCTCGACGATCCGCAGCGTACCGAGAAGGTCGGCTTCCTCGGCGTCACGCCGACCGAGACCATGCAGCGACAGGGCCCGGGCGCCGTCGTCGACGTCATGGGCGAGCAGGTCGCGGCCACCGCCAGCGCCATCGCCCACCTGCCGGTGCGCATGGTCGAGGTGACCAAGGCGGCGTTCGGCGCGGAGCGACCCGCCGACGGACCGATCAGCGTCGTCGGCGCCAGCCGGGTGGCGGGCGAGCTCGTCACGGTCGACGAGCCCAGCTGGGCGGAGCGCGCCCAGCGGCTGCTGGCCCTGCTCGCGTCGCTGAACCTGTTCCTCGCGCTGTTCAACTTCATCCCGCTGCTGCCCCTCGACGGCGGCCACATCGCCGGTGCGCTGTGGGAGGCCGTGCGCCGAGGATGGGCGCGTCTGCGCCGCCGACCGGACCCCGGATACGTCGACGTCGCGAGGATGCTGCCCGTCGCCTACGTGGTGGGTGGCATCCTGATGGTCATGAGCGTCATCCTGATCTACGCCGACATCGTGAACCCGGTGAGCATCTCGTGAGCGCCGGGTCCGTCCCGGTCTCGCTCGGGATGCCCGAGGCGCCGCCGCCGGTCCTCAGCCCGCGACGCACGAGCCGCAAGATCAAGGTCGGCACGGTCGACGTGGGCGGCGACGCCCCCGTCTCGGTGCAGTCCATGACCACGACGCTGACGTCGGACGTGAACACCACGCTCCAGCAGATCGCCGAGCTCACCGCCGCCGGCTGCGACATCGTGCGCGTGGCGTGCCCCAGCCAGGACGACGCCGACGCGCTGCCCGCGATCGCCCGCAAGAGCCAGATCCCCGTCATCGCCGACATCCACTTCCAGCCGAAGTACGTGTTCGCCGCGATCGACGCCGGCTGCGCGGCCGTGCGCGTGAACCCCGGCAACATCCGCAAGTTCGACGACCAGGTCGGTGCGATCGCCCGGGCGGCCAAGGACGCCGGCGTCTCGCTGCGCATCGGCGTCAACGCGGGCTCGCTCGACAAGCGTCTGCTCGAGAAGTACGGCAAGGCGACGCCCGAGGCCCTGGTCGAGTCGGCCGTGTGGGAGGCGTCGCTCTTCGAGGAGCACGACTTCCACGACTTCAAGATCTCGGTCAAGCACAACGACCCCGTCATCATGGCCCAGGCCTACGAGATGCTCGCCGAACGCGGCGACTGGCCGCTCCACCTCGGCGTCACCGAGGCCGGACCGGCGTTCCAGGGCACCATCAAGAGCGCCACGGCGTTCGGATACCTGCTCGGCAAGGGCATCGGCGACACCATCCGCGTCTCGCTGTCCGCCCCGCCCGTGGAGGAGGTCAAGGTCGGCATCCAGATCCTGCAGTCGCTCAACCTGCGACCGCGCAAGCTCGAGATCGTCTCCTGCCCGTCGTGCGGACGCGCCCAGGTCGACGTCTACACGCTCGCCGAGCAGGTGACCGCCGGTCTCGACGGTCTCGAGGTGCCGCTGCGCGTCGCCGTCATGGGCTGCGTCGTCAACGGCCCCGGCGAGGCACGCGAGGCCGACCTCGGCGTCGCGTCCGGCAACGGCAAGGGCCAGATCTTCGTCAAGGGCGAGGTCATCAAGACCGTGCCCGAGAGCAAGATCGTCGAGACGCTCATCGAAGAGGCCCTGCGCATCGCCGAGGACATGGAGCCCGAGGACGGCGCCACCGCCTCGGTGACGGTCTCGGGCTGAGCATCCGCCGTCCGTCCCAGGTCGCGCCCGTCGAGGGGCGACGGCCGGTCCGCTGGCCTAGGCTGTCGGCAGCCGGGCGAGCGGCCTGCGGAGCGAGGAGCACACGATGATCGAGCTGGTGCCGGTCGCGTCCGACGCCACCGGGCGTCGCGACCAGCAGATCCGGCTGCTCGGGCCCGACGACCGCGTCGAGCTCGAGGCGCTGATGGCCCGTGACGAGCGCGCGAACCTCTTCGTGCGCCACCGCGTCGCCGAGACCGGACTGCGCAGCCTGATGCTCGGCGGCACGATGCTCGGCTGCTTCCGCGACGGCCGGCTCGTCGCCGCCTGCCACTGCGGCGCCAACCTCGTCCCCGTGGAGGCCGACGCCGAGGCCGTCGACGGCTTCGCGCGCCAGCTGCTCCTCACCGGCGTCGCCCCGGGCATGCGACGCAGCGCGTCGCTCGTCGGCCGCCAGGCCGCCGTCATGCGGCTGTGGTCGAGGCTCGAGCAGGACTGGGGTCCCGCGCGGTCGGTGCGGGCCGACCAGCCGTTCCTCGCCATCGACGGCGAGCCGGCGGTCGCGCCGGACCCGCGGCTGCGCCGCGTCATGATCGACGAGGTCGACGTGCTGTACCCGGCGTCCGTGGCGATGTTCCGCGAGGAGGTCGGCATCGACCCCGAGGCCGGTGGCAGCGCCGGCTACCGCGCCCGCGTGGCGCAGCTCGTCGCCCGAGGCTGGGCGTTCGCGATCATCGAGGACGGCGAGGTGCTCTTCAAGACCGAGGTCGGCGCCGCCGCCGGCGGCGTCTGCCAGCTGCAGGGCGTCTGGGTGCACCCCGACCACCGCGGTCGAGGCATCGCGGCACCAGCGCTCGCCGGCGTCGTCCGGGTGGTGCAGCGCGACGTCGCCTCCGACGTCACGCTCTACGTCAACGACTTCAACACGGCCGCCCGCGCCACCTACGCCCGCGTCGGGCTGCGCCAGGTCGACACGTTCGCGTCGATCCTGCTGTAGCCCGGCCCGCGTCGTCAGTCGCCCGTCGTGGTCCAGTGCGTGAGCACCGGGGGAGCGGCCAGCAACGCTCCGAGGGCGGGCCGGTTGCCGTCCCCGGCCCGCCACGCGCGGTACGCCGCGTCGTGCTCGAGGCTCTCCCAACGCTCGAACGCCGTCACACGGGTCGGGTCCTCGACGTCGGTGAGCACCTCGACGCCGAGGTTCCCGGCGAAGGCGCGGGTCTCGGCGAGGACCTCGTCGAGGACGGCGGGTGCAGCCTCGACCTTCTCAGGTCGCAGCCGGAGCTCGAGGGTGGCGACGATGGACACGGATGCCTCCTGCGGGGCGCGGGGTGCGGACGCTCCATCCTCGCACCGTCCCGTGCGGCTCGGCGGGGGTCGCCTAGGGTGCGGACATGGATCGTGACGTGAAGGCCCTGGCCGCCCTGCTCGCCGTCGCCGGGGTCGCGCACTTCGTGAAGCCCGAGCCGTTCGAGCAGATGGTGCCGCGCGCGCTTCCGCGTCGACGCGAGCTCGTGCACGCCTCGGGGGTGGTGGAGGTGGCCTGCGCGGCGCTGCTCGCGCACCCCCGCACGCGACGCGCCGGGGGACTGGCCGCCGCCGGGCTCCTGGTGGGGGTGTTCCCGGCCAACCTGCAGATGACGGCCGACGTGCTGCGCAGCCGTCGCGCCTCGCCCGTGCTGAAGGCCGGGGTCGTCGGCCGGCTGCCGCTGCAGTTGCCGCTCGTGCGCACGGCCCTCAAGGCCTCGCGCAGCGCTCGATAGGGTCGGCGCATGCGCATGTCCCAGCTGTTCCTGCGAACCCTCCGTGACGACCCGGCGGACGCGGAGGTCCCGAGCCACAAGCTGCTCGTCCGGGCCGGCTACGTGCGGCGCGTGGCGCCGGGCATCTACTCCTGGCTCCCGCTCGGGCTGAAGGTGCTGGCCAAGGTCGAGGAGATCGTCCGCGAGGAGATGGAGGCCATCGGCTCGCAGGAGGTGCGCTTCCCCGCGCTGCTGCCGCGCGAGCCGTACGAGGCGACGAACCGCTGGACGGAGTACGGCCCCAACCTGTTCCGCCTGCACGACCGTCGCGGCAACGACATGCTGCTCGGTCCCACCCACGAGGAGATGTTCGCGCTCCTCGTGAAGGACCTCTACGGCTCCTACAAGGACCTGCCGCTGAGCCTGTACCAGATCCAGACGAAGTACCGCGACGAGGCGCGACCCCGCGCTGGCATCCTGCGCGGCCGCGAGTTCGTCATGAAGGACTCCTACTCCTTCGACGTGACCGACGAGGGCCTCGAGCGCAGCTACCAGGCGCACCGCGAGGCCTACGTGCGCATCTTCGACCGGCTCGGTCTCGACTACGTCGTCGTGCAGGCCGACTCCGGCGCGATGGGCGGGTCGGCGAGCGAGGAGTTCCTCGCCGTCGCCGAGATCGGCGAGGACACCTTCGTCCGCTCGCCCGGCGGCTACGCGGCCAACGTCGAGGCCGTGGTCACGGTGGCCCCCGACCCCCAGCCCTACGACGGACTGCCCGCCGCGCACGCCGAGCAGACGCCCGACACGCCGACCATCGACACGCTCGTCGCGCACCTCAACGAGCGCTTCCCGCGCGAGGACCGCCCCTGGACCGGTGCCGACACGCTGAAGAACGTCCTCGTCGTGCTGCGCCACCCCGACGGCTCCCGCGAGGCGCTCGCGATCGGCGTCCCCGGCGACCGCGAGGTCGACACGAAGCGGCTCGAGACGCAGGTCGCGCCCGCCGACGTCGAGCCGTTCACGGAGGAGGACTTCGCCGCCCACCCGGCCCTGAAGAAGGGCTACATCGGCCCCGGCGTGCTGGGGGAGGAGTCCGAGACCGGCATCCGCTACCTCGTCGACCCCCGCGTCGTCGACGGCACGCGCTGGGTCACCGGCGCGAACGTGGCGGGCTCGCACGTGATCGACCTCGTGGCCGGCCGCGACTTCACCGCCGACGGCACGATCGAGGCGGCCGAGGTGCGTGCGGGCGACCCCGCCCCCGACGGCTCGGGCCCGCTCGAGCTCGCCCGTGGCATCGAGATGGGGCACATCTTCCAGCTCGGCCGCAAGTACGCCGAGGCGCTCGACCTGAAGGTGCTCGACGAGAACGGCAAGCTCGTCACCGTCACGATGGGCTCCTACGGCGTGGGCATCTCGCGCGCCGTCGCGGCCGTCGTGGAGAGCTCGCACGACGAGCTCGGCATCGTCTGGCCGCGCGAGCTGGCACCCTTCGACGTCCACGTCGTCGTCGCCGGGAAGCAGCCCGAGCTGTTCGAGGCGGCCGACCGGCTCGTCGCCGAGCTGGAGGCCGCCGGCCTCGACGTGCTCTACGACGACCGCCCGAAGGTGTCGCCCGGCGTCAAGTTCAAGGACGCCGAGCTGCTCGGCATGCCGACGACCGTCGTCGTGGGCAAGGGGCTGGCCGACGGGCTGCTGGAGGTCAAGGACCGCGCCAGCGGCACGCGCCGCGACGTGGCGCTCGCCGACGTCATCACCGAGGTCCGCGGCGTCTGCCGCTGACCACCCTGCCGCGGATCCCGGCGCTCAGTCTCGGTCGAGTCCGGGGAAGGGGCTGGGCCCGGCGCCCCAGCTCGTCGCCTCCAGTGCCGAGGCCCGCAGCGACCGGACGGCCTCGCGACGGTCGCCCGCGCTGCCGAGCGCCACGAGCGGCACGATGGCGCGGCACATCCGCTCGGCCAGGTCCGCGAGCCGCTGGCGGGCCTGGTCGACGGAGCGGGGAGGCACGCCGTAGGCGGGCTGTGGGCCCACGGGTGTCGCCCCTGCGGCCGCCACGCGTGCGACGAGCACGTCGCGCGCACGCTCGTGGCGGCGCAAGGCCGCGCGCGCGGCGTCGTCGAGCTCGGCGAACCGGCCTGCGCTGAGCGACGTCAGCCAGACTGCCTCGTGCTCGAGCGCGAGGCGGCGCTGCAGGGGGCCGACGGGGGACGGGTCGCCCACGTCACGCACCTCCTGCCCGCCGGCCCAGGGTGCGGGCGACCTGCGCCTGCCCGGCCGCGAGCGACGCCAGCACGCGGGCCAGGTCGGGGGAGACCGCCGCGAGCGCGTCGGCCTGCCGGCGGCTGGCGGTCCGGTTGAGGTCGGCCACGACGGTGGCGACGTCGGACGACGTGGTCGTCGGCGACGGGTCGACGTCCGGTGCACCGCCGAGCCCGTCGAGCTGGGTCCTCAGGACCGTCGCGAGGTCGTCGGTGCGGACGCCGTCGAGACCCTCGACCGACACGGCGAGCGTGACCTGGTCGGCCGCGGCGCGCTCCAGCAGACGCGTGTCCGCGGCGTCCGGCATCGGGCGCGGTCGCGCCCCGAGGGCACGCAGCACGTCGTCGTCGCGGCCCGCGACGTGCAGGGCCGCGCCGGCCGCCACGACGGCGACCCCGCCTCCCACGACGACGCGACGGCTGACCATCCCGTCAGGCTAATGGGTGCCCGCTAGAGTGAGGGTCGCGCGGTCGCCCAGCGGCACCGCGCACCGGACGTGCCGACAACAGAACACAGGAGGCTGCACGACATGGCGGACCCGCAGGCCGACACCGTGAGGGACGAGGTCGCCGGACCCCTCGCCGCCCTCGGACTCGACCTCGAGGCGGTCGAGCTCTCCCGCTCCGGTTCCAGGCGCTTCCTGAGGATCGCGGTCGACGCCGACGGTGGCGTCCCGCTCGACCTCATCACCGACGCCACCCGCGTCGTCTCCGCCGCGCTCGACGACGGCACGGCGATGGGGGAGCAGCCCTACACGCTCGAGGTGACTTCCCGCGGGCTCGACCGTCCGCTGACCGAGCCCCGGCACTGGCGGCGCAACGTCGGCCGGCTCGTCGCCGTGACGCTGCACGACGGTCCCGCCGTCACCGGACGGGTCGTCGGCAGCGACGACACCGGTGTCGAGATCACCGTGAAGGGTCAGCAGCGCCGGATCGCCTACGCCGACGTCGCTCGCGCCCTCGTCACCCCCGAGCTCGGCGCCCCCAAGGCGCCCACCACCGGCCGGCCCAAGCAGCAGAAGTCGTCGGCCAAGGGCCGCGGCTCCGCCCCGCGGCCCGGCCGCCCCGACCACCACCGCGAGAAGGACGCCTGATGGACATCGACATGAGCGCGCTGCGCGCCCTCGAGCGGGAGAAGGACATCTCCCTCGACGTCGTCGTGGAGGCCATCGAGACAGCGCTGCTGTCGGCCTACCAGAAGACGCCGTACTCCCACCAGCACGCACGGGTCGTGCTCGACCGCCAGACGGGTCGCGTGACGGTCTGGGCTAAGGAGCGGCTCGCACCGGAGCCGGCCGCTCCCGCCGAGCCGGCCGAGACCGGGTCTGACGAGGCGGCCGACACGGCGTCCGACGAGGCGCAGTCGCCCGCCGCGCCGCCGGCCCCGCGGTTCTCGGAGGAGTTCGACGACACGCCGGAGGACTTCGGCCGCTTCGCCGCCACCGTCGCGCGGCAGCTGATCATGCAGCGCCTGCGCCAGGCGGAGGACGAGCAGAAGTTCGGCGAGTTCTCCGGCAAGGTCGGCGACATCGTCTCCGGCGTCATCCAGCAGGGCAGCCGCCCTGGCGACGTCATGATCGACCTCGGTCGCGTCGAGGCGCTGCTGCCGTCGGCCGAGCGCGTCGCCGAGGAGAAGTACGCCCACGGCGAGCGCATCAAGGCCTACGTGTACGAGGTCGAGAAGGGCATGCGTGGCCCGCGGGTCAAGGTCTCGCGCACCCACCCCAACCTCGTGCGCCTGCTGTTCGCCCTCGAGGTCCCGGAGATCGCCGACGGCTCCGTCGAGATCATGGCCGTGGCGCGGGAGGCCGGCCACCGCACCAAGATCGCCGTGCGCGCCACGAAGCCCGGCGTCAACGCCAAGGGCGCCTGCATCGGGCCCATGGGCCAGCGCGTGCGCAACGTGATGCACGAGCTGCACGGCGAGAAGATCGACATCGTCGACCACAGCGACGACCCGCTGGAGTTCATCGGGCACGCGCTCTCGCCGTCGCGGGTCAAGAAGGTCACGATGGTCGACGAGCAGACCCGGGCCGCCCGCGTCGTCGTCCCCGACTTCCAGCTGTCGCTCGCCATCGGCAAGGAGGGCCAGAACGCCCGCCTCGCCGCCAAGCTCACCGGCTGGCGCATCGACATCCGCTCCGACACCGAGGTGCCGCAGGACGGCGACGGCGCGCGGCCCGAGCGCAGGTCGTGACCACGGACGGGGTAGACTCGACCACGGTCACTCGCACGTGCATCGGATGCCGGTCGCGCGACGACGTGACCGCTCTGGTCCGGCTCGTCGCGATGCCGGGGGAGGCGGGTACCACCGTGACCCCCGACCCGCGGCGGACGATGCCGGGGCGAGGGGCGCACCTGCACCCCGACCCTCGGTGCCTGGAGCTGGCACGACGTCGACGGGCGTTCGGCCGGGCCCTCCGCGTGGAGGGACCGCTCGACCTGACGCTGCTCGACGACGTGACCGGCCCGCGGGACTGACCAGGGCGCACCAACCCATCCACGGGGCCACCGGCCCCACGACCCGAAAACGGAGCAACCGCTCATGAGCTCTCGATGAGAACGTTCCGATGAGCCTGCACGTCAACTAGGGTCCTCACCTCCTTCGGGGTGCGGGCCCCCACGAAGGAGAACAGTGGCTGTCAGAGTCCACGAGCTCGCACGAGAGCTCGGAGTCCAGAGCAAGGACATCCTGTCCACGTTGAAGGACATGGGTGAGTACGTGAAGTCCGCGTCGTCCACCGTCGAGGCGCCGGTCGTCCGCCGCCTCAAGGAGGAGCACGGCGACGCGCTGCTCGCCAAGGGTGCCAAGAAGGGTGTCAAGAAGGCCGCCCCCGCGCCCGCCCCCAAGGCACCGGCCGCCGAGGCACCCGCCCCGGCTGCGCCTCAGGCCCCCGCCGCACCGCAGGCGCCCAGCGCACCTTCCCCGGCGTCCGCAGCGCCGAAGCCCGGTCCCGCCGCGCCCAAGGCCACGCCGACCCCCGGTCCGCGTCCCGGCCCGCGTCGTCCGGCCGAGCCCGAGGCACCGGCTGCCGCAGCGTCCGCGCCGGCCGCCCAGCCCGGCCCCAAGCCGGCTCCGGGCCCCCGTCCGGGTCCGCGCCCCGGTGGCGCCCGCCCCGGCAACAACCCGTACTCCTCGCGCCAGGGGATGCAGCAGGAGCGCGCTCCGCGTCCGCCGGCCGCCCGTGAGGGTGGCGCTGGCGGCGCCGGTACCGCGGCTCCCGCGCCCGGCGGCCGTCCCGGCATGCCGCGTCCCAACCCCGCGATGATGCCCAAGCAGTCCGGCCTCGCCAACGCGCGTCCCGGGCCCGGCCGCGGTGGTCCCGGTGGTCGTCCCGGCGGTGCCCGTCCCGGCGGAGGCGCCGGCGGCGGACGTCCCGGCGGTGGCGGCGGCTTCGCCGGTCGTCCCGGCGGCGGCGCCCCGGGCGGCGGAGGCGGCTTCGGCGGCCCCGGTGGTCGTCCCGGCGGCAACCGTCCCGGTGGTCGTGGTGGCACGCAGGGCGCCTTCGGCCGCCCCGGCGGTCCCGCGCGTCGCGGTCGCAAGAGCAAGCGCGCGAAGCGGCAGGAGTTCGACCAGATGCAGGCGCCCGCCATCGGCGGCGTCCGCGTCCGCAAGGGCGACGGCCAGACCGTCCGTCTGGCGCGCGGTGCCTCGCTGACCGACTTCGCGGAGAAGATCGGCGTCGACGCGGCGTCGCTCGTGCAGGTGCTGTTCCACCTGGGCGAGATGGTCACCGCCACGCAGTCCGTCAACGACGAGACCCTGCAGCTGCTCGGCGAGGAGCTGAACTACGACGTCCAGGTCGTCTCGCCCGAGGACGAGGACCGCGAGCTGCTCGAGTCGTTCTCGCTGGAGTTCGGCGAGGACACCGGTGACGACTCCGACCTGGCGGCGCGTCCGCCGGTCGTGACCGTCATGGGTCACGTCGACCACGGAAAGACGAAGCTGCTCGACGCGCTGCGCAACAGCAACGTGGTCGCCAAGGAGGCCGGTGGCATCACGCAGACCATCGGCGCCTACCAGGTGACCACCGAGGTCGACGGCAACGAGCGCGCCATCACCTTCATCGACACCCCGGGTCACGAGGCGTTCACGGCCATGCGTGCCCGTGGTGCGCAGGCGACCGACATCGCGATCCTCGTGGTCGCGGCCGACGACGGCGTCATGCCGCAGACGGTCGAGGCGCTCAACCACGCGAAGGCGGCCGGCGTGCCGATCGTCGTCGCGGTCAACAAGGTCGACAAGCCCGACGCCGACCCGACCAAGGCCCGTGGCCAGCTCACCGAGTACGGCCTCGTCCCCGAGGAGTACGGCGGCGACTCGATGTTCGTCGACGTCTCCGCCAAGGCGGGCACCGGCCTGGACGACCTCCTCGAGGCGGTCATCCTGACGGCCGACGCGTCGCTGGACCTGCGCGCCAACCCGGAGCAGAACGCCGAGGGCCTCGCCATCGAGGCGCACCTGGACCGCGGTCGCGGCCCGGTCGCCACGGTGCTGGTCCAGCGCGGCACGCTGCGGGTGGGCGACACGCTCGTGGCGGGCTCGGCCTTCGGCCGCGTGCGCGCCATGCTCGACGAGTACGGCGAGAACATCGTCGAGGCGTCGCCGTCGCGTCCCGCCCTGGTGCTCGGCCTGACGGCCGTGCCCGGTGCCGGCGACAACTTCATGGTCGTCGACGACGACCGGATCGCGCGCCAGATCGCCGAGAAGCGTGAGGCTCGCGAGCGCAACGCCGCGCTGGCCAAGCGCACGGGTCGCCGGACCCTCGAGGACTTCATGTCCTCGATGGAGAAGGGCGAGACCGACGAGCTGTTGCTCATCCTCAAGGGTGACGGCTCCGGCTCGGTCGAGGCGCTCGAGGACTCGCTGGCCCAGATCGACGTGGGCGAGGAGGTCAACCTGCGGGTCATCGACCGTGGCGTGGGTGCGATCACCGAGACCGACGTCAACCTGGCGGCGGCCTCCAACGCGGTCATCATCGGCTTCAACGTCCGCCCGCAGGGCAAGGCGACGGAGCTGGCCGACCGCGAGGGTGTCGAGATCAAGTACTACTCGGTCATCTACCAGGCGATCGACGAGATCGAGGCGGCCCTCAAGGGCATGCTGAAGCCGGAGTTCGAGGAGCACCAGCTCGGTACGGCGGAGATCCGCGACATCTTCCGCTCGTCGAAGATCGGCAACATCGCCGGCTGCATGGTCACGAGCGGCACGCTGCGGCGCAACGCCAAGGCGCGGCTGCTCCGCGACGGCTCGGTCGTGGCCGACAACCTCGAGCTCGCGAGCCTGCGCCGCGAGAAGGACGACGTGTCCGAGGTCCGCGAGGGCTTCGAGTGCGGTCTCGTCCTCAAGGGGTACGGCGACATCAAGATCGACGACGTCGTCGAGATGTTCGAGCTGCGCGAGAAGCCGCGTAGCTGAGTCAGCAGTCCGCCGCGGGCCCGGGAGCGATCCTGGGCCCGCGGCGGCGACCCAGCAGGAGGAACCATGGCCGGACAGCGCACCCAGCAGCTCGCCGACCGCATCAAGGTGATCATCGCCCAGATGCTCGAGCGTCGGGTCAAGGACCCGCGCCTGGGCTTCGTGACGATCACCGACGTGCGACTCACGGGCGACCACCAGAACGCCTCGGTGTTCTACACCGTCATGGGCGACGAGCGCGCCGCCACCGACACGGCCGCGGCCCTGCGCAGCGCCACCGGCCTGCTGCGCACCGAGGTCGGCAAGCAGCTCGGCACCCGGCACACCCCGTCGCTGGAGTTCTTCCTCGACGCGGTCCCGGAGTCGGCCCGCCAGATCGAGGACCTGCTCGCCAAGGCCCGTGAGAGCGACGAGCGTGTCGCCGCGGCCGCCGAGGGCAAGACGTACGCGGGCGACCCCGACCCGTACAAGCAGCCGCGTGCTGCCGAGGATGACGACGAGGACGACGAGCAGGCATGAGCGAGACCCCCGTCGGGCTCGTCGTGGTCGACAAGCCCGCCGGGTGGACGTCGCACGACGTCGTCGCCCGCACCCGTCGCCTGGCCGGCACCCGCAAGGTCGGCCACGCCGGCACCCTCGACCCGATGGCCACGGGCGTGCTGCTGCTCGGCGTCGGACGGGCCACCCGGCTGCTCGGCCACCTGCAGCTGGCCGACAAGGAGTACCTCGCGACGATGCGGCTCGGCCAGACCACCGTCACCGACGACGCCGAGGGCGACCTGCTGGAGCGGGCCGACGCCTCCGGCGTCACGGACGACACCGTCCGCTCCGCGGTGCTCCCGCTGACCGGCGACATCGAGCAGGTGCCGACGGCCGTGTCGGCGATCAAGGTCGACGGGAAGCGTTCGTACGCCCGCGTCCGCGCGGGCGAGGACGTCCAGCTCCCCGCCCGGCCCGTCACGGTGTCGACGTTCGAGGTCACCGACGTCCGGCACCTCGAGGTCGACGGGCTCGCCGTGGTCGACGTCGACGCCCGCGTGGTGTGCAGCAGCGGGACCTACGTGCGTGCCCTGGCCCGCGACCTCGGAGCCGCCCTCGGCGTCGGCGGCCACCTGACCATGCTGCGCCGCACCCGTGTCGGGGGGTTCGACCTCGACGTCGCCCGCACGCTCGAGGAGCTCGAGCGCTCCTGGCAGCACGTCGCGCTCGACGACGCCGCCCGCGCGGCGTTCCCGTCGCTCGACCTCGACGACGCGGCAGCCGGCGAGGTGCGCTTCGGTCGTGCGCTCCCTGGGCGCGAGCTGGGCCACGCCGACCCCGTCGCCCTCTTCGCGCCCGACGGCACCTTCCTGGCGCTCTACGAGCAGCGCGGTCCCGACGCCCGGGCCGTCGCGGTCTTCGTCTGACGCTGCCGCTCCGACGCGCGGCGGTGCCCTAGGGTGACGACGTGGCCCGACTCTCGACCCAGCGCCTGATCATGCGCCCCCTGCAGACGTGGTTCCTCTCCGTGGTCGGGATCGTCGCCGGGCTGATGATCACCACCAAGATCCGCAAGATCCTGCGCGGCGCGAACGACTCCACGTTCCCCACCGTCCCGCCCACCACGGTGCCGGTCGGGGAGGAGAACACGGCCACCACCTACACGTACGGCGAGGACCTGTACGACGACATGCTGGCGGCGATCCGGGGAGCCCGTACCCGCGTGCTGTTCGAGACCTTCATCCTCAAGGGCGACGAGGTCGGCGAGGCGTTCAAGCGCGAGCTCGTCGCTGCCGCCGACCGCGGGGTCGACGTGCGGGTCATCTACGACGGGTTCGCGAACCTCGTCGTCCCGCGCTCGTTCCTGACGTTCCCGCCGGGCGTCCACGTGCTGCGCTTCCCGTTCCTCAAGACGGGCCTGCAGCCCTTCAACCCGCGACGTTGGGGTCGCGACCACCGCAAGATCCTCGTCGTCGACGACACGGTCGGCTTCGTGGGCGGGTACAACGTGGGCTCGCTGTACGCCACGCAGTGGCGCGACACGCACCTGCGCGTCGAGGGCTCGGCGGTCTGGGACCTCGACAACGCCTTCATCGACTTCTGGAACGACCTGCACCCGGTGCCCATCGAGCCGCTGGGGGAGGCCAGCTGGGAGCCGAGCGTCCGCGCCCACCGCAACGTGCCGCGCCAGCTCGTGTTCCCGATCCGCGGCATGTACCTCGAGGCCATCGACCGCGCCCGGCACCACATCCACATCACGGCCGCCTACTTCATCCCCGACCACGACATCCTGCAGGCCCTCAAGGACGCCCGGTCGCGCGGCGTGGAGGTGACGATCATCGTCCCCGAGGTCAGCAACCACGTCGTCGCCGACTGGCTGTCGCGCGGCTTCTACGGCGAGCTGCTGCGCCACGGCGTGCGGATCCAGCTGTACCAGGACGCGATGGTGCACGCGAAGACCGCGACGATCGACGGCCAGTGGTCGACCGTCGGCACCGCCAACATCGACCGGCTCAGCCTGACCGGCAACTACGAGATCAACCTCGAGGTCGTCGACCCCGCCCTCGCCGAGCACCTCGAGACGGTGTTCGAGACCGACCTGGCGAACTGTCGCGAGCTGACCCTCGAGCACTGGCAGTCGCGGCCGATCGTCGCGCGCGCCTGCGAGCTGCTGCTGACGCCACTGCGTCCTCTGCTGTAGGCGCCCGGCGTCGATGAGAGGCCTCTCATCGACGTCTCACGGCGGGCTCACGACCCGCCAGCAACCTGGGGTCATCGCACCGACCTCAGGAGGATCCATGAAGACCACCGCCCGTACCGCCATCGCCGCCGTCGCCGGCACCCTCGCGCTCGGCACCGCCGGCTTCGCGCTCTCCAGCGCCCACGCCGACGCCGACCGTGACCCCATGCTCAAGCGCGACGACTCCACCACGTCATGGGTCGTCACCGCGGACGACAACGACGACGACGACCGCGACGACGAGCTGAGCACCAACGTCACGCGTCAGACGGCCAACACCGCGAACACGACCCAGACCCGCAACACCGCCCCGACCCGCAACACGGCCCCGACCGCCAACACGGCCAAGACCGTCCAGTCGGCACCGACGAAGAACACGGCCCCGACGGTGAACACCGCTCCGACGACCGGCACCGACCGCTGATGTCCGACGACGCGTGGGGCCTGGCCGGGGGCGACGAGATCGCCCCCGGCCTCACGGCCGTGAAGGACCTCGGCGGCGGCACCGTCTACGAGGCGTGGCTGGCCTTCGACGACCGGCTGCACGCACCGGTCGTCGTGAAGGTGCTGCGCCCCGGCCACGTCGACGACCCCGTCTCGCGGGTGGGACTCGACCGCGAGGTCGCGCTGCTCGCACGTCTGGCGCACCCCGGCCTCACGCGCGTCTTCTCCTACGACGACGAGGGCGCCCGCCCCTACTTCGTCCTCGAGCACGTCGACGGGCCGAACCTGTCGCGGCTGGTCTCACGGCACGGTGCCGTGCCGGAGCACCAGCTGCTGCCCCTCGCGCTCGAGCTCGCGTCGGTGCTGCACTACCTGCACGGCGAGGGGGTCGTGCACCTCGACGTGAAGCCGAGCAACGTCATCATGGGTGCGCCCGCGCAGCTCGTCGACCTCTCCGTCGCGCTCGACGTCGACGAGGCCGCTGCCCTCGACCACGCAGTCGGCAGCGACGAGTACATGGCTCCCGAGCAGTGCGCGCCGGGGGAGCGCGGCACCGTCGGCCCCGCGGCCGACGTGTGGGGCCTCGGCGCGACCCTCTTCCGGGCCGCCGCCGGATTCCGCGCGTTCGACCGCGAGCCGCGCTGGTCACAGCTGCACGACGAGCCGAAGCCGCTGCCCGGCTTCGTCCACCGGGGAGCCGCCGACCTCATCAGGCGCTGCCTCGACGCCGACCCGGCGCAGCGCCCCACGCCGCGCGACGTCGCGGTCGAGCTCGAGCCGATGATCGCCGGGCTGCCGTCCGCGCGGCTGTCGGGCTTCACGCTGCGGCGGTGACCTCGCTTCAGTCCACCCGGTACCCGGCCGGGTCGAGGTCTGGCGTGTGGGCGGTAGGTGGCGCGCGCTTGCTGGGGCAGGGGTAGGCCACGCGCGGAAACGAGCTCGCTTTCCGCGCGTGACCTACCTTCCGGCGCCTCAGTCCACGCGGTACCCGAGCCCCCGCACGGTGGTGACGAGGGAGGCGCCGAGCTTCCGGCGGAGGTAGCCGACGTACACGTCGACGACGTTGGAGCCGGGGTCGAAGTCGTAGCCCCACACGTGCGAGAGCAGCTGCTCGCGCGAGAGCACCTGCCCGCGGTGCGACATCAGCACCTCGGCGAGCGACAGCTCGCGGGCCGACAGCTCGACCTCGCGCTCGCCGACGTACGCGCGACGTCGGCGCAGGTCGAGGCGGACGTCGCCGGCGACCAGCTCGTCGTCGGGGGGAGGGGCGGCCGGGGCGCGCAGCCGCAGGCGGACGCGCGCCAGCAGCTCGGCGAAGCGGAAGGGCTTGCTCATGTAGTCGGCCGCGCCTCCCTCGAGCGCCTGGACGGTGTCGGTCACCGAGTCGCGGGCCGTCAGCACGATCACGGGGAGCTCGGGTCGTTCGGCCTGCACGCGCTCGAGGATCGTGAAGCCGTCGAGCCCGGGCAGCCCGATGTCGAGCACCATGAGGTCGAACGGGCCGGTCAGCGCGTAGTCCAGGCCGCTCACGCCGTCGGCGACGACCGTCGGCGTGAACCCCTCGGCCTTCAGGCCCTTCGCGACGAACGAGGCGATCCGCTCCTCGTCCTCGACCACGAGAATCCGGTTCACCACAGTCCTCCTGTCGCGATGACGAGCCGGAACGTCGCACCTGACGTCGCCCCGGGCGGGTCGAGCACCACCCGACCCTCGTGCGCCTCCATGATCGCGGCCACGATCGACAGGCCCAGCCCGAAGCCGGCCTGCTCCCCGTCGCCCTGCGTGAACCGCTCGAAGATCGTCCCACGCAGTGCCGACGGCACCCCGACGCCCGTGTCGCGCACCCACAGCTCGACGTGCCCGTCGTGCACCCGCGACCCGACACCGATCTCGGCGCCAGGCTGCGTGTGCCGGACGGCGTTGTCGGCGAGCTGGAGCAGCGCCTGCGTCAGCCGTTGCGGGTCGACGTCGACGTGGGTGCGGGCCACCGCGTCGAGCACCCACGCGCGGTCGGCGAGACCCCGTGCGCGCTCGAGGGCCCCGAGGGTGAGGGCCTCCACGTCGGTGCGCTCGAGGCGCACGAAGTCCGGACGCTCCGCCTTGGCGAGCAGCAGGAGGTCGTGGACGAGGCGGGTCATCCGGTCGATCTCGTCGAGCAGCAGCGTGCGCGTGGTGCGGACGTCGTCGGGGTCGGTCGGGTCGAGCACCTCCAGGTGCCCCTGCAGCACGGTGAGCGGGGTGCGCAGCTCGTGGGCGGCGTCGTCGAGCAGGCGACGCTGGCTCGCGAACGCCTCCTCGAGCCGGTCGAGCATGTCGTTGAAGGTGCGCTGCAGCTCGGTGAGGTCGTCGTTGCCGGTGACCTCGAGACGACCGCCGAGGTCGCCCTCGCTGATGCCCCGGGCGGTCTCACGCAGCCGTCGCACGGGGGAGAGCAGCCGCCCGGCGAGCCACGACGCGACGGCGGAGATGAGGATGACGGAGAGCGCGCTGAGCAGCGCGTACGTGACCATCAGCTCGCGGAGCTGGGCGCGCGAGCCGTCGACGTCGTGGGTGACGACGAAGGCAGCGCGCTGGTCGCCCTGCTGCACGGGCTGCACCGCGACCCGGAAGGTCCGCCCGTCGACGTCGAGGTCGGCGACGCCGCCGCGGCGCGTGAGTCGCTCCACCAGGGCGGGGAACCGGGGCGACGTGCGCAGCACGCGCTGCCCCTCGCCGACGAAGGTCGGGGTGCCCGACACGGGGAAGTGCCACAGGTTCTCGTCGGTGTCGGGGACGTTGCGCGAGAGGAAGAACGCGATGAGGCGGTCGGGGCTGGTGAACGGCCGGCCCGTCTCGGGATCGACACCCTCCGCCTGGAGCCGACGCAGCTCGCCGACCTCCTGGCCCAGGCTCGCGTCGATCACCCGGTCGATGCGCTGGGACTCCAGCACGAAGAGCGTCGCCCCGACCGCGACGAGCGCCGCCGCCGTCAGCAGGGCGACGGCGGCGGTCAGACGCTGGCGGACGGAGAACCGGGGCGGCCCGTCCACGCGGGGGTCAGTCGTCGTCATCGTCGTCCCGGTCGCCGTCGCGCTCGTCGATGGGTCGCGGCGTCTGCGGGACGCGCTCGTAGTCGTCATCGTCATCGTCATCGTCGTCGTCCCGGTCGTCCTCGCGGGATCCCGACGGGGTGGGCGTCGGCGAGAGCGTCGGCCGCGGCGTCTCGGTCGACGTGGGCACCGTCACCGGGGAGTAGTCGACCTGCGGTGCGTCCTCCTGCGCCACGACCCGCGCCACGACGATGCCGAGCAGCACGAGGCCGACGGCCACGACGATCGGCACGAGCAAGCGGGTTCGCGTCATGGCGACACTGTGCCGCACGCCCGCGCACGCCACGATGAGACGTCGATGAGAGTCCTCTCATCCGACGTTCCCGAGCGGGTGTGGCACAGTTCAGGGGTGGGCACCTGGACAGACCGCGGCGGCGCCTCGACGGCCCCGCTGGGCACCGCGACGGCGGTCACCATCGGCACCTTCGACGGGGTCCACCGAGGCCACCAGGCCCTGCTGCGGCGTACCCGCGAGGTCGCGGAGGGCCTGCCCGTCGTCGCCGTCACGTTCGACCCGCACCCGGTGGCGGTCTTCGCGCCCGACCGGGTCCCGCCGCGGCTGACGTCGCTGCAGCGCCGGATCGAGCTGCTGCACGAGCCCGCGCCCGGCGTGCGGGGGGCGGACCACGTGCGCGTGCTCGACTTCGACCGTGCGATGGCGGGCTGGTCGCCCGAGGAGTTCGTGGAGCGCGTGGTGGTCGAGGAGCTCGGGGCCCGGCACGTCGTCGTCGGCGAGAACTTCACCTTCGGCGCGAAGGCGGCGGGGACGACCGAGACGCTGCGCGACCTGTGCGACCGGCACGGCTGCGACGCCAGCGCCTTCACGCTCGTCGGCGACGGGCACGGGGCCGACGGCGTGCCGTGGTCGTCCACACGGGTCCGTGCGCTCGTCGCGGAGGCCCGCCTCGAGGAGGCCGCCGAGCTGCTCGGGCGTCCGCACGAGGTCGACGGCGTCGTGACCCCGGGCGACCAGCGCGGACGCGACCTTGGGTTCCCCACCGCGAACGTCCCCGTGCAGGCCGACTACTGCGTGCCGCCCGACGGCGTCTACGCCGGACGGCTGCTCACCGGCGACGCCGACTACCCCGCGGCGATCTCCGTGGGCACCAACCCCACCTTCGCCGGGACCGAGCGACGCGTGGAGTCCTACGTCATGGACCACGGCCACGACCTCGACCTCTACGGCCGGCCCGTGCGGGTACAGCTCGTCTCGCACCTGCGCCCGATGGTCGCGTACCGGGGCGTCGACGCGCTCGTGGAGCAGATGCACGCCGACGTCGAGCAGGCACGCGCGGCGCTCGCCTGACGACGCGCGGTCCACGGCGGCGAGGCGATTCGTCGGAATGACCGGCGCGCTGATAACCTGGACGACGGCGTGCGAACGCCCACGGTCCGTAGAGCCCCGGTGGACATGCCCGGGAGCGCCGTGCAACGACCTCCCAGGAGAAGAATGTCGAAGAAGACCGCTGCCCCCACCGTCGCCGGTACCCCGCGTGACGAGATCATCAGCCAGTACGCCCGCAGCGAGGGCGACACCGGCTCCCCGGAGGTCCAGGTCGCGCTGCTCACGCAGCGCATCTCGCACCTGACGGACCACCTCAAGGAGCACAAGCACGACCACCACAGCCGTCGTGGCCTGCTGCTGCTCGTCGGTCGCCGTCGTCGTCTGCTGAACTACCTGCAGAACACCGACATCGAGCGCTACCGCTCGCTGATCGAGCGTCTCGGTCTGCGTCGCTGACCTCGTTCAGGCGGTCACCCTCCGGGTGGCCGCCTGAACTGCATCCGGGGCCGTGCGCCCCGACAACTGAACACGACACATCCACGGACGAGAGCCGCCACGTCGGGTCCGGTCCTCGGTAGTGGCCCTCGGGACGGCGTACGCCGGGCCGCGGGCCTCGATCGAAGACCGACCACCATCACGGCAGGTCCGGGTCTCGTCCCACCGCGCGACACGCGTCGCGAGAAGGGACTCCCATGTCCGACACCATCCACGCCATCGAGACCGTCATCGACAACGGTCGGTACGGCACCCGCACCATCCGCTTCGAGACGGGCCAGCTCGCCCGCCAGGCCGCCGGCTCCGTGTCCGCGTTCCTCGACGACGACACGATGCTGCTCTCGGCGACCACCGCCGGCAAGCAGCCCAAGGACCACTTCGACTTCTTCCCGCTGACGGTCGACGTCGAGGAGCGCATGTACGCCGCGGGTCGCATCCCCGGCTCGTTCTTCCGTCGCGAGGGCCGCCCGGGCGAGGACGCGATCCTCACCTGTCGCCTCATCGACCGTCCGCTGCGCCCGACCTTCAAGAAGGGCCTGCGCAACGAGGTCCAGGTCGTCATCACGGTCCTGGCCCTCAACCCCGACACCCCCTACGACGTGCTCGCGATCAACGCCGCCTCGGCGTCGACGCAGATCTCCGGCCTGCCGTTCTCCGGCCCCATCGGTGCCACGCGCGTCGCGCTCATCGACGGCCAGTGGGTCGCGTTCCCGACGCACAGCCAGCTCGAGGACGCCGTGTTCGACATGGTCGTCGCCGGCCGCATCGCCACGCAGGCCGACGGCTCCACCGACGTCGCGATCATGATGGTCGAGGCGGAGTCCACGGAGTCCACCTGGGACCTCGTGCAGTCCGGTGTCCAGGCGCCGACCGAGGAGGTCGTCGCCGGCGGCCTCGAGGCGTCGAAGACCTTCATCCGCCAGCTCTGCGAGGCCCAGCAGCAGCTCGCCGAGGCCGCCGCGAAGCCCGTCCAGGACTTCCCGGTCTTCCTCGACTTCCAGGACGACGTCTACGACGCCGTCGCCGCGGTCGCGTCCGGCCCGCTGTCCGAGGCCCTGACGATCGTCTCCAAGGCCGACCGCGAGGAGCGCGAGAGCGCGATCAAGGCCGACGTGCTCGACCAGCTCGGCGAGCAGTTCGCGGGCCGCGAGAAGGAGGTCGGTGCCGCACTGCGCGCCGTCACCAAGAGTCTCGTGCGCCAGCGCGTGCTGCGCGACAAGGTGCGCATCGACGGCCGTGGCCTCGCCGACATCCGCGAGCTGTCGGCCGAGGTCGGCGTGGTGCCGCGCGTGCACGGCTCGTCCCTGTTCCAGCGCGGTGAGACCCAGATCCTGGGCATCACGACGCTGAACATGCTCGACCTGGTCCAGAAGCTCGACACGCTGAGCCCCGAGACCACGCGTCGCTACATGCACAACTACAACTTCCCGCCGTTCTCGACGGGCGAGACGGGCCGCGTCGGCTCGCCGAAGCGTCGCGAGATCGGTCACGGCGCGCTCGCCGGCCGTGCGCTGCTGCCGGTGCTCCCGACCACCGAGGAGTTCCCGTACGCGATCCGCCAGGTCTCCGAGGCGCTGAGCTCCAACGGCTCGACGTCGATGGGCTCGGTCTGCGCCTCGACGCTCGGCCTGCTGAACGCCGGTGTGCCGCTGCGCGCCCCGGTCGCCGGCATCGCGATGGGCCTCATCTCCGGCGAGGTCGACGGCACTACCCAGTACGTCACTCTCACCGACATCCTCGGTGCGGAGGACGCCTACGGCGACATGGACTTCAAGGTCGCCGGCACGCCGGACTTCATCACGGCCCTGCAGCTGGACACCAAGCTCGACGGCATCCCTGCCGACGTGCTGGCCGGTGCCCTCACGCAGGCCAAGGGTGCGCGCCTGACGATCCTCGACGTCATGTCCGAGGCCATCGACACGCCCGACGAGATGAGCCAGTTCGCGCCGCGGATCATCACGGTGAAGGTCCCGGTCGACAAGATCGGCGAGGTCATCGGCCCCAAGGGCAAGATGATCAACCAGATCCAGGCCGACACCGGCGCCAAGATCTCGATCGAGGACGACGGCACGGTGTACATCGCGGGCGAGGGTGGCGGCTCGGCCGACGCTGCGCGCGACGCGATCAACGCGATCGCGAACCCGACGATGCCCGAGGTCGGCGAGCGCTACCTCGGTACCGTGGTCAAGACGGTCGACTTCGGCGCCTTCGTGGCCCTGTCGCCCGGCAAGGACGGCCTGCTGCACATCAGCAAGCTGCGCGACCTCAACGGTGGCCAGCGGGTCAGCAGCGTCGACGACGTGCTGACGGTCGGCCAGAAGGTCCAGGTCGAGATCGCCGAGCTCGGCGACCGCGGCAAGATCTCGCTGATCCCGGTCGTGGCCGACGCGGCCGCCGAGGAGGCCCCGGAGGCCGCCGAGGCCGGCGCCGACGCCTGACCCACGCACGGCCGACGAGGCCCTCACCCCTCGGGGTGGGGGCCTCGTCGCGTCCGGGGTCCGGGCGCACGTGAGACGATCCCGAGGGTGAGCGACTTCCGTGAACGTGCCGCGGCCCTCGACGCCGCCGACCCGCTGTCGGCGTGGCGTCAGCAGTTCCAGCTCGACGCCGACGTCGTCGCCTACCTCGACGGCAACTCGCTCGGACGTCTGCCGCTGCGCACCCGTGAGCGGCTCGCGACGTTCGTGCGTGAGGAGTGGGGCGCCCGCCTGATCCGCGGCTGGTCCGAGGGCTGGGTCGAGCTGCCGGTCGTCGTCGGCGACGAGGTCGGGGCGCTGCTCGGCGCCGCCCCGGGCCAGACGGTGGTCGGTGACTCGACGTCGATCGGCATCGCGAAGGCGCTGCACGCCGCGGCCTCCCTGGCGCCCGGACGCACCCGGCTCGTCGTCGACGCGAGCGACTTCCCGACCGACCGCTACCTCGCCGAGGAGGTCGCCCGCCAGCGCGGGCTCGAGCTCGTCGTCGTGCACCGCGACGCCGAGGGCGACGTCGCCGCCTCGCTGGCCGACGTGCTCGACGAGCGCACGGCCGTCGTGCTGCTGAGCCACGTCGACTACCGCACGGGCGTGCTGCTCGACCTCCCGTCGCTCACGGCGCAGGTGCACGCAGCGGGCGCGCTCGTGGTGTGGGACCTCTGCCACTCGGCCGGCGTCGTCCCGACGTCGCTCGACACCGCCGAGGTCGACCTCGCCGTCGGCTGCACCTACAAGTACCTCAACGGCGGTCCGGGGGCTCCGGCGTTCCTGTACGCCGCGGCGCGGCACCTGCCGCACCTCGAGCAGCCGCTGCCCGGCTGGTGGAGCGCCGACGACCTGTTCGCGATGGCCGAGGAGTACCGCCCGGCCACCGACGCGCGCCGGCTGCTCTCCGGGACCCCGAACGTGGCGGGCCTCGTCGCCGTCCGCGAGGGCGTGGCGATGGTCGCCGAGGCCGGGGTCGAGGCTGCGCGGGCCAAGTCCGAGCTGCTCACCGGCTTCACGGTCGACGCCCTCGACGCGCTCGGCGAGCGCGGGCTCGCGCTGCAGCTCGTCACGCCGCGCGAGCCCGACCGGCGGGGGAGCCACGTCACCGTCCGGGTGCCCGACGCGCGGGCGCTCACGGCACGGCTCACCGACCGTGGCGTCGTCCCCGACTTCCGCGAGCCCGACCTCCTGCGACTGGGCCTCGCGCCGCTCACGACCTCCTTCGCCGAGCTGCACGCCGGGCTCTCGGTGCTGGCCGAGGAGCTCGCTCACTAGGCTGGGCGCATGACGACTCGCGTAGCCGTGCTGGGCGCCCAGGGGCGCATGGGATCGACGTCGGTGACGGCGCTGGAGGCGGCCGAGGGGCTCGAGGTCGTCGCCCAGGTCGACGTGGGTGACCCGATCGAGCGGGTCACGGAGCAGGAGGCCGACGTCGCGCTCGTCTTCACCACGCCCGACGTCGCGCTCGAGCAGGTGCTGTGGTGCGTGGAGCAGGGCGTGCACGTGGTCGTCGGCACCTCCGGCTTCGACGGCGACCGGCTGCGCGCGGTCCGCGAGGCGGTCGAGCAGCGCACCGACGTGAGCGTGCTCGTCGTCCCGAACTTCTCCATCGGGGCCGTGCTCCTCATGCGCTTCGCCGCGACCGCCGCACCGTTCTTCGAGTCGGTCGAGATCATCGAGATGCACCACCCGGCGAAGGTCGACGCCCCGTCGGGCACGGCCGTGCGCACCGCCGAGCTCGTGGCCGCGGCCCGTGCCGAGGCCGGCTCGGACCCGGTGCCCGACGCCACGACCACCGATCCCGAGGGCGCCCGCGGCGCCAAGGTCGACGGCATCACCGTGCACGCCGTGCGCTCGCGCGGGTTCGTCGCGTCGCAGGAGGTGCTCCTGGGCGGCGAGGGGGAGATCCTCTCCCTGAGGCACGACTCCTCGACCCGTGAGTCCTTCATGCCCGGCGTGGTCACGGCCGTGCGGCACGTGGCGGACCGGCCGGGCGTCACGGTGGGGCTCGACGCGGTGCTCGGGCTCGACGCGTGAGCTGGGAGTCGATCTTCAGCGCCGGGCTCACCGACGACGAGGCGCGGGCCTGGGGGGAGATGGCGTCGCAGCTGCGTGCCTTCCAGGACGCCCTGGCGGCGGCCCGGTTCGACGCCGACGTGGCCTCGGGGCTCGCCGACGACCTGCGGGCGTGGCGTGAGCGGCTCGCCCCGCTCGGGGGCGAGGAGCTCGAGCAGGTCAACGGACGCGTCCCGCAGCTGCCCGTCCGCGGGCACGCGATGCTGCCCGAGATCCGGATGCACACGCGCGACGCCTCGCGGGTGGCAGGGCACGTGACCTTCGGACGCTGGTCGATGGGCGGCGGCATGGCCGTGCACGGCGGTGTCGTCTCCTTGGTCTTCGACGAGGTGCTCGGCATGCTCGCCGCCGCGCAGGCCCAGGCCATCACGCGCACGGCGTTCCTGCACACCGACTACCGCGCCCTCACCCCGATCGACGTCGAGCTCGAGGTCGAGGCCTGGATCGAGCGCGTCGAGGGTCGCAAGATCACCGTCCGTGGGGAGATCCGGCACGGCGACGTCGTCTGTGCCGAGGGCGACGCCCTGTTCCTGCGGCTGCGTCCCGAGCAGGGGCTTGGCACGCGGACGACCTAGCCGCCCGCACGGAGCAGTGCCGCCGTGAGGGCCGCCGCGACGACCATCGGCAGGAACGGCACCCGCAGCGCCAGCAGGACGGCAGCCACGCCGAGGCCCGCCAGCCGCGCGTCGACGGTGAGTCGCTGCCCGTCGGCGAGGACCTGCACGGCGACCAGGGCGCCCAGCAGCGCCACCGGGATGAGGGCGACCGCGCGCTGCGTCGTGGCGTGCTCGAGCACGCGATCGGGCACGGACAGCCCCGCGAGCTTCAGCGCGTAGCAGCCGGCGCACGTGAGCACGATGCCGATCCAGAGAGCGCTCACGTCGGCGCCCCGCCTCGGGCACGACCGAGGAGCAGGCCCGCCGCAACCGCCATGGCCCCACCGGCGATGATCGGCAGCCCGGCGGGGGTGAACGGCACCAGGCCGGCCGCCACGGCGGCGCCGCAGAGCGCGACGAGGCGGGGGAGCGGGCCGTCCAGACGCGGCCACAGCAGACCCAGGAACGCGGCGCCGACCGCGGCGTCGAGGCCGTAGGCGCGGGGGTCGCCGATCGCCGTCCCGGCCAGCGCGCCCAGCAGGGTCGACAGGTTCCAGAGCACCAGCACGGACATGCCCGTCCACCAGAACCCCAGCCGCCCGAGGGCCGGGTGGCGCTGGGCCAGGGCGACGGCGGTCGACTCGTCGATCACGAGGTGCGCACCGAGCAGGCGCCGCACACCGTGCAATCGCAGCACCGACGCGATGCTCAGGCCGTAGAACAGGTTGCGCGAGCCGAGCAGGACCGACGTCACGGCGCCGGTGACCGGTGCTCCTCCGGCCGCGACCACGCCGACGAACGCGAACTGCGACGCACCCGTGAACGCGAGCAGGGAGAGCACGCAGGTCTGCAGGACGTCGAGCCCCGAGGTGGTGCCGAGCGCACCGAAGGAGACGCCGTACGCGCCGGTCGCCGCACCGACCCCCAGGGAGTCCACGACCACGCGACGTCGGGCCGCGCGGTCCGGGCCGGCTGCGTCGCTCATGCCTCGACGAGCGACGTGACGAGGCGGATCTGCTTGACCGTCCGCCCGCCGGCCTCGTCGGCGAGCTCGCGGTGCGCCCCGTCGGCCGTCCAGCCGGTGCCGACGACGAAGGCGCGCAGCCGGTCGTCGGTGGTCGGCACCCACCAGCGCGCGCGGACGAAGTGGTCGGCGCGCAGCGTGTCCACGGCGGCCTGGAGCAGGCGCGAGCCGTGTCCCGCGCCGCGGTGCTGGGGATCGACGAGCAGCTCGCCGACCTCGCCGTCGGCCACCCGGTCGGCGTCGGGGTCGTGGCACGGGTGCACGAAGGCCACGCCGCGCACCGTGGCCTGCTCGAGTGCCACGAGCACGCGGGCCCTCGCGTCAGGTGGGGAGCCCAGCAGGCGTGCCCACGCCGGTGCCAGGTCGACGTCGGGGACCTCGCCGAGGGCAGCGCCCCACGCGGAGCGCTGCACCTCGGCGATGGCTGGGGCGTCGTCCGGCCAGGCGAGCCGGACGCTGACGTCGGCGTCGCTCACCGGGCAGCGCCGCTCGGGCGTTCGACGACGACGCTGCCGCCGCCGGCCGCGGCCACCTCCGCCAGCCGCAGCGCGGCGAGGGCGGGGTGGTGGTCGAGCACGTCGGCGACGTTGGCGAGGTGTCGCACGGCCGCGCTCTGCCCCCGCGCCTCCTCCAGCGCCGCGACGGCGCGGTGGCGGGCCACCTCGGCGGCCTCGACCGCCCGGCGCACCTCCGCCGGCGGGAGCACGTCGGTGACGCGCAGCGACGTGGCCTCCACCCCGACAGCGCCCATGGCAGCCGCGAGGGCGGCCGGGACGTCGTCCTCGGGCACGCCCGACGCGAGGCCGGCCAGGTCCGACGCGGCCACCACGTCGCGCACCGCGCGTCGCGCCGCCTCGTAGACCACGGCCTTCGGGTCGAGCGCGACGGCGTGCCAGGCGACGGGGTCGACGACCCGCCAGGTCAGCGTGGCACCGACCTTGACCCGCAGGCCGTCGGAGGTTGGCACCTCCTGGGTGGCGAGGCCGAGCAGACGCTCACGCACGTCGACGACGTGCCGCACGGTCCGTCGGCGGCGCAGCCGGTGACGGCCCGGTCCGAGGACGTCGACGAGGGCACCGTCGCGGTGCACCAGCACGCGCTCGTGGGGCTGGACGGTGATCTTCACGATGGTCCTCTCGGGTGGTCGTCGGATGGTGGATCGGCGCGGGACGGCCCCGTGCAGGAGGCGGAGGACCCGGAGTCCTGCAGGGCCTCGCGTCCAGGTGCCCCGGGAGGTCCCGGGGCTGCCGGCCCGCGCCGACGAGGGGAGTTGAACCCCACCCGCCGTGGCGGGATCACCCGGAGTGTCCTGTGCGGGGACGTGAGCGAGGTACGACACGTGGGACCGGGGCGGTGACGACCGCCGGGCCACTGATCCCGCTCGGCACCCAGTATGGACCGGGCGTCGCGCGGGCTCCAAGCCCTTTCACCAGGACCGGAAACTCTCGACCAGCCTCGAGTCGGCGCCCTGGGCGTCGAGCATCGCCGCCGTCATCGACAGGTTCCGCAGTCCCGGCCAGGTCTCCCAGCCGAGGAGGAAGAGACCGGGGACGCCGACGAGCAGGATCGTCCACCCACCCCACGAGCCGACGAAGGCGACCAGGATCGAGACCAGCACCACGGCCTCGCAGAAGACGAGCTTGCGGACCGTCTGGGCCGCGAAGATGCCGACGGCACGCCGCTGGTTCTCGGCGGGGTCGGCCTCGGGGTCGAGCGGCGACGACTGCAGCCACACGCGCTCGGAGAGCACCGCGGCGGCCACGAGCCCGAGGCCGAGCACGCCGAGCAGCCACCACGGCGGGAGGTCGGCGTCGGTGCCGCCCAGCGCCAGGAAGATCAGCGTCATGAAGGCGGCGGTCAGGACGATCTGCAGGAGGGCGAAACGGCGGACCTCCTGGGGCGAGGCCTCGTACTCGGCGAGGGGCACGCCCAGAGTCTCGCACGACCGGGACGGTCGTGGGGGCGAGTATCCTGCGAGTCATGCAGGCCTACCTCGATCTCGTCCGCCGCGTCCTCGACGAGGGGGTCGAGAAGGGCGACCGCACCGGCACCGGCACGCTCAGCGTGTTCGGGCACCAGATGCGCTTCGACCTCTCCGAGGGGTTCCCGCTCGTCACCACCAAGAAGATCCACCTCAGGTCGGTCGTCGGGGAGCTGCTCTGGTTCGTCCGTGGCGACACCAACACCACGTGGCTGCGCGAGCACGGCATCACCATCTGGGACGAGTGGGCCGACGCCGACGGCGAGCTCGGTCCGGTCTACGGGCACCAGTGGCGCAGCTGGCCGACGCCGTCCGGCGAGACGGTCGACCAGCTCGCCCAGGTCGTCGAGGCGCTGAAGGCCGACCCCGACTCCCGGCGCCACATCGTCAGCGCCTGGAACGTCGCCGACCTGCCCGCCATGGCGCTCGCGCCGTGCCACGCGTTCTTCCAGTTCTACGTGGCGCCGGCCGACGACGGCGGACCCGGCCGGCTGTCGTGCCAGCTGTACCAGCGCTCCGCCGACGTCTTCCTCGGCGTGCCGTTCAACATCGCCTCCTACGCGCTGCTGACGCACATGGTGGCGCAGGTCGCCGGCCTGCGGGTGGGCGACTTCGTGCACACCTTCGGCGACGCGCACCTCTACCTCAACCACCTCGACCAGGCCCGGCTGCAGCTGCAGCGCGAGCCGCGTCCGCTGCCGGAGCTCTGGCTCGACCCGACGGTCACCAGCATCGACGGCTTCGACTTCGACGCGATCAAGGTCACCGGCTACGACCCGCACCCGGGCATCAAGGCGCCGATCGCCGTATGAGCGTCACGCTCGTCGTCGCGATGGGCGCGAACCGGGTGATCGGGGTCGACGGGGCGCTGCCGTGGCGTCTGCCCGAGGACCTCGCGCACTTCAAGCGCCTCACCCTCGGGCACCCGATGGTGATGGGACGGACCACCTACGACTCCATCGGTCGGCCGCTCCCGGGTCGCACCACGATCGTCCTGACCCGCGACCCGGACTGGTCGGCGGGGCCCCAGGGCGACGGCGTGCTCGTCGCGGCGTCGCTGGAGGAGGCGCTGGCCACGGCCCACGAGCTCGACGACGACGTCTTCCTCGTCGGCGGCGCGCAGGTGTACGCGCAGGCGCTCGAGCAGGGACTCGTCGACGTCATGGTGGTGACCCGGGTGGCGGCGTCGCCGGACGGCGACGCCTTCTTCCCGCGGGTCGACTGGGAGGCGTGGCAGGAGGTGGGCCGCGTGCCCTCCGTAGGCCCCGAGCCCGACCGGGTGCCGTTCGACATCGTCACCTACGGCCGAGCATCTTGACGCTGTTAAGTTAACCGCGTCATGATGGTCGGGTGACCTACGACCCCCGGCAGCCGGCCTACCGCCTGCACACGCTCGTCGCCGCGCTCGACGCGGCCGCCGACGAGATGCTGCGTGCCGCCCACGGCACGAGCTACGCGCGCTTCCTCACGCTCGTCACGGTGCAGGCGCTGGGCACGCCGACCCAGGCCGAGCTCGCCGCCGCCCAGGAGGTCTCGGCCCCCGCCGCGAGCCGCATGGTCCGCACCCTCTCCGAGGCCGGGCTGCTGACCGCGGCGCGCACGCCGGGCACGGGCAACCGCAGCGCGCTCACCCTGACGCCGGCGGGGGAGCGGCTCGTGGCCGACGGCGGGGCGTTGCTCGAGGACGCGTTCGGGCGGCTGCTGGAGGCCGGCGGCGTCACGGTCGACCAGGTCCGCGCCGTGACCGACCCCCTCCTCCAGGTCCTGCGACCGGAGACGGCATGACGCCGCTCGTCGCGACCCACGCCTTCGCGGCCCTGGTCGCGCTCGTCGTCGGCTTCTGGCAGCTCTTCGTCGGACCGCGCGGCACGCGGGGCCATCGCCTGGCGGGACGGGTGTGGGTGGTCGCGATCCTCTACGTCGCCGTCACGTCGTTCTGGATCCAGGAGATCCGACCGGGGCACTTCAGCGCGCTGCACGCCCTGTCGGTCGTCACGCTCGTCACCTTGCCGCTGGGCGTGGTCAGGGCCCGTCAGGGCCGGATCCCCGAGCACCGCGCCGCGATGACCGGCAACTGGATCGGCCTGGTGGGCGCCGGCGCAGCGGCGTCGCTCGTGCCGCAGCGGGCCATCCCGCAGCTGGTCCTCGACGACCCCCTCGCGGCCGTCGTCGCCGGTGCGCTCGTGCTGCTCACCGCCGTCGCGGTGGTCGGCGCAGGTCGCGCGCTCGACGTCGCGGTCGGGCAGGCGCGCCCTCAGGACAGCACGGCCAGCTGACGGCTCTGCGCGACGAGCCGACCCTGCTCGTCCCACAGCTCGACGTCCTCGTCGTGGTAGCCCTGCTGGACGTGGCGGGTCGTGACGTGCAGCAGCGCCCAGGCGCTGTCGGGGCGTCGGCGCAGGTGGACCGTGAGCTGGACGGTGGCGGACGCGAGGTGGCCGAGCTCGGCCGTGACCGGCGGGTACCCGTCGACGATGGCGGCCGCTGCCAGGGCGTCGACCCGACGGCCGTCCTTCGGCCGGACCCAGACGGTCGCCTCGGCGGAGCCCGACGGCTCGCCGCGCAGCCAGCCGGGCACCTCGGGCGAGCGGGACTCGTAGCGCTCCACGATGGGCACGGCGCCGGTCGGGATGAACGGCGACAGGTCGGAGCTGTCGTCGGGCCCGGGCACCGCCGGCGCGGCGTGCGGGAGGTGCTCGACGGTGCCGGCCGCGTCCCAGTCGTGCAGGGAGATCACGGCGTGCGCGACGGTGCGGCCACCCTGCTGCAGGGCGGCCTGGTGCACCGAGACGCGCCGGCCGACGCGCAGGGTGGTGACCTCGACCGACGCCGGTCCGGGGGTCGGCGGCTTGAAGTAGCTGACCGAGACGGTGAGCAGGTCCGGGTGGTCCGGTGCGCTCGTGCGGGCCTCGTCGAGCACCGCTCGGGCGAGGATCGCGAGCACGTAGCCGCCGTTGGCCGTCCCGTTGGGCGTGTTCCAGTCCGCGGTGAGGGTCAGGTGGCGGTGCCCGTCGTCGCCCGCGGTGGAGGCGACGGCGCGGTCGAGCTCGTACGACGTCATGCGCCGACGGTAGCGGCCCCAGCAGAGGACACAGCGGGGGTGCCGGGCTGTGGGCGGCAGACGACACAGGTGCGGCGGGGATGCCGACGGCGGTCAGCGGTAACCTCGGTCCATGACCTCCCCGCTCGCCAGCGAGGCCGCACCGTTCGGCCGCGTCCTGACCGCCATGGTCACGCCGTTCACCCCTGAGGGGGACCTCGACCTCGACGCGGCGCAGAGGCTCGCGACGCACCTGGTCGACCACGGCAACGACGGCATCGTGGTGAGTGGCACGACCGGTGAGTCGCCGACGACGACGGGGGAGGAGGACGCGCGTCTGCTGGCGGCGGTCCTCGAGGCGGTCGGCGACCGCGCCACGATCGTGGCGGGGGTCGGCACGAACGACACGCGGCACAGCGTCGAGCTCGCCCAGAGTGCTGCGAAGACCGGCGCGCACGGCCTGCTCGTCGTCACGCCCTACTACAGCAAGCCGCCCCAGGCTGGCATCGTCAGGCACGTGCACGAGGTCGCCGCTGCGGGCGGCGACGTGCCCGTCATGTTCTACGACCACCCCGGACGTTCGGGCACGACCATCGCCGAGTCCACCTATGTGGAGCTGCGCCGCAACCCCCTGGTGGTCGCGGTCAAGGACGCGGTCGGTGACCTCGAGCGCGGTGCCTACCTCATGCGCGAGACCGGTATCCGCCTGTACTCCGGTGACGACGCTCTGACCCTGGGCTGGATGGCCTACGGGGCCAGTGGTGTCGTCAGCACGTGCGGCAACATCACGGCGCAGCCATGGGCCGACATGTTCGCTGCGCTCGACGCGGGTGACCTCGGCGAGGCCCGCCGGATCAACGACCGCATGATCCCGCTCGTCCGCGCGATCATGACCCTGACGCAAGGCGTCATCGCCGCGAAGGCCGCTCTGCAGCTGCTCGGCGTCCTCGACAACCGCACGACCCGTGCACCACTGGTCGACGCCACCGAGGACGAGGTCGCGCTGGTGCGCGACGCCCTCCATGGTGTCGGCCTCCTCGACTGAACGGACACTCCTTGAGCCACATGCACACGGAGCTGGGGACGCCCCCGGCACTCGGCACGAACACCCTGCGCGTCATCCCCCTGGGGGGCCTCGGAGAGATCGGTCGCAACATGACCGTCTTCGAGTTCGGCGGCAAGCTCTTGATCGTCGACTGCGGGGTGCTGTTCCCCGAGGAGCACCACCCGGGCGTCGACCTGATCCTCCCCGACTTCGGTCCCATCCGTGACCGGCTCGACGACGTCGTGGCCGTCGTGCTGACGCACGGGCACGAGGACCACATCGGCGGCGTGCCGTACCTGCTGCGCGAGCGTGGCAACATCCCGGTGGTCGGCTCGAAGCTGACCCTCGCCCTCGTCGAGCCGAAGCTGCGCGAGCACCGCCTGCGCGACGTCCCGCAGCACGTCGTGGCAGAGAACGACGTCCTGCACCTCGGCCCGTTCGAGCTGGAGTTCGTCGCGGTCAACCACTCCATCCCCGACGCGCTCGCCGTCGCGGTCAAGACGCCCGCCGGCGTCGCGCTGCACACGGGCGACTTCAAGATGGACCAGCTGCCGCTCGACGGCCGCATCACCGACCTGCGGGCCTTCGCCCGCCTCGGCGAGGCGGGGGTCGACCTCTTCCTCACCGACTCCACGAACGCCGACGTGCCCGGGTTCACGGTCGCGGAGCGCAACATCACCCCGGCGATCGACGCCGTGTTCGCGTCGAGCAGCCAGCGGATCATCGTCGCCTCGTTCGCCTCGCACGTGCACCGCGTGCAGCAGGTGCTCGACGCCGCGGCGAAGCACGGCCGCAAGGTCGCGTACGTGGGTCGCTCGATGGTGCGCAACATGCAGATCGCGCGCGACCTCGGCTACCTGCACGTGCCCGATGGCGTCGTCGTCGACAAGATCGACGCCGCACCGCCGGAGAAGATGGTGCTCATGTCCACCGGCTCGCAGGGCGAGCCGATGGCGGCGCTGTCGCGGATCGCGAACCGCAGCCACCAGCAGGTGAGCCTGGAGCCGGGCGACACCGTGCTGCTGGCGTCGTCGCTGATCCCCGGCAACGAGAACGCGGTCTACCGCGTGATCGACGGCCTGACGAAGCTGGGGGCCCGCGTGGTGCACAAGGGCAACGCCCTCGTGCACGTGTCCGGTCACGCGTCGGCCGGCGAGCTCCTCTACTGCTACAACATCGTCAAGCCGTCGAACGTGCTGCCGGTGCACGGCGAGATCCGTCACCTGCACGCCAACGGCGCCCTGGCCACCCAGACCGGCGTGCCGAACGTCCTCCTCGCCGAGGACGGCTACGTGATCGACCTCGTCGACGGGCACGCCTCGATCGTCGGCGCCGTCGAGTGCGGCTACGTGTACGTCGACGGCTCCTCGGTCGGCGAGATCACCGACAGCGAGCTGAAGGACCGCCGGATCCTGCGCGACGAGGGCTTCATCTCCGTCGTCGTCGTGGTCGACTCGACCAACGGCAAGATCGTCAGCGGCCCGGAGATCCAGGCACGTGGACTCGCCGAGGATCCGTCGGTCTTCGACGAGGTCACGCCGCGCATCGTCGACGCCATCGAGCAGTCGCTGCGTGACGGCACTCACGACACCAAGCAGCTTCAGCAGGTCGTCCGGCGCGTGCTCGGCTCCTTCGCGGGCCGCAAGCTGCGGCGTCGTCCGATGATCATCCCCATCGTCCTGGAGGCGTGACGAAGGTCCCGCGGACTGTTACGCGCCCGAAACGCGCGGGCGCAGGGCGCGAAACACAGGCTGCCTAACGTCGTGGTCAAGAGTTCGGCGCGGGGCCGAACCGTGGTGGGACACCGGTTGCGGCCGGCGGCGACGTTACGCACGTCGCTGCCGGCCGTGCACCGGTTCCGGCAGCGAGGGGGAGTCGCCCGTGGTGATCCGACGTTCCGACGAGGCGCTCCTGGCCTGTTCCTCCGGCCACGCGGGAGTCGCCGAGCGCGCGGCCCTGCAGGCGCTCATCAGCGCCGTGCGTCGCGACGCCCCGTCGGTGGACGTGCGCGACACGCCCGTGGAGATCATGAGCCACGACGAGACCTACCCGCCCGTGCGCGTCGCGGTGCCGCTGACCCTCGTGCCGCACAGCGAGGTGGCCACGGCGCTCGAGGTGGCCCGTGGCCACGACCCCGACCTGGTGGTCGCCCCGGCCCTCGGCCCGGACTGGACCCTGGCCGAGCTGGCCGTGCAGCGACTCATCGAGGCGGGCGCCCGCAAGGACGACACGATCGTGCTGGGCGTCTCCGGCTCGGAGAACGACGGGGCGATCAGCGGCTACTCGCGCATGGCGCGGCTCGTGAGCGCGGTCTGGGGCGGTCCGGTGCACGTCGGCTCGATCGGCGGCAAGGACACACCGCTCTCGGACGCCGTCGACATCGCCCGCGCCTACGGCCGCCGGGTCGTGGTGGCCTCCTACGTGCTCACGCCCGGGCGCGACGCCGACCAGCTGCGCCAGAGCGGCGCCGACCTGGTGACGGCTCCCGTGCTCGACGGCGGCATCCCGGACCGTCGGGTCGTCGACCTCGTCCTCACGCGGTTCCACCAGGCCCTCGGCCTGGGCGTCCCGGCGCTCTGAGTCCCGCACCGCGCAACAGGGGCATCCACCCGCGCCCACGGCGTGGGAACCGCCCGAGTCTCGACCTGTGGTTTAGGCTCACGCCATGGCGACCCGCACGTCCTCCCCGCCGCGCAAGCGGCCGTCCGGCAGCCAGGCCCGCAAGAAGCCTGCCTCCAGCACCGCGAAGCGCAAGCCCGCGGCACGCAAGCCTGCCCCGCGCACGGGCCCCGGTCCGGTCGCGGTCGTCGTCGGGGGCGTCGCGCGCGCCCTGACGGCGATCTGGCTCGGCATCGCCGGCGCGGTCGGTGCGGTGGCCCGCAGCATCGGGCACTCCGCAGCCGAGCTCGAGCCCGAGCAGCGCCGCGACGGCGTCGGGTTCGGCATCGTCGCCCTGGCGATCGTCGTGGCCGCGTCGGTCTGGTGGCAGGTGCCCGGCGCCGTCGCCGACGGCGTCCGTGCCGCGACCACCGGCTCGGTCGGCCTGCTCGCCTGGGCCGTGCCCATCGTGCTCGCCGTCATCGCCTGGCGCACGCTGCGCCACCCCGACCGCAACGGTCCCGTCGGACGCCAGGTCATCGGCTGGTCCGCCATGAGCGGCGGCGTGCTCGGCCTGGTGCACCTGGCGCACGGCGTGCCCCGTCCCGACGACATGCCTGCCGTCCGTGACGCCGGGGGAGCGGTCGGCTTCCTCTTCTCCGCCATCCCCGTCGACCTCCTGCGCTCGCCGTTCGCGGTCGCGCCGATCCTCGTGCTCCTGGTCGTCTTCGGGCTGCTCGTCGTGACGGCCACCCCGCTGCACGCGGTGCCGACCCGGCTCCGCGAGACCCGCGACAAGGCCCTCGGCCGCTCGGCCGAGCCCGAGGAGCAGCTCGACACCCCTCGCAAGCGCCACCCGCGCACGGTGCCGGACGAGCCCTACGAGAACCCGCTCGTCGACGGACCCGACGAGGACCGCCAGGTCTCGGCGCGTCAGCGACGCAAGGCCGAGAAGGCCGCGGAGGCCGAAGCAGCCGCAGCCGCAGCCGCGTCGGCGCCCGAGCCGCCGGCCGCCGAGGTCGACGACCCGGCCGACGTCGTGCTCCCGCCGCTGGAGCCGCTGCCGGCCCGCGCCGAGCAGCTCTCGCTGTCCGGCGACGTCGTGTACGCGCTCCCCGACTCCACCGTCCTGCGCGAGGGCAGTCCGCACAAGGCCCGGTCGGCCGCCTCCGACGAGGTCGTCGACAGGCTCACCGAGGTGCTCGAGCAGTTCCAGATCGACGCGCAGGTCACGGGCTACACGCGCGGCCCGACGGTCACGCGCTACGAGGTCGAGCTCGGCCCGGCCGTCAAGGTCGAGAAGGTCACCGCGCTCAGCAAGAACATCTCCTACGCCGTCGCGTCCAACGAGGTGCGCATCCTCAGCCCGATCCCCGGCAAGTCGGCGATCGGCGTCGAGATCCCGAACGTCGACAAGGAGATGGTCTCCCTCGGCGACGTGCTGCGCTCCGGCAAGGCGCGCGGCGACCACCACCCGATGGTCATCGGCCTGGGCAAGGACGTCGAGGGCGGCTTCGTCGTCGCGAACCTGGCGAAGATGCCGCACCTGCTCGTCGCCGGCGCCACCGGCTCGGGCAAGTCGAGCTTCGTGAACTCCATGATCGCGTCGCTGCTCATGCGCTCCACGCCCGACGAGGTGCGCATGATCATGGTCGACCCCAAGCGCGTCGAGCTGACCGCCTACGAGGGCATCCCGCACCTCATCACGCCGATCATCACCAACCCGAAGAAGGCGGCCGAGGCGCTGCAGTGGGTCGTGCGCGAGATGGACATGCGCTACGACGACCTCGCCAACTTCGGCTTCCGGCACGTCGACGACTTCAACAAGGCGGTCCGGGCGGGCTCGTTGCAGGCGCCGCCCGGCAGCGAGCGCGTCCTCACGCCCTACCCGTACCTGCTGGTCGTGGTCGACGAGCTCGCCGACCTCATGATGGTCGCCCCCCGCGACGTCGAGGACTCGGTCGTGCGCATCACGCAGCTGGCACGTGCCGCGGGCATCCACCTGGTGCTCGCCACGCAGCGACCCAGCGTCGACGTCGTCACCGGACTCATCAAGGCCAACGTGCCGAGCCGCCTGGCGTTCGCCACGAGCTCGCTCGCCGACAGCCGCGTCATCCTCGACCAGCCCGGCGCGGAGAAGCTGGTCGGCCAAGGTGACGGGCTCTTCCTGCCGATGGGCGCGAACAAGGCCATGCGCATGCAGGGTGCCTGGATCACCGAGGCGGAGATCGCGGAGGTGGTCAAGCACTGCAAGGAGCAGCTGCAGCCCAGCTACCGCGAGGACGTCACCGCCCCGGCCCAGGCCGCGCGCGACCTCGACGACGACATCGGCGACGACCTCGACCTCGTGCTCCAGGCCGTCGAGCTCGTCGTCACGACGCAGTTCGGCTCGACGTCGATGCTGCAGCGCAAGCTGCGCGTCGGCTTCGCCAAGGCCGGACGCCTCATGGACATCATGGAGAGCCGTGGCGTCGTCGGGCCCAGCGAGGGCTCGAAGGCGCGCGACGTGCTCGTCAAGCCCGACGACCTCGACGACGTCCTGGCGTCGATCAGCGCAGGATGAGGTGATGGCCGTGAGCACCGAGCGTCTCGAGTCGCTCCAGGACGACGGCGTCGAGGACCAGCCGTTCGAGATCCGCCGGCGCGCGCTGCTCTACCTCGTGGTCGGGCTCGCCGCGCTGGCCGTCGGTGCCGGGTTCGGCTTCCTCGCCTGGGAGCGCGACGACACCGCCCTCTGGGTCCCGGGGGGCGTGCTGCTGTTCCTCGCGCTGACGGTGCTGCAGGGCGTGCGTGACGCCCGCACGCCGCTGTTCGTGGCCGACTCGCACGGCGTGCGCATGCGCGACGGCGACGGCTGGGTAGGTCTGCTCTGGAGCGAGATGGCCGACATCCGGGTCGAGTCGCGCGACGGCCTGCTCGACCCCCGGGTGAAGGTGATCAGCCCCGACGGGCGCCGCATCCACACCGCGCCCCTCGGCCTCGGGACCACCGTGTCGGTCGAGGAGGCTCGCGAGGAGATCGCCCGTCGACGCGGTGGGGCATACTGAACCGTCCGTCCCGCGAGCGAGAGGCACCCATGGAGCCGGCCCACGCCAGCCACCAGCAGGACCCCCAGCACGTCCCGAGCAACCTGAACATCGCCAACGCCCTCACGGTGGTGCGCATCCTCGGCGTGCCGCTGTTCGGCTGGCTGCTGCTCACCCAGGACGGCGAGGACGTCTCGACGCGCGTGTGGGCCTGGGTCGCGTTCGCCCTGCTGATGATCACCGACCGGATCGACGGCGACCTCGCCCGCAAGCACAACTTGGTCACCAACTTCGGCAAGCTGGCCGACCCGATCGCCGACAAGGCGCTCACCGGCATGGCGTTCGTCGGCCTGTCGATCATCGGCGTGCTGTGGTGGTGGGTCACCATCGTCCTGCTCGTGCGCGAGTGGGGCATCACCCTCATGCGGTTCGTCGTGAAGAAGTACGGCGTCATGCCCGCGAGCCAGGGCGGCAAGATCAAGACGACGCTGCAGGCCCTCGCGATCGGCGGCTACGTCCTGCCGTTCGAGCTGTGGGACAACACCGCGAGCGACGTGCTGCGCTGGGTCACCCACGTGCTCATGGCCGCCGCCCTCGTCATCACGGTGGTCACGGCCGTCCAGTACGTCCGTGACGCGATCGCCCTGCGACGGGACGCGAAGAGCGCGGCGTGACACCCCTGCCGGCCGCGGTCGAGGCCGTCCGGCTCCTGCGGGAGCGGGGCGAGACGATCGCGTGCGCGGAGTCCCTCACGGGCGGCCTGCTGTGCGCGGCGCTCGTCGACGTGCCCGGCGCGTCCGACGTCGTCGTGGGCGGCGTCGTGTCGTACGCGACGCGGGTCAAGGAGTCGGTGCTCGGCGTCGACGGCGAGCACCTGGCGCAGCGAGGGGCCGTCGACCCCGGCACGGCAGCACAGATGGCCGACGGCGTGCGACGTCTGCTCGACGCCGACTGGGGCATCGCGACGACGGGCGTGGCCGGCCCGGGGCCGAACGAGGCCAAGCCGGCCGGCACCGTCTTCGTCGGCCTCGACGGACCCGACCACCGCCTGCGGTCGGAGCCGCTGCACCTCGACGGCGACCGCGACGCCGTCCGTCGGGGGACGGTCGGTGCTGCGCTGTCGTCCCTGGTCGCTACGCTCTGTGAGTAGGACCTGTCACGAGACCGGGGAATCACCTCCGGTCGAGCGACGTTGATCCCGACGTGACCCACGCGGAGGAGGTGGACCATGACCGCCATGAGGCAGCTGGTCGGTGAGGTGCTGCGCGCCCGCCGGGTCGCGCAGGGACTCACGCTCCGCGACGTGTCCGCCAAGGCGCGGGTGTCGCTCGGCTACATCTCCGAGGTCGAGCGCGGGCAGAAGGAGCCGAGCTCGGAGCTGCTCGCGGCTCTCGCCGCCGCGCTCGACGTCCCGCTCAGCAAGGTCCTGCTCGACGTCAGCACGCTGCTGGCCATCGAGGAGGCCACCGACCTCGCGAGCGTCTCGACCATCACCCCGGGCGAGGTCTCGGCCTCCGCGGCCTGACGCACGCGGTCCGAGCCTGACGTCCGTCCGTCGGGGCGCGCCTGCCATGCTGACGCCATGGTGGCGACGACGGGACCCGTAGTGGTGTCGCGATGAACCCGTCGGACTGGGGCCTGCGTCCGCTCGTGCTCGACGACGTCGACGCCGTGCACGCCGTCTACTCCGATCCTGAGACCTGGCGACACTTCCCCGAGGGCGTGTTCGTCGAGCGCGAGCGCAGCGTCGCGCTGGCCGAGCGTGCCGAGCGCGACTGGCGCGAGAGCGGCCTGGGGGAGTGGGCCGTCACCGTGCGCGGCGACGTCGTCGGGACCGGTGGGGTGTCGCCCCGCGGCGGCTGGTGGAACCTGGGCTTCCGGCTCGCGCCGAGCGTCTGGGGCCACGGCCTCGGCACGTGGGTCGCGAGCGTCGCCCTCGGGGCCGCGCATCGCACGCAGCCCGACTGGCCCGTCGTCGCGCGATCGATGGAGACGAACCCGGCCTCGGGCCGCGTGAGCGAGCAGGCCGGTCTCGAGCGGGTCCACGTCGAGCCGTGGGCCGACGGCCCGGCCGGGATCATCCACGCCGACCGTCCGCTCGACCGCCGGCTGCTCGCCGAGATCGTCGCGCTGGGTTGACGGCCGGCCCGCCGACGCCGGGTGTCGCGTGGCATGCTGGCCGCGATGAGGCACAGCGAGTTCTGGGAGCGGATGACCCTCCACCTCGGCCCGGGGTACGCGCGGGTCTGGGCCGCGACGCAGGTCATGGCCGAGCTCGACGGCCGGACGGCCAGCGAGGCCCTCGAGGCGGGTGTCGACCCCAAGGTCGTGTGGCGCGCCGTCCACGCCAGCCTGGAGCTTCCCGCGCGCGAGCGCTGAGGCCTGCCCCTCATGGGCGACGCACAGGGAGGGCACGGCGATCGCTGAAGGTGCCCGACCATCGTGGAGGTCGACGGGCCGAGTGGTCCGACGAAGGAGCCACGATGAGCACCACGGACACCATCCGCCCCCACGACGTCGACGACACCGTCGAGCACCCGACCGCTCCGCAGACGGTCGTGCTCGCGCGGCCCGACGACGAGCCGGTCGAGCCGAGCTCCGAGCGCCCACGCCGGACCGCTGCCGTCGCCGCCGGCGCGGTGGTGCTCGCCCTCGCCCTCTTCGGCGGCGGCTTCGCCACCGGCCACGCCGTCGCCGGCCAGGGCCCCGCGTCGTCGCCGGGCACGACCTCGCAGGGCGGTCCGACGGGACAGACCGGCCCGGGCGGCGCCGGCGGCCCGATGGGCCAGGACGGTCAGCTCCCCACTCCGCCCGACGGCCAGCTCGCACCCCCGTCGCAGGACGGCACGGGCACCGACGGCCTCGACCAGGCCCCGTCCGGCAGCACCACCCAGGACGAGGCCTCCTCGTCCGGGTCCTCCGTGTAGGTCGAGTGACCCTCCGCCACCATCGGTGGACCTGCACCCTCAGGAACCGTCCTGCGGTTGAAGATCCACCGATAGGGGTGTCGTGGCCGAAGGATGATGCGTTCACGACGGGATCCCGTAGCCAACGCAGAATCCTGCGGCGACCCCGAGCGCGAGCCACAGCCCGAGACCCCGGACCAGCGCCGATGCCAGCCGCCCGGTCGAGGCCCTTTCGGTGACCAGCCCCAGCGAAGGCCGAGGCAGCGCAGCGGCGACCCCGGAAACGCCACACACGCACGTCCCGGCGTGTCGCACCCACTCGAACAGGTGTTCGTACTACGGTTGTGCACACGGTTGACGCGAAGGGTGTCGCTGTCCACAGGCGGGGTCGACGAGGCTCCAGATGTCTGAGGTGGCCCCTAGCGTCGTAGACGACCGGCCACCCACCGAGCAGAACGGACCAGCGCATGCCTCCCAAGTCCCCCCTCGCGCCCGTCACCGCCGTGACGAGCGACCAGCGCGAGAAGGCGATCGACAACGCGATCGCCCAGATCGACCGCAACTACGGCAAGGGCGCCGTCATGCGCCTCGGTGAGAAGGGCCGCGTCCCGGTCAGCGTCATCCCCACCGGCGCCACCGCCCTCGACATCGCGCTCGGCATCGGCGGCCTGCCGCGTGGGCGCATCGTCGAGATCTACGGCCCGGAGTCTTCCGGCAAGACGACGGTCGCGCTGCACGCCGTGGCCAATGCCCAGAAGGCCGGTGGCGTCGCGGCCTTCATCGACGCCGAGCACGCGCTCGACCCCGACTACGCCCGCAAGCTGGGCGTCGACACCGACGCGCTGCTGGTCTCCCAGCCCGACTCCGGTGAGCAGGCGCTCGAGATCGCCGACATGCTCATCCGCTCCGGCGCGCTCGACATCATCGTCATCGACTCCGTCGCCGCCCTCGTGCCCCGGGCCGAGATCGACGGCGAGATGGGCGACAGCCACGTCGGTCTGCAGGCCCGTCTCATGAGCCAGGCGCTGCGCAAGATGACCGGTGCCATCAACGGCTCCGGCACCACCGCCATCTTCATCAACCAGCTGCGCGAGAAGATCGGCGTCATGTTCGGCTCGCCCGAGACCACCACGGGCGGCAAGGCGCTCAAGTTCTACGCCTCGGTCCGTCTCGACGTCCGCCGCATCGAGACGCTCAAGGACGGCACCGACATGGTCGGCAACCGCACCCGCGTCAAGGTCGTCAAGAACAAGCTCGCGCCGCCCTTCAAGCAGGCCGAGTTCGACATCATGTACGGCCAGGGCATCAGCCGCGAGGGCAGCCTGATCGACGTCGGCGTCGAGACGGGCATGGTCCGCAAGGCCGGCGCCTGGTACACGTACGAGGGCGACCAGCTCGGCCAGGGCAAGGAGAACGCACGCCAGTTCCTCAAGGACAACCCCGACCTCGCCGAGGAGCTCGAGAAGCGCGTCAAGGAGCACCTCGGTGTCGGTGCACAGCTCGACGAGGAGGTCGACGACGTCGACCTGCCGGCCACGGAGTTCTGAGCGTGGCCGGGGGACACGAGCCGCCGGCGCCGACCGACGCGCCACGTGACGTCCAGCAGGACCCGGACGCCGACGTCGAGTCGGTCGCCCGGACCATCCTGCTGAACAAGCTGACCGACTCGCCGCGCAGCCGCGCCGAGCTCGCCGAGGCACTGGCCCGCAAGCACGTGCCCGACGACGTCGCGGCCCGCCTGCTCGACCGGTTCGAGGAGGTCGGCCTCGTCGACGACGCCGCGTTCGCGCGGGCCTGGGTCGAGTCACGCTCGCGCAGCAAGGGGCTCGCCACCAAGGTGCTCGCCCTCGAGCTGCGCCGCAAGGGCATCGCCGACGACCTCGCCCGCGACGTGCTCGCCGACGTCGACCCCGACGCCGAACGTCAGGCGGCCCACCGGCTGGTGCAGAAGAAGCTGCGCTCCCTGCGCGGTCTCGACGACACCACCCGCATCCGCAGGCTCACCGGCATGCTCGCCCGCAAGGGGTACTCACCGCAGGTCGCCTTCGACGTCGTCCGCGAGGAGCTCGACGCCGACGACTCCGGCGTCACGTGGGACCCGCTGGTCTCCACCTGAGCGACCCGTCGAGGAGCGCGGTTCAGCCGCGCTCCTCGACGTCGCGCCGGATCCGCTCGACGATCTCGCGCTCGCTGTCGTAGTACGACAACCCCCACTCGGCCACGCGCGCGGCGTACCGCACCTCCTCGACGTCGCCCAGCAGCTCACGGACGGTCTCGAGCTCACGCCGCCGGTCTGCGAGGCGGATCAGGTAGTCCTCGAGCATCTCCTGCACGTGCTCGGCCGACGTCAGATGGCCCATCAGCAGGCGCAACGCCACCGGGTGCTTGAGCACCGGGAACGGGTCGTCGACGGGCGCTGACAACCAGCGCTCGACCTGGCTGCGACCCTCGTCGCTGATCCGGAACCGGCGGGTCGTGCGACGGCCCTCGACGTGCTCCACGGCGTGCACGAGGTCACGCTCCAGCAGCTTGTCGAGCTCGGTGTAGATCTGGCTCATCGCCGGCGACGTCCAGTAGAACTTGAGCGTGCGGTCCGCCCGCTGCTTCAGCTCGTAGCCCGTCAGACCCGTCGTCTGCGACATGTCGTCGAACGCGAGCAGACCGAGCAGCGCGTACGACGTCATCGACAGGTTCACGGCCTCACCCTACTGAGCGGTTCGCCACACTCGGCCCGGCGACGCAGACAGCGTCGCTGTCAGCGTCCTAGACTCGCGCGCATGCCCAGCACCCTCGACGTGTACCAGAAGATGTCAGCGCTCCCGCAGGGCAAGCGCCTGTTCTCGATCTTCTACGGACAAAAGGCGCCCTACTTCGCCTCGATCCACCTCCGCGTGGAGGAGATGAAGCCGCACTTCGCGCAGATCACCATCCCCAAGCGGCGCAGCGTGCAGAACCACATCGGCACCGTGCACGCGATCGCAGCGTGCAACGGTCTCGAGGCCGCCATGGGACTGCTCGCCGAGGCGACCTGCCCGAGCGACCACCGCTGGCTGCCCAAGGGCATGGACGTGCAGTACCTGGCGAAGTCCGACGGCGACCTCGTCTGCACCGCCGAGTCCGACCCCGAGGCCTGGGCCGACGGCCCCGACGTCCCGGTCCGCGTCACGGCCGCCCTGAAGGACGGCACGGTCACCGTGGCCGGCACCATCCACCTCTGGGTCACGCCCAAGAAGCGCTGAGGCTCACGCGCCGGTGGTGGCGCCGGTGCCGCTGCCGCCGCCGTCGGGCTGCCCCTGCACGATGCCTCCGACCAGCTCGGTGCGCTTTCCGCCGACGTAACGCCGTTGCACCACGCCACCCAGCCAGGTCAGCAGCAGGTTCAGCACGATGTAGATCGCCGCGAGCACGAGCGCGGTGGCCAGACGGTTGTCGAACGTCCGGAAGATGTCCCGACCGGCCACGGTGAGTCCCGGCGCGAGGATCGCGTACCCGAGGCTGGTGTCCTTGAGGACGACGATGCACTGGCTGATGATCGACGGGAACATGATCTTCACCGCCTGCGGCAGCAGGACGATCCGCGTGACGGTCGACTTCGTGAGCCCGAGCGCGTACCCGGCCTCGGCCTGCCCGCGCGGCACCGCGTTGATGCCGGCGCGGAACACCTCGGCGAGGACGGAGCCGTTGTAGAGCACCAGCCCGACCACCAGCGGGAAGATGACGCCGTTCGGGTTCCCGGCCAGCCCCCACACGAAGATGATGAGCAGCAAGAGCGGGACGGCGCGGAAGAACTCGACCACGAGCCACGACGGCCACCGCACCACGGCGCGGTCGCTGAGCTTGCCGACGCCCAGCAGGACACCCAGCACGACCGCGCCGACGATGGCGAGTCCGGCGGCACGCAGCGTGTCCAGCAGACCCTGCAGCAGCAGGTCGACGAGGCGTGGCGTGACGAACGGCTCCCACTGCTGCGCTGTCAGCTGGTCCTCCGACCAGAGCTTCCAGACGACGAGCGCGAGCAGGGCGAGGATGCCGACGACGGTGACGACGCCGGCGATGCGGTGGCGACGTGCGGCCCGCGGGCCGGGCACGTCGAACAGGACCGAGGCGTTGCTCATGCGACCCTCCAGGCCTTCTCGAAGCGGTTGGCGCCGAAGGAGATCAGCTCGACGATGAGGATGTAGCCGAGCGCGATCCCGGCGAAGATGACCACCCGTTCGCTGGCGTAGTCGTTGCTCAGCCCCTTCATGCGGAAGGTCGCCTCGGCGATGCCGAAGACGGCCGCGAGCGACGTGTTCTTCGTCAGCGCGATCATCACGCTCGCCAGCGGCGGCACGGTGAGCCGGAACGCCTGCGGCAGGACCACCTGCGTCATCGTCAGGGAGAACGGCATGCCGAGCGAGCGGGCCGCCTCGGCCTGGCCGAGGCCGATGCCGTTGATGCCCGACCGGATCGCCTCGGTGACGAAGGCGGCCGTGTACAGGCCCATCGCCATCGTGACCATGACGAAGAAGCCGAAGTCGATGCCGAGCTCGGGCAGCCCGTAGTAGGTCAGCAGGATGAGCACGAGCAGCGGCGTGTTGCGGAAGATCGTCACGTAGCCGATGCCGACACCACGCAGGACGGGCACGGGGGAGACGCGCGCGACCGCGACGAGCGTGCCGACGACGAGGGCGATGAGCCCTGACACGACGAGCAGCTTCAGCGTCTCGCCGAAGCCGGAGAGCACCAGGTCGAAGTTCTCGGTGAACGCGTCCACGTCACCTCCGTGGGGGATCGCAGGGTGGAGCGACGGTCGCCGGGCCTGTCGTGGGCCCGGCGACCGCCGCGGGGATCAGGCGCAGGCGTCGAGCGTCGGCTTCGCCGGGACGTCGTTGCCCGACTTGCCGAGCGTCGCGTCGAAGGCCTTCTCGAAGTCTCCGTCGTCGTACGCCTTCTCGATGCTGTCGTTCAGGAACTGGCACAGCTCCGGGGCGTCCTTGCTGTAGCCGACGCCGTAGCGCTCCTCCGAGAACGGCTCGCCGACGACCTTCAGCTCGTCGGGCGCCTGGGCCGCGTAGCCCAGCAGGATCGCACCGTCGGTGGTGACCGCGTCGACCGAGCCGTTCTTCAGCTGGTCGACGCACTCGGAGTAGGTGTCGAAGCCGGCAGGCGTGGCCCCGTACTCCTCCTCGACGGTCTTGATCGACGTCGAGCCAGTGACGGAGCAGACCTTCTTGCCCGACAGGTCGTCCGGGCCGTTGATGGAGTCGTCGTCCTTCGCGACGAGCAGGCTCTGCCCCGTCACGTAGTACGGGCCGGCCTGGCCGACGACCTTGCGACGCTCGTCGGTGATCGAGTACGACGCGATGACGAAGTCGACCGTGCCGTTCTGCAGGAACGGCTCGCGGTTGTCGGAGATGGTCTCGACCCACTCGATCTTGTCAGGCTCGATGCCGAGCTGGCCGGCGATGATCTTGCCGAGCTCCGGGTCGATGCCGGTCGGCGTGTCCGACCCGGCGGCGCGGAAGCCGACACCGGGCTGGTCGAACTTCACGCCGATCTTGACCGTGCCGGCCTCGGCCAGGTCGGCCATGCGCGTGCCAGCCTCGAAGTCCGGGCTGTCGACGACCTCGTACTCGTTGCCGGACGCGGTCGTGCCGTCGTCCTCGCCTGCGTTGCCGCAGGCCGACGCGGCCAGTACGACCGCCGCCGCGACCGCGGCCAGCTTGATGGTGCGCACCTTCATGGTGTGTTCCCCTCGATCGGTTGGTTGGGTACTTCCAGGAGGCTCAGTGGTTGAGGATCTTGCCGAGGAAGTCCTTCGCACGGTCGGAGCGCGGAGCGCTGAAGAATTCGTGCGGGGTGTTCTGCTCGACGATCCGGCCGTCGGCCATGAACACGACGCGGTCGGCGGCCGTACGGGCGAAGCCCATCTCGTGGGTGACGACGATCATCGTCATGCCGCCCTGGGCGAGGTCGACCATCGTGTCGAGGACCTCCTTGATCATCTCCGGGTCCAGGGCCGACGTCGGCTCGTCGAAGAGCATGACCTTCGGCTCCATGGCCAGCGACCGCGCGATCGCGACCCGCTGCTGCTGGCCTCCGGAGAGCTGGGCCGGCAGCTTCTGCGCCTGCGAGTCGACGCCGACCCGGCGCAGCAGCTCCATGGCGCGCGCCTCGGCGTCGGACTTCGACTGTCCGCGCACCTTGATCGGGCCAAGGGTCACGTTCTCGAGCACCGTCTTGTGGGCGAAGAGGTTGAAGGACTGGAACACCATCCCGACGTCGGCGCGCAGCTGGGCGAGGGCCTTGCCCTCGGCCGGCAACGGCTCGCCGTCGACGGTGATCTCGCCCGCGTCGATCGTCTCGAGGCGGTTGATCGTCCGGCAGAGCGTCGACTTGCCCGAGCCCGACGGCCCGATCACGACGACGACCTCGCCGCGTGCGACGTCGAGCTCGATGTCCTGCAGCACATGCAGGGACCCGAAGTGCTTCTGGACCCCCCGCATGGCCACCATGGGTGTGTCAGCCATGGCCGACAACCTATCCGCGACACCGCCCCGTCCTGCAAGTCCGCAATCGAATCGTCACCTGACGCGACGGCCGGCGGGACGTCGGCAACCGTCCGGACACACGTCGGCCGCCGTCGCAGGGGAGCTGCGCACGGCGGCCGACGTCTCAGGACCGCGAGGGTGGGAGACCTACTCGCGGTAGCGCGGCTGGCTCTGCGGGTTGAGCTCCTTGAACCTCACCCGCTCGGCTCCCTTGATGCGACGGTCGTCGACGCGGAACACCTCGAAACCTCGCTGGATCTCGTTGGAGTAGATGTGGCCGTTGTAGTAGTACGTCGACCACGGACCGCCGACCACGAGACGCTCGGCGTCGTTCGGGCCACGGTCGTGCCACGCGATCTCCTTCGGGTTGGCCGAGTCGGTGAAGTCGTACATCGACCAGCCACCCTGGTACCAGGCCTGGACCATGATGTCCTTGCCCTTCACCGGGACCAGCGAGCCGTTGTGGGCGACGCAGTTCTCGGTGTTGGCCTGGGTCCGGGGGATCTTGTAGTAGCTCTTGAACTCCAGGTCGCCGGAGCGGGTGATGTCGTAGATCCCGTTGGCGCCCTTGGTGTCGCCGACCGTCGGGTTGCAGGTGGGCGCGCCACCGCCGCCCAGCTCGTCGGTGAACACGACCTTCGTGCCGTCGTTGTTGAAGGTCGCCGAGTGCCAGAACGCGAAGTTCTCGGTGTCGCGGACGTTCTCGGTGACCTTCGGCTTCTCCCGGTCCTCGATGTCGAGCAGGATGCCGTCGCCCATGCAGGCGCCCGCCATGATGTCCTTGCTCGGGTAGGCCGTGAGGTCGTGGCAGCCGCTCGTCTCCCGCGAGTACCCGCCGGCCGGGTTGCCGCCGTCGGGGAACAGCACGGGCTGGGAGATCATGCGCGCCGTGGACGGCTTCTTCAGCGGCACCTTGACGACGCTGATGGAGTCCAGCGGCGGCTGGCAGTCCGGGAACGCCGCGTTCGGCGCGTACGAGGACACGTAGACGTAGAGGTCGTCGACCTTGCCCTTGCCCTTCGCGCCCTTGCTCTTGCCGGGCGCGAGCGTGTGCGTGTGCGAGCCGCACGGCGTCTCGACCGCGGCCACGTACTCCGGACGGCGCGGGTCGGAGATGTCGAAGACCTTGATGCCCTCCCACGAGTCCTTGATGGTCGCCGACTGGGCGGTGCTCTCGCACGAGGAGTCGCTGCGCGAGGAGTCGGTGCTGAGGATGAGCACGTCGTCGTACACGGAGACGTCGTTCTGGGCCCCGGCGCACACGACCTGCGCGACGGTCTTCGGCTTCGCCGGCTTGGAGATGTCGTACACCGTGAAGCCGTTGTAGTTGCCCGCGAAGGCGTACTTACCCTGGAACGCGAGGTCGCTGTTGAGGGCATCCTCCGAGGCGAAGGCGCCCTGCTTGGCGATGGTGGCGAGGCGCTTGACGTTGGCGCTGCTGGCCTCCTCGCCGGGTGCGAGGTCGACGCCGCTGGCGTTCATCCGTGCCGTGTCGTTGCCGGGCAGGCAGTTGCCGGCGAGGCGGTCGGCCTCCGACAACGTGCGCTCGCCCTTGCACTCCTTCGAGGGGCGGGTCTCGACCCGTTCCTCGGTCCTCTCCTCGGCCACGGCGGCCAAGGGCGAGAGCAGTGCGGTGGTGAGCGCGCCGGTGGCGGCGGCTCCGAGCAGGGCCGTCGTGGCCCGTCTGCGTGCATGACGCATGTGGTGTGTCCTTCCCCCGATGTCCGGCTATCCTCACCCGAAAGCCGTCACGGCGACAAGGGCCCGCGCGGGTCCGTCGATGACGATCTGATGACGGCTCCACTTCGGGGGAAGGGGACTCGGATGCGACGACCTCTGCGGGGCGTCACGGTGGCGCTGGCCGCGTCGGCGGTGCTGCTCTCGGGCTGCTCGGGTGACGACCGGTCACGGCAGGTCGACGGTGCCGTGATCCAGCCGGGCAAGCCGGGCGAGAAGGCCGAGGTGCTCGACGAGGCGCCGGAGATCGAGCGGGCGCGGGCGAACGATGCCGACGTCGAGTTCGTGCAGATGATGATCCCGCACCACGCGCAGGCGTTGCAGATGGCGCAGCTCGCCCCCGACGCTCGGGGGAGCAGGGCCGTGCGCACCATGGCCGACCGCATCGACGGGGCCCAGCGCCCCGAGATCGTCTTCATGGCCGGGTGGCTCACCGACCAGGGTCTCGACGCGCCGACAAAGGAGCAGATCGAAGGTGGCAACATCCCGATGGGCCGCCACGGTGGCCACGGCTCGCACGGCGGCGACGTCCACGACATGGCCGGGATGGCGAGCGAGGCGCAGCTGGAGGAGCTCGAGGCCTCGCGCGGGAAGGACTTCGACCGGCTGTTCCTGGAGCTGATGATCATGCACCACCAGGGCGCCATCGAGATGGTCGACACGGTGGTGCGCGAGGGTGCGGACCTGCAGGTCAACGAGCTGGCGACCAGCATCGCGGCGGACCAGACGGCCGAGATCGACCGCATGCGTCAGCTGCTCGCCGACCTCTGAGGCCGGCGTTCGCGTCGCGGTCGGGCCCGACCCGTGTGAGCGTGGAGGCACGTCCCGCCCACTCCAAGGAGCCCTCGTGCCCATCGCCGCCACCGACTTCGCCCACGTCCGCCTCACCGTCCGCGACATCGACGTCTCGCGCCGCTTCTACGACGATGTCTTCGGCTTCGACGTCGCGTTCGAGCTGCCGGAGGACCCCGACGAGCAGACGCGGGAGCAGCTCTCCTTCCTCTTCGGTGGCGTCATCTACCGGTTCCCCGGAGGGCTGCTCGGCCTGCGCCCGGTCGCTCCAGGCGACGACTCCTTCGACGAGGACCGGATCGGGCTCGACCACCTCAGCCTCGCCGTCGCCGACCGCGCTGCGCTCGACCACGCCGTCGCGGTGCTCGACGACCTCGGCATCCTGCACGAGGACGTCAAGGACGTCGGCGGGCAGGCGATCCTGGAGTTCCGAGACCCCGACGGGATCGCGCTGGAGATCGCCGCTCCGACGTCCTGACCGTGCCGGTGACGGTCGTGAAGTTTTCACGATCGTGACCTTCGGGTGGTTGCGCCCCGCATCCACCGCGTGTGACGGTGTCCGACGGTCCTCCATCGGGGAGGAACCTCTCACGGTGGAGGATGTCGGATGAAGAAGTGGATGTCCGGTGCGCTCGCGATCGTCTCGGTCGGCGCGCTCACGCTCGCGCTGCCCGCGACGGCGGAGGCAGCACCGCCGAGCGCTGCGGCCCAGGCGCCGTCGGTCAGCTGGGGCTCGTGTGCGTCGTTCGGTGACAGCGGCCCTGGGCTCGTGCGCGCCGGTGCCCAGTGCGCCCGCGTCAAGGTGCCGCTCGACTACGCGAAGCCGCGCGGCACGAAGATCACCATCGCGATCTCGCGCGTGAAGCACACGGTGGCCCGCAGCAAGTACCAGGGTGGCGTGCTCGTGAACCCGGGCGGACCGGGCGGCTCTGGCCTCGGCCTGTCGCGCCTGGGCGGCGCGATCCCGAAGAACGCCGGTGCAGCCTACGACTGGATCGGCTTCGACCCGCGAGGCGTCGGCCAGAGCGCTCCGGCCGTCTCGTGCGACCCGAGCTACGGCGGGTACGACCGTCCCCGCTACGAGCCGAGCACCACCGAGATCCGCGACGCGTGGTTCGCGCGCACGAACGCCTACACGACGGCGTGCGCCGAGAAGAACGGGCCGATCCTCGACCACCTCACGACCCGTGACGTGGCGAAGGACCTCGACCAGATCCGCATCGCGCTCGGCCAGAAGCGGATCAACTACTACGGCTTCTCCTACGGCACCTACCTCGGCCAGGTGTACTCCTCGCTGTTCCCGTCGCACGTGCGCCGCATGATCTTCGACGGCACGGTCGACCCGCGCGACGTCTGGTACCAGGGCAACCTGAACCAGAACGAGCCGTTCGACAAGAACGTGAACCGCTGGTTCGCCTGGATCGCCCGCTACGACGACGTCTACCACCTCGGCACGACCACCCGCGCCGTCCGCAACCTCTTCTACGACACGCAGGAGAAGCTCTACGACGAGCCCGTCGCGGACGCCGACGGCAACCGTCTGGGTGGCAGCGAGTGGAACGACTCCTTCCTGTACGCCGGCTACTACCAGTCGACGTGGACCGACCTGGCGCAGGTCTTCTCCGACTTCGTCAACCAGGGCGACGTCGCGTCGCTGAAGGCCGCGTACCTCGACGCGAGCGGCTACGGCGACGACAACGGCTATGCGGTGTACCTGGGCGTCCAGTGCACGGACGCCGCCTGGCCGACGAGCTGGGAGAAGTGGGCGCGCGACAACTGGGCGCTCGACGCGATCGCGCCGTTCGAGACGTGGGCGAACGCCTGGTACAACGAGCCGTGCCGCCACTGGCCGGCCAAGGCGCACCAGCCCGTCCGGGTGAAGGGTGCGAAGTCGACGAGCGTGCTGATGATCAACGAGACGTACGACGCCGCCACGCCGTACCCGGGCAGCATCGAGGTCCGCAAGCGCTACCCCGGCGCGCGCCTGGTGGCGGTCTCCGGCGGCACGACCCACTCGGGGTCGCTCGGCGGCAACGCGTGCACCGACAACCGCATCGCCGACTACCTGCTCACCGGCAAGCTGCCGCGACGGGTGTCGGGCAACCGCGCCGACGTCGTGTGCCAGCCGCTCCCGCAGCCGGTGCCCGAGCAGGCGACCGCCCGCACGCAGAGCGCCACCCCGGCGCCGAGCGAGCTGCGCCAGCAGATGCAGCGGGACGCCATCCGTCCCTGACCTGCGACCCACGACGGGCGTCGGCGTGCAGTGACCTCACGGTCGCTGAGCGTCGACGCCCGCCGTCGTCCAAGGGGTGTCGCCCGGCACGTACGATTGAGCGGTCATGACTGCTGCAGCGACGCCGACGGCGAAGACCTACGAGGTGCGCACCTACGGGTGCCAGATGAACGTCCACGACAGCGAGCGGCTGTCGGGGCTCCTGGAGACCGCGGGGTACGCCAAGCACACGTCGGACGCCGACGAGGGCGCCGCGATCCCCGACCTCGTCGTGTTCAACACGTGCGCCGTGCGGGAGAACGCCGACAACAAGCTGTACGGGAACCTCGGGCACGTCGCGAGTCTCAAGGCCCAGCACCCCGGCATGCAGGTGGCCGTCGGGGGCTGCCTTGCGCAGAAGGACCGCGACACCATCACGAAGCGTGCCCCCTGGGTCGACGTCGTCTTCGGCACGCACAACATCGGCTCGCTGCCGGTCCTGCTCGAGCGGGCGCGGGTGCAGGAGGAGTCGCAGGTCGAGATCCTCGAGTCGCTCGAGGTCTTCCCGTCGACGCTGCCCACCAAGCGCGACTCCGTGTTCGCCGCCTGGGTCTCCATCAGCGTCGGCTGCAACAACACGTGCACCTTCTGCATCGTCCCCGCCCTGCGCGGCAAGGAGAAGGACCGCCGACCCGGCGACGTGCTCGCGGAGGTCGAGGCGCTCGTCGCCGACGGCGTCGTCGAGGTGACGCTGCTCGGCCAGAACGTCAACGCCTACGGCGTGGAGCTGGGCGACCGGTTCGCGTTCGGCAAGCTCCTGCGCGCGTGCGGGGAGATCGAGGGCCTGGAGCGGGTGCGCTTCACGAGCCCGCACCCGAAGGACTTCACCGACGACGTCATCGCTGCGATGGCCGAGACGCCCAACGTCATGCCGCAGCTGCACATGCCGCTGCAGTCCGGCTCCGACCGGGTGCTGAAGGCGATGCGGCGCTCCTACCGCAAGGAGAAGTACCTCGGCATCCTCGACCGCGTGCGCCAGGCGATGCCCGACGCCGCGATCACCACCGACATCATCGTCGGGTTCCCCGGCGAGACCGAGGAGGACTTCGCCGAGACGCTCGACGTCGTCCGGCAGGCGCGGTTCGCGAGCGCGTTCACCTTCCAGTACTCGCGCCGGCCGGGCACGCCAGCCGCCGACCTGCCCGAGCTGCCCAAGGAAGTCGTGCAGGAGCGCTACATGCGCCTCGCGGCAGCCGTCGAGGAGACCGCCTGGGCCGAGAACCAGCGGCTCGAGGGCCGCACCGTCGAGCTGCTCGTCTCCGACCACAGCGCCGCCGGCGGCCGCAAGGACCACGAGACCCAGCGCCTCACCGGCCGCGCGCGCGACAACCGGCTCGTTCACTTCGCCCCCGGCGGGCACGACGTGCGCCCCGGCGACCTCGTCGAGGTCACCGTCACGCACGCCGCACCGCACCACCTCGTCAGCGACGCCGAGGTCGTCTCCTACCGCCGCACACGGGCCGGCGACGCGTGGGAGGCCCGCCAGGGTCGCACCGAGGTGCGCCCCGCGGTCTCCCTCGGCATGCCGTCGCTCGGCGTCCCGGCCCCGCTGCCGGTCGTCGACGCCCCCGCCTGCGCCCGCTGACCCCTCGTCGAGCTCGGCGAGACCGCAGGTGGCAGGGCAGGCAGCTCAGAACGTCGAGTACAGCTCCTCGCCCGCCCGTCGCGACGGCGGCGCGGACAGCTGCTCGCCCGGCACCTGCAGGGGGATCCCCGGCGGGTAGGCGATGATGTACCGCTCGTCGCCGCAGGAGCACTCCGGGGCATCGAGGCAGCACACGCTCTCCAGCGCCTCGACCAGCAGGTCGACCTGCTCGGGGGTCACGCCGACGTGCATCGTGAACAGCAGCGTCGAGCCGTCCTGCCGCGAGACGAAGATGCCGTACTCGTCGAACAGGGCCGCGCGCACCTCCTGGGCGCGCTCGGGCGTCCCGAGGTCGAGGTGCACCTTCATCGGGTCCGCGAGGTACGCGCTCGTGGTGGCCACCGGCCGGTGCTCGGCCAGCCACGGGACCCGGCGCGCGAGCTCCCTGAGCCGGTCGGCCTGCGCGAGGGCTCTCTCGACGAGGGCGGTCCCCTCGGCGACGGCGTGGGCGCGCGCGATGTCGAGGCTCGCGAGCACCGGCAGCGACGGGCTCGTGGTGTGGACGCGGTACAGCGCCGCGCGCACGGTGGCCTTGAGCGTGTCCGGCCCGATGACGTGCAGGTACGAGCCCTGCCTCAGCGCGAGCATCGACTTGTGGGTCGAGTGCGTCACGAGGAACGACGCCGGCCAGTCGGGGTGCTCCGCGAGCGTCTCGCGGATCGCGTGGATGGCGGTGAGCCGCCGCAGCCACGGGTGGAACGCGTGGATCGCCGTCCAGGCCTCGTCGACGAGCACCCGGCAGCCCGACTCGGCGGTCAGCTCCTGCAGCGCGCCCAGGAAGCGACGCATCTGCACCAGGGACCCGTCGTAGGCGGACACCCCGACGACCACGACGTCGACCTCCACCCCGGCGGCCTTCGCCTCGCGCAGCGCGGTGATGACGCCGTGCTCGGTGTCCGTCGGCGACGTCGGTGCGTACAGGACGTCGGCGCCGAGGCGGTCGAGGGCGAAGTGGATGGACTGGTGCACCGAGCGGTCGACGAGCACCCGGGCGCCGGCGACGCGCAGCGCCTCCAGCGCCACCTGGTTGGCGCCCGTCGTGCCCGTGGTGACGTACTGGGTGTCGTCGGCGCCGAAGGCCTCCGCCGTCAGCCGCCGCGACCGCGCGAGCTGGCGGTGGGCGCGGAAGAAGGAGTCGAGCTCGGGCGAGCCGAGGGTCAGCTCGGTCGCCAGGTAGCTCCCGAAGAGCCGACGGGTGCGCTCAGCGAGTGCGGAGTCGTCGCCATCGGGCGCGTGGGCGAGCGAACCGATGGGCAGCGCGTGGAACGAGGCGATGCCGGCCCCGGCATGTCGGTCGAGGGCATCGGCGTACGGGGTCTCGGTCAGGCGACGGCGCTGCGCAGTGGTCCACATGGCATTCCTCCACGGTGATGGCCCCCCGATGGGGCTGCCCTTTCAGGGTGCGCCCGCATCGAGGTGAACGCCGTTCAGGACGTCACAGAAGAGCATCAAGATTGTGTGAGGATCTCGTGAGAGGACCGTGAGTGCCCTCGTCGCGCGGGTGCTGCCACGATCTGGTCGGGCGACCTGTCAGACCTGGAGCGTCGGGTGCAGGGCGGTCATCGTCACGCGCTCGCGACGCTTCGCCGCCAACGCGGTGAGGGCGAGCGCACCCACGGCGAACACGACCAGCACGAAGACGTCGAACGCGACACCCGTGGTGCCACCTGCCGTCGCCGCGCGCAGCCCGTGCACCGCGTAGGTCATGGGCAGCAGCGCGTGCAGGAAGCCGAAGAACGACGGTGAGGTCTCGATCGGGTAGGTCCCGCCCGCAGCGGTCAGCTGCAGGCAGACGAACACGATCGCCAGGAAGCGTCCGGCCCCGCCGAACCAGGCGATGAAGGTCTGGTTGATGGCGGTGAACACCAGCCCGGTGAGCAATGCCAGACCGAGGAGCAGGCCTGGCTGCGAGGCGTCGACGCCGACGATCCCGAGCAGCACGCCGACCAGCAGCACGGCCTGCACGACCGACAGCGCGGCCCCTGGCACGAACCCGGCCAGCGCCGTGCGTACAGCGCTCGTCGTCGAGGCGATCGCGCGCGCGGAGACCGGGCGCAGCAGGAGGTAGATCGACATGGCGCCCACCCACAGCGCGAGCGCCATGAAGTACGGCGCGAGGCCCTCGCCGTACGACGCGACGGCGTTGAGCCGGTCGGCGGCGTCGGTGACCGGGGTGGCCGCGGTCTTGGCGAGCTTCTCGCGCTGGTCCTTCGTGTAGTCGGGCACCTGCTCGCTGCCGTCGGTCAGACCGTCCTGCAGTCGCAGTGCGCCGTCGCGCAACGCGCCTGCGCCGTCGCTGAGCTGGTCGGCACCGTCGGTCAGACGGCTGGCCCCGCTCGCGAGCCGATCTGCACCACCGGCCGCCTCGCGGGCGCCGGTGGCCAGCTGAGACGTGCCGGACTGCAGCTGGTCGGCGCCGTCGGAGGCCTGGCCGATCGCCCCGACGAGGGTCGGGACGTTGTCGGCGAGCTGACGGTTGCCCGCCGCGACGCGCTGCGCTCCATCGTTCAGGCGCGCCGACTGCCGCCCGATCTCGTCGGCGCGCCCGGTCACGGTGCCGACCTGCGTGCGGGCCGCCGCGGCGGCGTCGGCGCCGGCGTCGAGGTTCGCGCACGTGGCCGCAGGGACGCCGTCGGCGCGGCACCGCTGCGCGGCGTCGCGCAGCGACGTCTCCAGGGTCTGCAGCTGCTCTCGGACCTGGCCGGTGCTGCCGTTGATGCCGCCCACCACGCGTTGGACGACGGCGTCGAGCTGCGCCACGCCTCCCGCGACCTGCTCCGCCCCGTCGGCGAGCTGGCGGGTCTGCCCGGGCAGGGGAGCGGTGCGCTCCTGCAGCTGGTCGAGACCGTTCGCGAGCTGTCCGGCGCCGGCGTCGAGCCGCTCCGCACCGCCCGCGAGCTGCCGGTTCCCGTCGGCGAGCGTCGCCGCACCGCTGCTGAGCTGACGGGTGCCGTCGGCCAGCTGGTCGGCTCCGGTGCCGAGCCGGCCGGCGCCGTCGGCGAGCGTGCCCGCGCCGTCGGCCGCCTCCTCCAGGGAGCTCTTGATGTCGGTGAAGCCGAGGTAGAGGTTGTCGAGGTAGGTGCGCGTGACCTGGGCGTTCAGCGACGACTTCGCGGCCTCGAGGATGCGGTCGGCGATCTGGCCGTTCACGAAGTTGACGGCGTCGTTCGTCTTCAGGTCGAGCCGGCCCTGGACCGCCGCGTCGGGGTCGCCGCTCGTCGACGTCGCCGCCTTCGACAGGTCGCGCGGGATCGTGAGGACCGCCTTGTAGCGACCGTCGGCCAGACCGCTGCGGGCGTCGGAGGGGTCGGTGAGGACCCAGTCGTAGTTGTTGCGGTCGTCGTTGCCGACGAGGTTCGCGGCGAGCTGACGGCCGACGGCCACGGGCTGCTTCTCGCCGTCACGGCCGGCGACCTCGACCATCTGGTCCTCGTTGACGACGGCGGCCTTCACGTGGTCGAGCCGACCGGTCGGGTCGATGTTGGCCCAGATGTACAGCGCGCCGTAGAAGAGCGGGACGATCGCGACGGCGAGCACGGCCAGGCGGGTGAGCCGGCTGCGACGGAACCGCGCGAGCTCGAACCAGGGGAGGGAGGGGGTGGGCAGCATCAGATCATCAGCTCATCGAGAGTGCGTCGGGTGTCGAGCTCCAGCAGGTGGAGCCGCGGGGACGGGGCGGGGGCAGAGGTGGCCGACTGCACGCTCGCGACGAGCGCGGTCGGCCGGTCCTCCAGCAGGTGCGCGAGGGTCGACCAGAGCAGGTCGACGTGCTCGGTGGCGCGCAGGTCGTCGGCGTCGTCGACGACGAGCACCTCCGGCCGGGCCAGCAGGGCGAGGACGATGCCTAGGGTCTTGCGCTCCAGGCGCGAGAGGTCGGAGACGAGCGTCGAGCCGTCGACGTCGGTGAACGGCAGCCCGTGCTCGACGTGGGCCGCCTCCAGGGCCTCGTTCATCAGCCCGCGCACGGGCGCGACCTTCGACCGCGAGACCCACAGGCCGAGGGTGCGGATCGACAGCCGCTCGGCGACGTGCTGGTCGACGGTGAGGTTCGGGTCGAGGTCGTTGACGTCGCGGAACTCCGCGAGCGAGACCTTGCGGCGGACGTCGCGCGCCTCCTGCGGGAGGAGGTGGCCGGTCACGCGCAGCCGTCCCTCGTCGAAGGCCATGCGTCCGGCGAATGTGAGCAGCAGCGCGGTCTTGCCGCTGCCGCTCGGCCCGTGGACCACGAGCCACTCACCGGCCGGGAGCTCCACGGTGACGTCGTTGTAGACGATGCCCTCCGGCGTCGCGAGCGTGAGCCCGGCGGCGGAGACGGCCGCGGTCGAGTGCGGACGCGGCCAGGTCTCGAGCTCCACCCGGCGGTGCAGCGCCTCGCCCTCGACGTCGACATGGGGCAGGCGCGTGGCCAGCCAGCGGGGGAGCCACCACGATCGGTGACCGGCGAACCGCATGACCGACGGCACGAACAGCATCCGCACGAGGAACGCGTCGGCGAACACCCCCACGGCGAGCGCGAAGGCGATCGGCTTGATGTTCTCGTCGCCCTCGGGGACGAACGCCGCGAAGACCGCGAGCATGATCACCGCCGCTGCGGTGACGACCCGCGAGCTGCCGACGAAGCCCTCGACGATCGCCTCGTCGGGGTCGCCGGTGCGCACGTACTCCTCCTTCATGCGCGAGACCAGGAACACCTCGTAGTCCATCGACAGGCCGAACAGCACGGCCATGAGCAGGATCGGCAGGAAGGAGATGAGCGGTCCGGTGTCCTGCAGGTGCACGAGGTCGGCGAGCCAGCCCCACTGGAACACCGCGACGACGGCACCGAACGCAGCACCCGTGGAGAGCAGGAACCCGAGCGTCGCCTTGAGGGGGATGAGCAGGGAGCGGAAGACCACCATGAGCAGCAGCACCGACAGGCCCACGACGAGCAGGCCGAAGGGCAGGAGGGCGTCCTGGAGGCGCTCGGACACGTCGATGCCGACGGCGGTCAGCCCCGTGACCGACACGTCCACGCCGTGCTCCTGCTCCCAGCGGGGCGCCTCGGCCCGGATCCGCTGCACGAGGTCGGCGGTCTGGGGCGACGCGGGACCCGTCGTCGGGATCACCTGGATGACGGCGGTGTCGGCGGAGCGGTTCGGGGTGGCGAGACCGATGGTCTCCACGCCCTTCGTCGCCCGCAGGTCGCGCTCGACGTCGTCGACGACGCCGAGCGGGTCGTTGGAGGTGATCACGTCGAGCTTGACGAGCAGCGGTCCGTTGTAGCCGGGGCCGAGGTGCTGGTCGACGAGGTCGTAGGCCTCGCGCTGCGTGCTGCCGGTCGGCGCGCTGCCGTTGTCGGGGAGGGCGAGCTGCAGGTCCTTCACCGGCAGGGTCCCGACGGCGAGCACGCCGACCACGACGACCATCGCGACCGCCGGGAAGCGGGTGGTCAGGCGCACCCAACGTCGCGAGAAGCCGCCCGCGGGCTTCTCCTTCGCCGTGGGCTGCAGGCGGTCGCCGGCCCGGCCGAGCAGGGCCGGCAGCAGGGTCAGCGCCACGGCGACGGCCACGGCCACCGAGACGGCGCCGCTGATGCCCATGACGGTGAGGAAGGGGATGCCGGCGACGAACAGGCCGACCAGCGCGATCATCACCGTGACGCCCGCGAAGACCACGGCGGATCCGGCCGTCGCGACGGCGCGCCCGACGGCCTCGTCGGCCGGGATGCCGTCGGCCATGAGCTCGCGGTGCCGCGAGACGATGAACAGCGCGTAGTCGATCCCCACCGCCAGCCCGATCATGAGGGCCAGGAGCGGGGCGGTCGAGCTGATCGTCAGGAAGCCGGTGGCGGTCCACAGCAGCTCCATCGTCACCACCACGCCGACGAGGGCGGTGATGATGGGCAGGAAGGCCGCACGCCACGACCGGAACATCCGGTAGAGCACGACGAGCGCCACGACGACACCGATCACCTCGATGATCGAGAGCTTCGGCCCCGTGTTGGAGAAGGCGTCACCGCCGAACGCGACCGTGTAGCCGGCGTCGTCGAGGCTGGTGCCGGTCTGCTGGAGGTCGCTCTTCAGACGCTCGGTCACCCCGCCGAGGTCGCCGGCGAGGGAGACCTGGATCTGGGCGGCGCGGTCGTCGCGCGAGATCGAGGCGGCTCGTGCCAGCTCGTCGTAGGGGGAGGTCACGGAGGTGACGCCGTCGACCCGCTCGAGGGCGGCGACCGTGCGACCGACGAGTGCCTTCGACGTGGGCGACTCGATCGACGTGCCGTCGGGGGCCACCACCACGGCGTAGGCGGTGAGGCCCGACAGCTCCGGGAAGGTGCGGCCGAGGTCGACGAAGGCGTCGTTGGCCTCGGTGCCGGGGACGTCGAACTCGTCGCGCGTCCCGTCGCCGAGCGCGAGCGCGGCACCGGCGCCGATCAGCGCGACCAGGAACCAGGCGAGGAGGACGCGACCGGGCCGCAGGAAGCACCGGCGTCCGAGCTCGTACAGGGAGGACGACATGTCCATCACGATACGGTTCTGTATTGAATACATCAATGTATCCTGATGTCGTGTCCACCACGCCTGACGCCGTCGCCGGCCGCCCCGACGAGTCCGCGCCCGCCGACGCGGTCTCGCGCCGCCGGGCCGCCACCCGCGAGCGCCTGCTCGACGCTGCCCGGTCCCTGCTGGTGCGCGAGGGGCTGCAGGGGGTGTCCGTCGAGCGGCTGTGCGAGGAGGCCGGCTTCACGCGCGGCGCCTTCTACTCCAACTTCACGTCGAAGGACGAGCTCGTGGTGGCCCTGACGGAGCGGGAGCGGGAGCGCGTCCTGGCCATGCTGAAGGAGGCGGCCGACCTCACCACCCTCGACGGCCTCGGGGCGGAGGAGGCCGCCGGCGTCATCCTCGAACGGTTCCTGCTGCTGCAGCCCCCGGACCGCGACGACTTCCAGCTCCACCTCGAGATGCAGCTGAGGGGCCTGCGCGGAGACGTGGGCGGCGACGTGTTCGTCGGCTGGTGGAACGCCGTGCTCGATGGCATCGGCGAGGTGCTCACCTCCGCCCTGGCCGCGTTCGACCTGCGGCTCACCCTCGACGTCCGTGAGGTGTGCACGATCCTCATGGGCACGTGGGACGCCCTGGTCCTCGGTTCCCTCGTCGACGACCGTCCTGTCGACGTCGAGGCCATGCGCGTCGCCCTGCCGCGGATGCTGCTCTCCTTCACCCAGCCCGCCTGAGTCGCGCGGCGCGCTCGACGACCCTGCCCCGCGCCGGTGCGGCAGGATGGTTCCATGGCCATCCAGATCGCCCAGGACCCCGCCGCCGACCAGGTGCTCAGCGCCGACCCGTTCGCCCTCCTCGTCGGCATGCTGCTCGACCAGCAGTACCCGATGGAGCACGCGTTCCGCGGCCCGGCGAAGATCCTCGACCGGTTCGGCACGCTCGACCCGGCCGCGATCGCGACGGCCGAGCCCGACGCCTTCGCCGACCTCTGTGCGACCCCGCCGGCGATCCACCGGTACGGACGGTCCATGGCCGGACGGGTGCAGGCCCTCGCGCAGGTCGTGGTGGAGGAGTACGACGGCGACGCCTCCCGCATCTGGACGGACGCGAAGTCCGGCGAGGCGCTGTTCGCGCGGCTCACCGCACTGCCCGGGTACGGCGAGCAGAAGGCCAAGATCTTCGTCGCCCTGCTCGCCAAGCAGCTCGACGTGAAGCCGCGCGGCTGGACCACCGTCTCCGGCGACTACAGCAAGAAGGGCTACCGGTCGGTCGCCGACGTCGTCGACGCCGACTCGCTCAAGAAGGTCCGCGACTTCAAGAAGGCGGCGAAAGCGAAGGCGAAGGCCGAGTCCGGTCGGTCCTGACGTACGTCGGGCGCGTCAGACGCTGACGTCCTGGTACGCGAACGGGTCGACGAGCGTCGCCGGCACCTGGCAGGTGCCCTGGGCCGCGCGGTCCATGCGCTGCTCCAGCCCGCTGCCGTCGGGCGCCGTCGGGGGTCGGAAGTCGCCGCGGAAGCCGCCCGAGACCTGACGGGCGTACTGCTCGCGGGCGGCGAGGAGCGTCTCCCAGTCGGCGAGCCAGGCCTCCAGCGGACGGTCGGCTCGGCGCACGGCCGGCGACAGCGTCCGCACGCGGTCGATCATCCGCCGTACCTCGAGGTTCTGGTCGGCCAGCTGGGCGCCGCGCAGCCGCGCCGGACCGTCGACCCGTACCTGCGCCACGGCCGACGTCATGATGCCGCAGGCCTGCGCGACCATGCGGGTCACGCGCGGGTCGTCCAACGTGCCGCGCGTGTCCTGGGACCTCGCCTGCAGCGCCACCCCCACCGCCCCGGCCGCGACGAGCACCGCCACGAGCGGACCGACGACGGCCAGACGCCGCCACCCCCGCCCCACGGGCGCCGGTGCGTAGCGCCAGACGTCCTCGTCTGGGAGGTAGGAAGGCACGTCGTCATCGTGCCACGCGACGACCGGCGCGGCGGCTCGAGCGAGGGCCGTGGCGTCAGTCCTCGCCGAGCGCCGAAGGGCTCGACCAGCGGGCCCGCGAGGTCCCGCCTACGCTCGCCCCGTGACGCGTCTGGCCTTCTGCCCCCACCCGCCTGTGCTGCCGGCCGGGTCCCTCGTCGGCGACGTCGAGGAGGCGGGGGCGTTGCGCGACGCCTCGCTCGACGCGGTGCGCGACCTCGTCGCGATTGCTCCGCGCGTCGTCGTCGTGCTCGGCCCCGACGGCGACGACCTGCCCGCGGACGAGACGGTCGGCGGCTCGCTGGAGCCGCACGGCATCGCTCTCGGCGCCGGCGCAGCGGGTGCCGCCACGCTGGGGCTCGCCCACACCGTCGGCGCCTGGCTGCTCGACAGCGTCGGCTGGGACGGACCGCGACGCTACGCGGCGACCCTCGACGCGGCAGACCTCGACGACGACGTCGCCGTGCTCGTCATGGCCGACGGCAGCGCCACCCGCACCGAGAAGGCGCCCGGGCATCTCGACGCCCGTGCCGAGGCGTTCGACGCCGCGATCGCCTCGGCGCTCGCCGACGGCGACCCCGACGCGCTCGGTGGCATCGACCTCGCCCTCGCCGCCGAGCTCTGGTGCCAGGGTGCGACGACCCTGCGGGTCGCGGGCGACGCCGTCGCCGCACGGGTGCACCGCGACCACGCACGCGTCAGCGCGCAGTTGTCGCTCGACGAGGCGCCGTTCGGCGTCGGCTGGTTCGTGGCGTCCTGGCAGGTGGGCTGAGCGCCACCGCCCCCTGGGTCAGGGGCGCGCAGGACCCGCGGTGCCGCCCGGGCCGCGACGGTCGTCCTCGGCGAGCTTGTCGGCGGCGTCCTTCGCCTTGCCCGCGGCACCGTCGATCTTCTGCGTGTACTTGCCCTTCGTGGCCTTGTCGGCCAGCCCGGCGGCCTTGTCGATGCCCTGGTCGATCTTCGCGTTCTGCGTGCGCGCCAACTCGGAGGCCTTCGCCTTCAGCTCGGGTGCGTTCTTCTTCAGCTTGTCCAGGAAGCCCATCGAATCTCTCCTCGGTCGCGGGGGAGCGGTCGTGTGTGCCTCGAGCGTACGAGAGACTCCCCAGGTGAGCAGTGCCGAACGCCTCGTGGTCGTCGTCGGCCCGACCGCGTCGGGCAAGTCGGCGCTCGCCGTCGACCTCGCCCTCGCGCTGGGCGGAGAGGTCGTCAACGCCGACGCCGTGCAGCTGTTCCGCGGGATGGACGTCGGCAGCGCGAAGGTCACGCCCGAGGAACGGCGTGGCGTGCCGCACCACCTGCTCGACGTGCTCGACGTCGACCAGGCCACGTCGGTGGCCGCCTTCCAGCGCGACGCCCGCGCCGCCGTCGAGGACTGCCTGCGTCGCGGCGTCACGCCGATCCTCGTCGGCGGGTCGTCGCTCTACGTGCGGGCCGTCGTCGACGACTTCGTGTTCCCGGGCACCGTGCCGCAGGTACGCGAGAAGTACCAGCGCCGGCTCGAGACGGAGGGGCCGGACGCCCTGCACGCGGAGCTGCGGCGGGTCGCGCCCGACGCCGCCGAGCATGTGCTGCCCAGCAACGGCCGTCGCCTCGTCCGGGCGCTGGAAGTCACGGAGATCACGGGGGAGCCGTTCGTCGCCACGCTCCCGCCTTACCGGTCGATCTACCCCGACGTGGTCCTGCTCGGCCTCGACGTCCCGCGTCCCGTGCTCGACGAACGCATCGTCCGACGCGTCGACGCCATGTGGGACGCGGGCCTGGTCCAAGAGGTGCGAGACCTGCTCGACCACGGACTGGCCGACTCGCCCACCGCGTCGCGCTCCATCGGCTACCAGCAGGTGCTCGCGCTGCTCGACGGCGACCTGAGCGACGCCGAGGCGCGCGCCGAGACCGTGCGCGGCACGCGTGCGTTCGCCCGGCGTCAGGACCGGATGTTCCACCAGGACCCGCGGGTCGTGTGGCTGCCGCACGACGCCGACGACGTCCTCGAGCAGGCGCTCCGCGCGGTGCGCGGCGACGACCCGGTTCCGTCGGGCCCTCGGACGTAGACTGGAACGTATGACTTTCCCCTGGCTCAAGGGGCACGGCACCGAGAACGACTTCGTCCTGCTCCCCGACCACGACGGCACGGTGCACGGCGACCTCGACCCTGCGTTCGTGGCGGCGCTCTGCGCCCGACGCACGGGCCTCGGTGCCGACGGCGTGCTCCGCGTGGTGCGCTCGGCCGCGCTCGACGTGCCCGAGGCGGCCGCCAGCGCCGGGGAGTGGTTCATGGACTACCGCAACGCCGACGGCTCCGTCAGCGAGATGTGCGGCAACGGCGTCCGCGTGTTCGCCCGACACCTGATCGACGCCGGCCTCGTGCCGGCCGACGCGCCCGTGGTCGTCGGCACCCGCGACGGCGACAAGGTGGTCACCGTCGACGGCGACCAGCTCAGCGTCGACATGGGCGGCTACGACGTGCGCGGCACGTCGAAGGTCGAGGTCGACGGTCGCGTGTGGGAGGCGCAGGACGTGCGCACGGGCAACCCCCACGCCGTCACCTTCGTCGACACCCTCGCCGACGCAGGCACCCTGCTGCGGGCGCCCAGCTACGACACCGCGACCTACCCCGACGGCGTCAACGTCGAGTTCGTCGAGCGGGTCGCCGACCACCACGTCGCCATGCGCGTCCACGAGCGTGGCTCCGGCGAGACCCGGTCGTGCGGCACCGGCGCGTGCGCCGTCGGGATCGCTACCGCGCTCGCCGACCACGCCCTCGACGCCGCCGGCTCCACGACGTACCGTGTCGACGTCCCCGGCGGCACCCTGAACATCACGGTCGAGCCCACCCGGGTCGTCCTCGCGGGACCGGCCCGCATCGTCGCCACCGGAGAGATGGAGTGGATCGCGTGAGCGAGTCCGACACGAACGTCGCCAGCAGGCTGGGCATCGACCCCGCGGTCGACCGCGACCTGGAGGGCGCGCACGACGGACTCGAGCTCGCCGAGCGTCAGTCGCTGCGGCGCGTCGCCGGGCTGCGCACCGAGCTCGAGGACATCACCGAGGTCGAGTACCGCCAGCTGCGGCTCGAGCGGGTCGTGCTGGTCGGCGTGTGGACCGAGGGCAGTGCGGAGGACGCCGAGAACTCCCTCGCCGAGCTGAAGCTGCTCGCCGAGACCGCGGGCTCCGACGTCCTCGACGCGCTGCTGCAGCGTCGTCAGCGGCCCGACCCCGCCACCTTCATCGGCAGCGGCAAGGTCGAGGAGCTCACCGCCGCCGTGCAGGCCACCGGCGCCGACACGATCATCTGCGACGGCGAGCTCGCGCCCAGCCAGCTGCGCAACCTCGAGGACCGCACCAAGGTCAAGGTCGTCGACCGGACGGCGCTGATCCTCGACATCTTCGCGCAGCACGCGAAGTCGGCGGAGGGCAAGGCGCAGGTCGAGCTCGCCCAGCTGCAGTACCAGACCCAGCGTCTGCGCGGATGGGGCGGCAACCTCTCGCGCCAGGCCGGCGGACGCGCTGCCGGCGGTGAGGGCATCGGTGGTCGTGGTCCCGGTGAGACGAAGCTCGAGACCGATCGGCGTCGCATCCAGTCCCGCATGGCGAAGCTGCGTCGAGAGCTCACGGCGCTGCGCACCACCCGCGACATCAAGAAGGCGCGGCGTCGGCGCAACGAGGTCCCGGCCGTCGTCATCGCCGGCTACACCAATGCCGGCAAGTCGAGCCTGCTCAACCGGCTGACCGGCGCGGGCGTGCTGGTGGAGGACGCGCTGTTCGCGACCCTCGACCCCACGACGCGCAAGACGCAGACGAGCGACGGACGCGTGTTCACGATGTCCGACACCGTCGGCTTCGTGCGACACCTGCCGCACCAGCTGGTCGAGGCGTTCCGCTCCACGCTGGAGGAGGTGGCCGAGGCCGACCTCGTGCTCCACGTCGTGGACGCCTCGCACCCCGACCCCGCCGGCCAGATCGCGGCCGTGCGCGAGGTGTTCGCCGAGATCGAGGCGCTGCACGTGCCGGAGATCATCGTCCTCAACAAGGCCGACGCCGCCGACCCGCTCGAGGTCAAGCAGCTGCTCGCCCGCGAGCCGCACGCCGTCGTCGTCAGCGCGCGTACGGGCGAGGGCGTCGACGAGCTGCTCGCCGCCATCGAGGCCGACCTGCCCCGACCCGCGGTGCGCGTCGAGGTCGTGGTGCCCTACGAGCGCGGTGACCTCCTCAACCAGGTGCACGAGACCGGCGAGATCGAGGAGCTGGCGCACGAGTCCGACGGCACCCACCTCGTCGCCCGCGTCTCCGACGACCTCGCCCACCAGCTCAACGCCCTCTGATCACGCGCCCAGCGGTGCGTCCGCTGGTCGAGTAGCGGAGGGTTTTGCTGGTCGAGTGCCTCCACGAGCGCTAGCGAGGGGAGGTGTATCGAGACCACTCGGAGCGGTCGCTGGGGGTTGGTCCGCGCGGAGCCGTTGCCGCGTGGTCTCGATACGCGGGACTTCGCAAGCTCGTCCCTGCTACTCGACCAGCGAACCCACCGCTGGTCGAGTGCCTCCACGAGCGCCAGCGAGGGGAGGTGTATCGAGACCACTCTGAGCCGTCGCTGGGAGCCGGCTCGCGCTGGGCCGTTGCCGGGTGGTCTCGATACGCGGGACCTCGCAAGCTCGTCCCCGCTACTCGACCAGCGAAACCCTCCGCTGGTCGAGTGCCTCCACGAGCGCCAGCGAGGGGAGGTGTATCGAGACCACTCCAAGCCGTCGCCGGGGGGTTGGTCCGCGCTGAGCTGTTGCCGGGTGGTCTCGATACGCATCGCAAGCTCGTCCCTGCTACTCGACCAGCGAACCCACCGCTGGTCGAGTAGTCGGGCTTGGCGAGGAACGAGCCTGAGCCCGACGTATCGAGACCACTCTGGGCTTTCGCTGGGGGTCGGCTCGCGCTGGGCCGTCGCGGGGTGGTCTCGATACGCATCGCAAGCTCGTCCCTGCTACTCGACCAGCGAACCCACCGCTGGTCGAGTAGTCGGGCTTGGCGAGGAACGAGCCTGAGCCCGACGTATCGAGACCACTCTGGGCCGTCGCTGGGGGTTGGTCCGCGCGGAGCTGTTGCCGGGTGGTCTCGATACGCAGGGACTTCGCAAGCTCGTCCCTGCTACTCGACCAGCGAACCCACCGCTGGTCGAGTGCCTCCACGAGCGTTAGCGAGGGGAGGTGTATCGAGACCACTCTGGGCTTTCGCTGGGAGCCGGCTCGCGCTGGGCCGTTGCCGGGTGGTCTCGATACGCAGCACGACGCTCGTTCCTCGCGCGTGCTGCTACTCGACCAGCGGGAGGTCTCGCCGCTTGACCACGAAAACTCTTCGCAGCGCTCGGGGCGGGCCGACGGCGTCCTGTGGACACCCGACCGACGGTGCGGAGGGGGCCGTCTAGGCTCGCTGGCATGCCTGACAGCCCGAGTGTCCGCGACGTCCTCCACGCCGCGGTCGGGGCGGTCGGGGGCACGGAGCGACCCGGGCAGGTGGCGATGGCGGAGGCGGTCGCGAAGTCGCTGGAGTCCGGGCGCCACCTCCTCGTGCAGGCCGGGACCGGCACCGGCAAGTCGCTCGGGTACCTCGTGCCGTCGCTGCTGCACCGCAAGCGTGTCGTGGTCTCCACGGCCACGCTGGGCCTGCAGCACCAGCTCGTCCAGCGCGACCTCCCCGCCCTGGTGAAGGGTGCGCACGAGGTGCTCGGCACCACACCCAGCTACGCCGTCGTCAAGGGACGCTCGAACTACGCGTGCCTGCACCGTGTGCGCGAGGGGGTGCCCGACGACCAGGGCACGCTCGTCGACGTCCCGGAGGGGACGCTCGGTGCCGAGGTGCTCGAGCTGCGCGAGTGGGCCGAGGAGCTCGCCACCCAGCGCGGGAACGGCGACGGGTCGCACGGCGACCGCGAGTCCGCACCCTCGCACACCGACCGTGCGTGGCGGCAGGTCAGCGTCACGCACCGCGAGTGCCTCGGTGCCACGCGGTGCCCGCACGCTGCCGAGTGCTTCGTCGAGCTCGCGCGGGAGGCCGCATCGACGGCCGACGTCGTCGTCACCAACCATGCGCTCCTCGCCATCGACGCCATCGACGGCGTGCCCATGCTCCCGGAGTACGACGCGGTCGTCGTCGACGAGGCGCACGAGCTGGCCGCCCGGGTCACCCAGGCAGCGACCGCCGACCTCGACCCGGCCATCGTCGAACGTGCCGCGCGGCGCGGACGGCCCTACACCGACGGCGAGACCGACGACCTCAGCGACGCGGGCGACGCGCTCGCGGCCGCGCTGGCCGGCGTCCAGCCAGGGCGGATCGACCACGTCGTCGACGAGCTGCACGAGGCGCTGTCGCGCGTGCGCGACGCCGCACGCTCCTGCCTGTCGGCGTTCCCTCGCGAGAAGGCGGAGGTCGAGGGTGATGCCGCACGGCAGCAGGCCAAGGCCGGACTGGAGGAGATCCGCCTGGTCGCCGACCGGATGGCGTCCCTGCGCGAGACCGAGGTGCTGTGGATGTCGGACGCTCGCGGACCGGTGCTGCACGTGGCACCCATCGACGTCTCGGGCAGCCTGCGCGACAAGCTGTTCGAGGAGAAGACCGTCGTCCTCACCAGCGCCACGCTGACCGTCGGCGGCGGGTTCGAGCCCGTGGCCGCGTCTGTCGGCCTGTGGCGCGACGATGCCGACCGGTGGACCGGGCTCGACGTCGGCTCGCCGTTCGACTACCGACGTCAGGGCATCCTCTACGTCGCGAAGCACCTGCCTCCGCCGGGACGCGACGGCATCACCGACGCGCAGCTCGACGAGATCGCCGACCTCCTCGAGGCCGCCGGTGGCCGGACCCTCGGGCTGTTCTCCTCACGTCGCGCCGCGGAGGCCGCGGCCGAGGGCGTCCGCACGCGCCTGCCGGGGCGGGAGATCCTCTGCCAGGGCGATGCGCATCTGTCGGAGCTGACGCGCCGGTTCGCCGCCGAGGAGGAGACCAGCCTGTTCGGCACGTTGTCGCTGTGGCAGGGCATCGACCTGCCGGGCGACACCTGTCGGCTGGTTGTCATCGACCGGGTGCCGTTCCCTCGCCCCGACGACCCGCTGATGAGCGCCCGTCAGCGACTGGTCGAGAAGCGGGGCGGCAACGGGTTCATGAGCGTCGCCGCGTCGCATGCAGCGCTGCTCCTCGCCCAGGGTGCGGGACGGCTGATCCGGCGCACCGACGACCGCGGCGTGGTCGCGATCCTCGACCCACGCATCGTCACCGCCAGGTACGGCAGCTTCCTGGCTGCGTCGCTGCCGCCGCTGTGGCGCACGACCGACCGTGCTGCCGTGCTCGGCGCGCTGCAGCGGCTCGACACCTGAGGGCCCCGAGAGCACGCAGACCCCGCACCTCACGGCGCGGGGTCTGCGGGTCGGGCGACGGCGACCAAAGGACAGGGTTCAGAGACGACGCAGGACCGTCGTGACCTTGCCCAGGATCGTGGCGTGGGTGCCGTCGATGGGGGAGTAGTCGTCGTTGTGCGGGAGCAGCCAGACCTGGCCGTCCTTGCGCTGGAACGTCTTGACAGTGGCCTCGCCGTCGAGCATGGCGGCCACGATCTCGCCGTTCTCGGCGACCGGCTGCTGTCGGACGACCACGTAGTCGCCGTCGCAGATCGCGGCGTCGACCATCGAGTCGCCGCGCACCTCGAGCAGGAACAGCGTGCCGTCACCGACGAGCGTGCGGGGGAGCGGGAAGATCTCCTCGACCTGCTCCTCGGCGAGGATCGGCCCGCCGGCGGCGATCCGCCCGACCATGGGCACGTACGTGGCCTCGGGGCGCTGGTCGCCGAATCCCGTCTCGTCGACGAGGGAGTCGTCGGCCGAGCTGAGCGTCCGTCGGGCCTTGACGACCTCGGGCAGGAAGATCTCGATCGCGCGGGGACGGTTGGGGTCGCGCTTGACGTAGCCGAGGCGCTCCAGCACCCGCAGCTGGTGCGCCACGGACGACGTGCTGGCCAGTCCGACGGCGCCGCCGATCTCACGCATGCTCGGCGGGTAGCCGCGCTGCTCGATCTGGTCGCGCATGAAGTGAAGGATCTTCTGCTGGCGTCCGGTGAGACCGGTCATCTCGTCGACCGGTCCGTCGGGGAGCTCGCGCACGGAGTTGCGTGAGCCCTTCGGGCGGCCGCGGCGCGGGGCCTCGCTGGACGGGTCGACAGCGTCGTCGGCTGGGTCGTCGGCTGGGGTGTCGTCGCTCATGGGGACCACGCTAGACCTCGGGAAGGACGTTTACAAACACATGTTCGACAGCGTGTCGCCGTTCGAACACGACCCTCCACGGGGCTCCTCGCGGGTGCGCTCGAGCTTGAAAACGGTGGCAGGGACGGGTGTCATCGGTCACGATCGAACATTTCTTCGGATGACTTGTGCCTGGAATGGCAGTGGTGATCGGGCAGAGATCGACATCGTGTTCGACAGGGGGCTGCTTTTGTCGGCACCTTCCCCTACAGTCGTACACGTGTTCGATCGAACATCTGTTCGCCGGGTTCGCTGAGCAACCGCCCGCGGAGGACCGACGTTCGAATGACATCGGCAGGCGTTCGATCGACACACCAGACCTCGCACGATCCTCTTCCTTCCCCGGAGGCCCCCATGAGCACCATCTCGATCACCACGTACGACCGTCGCAGCCTGCGTCGTCCCGCCGTTGCCGCTCCTGTCCGGCTGACCCGCCGTGGTCGCCTGGTGCTGGTGCTCGCGGTCATCGCCGCGCTCGCCGTGGGTGCGGTCGTGCTCGGCTCCTCCACGGTCGCCACCGACGAGGCCGGCGCCGTGCCCGCCACGCGCGTCGTCACCGTCCAGGAGGGGCAGACCCTCTGGCAGATCGCCGCCGAGGCCAACCCCGAGGGCGACGTGCGCGACACGGTCGACGACATCATGCGCATGAACTCCCTGCCGAGCGCCGGTGACCTGCAGCTCGGCTCCGACCTGGCGGTCCCGGTCTACCAGTGACCCGGCCGTCCGGCCCCGCGCGTCGGGCACCATGGGGGCATGGCTCCCGGACCTGACGCGCACCCCCTGGTCGTCCACGTCGTCGCAGACGCGACCGACCGCGACGGCGGGCACGTGCTGGAGCGGCTCGAGGAGCTCGGCGCCGAGATCGACTGGCTCGACCGCGACGACCTTCCCCCGCACTGGGACGCCGACGGCGTCGACCTGCTGCTCCTGCTCGGTTCGGAGCGCTCCGCGCACGACCCGCGGTGGGAGTCGGTCGTCGAGCAGGAGTCCGACATGGTCCGCGTCGCCGTCGGCACCGGGACGCCCGTGATGGCGATCTGCTACGGCGCCCAGCTCGCGGCACGAGCCCTCGGCGGCACGTCGTACCGCGGCGACGGAGCCGAGGCCGGCTGGAAGCGCATCGACACGATCGACGAGGTGCTCTGCCCGGAGGGCCCGTGGGCGCAGTTCCACCAGGACGTGCTGGCCCCGCCGCCGACCTCGACCGTCCTCGGCCACTCCTGGTTCGGGCCGCAGTGCTTCGTTGACGAGGCCTTCGGCGGGCGGGTCATCGCCTGGCAGTTCCACCCCGAGGTCACGACGGCGACGTTCGCCCGCTGGGTCGACGAGGACGCCGCGCTCGTGCGCGCGGAAGGCTCCTCGCCGGCCGAGCTCAAGCGCCAGGCGCTCGCCAACGCCGTGCGAAGCCGGCAGGCCGCGCACGACCTCGTCGACGCGGCGCTGGCGTACCTGCGCGTCCGGACCTTCTAGGCGTCCTGCTCAGGACGTCGCGACGTTGAACAGCCAGGCCACGCCGAACTTGTCGTTCAGCAGGCCGAACTCGTCGCCCCACGGCGCGGGCGCCAGCGGCACCACGACCTCGGCGCCCTCGCTGAGCGCGGTGAAGTAGTCGCGCAGGCGCTCGTCGTCGCCCGTCAGCGCGATGTTGATGGCGGTGCCCATCGCGGGGTCGTCGCCACCGGGGGGCGTGTCGGAGGCCATGATGTCCAGCCCGGCGTCGGACACGAGGTGGCCGTGCATGACCAGGTCGGCCCGGTCGGGGTCCTCGTTCATGCCGTAGTCGCCGAAGGTGGCGATCGTCAGCTCGCCTCCGAGGACGGAGTGGTAGAACTCCAGCGCCGCGCGCGACTGGTCGCGGAAGTTGAGGTACGGGTTCAGGCGGATCGTCATGCGCCCATCCTGCTCGCTCCTGTTCCGAGATGGAACAGAACGGCCGGATCCGGTGATGTTTCGTCCTGCGACACGCCCTCGGTGGCGTCGCGCAGACGGCCTCGTAGCGCCCTGACCTGCGCAAATGCGACCCCGCTGAATTTGTCGGAGCAGATCGGTTGACTGGCTTGCACGACCTTGTGCCGAGGCGTACCGTAGCCACTACATCTAGTGATTACACCGATGTAGTTCTCCACATCTAGTCCCACAGAGAACGATGAGTTACCCACAGGAATGACGGGGAATCCACCGGGAATCCCCAGATCCGTCCCCAGGTCGGTCGGCCCCGACCGACCCGATCAGCCCACCGAGAGGAGAGCACGATGAACTGTCCCTTCTGCAAGGACGGCGACACCCGCGTGCTCGACTCGCGCGTGGCCGACGACGGCGGCGCCATCCGCCGACGGCGCGTCTGTGGGAACTGCCAGAAGCGGTTCACGACCATCGAGCAGATGCAGCTCAGCGTGCTCAAGCGCTCCGGCGCCACCGAGCCGTTCAACCGCGAGAAGGCCGTCGCGGGTGTCCGCAAGGCGTGCAAGGGTCGCCCCGTCTCCGACGACGACCTCGCACGTCTCGGCCAGCAGGTCGAGGACGCGCTGCGCGAGAGCGGGGCGGCGGAGATCGCCGCCGACGAGGTGGGGCTGGCCATCCTCGAGCCGCTCAAGTGTCTCGACGAGGTCGCCTACCTGCGGTTCGCGAGCGTGTACAAGGCGTTCGACTCCGTCGACGACTTCGCGGCCGAGATCGCCGAGCTCATGGCCCGCGCGGCCGACGGGGAGCTCGCCGAGCACACGGCCCACCGTGACGAGCCCCGCGAGCACGACAGCACCACGCAGCACCCCTGAACCACTGCTCGTCCCGCGGGACGAGCGGACGCACCACAGCAGCACGGCCTGAGCCTCGGGCCCACCTTTTACACACCCTCAGCGAGACCACAGGAGCAATCTCATGACGGAGACGGTCGACGGATCGACGAGCCGGGCACAGTCCGGGCGCGCGCGTGCACGGAAGGCCAAGGGCCTGTCCATCGAGCGCGTGTACACCACCGAGGGCGTGCACCCCTACGACGCCGTGACGTGGGAGCGTCGCGACGTCGTGCAGACCAACTGGAAGACCGGCGAGACCGTCTTCGAGCAGCGTGGCGTGGAGTTCCCCGACTTCTGGAGCGTGAACGCGTCCACCATCGTCACGACCAAGTACTTCCGTGGTGCCGTCGGCTCGCCCGAGCGTGAGCAGAGCCTGCGCCAGCTGCTCGACCGCGTCGTGCTCACCTACACGAAGGCGGGCAAGGAGCACGGCTACTTCGCCACCGACGCCGACGCCGAGGTCTTCGAGCACGAGCTGACCCACATGCTCCTGCACCAGGTCTTCAGCTTCAACAGCCCCGTCTGGTTCAACGTCGGCACGTCGAGCCCGCAGCAGGTCAGCGCCTGCTTCATCCTTGCCGTCGACGACTCGATGGACTCGATCCTCAACTGGTACCGCGAGGAGGGTCTGATCTTCAAGGGTGGGTCGGGCGCCGGCCTCAACCTCTCGCGCATCCGTTCGTCCAAGGAGCTGCTCCGCTCCTCCGGCGGCACCGCGTCCGGTCCGGTCTCCTTCATGCGCGGCGCCGACGCGTCCGCCGGCACCATCAAGTCCGGCGGCGCGACGCGTCGTGCGGCCAAGATGGTCGTCCTCGACGTCGACCACCCGGACATCGTCGAGTTCGTCGAGACCAAGGAGCGCGAGGAGGAGAAGATCCGCGTGCTCCGCGACGCGGGCTTCGACATGGACCTCGGTGGCGAGGACATCACCAGCGTCCAGTACCAGAACGCCAACAACTCGATCCGCGTCGACGACGCGTTCATGCGTGCCGTCGAGGAGGGCACCTCCTACGGCCTGCGCGCCCGCACGAGCGGCGAGGTCATCGAGGAGATCGACGCGAAGGAGCTGTGGGGCAAGGTCGCGAAGGCCGCGTGGGCCTGCGCCGACCCGGGCATCCAGTACGACTCGACGATCAACGACTGGCACACGACGCCGGAGACGGGCCGCATCACCGCGTCCAACCCGTGCTCGGAGTACATGCACCTCGACAACTCCAGCTGCAACCTCGCCAGCCTGAACCTGCTCAAGTTCCTCTCCGAGGACGGCACGACGTTCGACGTCGAGCGGTTCGTCAAGAGCGTCGAGCTGATCATCACGGCGATGGACATCTCGATCTGCTTCGCCGACTTCCCGACCGAGGCGATCGGCGAGACCACGAAGGCCTACCGTCAGCTCGGCATCGGCTACGCCAACCTCGGCGCGATGCTGATGGCCTCGGGCCTGGCGTACGACTCCGACGGCGGCCGTGCGCTGGCCGCGTCGATCACGTCGCTGATGACCGGTGTGTCCTACCGTCGCTCGGCCGAGCTGGCCGGTGTCGTCGGTGCGTACGACGGCTACCAGCAGAACGCCGCCCCGCACACGCGGGTCATGCGCAAGCACCTCGCCGCCAACGACGACATCCGCACGATGCACTCGATGGACATCGCCGTGCAGCGTGAGGCCACCAAGCAGTGGGCCGACAACCTGAAGATCGGCGAGAAGAACGGCTGGCGCAACGCCCAGGCGTCCGTGCTCGCCCCGACCGGCACCATCGGCTTCATGATGGACTGCGACACGACGGGCATCGAGCCCGACTTCTCGCTGGTCAAGTTCAAGAAGCTCGTCGGTGGCGGCTCGATGCAGGTCGTCAACCAGACGGTCCCGGTCGCGCTCAAGAAGCTCGGCTACACGGGCGAGACCATCGAGGCGATCATGGAGTACATCGCCGAGAAGGGTCACGTCGTCGACGCCCCCGGCCTGAAGACCGAGCACTACGAGGTCTTCGACTGCGCCGTCGGTGACCGCGCGATCAAGCCGATGGGCCACGTGCGGATGATGGCGGCCGCGCAGCCGTTCCTGTCCGGCGCGATCTCCAAGACGGTCAACATGCCGGAGACGTCCACGGTCGAGGAGATCGCCGACGTCTACTTCCAGGGCTGGAAGCTCGGCCTGAAGGCGCTCGCCGTCTACCGCGACAACTGCAAGGTCGGCCAGCCGCTGTCCTCGCAGAAGAGCCAGGACGACAAGACGTCGGCCAGCGCGACCGCCGAGGCGACCCCCGAGGTCAAGACGGTCGTCGTCGAGAAGCCGATCCGTCGTCGTCTGCCGAAGTCGCGCCAGTCGATCACCACGTCGTTCAGCGTCGGCGGCGCCGAGGGCTACATGACCTCGGGCGCCCACGAGAACGGTGAGCTGGGCGAGCTGTTCCTGAAGCTGGGCAAGCAGGGCTCGACCCTGGCCGGCGTGATGGACGCCTTCTCGATCGCGGTCTCGATCGGCCTGCAGTACGGCGTGCCGCTGGAGACGTTCGTGCAGAAGTTCACGAACCTCAAGTTCGAGCCGGCCGGTCTGACCGACGACTCCGACGTCCGCATGGCGCAGTCGATCATGGACTACGTCTTCCGCCGTCTGGCGCTGGACTACATCGACTACGACACGCGGTCGGCGCTGGGCATCCACTCGGCCGAGGAGCGTCAGCGCTACCTCGACACGGGCAGCCACCAGCCGATCAGCAAGGGCTCGACGGCCGCCGAGCTGGTCGAGACCCAGCCGGAGACCCTGAAGGAGGCCGCGACCGCCGAGGCCGCGACCACCACCGAGGTCCCCGCGGACGTCTCCGCGGAGCAGGCTCAGGCCGACACGGCCAAGCCCGCCCCGAAGGCGGCGCACACGTCGGCCGAGCTCCTCGAGGTCATCACCGGCTCCGCGGTCGACTCGCCCCTCTGCATGACCTGCGGCACCAAGATGCGCCCCGCCGGCTCCTGCCACGTCTGCGAGGGCTGCGGCAGCACCAGCGGCTGCAGCTGATCAGCTGACTCGAAGCGCCCCCGACTCCGTGCGGAGTCGGGGGCGCTTCGTCGTCGGTGACGTCGTTAGCGCAGCGATCAGAGCATCACGCGGACGTCACACCGGCGGCCGTGCCGCTCGCGAGATCGATGAGGTCGCTACCGCGCAGGTCTGGATAGCCGTGGATGCTCGACGCCCATTCTTCGGGGATCGCGGACCGCCCCCAGCGTGCGCCGAGCAGGCCCCCGGCGATGGCGGCGACGGTGTCGGTGTCGTGGCCCGTCCGTACGGCGTTCTCGGTCGCACGGCGCAGGTGTTCCGGGCTGTCGCCGGGGGTCCACGTGATGGCCGCCCAGGCGGCCTGCAGGGCCGTCACCGTGAAGCCGTTCCCCTCGCGGAACCTGCGAGGATCGACGCCCGTGCTCTCGTCGATCCACGTCCGCCACGGAGACCTGCTGACGGCTGGGAGCAGGTCCAGTCCCGCGAGGAGGTCGAGCTCGCCCGTCACCACGGCCAGCCTGACTGCCTCCGACCACAGGACGCACGACTCGATCGCCAGCGCGTCCGGATGCGTCAGGCGGGCGACAGCCTCGGCGGCAGCAGCCGTCGCGTCACGGTCCGAGAGACGAGTCAGGCCGACGACGGCCGTGCGCATGAGCGCGCCGTTGCCCGCGCTGTGCTCGTGCGTCCGCGCGTACTCCTCTGCCGCGGCCGGCATCTGTGCCGGCTGCGCGGTGCGGGCGAACACGGCGCGCGTCTGGTTCCCGACATCCTTGGCGTCCCGGCCCCAGCGAAGGAAGCGGGCGGCCACGTCGGTGAGTGCGCGCTCGGAGGTCAGGTCGGCGCCCGCGGCAGCGACCTGGGCGATGCACACCGCCATGGCGGTGTCGTCGCTGTATTCACCCGGCGCGAATCCGAACGGACCTCCGCCCGACATCAGCAGGACGACGTCGTCGGCCAACGACGGCCCGAACTCGTGCGGCACCCCCAACGCGTCGCCGCAAGCCTGCCCCAGCAGCACGCCGGCGGCACGGTCCCGCTGTACCTCATCCATCTCGCCTCCCGTGGTGCGACGTCATCATCGCTGTGCGCGGTGGGACGGACGTCTGACGTCGCCTAGTTCGTCTGAGTCATCTTCCCAGGATCGTCCGACGCGTGACGCGATCCGACCTAGCGTCGAGGATCGATGAAGGAGAACACGATGAAGCGACGCGCAAGCGCCCTGGTCCTCGCCACGGCCCTCTCGATCGGGACGCTGGGTGCCGTCGCGGCCCCCGCCGAGGCCGCCACGACCTACAAGAACTGCACCGAGCTGAACAAGGTCTACAAGCACGGCGTCGGCCTGCCGGGCGCGCGCGACAAGGTGCGCGGCAAGACGAAGCCGGTCACGAACTTCACGAAGAACAAGGCCGTCTACAACGCCAACAAGAAGTCCGACCGCGACAAGGACGGCATCGCCTGCGAGAAGCGGTGACGCCGTCGGTGGGACGGAGTAGAACGGACGCATGAGTCGCGTCCGCATGCACAACCTCTCGATCTCCCTCGACGGTTTCGCGGCGGGGGAGCCTCAGGCGCTCGAGACGCCGATGGGTCACGCGGGGCAACGCCTGCACACCTGGATGTTCGACACCGCCTTCGGCGCGGCGATGATGGGCCGCGCCGGCGGGTCGGACGGGGTCGACCAGGCGTTCGCGCAGCGCTTCGCCGACGGGATCGGTGTCGAGATCATGGGGGCGGGCAAGTTCGGGCCGTCCGGCTGGCAGGACGACCCCGACTGGCGCGGATGGTGGGGTGAGACGCCGCCGTTCGGCACACCGGTGCTCGTGCTCACCCACCGCCCCCGCGAGCCCCTCGTCCTCGACGGCACCACGTTCCACTTCCTCGACGCCGCTCCGGACGAGGCGCTGGAGAAGGCTCGTGAGATGGCCGGCGGTCTCGACGTGCGCATCGGCGGAGGTGCCGACGTGGCGCGCCAGTTCTTGGCCGAGCGGCTCGTCGACGTCGCGCACGTCGTGCAGGTTCCGATCGTGCTCGGTCGTGGAGCGCGCCTGTGGGACGGGCTCGCAGGGCTCGAGGACGACTACGACGTCGAGGTCGTGTCGTCGCCGTCGGGCGTCGTGCACCTGACCCTGCAGCGCAGGGCGTGAGTCAGTCGCAGTAGTCGCAGAGGCCGGTGGCGGGGAGCGCCGTGAAGCACGTCGGACAGACCTTCACCGGCTTCGTCTCGACGGCAGCGCGTGCCCTGCTGGGGCGGGTCGACGTCGTGCTCGGGCTCGCGCGGCGCACCTTGGCGGGCCGCGGCACGCCACCGTCGGCGGGCAGGTCGGTGGCGAGAGCGCGGTAGCAGAGCAGCCGGTCCTCGGCCGCGCGCGTCTCGACGTCGCGCACGACGTCACCGGTCGTGGCCAGCACGGCCCGTGCGTAGACGTCGCCGACCGTGCCGTCGCGCTGGACCGCGAGCGACGTGAGCGGCGGGTCACCTGCGCGTGCGGCAGCCAGGGCGGTGATCTCCATGAAGTCGCCGAGCCACGTGCGGCGCGACGTCGGGCTCTCCACGCGCGTGCGGACGAGGACCTGGTCGGCCAGGTCGCTGACGGTGATCACGGCGCCGTAGCGGCTCGCGGTCTCGCGGAGGATGTCGAGTGCTGCAGGGGTCCACCGGGCGAACTGGGGGAGGAGCTTGGCCACGTCTCACAACGTTAGACGACCGGTCCACGGGTACGTCCTTGCGGATCGCTCAGAGCGCCCGCCGCACGCGGATCGGACCCTTCGCGGTCGAGGGATCGACCACACGTCCGCCTTGCGTGATCTCCACTGAACCGTCGGCCACGAGCCGTCGAGCTGCCCGTCGAGCCGGCTCCATCAGCTCGCGCCAGCCGTCGGGGTCGACGCGCCTGGCCGCCTCCGAGGGACAGATCGTGGCGCCGCCGGCCCGGCCGTCGAGGAGGTCCACGATGGCCGCCTCCAGCTCCTGGTCGGTGCGCGTCACGCCGCGCTTGCGGCAGGCCTGCGAGCAGTAGCGCACCTGGTCCCAGTCGCGCTCCCACTTCTTGCGCCACTCGATCCGACGTCCGCACGACGCGCAGACCTTCGGCTCGGGGGACATGTCTCCAGTCTCGGGCCAACTCGACGATCCCGCGCGACGCAGCCGGGCCGAGACCCCTTGTCCGACGTCGAACATAGTGTCGAAACATCGATCCAGGGGAGGACGCATGACCATCTTCGACGACCAGCACAACCAGCCCGCGTGGCGCATCCAGACGATCAGCGACCCGCCCGGCGTGCCGTCGTTCGGCTACACCGTCGGGCTGGCGCGCTACGGCCTGCACGACCTGCATGTGTCGTCTCGACCCAGTCTGGGCTGCGATCCCGGCGCTGACTACGTCCTGGGCCATCGCGCGATGGCGCGTGTGCTCGGCGACGTCGCGGCAGCGATGGCCGCCGATGCGCTCAGCCTCGGCGACGACGTCGACGTGCAGCTCGACGCCGGCCTCAGCACCGCGTACCTCGAGGTCGGTGCGCCCGTGCCCGCCGGCTGGGTGGAGGCACTGCGAGCGTCGTCGGACGCCGTCGTCCCGCTGCCGTGGGCGCTCGTGCGGTGCCCGGTCGGCGCCGACCCGGGCGTGCCGCCCGAGGAGGTCGGCGGCTGGCGACGTCGCGTGGGAGATCTCGTGGCCCGGACACCGCGGGTGCACGGCTTCGAAGATCCCGACCCCAGCGCGTTCCCCGCGAGGGATGACGCGCTCGGTCCGCTGGCCCCCTGGGTGCACGCGGTCGCGCAGGCCCTGGCGTCGGCGCCCGCCGGTGCGATCGTGTCGAGCCTGGTCGACGACGTGGTCGCGCAGCGCGACCCCGAGCTGCGCACCCAGCTGCGCGAACGCTCGCGCACGGTCGGTCGGGTGCAGGTGCTCGAGCCGGTCGAGCGGCTGACCGGACGGGTCGTGCGCGCGATCAGCCAACGTTGCGGGTACCGGACGGCCGTCGCGGTGGCGCGCCGACGGTCGGACCTGCCGTACGGCTGCTGCGTCGAGCAGCACCTCGCGCGGCTGGTCCACGACGCCATCGAGTCGTGCCTGCTGGTGGCTGCGCTCGACGACGCCGTCACCGCGTCGGAGCGCACCGCCGTCCAGGCCGCGTGGACGCCGTTCGTCCCCTTCGGCGTGTCAGTGGGAGCGGCGGTGTGACCACGAAGTCGACAACAGTTCCCAGGAGAGCAGTAACCACGCCGCGTGCTCGTCGTTGGGTGTGCTACACGCGCTCCGATTCCGACGGAGCGCACGTTCGGGGGAACGATAGACATGCGTCGACGCATCATCTCCACATCCATCGGAGCGGCCGCCTTGGCGCTGGCTGCTCTCACCGCGCCGGCCCAGGCCGGCGCCGACGACCAGGCTCGTCTGCAGCCGTTCCTGGCCGACCAGCTGTCGACCTTGAAGGGCGGCGCCGCCACGACCGTGCTGGTCCACGGCCGCACCTTGGTCGACGCCGAGCGAGCGGTACGCCACTCCGGTCTGGAGCGGGCCGGCAGTTTCGACAAGATCGGCGTGGTGATCGCCAGCGGGACGCGCAGCGAGATCGAGGCTGCCCGATCGGCCGAGGGCGTCACCTACCTCGAGGGCGACCAGCCCATCGAGTACCACCAGGAGACGTCGAACATCGCCACGCGTGGCGCCGAGGCCGCTGCGACGCTCACGGGAGCGGACGGCACGGCCCTCACGGGTCGCGGCGTCAGCGTCGCCGTGATCGACTCCGGCGTCGACCCGACGCACCCGTACCTGAGGGGTGCGACTGTCGCGAACCTGAAGTCGGTGTGCTCGCCGCTCGACGAGTCGACCTGCCAGGTGCTGCGCGTGCCCAACGCGCTCGACACGGACACGACGTCGCTCGGCGGCCACGGGACGCACGTCGCGGGCATCGCGGTCGGTCGACCCACGACGTTGACGAGCGGGGAGAAGCTGCAGGGCGCGGCGCCGGGCGCGAGCCTGGTGTCGCTGTCGACGGGCGCGGGGATCCTCATCCTCGGCGCGGACGCGTCGCTGAACTGGGTCCTGGAGAACCACGCGAAGCCGTGCGGCGACGGGGTGTCGGCGGCCGAGTGCCCGCCGATCAAGGTCACGAACAACTCCTACGGGCCGTCGGGTGGCGGTGCGTTCGACCCCGAGTCGGCGACCGTGAAGCTTCAGCGCGCGCTGGCTGCCGAGGGTGTCGTGACGGTGTGGGCTGCCGGCAACGACGGCGGTGACGGCAGCGAGAGCCTGACGAACCCGCCCGGTCAGGACCCGACGGGCGGCATCATCTCCGTCGCGTCGTACTACGACGTCGACACCGGCACCCGCGACGGCCGGGTCTCGTCGTTCTCCAGCCGCGGTGCGGCAACGGACCGGTCCACGTGGCCGGACGTGTCGGCGCCGGGGGAGGACATCACGTCCTCGTGCCGTCCGTACCTCGTGATCTGCGCGACGGGTCTGGACCCGAAGGACGGGCCTGGTCCGCTCGACGTGGGCACGTTCAACACGATCAGCGGAACGTCGATGGCCGCGCCGCACGTGGCGGGTATCGTCGCGCAGCTGTTCCAGGCTGACCCGACGGCGACGCCGGCCGAGGTGGAGGCGGCGTTGACGTCGACGGCGTACAAGTACACCGACGGCAGTGCCTACGTCGACGGCTCGTCCTTCGACAAGGGTCACGGTCTGGTCGACGTGGTGGCTGCGGTGTCGGCCCTGCGCTGAGCCGGACCGGCGAGGTCCTGGGACACCCCTGGCGGGTCCCAGGACCTCGTCGTCGCTCGGTCAGCGTCGTGGTGAGACGAGCACCGGAGCGGCCTCGGTGACCTGGAGCGGGGTCGCTGCGCCGGTGGCGGTGAGTGGCTGGCCGAGGGGTGTCCACGCTCCACCGTCGACGCGGTACCGGACGGTGTAGGTGGTGTCGACGCGGATGCTGACCCGCTCGGCGGTGCGCTGGTAGGTGTGCGTGACGTCCTTCGCCGGGTAGGGCCGACCGGGTCGCGTGGTGGTCCGGCTCGTCCCGTCCCCGTGGTGCCAGGTGTAGCCGGTGGGCGTCGCCTCGACGTCGATGTCGTGCCCGAGCAGGGTGATGCTCTCGCGCACCGGCCGCGGGTCGGTGTGCAGGATCGTCGGCACGTTCACGAGAGTCCGCCCGCCCGGCTGGACGGTGACCCGCAGCGCCGGCATCGGGATCTCGCTGACCGCCCGCCGCACATCACCCTCGGTCAGCTCCGGCTCCTCCTGCGGCGCGACCTCGTCGGGCTCGGAAGCAACGGTGCCGCGGGCTCCGCAGCGGAAAGTTCTCTCGAAGCGTCGTTCTTGAACGTCGCCGGAGTCAAAGAAACACCTTGTCTGCGCGCGGGGTGCGGCTGCTCCGGTGAAGGCACTCTCCGAGGAACGCGTTTGATGACTTCGGCGCGACTCTCCGCCAGAAGACCAGTCGCGTGCCGTCAGACTGAGATTCGGGTTGAGGCCGTCGGGCAAGACATCGACGTCGCTACCAGCGGCTGCGGGCCACACCAAGATGCTGATCATCATCGACGACGCGAGAAAGTTCATGATTTGACTCTGTAAAGGTCGGTGATGGTGAACGGTGCATTGGGGGTCATCTCGAAGGCGACGGTTGACCTCTCGCCTCCAAGCAAGACGAGGTCGAACTTGACGTCGGTGGCTACATCGTCACGCGAAACCACCATCGAACGGATTTTCCAGGTCGGGCCTTCGGGACGCTCGCTGGGCTTCAGGTCTCCGATTGAATCCGCAAAGCGGGTGCATGCGTCGCACTGACGGCTCAGCTGACGCAGTGTCTTCTCGTCGCCAGTGATGGCTGCGTAGTTGAATGCGTCGACCCAGTACGAAGCGAAGGCCACGGCGCCTTCGTCTGTTGATTCTCGCGCCTGGGAAGGAAAAGTTGGCGGAGCAGGTAGTTGCGAGGAACTCGGAGTGGGTTCGACTTCAGGCTCACGGACTTCCGATGTTTTGCTGCAAGCCAGGAGCGGCAGGAGCAGCGCTACCGCGCCGACGGTCAAGGCTTCTCTCATGTTGGATCCCCCGATCTGACGCGTCAGAAGTTAGCGAAATCCCGACGCCGGGTGAAGTCTCGATCCACAACGCTCGGATGTCCGTCCGAAAGCGCATACGTGAGCGATCGCTCTCGACGACTCTGAGCTGAACTGGCGAGCACAACCCAGGTTAGAGGTAGGCAGCACTCGAAAAGAGTCGTCCTTGACGCGCCTTACCTACCTCCCGCTGGCCTGATGCGCGCGTTACCTACCTCCTGCCGACCTAATGCGCGCCTCAGCTACCTCGCGCCGGTCCGGTGCGCGCCTTGTCTACCCCGCAAGCACTGCGGGTCCGTCCGCCCTCGCGCCGACCGATCGGCTGGAGCCGCAGGGTGCTGTGGACGGGGTCGCGACTCGTGTCCGCCCCTACGGCTAGGTTCGTCATGTGGCGTTGACGATCCATCGGGCGGAGCGGGCCGACGTGCTCGCGGAGGGGCTCGCCGGGCTCCTGGCCGAGCCGCCCGAGGACCCCTTCGAGCGCGACCTCGTCGTGGTCGCGGCAGCCGGGGTGGAGCGGTGGCTCGCCCAGACCCTCAGCCACCGGCTCGGCACGGCCCCCGGACACGACGACGGCATCTGCGCGGGCGTCTCCTTCGTGCGGCCCCTCCACCTGCTCACCGAGCTCACCGAGAAGGAACGCGACGACCCCTGGGCGCCGCGGCGTCTCGCCTGGGCAGTCCTCGACGTCATCGAGCAGCACCTCGACGAGCCCTGGCTCGCGATCGTCGCCCGACACGTCGGCCACGGCCTCGAACCGGGGGAGGAGGCCCTGCGGCGCAGTCGGCGCTACCCGACCGCCAAGCGCATCGCCGCCCTCCTGCACGGCTACGCCGTCCAACGACCCTGGATGGTGCAGGCCTGGACGGCCGGCGACGACGTCGACGGAGTCGGCTCGCCCCTCGTCCACGAGGTCCGCTGGCAGGCCGAGATCTGGCGACGCGTCCACACCCTCCTCGACGGCCACCCCTCGCCCGACCTCCGCCTCGCCGACACCGCCGCGGCCCTCCGTGGGCGCACCCTCGACCCCGACCTGCCCCAACGGCTCTCCTTCTTCGGGCACACCCGCATGCCGCACGCCGAGCTCGATGTCGTCGGCGCGCTCGCCCACACCCGCGACGTGCACCTCTGGCTGCCCCACCCCTCACGCAGCCGATGGGACGACGTGGCCGCCACCACCACCGACGCCCCGCGACAGCCGGCCCGTCGCGACACCGTCGACGCCCCCGACACCGGCAACACCCTCCTCGCCGCGTGCGCACGAGACGTCACCGAGCTCGAACGCAGCCTCCTCGCGTTGCCCGGCGAGGCGACCACGGTCCATCTGCCCGCTCCGGAGCGCCCCCCGACCCTGCTCGGTCAGCTCCAGGCCGACCTCGCCGCCGACCGCGACGGCCCGGCCGACGACATCCGCACCCTCGACCCACTCGACCGGTCCGTGCAGGTGCACGCCTGCCACGGTCCCGCCCGACAGGTCGACGTGCTGCGCGAGGTCGTCGTCGGCCTCCTCGCCGACGACCCCACCCTCGAGCCGCGCGACGTGCTCGTCATGTGCCCCGACGTCGAGACCTTCGCGCCGCTCGTCGAAGCCGCGTTCGGGCTCGACGACGTGCCCGACGTCGACCACCCCGGCCACCGGCTCCGCGTCCGCCTCGCCGACCGCGCCACCGGCGCCACCAACCCCGTCGCCGATGTCCTGCAGAAGGTCGTCGCCATCGCGGCAGCACGTCGCACCACCGCCACCGAGGTGCGCGACCTCCTCAGCCTCGCACCCGTCCGACGACGCTTCGCGCTCACCGACGACGACCTCGAGCAGGTCGACGAGTGGACCGTGCAGACCGCCATCCGCTGGGGCGTCGACGCCGACGCCCGCGCAGCCTGGCAGCTCGGCGGACTCGCCCAGAACACCTGGCGTACCGGCCTCGAGCGCCTCGCGCTCGGCGTCGTCACCGACGGTCACGACGACCCGGACGCCCAGGACGACACCCACACCGGCAACCGGCTCGGCGGGGTCCTGCCGCTCGACGACCTCGGCAGCACCGGCGTCGACCTGGTCGGCCGTTTCACCGAGGCCGTCGAACGACTCGCCGCGGTGCTCGAGTCGTCTCGCCCGCAGCCCGTCGACGACTGGGTCGAGCTGCTCACCACCGCCGTCCAGACGCTCACCGACGTGCCCGCCCGCGACGCGTGGCAGCGCGAGCAGGTCCTCCGCGTCCTCGCCGACCTCACCCGCGCCGACACCGGCCCCGTCGTCCGCGGCACCCTCACCGTCGTCGAGGTCGCGGCGTTCCTCACCGACGCGTTCGCCCCGCGCCCGACCCGCACCAGCTTCCGCACCGGGTCCCTCACCGTCTGCACGATGGTGCCAATGCGCTCCGTGCCGCACCGCGTCGTCTGCCTCCTCGGGCTCGACTCCGGCGCCTTCCCGCGCACGCCCACCCCGCTCGGCGACGACGTGCTCGCACGCACCCCGCTGGTCGGGGAGCGCGATGCGGCAGGGGAGGACCGGCAGCTGTTCCTCGACGCCGTCCTGTCCGCCACCGAGCACCTCGTCATCACCTACACCGGCGCCAGCGAGCACACCGGGCGCTCGCTCCCGCCGGCCACCCCGGTCGGGGAGCTGCTCGACCAGCTCGCGCGCACCGTCCCCACCGCCGACGTCCGCAGCCAGGTGCTCGTGCAGCACCCGCTGCAGGCGTTCGACACAAGCTCGTTCATCCCCGGCGCTCTGGTCCCGGGCTCCGCCTTCAGCTTCGACACCGCCGCCTACGCCGGTGCCCGTGCCACCGTCCGACCGCAGGTCCCGGAACCGCCGTTCCTCCCGGCCGCGTTGCCCGGCGACGCCGACCCGATCACCACGCTCGACACCCTGCGCGACCTGGTCCGCCACCCCGTGCGCTCGTTCGTCACCGGCCGGCTCGACGTGCGTCTGCCCTACGAGGACGAGCCCATCGACGACAGCGTCCCGCTCGGGCTCGACCACCTCGAGCGGTGGAAGGTCAAGGACCGCGTGCTCGCCGCCGTGCTGGCCGGCGTGCCCGGTCACGACGCCGAGGCCGACGAACGCCGCCGCGGGCTCCTGCCGCCCGGTCCGCTCGGCGACGCCGAGCTCGCGCGGGTGCGCCCGGAGGTCGGCACCCTCTTCGCCCTCGCCGCACCCCTGCGCACCGACACCGCCCGCAGCGTCGACGTCGACGTCGAGCTCGGCGACGGCCGCCGCGTGATCGGCACCGTCGCCGGCGTCCACCCGCACCACGCACTGCGCGTCACCGCGTCGACTGTCCAAGGACGTCAGCTCCTCGAAGCCTGGGTCGACGTCCTCGCCCTCGCCGCGGCGGGCCAGGGGCGACCCGCGCACCTCGTCGGTCGCGTGCCGAGCGGCTACCGGAAGGCACCAGGCGTCATCACCCTCGCCGCACCGTCGCAGGACGAGGCACGCTCGGTCCTCGCCGAGCTGCTCGACCTCCATGCGATCGGTCGCACCACGTTCCTGCCGTTGCCGGTGAAGACCTCCCAGGCCTACGCCGACCTCGCGCGGCGCACCCGCCCCGAGATCGCGCTCGCCAAGGCCGAGCGCGAGTGGGTCGGCAGCCGCGACGTGCCCGGCGAGGTCGCCGACGCCTACCACCGCCTCGTCCTCGGCCCCGACGCGCCGATCGCCGACCTCGTCGAGCGCGGCTTCGAGCAGCACGCGGCCACGCTCTGGTTCCCGCTGCTCGACCGGATGGAGGTCGACGCATGAGCGCCGACGCACCGGTCGTCGAGTTCGACATCGCCGACCCGCTGCCCACCGGCACCACCCTGCTCGAGGCCAGCGCCGGCACCGGCAAGACGTGGGCGATCGCGGCCCTCGTCACCCGGCTCGTGGCCGAGGGGGTCGCCACGCTCGACCAGCTGCTCGTCGTCACCTTCGGCCGGGCGGCCAGCGCCGAGCTCAAGGACCGCGTGCGCGAGCGGCTCGTGCAGGCCGACGCCGTCCTCGCTGCCGGGCACGGCGACGAGCGTGACCCCCTGCAACGGCTTCTCCTCGACGTCGACGACACCGAGCGCACCGCCCGTCGTCGGCGCCTGCGTGCGGCGGTCGCGCGGTTCGACGAGGCCACCATCACCACGACCCACGGGTTCTGCCAGGCGGTGCTGCGCAGCCTCGGCACCACCGGCGACGTCGAGCCCGGGTCGGTCCTCGTGGAGGACGACACCGACATCGTCGACCAGGTGGTCTCCGACCTCTACCTGCGAGCCGTCGGTCGAGGTCAGACCCCGCCGTTCGACCACCAGGAGGCGGCCGTGCTCGGTCGGCGCGCGGTCGAGGACCCGTCGGCGCACCTGCTGCCCACCGACGCCGAGCCCGGGTCCGCGCCCGACCTGCGTCGACGGTTCGCGTCGGCCGTCCGCGACGAGTCGGCGAGACGCCGCCTGGCGGCCCGCACCCTCTCCTACGACGACCTGCTCCAACGTCTCGCCGAGGCGCTCGAGCCCGACGACTCACCGGCCCGCACGGTCATGCGCGACCGCTGGCGGGTCGTGCTCGTCGACGAGTTCCAGGACACCGACCCCGTCCAGTGGCGCATCTTGGAGCGCGCCTTCGTCGGCCACGCCACGATGGTGCTGGTCGGCGACCCGAAGCAGGCCATCTACGGGTTCCGCGGCGGCGATGTCGACACCTACCTGCGCGCCGCCGCGCAGGCCGACACCCGACGCACCCTCACCGTCAACCATCGCAGCGACGCCCCCCTGGTGAGCGCCGTCGACGCCGTGCTCCGGGGCGCCGCGCTCGGCGACCCCGCGATCGTCGTCCGTCCGGCAAGCGCCTCGCTCGACGGGTCACGGCTCCACGACCCCCGCGGCGACGCCCCCTTCCGGCTGCGGGCCCACCTGCGCAGCGACGCCGGCTCCGACGACGACGCCCTGCGCATCGGCGACGTCAGGCCGCGGGTCGCGCGCGACGTCGCCGCCGACGTCGCCGCGCTCCTGGGGAGCGGCGCCACCTACGACCACGGCGCCGGACCCGTGCCGCTGACGGCCGGCGACGTCGCCGTGCTCGTCGAGCGGCACGGCGACGCCGAGCTGTTGCACGCCGAGCTGGAGCGGCGCGGCGTGCCCGCCGTGCGCACCGGTGGCGCGGACGTGCTGCAGAGCCGGGCGGGCCAGGACTGGGTCACGCTGCTGACCGCCATGGAGGCGCCGCACCGCAGCGGCTACACCCGCGCCGCCGCGCTCGGACCGTTCCTCGGCCTCACGGCCACCGAGCTCGCGGCCGACGACGGCGACGCCCTCACCGACCGCGTCTCCTCCCGGCTGCGCGACCTCACCGACCTGCAGCGCGAGCGCGGCACCGCCGGCATGGTCGAGGCCCTCACCGCCGACGCCTCCGTGGTCGAGCGACTGCTGCGCCACCAGGGCGGTCGACGTCGACTCACCGACCTCGAGCACGTCGGCCAGGTGCTGGCGATCGCCGCACGCGAGCACGGACTCGGCCTGTCCGGCCTGCGACGGTGGCTGCTCGACCGGCGCAGCGAGACCTCCCCGGCCGCCGACCGCACCCATCGCCTCGACACCGACGCCGACGCCGTGCAGATCGTCACCACGTTCGTCAGCAAGGGTCTGCAGTACCCCGTCGTCTACGTGCCGTTCCTGTTCGACCGATGGGTCCCGGAGCCCAGCATCGTCCGTCTGCACGACGACGACGGCCGACGCTGTCTCGACGTCGGCGGGGCGGGTCCCTCCTGGACCACGCACGCCCGCCGCTCCGACGTCGAGCGCGCGGGGGAGTCGTTGCGGCTGCTGTACGTCGCGCTCACCCGCGCGCAGTCGCGGCTGGTCGTGCACTGGTCACCCACCTTCAACGCGCGGCACGGCGCCCTGCACCGCCTGCTGTTCCGGCCCGACCCGACACGGCCCGAGGTGCCCGACGTGCAGGCCGTGCCGTCGGACCACGACGCCGTCGCGCGCCTCCGTGCGTGGCAGGAGCGTGGCGGGCCGGTCGTCGAGCAGATGGTCACGGGCGACGCCGAGCTGGCACCCGCGGCCGGAGAGGCGGAACGACTCGAGGTCCGTCACCTGCGTCGCGACGTCGACACCGTCTGGACCCGCACCTCCTACACCTCGCTCGTCCGGCGTGACGAGGGACCCAGTGTCTCGAGCGAGCCGGAGCCGACCGCCGCGGACGACGAGGTCGACGTGGTCGCCGACGTCGCCGCCAGCCCGGTGCTGGGCCCGTCGCCATGGGCCGAGCTCGCCGGCGGAGCGGCGCTCGGCACGCTCGTGCACGGCGTGCTCGAGCACGTCGACGTCGGCGCCGACGACCTCGACGCGGAGGTCCGCCGGCGGGCGGAGGAGGAGCTGGCGTCGCGTCCGCTCGCCGTCGACGTCGACGTGCTCGCACCGGCGCTCGTCGGTGCCCTCAGCACGCCGCTCGGGCCGCTCGCTGACGACCTCACGCTGGCGGAGGCGCTCGGCCGACGCCCGTTCCGGGAGATGGAGTTCGAGCTGCCGCTCGCCGGCGGCGACTCGGTCCGGGCGGCAGGTCGCACCGGCACGCTCGCCGACGTCGCCGACCTCATGGAGGCGCACCTGCCGTCGGGCGACCCGCTGCGGCCCTTCGCGGCAGAGCTGCGCGACGCCAGCCTGCGCGGACGCACCCTGCGCGGCTACCTCACCGGCTCGATCGACCTGCTCCTGAGGCTCGACGGCGACCGTACGCTCGTCGTCGACCACAAGACCAACCGGCTCGAGAGCGGCGCGCTCGTCGAGGCCGGCGGCGGCCTGGAGGCGTACGCACCCGAGCGTCTGGCCGACGCCATGCTGCACACGACCTACCCGCTGCAGGCCCTGCTGTACGCCGTGGCGCAGCACCGGTTCCTGCGGTGGCGGCTGCGCGGGTACGACCCCGACGTGCACCTGGCCGGGGTGCTCTACCTGTTCGTGCGAGGCATGACCGGCCCTGATGGACCACGCGGTGCCGACGGGAGCCCGTTCGGCGTGTTCGCGTGGCGGCCCCCGTCGGCGCTGGTGCTCGACCTCAGTGCGCTGCTCGACGGCAGCCCGACCGACGGAGGTCCGCGATGAGCGACACGTCTGCGCCGCCCGCGGTCGAGGTGTCGGCGGGCGACCCGTTCGACCGTCAGGTCGTCCAGGGTCTCGACGTCGAGAGCGACGCGATCCTGGCCGTCCTCAACCGGGCAGGTGTCCTGGCCGCCGCCGACGTCCACGTCACCCGCACCGTCGCCCGACTGGCGGACGAGGACGACGAGGCGGTGCTGCTCGCCCTGGCCCTCGCCGTCCGAGGAGTCCGCCTCGGGTCGTCGTGCGTCGACCTCGGCGGCGTGCTCGACGACCTGCGCCTCGAGGCGCCCGACGTCGAGTGGCCGACGTACGTCGACGACCTCGACGCCTGGTGGGCCCGCGTCGACGCCAGCCCGCTGGCGTTCGGGCGCGACCGTGTCCTCGTCGTCGAGCGTCCGTTGCTGCACCTGGTGCGCTACCACGCACTCGAGGTGTCGCTGTGCCGACGGCTGGGGGAGCGGCTCGCCCTGCGACCCCCGCCCGTCGACAGGGCCGCCCTCGACGCCGACCTGCGACGTCTGTTCGGCGACCCCGGGTTCGCCGAGCAGCGGGCGGCCGCGGCCCGCGCCGCGCACTCGTGGACGACGGTGCTCACGGGCGGCCCAGGGTCGGGCAAGACCACCACCATCGCGCGACTCCTGGCGGCGCTCGCGAGCCAGCACGCCGCGACGGGGCACGACCGACCCCTGGCCGTCGGACTGGCTGCACCGACCGGCAAGGCCGCGGCCCGGATGCGTGAGGCCGTCGCCGCCGCGTCGACCAATCCGGTGTTCACCGAGGCGGAGCGCGACTGGCTGCGCACGCTGCCGGCGGGCACGGTGCACCGGCTGCTCGGCTCGCGGCCCGACCATCGGACGGCCTTCCGGCACCACGCGGGGCAGAAGCTGCCCTACGACGTCGTGGTCGTCGACGAGACGTCCATGGTCTCGTTGCTGCTCATGGAGCGGCTCGTGCAGGCCGTGCCGTCCGGCTGTCGGCTGGTGCTCGTCGGTGACGCCGAGCAGCTCGCCTCCGTCGAGGCCGGCGCGGTGCTGCGCGACGTGGTGGAAGGCCTCGGCGGCGACGACAGTCCCGTCGTCACGCACCTGCAGCAGTCGCACCGCTTCGACGGTGGCATCGGGGCCCTCGCCTCGGCGGTGGTCGAGGGCGACGCGGACCGCGTGCTCGACCTCCTGGCCGAGGGGGTCGACGCGGTGTCACTGCGGCACCCCGACGAGGTCGAGGATGTCGTGTCCGGACGTCCCGCACAGCAGGCCCGTGCCGTGGCCCGCGCCGCAGCCGAGGGCGACGTGCCCACCGCGCTGGCGGCCCTCGGCGAGCACCGGCTGCTCTGCGCGCACCGTGACGGTCCGTACGGCGTGAGCCACTGGAACGAGCGGCTGGAGCGGGAGGTGCGCATCTTCCCGGACCCGGCCCGGCCCTGGTTCGTCGGCCGCCCCGTCCTCGTCACCCGCAACGACGCCTCGCTCCGGGTCAACAACGGCGACGTCGGCGTCACCCTCGACAACGGCCACCGGCTCGTCGTGCACCTGGACTCCACGACGACCGTCTCCTCGACGCGACTCTCGTCGGTGCAGAGCGCCTACGCCAGCACCGTCCACCGCAGCCAGGGCAGCGAGTTCGATCACGTCACCCTGCTGCTGCCCGACGAGGACTCGCTCGTGCTCAGCCGCGAGCTGCTGTACACCGCGATCACCCGCGCACGCACCAGCCTGACGATCGTCGCCACCCCCGAGGTCCTCCGGCGCGCCGTCGAGCGCCGCACCGCCCGCGCCAGCGGCGTCGCCCGTCGCCTCTCTGCGATCGTCCAACTGAGCTAGGCGATCTGCCCGTTCCGCTCCGCAGCGGTTCTTCGTGCGGCACCCTCATCACCGGGAGTCCGGACGAGGGAGAACGCGATGAACGGCAGGACGTCGTATCCAAGGGAGCAGTACAGGCAGCTGCTTCGCGAGTGGTCTCACACGAATCGTCGTGTGCTGGCGTCGATCCTGACTGGTGGCGTCGTGCTCCTGCTCGCGGAGACAGCTGTTCTCATGACGCTCGTGCCGGCGGGTCCCCGCCCCTATCTCCTCGGATTCGTGCACGCGACGATCGCGTGCGGGCTTCTCTGGTTTCTGCACGTCTGCTTCCTTGCCCAGCGCAGGGACGCGATTCATCAGCTCCGCGGCGCGTGGGGTGAGGACAACACGACCGACGTGCTGCGGTCGGCGCGCCGTCGACGCCGCGTCTGGGCCTGGGTCGACGGTGTCGCGGTGGACGGCGGCGACATCGACCACGTCGTCGCGACGCGACACGGCGGGCTCGTGGTGATGGACTCGAAGTGGCGCAGCGAGATCGACGACCCGGCGCCGCTCGTGCGGTCGGCGCAACGCTCGGCGCAGCGGACGCGTGGCCTCGTCCACTCGGTCACAGAGAGGGGACGCGGACGGCGGCGCGAGTCCGGGAGCGATGTGCCGCTCTTGCCGGTCGTCGTGGTCTGGGGACCGGCGCAGCACGTCGTGCTGGGGCATCCCGTCGTCGACGGTGTGCTCTTCCTGCCGGGCCGAGACCTCGGGCGGTGGATCGCCGGCCTCGACGGCACGCCGATGGAGCGACGGTTCGCGCGCGAGCTCATCGAGCGGATTCAACGTTTCGACGAGCAGCGGAGGGCCGGGCTTCGCGCGAAGGCCGCCAGCAGTTCCTGAGGTTCCGTCCGACACGCCCCACTTCGTCCTGGGATGCAGGTCGCAGCGAGCCCTGACAGGCTGGTCGTCACGGACCACGAGTCGGGAGGAACCCCATGAAGAAGATCGTCTACGCGCTGGCGTTCGGCATCGGCTACGTGCTCGGCGCCCGAGCCGGCCGCGAGCGGTACGAGCAGCTGCGTGACGCGGCGGAGCGCTTCCAGTCCGATCCGCGCGTGCAGGACGCGGTGCACAAGGCCGAGGCGTTCGCCGAGGACGCCGTGCACGCCGTCCGCGACGAGGACAAGCGCCACGAGGTCGTCGACTCGCTGAAGGGTACGGTCGGCACCGTCCGCGCCCAGGCCACCGGCGCGGCCGAGGCGGTCAAGGAGACCGTCGAGGACGCCACGGACGGAGACCTGTCCAGCACCGTCGAGAGCGTCAAGGACACCGCGAAGGACCTGAAGGACGAGGCCGTCTCCAAGGCCGAGGACGTCAAGGACGCCGCCGACGAGGGCGGGCTGTCCGAGGCGGTCGACACGGCCAAGGACGCCGCGAAGGACGTCAAGGACGAGGCGGTCTCGAAGGCCGAGGACGTGAAGGACGCTGCCGACGAGGGCGGGCTGTCCGAGGCGGTCGACACGGCCAAGGACGCCGCGAAGGACGTCAAGGACGAGGCGGCCGAGCAGGCCGGAGAGGTGCGCGAGAAGGTCGCCGAGGCCGCGCCGCGCTCGAGCGACGAGGACGCGATCGCCGACGCCGTCGGATCGGCCCAGCAGGGCGCCAAGCACGTGCGCGACGAGTCGGCCGAGGCGGTCGAGCGCGTGGCGCAGAAGGCCCAGGGCGCTGCCGACGAGACCGGCACGCCTGCGGCGCTCGAGGACCCCGACGCGCACATCCCCGAGGTCGAGGACGAGATCGTCCACACCTCAGGTCCTGACGACCAGCGCTGATCCTCAGCGAGGAAGGCCCCGCACGGACCCACGTCCGCGCGGGGCCTTCGCGCGTCGTGTCGCCGACTCAGGTCGACGGCTGACCGAGCCGCGCGCGGACCTGGTCGAGCACCCGCGGCGGGAACTCGTGGGTGCGGCGACAGCGCTCCACCAGGTAGAGGATCTTGTTGAGTCGGGGGCCCGGCAGCTCGACGCCGCGCGACTCCAGGGCCGGTCGCAGGACGTTGCGGTCGAACGCGCCGTCGCTGCGCTCAGGCTCCTCGCGCCAGCGCGCGAACGCCTCCTTCAGCTGCGCGTGCCCGACCACGCCGTGCTCCGGCGACAGGGCCACCGCGATCGCCGCCACGAGCCAGGCGTCGTCGTGCTGCAGCGCGTCGACGTCGAGCTGGACGGTGCCGGTGCCCGCCGGCGCCAGCGTCGGCGGGTCGAAGTCGACGACGAGGTCGATGCTGAGGTCGGGGAAGCGCAGGCTCACGCGCGTGCCGGGCGCCGTGAGCGACATCCGCTGACCAGGGACGGGTGTCGACGCGTCGCCGTCCGGTGTCACGACCTCCACGACCACGCCGTTCGCGCGCTGCCCGCGGTGGAGCACGGGATGTCCGGCGCCGGCCTGCACGACCACCGCGGGGTCGCTGAGGTAGGGGAGTCGGACGAACACGTACGTCGAGCCGGCGATCTCCTCGACGGCCACGGACCTCTGCTCGGGCAGCGTCATCCGTCGCGCGAGCACCAGCTTCCCGCCGGGGTCCACGACCGTACGACCCGACGACTCGGGTCCGACCGACCAGCCGATGCGCAGCACGCTTCCGTCCCTCCTGTCTCGACGACGTCGATCATGCCAGCACCCGGCGGACACGCCTGACCGCTCAATGCATTGCACACGATGTAATCGTGTGCAATGATAGTGCCGAGGGTGCGGCACGGGCCGCCCCGATCCCCGACTCCCAGGAGGAACCATGGACGCGATCTACACCGCCGAGGCACTCGCGACGGGCGGCGGCCGCGACGGCGGGCACGTCGTGACGAGCGACGGTCGCCTCGACCTGCACACGGCACTGCCCACCAGCATGGGCGGCAACGGCGAGGGCACGAACCCCGAGCAGCTCTTCGCGTCCGGCTACGCCGCCTGCTTCCACGGCGCCTTCCAGCTCGTCGCCCGTCAGGCCAAGGCCGACGTGAGCGACTCGAGCGTCGGCGCGAAGGTCGACATCGGCTCCAACGGCAAGGGCGGCTTCGACCTCGCCGTCACGCTCGAGGTGACCGTCCCGACCCTGCCGCACGACGAGGCGCAGGCCCTGGCCGACAAGGCGCACGAGGTGTGCCCGTACTCCAACGCCACGCGCGGCAACATCGACGTCCAGATCGTCGTCGTCGACGACTGAGAGACCCGCACGCCACGTCCTGGCCGGGGCGTGTCGTGCCCTGGGAAAGAGCCGCGGTGGAACATGTTCCACCGCGGCTCGCCTGTTCCTGGCGCCTCGTCCGACGATGGCAGCATGACCACGCTCACCTCCCTCGCCACGAACCTGTTGATCCTCGTCGCCTTCGTCGGCGTGGTCCTCGTGGGACTGCGCGTCGCCCAGAGCATCTTCGGCACCGGCTCCAAGAAGGCCGCGGCCACCGAGGCCGCGGCGCGTCTCGTCGCGTACCCGACCGGCTCGGCCGCGGTGCTCCGCCGGCGGTTCGTCAAGGCGCTCACCGGCCAGCACGTGGTGATGCCGAGCGGCGACCGGGTGGCGTTCAGCGAGCTCGTCGTGCGGGTCTCGCCGGAGGACCTCGAGCGGCTCGACCCCGACGGCGACGTCGACCGGCTCGGCGAGGACGCGGCGAAGCTGTACCTGACGCACGCCGAGCGCGAGGGCTGGAGCACGCCCGAGGAGGTGCGCGTGGAGGTCGAGGTCGACCCCGCGCTGCGACCCGGCTGGGTGCCTCCGGCCCGGGGCAGTCGCACGGGCGCCTCCGTGCGACGTCCGCTCGAGTCGTCCGCTCGACCCGAGCGGCAGCCCGTCGTCCCCGACTGGGACGTCGTCGCCGACCTCACGCCCACCGCGTCGACCGCTCCGGCCGCGCCGACGCCGCTGCCCGCGCGGACCGACGTGCCTGCCGCGCAGGAGACGATGGCCTTCCCCGTCCTCGTGCCGGCCGACGCCACCCCGACCGTCGCCGGCGCACGCGACCTGTTCCTGCACCGAGGCGCCCACAGCGTCCGCGTGCCGCGCGACGGCGTCACCGTCCTCGGACGGCTGCCCGAGAGCCCGTTGCCGCTGGAGGAGCCGGAGATCTCCTACCGTCACGCCGAGCTGCGGCTGCTCGGCGGCTCGTGGCAGGTGCGCGACGCCGGAAGCACCAACGGCACCTCGGTCGACGGCGAGCGCATCGGCGACACGTGGGTGACGGTGCGTGACGGTGCCGTCCTCGCGCTCGCCGGGATCAAGGTCGCCGTCGGCTCCGACACGCACGGCACGGTGGCCGTGTCAGGCGTTTCGCGTCGGCCGTGACAATGGTGCCCATGGCCGACCAGCGTGACCGTCGCTCCCGACGGTGGAGGAGGCGTCGCACGACGTCGACGCCTGGCCCTGCCACGACACCACGGCCCGACGGGGCGTCGACCGCGCCCGTCCCACTCGCCCCAGCCATCAGCACAGCGGCCGGCACGATGCCGGTCGGCGGGTCCGACGGCCGCGACACGGTCGAGCCGCAGGTCGACGCGTCACGCTTCGAGCTGCAAGGCCGGATCGGTGCCGGGAACCACGGGGTGGTGTTCCGCGCACTCGACCGTCATCTCGGCCGCCAGGTCGCCATCAAGCGGTTCTCGCACTTCCTGGCCGACGACCCGCGGGCGATGCGGCGCATCACGCGCGAGGTCGAGACGCTCGCCCGGGTCTCGCACCCCAACGTCGTCACGGTGCACGATCTCGTCCGGATGCCCGACGGTGACGGCGAGGTGACTCCGCACCTCGTCATGGAGCTCGTCGAGGGCACCTCGCTGCGCGACCTGCTCGCGCTGCGCGGTCCCAGCCCACGCTCGGTGGTCGTGGTCGCCGGCGTGCTCGACGGGCTCGCAGCCTGTCACCGCGCCGGGATCCTGCACCTCGACATCAAGCCGGCCAACGTGCTCGTGACCGACTCCGGCGGCATCAAGATCGTCGACTTCGGCATCGCGCGGGCGGCCTCCGACGCCACCGCGACGGTCGCCGGCACGCCGCACTACATGGCGCCCGAGCAGTACGACGGGCGAGCCGACGAGCGCAGCGACGTCTACTCCGTCGGCTGCCTGCTCTTCGAGACCCTCACCGGTCGCGCGCCGTTCGAGGGGACGATGGCCGCGCAGCTGATGGCCCACCGCACCCAGCCACGTCCCGACCCGCGAGCGTCGGCGCCCTGGGTGGGGCCGCGCCTGGCGGCCGTCGTGCAGACCGCGATGGCCGTCGAGCCCGACGAGCGGTACAGCGGGGTGGAGGCGATGGCGCGCGCCCTGCGGTCGGCTGCCGACGACGTCACCGGGTCGGCGGCGTCCGCGGTCCCGGCCCCGACGAGCGCCCCGGACGCTGCGGTGAGCCCGCCCGTGCGGTCGGTCGCGACGCCACCTGTCGTCCTCGCGCCGCCCGCAGCCGCGGCCGCCCCTCTCGTCCGGCCGTTGAGCCGTCCCGCCGACCTCGGCGACCGACCCGACGCCGTCGCCCGTGCCGCGACCCCCGACCACACGTCGGAGCCTGCGACTCCCGCGCAGGGCCCCGCCGTCACGCGCTGGACGCGGCTCGTCTCTCTGCTGCTCGGTCTCGGCATCTGTGCCGTGGTCCTCACCGTCGTGCCGATGCTGGCGTGGGCGAGCCTCGAGCTGGCGCCCGCTCGCGTGCGCCCGGAGGCGATGGACCAGATGTCCGCCGACGCGTGGTGGATGCTCTCGGTGGGCCTGGCCCTCGTGCTCCTGCTCGTGCGCCGCCGTCGCTTCTTCCGCCACCTGGCGGGCCCGGAGGTCGGGAGCCCGCTGCCGGACGGTCCGCTCGCGCCGACGGTCGGCCGCGGCGTCCGCATGGCGCTCGTGGCGGCGCTCGTCGGCACGCTGCCGCTGCTGGTGCCCTGGTACGTCCTGGGTCTGCTCGCCGGGCTGACTGCCGCCGGCGCACCCGCGCCGGGCGACCCGTTCGCGGACGTCTGGACCACGGCATGGGTGCTGGCACCGCTGGTCGCGGTCGTGCTCGGTCTCCGCGGCATCCTCGGCATGCGTCCGCGGCTCGGGGCCCTGGCGTTCTCGTTCCTGCTGCTCGTGGCGGCCGGGGGAGCTGCGGCGTTCTTCCTGCTCGCGGGGACCTACGTCCTCTGACCGAGCTCAGCGGGCCAGGAGGCGGCGGGCACCGGTGGGCCACCAGGTGCCGGCGTTCGGGCCGCCCTCGCACTGACCGTCGGACTCGCCGGGCCGCTTGACCCACAGGTAGGCGTCGAGGCCGTTGCGGTCGACGATCGTCGGCGTGTGCCCGAGGCGCGCGGCCGGCGGGTTGCACCAGACGCCCGGCGTCACGGGCTTGGCCGCGCCGTTGCGCGAGGTGTCGACGACGTACCGCTTGCCCTTGACGCCGAGCTTCGCGAGCTCGGCCACGACGGCGGCACCGTAGGTGCGCTCCTCGCTCGTCGGCCGGAAGTTGGAGGTGTTGGTGGCCAGGCCACGCGCGTCGCGGACACCGGCCGACACCAGGCGCTTCGCCATGTCCTGCGGCGTGATCCACCGGCTGTGCCCGGCGTCGATGTAGACCCAGACACCTGCCCGCGCCAGGCTCCGCGTCGCGTACCGCAGCAGTGCGGTGCGATCGCCCTGGCCGGAGCACGCGCCGAGCAGGGCGAGGGCGTCGGGCTCCAGCACGACCATCGCGTACCGGCCGCGCAGCCCCTTGGCGACCTGGTCGACCCAGGCCTTGTACTGGGTCGGGTTGAGGCCGCCGGCGGAGTGCTGCCCGCAGTCGCGTCCGGTGATCGCGTAGACCGCGAGCAACGGGGTGCGCTTCGCGCGACGCGCCCGGTCGGCGTACTCGGCGGCGACCGACGCCACCTTGGAGGCCGGGTACCCCTCGGTCAGCCAGAAGGCCTGCGCGCGCGACCCGATGGGCGCATAGCGCTTGTCCTTCACCGCCGCGCGCGCCGACGCCGTCGTGGGGTCGACGTAGACCGCGCGGGTCAGGCGCGGGTCCTTGGCCGCCTCGGCCGGGGCGGTGGCAGCGAGCACGGACAGCACGAGGCACACCAGCGTCAGCACCGACACCGGCGGCCCGACGCGTCGCACGGCTCCCACCACTCGGCCGATCCTACGGCCGCCGGGTCGTGCGCGCCGACTTTGCGCCGAACCCGACCCGTTCAGACCCGTGCCACGCCGTCGAAGCCATCGCGCGGCGCTGACAGCCCGAAGATCTTCGCGATCGTCGGAGCGACGTCGATCGTCGCGGCGCGCTCGCTGAGCACCGCCGGTCGGACGGCGCCGCCGGTGAGGAAGAACGGGATGGCCTCCGTCGCCGGGTGGCCGTGGTTGCCCGGGATCGGGTTGGAGTACAGGTCGGGGTCGGAGAAGCGGTAGCCCGACTTGCAGTAGACGACGAGGTCGCCCGCCTTGGCGCCGAGGCGCAGCTGCGCCGTCGTGCGGACGCTGAGCACGCCCGGCGTCGCCAGCGCCACCCGCGTGGCCTCGGCCAGCGCACGGGACCGGTCGGCGCTGCGGCCGAGGAAGCTGATCACGTCGGCGCCGCCGTTGTCGGCGATCGCGACCTGGCCCTCCAGCAGGGCGTTGCCCTTGAAGGCGCGGGTCAGGCTGATGAGCCGGTCGGGGTCGCTCCAGTCCATGGAGTGGTCCGCCAGCACGACGACGGTCGTGGACGACCAGGTGCTGCGGGTGCGCAGCCAGGAGACGAACGAGCCGATCTGCGCGTCGGTGGAGGTGAGCGCCGTGCGGCGCAGCACCTGCAGGTTGGAGCCCGTGAGGTCGCTGTGCCCGAAGCGGTCGATGTCGCCGAAGTTCGCGAACACGAGGTGCGGGTCGGCCTCGGAGATCATCGTGCGCAGCGCGCTCATCGTGAATACGTCGAGGGCGTGGTTGGTCACCGGCAGCAGCGGGAACGGCTCCCAGCGGTAGGTCGCCCGCGTGCCGAACACGCTGTAGAGGTAGTCCTTGCTGAGCACCGAGCCGGTGGTGAGCCCGCGCTCGCGCAGGCGCTCGAGCATGGTGGGGAAGACGATGTCGGTCGGCTCGCCGCACGTGCGCACCTCCTGCCGCGCACGGTCGTAGATCGAGTTCGCCGGGACGCCGCTGCGGTCCGGACGCACGCCGGTCATCATCATCACGTGGTTGGGGATGGTCTCCGCGATCGGCATGGATCGGGCCTGCGGGAACCACCGGCCAGCAGCGCGCAGCGCGTGCAGGTTCGGGGTCGACTCGGGCGTGATCTCGTCAGGTCGGCAGCCGTCGATGACCAGCACGTACACGCGCTTGGACGTGACGGGCGCGGCCGAGGCCCACGGGGCGCCGGCAGCGCCGGAGAGGACGACGGCACCACCGGTGGCGGCGGCCGCGCGCAGCACGGTCCGTCGGTCGAGCTGGGGGGCGCTCATGCGCTGGCTCCTGTCGTGGGCTGGCTGACCTTGCGGACCTTCTGGGCCGAGGCCGGGACCTCGTAGGACGTCGACCAGCTGGCGGTCGCGGCGCGGTCGGCGCGGCTGCTGATGACGTACCAGTCCATCTGCACGCGAGCCGGTGTCACGTCCAGGACCGAGAAGCCGTGGTTGTCGAAGTCGAGGTGCTTGACGTGACGGTTCGCCGTCTTGATCGCCTCCTCGACCCCCACCGACGCGGTGCGCGGGGGTGCCCCGAGGATGTCCTTGAGGTTGTTGCTGGTCACCGACGTGCAGACGAGCTCGGTGCCGACGGTCGTGCTGAACGGGTAGGTGCCGGGGTCCGTCGGCAGGTCGCAGGCCCACGCCGAGTGGATGTCGCCGGTCAGGAAGACCGTGTCGGTGATGTTCTGGTCGGCGAGGTGCTCGAGCACCTGCCGACGCTCGACCGTGTAGCCGTCCCACTGGTCGGTGTTGTACTGCACGCCCTCCGCGGGCAGCAGCCCGATGGAGTCCTGGAGGCCGTCGCGCACGCGGTTCGGCAGCGGCGGGACCAGCACGGGGGAGATCATCACCGGGTTGCCCACGAGCTTCCACTGCGAGGCGGTCGTGCTGAGCCCGCGCTTCAGCCAGGCGATCTGGTCGTCGCCGGCGATCTTGCGGCCGGCGTCGTCGCGCGACGGCACCTGGGTGAATGCGCCTCCCGGGGCGGTGCGGTAGCTGCGCAGGTCGAGCATCGAGAGCTCGGCGAGCCGGCCGAACGTGAACCGGCGGTAGATCTGCGTGCCGTCGCCGAGCCGGGCCGTGCCGCTCAGCCGCACGGGCATCCACTCGTCGTAGGCGCGGTAGGCCGCGGCCCGACGGGCCGCCCAGGAGCCCTCCGTGGCGGGGTCGTGGTTCTCCGCGCCCTGGAGCCAGGCGTCGTTGGCCGACTCGTGGTCGTCCCACGTGCAGATGAACGGGACGGAGCGGTGCAGGGTCTGCAGGTCCGGGTCGGTCTTGTAGAGCGCGTGCCGACGGCGGTAGTCCGAGAGCGACACGATCTCGTGCGTCGGGTCGGCCTGGCGCACGACGACGTTCTTCTGGCCCATGGCGTACTCGCCGGTGCCGTACTCGTAGATGTAGTCGCCGAGGTGCAGGACGACGTCGACCTGCTGCTGCGCGAGGTGGCGGTAGGCGCTGAAGTAGCCGGCCTCGTAGTTGGCGCAGGACACGACGCCGAAGCGCATCCGCGCGGGTGCGGCGTTCGTCGCCGGCGCGGTGCGGGTACGGCCGGTCGTCGAACGCTTCCGCTGGTAGGAGAAGCGGTAGTAGTACGTCGTGCCGGGGGCGAGCCCGGTCACGTCGACCTTGACGGTGTGGTCCTGGGCGGCGCTCGTCGTCGCGGTGCCTCGACGCACCACGCGCCGGAAGGCACGGTCGAGGGCGACGACCCACGAGACCTCGGCACGCGGTCCGCGGCCGGAGCCGGGCGTGGCGCTCGCGGTGGGGGTCACCCGCGTCCACAGGACGACGGCGGTGGGCAGGGGGTCGCCGGAGGCCACCCCGTGGCGGAAGAAGGTCACGGTCATCTCAACGACGCACCCTGGCAGAGGTCCCTGTCCTGGAGGTGAACAGTCGGCGACCGGCCGACGCGTCGATCGCCGCCGTCGGTTGCTAGCGTCGCCGGGTGAGCCAGCACGCGTACGCCGCGCACGAGCGGGAGGTCGTCCACCGGGTCATCGCGGAACGTCGCGACATGCGGCACTTCGCCGGCGGCGAGGTCCCGGCCGACGTGCTGGCGCGGCTGCTGGAGGCCGCCCACCGGGCGCCGAGCGTGGGACTCATGCAGCCGTGGCGCTTCGTCCGGGTCACCGACGGCGCGCTCCGGCAGCGTCTGCACGCGCACGTCGACGCCGAGCGTCGGCTGACCGCGGAGGCGATGGGGGAGCGGGCCGAGGAGTTCATGCGGCTGAAGGTCGAGGGCGTCCTCGACTGCGCCGAGCTGCTGGTGGTCGCGCTGCCCGACGGACGAGAGGAGCACGTGTTCGGCCGACGCACCATGCCGCACATGGACCTCGCCTCGGCGGCGTGCGCCATCCAGAACCTCTGGCTGGCGGCGCGGGCCGAGGGCTACGGCATGGGCTGGGTGTCGATGTTCGACCCCGCCGTCGTCGCGCGCGAGCTCGCGATGCCCGACGGTGCGGAGCCGGTCGCGCTGCTGTGCCTCGGGCCGGTCGAGGCCTTCTACGAGCGCCCGATGCTCGAGGAGGAGCACTGGACCAGCCCCCGCCCGCTGACGGACCTGGTCGCGGAGAACCACTGGCCCGCCGAGCGGTGACGCCCAGACCCTTGACCTGTCGTTGACGGTCGGTTCTCATGGAGGAGCCGTCCGACGCCCTCCTCACCGGCGCGGGCGAGGGAGGATGACCTTCTCTCGGGACGGGCGGCGGGGCCGGGTCGCTTCCCCTGGGCCGGTCCTGCCGCCTCTCACCGGACGTCCGACGGCGACGTCGTCGCCAGCGCGTGACCTCCGTCAGTCCTGCGGAGTGGGGTCGGCGCCGAACCAGCCGCTCGGTGCAGGTCGGGTGTTGTGCCAGATGTGCTTGGGCTCGCGGTAGTCCTCGAGCCCGGCGAGGCCCAGCTCGCGGCCGATGCCGCTCTGCTTGAAGCCGCCCCACTCCGCCTGCGGCACGTACGGGTGGTAGTCGTTGATCCAGACCGTGCCGTGGCGCAACCGCGACGCGACCCGCTCGGCGCGACCGGCGTCCTGCGTCCAGACGGCCCCGGCGAGACCGTAGATCGTGTCGTTGGCGATCGAGACGGCCGCGTCCTCGAGCGCGTCGGCGTCCTCGCCCGTGAACCGCTCGACGGTCAGGACCGGCCCGAAGCTCTCGTCCTGCACGCAGGACATGTCGGCCGAGCACTCGTCGAGGATGGTGGGCAGGTAGTAGAAGCCGTCCGCGAGGTCCGGGTCGTCGGGCCGGGCCCCGCCCACGCGCAGCACGGCCCCCTCCGCGACGCCGGCCGCGACGTACGCCTCGACCTTCTCGCGGTGGGCTGCGCTGATCAGCGGGCCGGTCTCCGCACGCTCGTCGTCGGGTCCGCCCAGCCGGATGCGTGCAGCGCGGGCGACCAGCTCGTCGACGAACCGGTCGTGGATCGAGTCCTCGACGACGAGCCGTGTGCCGGCCGAGCAGACCTGGCCGGAGTCGAGGAAGACCGCCGTGAGCGCGTTGTCGACCGCCGCCTCCCAGTCGGCGTCCGCGAAGACGACGTTCGGGTTCTTGCCGCCGAGCTCGAGGGCGACCTTCTTGACGGTCGGCGCGGCCGCGGCCATGATCCGTCGACCGGTCACGAGGCCACCGGTGAACGACACGAGGTCGACCTCGGGAGCCTCGGTGAGCGTCGGGCCCACGCGGTCCCCGGCACCGAGGACGAGGTTGGCGACGCCGTCGGGCAGGCCGAGGTCGGCGAGGGTCCGCACCAGCCAGATCGCCGTCGACGGGGTCAGCTCGCTCGGCTTGAGCACGAACGTGCAGCCCGTCGCGAGCGCCGGAGCGACCTTCCACGACGTCTGCAGCAGAGGGAAGTTCCACGGGGTGATGAGCGTGCAGACGCCGACCGGCTCGTGCACGACGCGGCTCGCCACGTGCGGCTGCCCGGTGTCGACCACGCGGCCGGCGTCCGCCTGTGCCAGGCCGGCGAAGTGCCGGAACACGCCCACGACGTCGTCCATGTCGATGCGGGCCTCCACCATGCGCTTGCCGGTGTCGAGGGCCTCCAGCCGTGCGACGTCCCCCTTCTCCGCCTCGAGCCGGTCGGCGAGACGGCGGAGCAGTGCGGCGCGCTCCGGTGCGGGCGTCCGGGGCCACGGGCCGTCGTCGAAGGCACGTCGGGCGGCGCGGACGGCGTCGGCCGCGTCGGCGGAGGTCGCCTCGGCGACGGTGGTCACGGTGCGGCCGTCGGCGGGACAGCGGATCGTGCGGCTCTCGCCGTCCGACGCGTCGCGCCACCGGCCGTCGATGAACAGGGTGGTCAACGGGTCCTCCTGGGTCGGTCGGTCCCTCGACCCAACCGGTTCTCGAAGACGTCCGCAATCCAGCCCCGCACGGGCCGGCCACCGCCCGCGACGTCGGACGTCCGCCCCTTCGCCCCCACCTCGATGTTGACCTGTGATGTAACTCACCGTCACACTGGGCGGGCGCGACCGAGGGTGTCGCGCAGAGGGGGTCCCACCATGTCTCAGTCCGTCCTGTCCCGACGACGTCCGTCGCGGGGGCGTCGTGTCCTGCTCGCCCTCGCCGCCACGCTCGGCGCGGGCCTCGTCGCCGCGCCACCCGCGTCGGCCGACGACTTCTACACCCCGCCCGCGGACACGTCAGGTGCGCCGGGCACGGTCCTGCGCAGCGAGCCGTCGGTGTTCTACCTCGACCCGCTCAAGGCGCTGCGGGCTCCGGCCGACGTCACCCGCGTGATGTACACCAGCGCCAACGCCCAGGGCCCGACGGTCGTGACGGGCACGATCCTGAAGCCCAAGGCAGCCTGGTTCGGCGCGGGGGAGCGTCCGGTCGTCGCGTACGCCGTGGGCACGCAGGGCATGGCCGACCGGTGCGCGCCCTCGAAGCAGCTCGCCGCCGGCACGGAGTACGAAGGGGCGTTCATCAAGGGCCTCCTCGCCCGCGGCTACACGGTGGCCGTCACCGACTACGAGGGTCTCGGGACCCCCGGCGTGCACCCGTACGTCGACCCGCGCTCCCTCGGGCGCAACGTCCTCGACTCGGTGCGTGCCGCGCAGCGCCTCGGCATCGTCACGAGCACGGCGCCCGTCCTCGTGTCGGGCTACTCCGAGGGCGGCAACGCCGCCGCCGGTGCCCTCGAGCTGGCGTCGTCCTACGCGCCGGAGCTCAAGCTGAAGGGCGGCTACGCCGGTGCGGTGCCCGCCGACCTCTCGCGCGTGGCCCCGAAGCTCGACGGCTCGCCGTACGCGGCGTTCCTCGGCTACGCCGTCGCGGCGCTCGACGACGCCGAGCCGCAGCTGCGGATCCGCGACCTGCTGAACGAGCGAGGACAGCAGTTCCTCGACCGCGTCCAGGACTCGTGCCTCATCGACGGGGTCGCATCCTTCGCCTTCACGCAGACCTCGACCCTGACGAAGGACGGCCGTCCGATCGCCGACTACCTGAGCCGACCCGACATCGCCGCTGCGCTCGCCGAGCGACGTCTCGGCACGGTCCGCCCGACGGTGCCGAGCCTCGTCGCGCACTCGGCGCTCGACGACGTCGTCGACTACGCGCAGGACCGCGACATGGCGCGGTCATGGTGCTCGCAGGGCGCGAAGGTCCGCTTCCAGACACTGGTGACGCCGACCCACGTCGGCGGGGCCGTCGCCGGGTTCCCGAGTGCGTTCGCGTTCCTCGAGGGCCGGGTGGCCGGCACGCCGTTCGTCTCGACCTGCGGCACCTTCTAGCGCTGCGCGGCACCGCGCCCCGCGAGGGCGCGCACGGCCTCGACGCCCCGCTCGACCACGACGTCGAGCGGGGCGTCGACGTGGATCGCGGTGCCGAGCTCGTCGGGCTCGAGCGGCTCGAGCGTGGCGAGCTGGCTGCGCAGCAGGCTGGGGGGCATGAAGTGCTCGCGCTCCTCCATGCGTCGGTGCAGCACCTCGGGCTCGGCCACCAGGTGCAGGAAGCCGACGGTCCCTGCCGGCAGGCCACCGCGGAGCAGGTCGCGGTAGGTGCGGCGCAGCGCCGAGCACCCGAGGAGCGTCGAGGTGCCGGCACGCTCCCTGCTGGCGAGCACCTCGGCGAGCTCCTCGAGCCAGGGGCGGCGGTCGTCGTCGGTCAGCGGCGTCCCCGCGGCCATCTTCGCGATGTTCGCCGCCGGGTGGTGCTCGTCGCCCTCGACGTACGGGACACCCAGCCGTTCGCCCACCCGCGACCCGACGGCCGACTTGCCGGTGCCCGAGACGCCCATCACGACGACCTGCAGCGCGCCGTTCATCGTCGGCCCCCGCACGCCCTAGAGTCCTCCTCATGCCGACGGCGCACGAGGAGGTCCTGGCCGACCTCGGTCCACGCATCGTGGACGGTCTTCTCGCCCCGGGCGAGGCGCTGACGCTCGAGGCGATCCGCGCGGACTACGAGGTCTCGCGCACCGTCGCGCGCGAGGTCGTGCAGGTGCTCGCGTCGATGGGGCTGGTCGAGAGTCGTCGTCGTACGGGCGTGACCGTGCTGCCCGAGGAACGATGGGACCACTACGCACCGTCCGTCATCCGCTGGCGCCTCGCCGGGCCCGGTCGCGGACGCCTGCTGCACCAGCTGGCCCAGCTGCGGGCGGCGGTCGAGCCGACGAGCGCGGCGCTGTCGGCCGCCCACGCGACGCCCGAGACGCGGCGTCGACTCCTGCGCCTCGCCGACGACCTCGAGCGCACCGGGGCCGGTGGCGACCTGCAGGCCTTCCTCGAGCTCGACGTGACCTTCCACCGGCTCCTCCTGGACGGCACCGGCAACCCGATGTTCCGCGCGCTCGGCGACGTCGTGGAGGAGGTGCTGCGCGGGCGCACCGACCACGACCTCATGCCCTCCGAGCCCGCGCCCGAGGCCCGACGTCTGCACGCGGAGGTCGCTCGCGCGGTGGCTGCAGGGGAGGCCGAGGCAGCGCGCGCGGCGATGCACGCGATCTGCGTCGAGGTCGTCGGTCAGCTCCGACCGGACTGAGCCACTCATGCGACCAGAGGGTAGGCGACGGCGGCGAGCGCGAGGGCGCTGAGTCCCAGCGTCGTCTCCATGACGGTCCAGGTCCGCAGCGTCGTGCGGACGTCCAGGCCGAAGAACCGGCTGACGAGCCAGAAGCCGGAGTCGTTGACGTGCGAGAGCACCGTCGCGCCGGCAGCGACCGCCGTGACGAGCAGCGCGACCTGCACGTCGGAGAGGTCGGCGGTCTGCGCGGCGACGAGGCCGGACGCGGTGGTGAGGGCCACCGTCGCTGATCCCTGCGCCACGCGCAGCGCCGCCGCGAGCAGGAACGCCTGCAGCAGCAGCGGCACGCCCAGCCCGCCGAGGGAGTCGGTGAGCGCCGCGCCGACGCCGCTGGTGCGCAGGACGCCGCCGAGCATGCCGCCCGCGCCCGTGATGAGGATGACCGAGCAGACCGGTCCGAGCGAGGCGTCGAGGAGCGCTCCTGACTCGGCGAGGGAGCGGCCGCGTCGTCCCAGGGTCCCGATGGCCAGCAGCAGCGTGAGCAGCAGGGCCACCGGCGTCGTCCCGACGAGCACGAGGGCGTCGACCCAGGCCTGGCCCTCGGCGAGGGTGCCTGCGGCCACGAGGGTGGTCAGCACCGTGTTGAGCCCGATGAGGACGAGGGGGACGAGCAGGATCGAGAGCACGAGGGCGACCGGCGGCGGCGTCGAGTCGGGTCCGCCGTCCTGCTCCTCGCCCAGCAGGAGCGTCGGGACGTCGACGTGCACCCGCGCCCCGACCCACCGCGAGAACAGGTACACGCCGACGTACCAGGCGACGACCGCGATGGGCAGGTTGACCAGCAGGACGACGCCGAGGTCGCCGCCCATGACCGTGCCGGCGGCGACGGGTCCGGGGTGCGGCGGCAGGAGCGCGTGGGTCGCGGCGAAGGCGCCGGCGGCGGGTAGCGCGTAGACCAGCACCGACCCGCCGAACCGGCGGGCCACCGTGAGCACGATGGGCAGGAAGACCACGAGGCCCGCGTCGAAGAAGATCGGCAGCCCGAAGAGGAAGGCCGCGACGCCGAGGGCGAGCGGCGCGCGGCGTTCGCCGAAGCGCGACACGAGGGTGTCGGCGAGCACCTGGGCCCCGCCGGATGCCTCGAGGAGGCGGCCGATCATCACGCCGAAGCCGACGAGCAGGGCCACCGACGCCAGCGTCGAGCCGAACCCCGACGTGAGCGCGGTGGGCACGTCGACGAGCGGGATGCCGGTGGCGACGGCCGTGAGCAGGCTGACCAGGACGAGCGCGATGAAGGCGTGCAGCTTGACGCGGATGATGAGGACGAGCAGCAGGACGACGGCGGCCAGCGCGATGGCCAGCAGGACGCCGGTCCCGTGCACGGGGTCGATGGGATCCACGGGGACTCCGGACGTGAGGGGACGACGGCCACCCGAGCGGGGCGACACAGGACGTGAGGCAGGTCACGCGAGCGTGCCACGAAAGGTAGTACCAAGGCAAGTCGGCAGGGCCCCCGGCTCGCGGCAACCCGTCAGCGGCGCAGTCGCACCAGCTCGACCAGCTCGGCGTCGGTCAGCTCCGTCAGCGCGCTCTCGCCCGCGTTCACGACGGCGTCGGCGAGCGCCCGCTTCGACGCGATCAGCTCGGCCACGGACTCCTCGATGGTGCCCTCGGCGATGATGCGGTGCACCTGCACCGGCTTGGTCTGCCCGATGCGGTGGGCCCGGTCGGTGGCCTGGTCCTCGACGGCGGGGTTCCACCAGCGGTCGTAGTGGATGACGTGGTCGGCGCGGGTCAGCGTGAGGCCGGTGCCTCCGGCCTTCAGTGACAGCACGAACACCGGGACCTCGCCCGCCTGGAAGCGCGCGACCATCTGCTCGCGCGTCGGCACGGGGACGCCGCCGTGCAGGAACTGCACGGGGATGCGCCGCTCGGTCAGGTGCCGGGTGAGCAGGTGTCCCATCTGCGCGTACTGCGTGAACACGAGGGCGGCGCCGTCGCTGGCGACGATCTCGTCGAGCAGCTCGTCGAGCATGTCGAGCTTCCCGGAGCGGCCCGTCAGCGTGGCCCGCGGCTCGCGCAGGAGCTGCGCAGGGTGGTTGCAGATCTGCTTCAGCTGCGTGAGCAGCCGGACGACGAGCCCGCGGCGCTGCATGCCCTCGCTGGACTCGATCTCCGTCATCGTCTCGCGCACGACGGCCTCGTAGAGGCCGACCTGCTCCCGCGTCAGGTGCACCCGGTAGTCGGTCTCGGTCTTCGGGGGCAGCTCGGGCGCGATGCCCGGGTCGCTCTTGCGACGCCGGAGCAGGAACGGGCGGACGAGACGCGACAGCTCGCCGGCGCGGTCGCGGTCCTGGCCACGCTCGATCGGTCGCGACCACCGGCGCCGGAACTCCTCGAGCCCGCCGAGCAGCCCCGGGGTGGTCCAGTCCAGGATCGACCACAGCTCGGTCAGGCCGTTCTCCACGGGCGTGCCCGTCAGGGCGAGGCGGACCGGCGTAGGGATCGAGCGCAGTGCCTTGGCAGCCGCGGACCGGACGTTCTTGACGTACTGCGCCTCGTCGGCGACGACCACGCCCCACCCGGTCTCGACGTCGGCGAGGTCGACCGCGTCCCGGCGCAGCGTGGCGTAGGTCGTGACGACGAAGCCCTCGGTCACACCGACGAGGCTGCGCCCGGTGCCGTGGTGGCGTCGGACCGGGACGCCCGGCGCGAACCGCTCGATCTCGCGGACCCAGTTGCCCACGACGGACGCGGGGCAGACGACGAGCGTGGGGGCCACGGGGCGTCCGGCCGCGCGCGCCTGGTCCTCGAGGTGGAGGTGCAGCGCGATGAGCATGACGGTCTTGCCCAGGCCCATGTCGTCGGCGAGGATGCCGCCCAGGCCGAGGTCGACGAGCTGGGCCATCCAGCGCAGGCCGTCGCGCTGGTACTCGCGCAGGGTCCCGTGCAACCGCGGCGACGGCTCGACGGGGTCGCGCGAGCCGTGCTCGGCGAGCCGGCGGCGCACGTCGTCGAGCCAGCCCTCGGTGGAGACCTCGGTGCGCACGTCGTCGATCTCGATCTCGCCGGACACGGCGGCGCGCAGGGCCTCGACCGCGGTGAGCTCGTGCGTGCGTCGCTCGAGCAGGGCCTGGGTGCGGGCCGGGTCGACCAGCACCCAGCGCTCGCGCAGGCGCACCAGGCCGTGCTGGGCCTCGGCCAGCACGTCGAGCTCCTCGGCCGTGAGCGTCTCGTCGCCGAGGGCGAGGTTCCAGTCGAAACGGAACACCTGCGAGCGGCCGAACGCGCGGCGCCGGTCGTGCGGCATCGCGTCGCCGACCCGGCGGACGGTGGGGCGCGAGTCGAGCGAGCGGACCAGTCCGTCGGGCCACAGCACCTCGACCCGGTAGGAGCGCAGCAGGCTGGAGACGCGGGTGCGGCCGAGCTCGCCGACCTCCTCGGCCGTGAGGGGTACCGAACCCTGGTCGAGCCGGCCGAGCATGCGCGTGAGGGTCGGCCAGGCCGCGGCGGCGGTGCTGACCAGCGTCCGCACCCCGGGTCGTGCGCCCGCGCCGAAGTGGTGGTCGTCGCGACGCCACAGGTCGGCGACGTCGACGGCCGACCACGACGCGTCGAGCGGCTTGACCTTCAGGCGCACGTCGGCCACGTGGCCCTCTGCGTCGGCGGACTGCCGGAAGGTGACCACCAGCTGTCCGCTGAACGTGCGCGGCCGGACCGGTGCCTGCTCCACGAGCGGTGGCGCCACCGCGCCGCTCGGGCGGCTGCGGCGACGCATGCCCTGCGGGTCCGGCACCGCGTCGTCCTGGGGCTGCGTGGCGACGGCGGGCGCGTCGACCGCGAGCGCCGCGAGGAACCCCCGGACCTTCGCCTGGCCCGACGCTGCGTCGGAACCGACGGAGCGCGCAGCGTCCTGCAGCTGGGACGCCGAGGACGAGTCGGGCGCGGCCAGCCGCCCCGTGGCCATGAGCCGCAGTGCGAGGATCGCGGGCGTGGCCCAGGCCCGGACCGACGGGTCCGCGTTCATCGTGCGGATGCCCTGGCTCAACGGACCGATGGCGTCGTTCGCCGTCACCTCGTGCTCCCCGTCGGGGGCGGTGAAGACGAACCGCGAGGCGGCGGGGTCCTCGGCGACCACGAAGTCGACCGGGTGGCGCAGCAGCACGCGCAGGTCGGTGGTCGTGGGCATCCCTCTAGTGTCCCTCACGCGGTCGGGCGACGGCGCAGGGGCCCGTGCGCGTTCAGTCGACCTGGAGCTCGCCCATGCGACCCCAGCCGTCGACGGGGATCGTGTGGCTGATGATCTGCGGCGTCGACGTGAGCAGCGGACGCATCGCCTCGAGGCCGTCGGCGAAGTGCTGGCTCGAGACGTGCGCCTCGGCGGCATCGTCCTGGAAGCCCTCGACCAGGACGAACGTGTTCTCCTCCTCCAAGCTGCGCGACCACTCGAAGAACAGGTTGCCCTCCTCGGCGCGCGTGGCCTCGGTGAACGGGCGGACGGCCTCCGGCCACCGCTCGACGGCCTCGGGGCGTACGGAGAACTTGACGTTGATCAGGATCATGGGGGTCCCTTCCGGTGGTGGTGTCGCGCCCCTCGGCGCGACGCGCCGCCGCCCGAGGTCGGGGCGGTGGGCTCGTGGGGGCTCGGACTCAGGCGTTCGCGTCGGGCGTGCCCGGCTGCTCGGCGGCGCGCGCCTCGGCCACCTGACGGTGGACGTCGTCCATGTCGAGGTCGCGGACCGCCTGGATCACCTGGTCGAGCGCCGGCGCGGGCAGCGCGCCGGGCTGGCTGAAGACGAGCACGCCGTCGCGGAACGCCATGAGCGTCGGGATCGACGTGATGCCGGCGGCTCCGGCGAGCTGCTGCTCGGCCTCGGTGTCGATCTTGCCGAAGGTCACGTCGGGGTTCTGCTCGCTCGCGGCGTCGTAGACGGGTGCGAACTGCCGGCACGGACCGCACCACGACGCCCACCAGTCCACGAGGGTGATGCCCTCGCCGGTGACGGCTTCCTCGAAGCTCTGGGCGGTGAGGTCGATGGTCGACATGGGGTTCCTTCCGGAGACGTCGTGGGTCGTACCCCAGCGTGAACGACGCGCCGCTCGCCTGCATTCCCTGTGATCCACGTCCCGTCGCGTCATGGATCGCGGGTCGTGGTCTCTGCGTACCTGTCGAGGAGCGGCATCACAGGGGATCGGGAGGTGCGATGAAGTACGACAAGCCAGTCTGGCAGCTGATGTACGAGTGCGCCGACGCGATGCCCGACCCGTTCGGCTACGAGCACGTCCACCGGTGGTTCGCCCGACGCTACCCCGAGGTGAGCCAGGCCACCATCCGCGCGCACCTGGTGGGCCTGTGCGAGGGCGGTCGGCCCAAGCAGCCGCAGTTCGCGGTGAGGTCGTCGCTGTTCCGGCGTGTCGCCCGCGGTCTGTACGAGGTGATCCCGCCCGAGGAACGCAAGCTGGACCCCGACCTGCCCGAGGACCCGGCCGACCTGCTGCCCCCCGCTGCACCCGTCGACCGGGCCCGTCGCGAGGCGAGGCTCGCCAGGTCGGCCTTCACCGAGGCGACGGTCGTCCAGGCGCGGCCCGAGCCCGACGTCGAGGCGCGGCACGACGCTCCGGGGCCCTCGGCGCGGTTGGCGACCTTCGAGGACATCGTCGAGCGAGCGGGGCTCGCCGGGCCTCGCCTGGAGGTCCGCGACCCGACCGCCGAGTCCGCCGACGTGCTGCTGCTCGCCGGTGCCGGGGAGCGGGTGCTCGTGCCGGCCCCCGCCCGCGAGGTCTACCGCGCGGACCGCTTCCAGGCCGCCCGACTCCGTGCGCAGGCACGAGGCGCGACGTGGTTCGTGCTCTCGGCCGAGCATGGGCTGCTCGAGCCAGGGGAGTGGGTCTCGCCCGACTCGCGCGACCTCGCCGACCTCGCCCCGGTCTACCGCGGCGTCTGGGCGCAGTGGGTCCTGGTGCGTCTGGAGTCCCTCGACGGGCCGGTGGCCGGCAGGCGGGTGCACCTCGTCGCTCCCCAGGCGTACGTCGGACCCCTCGCCGCGGTGCTCCAGGACGCCGGTGCGGAGGTGACGGTCGGCGGCGACGAGCCACGTCGCGTGCCCGTCGTCGCCGAGCCTCGGGTCGCTGTCGAGGAGGCCGTGCCCGTGCCCGTGGTCGAGACCGAGGCCGAGGTCGAGGAGGAGCCCGTGACGCCCCCGGAGCGTCGCGCCGAGCAGGCACGGCTGGCACAGGCAGGTCCGATGCAGGATGGTCCCGGCGACGCTGTGCTGGCGGCGGTCGAGCATCTCGCCAGCGCCGAGCACGCCGTGCGGCCCCAGGACCTCGACGCGATCCAGGAGGTCGCGGGGGTGTTCGCCTGGCACGTCGACGCCGAGGGCGCCCGGGTGCTCAACCGCAGCCTGATGCTGCCTGTCGGCGCCGGCGTGCTGCACGTGGGCCACGCGGGAGCCGTGGGCCGCACCGACGACGTCGTCACGACGGTGCGCCACCTCGTGCAGACCGTCCAGCTGCACGGGCGGTCGCGTTCGTCGACCTTCCGTGCCGCGCTGGCCACGATCCTGCAGGAGCCGCTACGAGCACACGGCCTGGACGACCCGGTGGTCGCCGACTGGATGCAGCAGCACCTGCGGGTCGTCACCTGGCCGATGCACGACCGCGAGGCGATCCGCGAGCTCGCCCAGCACGTCGTGGAGCAGCTCGAACCGCCGTTGAACGTCGACCACCTCCGTGCGGGCGAGGTGCGTCGACGTCTCGGCGAGCTACGCCGCGCCGTCCGCTGAGCCGCCGCCGAAGACTACCGTCGGGTAGGGGTGTCGGACCGCCGAACATGAGACTAGCCTCATGAACATGGACGATCTGACCTTCGACTTCCGCCCCTCCGATGTCGCTGCCGCGTCCGCCCGGTTCCCCGGGCGTCCGCTGGGCGTCCTGGACCGACCGGTCGCCACGGACGCGACGCAGGCGGTCCGCGAGCGGGGCACCGACTTCGCCCAGCACGCCTGGGACGAGTCCGGTCACCTCTGAGACCTGACCCGGTGCGGTCGCCGCGTGTCCCTCACGCGCCGGTGACGTGACACGGCCCCGCGAAGCATGCGCTCCGCGGGGCCGTGTCGTCGGTGCTGAGGTCAGTCCAGCGGACGGATGTTCGCCGCCTGCAGGCCCTTCTGGCCCTGCTCGACGTCGAACTCGACCTTCTGGTTCTCGTTGAGCGAGCGGTAGCCGCTCGTCTGGATCGCGCTGAAGTGGGCGAAGACGTCCTCGCTGCCGTCGTCGGGCGCGATGAAGCCGAAGCCCTTGTCGGCGTTGAACCACTTGACCGTTCCGGTTGCCATCTTTCCTACTACTCCTTCGGGTGCGTCCACGACCGTCGTGGACGCGTCGTCCGTCGTTTCACCCGCTGAGCAGAGCGCCCGGTGTGCGGTCCCCGAGCTGCCGGCACGGTTAAATCCAACGGCAACGACACCAGCCTAGGACACGGTCGCGACGCGGGCCGAACGCCGTCTCGGCGCGTCGGAGGCCCGACCCGACGAGGGCGACTAGCGGGGCTGTCCGTACAGCGCGACGGAGTAGTAGCGGTCGTTGCTGTCGCGCCACGCGCCCACGCCGATGCGGCGGAACGCGGCGTTCATCTGGTTGGCGCGGTGACCGCCGGAGGTCATCCAGTTGACCTTGGAGCACGAGGACGAGCAGACCTTGTCGGTGGAACGGCCGACGACGCTGCGACCGTCCGGGTAGCCGAACGCCAGGTTCTCGCCGATGCTGCGCAGGCCGCACTTCTTCATGATCGCCTGCAGCGACGCGGACGAGCGGTGGACGAGCGCCTTCTCCTGCGTGGCGAGGTGCTTGGCCCAGGAGTCGGCGTAGCCGTCCATGCAGCTGTTGAGCGCGAGCTTGGGGCGGTCGAACTTCGCCCGGACCCCGTTGGTCTGCTCGAGGATCTGCTGGGAGTACACGCTGACCCGCACCACGGCGTGGGCGGAGCCTCCCGTGAGGCTCACGAGGAGCGCGGTGAGGACGACGGCGATGGTGGTACGCATGCTGCTCCTGGTGACGGGGACCGAACCTGGTCAGTCTCACACCTTTAGGTCCCGGGCACTAGGTCCTCACCTGAGATCGGCCGAAGAACTAGTTCGTTAGTACTAGTCACCGGTGAAGTCAAGACTGTCGTCGTCCTCAGGAAACGTTTAGGTTGGCCCGAGCCTCGTGTCGGACGAGCCCACCGGCCCGCCGATGCGACAGGGGGCCGACCGGCCCCCGAGACATCAGTTGTTCCTAGGGGGGACCACGTGAAGCGTGTCACGTCATGCGTGCTCGGGATCGGGCTCGCGTCATCGCTCGGACTCACGTTCGCAGCACCGACCACGGCGGCCGAGGCGCCGCCGCAGCAGGGGGTCGACCGCGTCCAGAAGGACCACGACCTGCCGAACCCGCTCGAGGACAAGCGTCGGGAGCTGCGCGAGCAGGCCGTCGCGTCCGTCGTGAGCGGTGAGGCGAAGCCCGTCACCCGCAACGGCAGCACCGTCGTCAAGGTCGGCGAGGCAGCCGCACCGGCCGACGCCGCGACGCTCGCGAGCCCGAAGGCGTCGCGCGGGGCGAAGGAGCGCGCGGCGAGGGGCAAGCGCAAGGACCAGTACGTCGAGCTGTCGCAGGAGCGCGCCGACAAGGTCTTCGTCATCCTCGCCGAGTTCGGCGACGAGCGGCACCCCGACTACCCGGACGCCGACACCGATCCGTCGACGCCCGGACCCGAGAAGTTCGACGGTCCGCAGCACAACCAGATCGAGGAGCCGGACCGGACGAAGGACAACTCGACCGTCTGGCAGCCCGACTACGACCGTCAGCACTACCAGGACCTCTACTTCAAGGAGGGCAAGGGCGCCGAGTCGGCCAAGACGTACTACGAGACGCAGTCGTCGGGTCGCTACACGGTCGACGGAACCGTCTCGGACTGGGTGAAGGTGAAGTACAACACCGCCCGCTACGGCCGCGACGATGCCTCGACGTGGAACCTGATCCAGGACGCCACGACCCAGTGGGTGGCCGGCCAGCGCAAGGCGGGCCGCACCGACGCGCAGATCAAGCAGCAGCTCGCCGAGTACGACGTCTACGACCGCTACGACTACGACGGCGACGGCGACTTCAACGAGCCCGACGGCTACATCGACCACTTCCAGATCGTCCACGCCGGGCACGGCGAGGAGGACGGCGACGCGACCTACGGCGAGGACGCCATCTGGTCGCACCGCTGGTACGCCTTCCTCACCGACCAGGGCGTCACGGGACCGTCGCAGAACCGCCTCGGCGGCACGCAGATCGGCGACACCGGGCTCTGGATCGGCGACTACACCGTCCAGCCGGAGAACGGCGGTCTCTCCGTCTTCGTCCACGAGTACGGTCACGACCTCGGCCTGCCCGACGCGTACAGCACGGCGGGCGGCGACAACAGCAACGAGTACTGGACGCTCATGGCGCAGTCGCGACTCAACGCCAAGGGCGAGGCCCTCGGCGAGCGCGCGGGCGACCTGGGCGCGTGGGAGAAGCTGCAGCTCGGCTGGCTCGACTACGAGGTCGTCGGGGCCAAGGAGAAGCGGACGCTCGAGCTCGGGCCCCAGGAGTACAACACCGCGAAGGCGCAGGGAGCCGTCGTGGTGCTCCCGAAGAAGGAGGTCACCCGTGACCTGGGTGCACCGGCAGCGGGCTCGAAGCAGTTCCACTCCGGCTCCGGTGACGACCTCGCCACCACGATGACGACGAAGGTCGACATCCCGGCGGGCGCGAGCGACGCGACGCTGACGGCGAAGGTCAGGTACGAGATCGAGGAGGGCTACGACTACGCGTACGTCCAGGCCTCGACCGACGGCGGCTTGACGTGGACCGCGCTCGACGGGACCGTCGGGGGCACGCCCATCGGCGAGGACACGTCCGGTCGCCCGGGCATCGACGGTGAGCAGAAGACGTGGACCGACCTCTCGGTGCCGCTCGACGCCTACGCAGGTGAGAGCGTCCAGCTGCGGTTCCTGTACAAGACCGACGGCGGTCTCGCGCTGCCCGGCCTGTTCCTCGACGACGTCGCGGTGACCGCCGGCGGTTCGACGCTGACGTCGGACGGTGCGGAGGACGGTGCGGGTGCCTGGACCCTCGACGGGTTCAGCGTCGTGGGATCGTCGACGACGGACCTCTACGACAACTTCTACGTCATGGGGCACCGCTCGTACGTCTCCTACGACCGGTACCTGCGGACGGGGCCGTACAACTTCGGCTTCGCGAGCACGCGCCCCGACTGGGTCGAGCACTACGCCTACCAGCAGGGTCTGTTGATCTCCTACTGGGACACGTCGCAGGCCGACAACAACACCATCACCCACCCGGGCGAGGGTCGGAACCTGCCGATCGATGCCCGGCCCCGACCGATCATCGACCGGACGACGGGCAAGCCGTTCCGCGCCCGCGTGCAGGTCTACGACGCGCCGTTCTCGACGCGCAGGGCCGACTCGATGACGCTGCACACCGACGGCAAGCCCACGTACGTCCGTGGACAGGCCGCCGCTCCGCTCTTCGACGACACGAAGAAGTACTTCTACGCGGAGGCGCCGCAGCACGGCGTGAAGCTGCCCGGTGCGGGGGTCAAGGTCCGGGTGCTGTCGGAGAAGGGGGCGTCGGTGAAGGTCCGGTTCAACTGACCTGACCTGACCGGCCGGACCGGGGTCCCGAGCAGACGGGGCGCGCACCACGAAGGTGCGCGCCCCGTCGTCGTGGACCGGCTCAGCGGGCGTGCAGCGCCTCGTCGATGGCGCCGGGTGCGCCGCCGAACTCGTCGGCGACCTCGCCCGCGACGTCGTCCTGGTCGGTGACGACGTGACCGTCCTCGTCGAGCCCGGCGTCGGCGTCGCGCAGGGCCCGGTGGGCGGTGGACAGGACGACCGCGGCGCCCAGCACGGCAACCGCCGCGACGGCGAACGGCACGTGCACCGACCAGGCCTGCACCATCCGGCCGGCGGCGAACGGCGCGAGGCCGCCGCCGATGAAGCGGACGAAGCCGTACGCGGCGGACGCCACGGGACGCTCGACCGGCGAGATGGTCATGACGGCCTGCGTCATGAGCGTGTTGTTGATGCCGATGAAGATGCCCGCCGCGATGACGCAGCCGACCATGAGCCGCTGGTCGGTGGGGTCGGTCGCCATCAGCGCGAGGTCGATGGCGAAGAGGGTGAAGGCGGCGTAGAGCGAGACCGACGTGCCGAAGCGCTGCTGCAGCCACGGGGCGGCGACCACCGAGAAGAACGCGACCAGGACGCCCCAGGCGAAGAAGACCCAGCCGAGCTGGGTGATGGACAGCGCCATCGGGAACGGGGCGTACCCGAGCATCGTGAAGAAGCCCCAGTTGTAGAGCAGGGCGGCCACGCTCATCGTCGCCAGGCCGCGGTGGCGCAGCGCCTTGAGCGGGGCGCTGATCGGCGTCGCGTGCGTGGGCTTCGGCGTGGACGGCAGCAGGAGCACCGTCGCGACGAGCGCGATCGACATGAGGACGGCGACGCCGTAGAACGGGCCGCGCCAGCTGATGTTGCCCAGGGTGCCGCCGACCAGGGGGCCGGCTGCGATGCCGAGGCCGAGCGCCGCCTCGTAGAGGATGATCGCCCCGGCGAACCCGCCCCGCGCGCTCGAGACGATGGCGGCGAGCGAGGTGGCGATGAACAGGGCGTTGCCCAGTCCCCAGCCGGCGCGGAAGGCGACGATGCCCTCGATGCTGCCGCTCGACCCCGCGAGCGCCGAGAAGACCACGATGATGGCCAGACCGACCACGAGCGTGCGCTTGGCGCCGAAGCGGCTGGAGACCGCGTTGGTCACGAGCATGGCGACCGCGGTGACCACGAGGTAGCTGGTGAAGAGCAGCGTCACCTCGCTCTCGGTGGCGTCGAGCTGCTCCTTCAGGGCGGGCAGGATGGGGTCGACGAGACCGATCCCCATGAAGGAGATCACGCAGGCGAAGGCGACCGCGTAGACGGCCTTCGGCTGTCCGAGCAGGCTTGCTCGGGCGGAGCCGTGGCCGCCGGTGTCGGGTGTCTGGTCAGTGGGGCTGGTCATGGTCCTCCTGGGTCAGCTCGACGAGCGCGTCGACGGCGTGGCCGAGGGCGTCGAGTCGGTCGGGTGAGAGGCGGCCGAGTCGGGCGGCGATCAGGGCGTCCTGGCTCCGGCGTCGTTCCGCGAGGGCGGAGCGTCCGGCGTCGGTGATCGCGACGAGGGTCGCTCGGCGGTCGCTGGGGTCGCTCGTGCGGCTGACGAGGCCGGTGGCCTCGAGCCGCTGGACGAGTCCGGTCATCGCGGGCTGGCCGACGGCCTCGAGCCGGGTCAGGTCCGAGACGCGGCTCGGACCGTGCCGGTCGAGCGCGGACAGCGTCCCTGCCGCCGTGCGGCTCAGGCCTCGCGTGGCCGAGTCGCGGGACACGACCGCGACCAGCTCCCGCAGGGCCTGGGACAGGCGCGCGACATCAGGTTGCTGCATGCAACCAACTATATCAGCACCTGATGTATTGCGCTGAGCCCGCACTCCCACTCCACGAAACGCGGGGAGTGGGAGCAGCGGGCGGCTCAGGCCGCGGCGCGGCGGAGGGTGAGGCGGCCGGCGGCGAGACCGGCGACGACCACCGCGAGCGTCCAGAGCACGCCGGCGACCGGCAGGGAGAGGACGAGCAGGAGGCACCCGAGGAGGCCCGCCGCCGCGAGCACCCGCAGGACGGTCCCGTCGAGCGTGAGTGCCGCAGCGTTGGTGAGGGCGTAGTAGACCAGCACGCAGCCGCTCGAGGCAGCCACGGCCTCCGCCGCGTCGACGAACGGGAGTGCGGCCACGACGACGACCGCCACCGCGACCTGGGCGGCCGCGGGCACGCCGCGCGACGACTCGCGCGCGAGCGCCCGCGGGAGGTGACGGTCGCGGCTCATGGCCAGGGTGGTGCGGCTGACCCCGCCGAGCAGCGACAGCAGCGCGCCGCCCGCCGCGACCACGGCCGTGACGGCCACGGCGGTGGTGAGCGCGGGGTGACCCAGCGTGTCGACCGCGTCGGCGACGGCCCGGTCGCTGGCGTCGGCGACGTCCGGGGGCAGCGCGTGGGCGACGGCCGCAGCGGCGACCACGTAGAGGGCCGTGACCACCGCGAAGGAGACGGCGACGGCGCGCGGGATGGTGCGCGCCGGGTCGCGCACCTCCTCGCCGAGCGTCGCGAGGCGGGCGTAGCCGGCGAAGGCGAAGAAGAGCAGCGCGGCGGCCTGGGGGACCGCCTGCAGGTCGATGGCGTGGCCGACGCCGTCCTCGCGCGGCGTCCCGCCCAGGACGAGGAGCGACGACGCCCCGACCACCAGCACGACCAGCACCGCCGACACGGTGAGCGCATCAGCCGAGCGGCGGGCGCCGGTGAGGTCGACGGCCGTCAGCACGGCGACCGCGACGACCGCGAGCGTGGTCGCGTGACCAGGCGCCAGGTGAGCCCCCACCGCCAGCGCCATCGCCGCGCACGATGCGGTCTTCCCGACCACGAACACCCAGCCCGCGAGGTGCCCCCAGGCAGGCCCGAGCCGCTCCCGCGCGAACACGTAGGTGCCGCCCGCGGCGGGGTAGCGGGTCGCGAGGCGGGCCGACGCCAGGGCGTTGAGCCCCGCGACGAGCGCCGCGAGCAGCACCGCCCACACGACGAAGACGCCGGTGCGACCGACGGCCGGGCCGAGCGCGACGAACACGCCGGCCCCCAGCATCGACCCGGCCCCGAGGCCGGTCGCTCGGACGGGTCCGAGGACGCGGGCGAGTGCCACCGTCAGAGGGCGTAGTCGACGACGAGCGGTGCGTGGTCGGAGAACCGCTCCGCGTAGGTCGCGGCACGGTCGACGCGGGCGGCGCTGACCGAGGCGGCCAGCTCGGGCGTGGCGAGCTGGTAGTCGATCCGCCAGCCGGTGTCGTTGTCGAACGCCTGGCCCCGCCACGACCACCAGGTGTACGGGCCGTCGACCTCGCCGGCGTGCACCCGCGCGACGTCGACCCAGCCGAGCTCGTCGCGCACGCGGTCGAGGTACGCGCGCTCCTCCGGGAGGAACCCCGCCTTCTTGAGGTTGCCCTTCCAGTTCTTGATGTCGAGCTCGGTGTGGCCGATGTTGAAGTCGCCGGTGACCACCGCGTGGTCGGCGTGGTCGCGCAGCTCGCCGAGGCGCACCAGCAGCTGGTCGAGGAAGCGGTACTTCTCGTCCTGGCTCGGCGTGCCGACGCCGCCGGAGTGGACGTAGGCCGACACGGCCGTGAGGAGACTGCCGTCGGGCAGCACGATGTCGGACTCGACCCAGCGGCCGGCGTCGTCGAAGGACGGGTCGCCGTGCCCGACGCGGTGCGCCTTGGGCTCGGTGCGGCTGAGCACCGCGACACCCGCGCGGCCCTTGGCGGCCGCCTCGGTGTGCACGACGTGGTAGCCGGTCTCGGCCATCAGCTCGTGCACGAGCGCGTCGGGCGCGCGGACCTCCTGCAGGGTGACGACGTCGGCGTCGGCAGCCTCGAGCCAGGGACCCATGCCGCGTCGGAGGGCGGCGCGGATGCCGTTGACGTTGACCGTGGCGATGCGGAGCACGCGAGCAGCCTACGAGCCGGCACCGACATCGGTCGCAGCCGGTCGGGGCTCGTGGGGCGCCCCGACGACGTCGATGATCCACGCCAGCTCCCAGGCCCGCTCGTGCCAGGCCGCGTAGCGTCCGCTCACGCCGCCGTGGCCCGCGTTCATCTCGGTCTTGAGCAGGGCGGGGACCTCGCCGGTCGACCGCTCGCGCAGCCGGGCGACCCACTTCGCGGGCTCCACGTAGAGCACGCGCGTGTCGTTCAGGCTGGTGACCGCGAGCACCGGCGGGTAGGCGACCTCGCCGACGTTCTCGTAGGGCGTGTACGACTTCATGTAGGCGTAGACGTCGGGGTCGTGCAGCGGGTCGCCCCACTCGTCCCACTCGATGACGGTCAGCGGCAGGCTCGGGTCGAGGATCGTCGTGAGGGCGTCCACGAACGGGACCTCCGCCACGACGGCGCCGAACGCCTCGGGCGCCAGGTTCAGGGCGGCGCCGACGAGGAGCCCGCCGGCGCTGCCGCCCTCCGCGACGAGCCGCTCGGGCGACGTCCAGCCCTCTGCCACGAGGTGACGTGCCGCGGCGACGAAGTCGGAGAAGGTGTTCTTCTTGTGGGTCAGCTTGCCGTGGTCGTACCAGGCGCGACCGAGCTCGCCGCCGCCGCGGACGTGCGCGATGGCGAACACGAAGCCGCGGTCGAGCAACGACAGCCGCGGCACGGACATGCCGGGGTCGATGCTGATCTCGTAGGAGCCGTACCCGTAGAGCAGGGCGGGGGCGGAGCCGTCGCGCGGGGTGTCGGCACGGGCCACGAGCGAGATCGGCACCAGCGTGCCGTCGTCGGCGGTGGCCCACGTGCGGTGCTGCACGTAGTCGGCGGGGTCGTAGCCGCCGAGCACCGTCTGCTGCTTGCGCACGACCAGCTCGCCCGTCTCGACGACGAGGTCGAGCACCGTGCTGGGCGTGACGAGCGACCCCATCCCCAGACGGATCACGGGCTGGTCCCACTCGGCGTTCGCGCCCACCCCCGCGGTGAACAGCTCCTCGCCGAAGTCGATCTCGCGCGGCTCGCCGAGACCGTCGTCGTCGATGCTCGCGATGGCGACACGCGTCAGCGCCTCGCGACGGTAGGAGAGCAGGAGCGACCGCGCGAAGACGTCGATGCCCTCCAGGCGTGTGCCCGGGCGGTGCGCCACGACCGTCTCGAGCGCCTCGCGCAGCGGTCGATCGACCGGTGCGGCGTCGACGGGAAGCGCACCGAGCTCGAAGTCCTCCGCGCCGTCGTTGTGCAGCACCAGGAACAGGTCGCGTCCGGCGACCACCGCGTGCTCGAGCGAGTACTCGACGCCGTCGCGCCGCGGCACCACGACACTGAAGTCGCCGGTCGGGTCGTCGGCCTCGAGGACGAGCACCTCGCTCGTGATCTTCGACGACGCACCGATCACGAGGTAGCGCTCGGACTGGGTGCGCCCGATCCCGGTGAAGAACCGCTCGTCGGTCTCCTCGTGCACGAGCACGTCGTCGGCGTCGGAGCCCAGCCGGTGCCGCCAGACGCGGTGCGGGCGCCACGCGTCGTCGACGGTCGTGTAGAAGAGGTGGCTGCCGTCGGCGGACCACGTGACGCCGCCGCTCGTGCCGGCTATCTCGTCGGCGAGCAGCTCGCCGGTGCGTAGGTCCTTGACGCGGATCGTGTAGCGCTCGTCGCCCACCACGTCGGTCGACCACGCGAGCAGGCTGCCGTCGTCGCTCAGCGAGAACCCGCCGAGGGAGAAGAAGTCATGCCCTTCGGCCTCGACGTTCGAGTCGAGCAGGACCTCCTCGCCGGGCACGGGCTCGCCCGGCACGAGCGTCGGCGGGTCCCAGTCGTCGGGGGAGGAGACCGCGGTGCGGCACCGGATGGCGTACTGGCTGCCCTCGACGGTGCGCGAGTAGTACCACCAGCCGCCGTGCCGCACGGGCACGGAGAGGTCGGTCTCGAGGGTCCGCGAGCGGATCTCCTCGAACAGCCGGCCGCGCAGGTCGGCGAGGTGCGCCGTCCGGGCCTCCGCGTACGCGTTCTCGGCCTCGAGGTGCGCCAGGGTGCGTGGGTCGTCCTTGTCGCGGAGCCACTCGTACGGGTCCTCGACCTCGTCGCCGTGGTGGCGGCGGACGACCGGGTGCTGAGGGGCGACGGGCGGTTCGTGCGTCGACGTCATGCGGTGACGCTATCGCCCGGCACCCAGGCCCTCGTCGCTCGACCGCTCCGCAGCGATCGGCGCGGCCAGCTCGTCGGGTCGGCGCGGGCGCGTGGGCCCGGTGTGACCGGGGGTGAGGGCGTCGTCGTCGGCCGCGAAGGTGTGCACGGGCCCGGGGCCGGTGAGTCGGGTCTCGAAGCGGACCGTCACCCGGCCGAGGCCCGCGCCCCACACCCAGCCGTCGCCGTGGTCGCGGTGGTGGACGTCGGCACCGGGGCTCCAGGCCGGGCTGGGGTCGGGGGAGCGGAGCGCGGGTGTGGCGTCGGGCTCGGGACCGGCGGACGGCTCGTCCGCGGTCTGCGTGTCGGGGTCTGGCTCGGGCTCGGCGAAGAGGTCGTCCTGCACCCAGTCGGCGAGCCCGCTGACCCCGACGCCGACCAGGCGCAGGCCCCCGGACAGGTCCGTGGCGGCGAGCAGGCCCTGCGCGCTCGCGGCGAGCAACGTGGGCGAGTCGGTGGGGCCCGCGAGGGTCGTGGAGCGGGTGTGGGTCTCGAAGTCGTGGTAGCGGATCTTCAGGGTGACGGTGCGGCCGGACAGCCCCGCGCTGCGCAGCCGTCCGCCGACCCGCCGTGCCATCGTGTCGACGACCCCCTCGAGCCGGGCGCGGTCGGTGACGTCATCGGGAAAGGTGTCCTCGACGCTGATCGACTTCGCCTCGCGCTCCGCGACGACAGGACGGTCGTCGTCGGCGCGGGCGAGGCGGGCGAGGGAGCGCCCCGACGCCGATCCCAGCAGCCGGACCAGCTCGTCCTCGTCGCGCTCGCGCAGCTCGCCGACCGTGCCGACGCCGATCCGACGCAGCCGCTCGGCCGTGGCGGGACCGACGCCCGGGATCGCCCGTACCTGCATCGGCTCCAGCAGCGCGAGCTCGGTGCCGGGGGCCACGACGAACACGCCGTCGGGCTTGCGCAGCTCGCTGGCGATCTTCGCCATGAGCTTGGAGGACGCGACGCCGACCGACGCCGTGAGGCCCTCGGTGATCTCGGTGATGTCGCGGCGCAGCGTCTCGACACGCTCGAGGACGGCGTCGGGGGAGAGGTCGTCGTCGGCGCCGGCCGCGAGGTCGACGTAGGCCTCGTCGAGCGAGAGCGGCTCGACGAGCGGCGACTCCTCGCGCAGGCGCCGCATGACGAGGGTGCTCGCCTCGCGGTAGGCGTCGAAGCGACCCGAGAGGAACGCCGCGTGGGGGCACCGCGCCCGGGCCTCCGCCATGCGCATCGCCGAGCGGACGCCGTGCACGCGTGCCTCGTAGGAGCAGGTGGAGACCACGCCGCGCTGGCCGATGCCGCCGACGATCACCGGCCGACCGCGCAGCGACGGCTTGTCGCGCTGCTCCACCGAGGCGAAGAAGGCGTCGAGGTCGAGGTGGAGCACCGACGCCGTGGACCGCATGGCCCCATTCTGCTGCGGACCGCCGACGGTCGCTGCGTCCACACCCTGGGTCGCCGGGGGCGTCCCCGCCTGCCGTCCGTCCACAGGCGGAGGACGAGCGCCGCCACACGCCGTCCGCGAGCAGCAGGTTGGGTCCATGACCTCCCAGCCCGTGTACACGGCCCACGACGTGGCCGACCTCTTCAACCTCCTGCCCGCCGCGCTCGGCTTCGCCCCGCACGAGTCGATCTGCGCGATCGCGACGAGCGGGCCTCGACAGCGTCTCGGCTTCACGATGCGCGTGGACCTGCCGGACCAGGACGACCACGTGCAGCACGTGGGCCGCTTCGTGGCCGGACACCTGCGCGCCCAGGGCGCCGACGGCGCCATCGTGCTCGTCGTCTCGACCCGGGTCGAGCGAGCCGCCCAGGCAGCGCGCGCGGTCGAGGGCGCGCTCGGCGCGATCCGACCCGTCGTCGTCGCCTGGACCGACACCACGCGCTACTGGACCGCGTCGGACGACGATGAGACCGGGACGCCGCTCGACCTCAGCCCGCACCACCCGGCGGTGCTCGAGGCCGTCGTCGCGGGCCAGGAGGTGCTGCCCGACCGCACGGTGCTGGAGGACCGCTGGCGCCCCTGCGACGGGCCGGGCTCGACGTGGCTCGTGACCCAGGTGGTCCAGGTCGAGCGGGAGCTGGTGGAGCAGGCGTGGCGCGAGCCGATCGACCTCGCCGTCACCGGGTTGCAGGAGGTGCAGGACGTCGTGCGCACCGCCGAGGACTCCGGGGTCGACGCGGTGGAGGCTCGGTCGTTGCTGCGCCTCGGTGTCTGGCTGACCCTGGGGGCGGTCCGCGACGGGCTCTGGCCGACGCTCGAGGACGCAGGTCCCGAGCGGCTCGTCACGTGGCGCGAGCTGGCCCGGCGCTCGCCCGGTGTCTACGCCGCCGTGCCGTACACGGTGGCCGGCTACCTCGCGTACCTGCGGGGCGACGGCGCGCAGGCCGCCATGGGGTTCGACAGGGCCACGAGCGCGGACCCGGGCTACGCGATGGCAGCGACCCTCGGCGACGCGCTCCGCCTCGGCACGCACCCTCGGCGGCTGCGGGAGATCGTCCGTGCGGCCTACGCGGGTGCGGGCTCGCTGCGATGACGCGCACGGGACGAGCGTCGCCCCTAGGGTGAACGCATGGGTCAGGACGTCGACGACAGGACCTTCACGCGTGAGGACCGGACGCGCTACCGGGAGAAGGTACGACGCTGCCTCGACGTGTTCGCCCGGATGCTCTCCGAGCACGACTTCTCCGTGGGCGAGCCGCAGATCGGCGTCGAGATCGAGCTGAACCTCGTCGACGACGCCGGCGACCCTGCGATGAGGAACGCCGAGGCGCTGGAGGCGATCGCCGACGAGGCGTTCCAGACCGAACTCGGGCTGTTCAACATCGAGATCAACGTCCCCCCGCAGCCGGCCAGTGGTGACGGCTTCGCCGTGCTGGAGCGGACGGTCCGCCGCGACCTCAACGAGGCGCAGGGGAAGGCGGCACGCGCCGAGGCCGGACTGCTGATGGTCGGGGTGCTGCCGACGCTGCGCTCGGAGCACCTCGGTCAGGAGTCGCTGTCGCCGAACCCGCGCTACCACCTGCTGTCGGACCAGATCCTCTCGGCGCGTGGTGAGGACATCGCGATCGTCATCGACGGGGTCGACCGGCTGGAGACCACGGCCGACACGATCGTGCCCGAGGCGGCCTGCACGAGCACGCAGCTGCACCTGCAGGTCGAGCCCGACGACTTCGCGGCCACGTGGAACGCCGCGCAGGCCATCGCCGGCGTCCAGGTGGCCGTGGGCGCCAACTCCCCGTTCCTCCTCGGCCGTCAGCTCTGGCACGAGACGCGGATCCCGTTGTTCGAGCAGGCGACCGACACGCGCAGCGAGGAGCTGAAGGCTCAGGGCGTCCGGCCGCGGGTCTTCTTCGGCGAGCGGTGGATCACCTCGGTCTTCGACCTCTTCGAGGAGAACGTCCGGTACTTCCCGGCGCTGCTGCCGATCGTGGAGGACGAGGACCCGGTGGCCGAGCTCGAGGCCGGGCGCGTCCCGTCGCTCGCCGAGCTGCTGCTGCACAACGGGACCGTCTACCGGTGGAACCGGCCGATCTACGACGTGAGCGACGGTCGTCCGCACCTGCGGGTGGAGAACCGACTGCTGCCCGCCGGTCCGACGGTGGTCGACACGGTCGCCAACGCGGCCCTGTTCTACGGCCTCGTCCAGGTGATGCGCCAGAGCGAGCGTCCGGTCTGGTCGCAGCTCTCGTTCAAGGCGGCCGAGGAGAACTTCCACCAGGCGGCGCGGGTAGGCATCGAGGCCGACCAGTACTGGCCGTCGGTCGGCACCGTCTCCGTCCGCGAGCTGGTGCTGCGTCACCTCCTGCCGCTCGCGCACGAGGGTCTCGCCCAGATGGGCGTCGACGCCGCGGTCTCCGACCGGCTGCTCGACGTCGTGGAGCAGCGGTGCGTCCGCGGCGCCAACGGCGCGACCTGGCTGGTCTCGGCCGTCGAGCGGGAGCTGGGCCGCACGGGCGACCGCACCGACGCGCTGCGTACCGTCACGCGTCGCTACGCGGAGCTCATGCACACCAACGAGCCGGTGCACACCTGGCCGCTCGACTGAGGTCGCAGGGCGCGCGGACCATCCAGGGGGTCCGACCACGCCGGTTGTGTCCCCGTGGCACACTGGGTCACGCAGAGGTTGACCGCAGGCCTCTTTGGTGCGCCCTCAGACAGGTCAGGGAGGTGAGTCCTCGGTGAGTTCCGTCATCGGACGCAGGTGTCAGATCCTGCCGTCCCGCCACGCCGGAACCGTCGTCGACCCCCTCGCCGAGACCGTCCGGGGTAGCGCGCAGCACGATCGTCCAGTCCACCCGCGAGATCAGAAGAGCCCGTGACGAAGACTTCCAAGAAGACCGCCGCCCCCGCTCCCGCGAAGAAGGCGCCGGTCAAGAAGACGGCCGCCAAGAAGGCGCCGGCCAAGAAGGCCGCGGCGAAGAAGACTGCCGACGCGCCCGTCGACATCGCCGACGCGCTCGACGTGCCGGAGGGCGGTCAGGCCGCGAAGGTCGACGCCCAGGGCAAGAAGGTCCTGCCGGACATCTCCGACGAGGAGTTCGTCAAGGACCTCAAGAACGACCCGACGCTGAAGGAGGACGAGGAGTCCAGCTTCACGCTGTCGGCCGCCGACGAGTCCGACGAGCCGGTGCAGCAGGTGCTCGTCGCCGGCGCCACGGCCGACCCGGTCAAGGACTACCTCAAGCAGATCGGCAAGGTCTCCCTGCTCACCGCCGGTGAGGAGGTCGAGCTCGCCAAGCGGATCGAGGCCGGCCTGTTCGCCGAGGAGAAGCTCGGCAAGGGCGGCCGCATCTCCGAGAAGACGCGCGAGGAGCTCGACTGGATCGTCGTCGACGGTCGTCGGGCGAAGAACCACCTGCTCGAGGCCAACCTGCGTCTGGTCGTCTCGCTCGCGAAGCGCTACACCGGCCGCGGCATGCTCTTCCTCGACCTGATCCAGGAGGGCAACCTGGGTCTGATCCGTGCGGTCGAGAAGTTCGACTACACCAAGGGCTTCAAGTTCTCCACGTACGCGACGTGGTGGATCCGCCAGGCGATCACCCGCGCCATGGCCGACCAGGCCCGCACGATCCGCATCCCGGTGCACATGGTCGAGGTCATCAACAAGCTGGCCCGCGTGCAGCGCCAGATGCTGCAGGACCTGGGCCGCGAGCCCACCCCGGAGGAGCTGGCGCTCGAGCTGGACATGACGCCGGAGAAGGTCGTCGAGGTCCAGAAGTACGGGCGCGAGCCGATCTCGCTGCACACGCCCCTCGGCGAGGACGGCGACAGCGAGTTCGGTGACCTCATCGAGGACTCCGAGGCGATCGTCCCGGCCGACGCCGTGTCGTTCACGCTGCTGCAGGAGCAGCTGCACGCGGTGCTCGACACGCTCAGCGAGCGCGAGTCGGGCGTCGTCTCGATGCGCTTCGGCTTGACCGACGGCCAGCCGAAGACCCTCGACGAGATCGGCAAGGTCTACGGCGTCACGCGTGAGCGCATCCGCCAGATCGAGTCCAAGACGATGAGCAAGCTGCGCCACCCGTCCCGCTCGCAGGTGCTGCGCGACTACCTGGACTGAGCCCACAGCCCGACACGACGACGGCCCGCCCCGAGATCCTCGAGGCGGGCCGTGGTCGTGCATCAGCCGAAGGTCGGACCCTGTCCGTGCGGCGCGGTCAGGCCGGCGGCTCGACTCCCAGCTCGTCCTTCGGGAGGTCGGTGAGTCGACGGATCTCGTCCTTCGGCACGTCCAGGCACCGGCTCCGGACCGAGAGGTTCATGGCTGCGGACCCGTACTGGGCGCGCAGCCGCAACCCGTCCTTGCGGCCCTCGAGGGTGTCGCCGGCGACCTGCTCGACGCTCCAGCCCTGCGCCTCGGCCTGCTCGCGGACGACGGCACCGTACTGCGACGGCGGGACGTTGCTCTGGGTCACGGCGATCTCTGCCACGTACTGCGTGCCGTTGGGACTGGGTTCCATGCCGCAGATCACCCAGCGGCCCGCGCCGGTGCTGGTGTAGCCGAGCACCTCCACGCCTCGACCGATGGCGTCGAACGTCTCCTGCGCGGCGCTGCGGGTCTGCGCGGCCACGCGCTCGGCGTCCGCCGGGTCGTCGGCCCCGCCGCCACCACCGCCACACCCGAACAGGCTGGCCATCATCACGACTCCCACCACGATCCTCGAACGTCTCATCCCGGCCTCTCAGTCGAAGGGGTTCAGCCAGCTGCCGGCGTCCTTCGCCCGGTCCCAGGCCCAGCCTGCCCCGTCGGCGACGCGTTCGCCCGTCCACTCGACACCGTTCCACACCTGCTCACCGCCCGAGGCGAGGCTCGTCCCGACCAGGAGCGTGTCGAGGGGCTGCGTGCTTCCGAGGGTGCGGCCCTCCACCTCGTCGGGCGTGCGGCCGGCGACCACGTCTGCCATCGCGTCGAGCGACGTCGAGCCCTCGTTGAAGTACGACGAGTGGTTCTCGAGCAGGTCCTGGACACGGTACGACCCGGGATCGACCTCGAAGCGGTGAGCCCCGAAGTCGGCCTGCGCCGGGTCGTGCCCCAGTGCGCCGATGCCCGGCGCGCCCAGCAGGGTCACCGGGTCGTAGTCCGCGGAGCCGACGAACAGGTGGCCCTCCGGCATCAGGTCGGTCGCGGTCTGGGCGGAGCCGGTGCCGGGGCTGCCGATGAGGACCATGTCGTCGACCTGGAGGTCGTTGTCGGTGGCGGCGTGCGAGACGGTGGTCGAGCCGTAGCTGTGTCCGATGGCCGTGAAGTGGGCATCCTCGCCGGGTGGACGGTGGTCGCTCGCGCGCAGCCCGTCGACGAAGTCCGCGAACCTCTCGCCGCCGTCCGTGGCCTTGCCCTGGCCGGCCACCTGGACGAAGTCCCAGGGGTCGTCGGTGAGGCCCTCGGCGCTGCTGGGTGCGTCGTAGTCGATCCAGGTGATCGCGGCGACGGTCCGATCACCGTTCTTGTCGTCGGCCAGGTCCATGAGCCGCTCCATGGAGCTGACGTTCGAGCCGAGCGACGTCGCCTCGTTGGTGAGGCCGGGCACGAACGAGGTGACGTCGTCCGCGGTGTCGGGGTTGCCGAGGCTCATGGCGACGCCACCGTCGCCGTTGAACGCGTCGGGCCGGTACACCAGCAGGAACGCCTGGTCCTCACCTGTCTCGGGGTCGACACGATCGGCGTTCTCCTCCAGCACGGAGCGCGCGTCCTCGGCATTCATCAGCTGCTGGCGCTCGAGCTCCGTCAGCTGGCCGTCGTCGCGACGTTGGGTGAGGTAGTCGATGTCGCTCAGCATCGACGTCCGGTTGGCCTCGTCGCGGACCTCGCTCGGGACGCCTCCCGCGTTGCCGACGAGCTGAGGGGAGTGCATGACCAGCGCGGCGACCTGGTCGGGGCTCAACCCTCTCCACCAGTCGGCGACGGCCTCCGGGTCGCCGGCGTCCACGCGCTGCTGCAGCTGGTCGGCCAGCGCGTCGGCGTCGGGACGGTTCGGGTCCGACGCCGCGCTCGCGCCCTCAGCGACGGTGTCCACGCCCTGGAGTCCCGTGATCACGGTCTGCTCGGCCGACTCCTGGTCGCGGTTCCAGGCGTCGACGTCGGCCTGGAGGGCCGTGGCCTCGCGCTCGAGGTTGGCCGACCTCTGGACGAGCGCCTCCTGCGCGGTGGCGTCGTCCCTGTCCGACGCGGCGACATCGGCGTCGTAGGTGTCGATGCGGCCGTTGAGGTTCGAGACCTGCTCGAGCAGGTCGAGCCTCCGCGACCTGAGGGTCTGGACGGTGTCGTCGAAGGCGTCGAGCACGGTCACGGCCCGTACGAATGCCGCCGAGGCGGAGTCGAGGCGACCGGACAAGGCGGTGAACTCGTTGCGGGCGGCCTCGGACGCGTCGCCCGACCACGATGACGGAGTGCCCTGCCCGGCGAGCGACTCCTGGGCGTCACTGACGCTCTCACCCGTCGCACGCACCCCGTTGGTGACGGCGGCGACCGCCGAGGACTCCGTGCGCAAGGGGTCGGGCTGGCTGACTCGCACCAGGGCCACGTCAGTCACCTCCCGTCGGGCTGGGCGACGGCGTGGGCGACGGGCCGGGCGAGGGCTGTGGCGTGGCGGGCGCCGAGTCGGCCGGGGGAGCGGGGGTGGGGCTCGGACCCGCCGAGGGCGTCGGCATCGGCGGCGGACCGCCGTCGGGGTCGATGCTGCTGTCGCGGTACGACCACGGCATCAGCGACCTGATGCGCTGGTAGGCGGCGTCGTCGACGGCCGAGTAGGTCGCGGCGGCGTCGTCGAGGGACTCCGCGTGCGCCTGCGCGGTCGTCGCGACGTCCTTGACCTCGTCGACCCACGCCTCGCGGAACGTCTCGAAGGCCGCTGCGACGTCGGGCGCCATGGGGGAGCCGGTCGTGCCGTGCAGTCGTCGCCACGCACCGTCGAGCCCGTCGGCCGCGCCGTCCCAGATCCTGGCTGCGGCGGTGATGGCGTTCCAGTCGGCCTCGACGCTGCTCATCGCTCGGCCTTCAGGGTCGCGAGGTCGTCGGCCCGCACCGGCACGACCGGGCCGGCCATGAGCAGCTGCGTCGCCGCGGCGCCGCTGCGGACGTCGAGGTCGATCCAGCCGTTGGTGGCCATGAGGTGCGGCCGGTCATCGTCGCCCGTCGCCCCGATCTCCCAACCACGCTCCTGCAGGGAGCGTGCGAGGGCACGGAGGGTGACCACGGCGCGGGGTCCGGCCAGGCCACGCAGTGCCTTCTCGTTGAGGTAGGCGTGACCGCCGTCGGCCGCCCGCCAGAGCCGCGTCGGCGGCGGCGTGTCCGGCGGCAGCAGGTGACGGATCGACGCGTACGCGTCGTCGACGCCACGCTCGATCTTCCGCGCCTCGTCGAGCGTGATCGCGTCGTCCGGCTCGGCCGGGGGAGGGTCGAGCGGGGAGCGGCCGGTGAGGAGCACCAGGTCGACGTCGGGACGACGCCGACGCACGACGCCCCAGAACGGATCCTGGGCCACCGGCCCCTCCCCGACACTCATGTGGATGACGTTAGCAACGTGTTCGGGTTGCTGGCCAGCCTCCGGCGGCGACCGGGACGGTCAGCGGGGCGGTCAACGCGGCGGGGGCAGGTCGCGACGCGTGCGCGTGCCGAGGATGAGCGACAGCACCAGACCGAGCGCGCCGACGGCGATGAGGATGTAGCCGACCATCGTCAGGTCGACGCCGCTGATGCGGTCCTGGACGGCGAAGGACAGGATCGCGCCGACCGCCAGCAGGAAGAGCGAGGTACCGATCTGCATGAGGACTCCTCGGACAGTGGTCGACGCGTTGCCGACCGGGTGCGGCGAGCGTGGCACGCGTCGACTCGTCCCGCACGTCCAGACGACGAGAGCCCCTCGCCGCAGTGCGGCGAGGGGCTCTCGGACGAAGCCTGTCTCAGGCCTCGGCGTCCGGCCGTGGTCTCAGACCTCGGTGTCGGGGGCCGAGGCGGGGACGCCGGCGAGGCGGCCCGTCTCGTCGTGGATCGACACGGCGATCTCACGCAGCTTGTCCTCGTGCTCGCGGGCGTGGTGTGCGCAGAAGAGCAGCTCGGTTCCGCCGGCGAGCTCGACGCGGACGTACGCCTGTGCTCCACACCGGTCGCAACGGTCGGTCGCGTTCAGACCGGGAAGCTCGGCGACTGCAGCCATGATGTTCTCTCTTCCTCAGCGGCGTCGGGGGTACGTCTGTCACAACATCCAACCACGGCGGCCTGTTCCGCACAGGCCCAGGTGACATACGACATAGATACTGCCGAGCAGGGTCAAACGCCCGGACGCACGTCGGCGTGCCGCGTGTCAGACGGGTCACCGACGGGGCGCTGACTAGGCTGGCAGCGGGACGTCGTCCGCCCGTCACGCGGGCAGCCCGGACGTCTCACGATTCCCCCCTACGTCTCCTGGAGGTCCTGGACGTGTCGACCTACGACGCTCGCAACCTGCTCGTCCTCGAGGGCCTCGAGGCCGTGCGCAAGCGTCCGGGCATGTACATCGGCTCCACCGACACCCGCGGTCTCATGCACTGCCTGTGGGAGATCATCGACAACTCCGTCGACGAGGCCCTCGCGGGGCACTGCGACCGGATCGACGTCGTCCTGCACGCCGACGGCTCGGTCGAGGTGCGCGACAACGGCCGCGGCGTGCCCGTCGACATCGAGCCGAAGACCGGCCTGACCGGCGTCGAGGTGGTCTACACCAAGCTGCACGCGGGCGGGAAGTTCGGCGGTGGCTCCTACAACGCGACCGGGGGTCTGCACGGTGTCGGCGCCTCGGTCGTGAACGCGCTCTCCTCGCGCCTGGACGTCGAGGTCGACAAGTCCGGGGCCACGTGGTCGATGTCGTTCCGTCGCGGCGAGCCCGGCGTCTTCGCCGGTGAGGGCCCCGCCGCGGACTTCACGCCCGACAACACGCTGCACAAGGGCGGACGCGTGAAGAAGACGGTCACGGGCACGCGGGTCCGCTACTGGGCCGACCCGCAGATCTTCATCAAGACCGCGACCTTCGCCTACGACGAGCTGGTCAACCGTGCGCGCCAGACGTCGTTCCTGGTGCCCGGCCTGCAGATCGTGCTGCGCGACGAGCGGGGCGAGGAGCCGGTCGAGGAGTCGTTCAAGCACGACGGCGGCATCACCGAGTACTGCGACTTCCTGGCGCCCGACGAGCCGGTCAGCGAGGTGCTGCGCCTGCAGGGCGAGGGGTCGTTCAAGGAGACCGTGCCCGTGCTCGACAGCAAGGGACACATGACGCCGCAGGAGGTCGAGCGCGAGCTGGGCGTCGACGTCGCCCTGCGCTGGGGCACCGGCTACGAGTCGGAGCTGCGCTCGTTCGTCAACATCATCGCCACCCCCAAGGGCGGCACGCACGTGCAGGGCTTCGAGCGGGGCGTCACGAAGACCTTCAACGACACCCTGCGCACCACCAGGCTGCTGAAGTCCGGCGATCCGGACATCGTCAAGGACGACGTGCTCGAGGGCATCACCGCCGTCGTGACGGTGCGGCTCGCCGAGCCGCAGTTCGAGGGACAGACCAAGGAGGTGCTCGGGACGCCGGCCGTCACGCGCATCGTCAACCAGGTCGTCTCCCGCGAGCTCAAGGCGTTCCTGACGTCGACGAAGGCGGCCGAGAAGGCGAAGGCGCGGCAGGTGATGGAGAAGGTCGTGGCCGCGTCGCGGACCCGTCTCATGGCACGCCAGCAGCGGGACAACCAGCGCCGCAAGAACGCCCTGGAGTCCAGTGCCCTGCCGGCCAAGCTGGCCGACTGCCGCGCGGGCGACGCCGAGCGCACCGAGCTGTTCATCGTCGAGGGCGACTCGGCGCTCGGCACGGCGAAGTCGGCGCGCGACTCGGAGTTCCAGGCGCTGCTGCCGATCCGCGGCAAGATCCTGAACGTCCAGAAGGCCAGCGTGGGCGACATGCTGAAGAACGTCGAGTGCTCCTCGATCATCCAGGTCGTGGGTGCGGGGTCCGGGCGCACGTTCGACCTCGACCAGGCCCGCTACGGCCGGATCATCTTCATGGCCGACGCCGACTCCGACGGCGCCCACATCCGTTGCCTGTTGGCCACCCTCTTCTTCCGCTACATGCGCCCGCTCGTCGAGCAGGGTCGGGTGTTCTCGGCCGTACCGCCCCTGCACCGCATCGAGCTGACGAACCCGAAGAAGGGGCAGGACAAGTACCAGTACACCTACTCCGACGCGGAGCTCCAGCGCACGCTGGCGGACCTGAAGCGGCGCAACGTCCGCTGGAAGGACCCCATCCAGCGCTACAAGGGCCTCGGCGAGATGGACGCCGACCAGCTGGCGGAGACCACGATGGACCCCCGCCATCGCACCCTGCGTCGGCTCACCGTCGACGACGCCGAGCAGGCCGCGGCGGTCTTCGAGCTCCTCATGGGCAACGAGGTCGCGCCGCGCAAGGAGTTCATCGTGCAGAGCGCCTACGACGTCGACTCCGACCTGATCGACGCCTGACCGGAACCGGACGTCCGTCCCGCTACGCTGCCGCCGTGAGCGACATCAGCGACCCCAGCGGCGCCAGCCGCGGCGACCGTCGGCGGGCACGCCGGATGGTGGACGAGGCGTACGCGGAGGGTCGCATCACGGCCGCCGACCGGGCCCTGCGCCTCGAGCAGATCGACGCCGCCTCCACCAAGGGCGACCTCGCGATGGTCCTGCGCGACCTCGAGAGCCGCCCGCCGACGCCGACCTCGCCGGACCTGGGTGCACCGCCCTTCGGGATGCCGCCCCCGGTCGCCGACCTCGACCCGGTCGCCCCGCGGGACCTGCCGACCCCCTCGGCCCCGTCCCTGCCGCCTCCCTCGGCAGGTCTGCCAGCCTCGGCCGGGCAGGGTCCCAGCTGGGCGCCGCCCTCCTACGGCGGCTCCGGCTCGGGAGCCGCGGCGGGCCCGCAGCCCAGCGGGTGGACGACGGAGCGCAAGATCGGGTGCGGCGTCATCGCAGTCATCGCGGTCTTCCTCGTGCCGCTGATCGTCGCCGTCGTGGTGTTCGTCGGCGTCGCCGGCTCCATCGACGACGGCTTCGACTCCGGGTCCTCCGACGACGTCGGGCTCGCGGACGACGGCTACACCGAGAAGGACGGCGTGACGGTGCCCGACGCCGCGACGTGGTGGGACCTGCAGGTCGCGGACCTCGACGACGACGCCGGCGCGGCGACCGTCACCACGTACGACGTGCGCGACGGCAGCGGCACCGCCACGGTCGTCGACGGCACGACCGCCCGTCAGTGGGTCTTCCGAGGGGTCGAGTGGGAGCCGGTCGGCGAGCCGACCGGGCTCGACCCGGCGGCCTCACCCGTCGACCTGGCCGACGTCGCCCCGTCCGTGGTCCAGGACATCGTGGAGACGACGCTGCTCGAGGTGGGTCCGGACGCGTCGCCGGACGTGCAGCTGCACGTCGTCACGAGCGGCACCGAGCCGAGACTGGTCGTCGACGTCACCGACGGCTCCACGACCACACGCGGGACCTTCGGCCTCGACGGCACCCGCCTCGACTGACCACGGCTGCGGAGACGGTCCCCGCACGACGACGCCCTCCTCCCAGGCCGGGAGGAGGGCGTCGTGCAGTCGTCCTGGGGACGCAGGGGTCGTCAGACGACCTGCTCGAGCAGACCGGTGTCGACGTCGTAGATGAAGCCGCCGACCTCGACGCTGTCGGGGATGAGCGGGTGCGACGTCACGCGGTGCACGTCGGCACGGATCTGGCGCTTCTGGTCCGAGATCGGTCCGATCGACATCCAGGTGGCGTCGGTGCCGGTGCTGTCGGAGACCCGCTGGTGGATCTGCTCCTCGGTGGAGGAGGCCATCGCGCACCGCGTGTGCTCGACGACGAGCACGCGGTTGACCTGCAGCAGGTGCGAGCCGAGGACCAGGGCCACGAGCTCCGGGTCGTTGACGCGACCGCCGGGGTTGCGCAGGATCTTGGCGTCACCGGGCTGGAGGCCGATCATGCCGAGGGGGTCGATGCGCGAGTCCATGCACGTCACCATGGCGACGCCGGCACGCGCGATGCCGTCGAAGCCGGTGAGCGAGAAGGAGTCGGCGAAGGTCCGGTTGGCTGCGAGAAGATCGTCGAAGTCCGTCACACCGGCATCGTACCGCCGGTGTTTCGCGCCCGCCTGTTAGGTGCCTCACGCAACAACCACAGCGCGAGGACCGCTGCGACCGCAGCGCAGACGGCCGCCCCGACGAACACCGCGTGCAGCTGGGCGATCCCGGCGTCGCGCACCTCGTCGCGGTAGGCCTGGCACAGCTGGACCGCGCCCGAGCACACCTCCGATGCCGGGGGGATCTTCTCCGACGCCGCGTAGAAGGCGCGCAGGCCGACGGTCGTGAGCGCGGAGATGCCGATCAGCATGCCCACCATGCGCGCCACGATCAGCAGGGCGCTCGCCACCCCGTGCACCGCGTCGGCGGTGTGCTCGAGCAGCACCGCGTTCACCGGGGCGATCGCCAGGCCGAAGCCGAGACCCGCTGCGACGAGCGAGAGCGTCTCCCACCCACTCGCGAGCGACTGGGCGTCCCACGTCGCCATGTGCAGGAAGGCGAGTGCGCTCATCAGCATCGCCGCGGCGGTGATCCACGCGGCGGGCACGCGACGCAGCAGCCAGCCGCCCATCACCGCGCCGACGGGCAGGGCCACGAGGAACCGGACGAGCACCAGCGCGGCGTCGAGCTGGGAGTCGCGGTAGACGGTGAGACGGGCGAAGAACGGGATGTCGACGAGCGCCGCGATCAGGGAGGCGCCGACGACGAAGGAGACCACCAGCGCGCCCCAGGCGGGGCGGGACGCGAGGGCGCCGCGCGGCACGAGCGGTGTGGCGGCGGTCCGCTGGCGGTAGGCGAAGCCGGCCGCAGCCGCCGCGGCCACCGGCAGCAGCCAGGGGGCAGCGGGCGAGATCGCGCCCGACTCGGGCTCGGCCGAGGCGAACGTGATGATGACGGCGGCGAGCGCCAGCGTGAGCAGACCCGCGCCCACCAGGTCGGTGCTGCGCGCGACCTCGCCCCAGCTGCGCCACTGCACGAGCGGCCGTCGGGCGGTGGCCTGCCGCACCAGCAGAAGCGCCGCGAGCGCGTAGGTGACGAGCGCGACGGGTGTCAGCCACCGCGAGTCGCCGGTGACCGGCAGGAACGCCAGGCCCGAGGTGACGCCGGTGACGAGCCGCTGCGGCTCCAGCATCACGAGCGACAGACCGAGCAGCGAGAGGGCGAGGAGGCCGGCGCCCAGCAGGTCGGGGCGACCACGGTCGGTCGCCGTAGCTTCTTCTGTCGACGGGGCCGCGTCCCGCAGCCGCAGCATGACCGCGGCGAGCAGCAGGCCGACGGCGGCGTTCACCCAGAAGATGTCACGCCACGACCCGAACGCCAGCACCACCGCGCCGTAGAGCGGTCCGAGGACGCTGCCGAGCTCCTGCACCGCACCCACGACGCCCAGGGGGAGGCCGCGCCGCTTCGGGGGCCACAGGTCCGCGACCAGCGCGAGGGTCGGGGGGATGAGCCCGCCGCCCCCGACACCCTGCAGGAGACGTCCCGCGACGATGGTCTCCAGGTCGTAGGCCGCGGCGGTCACCAGGGACCCGACGGCGAAGACGACCAGCGACCCCAGCAGCACCGGCACCCGGCCGCGCAGGTCGGAGATCCGTCCGATGAGGGGCAGCACCCCGACGTAGCCGAGCAGGAAGCCCGAGACGATCGGGGCCGCGCGCTGGAGCTCGTCGACGTCGAGACCGCTCGCCGACATCATGTCGGGCAGCGCGAGCACGACGACGTACGTGTCGGCCGCCGCGAACGCGATGGCCACCGCGGCCAGGCCGAGCAAGGTGCGCGAGGCCAGCCGGACGTCGCCGGGGCCGCGGGGTTCCGCCACGGGTCAGCGGCCGCCGGTCGCGGCGGGAGCCGTGATCGTGACGGGCTCGTCCGACGTGGCGAGCTTGACCGTGTAGGTGACCTTCGAGCCCTCGCCGTAGAACGGCCCAGTCATCTTGGCGTCGCGCAGCTCGTCCTCGTCCGTCAGCCGGTACGTGACCGTGAACGTCCCCTGCCGGGAGGCCGACGGGATGATGTCGGCCACGACCGAGCCGGGGAGCGTCCCGGTGACGGAGGTGAGCACGTCGCGGCCGTCGCGCGACTGGTCGCCCGTCTTCAGGTCCTCCGTGGAGGCGAGGATGCTCGTGAGACCGGAGTCGGGGTCGAGCAGGCCCGCCGGGTCGGGTGCCTTGAGCGACGCGGGATCGATCGTGAGGTAGCCCGGCGTGATGCCCGTGTTCGCGTAGACGGTGCCGTCGACGGCGATCACCTTGGCGGTCAGCGTGGCACCGCCGGAGGAGACCTTCACGTCGCCCTCGAAGGCGGGGGAGTGATTGCCCTTCCCCGTCGCGGAGAGCAGGCCGGACACGCCGTCCGGCACCGACGACGTCGTCAGCGAGACGTCGACCGTCTCGGCGTCGTCGATGGTCTTCTTGGCAGCGTCGAGCCGCTTCTGCACGGCGGCGGTGTCCGTGGAGCCGCCGTCGTCACCGCCGCCCGTGCAGCCGGCGAGCAGCACGGCGAGGACGAGCGCGAGCGGCAGCAGGGCCGCCCGGAGCGGCGAGATGGACGCGGTTCGGGTGAGAGGGCGCACGGCGTCAGTCTCGCACGACGGGGAGTCCCGGCAGGAGTGCCGCGGGCGACGCGGCGGCCAGCACGGGCTGGGCCACGGGCACGCCGGAGCCGTCGCGCCTGGGGTCCACCGCAGGCAGGTCGACCGACGACCCGCTCGTGGCGCAGGCGAGGGGCACGCCGTCGCCCACCCACGCCAGGATCAGCCCGTCCTCGCCCTTCAGGAGCCGCTGGCAGCGCACCCCTCCCGTGGCGCGTCCCTTGGCCGGGAAGGCCGACAGGGGCGTGACCTTGGCCGCGCCCGTCTGCGTGCCGGGGAGCGCGTCACCGGAGCCGGCGATGGTGAGGACGTGCGCGGAGTCGACCTCGCCAACGACGCCGAAGCCGACGACGCGCTGTCCGGGTGCGAGCTTGACGCCGGCGACCCCACCGCCGCCACGGCCCTGAGGCCGCACCAGACCGGCCTCGAAGCGCAGGAGCTGGGCGTCGGACGTGACGAAGACGAGCTGTTCCTCGCCCGTCGCGAGCGGCGCGGCGCCCACCACGACGTCGCCGTCGGCGAGGCTGACGACCTCCCACGCGTCGCGGGTGAGAACGGGGTCGGGCTTGACCCGCTTGACGACACCCGCGCGGGTGCCCAGGGCGATCCCGGGCCCGTCGTCGGACAACGACATCAGCGTGATCGGCGCGGCAGGGGTCGACAGCAGCTCACGCAGCGGGATCCCCCCCTGCACGTGCGGCGCCGACGCGGTCGGCGGCAGCGCGGGGATGTCGAGGACGTCGAGCCGGTGGACCACGCCGTCCTGCGTCACGAGGCCGACCTGCCCGCGGGCCGTCGTCGCGACTGCGGAGACGATCACGTCGTGCTTCGCGCGGTTCCCGACGTCGCCGAACGGCGTCGCGTCGGTGGTGCGGGCCAGCAGGCCGGTCGCCGACAGCAGCACGAAGCACGGGTCGTCGGCGACCTCGAGCGACGCCGTGGCGGTGACGGTCTGGCCCGCGGACTCCAGGAGGACGGTGCGGCGCGGCGTGCCGAAGCTCTGGGCGACCTCGGCGAGCTCGTCGGAGACGACGCCGCGCAGGACGGTGTCGTCGCCGAGGATCTCCTCGAGCTGCTCGATGGTGGCGCGCAGCTCGTCGGCCTCCTTCTCCAGCTCGATGCGGGAGAACCTGGTGAGGCTGCCGAGCGTCCGGTCGAGGATGAAGTCGGCCTGCGCCTCGCTGAGGTCGAACACGCCCATCAGGCGGGTGCGCGCCTCGCCGCGGTTGTCGCTGCTGCGGACCAGCTGGATGACCTCGTCGATGTCGACGATCGCCACGAGCAGGCCCTCGACGAGGTGGAGCCGGTCGGCCGCCTTCGCCCGACGGAACTCGCTGCGGCGGCGCACGACCTGGAAGCGGTGGTCGAGGTAGACCTCGAGCATCTGCTTGAGGCCCAGCGTCCGCGGCTGCCCGTCGACGAGCGCGACCGCGTTGATCGAGAACGAGGACTCCATCGGCGTCTGCTTGAAGAGCTGCTCGAGCAGCGCCTCGGGCACGATCCCGTTCTTCACCTCGATCACGAGGTGCAGGCCCTTGTGACGGTCGGTCAGGTTCTTGATGTCGGAGATGCCCTGCAGCTTCTTGGCCTGCACGAGCTTCTTGATCGCCTCGACGACCTTCTCCGTGCCGACGTTGTAGGGCAGCTCGGTGACGACGATGCCCTTGCGACGGGGCGTGATGTTCTCGATCCGGGTGGTCGCGCGCATGCGGAACGAGCCGTTGCCGGTCGCGTAGGCGTCGCGGATGCCGTCGAGACCGACGATCTTGCCGCCGGTGGGCAGGTCGGGCCCGGGCACGAAGCGCATGAGGTCGTCGAGGTCGGCTCCGGGGTGCTCGATGAGGTGGCGCAGGGCCTGCACGACCTCGACGAGGTTGTGCGGGGCGATGTTGGTGGCCATGCCGACGGCGATCCCCGACGCGCCGTTGACCAGCAGGTTCGGCAGCGACGCCGGCAGGACGCTCGGCTCGAGCTCGCGGCCGTCGTAGTTGGGGCGGAAGTCGACGGTGTCCTCGTCGATCGACGCGGTCATGGCCTCCGCGGCGGCGTCCATGCGGCACTCGGTGTAGCGCATCGCGGCCGGCGGGTCGTCCGGCGAGCCGAAGTTGCCGTGCCCGTCGACGAGGGGCAGACGCATCGACCACGCCTGCACGAGCCGCACGAGGGCGTCGTAGATCGCGCCGTCGCCGTGCGGGTGCAGCCGACCCATGACCTCACCGACGACGCGGGCGCTCTTGACGTGGCCGCGGTCGCTGCGCAGGCCCATGTCGTCCATCGTGAAGAGCGTGCGGCGCTGCACGGGCTTGAGACCGTCGCGGGCGTCGGGGATGGCCCGCGAGTAGATCACCGAGTACGCGTACTCGATGTAGCTGGCATTCATCTCGTCCGTGATGTCGGTGTCGATGATGTGCTCGTCGAACTCCTCGGGGGGGCTCGGGGTGCTGCTGCGGGCCATGCAACCTCTCTCGATCACTCAGGAGCCGGAGTCCTCCGGCTTCCACTCAGGCGTCACCCATCATCCCTGGCCCGGCTCGCGCCCGGTGCGTCGCCACGCCGCACCGGCGCCTGGGGCGAGGTGACCGTCGTCAGCGCGGTGGCGCGTCGAGCGGCTCGTCGACCAGGGTGCCGTCCGCGCCGATGCGCCAGGTCGGCCTGAACCGTGCGTACTCGGCGGGAATCGCGTCGTACTGGCTCCACACCTGCGCGAGGGTGTCGACGAAGCACCGGTAGCCGTAGCGGTCCGCGAGGTAGGGCAGGCCGAACGGCGACAGGAGCGGTGTGTACGTGTCGAAGGCTGCGGGCGTGTGCTCGGGGATCTTCGCGAGCGACGTCGAGAGCCGCTTCATCCATGGCTCGACCTCTGCTTCGGTGGCGTGGGCGGCGTACCCGCGGACCGCCGTGAGACGAAGGTCGTGCAGCATCTTCTCCCGCTTGATCGCTGCCAGGAAGAAGTCCCCCAGGTCCTGCTCCTCGCATCGAAGGACGAGCGCCTTGAGGACCTGGTTGCGTGTGAAGAGGTCCCTCGTCGCCCAGTAGAGCTCGACGAGGAACCCTCGATCGACCTCGTCGATCGGACTCCGGTGGATCTGCGCGACGGCCTCACGGTAGCCGGGAGCGCGCTCGATGCTGCCGGCCCCTCGCCGCACCATGACCCGCAGCGTTTCGATGGGTGTCACGGTCGGCCTCTCGTAGGGGACGCACTGATGGACCTCGGCCCCGGCGTGTCGTCGTGGGAACTCTACGGCGCTCGGGTGGAGCGAGGACGCAGCAGCCGACCGGTAGGTTGGAGCAGTGCACCGAGAGCCCACGACCTACGAGGACGGACGACCGCCGTCGTGGGACGCCGACGTCCTCCTGAAGGACGGTCGCGTCGCGCAGTTGCGGCCGATCACGCCCGAGGACACCGACGCGTTCGTCGCCTTCTACTCTCGGGTCTCCGACGAGTCGAAGTACTACCGGTTCTTCGCGCCGTACCCGACCCTGTCCGCGCGCGACGTCGAGCGGTTCACGCACGTCGACCTCGACCGTCGCGTCGCGTTCGTGCTCACGCTGCACGACGACATCATCGGGGTCGGGCGCTACGACGCCACCAGCGACGACGAGGCCGAGGTCGCGTTCCTGGTGGAGGACGCGCACCAGGGTCGCGGGGTCGGGCAGCTGCTGCTCGAGCACCTCGCGCAGGCGGGTCGCGAGCGCGGCATCAAGCGGTTCACGGCCGACGTCCTGCCGAGCAACAACCGCATGCTGCAGGTCTTCCGCGAGATGGGCTACTCCGTCGAGGGCGTCGTCGAGGACGGCGTGCAGCAGCTCTCGTTCCGCATCGACCCCACCGACTCCGCCGTGGGCGTCATGCGCTCGCGCGAGCAGCGTGCCGAGGCCGCCTCGATCGAGCGGATCTTCGCCGCGCGCAGCATCGCCGTGGTCGGCGCGAGCCGCCGCCAGCGCTCGATCGGCCAGACCATCGTGCGCAACCTCGTGCTGGGGGACTATCAGGGCAGCGTGTACGCCGTGAACAGCCAGGCGGAGGCCGTGTCGGGCCTGCCGGCGTTCAAGAGCGTGAAGGACATCCCGCACGAGGTCGACCTCGCGATCGTGGCCGTGCCGGCGGAGTCGGTCAACGACGTCGTGCTCGACTGCGCCGCCAAGGGCGTGCACGGGCTCGTCGTGATCTCGGCCGGCTTCGCCGAGGAGGGCCCGGAGGGTCGCCAGCGTCAGCGCACCCTGCTCGACCTGTCCCGCTCCTACGGGCTGCGCCTGGTGGGTCCCAACTGCCTCGGCGTCATCAACACCGCACCCGCCGTCCAGCTGAACGCCTCGCTCTCCACCGCCATGCCGCCCCAGGGTCGCGTGGGCTTCTTCTGCCAGTCCGGTGCGCTCGGCACGGCGATCCTGGAGTCGGTGTCGCGGCGTGGTCTCGGCCTCTCGACGTTCGTCTCCGCCGGCAACCGCGCCGACGTCTCCGGCAACGACCTCCTGCAGTACTGGCAGGAGGACGACGACACCGAGGTCGTGCTCCTCTACCTCGAGTCCATCGGCAACCCGCGCAAGTTCTCGCGGATCGCCCGACGCGTCTCGGAGTCCAAGCCCGTCGTCGCCGTGAAGTCGGGTCGCTCGACGCAGGGCGTCCCGGTCGGCCACGCCGTCAAGCGCAGCACCGCGCCGCAGGCGGCCGTCGACGCCATGTTCCGCCAGGCGGGGGTCGTGCAGGTCGACACGCTCGAGGAGATGTTCGACGTCGGGCAGCTCGTCGCGCACCAGCCGCTGCCGCGCGGCAACCGGATCTGCGTCGTCGGCAACTCCGACGCCATGGGCCTGCTGGTCGCCGACGCGGCCACCGCCACCGGCCTGCAGGTCGCCGACTCCGTCCCGCTCGGTGCCGACGCCGGCGCCGACGACTTCGAGGTCGCCATCGAGACGGCCCTCGCGTCCGACGACATCGACGCGCTCATGGTCGTCTACATCCCGCCGCTCAACACCTCCGGCGAGGAGGTCGCGAACGTGCTGGCGTCGATCGGCGAGCAGTCCGACAAGCCGATCGTCTCGACCTTCCTCGGCACCGAGGGCATCCCCGAGCTGCTGCGCGTCCCCGACGTGCAGGGTGGCTCGGCCGGACGCGGCTCGGTCCCGTCGTACCCGGCCCCGGAGTCCGCGGTCCGCGCCCTGGCCCGCGTGGTCACCTACGCCGAGTGGGCCGCCCGCGACCACGGCGAGTTCCGGGCGCACACCGACATCCGCACGGGCGACGCCCGTGCGCTCGTGCGCGACGTCCTCTCGCACGCACCGCGGGGCGCGATCCTGTCGACGGAGCAGGTGCACGCGCTGCTCGCCTGCTACGGCATCGACCTGTGGACGTGGATCAACGTGCACGACCCGGAGGAGGCGATCGCCGCGGCCGAGCAGCTCGGCTGGGACGTCGTCCTCAAGGCCGGCAGCGAGCACCTGCGCGCACGCCCCGACCTCGCGCACATCTGGCGCAACATCCAGGACCGCCAGGACATGACCGAGGCGTGGGACCAGCTGACCTCCTGGCCCGGTATGCGCGCCGACACCCGGTTCTTCGTGCAGCGGTCGGCACCGGCGGGCATCCCGCTGTCGTTCACGGTCACCGAGGACGCCCTCTTCGGCCCGCTCGTGTCGTTCGGCCTGGCCGGCGCGTCGAGCGAGCTGCTCGGCGACCGCGCCTACGGCATCCCCCCGCTCACCGACGTCGACGCCGAGTCGATGATCCAGGACCTGCGGTCCGCGCCGCTGCTCTACGGGTACCGCGGGTCGGAGCCGGTCGACACCGCCGCCATCCAGGACGTCATCCTGCGGCTGGCGGCGCTGAAGGACGACCTCCCCGAGGTGGCCGAGCTCGACCTCGAGCCGGTGCTCGTCCACGAGGGCGGGCTGACGGCGCTCAGCGCGCGCGCCAAGATCGTGCCCGCCACCGACCGGCGCGAGGAGCGGTACGTGCGACGACTCAGCACCCCGAGCAGGGATACGCTGGCCTGATGCGACGCGAGCGCCCCGCCGGCCCGAGCTCGGACGTCTTCACCGAGATCGCCCGCAGCGGCTACTACCCCGACATCGTCACCGCCGGTCTCCGTGACGCCCTCGCCGGCGAGGACGTCCTCGCGCACGTCGTGCACCACGAGCCGACGTTCGAGCGCGACGAGATCCGCCGTCACATGACCGTCCTGGTGATGACGCCGTCGCGCGTGGTGCTCGTGCACACCGACGAGCACCCGCCGGACGACCTGCTCCCGAAGCCCTACACCTCCACCACGAGCGAGGCGGTGTCGATCCACCGCATCCGGTCGGTGGTCGTCACCCGCATGGTCGCGACGTCGGGCAAGCTCGAGGAGGCCGTGGTCACGATCGGCTGGGGTGCCGTGTCGCACCTCGACCTCGAGCCGGCGCAGTGCAGCGACCCCGACTGCGACGCCGACCACGGCTACACCGGCAACCTGACGGGTGACGACTTCTCGCTGCGGCTCAGCTCCGCGGCCGACGGCGGCGCGGCGGTGGAGCGACTGCTGGAGTTCGCGCGGCGGCTCTCGGCCGCCACGAGCGGCACCGCATGAGCCGACCCGGACCCGCGGGCCGCCACGGACTGCACGAGGTCATGACGTCCGCCGCGGCCGTCGTCGCCGGACCCGACCTCGGCTTCCACGACACGCTCGGCCTTCCCGAGGCGCGCCGCTACGTCGTGCTCCTCGTCGACGGGATGGGGGAGCAGCTGCTGCGCGAGCACGCGCACCTCGCGCCGTTCCTGTCGTCCCTGCCCTCGGTCCCCGACGTCGTCTGCGGCGTGCCGTCGACGACCGTCACGAGCCTCACGTCGCTCGGCACCGGGCTGCGCGCGGGATCGCACGGCGTCGTCGGCTACACCTCACGGGTGCCAGAGACAGGCCGTCGGTTCAACGCCCTCGCCTGGGACCAGCCGGTCGACGCCCAGCAGTGGCAGCGTCACCCCACGGTGCTCCAGCGTCTCCATGAGGCGGGACTGAACGCCGCCAGCGTCAACGAGTCGCGCTTCGAGGGCTCGGGTCTCACGCTCTGCAGCCAGCGTGGCGCGCCGTTCCACGGGGTCGGCTCCGTGTGGGAGCGTCTCGACGTCGTCGCCGACGTCGTCGAGGACGCCGACCGCTCGCTGGTCTACGCCTACGAGTCGCGGCTCGACCACGCGGGCCACGCGCACGGCTCGACGTCGCAGGAGTGGCGCGACGTGCTGGTCACGGTCGACCGCGAGACGGCGCAGCTGCGCGACCTCCTGCCCGACGACACCGTGCTCCTCGTGACCGCCGACCACGGCATGGTCGACCTGCCGGCCGAGGGCCGGTTCGACGTCGCCGACCGACCCGACCTGCTCGAGGGTGTCGACCTGCTCGCCGGGGAGGCACGGTTCCGGCACCTGTACACGGCGCGTCAGGAGCGCGAGGCCGTCGCCGAGCGCTGGCGGGCCGCGTGCGGCGACCGGGCGGTGGTGCGCACCCGCGACGAGCTCGACGACTGGTTCGGCCCCCTGGCTCCGGAGGTCGCCGGACGGGTCGGCGACGTCGTCGTCGCCGCGCTCGGCGACTTCGGGGTCTTCAGCACCGACGACTTCCCGCTCGAGATGCGCATGAAGGGCTTCCACGGGTCGGTCACCGAGGCCGAGCTGCGGATCCCCGTGCTGCTCGCGACGTGACCCCGCTGGGAGGATGAGCCCGTGGCCGACCTGATCTTCTACTCCGGCACGATGGACTGCGGGAAGAGCACCCTCGCCCTGCAGCTCGACCACAACCACCGGGCCCGCGGGCGGGTCGGACGCGTCTTCGCCTCGCACGACCGCGCCGGCGAGGCGACGCTCTCCAGCCGGCTCGGCCTGTCGGTGCCGGCCACCGAGGTCGAGGAGCACCTGCACTTCTGGGAGCACGTCGTCGACGAGCTGACCCGCGGCGGACGCATCGACTACCTGGTGTGCGACGAGGCGCAGTTCTACACGCCCGAGCAGGTCGACCAGCTCGCCAAGATCGCCGACGAGCTCGACATCGACGTGTTCTGCTTCGGCATCCTCACCGACTTCCGGACCCGGCTCTTTCCCGGAGCCGCCCGGCTGGTCGAGCTCGCCGACCGGGTCCTGCCGCTGCAGGTCGAGGCGCTGTGCTGGTGCGGGGAGCGCGCCACGCACAACGCCCGTACGGAGGACGGCGTGATGGTCACCGAGGGCGAGGTCATCGTCGTCGGCGACGTCGACGACCCCGACCGACCGACCCCGTCGGTCGGCTACGAGGTGCTGTGCCGGCGCCACCACCGTCGGCGCATGACCGCAGCGACGGCCAAGGCCGCGGCGCTCTCGCCGGACGTCCTGCCGTTCCCCTGAACGGCGGGGCCGCTACTCCGGTCGGCCGCCGAACATGATCTCGTCCCAGCTCGGCACCCGCCGACGCTCGGGGCGCTTCTTGCCCCGCGGGGCGACGGTGTCGGGGACGGCCACGTGCTCCTCGACGTCGTCGTCAGCCTGCGCGACCTCCGGCTCGGGTGCCTCGCTCGGGGGCTCGTCCCGGCCCTGCGGCTCGTCACGACGCTGGGCAGGACGCACCGGCTCGGCAGCGGGCTCGTCGGTGAGGGAGAGCTGCTCCATGGCCCGACGGTCGCGGGCCTCCTTGAGCGAGTGCACCAGCGCGTGCGGCGCCTCGTCGGGCAGGTGCACGAGCAGCTGCTCCTCCGGCTCCGCCTCGGGGGCCGTCGGCTCCTCGACCCGCTCCTCGTCGGCACGCAGCGCGTCGGCGATGGCCATGTCGGTCGCCTCCGGTGCGGCGACGTCGCCCACGAGCAGGCGGGCGGCCTCGTCGTCGGGCAGGACGTAGCGGCTCTTGGCGTCGAAGCAGAACCGGGCCGGCTCGAGCGCGTCGGGCGCGAAGACCTGCACGGTCCAGCGACCGTCCTCGCGTCGCCACGCGTCCCACGCAGCCTCCTCGGGCACGCCGCCCTGGGCCGCGACGCTCTCGTCGACGGCCGCGCCGAGCAGCACGCCCGGTCCGGCGGCGTGGCGGCGACGGATCGTCGTGGTGCGGGCCTGCTCGGCCATGTAGGCACGTTCGGCGAGCACCGGGGTCGCGAAGCCCTCGATCTGCTCGGTGGGCACGCCGGCGGACTCGGCGACCTGGTCGGGGGACTCGCCGCGCCGGATCCGGGTCTGGATCTCGCGCGGGGTGAGGCTGCTCTCCATCGTGATCTCCATCTGGCCGTGGGCACGGCCCCGGGCACGGGGGGAGGCCTCGACGAGGGCGGCGAGCCGCCGGTCGACGGGCACGCGGAACAGCTCCGGTCGACCGGGCTCGCGCAGGACGAGGTACCGTCCGTCGTCGCTGAGCCGATCGGGGCCGAGTTCGCGCATCGAGCGTCCTCCCACTGGTTGCACTGCCATCGTAGGCGTCCGTCGAGGCCCCGCTGCGGCGACACGCTCGCCCGCCACCGGGGCGACGTCCTAGGCTCTCGGTGTGCCCGAGGTGTGGATCGTGACGCTCGACTTGGTCGGGATCGCGGTGTTTGCATGCACGGGCGCGATCGTGGCCGTCCGCAAGGAGCTCGACGTCTTCGGCGCCGCAGTGCTGGGACTCGTCACGGGCCTCGGCGGCGGCGTCCTGCGCGACGTGCTCATCGGTGCCGTGCCGCCGGCGGCCCTGCTGGACTGGCGCTACCTGCTCGTGCCGGCCGTCGCGTCGGTGGTGGTCTTCGCCTTCCACCCGACGTTCGGACGCCGGGAGTCCCAGATCACCGTGCTCGACGCGGTCGGAGCGGCGGTGTTCTGCGTGGCCGGCGGGGTCAAGGCCGCCGAGTACGGCCTCGGGGTCCTGCCCGCGGCGCTGCTGGGCATGGTCACCGCGATCGGCGGCGGGATCCTGCGCGACGTGCTCGCCGGGCGGGTGCCCGTGATCTTCCGCGAGGAGCTGTACGCGACACCGGCATTCGCCGGCGCGCTGCTCGCCGTCCTTGCGCACGGGGCCGGCCTCGGCTGGTGGGCGTACGTCGGCGCCGGGGCGCTCTGCGTCGGCTGGCGCCTCCTGGCCCTCTGGCGGGGCTGGCGCGCACCCCTGCCGCCGGGCCTGCAGCAGGGCTGAGACCTCAGGAGCGGGGCAGCACCCGGTCGAAGGCGGGGTCGTGGTTGCCGAAGCGGTGCGCCGTGATCGTGACGGCCTGCTCGCGCACGAACGGCAGCAGCTCGACCCGGCCGGACCACGTGACCTCGTCGGCGTGCACGGCGACGTCGGGGTCGCCCTCGACGGCCTCCGCGAGCGGTCGGGCGAGGGACGGGTCGAGCAGGCGCACCACGCCCGGCCGCTCGCCGGCCATCCGACGCAGCCACGCCTGCGCGTCCTCGACGACGTGGTCGTCGGCGAGGCCGTCGGGCAGCGGCACGGGGGAGGAGACCGTGACGGTCGCACCCGAGCGACGGGCGGCCAGCAGCACACGGGCGGCCAGGACGAGGTCGTCGCCCAGCCGCACGTGGACGCTGCCGGGGCGGTACCGGAACACGTTGCGCTCGACGCCCAGCCCGCTGACGTCCTTCTCGCGGCCGAACTCCCGCTGCCAGGCGACCTCGTCGGACCCGGCGGCGGCGCGCAGCTGGGCCAGCGGGTCCTGGAGCACGTGCGGGGCGACGGCGTCGAGCAGCGCGCCGACCTCGGGCGCCAGTGCCACGTCGTCGGGCACGTGGCGCAGGGGTCGACGGTGCCAGGTGCCGAGGTGGCAGAGGTAGTTGGGCCCGCCGGCCTTGCTCGTGGCACCGACCTTGGAGCGCTTCCAACCGCCGAACGGCTGACGCTGCACGATCGCGCCGGTGATGCCGCGGTTCACGTAGAGGTTGCCTGCCTCGACGGTCTCGAGCCAGCGGTTGACCTCGTCGGGGTCGAGGGAGTGAATGCCGGCGGTGAGGCCGAAGTCGGTGGCGTTCTGCCACGCGATCGCCTCATCGAGATCGGCGGCGTGCATGAGGCCGAGCACCGGACCGAAGTACTCGGTGCGGTGGTACGTGCTGCCCGGCTGGACGCCGACCTTGACGCCAGGCGACCAGAGCCGACCGGTCTCGTCGAGGCGACGGGGCTCGACGAGCCACTCCTCGCCCTCGCCGAGCACGGTGAGCGCGTCGAGCAGCTTGCCCGTCGGTGCCTCGACGACGGGTCCGACGGAGACGTCGGGATCGTCCGGCCAGCCCACCTTCAACGACGTGACCGCGTCGACGAGCTGGCGACGGAACCGCTCGGACGTCGCGACCGAGCCGACCAGGATGCCGAGGCTGGCGGCGGAGCACTTCTGCCCGGCGTGCCCGAAGGCGCTCTTCACGAGGTCGGCCACGGCGAGGTCGAGGTCGGCGCTGGGCGTTACGACGAGCGCGTTCTTGCCGCTCGTCTCGGCCATCAGCGGCAGGTCGGGCCGCCAGGAACGGAACAGGGCGGCGGTCTCCCAGGAGCCGGTGAGGATGACCCGGTCGACCGACCGGTGGGACACGAGCGACTGGCTGAGCTCGCCCTCCTCGAGGGTGACGTAGCGCAGCACGTCGCGCGGCACGCCTCCCTGCCAGAGCGCCTCGACCATCACGGCCGCGCAGCGGGGGCTCTGCGGCGCGGGCTTGATGACGACGGCGCTGCCGGCGGCGAGCGCGGAGACGACGGAGCCGCAGGGGATGGCGACCGGGAAGTTCCACGGCGGCGTGACGACGGTGAGGGCGACCGGCTCGAACCGTGCGCCGTCGACCACCTCGAGCCGACGCGCCGACTCGGCGTAGTAGTGGGCGAAGTCGATCGCCTCGCTCACCTCGACGTCGGCCTCGGCGATGGTCTTGCCGGTCTCCGCGGCCATGACGGCGACGAGGTCGCCGCGGCGGGTCTCGAGTGCCGCTGCCGCCTGGTGCAGGATCCAGGCGCGCACCTCGGCGCCCCGCGCAGCCCAGTCGCGACCGGCCTCGCGAGCACCGACCACGAGCGTCTCGAGCGAGGCCGGACCGTGGACCCGGTTGGTCTCGATGGTCGACAGGCCGACCTGCGTGTACGTGGAGCGCGACAGCGCCTGACGTCCCCACACCCGGTTGCCCGCCGTGGACGGGTCGGTGTCGGGGGTGTTGGAGAAGCCGTCCGTGTGCGCGTGCACGTGGTGGTCGGTCGCGTCGGTGCGGCGGTCCTGCACGCGGTGCGGCGGGGGCACGACGTCGTCGAGGGCCTTGACGGAGTCGAGGAAGCGGCTCGCCTCCCGCTCGAAGGCCTCGGGGTCGTCGGCGAGGTCGAACGCGGCCGACATGAAGTTCTCGGGGCTGGCGTTCTCCTCGAGCCGGCGGACGAGGTAGGAGATCGCGACGTCGAACTCGTCGGGGTGCACGACGGGCGTGTACAGCAGCAGGGCACCGACGTCGTCGCGGACCGCGGCGACCGGGCCGGCGTCCATGCCGAGCAGCATCTCGACGTCGACCGCGTCGCGCACGCCGCGGTCGCCGGCGAGCAGCCAGGCGTAGGCGACGTCGAACAGGTTCTGACCGGCGACGCCGATGCGGACGGCGTCGACCCGCTCGGGCGTGAGCGCCCAGCGCAGCACCCGCTTGTAGTGGGTGTCGGTCTCCTGCTTGCTGCCCCAGGTGGCCAGCGGCCAGCCGTGGAGGGTCGCGTCGACACGCTCCATGGCGAGGTTGGCGCCCTTGACGACGCGGACCTTGATGGCGGCGCCGCCCGCCTCGCGCCGGGCCCGTGCCCAGCCCTGCAGACGCTGCATCGCGGAGAGCGCGTCGGGCAGGTAGGCCTGCAGCACGATCCCCGCCTCGAGCTGCGGGTGCGCCTCGAGCACGCGGGTGAACACCGCCACGGTGAGGTCGAGGTCGCGGTACTCCTCCATGTCGAGGTTGATGAACGAGCCACGCTCGGCGGCCACCTCGTACAGCGGCTCGAGCCGCTCGACGACCCGGTCGACGGTCTCGTCGAAGGCCCACATCGACAGCTGGCTGGCCACCGCGGAGACCTTGACCGACACGTAGTCGACGTCGTCGCGGCGCAGCAGCTCGAGGGTGCGGTCGCGGCGGCGCACCGCCTCCGCCTCGCCCAGCACGGCCTCGCCGAGCAGGTTGAGGTTGAGCCGGTCGTCGCGCCGACGCAGCGTGGCGATGGCGCGGCCCAGCTTCTCGGGACGTGCGTCGACCACCAGGTGGCCGACCATGCGTCGCAGCGTGGCCCGTGCCGTCCGGACCACCAGGCCTGGCATCAGCACTGACACGACGGCGCCGAGGCGCAGCAGGAACCGCTGGGTCCAGGGCAGGAACGTCGGCAGCGACCGCGCCAGGTCACGCAGGTTGCGGGCCGCGACGTCGACGTCCTCGGGTCGGACGACGCGGTCGACGAAGCCGATCGTGAAGTCGAGTCCGGCCGGGTCCTTCAGGAGCGTCGCGAGGCGTCGAGCGGCAGGGTCGCTGCGCCGCTTTCCGGTGGTGGAGACCCACCGTCGCACGAGCGCGACGGCTCGCTCGTCCAGCGGGGCGTCGTCGAGCAGGGCGTCGGGGGGCGGTGCGGCGGAGGTGCTCATCTCCCGGGACAGCCTAGTCCGCGACGGCACCGGGCACGAGGGCACGGTCGGGTCGGGGCGGCGGTCGGAACCACCAGGCGACGGCCGCCGCCGCGAGGCCTGCCACGAGGGGCACGGCGAACCCGGCGGAGGCACCGAACCGGTCCACGACGGCGCCCGCGACGGCGGCGCCGGGTGCGACCCCGACGGCCAGACCGGTGCTCGTCCAGGTGAGCGCCTCGGTCAGGCGGCTCGGCGGGACGTACTCCTCGACGACGCTCGTCGCGGCGATCATGGTCGGGGAGATCATGACGCCCGCCAGGAAGAGTCCGGCCGTGAGCCAGGGGGTCGTGGGCGCGAGGAGCAGCGGCGCGAACAGCAGACCCAGGACGAGGACGGTCCACCGCAGTCGCGCGATGGCGTCGGCCGGCGCGGGCAGCGCCCCGACGACGACACCGGCGAGCAGGCTCCCGGCAGCCCAGACCGCCAGCACGAGCCCGGCCGCCCCGCGCTCTCCCTGGGCCTCCGTGAAGGCGACGACCAGTACCTCGGTCGAGCCGAAGAGGACGCCGATGCCGACCGCGGCCACGAGCACGGGGCCGAGCACCGACCAGCCCATCGCGACGCGCGGACCGGTGCGGTGACCGCCGGCGGGCGGCTCGGTCGCGGTCTGCGCGGCGAGCGCCCAGCTGCCCAGCGTCGCGGCGGCGGCAGCGGCCGCGAGGCCCGCGACGTCGGCCACCTGGAGGGTCAGGAACGTGACGAGCACCGGCCCGACGATGAACACGGCCTCGTCGATGACCGCCTCGATGGCGAACGCCGTGGTCAGGAGCGGCCGGTCGTCGCGCAGCAGGTGGGTCCAGCGGGCCCGCACCAGCGACCCGGTCTGTGGCGTGAACACCCCGGCCACGGCAGCCGCCAAGTGCGGCATGGGAGCGGCGGCGTCGCGCGTGACGGCCAGCACCACCGCAGCCACGCCGATCGCGTACCCCGCCCCGGCGAGCAGCAGCACCACACGCTGCCCCCACCGGTCGCTCAGCCGGCCGTGCACCGGAGCGACGACCGCAGCGGCCGCCACGTAGGCGGCAGCGACCAGGCCCGCGGCCCCGTACCCGCCGCCGTGCTCCCGCACCAGCAGCACGAGACCGAGCGACGCCATCGACAGCGGCAGCCGCGACACGAGCCCCGTCAGGCTGAACAGCGCGGCACCCGGCAGCGCCAGGACCCGCCCGTACGTCGATCGCACCCTGCCCCCTCCCTCGCTGCACGGCTGCGCGACCGCAGACTACCCGCGGGCCTGGTGGGTGGTGGGGTCGGTGGAGGGGCGGGGGCTTCGTGTGGTCGTGGGCTTGCTGGTGCGCTGCCTGCGGGGGTCTCGTCGTGCGGGTGCGTTGCCTGCGGGGGTCGTGACGTTGCTGGTGCGCTGCCTGCGGTCGTCGTGACCTTGCTGGTGCGCTGCCTCGGCGTTCGCTGGGGGTGGGCTCCGAAAGGGCCTCGACCGGCAGCGAGCCCGGGGGTGGTTCCGGGTCTCGGGGTCTGGCCTGGGCCCGCGGTTGACTCAAGACTCTTCGTTTCTGCGTTGTCAGGCCATGGTTCTGCGTTTGAGCGTCCTATCGGTGGATCTGCAACCGCAGGAGCGGTTCTGCGGTTGCAGATCCACCGATGGCGGGGGCAGACGTGGCAGAGGTTCTCCCTTCTCGTGGACCGTGCCACGAGAAGGGAGAAGCGCTGCCCACCCCACCCCCAAGGGCAACCAGGATTCTGCATTCGAGCGTGCGAGGCCGAACGCTTCTGCGTTCACGACGGGATCCCGTCGCCAACGCAGAATCTTGCGTCCACCCCAGCACCAACCCGCAGCCCGAGACCCCAGACCAGCGCGGATGCCAGCCGCCCGGTCGAGGCCTTTCGGAGACCACCCCCAGCGCCAGCCGAGGCAGCGCACCAGCAAGGTCGATACCGCCCGCGGCAGCGCAGCAGCAGGTCGAGACCCCCGCAGGCAGCGCAGCAGCAGGGCAAGACCTCCGCAGGCAGCGCAGCAGCAAGGCCACGACCATCCGCGGCAGCGCACCAGCACCACCCACCTCCACCCCTGCCGCGCCGCGCGGGAAGGCGGTGCGTGGGACGATGACGGCATGGACGTCCGCCCCTTCGATGCACTCCTCTACGTCTCCTTCGGTGGTCCCGAGAAGCCCGACGACGTGGTCCCGTTCCTGGAGAACGTGACCGTCGGCAAGGGCATCCCGCGCGAGCGGCTGGAGGAGGTGGGGGAGCACTACTTCCTGTTCGGCGGTCGCAGCCCGATCAACGACCTCAACCGGCAGGTCATCGCGGCGCTCGAGGGTGAGCTCGCGTCGCGCGACGTCGACCTGCCCGTCTACTGGGGCAACCGGAACTGGGACCCGTACCTGCGCGACGCTCTCGAGCAGATGGTGGCCGACGGCGTCCGGCACGCCGCCTACTTCCTCACGAGTGCGTACTCCTCGTACTCGGGCTGCCGTCAGTACCGCGAGAACCTCGCCGACGCGACCGAGGGCCTCGACATCGAGCTCAGTCGACTGCGGCTGCCCTTCAACCACCCCGGCTTCGTGGCGCCGTTCGTGGAGCACACGCGCGCTGCGCTCGCCGACGCACCTGACGACACGCACGTCGTCTTCGTGACCCACTCGATCCCCGACGCGATGAACGACGCGAGCGGCGGCCCGGGTGTCGGCGCCTACCGCGACCAGCACCTCGAGACCGCGCGCCTCGTGATGGCCGGACTCGAGCCGCGGCACCAGGGCTTGCCGTGGGAGCTCGTCTACTGCTCGCGGTCCGGCTCGCCGCGCACCCCGTGGCTCGAGCCCGACGTCAACGACCATCTCGAGAAGCTCGCCGCCGACGGTGTGACGTCGGTGGTGGTGGTGCCCATCGGGTTCGTCTCCGACCACATGGAGGTCGTCTACGACCTCGACACCGAGGCCAAGGCGACGGCGGAGGAGCTGGGGCTGCGCTTCGTCCGCGTGCCGACGCCCGGCTCGCACCCGGCTTTCGTCGCGATGATCACCGACCTCCTGCAGGAGCGCGCGGCGGCCGACCGCGGCGAGGACCCGACGCCCGCCACGATCGGCAGCTGCGGGGCGAACCCGTGGGTGTGCGTGCCGAACTGCTGCGCCAACCTGCGCGGCGACCGCCCGGCGCACGCATGAGCGACGCCGTCGACCCCCATGCACTCGTCGAGCTGGCCCGGGAGGTCGGGCTCGAGGCCGCGGCGCTCGTGCGTGCGCGGCGACCGGAGGGCCGGGTGGGCGTGGCCGACACCAAGTCGAGCCGCGTCGACGTCGTCACGGAGGTCGATCGCGCCAGCGAGGAGCTGATCCGGGAGCGTCTGCTCGCCGCCCGCCCCGACGACGGCTTCCTCGGGGAGGAGGGTGGCGGCGTCCGCGGCACCAGCGGTGTCGAGTGGGTGGTCGACCCCATCGACGGCACCGTCAACTTCGTCTACGGCATCCCGGCCTACGCGGTCTCCATCGCGGCTCGTCTCGACGGCCCGGACGGCGCGACCGAGGTGGCCGGGTACGTCGTGAACATCGCGACCGGCGAGGAGTGGGCGGCCGTCCTGGGCGCCGGTGCCTGGCGCTGGAGCGGCGAGGAGCGACGGCCGTTGCACGCCCCCGAGCCCCCGCCGCTGGCCGAGGCACTCGTCGGCACCGGCTTCGGCTACCTGCCGGAGCGTCGCCGCGAGCAGGGACTCGCCGTCGCCCAGCTGCTGCCCCAGGTACGTGACGTTCGTCGCATCGGCGCGGCCGCGCTCGACCTGTGCGCGCTCGCCGACGGCACGCTCGACGCGTACGTCGAGCAGGGTCTGCAGCCGTGGGACAGGGCAGCGGGCGCGCTCGTGGCGCGCGAGGCGGGCGTGCGCGTCGAGGGACTCGACGGAGCGCCTGACGGACGGCTCGTGATGGCCGCCCACCCCGCCCTCGCAGGGGAATACTTCGACGTCGTCCGGGCTTGTGGGTTCTGACCGACGACGGCTTGTGCCGGTGTGGAACAATCCCGTCGGTTGAACGCACACGACGGAGGGGTACATGGCTACCGACTACGACGCGCCTCGCAAGACTGAGGAAGAGCAGTCCGAGGACAGCATCGAGGAGCTCAAGGCGCGTCGCCACGAGAAGAACTCGGGCAAGGTGGACGAGGACGAGGTCGAGGCGGCCGAGTCCTTCGAGCTGCCTGGTGCCGACCTCTCTCACGAGGAGCTGGCCGTCCAGGTGGTGCCGCGCAAGTCCGACGAGTTCACGTGCTCGTCGTGCTTCCTGGTGCACCACCGGTCCCAGCTCGCCGAGGAGAAGGGCGACCGGCTCATCTGCCGGGACTGCGCCTACTGACGCAGCACGCACCGGTGGGACGTCCCACCAGCCCGGGCTCGCTCAGCGCGAGCGCCGACGACGCCGAGCCGGCTTCCGCGAGGAAGCCGGCTCTGTCGTTCCTGCGGCCGCGGCCACGCGTGCCCCGACCGAGGCACCCTTCAGCGGCTTCATCCCGGGCGGGAGGTCGCCCGTGGAGCGCACCCAGTAGCCCGCCGCGCCTCGACGCACGAGCAGGCGGACGACCTCGACGAGGGCACCCCCGACCACAGCCCATGCCACGGCCTCCTTGGTCTCGACGTCCGGGTGCCGTCCCGCGGTCGGGGGCTTGCGACCCGTCGCGAGACGCCAGGTGACGGTCGAGGCCTGGCGGGCGAGCAGACCCGCGGCGATGGTGGTCGAGCGGTCCAGCAGCTTCCAGCTGGTACGGCTGGAGCGCGACGCCTTCCGCGGCGGGGTCGCCGTCTCCAGGCTGGGGGTCGTGCGGGCCTTGCGGGACGTGCGAGCCATGGTCGTCACCTCGGGTCTGGAGTGGGCTGGTCGGGTGCGTCGGAGGAGGCGGGACGCGCGCCGAGCGCGGCGGCGACCGCCTTCGGGTGGCGGGTGGAGACCAGCCAGTAGGGGGCCGGGTCGGCCGGGTCGTCGACGTCGACGCGCACGGCGGTGTCGACGTAGGGGCGCACGTGCAACCAGGCACGGGCGTCGGCACGGGGTCCGAGGGCCTCGCGGGTCGCGACGCGGTCGAGCGGGGTGACGGCACCCACGTGCTCCGCCGTCAGGAACGCGCGTCCGACGCGCAGGCCGTCGGGGCCGGCGTCGACGACGGTGCGTCCGTACGCCCACACGACGGCACCCGTCAGCACGGCCACGCCGACGAAGGTCACCACGGCTGCGCCGGTGCCGGCGACGACCAGCAGCAGCCAGGCCCAGGCGAGGGCGAAGGCGAGCACGCCGACCCACCACGACACGGGAGCCACGAGGCGCTCACGACGGTTCTGCACCCTGCAAGCCTGCCGCATCCGGGCCAGGTCCACCCGAGTAGGGTCGCGAGCATGCTCGAGATCGCGGTGCGACGCCTCGACCCGCAGCTCCCGGTCCCCGCGTACGCGCACCCGGGGGACGCGGGCGTCGACCTGCACGCCGCAGCACCGGCCACGCTGGCCCCGGGCGAGCGGGTGCTCGTGCCGACCGGCATCGCCATCGCCCTGCCCGACGGGTACGCGGCCTTCGTGCACCCCCGGTCCGGTCTGGCGCTGCGGCACGGCCTCTCGGTCGTGAACACGCCCGGCACGGTCGACGCGGGCTACCGCGGCGAGATCAAGGTGCTGCTGGTCAACCACGACCTACGAGAGACGGTCGAGGTGGCGCGGGGCGACCGCATCGCGCAGCTCGTCGTCCAGCGCGTCGAGCACGTGACCTTCCGCGAGGTCGAGTCACTCGAGGACACCAGCCGAGGCGCCGGGGGCTACGGCTCGACCGGCGGCCACCGATCCGTGGGAGAGCACCGATGATCCGACGTCGCCGCGAGCGCGAGCAGACCGCACCCGACGAGACGAGCACCAGCGAGCAGTCCGAGGCGGCGAGCACGCCGACCCGACCGCGCGACTCCACGGAGGCCTCCGCCGACGAGGCGGGCTACGTCGACCTCGGCCCGCTGCGCATCCGCGGCCGGGTCGGCTTCCAGCTGCAGGTGCCGCAGGACGACGGCGGCGGCGCCGGCTCCGTCGTGCTCGTGACCGAGGAGGCGGGCCTGGAGCTGCGCGCCTTCGCCGCGCCCCGCAGCGGCGGCCTGTGGGACGAGGTGCGTCAGGAGCTGGTGGCGGAGGTGCAGCGGCTCGAGGGCCAGGTCGAGGAGCTCGACGGGCCCTTCGGACCGGAGCTGCGGGTGCAGATCCCCGTCACCCTGCCCGACGGCCAGGACGGGTTCCAGCCGTCGCGGATCGTCGCCGTCGAGGGTCCCCGCTGGATGCTGCGCGCGACGTTCCTCGGCTCCGCGGCCCTCGAGCCCGACGAGGACGGTCTCCTCGAGCAGGCGTTCCGCGAGGTGGTGGTCGTGCGCGGCGACGACCCGCGCCCCGTCCGCGAGCCGCTGCTGATCGAGCTGCCGCCCGACGCGGAGCCCGTGACCCTCGGTCCTGACGGCGAACCGACCTAGGATGGACGCATGCCTTCGCGACTGAGCCGTGCCTGGCGCCGGCCGACCCTCGAGCAGATCGAGGACGACGAGCTGCAGCGCAGCGCCGACCAGGCCGGCTGCCGGCTCCTGGCGTCGCAGTCCGACCGAGCCGTCTGCTCGCTGCACGGCGAGCTGCGCTCGGTGACCACCCGGCCCGTCTCCGACGGGGTCAGCGCGCTCGAGGCGCAGCTGTACGACGGGTCCGGCCAGGTGACGCTCGTGTGGCTCGGTCGACGCGAGATCAAGGGCATCGAGCCCGGACGTCGGTTGACGGTCCACGGACGCATCGGCCGGCGCGGCGACAGCTGCGTGCTCTACAACCCGCGCTACGAGCTCGATGCCTGACGCCTCCGCCGAGCCCGCCCGTCACGACGGTCCGGGCGACGGGGCACGGCGCTACGCCACGGTCGAGGAGCTCGTCCGCTCCAAGCTCGCCGAGGCGCTGGGCGGCGGTCGCGGCATCGTCGAGAGCGCCGTGCCGACGATCGTCTTCACCGTCTGCTGGATCGTCACGAAGGACCTCCGTACGTCGTTGGTCGCGAGCGTCGGCAGCGCGGTCGTGCTGCTGGCCGTGCGTCTGGTGCAGCGCTCCACGGTCCAGTTCGTGCTCAATGCGCTCGTCGGCATCGCGATCGCGGCGGTGTTCGCCTCGCGCAGCGGCGAGGCCCGCGACGTGTTCCTGCCGGGCATCCTCTACAACGGCGCCTACGCGGCCGTGTTCGTCGTGTCGATCCTGGTCGGCTGGCCACTCGTCGGCTTCCTGATCGGCAGCCTGACCGGTGAGCCCACCGAGTGGCACGAGGACCGCCAGCTCGTCCGCCTGTGCTCGCTGCTCACCTGGCTCTTCGCCGCCCCCTGCATCGTGCGCGTCCTCGTGCAGTACCCGCTCTGGGCCGGCGACCACGTCGCCCTCCTCGGCACCTCCAAGGTCGTGCTCGGCTGGCCCCTCCAGGTCGCCGCCTTCGCCGCCATGGCGTGGGTCCTGTCGCGCAACGCCACCCCCCTCGAGCCTGGCCCGCACGCTCGTTGACGCTGTCCGCGCTGGTCGTGGGGGTGGGGGTGGGGGTGTGGTGGCGGGCGTCTCGTTCGGGTGGGGCTGCGTCGGTGCGGTTTCTTGCGGAGGTGGGGCTGCGCTGGCGCGGTTTCTCGCGGAGGTGGGGCTGCGCCGGCGCGGTTTCTCGAGGTGGTACGGCTGCGTCGGCGCGGCTTTGACTCGTCCTGCGCTCCGAAAGGGCCTCGACCGGGCAGCTGGGCGGGAGCCGGCTTCGGGTCTCGGGCTGTGGCCCGCGTGGGACGCAAGAATCTGCGTTCGTGCGCCGGGACTCGAACGATTCGGCGTTCGCCACGGGATCCCGTCGTGAACGCAGAAGCGTTCCGATCTCAACGCGCGAATGCAGGATCTTGGGTGCCGTTTGCGTTGGGGAGACGAAGGATTCTTCCTTCTCGTGGACCGTTCCATGAGAAGGAAGAATCCTTCACACCTCTAGCCCACCAGCGGTGGATGCGCCACCTCAACAGCGCTCGGAAGGTGGCAGATCCACCGCCGGCACGCACAAAGGAAGAATCTTGCGTCCCACGCGGGCTACAGCCCGAGAACCCAGCCCAGTTCCTGCCCAGCCGCCCGGTCGAGGCCCTTTCGGAGGCCACCTCCACGAGAAGCCGCAGCAGCGCAGCCCCACCCGTGCAGCAAGTCGCACCAGCGCAGGCCCCCGCGACGTCAGGACTTGGGGGAGAGCAGCGAGCCGATCTCGACCTCGGCGTCCTCGGCGGTGACGAAGAGCAGCTCGTCGCCCGCCTCGAGAGAGCGTTCGGGGTCGGGGGTCTCGATGGCGTTGTCGCGCAGGATGGCGACGAGCACGACGTCGCGCGGCCAGGGGACGTCGCGCACGAGGCGGCCTGTGTAGGGGGAGTCGGCGGGCATGGTCAGCTCGACCAGGCTCGTGTTGCTCTGGCGGAACGTGAACAGGCGGACGAGGTCGCCGACCGAGACCGCCTCCTCGACGAGCGCCGACATGAGGCGGGGGGTCGAGACGGCGACGTCGACGCCCCACGACTCGCCGAACAGCCACTCGTTGCTCGGGTGGTTCACGCGGCCGACGGTGCGCGGCACGGAGAACTCGGTCTTGGCGAGCAGCGAGACGACGAGGTTGACCTTGTCGTCACCGGTCGCCGCGATGACGACGTCGCAGGTGTGCAGGCCGGCCTCGGCCAGCGACGACATCTCGCACGCGTCGGCGAGCAGCCACTGGGCGTCGGGCACGACGTCGGAGCGGATGGACCCCGGCGACTTGTCGATGAGCAGCACCTGGTGACCGTTCTCGGTCAGCTCGAGGGCGACGGACCGGCCGACCGCACCGGCACCGGCGATGGCGACGCGCATCAGGCCTCCTCAGGTCCGGACTCGAGCACCGCGTGGGCACGCTCGGCGTCCTCGTCTCGCATGAACACGGCGAGCACGTCGCCCTCCTGCATCACGGTGCGGGCCGTCGCGACGACGCCCGAGCCGAGCCGGGTGAGGTAGGCGACGCGCACGCCGGCGGCGTCCTCGAGGTCGGAGACGTGGTGGCCGATCCACGGGAACGGCGCGTACACGGTGTCGAGGCGCAGCTGGCCCGACGGGTCGCGCCAGGCCGGCTCCGACCCGGCCGGCAGCAGACGGCGCAGCACCTGGTCGGCCGCCCACGGGACGGTGGCCACCGTGGGCACGCCCAGCCGCTCGTACACCTCGGCGCGACCGGGGTCGTAGATGCGCGCGACGACGTTGCCGACGCCGAACTGCTCGCGGGCCACGCGCGCGGAGATGATGTTGGAGTTGTCGCCGCTGGAGACCGCCGCGAAGCCGTCGGCCTTCTCGATCCCCGCCGCGCGCAGCACCTCGCGGTCGAAGCCCATGCCGGTGACCGTCGTCCCCGTGAAGCCGGGGCCCAGGCGGCGGAACGCGTCAGGGTTGGAGTCGATCACGGCCGTCGTGTGGCCGCGCTCCTCGAGGCTGCGCGAGAGCGTCGACCCGACGCGGCCGCAGCCCATGATCACGATGTGCACGGGGGCGACGCTACACGGACGCGAGGACGTCGTGGGCCGGTCCGGGGCACCGGTGCCCTGCCGCGCGCCCGCGCCCCGGCGGGCGGACGACCCCGCGGCTACCATCGTCGCTCGTGGGCATGGTCGAGTCCGTCAAGCGGACCATCGTCGGACGGAAGCTGCGCAGTACCCAGCTGGGGGAGACGCTGCTGCCGAAGCGCATCGCCCTGCCCGTGTTCGCGAGCGACGCGCTGTCGTCCGTCGCGTACGCCCCCGACGAGATCTTCCTGACGCTCTCCATGGGCGGCATCACCGCCTACGCGTTCAACTGGAAGATCGGCATCGCCGTCGTCCTCGTCATGCTCACGGTCGTCGCGTCCTACCGGCAGAACGTCCACGCCTACCCGAGCGGCGGCGGCGACTACGAGGTGGCCACCACCAACCTCGGACCGAAGGCCGGCGTGACGGTGGCGAGCGCCCTGCTCGTCGACTACGTCCTCACGGTCGCCGTGTCGATCTCCTCGGGCGTGCAGAACGCGACCTCGGCCATCCCGTGGCTCGTCGGCCACGAGGCGCTCGCCGCGTCGGTCCTGGTCCTGCTGCTCATGGCGCTGAACCTGCGCGGCACGAAGGAGTCCGGCACCGCCTTCGCGGTCCCGACCTACCTGTTCATGCTCGCCATCGGCCTGATGGCCGCCTGGGGGCTCTTCCGGTACCTGCTCGGCGACCTGCCGCAGGCGGAGAGCGCGCCGTACGACATCGCCGCCGAGGCGCCCTACGACTCCGCGCTCACCGGACTGGCGATGGCGTTCCTGCTGGCGCGTGCCTTCTCCTCCGGCTGCGCCGCCCTCACCGGCGTCGAGGCGATCAGCAACGGCGTCCCCGCCTTCCGCAAGCCGAAGAGCCAGAACGCCGCCACGACGCTCCTGCTGCTCGGCACCATCTCCATCACGATGCTGATGAGCATCATCCTGCTCGCCGACGCCATGCACGTCCGCTACGTCGAGGACCCCGCCCGCCAGCTGCTGCTCGACGGCCAGCCCGTCGGCGAGGGCTACGACCAGCCGACCGTCATCGCCCAGCTCGCGAAGGCCCTCTACAGCGACGCCCAGCCGCTGTTCTACTTCACCATCGCCTGCACCGGCGTGATCCTGGTCCTCGCCGCGAACACCGCCTTCAACGGCTTCCCCGTCCTCGGCTCGATCCTGGCCCGCGACGGCCACCTGCCCCGCCAGCTCGACACCCGCGGCGACCGTCTGGCGTTCAGCAACGGCATCGTCCTGCTCGCCGTCGCCGCCATCGTCCTGATCCTCGCGTTCGACGCCGAGGTCACCAAGCTGATCCAGCTCTACATCGTGGGCGTGTTCGTCTCCTTCAACCTCAGCCAGCTCGGCATGATCCGGCACTGGACCCGCCACCTCGCGACCGAGACCGACCCCACCGAGCGACGCCGGATGAAGCGTTCGCGCATCGTCAACAGCTTCGGCCTGGCGATGACGGCGACCGTGCTCGTCATCGTCCTCATCACCAAGTTCCTCGCCGGCGCCTGGATCGCCATCCTGGCCATGACGTTCGTCTTCTTCCTCATGCTCGGCATCAACCGCCACTACCAGCGGGTCAGCGACGAGCTCGCCATCGACGACACCGACGTCGCCCTCCCGTCGCGCGTGCACGCGGTGGTGCTCATCGGACGACTCCACAAGCCCGCCCTCCGTGCCCTCGCCTACGCGCGCGTGGCGCGGCCCTCCACGCTCGAGGCGCTCTACGTCGAGCTCGACCCGCAGGACACCACAGCCCTTCGCGAGCGCTGGGACGAGCTCGCCATCCCCGTGCCGCTCACCGTCGTCTCCTCGCCCTACCGCGAGCTCGTGCGCCCCGTCGTCAAGTACGTCAAGGAGAAGCGCCGCGAGAGCCCCCGCGACATCGTCAGCGTCTACATCCCCGAGTACGTCGTCGGGCGCTGGTGGGAGCAGCTCCTGCACAACCAGACCGCCCTGCGCCTCAAGGGCCGCCTGCTGTTCATGCCCGGCGTCATGGTCACCAGCGTGCCCTACCAGCTCAGCTCCGCCGCCAAGGTCGACCCGCGCAGCGTCATCGGCCCCGCACCCGGCGACGTCCGCCGCGGTCTCGGCGACCAGCCCCGCCCCGAGCAGCCGGACCACCGCAAGTGACCGGCGCCAGTCGGCCTGTGCGAGGTGGTCGGGCGTGAACGGGACGAGTCTTCCCGTAGTCGAGGTGGGGCCCGTCGCCCTGTGCCCTCGGTGGGCTCGTGGGCCCGTGCGAGGTGGTCAGGCGTGAACGGGACGAGTCTTCCTGTGGTGGAGGTGGGGCCCGTCGCCCTGTGCCCTCGGTGGGCTCGTGGGCCCGTGCGAGGTGGTCAGGCGTGAACGGGACGAGTCTTCCTGTGGTGGAGGTGGGGCCCGTCGCCCACGGCGGAAGCTGCGTGGCGCGGCTGGACGGGCAGGTCGTCTTCGTCCGCCACAGCCTGCCGGGGGAGCGGGTCCGCATCCGCGTCACCGACACCACCAAGCGGTTCCTGCGAGCCGACGCCGTCGAGGTCCTGGAGGCCTCGCCCGACCGCGTCGAGCCGCCCTGCGCCCTCGCCGGCACCTGCGGCGGCTGCGACTTCCAGCACGTCGACCCCGCTGCGCAGCGCCGGCTGCTCGCCGACGTCGTCGCCGAGCAGCTGCGCCGGCTCGCCGGCATCGAGCGCGACGTCGTCGTCGAGGAGGTCCGACCCACCCTCGGCTGGCGCACGCGCGTCACCTGGTCGACCACGCCCGACGGGCGCCCCGGTCTGCGCAAGCACCGCACGCACGAGGTCGTGCCCGTCGAGCACTGCCCCATCGCCCACCCCGACCTGCCCGACGTCACCGCGCACCGCTGGGACAGCGGCCCGGTCGAGGCCATCGTGTCGTCCACCGGGCAGCGCCTCGTCGTCACCGACGCCACCGTGCCCTCAGACCTCGACGTCGACGGCGTGGCCGGCACCGACGGTCACCGCCGCGCCGGGGGCACCCGGCTCACCGAGCACGTCGCACCGCACGACTTCACCGTCACCGGCTCGGGCTTCTGGCAGGTGCACCCCGAGGCGGCACGGACCCTCGTCGACGCCGTCCTCGACGCCGCCGAGGCGCGCCCCGGCGACCGCGTCGCCGACCTCTACGCCGGCGTGGGACTCTTCACCGCCTTCCTCGCCGACGCCGTCGGACCGGACGGCCTCGTCGTCAGCGTCGAGGCGGACCGGCAAGGAGCTCGCGACGCCCGCAGGTCGCTGCACGGTCGCAGCCAGGTGCGCCTCGTGGCCGACTCGACCGAGCGGGCGCTGCGCCGCGAACCCGCGCTCGCCGACGGCGTCGACGTCGTCGTCCTCGACCCGCCCCGCACCGGAGCGCGCAAGGCCGTGCCGGGCGTCGCGGCCCTCGGCGCCCGCCGCGTCGTCTACGTGGCCTGCGACCCGGCAGCCCTCGCGCGCGACGTCGCCACGTTCGCCGAGCACGGGTACCGCCTCGGTCCGCTGCGGGCGTTCGCGCTGTTCCCGATGACGCACCACGTGGAGTGCGTGGCCGTCCTCGACCGCGTCGACTGACCTCCGCGGCGGCCGACGAGGTTGTCCGAGGACCACCTGGACGGGCAGGGTGTCGCCATGGCCTACGCCGACCCGACCGTGTGTCCCGACTGCCGGGCGCGACTCGACGGTGCGCGGGTCTGCGCGCGCTGCGGTCTCGACCTGCGCACCGCCGAGGCGGGACGGCTCTGGAACCAGCTCCTGCGGGTCGACCGCGACCTCGAGCGAGCCCGCCGCGCCAGCCGGCCGCAGACGGTCGCGGCACCCGTCCCCGCAGCGCCCGCTCCTGTGTCGACCGTGACGGTGCCGGAGCCAGCCACGGCAACAGTGCCGGCCCCAGCACCAGCGGCCGCCAGCCCAGCCTCGACCAGCCCAGCCTCGACCAGCCCAGCCCCGACCAGCCCGCCTTCGACCGTCCCTACCGTCGACTCCGTCGCGGCGACGACGCCGCGCGCCCCCGTCTCGGTGGGCACGGTCCTCCTGGCGCTCGGTGCCCTCGCCCTCCTCGTGGCCGGGGCCATCTTCATCACCGTCTACTGGGGTCCGATGGGGATCCTCGGCCGCGCCCTGGTGCTGCTGGCGGCGACAGCCGTGGCCGGTGGCGTCGCCGCCGTGGTCACGCGCCGGCGTCTGCGGGCGTCGGCCGAGGCCCTGTGGACCGTCTTCCTGGGCCTGTTCACGCTCGACTGGTTCGCCGCGCGCGACCAGGGACTGCTCGGTCTCGACACGCTGCCCGGCGCGCCGTGGGACCTGCTGTGGTGCGCCGTGGTGGTGCTCACGACCGCGGGGATCGTCAGGCTCGGACGACGCACCCTCGACGACGCCCGCGAGCTGGTCGTCGTGTCGGTGCTCGGCGGCCTCGCCGGGGCGGTGGCCGCGGTTCGGGTGGCGGTCGTGCTCGACGACGGCGGAGCGCGCCCCTTCTGGTCGGCGACCGCGGCGCTCGTCGTCGCCGTCCTCGTCGGTGCCGCGCTGCACCGGGCCACCGCACGGGTGGGGGCCTGGGTCGCTCTCGCCGCGGGCGGAGTCGCTGCGCTGGTCGCCGTCGTCCTGGCCCTCGTGGACGCCGTCGCGCACCCCGCACTCGGCGACCTGGTCGGCGGGGCCCACGGCGTCCCGCTCGCGATCGTCACCGCCGTCGCTGCCGGCGCCGCGTCGCTCGGGCGGCTGCCCGCCCCGGCGCGGACGGTGTCCGCCGGCGCCGCGCTCTCGACGCTCACGCTCCTGGCGGCCCTGCCCGCATGGTCGGCGGCTCCGCAGTACGGCGCCCTGCTCGTGCTCGCCGCGGTCGCGGTCCCCGCGGTCTGGGTCCCTGGCCGCGCACCGTGGGCACGCGGAGCGCGAGCAGCAGGCGTCGCGCCGTCGCTCCTGGTGGCCCTCGCGCTCTTCCCGTGGGGAGCGCAGCTGCTGGCCGTGGTGGGCGAGGCACTGTCGACCACGGGCGGACATCGCATCGACCACCCCCTCACGACCTTCGACGTGCCCGGCACCGACCGGCCCTGGCTCGCGTGGACCCTCGGTGCAGCGGCGACGCTGGTCGTCCTCGGTGCTGCACGCTGGCGCGTCGTGGGACGTCTGCGGCCTTGGGCGCCCGGCGCGGCCACCAGCGTCGCCGTCGTCACCGCCTGGTCGGTGCTCGCCGACGCCGGTCCGTCGGCGGTGCTGCTGGCCGGCAGCGTCGTCGCCGGTGCCCTCGTGCTCTGGGCCGTGACGACCTTCGGGACGCGCGCCGGAAGGCCCACGCCGTGGTGGTGGGTGGCGGTCGCGACGCTGGCCGTCGCGCCGGCGCTCGCCCTCGACGCGCCGTGGGCGTGCGTCGTCGTCTGGGCTGCCGCGACGCTCGGCCTGGTCGTCGTCGCGCTCGTGCGGGCGCCCCGCCTGCGGAGTGGTGTCGCGCTCGGCCTGGCCGCAGCCTGGGGCCCAGGGACGGCAGGCGAGCTGGTGGTGGCGCTCGACGGCGACGCGCAGGTCCGGCTGGCCGCCCTCGTCGCCGCGATCGTGCTGACGTTCCTCGTCGGCGTGCTCCTGGTCGACGACGTCGCCCGGCGCACCGGGGTCGAGACCGGTCTCGCCGCCGCGCTCCTCGTGACCGTCGCGACCAGCGCGGCGGAGGTCAGCCCGGTCGCGGGAGCGGTCGCCGCGCTCACGCTCGGGGCGACCCTCGCGCTCGTCGCGGCCGCGCCGCACGGTCGACGGGTCGCCCACCCCGCTCTCGCGGCCACGGCCGCGGTGGTCGCGGACCTGCTGGTCGCGGGGGACTGGTCCACCGCGTGGTGGGTGTGGGGCGTGTCGGCGCTCGTGGCCGTGGTCGCCGCCCGGGCGGCACGACCCGCTCCGGTGCGAGAGGTGCTGGCAGCGGTCGCGACCGTGCATGTCGGGATCGCGCTCGTGCCGCCCGCCCAGCTGACCGACCTGGGGACGGGGGCGACAGGCGTCGTCCTCGCCGCGGCGGCCGCGCTCGCACTGGTGGTCTCCGGCGTCGGGCTGCGCGACCGCACTGGTCGTCTGGGCGTCGAGGGCGGCTCGGGCCTGCTGGCGCTGGGCGGCGTGCTCGTCGCCGCGGCCGTGGTCGACGTCGACGTCGTGTGGCTCGTCGCCACCCTCCTGCTCCCGGCCGTTGCCGCCGTCCTGGTCTCGCTGCTGGTCGCCGACCGCGCCGTCCTGCGCGCGGTCGGTGGGGTGCTCGCGACCGTGGCCGTCGTCGTGTGCATCGGCGACTGGGAGACGGCCGTCGTCGCCTGGCCGCTGGCGGCCGTCCTGCTCGGGGTCTGCGCGCTGCCGGACGACGGACCGCCCTGGCGCGACCTCGCCGCGTCGGCGGCGGCCGTGACCGCGATCGCCTCGACCGTCCCGGTCCTCGAGCTGGTCGACGCGCCTGCGACCGTCGCCTCGCTCACCGTCCTGCTCGCGGCCCTCGTCGTCGGGGCGGGGGCGTCGGCACTCCTCGACGACCGTCGAGGTCGCCGTGGGGTCGAGCTGGCCGCGGTGACCGCGCTCCTCGTCACCGTGCTGTGGGCGGCGGGGACGACGTCGCTCGCCTGGCTCGCCCTCCTGCTCACGCTGCTGGGCGCCACGCTGGTGCTCGTCTCGCTCCTCGTCCCCGACCGGGCCGTCCTGCGGTGGGTGGCGACCGTGCCGCTCGGCATCGCCTACGTGCTGCGGCTCGTGGCCAGCGACGTCGGCGTGGTCGAGGCCTACACCGTGCCGTTCGCGCTCGTGCTGCTCGGTGCCGGGGCGTGGGTGCTGCTGCGCACGGAGCCGCCGCGCAGCACGGTGGTCGCCCTCGGGCCGGGGCTCGTGCTCGGACTGCTGCCGAGCCTGCCGCAGGCGCTCCTCGCTCCGACGAGTCCGCGGGGGCTCGCACTGGGGCTCGTGTCGCTCGCCGTGCTGGCGCTCGGCGTCCGGCTGCGCTGGCTCGCGCCCTTCGTGGCAGGGGCCGTCCTGGTGGGGCTGCTGCTCCTCGTCCAGCTCGGTCCGGTCGCCGTCGCGCTGCCGCGCTGGATCCTCATCGCCGCCGCCGGTGTGTCGATGCTCGGCGTGGGCATGACGTGGGAGAGTCGGGTGCGCGACGGCCGCGCGGCCGCCCGCTGGATCGGAGCGATGCGATGAACGACGCCCAGGACCTCACGCCCGCGTCCGACGTCGGCGACGAGGAACGCACCGTCGGCGACCTGCGACGCTCGGCGCTCGCCCAGGACGTGCTGCTGTTCTGCGTCGCCTTCACCGCGGGCGCGCTGGTGGTGCTCGTCGCGCGGATCCTGGGCAGCGCGACCACCGGCGACGTGTGGACCCTGGGCCGCTCCGACGGACTGCTGCTGGGCGGGCTCGTCGCCGGAGAGCTGTTCGTGCTGTGGAACAACGGTCTGCGGCAGGGCGTCCGCGGGCACAGCATCGGCAAGCACCGCGAGGGCCTGCGGGTCGTCCGCGCGGGAGAGGGGAGCCCGACCGGGGCCGCGCGTGGCCTGCTGCGTGGGCTCGCGGCCGCGGTGCTGATCGACCTCGCCGTGGCGGCGGTGCCCATTGGCCTGCCCACGGTCCTGCGCTCGGCCACGCCGGACGCGTGGCACCTCGGGTTCGCGGCCTACCTGGGCCTCCTGGCGCTGCTGGTGCCGCTGCTCCTGGGCATGCACCGCGGTGTGCTCGACCGCGTCGCCGGCACCGAGGTCGTCCGTGCGCACGGCGACGACGCGGCCACGTCGGTGCCGCGGCGGCGCGCGCTCGTCGTCCTCGACGCAGTCGGCGTGGTGGGCGTCCTGACCGTGTGCGCGGCGCAGCTGGCGTTCATGTGGCCGCTCCTGTGGCGCTGGCCCGGGCTCTTCTGACCCGCCGGCGGCCACGACGTCGGACATTCCTCTTGACATCGTGTATCTTGATATCAAGAGACTTTCCCGGCCGGACACCCTCGCGGTGCACGTGCCGCGGCAGCCGGAAGGGCGCGAGGTAAGGCGCACCTGACCTGGCAGCCCGGCGGTCCGGTCGGCAGGATGGAACCCGACGCGAAGGAGACACCCATGGTCGACAGCTTCAACGCCGAGCAGACGCTCGAGGTGGACGGCACCAGCTACACGTACTTCAAGCTCGACGCGGTGCAGGGTGACGGCCTCGACGTCGCCACGCTCCCGTTCAGCCTGAAGGTCCTGCTCGAGGCGCTCCTGCGCACCGAGGACGGGGCCGACATCACCGCCGACGACATCAAGGCGATCGCCGCCTGGGACCCGTCGAGCGAGCCCGACCAGGAGATCCAGTTCACGCCCGCGCGCGTGATCATGCAGGACTTCACCGGCGTCCCCTGCGTCGTCGACCTCGCCACCATGCGCGAGGCCATGGTCGACCTCGGCGGCGACCCGTCGAAGATCAACCCGCTCGCACCCGCCGAGATGGTCATCGACCACTCCGTGATCGCCGACGTCTTCGGCACGCCCGAGGCCTTCGAGCGCAACGTCGAGATCGAGTACGAGCGCAACGGCGAGCGCTACAAGTTCCTGCGCTGGGGCCAGGGCGCGTTCGACAACTTCAAGGTCGTGCCGCCCGGAACCGGCATCGTGCACCAGGTCAACATCGAGCACCTCGCGCGCGTCGTGTTCGACAAGGACGGCACGGTCTACCCCGACTCCTGCGTCGGCACCGACTCCCACACCACCATGGTCAACGGCCTCGGCGTCGTCGGCTGGGGCGTGGGCGGCATCGAGGCCGAGGCCGCGATGCTCGGCCAGCCGATCAGCATGCTCATCCCGCGCGTCGTCGGCTTCAAGCTCCACGGCGAGCTGCCCGAGGGCGCCACGGCGACCGACCTCGTGCTCACGATCACCGAGATGCTGCGCGACCACGGCGTCGTCGGCAAGTTCGTCGAGTTCTACGGCTCCGGCGTCGGCGCCGTCCCGCTGGCCAACCGCGCCACGATCGGCAACATGAGCCCCGAGTACGGCTCCACCATCGCGGTCTTCCCGATCGACGAGGAGACCACGAAGTACCTCGAGCTGACCGGCCGCAGCGCGGAGCAGGTCGCGCTCGTCGAGGCCTACGCCAAGGCCCAGGGCCTGTGGCACGACCCCGACCACGAGCCGCGCTACTCCGAGTACCTCGAGCTCGACCTCTCGACGGTCGTCCCCTCGATCGCCGGCCCGAAGCGTCCCCAGGACCGCGTCGAGCTCGCGTCGGCCAAGGAGGGCTTCCGCGGCGCGCTCAACGCGTACGTCGAGGAGGAGGCCGAGACCACCACGGGCAAGTACGACGAGGCGCTCGAGGAGTCGTTCCCCGCCTCCGACCCGCCGGCCTCGGACGCCGAGGGCACCACGCCCTCGCGCGACTACCTCTCGTGCGTCCCCGCCGACGGCGGTCGCCCGAGCAACCCGATCGAGGTCACGCTCGACGGCCAGACGTTCACGCTCGACCACGGCGCCGTCACCATCGCCGCGATCACGTCGTGCACGAACACGTCGAACCCGTCGGTCATGATCGGCGCGGCGCTGCTCGCGAAGAAGGCCGTCGAGAAGGGCCTGACGCGCAAGCCGTGGGTCAAGACGACGCTGGCGCCCGGGTCGAAGGTCGTCTCGGACTACTACGACCGCTCCGGCCTCACGCCCTACCTCGACAAGCTGGGCTTCAACCTCGTCGGCTACGGCTGCACGACCTGCATCGGCAACTCCGGTCCGCTCATCCCCGAGGTGAGCGCCGCCGTCAACGAGAACGACCTCGCCGTCGTCTCGGTGCTGTCGGGCAACCGCAACTTCGAGGGCCGCATCAACCCGGACATCAAGATGAACTACCTGGCGTCGCCGCCGCTGGTGGTCGCCTACGCCATCGCCGGCTCGATGGACGTCGACATCACGACGGAGCCGCTCGGTGAGGACACCGACGGCAACCCGGTGTACCTGAAGGACATCTGGCCGTCCCCGGCCGAGGTCGAGGACGTCATCGCCTCCTCGATCACGAGCGACACGTTCGGCAAGGAGTACGCCGACGTCTTCGCGGGCGACGAGCGCTGGCAGAACCTGCCGACGCCCGAGGGCGACACGTTCGCCTGGGACGAGGACTCCACGTACGCCCGCAAGGCGCCGTACTTCGACGGCATGGGCCTGGAGCCGGAGCCGGTCACCGACATCGAGGGCGCCCGCGTGCTCCTCAAGCTCGGCGACTCGGTGACGACCGACCACATCAGCCCGGCCGGCGCCATCAAGAAGGACAGCCCCGCGGGCAAGTACCTGATGGAGAAGGGCGTCGAGCCGCGTGACTTCAACTCCCTCGGCTCGCGCCGCGGCAACCACGAGGTCATGATCCGCGGCACGTTCGCGAACATCCGCCTGCGCAACCAGATCGCCCCGGGCACCGAGGGTGGCTTCACGCGCGACTTCACGGCCGGGGGAGAGGTCACGACCGTCTTCGACGCGTCGCAGAACTACCAGGCCGCCGGCGTGCCGCTGGTCGTGCTGTCGGGCAAGGAGTACGGCTCCGGCTCGTCGCGCGACTGGGCGGCCAAGGGCACGGCGCTGCTGGGCGTGAAGGTCGTCATCGCGGAGTCCTACGAGCGCATCCACCGCTCGAACCTCATCGGCATGGGCGTCCTCCCGCTGCAGTTCCCGCAGGGCGAGAACGCCGAGTCGCTGGGCCTCACGGGCGAGGAGACCTTCTCGGTCACCGGTGTCACCGAGCTCAACGAGGGCCGCACGCCGAAGACGGTCAAGGTCGTCGCCACGCAGGAGGGCGGCGAGACCGTCGAGTTCGACGCGGTCGTCCGCATCGACACCCCCGGCGAGGCGAACTACTACCGCAACGGCGGCATCATGCCGTACGTGCTGCGCAGCCTGCTGGACTGAGCGGTCGGCCTCCGGGCCGCCGCGCCACGACGAGACGCCGTCCCCGGTTCGGGGGCGGCGTCTCGTCCGTCGTGGGTGAGCCCGTGCGTGGGACCGTGGTGGGGCGGTCGTGTCGTCGGAGCCGGCTGGTAGACAGTGCGCGTGACCACCAGCGACCAGCTCGAGCTCCTCGCGCTGCCGCCGTCGCCCCCACCGACGCCCCAGCCGGCAGCAGCCGAGGAGCCTGGTCGTGAGGCGGAACCCGTGCTGGTCGCGCGGGTCGCGGTCGACACGCCGCTGCCGCACCTCGACCGGCTCTTCGACTACGCCGTGCCTGCCGACCTGGACCCGCAGCCCGTGCCCGGCTGTCGGGTCAAGGTGCGCTTCGCCGGACGGCTCACCGACGGGTTCGTGGTCGGTCTCGGCGGCGCCTCGGCGCACGAGGGTCGGCTCGCCCCCCTGGCCAAGGTCGTGTCGGCCGAGCCGGTGCTGAGCCCGCAGGTGCTCGGCCTGGCCCGCGAGGTCGCCGACCGTTGGGCGGGCACGCTGTCCGACGTGCTGCGCCTGGCCGTCCCGCCGCGTCAGGCACGGGTCGAGGCCCGTCCGTCGATCCCTGCGCCCGAGGGTCCCCTGCCCGACGTCGACGACGAGGCCTGGCACGTGTGGCCCGACGGCCCCGATCTCCTCGCCTCGCTCGAGTCCGGGGGAGCGCCTCGCGTCGTGTGGGAGGCGCTCCCGCTGCGCGACCCGGCGGTCGCCGTCGCGGAGGCGGTGCTGGCCACGCTGCGCTCCGGTCGCGGCAGCGTGGTGTGCGTCCCCGACGCCCGCGACCTCGACCATTGGGACACGGTGCTCGGCTCTGTCCTCGGCGAGGGACGCCACGTCGTGCTGTCGTCCGCACAGAAGCCCGCCGAGCGCTATCGGGCGTTCCTGGCCGTCGCGCGGGGAGAGGTGTCGGTGGTGCTGGGCACCCGTGCCGCGGCGTTCGCGCCGGTGCGGCAGCTGGGGCTGGTGGCGCTCTGGGACGACGGCGACGACCTCTACGTCGAGCCCCGCGCCCCGTACCTGCACACCCGCGAGGTGCTGCTCACCCGCGCGGCTCGGGAGGACACCGCGCTGCTCCTGGCCGGCTACGCGCGCACGGCGGAGGGCCAGTCGCTCGTCGCGTCGGGCTGGGCGAGGTCGGTCCAGGCCGAGGCGGTCACCCGGCGTCGCGCCTGGCCCCGGCTCGCGGTCACCGACGGCAGCGTCGCCGGAGGTGCTCCTGCCCGCCTCCCGCACGAGGTGTTCGCCGCGGTCCGGCGCGCCGACGGGCCGGTGCTCGTGCAGGTGCCGCGCCGGGGGTACCGCACGTCGCTCGCCTGCCAGGACTGCCGGACCCCGGCCCGGTGCACCACGTGCGAGGGCCCGCTCGCCCAGTCCGGTCGCGACGCCCTGCCCACCTGCCGCTGGTGCGGGACCGCCGACCCGCGCTGGATCTGCCGCACCTGCGGGTCGCACCGGCTCCGCGCGCCCGTCGTCGGCCAGCTGCGGACCGCCGAGGAGTACGCCGCGGCGTTCCCGGGCCGCGAGGTCGTCACCTCCGGCGGTGCCGACGTGCTCGCGGTCGCGCCCAAGGGCGACGTGCTGGTGCTGGCCACGCCCGGCGCGGAGCCGCGGGTGGCCGGGGGCTACGCGCTCGTCGTGCTGATGGACACCTGGCTGGCGCTGGGCCGCGACGACCTCCGTGTGCTCGAGGAGGCGCACCGCCGCTGGTTCAACGCCCTCGCCCTGGCGCGGGAGCGCGCCGACGCCGTGGCGGTCGGCGACCCGGCGCTCCTGCAGGGACTCGTGCGTGCCGACCCCGCCGGCCTCGCCGAGCGTGAGCTCGCCGAGCGCGCGGAGGCGCACCTGCCCCCTGTCGCGCGGGTGGCCGTGGTCGAGGGTCCGGCCGCCGACGTGGCGCCGCTCGTCGACGCACGGTGGACGCCCTCCACCGAGGTGCTCGGCCCGGTGCCGACCTCCACGCGCCCGGGCGAGCCGGTGCACGAGCGCCTGGTGCTGCGGGCGCCACGTCGGGAGGGTCCGGCCCTCGCCGCCGCGCTGAAGGACGTGCAGGCGGCCCGCTCGGCGGCCAAGCAGCCGCCGTTGCGCGTGCGCGTCGACCCGCACGCCTTCTGAGTCCCCACCACCACGCCGCAGCACCACGCGGGGCGGGGCCGGTCGCGACGAGCACCTAGACTCGGCCGACGTGAGGATCGTGTTCGCAGGTACCCCCGAGACCGCCCTGCCGTCCCTGGAGGCGCTGGTCGGGAGCCGGCACGACGTCGCCGCGGTCGTGACCCGCCCCGACGCGCGCCAAGGTCGCGGTCGGACCCTGCACCCGTCGCCGATCGCCGCCCGCGCGGCGGAGCTCGGCATCGAGGTGCTCAAGCCCGAGCGTGCCGACGACCCGGCGTTCCTCGACCGGCTCCGCGAGATCGGTCCGGCCTGCTGCCCGATCGTCGCCTACGGCGCGCTGCTCAAGCGCGATGCTCTCGACGTGCCGGAGTACGGCTGGCTCAACCTGCACTTCTCGGCCCTGCCCGCCTGGCGTGGCGCCGCGCCGGTGCAGCGCTCGATCATGGCCGGCGACGAGGTCACGGGCGCCACGGTCTTCAGTCTCGTCGAGGCGCTCGACGCCGGCCCGGTGCTGGGCACCATCACCGAGCGGATCCGCGACGACGACACCGCCGGCACGCTCCTCGAGCGGCTCGCCCACGAGGGCGCGCGGCTCCTCGTCGACGCCCTCGACCACGTCGAGGACGGCGACATCGCCGCCGTCGCCCAGCCCGAGGACGGCGTCACCTACGCCCCGAAGCTCACGACCGACGACGCGCACGTCGACTGGAGCCGGCCGGCCTTCGCGGTGGACCGCCAGGTGCGCGGATGCACGCCCGCACCCGGCGCGTGGACGCTGCTCGACGGGCAGCGCGTCAAGCTCGGACCGGTCACGCCGACGACCGACGACACGCTGCGTCCTGGGGAGGTCCAGGCCGGCCGGCGCGAGGTCCGCGTCGGCACCGCCACGACCGACGTCGTGCTCGGCACGGTGCAGCCCACCGGCAAGAGGCCGATGGCTGCCGCCGACTGGGCGCGCGGCACGACGATCGAGCCGGGCACGGTGCTCGCATGAGCGACCCGTCGCGCGGTGTCGCCTACGACGTGCTGCGCGCCGCCGACGAGCGCGACGCCTACGTCAACCTGCTCCTGCCGCAGCTCCTGCGCGAACGGGGGATCGTCGGACGCGACGCCGCGTTCGCCACCGAGCTCGTGCACGGCACGCTGCGCCTGCGCGGCACCTACGACGCGGTGCTCGACTCGCTGGTCGGTCGCCCGCTCGACCCGGAGGTGCGCGACGTGCTGCGCCTCGGCGCGCACCAGGCGTTGTCCATGCGCGTCCCGTCGCACGCGGCGGTCTCCACGAGCGTGAGCCTCGTCCGGCGCGTGGTCGGCCACAAGCCGGCCGGGCTCGTGAACGCGGTCCTGCGCAAGGTCGCGGCCGACGACCTCGACACGTGGGTCGAGCGGCTCACCCAGGACCTCGAGCCGGACGACGCCCTGGCGGTCCGCCGGTCGCACCCGACGTGGGTCGTCCGCGGGCTGCGGTCGGCCCTGCGCGCGGTCGACGCCGCCGACGAGCTCGACGCGCTGCTCGAGGCCGACAACCGTCCGCCGAAGGTGACGCTCGTGGCCCGCCCCGGCCTCGTCGACCCTTCCGACCTGCCGGGCACGCCCGGCCAGGTGTCGCCCTACGCGCGCGTCCTCGACGCCGGCGATCCCGGCGACGTCGCCGCTGTCCGCGACGGTCGCGCGGGCGTGCAGGACGAGGGATCGCAGATGGTGGCCCTCACCCTCGCCGAGGCTGCCCTCGAGGGGTCCGACGCTCGCTGGCTCGACCTGTGCGCCGGCCCGGGCGGCAAGGCCGCGCTCCTGGGTGCGCTGGCCGCGCAGCGCGGCGCCCACCTCGTCGCCAACGAGGTGCAGCCGCACCGCGCGGAGCTCGTCCGGCGCGGGCTGCGGGCCCTCCCCGACGTCGAGGTCACCGTCCACGACGGACGTGAGGGGCCCTGGGAGCCCGGCTCCTTCGACCGTGTCCTCGTCGACGCGCCCTGCACGGGCCTCGGTGCGCTGCGCCGGCGCCCGGAGTCGCGCTGGCGTCGGACGCCGGAGGACCTCGCCTCGCTCGTGCCGCTGCAGCGCGCGCTGCTGCGCCGCGCGGTCGACCTCACGCGTCCGGGTGGGCTCGTGGGCTACGCGACCTGCTCCCCGCTCGTCGACGAGACGCTCGAGGTCGTCGAGTCGGTCGGGCCCGGTGTGGCGGAGCTCGTCGGCGTCCACCGGTGGTGGCCGCACCGCGACGGCACCGACGCGATGTTCCTCGCCCTCCTGCGCCGTCGCTGACGACGGGTCAGAAGGAGCCTCCGCCCCCGTACGTGCGGTCGGCGCCGTATCCGTGCTCGGGTCGGCGCGCCTGCCCGAGCGCCTGCTGCTGGGCCTGCAGCTCGGCTCGGTCGACGCGTTCGCCCGGCGGGCGGGCCCGGCCGGCGCGGCGGGCGAGCGCGACGACCACGGCAAGCAGGGCGACGGCCACCACCACGACGGTGACGAGGACGACGAGCGAGCTGGACATGGGACCTCCCGAGTGGGTGTCCCTCGACCGTACGCCGGACGACTGGGTCGGTGCCAGCGCCACTACGCTGGCCCGCATGGCCATCCAGATCACGCCGAGCCTGCTGAACGCCGACTTCGCGAACCTCGCGGGGGAGGCCGCTCGCATCCCGACGGCGGACTGGCTCCACATGGACGTCATGGACAACCACTTCGTGCCGAACCTGACGCTCGGCGCGCCCGTCATCGAGGCGCTGAGCAAGGCGGCGCAGCAGCCGATCGACGCCCACCTCATGATCGCCGACCCCGACCGGTGGGCCCCCGCGTTCGCCGAGGCAGGGGCGGGGAGCATCACCTTCCACGTCGAGGCCGCCGCTGCGCCGGTGCGGCTGGCCCGCGAGATCCGCGCCCAGGGTGCGCGGGCGTCCATGGCGCTCAAGCCGGCGACGCCGATCGAGCCCTACGCCGGGGTGCTGCCCGAGCTCGACATGGTCCTCGTGATGACGGTGGAGCCCGGGTTCGGCGGCCAGAAGTTCCTCGACCTCTGCCTGCCGAAGATCCGGCGCACCCGTGAGCTGATCGCCGCGAGCGGCGGCGAGGTCTGGCTGCAGGTCGACGGCGGGGTCTCCGTGGAGACCATCGAGCGGTGCGCCGAGGCCGGCGCCGACACGTTCGTCGCCGGCTCGGCGGTGTTCGGCGCGGACGACCCGGGCTCCATGGTGGAGACCCTGCGCGACCTCGCCACCAGCGCCTGCGCGCACTGAGCACCACGACGGCCGCCCGGACGGTGCGACGCGTCCGCAGCGTGGGACGTCGCAGCCGGCGCGACACGCCCGGCTAGACTGTCGACGAACGAGCAACAGCTCGCGTGTTCCGGGGTCGGTGCAAGTCCGAACCGGCGGTGACAGTCCGCGACCCGCACCTCTCGGGGTGAGGTTGAACCGGTGGAACTCCGGTACCGACGGTGAAAGTCCGGATGAGAGGAAACACGCGGGGTCTGGTGCCGAGGTCCGTCCTGGACCATGGCGTCAGACCCGTCGACCCCGGTGCGGCGAGCCCGACCGGAGGACGAGATGGCGAGCGACACCGAGCTGCAGGCGATGCGCACGGCCCTCGAGGCCGCCCGATCCACCGCGCGGACGCTCCCGAACCCCCGCGTCGGCTGCGTGCTCCTCGCCCCGTCGGGCGAGGTCCTCGCCGTGGGTGCGCACCACGGCGCCGGGACAGCCCACGCCGAGGTCGACGCGCTGCAGCAGGCCGGCGACGCGGCCCGCGGCGCCACGGCCGTCGTCACCCTCGAGCCCTGCGCCCACACCGGACGCACCGGCCCCTGCGTCGACGCGCTGCTCGCGGCAGGGGTCGCGCGGGTGGTGCACGGGCAGTCCGACCCGAACCCCGAGGCTGCGGGCGGCGCCGAGCGGCTGCGCGCGGCCGGTGTCGACGTCGAGGGCGGTGTCCTCGCCGAGGACGCCGCGGCGCTCAACGTCGAGTGGACCTTCGCCGTCACGCACGGACGTCCGTTCGTGACCTGGAAGTACGCGGCCACGATGGACGGCCTCAGCGCTGCCCCGGACGGCTCGAGCAAGTGGATCACCTCGAGCGAGGCCCGCCGCGACGTCCAGCGCTTCCGCGCGGAGGCCGACGCGATCATGGCGGGCACCGGAGCGGTGCTGGCCGACGACCCGCGCCTGACGGTGCGCGACGCCGACGACCTGCCGCTGCCCTACGCGCAGCAGCCGTTGCGCGTGGTCGTGGGGGAGTCGCGCATCCCCTCCTACTACCGGGTCTTCGACCGGGTGGCGCCCACGCTGCTCGTGCAGACGCGTGAGCCCGACGAGGTGCTGTCCAAGATGGTCGAGAACGGCGTCCGGCACGTGTGGCTGGAGGGCGGGCCCCGCCTCGCGGGCGGCTTCTGGAACGCCGGGCTGGTCGATCGCGTCATCGGCTACATCGCCCCGGCGATGCTGGGCTCGGGACGAGCCGCGCTGGAGGGCGAGGCCGCCACGCTCGCCGACCTGCGGCCGATCGACCTCGACGACGTCACGCGGATCGGACCCGACATCCGCATCATCGGCACGCCCGGGCGTGCCCCGCGGGAGGAGATGCCCTGATGTTCACCGGACTCGTGGAGGAGAAGGGCGTCGTGACCGCGGTCGAGACGCTCGACGACGCGGTGCGGCTCTCGGTGCGCGGACCGCTCGTCACGAGCGACGCGACCCATGGTGCGTCGATCTCCGTCAACGGCTGCTGCCTCACCGTGATGGCGCAGGAGGCGGACGTCTTCAGCGCCGACGTCATGGCCGAGTCGCTCGACAAGACGTCGCTCGGCGACCTCGCGGCCGGGGCCGAGGTCAACCTCGAGCGCGCGATGGCGGCGGGCGGGCGCATGGGCGGCCACGTCGTGCAGGGTCACGTCGACGGCACGGGCGCCCTGATCGACCGCACCCCGAGCGAGCACTGGGAGGTGCTGCGCTTCTCGCTGCCCAGCGACCTCGCGCGCTACCTCGTGCCGAAGGGCTCGATCACGGTCCAGGGCGTCTCGCTCACGGTCGTCGAGGTCACCGACCCCCAGGATCCCGCTCCCTGGTTCTCGGTGTCCCTCATCCCCACCACCCTCGCGGACACGACCCTCGGCACCCTCGCCCCCGGCGACCGGGTGAACCTCGAGGTCGACGTCCTCGCCAAGTACGTGGAGCGGCTGCTCGCCGCCCGCCTCCCGAAGGAGAACCCCGCATGAGCACCTACTCCGACGCCGACGGCGACACCGTCCGGCTCGACAGCATCGAACGGGCGATCGCCGACATCCGCGACGGCAAGGCTGTCGTCGTGGTCGACGACCCCGGCCGCGAGAACGAGGGCGACATCATCTTCGCGGCGAGCAAGGCGACGCCGGAGCTGATGGGCTTCCTCATCCGGCACTCCAGCGGCTACGTCTGCGCCCCGGCCCCCGGCGCCGTGCTGGACCGGCTGGGCATCCCGCTCATGACGCCGCACAACCGCGAGCTGATGCGCACCGCGTACACGATCTCGATCGACGCGCGTGACGGCATCACGACCGGCATCTCGGCCGCCGACCGGGCGCGGACCGTCCGGGTGCTGGCGGACTCGGCGACGGAGTCCTTCGAGCTCGTCATGCCGGGCCACGTGCTGCCGCTGCGCGCGAAGGACGGCGGCGTGCTGGCCCGCGCCGGGCACACGGAGGCCGCGGTCGACCTCACCCGCCTGGCGGGCCTCACGCCGGTCGGGGTCATCGGGGAGGTGGTGCACGACGACGGCGAGCTGATGCGCGCCCCCGCGCTGCGCGCGTTCGCCGACGAGCACGACCTCGCCCTGGTCTCGATCGAGGACCTGCAGGTGCACCTGCGCCTGCACGAGTCGCAGGTCGAGCGGCTCGCGGAGACGTCGCTGCCGACGGAGTTCGGCTCCTTCCGGGCGCTGGGCTACCGCGACCGCATCGACGGCGCGGAGCACGTCGCGCTCGTGCACGGTGACGTCGACGCGGCGGCTGCCGGAGGAGCGGGCGTGCTGGTGCGGCTGCACTCCGAGTGCCTCACCGGTGACGTGTTCGGCTCGCGGCGCTGCGACTGCGGCCCGCAGCTGCAGGCGTCGATGGCGGCGATCAAGGCCGAGGGTGCCGGCGTCGTCGTCTACCTGCGGGGGCACGAGGGCCGGGGGATCGGCCTGCTGCACAAGCTGCAGGCGTACGCGCTGCAGGACGCCGGCAGCGACACGGTCGACGCCAACCTCGCGCTGGGCTTCGGCGAGGACGAGCGCGACTACGCCGCCGGGGCGCAGATGCTGCGCGACCTCGGCCTGCGCTCGGTGCGGCTGCTGACCAACAACCCCGACAAGGCCACGCAGCTCGAGGCCTACGGCGTCAAGGTGGCCGAGCGGGTGCCGATCCAGATCGAGCCGACCCCCGAGAACATCCAGTACCTGCGCACGAAGGCCGAGCGCATGGGGCACGACCTGCCCGACCTCGGTCTCGGCGACACCACCACGGAAGGCGAGTAGATGAGCGGACACGGAGCGCCCACCCTCCAGGTCGAGGCGGCGGGAGCGCGCGTCGCGATCGTCGCGTCGAGCTGGCACGACCAGGTCATGGACGGTCTGGTGGCGGGTGCCGAGCGCGCCCTGGCCGACGCCGGCGTCACCGACGTGACGCTGCTGCGGGCGGCCGGGTCGTTCGAGCTGCCCCTCGTGTCGCAGGGCTGCGCGGCTGCCGGCTTCGACGCGGTCGTGGCCCTCGGCGTGATCATCCGCGGCGGCACCCCGCACTTCGAGTACGTGTCGGCCGCGGCCACCGACGGCCTCGCGCGGGTCGCGCTCGACACGGGCGTGCCCGTGGGCTTCGGGCTGCTGACGTGCGACACCGAGGAGCAGGCGCTCGACCGCGCCGGGCTCGAGGGCAGCGCCGAGGACAAGGGCCGGGAGGCCGCAGAGGCCGCTCTGTCGACCTGGGCGACCCTCCGCGGTCTCGCGTCCCTAGACTGAGGTCACCATGAAGACCTTCGAGGACCTGTTCGCCGAGCTCGCCGCCAAGGCGCAGGCCCGGCCCGAGGGCTCGCGCACCGTGGCCGAGCTCGACGCCGGCGTGCACGCCATCGGCAAGAAGCTCGTCGAGGAGGCCGCCGAGTCGTGGATGGCCGCCGAGCACGAGGGCCGCGAGCGGACCGCCGAGGAGCTCAGCCAGCTGCTGTACCACGCGCAGGTGATGATGATCGCCGCCGGCATCACGCTCGACGACGTCTACGCGCATCTGTGACGACAGCGGAGCCTGACCTCCTGGGCCGCGCCGCTGTCGTCGACGGCAGCCGACTGCCGGGCCCGCCCCCCATCGTCAGAAGGACCCCACCATGCTGAGAGTGGCCGTGCCCAACAAGGGTGCCCTGTCCGAGGCCGCCAGCCAGATCCTCGCCGAGGCCGGGTACCGGCAGCGGCGCAACGCGAAGGACCTCGTCCTCGTCGACGCCGAGAACGACGTCGAGTTCTTCTACCTCCGCCCGCGCGACATCGCCGTGTACGTGGGCGAGGGGACGCTCGACGTCGGCATCACCGGCCGCGACCTCCTGCTCGACTCCGCCGCCTCGGCGGCGGAGCAGGTCGGGCTCGGCTTCGGTCGCTCGACCTTCCGCTTCGCCGCCCCCACGGGCACGATGCGGACCATCGACGAGCTCGAGGGCAAGCGCATCGCCACGTCCTACCCCGTGATCGTCCAGGACTACCTGCGCGGACGCGGTGTCAGCGCCTCGGTCGTGCGCCTGGACGGCGCGGTCGAGTCGTCGATCCGGCTCGGGGTCGCCGACGCCATCGCCGACGTCGTCGAGACGGGCAGCACCCTGCGCCAGGCAGACCTCGCCGTCTTCGGCGACCCGATCCTGTCGTCGGAGGCCGTGCTGATCACCCGGGCCGGCGCCGAGGAGCCCGCCGGCTACGAGGTGTTCAAGCGCCGCCTCGACAGCGTCCTCGTCGCCCGCACCTACGTGATGATGGACTACGACATCCGGGTCGAGCAGGTGGAGCGCGCCGTCGAGCTGACGCCGGGCATCGAGTCGCCGACCGTGTCGCCCCTTCATCGGGAAGGGTGGGTCGCCGTGCGCTCGATGGTGCCGCGCGACGCCGCCCAGAAGATCATGGACAGCCTGTACGGCCTCGGCGCCCGCGGCATCCTCGTCACGGACATCCTCGCGTGCCGGGTGTGAGGACGACCTACCGCCCGGGCGGCACCCGGTACGTCGCGTACGGGTCGTGCGTGGCGCTCGTGGCGATGAGCGTGGCCGTCACGCTGGCGCTGCCGCAGGACATCCGCGCGCAGGTGACGCTGTCGCAGGCGCTCACGCTGTACGGCTCGATCGCCGTGTTCCTCGTGATCCTGCACGGCATCGGCCGCAGCCGGGTGACGGTGGACGACAACGAGCTCGAGGTCGTCAACGGCTTCCGCACGCACCACGTGCCGTGGTCGCGGGTCCGTGGCTTCGCGTTCGGCGAGGGCGCCCCGTGGCCGACGCTGGTGACCGTCGACGACGAGCGGCTCATGCTGTTCGCGCTGCAGGGGTCCAGCGGCCACGGTCGGGTGCGGGACGCGGTCGACGACCTCGTGCGGCGCGTCCCGTGACCGGCCGTTCGCTCGCCGAGCCGGCGTTCCCCGACGACGACGGCCGGCTCGACCCGCGCCTCGGCGCGGTGCTCGGCGACACCACGGCGGTGCTCTCGCTGCTGGGCCAGGTGCGGGTGTTCGTCCCGATCGTGGCCACCCTCGGTGAGGCGAGCCGCGCCGCCGGGCCGGAGGCGCTCGTGTCGGGCGACAAGGACGCCGACATGGCGGCGGTGCTCATGACCGGCCGCGACGGCCGCCAGGCGCTGCTCACCTTCACGAGCCTCGACGCGATGGCGCGCTGGAACCCGCAGGCACGTCCGGTGCCCGTGTGGGGACAGGCCGCCGCCGTCGCGGCCCTCTCCGAGGGTGCCGCCGCGATCCTGCTCGACCTCGGCTCGCCGCACTTCCAGGTGGTCGAGACCGACGACCTGCGCCACCTCGCCGCCGGCGACCGGCTCGTCGCCACCGACGCCGGCCACGCCTGGGTCACGGGGAGCTGACGGGCGTCGACCCGTGGTCACGCTGCGGTCGGTCTTTGAGGGAGCCTCGACCGGGCGGGTGGGCGGTAGATAGCACGCGTATCCCTGGGCCCGGAGGTAGGTGACGCTCGGAATGAGGGGCTCATCCCGAGCGTCACCTACCTCCACCCCCGCAGCAAGCGCGCGCCACCTACCTCCCACACGCCGGGCCCGGCCACAGCCCGGCGACCTGGCCCGACCACCGCGCCCTCAGGCCGTCTCGACCGCCCGCACCCCGGACAGCGGGACGGTGACGTGCACGGCGGCGTCGTGACGTTCCACGCGGGCGACGAAGCCAGCGGCTCCGACGGCCCGGAGCAGGGTGTCGTTGGAGCCCGCAGAGACGAACGTGAGCCGCTCGGCACCGTCGGTCTTCGCGTGCCGGGCGGCCTGCTTGACGAGCAGGGTGCCGAAACCGCGACCCTGCCAGGCGTCCTCGACGAGCAGCTGGAAGACGTGGTCGTCGGGACGGCCCTCCAGCACGCCCCGCTCGAGGACGCCGTGACCCACGAGGTCGAGCCCGACCTGCACGACCAGGGCGATCCCGTGCTCGGGCGTCACGAGGCGGCGCGCCATGCGCGTCGTCATCGGCATCCGCAGGGGCACCTGGTAGCGCGTGTAGAGCGTGTCGACGCTGCACCGCTCGTGCAGGGCCGACACGGCCTCGATGTCGGCGAGACCGGCCACCCGCACCAGCGGGACGGGGTGACGCGGCGACGGCGCGATCAGCGGCACGTCGACCCCCGCGTCGCTGACCAGCGACAGCAGCGCCTGGGCCCGCGCGCGCTCGACCGCCGTGAACGGCACCGCGCGGCTGACCCTGAGCGTCGAGCCGTTGCGACGTCGCAGGTCGAGCACGTCGTGACCGGCGTAGTCGGCGACGTCGGGCGGGGCGATGGCGAGCAGCTCGCCCAGCACCTCCTCGACGTCGCGACCTCCTTCCAGCACCTCGTGCACGGCGTCCAGGTACCGGGTCGGCGCGTCGAGGTGCGCGTCGCCGTCGGCCCGCGTCACCGAGACCTCCGCGCCGCCCGCCTCGGTGAACAGCCCCGCGAGCGCCAGCTCCGTCAGGCCGTCGTCACCCTCCACGACGAACTCGTCGGTCACCGTCGGGCGGGTCGAGAAGACCTGCATCGCGACGATGTTGACGTCCGCGTCGCCGCACGCCTGCGCCACCCGACCGAGCAGTCCCGGCCTGTCCGGGAACGTCGCCCGCACCCTCCACCTCATGTCCGCACCTCCTGGTGCCAGGATGGCGGTGCGCTGTTGCTCGTCCGCGTCCGCCGTGTTTCGCGGCGATGACGCCGGACGTGGTCGTCCTCCAGCGCGCCGTTTTCGTTCCTCGGGGCACGCCTGCTATCCTGGACAGGAAGTGGAGGCCCACCTCCCACCTGCTCGGTCCGCGGATCGAGGGGTACCTCGGCCGGTACGCCCGGTCGAGCGACGCCGTCCGGTACGCGCCGGCGGCGTGCATCGGTGGCCTCCGTCCTGAGGGACGGGGGCCATTGTCGTGGGCCTCCTGGACACAGACCACAGGAGGATCCATCAGCACAGAGCTGCGCGTCAACGACCGCATCCGCGTTCCCGAGGTCCGTCTCGTCGGACCCGGAGGCGAGCAGGTCGGCATCGTGCGCATCGAGGACGCCCTGCGCCTCGCCGCCGAGTCCGACCTCGACCTCGTGGAGGTCGCCCCGACGGCCCGCCCCCCGGTGTGCCGCCTCATGGACTACGGCAAGTTCAAGTACGAGGCCGCCCAGAAGGCACGCGAGTCACGACGCAACCAGACGAACACCATCATCAAGGAGATGAAGCTCCGCCCCAAGATCGACCAGCACGACTACGACACCAAGAAGGGTCACGTCGTGCGGTTCCTGAAGGCGGGCGACAAGGTCAAGATCACGATCATGTTCCGCGGTCGTGAGCAGCACCGTCCCGAGCTCGGGTACCGGCTGCTCCAGAAGCTGGGCGAGGACGTGTCGGACCTGGGAGTCGTCGAGGCGCACCCGCGCCAGGACGGCCGCAACATGACGATGGTGCTCGCACCGCTGAAGAAGAAGTCCGAGGCCCAGGCCGAGGTCGCCGCCGAGAAGGCGAAGACCACGGCCGAGCGGACCGCGGAGCGCGAGGCCGAGGCAGCCGCCGAGAAGGCGCACCGCGAGGCCCAGCAGAAGACCGCGACGCCCAAGAAGGCCCGGCGTCGCTCCGAGAACCTCGACCCAGACATGGAGGCATGAGATGCCGAAGTTCAAGCCCCACTCGGGCATGAAGAAGCGCGTGAAGCTCACCGGCAAGGGCAAGCTGCGCCGCGAGCAGACCAACCGTCGTCACCTCTTGGAGTACAAGTCCAGCACGCGGACCCGTCGCCTCGCCGGCACGACCGACGTGTCGAAGGCGGACACCAAGAAGGTCAAGAAGCTGCTCGGTCTCTGACCGCACCCCACCCGAAGGAGAACCGACATGGCACGCGTCAAGCGTTCCGTCAACGCGCAGAAGAAGCGCCGCGAGACCCTCGAGCGGGCGTCCGGCTACCGTGGCCAGCGCTCGCGTCTGTACCGCAAGGCCAAGGAGCAGGTCACCCACTCCCTGGTCTACAACTACCGTGACCGCAAGGCCAAGAAGGGCGACTTCCGTCGTCTCTGGATCCAGCGCATCAACGCTGCGGTCCGCGCCGAGGGCCTCACCTACAACCGCTTCATCCAGGGCCTCAAGGCCGCGGGTGTCGAGGTCGACCGCAAGATGCTGGCCGAGCTGGCCGTCAACGAGCCCGCCGCGTTCAGCGCGCTCGTCCAGGTCGCGAAGGAAAACCTTCCGGCCGACGTGAACGCACCCAAGGAAGACGCGACGGCCTGACCGCCTTCGCCTCCACGCCCGTGGCGAGCCCCGAGCCGACCCTGACCACCCGTACCGGGCGGGTCAGACGTGCTCGACGGCTCGCCACGCGGCGTTTCCGGGCCGAGACGGGCCAGTTCCTCGCCGAGGGCCCGCAGGCGGTCCGCGAGGCGCTCGCCCTGACGGGCGTCACGCACGAGGTCTTCGCCACCGCCGCGGCGACCGAGCGTCACGCCGCCCTGCACGACGCCGCTCGTGATGGCGAGGTGCCGTGGAGCGTCGTCGACGACGACGTGCTGGCCGAGATCGCCGACGCCACCACCCCACAGGGCGTGGTCGCGGTCTGCGACACCGTCGTGCAGGGTCTCGACGCGCTGCCCACCACGCCCCGGCTCGTCGTGGTCTGCCACGACATGCGCGACCCCGGCAACGCCGGAGCGGTGCTGCGCTGCGCCGACGCCGCGGGGGCCGACGCCGTCGTGCTGTCGGCCGACAGCGTCGACCCCACGAACCCGAAGGCCGTCCGCGCCAGCGCCGGCAGCCTGTTCCACCTGCCGGTGGTGGTCGAGCGCGACCACGACCTGGTCCTCGCCGCCCTCCGCGAGCGCGGCCTGCAGGTGCTCGCGACCGACGGCGAGGCCGACCTCGACCTCTTCGAGGCCGAGCGCGCGACGTCGCCCGTCGACCTCGCCGCACCCACCGCCTGGGTCATGGGCAACGAGGCACAGGGCCTGTCGGCGCAGGTGCGCGACGCGGCCGACCTGACCGTGGCCGTGCCGATCCTCGGACAGGCGGAGAGCCTCAACCTCGCCACCGCGGCCGCGGTGTGTCTCTACGCCAGTGCCCGGGCGCAGGGCGCACGATGAGCAGCGTGCAGCAGGTGATCCTCCAAGCGTGCCTCAACGGCTCGCGCGACGTCGACGAGCACCCCGCCGTCCCGGTGACGGCCTCCGCGTGCGCCGAGGACGCCCGCGCCGCGGTCGAGGCCGGGGCGCAGGACCTCCACGTGCACCCACGCACCGACGACGGTCGCGACAGCCTCGCGCCGGCCGACGTCGCGCGGTGGGTCGAGGCGGTGCGCGAGGCCGTGGACGTCCCGGTCGGCGTCACCACCGGGGCGTGGGCCTGGACCGGTGGAGGCACGCCCATCCGCGCCGTCGGTGCCTGGACGACGCTGCCCGACCACGCGTCGGTGAACTGGCACGAGCGTGGCGCCACCGACCTCGCGACCGCCCTGCACGAGCGCGGCGTGGCCGTGAACGCCGGGCTCTGGACCGAGGACGCCGCGCAGGCGTGGCTCGACTCCTCGTGGCCCGAGCGGACCGCGCTCGTCCTGCTCGAGCTCGCCGACGCACCCGATCAGGAGGAGACGGCGGAGCGTCTGCTCGAGCTCGTCCGCCCCACGGGTCTGCCCGTGCTGCTGCACGGCGAGGGCCGCTCGACGTGGCCGGTCCTCGAGCTCGCCGTGGCCCACGGCGTGTCGACGCGGATCGGGCTCGAGGACGTCGTCGAGGGACCCGACGGCGAGGCCGTCGACGACAACGCCGCCCTCGTGCGGATCGCGGTGGGCCGGGGTGCTCGTCGCGTCTAGTCCTTTGGTACTAGATTCCTCGCCATGGACCTCGACGACTTCCCGGACGGCGTGGTCATCGCCGGGGCCGACGGCGTCGTCGAGTACGTCAACGAACGCATCGAGCGGATGGCGCGCGCGGCGCCCGGGGAGATGCTCGGCATGCACCTGTCCGACGCGATGCCCTTCGACGACCTGAACGGCAACAGCTGGTACGACTCGACCCGCCCGTACGACGGTCTCAACATCCGCAACCGGTTGTCGGAGCAGTCCTGGTACTCCCCGCGCGGGAGCGAGTACCTCGTGACCGCGCGCCTGGTGCGGGACCGTCCCGGCGGCGCCGTCGTGCGCGTCGTCGCGAGCGTGCGCAACGCGAAGGTGCGCAACCAGCGCGACCGCGAGCGCTCCGACCTCGTCGCCACCGTCGCCCACGAGCTGCGCTCGCCGCTCACCGGCATCAAGGGGTTCACGTCGACCCTGCTGTCGAAGTGGGACCGCTTCTCCGAGGAGCAGCGCCAGTTCATGCTCGAGACCGTCGACTCCGACGCCGACCGGCTCAGCCGACTCATCACCGAGCTGCTCGACGCGGCTCGCATCGACGCCGGTCGACTGACCCTGCGGCGCGGACCGGTCAAGCTCGACGAGGTCGCGCGCGGCGTCCTGCGCAACATCTCCGCCGGCGGCGACCCGTTCGCGCTCGAGTCGCGCGGCGAGCCGTACCTCGTCTGGGGCGACGCCGACCGCATGACGCAGGTCGTCACCAACCTCGTCGAGAACGCGCTGCGGCACGGTCACGGTCTGCGCCGTGTCGTCGTCGAGCACCTGCCCGACGCCGGGGGAGCGGTCCTGGAGATCCACGACCAGGGACCCGGCATCCCCGAGGAGATGCGTCAGCGCGTGTTCAGCCGCTTCTGGCGCGCCGGCCCCGGAGCGGGCAGCGGTCTCGGCATGTACATCGTGCGCGGCATCGTCGAGCAGCACGGCGGCCGGATCGACATCGACGACGCCGAGGAGGGTGGCGCGCTGCTGCGCATCTGGGTGCCCGTCAACGAGCCCGACGCGCTCACCGACTGAGCTTCCACGCCGTCGCACGACCGACCGGTGCCGGGGCGTCCGCGCCGCTCACTAGACTGCTCGGGTGTCCGCCCCGAACTCCGACTACGACCCCAAGCAGGTCGCCGCGCTGGGCGAGGACGAGGTCGCGCAGGCGCGCGACGCCGCCCTCGCCGCCATCGAGGCCGCCGACTCGCTCGACGCGCTGAAGGCCGTGCGCATCGCCCACACCGGCGACCGCTCGCCGCTCGCGCTCGCCAACCGGGAGATCGGCGCGCTGCCGCCGCAGGCGCGCAAGGACGCCGGGAAGCGGATCGGCCAGGCCCGCGGCGCGGTCAACCAGGCGCTCGCCGCACGGGGGGCCGCGCTGGAGGCGCTGGAGGAGGAGCGTCGTCTCGTCGAGGAGACGGTCGACGTCACGCTGCCGACCGACCGCGAGCCCGTCGGCGCCCGGCACCCCATCACCACCATCCAGGAGCACGTGGCCGACCTCTTCGTGGCCATGGGCTGGGAGGTCGCCGAGGGCCCCGAGGTCGAGGCCGAGTGGCTCAACTTCGACGCGCTCAACCTGGGACCGAACCACCCCGCGCGCACGATGCAGGACACGTTCTGGGTCTCGCCGGAGCGGGCCGCGCTCGTGCTGCGCACCCACACGTCGCCGGTGCAGGCCCGCAGCATGCTGACCCGCACGCCCCCGATCTACGTCGTCTGCCCCGGCCGGGTGTACCGCACCGACGAGGCCGACGCCACGCACATGCCGGTCTTCCACCAGGTCGAGGGGCTCGCGATCGACCGCGGCCTCTCCATGGCGCACCTCAAGGGCACGCTCGACCACTTCGCCGCCGCCGTCTACGGACCCGAGGTCACGACGCGCTTCCGCCCGTCGTACTTCCCGTTCACCGAGCCGAGCGCCGAGGTCGACCTGCTCTGCTACGTCTGCCACAACGACCCCGGGGCCGTCGCCGACTGCGGCACGTGCCGCGGTGAGGGCTGGATCGAGTGGGGTGGCTGCGGCGTCGTCAACCCGCGCGTCCTCGTCGCCTGCGGCGTCGACCCCGAGGAGTACTCGGGCTTCGCCTTCGGCATGGGCCTGGACCGCACCATCACCAGCCGCTACGACATCGCGGACCTGCGCGACCTGTGGGACGGCGACATCCGCTTCACCGAGCCGTTCGGAGTGGGTCTGTGAACGAGCGTCAGCGAAGGAACCGTCAGATGACCAGCGACCTGCCCCCGAACCGTGATGCGCTGTCGACGGGGGTCGATCGCTGATGCGCGTACCCGTCGAGTGGCTGCGCTCCGTCGTGGAGCTGCCGGCCGAGGCGACCACCGAGGAGATCGCCGACCGGCTGACGATGTACGACCTCAAGCTCGAGGAGATCGTCGGCGGCGGCATCACCGGCCCGCTCACGGTCGGCCGCGTGCTGGCCGTCCAGCCGGAGGAGCAGAAGAACGGCAAGACCATCAACTGGTGCCGTGTCGACGTCGGGCCACAGCGCAACGAGCCGTCGGTGCCCGACGCGCCGGGCGACGACGTGCCGTCGCGCGGGATCGTCTGCGGTGCACACAACTTCGGCGTCGGCGACCTCGTGGTCGTGTCGCTGCCCGGCACGCACCTGCCCGAGCTGGGCTTCGAGATCGGCTCGCGCAAGACCTACGGCCACGTCTCCGACGGCATGATCTGCTCCACCCGCGAGCTCGGCCTCCCCGACGACGAGACCAGCGCCGCGGGGATCCTCGTGCTCGAGCCGGGTTCCGCGACGCCGGGCGACGACGCGGTCACGGTCCTGGGCCTCGGTGACCAGACGCTCGACCTCGAGGTCAACCCCGACCGCGCCTACGCGCTCAGCCTGCGCGGCGTCGGGCGCGACGCCGCGCTCGCGTTCGACGTCCCCTTCACCGATCCCGCCGACCGCCCGGTCCCGTCGGCCGACACGCCCGCCTACCCGGTGCGCGTCGAGGACCCCGACGGGTGCCCGGTGTTCACGGCCCTGGTCGTCTCGGGCGTCGACCCCACGGCGCCGACGCCCGCCTGGATGGCCCGACGGATCACCGACGCGGGCATGCGGTCGATCTCGCTCACCGTCGACGTCTCCAACTACGTCATGCTCGAGCTCGGTCAGCCGAACCACTGCTACGACCGCGACCGCCTGCAGGGCGACGTCGTCGTCCGCCGGGCGCGCGAGGGAGAGCGGCTGACGACCCTCGACGACGTCGACCGCGCCCTCACGCCCGACGACCTCGTCATCGCCGACGACTCCGGACCGATCGGTCTGGCTGGCGTGATGGGTGGTGCGTCGACCGAGATCAGCGACACGAGCACCTCGGTCGTCGTCGAGGCCGCGTACTGGGACCCGGTGACGATCTTCCGCGCCGTCAAGCGTCACCGGCTGCCCTCGGAGGCGGCCAAGCGCTACGAGCGCGGCGTCGACCCCGAGCTGGCGCTGGTGGGCGCGGCCCGCGTGGCCGAGCTGCTGGTCGAGCTGGGCGGAGGCACCCTCGAGCCGGGCGCGACCGTGGTGGGCGAGGCGCCGGCCCGCGCCGCCGTGCGCGTGCCGGTCGACCTCCCGGCGCGGATCAGCGGTGTGCCGATCGCGCCCGAGCAGGCCCAGCGCACGTTCGAGCGCAACGGCTGCACGGTCGAGCGCGACGGTGACGTCTTCGTCGTCACGCCGCCGAGCTGGCGCTTCGACCTGAACGATCCCTACGACTTCGTCGAGGAGGCGCTGCGCACGGCCGGGTACGACCAGGTGCCGTCGGTGCTGCCGACGCCCACGGGCGGGCGGGGTCTCACCCGCCACCAGGAGCTGCGGCGTCGCGTCGGGCACGTGCTCGCCGGCGCGGGTCTCGTCGAGGTCACGACCCTGCCCTTCGCAGGACCGGCCGACCTCGACCGCCTCGGCATCGACGCCGACGACGTCCGCCGCCGGCAGGTGCTGCTCGCCAATCCGTTGTCGACCGAGGAGCCGGGTCTCACCACGACCCTGCTCGTGGGGCTGCTGCGGGCCGCGTCGCTGAACGTCGGCCGCGGCCACGAGTCGGTCCAGGTCAGCGAGGTCGGACGCGTGTTCCTCGCGCGCGAGGGTGCGCCGGAGGCCCCGATCTACGGCACCGACCGCCGCCCGACGCCCGAGGAGCTCGCGGCGCTCGACGCCGCCCTGCCGCACCAGCCGTTCCACGCGGGCTGGGTGCTGGTGGGGGAGCGCGAGCGGTCGGGCTGGGACGGTGCCGGTCGCCCGGTGGCGTGGTCCGACGCGGTCGCGGTCGCGCGCCGGCTGGCCGACGTCCTGCACGTCGAGCTGACGGTCGAGCAGGCCGCCACCGCCCCGTTCCACCAGGGTCGGTGCGCCGCGCTGGTGCTGGACGGCACGGTCGTCGGGCACGCGGGCGAGCTGCACCCGACCGTGCTGAAGGAGCACGGCCTCCCGCCGCGCTCGGTGGCCGGCGAGCTCGACCTCGACGCGCTGCTCGCGGCCTCGCCCGCGATCGGCCCCCGGCCCGACTTCTCGACCTACCCGGTCGCGAAGGAGGACCTCGCGTTCCTCGTCGACACGTCCGTCACCGCCGAGTCGCTGCGCGCGGCACTGGCGTCGGCCCACGCCGCGGTCGAGTCGGTGCGCCTCTTCGACGTCTACACGGGCGCGCCCGTGCCGGATGGCCAGAAGTCGCTCGCCTTCGCCGTCCGCCTGCGCGCCCCCGACCGCACCCTGAAGGACACCGAGATCGCCGAGGCGCGCGCCGCCCTCGTCGCCGCCGGCGAGGCGCTGGGGGGCGTGCTGCGCTGAGTCGGGGCGGCTGGTCCCTGCTGGTGCGCTGCCGCAGGGGGTCTGGGCTTGCTGGTGCGCTGCCTGCGGGGGTCTCGTCCTGCTGGTGCGCTGCCTCGGCTGGCGCTGTGTCTGGTCCCCGAAAGGGCCTCGACCGGCGGCGGGCCTGGGGCTGGCTCGGGGTCTCGGGGTCTGGTCTGGGCTCGTGGGTGACGCAGGATTCGTCGTTTCTGCGTTCTGGGGCCAAGATTCTGCGTTTGCGCGTTCTATCGGTGGATCTGCAACCGCAGGAGCGCTTCTGCGGTTGAGAATCCACCGATGGCGGGCTGAGCGGCGGAAGGATTCATCCTTCGCGTGGAACGGTCCACACCAAGGAAGAATCGTTCGTCACCCCAACGCAAAGTGCACCCAAGATTCTTCATTCACGCGTGCGAGGCCGCACGCCTCTGCGTTAGCGACGGGATCCCGTAGGAAACGCAGAAACCTCAGCCTTCAACGCACGAACGCAGCATCGTGCGTCCACCCCAGCACCAACCCGCAGCCCGAGACCCCAGACCAGCGCGGTGCCAGCCGCCCGATCGAGGCCCTTTCGGAGGCCAACCTCAGCGAAGGCCGCGGCAGCGCAGCGGTACGACGAGAGCCACGACGGCAGCGCAGCAGCACGACGCGACCCCCGCAGGAAGCGCAGCAGCAGGCCAAGACACCCCCGCACTGCAAGACCTTGCAGGCGTGTGCAAGACTGTGAGCATGTCCAAGGTCCTCACCTCCCTGCCCGTCGGCGAGCGCGTCGGCATCGCCTTCTCCGGAGGGCTCGACACGTCCGTGGCCGTCGCGTGGATGCGCGACAAGGGCGCGGTGCCCTGCACGTACACGGCCGACATCGGCCAGTACGACGAGCCGGACATCTCCGGCATCCCGGGTCGGGCGATGCAGTACGGCGCCGAGCTGGCCCGCGCGATCGACATCAAGACCCCGCTGGTGGAGGAAGGCCTGGCCGCCCTCGCATGCGGCGCCTTCCACATCAAGTCGGCCGGGCGCACCTACTTCAACACGACGCCGCTCGGGCGGGCCGTCACCGGCACGCTGCTCGTGCGTGCCATGCACGAGGACGGCGTCGACATCTGGGGCGACGGCTCCACGTTCAAGGGCAACGACATCGAGCGGTTCTACCGCTACGGCCTGCTCGCCAACCCGGCGCTTCGCATCTACAAGCCGTGGCTCGACGCCGACTTCGTCAGCGAGCTCGGCGGGCGGACCGAGATGAGCCAGTGGCTCACCGAGCGCGACCTGCCCTACCGCGACAGCCAGGAGAAGGCGTACTCCACCGACGCGAACATCTGGGGCGCCACCCACGAGGCGAAGACGCTCGAGCACCTCGACGTCTCCCTCGAGACCGTCGAGCCGATCATGGGCGTGAAGTTCTGGGACCCGTCGGTCGACATCGACACCGAGGACGTGACCATCACGTTCGAGGCCGGACGGCCGGTCGCGATCGACGGCACCCGCTTCGACGACCCGGTCGCGCTCGTGCACGCCGCCAACACGATCGGCGGACGCCACGGTCTCGGCATGTCCGACCAGATCGAGAACCGCATCATCGAGGCCAAGAGCCGCGGCATCTACGAGGCGCCGGGCATGGCCCTGCTGCACATCGCCTACGAGCGGCTCGTGAACGCCGTCCACAACGAGGACACGATCGCCAACTTCCACGCCCACGGACGTCGGCTCGGCCGGCTCATGTACGAGGGCCGCTGGCTCGACCCGCAGGCGATGATGCTGCGTGAGTCCGTCGAGCGCTGGATCGCCTCGCTCGTCACCGGCAGCGTCACGCTCCGGCTGCGGCGCGGCGAGGACTACTCGATCCTCGACACGCAGGGCGAGAACTTCTCCTACCACCCCGACAAGCTGTCGATGGAGCGCACCGACAACGCCGTGTTCGGCCCGACCGACCGGATCGGCCAGCTGACGATGCGCAACCTCGACATCGCCGACTCGCGCGCCAAGCTCGAGATGTACGCCGGCCAGCCCCTCGATCAGGGCCAGGTCCTCGTCGAGAACGGCACGCTCTTCGGCGAGCTGCCCGCCGGCGGAGCCCTGCGCATCGAGGCCAACCCGGCCGCCGCGACCGAGACGGAGCAGGCGCTCGACGCCGCCGCGATGGAGCTCGGCACCGACTGAGCACCGACGTCGGGGCGCCGACGTCCCACCCCTTCCCGACCCGACCTGACAAGGTGGACCGATGACGACCTACACCGCTGCCGTCGCCGGCGCGAGCGGCTACGCCGGGGGCGAGGTGCTGAGGCTCCTCGGCGCGCACCCCGACGTGACGATCGGCGCCGTCACCGCGGCGTCCTCCGCGGGCTCGCGCCTGGGCGAGCACCAGCCGCACCTCGTGGACCTCGCCGACCGCGTGATCCAGCCGACCGACGCGTCGACCCTCGCCGGTCACGACGTCGTCTTCCTCGGCCTGCCCCACGGCGAGTCCGGACGCATCGCTGCCGAGCTCGGTGACGACGTGCTCGTCATCGACTGCGGCGCCGACCACCGGCTGGAGAGCGCCGAGGACTGGACGACGTTCTACGGCAGCGAGCACGCAGGCACCTGGCCCTACGGACTGCCCGAGCTGTTCGTGGGCGAGAGCCGTCAGCGCGACGCCCTCGCCGGCGTCAAGCGGATCGCGGTCCCGGGCTGCAACGTCACCGCCGTGACGCTCGGCTTGCAGCCGGCGATCGCGGCCGGTGTCGTCGCGCCCGACGACCTCGTCGCCGTGCTCGCCAACGGGTTCTCCGGTGCCGGCAAGGCGCCGAAGACGCACCTGCTCGCCTCCGAGGGCCTCGGCGCCGCGTCGCCGTACGGCGTCGGCGGCGTGCACCGCCACGTGCCCGAGATCATCCAGAACCTCACCAAGGCCGGAGGAGAGGACGTCACCATCTCCTTCACGCCCACGCTCGTGCCCATGGCTCGCGGCATCCTCGCGACCGCCACCGCGCGCCTCGCCGACGGCGTCGACGCAGCGCGCGTGCGCAGCGTCTACGAGCAGGCGTACGGGGGACCCGGCGAGGGCGAGCCGTTCGTCCACCTGCTGCCGGAGGGCCAGTGGCCGACGACGGCCGCGACGCTCGGCGCCAACACGGCCCAGCTCCAGGTCGCCGTCGACTCGGCCGCCGGACGCCTCGTGGTCACCACCGTGATCGACAACCTCGTCAAGGGCACCGCCGGTGGCGCGATCCAGTCCATGAACCTCGCCCTCGGCCTCCCGGAGACCACGGGCCTCACCACCACGGGAGTGGCGCCATGACGGTCACCGCAGCACAGGGCTTCCGCGCCGCCGGTGTCGCCGCCGGCCTGAAGTCGACCGGCGCGCCCGACGTCGCGCTCGTCGTCAACGACGGTCCGTCGTCGGCCGCGGCGGCGGTCTTCACCAGCAACCGGTGCCGGGCCAACCCGGTCCTCTGGAGCGCCGAGGCGATCAAGACCGGCTCGGCGCGGGCGGTCGTGCTGAACTCCGGCGGCGCCAACTGCTACACGGGCGCCGAGGGCTTCCAGCTGACCCATGCCACCGCCGAGCTCGTCGGCGAGCTCCTCTCCGGCGGGGGTTCCGAGCCGCGGGCGGAAGAGGAGCCCGGCGGGGGTTCCGGGCCGCGGGCGGAAGAGGAGCCCGGCGGGGGTTCCGGGCCGCGGGCGGAAGAGGAGCCCGGCGGGGGTTCCGGGCCGCGGGCGGAAGAGGAGCCCGGCGGGGGTTCCGGGCCGCGGGCGGAAGAGGAGATTGCCGCGATCGACGTGCAGGTCTGCTCGACCGGCCTGATCGGTCTGCTGAACGATCGCGACGACCTGCTCGCCGGCGTCCGGGCGGCGCACGCGGCGCTGTCTGACGACGGGGGAGCAGCGGCGGCGGCGGCCATCATGACGACCGACACCGTCCCGAAGCAGTCGGTCGCCGAGGGCACCGACTCCGCAGGGCGGGCGTTCACGGTGGGCGGCATGGCGAAGGGTGCCGGCATGCTGGCCCCTGCGCTGGCCACGATGCTCGTGGTCGTCACGACCGACGCCGACGTCGACGCGGCCACGCTCGACGCGGCGCTGCGCCGGGCGACCCGTGTGACGTTCGACCGGCTCGACTCCGACGGCTGCCAGTCGACCAACGACACCGTGCTGCTCATGGCGAGCGGGGCTTCCGGCGCCACCCCGTCGGTCGACGAGCTGGCCGAGCACCTGACGACGGTCTGCCACGACCTCGCCCTGCAGCTGCTCGCCGACGCCGAGGGCGCCGACCACGAGATCTCGATCGAGGTCCGCGGCGCGGCGAGCGAGGACGACGCGGTCGAGGTCGCCCGCTCCGTGGCCCGGAGCAACCTGTTCAAGGCCGCCGTGTTCGGCAAGGACCCCAACTGGGGTCGCGTGCTGGCCTCGGTCGGCACGACGTCGGCGACGTTCGACCCCGCCGACCTCGACGTCGCGCTCAACGGCGTGTGGGTGTGCCGCGACAGCGGTCCCGGCGAGCCGGCGACGAGCGTCTCGCTGGAGGACCGCGCGGTCTCCGTGACCATCGACCTGAAGTCGGGGCCGGAGACGGCGACCGTCTGGACGAACGACCTGACCCACGCCTACGTTCACGAGAACTCCGCCTACTCCTCCTGAGGACCCCCGATGACGGACGACGACACCTTCGGCACCCCTGACCCGGGCCACACGCGCGAGCAGTGGGCCGAGCACACCGAGAAGGCGGCCACGCTGGCCGGCGCGCTCCCGTGGCTGAAGCGCTACCACGACAAGGTCGTGGTGGTGAAGTACGGCGGCAACGCGATGACCGACGAGTCGCTGAAGCAGGCGTTCGCCGAGGACATCGTCTTCCTGCGCCTGGCGGGCTTCAAGCCGGTCGTGGTGCACGGTGGCGGACCCCAGATCAGCGCGATGCTCGACCGGCTCGGCATCGAGTCGGAGTTCCGCGGCGGGCTGCGCGTCACGACCCCCGAGGCCGTCGACGTCGTCCGCATGGTGCTCACCGGCCAGGTCGGCCGTGAGCTCGTCGGTCTGCTGAACCGGCACGGAGCCCTCGCCGTCGGCCTGTCGGGCGAGGACGCCGGCCTGTTCACGGCGACCACTACGCGACCCGTCATCGACGGCGTCGAGACCGACATCGGCCTCGTCGGCGAGGTCACCCAGGTGCGCCCCGAGGCCGTCCAGGACCTCATCGACGCCGGCCGCATCCCGGTCGTCTCGACGATCGCGCCCGACGCGTCCGGGCAGGTGCACAACGTGAACGCCGACACGGCGGCGTCGGCGCTCGCCGTCGCGCTCGGCGCGGAGAAGCTGCTGGTGCTGACCGACGTCGAGGGGCTGTACCGCGACTGGCCCGACAGCACCGACGTGATCGGCGAGATCGCCCCGGAGGCGCTGCGCGAGATCCTCCCGACGCTGGCGTCGGGCATGATCCCGAAGATGCAGGCCTGCCTCGAGGCGGTCGAGGGCGGGGTGCGCGGTGCGACCGTCGTCGACGGCCGCGAGCCGCACGCCGTGCTGCTGGAGATCTTCACCGACGAGGGCGTCGGCACGCAGGTGCTGCCCGGCGTCGAGACCCGCATCCGTACCGCGCTGTACGCCACGAGCGCACCGAAGGAGACGTCGTGACCACGTCCGACCAGCCCACCCGCGCCACCCTGCCCTGCGCCGCGCAGGGTCGTCCCGAGAGCGGCGAGCAGTGGACCGAGCGCTACCGCGGCGCGGTCATGAACACCTTCGGCGACCCCCAGCGCGTGCTGGTGCGCGGTGAGGGGAGCACGGTCTGGGACGTCGACGGCAACCACTACCTCGACCTCCTGGCCGGGATCGCGGTCAACGCGCTGGGCCACGCGCACCCGGCCGTCGTGCAGGCGGTCACCGAGCAGCTCGGGACCCTCGGGCACGTGTCGAACTTCTTCACCACCGAGCCGCAGGTCCGGCTGGCCGAGCGGCTCGCCGCCCTGCTCGACCCAGGTTCGGACGAGGGGGCCGACGTGCCCGTGCGCACGTTCTTCGCGAACTCCGGCACCGAGGCCAACGAGGCGGCGTTCAAGGCCACCCGGCGCACGGGTCGCACGACGGTCGTCGTCGCCGAGGGAAGCTTCCACGGACGTTCGATGGGCGCGCTCGCCCTGACGTCGAAGGCGGCGTACCGCGAGCCGTTCGAGCCGCTGCCGGGCGACGTGCGCTGGGTCCCGTACGGCGACGCCGACGCGCTGACCGCGGCGGTCGACGACACGGTCGCGGCCGTGCTGCTCGAGCCCATCCAGGGCGAGGCTGGCGTGGTCGTGCCGCCGGAGGGCTACCTGGCCCGGGCCCGCGCGATCACCCGCGAGCACGGCGCCCTGCTCTGGATCGACGAGGTCCAGACCGGCGTCGGGCGCACCGGCGCCTGGTTCGCGTTCCAGGAGTCCGGGGTCGTGCTCGACCTGGTGACGCTGGCCAAGGGTCTCGGCGGCGGGTTCCCCGTCGGCGCGTGCATCGGCATCGGCGACGCCGCGACCCTGCTCGGTCCCGGCAACCACGGCACGACCTTCGGCGGCAACCCGGTGGCCTGCGCGGCGGCGCTCGCGGTGCTCGACACGATCGAGTCCGACGGCCTGCTCGCCCAGGCCACGACCCGCGGTGACCAGCTCGCGTCCGCACTGGCCGCGCACCCCCGGGTGGCCGAGGTCACCGGACGTGGCCTCATGTTGGGCGTCGTGCTCACGGACCCCCGTGCGGCCGACGTGCAGAAGGCCGCGCTCGACGCCGGGCTCGTCCTCAACGCACCGACGCCCGACCGCCTGCGCATCGTCCCGCCGCTCGTGCTCACCGAGGCCGAGGCGGCGCACGCCACCACCACGCTCTCCGCGGTGATCTCGGAGGTGCTCGCATGACCGCCACGGCCACCGTGCGGCACCTGCTGCGCGACGACGACCTCAGCCCGGCGGAGCAGGCCGAGGTGCTCGACCTGGCGTTGCGGATGAAGGCCGAGCCGTTCGCCTTCCGTCCGCTCGAGGGTCCGCGCTCCGTGGCGGTCGTCTTCGACAAGTCGTCCACGCGCACGCGGGTGTCGTTCTCCGTCGGCGTCGCCCAGCTCGGCGGGCACTGCGTCATCCTCGACGCCGCGACCACCCAGGCCGGCCGCGGCGAGCCGGTGGCCGACACGGCCCGCGTGCTCGGCCGCATGGTCGACGCCGTCGTCTGGCGCACCTACGCACAGGCCGACCTGGAGGAGATGGCGCGGCACGCCGGCGTGCCCGTGGTCAACGCGCTCAGCGACGACTTCCACCCCTGCCAGCTGCTGGCCGACTGGCTGACGGTGCGCGAGCACAAGGGCACGCTGGCCGGCCTGACCGTCGCCTTCGTGGGGGACGGCGCCAACAACATGGCGCACTCCTACGTCCTCGGCGGCGCGGTCGCGGGGATGCACGTGCGGGTCGGAGCACCCGAGGGTTATGCCCCCGCCGGCCACGTGGTCGCCGACGCCGAGAAGGTCGCCGCTGGTACCGGTGGATCCGTGACCGTCACCGACGACCCGGTCGAGGCGGTGCGCGGTGCCGACGTCGTCATCACCGACACGTGGGTCTCGATGGGCCAGGAGGCCGAGAAGGCCGAGCGGATCGCCACCTTCGGCCCGTACGCCGTGACCGGTGCGCTGCTGCAGCACGCCGCGAAGGACGCGATCGTGCTGCACTGCCTGCCCGCCTACCGGGGCCTGGAGATCGCCGAGGACGTGCTCGAGGGACCGCGCAGCGTCGTCTGGGACGAGGCGGAGAACCGCCTGCACGCCCAGAAGGCCCTGCTCGCGTTCCTGCTGGAGCGCTCGTGAGCATCCCCGACACCAAGCGCGCGCGCCAGCGGCTCATCATCGAGCTGCTGGGCCGCACGCCGGTGCGCTCGCAGGGCGAGCTGGCGGCGCTGCTGCAGGAGCAGGGCGTCACCGCGACCGCCTCGACGGTCTCGCGTGACCTCGTGGAGCTCGACGCCGTGCGCGTGCGCAACCCCGACGGCGCGCTGGTCTACGCCGTGCCCGGCGAGGGCGGCGACCGCACGCCCCGCGCCGCGCAGGACAGCGCCGCCTCGCAGCAGCGGCTGACCCGTCTGCTGCGCGAGCTGCTGGTCTCGGCCGAGTCGTCGGCCAACCTCGTCGTGCTGCGCACCCCGCCCGGCGCCGCCCAGTTCCTGGCCTCGGCCATCGACCACACGGGCGCCGTCGAGGTGCTGGGCACCATCGCCGGCGACGACACCGTCATGATGATCTGTCGTGACCCCGAGGGCGGCGCGACCGTCGCCGCCCGTCTGACCGAGCTCGCCGAGCTCCCCACCGACACCCGATCCACCAGCGAGGGACCCGCATGACCGAGCAGAGCCCGTCCGACGTCCCCTCGGGCACCCAGAACGACACCCCGGGCGACTCCCGTCTCTGGGGCGGTCGCTTCGCGGGCGGTCCGTCGCCGGAGCTGACGGAGCTGTCGCGCTCGACCCACTTCGACTGGCGGCTCGCGCCCTACGACCTGCAGGGCTCCCGTGCGCACGCCCAGGTGCTGCACACCGCCGGCCTGCTGACCGACGACGACCTGGTCGCGATGCTCGCGGGCATCGACGCGCTCGACGCCGATGTCGCCTCCGGCGCCTTCACGGCGCAGCCGGGCGACGAGGACGTGCACTCGGCCCTCGAGCGTGGGCTGATGGAGCGTCTCGGCCCCGACCTCGGCGGTCGGCTGCGCGCGGGCCGGTCGCGCAACGACCAGGTCGCCACCCTGTTCACGATGTACCTGCGCGAGCACGCCGCACGCATCGGCGAGCTGCTACGCGCGCTCGTCGGTGCTCTCGCCGACCAGGCGGAGCGTCACCTGGGCGCACCGATGCCGGGGCGCACGCACCTGCAGCACGCCCAGCCGGTGCTCCTGTCGCACCACCTCCTCGCGCACGCCTGGCCGCTCGTGCGCGACCTCGACCGGCTCGCCGACTGGGACGCGCGCGTCGCCGGCGGGTCGCCGTACGGCTCGGGCGCGCTGGCCGGCTCCTCGCTCGGTCTCGACCCGGAGAAGGTCGCCGCGTCGCTCGGCTTCACGGGCTCGACGCCGAACTCGATCGACGGCACGGCGTCGCGTGACGTCGTGGCCGAGCTGGCGTTCGTGCTCGCCCAGGTCGGGGTCGACGTGTCACGTCTGGCGGAGGAGATCATCCTCTGGAACACCAAGGAGTTCGACTTCGTCACGCTCGACGACGGGTACTCCACGGGCTCGAGCATCATGCCGCAGAAGAAGAACCCCGACATCGCCGAGCTGGCCCGCGGCAAGGCCGGGCGACTGATCGGCAACCTGTCCGGCCTGCTGGCCACCCTGAAGGCCCTCCCGCTGGCCTACAACCGCGACCTGCAGGAGGACAAGGAGCCGGTCTTCGACTCCGTCGACACGCTCGAGGTGCTGCTGCCGGCGTTCACCGGCATGGTGCGCACGCTCACCTTCCACACCGAGCGCATGGCAGCGCTGGCGCCGCAGGGCTTCGCGCTCGCCACCGACGTGGCCGAGTGGCTCGTGCGCCAGGGCGTGCCCTTCCGCGTGGCGCACGAGGTCTCCGGCGCCTGCGTGCAGGTCTGCGAGCAGCGCGGCATCGAGCTGTGGGACCTCTCCGACGACGACTTCGCGGCCATCTCGCCGCACCTGACGCCCGACGTCCGCAGCGTGCTGTCGGTCGAGGGCTCCATCGCCTCGCGCGACGGGCGCGGCGGCACCGCGCAGGTCCGGGTGGCCGAGCAGCTCGCCGAGGTGCGGGCGCGGGCGGCGTCGTGAGCGGGCCGGTGTTCCGGACGACCCGCTGGCGCACCGGGTACCGCGTCGACGACGTCGACGACTTCCTCGCCGACGTGCTGCCGCGCGTGACGGACCGTCCCGACCCGGCCCTGGCCGAGCGCATCGTGCAAGCGAGGTTCGCCACCGTGCACCTCGGCGCGGGCTACGACATGAGCGACGTCGACGCCTACCTCGACGACCTCGTGGGCCGCGTCGGCGGCCCGCCTGCCCCTGGAGCGTGACGGACGCCTCGGCACCGGAGCGCGCCGTGTTCACGGCTCGTTCACGCGGTCTTGGCATCATGCGCGGGTGCTCGAGAACGTCGACGTCCCTGCCACGTTCCTGCGTTCGGGCCGGGCGGCACCCGCGCGCACCCTCGTCGAGGTGCTGGAGGCCACCGCCCGGGACCACGCCGAGGAGCCGGCGCTCGCCTGCGGCGACGTCGTCCTGACCTACGACACCCTGCTCGAGACGGCGTCGGCGCTGGCCGACGAGCTCGGTGCCGTCGGCGTCGGTCGCGGCGCCCGCGTTGGGGTGCGGGTGTCCTCGGGCAGCACCGACCTGCACGTCGCGATCCTGGGCGTCCTGCTCGCCGGTGCCGCCTACGTGCCGATCGACGTCGACGACCCGGAGGAGCGAGCAGCGACCGTGCTGCGCGAGGCCCAGGCCGACGCGGTCGTGACCGACGGCCTCGTGGTGCGACGCCTGCGCGACGACGTGCGCGGCTCGGGCAGCGTGGAGCCGCCGACCCTCGACGACGACGCCTGGATCATCTTCACGTCGGGCTCCACCGGGACGCCCAAGGGCGTGGCCGTCACGCACCGCTCCGCGGCGGCGTTCGTGGACGCCGAGGCGGTGCTCTTCTGCCAGGACGCACCTCTCGGTCCCGGCGACCGCGTGATGGCCGGGCTCAGCGTGGCCTTCGACGCCTCCTGCGAGGAGATGTGGCTGGCGTGGCGGCACGGCGCCTGCCTCGTGCCTGCACCGCGCTCGCTCGTCCGCAGTGGCGCGGACCTCGCGCCGTGGCTCGTCGCGAACGACGTCACGGTCGTCTCGACCGTGCCGACGCTGGTCTCGCTGTGGCCCGCGCAGGCGCTCGACGCGGTGCGGCTGCTGATCCTCGGCGGCGAGGCCTGCCCGCCGGAGATCGGCGACCGGTTCGCCACCGCCGACCGTGAGGTGTGGAACACGTACGGGCCCACCGAGGCGACCGTGGTCGCCTGCGGCGCGCAGCTGCGGCCCGGCGAGCCGGTCCGCATCGGCCTGCCGCTCGAGGGCTGGGACCTCGCGGTGGTCGATGACGACGAACGCCCTGTCGGGCCGGGGGAGACCGGTCAGCTGGTGATCGGCGGTGTCGGCCTCGCGCGGTACCTGGACGCCGAGAAGGACGCCGCGACCTACGCCCCGATGCCCTCGCTCGGGTGGGACCGCGCCTACCGCAGCGGCGACCGCGTCGTGCTCGACGAGGCGGGTCTGCTGTTCGCCGGGCGTGCCGACGACCAGGTGAAGATCGGCGGACGACGCATCGAGCTCGGTGAGGTCGACAGCGCCCTGCTCGCCCTGCCCGGCGTCGAGGCGGCAGCCGCGTCCGTGCGTCGGTCCGAGGCGGGCAACAGCGTCCTGGTCGGCTACGTCGTGACCGACGGGACGCTGGACGCGAGGAGTGCGCGCGCGACCCTGCGCGAGCGCCTGCCCGCGGCCGCGGTGCCTCGCATCGCGGTCGTCGAGACCATCCCGGTCCGCACGTCGGGCAAGGTCGACCGCGACGCCCTGCCGTGGCCGCTCGAGACCGGCACCGAGGCGTCGCTCGACGGCACCGCCGCGCTGGTCGCCGACGCGTGGGCGCGCATCCTGGGCTCGGCCGTCGGCGGGCCGGCCGACGACTTCTTCGAAGCCGGTGGCTCGAGCCTCACCGCGGCGCAGCTCGTGGCTCGGCTGCGGGAGACGCACCCGGAGGTGACGGTCGCCGACGTCTACGAGGCGCCCACGGTGGGTGCGCTCGCGGCTCGTCTCGACACGCTCACCACCCCGGCCGTCGTCGACGTCCGCGAGGTGCGGCCGGTGCCCCGCCGGTCGAGCCTGGTCCAGCTGGTCCTGCTCCTGCCGCTGCGCGCGGTCGGCGGGCTGGTCTGGGTGGCCTGGACGATGCTCGCGGTGCAGGCGCTGGCCGTCGCCACGGACTGGTCGTGGCTCCCGGGACCCGGATGGACGGCGACCGTGGTCGCGGCGGTGCTGCTGCTCCCGCCCGTCCGGGCTGCCGCGGCCGCGGGTGGCGTGCGGCTGCTCCTGCGTCGGCTGACGCCCGGCACCTACCCGCGCGGCGGGTCGACGCACCTGCGGCTGTGGGCGGCCGAGCGCCTGGTCGAGGAGCTCCGCGTGGGCACGCTCGCCAGCGTCGGCGTGCTGACCGTCTTCGCGCGGATGCTCGGCGCGAAGGTGGGTGCGGGAGTCGACCTGCACGCGCTGCCCTCTCTCACCGGCATGCTGACCCTCGGCCGCGGGTCCACGGTCGAGCCCGAGGCAGACCTCTCGGGCTGGTGGGTCGACGGCGACCGTCTCGTCGTGGGGCCGGTCCGGGTACGGGCCGAGGCTCGCGTCGGCGTCCGCAGCACGCTCGGTCCCGGAGTCGTGGTCGGTCGTCGCGCCGAGGTCGGCGCAGGGTCGACGGTGCTGGGCGACGTGGCCGACGACAGCTTCGCCGCCGGAGCCCCCGCGACGCGCGTCGGTGAGGCGCGTGGCCCGGCCGAGCTCGAGCCGGCACCGCGCCGTCGCGGTTGGCCCACGGTCTACGCGGTGACGGGTCTCGTGCTGTCGGCGCTCCCGGCGCTCGCGGTCGGGCTCGTGTCCGCGGCGTCGCTCGGCGCGGCCCTGGCGCTCGGTGTCGACCCGCAATCACCCGCCGACCTCGCGCTGCTGCTGGTTGCGCTCCTGCCCGTCCTCGTGGTCGGGTCCCTGCTGGTCCTCGCCGGGCTGGTGTGGTCGGTCGTCCGGGGTGCGTCGACCGGCGTGGCGGCCGGGGTGCACCCCGTGCACGGCCGCGCGGCGTGGTCGGCCTGGACGGTGCTGCGCGTCCTCGACAGCGCCCGCGAGTGGCTGTTCCCGCTGTACTCCAGCAGCCTCACGCCGACGTGGCTCCGCGCGCTCGGCGCCGACGTCGGGGCCGACGTGGAGGCGTCGACCGTGCTCCTGCTGCCGAGCCTCACGTCGGTCGGCGACGGCGCCTTCCTCGCCGACGACACGATGCTCGGCATGTACGAGCTCGGTGGCGGGTGGCTGCGGGTCGAGCGCGTGAAGGTGGGGCGTCGGGCCTTCGTCGGCAACTCGGGCATGGCAGCGCCCGGCCGCAAGGTGCCGGCGCGCGGGCTGGTCGCGGTGCTGTCGGCGGCACCCCGTCGCGCGAAGGCGACCAAGGGGTCGTCGTGGCTGGGGAGCCCGCCCACGAGGCTCCGCCGCGCCGCCGGCGAGGTCGACGAGGCCCGCACCTACGAGCCGGGACGACGGCTCAGGGTGGCGCGCGCGGCGCTCGAGGCCTGCCGCGTGCTCGCCGTCGGTGTAGCGGCCCTCCTCGTCCTGGCCGTCGCCGGCAGCATCGTCACGGTCGCGGACCGTGCGGGGTGGTGGGTCGCGGCGCTCGTCGCCGGCCCGGTCCTGCTCGCCGCCGGCGTCGTGGGGGCGCTCGTCGCGACTGCGGCCAAGTGGGTCCTCGTCGGTCGGGTCAGGGCCGAGGAGCACCCGCTCTGGAGCAGCTTCGTGTGGCGCAACGAGCTCGCCGACACCTTCGTCGAGGTGGTGGCCGCCCCCTGGTTCTGCCGCTGGGCGCTGGGCACGCCGCTGCTGCCGCTGTGGCTGCGCAGCCTCGGGGCGCGCGTCGGCCGGGGGGTCTGGTGCGAGACGTACTGGTGGCCCGAGCCCGACCTCGTGACCGTGGGCGACGGCGCGACCGTCAACCGGGGGTGCGTGGTGCAGACGCACCTCTTCCATGATCGGATACTCAGCATGGACGAGGTCAGGCTGGACGCGGGGGCGACGCTCGGTCCGCACGGCGTCGTGCTGCCGGCCGCACGCATCGGCAGGCACGCGCGAGTCGGCCCCGGGTCGCTGGTGATGCGCGGCGAGCACGTGCCCGACGGCACCAGCTGGGTCGGCAACCCCATCGGACCTTGGACCGACGCGACGGCGCCCGCGTGAGCCGGGCCGCGTCCGTCGACGAGCGCTACGTCCCGCACCACGGCGACCCGTCGTACACCGTCACACGCTACGACCTCGTCGTCGACTACGTCCCCGAGTCCAACCGGCTCACCGGCACCGCGACCCTCGGCGTGCGTGCGCTCGAGCCGCTGCGGAAGGTCCGTCTGGACCTCAACGACCTGCGGGTGCAGAAGCTCCTCGTCGACGGCGCCCGCGCGAAGTACCGGCAGCAGCGCGCGTCCGTGAGCGTCGAGCTGGGTCGGGAGCTGGCGGAGGGCGAGGAGGCCGAGATCATGGTCGCCTACGGCGGCCGCCCGCACCCGATGCGCGGACCCGACGGCGACGCAGGCTGGGAGGAGCTCGAGGAGGGCGCGATCGTCGCCTCGCAGCCCCACGGCGCGCCGTCGTGGTTCCCGTGCAACGACCTGCCGTCCGCGAAGGCGCCGTTCCGGCTGGAGCTCTCGGTGCCGCAGGCGTTCACCGTCGTCGGCAACGGCGTGCCCGGCGAGCGGCGACGCACCGCGGGACGGGTCGTGCAGGTCTTCGACCAGCCCGAGCCGATGGCCACCTACCTCGCGACCGTGCACGTGGGCGACTTCGTCGAGGAGCAGCAGGCGACGTCGCCGGTGCCCGTCGGCTTCGTCGCGCCTGGCAGCCTGCGGGAGCAGGCCCAAGATGCCCTGGCCGACCAGCCCGCCATGGTCGCCTTCTTCGACCGGGTCTTCGGCCCGTACCCGTTCCAGCGGTACCTGGCGGTCGTCACCCCCGACGATCTCGAGATCCCGCTCGAGGCGCAGGGGCTCTCGATCTTCGGACCGAACCTCCTGCACGACGGGTGGGACGCGCAGCGACTGATCGCGCACGAGCTGGCCCACCAGTGGTTCGGCAACAGCGTGACGCTGCGGCATTGGAACGACATCTGGCTGCACGAGGGCTTCGCCTGCTACGCCGAGTGGCTGTGGTCGGAGGAGTCCGGCCGCGAGAGCGCCGACGAGCGCGCGCGCCACCACCACGCGAAGCTGCAGGCGAAGGACCAGGACCTGCTGCTCGCCGACCCCGGCCCCGACCTGATGTTCGACGACCGGGTCTACAAGCGCGGCGCCCTCACGTTGCACGCGCTGCGCCGCCGGGTCGGCGACGACGCCTTCTTCACGGTGCTGCGGACCTGGACCGACCGCTTCCGCCACGCCAACGCCGACACGGCCGACCTGGAGCGCGTCGTCGCGGACGTCGCGGGGGAGCAGACCGACCTCTTCGACCAGTGGGTGAGGGCGACCGCGGTCCCGGACCTGCCGTGACGTCGGACGACGACGTCGCCGCGCGGGCCGTGGCGCTGCTCGGCCGTGAGCTGCGCGGTCACGGGGTGACCGTGCGGATCACCGAGGTCGAGGCGTACGGCGGGATCCTCGACCCGGCGTCGCACGCGTACACGCGGACGCCGCGCTCGGAGATCATGTACGGCCCGCCCTGGCGCCTCTACGTGTACCGCTCGTACGGCATCCACTGGTGCGCGAACGTCGTGACCGGCCCGACCGAGCAGGCAGCGGCCGTGCTGGTGCGGGCCGGACGCGTCGTGGACGGACTCGACCTCGCCCGGGAGCGTCGCGGCGACGTCGCCGACACCCGCCTCGCCCGGGGCCCGGGGAACCTCGCGCAGGCCCTCGGCATCTCCGCGACCGACCTCGGCACCGACCTCCTCGACCCCACCGGCGTCCACCTCGGCCCCGGACCGACCGACGAGCCCGACGTCGCCAGCGGCCCCCGGGTCGGCGTCGCGCAGGCCGCCGACATCCCGTGGCGGTTCTGGATCGCCGGCGACCCCACCGTCTCGGCGTACCGGCGGTCGCCGCGCGCGCCGCGGGGGTAGGGGTTCTCGACCTGCTGGTGCGCTGCCGCAGGGGGTCTCCGCTTGCTGGTGCGCTGCCGCAGGGTGTCTTGACCTGCTGGTGCGCTGCTGAAGGGGGTCTGGGCTTGCTGGTGCGCTGCCTCGGCCCTCGCTGGGGCTGGTCTCCGCAAGGGCCTCGACCGGGCGGCTGGCGGCGGCGCTCATCTGGGGTCTCGGGCTGCGGGTTGGTGCTGGGTAGGAAGCAAGATTCTGCGTTGGCGACGGGATCCCGGCGTGAACGTCGAAGCGTTCGGCCTCGCACGCGTGGATGAAGAATCGTGGGTGCCCTTTGCGTTGGGGGGACGCGAGATTCTCCTCTCGTGGCACGGTCCACGAGAAGGAAGCATCGTTGCCACGTCTGACCCCGTCGGCGGTGGATCTGCCACCTGGAGAGCGCTCAGAAGGTGGCAGATCCACCGCCCGGACGCGCACACGAAGAACCGTGGCCCCAGAACGCAGAAACGAAGAATCGTGCGTCACCCACAGGCCCAAGCCAGACCCCGAGACCCGAAGACACCCCAGGCCCGCTGCCGGTCGAGGCCCTTTCGGAGACCAGCCCCAGCACCAGCCGCAGGCAACGCACCATCAAGGCGAGACCCCCGCAGCCAACGCGCCAGCAACCCCACGCCCCCGCAGGCAGCGCACCCGCAGGGCCCAGCCCACCACGCAAGCACACGAAACCCCGTCGAATCCATCGTGCACGATGTACCATCGGAGGATGAGCACTCCCACGGTGTCCGACCTGCTCTGCTTCGACCTGTACTCGACGTCGCGCCAGATGACGGCGGCGTACCGGCCGCTGCTGGACGAGCACGACCTGACGTACCCGCAGTACCTCGTGCTGCTGGCGCTGTGGGAGCAGGACGGGCAGAGCGTGAAGGAGCTCGCGGCGCGGCTGCGGCTCGACTACGGCACCCTGTCGCCGCTGGTGAAACGACTCGAGGCGCACGGGCGGGTCACGCGGGCGCGGAACCCGCAGGACGAGCGCTCGACCCTCGTCACGCTGACGCCGGCCGGCGCCGCGCTGCGACCGCTGGCCGACCGGCTCTACGAGCACGCCGCCGACGTCCTCGAGATGGACGACGCCGACCTGGCCACCCTGCGCCGCCTGATCGGCACGGTCCGCGACCGCCTGGCCGCCGCACCCATCGACTGACGACGCCCGCCGGCCCCGACCCGCGCTGCCGCGGCCTCCACCGGCACGGCAGGATGGACGCGTGAGCGACCTCGCCGCCGACCCGTCCGTCCTGTCCGACGCCGACCTCGCGGTCCGCTTGGTCACCGAGGCCGTCGCGCTGGCCGCCCGCATGCGCGAGGGCTCCGACCTCGACGTGCGCAGCAAGACGTCGGTCTCCGACGTCGTCACCGCCGCCGACCACGCCGCGGAGGCGCTCGTCGTCGACATGCTGCGACGTCTGCGTCCCGAGGACGGCCTGCTGGGGGAGGAGGGCACCGACGAGCCCGGCATCTCCGGCCGCCGCTGGGTGATCGACCCGGTCGACGGCACCTACAACTTCGCGAGCGGGTCCGACTACTGGTGCTCCGCCGTGGCCCTGCTCGACGGCGACACGCTGGTGCTGGGCGCGGTGGCCCACGCCCGCGACGGCGTGCTCGTGGGCGGGCCCGACCTGCCGACCACGTGGAACGGGTCCGTCGTCGAGCCCGTGCGCGACGTCGACGTGACCACCGTGGGTGCCGCCACCTACCTCCACCCCGGGAACGTCTCCGACGCCCACGTGCGCGAGCCGTTCCTGCGGGCCGCCGCCCTGCCGGCGACGCTGCGCATGCACGGCTCGGGATCGATGGACCTCGTGGGCGTCGTCACCGGACGGCTCGGCGCCTGGTTCCAGCACAGCACCCCGGCCTGGGACTGGCTGCCGGGCGCGGCCCTCGTGCGCGGTGCGGGCGGAGCCGCCGAGCAGGTCGACGTCGCCGGGCTGCGCTGGTCGCTCGCCGGTGGACCGCAGGCCGTCGCCGCGCTGCGCGAGGCGCTCGAGGACGACGCGTGAGCACCGCCCTCGGTGCGGTCGCGGTCTTCTGCGGCTCCAGCCACGGCACGAGCCCGGCGTACGCCGCGGCAGCCGAGCACGTCGGACGCACGCTCGCCGAGCGGGGCATCACCGTCGTCTACGGCGGCGGTCGTGTGGGGCTCATGGGCACCGTGGCCGACGCCGCGCTCGCGGCAGGTGGCACCGTCGTGGGCGTCATCCCGCGGTCGCTGCACGACCGCGAGCTCGCCCACACCGGCTGCACCGAGCTGCACGTGGTCGACACGATGCACGAGCGGAAGGCGCTCATGGCCGACCTCGCCGACGCGTTCCTCGCCCTCCCGGGCGGCGCCGGCACTCTCGAGGAGGTCGCCGAGCAGTGGACGTGGGCGCAGCTCACGATCCACGCGAAGCGGTCCGGGTTCCTCGACGTGGAGGGCTTCTGGTCGCCGATGCGGGCCGTGCTCGACCGCATGGTCGTGGACGGGTTCGTGCGGGAGGCGCAGCAGCACATCGTCACCATCGACCCCGACCTCGACACGCTGCTCGACGTGCTCGCGTCGGCGCCGACGTGGACCGACAAGTGGGGCGGCGCGCTGCCGTCGCCCACCCCGTGAGCCGACCGTGACCGCGCGTCCGGTCATCGAGGTCGTCGCGGCGCTCGCCACCCGCGCGGACGGTCGCACGCTGCTCGTGCGCAAGCGCGGGACCACGCTGTTCATGAACCCGGGCGGGAAGCCCGAGGCGGGGGAGTCCCACGTCGAGGCGCTGGTGCGAGAGCTGGCCGAGGAGCTCGGTCTGCTGGTCGACCCGGCCCGGCTCGCGCCGCTCGGCACCATCCGCACCGTCGCCGCGAACGAGGCAGGACACGACCTCCTGGCGCACTGCTTCGCCCTGCGGCTCGACGACCCGACCCACCAGGTGGCCGCGGAGATCGAGGAGGCCCGCTGGGTCGACCCGCACGCCCCCGACGTCGCCCTGGCGCCGCTCGCGGCCGAGCACCTGCTGCCGCTGCTCGCCCGCCGCTGACCACGGCTCAGCGACCGCGGAAGCGATCCATCTCGCGACGCTCGCGCTTGGTCGGCCGTCCGGCACCGCGGTCGCGGCGGGGCATGGCGAGACGTTCCTCGCGCGGCGGGGGTGGTGGTGTGTGGTCGGTGTAGCACTCGGCCGCCACGGCGGCACCGACGCGCTTGGTCAGCACGCGACGCACCTCGACGACCCGGGGGCCTCCGGGCGTGGTCGCCTCGACCCGGTCGCCGACCTGCACCGGCTGCGAGGGCTTGGCGCGGCGGCCGTTCACGTGCACCTGTCCGCCCTTGCACGCGGCGCTCGCGGCGGAGCGCGACGCGAACAGGCGCACCGACCACACCCACACGTCGGCGCGCACGCTGCTCGGTTCCACCCGTCCACCCTAGGCGGGTCCGGCCTAGGCTGGACGTCATGACGGGACCGGACGACGTGGAGACCATCGCGATCACCAGCGACATGATCCGGCTGGGTCAGCTGCTCAAGTTCGCGGACGTCGCCGAGTCGGGTGCGCAGGCCGGTGCGCTCGTCGCCTCGGGCGACGTGCAGGTCGACGGCGAGGTCGAGACACGTCGCGGACGCCAGCTCGGCGACGGCGCCGTCGTCACGGTGGCCCTGCCAGAGGGTCCGCGCGTGCTGCGCGTCGTCACCGGCGACGACGTCGACGTGCCCTGGTGACCCGGGTGGTGGAGGTGGTCCCCGACCGGGACCGCCCGCGCGCGGCCACGGTGCGGGTCGACGGCACCGAGCAGTCGCACGTCGACCTCGACGACCCGACGCACCTCGAGTTCGACTACGTGCGCCGCATGGCCGACGTCGTCGACACGGCATGGGCGCCGGGCGTGCAGGTCCGCACGCTGCACGTCGGCGGGGCGGGCATGACGCTGGCGCGCTACGTGGCCGCCACGCGCCCGCGCTCCCGCCAGCTCGTGCTCGAGCCCGACGCCGAGCTGACGGCGCTCGTCCGGGCGGAGCTGCCGCTGCCCGAGCGCAGCGGCATCCGCGTGCGTGCCGAGGACGGACGCGCCGGCGTCGCGAGCCTGCGCGACGCCGCCTACGACCTCGTCGTCGTCGACGCGTTCGCGGGGGCGAGCGTCCCGGCGGACCTCGTGACGTGTGAGTGGTACGCGGACGTCGCGCGCGTGGCCGGACCGCAGGGGCTGGTCCTGCTGAACCTCGCCGACCGCGCGCCGTTCCCGTTCGTCCGCGACGCGCTGCGGGCCGTCGAGACCGCCCTGCCGCACGTCGTCGTCAGCGCGGAGCCGGCGACGCTCAAGGGGCGGCGTCACGGCAACGTCCTCGTCGTCGCATCGCGTGCGCCGGTCGACCCGGCGCCCCTCGCACGACGTGCCGCGGGGTCGATGTTCCCCTACCGTGTGCTCGACGCGGTCCAGGTGCGCGACCGGCTGGCCGGCGGGACGGCGTTCACGGACGCCCGCAGCGAGGCGTCGCCCGCCCCGCCCGGCGGCGCCACCTTCTTCGGCTGAGCCTCAGGAGAGCCGGTCGCGCCAACCGGCCGGGTCCGACACCTGGAAGGCCGCCGCGTCGGCCAGCCCGTCCAGGGACCAGGTGACGACCAGCAGGTCGGCACCGGTCGACCTGCCCAGGAAGGTCCGCGAGAGGGTCGCCGAGGTGATCGCGTCGCGCGGCACCTCGACGTCGCGGCCGGCCACGAGCGGCACGAACGCGAGGTGCTCGCGTCCGAGCAGCAGCGAGCCGATGCCCCGCACCTGCGTCTGCCGGTCGGAGGCGACCGCGAAGAGACCCGCCTGCTCGACCACCTCGGGTGCGTAGCCGGCCACCCGACGGCGGTGACCACGTCGCACCAGCGCGAGCCGGACGAGACCCACCACGACGAGCAGCAGCACCAGCCCCGCGACGAGCGCGAGCACGGCGAGCAGCGTGCCCACGGATCAGACCTTCAGCGCACGTTCGAGCGCGTCGACCGCGTGGTCGATCTCGTCCCGCGTGATGACGAGCGGCGGGGCGATGCGCAGCGTCCGCTCGTGCGTCTCCTTGCACAGCACGCCCTCGTCGCGCAGCGCCATCGACACCTCGCGTCCGGTACGTCCCAGGGGGTCGAGGTCGACGCCGGCCCACAGGCCTCGACCGCGCACGGCGGCGACGCCCTGCCCGAGGAGGGCTTCGAGCCGGTCGTGCAGGTGCCGGCCGAGGTCGGCGGATCGCTCCTGGAACTCACCCGTCGCGAGCAGGCCGACGACCGCGCGGCCGACCGCGCACGCGACCGGGTACCCGCCGAACGTCGAGCCGTGCGACCCTGGCCGCAGCACCCCGAGGACGTCGGCGCGTCCGACGACCGCCGAGACGGGGATGATGCCGCCGCCGAGCGCCTTGCCCAAGGTGTACAGGTCGGCCCGCACGCCCTCGTGGTCGAGCGCGAAGAGGCGGCCCGTGCGGGCGAGACCGGACTGGATCTCGTCGGCGATGAGCAGCACCTCGTTCTCGGTGCAGGCGTCGCGCACGTCGGCCCAGAACCCGGCGGGCGGCACCACCACGCCGGCCTCGCCCTGGATCGGCTCCATGAGGACGGCGGCGGTGTTCGGGCCGATGGCGTCGCGCACGGCCTGCGCGTCGCCGTAGGGGACGGTGACGAAGCCCGGCGTGAAGGGGCCGTAGTTGTCGTGCGCGACCGGGTCGTCGGAGAAGGAGACGATGGTGGTCGTGCGGCCGTGGAAGTTGTGCGTGGCGACGATGATCTCGGCCGCGTCGAAGGCGACACCCTTGACCTCGTAGGCCCACTTGCGGGCGACCTTGATGGCGGACTCGACGGCCTCGGCGCCGGTGTTCATCGTCAGCACCATCTCGGTGCCGGTGAGCTCGGCGAGCTCGGCGCAGAAGGCGCCGAACTGGTCATTGTGGAAGGCGCGGGAGGTCAGGGTGAGCCGGTCGATCTGCTCGTGCGCGGCTCGGACCAGGTCGGGGTGGCGGTGCCCGAAGTTGAGCGCGGAGTACCCGGAGAGGAAGTCGAGGTACCGGCGACCGTCGACGTCGGTCACCCATGCGCCCTCGGCCTCGGAGATCACCACGGGGAGGGGGTGGTAGTTGTGGGCACCCCACCGCTCGTCGAGCGCGATGATGCCGGCGGTCTGCTGCATGTCGGACATGGTTCCCACCGTAACGGCCGCCGCCAGGCCCGTGGTCCGTCCCGACTACCCTCGTGGGGTGACGACGCGCAGCGGGACGGCGGCACGCGGGCTGGGCCCGCGGCTCCTCCGCCCTGCGCTCGTGGGCGTGGCAGTGGCGGCCTGCGCGACCTCCGCCCACGTCCTGGCCGGTGGCGAGGTGCCCTCCGCGGCCGTCGTCCTCGTGGCCACCGGCGCCGCGCTGGTGACCCGGCTGGTCGGCGCGCGCAGGCTCACGTCGTCCCAGCTGCTCGGCCTGCTGGTGCTCGGCCAGGTCGCGGCGCACCTGCTCGCCACGCCGTCCGGGTCCCACGACACGAGGATGCTCGGGGCGCACGCCCTCGCGACGCTGGTGAGCCTGCTCGTACTGCGTCGCGCCGAGGACCTCTGGTGGCGGGCCGCCGACACCGTCGTCGGGCTCGTGCGCGTGCCCGGCCTCGTGGTGCTGGCACGTCGCAGGACGGGCGTCACGTCGGGCGTCCTGGTGCGCGAGGGGAGCGACGCGGGCCCCCGGCCCTCGGGCCGGGCCCCGCCGCTGACGGCGTGAGCCCGTCCACCAGCCCCTCGTACCCGAAGGTCCCGTCATGCCCACCACCCGTCCGACCCGTCTCGCCGCCGCCGCGGCCCTCACTCTCGCCACGGTGGCCGTCGCCGGCCCCGCCGTCGCCCACGTCGGCGTCTCCTCGCCCGACGCGGCACGCGACGGCTACGGCAAGATCGTCTTCCGCGTGCCCACCGAGTCCGACACGGCCGACACGACGAAGCTCGTCGTGACGCTGCCCGCGGACGCTCCCTTCCTGCACCTCACCGCCCAGACCAAGCCCGGTTGGACGATCACGACGCGCGAGGGCCGCCTGCCCGCGCCCGTCGAGGTCGACGGCACCGAGATCACCCGAGCCGTCCGCACGGTCACGTGGACCGCGGACGGCGACGGCATCCCGCCGGGGGAGTTCGACGAGTTCGCCCTGTCGGGCGGCCCGTTCCCCGACGCCGACAGCATCCGGTTCGAGGCCGAGCAGACCTACTCCGACGGCGAGGTCGTCGACTGGGACCAGGTGCAGCAGGGCGACACCGAGCCCGACAAGCCCGCCCCGACGCTCAGCCTGCTGCCCGCCGGCGAGGGCGGCCACGCGCACGGCGGTTCCGCCACCGGCGACGACGCCGGCGAGCACCAGTCGGGCGCGCACGAGTCCGGCGGGTCCGGCTCCGACGTCCTGGGTCGCGTCCTCGGCGGAGCGGCCCTCGTGGTCGCGGTCGCGGCGCTCCTGGGTGTCCTGCGGCAGGATCGACGCCGTGCGTAGAGCCCTGGTCGTCCTGCTGCTCCTGCCCGTCCTCCTGGCGCCGGCGCTGACCGCCGGTCCGGCGTCGGCGCACGCGGCCCTCGTCGGCACCGACCCCGCCGACGAGGCCGTCGTCGAGGAGGTGCCGGGCACGGTCACGCTCGAGTTCAACGAGCCGGTCACCCGCTCCGAGCTGGTGCTGACCGCGCCCGACGGCAGCCGCGTGCCGCTCGACGTCAGCGCTCGGGACCGCGAGGTCACCGGTCGGCTGCGCGACGGCACGGCCGACGGCCAGCGCGGCACCTACACGATCGCGTACCGCGTGGTCTCCGCCGACGGCCACCCGATCGCGGGGGAGTCGACCTTCCGCACCACCGCGGGTCGCACGGTCGAGCAGGCCCCCCGCCAGGACGACACCTCGGAGTCCTTCATCCACCGCCACGCAGAGCACCTGTGGTGGGCCGTCGGCGGTGGCCTCGTGGCCGTCGTCCTGATCGTCTGGCCGCTCCTGCGCCGCCGGACCGAGGAGCACGCGTGAGCATCCTGCGCACCACCGTCGCCAGCTTCCTGGTCGCGTCCGCGGCCTGCGTGGCTGCGCTCAGCCTGGGTGGAGGGGCGCCCCAGCAGGTACCCGAGGGCCTCCCGGACCCGGGCCCGCTCGTGGGCTGGTCGCTGCCGCTCGCGTCGGTCGTCTCCGACGGTCTGCTCGTGGTCCTCGTCGGCCTGCTGCTCGCGGTCGTCGCCCTGCTGCCGACGTCGGCCGACGACGTGCAGGGCCTGTCGGTCGACGCGGTCCGCGGCGCCGCCCGCGTCGCGGCGGCGTGGTCGCTGCTCAGCATCGTGCTCTACGTCCTCACCGTCGCCGACGTGTTCGCCCGGCCGATCGGCTCGCTGACGTTCCCGCTGCTCTCGGAGCTCGCGACGACCGCGACCGGCGGGGTCGTGCTGCTGCAGGTCCTCGTCGGCGCGCTGGCGTGGGCGGTCCTGCGCTGGACGATCGCCGTCCGACGCCTCGCAGTCGTGCTCGGCGTCGTCCTCGCCTCGCTCGTCCCCGTCGCGTTCGCCGGCCACTCGGCGTCGTCGGGCTCGCACGACCTCGCCGCGCTGAGCCTGCTGCTGCACCTCGTGGGTGTCTGCCTGTGGGTCGGCGGGCTCGTCGCCCTGACCTGGGTGGCCTGGCGCGGCAGCAAGCGGCTCGCCCCCGCACTGCGCCGCTACTCGGTGCTCGCCCTCTGGGCGTTCGTGGTGGTCGGGGTCTCCGGCGTGGTGAATGCCGCGGTGCGGCTGCGCAGCGTCACCGACGTCGTCGGCACCGGGTACGGACAGCTCGTCCTCGCCAAGGTCGTCGCGCTCGTCGCGCTCGGCTGGTTCGGCTGGGTCCAGCGCCGACGGCTCGCCGACCGCGACGCCGGGTTCCTGTCGGTCGCGACGTCGGAGGTGCTGCTCATGGCCGCGACGATCGGCCTGGCGGTGGCACTCTCGCGCACGCCGACGCCGGTCGGGGACATCCTCACCACGCCCGCGCAGGAGCTGCTCGGTGGGCCCGTGCCGCCCGCGCCCGACGTCCTGCGCATGGCCCTCGGCTTCACGCCCAACGGGCTGGGGCTCACGATCGTCGTGCTCGGCGCCGCCCTCTACGTCCGCGGGCTCCTCGTGCTGCGCCGCCGCGGCGACGCCTGGCCCGTCGGCCGCACCGTCGCCTGGTTCGTCGGTCTCCTCGTGGTGGCGTGGTCGACCATCGGTGGGCTCGGGGTCTACTCGCACGTGATGTTCAGCGCGCACATGGTCTCGCACATGCTGCTCTCGATGGTCGCGCCGATCTTCCTCGTGCTCGGCGCACCCGTGACCCTTGCGCTGCGCACCCTGCCCGGGCCCCGCCAGCCGGGCGACGTGTCGCCCCGGACCCTGCTGACGTCGTTCCTCGCGTCCCGCTTCCTGCACGTGCTCACGCACCCGGTCGTGCCGCCGGTGCTGTTCGTGGGCAGCCTCTACGCGCTGTACTTCACGCCACTGTTCGGCTTCCTGATGCGCGAGCACTGGGGCCACACCGCCATGGAGCTGCACTTCCTGCTCGTCGGGTCGCTCTTCTACTACGTCATCATCGGCGTCGACCCGTCGCCGCGACGTCTCCCGCCGCTCGCCCGGTTCGGGATCATGCTGGTCACGCTGCCGTTCCACGCGTTCTTCTCGATCGCGATCATGTCGTCGGCGCGGGTCCTGGCCGAGCCGTACTGGACCACCATCGACCGGCCGTACCGGACGGACCTCCTCGCCGACCAGTACCTCGGCGGCAGCATCTCCTGGGCCCTCGGCGAGGTGCCCCTCGTGCTCGTCATGATCGCGCTGCTCTTTCAGTGGTTCCGCTCCGACCAGCGCGAGGCACGCCGGATCGACCGTGCCGCGGACCGCGACGGCGACGCCGCCCTCGCCGCCTACAACGCTCGGCTCAAGGACCTCGCCGAGCACGGCAAGCGCCGCGACCCCGACGCCTGAGCCCGGCCGCCTGGGTCCCGCCGCCGCACGCACGAGGGCCCCGCACCGAGATCGGTGCGGGGCCCTCGTGCGTGGCGGGCTGCCGGGTCTCAGAAGAGGACCTGGCCGCCGCTCGTGGCCGCGGTGAACCGCTCCTGGGCGTCGGCCCAGTTCGCGATGTTCCAGAACGCCTTCACGTAGTCGCCCTTGACGTTGAGGTAGTCGAGGTAGAAGGCGTGCTCCCACATGTCGAGCTGGGAGATCGGGATCAGCGTCGCCGGGATGTTGGACTGCTGGTCGTACAGCTGGACGATGACCAGCTTCTGACCCAGCGTGTCCCAGGCGGTGATCGCCCAGCCGGAGCCCTGGATCCCGAGCGCCGTCGCCTCGAACTGCGCGCGGTAGGCGTCGAAGGAGCCGAAGTTGTCCTCGATCGCCGCGGCCAGCTCGCCGGTCGGCTTGTCGCCACCGTCCGGAGACAGGTTCTTCCAGAAGATGGAGTGGTTGATGTGGCCGCCGAGGTTGAACGCGAGGTTCTTCTCGAGCAGGTTGATCGTGTCGTACGAACCGTCGGCGCGGGACGCCTCGAGCTTCTCGAGGGCCGTGTTCAGGCCGTTGACGTAGTTCTGGTGGTGCTTGCTGTGGTGCAGCTCCATGATCTTGCCGGAGATGTGCGGATCCAGCGCACCGTAGTCGTAGGGCAGGTCGGGCAGGGTGTAGTCGGCCACGCGTCCTCCTAGGTCGGGGCACTCGCGGTGCCCGCGGATGTCGTTACGGATCGTGCTCCCTCAGTCTGTCAGTCGCTCAAGCCCACGCAAGACCGGCCCGCGATGCGGACGGGCCCGGCAGTCACCCGCCCCGTCGACGATGCCCTAGGCTGAGCGCGCGATGAAGGAGCTGCGAGAGGGTCGACGTGGGTGAGGACAGGCTCGTCACGATCCCCAACCTGCTCAGCGTGGTCCGGATCGTGCTGCTGCCGGTCTTCCTGTGGCTCGTCCTCGGGCCCGAGGAGGACGTGCTGGCGCTGCTCGTGCTCGTCGTCTCCGGCGTCACCGACTACCTCGACGGCAAGCTGGCCCGCCGGCTGAACCAGACGTCGAAGATCGGCGCGATCCTCGACCCCGTCGCCGACCGGCTGTACATCCTCGCCGTCGTCGTCGGGCTGGCGCTGCGCGACATCATCCCGTGGTGGCTCGCGGTGCTGCTCCCGCTGCGCGACGTGTTCCTGTTCAGCCTCGTGCCGTTCCTGCGCACCCGCGGGTACAGCTCGCTGCCCGTGCACTTCCTGGGCAAGGCCGCCACGGCGGGGCTGCTCTACGCCTTCCCGCTGCTGCTGCTCGGCGACGGGTCGGGCACGGTCGCCGACCTCGCCGAGGTCTTCGGCTGGGCGTTCGCGATCTGGGGCGTCGGTCTGTACTGGTGGGGCGGTGTCCTCTACGCCTTCCAGGTGCGACGCCTCCTCGCCACGACCGAGCCCCTCGCTCGCTGAGGTCGGCCGTGGCTGTCGTCCGTCCTGCGGAGAGCCTGCTGGAGCAGGTCGCGGAGAACGCGCTCGACGACGACTACTACGTCGTGCGGGCGGGGGAGCGGTACGGCCAGCGCGCCGTCGCGACCCCGGCCGTGGGCGTGGTGGTCGCGGTGCTCGCGGCGATGCTCACGGTCACCGCGGTCCAGACCCAGACCGAGCGACCGGGCTCGGAGCTGGAGCGACGCACGCTCGTCGCCGACGTCGCCGACCGGCGCGACGTCCTGGCCGCGCGGCAGGAGGCCGTCGGCGCGCTGCGCCAGCAGGTCGCGTCGCTGCAGGGCGGCTCGACCGCGGAGACCTCGACCGACGTCGCCGCCGACACCGTCCTGGCCGGGGCCCGGTCCTTGCGCGGCACGGCTCTGGTGGTCACCATGGCGGGCAGCCCCGACGGTGCCCGCGCGGGCCGCGTCACCGCGCAGGACGTCGTCGCCGTGGTCAACGGGCTCTGGTACGCGGGTGCCGAGGCCGTGTCGGTCGGCGGTCAGCGGCTCGCCGAGACCTCGGCGATCTCCTCCCTCGACGGCGCGATCACGGTGAACTTCCGCCGCATCGAGGTGCCGGTGCGGATCGTGGCCCTCGGCGACGGTGCGGTGCTGCGGTCCCGGCTGCAGTCCAACCTCGCGGGACGCTACCTCCAGGAGCGCGCCGAGGACGCCGGCATCTCCGTGGGCATGGCACCATCGGACGACGAGGTGGTGCCGTCGGCGCCCGAGCAACGGACCACGCTGCGCCGCGCGGAGCCTCTCCCGGCGGCGGACGGTCCACGAGGGGAGGGCAGACCGTGATCCCGGTGATCGGACTCGTCGTCGGTGTCGGCCTCGGCCTCTTCCTCCAGCCCGACGTGCCGCTCTGGCTGCAGCCGTACCTCCCGATCGCGATCGTCGCCGCGCTCGATGCCGTCGTCGGCGCGCTGCGGGCGCTCGGCGAGCGTCGCTTCGACGACCGCGTGTTCGTCGTCTCGTTCATCTCCAACGTGACCATCGCCGGGTTCATGGTCTTCCTCGGCGACCAGCTCGGCGTCGGCTCGCAGCTCTCGACCGGCGTCGTCGTCGTGCTCGGCATCCGCATCTTCGCCAACGCCGCCGCCATCCGCCGCAGGATCTTCCATGCCTGACACGGAGCGGCCGCACCGGGCGGCACCGCACCGGCGCGCCGGGTCGCAGGTGCTGGTCGCGCTGCTCGTCGGCGGGCTGGCGTTCGCCATGACCGTGCAGGTCGGCCAGGACGACGCGACCGACTACGGCTCGCTGCGCGGCGTCGAGCTGGTCGAGCTGCTCAAGTCCGTCGACGTCGCCAACGAGCGGCTCGCCGGCCAGATCGACGAGCTCACCGCCACCCGCGACCGGCTGCGCGCGTCCCGCGGCGGCGCCGCCGAGGCCGAGGACGTCGCCCGCCAGCGTGCCGAGGAGCTCGCCGTGCTCGCCGGCTCGGTCGGCGCGACGGGCCCGGGCGTGCGGCTCACCGTCTCCGACCCCGACGGGCTCGTCGACGCCGGTCTGGTGCTCGACGTCCTGCAGGAGCTCCGCGAGGCCGGGGCGGAGGCGATCGTCGTCAACGACACGGCGCGGGTCGTCGCCCAGACGTACGTGCTCGACGACGAGCAGGGTCTGCGCATCGGCGGACGCCAGGTCAGCAGCCCCTACGTGTTCGACGTGATCGGCGACCCCAGCACGCTCGAGGAGTCCATCACCTTCCGCGGCGGCGTGCGCGACCTGCTGCAGGCGCGCGGCGCGCAGGCCGCCGTCGCCCGCCGCTCGACGATCACCATCACGGCCCTGGCTGACGTGCGCACCCCCGAGTACGCTCGTCCCGACGTCGGCGCGCCCTGAGCGACCGACGACCACCTTCCCAGCACCACCACACACCGAGCAGGAGCGCCGCGTGATCCCTGAGGACCTGTACTACAGCGAAGAGCACGAGTGGGTGCGCGTGGAGGGCGACGTCCTCGTCGTCGGCATCACCGACTTCGCGCAGGACCAGCTCGGCGACATCGTCTACGTCGACCTGCCCGACGTCGGCGACGAGGTCCAGGCCGGGTCGGTCGTGGGGGAGCTGGAGTCGACGAAGTCGGTGAGCGACGTCTTCAGCCCGGTCAGCGGCGAGGTCGTGGCTCGCAACGAGAGCCTCGACGGTGCCTCCGAGGTCATCAACTCCGACCCCTACGGCGAGGGCTGGCTGTTCAAGGTGCGGGCCGCCGACGACGATGCCACCGCCGCGCTGCTCGCCCCCGAGCAGTACACGGCTCTCGTCTCGTCCTGAGGTCGGGCCGGACCACCCGGCCCGACCTGGTACGGGTGCTAGGTTGGTCACGTCGACCCTCGACCCCGGGGTGAGACCTCGCAGCCCAGCCCTCGCGGCCCAGCCCGCACCTCTCGAGCCACCACCTTTCGAGCACAGCCAGGAGTGATCCGATGACCTCGCCCGGTCCCGAGCACGGCAACGTCCCGGACGAGACCACGCACATCCCGCTGATCGACGCCGACACCGAGGAGATGACCTCGGCCGACGTCGACGCGGTGGAGAACCTGCCGGCGGGCAGCGCGATGCTGCTGGTTCAGCGCGGTCCGGGCGCCGGGGCGCGGTTCCTGCTCGACACCGACACGGTGTCGGTCGGGCGACACCCCGACAGCGACATCTTCCTCGACGACATCAGCGTCTCGCGCCGCCACGCCGTGTTCAGCCGGTCCGGCCGCGGCTACGTCGTCAGCGACCTGGGCAGCCTCAACGGCACCTACGTCAACCGCGACCGCATCGACGGCGACATCGCGCTCGGTGGCGGCGACGAGGTCCAGATCGGCAAGTACCGGCTCATCTACTTCGCGGGCGCGCAGCGGGGCCAGGCGTGACCCAGCCGCTGCCGGAGACGGCTCGGCTCGGGATCGGCAAGGTCCTGGCGGAGCTCCGCGAGGAGTTCCCGTCGCTGACCATCAGCAAGATCCGCTACCTCGAGCGGGAGGGTCTGCTCGAGCCGGAGCGGACGCCCTCGGGGTACCGCAAGTTCTCCTTCGACGACGTCGAGCGGCTCCGGTTCGTGCTGCGCCAGCAGAAGCGGTACTGGCCCCTGAGCACGATCCGACAGGCGCTCGACGAGATGGACCGCGGCCTCGTGCCGCAGACCGACCTCGACGGCAACGTCCGCGTGCCGGAGGTCTCCAGCGACGCCGACGGCCTGCCGACGCCGGGCGCCTTCCTGGAGGGCCGCAGCCGGATGCGGCTGAGCCGCGAGGAGGTGCTGGAGAGCACCGGCGCGAGCGAGGAGCTGCTCGCCCAGGTCGAGGAGCACGGGTTGCTCGAGCGTCGCCCGGGCCAGCACGCGTACGACGGCGACGACCTCGTCGTGGTCGACGCGGTCGTCCGGTTGTCCGCGCTCGGCGTGGAGCCGCGCCACCTGCGTGCGGTGCGCACGGCGGCGGAGCGCGAGTCCGACCTGCTGGGCCGCGCGGTGCCGGAGCGTCGTCGTCGCGAGGACAAGGCCGCCGCGGCGGAGCAGCTCGGGGAGCTGGCCGCCCTCCTCATGCGTCTGCACACGGTGCTCCTGCGGCACCGGCTCCGGGACTGACCGTGCGCGAGCTCGACGTCCTCGGCGTACGGGTCGAGATGCCCACCAAGCAGCCGCTCGTGCTCCTGCGCGAGAGCGAGGGTGCGCGCTACCTGCCCATCTGGATCGGTGCGGTCGAGGCCTCGGCCATCGCCTTCGCCCAGCAGGACGAGGCGACCCCGCGTCCCCTCACGCACGTCCTCATGCAGCGCGTCGTCGAGGCGCTCGGCGACGAGCTCACCGAGATCCACATCGTCGACGTGGACGACGGCGTGTTCTTCGCCACCTTGGTCTTCGCCTCGGGCGCGACGGTCGACGCCCGTCCGTCCGACGCCATCGCGCTCGCGCTGCGCTGCGGGGCCCGCATCCTGTGCACGGAGGACGTGCTCGACGAGGCCGGCATCGCCTCGACGCGCGAGGAGGACGAGCAGGTGGAGCGGTTCCGCACGTTCCTCGACCACGTGGAGCCCGAGGACTTCGCCTGACCCAGTGGGTCGACGCCCGAACCCTCAACCCTCACGCAAGGGTTGCGACACGCCGTCGCAGTGATTGACCGGAGTCCGCGCCGGGCCTACCGTGAGAGCACTGCCGCACGCGAACACCGTTGTAGTTTCGCCGAGGTGGTCTTCCCCCTCACCCTTGTCTGGAAGGCGAGACCCGATGATCGAGCGACGCGACGACGACGCGACGGCCCTGGAGGCCGCCGAGGCCGCGGCGCAGGCCGGCGACCAAGGCCTGCTGTTCACCGACGACGTCGAGCCGCTCCCGCGCGACACGGGCTTTCGCGGTCCGACCGCCTGCAGCGCGGCCGGCATCACCTACCGCCAGCTCGACTACTGGGCCCGGACCAAGCTGGTCGAGCCGACCGTCCGTTCGGCGACGGGCTCGGGCACGCAGCGCCTGTACTCCTTCAAGGACATCCTGCTCCTCAAGATCATCAAGCGGCTCCTCGACGCCGGCGTCTCGCTGCAGCAGATCCGCACTGCGGTCGAGCACCTGCGCGAGCGCGGGACCGACGACCTCACCCAGGTGACGCTCATGAGCGACGGCGCCAGCGTCTACGAGTGCCGCTCCGCCGACGAGGTCATCGACCTCCTCCAGGGCGGACAGGGCGTCTTCGGCATCGCCATCGGTGGTGTCTGGAAGGAGATCGAGGGGTCGCTGCACGAGCTGCCGAGCGAGCGCTCGGTCGCTCCGGAGACCGCCGACGACGAGCTGTCGGCGCGTCGTCGTGCCCGTCTGACCAGCTGACGGGCGCCACGCTGGTACCGTAGGACCGCTGTCGACCACGCGTGGGAGAGATCGCCCAGGCGGCGCCGAAGGGGCAATTCCTCCCCGGAACCTCTCAGGCACCACGGACCATGCGGACGAGGCCACCCTGGAGCGCACGTCACCGTGCGGACGTGACAGGAGGGGAGGGAAACCAGACCTCGATCCCTGGAGTCCCTGCATGTCCTCTGACGCCCCCTCGACGACCAGCCCGCTGACGGCACCGACCGACGTCTTCGTCGACCGGCACATCGGCCCGCGTGCCAGCGACCAGCAGGCCATGCTGGAGCGCATCGGCCACACGTCCCTCGACTCGCTCATGCAGGCCGCCGTCCCGGAGTCGATCCGCGCGACGTCGGCCCCGACGCTCCCCGCGGCGCTCGGCGAGCAGGCCGCGCTCGGCACGCTGAAGGCCCTCGCCTCCCGCAACAACCCGGGCGTCTCGATGATCGGCCTCGGCTACCACCCCACCGTGACGCCGGCCGTCATCCGACGCAACGTGCTGGAGGACCCGGCCTGGTACACGGCCTACACGCCCTACCAGCCCGAGATCTCGCAGGGCCGGCTCGAGGCGCTGCTGAACTACCAGACGATGGTCGCCGACCTGACCGGCCTGACCACCGCGAACGCCTCCCTGCTCGACGAGGGCACCGCAGCCGCCGAGGCGATGACGCTCGTGCGCCGCGCCGCCCGTGGCAAGGACCTGCGTCCTCTCGTCCTCGACACCCGCCTCCTGCCGCAGACGCTCGCGGTCGTGCGCACCCGCGCCGAGGCCCTGGGCATCGAGCTCCTCGACGTCGACCTCGGCACCGACGACGTGCCCGCGGACGTCGCGGGCGCGATCGTCGCCTACCCGGCGGCCGACGGCGCCGTCACCGACCCGTCGCGGGCCATCGAGGCGGTCCATGCGGCGGGTGGCCTGGCCGTCGTCGTCGCCGACCCGCTCGCCCTGGTGCTGCTGCGCTCACCCGGCTCGCTGGGCGCCGACGTCGTGGTCGGCTCGTCGCAGCGCTTCGGCGTCCCCATGTTCTACGGCGGGCCCCACGCCGGCTTCATGGCCGTGCGTGACGGGCTCGAGCGACACCTGCCCGGGCGCCTCGTCGGCGTCTCGGTCGACAAGGACGGACGTCCGGCGTACCGGCTGGCGCTGCAGACCCGCGAGCAGCACATCCGTCGTGAGAAGGCGACCTCCAACATCTGCACGGCGCAGGTGCTGCTGGCCGTGACGGCCTCGATGTACGCCGTCTACCACGGCGCCGAGGGCCTGCGGCGGATCGCGCAGCACGTCCACACCGCCGCGACGACCTTCGCGGCGGGCCTCGTGGCCGGCGGGGTCGAGGTGCTGCACGAGACGTACTTCGACACCGTGGTCGCCCGGGTGCCCGGCGAGGCCGACGCCGTCGTCGGCCGGGCCCGCGCCGAGGGGATCCACCTGCGCAGGGTCGACGCCGACCACGTGGCCGTCTCGACGTCGGAGGTCACCACCGTGCCGCACCTGCAGGCCGTGTGGCGTGCGTTCGGGGTCGCCGGCTCCCACCAGGGTCCCGCCGCCGACGCGCTGCCCGAGGCGCTCGTCCGCGACGACGCGATCCTCACCCACCCGGTGTTCGCCGAGCACCGCAGCGAGACCCAGCTCCTGCGCTACCTGCGCACGCTGAGCGACCGCGACTACGCGCTCGACCGCGGCATGATCCCGCTGGGCTCGTGCACCATGAAGCTGAACGCGACCGCCGAGATGGAGCCGATCAGCTGGCCCGGCTTCGCCGACCTGCACCCCTTCGTGCCGGCCGAGGACGCCGCGGGCATGATCGAGCTCGTCGAGACGCTCGAGTCGTGGCTCGCCGCGGTCACCGGCTACGCCGCCGTCTCCGTGCAGCCGAACGCCGGGTCGCAGGGCGAGCTGGCCGGCCTGCTCGCCATCCGCGCCTGGCACCGCAGCAACGGCGACGAGCGTCGCGACGTCTGCCTGATCCCGAGCTCGGCGCACGGCACCAACGCCGCGTCGGCCGTCATGGCGGGCATGCGGGTCGTGATCGTCAAGGCCACCGAGATCGGGGAGGTCGACCTCGACGACCTGCGCGCGGTCTGCGCCGAGCACGCCGACGACCTCGCGGCGATCATGGTGACCTACCCGTCGACGCACGGCGTCTACGAGGACGGCATCACCGAGCTGTGCGACGTCGTGCACGCCGCGGGAGGCCAGGTCTACGTCGACGGCGCCAACCTCAACGCCCTGCTCGGCCACGCCGAGCCCGGCACGTTCGGCGGCGACGTCTCGCACCTGAACCTGCACAAGACGTTCTGCATCCCGCACGGTGGCGGCGGTCCCGGCGTCGGCCCCGTCGCGGTGGCCGAGCACCTGGTGCCGTTCCTGCCGAGCCACCCGCTGCACCCGGTCGCCGCGAAGCGTCAGGGCATCGGCGCGATCAGCGCGGCACCGTACGGCTCGGCGGGCATCCTGCCGATCCCGTTCGCCTACGTGTCGATGATGGGCGCGCAGGGACTCACCGACGCCACGTCGGTGGCGGTCCTGTCGGCCAACTACGTCGCCGCCCGGCTCAAGGACGCCTTCCCGGTGCTCTACACCGGACGCTCCGGGCTGGTGGCGCACGAGTGCATCCTCGACGTCCGCGGCATCACGAAGGAGACCGGTGTCACCGTCGACGACGTCGCGAAGCGGCTCGTCGACTACGGGTTCCACGCACCCACCATGAGCTTCCCGGTCGCGGGCACGCTGATGGTCGAGCCCACCGAGTCCGAGGACCTCGCCGAGCTCGACCGCTTCTGCGACGCGATGCTCGCCATCCGCGCGGAGATCGACCAGGTCGCGGCAGGGGAGTGGTCCGAGGGCGACAACCCCCTCGTGCAGGCTCCGCACGCGGCCCGCGAGCTGCTCGACTGGCAGCACGCCTACCCGGTTGCCACGGGCGTGTTCCCCACGGGCAGCACCCAGGACAAGTACTTCCCGCCGGTGGGCCGCATCGACCAGGCCTACGGCGACCGGAACCTGACCTGCTCCTGCCCGCCGATCGAGGCCTTCGCCTGAGTCGTGGCTCGGCGCGCGGCCTCAGGCCGTGTCGCCGGGCAGCGGCGCGTCGTCGACCTGGATGTCGAACCGGACCCGCTCTCCGGTCACGGACGTGACCGTCAGGGTCAGGCCGAAGCGGGTGTCCTCGTCGACGAGCGTGCACCGCATCGTGCGGTCGACCTCGCCGACGAGCCGTCCGGGGCAGTCGATCCGGTCGGGCGCACGGCCGTACTTCTCGCGCAGGCTGTCCATCACCTGCTGCTCGACCTGCCGCTCCGGCATGCTGCCGACGCGGCCTGCGCTCACGTCGACGCTGCAGGCCGCAGCGAGGAGGAGACCGACCGACACGAGCACGGCTGTCGCGCGACGTCGCATGACGCTCCTCCAGGATCGGGTGCGGCCCCACGATACCCACGCCACACGCGGGAGGGCGTGACCTGCACCCAGGACCTGGACTAGTGTCTGACATGTCGTCCAGAGGGGGTGGGCTCATGTCCTTCGAGGTGGTTCCGACCGAGCTGCGCGCAGCGGCCGAGACGCTGCGCACCGAGGTCGACCCGTTCGCCGGGTTCACGGTGCTGCAGGTCTGCTACGCCGACACCGCGCTCGGCCACGTCGAGCTCGACACCTGGATGACGACGATCGCCGGACAGGTCGACGACGCCGCCGCGCAGCTGCGTGAGGCCATGGTCGGCATCGCGGGCGCCCTCGACTACGTCGCCTCGCGCTACGAGAGCACCGACGACCAGGTCGCGCAGTGCTTCGCGCAGGACCCGATCACGGCGCTGGGCCTGCCCGAGGGCTTCGACCCCGGGCCGCCACGGATCGGCCCGGCGGTGCCGCTCCAGGGCTCTGGCACGGGAGGACAGCCGTGACGCTCGTCGCCGGCGCGTCCCTCGGCAGCACCGACGACCCCACGGCGCTCGTCGTCGGCAGCGTCGAGACCGTCGAGAGCATCGCCACCCGGTTCTCCGACACCGCGAGCGACGTCGACGCCCGCCGCACCGCGCTGTCGCGGGTGCGTGCCGCGTCGTGGACCGGTGTCGCGGCCGATGCCTGGGAGACGCGGATGGACGAGGAGCTGACCCGCTTCACCCGGCTCGTGGAGGTCCTCGAGACCGCCGCGACGGCGTTCACCGGGTACGCCGGCGCCCTGCGGACCGCGCAGGACCGCGCCCGGGAGGCGATCGAGACCTGGGACCGCGGGGAGCAGGCCACCGAGACCGCGACCCAGGCGTTCAACCGCGACGTCGACGCCTACAACGAGGCGATCCGCAGCGGTGGCCCCCTCCCGCCGCACCCGGGCACGTTCGTCGACCCCGGCCAGGACCTGCGCGACGAGGCCGAGGAGATCCTCTCCGACGCGCGCGACACCCTCGACTCGGCGGGCACCGACGCCGTGCGGTCGCTCGGCGGACTGCCGGGCTCGCGGACCGAGGGCAGCAGCAGCTGGTTCGGCGCCGAGGGCGAGGTGTCCGGCCCGACCTTCACCTGGGACGCCTTCTCCCAGGCGTTCGGCGACCGTCGCACCGGTGACTACCGCGACGGCGAGCACAGCGACGCGGGGCTCAGCTTCGGCAGTGCCAGCGGTGACGCCTGGGTCTACCGCGCGCAGGGCGGCTGGGAGGACTACATCGCCGGGGGCCGTGCCACCGCCGACGGCGAGTTCCGGTTCCTCACCGCCGACGGTTCCGCCGGCGGCAGCCTGACCCCCGAGGGGCTCCGGCTCAACGCCGACGGCACGCTGACGCTGGTCGGCGCGTCCGGGGAGTTCGAGCACGCCTGGGAGTACGGCCACTACGGCGCGTCCGCCGAGGGGTCCGTCGAGGCGTCGGCCGAGGGGCACGCCGACGTCGGTGCGACCGGGGTCCACGTGGGCGGCGAGGTGTTCGCCGGCGCGCGCATCGCCGGCGACCTGGAGGGCGGGCTCTTCGGCATCACGGCCCGCGGCACGGCCGAGGGCTGGGCGGGCGCGGGCGCCGGTGCCGACGGCGTGCTCGGCTACGATGACGGCGTCTTCCGGCTGAGCGGGTCCGGGGGAGCGGCCTGGGGCCTGGGCGGCAAGCTCGGGCTCGACCTCGAGGTCGACGTGCCGGAGCTCGTGGAGTCGCTCGACAGCGGTGTCACCGCGCTGACGGAGCTGTTCCCATGACGACCTGCGTGACCACCCCCGTGACCGCTCGAGGAGAGGACCGGCCGTGGCCCAGCTGCCCATCGACCTGACGTTGAGGCTGCCCGACCCCGGGTGGCTCGTGGCCGACCCCGCCGAGCTCGGCCTCCCCGGGGCGGCGTTCGCGGCGACCCGGCCCGAGCCCGGCGCCGTCTTCGCGCCCCTGCTGACCGTCTCGGGCGGGCTGCGCGACGCCACCGAGGACGTGGCCGTGGTGGCCGAGGAGTCCCTGGCCGTGTTCGCCGAGCAGGTCGCGGACGCCGAGGTCGTCGACCGCGTGATGTCGGGGACGCCGACCGCGCCCGGGGTCTCCCAGGTGCTCGCCGGCCGGGCGCCGCTGCAGGGTCGCCAGCGTGAGGTTCGCCAGGCGCAGGTCGTGGCGACGGCCCCCACGCGGGACGGCGACCGTCGCGCGGTGGTCGTCTTCACGCTCACCTGTCTCGCAGAGCAGCTCGGCACCCTCGGCCCGCAGCTGCAGACGTTCGTGGCCTCGGCGCGTCCCGAGGGCGCCTGAGCGGTCGCGGCCCGCGCGTCAGCCGGGCGGAAGCACGCCGGTCAGCCAGAGCACCAGGACCACCAGGCCGCCGACGAGGAGTCCGCCGACCGCGATGCCGGCGAAGACCAGACCGACCAGCTCGGCACCGCCACGCACGACGCGCAGGCCGACCTGCTGGGCCGCGAGGGTGACGAGCTCGCGTCCCTCCTGGGGGGCGAAACGCAGGTCGGCGACCTTGACCGGCATCCCGTGCTCGTCGAGCCCCCAGACCTTCTCGACCCCGAGTGCGATCGTGCGTCCCCGCTGGACCGACGCGGAGCCGGCCAGTGCCGGCGCACCCGCGACCCAGTCGACGCGGCGCACGACGTCGGTGACGGCGACACCGTCGCCCCGGGGGCGCACCTCGTGGATCACCGTCCGCTCGATGCCAGCCGCCCCGAGGACCGTCCGCCAGCGACGGTCGGCGAGGTCGAGGCGCAGGTCGAAGCCGTCGTCGACGACGTCCACGACGTACGGCGTGTCCTCCACCGCGTCGCGGACGGCCTGCAGGAGGAGGTCCATGGCGGGGGTCATGCGCGGCTCCGGCTCATGGGGCCGATCCTAGGACGCGGCGCGCACCGAGGCGGTCTGCCACCACGAGACGACCCGGTCCACGACCACGCCCGGGTGCTTGACCCAGCGGACGTGGTCGGTGCTCCCGCCGTCGGGGACGGCGTCGCGCGTGTAGACCCAGCGGGTCACGGACGCGGGGTCCAGGAACTGCTCGAGGAAGCGCTTGTTGGCGGCGGAGACGGCGTACGCGTCGCCCTGCAGGTGCACGACGAGCGTCGGAGCGGTGACCGGGCCGCTCACGTCGAAGGGCGGGCGACCGGTGCGGACGAAACGTGCCCACTCCCGCATGAGCGTGCGGGCACCCGGCGCACCGAAGGCGGGCTTCGGCAGGTGGCCGAGGCCCTGCGTCAGCAGCGGGATCGTCGAGGCGAAGGCCAGCATGGGCAGACCGCCGTAGGGGTAGAAGCGGTGGTGGGGGGTGGAGGCTCCCACCATCACGAGCCCGTCGGCGTGCACCGCGGTGTCGTCCCGCTGCTGGAGCCCGACCGCCAGCTGTGCGCCGAGGCTGTGGCCGAGCACCAGCACCGGACGCCCCGGCTCGGCGCTGCGCGCGGACCGGACGGCGTCGGCGAGGTCGTCGATCTCGTCGGCGTAGGACCAGTCGCTCGCGCGCGAGGCCGTCGGGCCGTCGGGCTCGAACCCGCGCCGGCCCAGTGCCTGCGCCGACCAGCCGACGTCCTCGAACGCCGCGACGAGCGGACGGTAGAAGCGCGACGGCACCGCCATGGCGGGGGACACGAGCACGTGCGGGTTCACGTCGACCATGGTCCCGTAGAGGTGTCGCGGCGCGGCGGAGGGGTCAGGCCGGCATCGCGGCGACCGGGTCGGTCGTCGGGGCCGGCGAGCCGCCGTCGGGCTCGACCGTCACCGCGAAGGCGTCGCTGCCCGCGATGTCCTGCGCGTAGATCATGCCGGCACCGTTGCCGAGCACGCCGAGGGAGCGCGGCACGCCGTCGTGCATCGCCCACACCTGGTAGACGTGGCCGTCGTCGAGCGGCTTGAGGTCGGAGCCCATCACGACGGCGGCGTCGTGCGAGGGCGAGGCGACGACGCGCATCGTGCCGCCCGTGCGGACCTTCCCGTCGAGCATGGTGGCGTCGCCCGCGACCATCACCGCGCTGATCCGCGCGCTGTCGGCCTGCAGGCTGTCGGCACGCTGGTGCTCGGAGACGTAGCCGCCGATCGCACCGGCCGCCACGAGGACGGAGGCGGCGACCAGCAGGCGCGGGCCGGCACGGCGGATCCGGCCATGCTGCGCCAGCGTCGTGACGACCGGACGCTCCTGCGCGGTCGCGCTGACCTCGGCCAGCAGACGCGCACGCAGCGCCGGCGGAGGCGTGTCGGCCTCGGCCTCGGCGAGGCGCAGTGCCGTGAGGTGGAAGCCGCGCAGCTCCTGGCGGCACTCCGCGCACTGATCGAGGTGGCCCTCGAACCGGGCCCGCTCGTGCGGGTCGAGCGCGTCGAGCGCGTAGGGCGCGGCGAGGGTGTGCAGATCGTGCGTCATGAGACCTCCACTCCCATGCAGTCACGCAGACGGACGAGTCCGTCGCGCATGCGCGTCTTGACGGTGGCGGGGTTGGCGCCGAGCACCTGCGCGACCTCGGCGTAGGTGTATCCCTGGTAGTAGGCGAGGTTGACGGCCTCGCGCTGCAGCTCGGTCAGGCCCTCGAGGCAGCGGCGTACCTGCTCGTGCTCGAGGCGGATGGTCACGGTCTCCAGCACCTGGTCGTGGTCGACGCCGGGCGACCAGTCGTAGCTGTTCTCCCGGTTCGTGGCCGCCTGGTCGTGACGGACCGCATCGACGGCGCGACGGTGGGCGAGCGTGAGCACCCAGCTCTTGGCGGTGCCGCGTGCCGGGTCGAACCGCGCCGCGGTCTGCCAGACCTGGAGGAACACCTCCTGGGCGACCTCCTCGGCCCGGGCGGGGTCGCGGATGACGCGACGGGCCATGCCGAACACGGTCGCACCGAGGACGTCGTAGAGTGCCGCGAACGCGGCCTCGTCGCCTCGAGCGACACGGACGAGCAGGTCGTCGGGGTCGACCGCCTGAGCGGTCTCCGGAACCGCGGCCAGGCGATCGGCTGCTGACTGGCTCATGCGCGACTCCTTCCCGAACAAGCTTCTACGGGCCATTCGCGGCTGCCTCCGGGGTGGATGGGTCGAGCGGGGAAGAGTTCTCGGTCACATCCTAGGGAGAGCCCCCCACGCTCCGGCTGCAGCCTCAGGACCCCTGTGTCACGGTGGTCTGATGAGCGAGGAACCGCGCGAGCCGCGGCTGGACGCGATCCACGTGCCGGACCGGCCACGAGCCGTGGTGCTCGTGCTGCACGGCGGTCAGCAGCGCAGCACCCAGCCGGTACGCAACCGCAACGCGAGCTGGTGGCGCATGCTGCTCGTCGCCAAGGCGCTGCGGCCGACCGCCCGCCGCGAGCACCTGGCGGTGCACCTGCTGCAGCACCGCGTACGGGGCTGGAACGACGACCACGACCCGTCCCCGGTGCGCGACGCGCGGTGGGCGCTGGACCGGCTGCGCGAGCAGCACGGCGCCCTGCCGGTCGTGCTCGTGGGGCACTCGATGGGTGGCCGCACCGCGTGCCGCACGGCGGACGACCGCTCGGTCGTCGGCGTCGTCGGCCTGGCGCCGTGGCTGCCGGCCGGCGAGCCGCACCGCGCCCTCGCGGGCCGCGCGCTGCACGTGCTCCACGGACCGCAGGACCGGTGGACCTCCGCCGCCCTGAGCCGGACCTTCGTCGAGCGCTGCCGCCCGATCGCGACCGAGGCGACGTGGACGGCCCTGCCCGGCGCGGGGCACTACATGCTGCGCCAGGTGTCGACGTGGAACGGCTTCGTGGAAGACTCGACCCTGCGGATCCTGGGCGCCGACGCCCGGGACCCCCGCGACACCGACGAGCCGACCAGAGGACCAGCCTGACGTGACCGACACGATCGCCTACGGCGTCGCCCTGCTGGCGCTGCTGGTGGCCGTGTTCGCGGCGACGCACACCGTGCGGGACGCACCGTTCGGCAACCCGTTGTTCTATGCGGTGTCGGTCCTGGAGATCGTGCTGGTGGTGGCCATGGTCGGCGGCTTCGTGGCGCTCGCGCAGACCGACCGCGACGTGTCGGGCGGGCTGTACGTGTCGTACTGGCTGACGGTGGTGGTCCTCCCGCCGGCCGCCGTCCTGTGGGGAATCGCCGAGAAGAGCCGGTGGGGCACGGGGGTCGTCGTCGTCGCACTGCTCACCGTCGCCGCGCTGATGGTGCGGCTGCTGGGGATCTGGAAGGGCACCTATGTCTGAGCGCACCTCACCCGACCGCACGCCCTCGGACGCGAGCCAGGGCGGCCGGACCTCGACCGGTCCGGGCCGGGCGCTCGTGGCCGTCTACGCCGTCTTCGCCATCGCGGCGACGGCCCGCTCGCTCTACCAGCTGGTCGTGAAGGCCGACGAGGCTCCCGTCGCGTACGCGCTGTCGGCGCTCGCGGGCGTGGTGTACGTCGTCGCGACCTTCGCCCTCGGCACGGACCGGCACCGGCTGGCGGTGGGAGCCGTCCTGTTCGAGCTGGTGGGCGTGCTCGGCGTCGGCCTGCTGACGCTCCTGGACGGCGAGCTGTTCCCGGATGCCACCGTGTGGTCGGACTTCGGCGCCGGGTACGGCTACGTCCCGCTCGTGCTGCCGTTCGTCGGGCTGTGGTGGCTGCGTCGCACCCGCGGCCGCGCCTGAGCCGTCAGCGCCAGGCGGGGGAGAGGCGGACGACCTCGCCCACCACCGTGACGGCGGGCGAGCCCACCCCGACCTCGACGCAGCGCTCGGCGATCGTGGCCAGGGTGCCCACGGTGACCCGCTGGTCGGGCGAGCAGCCGCGCTCCACGACCGCGACCGGCGAGGTCTCGGGATGTCCGGCGGCGACGAGCGTCGCGGCGCTCTGGGCGAGCCGGCGTACGCCCATGAGCATGACGATGGTGTGGTCCGGCGATGCGGGGAGGTCACCGAGCTCGTCGTGCGCGGTGACGACGCTGAAGCCCGTCGCGACGCCGCGGTGGGTCACGGGGATGCCGGCCGCCGCCGGGACGGCGATGGCGCTCGTGACGCCGGGGACGACCTCCACGGGCACCCCGGCCGCCTCGCACGCCTGACGCTCCTCGCCGCCGCGGCCCAGCACGTACGGGTCGCCGCCCTTGAGCCGGACGACGAGCTTGCCGGCCAGGGCGCGGTCGACCAGGATCCGGTTGATCTCGTCCTGCGGGACAGGGTGGTGGTCGGGCAGCTTGCCGACGTCGACCACCTCCACGTCCGGGGCGAGCTCGTCGAGCGCGTCGAGGGGTGCAAGTCGGTCGACGACGACCACGTCGGCCTCGGCCAGCAGGCGTCGGCCGCGCGTGGTGAGCAGGTCTGCGTCGCCCGGCCCGCCGCCCACGAGGGCGACCGAGCCCTCCGGGTGGTGGGTCCGGTGCCGCAGCGGGAGGTCGCCGGACTGCAGCGCCGTCGCGACGGCGTCGCGCAGCACCGACGCCCGGCGCGCGTCGCCACCCCCGCTCACCGCCACGTGCACGTCGTCGACGGAGGCCACCGCCGGCATCCACGCCGTCGCGTGGTCGGGGTCGCCGCCCTTGAGGCACCACACCCTGGCCTGCTCGGCGTCGGCCGCCACCAGGTCGTCGACCGGGCTGTCGGTGGCGGTCTGCACCAGCCAGGCGCCGTCGAGGTCGCCGGTGCGGTACCCGCGCTCGATCCAGGTGAGGCGGCCGAGGTCGGCGAGCTCGCGGATGCGGGCGCTGACCTCGGGTGCGACGACCACGACGTCGGCATCGGCGCCCAGCAGGGCGTGGACGCGGCGCGAGGCCACCGTGCCGCCACCGACCACCACGACGCGGCGGCCCTCCGGACGCAGGGTGAGGGGGAGAGGCACGCTCAGACCGTAGCGGTCGCGAGCAGCGCGTCGCCGACCATGCCCGCGGCCAGGGTCGTGCCGTCCTGCGCGTCGACGAGGAGGAACGACCCGCCCGCCCGGGCGTGCAGGTACTCCTCGGCCGCGATGGGCGAGGCCAGGCGCAGGGTGACGTGCCCGATGTCGTTGAGCTCGAGGGAGTCAGCGGGCTCGAGCGTCGCCGCGTCGAGGTCGAGACGACCCTTGATCTCGGTGACCATGGCCTGCACGGTGCGGGTGCCGTGCTTCAGCAGCACCTTCGTGCGGCCGGCCAGGCGGTGGTCGGCGAGCCAGGCGACCGTGCCCTCGACGTCCTGCGTGACGGCCGGGACGCTGCGGGAGGTGACGATGAGGTCGCCGCGGGAGATGTCCACGTCGTCGGTCAGGCGCAGCGTGACCGACTGCGGCGCGAACGCCACGTCGAGCTCGCCGTCGGCGGTGTCGATGCCGGCGACGGTGCTGGTCCGCCCGCTCGGCAGGACCGTGACGGCGTCGCCCGGGCGCACGAGGCCCGACGCGACCTGGCCCGCGTAGCCGCGGTAGTCGCGGTGCTCGTCGCCGCCGGCGGCCTGCGGACGGATCACCAGCTGCACGGGGAAGCGCAGCGGCTCGGAGTGCGGCTCGCCTGCCGGCTCGAGCGTCTCGAGGAACGACAGCACGCTCGGCCCGTCGTACCACGGCGTCCGCGCGGAGGACTCCACGACGTTGTCGCCGTCGAGGGCCGACACGGGGATCGTGGTGACGTCGGTCAGCCCGAGCGACGTGGCGACGGCGAGCACCTCGGCCGCGACCCGGTCGTACGTGGCCTCGTCGAAGTCGACGAGGTCGATCTTGTTGACGACGACCACGACGTGCGGCACCCGCAGCAGCGAGGCGACGGCCAGGTGGCGGCGGGTCTGCTCCTGCACGCCCTTGCGGGCGTCGACGAGCAGCACGATGACGTCGGCCGTGCTGGCGCCGGTGACGGTGTTGCGCGTGTACTGCACGTGGCCGGGGCAGTCGGCGAGGATGAACGACCGCTCGGCGGTCGCGAAGTAGCGGTAGGCGACGTCGATCGTGATGCCCTGCTCGCGCTCGGACCGCAGTCCGTCGGTGAGCAGCGCGAGGTCGGCCGACGCGAGCCCGCGGTCGCGGCTGACCCGCTCGACCGCGTCGAACTGGTCGGCCAGCACCGACTTGGAGTCGTAGAGCAGCCGGCCGACGAGGGTGGACTTGCCGTCGTCGACGGAGCCGGCCGTCGCCAGCCGGAGGACGGTCTTCGTGGGCGAGGTGGTGGTGGCCATCAGAAGTAGCCCTCTGTTCTGCAAGTCCCACATTCGACCTCTGGGAACTGCGAGACAAGCGAGAACGACGTCGGCATCAGAAGGTCCCGATCCTTGTTGTGATCACGGGCCGATTTTACGTGTTCGGGCTACAGGCTCGTCGGAACCTGCAGATCCCTGAGACGATTGCTCTCACGGGTCAGGCCAGAGGGTGCCGTTCTACTCCGAGAGCCCGACGGGAACCGGCGCGACGACTTGCCCGGTTTCCTGTGTGGAAGAGGAACGCCCGGCCGGCACGAGGCTGATGTCCTCCTCCTTTGGGCGCAGTAGATGAGGCTGACCCAGAACGCGCATGGCCTCGATGACTTCGAGTACCGGCAGGTTCATCCGGTCTACCAGTTCCTTCGCTACGAACTGCTCGCTAGCCAAGGCTAGTAGAGCAGCCTTGGGCTGTTTGCCTCGCGCGGCCATAACGGCTGCAACGATTCGCCAGGCGACGTTGAAGACTTCCATAAACGCGTCGTTGTAGGGGACAGGACAGATGACGAGGTTCTTCTGCTCGTCTAGTCGAACCAGGTCGGAACCATCCCAAGGCAGAGGGACCAGACCGATACGCATCCCCTGCCCTCCAGGCGTCAGATCTCTTGGATTGTGCTTGACCGAGGTGCCGACCCAACGATCGTCGTCAGTGGTGCCCAAGAAGAGGTCCGCTCGCCAAAGCCCTCGGATGCTTCCGGGAAGCGCTTCGCGCGCACTGGCTTGTCGGAACGCACGAGCAAGGGAGTCGAGGTGTCGCTTCAGTTTCACTGGCCGCCCTGCAACGCCGCTCATCACGCGTGAGTCATCCGTCAGCGTGCTTGCCGCCGTCGCGATGAGAGATTGGGCTCCCGCCTTCTCGGCGCCAAAGAGAATGGAGCTCGGGGTTCCATCACCGACCCTGCAGAGCTTCAACGCCTCCGAAACCCTGTCGACGACGGACTCTTCTCCCCTTGCAACGGCATCGTGGGCCGCGTATTCGAAGCAGATGCCGAGATCCCCGTCCCCGGGCTCTCTGCTGACGGCCAATTGCTTGAGGGTGATGACCTCGTAGCCGCCATGCCATTCGATGCGCTCAAGTTTCGTCGAGAACAGAAGGCCGTGCAGGATCGGCGCGATGGCGGCACGCACGGCCTGACCCATGTCTCCGACCTCATTGGCTTGGGTCTCAGTGCGAAGTGAGATCGAGGAGTTCACATCTGCAATCTAGAGGAGATCAAAGTCGCTGGAAAGATGCGCGACTTCGGGCCGTCCTGTCCGATGCTGCACGTAGGCTGAGGTACCCGTCGCCGGTCACTCGCGGGTAAAGGATCTCTGCTTCGAGAGGACTACATGACTGCATCGCTCAGGACCCCTGAAGCCCGTTTGCGTGCCCAGTTGGAAGAGGCAATAGCTTCTGCTGAGGAGATCGCTGGCGGAGGCCAAGACGTCGAAGTCGTCCGAACCGCATACGAGACGTGGGACAAGCGAAATGAGATCCTTCTTGAGCGCGCCTTCACTAAGACGGGCTTCCTAGAGAGTTCTCCAAAGGACGACTACGTCAGTGCAGTAGGACTTACGTACCCCTTCGGATTGGGGCTGGCGAACGATGTGACCTTGTCCGGCATCCTCGCCGACCTTGCGACGAAGGTTGGTCGTCTGCGCCAACTACTTGCAACGCTTGACATGTACGCGAGTGACGATGAAGCAGAGCCGGATGACGCAAGCCAGGCTACGAATACCGTCTTCATCGTCCACGGCAGGGCCAGCGAGCCTCGGATGGCTGTCGAACTGCTCGTGCACAGAGCGACAGCCACGGACCCAATCGTCCTGGGTGAGCAGTCGAACAGGGGAGCCACTCTGATCGAGAAGCTCGAGGAGCATCTCGGCAGAACCTCGTTCGCGGTGATTCTCATGACGGGCGACGATGAAGGACGACTCAGGGGAGAGGACTCAAGTCTGGAACCACGAGCGAGGCAGAACGTGGTCCTAGAGCTCGGTTTTGCAATGGGTGCACTGGGCCGTCGCCGTGTAGCGATCTTGCATGAGGAGGGCCTCGACATGCCATCTGATATTCAAGGCGTCGCGTACTGGCCGCTTGACTCTGGCGGCGCGTGGAAGGCTCGGCTGCTGGGCGAACTTCAGGCCGCCGGGATCGACGTAGACCCAGCCGCACTTCTGGGAGGCTAGTCGGAAAATGCCCCGCTCGTTGGCCGAAAAAGCCTGCAACTGCAGTCGAAAATGCGTAGGGCTCGCTCGAAGCTAGCCTAACGGGCTAGAAGTAACCCTCCTTCTTCCGGTCCTCCATGGCGGCCTCGGACGCACGGTCGTCGGCGCGGGTGGCGCCGCGCTCGGTCAGCCGCGTGGCGGCCACCTCGACGACGACGTCCTCGACCGTCGCGGCGTCGCTCTCGACCGCGCCGGTGCACGACATGTCGCCGACCGTGCGGTAGCGGACCAGCCGACGCTCGACGGACTCGCCGGGACGCGGCTGGGAGACGTCGGTGACCGCGACGAGCATGCCGTCGCGCTCGAACACGTCACGCTCGTGCGCGTAGTACAGCGGGGGGAGCTCGATGCCCTCGGCGGCGATGTACTGCCACACGTCGAGCTCGGTCCAGTTGCTCAGCGGGAAGACCCGCACGTGCTCGCCGGGGCGGTGCCGACCGTTGTAGAGGTTCCACAGCTCAGGGCGCTGGTTGCGCGGGTCCCACTGGCCGAACTCGTCGCGCAGGCTGAACACGCGCTCCTTGGCGCGGGCCTTCTCCTCGTCGCGTCGACCGCCACCGAAGACGGCGTCGAACTTGTGGTCGGTGATGCCGTCGAGCAGCGGCTGGGTCTGCAGCTGGTTGCGCGTACCGTCGCTGCGCTCACGCAGCCGGCCGTCGTCGAGGTAGTCCTGCACCGAGGCCACGACGAGCCGCAGGCCGAGGCGCTCGACGGTCGCGTCGCGGAACGCGAGCACCTCGGGGAAGTTGTGCCCGGTGTCGACGTGCATGACGGGGAAGGGCACCGGCGCGGGCCAGAAGGCCTTCGTCGCCAGGTGCAGCATCACCACGGAGTCCTTGCCGCCCGAGAACAGGAGCACCGGGCGCTCGAACTCGGCCGCGACCTCGCGGATGATGTGGATGGCCTCCGACTCCAGCCAGGCGAGCTGGTCGAGCCGGTAGGTCGGGCGCTCGGCGGTGCCGGGCGCGTCGTCGACGACGGTCATGCGTTCCTTCTCGTTCGGGGTGAGGGTCTCGCTCACGTGTGCAGGCCGCACTCGGTCTTGTCCAGACCGGCCCAGCGGCCCGCGCGGGGGTCCTCGCCGGGTGCGACGCGGCGGGTGCACGGCGCGCAGCCGATCGACGGGTACCCGTCCTTCACGAGCGGGTTGACGACGACGTCGTGCTCCTCCGCGTAGGCGAGCAGCTCGTCGAAGGTCCAGGCGGCGAGCGGGTTGACCTTGACCAGGCCGTTCTTCTCGTCCCACGTCACGAGGGGCGTGTCGGCGCGGGTCGGGCCCTCGTCGCGGCGCACGCCGGTGATCCACACCTCGTAGCCGGCGAGCGTGCGGGTGAGCGGCTCGACCTTGCGCAGGTGGCAGCAGAGGCCGGGGTCGCGGGCGAAGAGGTCCTTGCCGTGCTGGGCGTCCTGCTCCGCGACGGTCTGCCGGGGCATCACGTCGACGATGGTGAGCTCCATGGAGGACTCGACGGCGTCACGCGTGCCGATGGTCTCGGCGAAGTGGTAGCCGGTCTCGAGGAAGAGCGTGTCGACCCAGGGCAGGTGTCGTGCGACGACGTGGGGGAGGACGGCGTCGGCCATCGAGCACGCGACCGCCGTGCGGTAGCCGAACTCCTCCGCGACCCAGGCCAGCACCTCGTCCGTGCTCGCGTCGGCGAGGCGGACGGCGGCCTCCTCGGCGACGGCGCGCAGCGTGTCCGCGTCGCGGCGGGGTCCGAGGACCGCGTCGCGGGTGCGGTGGTGCTCCTCGCGCGCGGCGTCGTGCGCGAGCTGGCGGTCCCGGCGCTCCGCGAGCGTCAGGCCGGACGTGGGCGAGGTCTCGGGCATGGTTCAAGCCTAGGCGGGCATCCCGAGGAATGGGCACGGCAGCCGCATGATGGACATGTCGGCTAGGACACCCGCTCCGGGGCGAGCCGGGTGGTCGCGGCGGGGCGCTCCATGGCGCGGAACCGTCGGTCGGCCAGCGGGGCCAGGGTCGCGACCAGGTAGAGCGTGCCCGCGGCGAGCAGGGCGGCCTCGAGCCCGAGCACGGCCAGCAGGCCGCCGGCGACGAGGCCGCCGAACGGCATCAGCGCCCACGCGACGGCGGTCGACAGCGACCCGACCCGACCGACAAGGGCGCGCGGGATGCGCTCGTAGAACACGGCGCCGACGATCGGGTTCAGGAACCCGGAGGCGAGCCCCGCGACCGCCATGACGACGACGGGCCACGTCGTCGACCCCGTCCACGCGAGCACGGCGAACCGGGGGAGGCCGCAGACCAGGAACGCCGTCACGTACACGGCGAAGCGGGGCATCCGCTGCGCCCACGCGGCCGCCAGCAGCGACCCGACGAGCGACGTCCCGGCCATCACCGCCAACAGCAGTCCGACGGCCGCGACACCGGCACCGCTCGTCTCGGCCCACACCGGCAGCAGCACTGCCGTCAGGCCGACGTCGAGCAGGTTGGTGACGGCGATCATCGACGTCAGCGCCAGGATGACGGGATCGCCGCGCAGGAAGGCCCACCCCTCCCGCAGACGCCGGGCGTAGCGCTCGGGGCGGGCCGTCGTCACGGTCGCGGGGAGCAGGCCGGCCGTGCCGAGGCCGAGGACCACGGCGGCCAGGGCGAGCCCGGCCGCGTTGGCCACCAGCGCGTCGGCGGCGCCCACGACGGCGACGAGGAGCGCCGCGAGCGCCGCGCCCACCAGCCCCGCGGTCCGCTCGACCCCCGACGAGAGCCCCGTGACCCGCTCGAGCGGCACGTCCGCGACCTCGGCGACCGTCGGCGCCAGGCTGCGGCGGGCCGCGTCGGCCGGCCCACGCAGCGCACCCGTGAGCGCCACCAGCAGGAGGAGGAGCGGGAACGGCAGGGCACCGAGGTGGTGGAGCACGGGCACGGCGCACACCACCGCTGCGCTGGCCGCGTCGCAGACGACTGCGACCCGACGGGCTCCGAGGTGGTCGATCACGGGCCCGGCCAGCACCTTCGCGACCACGAGGGGCGCGAGCTCCGCGAAGGCGACGAGTCCGGCAGCGGCGGGCGAGCCGGTCGTGGTGAGCGCCAGCCACGGGACGGCCACGGTCGCCAGCCGCGTGCCGGTGAGGGCGAGCCCGTCCGCGACGAGCCACGCGGCGAGCAACCGGCCGTGCCTCATGCGTCGGTCACGCTGCCCGGCCACGGGTTCGCGTGGACGCGCACGCTGAACGGTCGCGCGTCGGGGTGATCGTCGTCCTCCACGGCCGTCAGGAGGTCCACGAGCTGCTCGGTGAGCGCGCGGGCCTGCTCCGGTCGCAGCCGCCGCACCCAGTCGCTCAGGGTCGAGGCGGCGCGCCACTCCTGGGGCAGCAGCGGGTACTCCTCGACGGCCCGCTGGAGCTGCTCGGCGTGCACGACCGCGACGGCCTGGCCGAACGCGTCGACCGCGGCGAGCTCGTCGGTGTCGCGGGGCGCGCTCGTCGACGTCGAGCGGTGCACGGCACGCCACCAGCGGGTCCGGGCGTCGCCGTCGCCCTCGGCCTCCTCGACGAACCCGTGCGCGGCGAGCTGCCGCAGGTGGTACGACGTCGCCCCCGAGGAGGTGCCGGTCCGGGCGGCCAGGCTGGTGGCCGTCGACGGTCCGTCGATGCGCAGCAGGCCCAGCAGCCGGAGCCGCAGGGGATGGCTCAGTGCGCGCAGGGCGTGGGCGGAGGGGACGACGACGGGCTCGGTCACCCGGCCAGCGTAGATCGCCAAGAGAGCTTTGCAAAGAGTTCTTGGCGAGATCGGGAGCGTCGTGACGGGTGGGCAACGGTGCGTCGTGCTCGTAGGGTCGGGACATGGCCCGCTACCTCGAGATCCACCCGCAGAACCCGCAGAGCCGCGCGGTCGAGCAGGCGACGTCGATCCTGCGCGACGGCGGCCTCGTCGCCTACCCGACGGACTCCGGCTACGCGCTCGGTGCCGCTCCCGGCAACCAGGAGGCCCTCGACCGGATCCGCAGCATCCGCCGGCTCGACGACAAGCACCACTTCACCCTCGTCTGCAAGGACTTCGCGCAGCTCGGGCAGCTCGTGCACCTGGACAACGCGATCTTCCGCGCCGTCAAGAACGCCACGCCGGGCCCGTACACGTTCATCCTGCCCGGCACGCGCGAGGTCCCGCGTCGGCTGCTGCACCCGAAGAAGAAGACCGTCGGCGTGCGCATCCCCGACCACGTCGTGGTCCGGGCGCTGCTCGACTCGCTCGGCGAGCCGATCCTGTCGAGCACGCTGATCCTGCCGGGCGAGACCGAGCCGATGACGGAGGGCTGGCTGGTCAAGGAGGAGCTCGACCACCTCGTCGATGCTGTCGTCGAGTCCGGCGACGTCGTGGCCGAGCCGACCACGGTCGTGGACTTCGTCGACGGCGTGCCCGAGGTCGTGCGCGAGGGCGCGGGCGACCCGGACCGCTTCCGGTGAGCGCGTCCGCCGACCGGGACGCCACGTTCGTCCTGGTGCCCGGCGCCGGGGGCTCGCCGTGGTTCTGGAGCCGCGTGGTGCCCCTTCTTGAGGCGGCGGGGCACCAGGCCGTCGCGGTGGACCTGCCCGGGGACGATCCCGACGTCGACCTGCAGGGCTACGTCGACCGCGTGGTGGACGCCGTGCGGACCGCGCGCGGCGACGGCCGAGTGGTGCTGGTCGGTCAGTCCTTCGGCGGTTTCAGCGCGTCGGCAGCGGCTCTCGTGGAGCCCGTCGACCTCCTCGTGCTGCTGAACGCGATGGTCCCGCGGCCGCGTGAGTCGGGCGCGCAATGGTGGCGTGCCGTCGGGCAGGCCGCAGCCCGGCGCGACGCCGAGGCCGCGGCCGGACGCGACCCGTCGCGCCCGTTCGACGTGCTCGAGGTCTTCTTCCACGACGCTCCCGAGGACGTGCTGGCCGAGGCCGCGGAGCACGACCGCCAGCAGACCGACCTCGCGTTCGGCTCCCCGTGGCCAGGTGAGCGCTGGCCCGACGTGCCGACCCACGTGCTCGTCGCCGACGACGACCGGCTCTTCCCGCCGACCCTGCAAGGCCAGGTGGCGCGCGAGCGACTCGGCCTCGAGGCGACGTCGGTGCCGGGCGGGCACCTGAACGCCCTGACCCGTCCGCGGGAGCTCGTGGACGCGCTGGTGGCCTGTCTCAGCGCCGCCGCGCCGAGCTGAGGACGAGCGGCGCCGTCGCGGCCAGCAGGACCGCGAGCAGGAGCATGGCCGGGGTGCCGGGCAGCCACGAGAGCAGCAGCGTCCCAAGGTAGGGGGCGGCGAAGCCGAGGTACGTGAGGCTGTAGAAGACGGCGGTCACCGTGGCCAGGTCGGCCGGCTGCGCCACCTCCTCGACCGTCGCCAGCCCGGCGACGAGGATCCAGCCGTACGCGGCTCCGAGCCCGACGGCCGCGAGGACGGTGAGCGCGCCCCACCCGGTCAGCGAGGCGAGCGTGGCGACGAGGAAGCCGACGACGCCGGCACCCACCCCCAGGAGGACCGTGGTGCGCGGGGTGCGGCGGCGACCGAGGGGCTGGACGAGGACGCCGGTCCAGAGCGTCAGAGCCACGAGCGCGCCGCCGACGGCGACGTTGGGGCCGGGGACGGGCGCGACCTGGGGCACCGTCGCGAACGCCAGCGTCGCGCACCCGAACACCCAGGGCGCGGTGAACAGCGTGCGCCGCACGAAGGCGGGGGAGCGCAGCGCGTGCGCGACACGCCCCGTCTCGGCGTCGAGCGGGTCGTGGTGCGCGCGCACAGGCTCGGGTGCGTTCCAGGCGAACCCGGCAACGAGCACCGTGAGGACGAGGTGCGGGACGTAGGGCAGCAGCAGGGGGTGCGGCAGCCACTGGGCCATCAACCCCGTGACGAGCGGGCCGGTGCCGAAGCCGGCCGACAGGGCGATCGCCGCGCGTCGTGCGCCCGTGCCGGCCGGTCCGGTCGAGAGCTCCTTGACCCAGGCGGTCCCGGGCGCGAACGCCGCACCCGACGCAATGCCGGCGAGCAGGCGACCCAGCAGGAGCAGCAGGAGGCTGTGGCCGCCGAGCAGCAGCACCACGGTGGCGACGAACGAGAGCACGAGCACCGGCCGCATGACGCGGCGTCGGCCGAGCCGGTCCGAGACGGGCGCGACGAGCAGCAGCGTCGGGATGAGACCGACGGCGTACGCCCCGAACAGCAGCGTGACCTCCGCGGCGGTCGCGCCGTCCTCGACGCGGTAGACGGGCAGCAGCGCCGCGAACTGGTTGGCGCCCCAGCCGACGGCGAAGAGCGACAGCGCCGGCGCCGGCCACGACCGGGAGGCACGCTGGACGGGTCCGGGAGGCAGCACGCGCCCACTGTAGGAGCGGGCGCCCCCTACCGCCCGCGGTGGTCGACGCGTGACATGCGCGCCCCGCGCCGCTCGACCTGCACGTGCGGACTGAGCTGCATGAGCCGCAGCGCGACGAAGCGGTGGGGACGGAAGGGCTCGAGCACGAAGGCGACCTCGTCGTCGTGCTCGAGCCGGCGCCCGAGCAGGGCCGTGCCGACCGTGCTGGCGAGGTGGTAGTCCCCGAAGGGGACGGCGTCGGTGTCGCCGAACGCGCGCGAGCCGACCTCGGCAGCCGTCCAGACGCCGATGCCGGGGATGCTGCGCAGCCCGCGGTAGGCGCCGAGGAGGTCGTGCGGGCCGAGCCGCTCGAGCGCGTCGGCCATCCGGGTGGCGACCTGCGCCGTGCGGTAGCGCTTCGGGTCGACGCCGCAGTGGTGCCACGACCACGAGGGCAGCGCCGCCCAGGCGGCACCCGTGAGCGGGACGCGCATGCCCGCGGGCGCCGGACCGGGCGCGGGCTCCCCGTGCCGGTGCAGCAGCTGGCGCCACGACAGGAACGCGTCGGCGCCGAGCACCTTCTGCTCGATGATCGCGGGGACCAGCGCACCGACGACGTCGCCGGTGGACGGCACCCGGAGCCCCGGGAAGCGCCGTCGCGCGTCAGCCACGACCGGGTGGGCGAGCGGCAGGTCGTCGACCGGCCGCCCGACGAGCCGGGGCAGCATCTCGGCCTGGTGCTCCGCGCCGGGGCCCCACGCCTGCAGGTGGACGGCCGTGGGTCCGACCTGGCGCAGCAGCGTGGTGGCGGGGCCGTCGGGGGTCCGCACGACGCGCCAGTGGTCGTCGCCGATGCGTCGGTACGCCGGGTCGGCAGGGCCGCGACGCAGGGTCGAGAGCGTGCGGCGCAGGTCGAGCGGCGCGCCGTCGTCGTGCGTGCGCTGCGCGTCGGGCTCCCTCGCACCGGGCTCAGCCACGGGGCGCCCGCCGCTGCCACCAGCGTCGTCGAGGCGGCGGGGGAGAGGTGCGCGCGGCGGCCCGGGCGCGCAGACGCTCGCGCCACGCGGCGACCTCCTCCTCGACGTCGCGCAGGGGGGTGATGACGGGCGGTCCGCCCTGGAGCTGACGTCGGGCCTCGACGACCCGCCGGTTGAAGTCGGTCAGGAGGTCGCGGACGTGGGTCTCCGAGCCCGAGGTGTCGAGCAGGTCGTCGAGCTCGGCGTCCTCGCGTCGCAGCGCGAGCGCCGGCGGCAGGACGCCGGAGACGTTCTCGCGCTCCATCAGCTGCTTGAGCCACCAGTCGGGGTCGTGGCGGTAGACCCGCGCCGGGAGCGGCTTGCCCGCCAGCGCCAGGTCGTCGAACTCGCCCCGGGCCATCGCGGCCCGGATCTGACCGTCGACGTAGAGGGTCTGGTCCTCGGGACGACGTCCGCGCTCGGGGCGCGACGGCGTCTCCTCGGGCGCGGGGTCGTCGCCGAGCCGGTAGTGCGCCGCCCGGCGGCGGGGGTCGTCGGCCATCGTTCCTCCTGGCTCCACCGTAGCCAGGAGGGACGACATCGGCCGCTCGGTCACCCTTTCGTCGACCCTTTCAGTCGACCCCCTCAGTCGACATCGTCGTCGACCCAGTCGAGGGTCTTGGTGACGGCCTTCTTCCAGCTGCGGTAGTACTTCTCGCGCTGGTCCTCGGACATCTGCGGCGTCCACCGCTTGTCCTCGCCCCAGTTGGCGCGCAGGTCGTCCTCGTTCTGCCAGTAGTCGACGGCGAGCCCGGCGGCGTACGCGGCACCGAGCGCGGTGGTCTCGGCGACCTTCGGGCGCACGACGTCGACGCCGAGGATGTCGGCCTGGAACTGCATGAGGGTCTCGTTGACGACCATGCCGCCGTCGACGCGCAGCTCGGCGAGGGGGACGCCGGAGTCGGCGTTCATCGCGTCGAGCACCTCGCGGGTCTGGTACGCGGTGGACTCGAGCACGGCGCGGGCGATGTGGTTCTTGTTGACGTAGCGGGTCAGGCCCACGAGGGCGCCGCGGGCGTCGGGCCGCCAGTGCGGGGCGAACAGGCCGGAGAACGCGGGCACGAAGTAGGCGCCGCCGTTGTCGTCGACCTTCCGCGCCAGCTCCTCGATCTCGGGGGCGCCGGAGATGAGACCGAGGTTGTCGCGGACCCACTGCACGAGCGAACCGGTGACGGCGATGGAGCCCTCGAGCGCGTAGACGGTCGGCTGATCGCCGATCTTGTAGCAGACCGTGGTGAGCAGCCCGTTCTCCGACGGGACGGCCTCGGTCCCGGTGTTCAGGAGCATGAAGTTGCCGGTGCCGTAGGTGTTCTTGGCCTCGCCCTTGGCCAGGCACGCCTGGCCGAACGTGGCGGCCTGCTGGTCGCCGAGGATGCCGGCGACGGGGGTGCCGCGCAGGATGCCCGGCTTGCACTCGCCGTAGACCTCCGAGCTCGAGCGGATCTCGGGCAGCATCGAGAGCGGGATGCCCATGTCGGCGGCGATCTGCTCGTCCCACTCGAGGGTCTCGAGGTTCATCAGCATGGTGCGCGAGGCGTTGGTGACGTCGGTGACGTGCACGCCGTCGTTCTCCGCACCACCGGTGAGGTTCCACAGGACCCAGGTGTCCATCGTCCCGAACAGCAGCTCGCCGGCCTCGGCACGGTCCTTGACGCCGTCGACGTTCTCGAGGATCCACGTGACCTTCGGGCCGGCGAAGTAGGTGGCGAGGGGCAGGCCGACGGTCTCCTTGTAGCGGTCGGGGCCGGCGTCGCCGCCCAGGCGGTCGACGATCTTCTGGGTGCGGGTGTCCTGCCAGACGATGGCGTTGTACACGGGCTGGCCGGTGCTGCGGTCCCAGACGACGGCGGTCTCGCGCTGGTTGGTGATGCCGACGGCGGAGATGTTGCGGCTGTTGAAGTTCGCCTTGGCGAGCGCTCCGCCGATGACCCGCCGCGTGTTCTCCCAGATCTCCAGCGCGTCGTGCTCGACCCATCCGGCCCGGGGGAAGATCTGCTCGTGCTCGACCTGGTCGACCGCGACGACGGAGCCGCTGCGGTCGAAGATCATCGCGCGGGTGGAGGTCGTGCCCTGGTCGATCGCGAGGACGTACGTGTTGTCGGCCATGCTCGGTTCTCGTTTCTGTGGTGCGGTCGGGTGGAGTTCGGTCAGGTCAGGCGTAGTTCGCGGCGGCGGCGAGCAGTCCTGCGAGGATGCCACCGACGACCGGTCCGACGACAGGGATCCAGGCGTAGGACCAGTTGCTGTCGCGCTTGCGTCGGATGGGCAGCAGCGTGTGGGCGATGCGGGGACCGAGGTCGCGCGCGGGGTTGATGGCGTAGCCGGTGGGGCCGCCGAGGCTCGCGCCGATGGCCACGACGAGCAGTGCCACGGCGAGCGGCCCGAGCCCACTGGGCGTCTTGCCGAACGCGATGATGACGAACACGAGCACGAAGGTGCCGATCACCTCGGTGAGGAGGTTCGAGCTGGTGCGTGGGATCTGCGGTGCGGTGCAGAAGACGCCGAGCTTGTCGTCGGGGTCGCTCTCCTCGGCGTCGAACTGGTCGCGGTAGGCGAGCCAGCAGAGCGTGGCTCCGAGGATGGCCCCGACGAGCTGCGCCGCGAGGTAGACCAGCACCTTGACGGCGGTGTCGCCGCCGAGGTCGTCACCCGAGGCGACGAGGCCGAGCGTGACGGCGGGGTTGAGGTGGGCGCCGGACTGGTAGGCCACGTACACGCCCGCGAAGACGGCGAGTCCCCAGCCGATGGTGATCATGAGCGGTCCGCCGCCGTGCCCGTTGGTCCGGGCGAGCACCACGTTGGCGACGACGCCGCAGCCGAGCAGCAGCAAGGTGGCCGTGCCCATCAGCTCGGGCAGGAAGATCCCGGTCAGCATGTTTCCCCCCGGGCCCGGCTCGTCGCCCGTCGCCCGCCCGGTGCGGACGTCCCTGGAAGGCTGAGCGTCGGACCCGTCGTCAGGCTAGCGTGACGGTGGTCACACGGCGACGGCGGGTGAGGGCGCCGAGGAGGAGGCCGGTGTGGGGACCCAGAAGCGCTGCTCGCCCTCGTGGTTGATCCCGTCGGGGACGCCGCCGTTCTTCTCCACGACGCGTCGGGAGGCGTGGTTGACGGGGGAGACGGTGAGCAGCGCGGGGGAGATGCCGAGGGCTCCGACCTTCACGAGTGCCTGGCGGAGCATCTCGGTGGCGTGTCCCTGGCCCTGCCAGGGGCTGACCACGTGGTAGCCGATGTGGCCTCCGCCCTGGTCGGCGATGAGCCGGTGCCGGATGACGAGGCTGCCGAGGTAGAAGTCGCCGGAGACGAACCAGAAGACCTCCGAGGGGACGCCCCATCGCTCGCGCACGCCGATGCGTTCCGCGACGAAGGCGTCGAAGTCGCGGCTGGCGACGGCGAGCCACTCGGTGCTGGCGCCACGGTCCTTCATGTCGGCCATCTCGCCGACCAGGTAGGTGGCACGCACGGCCGCCGTCGGCGCCACCAGGGTGGGCGGATCGGTGAGCGTGATCATGGGGGCAGCCTACGGCGCCTGTGCGGCGCGCCTCCCGGGTCCGCCTCGACGCCGGTGCTCGACGATGTGGCGCGGGTCGACGTGATGGATCTCGACGAACTGGATGGTGCGGGGGCGTCGGGTCCAGGCGCGGGTGAAGGCGGTCTCGGCGGGCAGGGTGCGGGTGGGCAGGTGCCAGTGGGCGTTGCCGTCCTCGTCGTGGCTGACGGTGAGTGCTCCTCGGGTCTTGAGTCCGTGGTGGGGTGGGCAGCGGTGGTGCAGGTTGCCCGCGACGGTGGGTCCGCGCTGCTGGCCGGGTGGTTGTCCTGGTGGTGGGTGGGGGTCGTAGGGGATCTGGTGGTCCACGTCGCAGGCGAGGGCGGGTCGGGTGCAACCAGGGACGTCGCAGGTCCCGTCGATGAGGTTGAGTGCCCTGCGGAGGGGTTGGGTGGGGAAGCGGCCCAGCTCGGTGACGTCGAGGATCCCGCCGTTCTCGTCGGTCAACAACCGCGAGAACAGGGTTCCCTCTTGACTGGCGAGCTCGGCGAGCAGGGCGGGGTCGAGGACGTGCTGCCCATCAGCGGAGACGCCCGGCTCACTCGACAGGCCGAGGAGGGTGGCCAGGGAGACAGTGATCCCGACGTGGAACCGGCCGCGGCCCGAGGCGCTGACCGGCGCGTGGTCAGCGGTGTCGGTCTCGTCCTTGTGCAGGAGGGTGTGGACGAGGGCGTCGGCGCGGGCCTGCGCCAACGTCCGGTCATCGTCAGTGGTGGCATGGCGGGAGGCTTTCGCGGCCAGGGTCAGGTCACGCTCGACCAGGAGCGCGTCAGCCGTGGGGATGAGGGCCTGCAGCAGGCTCATCCCGTCATCCAGGGCGGTGATGGTGACGGTGCGGTCCGCGTGGGCGGCCTTGCGGCGTTCGATCGCACGGTCGGGCTCGACCCGGACCAGGAACCGGCGCAGCCACCCCTTCAACTGACCCAATGTGTGGCTGGTGGCGTAGGCGAGCACGGTCTCGTCCAACCGGGCGAGGTTCTGCGGTGCATGCAGCTTCCAGGCGGTCGAGGCGATCTCGCGGGCCTTGGCCCGGTCGACCTCACCCCGCACGTGAGCCGCCCACACGGTCGGCAGGTCCATCACCAGGGTGCGGGTGGCCGAGACCAGGTTGGCCACGAACCCCTGCGCCACGTGGAGCTCGACCGCGACCTCCAGGATCGCGACCTGCCGGGCGTCCTCGACCTGACGAGCGCTCAACCCTTGGGCGAGGGCGTCGGTGCGGCGGGTCTCCACGAACCGCAGCACCGCCCGAGCCTGCTCCGCCTCACCAGCCCACACCCGCGCCGACGCGGCTGCCGCGTCGGCCAGGAGGGTGTCGGTGGGGTTCATGTCTCCAACCTAGAGACCCCCTCCGACACCCCCCTCCAGCCCGGAAAACCCCTGTGGACAGTGGAGTTTCTGCTGGTTCGCGCGGGGCCGTTGCCGGGTGGTCTCGATACGTCCGAGCCTCGCAAGCTCGCTCGGACTACTCGACCAGCGGAACGTGTCGCTGGTCGAGTAGTCGGTCCCGGCGAGGGACGAGCCCGGGGCCGACGTATCGAGACCACTCCACGCTCTCGCTGGGGGTTGGCCCGCCCTGAGCCGTTGCCGGGTGGTCTCGATACGTCAGGACGTGCTCGCTGGCGCTCGCCGTCCTGACTACTCGACCAGCGGAACGTGTCGCTGATCGAGTAGCGCGGAGCCGCTACTCGACCAGCAGCGGTCGTCGGTCGACCGACAGCCTGGCGGAGGAGGGCGCGCGGCCGGAGGTGTGGAAGAGCACGAGGCCCACCACGACGAGGACGAGCCCGAAGGCGAGGACGGGGCCGAGCGGCTCACCCAGCAGCGGAGCGGCGAGGGTGGCCGTGAGCATGGGGCTCGACGCGCCCGCCACGGCGCCGGCGCCGCTACCGAGCAGCCGGACCGCCTGGGCGTAGCAGAGCGTGGACGCGATGCCGGTTCCGACGCCGAGCAGCAGCACCGTCGTCAGCACCTGCGAACCGTCTGCCGTGCCGCCGAGCACCGCTGACGGCCCGAGTCCGAGCGCCACGGCGGCCACCACACCGACCGTCGAGCCGAGGCTCACCAGGGCGACCACGTCGAGCAGCCCGAGGGTCGTCCGGGCGAGGGCGAGCGTGTAGACGGCCCACAGCAGACCGGCCGCGAGCAGCGCGACCACGCCGACCGACCCGCTCGCCGAGGTCATCGTGCTCGCGCTGACGCCGACCCCGCCCGTGATCAGCGCGAGGGCCACGACCCGCCCGCGCGGGACGCTGCGCCGACCCAGCAGGAGGAGGGTGACGAACAGCGGCACGGTGCCGGGGACGAGCAACCCGGTCAGCCCGGCGCTGGTGAGGTGAGCGCCGACCGCGAAGACCAGGAAGTGGGGGAGTCCGCCGACCATCAGCAGGGCGAGCGTGCTCGTCCGCTCCTGCCGCGCCCGACGCAGCGCGCCGGGCACCCACGGCGCCAGCAGGACGAGGGGAGTGGCGAAGCGGAGCAGGGCCAGGTCGAGGGTCGTGAGTCCCGACGTCCCGAGCGCCCGCGTCGTGAGCGCGAACGACGACCACAGCAGGACGGTGGCGAGCAGGGCGGCGGGGCCTGCGGCGGCGCGCACGGTCGGGATGGTCCTGGTCACGCCGCAACAGTAGGACGATCGCCCCGGCATGCGATTGCCATTTCTGCTACCGCACTGCAGCCTCGTGGCAGGATCTGCCACATGAGCCGCTTCGACGCCATCGACCGATCGATCCTGCGCGAGCTGCAGCTGGACGGTCGGCTCACCAACCAGGAGCTCGCCGACCGGGTGGGCCTGTCACCGTCGCCCTGCCTGCGCCGGGTGCGGGCCCTGGAGTCGGCGGGGGTGATCAGCGGGTACCGCGCAGTCGTCGCGCAGCAGGAGGTCGGGCTGAGCATCACCGCGTTCGTCAGGCTGCGGCTGTCGTCGCACGCGACCGACACCGTCGAGGCGGTCGAGGCGGAGCTGCGGGGCCTGCCCGAGGTGGTCGAGGCGTACGTCCTGGCGGGCGACCACGACTACCTGCTGAAGGTGGTCGCCGAGTCGTTCGCGAGCTACGAGCAGCTGCTGCGCGACAGGATCCGCGACATCCCGTCGCTCGCGTCGATCGAGACGACCTTCGCGTTCGGCGTCACGAAGGATCCGTCGCCCGTCCCGGTTCCGTAGGGGAGGGGAGGAAGGGAGTCGTCCTTCGGAGCACGCTGCGTGGCCGCCGCGCGCCGAGCAGGCCGGACGCGACGTGCCTAGGGTCGAGGACATGGGAGAGACGACGCGGACCGCGCTGGTGGCAGGAGCCACCGGCATCGCAGGCTCGGCACTGTGCCGGGAGCTGGTCGAGCAGGGCTGGGAGGTGCTCGGCCTGTCGCGCAGCGGTCGCGCGCCGGTGGACGGCGTGCTCGGGGTGGCGGCGGACCTGACCGACGAGGCGTCGCTGCGCGAGTCGCTCGCGCCCCACGCCCCGACCCACGTCTTCGTGACGGCCTGGATGCGACAGGAGGACGAGGCCGCGAACATCCGCGTGAACGGACGCATGGTGCGCGACCTCCTGGCCGCCGTCGACGCGGCGGGCAGCGTGCAGCACGTCGCGCTGGTGACGGGTCTCAAGCACTACCTCGGTCCGTTCGAGGCGTACGGGAAGGGGGAGGTGCCGGACACCCCGTTCCGCGAGGACGAGCCGCGGCTGCCGTACCCGAACTTCTACTACGCCCAGGAGGACGAGCTGTTCGCCGCTGCGGAGCGGGCGGGCTTCACGTGGTCGGTGCACCGCGCCCACACGGTGATCGGCGCCGCAGTGGGCAACGCGATGAACATGGGGCAGACGCTCGCGGTCCAGGCCGCGATCTGCCGTGAGCAGGGGAGACCGATGGTCTTCCCTGGGTCGCGGACCCAGTGGGACGGTCTGACCGACATGACCGACGCGGGCCTGTTGGCCCAGCACCTGGCGTGGGCCGCCACGACACCGGCCGCTGCCGACACGGCGTTCAACGTCGTCAACGGCGACGTCTTCCGCTGGCGATGGCTGTGGCCGCTGCTGGCCGCACGTCTGGGCGTCGACGCCGAGGGCTCCGAGGGCGAGCCGCGGCCGCTGGAGGAGCAGATGGCCGACGCCGCAGCGACGTGGTCACGCATCGCCGAACGTGACGGCCTGGTGGAGGCCGACGTGGACCGCGTGGCCTCCTGGTGGCACACCGACGGCGACCTCGGACGCGACATGGAGTGCCTGGCCGACATGACCCGCAGTCGTGTCCTCGGGTTCACGGGGTACCAGCCGACGCTCCAGGCGTTCCTCGACCTGTTCGACCGTCTCGAGCAGGCCCGCGTCGTCCCGCGGCCCTGAGGTGCTCAGGGACGTGTCAAGCAGACCGCGCCCGACAGCATCAGCGCGATCGACGCTGCGACGAGCACCTTCTCCGACGTCACCCAACCCGCGGCGCCCGTCAGGGCCAACCGGGTCGCGGGCCCGACGAACGCGATCATGCCCGCCAGCATCGCGACGGCTCCCAGCATCCCCAGCACCGACATCGCGCCCGCTCCCATCCGTCGCCCTGACGACCCGGTCTGCGTGGCGGCTCCTCCGCACCCGCATCTCGAGGGTCGCAGTGAAGGACGCACTTGGCTCGACGAACGTCGGCCAGAGAGGTTCTGCAGAGGTCTTGCGGTCAGGGGGAGGCACAACGATCGACACTACTTGACATAATGTGCATTATCGGATCGATATCGTGTGCTCCAGAAGGGGCTCAGGAGCCGGCGCGCACGGCGACGTCGTGACGGTGCACGTGCTCCGCCAGCAGCGCGCTCCAGGCGCGGACGTCGTCGGGCGTCGTCGCGACGACGAGCGAGCTCGACGGCCACAGGTCGTGCAGCGTCCGCGCGGTGCTCAACGGGTGCGCCGGGTCGTCGGTCCAGGCCAGCAGCTGGGTCGGGACGTCGAGCGTCGCCAGCGCCGCGGTGGACGGCAGGTCCGAACGCGCAGCGCCACGCAGGACGGTGGGCAGCAGCGTCTCGTCGACGTCAGGCACCGTGTCAGGGCGGCCGTGCGTCGCCGGCGGCGGGACGGCGTCGGCGGCCAGTGCGACGAACGCGTCGACGCCCGACGACTCGACGAGCCGCGCCGACGCCTCGTACTCAGCAGCCTTGGCCCGGCGGGACGCCCAGGCCGTCGGCGGGATCATGAGCGTGAGCGAGGCGAACCGTGCCGGGTCCCTGAGCGCGGCGTGCAGCAGCGTCGCGGTCCCCATGGACCCGCCGAGCCCGTGGACCTGCTCCCCCGGGAAGAAGCTTTCGATCACGTGTTCGAGGTCGTCGGCGAGCCGTGGCCACGTGTACTCGTCGACGACCGTCCGGCCGGTGGAGCGTCCGTGGCCTCGCGCGTCGTAGCGCAGCAGGCGCACCCCCGGCACACGGGCGGCGACGTCGAGCCCCAGCAGCGCGTCGCGGCGCCTGCTCGACGTGAGGCCGTGGAGCACGACCACCGCCGGACCGTCGTCGCCCTGCACGTCGACGTCGAGGACGGCTCCAGGCACGGACACGGACGACATGGCGGGCGGCTCCTCGGTCTCGGGACCTCCCAGACTACGACGGCGCAAGGCCCCGACGGCCCTCCGAGCGCCCGTTGTGAGCGACGAGACACGCAGTGGCCGACGGGGCGCGCGACGTCGGGGCCGGCCCTAGAGTGACGACCATGCGGCTCACCCACGTGGCCCACCTGCGACTCCCGTTCGGTCGCGTGATGGGGTACGACCTCACCGTCGGCGCCACGGGCGAGCGCCTCCCGGTCTCCTTCGACCAGGAGCGTCACGTCGGTCAGGGCGACCGCCCCGGCTCGTGGATGGCGATCACCGTCCGGCTCCCCGACGTCGACCTCGACCGGCTCGCCGAGGCCTGGCTCGCCGTCGTGCGACGGCACGGCACTCTGCACACCGTCTTCTCCCTCGACGACGACGGCGACGTCGAGCTGCACGAGGTCGAGGTCGGGCCGGGGTCCTGGCGCGAGCACCCGATGGCACCCGGCACCCGCCTGAGCGACGCGATCCGCGGGGTGCTCGACGAGCACTGCCGGCCCCTGTCGAGGCCGTCGCACCGGCTGTGCGTCGTGCAGTCGCACGACCGGCCCACCGTCGTCATCGGGTCCGACCACGCGCACGTCGACATGTGGTCGCTGCTCGTGGTCGTGCGCGACCTCCTGCGCGAGCTCGGGCACACCGCGTCGGAGGTGCTCCCCCGCGCGTTCTCGAGCCACACGGAGTCGCTGCTCGGCCGCGAGCGACCCCCGCAGGACGTCCGCGACCGGTGGGCCGAGGTGCTCGGCGCCTGCGGCGACACCATGCCCCGCTTCCCCCTCCCCCTCGGCGACGTCACCACGCCGGTGCTCGAACGGGTCGAGGTGCGCGACGTGCTCGACGTCGACGCGATGGCCTGGCTCGAGCGCGCGGCGCGGGCCCAGGGCGTCTCGACCCTGGCGCTGGTGACGTCGGTGCTGACCCGGGTCACGCGGTCGCTGGCCGACGCGCCGTTCCGCGCCGTCTTCCCGGTCCACAGTCGCTACGAGGAGATCTGGCACGACGCGGTCGGGTGGTTCATCACGAACGCGGTGATCGACTCCCCCGACCCCGACCCGACCGCCTGCGCTGCTGCCGTGAAGGAGGCGATCCGGCTCGGGTCGTGGCCGCTCGCCGACGTGTTCGCCCCGTACGGCGGCATGCCCCAGTCCCCCGGCATGTTCGCGTTCTCGTGGCTCGACCTGCGCCGGCTGCCGGTGCACGTCGACCACGTGGGCCTCGAGGCGCAGTACGTCAGCGCAGCTGGGCGCACCGACGGGGTCATGGTGTGGTTCGTGCTCGACGAGGGCGGCGTGCACCTGCGCTGCCGCTACCCCGACACCGCGGAGGCGCGCGGGTCGGTCGGCGGCTGGCTCGACGCCGTCGTCGACGGCGTCCGTCGAGCCGCTCGCGACGCCGGGACCACCCTCGAGGTCGACGGCGAGCGACTGCGCGTCGAGCGGGCGGAGCGGGCCGACGTGCCCGCCATCGTGGCGCTGCTCGCCGACGACCCGATCGGCGCCTCCCGCGAGCACGGCACGGCGTCGGTCTACCAGGAGGCGTTCGACTCCCTGGTGCGCGACCCGTCGCAGCTCGTGGTGGTGGTGCGCGACGGCGACGAGGTCGTCGCGACGGCCCAGCTGACCATCCTGCCCGGCCTCTCGCGCGGAGGGACGACGCGCATGCAGGTGGAGGGGGTCCGCGTGGCGCCCCGCTGGCGCAGCCGCGGCCTGGGCGGCGCGTTCATGGCGTGGGCGCACGAGCACGGTCGCGCCCGCGGCGCGCGACTCTCCCAGCTCACCAGCGACACCTCGCGCGACGCGGCCCACCGGTTCTACGAGCGGCTCGGCTACGAGCCGAGCCACGTCGGCTTCAAACGACCCCTCTGACGGCCGCAGGCTCGCGGGCTCCCGTGGCCAGCAGCGCGAGGCCGGCGGCGAGCACCAGCAGGCCGACGCCGGCGACGAGGCCGAGGCGCTCGTCGAGCAGGCCGACCCCGAGCAGCGTCGCGCACAGCGGCTCGGCGAGGGTCAGGGTGGCGACCTCGGGCGCCGGCAGCCGGGCGAGCCCCCAGCCGAACAGCAGGTACGCCACGGTCGTGGTCACGACGCCGAGCCACACCACCAGGACGAGGCCGGCGGGCGTCAGGAGCCACGCGCCAGCCAGGACGGCCAGCACGGGCAGGCTCACGACGCCCGCGACGCCGAAGAGCACCCCCATGGTGCGCGCCGCGGACCAGCCCCGACCGAGGAGCTCCTTCGCGGCGAGCGTGTAGAGCGCGTACGAGCCGCCCGCCCCGACCGACCAGAGCACCGCGGCGCCGGTGGAGGCGCCCCCGTCGAGCAGGCCGGCCACGCACACGACGCCCAGGAGTGCGAGCACGGTGGCCACGCACCACCGCAGCGTCGGTGCCCGCCGCGACAGCAGCGCGTCGAGCACCCCCGTGACGACCGGTGCCGACCCGAGCGCCACCACGGTGCCCACGGCGACGCCGTTGCGCTCGGTGCCCTCGAAGAACGTCGGCTGGTAGGCGACGACGCCGGTCGCGCCGACGGCGACGAGTGCGGCGGGAGGCAGCCGGCCGAGGAGCGAGGCGCCCCTCCCCTCCGCCGTCGTGGAGGCCCGCGACGACGACGGCACGCGCGCGAGCCGGACGGCGACGGCACCGAGCAGCACGCCGCCGAGCGCGATGCGGGCGAGGCCGACCGCCACGGGCGAGGCGTCGACCTCGGCGAGGGCCTGGGCGGTGCCGGTCGTGGCGAAGCAGAGCGACGCGAGCAGCACCGCCCCGACCGCACGTGCGTCCCTCATCCGGACGTGCCGAGGTAGGCCGCCAGGTGCTGCGCGGTGAGCCCGCTGCCCGACGACACGAGCTGCGCGGGCGTGCCCTCGAAGACGATGCGCCCGCCGTCGTGGCCGGCGCCGGGGCCGAGGTCGATCACCCAGTCGGCGTGAGCCATCACCGCCTGGTGGTGCTCCACGACGACCACCGAGCGTCCCTCGTCGACGATGCGGTCGAGCAGGGCCAGCAGGTTCTCGACGTCGGCGAGGTGGAGTCCGGTCGTCGGCTCGTCGAGCACGAGCACCTCGGCCGACTCCGACAGCTGCGCCGCCAGCCGGAGCCGCTGACGCTCGCCGCCGGACAGCGACGACAGCGGTTGCCCGAGCGTCAGGTAGCCGAGCCCGACGTCGACGAGCCGCGCCACGACCTTCTGCGCCGCCGGCACGCGCGACTCGCCCTCGGCGAAGAAGCTGGCGGCCTCGGCCGCCGAGAGCTCGAGCACCTCGGCGATGTTCCTGCCGCCGAGGGTGTGCACGAGCACCGACGGCTGGAAGCGACGTCCCTCGCACTCCTCGCAGGGTGACTCGACGGTCGCCATGACACCGAGCTCGGTGATGACGACGCCCACGCCGCCGCAGGTGGTGCACGCTCCCTCGGAGTTCGAGCTGAACAGCGCCGGCTTGACCCCGTTGGCCTTCGCGAACGCCTTCCGCACCGGTTCGAGCAGGCCCGTCCAGGTGGCCGGGTTGCTGCGCCGCGAACCCTTCACGGGCGACTGGTCGACGACGACGACGCCCTCGTGCGCGGCGATCGACCCGTGCACCAGGGAGCTCTTGCCCGAGCCGGCCACGCCCGTCACCGCGCAGAGCACGCCGAGAGGCACGTCGACGTCGACGTCGCGCAGGTTGTGGCTGGAGGCGCCGCGCACCTCGAGCCGTCCGGTGGGCGCGCGGACCTCGTCCTTCAGGGGCACGCGGTCGTCGAGGTGGCGTCCGGTGACGGTGCCGCTGGCGAGCAGTCCCGCGACGTCACCCTCGTAGCAGAGCGTGCCGCCCTCGGACCCGGCTCCGGGCCCGAGGTCGACGACGTGGTCGGCGACGCGGATCGTCTCCGGCTCGTGCTCGACGACGAGCACCGTGTTGCCCTTGTCGCGCAGCTGCAGGAGCAGGCGGTTCATCCGCTCGACGTCGTGCGGGTGCAGGCCGACCGTCGGCTCGTCGAAGACGTAGGTGACGTCGGTGAGGGACGACCCGAGGTGCCGGATCATCTTGGTGCGTTGCGCCTCGCCTCCCGACAGCGTGCCGGCGGGACGGTCGAGGGACAGGTAGCCGAGACCGATCTCGGTGAACGCGTCGAGGACGTGCTGCAGGCCGGCGACGAGCGGGGCCACGGAGGGCTCGTCGAGGTCACGCAGCCATGCGGCGAGGTCGCTGACCTGCATCGCGCTGAGGTCGGCGATGTTCTTGCCTCTGATGCGTGACGACAGGGCACCGACGGTGAGTCGGGTGCCGCCGCAGTCGGGGCAGGTCGTGAACGTGACGGCACGCTCGACGAAGCGCCGGACGTGCGGCTGCAGCGCCTCGACGTCCTTGCTGAGCATCGACTTCTGCACCTTCGTGAGCACGCCCTCGTAGGTGAGGTTGACGCCGTCGACGCGGATCTTCTCGGGCTCCCCGCGCAGCAGCTTCTCGCGCTGGGCGTCGGTGAGCTGCCCGACGGGCACGTCCATCGGCAGGCCCGCGCCGGAGAAGATGCGTCCGTACCACCCGTCCATGCTGTAGCCCGGGACGAGCAGCGCCCCGTCGGAGAGCGACTTGTCGGCGTCGTAGATCGCGGTGAGGTCGAAGTCGCTGACGGCGCCCATGCCCTCGCAGCGCGGGCACATGCCGCCGAGGTAGACCTCCTTGCGCGCGACGCGTCTCTCCGTGCGACCGCCCCGCTCCGTCGTCATGACACCGCTCGCCGTGCGCGTCGGCACGTTGAACGAGAACGCGGTGGGCGGGCCGACGTAGGGCTGGCCGATCCGGCTGAACAGGATGCGGAGCATGGTGCTCGCGTCGGTCGCGGTGCCGACCGTCGACCGCGGGTTCGCCCCCAGCCGCTCCTGGTCGACGATGATCGCCGTCGTCAGCCCGTCCAGGTGGTCGACGTCGGGACGCGACAGCGACGGCATGAACCCCTGCAGGAACGCGCTGTACGTCTCGTTCACCAGCCGCTGCGACTCCGCCGCGACCGTCCCGAACACCAGCGAGCTCTTCCCCGACCCCGAGACCCCCGTGAACACCGTCAGCCGTCGCTTCGGCAGGTCGACGCTCACGTCCCTCAGGTTGTTCTCCCGGGCACCCTGCACCCGGATGACGTCGTGCCGGTCAGCGGTGTGAGCCATGTCGCTCAGGCTAGCGACGGCGGCGGTGGGTGGTCACGTGCTTCGGAGTGTGCTCGGGGGTGTGTTGCTGGTGCGCTGCCACGGGTGGTCTGGTCCTGCTGGTGCGCTGCCTCGGCGTTCGCTCTGTCTGGTCTCCGAAAGGGCCTCGACCGGGCGGCTGGCGACGGCACTGGTCTGGGGTCTCGGGCTGCGGGTTGGGCACGGGGTTGACGCAAGATTCTGCGTTCGCGCGTCGGGGTCCAAGGATGCTGCGTTTGTCACGGGATCCCGTCGTGAACGCAGAAGCATTCGGCCTCGCACGCGTGGGTGACGAATCGTGGGTGCCCTTTGCGTTGGGGTGACGAACGATTCTGCTTTCGGATGAAACGGTCCACCCGAAAGCAGAATCGTTCCGAAGCGACGCTCACCGTCGGTGGATTCTCAACCGCAAAAACGCTCCTGCGGTTGCAGATCCACCGATAGGACGCGCCAACGCAGAACGGTGGGTCAAGAACGCAGAAACGAAGAATCGTGCGTCACCCACAGGCCGAAGCCAGACCCCGAGACCCGAAGACACCCCAGGCCCGCTGCCGGTCGGGGCCCTTTCGGAGACCAGATACAGCGCGAGCCGAGGCAGCGCACGAGCAAGCCCACGACCCCCGCAGGCAACGCACCAGCAGGACCAAACCCCCGCAGGCAGCGCACCAGCAGGCACACGACCACGCCCACCCGCGCGCGTCCAGCCCCACCCACCTGACATCCTCGTCCGGTGACAGCACCCACCTCCCTCCCCCGCCCCGTCGGTCGTCTGCTGCTGGGTGCGTTCCTCGTGGTGGCGGGGGTGGCGCACGTGGTGGCGAGGCAGGAGTTCCACGCGCAGGTGCCGTCGTGGTTCCCGGTCGACGCCGACGTCACGGTGCTCGTGTCGGGTGCGGTCGAGCTGGCCTTGGGTGCGGCGGTGCTGCTCGCGCCGCGAGCTCGACGTCCGCTGGTGGGTTGGCTCGTCGCCGGACTCTTCGTGGCGGTCTTCCCCGGCAACGTCGCCCAGTACGTGGAGGGGGTCGACGCGTTCGGGCTCGACTCCGACGGTGCGCGGCTCACGCGGCTGTTCTTCCAGCCGCTGCTCGTCCTGTGGGCGCTGTGGAGCACCGGCGCCTGGCCTCGGCAGCGCGACGAGGAGGGTCGGGCATGACGACGACAGCGACGACACCGCTCGTACGGGCCCGCACTGCCGTCGCCGTCGTCTTCACAGTGAACGGCTTCATGGTCGCGTCGTGGATGTCGCGGCTGCCGCTCGTGCGCGACGAGCTCGGGCTCACCCCCGGCCGTCTGGGGCTGCTGCTCCTGGCGCTCTCGCTGGGCTCGCTGACCGGTCTCCCCGTGGCGGGACGGCTCGCCGAGCGCTTCGGCGCGCGCGCCGTCGTGACTGCGGGCGTCGTCGCCGTCGCAGTGGCCCAGGTGTGCGGTGCGCTCGCGGTGGAGCACGCCACCGCGCTCGCCGTGGCGCCGGCGCTCGTCGTCTTCGGCTTCGGCGTGGGCACGTGGGACGTCGCCATGAACCTGCACGGCGCTCGCGTCGAGCACGACCTCGGCCGGACGATCATGCCGCGCTTCCACGCCGCGTTCAGCCTCGGCACGGTCCTGGGTGCAGGCGCGGGAGCCGCTGCCGCAGCCGCCGACCTGGCGCTCTGGGTGCACCTGGGGCTCGTCGCCGCGCCCGCCGTCGTGGTCGTGGTCTGGGTGGTCCGCGCGTTCCTGCCGGGCGAGGAGGCGAGCGAGGACGACGACGCGCCCGCGGCCGGCTCCGCCTGGCTGGAGCCGCGCACGCTGCTGGTGGGCCTCATGGTCCTGGCGCTCGCCCTCACGGAGGGGACGGCCAACGACTGGCTCACCGTGGCGCTCGTCGACGGCTACGACCTGCCCGACTGGGCGGGCGCGCTCGGCTTCGGGCTGTTCGTCACGGCCATGACAGCGGGACGCGTCGTCGGCACGTCGGTGCTCGACCGGTACGGACGTGTCGCCGTCCTGTGGTCGACGATGACGCTCGCCGGTGTCGGCGTGCTGCTCACGGTGCTCGCCGGCAACGTCGTCGTCGCGATGGTCGGCGTGGCGCTCTGGGGGCTCGGCGCCTCGCTGGGCTTCCCGGTCGGCATGAGCGCCGCCGCCGACGACCCCCGACGCGCCGCCGCGCGCGTGAGCGTCGTGTCGACGATCGGCTACACGGCGTTCCTCGCCGGTCCCCCGCTCATCGGCTTCGTGGCCGACCACGTCGGCACCCTCGACGCGCTGCTCGTCGTGGCGGTGCTCCTCGTGCCGTCAGCCCTCGTCGTCCCTGCTGCGCGGGAGGCGCGCCGGGCCTAGCCTCCGGTCATGGGTACCGAGGAGGCCGCACGCGGCCAGGACGACCGTTCCGTGTTCGACCGGTTCGTGGAGGCGACGCAGGGCTTCGTCTCCAGGGGACCGTTCTTCCTGCTGTGCGCCGCCATCGTGGTGGCCTGGCTCGTGAGCGTGCCGTTCTGGCCGGACCTGAAGTCGTGGCAGGTGGCGATCCACACCGTGGCGAGCGTGCAGTCGCTGTTCCTGCTGGCGCTGCTCGAGAACGCCGGGCGTCGGACCGAGGAGGCGTCGCAGGAGAAGCTCAACGTGCTCGCCGAGGCGATCGCCGACCTCATGGAGTCGCGGGCCCGCGACGACGAGCGCCTGGCCGAGTCGGTCACGCGGCTGCGCGAGGCGGTCGGGCTGGAGGACCGGCACTGATCCAGACCGCGCGGTCGGGCGCCGACCTCAGGCGAGCAGGAACGTCCGCAGGGCGGACACGAAGGCCTCGGGCCGTTCGGAGTGCACCCAGTGGCCGGCGCCCTTCACCGTGACCAGCCGGGTGCGGGGGAAGAGCCGCCGCATGTGCTCGGCGTGCTGCGGGCCCACGTAGGCCGACCGCTCCCCCGCCAGCCACAGCACCGGACGGTCGAAGGTCGCGTCGACCTCGGGGAACCCGCCGATCACCTCGAGGTCGCGGCGCAGGAGGTCGAGGTTCGCCTGCCAGCGGAAGCCGCCTCCCTCCTCGGCCGGGACGCTGCGCAGGTTCTGCAGGAGGAACCCGCGGACGGTGTCGTTGTCGATGCGGGAGCGCAGCTGCTCGTCGGCGTCGCCGCGACGCACGAGGGTCGCGAGGTCGAGCGACGCGAGGCTGTCGAGCAGGTGGACGAACTCGTCGGCACCCTCGCTGCGGTCGGGGGCGATGTCGACGACGACGATCCGGTCGACGAGCTCGGGATGACGCAGCGCGAGCACCATCGCGACCTTGCCGCCCATGGAGTGCCCGACGAGGTGCGTCCGACCGCCGCCCACCCAGCGTTCCCGCAGGAACGCCGCGACCCGGTCGGCGACGTCGACGTAGTCGACGGTGTCGGTCCAGCGCGAGTGACCGTGGTTCGGCAGGTCGACGAGGAGGGAGCGCAGCTCGGGCTGCAGCGCCTTCGCCGCCTGCGTGAAGTTGCGGCCCTGGCCGAACAGACCGTGCAGGAACGCGACGCGCTCGCCGCTCTCCCCCACCTCGCGGGCGTAGATGGCGTCGCTCACGCGCCCAGCCTAGGACCGCGCGCCCACGGGACCCGACCGGGTCAGTCCAGCGCGCGCAGGATCGCCTCGGACATCACCCGCATCCAGTGACGTGCCTGGTCGAGGTCGCCGGGATCGAGGAAGTAGTGGTCCTGGCCCGGCACGACGTGGTGCTCGACGGCGACGCCCGCATCGGACAGGCGCTGTGCGTACGCGTCGCCCTCGGCGCGCAACGCGTCGTGCTGCGCGGTCAGCACGAGTGCGGGCGCCAGGCCGGAGACGTCGTCGGCGAGGAGCGGCGACGCGTAGGGCTCCGTGCGTCGCGCGGCGTCCTTGAAGTACGTGGCTCGGACGAGCCCGACGATGCGCTCGTCGATCATCGGCCGCGGGATCGTCGCGGGCTTGACGGTGGTCGAGACGTCGAGCGACGGGACGCCGAGCAGCTGCAGCCGCACGGGCGGCTCGCCGGCGTCGCGCGCCTGGAGGCAGGCCGACGCGGCCAGGTTGCCGCCGGCGCTGAATCCGCCCACGACGACCCGTGTGCCGTCGACGTCGCGCTCGTGGCCGTGCTCCTGGACCCACCGCAGCACGTCGTGCGCCTGCTCCTGCGCCACCGGGTACCGGTGCCGCGGGGCCACGTCGTAGTCGACGTTCACGACGACCGCACCGGTCGTCGCGACCACCCACCGGGCGAAGAAGTCGTCCATCGCCGCGTGTCGCATGAGGAACGCGCCGCCGTGCAGGTGCACGTACGCACCTGGGGTCGACGGTGCCGCCCGGCGGCCCGGACGCGGCCGGTACACGAAGCACCGCACCTGGCCGTGGCGCGTCGGCACCCGCCAGGTGCTCGGGTCGTCGACCTCGTCGCGCACGAGCTGCAGCGCGTCGCCGTAGCGCACCGTCAGGGGTGCGGTGAGGTTCATCAGGAGCGCGGTCGCGTCGGCGTAGAGGCCCATGACCCTCGTTCGTGGCCGGGTGGTGGACGGATGGGCGGGCCGTGAGGGACGCGGGCATGATGGAGGGGTGAGGATCACCCGACTCGGGCACGCCGCCCTGCTGCTGGAGACCGATCGAGCACGTGTGCTCGTCGACCCCGGCGCCTTCAGCCTCGACGACGCGTTCACCGCGCGCGACCTCGATGCCGTCGTCGTCACGCACCAGCACCCCGACCACCTGCACCCTGACCGGGCGCGCGAGCTCGTCGAGGCGAACCCGCAGGCGCTCTTCGTGGCCGACCCCGAGACCGCGGAGCAGCAGGGCGAGCCGTGGCAGGCCCACCGCGCCGGTCACGTCACCGAGATCGGCGACCTCACCCTCACCGGCGTCGGCGAGCGGCACGCCGTGATCCTCCCGGCGCTGCCCGTCGTCGCGAACGTCGGTCTCCTCGTGGAGGGACCGTCGGCCGACGGGGGCCGCGTGCGCCTGTTCCACCCGGGCGACTCCTACGCGTCGATCCCGGACGGGGTCGACGTCCTCGCCCTCCCGCTCAGCGCGCCGTGGGCCCGTATCGCCGACACCGTCGAGTTCCTGCAGACGGTGTCGCCGTCGAACCTGCTGCCGATCCACGACGCGACGATCTCCGAGGTCGCCTACGGCGTGTACTGGAACCACGTCGTGAACTTCGGTGGGGTCGACGCCGACCGCGCGCACCGACTGACGCCCGGCCAGAGCCTCGACGTCTGAGGTGGAGCACCCCGTCCTGCGGGCCGCCACGGTCCCGCTCATGCTGCTGGTCGGCGCCCTCATCACGCTGCAGTCGCGCGTCAACGCCTCGCTCGCCGGTCAGCTCGGCGACGGCCTCCGGGCGGGCGCCCTGGCCGCGGTCGTCAGCTTCGGCAGCGGCCTGGTCCTGCTGAGCGCCGTCGTGCTGTCGCACCCGCGTCGGCGCGCCGGCCTGCGTCGCGTCCTCGACGCGTTGCGCGATCCTGCCGACGGCGCCGACCGCCCGCGACTGCGGCCGGTGCACCTGCTCGGCGGGCTGGGCGGGGCGTTCTTCGTGGCGTCCCAGGGCATCGCCGTCGGCGTCATCGGCGTCGCGCTGTTCATCGTCGCGTTCACGGCGGGCCAGTCGGTGGCCTCGCTCGTGGTCGACCACGTGGGGCTCGGGCCAGGCGGGCACGAGCCCGTCTCGCGACCGCGGGCGGTGGCTGCCCTGTTCGCCGTGGCCGCCGTGACCGTGAAGGTCCTCGGCGACCTCGACGGCAGCCACCTCGGCCTGTCGCTGCTCCTTGCCTCGCTCGCCCTCGTGGCCGGGTGCCTGCAGGCGGTGCAGCAGGCCTTCAACGGGAAGATCTCCGCGGTCGGCGGACCGCTGGTCACCACCTGGAACAACTTCCTGGTCGGCACGTCGGCGCTGCTGGTGCTGCTCCTCGTCAGCTTCCTCGCGCCGGGGCACGTCGACGGGTTCCCCTCGCAGTGGTGGTACTACGTCGGAGGCGTGCTCGGCATCGGCTTCATCGCCATCTCCGCCGTCGCCGTGCAGATCCACGGCGTGCTGGTCCTCGGGCTCTGCTCGATCGCCGGCCAGGTGGTCGCCGCGGAGGTGATCGAGGTGCTCGATCCTTCCGTCGACGTGTCCTGGCTGGGCCTGCTGGGCGGCCTGTTGGCGGTCGTCGGCGTGGTCGTCGCGCTGGCGACACGGCGCCGCACCTGAGTGCTTGTCCTATCTCACTTGTGAGATAGCCTGGTGGGGTGAGCGCACGAGACGACTACCTGGCCCGTATCGGCACCCTCATCCGCGACGCTCGTCAGCACAGTGGGCTGACGCAGTCGGAGCTGGCGACGGAGCTGCGCACCAGCCAGAGCGCGGTGAACCGGATCGAGAAGGGCCAGCAGAACCTGACGCTGGAGATGATCGCCCGGATCGGCACCGCACTCGACTCCGAGATCGTGAGCGTCGGCACGTCCGGCCCGAGCCACCTGCGGGTCAAGGGCGGCACGCAGCTGTCCGGTGCGATCGACGTGAAGTCGAGCAAGAACGCCGGGGTCGCCCTGCTCTGCGCCTCCCTGCTCAACGAGGGCACCACGATCCTGCGGAAGGTCGCGCGGATCGAGGAGGTCAACCGCCTGCTCGAGGTGCTGTCGTCGATCGGCGTCCGCACCCGGTGGCTCGGCGACGAGGGCGACCTCGAGCTCGTCGTGCCCGCCCAGCTCGACCTCGCGGCGATGGACGAGGCCGCGGCCCGACGCACCCGCAGCATCATCATGTTCCTCGGCCCGCTCATGCACCGGGTCGACCAGTTCGAGCTGCCGTACGCGGGCGGCTGCGACCTCGGCACCCGCACCGTCGAGCCGCACATGACGGCCCTGCGCCCCTTCGGCCTGAAGGTCGTCGCCACGGAGGGCAGCTACCACGTCGACGCCGCCCGTGGCGTCGGGCCGGAGCGGCCGATCGTGCTCACCGAGCGCGGCGACACCGTCACCGAGAACGCGCTGCTCGCGGCGGCCCGCTACGACGGCGTCACCGTCATCCGCAACGCCAGCCCGAACTACATGGTGCAGGACCTCTGCTTCTTCCTCGAGAAGCTCGGCGTCGGCATCGAGGGCATCGGCACGACGACGCTGCGCGTGACCGGCAAGCCGCGCATCAACACCGACGTCGACTACGCCCCGAGCGAGGACCCGATCGAGGCGATGAGCCTCATCGCAGCGGCCATCGTCACGCAGTCGAGCATCACCGTGCGCCGCGTGCCGATCGAGTTCATGGAGATCGAGCTCGCGCTGCTGGAGGAGATGGGCTTCCGCTACGACCGCAGCGCCGAGTACGCCGCCGAGAACGGACAGACCCGACTGGTCGACATCACGACCTACCCGTCGGACCTGCGCGCGCCGATCGACAAGGTGCACCCGATGCCCTTCCCGGGCCTCAACATCGACAACCTGCCGTTCTTCGCCGTCATCGCGGCGACCGCGCAGGGCCAGACGCTCCTGCACGACTGGGTCTATGAGAACCGCGCCATCTACCTGACCGAGCTGAACAAGCTCGGCGCGCGCGTGAAGCTGCTCGACCCGCACCGCGTGCTGGTCGACGGCCCCACGCACTGGAGCGGCACCGAGATCGTGTGCCCGCCGGCACTGCGGCCCGCCGTCGTCATCCTGCTCGCCATGCTCGCGGCGAAGGGCACGTCGGTCCTGCGCAGCGTCTACGTGATCAACCGCGGCTACGAGGACCTCGCCGAGCGCCTCAACGCCCTCGGCGCCCAGATCGAGACCTTCCGCGACATCTGAGCGTCGGCGTCGGGCGCGCGGCGCGCCCGCGCTGCCCCCGGGTCGGGCTAGCGTGGTCGCCGTGTCCCCGCACCCGTACCTCGACGCGCCCCTCCCCCTCGCGCTCGCGCACCGGGGAGGAGCCGGACTCCCGGCGAACGACGGCATCGAGAACACGCTGACGGCGTTCCGCAACGCCGTGGCCCTCGGCTACGTCTTCCTCGAGACCGACGTCCACGTCTCGGCCGACGGTGTCGTGTACGCCTTCCACGACGAGCACCTCGGCCGCATGACGGGCGTCGGGACGCCGATCGCCGCGCTGACGTCGGCCGAGATCGACCGCGTGCCGGTGGCCGGACGGGAGCCGGTCCCCCGCCTCGCCGACCTCCTCGCGACGCTGCCCGACGCCCGATTCAACATCGACGTCAAGGCCGACGGCGCCGTGGAGGCGACGGTGCAGGTCGTGCAGGAGGCGCGCGCCGAGGACCGCGTGTGCCTCGCGTCGTTCTCCGGGGCCCGCCTCGGCCGCCTCCGCGCGCTCTGCCCCGACGCGGCCCGCTCGGGCGGACCGTTGGAGATCGCCGCGCTCAAGCTCGGTCCGACGCGCTGGGTCCGCCGGCTCGCGGCACGTCGGGGCGTGCACTGCGTGCAGGTGCCCGTACGGCGGGGCCCGATCACGGTCGTCACCCCGCGCTTCGTCCGCCGCGCGCACGAGACGGGTCTGCAGGTGCACGTCTGGACCGTCGATGACCCCGACGAGATGAGAATGTTGCTCGAGATCGGCGTCGACGGGATCGTCACCGACCGGCCCGACGTCCTGCGCGACGTCCTGGACGAACGAGGGAGCTGGCCCGATGAGCAGCACTGAGACCGGCGACGTCGTCGCCGGGCGCACCCGCCCCGGCCAGGTCGTCGCCTGGTCGTTGTGGGACTGGGGGTCCGCAGCCTTCAACGCCGTCATCGTCACGTTCGTCTTCTCGGTCTACCTCACCGACAGCGTCGGCAAGGGGCTGCCGGGCCCCGTCTCGCCGAGCACCTGGCTCGCCTGGTCCATCGCCGCCGCATCGCTGGTCATCGCCGTGCTCGCGCCGGTCCTCGGCCAACGCTCCGACGGCGGCGGCCGCCGCAAGCGCTCCCTCGCGCTCCTCACCGGCGCGGTGGTCACCTGCATGGCGCTGATGTTCTTCGTCAAGGACGACTACCACCACCTGTGGCTGGGCCTGCTGCTCCTGGCGGTCGGCACGGTGCTCTTCGAGCTCGCCCAGGTGCCCTACTTCGCGATGCTGCGCCAGGTGTCCACGCCGGCGACGGTGGGCCGGGTCTCCGGCATCGGCTGGGGGTTCGGCTACCTCGGCGGCATCGTGCTCCTGCTCGTCGTGTTCCTCGGCTTCATCAGCGGCGACGGCGGCCTGCTGGGCGTGTCGACCGACGAGGGCCTCAACATCCGCGTCGTCGCGGTCGTCTCGGCGGCCTGGTTCCTCGTGTTCGCCCTCCCCGTGCTGCTGGCCGTGCCGGAGCTGCCGGCGGAGGCCAGTCCGCTCCCCCGGGCCGGCTTCGTCGAGTCCTACCGGGTGCTGTTCGCCGAGCTGCGCGCCATGTGGCGCGACGACCGCGTGACCCTGCAGTTCCTCCTCGCGAGCGCCCTGTTCCGCGACGGCCTCGCGGGCGTGTTCACCTTCGGCGGCGTCATCGCCGTGTCGGTGTACGGGTTCACCAGCGACACGGTCATCTACTTCGCGATCGCCGCCAACGTCGCCGCGGCAGGCGGCGCGATCGTCGCGGGTCGGCTCGACGACCGCCTCGGCCCGCGGCGCGTCATCGTCTTCTCGCTGGTGTCCCTCATCGTCGTCGGCGTGGTGCTCGTCTTCGTGCACGGCACGGCCGGGTTCTGGGTCTTCGGCCTGCTGCTGTGCCTCTTCGTCGGTCCGGCGCAGTCGGCGTCGCGCACGTACCTCGCACGTCTCACGGCCCCGGGCAAGGAGGGCCAGAACTTCGGCCTCTACGCGATGACCGGGCGGGCCGCGTCGTTCCTCGCCCCGACCTTCTTCGGCCTGTTCGCCTTCGTCGGCGGCGACGACCGCTGGGGCATCCTCGGGCTCATCCTCGTGCTCGGCCTGGGCCTGGTCGCCCTGCTGCTCGTCCCGGCGCAGCTGCGCGACAAGGCACTCGAGATGCGCTGACCCGCTCCTCAGGGGAATCTCAAGGGGGTGACCTACGTTGTCACCTACGAGAGGAGTGACCCATGGCTGAACGAGCACTGCGGGGGGCCCGGCTGGGCGCCCAGAGCTTCGAGGACGAGCGCGGGGTCGAGATGGCCCCTCGTCAGGAGATCGAGTACGTCTGCGACGACGGACACAGCTTCCTGGTCGTGATGTCCGACGAGGCCGAGATCCCCTACGAGTGGGAGGACCCGAAGACGGGTCGCATCGGCCGACTTCGCGACGGCACCGCGCCGGAGAAGAAGGAGGAGAAGGCGGCACGTACCCACTGGGACATGCTGCTGGAGCGCCGCTCGGAGACCGAGCTGGAGGAGATCCTCACCGAGCGCCTGGAGCTGCTGCGCTCCGGCGAGATCGGACCGCCCCACCTGCACCGCCGCAAGAAGAAGTCCGCCTGACTCAGCGGGGCTCGCGCCCCACGTCGGACGACGATCCGAGACCCCGGCCCGGTGCCGGGGTCTCGCCGTGTCCGGGGGCGATCCGCCGGGCGCGGCGGCGGTGTCCGGGGACGAGCCGTGCCAGTCCCCACACCGTGACGCGCCACAGCGCCTCCCGCACGATCGACGAGCTCATCTTCGACGTGCCGAGCTCGCGCTCGACGAACGTCACCGGCACCTCGACGACCCGCAGGCCCGCCTCGTGCACCCGACGGGTCATGTCGATCTGGAAGCAGTAGCCCTGCGACGCGACGCCGGCCACGTCGATGCGGCGCAGCGTGTCGGCACGGAAGGCGCGGAACCCGGCCGTCGCGTCGTGGACGGGCAGCCCGAGCGCGACCCGCGCGTAGAGAGTGCCTCCACGCGAGATCAGCCGGCGGTACCACGGCCAGTTCACGACGGAGCCGCCGGCGACCCAGCGTGACCCGATGACGAGGTCGGCCGTCCGGGCGGCCTCGACCAGCGAACCCAGCTCCTCGGGCAGGTGCGAGCCGTCGGCGTCCATCTCGACGAGCACGTCGTAGCCGCGCTCGAGGCCCCAGGCGAAGCCCGCGCGGTAGGCGACGCCGAGCCCGGCCTTGCCGCTACGGTGCATCACGTGCACGCCGGGGTCGGTCGCCGCGACCTGCTCCGCGAGCTCGCCCGTGCCGTCGGGCGACGCGTCGTCGACGACGAGCACGTCGACGTCGGGCTCCGACGTGCGCAGACGCTGCAGCACCCCCGGGAGGCTGTCCGCCTCCTCGTAGGTGGGCATGACGACCAGGACCCTCACGCGTGCTCCCTCCGACGCGACCGGCGCAGGTCACGTGCTCCGAGGACCCACCCTAGGAGCCCGAGGGTCATCAGCGCGACGGCCGGCCAGCGTCCGGCCCGCGTCGCGGGGGTCTGGCCGGTCGCCGTGCCGACGTCGGCGACGAGCGTCGCAGGCTGCTCCCGCGGCGCCTCGGCCACGACGCGACCGCTCGCGTCGATGATGCCGCTGATGCCGTTCGTGGACGGCACGACGACCCAGCGTCCGGTCTCGATGGCGCGCAGGCGGGAGATCTTGAACTGCTGGTCGGGCTGCGACGTGCCGGTGAAGCTGGCGTTGCTCGTCTGGACCACGAGCACCTCGGCGCCGCCACGGACGGCCTGCTCCACGACGCCGTCGTAGGCGATGTCCCAGCAGATCGTGTCGCCGACGACGACCGACCCGGCGCGCAGGTCGCCGGCCCGTCGACCGGGGAGCATGTCGCGCGGGATGTCGCGGTCGACACGCGGCACGAGGTCGCCGAGCTCGCGTCGGAACGGGACGTACTCGCCGTAGGGCACGAGCTTGCGCTTGACGTACACCTCGCCGGGGCCGTCACCGTCCCAGACGATGCCCGCGTTGTAGGCGGTGCGGTCGGAGAGCCCGTCGAGGATCGCGCCGACGAGGATGGGCGCGCCGAGCTGCTGCACGAGGGCCTGGATGCGCCCGGCCAGGACGGGGTCGGCGAACGGGTCCACGTCGAGCGCGTTCTCGGGCCAGACGACGAGGTCCGGGGCGCGCTCGGTGCCGGCGGACACGGCGTCGGCGTAGCGCTGCGTCTCGGCGAGGTGCAGGGCGCCGATCTCGCCGCGCGGCCACGTCAGGAACGCACCCGGCGTGTTTCCCTGGATGGCCGCGATCCGCCGCTCCGGGCCTCCCCCGGCGAGCCCCGACGGCAGGAACAGACCCGCGACGACCACCGCGACCACGACGCCGACGGCGAGCGAGCGCCGGGCGACCCCGGCGCCGGCGAGCACCACGAGCATCGCCGCGAGCACGAACAGCAGCGCCGACGTCCCCGGCATGCCGACGAGACGGGCGTAGGGGGCGAGCGGGGTGTCGATCGCCGTGTGGGCGAGCCGGCCCCACGGGAACCCGCTGAACGGGAAGCCGCTGCGCACCTGCTCCCCCAGCACCCAGGCAGCAGCGCCCCAGAGCGGCCAGCCCGGCAGCCGCAGGGCTGCGCGCAGCGGCACGGCGATCACCGCCAGCATCACGACCTGCGCGGCGACGAGGGCGACGTACGCGCCGCTGCTCACGGCATTCATCCACCAGATGAGCGGACCCATGAAGGCCGCCCCGTAGAGCGCACCGGAGAGGAGCACGGCCGCGACCCGGACGTCACGCTGACGACGCAGCACCCACACGAGCAGCGCGACGCCGACGATCATCGCGTAGGGCACCGACCACGGGTCGAACGCGGCGGCGCTCAACAGGCCGGCGACCGCGGCGAGCGGCGCCGCCAGGTACCACCTCACGGTCGACGCCGCGTCACAGGACGGTCAGGGAGCGGGAGGTGTTGTTCAGCACCTCGAGGCCGTCGTCGGTGCAGACGGCGATGTCCTCGATCCGCGCGCCGTAGCGACCCTCGAGGTACACGCCGGGCTCGATCGAGAAGGCCATGCCGGGCTCGAGGACGAGCTCGTTGCCCTCCACGATGTACGGCTCCTCGTGCGTCTCGGTGCCGATGCCGTGGCCGGTGCGGTGGATGAAGAGGTCTCCGAGCCCGGCGTCGGCGAGCACCTGACGTCCGACCGCGTCGACCGACTCGGCGGTGACGCCAGGTCGCGCGTGCTCGCGCTGCACCTGCTGCGCCTCCTCCAGCACCGCGTAGGCGTCGAGGTACTCGCGCGGGGCCGTACCTCCGGCCAGGTAGTTGCGGGTGCAGTCCGAGCAGTAGCCGGCCGCGTTCGTGCCGCCGATGTCGACGACGACGGGGTCGCCCTCCTGGATCACGCGGTCCGAGACCTCGTGGTGCGGGGACGCGCCGTTCGGGCCGGAGCCGACGATGACGAAGTCGACCTGCTCGTGCCCCTCCTCGAGGATGGCGCGGCCGATGTCGGCGCCGACCTCACGCTCCGTGCGGCCGGGTCGCAGCCACTCCCCCATGCGCTGGTGCACGCGGTCGATCGCGGCACCGGCGTCGCGCAGGGCGGCCACCTCGTGCGGGTCCTTGCGCATGCGCAGCTCCGCGAGCAGCGGGCCGGCGAGCCGGACGTCGGCGAAGCGTCGCTGGAAGGCGAGCACCCGCTCGGCCCACATCTGGTTGTCGACCGCGACGACGGCGTCGGCGGGCAGCAGCGAGCCGACGAGGGCGTAGGGGTCGTCGGTCTCGCCGAACGTCGCGATCTCGACCTCGACGCCCGACGCCTCCGCGGCGGCGCGCTCCAGCGCGGGCGCGACGAGCACCGGGTCGCCGTCGGCGGGCACGACGAGGCAGGTCAGCCGCTCCAGCGGCTTGGCGTGGTAGCCGGTCAGGTAGCGCAGGTCGGCGCCCGGGGTGATGAGCAGGGCCCCGACGGACCGGCTGCGGGCGAGGTCTTGGGCACGGGTCCAACGGGAGGTCACGCGTCGAGCCTACGTCGTGGAGCCCGCCGCAGCCGTCGACAGGTGCCGTGGCGGCGCGTCTCCCCTAGGGTGTACGGATCACATCACGAGTGGATCGGGGGATCCCCATGCGCAAGATCGTCGCTGCCACCGCAGCGGTCGTCCTGTCCGCAGGCCTCGTCTCCGCGTCACCGGCCGTCGCCGGTGGCTCGAAGCCGGAGGTCGACACGACGAGGCTGACGCAGGCCGTCCAGGTCAACGGGGTGCTCCAGCACCTGCGTCAGCTGCAGACCATCGCGAACCGCAACGGCGGCAACCGCGCGTCGGGGCTGCCGGGCTACGAGGCGTCGTCGGACTACGTCGCCAAGACGCTGCGAGCGGCCGGCTACCGGGTCCGCAAGCAGACCTTCACCTTCCCGTTCTTCGCGGAGAACAGCCCGGCGACGCTCGTGCAGCGCACGCCTGAGGAGAAGACGCTCGAGACCGGGGTCTTCACCTACTCCGGCTCCGGCTCGGTCACCGGGCCGGTCGTCCCCACGAAGGACGTCGTCATCCCGGCCTCGCCCACGCCGAGCAGCACGTCGGGCTGCGAGGAGGCCGACTTCGAGCCGGCTCCCACGGAGCCCTCGGTCGCGCTCGTGCAGCGCGGCACCTGCGACTTCGGCCTCAAGGCGTCGAACGCCCAGGCCGCCGGCTACGACGCCGTGATCATCTTCAACGAGGGCAACCCCGACCGCACCGAGCTGGCCACCGGGACGCTCGGCTCGCCGGTCGACCTGCCGGTCGTGGGCCTGTCGTACGACGACGCCGTGGCGCTCGTCGACGACGTCCGCGCGGGTGGCGCCACGGCCACGGTCACGACCGACACGGTCACCGACCTGGAGCGCGAGACGCACAACCTCATCGCCGACTGGCCGCGTCGCACGAAGCACGACGACCAGGTCGTCGTGGTCGGCGCGCACCTCGACTCGGTGCCCGAGGGGCCCGGCATCAACGACAACGGCACCGGCGTCGCCGGCACGCTGGAGATCGCGAAGCAGCTGGCGAAGACCGGCTACACGAAGAAGCTGCAGCGTCCGGTCCGGTTCGCGTTCTGGGGAGCGGAGGAGCTGGGCCTGCTCGGCTCGCAGCACTACGTCGACACGCTGTCGGACGGCGCACGCTCGAAGATCTACGCGAACCTGAACTTCGACATGCTCGGCTCGCCGAACTACGTGCGGCTGGTCTACGACGGGGACGGCTCGTCGTTCGGCACCGCCGGTCCCGCGGGCTCGGCCCAGATCGAGAAGGTCTTCACCGACTACTTCGGCCGCGCCCGGCTCGCGACCGACCCGACCGAGTTCGACGGTCGCTCCGACTACGGCCCGTTCATCCAGTACGGCATCCCGGCCGGCGGCCTGTTCAGCGGTGCCGACGACGTGAAGACCGAGCGTCAGGCGAGCATCTACGGCGGGACGGCGGGCGAGATCCTCGACCCGAACTACCACACGCCGCAGGACGACATCACCCGCGTGAACACCACGGTGCTCGGCCAGCTCACCGACGGCGCGGCCCACGCCGTCGCCACCCTGGGCCTGTCGAAGAAGGGTCTGTACGGCGACGGCGCCCGCACCAAGGTGCGCACCAACGCCACCGCCAAGAAGGCCCCGAAGGTCACGGAGGGCCCCGCAGCCCAGCGCTGACGAGCAGTCCCCACGTTTCGGAACACCATCGCCCATCTGGCCCCGCCGGATGGGCGATGGTGTTCCAGGTCGCGGAGATTCCCAGGTCGACCTGGGAATCTCCACCGCGCACGGGGAACCGACGCGTGCACGGCTTGCTTTCCGTGCACCGGTGAGAATCCCGTGCGGCGACGGCGGGGACGCTGGTCTTCGACGCGCGAACGTCGACGCCGACTGATCGGAGGCGCTCGGCCGATCCTGGACTCTGCGCCCATCCGCCAGCCTGACGACGGCCTAGGCTGAGCGCGTGACCACCGGACGCCTGCTCCTGCTCGACTCCGCGAGCCTGTACTTCCGCGCCTTCTACGGCGTGCCCGACTCGTTCAAGGCGCCGGACGGGACGGTCGTCAACGCGCTGCGTGGTCTGCTCGACTTCGTCTCGACGCTGGTCGACCAGCATCGTCCCGACGCGGTCGTGGCGTGCTGGGACGACGACTGGCGCCCGCAGTGGCGGGTCGACCTGCTGCCGTCGTACAAGACGCACCGCGTCGCGCAGGCCGGCGAGGACGGCCTGGGCGAGGCGAGCAGCGACGGCGCGGGCGGCACCGGCGCGGCCGAGGAGTCGCCCGAGCTGCTCACGCCGCAGGTGCCGCTCATCGCCGAGGCGCTCGGCATCCTCGCGATCCCGGTCGTCGGCCGCGAAGGTGCGGAGGCCGACGACGTCATCGGCAGCCTCGCGCAGGCCTGGGACGGGCCCGTCGACATCGTCACCGGCGACCGCGACCTCTTCCAGCTCGTCGACGACGACGCCGGCGTCAGGGTCCTCTACACGGCCCGTGGGGTGTCCTCGGCCGACGTGGTCGACGCGGCCTGGATCCGCGCCAAGTACGGCGTGGAGCCGCAGCAGTACGCCGACTTCGCGACCATGCGGGGCGACACGTCCGACGGCATCCCGGGCGTCCCGGGGATCGGCGAGAAGACCGCGGCCCTCCTGCTCGATGCCTACGGCGACCTCGACGGCATCCTCACGGCGGCGCACGACCCCGACTCGGCCGTGAAGCCGCGGGTGCGCGCCTCGCTCGTCGAGAACGAGGAGCTCGTCGGGGTGATGCGCCAGGTCGTGCGCGTGCGCGACGACGTGTGCGGCACCGACGTCGTCCGCGCCCTCGCCCCGCTCGCGCCGGAGCAGCGTGACGCGCTGGAGGCGTTCGGCACCACGTGGGGGCTCGGCGGTGTCGTCGAGCGCCTGACGGCCGCGCTCAGCCGCTGAGCGAGGAGTACGACACCACGCCGCGCCGCAGACCGTCGAGGCTCTGGCGGGCGGTGGTCCGCAGCGGGCCGGGCCCGGCCGCGTCGGCCACCTGGGCGACGAGGTCGATGAGCTGCTTCATGGCGCGCACGAAGTCGCCGGCCGCCATGCCCGTGGTCCGCAGGACGTCGTCGAGCGACGCGCCCCCGACCCAGGCCGCCGCCGTCTCCGCGAACCCGAAGTCGGGCGTGCTCAGGAACTTCACCCGGTGCTGGCGCTCGAGCGCCTGCAGGTCGGTGCAGAGCAACGCCATCTCCTCGGAGACGTCGAGCGTCGTGCGGTCGGGGAAGCGCGGCGCCGGCGGGTCGTCCTTGCGGCTCTCGAAGGTGAGCCCCGACAGGACGGCCGCGAGCTGGGCGGGGTCGAGCCCGTCCCACACCCCCCGCCGCAGACACTCGCTGACCAGCAGGTCGAGCTCGCTGTAGAGCCGCTGCAGGCGCCGACCGTCCGGTGTGACGGTGTCCCCGTCGAGGTAGCCGAGCTCGTCGAGCACGTCGCAGACGCGGTCGAACTGACGGGCGACGGTGTTCGTGCGCTGCTCGATGCGTCGGCGCTGCTGCTCGGTGTCGCGCTCGAGCTTCGTGTACCGCTCGGCCCACCGGGCGTGCGCCTCGCGGTCGGGACAGGCGTGGCAGGGGTGCGCCTTGAGCGCGGCACGCAGCTCGGCCACACGCGGGTCGGTGCGCTCGTCGGTGACCCGCTCGGTGGGCCGGTCGGGACGGTAGGGCGTGTCGGTCTGCCAGCGCAGCCCCTCGGCCCGGCTGCGCAGCGAGGACGCGAGGTCGCGGCGGGCCTGCGCGTTGCGGGCGTTGAACGACTTGGGGATCCGCATCCGCGTGATCGGCTCGACGGGCACCGGGAAGTCGACCGGGCCCAGACGACGCGAGTGGCGGCTCGCGGTGAGCACGAGCGGCCGTGGCGCCTCGGCCGCACCGACGACACCCGGGTCGAGGACGACGGCGAGTCCCGCGAACTTGCCACCGGGCACGTTGATGACGTCGCCCGTGCGCAGCCTCGCCATCGACGCGACCGCGTCCTGACGTCGGTCGGCCTTGCGCTGACGTGCCCCCGACGACTCGATCTCGCCCAGCTCGCGCCGCAGCCGTGCGTACTCCAGGAAGTCGCCGAGGTGGCACTGCGCGGCTTCGCGGTACCCCTCGAGCGCGTCGTCGGCCTTGCGGATCTGACGCACCATCCCGACGACGGCACGGTCAGCCTGGAACTGCGCGAACGACTGCTCCAGCAGCTCGCGCGCGGGCCGGCGCCCCATCTGGTCGACGAGGTTGACCGCCATGTTGTACGACGGGCGGAAGGAGGAGTTGAGCGGGTAGGTCCGCGTGGAGGCGAGGCCGGCGACCTGCTTGGGGTCGAGCTGCGGCTGCCACAGCACCACGCCGTGACCCTCCACGTCGATGCCGCGACGCCCCGCGCGGCCGGTGAGCTGGGTGTACTCCCCCGGCGTCACGTTGACGTGCGCCTCGCCGTTCCACTTGGTGAGCCGCTCGATGACGACCGACCGGGCGGGCATGTTGATGCCGAGCGCCAGCGTCTCGGTGGCGAACACGACCTTGACGAGGCCGTCGCTGAACAGCTGCTCGACGACCTCCTTGAACGCGGGCAGCATGCCGGCGTGGTGGGCGGCGACACCGCGACCGAGCCCCTCGCGCAGCTCGTGGAAGCCCAGCACGTGCAGGTCCTCGTCGGGCAGGTGCGCGCACGCCTCGTCGACGCGGTCCTCGATCTCGCGACGCTCGTCGGGGGTGGTCAGCATGACGCGGGCGTCGAGCAGCTGCTGGACGGCCGCGGCGCAGCCCGCTCGGCTGAACACGAACACGATCGCGGGCAGCAGACCCTCGGCCTCGAGCTTCTCGACCACCTCGACGCGGCTCGGCGTGCGGTGCCGGCTCTGCGGGCGCCGGTGGCCCTTCGGCGGCCGCCCGCGACCGCCTCCCTTGCGGGCACGGTCGAGCTGCCAGTCCTGGCGGGCCATGCTCTCGAGCTGACGGTTGACGCGCACCGCCTCGTTCCCGGACCCGGGCGCCGACTCCGCCGCATCGTCCTCGAACAGCGGGAACATCTTGCGGCCCACGAGCACGTGCTGGTGCAGCGGCACGGGCCTGCGCTCCTCGACGATCGTCGTGGTCGACCCGCGCACCTCGCTCAGCCAGTCACCGAACTCCTCGGCGTTGGAGACCGTCGCCGACAGCGAGACGACGCTGACCGACTCGGGCAGGCCGATGATGACCTCCTCCCACACGGCACCGCGGAAGCGGTCGGCGAGGTAGTGCACCTCGTCCATGACCACGTAGCCGAGGCCGTCGAGGGTGCGCGAGCCCGCGTAGAGCATGTTGCGCAGCACCTCGGTCGTCATGACGACGACGGGCGCCTCGCCGTTGACGGTGCTGTCGCCGGTCAGGAGTCCCACCCGGTCGGCACCGTAGCGCTCGACGAGGTCGTGGAACTTCTGGTTGGAGAGTGCCTTGATGGGCGTCGTGTAGAAGCACTTGCGCCCGGTGGCGAGCGCGAGGTGCACGGCGAACTCGCCCACGATCGTCTTGCCCGACCCGGTGGGCGCCGCCACGAGCACGCCGCGGCCCGCCTCGACCTCCTGGCACGCCTCTACCTGGAAGGGGTCGAGCGTGAACCCGTGCAGCCCGCGGAACTCCGCGAGGTGGGGGTGACGTCTCGTGGCCGAGGCCTGGGCGAACTTCTCGGCCGGGCTCGTCATGCCCCCAGCCTACGGACCCTCAGGGCACGAGCACGCGCAACGCGCGCTCGAGCACCGTCACGGTGAGCGGCAGCGGGCCCAGACGCTCGCCGTCGCCGTACGCGACGACGTCGGGACACGCGAGGTGCACGCGACGCACGCGGTGCCGCTCGAACTCCGGCAGGTCGACGTGCGTGCCGCGGTACAGCTGCGGGAACACCCGCACGAGCCTCGCCTTGCTGACCGGTCGGATCACGCACACGTCGAGCAGGCCGTCGTCCATGAGCGCGCCCTCGGCGATGCGCAGTCCGCCGCCGAACGACGGACCGTTCCCGACGGCCACCAGCATCGCCTCGGTGTCGAGGCGCGTGCCGTCGAGGTCGAGGGTGAACGCCAGCGGCTGGAACGTCCGCAGCTCGGCGAGGATCGCGAGGTTGTAGCGCTGGTTCCCGCGCGGCCACCTCATGGCGTTGGCGCGCTCGTTGACCTTCGAGTCGAACCCCGACGCCACCACGGTGACGACGTGACCCCGGTCGGTGCTCGCGAGGTCGACGACACGGGTGCGTCCGCGGAGCACGACGTCGAGCGCCGCGTCCGGGTCGCCGACGGGCAGGCCCAGCGCGCGGGCGGTGTCGTTGCCCGTCCCTGCGGGCAGCAGGCCGACCGTGACGTCGCGCTCCGCCACGGCCGGCAGCACGTCGTGCAGCAGCCCGTCGCCGCCGACGACGAGCACCAGCTCGGTGCCCGCCGCGACGTCGCGCGCGACCGCCTCCCGCGCCTGGGCCCCGTCGCTGCTGTGGATCCGGGCCACCTGGTGCCCCGCGCCGGTGAGTCGCGCCGCGGCGGCTGCGGCGATCCGCTCGCCCTGGCGGCGGCCGGAGACCGGGTTCACCACCAACGTCACGAGCATGGCGGACAGCCTAGGGGGTCCCCCGTCCGTCGTTCAGTCGTCGACCGACGACGGACCCTCGAGCTCGGACGGCCCGTCCAGCGGCGACGCGTCGTCGTCCGCCGTCTCGTCGACCCGCTCGCGTCCACGCTTGCGGTCGGTGAGCTTCGCGATCACCTCGGAGATGAGGTAGAGGATCGTCATCGGCACCGCGAGGAACAGCATGGTCAGCGGGTCCGTCGTGGGCGTGGCAATGGCGGCGAACACGAAGATGCCGATGATCGTCCACGGCCGGGCCGACGCGAGCTGCTTCGCCGAGACCAGTCCGAGCCGGTTGAGCAGCACGACGACCAGCGGGATCTCGGCCGCGACGCCGAACACCAGCATCATCTTGACGATGAAGTCGAAGTACTCGGCGCCGGTGACGAGCGAGCCGAAGCCGTCGGGCACGAACCCGATGAGGATCTCCATCGCCTTCGGCAGCACCACGTAGGCCAGCGCCGCGCCGCCGATGAACAGCGGCGCGCCGGTACCGGCGAGCAGCAGCGCCCAGCGCTTCTCGTGGCGGTGCAGGGCGGGCAGCACGAACGCCCAGATCTGCCACAGCCAGAACGGGCTCGACGCGAGCAGCCCGAACACCAGCGAGATCTTGAGCTGGTACTGGAACGCGCCGCCGACGCCGGTGATGATCAGCTGCGTGTCGATGCCCTCGCGCTCGAGCAGCGGACGCATCTCGTTGTACGGGTGCGTGAGGAAGTTCAGGATCGGGGCGTAGAAGACCAGCCCGAGGATCGTGAACACGGCGATCGCGAGGACCGCGCGCGTGAGTCGGGAGCGGAGCTCCCGCAGGTGCTCCACGAGGGGCATGGTGCCGCCCGCGGCCCCGGACGGCGCGCCGCTCAGCGACGCCAAGACTTACGCCTGCTCGGACGTGCCGTCGCGGCGCAGCTGCTCGGAGCGGGTGGTTGCCTCGGTCCGCGCGCCGGAGTCGTCGACGACCTCGCCGTCGAGGTCGTGGGACGGCTTCTCGTCGTCCTTGAGCTCCTTGACCTCGGACTTGAAGATGCGGAGCGCGCGTCCGGAGCCACGGGCGAGCTCAGGGAGCTTGCGGCCTCCGAACAGCAGCAGGACCACGCCGAGGATGAGAAGGATCTCCGTGGGGCCGATCTGCCTGAACATGGTGTCTCTTTCGTCGGGTGCGGTCTCATCCATCGTACGCCGCAAGTGCTGAACGGGCGGTGTCCAGCACCTGTACGCGCAGTGCGTCCGGCTCGACGACGTGCACGGTGCCGCCGTTGCGCAGCACGAGCCGACGCAGCCACGCCTCGTCGCCACCGTACAGGCGCACGCGACGTCGGCCGGCGACGTCGCCCAGCTCCTCGACGGTGTAGTACTCGGTGAGCCAGTGCGCGGCGGGGTCGAGGTCGAGGACGGCCGAGGGGGTCTGCTCACCCACCTCGAAGAGGTCGTCGCCCAGGTCGCGCGACGTCGCGTCGTGCCGCTGGGCGCGACGACCGGTGTCGTCGGCGCGGACGACACGGTCGAGGCGGAAGAAGCGCACGTCGTCGGCGCGCAGGCAGTACGCCTCGAGGTAGGTGTGGCCCTGGCGCGTGAAGAGCCGCTGCGGGTCGACCTGGCGCGTCGTGACGTCGTCGCGGGAGTCGGTCGCGTAGTCGATCTCGAGACGGTGCCCGTCGGCGAGCGCCGCGGCCACGGTGTCGCGCACGGCAGGGTCGACGTCGGCGACGTGCACGTCGACCGCCTCGACGGCACCCTCGGCGGCCACCGCCGTCTCGAGCTTCGCGAGCGCCGCGTCGACGATGGGCAGCTGCGAACCCGACGCCGACGCCCGCAGGGTGCGCAGGGCAGCCACGAGCGCCACGCCCTCGTCGGCCGTGAGCCGCAGGGGCCGGCTGAGGAACTCGGCGTCGCGGATGTGGATGACGTCGTCGACCTCCAGCGCGGCGAGGTCGACGTCGATCAGCTCACCGGCGTACTCCCCCACGCCCGTGAACATGAGCAGGCGGAGGTCGTCGCGGATCTGCTTGGGCGTCACCCCGAACTCGCGGGCCACCTCGCGCACGGGCACGCCGTCGTTGCCCTGCAGGTACGGCACGAGCGCCAGCATCCGCACGACCTGCTGCGCGGAGCGGTTCGCGGGCCGCGTCACGCGCCCACCCCCGGGCTCGGCAGTCCGGTGTCCGCCAGCACCGCGCGCAGCCGGGCGACGACCTGGTCGCGCAGGTCGGGCGGGTCGAGCACGACGACGTCGGGCCCGTACGACGCGATCTCGGCCGCGAGGTCCCACCCCGTGGAGAACGGGACCACGAGGACGTCGCGGCCGTCGGGGCCGGCCTCGACGTGCGTGGCGGTGCGTCGCAGTGCGTTCGCGCGGCGCTCGGCCACGCTCAGCCGGGCGACGCGGTCGGACGGGCGCGGGAAGAGTGCGGTGGCGGCCGCCGAGACGACCTCCTCCGGCGGGCGGCGGAACGCTCCCGGCTCGCCGTCCAGCTCGAGGTCGCCCACCACGCGCGAGAGGCGGAACATGCGCGGTGCGTCGCGGTCGACGTCGTGGCCGACCAGGTACCAGCGACCGCGCCACGAGAGGATCCGCCACGGCTCGACGTGCCGCTGCGACGGCTCGTCGGCGCCGGGGCGACGGTAGGCGAAGCGCACGGGGACGCTGCGGGCCGCCGCGTCGAGCGCGACCTCGAAGGCCGGCTCGTGGGCCGACAGCTTCGGCTCGGCCATGCGGAGCACGTCGGTGTCGACGTCGACGCCGGCGGCCTTGAGCTTCACGAGCGCCGAGGTGGAGCTCGAGGCGAGCCCGGCGTGCTCCCACACCTGCGCGGCGAGGCCCAGCACCGCAGCCTCCTCGCGGGTCAGGTCGAGGTCGGGCAGCTCTGCGGTGTCGCGGCGGATGCGGTAGCCGGGCTCGTCGTCGAAGTACTTGTCGTTGGTGCCGGTCTCCACGGCGATGCCCAGCTCGCGCAGCTCTTCCTTGTCGCGCTCGAACTTGCGCTCGAACGCGACCTGGTTGGACTCGCGGTAGTCGGCGATCGCCTGGCGGATCTGGTCCTTCGACAGGTACTGACGGGTGACGAGGAGGGTGAAGATGAGGTTCATCAACCTCTCGGTCTTGCGGTCGGCCACGCCCCCAGCATGTCAGACGGTCAGGACGCGTCCAGGATGTCGATCGCGAAGGCCAGGGTGTCGCCCGCCTTGATGTCGCTGCCGGCCGGCGGCTTGTCGCCGTAGGCGCTGTCGGCGGGGCAGACCAGCACGACGCGGCTGCCGATGGTCTGGCCCGGGAGCTCGTCCTTCCAGCAGGCGATGACCTGGTCGAGCGAGAACGACGCCGGCGCACCGCGGCCCCAGCTGCTGTCGAAGACCTTGCCGTCGGGGTAGACCTGGCCGACGTACTGCGCGGTGATCTCCGCGCCCTTCTTGACCTTCTCGCCGTCGCCCTTGATCGCGACGTACGCGGCGGCGCGCTTCGGGTCCTTCGTGACGTCTTTGCCGTCCTTGAAGCCGCTCGGCTGGCCGTCCTTCAGCACGATCGACGGCACGCTGCTCGGCAGCTTCTCGGCCGTGCCCTTGGCCTCGGTGCCGACCTTGCCGACGATGTCGAACAGGAAGACCATCGTGTCGTCCTTCTTCACGCCGAGGGTCTGCTCGGCCTGCGTCTGGGCCTGGCCGTCCTTGAAGCCGTCCTTCGGCGGGATCGCCACGAGCACGCGGCTGCCGACCTTCTGGCCGGTGAGTCCCTTGACGAAGCCCGCCAGCACGCTCTCGGTCGACAGCTTCGTGGTGAGCGGGCGCTCGGCCTTGAAGGAGTTGTCGAACTGCTTGCCGGTGCGCCCGTTGACCGCGACGTAGTTCAGCTTCACGGTGTCGCCGTCCTTCACCTCGGCGCCGCTGCCCTCCTTGACGACACGCGTCTCGGTGGCCGACGCGGTGAAGTCGTCGGGGACCGTGACGGAGGGGCTCTTGGCCGAGCTGACCTTCACGTCGTCGAGTCCGTCGGACCCGGCACCGCAGCCGGCGAGCACGAGCGCGAGGACGGAGGTCAGGGCGAGGGCGAGATGGCGACGCACGGAATCACTTTCGTCGAGGTGATGGCCTCCGTCACGCTATCGGCACCGACCAAGAGCAGCCTGAACGACCGCCCAGAACACGCTGCGGACGTCGGGCGACGCCCGTGCTCACATGCCGTCGATGAGTCTCTGGACCCGGTCGTCGGCGGCGCGGAACGGGTCCTTGCAGAGCACGGTGCGCTGCGCCTGGTCGTTGAGCTTGAGGTGCACCCAGTCGACCGTGAAGTCGCGGCGACGCTCCTGCGCACGCTTGATGAAGTCGCCGCGCAGCTTCGCGCGCGTGGTCTGCGGCGGGACCGACTTGGCGGCGAAGACGTCGCGGTCGTTCGTCACCCGGGCGACGGCGCCCCGGTTCTGCAGCAGGTAGAAGATGCCGCGGTCGCGGCGGATGTCGTGGTACGCGAGGTCGAGCTGCGCGATGCGCGGGTCGGCCCAGCTGAGACCGTGCGCGGTGCGGTAGCGGTCGAGCATGCGGAACTTGATGACCCAGTCGATCTCGCGCTCCACGAGCGTGAGGTCCTCGGACTCCACGGCCTTGAGCGTCCGCTCCCAGAGGTCCATCGTCCGGTCGATCGTCGGGGTGTGCAGACCGTGCCGGTCGACGAACTCCGCCGCCTTCGCGAAGTACTCGGCCTGGATCTCCAACGCCGACAGCTCGCGGCCGTTGGCCAGCTGGACCGTGCGACGCCCGGTCATGTCGTGGGAGATCTCGCGGATCGCGCGGATCGGGTTCTCGAGGGTCATGTCGCGCATGACCACGCCGGCCTCGATCATCCGCAGCACGAGGTCGGTCGTGGCGACCTTGAGCAGCGTCGTGGTCTCGCTCATGTTCGAGTCGCCGACGATGACGTGCAGGCGCCGGAACCGCTCGGCGTCGGCGTGCGGCTCGTCGCGCGTGTTGATGATGGGCCGCGAGCGGGTCGTGGCGCTCGAGACGCCCTCCCAGATGTGCTCCGCACGCTGGCTGACCGAGAAGATCGTGCCGCGCGGCGTCTGCTGCACCTTGCCCGCGCCGCAGATGATCTGCCGCGAGACGAGGAACGGGATCAGCACGTCGGCGATCCGGTTGAACTCCCCGCCTCGACCGACCAGGTAGTTCTCGTGGCACCCGTAGGAGTTGCCGGCGGAGTCGGTGTTGTTCTTAAACAGGTAGATGTCGCCGTCGACGCCGTCGTCGGCGAGGCGCTGCTGGGCGTCGATCATCAGGCCCTCGAGGATCCGCTCCCCCGCGCGGTCGTGGGTGACGAGGTCGACGAGGTCGTCGCACTCGGGCGTGGCGTACTCGGGGTGGCTGCCGACGTCGAGGTACAGCCGCGCGCCGTTGCGCAGGAACACGTTGCTGCTGCGTCCCCACGACACGACCCGTCGGAAGAGGTAGCGCGCGACCTCGTCGGGCGACAGACGGCGCTGTCCCTTGAACGAGCAGGTGACGCCGTACTCGTTCTCGATCCCGAAGATCCGCCGGTCCATGTCGTCAGCGTAGTCCTGAGTACCAGCCGATGGGGTTCGAAGCGCCGCGGACGCGAGGCAGCCGTAGGGTCGTCGCCATGGAGCACAGGACTCTCGGAAGGACCGGCCGCGACGTGTCGGTCGTCGGTCTCGGCACGTGGCAGCTCGGAGCGGACTGGGGCGACGTGAGCAGCGATGACGCCGCCGCCGTCCTGGAGGCGGCCGTGGAGTCCGGCGTGACCTTCCTCGACACCGCCGACGTGTACGGCGACGGTCGCAGCGAGCAGGCGATCGCCGCGTTCCGGCGCGCGCACCCCGACCTGGATCTCACGGTGGCCACGAAGATGGGCCGCCGCCTGGACCAGGTGCCGGAGAACTACGTGATCGAGAACTTCCGGGCGTGGACGGAGCGCTCCCGCCGCAACCTCGACGTCGACACGCTCGACCTCGTGCAGCTGCACTGCCCCCCGACGGCCGTCGTCGAGGACGACGAGGTCTACGACGCGCTCGACACGCTGGTCGACGAGGGCGTGCTCGCCGCGTACGGCGTCAGCGTCGAGACGTGCGACCAGGCCCTCGCGGCGATCGCCCGCCCGAACGTCGCGTCGATCCAGATCATCCTCAACGCGTTCCGGCTCAAGCCGCTCGACGCGGTGCTCCCCGCTGCCCGCGAGGCCGGCGTCGGCATCATCGCGCGCGTCCCGCTCGCGAGCGGTCTGCTGAGCGGCCGCTACACGCGCGACACGACGTTCGCGTCCGACGACCACCGGACCTACAACCGCCACGGCGAGGCGTTCGACGTGGGCGAGACGTTCTCCGGCGTCGACTTCGAGGTCGGCGTGCAGGCCGCGCAGGAGTTCGCCGCGCTGCTGCCCGACGACGTGACCCCGGCGCAGGCCGCCCTCGCCTGGGTCGTCGCGCAGGACGGCGTGAGCACCGTCATCCCCGGCGCCCGGAACCCCGAGCAGGCACGGGGCAACGCGTCGGCCGCCGACGTCACCCTCGACGCCTCCGTGCTGGAGGGCGTGCAGCGGATCTACGACGAGCACCTGCGCGAGGCGGTCCACCCCCGCTGGTGAGCACCAGCGGGGGTGGACGGTCTGGTCGGCTCAGAGCCCGGGCAGCGGCGCCGGCAGCACCGGTGCGGGTGCCCGTCGAGTGGTCGGCTCGTCGGTGAACGGCGCACGGTCCTGCTCGCAGGTCGAGCGATCGCGTGGCGCCTCCCCGTCGACGAGGTACCGGGCGATCGCAGCGTCGGCGCACGTGCTCACCGCGAGGGTCGTGTGGCCGTAGCCCTCGACCGTCAGCACGCGAGCGTCGTCGAACTTCTCGGCGAACGGCCGGGTGTTCGCGTACGGGGTCGCCGGGTCGAAGCGCGTACCGATCACGAGCACGGTGGCGTCGGTCGTCTGCGTCCACGGTCCGGTGAAGGCGTCGCGATCGCGCAGGCCGATCTGCGGGCACTGGACACCGACCCAGCTGCGGAAGCGTCCGAACCGAGGCGCGACCCGGTCCTCGCGGTCGGCGAGCGCGGGGTACGCGGCGGGCGGGAGAACCGAGCGGGAGTCGACGCAGAGCTGGGCGAGCGAGCTGCCGAGTGAGGTGTACCGCTCCTGCGTGGGGGCCAGCTGACGCTGCAGGGTCGTCGGCGCCTCGCCACCGCCCTCCGCGAGCAGCACCAGGAAGTCCGAGAGGCCAGAGAACGCGCTCGGCGAGTAGAGCTGGAGGAAGATCGAGGAGATGGCCAGCGGGAAGGTGAACTCGACCGGCGTGCCCTGGACGTCGATCGTCACGGGTCGCGTCCGTAGCCGCTCGAGCACCTCGTCGACGACCTCTGCGGGATCACCCAGCGCGTTCAACGAGCAACGCTCCCCGGCGAGGCGGCACTGCTCCAGGAACTCGTCGAACACCTCCTCCGCCGCCGGACCTTGCGCGAGGCGAGCGCCGACGGAGCGCGGGTCGCGGTTCGCGCCGGAGTAGGCCTCGACGTCGACCGTGCCGTCGAGCACCATCGAGCCGACCCGGTCGGGGAACAACCGAGCGTACGTCGCGCCGAGGTAGGTACCGTAGGAGTAGCCCTGGTAGGCGAGGGTGTCGTCGCCGACGGCGCGCCGCAACAGCTCGAGGTCACGGGCCACGTTCGCGGTCGACGCGTGACGGATGACGTCACCGGCCTCCGCACGGCAGGCGCGCGAGATCCGTGCCGTCTGGCGCACGAAGGCGCGCTCCTCGGACCGCGTGACCGGGAAGGCCGGAAGGCCCTCGAGCGCGGCCGCCTCCGCGTCCGCGTCGTCGAAGCAGCGCGCGGGATCGGAGAGGCCGACCCCGCGCGGGTCGAACCCGACGAGGTCGTAGTGCTCGCGCACCTCGGGGGTGACGAGGACGTCGAAGACCTGCTGCAGGGTCGAGACCCCCTCACCGCCGGGGCCTCCGAAGTTGAGGAAGAGGCTCCCCTTGCGCGACGACGGCCGGCTCGCCGGAAGACGGGTGAGCGCAACGGTCGTCGTGGCGCCACGGGGGCGGTCGTAGTCGGTCGGCACCTGCACGCTCGCGCACTCGAAGCCAGCGGGCGCACCTTCGTCGCACGCCTGCCAGTCGATGGTGGGCGTGGCGATGCGATCGAGGCGTTGCTGCTCGTCGAAGGCGCGTGCCTGGGCCGTGGTGGTGGTCGCGGTCAGCAGCCCGGCGGCCAGTACGGCCGCCGTGACGGACGACAGGAGTCGTCGCATGGTTCCCCCCGAAGGATCGATGACGTGACGTCACCGACGCTAGGCGTGGGGGGTCGTCCCGCGCATCGGCCGCGAGGCCGAGTCGTCGTCGGCCGTGCGACGGAGGCGCTCAGGTCGACAGCGCGGACGCGACGGTCGCGTCGGGCAGTCGCTTGAACTTCCGGGGCTGGCTTCGGGTGCGGTCGAGCACGGCCACCTCGAGGTCGGCCGCCGTGATGTCGCGGGCGGGCGTGCTGTCCTGGCCGAGCGCGGCGGCCGCGAGCCGCAGCGCCTCCTCCAGCCCGAGACCCTCGGTGTAGTGCTCGGTGAGGTGCGCGTCGACCTGCTCGCTCTGTCCGCCCATCACGCCGTGGCCACGGACGTCGGCGACCGAGCCGTCATAGGTGAGGCGGTACACCTGGTCGTGGGCGGCGTCGTCGCCCACCTCGGCCACGAAGATCTCCACCTCGTACGGCTTCTCGCCGCCGGAGGAGAAGATCGTGCCGAGCGTCTGCGCGTACGCGTTGGCCAGCCCGCGACCGGTGACGTCGCGCCGGTCGTAGGCGTAGCCGCGCATGTCGGCGAGCCGGACGCCCGCGATGCGCAGGTTCTCGAACTCGTTGTAGCGACCGACCGCCGCGAAGCCGATGCGGTCGTAGATCTCGCTGATCTTGTGCAGCGCCTGCGAGGGGTTCTCGGCGACGAGCAGGATGCCGTCGGCGTACTGGACCACGACGACGCTGCGGCCACGGGCGATGCCCTTGCGCGCGAAGTCGGCCCGGTCCTTCATGAGCTGCTCGGGCGAGACGTAGAACGGTGCGGTCATGCGGGGACTCCTCAGGTGAGGGGGGCCGAGGGGCCGTCGGGACGGGTCATGCGGCCGCCGATCACGGCGTCGGCGACGGCGGCGGTCTGCGCCTCGTCCCACGCCCGGTAGCCGTCGGCGGTGATGACGCTGACCAGCGGGAAGATGCGCCGCGTGAGGTCCGGGCCGCCGGTGGCGGTGTCGTCGTCGGCCGCGTCGTAGAGCGCCTGGATGACGGCGGTGACCGCCGAGCGCTCGTCCATGCCCTCGGCGTACAGCTTCTTGAGCGAGCCGCGCGCGAACGTCGAGCCGGAGCCGACGGAGTGGAACGTGCGCTCCTCGTTCTTGTTGCCGGTGACGTCGAAGGCGAAGATGCGCCCGCACTGCTGGTCGAGGTCGTAGGCGGCGAACAGCGGCACGACGGCGAGGCCCTGCATGGCCATGCCGAGGTTGCCGCGGATGAGGGTGGCGAGCCGGTTGGCCTTGCCGTCGGTCGACAGCGTCGCACCCTCGATCTTCTCGTAGTGCTCGAGCTCGACCTGGAAGAGCCGGGTCATCTCGATCGCGATGCCGGCCGTGCCGGCGATGCCGACGCACGAGTACTCATCGGTCGGGAAGACCTTCTGGATGTCGCGCTGCGCGATGACGTTGCCCATCGTCGCCCGGCGGTCGCCGGCCATGACGACTCCGTCGGCGAACGTGGCGGCCACGATGGTGGTGCCGTGCGCGACGCCGGCGAGCTCACCGGTGGCGGCCCCTGCCGCGCCCGGCATCATCTCCGGCGCCTGCGAGGCGAGCAGGTCGGCGAACGACGACCCGCCCACCGAGCGGTACCCGTCGGGCAGCATCGCTGGGCCGTTCACTGGCCGCCCTTCTGCACGAAGCTGCGGACGAACTCCTCGGCGTTCTCCTCGAGGACGTCGTCGATGTCGCCCAGGATCGCGTCGACGTCGTCGTCGAGCTTCTCCTTGCGCTCGGTGTCCTGGGGCGCGGTGGTCTCGGCGGTCTCCGCCTGCTCGTCGTCGGACCTGCGGGGCGTCCTGTGCTGCTGCTCGGCCATGGGTTCACCCTAGCCCCCTGGGGCCCACGCGCCGCTCGGGTTTCCTCGTGGTGCGGGTGCGTCGTGCGCTGGGCGTGGGCCTTGCCGGTGCGCTGCCTGCGGTGGTCGTGTGGTTGCCGGTGCGCTGCCTGCGGTGGTCGTGACCTTGCTGGTGCGCTGCCTCGGCTGGCGCTGGGGCGGCCTCCGAAAGGGCCTCGGCCGGCAGCGGGCCTGGACGCGGTTCCGGGTCTCGGGGTCTGGCCTAGGCCCGCCCTCGACGCAAGATTCTTCGTTCCTGCGTTCTTGACCCACCGATCGGCGTTCGCGCGTCCTATCGGTGGATCTGCAACCGCAGGAGCCGTTCTGCGGTTGAAGATCCACCGATAGCGGGCTGCCGGCGCAGATGTCTCTGCGTTCGCGACGGGATCCCGTGACAAACGCAGAATCCTTGGACCCCGACGCGGGAACGCAGAATCTTGCGTCAACCCCATGCCCAACCCGCAGCCCGAGACCCCAGACCAGCCCTGGTGCCAGCCGCCCGGTCGAGGCCCTTTCGGAGACCAGACACAGCGATCGCCGAGGCAGCGCAGCAGCACGACGAGACCCCCTGCGGCAGCGCACCAGGAAGCACGGGCCCCTGCGGCAGCGCACCAGCAAGGTCACGACCACCGCAGGCAGCGCACCAGCAAGGTCACGACCACCGCACCAGCAAGGTCAGACCTCCCGCAGCGCACACGTCGAAGGGTCAGCGCCCCGTGATGGTGCGGAAGAAGGCCGTCGCGTCGACGCTGTCCTCGAACAGCGCGCCGACGTGCTCGGCGGTCCCGCGCAGCGGCTCCATGGTGGGGATGCGCTGCAGCGACTCGTAGCCGGGCAGGTCGAGGATGACGGAGTCCCAGGAGGCGGCGGCGACCTCGGAGGCGAAGGTGCTGAGGCAGCGGCCGCGGAAGTAGGCGCGCGTGTCGTGCGGGGGCTCGCCGATGGCGCGGAGCACCTCGGCGTCGTCGACGATCCGCTCGATGCGGCCGGAGTGGACGAGGCGGTGGTAGATCCCGCGCTCGGGTCGCACGTCGTGGTACTGCAGGTCGACGAGGTGCAGCTTCGCGTGGTCCCAGTCGAGCCCGTCGCGGTCGCGGTAGGACTCGAGCAGCGACAGCTTCGCGACCCAGTCGAGCTCGCGCACGCACTCCATCGGGTCGCGGCCGAGCCGGGTCAGCACGCTGTCCCAACGGGCGAGGACGTCGTCGGTCTGCTCGTCGGACCCCTCGCGGGCGACGAACGCGCGCGCCTGCTCGAGGTAGTGCCACTGCAGGTCCAGGCCGGTCATCGTGCTGCCGTCCTGCAGCTCGACGAGCGCGGTGAGGGTCGGGTCGTGCGAGATGGTGTGCAGCGCGACCACGGGCTGGGCGAGCGCCGGCGCGGGCGACAGGAACCCGGCCTCCAGCATCGCCAGCACGAGCGACGTGGTGCCGTGCTTGAGGTAGATGGACGTCTCCGCGAGGTTCGCGTCGCCGACGATGACGTGCAGCCGGCGGTACTTCTTCGGGTCGGCGTGCGGCTCGTCGCGGGTGTTGATGATCGGCCGCTTCAGCGTGGTCTCGAGCCCGACGCCGACCTCCATGTAGTCGGCGCGCTGCGACAGCTGGAAGGCGTGGACGCTGCCGTCCTGCTCCTGCCCGACCCGTCCCGCGCCACAGACGACGGGGCGGGACACGAAGAAGGGCGTCAGCTGCGCGACGATCGCGTCGAACGGGACGGCCCGGTCGACGAGGTAGTTCTCGTGCGACCCGTACGACGCGCCCTTGTTGTCGATGTTGTTCTTGTAGAGCACGATCGAGCCAGCGCCCGGCACCTGCGCGGCGAGCTCGGCGCCTCGACGCATGACCTGCTCGCCGGCCTTCTCCCAGACGACGACGTCACGGGGCGAGGTGACCTCCGGCGAGGAGTACTCGGGGTGCGCGTGGTCGACGTAGAGCCGGGCGCCGTTGGTGAGGATGATGTTGGCGAGCCCGAGGTCCTCGTCGGTGAGCTGCGTCGGGTCGGCGCGGTCGCGGCTGAGGTCGAAGCCGCGCGCGTCGCGCAGCGGGCTCTCCTCCTCGAAGTCCCACCGGGCGCGACGCGTCAGGCCGTGCGCGGCGGCGTAGCTGTTCACCACGTGCGTCGACGCGACCATGGGGTTCGCGCTGGGCTGCCCCTGCACCGCGATCCCGTACTCGACCTCGCTGCCCTGGACCCGACGCACCGTCATGGGCCCAGCGTAGGGGTGTCGTCCTCGTGGCGTCGGCCGCCCGCATCCTGACGGACCGGGTGCCGGAGCGTCACGCCGACTTCGCCGCGAGGTCACCTGGGCGTGGCCCGACGGACGTCGGCGGCCCCGACGCTCGACGCATGAGGATCGTGATCGTCGCAGAGTCCTTCCTCCCCCAGACCAACGGTGTCGTGCACTCGGTGCTGAGGGTCCTCGACCACCTCGCGTCGCGAGGCGACGAGGTGCTGGTGGTCGTCCCCGACGCCGCCGGCGAGGTGCCGGCAGAGGTGGCCGGCGCCCGCGTCGTAACCATGCCGGCCTGGGCCTTCCCCGGCTACCCGGACGTGCGGGTCGCCACGGGTCGGGTCTCCCCCGTCACCGCGATCCTGCGCGACTTCGACCCCGACGTCGTGCACCTGGCGTCTCCGTTCGCGCTCGGCTGGCGTGCCGCCCTCGCCGCGAACGCGCTCGACATCCCCGTCGTCGCCGTCTACCAGACCGACGTGCCGACGTACGCGGGCCGCTACGGCATCCGCGGCGTCGAGAACCTGCTGTGGAAGCGGGTCCGTGACGTGCACGGGCGCGCCGACCTCAATCTCGTCCCGTCCACGGCCACCCTCGACACGCTCCAGGCGCAGGGCGTCGAGCGCCTGGTCCTGTGGCGGCGCGGTGTCGACACGGAGCGCTTCTCCCCCGCCCGCCGTGACGACGCCTGGCGCCGCGCCGTGGCACCCGGCGGCGAGCGGCTCGTCGGGTACGTCGGCAGGCTCGCGCCGGAGAAGCAGGCGCAGGACCTCGCGGCCCTCGCCGGCGTCCCGGGCACCCGCCTCGTGGTCGTGGGCGACGGACCGGAGCGGGCGCGGCTCGAGCGCCTGCTGCCCGGTGCCCTCTTCACCGGCATGCTGCACGGCACCGAGCTCGCGACCGCGATGGCGAGCCTCGACGTCCTGGTGAGCACGAGCGAGACGGAGACGTTCTGCCAGGTCGTCCAGGAGGGGCTCGCGAGCGGCGTGCCCGTCGTGGCGGCCGGGGTGGGCGGGCCGGTCGACCTCGTCGACCACAGCCGCACGGGCTGGCTGTACCCCGCGGGCGACATGGGCGCGATGGCCGGCTTCGTGCGCGACCTGACCGGCGACGACGCCAAGCGGGCGGCGTTCGGCCGTGCCGCGCGCCGGGCCGTCGACGGACGCGGCTGGCAGGCCGTGTGCTCCCAGCTCGTCGGCCACTACGCCACGGCGATCGAGCGGCACGCGGGCGTCGGCCCCCAGGACATCGGGCTCCTGCACTGGACCACGCGCCGCATGGTCAAGGGTTGAGCAGCAGCGCGACCGGGGCGGGGCCGCGGGCCCCCGCTCACTCCTCCCCGGCGATGCTCTTCGCGAGGTGCACGCTGTCGTCGTAGTCGGCGTAGAACCCGAACGCCGGCTCGTCGGCGTAGCCGCTGGAGGTGTACAGGGCGATGGCCTCCGGCTGCTGGTCGCCCGTCTCGAGCACGAGGCGCCGGACACCGGCCTCCGCGGCGGTGCGCTCGAGCTCCGCGAGCACGAGCCGCGCGAGACCGCGCCGTCGGTGCGTCTCGCGGACGAACATCCGCTTGATCTCGGCGTCGGACGCACCCTGCGGCCCACCGCGTCGCCACCCGCCCATGGCCGCGGGCCGGCCGTCGACGTCGAGCACGACGAACAGGCCGGCCGGCGGCACGAACTGCTCCGCGTCGATGGGCGAGACGTCGCCCTCTCCCCCGTAGCGACGGCCGTACTCGGCCTGCACCTCCGCGGTCATCGCGACGACGTCGGGGTCGTCGTAGCGCGCGACGCGCAGGTGCGGCCGCCCCGAGGGGACGGCCGCACCCGACGCGCTCGCGGTGAGGTCGCCGCTCAGAGGTACTGCCCCGTGTTCGCGACCGTGTCGATCGACCGACCGGGCTCGTTGCCACCCTTGCCCGTGATGAGCGTGCGGATGAAGACGATCCGCTCGCCCTTCTTGCCCGAGATCCGGGCCCAGTCGTCCGGGTTGGTCGTGTTCGGGAGGTCCTCGTTCTCCTTGAACTCATCGAGGCACGCCTGCAGCATGTGCTGGACCCGCAGACCCTTCTGCCCGGTCTCGAGCAGGTCCTTGATCGCCATCTTCTTGGCGCGGTCGACGATGTTCTGGATCATCGCGCCGGAGTTGAAGTCCTTGAAGTACAGGACCTCCTTGTCGCCGTTGGCGTACGTGACCTCGAGGAACTGGTTGTCCTCGGACTCGGTGTACATGGCCTCGACGGTGCGCTGGATCATGCCCTGCGTCGTCGCGGCACGGTCGCCGCCCCACTCGGCGAGGTCGTCGGGGTGCAGCGGCAGCGTCGGCGTCAGGTACTTGCTGAAGATGTCGCGCGCCGACTCCGCGTCGGGGCGCTCGATCTTGATCTTCACGTCGAGACGACCGGGACGCAGAATGGCCGGGTCGATCATGTCCTCACGGTTGGAGGCACCGATCACCAGGACGTTCTCGAGGCCCTCGACGCCGTCGATCTCGCTCAGCAGCTGCGGCACGATCGTGTTCTCGACGTCGGAGGAGACGCCCGACCCGCGCGTGCGGAACAGGGAGTCCATCTCGTCGAAGAACACGATGACCGGCGTGCCCTCGCTGGCCTTCTCGCGAGCCCGCTGGAACACGAGACGGATGTGCCGCTCGGTCTCGCCGACGTACTTGTTGAGCAGCTCGGGGCCCTTGATGTTGAGGAAGTACGAGCGTCCCTCCTCGCCGGTGCGCTCGGAGACCTTCTTGGCCAGGCTCGCCGCGACCGCCTTGGCGATCATCGTCTTGCCGCACCCTGGCGGACCGTAGAGCAGGACGCCCTTCGGCGGCTTGAGCTCGTGCTCGACGAACACGTCGGGGTGCAGGTAGGGCAGCTCGACGGCGTCCTTGATGGAGTCGATCTGTCCACGGAGGCCACCGATCGACTCGTAGTCGACGTCGGGCACCTCCTCCAGGACGAGCTCCTCGACCTCGCTCTTCGGGATGCGCTCGTAGACCCAGCCGGCGCGGCTGTCGAGCAGCAGCGAGTCACCGGCACGCAGCTTCAGCCCGACGAGGGAGTCGGCCAGCTTGACGACCTTCTCGTCGTCGGTGTTGCCCAGCACGAGGGCGCGCTCGCCGTCGGCCAGGATCTCCTTGAGCATGACCACCTCGCCGGTGGTCTCGAACTCCAGCGCGGCCACGACGTTCATCGCCTCGTTGAGGATGACCTCCTGGCCGCGGCGCAGCTCGTCGCGGTCGACGGCCGGGCTGACGGTGACCCGCAGCTTGCGGCCGCCGGTGAACACGTCGACCGTGTCGTCGTCGTTGCGCTGCAGGAACGTGCCGAAGCCCGTCGGCGGCTGCGCCAGGCGGTCGACCTCCTCCTTGAGCGCGACGATCTGGTCGCGCGCGTCCCGCAGCGTGGTGCTCAGCCGCTCGTTCTGCGACGTGGTGGAGGCCAGTCGGGCCTCGAGATCGGAGAGCCGGGAGTCGAGTGACCCCTCCGAGCCCAGGCGTCGCCTGAGGTGCTCGACCTCGGCGCGCAGATATGCCAGCTCGTGGTCGGCGCCACGGGGGTTCTCGTTCACGATCGCCACCTCCTGCTCGTCGAGTTCGACCCTAACGGAGATCAGGTTGCACGAAAGGTCGTCTCGGCGCGCGTCGGATGACGATCGTGTTGCGGGGTGTCCTCCGCCCACGGCCCGGAACCCCCGCCAGGCCGTCCTCCGCCCACGGCCCGGAACCCCCGCCAGGCCCTGCTCCCCCGGGCGGGTCAGAGCTCGGTGCCGGCCGGCCGGGGCCCGGTGTAGTCGGGGCCGTAGGCGCCCGGCGCGGGTCGGCGGGTCTTCTCCAGGGCCGGGTGCCCCGGCGCCATGCGTCGCGCGGTGACGAGGAACGCCGTGTGGCCGACCATCTTGTGGTCAGGACGCACGGCGAGGCCCTCGAGGTGCCACGAGCGCTGCATGGTCTCCCACGCGTGCGGCTCGGTGAACCCGCCCTCGGCGCGCAGCGTCTCGACGAAGCGCGACAGCTGGGTCGTCGTGGCGACGTAGGCGCAGACGATGCCGCCGGGCACCAGCCGCTCCGCCGCCAGCGGGACGCACGACCACGGGTCGACCATGTCGAGGACGAGCCGGTCGATCTCCGACTCCGCCATGACCTCGCGCACGTCGCCGACGGTGAGCGTCCACTCCGGGTGGTCGGTGCCGACGAGCTGCTCGACGTTCCTGCGGGCCGTCTCGGCGAACTCCTCGCGGATCTCGTAGGACCCCAGGTGGCCGTCCGGGCCGACCGCGCGCAGTAGGTAGGCGGTCAGGCTGCCCGAGCCCGCGCCGGCCTCGACGACCCGCGCGCCGGGGTAGATGTCGGCCATCGTGACGATGTGCGCCGCGTCCTTGGGGTAGATGATCGCCGCGCCGCGCGGCATCGAGACCACGTACTCCGACAGCAGCGGCCGGAACACCTGGTACTGCCCCTCGAGCGTGGAGGTGACGATGATGCCCTCGGGCTCGCCGATGATGTCGTCGTGGCGGAGCTGGCCCTTCTTGGTGGAGAACTCCCGCCCGGCCTCGAGCCGGATGTTGTGCTTGCGACCCTTGGCGTCGGAGAGCCGGACCCACTCGCCCTCGACGAACGGTCCGCTGCGCATCCAGGTGGTCATGATTCCCTTCGGTAGGCGGCGTCGACGTCCGACGCCAGGAGGACGCCCACCGGCCGCTCCTCGTCGTCGACGAGCAGGTACACCTCGGCCGGGCGCGCGGTCATCGCGCGCAGCAGGGCGGTGCCCTGCGTCCGGACGCTGAGGCGGGGCCAGTGGGGCGAGACGTCGTCGGTGAGCGGACGGCCGAGCTCGTCGGCGCGCAGTCCGTTCATGCGGGTGCCGCGGTCGGCACCGCGCAGCGCGCCGGTGGCACCCACCCAGAGGAACGAGGCGACGAACGCGACGAGGACGACGTCGAGCCACCAACGGGCGCTCCACGTCTCGCCCTGCGCGGCGCGCCAGAGGACAAAGGCACTGATGCCGACGGCCGCGATCCGCCCGATCCACGCAGTCACGACGACGCCGAGGCGCTCGGACCGCGTGGCCATCCAGATCAGCGCGCGCAGCACGCGGCCGCCGTCGAGCGGGAGGCCGGGCAGCATGTTGAAGGCCGCGACGAGCAGGTTCACCCACCCGATGGACCACCAGAGGTCGCGCGCGACGCCGTCGCTGCCGTCGGCGAGCGCGTGCGCCAGGAGCCCGATGCCGAGCGAGGCCAGGGGTCCGACGATCGACGTCAGCAGCTCCTGAAAGGGCGTGCGGCTCTCCCCCTCGATCGCCGTCTCCCCGCCGAGCAGGTGCAACGTGACCGACGGGACCCGCATGCCGAACGCGCGCGCGACGCCCAGGTGAGCGAGCTCGTGCACGAGCACCGACACGTAGAGCGCCAGGACGAAGCTCGCGGCCAGCAGGTAGGCGCTCGTCCGGGCCTCGGCCTGGAAGCGCGGCGCGAACAGCACCACGAGGACGACACCCATCACCAGGAGCGAGGGCCGAGCCACCAGGTCGGCACCGCCCAGCCGGCCGAAGCGGATCGTGCCACGCGGCGGCGGGTTCGACGGGACGCTCACGCCACCCAACCTAGCGGTGCGAGCCGCGCCCGCGTGCTCAGGCGCCCGACCACAGGGCTGCGACACCCGCGGGGTCGAGGCCCGCCAGGGTGGTGCGCAGCCGCCGACGGGGTCCGTCGGGGACGCTGACCATGTGGGGCACGGCCAGCACGACGCACCCGGCGGCGTCGGCCGAGGCCGCACCGGTGGCGGAGTCCTCGATCGCGAGGCATGACGCGGCGTCGACGCCGAGCGCCCGTGCGGCAGCGAGATAGGGCTCGGGGTGCGGCTTGCCGTGGGTGACGCTGTCGCCCGTGACGACGGCGTCGAACGGCAGGAGGTCGACGACCGGCTGCGCGATCTCGCGGTACGACATCGTGACCAGCGCCTGGGGCACGCCGGCATCGGCCAGCGCGTGCACCAGCTCGCGCGCGCCCGGGCGCCACGGCAGGTCGCGACGCATCGCGACGACGATCTCCTCGACCAGGTGGGCGACGATCTGCTCCGGCGTGAGCCCTGAGTCGATCCGCGCCTCGATGATGCGCGCGGACTCCATGAGGTCGTTGCCGACGAGACCGAGACCGTCCTCCTCGGTCCAGGTCGCGCCGTACTGCGCGGCGAGCGCGGTCTCGGCGGCCATCCAGAGCGGCTCGGTGTCGACGATCGTGCCGTCGAGGTCCCAGAGGACGGCGGCGGGTGTGGTCACCGGACGAGCCTAGGAGACGTGCCACCGCCCCTCGGACACGGCCTGTCGGTGCCGGCGCCTAGGTTGGGAGCGACATGACCGAGCTCACGCCCCGGACCGGTGGCGCGCTGCCGGTCCGGGGGTGGGCCCGCGGACCGCTGCGTCCGTTCCGCCACCCCCAGTACCGCCCACTCATCGGCGCGGCGGCCTTCGAGCTGCTCGGCGAGGGCGTCTGGGTCATCGCGGTCGTGTGGCAGGTGATCGCCCTCGGCGGCGGTCCCGGGGCGCTCTCGCTGGCCGTCACGGGCTACGCGCTCGGCATGGTCGCCACGGTGCTCGTCGGCGGCGTCGCGGCCGACCGGGTGCCGCAGCGGCGCATCCTCATGGCCACGGCGACCACCCGCATGGTCGTCCTGGCCGTCGTCGCGGCGCTGGCGCTCGCCGGGGGGCTGGAGATCTGGCACCTGACCGTCGGCGGCGCCGTGCTCGGCATGGCGGTCGGGTTCTACTTCCCGGCCTACAGCGCGCTGCTGCCCTCGGTGGTCGAGGCCGACGACCTCCTCGCGGCCAACGGCGTCGAGGGGTTCCTGCGGCCGACGCTCCAGCACGCCGGAGGTCCCGCGCTGGGCAGCCTCGTGGTGGCCACGGCCTCCCCCGCGTGGGCGCTCCTGGTGGTCGCCGTGTGCCAGCTGTGCTGCCTGCTCACCCTGCTGCTCCTGCGGCCCGTCCCGCTGCGCCGCGACGCCGCGGCCCTCGGCGACCATCCGCTGCGTGGCGCGATCGCCGACCTGCGCGGCGGACTGCACTACATGGTCAGGACGCCCTGGTTCCTCGCGACGTTGCTCTTCGCCTGTCTCATGCTGCTGCTCGTCGTCGGTCCGATGGACGTGCTCATCCCGTTCGTGGTCAAGGACGGCGGGGGCGACGCGACGGGCCACGCGTGGATCCTGGCGGCCTACGGCGCGGGCAGCGCCCTCGCCTCGCTCGGCATGAGCATGCTGCGGATGCCGCGGCGCTACCTCACCGTCATGGTGCTCATGTGGGGCGTCGGCTGCCTGCCGTTCGTGGTCGTCGGCTTCACGTCGTCGGTGCCCGCGATCGCCGTGGCCCTGTTCGTCGTCGGCGTCCTGCTCTCCGCGCCCATGGTGATCTGGGGCACGTTGCTGCAGCGTCGGGTGCCGCCGGACCTGCTCGGACGAGCGTCGAGCCTCGACTTCTTCGTCTCGCTGCTGCTGGTGCCCGCGTCCGTCGCTCTCGCCGGTCCCGCAGGCGAGCTGGTCGGCGTGCGCGAGGTGTTCCTCGTCGCCTCGGTGGTCCCGGTGGTCGTCGCGGTCCTGGCCATCGTGGGGGCGCGGATGCCGGCCGACGAGGTCGCGCACCCGCTGTGAGCGTGACCTCCCGCGTCGCCTTGCGTTCTCGTGGGATGATGGTGCACGAATCTCCGCGAAGGTCCACGCGAGCCCGCCGCCGGCTGGGGGTTCCCACCATCACCAGGACGTCAACGCTCCGTGCACCAGGACGGGGGACGTCGTCCGTTCGTGTCGATCGTGGAGGACTGAGGCGACAGTGGAGCAGCGTGTGACCCGACCCCAGGCGTGGCGTCCCGACGCCACCGAGGACCTGACGGCCCGACTCTCGGAGCGCATCATGGTGCTCGACGGCGCCATGGGCACCGCGATCCAGCGCGACCGGCCCGACGAGGCCGGCTACCGCGGCGAGCGCTTCAAGGACTGGCCGAGCGACGTCGTCGGCAACAACGACCTGCTGACGCTCACCCAGCCCGACATCATCGCCGGCATCCACCGCGAGTACCTCGAGGCCGGCGCCGACGTCATCGAGACCAACACGTTCAACGCCAACGCCGTCTCCCTGCGCGACTACGACATGGTCGAGCTCGCCTACGAGCTGAACTACGAGGCGGCTGCCCTCGCCCGTCGCGAGGCCGACGCGGTGACCGCCCAGGACCCCGACCGGCCGCGCTACGTCGCCGGTGCGCTCGGCCCGACGACCCGCACCGCCTCGATCTCCCCCGACGTCAACGACCCGGGTGCGCGCAACGTCTCCTACACCGAGCTCGTCGACGCCTACGCCGAGGCCACGCGGGCGCTCCTCGACGGCGGTGCCGACCTCGTCTTCATCGAGACCATCTTCGACACGCTCAACGCGCGCGCCGCGATCTTCGCCGTCGAGACGGTGTTCGAGGAGTACGGCCGTCGCTGGCCGATCGTCATCTCCGGCACCATCACCGACGCGTCCGGGCGCACGCTCTCGGGCCAGACCACCGAGGCCTTCTGGTACTCCGTGCGGCACGCCAAGCCGCTGCTGGTCGGCCTGAACTGCGCGCTGGGCGCCGAGGAGATGCGGCCCTACGTCGCCGAGCTCTCGCGCCTGGCCGACTGCTTCGTGTCCTGCTACCCCAACGCCGGTCTGCCCAACGCGTTCGGCGAGTACGACGAGGCGCCGGACCAGACGGCGGCCGTGCTGCGCGAGTTCGCCGAGGCGGGCCTGTACAACCTCGTCGGCGGCTGCTGCGGCACGACGCCCGACCACATCGCGCACATCGCGCGGGTCGTCGAGGGCCTGCCCCCGCGGGTGCCCGCCACCGTCGAGCCCGCGCTGCGGCTCTCGGGCCTCGAGCCGCTCGTGGTCGACGCCGACTCGTTGTTCGTCAACGTCGGCGAGCGCACCAACATCACCGGCTCGGCCCGCTTCCGCAACCTCATCCGCGACGGCGACTACGACACCGCCCTCGCCGTCGCCCTGCAGCAGGTCGAGAACGGCGCGCAGGTCATCGACGTCAACATGGACGAGGGCATGATCGACGGCGTCGCCGCGATGGACCGCTTCCTCAAGCTCGTCGCGGCCGAGCCCGACATCTGCCGCGTCCCGGTCATGGTCGACTCCTCCAAGTGGGAGGTCATCGAGGCCGGTCTGCGCGTGCTGCAGGGCAAGTCGATCGTCAACTCGATCTCCCTGAAGGAGGGCGAGGAGCCCTTCGTCGAGCACGCGCGGCTGTGCCGCAAGTACGGTGCCGCCGTCGTCGTCATGGCCTTCGACGAGGACGGCCAGGCCGACAACCTCGAGCGACGCAAGCAGATCTGCGAGCGGGCGTACCGGATCCTCGTCGACGAGGTCGGCTTCCCGCCCGAGGACATCATCTTCGACCCGAACGTGTTCGCGGTCGCCACCGGCATCGAGGAGCACGCCGAGTACGGCACCGACTTCATCGAGGGCACGCGCTGGATCAAGCAGAACCTCCCGCACGCGCTCGTCTCGGGCGGCGTCTCGAACGTCTCGTTCTCCTTCCGCGGCAACAACGCCGTGCGCGAGGCGATCCACGCCGTGTTCCTGTTCCACGCCATCAAGGCGGGCATGGACATGGGCATCGTCAACGCCGGTGCGCTGGTGGTCTACGACCAGGTCGACGAGACGCTGCGCGAGCGCATCGAGGACGTCGTGCTCAACCGCCGCCCCGACGCCACGGAGCGGCTGCTCGAGATCGCCGGCGAGTTCGCGGGCACCGGCGAGAAGGCCGAGGCCGCCAGCGAGGAGTGGCGCTCGCTGCCCATCGGCGAGCGCATCACGCACGCGCTCGTCAAGGGCATCGACGCCCACGTCGAGGACGACACCGAGGAGCTGCGCTCGCTCATCGAGGAGCGCGGGGGCAAGCCCATCGAGGTCATCGAGGGACCGCTCATGGACGGCATGAACGTCGTCGGCGACCTCTTCGGCGCGGGCAAGATGTTCCTCCCCCAGGTCGTGAAGTCCGCACGCGTGATGAAGAAGGCCGTCGCCTACCTCATCCCGTACATCGAGGCCACGAAGGACGAGTCCGACAAGGGCCGCAGCAACGGCACGGTCATCATGGCCACGGTCAAGGGCGACGTGCACGACATCGGCAAGAACATCGTCGGCGTCGTGCTGCAGTGCAACAACTACGACGTGATCGACCTCGGCGTCATGGTCCCGCCGCAGAAGATCCTCGACGCGGCGAAGGAGCACGACGCCGACGTGATCGGCCTGTCGGGGCTGATCACGCCCTCGCTCGATGAGATGGTCACCGTCGCCGGCGAGATGGAGCGCCAGGGCTTCGACGTCCCGCTCCTCATCGGTGGCGCGACGACGTCGCGGGCGCACACGGCCGTCAAGGTCGACGAGCGCTACCACGGCCCCGTGGTGTGGGTGAAGGACGCGTCGCGCTCGGTCCCGGTCGTCGCGTCGCTGCTGTCCGACGCGCAGAAGCCGCAGTTCCTCGAGGCGCTCAAGGACGACTACGACGGGCTGCGCGAGCGGCACGCCGCCCGCCAGGACACGCGCAAGCTGCTGCCCATCGAGGAGGCGCGCGCCGACGCGACCCCGATCGACTGGGACGGCTACGCCCCGCCGCAGCCGCAGTGGGAGGTGGGCGTCCCGCACGTCCTGGAGGACTACCCCCTCGACGAGCTGCGCCAGTACATCGACTGGCAGCCGTTCTTCAACGCGTGGGAGATGAAGGGACGCTTCCCCGACATCCTGCACAACCCCGCCACCGGCGAGGCGGCCTCCAAGCTCTACGCCGACGCCCAGGAGATGCTCGACCGCATCGTCGCCGAGCGCTGGCTGACGGCGCGGGGCGTGGTCGGCATCTTCCCCGCCAACGGACGCGGCGACGACACCGTCCTCTTCGCCGACCAGGCGCGCGAGGAGTCCGTGGCCGTCCTGCACCACCTGCGCCAGCAGACCGAGCACCGCCAGGGCGTCGCCCACAAGAGCCTCGCCGACTTCGTCGCGCCGCTGGAGACCGGGCTCCCGGACCACGTGGGCGCGTTCGCCGTCACCGCGGGCCTCGGGAGCGCCGACCGCATCGCCGAGTTCAAGGAGCAGCTCGACGACTACAGCGCCATCCTGCTCGAGGCGCTCGCCGACCGGCTCGCCGAGGCGTTCGCCGAGCGGCTCCACGAGCGTGTCCGCCGCGAGATCTGGGGCTACCAGCCGGAGGAGTCGCTCGACAACGAGCAGCTCATCGCCGAGAAGTACGTCGGCATCCGCCCGGCGCCCGGCTACCCGGCATGCCCGGAGCACACCGAGAAGCAGACGCTGTGGGAGCTGCTCGACGTCGAGAAGCACACCGGCATCGAGCTCACCGAGAGCATGGCGATGTGGCCCGGCGCCTCCGTGAGCGGCTGGTACTTCTCGCACCCGCAGTCGCAGTACATGGTCGTCGGCCGCCTCGGCCGCGACCAGGTCGCCGACTACGCCGAGCGGAAGGGCTGGAGCGTCGCCGAGGCGGAGCGCTGGCTCTCCCCCAACCTCGGGTACCGCCCTGACGACGAGTAGGGAGCGGCCCTGCACACCCTCCCCCGTAGGGTGGTGGACGTGCAGTCGATCCCCCCGTTGAACGACCCCTGGATGGTGGCCGCGTTCGAGGGCTGGAACGACGCCGGCGACGCTGCGTCGTCGGTCGTCGACCACCTCGTCGACGAGTGGGACGCGCAGGTGCTCGCCGAGCTCGACCCGGAGGACTACTACGACTTCCAGGTGACCCGGCCGATCGTCCACCCCGACGAGGACGGTGCGCGGGTGCTGCACTGGCCCACGCCGACCCTGTGGCACGCGCGCCCACGCTCCTCCGAGCGCGACGTGCTGCTGTTCAAGGCGCCCGAGCCGAACTTCCGCTGGAAGCACTTCTGCTCCACGGTGCTGGGGCTTGCGCGGCTCGCCGGGGTGACCGAGGTGGTCACGCTCGGCGCGCTGCTCGCGGACACGCCGCACACCCGACCGGTGCCGGTCAGCGGCTCGACGAGCGACCCGACCCTGGCCGAGCGGCTCTCGCTGCGGCCCTCCAGCTACGTCGGACCGGTCGGCATCAACGCGGTGCTCGGCGAGGTCGCGTCGGCCGACGGACTGCCCGCCATCTCGTTGTGGGCCGCCGTGCCGCACTACGTGGCCGAGCCGCCGTGCCCGAAGGCCACGCTGGCCCTCCTCGGGTCGCTCGAGGACGCCGTCGGCGTGCCGCTCCCCCAGGGCGCGCTCGAGGAGATGGCCCAGGCCTGGCAGCACGGCGCCGACGACCTCATGGCGCAGGACCCGGAGATCGCCGAGTACGTGTCGGAGCTCGAGGAGGAGCACACGACCGACGAGCTGCCCGAGGCCAGCGGCGACGCGATCGCGCGCGAGTTCGAGCGCTACCTGCGCCGGCGCAACGTCGACGGCGGTCCGTGAGCGACGACGCCACCCTGCGTCGGGTCCGGCAGCTGCTCGTGCTCGCCGACGACCCGGGAGCGACGCCTGCCGAGGCTCAGGCCTGCCGCGACAAGGCCGAGGCGCTGATGGCCCGCTACGGCATCGACGCCGCGCTGCTCGCCGCCGAGGGGCACCGCACGAGCGGGGTCGTCGACGCCTACCTGCGGCTCGACGGGCCCTACCTGCGCGACAAGGCGACGCTCGCAGTGCACGTCGCCCACGCGCTGCGCTGCCAGTCGGTGCTGGTGGGCGGCGAGCGGACCACCACGGTGCACGTCTTCGGCTTCGAGGCCGACGTGCGGGGCACCGAGATCCTCGTGACGAGCCTGCTGCTGCAGGCAGCACACGAGCTGGCCCGGGTGACGGTGCCACCCGGCGAGCACACCGCGGCCTTCCGCCGCTCGTGGTGGCAGGGCTTCGCGCAGGCGGTCTACGTGAGGCTGCGCAGCGTCGAGGACGAGGCCCGCGCCGACGCCCAGGCGGAGCGTTCGCAGGAGCAGCCGTCGGTCGAGCTCGTCCTGGCCGACCGCAGCGCGGAGGTCGAGTCGGCGATGCACGCCCGGTACGGCGGCCTGCGGCGCGCTCCGCGGCGCCGGCTCAGCGGTGGCGGGCTCGCCGACGGCTACGCCAGCGGCAGGCGAGCCGACCTGGGGCGCGGCACGTCGCTGCAGGGCTGACGCCTCGCACGGCGAACCACCGCGCGGGGCGTCAGAGTAGGACGCCGAGCAGGAGGTCGAGCGCGGCCCGCACGCGCGCGGACGCGTCGGTGTCGGACCCGTCGGCCGCGGCCCAGGCGTCGACGGCCGCGAGGGCGCGCGGAGCGTCGAGGTCGTCGGAGAGGGCCGCCAGCACGTCGCGCACGACGTCGTCGGCCGGCGCAGACGTGGGCCGCTCGACGGCCGTGCGCCAGCGCGCGAGACGCTCCTCGGCGGACGTGAGGTCGGCGTCGAACCACTCCCAGTCGCTGCGGTAGTGGTGGGCGAGCAGGGCGAGCCGGATGGCCATGGGGTCGGTGCCGGACTCGCGCAGCCGCGACACGAGGACGAGGTTGCCCTTGCTCTTCGACATCTTCTCGCCCTCGAAGCCGACCATGCCGGCGTGCACGAAGGCGCGGGCGAACTCCTCGCCGGTGGCGACGCGCGCCTCCGACGCGGACATCTCGTGGTGCGGGAACGCGAGGTCGGAGCCGCCGCCCTGCACGTCGAAGTCGGTGCCGAGGTGCTCGAGCGCGATCGCCGCGCACTCCACGTGCCAGCCGGGGCGCCCAGGACCCAGCGGCGACTCCCAGGAGGGTTCGCCCTCGCGGGGCGCCTGCCACACGAGGCAGTCGAGCGGGTGCCGCTTGCCGGACCGGTCGGGATCGCCGCCACGCTCGCCGAACACGCGGCGCATCGTGTCGTCGTCCAGCCCCGACACCGAGCCGAACGCGGCGTCGGCGTGCACGTCGAAGTAGAGGTCGTCGTCGACCCGGTAGACGGCGTCGCCGAGACGCTCGACCAGGGCGGTGACGAGGTCGATCGACTCCACCGCGCCGACGTAGTGCTGGGGCGCCAGCACGCGCAGGGCGGACATGTCGGTGCGGAACAGCTCGGTCTCGCGCTCGGCGAGCTCCTGCCAGTCGACGCCCGTCGCCGTCGCCCGCTCGAGCAGCGGGTCGTCGACGTCGGTGACGTTCTGGGTGTACGAGACGTCGAGCCCTCGCGCCAGCCACTGGCGCTGCAGCAGGTCGAACGTCAGGTAGGTCGAGGCGTGTCCCAGGTGGGTGGCGTCGTAGGGCGTGATGCCGCAGACGTAGAGCCGCGCGACGTGCTCGGGCGCGGACTCCACGAGTGCCGACGCACGCGTGTCGTGGATCCGCAGCGGCGGGACGTCGACCCCGGAGAGCTCGATCGTGGGGACCTCGGGACCCGTCCAGGCGCGCATGGGTCCGAGCGTATCCGCCGGCCGCTGGGGGTCGCGCGGCGAGTCGTCGGCCGTCCCGTTCGAGTTGCCGCACCCCCGGCCGCTGGTCACGCTGGAGGCAGCCCTGACAGGAGGATCCGACATGACCACCACCCCCGAGCACGCTCGCGACCTGAGCGGACAGGCCTCCGGACCGCAGCCGGTGACCGACTGGACCGACCTCGGTCGCGAGATGTGGGAGTACCTCACCGGACGTGGCGCCGCCGTCAACTACGAGCTGCGCGACCTCGACGTCGAGGTGCCGCGCGACACCGGCCCCGACGCCCCTCGCGCGCTGTGGCGCTTCAACGGCACGGTGCGCGTGACCACGAGCGACGACGACCTGCCGGGCGCCGACCCGGCGCGCCGCTGACATGCCCGGCCTCGCCGCGGACGTCACCGTGGAGCTGCTGCGTGACAGCGGCGCCGTGGCGTCGGCGCGCGTCACGTCGGCGGGTCACCGCGTCGTCCTGCACAGCCGTGACCTCGACGTCCTCGTCGCAGGCCGCAGCGGGGGCGACCTGCGCACCGTCGCCGCCCGGCTGGCCGACGACGGGTGGACGCTCGACGTCGCCGACGACGACGGCCCGATCCTGCGGCTGGGTGCGGTGCCGACGCACGTGTGGCACCGGCTGGCCACCGGCTCGCGGCACGTGCAGGTGCTGCGCTGGCGTGCTGCCGCCCGGCTGAAGACGCGCGCCCTGACGAGCGGCAGTGACGCCCTCGACGTCCCGCCTCCGGTCGCCTGGCCGGACCTGCCCACCGCGCCGTGGGCACGTCGTCGGGTGACGACCACCCACGACCCGTACGGTGGCGGCCACCCGCGCCTCTACCTCTCCGACACGCGCGTCCCCGCCATGGCGCGTGAGGTGCGCGTGCACCACCTCGCGCTCGGCGAGACGTCGATCGGCGCCGGCGAGGGCTGCGACCTCGTGCTCGACGACACGAGCGACCTGCAGGCCGTCGTCACCCGCACGGACGACGACGAGTACGTGATCGGGGCCCGCGGCCGCGCGACGCCGACGTTCGTCAACGGTCGCGAGCTTCCGGTGCAGACGTTGCGCACGGGCGCGCGGATCGAAGTCGGGCCGTGGCGCCTGACCTACGTGCGCGACGAGTTCGCCGACCACGGTCGTCCGTTCGGCGGGCGCCAGGGCGGCGAGATCGGCCGCCAGCGCCCCCAGGAGCCCCCGCGGTACCAGCGCTGACCCGACGACGGCGCAGGACGACGGGACGGCCACGCGCCCCGCGGTGACCACCGCGGGGCGCGTCGCGCGTGCGGGGACCGTCGGTGGTTCAGAATGTGTGCGTGATCGTCGACTGCGCCACCTACCGCGACGGCGTCCGTCAGGACACCGCCCACGACGAGCAGTCGCTCCGCGCGGCGCTGGACGCCCTGGAGGACCACGAGTTCATCTGGATCGGCATGGCCAACCCACGCGTCGACGAGCTGTCGCGGGTCGCGTCGGCGCTCTCGCTGCACCCGCTGGCCGTCGAGGACGCGCTGGAGGCGCACCAGCGGCCGAAGGTCGAGCGCTACTCCGACCACCTGTTCGCGTCGCTGCGCAGCGTCACGTACAGCGACGACGACATCCGCACGCACGAGGTCAACGTCTTCCTCGGCGAGAAGTTCCTGCTGACGGTCCGCCACGGCGGCGAGTCGCTGCGCGAGGCTCGGCGGCGGGCCGAGTCGGTCGACGGCGCGATGTCGCACGGTCCCACGGCGGCCTTCCACGCCGTGATCGACACGATCGTCGACCACTACGAGGACGTCGCCCGCGAGCTCGAGCAGGACGTGGAGGAGGTCGAGACGTCGGTGTTCTCCGACGAGCGCACCAGCGACTCGACGCGCATCTACCGGCTCAAGCGCGAGACGCTGGAGTTCCGGCGCGCGGTGCTGCCGCTGCGTGAGCCGGTGCACCGCTTCGCGACGGTGGCGGTGCCCGAGGAGGCGCGCCCCTACTTCCGCGACATCGCCGACCACCTCGCCCGGGCGTCGGAGGCGATCGACGCGATCGACCACCTCCTCGACAACGCGCTGAACGCGCACCTCGCGCAGCTGTCGGTCCAGCAGAACGAAGACATGCGCAAGCTGACCGCCGGCGCGACGATCTTCGCCGTCCCCACCGCCATCGCCGGCATCTACGGCATGAACTTCCGGTACATGCCCGAGCTCTCCTGGCACCTCGGCTACCCGCTGTGCCTCGCCGTGATCGGCAGCCTCTGCCTCTACATCTACTGGCGCTTCAAGCGGTCGGGGTGGCTCTGATGAACCGCACGAGGCCCCTGCCCGAACGGTCCAGGTCCACAACCTTCCGCGCTGCCCTGTGGCCGGGCCTCCTTGTCGGCCCGGTCCTCAGCTGCGGCACCCTGGCGTTGCTCGACGTCTTGGATCCAGACCAAGGCATCCCCTACCGTGCCGCGCTGCTGTGCAGCGCGGCAGTTCCTGCCGCCTTCGCCCTCGTCGGTCTCCCCACTCGATACCGCGATGCAGCCGCAGGAGCTGCGGCTGGCTTCCTCGCGTCCGGTCTGCTGCTGGGACTGTTGTTCCTCGGCCTCGATCACCTCTACGGGAGCTTCTAGGAAAGGGAGTGGGGCAAGGCGGTCCGCCGGGCGCCGGCAGGAGCCCACACCGACGTCCGTTACGTGCCCCAGCTCTCGTGGCACCTCGGCTACCCGATCTGCCTGGCCGTGATCGGCAGCCTCTGCCTCTACGTCTACTGGCGCTTCAGGCGGTCGGGGTGGCTGTAAACCGCCATCAACGGCGACATCGTGACGACGTGACACCCGTTTCCCGGGCGGGAACCGTCACAGAGGCCGCAGGACAACAGGGCCGAGCGAGGTCAATGGGCGCAGCGAGGCGAGCAGCTGCTCGTGCAGGTCGCCGGCAGCCCTGACGGTGACCGAGGTCCCCTCGTCGCACACCGAGGCCAGCTCCGCGCTCCGCGCGTCCCAGACGTCTGAGGAGTACGCGAAGGGTGCCAGGAGCTCATAGGCCTCCCACTGGGCGGCGTCCTGGGCGTCCCGCCACCCCGTGGAGGCGTATCCACGGGACTCCGGCGACAGCACCTGGGCCGCGTGTCGCACGGCGACCGGCCAGTCGCGCGCAACGTCCCAGGGGACGTCGGTCTGGAAGCGGTCGGCCATCGGCCGGACGACGCGAAGGACGGCCCTGACGACATCGGCTCGCGCGTCGTCGGAGAGCCCGGCGGTCTCGACCGCCCACTCGTCGCGTCGCCGTAGCATGCGCCGCAGGCTATCGAAGGTGCACGCCCTCAGTCGCCCTTCGGGTCCAGCGTCGGGCGGACTGAGATGGTCTCGAACTGCGCCTCGGGCGGGGCGTCGACGGCGACGCGCACCGCTGCGGCGATGGTGGCCGGCTGGATCATCCGTTCCGGGTGCCCGCCGTCGCCGCGCTCCAGCACCTGACGGCCCATCGCCGTGTCGACGATGCCCGGATGCACCGACACGACGCGCGCCGTGCTCACGCTCCTCCTCGCGCAGGCAGTCGGCGAAGGTGCGCAGCGCGAACTTGCTGCCCGAGTACACCGCGTTGCCGGGCGTCGAGAACAGCCCGGCGCCGGAGTTCACGAGCACGACCGTCGCTCCCCCGTCGCGCAGCGTGGGCAGCAGCCGCGACGTCAGGTGGGCGACGCCGAAGACGTTGACCTCGAACACCGAGCGCCAGTCCTCGCGCGTCACCTCGCCAACCGTGGCGTCGGCGACCGTTAACACGTCATGACGCGGCGGTGAGCTTCTCGCAGGTCGTCGGTACACGCCGTGGGATTTAGTCGCGCACGAACAATCGCAAGCACATCAACACGGGGCGTGGCGAGAATGTTCGTCCGAGGGTGGGTGCCCGACGGTCGGAGACGCTCAAAGACGATCCGATAGGACGATTTTCAGCGATCGAAGATCGCACTGACCTCCCTATCGTCAGATTGATCTCCCCTATCCCTCCACTCTTCGGCCCGGTGTTCGGCAATCTCATCCGCACGCCCGGCCAACTCGGTCTGAATGCTTTCGAAGAGCCCTTCGTCGTAGCGCACGCCAAGGAACTCCGCTAGCTCTCGGGCTTGCTCCAGTTCGTCTAGATCGAGATATTCCAGCGAGTTGTCGAGCAGATCGTTAAACCATGACTCGAACTCCCATGAGTGACGTCCTAGGTAGTCGCTCCCATTGGCGTCCTCCGCTGACAACCGGTTGAGCAGGTCCCACTTTTCTGCGCTGGGTGGCAACTCGTCTAACAGATCGCGGGCCGCCGTCCAGACCCCTTCTGGCACTGACTCTTTACCTACTGCTTCAAGAAGATCAACAACTTCAGCACAGGCGAGCTCGTCAAAGTCTTCCGTGCTCTTCGCCCACCGCTCTGCTTCAGCGGTCGTGAGCTCGTTGAGCGCGGTAGAGAGCGACTCCCGACAAACTGCGGAGACAGAAGCGGCACGTTGCAGAGCGAGCAGACGGACCGCGGGACTTGAGTACGACCAACCCACCCTCGACTGAAGCCCAACGAACCTCAATCCAAAGTTCGGAGCGGGACGATCAAAAAGTTTGAGGAGTGCGTCGCCGACGAGTCGATCAAAATTGTCGATTTCGCCGGGCCTCAGGCGATCTCGGACACTGTCGAGGACCCACACTGCCTGCTCGAAGTACGAAAGCGACCCGATCAACGCAGTCCTACGCGATTGCTCTTCGACAAGAAGTCCGGCAACGAAATCCGCAATCGAAGGGTTGCGCAGTCGAACTAGTAGCTCTCCGGTACCTGCGCCGTCCCGGCTAGTAGCGATAAAGGAGTCATCAAGGACCCTCAACATTCGCTCGAGGTCCCCTGGTCGACTCGCATCGCATAATTCGCTTGACGCGGCCGCGTTGATCAACTCGTAGGCGACGCTTTCAGAAACGGCTCCAGGAAGGCAAGCGAGTAGCATCACGAGCGCTTGCCCCTTCGACTCGACCTGCGACTCGAAAGGTGCTCGCCAAACCGAGTCCGGATTGTCAAAGACAGCCTTGATGTAAGCGGCGAAATCTGCTGGTACCCCCGCTCGAAGGCTCGGGTCCGTGTAGGTGGCGAACTCGATGAGCCGAGGATTGTAGTTCGGGTGGTCAATCAGTCGAAGATACGCCTGGCCCTCACGTAATTGGGTGAGCGCCTCAGAGTCGTGGAGGTGAGGTGAGTGAAAGATGTGGTTGTAAAGGATCCGGGCTCGTTCGACTCGCGTGTACTCGTCCAACTCGATGATCAGCCGGTCGAGGTGAACGTCGACGCGTTCAAGTTCCTCATAGTCAGCCAGCGCCTGTCGAAGGATGTACTCCCGGGTCGTCATCACGAACAGTGAATTCTCATTCTGCCGACAAGAACGTATGAACGACGCCAATCTCTTGTCTTCGTTCTTGTCCAACCGGTTGCTGAGAAAGTTGCTACCTAGGAAATCGTCGTAGTAGAAAATCTGCTTCTTCTCGCGATCGAGAACTCTATGCGCCTCATCGATGTCTGCCGACACCAAAACTGGCTCGAAGCCTCTACTGGCGGCCTGGGCAACGAGCAACCGCGCAATGGTTGTCTTTCCAACACCTGGGGGCCCACTGATGACAAGAACCTTGTTCGCATCAAGCATCTCCGACGCTCGATGGAACACGCCTGTCTCCACGTACCGAGACATCGTGGCTTCAACTTCAGACGCCAACTCGCGACTCCGTTCCCAGATACCCGCATGCAGTTGGGCGCTTAACTGACCGGCACCCGCGATCCAGAGCTTGACGTGCCCCCTCTCAACATCGGGGTTCCGGTTGAGGGCCAACTCAATGTCCTCTCGACCCCAGATGTCGCTCTCGCTCTTGATCCACGGCGACAACTTTGACTTCAGTTCAGCCTTGTTCGCGCTAGTCAACGACATCGTCGTCCAAAACTCGTAGTGTTTCGGCCTGGAAGACAACACATCGAGCTTCTTCTTCTCGTCGTTCGCCGAGGACCTCAACTGCGGGAACGTGCTGCCGAGCATGTGCTTGCACTGGACCACTTCAAGTCCCGCGGGACCAAGGCGACGTACGTCAACGCCTCGATCGCGGCCGCGAGCGAACACCTCCCACCGCACGTTGCCATCCCTCTCTGCCTGGAGGATGGCGCAAACGAGGAGTTCAAAGTCGTGATCTGAGAGCATTGAGTAACTTCGCACGAAGTCGACTGTAGAGAGTCTGGGGATCTCTCGGTCCTGTCGTTCACGCGCACTCTCCCCCAAAGGCACCAGACTCGGCATTGCTCGTTCGCGGGCGTTGAAGGGTCGCCAGCGGGCAACTCTCCCTACACTGAGCGTGCCGATGTCCACAGGCGCGGGGACGAAGACTGATGACGAGTACGAAGCAGTCCGCACTACTTGCTGCCACGAGCACTTTGCTTGGGGCCGCCCTCGGCGTTGGGGCGACACTCTTCGTCGGCCAGGTGTCAATCTCTGCCGATCGTGATCGCGAAGTTCGCGAGTCTCGACACGCGGCGTACACCGCGCTCGCTGCGACGCTGCCCAAGTACATCGACGAGTCAGTGAAATTCTATGAAACCCGCGATCAGCATTGCCAGTTCGAAGTCACCGTGAAGGGAAAATCTGGGCCTACGTGCATGATGTACGTACTTACTGGCGACTTCATGACAGCGCGAAGTGCCTGGCTGGACGCGGTGACTGCGGTCCGCATTTTTGGGAGCGATGACGCGGTGAAGGCGATCAATCGACTCGATGAATTGATGGACAGCGGAAACACGCGCTACGCGAGGCCCTGGGGTGCATACGTTGACGAGATGTTCAAGGAACCGTCAGCCGAGGAGGAAGAGGACGTAACAGAGGTCCAAGATGAAGCTAGCGAGTTGATGCAGGACTTCGACCTTCTCACCTGTGTCGAATTGAACGGCAATCTCAGCCGGAGCCAGTGCGCTGAACGGTTCGGATAAGACCACTCCGGTCCGCTAGCGCGGCAACCCGAACCTCCCGTCAGCGAGCCTCCGAGCTTGAGATACCGCGCACCCTCAAAGGTACTTCCGTGAGTACGAGCGGCTACCTGTGTCGCGTGTTTGTGCACGACGCGAAGACTCCAGTAACGGGAAGTCCGACCAAGATCATTGGGGTCATCCACAGGTCCATTTCGCGTCCCCCTCGCCGTGACGACGGCGGTCGCGGTGGAACCAAGAAGAACCGCCCCGCGCTGGTCCCCTCGATTTGGATCGCCTCCGCACGGTTCAGGTGGGATGGAGGAACTGTCCTGCGTCATCGATAGTCCTTGGTTCCTGGCGGCCGACCCTATGGGTGAGCAACTCGTTGAGGGCCACATCCAGCTCGAAGACGATCTTCTGCTCTATGGGAAGACGTCCGGGGTAGACCATCCACCGTCCGATGGCGACGAGCAGGCGACATCGCTCAGCCGAGGTGCTCTCAACCCTCATCTCGCTGACCGTCTTCCCGGTCTCGTCAATGACGTACGTGCGATCCGCAGGTAGTTCGTGCGCGGACTTCAGCGCCTTTTTCGCCCGCCGCAGGGACTGGAAGACCCGTTCCTCTTCCTCGTCCTCTAGGTCGTCCAGAAGAGCCGCTTGGACGGCCTCCAGATCTACCTCAGCGCGCGTGATGGCCTCTGCCTTGGTGCTGGTCGAGTCGGACCACCTTCCTGCCACGACCGAGCGGTCGCCGTAGAGGTCGAGGAAAGTCTGCTCGATGTACGAGTCGGCGGCAGAGACCTGGACCGAGGCGGCTGGCGTGCCCCGTTCATGCTTGGCTCGACCGCACTTGTAGCCGTTGTTGTTCGGCCTCGACGGACCACCGTTGCTCCGGTAGAGCCTGAAGCCACACTCCGAGCACGTGAGTGCGGGACCGTAGCCCTCCTGGCGGCTCCACGATCGCTTCTCCGGGCGCTTCATGTAGTCGCGGAGCTCGCTCCACTCGGCCATCGTGAGCAGGGCCGCTTCGGGGTCCACCTGGGGCACGCCGTGACTGTTCACCACCCCGTCCCCGCTCGGGGTCATGCCGGCGAGCCGGGCGTTGCGGAGCAGCACCGAGAAGCCCGCCTCCTTGATCGGGAGATCCTCGACAACCCTCGCCTGGGGCTCGCCGCCCATCACGCGACGGATCGCGTCTCGAAGGATCGCCGCGGGCGACTGCTCGCCTCGACCGGGAGCATCCCAGTCGGGCCGGATCACCAGGCCACGACCGTTCGGGTTGTCGACGGACTTGAAGCCGAAGGGGGCAGCGCCCACCGCGTGCCGACCCTCGTTGGCGAACGCGACCAGGGACTCCCGACGACGCTCTCCGGTGATGTTTGGTTCGAGCTCAGCGATGGCCGCGAGCACAACGAGGATGAACTTGCCGATCGGTCCCGACGTGTCGATGTTCTGCTCGATGGAGACGATCGAGGCTCCGGCTTCCTCGATGTGCTCCACGAGGTCGAGCAGGTCCCGCACGTTCCGGGCGGCTCGGTCGATCTTGGTGACGAGCACGCGGTCGCCCGGGCGCAGGTCGCCGAGCAAGCGCTTGCCTGCCGGTCGAGCGCCGAACGGGATTTTCGATCCACTGACACTCTCGTCGGTAGTGGACGACCTCCGAGCCAAAGCGGTCGATCCGAGTAGCCTGCTTTGTGATGGACCCCGACCGCTCGTTGTCGAGGGAGATCCGCTCCTATCCCCTGTCAGTCATGGACCGGATAGCACGGGAACGTCTTCACTCCGTGAACTTCCGCTACATGCCGGAGCTCTCGTGGCACCTCGGCTACCCGCTGTGCCTGGCCGTGATCGGCAGCCTCTGCCTCTACATCTATTGGCGCTTCAAGCGGTCGGGGTGGCTGTAGGGCGGGTGGGGGCTGGGCCTTGCTGGTGCGGTAGCTGCGGGTCTCGACCTGCTGGTGCGCGGCCTGCGGTCGCGCTGGGTGTGGCCACCGAGAGGGCCTCGACCGGCAGCGGGGCTGGGGGCGACCTCGGGTCTCGGGGTCTCGTCTGGGCCCGCCCTTGGACGCACGATTCTTCGTTTCTGCGTTCTCGGGCCAGGCTTCTGCGTTGGCGCGTCCTATCGGTGGATCTGCAACCGCAGGAGCGCTTCTGCGGTGGGGAATCCACCGATGGCGGGCGACGGGTGGGAAGGATTCTGCCTTCGTGTGGAACGGTCCACACCAAGGCAGAATCGTGCGTCACCCAGGCCCCGCCAGGGCCCGAGAACCCAGACCAGGTCGCGCCCAGCTGCCCGGTCGAGGCCCGCGCGGAGACGGCGCCCAGCGTGAGCCGAGACCGCGCACCAGAACGGCCCCCTGTCCCCCGACCTCAGTCGCCCTTCGGGTCCAGCGTCGGGCGGACGGAGATGGTCTCGAACTGCGCCTCGGGCGGGGCGTCGACGGCGACGCGCACCGCGGCGGCGATGGTGGCGGGCTGGATCATCCGTTCCGGGTGGCCGCCGTCGCCACGCTCCAGCACCTGTCGGCCCATCGCCGTGTCGACGATCCCCGGGTGCACGGACACGACGCGCACGCCGTGCTCGCGCTCCTCCTCGCGCAGGCAGTCGCCGAAGGTGCGCAGCGCGAACTTGCTGCCCGAGTACACCGCGTTGCCGGGCGTCGAGAACAGCCCGGCGCCGGAGTTCACGAGCACGACCGTCCCTCCCCCGTCGCGCAGCGTGGGCAGCAGCCGCGACGTCAGGTGGGCGACGCCGAAGACGTTGACCTCGAACACCGAGCGCCAGTCGTCGCGCGTCACGTCGCCGACCGTGCCGTTCACGGCCACGCCCGCCGCGTGCACGAGCACGTCGAGACCCTCCGGCAACGACGCCGCGTCGACCGCGTCGGCGTCCGCGACGTCGAGCGCCAGGACGCTGGAGCCCTCAAGACCCGACGCCACCGCGTCGAGCTCCTCGACGTCACGTCCGACGAGGACGACGTCGTGCGTACGGGCGAGGTCCTCGGCCACGGCGCGGCCGATCCCTCGGGTGGCTCCGGTGACGAGCGCGGTGGGACGGGTCATGTCCCGACCCTAGGACGACGCCGGGGAGGTCGCAGCCGCTAGACCGACGCCGAGACGCCGGCGCCGATGACGCCGAACGCCAGGAGCGCGAGCACCAGCGTGCCGAGCGCGATGCGGTAGACGACGAACGGTGCGTACGAGTGCTTGCTCACGTACTGCAGGAGCCAGTGGATGACGGCGAGGCCCACGACGAACGACACGACGGTGCCGATCAGCGTCGGGCCCCAGCCGTAGGCGTTCTCCCCGCCCGGCACGTCCTTGAGCTTGTACAGACCGGCCCCCACGACGGCGGGGATGGCCAGCAGGAACGCGAACCGGGTGGCCGCGGCCCGCTCGTAGCCCAGCAGCAGGCCCATGCTGATCGTCGCGCCCGAGCGCGAGACGCCCGGGACCACGGCGGCAGCCTGTGCGAGGCCCAGCGCCACCGCGTGGGTCCAGGTGAGCTGCTCGATCGGGCGGGTGCGCCGCCCGACGCGCTCCGCGACACCCAGCACGATGCCGAGGACGATCAGCATCGTCGCGATGACCCACAGGTTGCGGAACTGCCGGTCGATCAGGCTCTCCAGCGCGAGCCCGAGCAGCACGATCGGCATCGAGCCGATGATGACGAACCAGCCCATCCGCCACTCCGGGAGGGCGCGCGCGTCGGACGACACGAGACCGCGCAGCCAGCCGGTGCCGATCCGCCAGATGTCCTTCCAGAAGTACAGGACCACGGCCAGCTCGGTGCCGATCTGCACGACCGCCGTGTACGCCGCGCCCGGGTCGTCCCAGCCGAGGAAGCGGGGCACGATCGCCAGGTGCGCGCTGCTGGAGATGGGGAGGAACTCGGTCAGCCCCTGGACGAGGCCGAGCACGACAGATCGCAGGACATCCACGCTGCGAGCCTAGACCTCCGATGTGGACCAGCGGTCTAGGGTGCTGGCATGCAGGAGCGTCAGGTCGGTCACTCGGGGCTGCGGGTCTCGCGGCTCGGTCTCGGCACCATGACCTTCGGCTCCCAGGTCGACGAGGTCGAGGCCGAGGAGCAGCTCGACGCGTTCCTCGACGCCGGCGGCACGCTCATCGACACCGCTCCCGTCTACGGCGAGGGCCGGGCCGAGGCGTTGGTCGGCGACCTGGTCGCCAAGCGCGGGGTCCGCGACCAGGTCGTGCTCGCCGGCAAGGGCGTCGTCGGGTTCCGGCGGGGCCACGCGGTCACCGACGCCTCCCGCGGCCACCTGCTCGCCCAGCTCGACGCGTCGCTGCGCGCGCTGCGCACCGACCACCTCGACCTCTGGCAGCTCCACGCCTGGGACCCGCTGACGCCATGGGAGGAGACGTTGTCCGCCCTCGAGCACGCCGTGACGACCGGCCGTGTCCGCTACGTCGGGGTGTCCAACTTCGCCGGCTGGCAGGTGGGCCTGGCCGCGGCGACGGCAGCGCGCACGCTCGGACCTCTGCTCGTCGCCCACCAGGTCGAGTACTCGCTGCTCAACCGCACCGTCGAGGAGGAGCTCGTCCCTGCGGCCGAGCACCTCGGGCTCGGGCACCTCGCGTGGTCCCCGCTCGCGCGCGGCGTGCTGACCGGCAAGTACCGGACGGGCACGCCGGCCGACTCGCGGGCCGCGTCGAGCCAGTGGAGCGGCTTCGTCGCCCCGTACCTCAACCCCGACCTGGCACCCGTCGTCGACGCCGTCGTCCGGGCCGCGGAGGGCCTCGACGCCGCACCGGCCCACGTGGCGCTCGCCTGGGTCCGCGACCGGCCGACCGTGGCCTCCACGCTGGTCGGCGCGCGCACCACGGCGCAGCTGCGCACGGCCCTGGGCTCGGACGCGCTCGAGCTGCCGACGGAGATCATCGCGGCGCTGGACGACGTGTCCGCGCCCCACACCTGGGAGGACGAGAGGTGAGCATGCGACGAGGTGCCGTGGAGTACGAGTTCTGGGACTTCTCGATCCCGCGGACGCAGTCGCGCAACGCCGTCTGCCGGCTCCTGACCGACGCGGCGGAGTTCCAGGGCTGGGAGATCGACCGGCTCCGCAAGGACCGCTCCGGCCACCGCACTGTTCGGCTACGACGAAAGATCATCCGCGTCAGCGCGACGCTCTGAACGATCTTCCGCCGGGATCCCGGCCTCAGGCGAGGTCGAGGAACCGGTCGAAGACCCGCGCGCCGAACTCCAGGGCGTCGACCGGCACGCGCTCGTCGACGCCGTGGAACAGCGCCGTGAAGTCGAGGTCGCCGGGCAGGCGCAGCGGCGTGAAGCCGTAGGAGGTGATGCCGAGCTTGTCCCACGCCTTCGCGTCGGTGCCGCCGGACATCAGGTAGGGCGCGATGTGCGCGTCGGGGTCCTCGGCGTGCAGGGCCACCGTCATCGCGTCGACGAGGTCGCCGCGGAACGGGTACTCCAGCGCGCGGTCGACGATGTAGGGCTCCACGTCCACCCGGTCGCCGACGATCTCCTGCACGGCCGGCAGGAAGGAGTCGGTGTGTCCCGGCAGGTAGCGGCCGTCGACGTAGGCGATGGCCTCCCCCGGCACGACGTTGTGCTTGTAGCCGGCCTCGAGCATGGTCGCGTTGGTGGAGTTGCGCAGGCCGGCACCGAGCATGCGGATGGCCGGGCCGACGTGCTCGAGGAGCGTGTCGGGGTCCTGCGCGTCGTCGCCGGTGAGCTCGGCGATCTTGGCCAGCAGGAGCTGCATCGACGGTCCCGGCGTCGCCGGCCAGGCGTGCTCGCCGATGGCCGCGAGCGCCTGCGCCAGGTGGGTGATCGCGTTGTCGCTCTGCCGCATGGACCCGTGCCCGGCCGTGCCGCGCGCCCGCAGCCGCATCCAGCTGATGCCCTTCTCGCCGGACTCGATCAGGTACAGCCGCTGTCCCCCGACCTCGACGGAGAAGCCACCCACCTCGCCGATCGCCTCGGTGCAGCCCTCGAACAGGTCCGGACGGTGCTCGACGAGCCAGTGGGCGCCCTCGCGTCCGCCGGCCTCCTCGTCGGACGTGAACACGAGCGTGACGGGGCGCTCCGGCACGACGCCGGCCCGCTGACGGGCACGCACCACCGACAGCAGCATGGCGTCGAAGTCCTTCATGTCGACCGCGCCGCGGCCCCACAGGTAGCCGTCCTGGACCTCGCCGGCGAACGGGTCGACCGTCCAGTCGGCGGCCTGCGCCGGGACGACGTCGAGGTGGCCGTGCACGAGGAGACCGTCGCGGCTGGAGGTCTGGTCGCCCCAGCGCGCCACGACGCTCGCCCGACCCGGCGCGGCCTCGACGATCTCGGACTCGATGCCGACGTCGGCCAGCAGGGCCGCGACGTGCTCGGCCGCCTTGCGCTCGCCCGGTCCCTTGCCGTCGCCGTAGTTGGAGGTGTCGAGCCGGATCAGGTCACGGCAGATCTCCAGGGCCTCGGCCTCGGCGGTGTACGACTGCTCGCTGGTGCCCATGCGGGCAGTCTAGGTGCGCAGCAGGTGGTCGACCACGCGGCCGAACAGCCGCCGACCCGCAGCCTCCTCCAGGCGCGCCGCGAAGCGCGGGACGCCCACCGTGTGCGCGACCTCGCGCCACACCACGCGCGAGCCGTGCGGCGTGGGCTCCACGTGCACCTCGGCCCAGCCCTTCACGACCCGGCCGCGCTTCTCGATGCGGCACGAGCGTGGCGGGTCCCAGGCGACGACGTCCATCACGTCGTCGAACCCGAGCGGCCCCACGCCCGTGCGGGCCACGAACCCGGACTCCGTCCGACGGATCCGCGTGAGGGGCACGGCCTCGCCGTGACGCTCCCAGTCGGTGAGCCGCGCGAAGACCTCGGCGGGCTCCATCGGCACCTCGCGCACGACCTCGAAAGCTCCCACGGCACGATGGTAGGCACGATCGCCGGAAGGGGCACGATGGCCACGACCAACTTCAGCTCGGTGCAGGACGTCAAGGATCGCCTGGCGCAGCAGGGCTACCTCGCGTCCGACGCGATCGCCACGACCGTGTACCTGGCGTCGGTGCTCGGCAAGCCGCTGCTCGTCGAGGGGCCTGCGGGCACGGGCAAGACCGACCTCGCGCGTGCCGTCGCCGCCTCGCAGGACGCCGAGCTGGTGCGGCTCCAGTGCTACGAGGGCGTCGACGAGGCCCGGGCGCTGTACGAGTGGAACCACGCCAAGCAGCTGCTGCGCATCACCGCGGGACGCGACGAGTCGTGGGACGAGGCCCGCACCGACGTGTTCAGCGAGGAGTTCCTGCTCCCCCGCCCGCTCCTGACGGCGATCCGTCGGACGGAGCCCACCGTCCTGCTCGTCGACGAGACCGACAAGGCCGACGTCGAGATCGAGGGGCTGCTGCTGGAGGTGCTCGGCGACTTCCAGGTGACGGTGCCCGAGCTCGGCACGATCCGCGCCACCCGCCGCCCGTTCGTGGTGCTCACCTCGAACGCCACGCGCGAGCTGTCGGAGGCGCTGCGTCGGCGCTGCCTGTTCCTGCACGTCGACTTCCCGGACCCTGAGCTGGAGCGGCGCATCGTCGAGCTCAAGGCCCCGGGCCTCGACGACGCGGTGTCGGCCTCGCTGGTGCGCGTGGTCAACGCCCTGCGCGCGATGCCGCTGCGCAAGACGCCGTCGGTCTCGGAGACCATCGACTGGGCGCAGACGCTGCTCGCCCTCGGGGGCCGGCTCGACGACGACGCCGTGCAGCAGACGCTCGGCGTCGTGCTGAAGCACCACGAGGACATCGAGAAGGCGCGCGAGACGCTCGACGTCGGCGCCGCGCTCGAGGTCTGAGCGGCCGCGTGGACGACGTCAGCGGGACGGCAGCGGTCGGCGAGGACCTCGCCGGCCGGCTCGTCGCGTTCGCGACCGCCCTGCGCTCGAAGGGCATGCAGGTGGGCACCAGCGAGGTCGTCGACGCCGGACAGGTGGCGACGGTGCTCGGTCTCGAGGACCGGGCGCTCCTGCGCGAGGGCCTGGCATCCGCGCTGGTGCGCCGCGGTGGTCAGCGCGAGGTCTTCGACATGACCTTCGACCTGTTCTTCCCCACGGGCGTCGGCGCGTCGGCGAGCGTCGCCGAGCACGACGGGCCGCTCGACACCGAGGACCTGCGCGACCTGCTGGTCATGGCCCTGGCGGACGGCGACCTGCGCACGCTCGAGCAGCTCGCCGAGCTGGCCGTCGACGCGCTGGGCACGGTGGGAACGCCCGGGACGGGCAGCACGGGCTGGTCGGCGTTCCAGACCCTCGACAGGATGGCTCCGCAGACGGCGATCGCCCGCGCCCTCGCCCTGCGCGGCGCCGGCGGCGAGGGCGCGTCAGGCCAGGGCCAGGGTGGCTCGGGGCCAGGTCGAGGGCCCGGCGGTGCCCAGGGTCCTGCCGCGCAGTCCGGCGACGGGGACGTCGACGCCACGCCGTTCACCGACCGCCTGGAGCGTGACGAGGTCCGGCGGCTCGTGGAGGCGTTCCGCCAGATGGTGGCGTCCGAGGCTCGACGTCGGACCGCGGAGTCGCGCGGGCGCGACACGATCCTGCGGCACGCCGTGCGCAGCACGAGCGAGCACGTCGACTTCCTGAGCGCCAACCGTCAGCAGCTCGAGGAGCTGCGGGTGGCGGTCGGTCCGCTGTCGCGTCGGCTCGCGACCCGGCTGTCGGCCCGACGACGCGCGTCGCAGCGCGGACGGATCGACGTCCGCCGGACGATGCGCAAGGCGCTGTCGACCGGTGGCGTCCCGATCGTGCCCGTCCACGCCCGGCCGCACCCGGGACGACCGGAGCTGGTGCTGCTGTGCGACGTGTCGGGGTCGGTGGCGGGGTTCTCGGCGTTCACGATGCTGCTCGTCCGTGCGTTGAGCGACCAGTTCAGCAAGGTGCGCGTGTTCGCCTTCGTGAACGCCACTGCGGAGGTGACCGACATCGTCAAGGACGGGGGCGACCTGGCGGCGCGCATCGCGGCCGAGGCGCGCGTGACCTCCTGGCACGGCTCGAGCGACTACGGCGAGGCGTTCGCGGACTTCGCCGAGCACCACCTCGACGCCGTCGGTCCGCGGACGAGCGTGCTGGTGCTGGGCGACGCGCGGAACAACAACCAGCCCCTCGGCCTGCCCGCGCTCGCTGCGGTGGCGGACCGCGCGCGCCGCACGTTCTGGCTGAACCCCGAGCACCCGACCCGGTGGGGTCTCGGCGACTCCGTGGCACCCGAGTACGCCCAGGTCGTGCCCATGCACGCCTGCAGCACCATCGCCCAGCTCGAGGCCTTCGTCGGCCGTCTGCTCCCGACCTGAGCGGGTGTCCCGGGGCCTTCGCCCGCAGGTCCCGGACGGCCCCGGGACATTGTCCCGAAGATTCTCAATTTAAATCAGGACCAAAGTCCCGACCTGTGGTTGAGTTCGTCCCACGAGCAGCGTCGCGGACGGGAGACCGCGTGCTGCGCCAGGGAGAAGAACACCAAGGTGGCACGTCATGGGAGAACGCACCATCGCCCCCGGGGGGTGGGTGCCGCGCATCGGCATCCACCTCCTGTCGGGGGTGCTCGTGGTCGGCGCGATGGCCGCTCCGGCCTCCGCCGCGCTCGCTGGAGCCCCCGCGCGCTCGCTCGACCCGGGGCCGGCCACCGCGACGACCGCCTCGGCCACGACCTCCCCCACGACAGCGCAGGTCCTGCGCAACCACGACTTCGCCGCGGGCCGTGCGTCGTGGCACCCCGGCGACCGTGCCCGTCTCGCGGTCCAGCAGCGCTCGTCACGCCGTGCGCTCGTCGTCAAGAACCACTCACGCCGCACCCGTGACGTCGCGGCACAGAGCAGCTCCAGCCTGCTGGCCTTCCCCGCGGGTACCCGGGTCACGGTCACGGCGCCGATGGCCTCGGGCCTGCGCGGCGGCCGGCTGGCCCTGCGGGTCACCGAGCGACGCCCGTCGGGCGCGACCCGTATCGTCACCGGGCGCGCCGTGCCCGGCAGCTGGAGGTACCGCACCGTCTCCACCACCCTGACCATCGCGCACGAGGGCAGCCGGATCGCCGTACGCCCGGTGCACACCCGCACGCGCGGGCACGCGCGCTTCTTCGTCCGGCCGGTGCGCGTGCGCGCGGTGCTGCCGCCGGGCCGTGCCGGCGAGTGGGTGCCCAACAGCACCTGCCGCTCCGGCGCACTCGGCTGGACGACGTCGCCGAACGCCTTGCTCTCCGGCGTCGACGCGCCCGAGCGCGTCTGCCAGCTGCGCGCCAGCGGGAGCGGGAACCTCACGGCCACCTCGCGTCGGTCGGGCGACCGCCTGGAAGCCGGCTCGCTCGTGCACGTCGCGAGCCAGGTGTCGACGGTGGGCGGCGCGCGTCCCGTGCGCCTGACCCTGCAGGAGGTGGCGACCGACGGCAGCGTCGTCCAGTCGTTCAGCGGCTCCCGCGACGCCGTGACCGACTGGGCCTGGCTGGGCGCGCAGCTGCGCACCGAGCGCTCCGGCAGTCGCATCCGGGTCGTCTACCGCGGCGACGGCCTCGCGCGCGGCGCCGCCCTCCGGTTCCGCGGTGCGGACGTGACGGTGACGTCGCCGTCGACACCGGCCCCCCAGCCGACGCCGTCCGAGCCGACGCCCACGCAGCCGACCCCCACGGACCCGGGCCCGACGCCCGAGCCCACGACGCCCACGCCGACGGCGAGCCCGACCCCGACGCCTGAGCCCACGCCGCCGGGCAGCACCACCCGGACCTGCGACGACCTGAACTCGCCGCAGCGCCGCACGCTGAGCTTCGCCGACGAGTTCGACGGGACGGGCCTCGACACCACCAAGTGGCGGGTCCGCGACCGGACGCACCTCTCCTTCGACGCGGCGTACGTGACGAAGGACGCGGTCGACGTGTCCGACGGGACACTCACGATCGAGGGACGTCGCCGCTCGACGCCGGCGTCGGTCTCCAGCGGTGTCCGGGAGCGGTGGTACGACACGGGCTACCTCGACACCGTCGGGAAGTTCTCCCAGAAGTACGGACGCTGGGAGATGCGGGCCAAGCTGCCGACGTCGCGCGCGATGACCCGCGGCGTCTGGCCGGCCTTCTGGCTGCGCGGTGACCGCACCAACGGCGAGATCGACGTCATGGAGGCCTACGGCGGCGAGTCGACACAGCGCTGGAACCCTGCCGGCTCCTACACGACGACGCTGTGGGAGGACACCAACCTGGGCAAGCAGCGCGGCGAGTGGTACTCGTGGGCGCACCAGAACTGGGCGACGCGGACGCCCGGCGTGTACGAGGGCTTCCACACCTACGGCTTCAACTGGACGCCGGACTGCATGCAGTTCACCTACGACGACCAGGTGCTGTCGACGATCCCGATCGAGCAGGTGCCGTGGGCCCGCACGGCCTTCGACAGCCCGTTCAACATCCGGCTCAACATGCAGGTGGGCTCGTCCTACTGGGGCATGCCCGACCAGCAGCACACCAAGGACGCCTTCGACTACGTCGTCGACAGCGTCAGGGTGTACCGCGTGAATCCGTGAGGGCGCGCGACGGACGATCGGGGGGAGCGACAGGAGGACGGCCGGCGGAACGACCGCCGTGGCGGCGTCCTGGCGCATGGGACCTGCGGGTCTGGCACGTCTGCGGCGCGGTGGCGGTGTTCGTCGAGTCGGTGGTGCTGGCGGTGACGGCCGCGACGAGCACACCGCCCGGCAGCCCGACACCGGTGGCCCTGCTCGTCGCTCCCCCGCTCGCCGCGCTGGTGCTGATGGTCTGCCTCCGGTCCGGCTGCTGGCGGCGTCGATCCACGCTGCTGCTGTGGCCTGCGGCCGTGTGCGTGCTGTACGGCCTCGTCGGGGTCGACACGCCCGCCGCTGCGCGCCTGGTGCCGGGGCTGATCAGCATGGCGTTCGTGTTCGCGGGGCTCACGCAGCCGCCGTGGCGCTCGCTGTGGCTGCTGGTCCCGGCCGTGCCTGCGTTCGTCGTCGCGTGGGGCGGGCTGGAGGGACCTGTGCTGCAGCGGACCACGGCGACGGCCGTCATGTGGGTGATCGTCGCCGAGCTGCCCGCGCGCCTCATCACGCACCTGAACGAGCAGCGGGCGGAGCTGGAGCGCCTGGCGCGGACCGACCCGCTCACCGGCGTGCTCAACCGGCGCGACCTCGTGTGTCGCCTCGAGGCGTCGTCGGGGCGCTCCACCGTGTCCGTGATCGACGTCGACGGTTTCAAGCGGTTCAACGACACGCACGGCCACGTCGCCGGTGACGACCTCCTGCGCAGGCTGGGTGCGCTGCTGGCCTGCAGCGTCCACGGCTCCGGCGACGTCTTCCGCACGGGCGGTGACGAGTTCGTGCTGGTTCTCGACGAGGACGAGGCGTCGGCCCGGCGCCGGCTCGAGGAGCTGCGCCGGTGGTGGGCGGCCACCGAGCAGGTGACGCTCAGCATGGGCGTCGCACCCGGCGGCCCCGAGGGGCTACGGCACGCCGACCTCGACATGTATGGCGACAAGCGTCTGCGGCGGGCGGCCGAGCAGGTCACGGAGTCGCCGCCCCCGCCCCGACACTCCCCCGGCGGGTCCTCGCCCGACGCCTCCGAGGCCGAGGGCGCGTCCGGCTGACAGGGCTGCTCTTCGCCACCGCGGCGCTGGGCCCAGGATGGTGGCCATGACTCGTGTCGAGCGCTGGGAACGTCGCGCAGAGGTCCCGCTGCTGTTGCTGTCCCTGGCCTTCCTGGTCGCCTACGCCTGGCCGGTCCTGGACCCGCGCCTGGACCGGGGGTGGCGGGAGTTCTTCGAGACCGTGTCTTGGACGGTCTGGGCCGCGTTCGCCCTCGACTTCGTCGTGCGGCTGGGGCTCGCCGACGACCGGAGGGACTACGCGGTGCGTCACTGGTACGACGTCGCACTCATCGCGGTGCCGATGCTCCGCCCGCTGCGGCTGCTGCGCCTCGTGGCCCTGCTGCGGATCCTCGACCGGTCCGCCGCGGGGAGCCTGGCCGGCCGCACGCTGGTCTACGTGTCGGGGGCCGCCGTCGCGTCGGTCGGCCTCGCCTCGCTCGCCGTCCTCCAGGCCGAGCGCGACGCGCCCGACGCGACCATCACGTCCTTCGGCGACGCGCTCTGGTGGGCGTGCGTGACCGTCACGACCGTCGGCTACGGCGACTACTCCCCCGTCACGACGCAGGGTCGTGTCATCGCCGTCGTGCTCATGGTCGTCGGCATCGGCGTGGTCGGCTCGGTCACCGCGTCGGTGGCCACGGCGATGCTCGCCCGCGCGGAGCGGGAGCGCCGCACGTCAGGGTGATCGCGCGCAGAGACCCGCGCCCGGACGTGCGGGGTCGCACCGGCAGGCCACCAGGAACGACAAGAGGAGACCGGCCTCGCGGCCGGTCTCCTCAACGTGTCCGAGGGGGGACTTGAACCCCCATGCCCGTAACCGGGCACTAGCACCTCAAGCTAGCGCGTCTACCTATTCCGCCACCCGGACGTGGACCTCGTAGAGGTCCGTGGTGCAGTCAGGAACTGTACCAGGGGTGCTGCGCGACCCGCGCACCCCACCCCCTGCTCAGACGAGGTGGCTGAGGGTGTGGATCACGAGGCCGGCCAGGCCACCGACGACGGTCCCGTTGATGCGGATGAACTGCAGGTCGCGCCCGACGTGCAGCTCGACCTTGCGCGCGGTCTCCACGCCGTCCCAGCGGTCGACGGTGGCCGAGATGATCGTGGCCACCTCAGACCCGTAGTGCTCGACGAGGTAGGCGCCGGCGTCGGCGACGACCCGGTCGCCACGGGCCTGCAGCTCGGTGTCGTGCTGCAGCCGGTCGGCCAGCGCGTGCAGCTCCTGCAGCGCACGGCGGCGCAGCATGCCGTCCTCGTCCTGGAGGGTCTCGACCAGCGCGCGGCGCAGGGCGTCCCAGATCGCCACGCCCGTCGTCGTGACCTGGGGCTGGTTCAGCATGCGGCTCTTGAGCCGCTCGAAGCGCTCCTGCGTGGCCTCGTCGGACTGCAGGTCGTCGACGAGACGACCGAGCCAGCCGTCGAGCGCCCGGCGGGCGCGGTGCTCGGGCTGGTCACGGATCTCCTGCACCCAGGTGACCGCCTCGAGGTGCAGCCGCGAGCCGACCCGCTCGTCGACCCACTGCGGCGTCCACCAGGGGGCACGCTCCCCCACCAGCGCCATCACCTCGTCCTCGTTCTCGAGCAACCACGCGTGCAGCTCGTCGAGCACCAGGTCGACCATGCCGACGTGCGCCCGCTCGGCGAGCACGTCGCCGAGCAGCTTGCCGGCCACCGGCGCGAGCGGCTCCTCCACGAGCCGCGGCACGATGGCGTCGCGCACGAGGGCGGCGACGTCGTCGCGCTTGACGCGGGTGAGCGCGTGCGCGGTGATCTTGGACCCCTCACGCACGAGCCGCTCGGCGTGGTCGCCCTCGGCGAGCCAGACGCCCGCACGCCGCGTGAGCTCGGCGGAGTCGAGCCGCTCCTTCACGACCTCCGGGCGCAGGAAGTTCTCGGTCACGAACTCCTGCAGGCTGGCGCCGAGCGAGGCCTTGCGGCGCGGGATGATCGCGGTGTGCGGGATGGGTAGCCCGAGCGGGTGCCGGAACAGCGCCGTGACCGCGAACCAGTCGGCGATCGCGCCGACCATGGCGGCCTCGGCCGCGGCGTTGACGTAGCCCCACGCGCCGCCCTGCTCACGGGTCAGGAGGAACACGACGGCCGCGACGACGAGCAGCGACGTGGCCACGACGCGCATGCGGCGCAGGCCACGGCGACGGGCCTCGTCGGCGGCCGGGTCGGACGACAGGGCGGGGCCGGCAGCGGCGTTGCGCTCGGTCACGGAGGTGCTCACGGCCCGAGCGTAGGTGAGTCCGGGCGGCTCGGCTGCGCAGCGCCGACGTGACGTCCGCTGCGTAGACTCCGCGCATGAGCTTCAACGAGGACGCCCGCCTCGACACGAGCCAGGTCACCGGCGGTCGCGTGCGCGGCGGCGCCGTGGTCGGCGGCGGTCGCGTGCGCGGCGGCGCCGTGGTCGGCGGCGGCATCGGCGCCCTCGTCGTCACGCTCGTCGCCCTCTTTCTCGACATCGACCCGGGTGAGCTCACCGGGGGCCAGAACCCGTTCGACACGAGCCAGGTGCAGACCGCGGGCGAGGACTCCACCGTCGACCTCAGCCAGTGCCGCACCGGCGCCGACGCCAACCGCGACGACGTCTGCCGCGTCGTCGGCACCGTCAACAGCGTGCAGGACTACTGGACCGACGCCCTGCCCGCCGACGTCGGCCGCCAGTACCGCCCGGCCCGCACGGTCGTCTTCTCCGGCGCGACGCAGTCGGCCTGCGGCACCGCCTCGAGCAGCACGGGGCCGTTCTACTGCCCGTCGGACGAGCGCATCTACATCGACACCGGCTTCTTCGACCTGCTCTCGAGCCGCTACGGGGCCGACGGCGGCGCGCTCGCGCAGGAGTACGTCGTCGCCCACGAGTACGGGCACCACGTCCAGCAGATCCTCGGGATCCTCGGCCGCGCGCAGTCCGGCAGCGGCGCGACCGGTGGTGGCGTGCGCGTGGAGCTGATGGCCGACTGCCTCGCCGGTGTCTGGGCGCACCATGCCGCCACGACGCAGGACGCGAACGGGACCACGCTGCTGGAGCCCCTGACGCCGGCCGACGTCCGCTCGGCCCTCTCGGCCGCGGCCGCGGTGGGTGACGACCACATCCAGGCCTCGGCCGGGGCCACGGTCGACCCCGACACCTGGACGCACGGCTCGAGCGAGCAGCGCCAGCGCTGGTTCCTCACCGGCTACGACGGCGGCAGCGCCGACCAGTGCGACACGTTCGCCACGAACGACCTGTGAGCGTCCCTGCCACGGGCGCGGCGGCCCCGGACGGCCGTCGGCTGCGCCTGGAGGTCTGGCTCGTCCTCGGCGTGTCGCTCGGCCAGTCGGCCGTCTACGCCGCGCTCAGCCTGCTCGCCGCACTCACCCGCGGCCCGCTGCGCGACGCCACCGCGACCCTCAACGCCTCGCGCAGCGACCGCGAGTGGCTCGACGTCACCTACCAGCTGCTGGGCATCGGCTTCGCGCTCGTGCCCGTCGGCCTCGCGCTGTTCCTGCTGGCCGGCGACGGCCCCGGCGTCCTGCGCCGTCTCGGGCTCACCGGAGCGGGACGTCTGCGGACCGTCCTGGAGGGGGTCGGCCTCACCGCCCTCATCGGCCTGCCCGGCATCGGCGTCTACGTCGCCGGCCGGGCCCTCGGCGTCACGGCCGACGTGGTCACCGTGCCCCAGCAGGTCTACTGGTGGACGGCCCTGGTCCTCGTGCTCGCCGCGTTCCAGAACGGCGTGCTCGAGGAGGTCGTGATGATCGGCTACCTCTTCACCCGACTGCGTCAGATCGGGTGGAGCACCCCGACGATCATCGTCTCCAGCGCCCTGCTGCGGGGCAGCTACCACCTGTACCAGGGCTTCGGCCAGGCGCTCGGCAACGTGCTCATGGGGCTCGTGTTCGGCTACTGGTACCACCGCACCCGGCGGCTCGCGCCCCTCGTGGTGGCCCATACGCTGCTCGACGTGTTCGCGTTCGTCGGTGTCCTCGTCCTCGGCGACCGGCTGGGGCTGCGATGACGACGTCGACGATGAAGGTGGAGGTCGCGCCGGGGCTGCCCATCGCCGACCGCGCCGACGACATCGCGGCGGCGCTGCGCGACCACCAGGTCGTGGTCGTCGCCGGCGAGACCGGGTCGGGCAAGACCACCCAGCTGCCGAAGATCGCGCGTCTGCTCGGCCGCGAGCGCATCGTGCACACGCAGCCTCGACGCATCGCCGCCCGGTCGGTCGCGGCCCGCATCGCCGAGGAGTGCGAGGTCGAGCTCGGGCGGGAGGTCGGCTACGCCGTCCGCTTCGACGACCGCACGAGCGACAGCACCCAGATCCGGCTGGTCACCGACGGGCTGCTGCTCAGCGAGATCCACCACGACCGCGACCTGTCGCGCTACGACACGGTGATCGTCGACGAGGCCCACGAGCGCAGCCTCGCCATCGACTTCCTGCTGGGGTACCTCAAGCAGCTCCTCCCCCGCCGACCCGACCTCAAGGTCGTGGTCACGTCGGCGACGATCGACGTCGAGCGCTTCTCGGAGATGTTCGACGGTGCGCCGGTCATCGAGGTGAGCGGGCGTACCTACCCGGTCGAGGTGCGCTACCGGCCGCTGACCGACCCGGACGACGGGATGCTCGACGGCATCGAGTCCGCCATCCGTGAGCTGCCACGCGAGGGCGACGTGCTCGTCTTCCTGTCCGGCGAGCGGGAGATCCGTGACGCCGCCGCCCACCTCGAGGGCCTGCGCTGGCGCCAGACGGAGGTCCTGCCGCTCTACGGCCGGCTCGCCGCGCAGGACCAGGCGAAGATCTTCGCATCGCACCCGGGACGGCGCATCGTACTGGCCACGAACGTCGCCGAGACGTCGCTGACCGTCCCCGGCATCCGGTACGTCGTCGACACCGGCTACGCCCGCATCTCGCGCTACAGCCAGCGGCTCAAGGTCCAGCGGCTGCCGATCGAGCCTGTCTCCCGCGCGAGCGCCGCCCAGCGCGCGGGGCGCTGCGGCCGCGTGGCCGACGGCATCTGCATCCGGCTCTACGCCGAGGAGGACCACGACGGTCGCCCCGAGTTCACCGACCCGGAGATCCTGCGCACGAACCTCGCGTCGGTGCTGCTGCAGATGGCGTCGCTCGACCTCGGCGACGTCGAGGACTTCCCGTTCCTCGACGCACCCGACCGCCGCGCCGTGGGCGACGGCCGGGCGCTGCTGACCGAGCTCGGGGCGCTGCAGGAGGGCCGCGACCGCCGACCCCGGCTCACGCGGCTGGGTCGCACGATGTCGCGCCTGCCGGTCGACCCGCGCATGGCCCGCATGCTCCTCGCCGCGGACCGTCAGGGGTGCCTGGCCGACGTGCTCGTCATCGTCGCCGGCCTCTCGATCCAGGACCCGCGGGAGCGGCCGGCCGAGCAGCAGGCCCGCGCCGACCAGCTGCACGCGCGGTTCCGCAGCCCCGACTCGGACTTCCTGTCCTGGCTCGTGCTCTGGCAGTACGTGCAGGAGAAGCGCGACGAGCTGAGCAGCAGCGCCTTCCGCCGGCTCTGCCGCGACGAGATGCTGCACTGGCTGCGCATCCGTGAGTGGCAGGACGTGCACGCGCAGCTGCGGCGCACCGTGCGCGACCTCGGCATGAAGCCGGGCAAGATCGGGGCCGACCCGGCCGACGTGCACCGGGCGCTGCTCAGCGGGCTGCTGTCGCACGTGGGCGTCCGGCAGGCCGACTCCAAGGAGTTCCTCGGCGCGCGCGGTGCGCGCTTCATGGTGTTCCCCGGGTCGGCGCTGGCGCGCAAGCCGCCACTGTGGGTCGTGGCCGGCGAGCTCGTCGAGACCGGCCGGCTGTGGGGGCGCACCGTCGCGAAGGTCGAGCCCGAGTGGGTCGAGCAGGCCGCCGCGCACCTGGTGAAGCGTCAGTACGCCGAGCCGCACTGGTCGGCGCGGCGCGGGGCGGCCATGGCGAAGGAGCGGGTGACGCTCTACGGCGTGCCCCTGGTGGTCGACCGGCTCGTGCCGCTCGGCCGGCACGACCCCGCCCTCGCGCGGGAGCTGTTCGTCCGGCACGCTCTCGTGCAGGGCGAGTGGCGCACGCGCCACGCCTTCGTGCAGCGCAACGCCCAGCGGATCCGCGAGGCGGAGGCCGTCGAGGACCGCGTCCGACGCCGGGGCCTGCGGGTCGACGACGAGACGCTGTTCGCGTTCTACGACGCACGGGTGCCCGCCGACGTCGTCTCGGTGCGTCACTTCGACAGCTGGTGGAAGAAGGCGTCGCGCGAGACGCCCGACCTGCTCGACCTCGACCCGGCGATGCTGCTGGCCGACGTCGGCGACCTCGAGCACGACTACCCGACGACCTGGACGTCGGAGTCGGCCGAGTACCGCGTGACGTACACGTTCGAGCCCGGCACCGAGAGCGACGGCGTCGTCGTCGACGTGCCGGTCGACGACCTGCTCTCCCTCGACCCCGCGGAGTTCCTGTGGAACGTGCCGGGGCACCGCGACGAGCTGGTGGTGGCGCTGGTCCGCTCGCTGCCGAAGCGGCTGCGTCGCGAGCTGGTGCCCGTGCCCGACCACGCGGCGGCGCTCGTCGAGCAGCTCGACCCCGCGGCCGGTCCGCTGCTCGAGCAGCTGGTGCGCGGCATCCGGCAGCGCACCGGCACGCTCGTCTCCCCCGACGACTTCGACCTCTCGGCCGTCCCCGACCACCTGAAGGTGACCTTCCGCGTGGTCGACGACGGCGCCGAGCTGGCCCGGGGTCGCGACCTCGACGCGCTGCGCACCGAGCTGGGGGACGTCGTCCGCCGCGACCTCGAGGTGGTCGCCGCGGAGTCGGCCCGGACCGGGATCACGACGTGGGACGTCGGCACGCTCGAGCGGGCCGTGCCGGCCGGGCAGGTCGTGGGGTACCCGGCGCTCGTCGACGAGGGGACGTCGGTGGCGCTGCGCGTGCTCGACACCCCCGAGGAGCAGCAGGTCGCGATGGTGCGCGGCCAGGGTCGGCTGCTCGCCCTCTCGACCCCGACCACGACGCCCTCGCTCGGCCGCACGCTCGACCTGCGGCAGAAGCTGCTGCTGGCCTCCTCGCCCTACGGCGACGCGGCGGCCGTGCTCGACGACGCTCGGCTCGCCGCCCTCGACCACCTGGTGGCCCGCCACGGGGGCCCGGTGTGGGACGAGGCTGCCTTCCAGACCCTGCGCGAACGGGTGAGGGCCGACGTCCACGACGTCACCGCGGGTGTGCTGCGCGACGTCCTGCGGTCGCTGGAGAAGCTCGGCCAGGCCCAGCCGCAGGGCACGGGCGAGCCGGCGGAGGACGTCCGCGTGCAGCTGAGCTGGCTCGTGGCACCGGGCTTCGTCCGCGACCTGGGCGTCGAGCAGCTGCGACGCCTGCCGGTCTACCTCGAGGCCGCGCGTCGACGGCTCGCCACGCCGCTCACCGAGCAGCTGGTGCGCGTGCACGAGCTCGAGGCGGAGTTCCACGAGCGCACCGGTGGCCTGAGCCCGCTGCGTCGCGCCGCGGCCGACGTGCAGGAGGTCCGCTGGGCCTTGGAGGAGCTCCGGGTGAGCGTGGTCGCCCAGAACCTCGGGACGGCTCGACCGGTGTCGGTCAAGCGGCTGCGCCGTCTGCTCGACGACCTGCGCGTGTGAGGCGCGAGCACGACGACGCCCCCGGACCGAGGGTCCGGGGGCGTCGTGGTTCGTGGGGGTCGGATCAGCCGACGCCCAGCAGGTCGATGATGAAGACGAGGGTCTTGCCCGACAGGCGGTGTCCGCCGCCGGCGGGTCCGTAGGCCAGCTCGGGCGGGCACACCAGCTGACGACGTCCGCCGACCTTCATGCCGGGGATGCCCTGCTGCCAGGCGCCGATGAGCTGCGGGAGCGGGAAGCGCGCGGACTGGCCGCGGTCCCAGGAGGCGTCGAACTGCTCGCCGGTGTCGAACTCGACGCCCACGTAGTGCACGTCGACGACGCCGCCGGGCACGGCCTCGGGGCCGTCGCCGACGATGATGTCCTTGATCTGCAGCTCGGTGGGCGCGGGGCCCTCGATGAAGTCCACTTCAGGCTTGGAGGTCATGCCTCGATCCTTCCACACCTGCTCCGTCGGGGCTGCGGCCCGCGTCGGACGCAAGCATCTGCGTTCTCGCGGGACCGGCGGTGGATTCGCGCGAACGAGACAAGGCTTCTGCGTTCACGACGGGATCCCGTAGCCAACGCAGAAGCCTTGGGATCTCAGCGCACGAACGCAGATTCTTGCGTCCCACCCGCGCCGCAGCCCGAGAACCCGAGCCGCCGCGCCCGCCAGCCGCCCGGTCGAGGCCCTTTCGGGGACCACACCCAGCGCGAGCCGCGGCAGCGCACCAGCAAGGTCACGACCGCCCAGACCGACGCACCCGAAGGACGCACGACGCACGACGGCCAGCGGCACGCCCACGCCCGCACTGGTAGGAAGGACGTATGCGTGCGACCGTCCTCCACAGCCCTGGCGACATCCGTCTCGACACCGTGCCCGACGCGGTCGTGCAGGACGACACCGACGCGGTGGTCCGCGTCGTGGCTGCCTGCGTGTGTGGCAGCGACCTCTGGCCCTACCGCGGTGCGAACGGCGACCAGCCGGAGCCGCGTCGTATCGGGCACGAGTTCGTCGGCGTGGTCGAGCAGGTGGGCTCGGCGGTGGCCGACGTGGCCGTGGGCGAGTTCGTCATCGCCCCGTTCCTGTACAGCGACAACACCTGCGCGGTCTGCCGCAAGGGTGTGCAGACCTCGTGCGTCAACGGCGGCGGCTACGACGGCGCCCAGGCCGAGCTCGTCCGCGTGCCGTTCGCCGACGGCACCCTGGTGCGCGTGCCCCAGCCGGTCGACGACGCGCTCGTCCCCCACCTGCTGACGCTGAGCGACGTGTTCCCGACCGGTCACCACGCCGCCGTCTCCGCCCGCGTGGGTCCGGGCTCCACCGTGGCGGTCGTCGGCGACGGTGCCGTCGGCCTCAGCGCGGTGCTCGCCGCGAAGCGTCTCGGCGCGGAGACGGTCGTGGCGATGTCGCGCCACGAGCCCCGCCAGGAGCTGGCGCGGCGCTTCGGCGCCGACCACGTCGTCGCGACCCGGGGCAAGGAGGGTGCCGCGGAGGTCAAGGAGATCCTCGGCGGGATCGGCGCCGACAGCGTCCTGGAGTGCGTGGGCACCAAGGAGTCGATGAAGCAGGCGTTCCAGAGCCTGCGTCCCGGAGGCACCGTCGGCTACGTCGGCGTCCCCCACGGCGTGGAGCTCAACGTGCCGGTCATGTTCGGCACGAACTCCGGCCTCGCCGGCGGTGTCGCGCCGGTGCGCCACTACCTCGACGAGCTCCTGCCCGACGTCGTCTCGGGCGCGATCACCCCGGGGGACGTGTTCGACCTGCAGCTCGGTCTCGACGACGTCGCCGAGGCCTACCGCGCCATGGACGAGCGGCGCGCTGTCAAGGTGCTGCTGCGCCCCTGAGGCCTGCGGCTCGCCCGGCGCTCACCCAGTGCCGAAGGCGTCGTGCTCACTCAGTGCCGAAGGCGTCGTTCAGTCGCGCCAGCAGCTGCGCGAACGTGCGCAGCTCGGTGGGCTCCCAGTCCTCGATCACGCGGGCGAGGGCGGCGTGGGAGTCCTCGCGGTAGGCGTCGACACGACGCACGGCCTCGGCGCTGGCCCGCAGCACGTGCGCGCGACCGTCCTCCGGGTGCGGGGTCCGGTCGACGAGCCCGGCGTCCTCCAGCATGCGGACCGCACGGCTGACGGTCGACTTGTGGACGTGCAGGGAGTCGGCGAGGTCCGACGCGCGCACGCCACCGCTCGACGTCGTCGCGTCGACGATGGCCAGAAGCAGCACGAACGTGCTGTAGTCGAGGTCGTCGTGGATGGTCGCGAGGTTGCGCAACGACCGAGCCCTGACCTGGCGGACGAGCCGCGTCAGCTGGTAGTCGACGTCGAAGTCCGGCGGCAGCTGCCCAGTCATGTCGACATCCTAGGGGTACGCCCCACACCGCACCGACGACGCGCGCAGGCCCCGCCACCCTGGGGGTGACGGGGCCTGCACGGTGCTGCGGTCGGGGGCGTCGGTCCTCAGCGCAGCTGCGCCGACGACAGGTTCAGCAGGCGACGCGCGACGATCAGCTGCTGGATCTGCTGGGTGCCCTCGAAGATGTCGAGGATCTTGGAGTCGCGCGACCACTTCTCGAGCAGCTCGCCCTCGCTGTAGCCGAGGCTGCCGGCCAGCTCGACGCACCGCAGGGTGATGTCGTTGCCGGCGCGGCCGGCCTTGGCCTTCGACATCGACGCCTCCATGGAGTTGGGCTTGCGGTTGTCCGCCAGCCACGCCGCCTCGAGGGTCAGCAGCAGCGCTGCCTCGTAGTCGGCCTCCATCTGCAGGTAGGTCGCCGCCGCGTACGACTGCGACGTCGCGGGACGGTCGTAGTCGATGACGACGCCGGCGTCCTCGAGCAGCTCACGCGTGAGCTCGAGCGCCGCGCGGGCGCAGCCCACGGCCATGCCGGCCACGAGCGGGCGGGTGTTGTCGAAGGTCGCCATGGCGCCGGCGAAGCCCTGCTTGGTGTCGATCTCCTCGTTGCCGAGGATGTTCTCCGCCGGCACGCGGCAGTTGTCGAGCACGATCACGGCCGTGTCGGAGGCGCGGATGCCGAGCTTGTGCTCGAGCCGCTCGACCCGGATGCCCGGCAGCGACTTCGGCACCACGAAGCTCTTGATGGCCGCACGGCCGAGCTTCGGGTCGAGCGTCGCCCAGACCACGACGGAGTCGGCACGCTCGCCGGACGTCACGTAGATCTTCTCGCCGTTGAGCACGTACTCGTCGCCGTCCTTGATGGCGGTCGTGCGGATGGCAGCGGAGTCGGAGCCGCAGCCGGGCTCGGTGATCGCCATGGCGGCCCACGTGCCCTTGAACTTCTCCAGCTGCTCGTCGGTGGCCACCGACGCGATGGCGGAGTTGCCCAGGCCCTGGCGCGGCATCGAGAGCAGCAGGCCGACGTCGCCCCAGCACATCTCGATGATCGAGAGCACGGAGGAGAGGTTGGTGCCGTTCTTGACCTTGCCCTTGTCCTTCTCCGAGGCGTCCTCGCTGCGGCGGACGCCGGCGGCACCGGCGCCCTGTCCGGCGCCGGAGTCGCCCATGCCGTCGATCAGCGAGGCGAGGAGGTCGAGCTCCTTGGGGTAGGCGTGCTCGGCGAGGTCGTACTTGCGGGAGTTCGCGCGCAGGAAGTTGTCAGCGACCTCGTGGGCCTGCTGGATGAACCCGCGGAACTTCTTGGGGGTGTCGAGGTTGATCGTCATCTTCGTGTCCGTCCTCAGACGAGGACTGCTCCTTCCAGGACGCCGACGGCCCGCAGGTCGCGGTACCACCGTTCCACCGGGTGCTCCTTGACGAAGCCGTGGCCACCGAGCAGCTGGACTCCGTCGGTGCCGATCTTCATGCCGTACTCGGCCGCGAGCTTGCGGGCGAGGGCGATCTCGCGGGACGCGTCGCGACCCTGCTCGTGGCGCGAGGCGGCCTTGAGGGTGACCAGGCGCATGCCCTCGAGCTCGATCGCGATGTTGGCGACCATGAACGCGACCGCCTGGCGGTGCGCGATCGGCTCGCCGAACGCCTCACGGGTCTTCACGTACTCCTTGGTGTAGTCGAGCACGGCGCGACCCGTGCCGACCGCGAGCGCCGACCACGCCAGGCGCGACAGCCGCACGCACTCGCGGTAGTCGTCGGCGGTGCCCAGCAGGGCGGTCTCCGGGACGACCGCGCCGTCGAGGCTCAGCTTGGTGAGCCCGGCGGCACGCAGACCCATGGACGGGTCGGCGGCGAGGGTCAGGCCGGGCGTGCTCGACTCGACGACGAAGAGGCGCGGGGTGCCGTCGAGCGCCGCGGCGACGACGAACAGCTCGGCCTCCGTGCCGCGCACGACGGCGGACTTGACGCCGGTGAGGCGGTAGCCACCCTCCGTCGCGGTGGCAGTGGTCTGCAGCTCGAACGGGTCGAACAGCGGTCGCGACTCGGCCACGGCGAGCGCCGCGGCGGGCACGTCGTCACCGGTGAACGCCGGCAGGTAGGTCTGCTGCTGCTCGTCGGTGCCCCAGAGCGAGATGGCGGTGGCGACGGACGCCGGCGCGAGGCAGGCGACGGCCTGGCCCATGTCGCCGTAGGCGAGCGCCTCGTTGACCAGGACGCCGGTGACCACGGAGCGCTCCTCGGACAGACCACCGAGCGACTCGGGGACGTTCAGCAGCGTCAGGCCGAACTCGCTGGTCTGGTCGAGCACCTCCTTGGAGGTGTCGTCGGCCTTCTCGGCGGCCTCGGCGCCGGGGCGCAGCACCTCGTCGGCGAACTCGCCGATGACGTCGACCATCATCTGCTGGTCCTCGGTCGGGGTGAGGTCGAACAGGCCGCTGTCCTGGGTCGCGCCGAGGCGCTGCGGCGTGCCCGAGCCCTTGACGCGCTTGAAGGTGCGGTTGGCGTTGGCCGCGAGCTGGAAGCCGGACTTGGCTCCCTGGTAGACGGCGCGCTCGGTGGCCTTGCGCAGGCCGAGCTTGTCGATGGCCGGCGAGCTCGCGATGCGGTTCAGCACCGCGAGCCCGATGCCCATGGGGTCTGGTCGGTTCGCCACGGTGTCTCCTTGGCAGGGACGTTGGTGTGATGGGGGTCGGGACGGGTTCCCGCCGGCACCGCTGGGGTGCACGACTCCACTGTAACTGTGAGTTGCAGTGCCGCGTACCGATGGTATCCGACGTCACAGGGCGGAGTCCACGACTCGGGGCGATTCACCCCGCGATACGTTGGGGCGGTGGCGTCACACCCCAGCTCCCGTCCCCTGCCCGACGGCGGATCGGTCCGTCCCATCACCCGGTGGGGCACCCCCGTCATGCACCACGAGCTCCGCGAGGTGACGTCGTTCGACGAGGAGCTCCAGACCCTCGTCCGCGACATGGTCGCGACGATGTACGCCGCGAACGGCGTGGGCCTGGCGGCCAACCAGGTGGGTGTGGACCTCAAGGTGTTCGTCTTCGACTGCCCCGACGACGACGACGTCCGCGTGACCGGTGTGGTCGTGAACCCGCGGCTCACGCTGCCCGAGGCGGCCGAGCGCAACCTCGACACCGCCGACGAGGGCTGCCTGTCGCTGCCCGGTGCGTTCACCGAGTGCTCGCGCCCCGACGTCGCGAGCGTGACCGGGTTCGACGAGAAGGGCGAGCCGGTCGAGTTCCACGGCACCGGCCTGCTCGCGCGCTGCCTGCAGCACGAGACCGACCACCTCCACGGCACCGTCTTCGGCGACCGCGTGCCGGCGAAGGCGCGCAAGAAGCTCTACAGGAAGCACGAGGAGCTGGCCGACGCCTACCCCGGCGACTGGCCGGTGACCCCGGCCGCGATCGAGGACTGAGCCTGCGTCGTCGCAGCGTCGACGACCACGCGACGTCAGCGCAGGTGCCAGCAGGCGACGGCGACCGAGGTGGCGACGTTGAGGCTGTCGATGCCCGCCGCCATGGGGATCGTGACGCGCACGTCGCTGCTGCGCTGCCAGTGCTCGGTGAGCCCGGGCCCCTCGGAGCCGACGACCAGCGCGAGCCGCTCCGGCACGTCGCCCACGTCCTCGAGCGACACCGCGTCGTCGGCGAGCGTCATCGCGTAGGTCGTGAACCCGTGGCGTGACAGCAGGGCGGGTGTCCCGTACCAGTCGTCGACTCGGGCGTGCGGCACGGAGAACACCGCACCCATGGCCACCTTGACCGCGCGCCGGTAGAACGGGTCGGCGCAGCGCGGCGACAGCAGGACGGCGTCGAAGCCCAGGGCCGCCGCCACCCGGAAGATCGCGCCGACGTTGGTGTGGTCCACCAGGTCCTCCAGCACGACCACGCGTCGCGCGGCGGCGAGCACGTCGTCGACGTCGGCCGGCGCGGGCCGGCGCACGGCCGAGAGCGCTCCCCGGTGCACGTGGAACCCGGTGACCCGCTCGACGTCCTTCTCCGACATGACGAAGCACGGCGCGTCGCTCGCGTCGAGGACGTCGCGCAGGCCGTCGAGCCAGCGCGGTGCCATGAGGAACGACGCCGCCTCGTGGCCGGCCTCGTGGGCCCGTCGCACGACCTTCTCCCCCTCGGCGAGGTAGATGCCGTGCTCGCTCTCGTGCGCCAGCCGCATCTGCACGTCGCGCAGGTGCAGGTAGTCGGCGAGGCGGGGGTCGTCAAGGTCGTCGACGTGCACGATGCGGGCCACCGGCCCACCCTACGGGCGCCTCGGCCGCTCCCCCACCCCCGGCCGCACCGGCTGCCCGTGGCTGCTGATTCCCATCACTTCATGGGAATCCGTCGCTCACCTGCGGATGCTTTCCAGGGTGGGCGGGGGAAGACCGTGGTGAGCTGCTGGTTCCCATCACCGGATGGGAATCAGCCGCCCGAGCGCGCGGCATAGGCGTCGGCGGCGGCGAGGACGCTGCGCACGTAGACGTCGGAGTGGTTGTAGGAGTGCACGGCGGCCGTCCACCCGGCCGGTGTGGTGAGGTCCGCGTCCGAGGCGCAGAGGTAGCGCGCCGCGGTCCAGGCGGCGTCGTCGACGTCGTCGACGTCCGCGACACCGTCGCCGTCGCCGTCGGAGCCCCACTGTCGCCACGTCGAGGCGATGAACTGCAGAGGCCCGCGCGCCCGGTCCCAGGCGCCGTCCTCGCTGATCGCCGCGTAGCCCGACGTGCCGTCGAGCGCGGGACCCTCGACGCTCGTGCGACCGTCCGGCGCCAGCGTGCTCCCGCCGTGAGCCGACTCGACGTGCCCGATGCCGGCGAGCGTCGTCCACCCGAGCCGGCAGCCGGGCAGCTCGGCACCGGCCCGCAGCGTGGCCGACGCGTACGCCTGCAGCGCCCGTGCCGGGACGCCGGTGGCCGTCGCGGTGCTCGCCAACCACGCCGGGTCGGGCTCGTGCGACGTCGTGCTCGTCCCCGCGGACGACGGCGCGGCCGGATCGGCACCGGCGTCGGGCAGCTGTACCGACGCGGCGGCCGGGAAGAGGTCCTGCACGTCGCGCGGGGTCGAGGGCGCGGTGCTCGCCAGGACGGCGGTCACGACGAGCGCAGCTGCCGCCGCCACGACGCCGAAGACCGAGAGCAGACGGGTCACCTCAGCCGAACCGACCGTTCACGTAGTCCGACGTGCGCTGGTCCTGCGGCGACTCGAACATGGTCGCGGTGTCGCCGTGCTCGATGATCACGCCGGGGGTGCCGTACGCGGCGAGGAAGAAGGCGCACTGGTCGGACACACGCGCGGCCTGCTGCATGTTGTGCGTGACGATGACGATCGTCACCTCCTGCGCGAGCTCGAGCATCGTCTCCTCGATCACGCGCGTCGAGGTGGGGTCGAGGGCCGAGCAGGGCTCGTCCATGAGCAGCACGCGCGGCTTGACGGCGAGCGATCGGGCGATGCACAGGCGCTGCTGCTGGCCGCCGGAGAGTCCGCCGCCCGGTGCGTCGAGACGGTCCTTGACCTCCTTCCAGAGCCCACCCTTGGTGAGGCACTCCTCGACGAGGTCGTCACGGTCGCGCGACGCGACCTTGGTCCCGGTGAGCTTGAGGCCCGCGAGCACGTTCTCCTCGATCGACATCGCCGGGAACGGGTTCGGCTTCTGGAAGACCATGCCGATCGCGCGACGCGCGTCGGTGAGCTTGCGGTCGGGGTCGTAGACGTCGGCGCCGTCGATCTCGACGCGGCCGGCGAGCGAGGCGCCCGGCACGAGCTCGTGCATCCGGTTGAGGATGCGCAGGAAGGTCGACTTGCCGCAGCCGGACGGTCCGATGAGTGCGGTGATCCGCCCGGCGGGCATGGTGAGGGAGACCCGGTCGAGCACCTTGTGCGTGCCGAACCACGCCGAGACGTCGGTCGCCTCCAGCGTGGCCAGCGACGCCCGGTCCGGCAGCACCGCGGGGATGCTCTGCGTGGCGTCGTCGAGCACCGGGATCGTGGTGGTCTCGTCGGTCAGGGACATGGTCTCTCCTCGGGGGCGGGTGGAACGCGCCGTGGCCGGCTCCCGCAGGAGCCGGCCACGGCGGTCGATCACTTGACGACGGTGTAGGTCGCCGTGGCGGACGTGGATCCGCCGTAGTTGCTGCTCGACGGCGCGAACGTCGCGACGACGCGCTTGGCACCCGTGGTGCTCTGCGCCTTGAGCGTGACGACGGCCTGGCCGTTGACGACCTTGCCGGTGCCGACGACGCTGGAGCCGATCTTCAGGGTGACCGTGCCCGACGCCTTCAGCGTCGAGCCCGTGATGCCGACCGTGACGGTCGCCTTCGTGGCCTTGCGGACCTTGACCTTCGCCGCCGCGAGCTTGAGCGAGGTGCGGGTCGTGGCCTTGGTGACGACGAACTTCACGAGCTTGTAGCCCTCGGCGAAGTCGCTGTCACCGGAGTAGGAGACGGCACCCCAGTACGTGCCGGCGTCCAGCGAGGCCGGGACGGTGAAGGTCGCGGTGCCGCCCTGCAGGTCGGCCGTCTGCTCGGCGGCGTCGCCGTAGACGAAGGTGACGCTGCCGGTGGCCTTGAGGTCGCTGGTGCCGACGTTCACCGTGACGGTGCGCGCCGCGCCGTAGGCCGACGTGGGCGCGGTGACCTCGATGGCCTTGGAGTACTTCGCGTCCGGGACCGTCACGGTGATCGAGCCGGTCGCCTTGGAGTAGGCCTGCGGGTCGTCGGGCGCGAAGGTCGCCGTGTAGCTGTGCGCACCCTTGGCGACGCCCTCGAGCGCGAGGGTGGCGTTGCCCAGCGTGTCCACGGTGGCGGTGCCGACGGTGGCGTCACCCTCGGTGAACGTCACGGTGCCGGTGGCGGTCGACGGGCCGACCGCGGCCTTCAGCGTGACCTTGCCGCTCGGCGTCGCCTTGCCCGTGAGGGCGACGGTGCTCTGCTGACCACCGGCGGTGAGGAAGTTGGTCGTCGCCGACGTGGTCGTCTGGCCGCAGACGCCGCCCTGGGCCGTGCGCGCCAGCTGGTCGAAGCCGGCGGCCTCGATGAGCGGGCGGGCGGCGTCGGAGCAGACGAAACCGGTCTCGCCGAAGGCGGCGTTGAGGTCGGCGGCCTTCGAGCCGGTGAGGTCGTTGCCGCGGACGACGTTATAGAGCGCGCGGCGGACGCTGAAGCCGTTCAGCAGGCCGATGCTGGTCGTCGACTTGGCGCGACCGGTCGAGAAGGGCACGACCGCGTCCGGGTCGTCCTTGATCTTCTCGTCGGAGTGCTCCTGCGTCTCCTTGACGTTCGAGCCGAGGGAGACGGGCTTGCCGTCGTTGATGCGGACGAGCTGGGCCTCGAAGAACGAGCGCGTGCCCGAGCCCGACTGCGGGACGTAGGGGTGGATCACGGCGTCCTTGCCGCCGACCTGCGACCAGTTCGTGACGTCGCCCTTGTAGATGGCGAGCACCTGCGCCTCGGTCAGCGACGCGGGGGCGTCGGTGCCGGCCTTGCGCGTGCCGAGCTTCAGACCGTCGACGGCAAAGGGGAAGGCCTTCAGGCCGGCGTCGCGCTCGGTCGTGGAGATCGCGGAGGACGAGCGGGCGAAGTCGACGTTGGCGTCGTTGCTGGAGCCGTACAGCAGCTTCTTGCCGGCGCCCGAGCCGTTCGGGCGGGTGATCGCCGAGGTGCCGCTGCGCAGGGAGATCGTGGAGGGCGAGCCGTCGGCCGCCCACGAGGCGATCTTGACCGTGCGGGAGGCGTTGTAGCCGGCGGCGACGCCGTCCTTGCCCTCCGCGAGGTAGTGCAGCGCGAGCTGGGAGGTGTCGGACCCGACGCCCACCAGGTCGGTGCTGCTCGGCGTGAAGGTGGGGTCGGCGGGGTTGGTGTCGGCCGCCTGGGCCGGTGCGACGGCGCCGAGGGTCGCCATCGAGGTCGCAGCGACGGCGAGGGCCGCGGCGAACCGGGTACGCGTGGAGATCATGCGCGTGGAGTTCCTTGTCGTGAAGGGGGGTGGGCCGTCGGGCGACGTCCCGACGAGCACGCTAGGCGTCGATGGAGGGGGTCCGGACGGTCTGCGGTGAACAGCAGACGTCCATTCGGTGCGACTCGGTGAATGGTCGGTGCACGACTCAGACGAGGTTCGGGATGAGGTGCACGGAGAGGTCCGCGGCGAACCACGCGAGGGCCAGGAACACCGGTGCGAACACCGTCCAGACGAGGGCCGGGCGCAGCCGTCGACGCAGCAGCAGCATGCCCACGAGGGCCACGAGCAGGCCACCGAGCGTCAGGGCGAGCAGCGGCAGCACCGACGTGTCGTTCGCCATCGCCAGCTCGGACTGACCGAGGGTGTTGACCCGCTGGCCGCCGGCCGGGAACGGCTTGGACTGCAGGGACGCGTCGACGTAGACCAGCTCGTCCGGTCGGAGCCCGCCGAGGCGGCCGTCGCCGGCCGCGGTGATGAGCGTCAGGCGACCCTGGCCCTGCGCAGGAGGCGCCGGCACGTCGTCGCCGGCACGCCGGACGCCCTCGATCCGGTAGGTCGAGCGGCCCTGCCCGGTCACGACGTCGAGCCGGGTGCCCACGGCCTCGTGCATCATCACGTGGAAGGGTCGTCCGAACGTCCGTGACCGTCCGTAGACGAGCGAGACGCCTGCCTGGCCGGGCAGGACGGTGTCGCGCCGGTGTCCGGGACCGTCGAGCAGGAGACCGGCCGACGTGCCCTCGACCACGACCTGGTCGATGTCGAGGGACGGCAGCGAGAAGAGCGCGACGGGGCGGCCGGGCGCGATGACCCCGCCCGTCGGCGCGGTGCCCGCGGCCAGGTCGGCGCGCAGCTCGTCGTAGAGCCGGTCCTGCGCGCGGGAGTAGGAGAGACCACCGAGCACGAGGGTCTGGAGCAGCACCCAGGCGACGAGCAGCGCCACGACCATGAGTCCGCTGCTCAGGACGAGGTCGCGCTCGGGGACGCGCGAGGTGTCGCGCGCGGCGGCGAGACTGCCCTTCAGGGCGCCACTCCCCCGGCGCTGCCCGGTGAGGCGACCGTTGAGGGGTGCGACGGTCATGAGTCCTCCTTCCCGGCCGCGCGGAGCCTGATCACCGGGCCGGCGATCGCGCAGCCGAGGAGCAGGAGGATCAGCGCGGGCAGGAACCAGGCGCCGAGGGCCGAGTGGACGCCCTGCGTGCTGCCGAGGCTCTTCAGCTCGGCGTCGACGGGCTGCTTGCCGCCCGCCGCCGCGGGGTCGTCTCCGGCTGCCGCGGCGTCGGACGGCACACCGTCGGTCCCTGGCGCCCCGGAGGCGGGGTCGGTGGCTCCGCCGCCGCCCGCGCCTCCCGAGCCGCCGGGCGTCGTGCCGGTCTGCGCCTCCACGTCCTGGGCCGCCTGCTGGGCCGACGCGAAGAGGGCGGCGGTGGTGCCCGTCCGGGTGATCGGCAGGTAGCCGTCGGGCAGGAAGCCGTTGCCCGACCCGCGACGCTGGCCCTCCGTGGTGGCGGTCCGGATGAACGACGCGACGGTGCGCGCCGTGCTGCGGTCCAGGCCCGAGGTCTTCGCCGCGGTGTAGACGACGAGCGTGCCCGGGTAGCCGTTCGCCTGGCGCACGGCCCCGTCCTCGAGCGCGAACGGCTGCGTGCGTCCGGTCGGCCGGGCCGTCGAGATCGCCTTCGCGAGCGTCGCGTCGGTCGGCGCCACGAACTGCCGTCCACGGACGGTGAACGGAGCACGTGGGGACACGGCCGACGTCTGCAGCGCGGCGGTGTGCAGGCCGTACCGCTCGGCGTCGCCGAGGGTCGTCACGCCGACGAGGAACCGTGCGCCGACGCCCTGACGGTCAGCACGGCCGAGCACGTACGGGAACTGGTCGGTGCCGAGGCCGCTGCACTTCGTCTGCGAGTACGGCCAGGCGTCGAGCAGCGCGTCGGCGATCTTCACGAAGGAGGTCACCGGCGCGGCCAGGCGCGTCAGGTAGGGCGTGTCGTTGTTCTGCTTGAGGCACTCCTGCTGGACGGCCGGGGTGAACGTGTCGAGCAGGGGCCACTCGTCGACCGGGAGCCTGATGCCCTTGTAGGCAGGGTTGATGCGCATGCCCCACGGGTCGGGACGGCCCTCCACGAAGGCGTGCGCCTCCGGGTCGTCGTCGATGTAGGTCGAGATCGCCTTGATCACGTCGGAGGACTCCGAGAGCGACACCAGGACGGCCGCGGCCTCCTGCTCCCCCGTCGACAGACCGGGGTTCAGGGCCTGGAACTCGGGGTCGGCGTTCAGCGAGCCCGGGTTGTCCTCCAGCCCGGGGTGCTGGCGGCCGAGGCTGGAGCCGGGATAGCTCTGCGTGAGCAGCTTCGCGAGGAGCCGGGCGTTGAGGTTCAGCGTGCGACGCTCGCCGGCGTTCTTCGGCTCGTCGATGACGTAGGAGATCGCGAACCCGGTGACGGCCGTCGGGGCGTAGGCGGTCGGCGCCTCGCCCTCGACGGTCTTGCGGCTCGAGACGAAGGCTCCCGGGATCTCGTCCTGCTGCATCAGCTGGAACGAGGCGAGGTCGGGCAGGACGTTGTGCTGGAAGCGGAAGCGGTCCTTGCGCAGGCAGTAGGCAGGCGCCCACTGCACGGTGGCCTGCGACATCAGCTCCGAGCCGTAGAAGCCGACCGGCGGTCGGTCGTCGAGCACGGAGCAGACGTTCGGCGCGGGGCCGAAGGTGATCGGCACGCTGATCCGGTTGCGCCAGTTCGACTCGGTCCACCAGTAGCGCGGCGACACGCTCTCGTCGACGCCCTGGCCGTCGAAGTTGCTCGAGCCGGGCTCGAAGCGGCCCTGCTTGCGGCAGGCCGCGTTGAGCTGGCGCGAGTCCGACTGCAGGCAGCTGATGCCCATGACGGGGATGACGACGATGCTGCACGCGGTCGTGTCGTTGCAGCCGAGCGACTCGTTCTCGATGCTCGAGCGCACCTCGAACTGGATGTCGCCCTTGCCGTCCACGGTCGTGAACGCGGCCTGCTCGGCGGGCGGGAACGACGCGTCGACGGCCGCCTCGGGAGGCAGGGTGTCGCTGGAGCAGGAGGCGAACGTCTGGCCCTTCGCGGACACGAACGGCGTCACGTGCGTCGACGTGCCCGGCGCGGCTCCGCCGCAGCTCGCCGGGAGCGTCCGCACCCCGGACAGGGCGCTGCGCGCCGTGTCGTCGGCGTAGCGGTCCGAGCGCCAGATGGCTGCGGCGTCCGGCACCTGCAGCTGCGAGCGCTGCTGGACGGTCGAGGTCCAGCAGGTCTCGGGGCGGACGCGCTGCGCCGCCGGCAGGCCGGCGTCGTCGCGGCCGCGGCACTGGAGCACGACCACCGGGTACTCCTGGTCCATGCCGTTCTCGCCGAACGGGCTCGTCGAGCGACCGCCGCTCGGGCGGGCGCCGTCCCACGTCACGTGGACGCGCTCGCGTCCGCGCAGGTTGCGGGTGTGGTCGACCTGGACCGTCACGTCGCGGCGGTCCACGCGGACCTCGTCGCCGTTCTCGGTGAAGGTGCGCTCGACGGTCTTCGTCTGGCGGAACGCGCCGACGTCGTCGCCCTGCGCCTGCACGCCGGCCGAGGTGAGGAGTCCGGTGCCGACGGCGGCCACCGCGACGGTCGCGAGGACCTTGCGCCACCTCACGAGCGTGCCCCCGTCGTGCTGCGCGTGCGACGCCGCAGCGCCACGGCGACGACGCCCGGCGCCAGGATGATGGCCAGGAGCTCGACCGCCGCGAGGGTGCCGAAGATCCCGTCGTCACCGGCCCGGCCTGCGGTCAGCTCGGTCTGCACCGCCACCGTCGCCGCGCCGCCGCCCGAGGAGGCGGAGCCGACCGGAAGACCGGTCTCGGGGTCGATCGCTGCGCCCGCGCCGGGCGCGTCGGACCCGCCCCCGGCCGAGCCGTCAGCGCCCGCAGCACCCCCGGTGCCGCCCGACCCGCCGCCGGCGCCGCCGCCCTTCTTCGCCTGCTCCACCGACGTGGGCGCGGTGCCCGTGCCCGTGGTGCACGGCCCCTGGCCCTGCTGGTCGCAGCTCGCCGGCATGGGCGCGATCTGGGCCAGCTTGTTGGCCGACAGGTTGCCCGGCACGAACGTGGGGTTGTTGCACTTCGTGACCGAACGGTCGTTGAGGTTCACCTTCGGGTCGGCCTTCCTCAGCTTGGACAGCTCCGTGAAGCCGGCCTGCACGAGGTTGAGCGGCAGCGGGGAGTACCCGTACTTGCCGGCCTTCGTCTGCCCCTCGCAGAGCGAGTAGAACATGAAGTCCGCCAGCGACTGGCGCTTGGACGTGGTCATGCGCTGGTCCTTCGCGCCGGTCGGCAGCAGCAGGTAGCTGTAGGACGAGAGGGGGTAGGCCCGCTTGTCCTGCGCCGTGTAGACGCCGAGCAGGTCCTGCGTCAGGTCCTTGCGGATCCGCGCCTTCGTCAGGGCGACGGCGACGTTGTACTGCGTCGGCTCGACGTAGTAGCCCGACCGGTTCAGCACCTTCACGACCGGGAAGTTCTTGTTGACCGGGTAGGAGTACTCGACGTAGCCGATCGTCCCGTTGCCGGCCGCGTCGGCGATGGTGTTCATCACCTGGTCCGAGCCGTTCGCGCCGGTCGCGTTGCCCTTGCGCGGGAAGTAGGACGTGAGGCCCGCGCGGCCGAAGAACGGGCGCCAGTCGCTCGCGTGCTGCGAGTCGAGCCAGGCCGTGAACTGGGCGGTGGTGCCCGAGCCGTCGGAACGGACGACCGGTCGGATCTTCAGCGACGGCAGCTTGGTGCCGTTGTTGTCCTTCGCGATCGCAGGGTCGTTCCAGTTGGTGATCTTGTTCGTGAAGATCTTCGCGATCGTGTCTCCCGACAGGCGCAGGTTGCGCACCATCTTCCCGCCGACCCGGACCTGGTAGGTGAAGGCCGTGCCGCCCGCGACGATCGGCACGTAGGAGAAGGGCCGGTTCTTCGGAGGCGGGTCGTCACCGCCCTGGGCACCGCTGCCCTGGTAGGGCACCTCGGTGATGCCGAAGTCAGTGGTGCCGGCCGCGAACGCCTTGCGTCCGGCCGACGAGCCGCGTCCGGTGTAGGTCACCTTGATGCCGTTGGCCGACACGTCGGTGATCCACTGGTTGACGATCACCTGGGACCAGGTGGAGCCCGACCCCTCGATCTGGGCGTAGGCAGCCTCCGCGGGGCGCGACGACGCGATCAGCACCGCGATCGCGAGCAGCACGACGCCGACGCCCGCGCGAGCGGGGCGGGCGAGAAGACTCTGGTTCACCGGGTTCCCTTCCTCGGTCGCGCCAGGAGGCGAGCGACCACGAACAACGTGAGCACGAGGCCCAGCAGCACGGAGGCGGCTGCGAAGGCGCGGGCGATCTCGAGCGGCTCGCCGGAGCGGACCGTCGAGTAGATGTAGAGCGGCAGCGAGTTCATGACGCCACCGGTCGGGTTGGTCACGAGGAACGTGGCCGAGCCCGAGGTGAGCAGGACCGGCGACGTCTCGCCGATGCCGCGCGCGACGCCGAGGATGACGGCGGTCGCCAGTCCGGGCCGCGCCGTCGGCAGCACGACGTGCCAGACCGTGCGCCAGCGCGAGGCGCCGAGCGCCAGGCTCGCCTCGCGCAGGCTGCCGGGCACGACCCGCAGCACGACGTCGGAGGCGCGGGCGATGATCGGCAGCATCATGACGGCCAGGGCGAGGGCGGCGGCCAGGCCCGAGCTCGGCAGCCCGAGCGTCACGATCGCGACGGTGTAGATGAACAGGCCGGCGACGATCGACGGCAGGGCCGTCATGGCCTCGACGACGGTGCGCACGATCCGCGCGAGCCGGCCGCCGACCTCGGTCATGTAGATCGCGGTGCCGATGCCGAGCGGGATGGTGATGGCCACGGCGATGCCGACCTGGATCAGCGAGCCGACGATCGCGTGCAGGATGCCGCCCCGCGTGAACGGGTCGCGCGGACCGACGCCCTCCATGTCGTGGGTGAAGAAGTTGACGTGGAACAGCGCCTCGCGGCCGCGCAGGAAGATGAACAGCACGGTGCTCAGCAGCGCCAGGCCCAGCAGGACCACCGCGGCGTGCACCACGGCGCTCATGACGCGGTCGACGACCTCCGGCCCCGTCCCGACCACGGCCGTGAGCAGCCCGACGATCACCAGGCCCAGCACGAAGGTCGTCAGCGTGAACGCGACCGCACCGTCCCAGGGCAGCAGGCGGTCGGTCACGAGCCAGGCCAGTGCGACGGCGGCCAGCCATGCGCCCAGCTGGACGAAGCGCTGCTCGGCCGTCGTCGAGCGCAGGAGGCGGCGCGGCCCGTCGACGTCGTTCTTGCCGACGGACGGCTCGGTGCGCACCGCCGTCGTGCCCCGGCCGGCCGGCGCGGCGGGCACGGGGGGCGCGACCGCCTGCGTGGTCACGGGCGGGACCGTGACGGCCGGGAGGTCCGTCGTGCGGGTGAGGTCGGGGTCGAGGGTGGGCGCGCTCATGCGTCGGCTCCTGCTCCGGACCGGCTGCGCGCGACGACCATCGCGGCGAGCGAGTTGATGATGAGGGTGATGACGAACAGCACGAAGCCCGCGGCGAGCAACGCGGCCAGCTGGGTGTCGGCGGCCTCGCCGAAGCGGCCCGCGATGAGCGCGGAGATGGTGTTGGTGCCGATCTCCAGCGGTCGGACCTTCAGGTCGAACGACGGCGAGATGATCAGCAGGACCGCGATCGTCTCGCCGAGCGCGCGGCCGAGACCGAGCATCGTGCCGCCGATGATGCCGCCGCGGCCGAACGGGAGCACCACGGTGCGCACGACGCCCCAGTGGGTGGCGCCGAGGGCGAAGGCCGCCTCACGCTCCCCGGGCGGGGTCTGGGAGAACACCTGCCGCATCACGGCGGTCGCCATCGGGATCACCATCATCGCCACGGCGAGGCCCGCGAGGAAGGCCGAGGCGGTGTAGGCCGAGCGGTCCCAGACCGCGGCGTCGGGGTCGGTGTCGACCCGGAAGATCGGGATGAAGCCGAGGTGCTGGTGCAGCCAGTGCGCGACGTCGGCGACGTAGGGCTTCAGCAGGAAGAACCCCCACAGGCCGTACACGAGGCTGGGCACCGCGGCCATGAGGTCGACGAGCGAGGTGAGCGGTGCACGCAGGCCCGGGGGCGCGTACTCGGCGATGTAGAGCGCCGCGAGCAACGACAGCGGGAATGCGACCACGAGGGCAACGGAGGCGACGGTGAACGTGCCGATCAGCACCGAGCCGATGCCGAGCTTGTCCGACTCCGGCTCCCACTGCGTCTCGGTGAGGAACCCCAGCCCGTAGCGCTGCATCGTCGGCACCGCCGACCACGCGAGGAACAGGCCGATCCCACCCGTGATGACGAGCACCGTCACGGCGATGCTCCGGGTGGAGAGGACGAACGTGCGGTCGGAGCCGCTGAGCTCCGTCGAGAGCGGTCGGGGCTCGTCGACGTCGACGCGCGCAGGCTCGCTGCGCAGGACGGTGGTCACGCCTGGTGCTCCTGGGGGGTGGAGGACGGCGCGTCGGTGGACGGGCCTCGAGAACTCTGACAGCGCGCGACGGCGTCCGGAGCGTCTGCGGTGAACGGGTGATGAATGGTCGGCGAGCACTCGGGGGAACGCGTCGTCGACCCGTCGCGGGACCTGCGCCGCACGCCCGGCAGGCCCGCGGTCGCGCTGCAGGAGGAGGTCCGCGTCGCTAGCGTGGGCCCATGAGTCTCGAACGTCCCGTCACCCCCGACCCCTACCCGCTGTTGCCCGCCGCGGCGTCGTTCTCGGTCACGAGCGACGACGTCACGGACGGCGCCCCGCTCAAGGACGACCAGGTCAACTCCCACGGCGACACGTCGCCGCAGCTGTCCTGGAGCGGCGCCCCCGAGGGCACGCAGTCCTACGTCGTGACCTGCTACGACCCCGACGCCCCGATCGTCTCGGGCTTCTGGCACTGGACGGTCGTCGACATCCCGGCCGACGTGACCTCCCTCGACGCCGGTGCCGGCGCGAGCGACGACACGCTGCCCGAGGGCGCCTTCCACGTCCGCAACGACGGCGGCGGCAAGAGCTTCATGGGTGCTGCGCCGCCGGAGGGCGACCAGCCGCACCGCTACTTCTTCGTGGTCCACGCGGTGGGCGAGGAGAAGCTCGGGGTCGACGGTGACGTCAGCCCCGCGGTCGTCGGCTTCAACCTGGCGTTCAAGACGCTCGGCCGCGCGATCGTCCACGGCACCTACCAGCACTGACACGTCCCGCCGTCGCGCACGACGGCCGGACGCACGAGGGCCCCGGAGCAGCTGCTCCGGGGCCGTCCTGCGCGGGCTGGGTGCTCGTCAGGCCTGCGGGGCCGGCGGCTCCTCGCCGTCGGTGGCCGACGGCGGGGTGACCGGGTCGGCGGTGCCGCCGCCGGTCCCCACGCCGGGCTTCTCGGCTGCCTTGGCGGCCTCGAGCGCCGCCTCGACGGCGGCCTGAGTGCCGGCCGAGGACTCCCCCGTCTCGACGGGCTCGTCGAGGTCGACGCGGGTGCGGCTGCCTCCGCCGTCCACGGGGATCGTGCCGAGCTGGTTGCCGAGCGTGCCGAGGGCCTTGGTGAGCTCGGCCGGGATGATCCAGGTCGAGGCGTTCTCGCCGCTGGCGATCTTCGGCAGCGTCTGCAGGTACTGGTAGGACAGCAGCTTCTGGTCGGGATTGCCGTCGTGGATGGCCTGGAAGACCGTCTCGATAGCTCGCCCCTCGCCCTGCGCCGTCAGGATGGCGGCCTGCTTCTCGCCCTCGGCCGACAGGATCGCCGCCTGCTTCTCGCCCTCGGCGGTCAGGATCGCGGCCTGCTTCTGGCCCTCTGCGGTGAGGATGGCGCTCTGGCGGTCGCCCTCCGCGGTGAGGATGGCGGCACGCTTGTCGCGCTCGGCGCGCATCTGCTTCTCCATCGCGTCGATGATCGACGGCGGCGGGTCGATGCCCTTGAGCTCGACCCGGTTGACGCGGATGCCCCACTTGCCGGTGGCCCCGTCGAGCTCGCCGCGCAGGCCCGAGTTGATCTGGTCGCGGCTCGTGAGCGCGTGCTCGAGGCTCATGCCACCGATGATGTTGCGCAACGTCGTCATGGTGAGCTGCTCGATCGCCTGGATGTAGTGCGCGATCTCGTACGTCGCGGCCACGGGGTCGGTCACCTGGAAGTAGATGACGGTGTCGATGGAGACCGTCAGGTTGTCCTCGGTGATCACCGGCTGCGGCGGGAACGAGACGACCTGCTCGCGCAGGTCGATCATGTAGCGCACCTTGTCGATGAACGGGACGACGATGTTCAGGCCGGCCGAGAGGGTGGTGCGGTACTTGCCGAACCGCTCCACGATGCCGGCGCGGGCCTGCGGGACGATCTTGATCGTCATCGTCACGACGACGACGGCGAGGATCGCCAGCAGGACCAGGAAGATGGTCAAGGCGGTCATGCTCAGGACTCCTTCGGGGTGATGACGGCGGTGGCGCCGTCGATGCGGGTCACGACGACCTCGGCTCCAGGCGCCACCTCGGCGTCGCCCTCGGTGCGGGCCGACCACACCTCACTGGCCAGGGTGATCCGACCGCCGAACGGGCCGACCGGCTCGAGCACGACGCCGGTCCGACCGACGAGGGCGTCGTGGCCGGTGGTGAGCGTCGGTCCGGCGTGCAGGCGGGCGACCATGGGTGGTCGGGCGAAGAACAGCAGCCCGACGCCGACGACGCCGAACGCGAGCATCGCGACCCAGAACGGGGCGCCCAGGGCGCTCGCGACCGCGCCTGCGAGGGCGCCGATCGCGAACATGAGCAGCACGAGGTCGAGGCTCAGCAGCTCGGCGACCGCCAGCAGGACGGCGACACCGACCCAGGTGACCCAGGCGTTCTCCGTCATCCACTCGATCATCGGTGGTCTCCTCTCGTGACGGCGCTGTCGCGCACACGCGTCGGGCGCGTCACGCTACCAGCCACGTGAGGCACGACGTCAGCGCAGCGCTCGTCGGCCGTACTGCGCGCGCCGGGCTGCGTAGCGACCGTCGACGTGGTCGAGCTCGAGCCGCATCCCGAACGTGGTGCCAAGATTCTCCGCGGTCAGCACCTCGGCGATCGGACCCCGCGCGACGACGCCGCCGTCGCGCAGCAGCAGCACGTGCGTGAAGCCCGGCGGGATCTCCTCGACGTGGTGGGAGACCATCACGAGCACGGGCGCGCCGGGGGTCGAGGACAGCACGTCGAGGCTGGCCAGGAGGTCCTCGCGGGCCCCGAGGTCGAGCCCGGCGCCTGGCTCGTCGAGCAGCAGCAGCTCGGGGTCGGTCATCAGCGCGCGGGCGATGAGCGATCGCTTGCGCTCGCCCTCCGAGAGCGTCCCGAAGGTGCGGTCGGCGAGGCCGGTGATGCCGAGCTCGCCCATGATCTGGCGGGCGCGCTGCACGTCGTCCTCGTCGTAGGTCTCGCGCCAGCGTCCGGTCACCGCGTGCGCGGCGGACAGCACGACGTCCTCCACGCGCTCGGCCGGCGGGATCCGGTCGGCGACGACGGTCGCGCTGTGGCCGATCCGGGTGCGCAGGTCGAACACGTCGGTCGCGCCGAGGCGCTCCCCCAGGATCTGCGCGCTGCCCGTCGTCGGGTGCAGGTGCGCGCCGACGACCTGGAGCAGCGTGCTCTTGCCGGCACCGTTGGGGCCGAGCACGACCCACCGCTCGTCGTCGTGCACGGTCCAGGAGACGTCGTCGAGCAGGCGCTTGCCGGGCCTGACCACGCTCACCGAGTCGAGCTGGAACGCGGTGGCCATGCGGGGTCTCCTGCTGCTGGTCGGACCGGACGACGGCGCGCTCGCAGCGGGGCGAGCGCGCTGTGTCCAACCTATCGTGGCGTCCCGCGTCGCCGACGGGCGGTCGGACGATAGCCTCGGTCGCGATGAGCGCCCACGTGCCGGCCGTGCACCTCACCTCGCCCACCCTGCTGCTGACCCTGACGGGACCCGACCGCAGCGGCGTCTCGACGAGGCTGTTCGCGTCGCTCGAGCCGTTCGAGGTCGAGGTCGTCGACGTCGAGCAGCTCGTCGTCCGCGGTCGGCTCGTGCTGAGCGTGCTCGTGTCGCTCCCCGACGACCCGCGTGCGCTGGAGGACGCCGTCCGCGCCACGGCCACGGAGCTCGACATGGTGGTCGAGGTCGAGCACGGGGTCGGTGACAACCGTCCGCGTCGCGTGGGCCGCAGCCAGGTCACGCTGCTCGCCCACCCCCTCCGTCCGGCAGCGATGTCGGCGCTGACCAGCCGCATCAAGGCGGCGGGCGGCAACATCGACCGCATCCTGCGTCTGGCCCGCTACCCCGTCACGGCGCTGCGCCTGGAGGTCTCCGGGGCCGACCCCGACGTCCTCCAGGTCGAGCTCGCGGCGGCCGCCTTCGAGCACGGCGTCGACGTGGCCGTCGAGGAGCGCGGCATCCTGCGCCACGCCCAGCGGCTCGTCGTGATGGACGTCGACTCCACGCTCATCCAGGGCGAGGTCATCGAGATGCTCGCCGAGCACGCCGGCTGCGCCGACGAGGTCGCGGCGGTCACGGAGTCGGCGATGCGGGGCGAGATCGACTTCGAGGAGTCGCTGCGCCAGCGCGTGGCCCGGCTCGAGGGCGTGCCGGCGTCGGCGCTCGACGACGTCTACGCGGCCCTGGAGTACACGCCCGGCGCGCGCACGATGGTGCGCAGCCTCAAGCGGCTCGGCTACCGGTTCGCGCTCGTCAGCGGCGGCTTCACCCAGATCATCGAGCGCATCGCCGACGACCTGGGCATCGACTACTGGGCGGCGAACGAGCTGGAGGTCGTCGACGGCCGGCTCACGGGCGGCGTCGTGGGTGCCGTGGTGGACCGGGCCGGCAAGGCGGAGGCGCTGCGCCGCTTCGCCGCCGAGGCGCGCATCGGGCTGAAGAACACGGTGGCGGTCGGCGACGGGGCCAACGACCTCGACATGCTGGCCGCGGCGGGGCTGGGCATCGCGTTCAACGCCAAGCCGATGGTCCGCGACCAGGCGCAGACGTCGGTCAACGTGCCGTACCTCGACTCGGTCATGTACCTGCTCGGCATCACGCGCGAGGAGGTCGAGGCCGCCGACGCGGCCGAGGAGGAGCCGACGGGCCCGGCGGCGTCGCAGCCGGGACCCTGACGGGGTCTACTCGTCGTCCTCCAGGCGGAAGCCGATCTTCATCGTCACCTGGTAGTGCGACACGTCGGTGTCGGTGATGGCGCCGCGGATGCCCTCGACCTCGAACCAGTCGAGGTGGCGCAGGGTCTGGCCGGCGCGCTGGATGCCGTTCTCGATGGCCTGGGTGACGCCCTCCGGGGAGGTGCCGACGATCTCGGTGACGCGGTAGGTGCGGTTGCTCATGACAGCATCATGCCGGTGTCCTCCTCCTCACGTCCCGGCGCCCGGCGGGTCCGCCTGACGCGACGTACGCTGGAGAGGTGAAGCACACACCGCCGAAGGGCTCGTCGACCGGCTCCGCTGGCAGCCGCGACGAGCAGGTCTACTCGATCACCTCGGCCAGCGAGGGGCACAGCGACGAGCTGGGGTCCCGCGAGCTCCGCTACGCCCTGAGCATGGGCGTGCGCACGCTCTGCTTCATCGGGGCCGTGATCGCCTGGAACAACGTCATGTGGCTCGCGATCGTGCTCCTGGTGGGCGCGGTCTTCCTGCCCTACACCTCAGTGATCCTGGCCAACGCCGGCGTCCGCACCAAGGGTGAGGGCACCGACATCATGAAGCCCGAGCCGTTCGGCCAGATCGGCGGCGGACCCGCGGAGGAGCGCCGTGCCGAGCGTGACTGACGAGCTGGTCTGCTCGGCCAAGGGCTGCACGGCAGCGGCCCTGCACCGGATCGAGTGGAACAACCCGAAGATCCACACGCCCGACCGCCGCAAGACGTGGCTGGCGTGCGAGGAGCACGAGCAGTCGTTGCGGCGCTTCCTCGACGCGCGCGGCTTCTACAAGGAGACGCTCCCGCTCGAGGGTTGAGGTCCTCAGCCGCCGATCGACGACATGGGTCGCGACGGCTGCAGGAACGTGGGGTCGTCGATGCCGTGGCCGGCCGCCTTGCCCCACATGGCCTCGACCCACCGGCGGGCCAGCTCGTCGTCGTCGGCTCCCCCGCGCAGCGCGGCCCGCAGGTCGGACTCCTCGCGGGCGAACAGGCACGTGCGCACCTGGCCGTCGGCGGTCAGGCGGACACGGTTGCAGTCGGCGCAGAACGGCCGCGTGACCGACCCGATGATGCCCACCGTGTGGGGGCCGCCGTCGACCTGGAACTTCTCGGCCGGGGCGCTCCCCCGCCCGTCCAGCGGCGTGAGGGTCACGTGCTCGGAGAGTCGCGCGAGGATCTCGTCGGCGGTGATCATGCGGCTGCGGTCCCAGCCGTGCTGCGCGTCGAGCGGCATCTGCTCGATGAAGCGCAGCTCGTAGCCGCGCTCCATGCACCAGCGCAGCAGCGCGGGCCCCTCGTCCTCGTTGAGGCCCCGCAGCAGCACCGCGTTGATCTTGACGGGGGTGAGCCCGGCCTCGGCGGCGGCCTCGAGCCCGGCGACGACGTCGTGGAAGCGGTCGCGCAGCGTGATCCGGTGGAACATCTCCGGGTCGGTGGTGTCGAGGCTGACGTTGACCCGGTCGAGGCCGGCGGCGGCCAGCGCGTGGGCCGTGCGGCTCAGCCCGAGGGCGTTCGTGGTGATGGCGGTGCGCGGCGACCCCGGCATCGCCTTGGTGGCCGCGACGATCGAGGCCAGTCCGCGACGCAGCAGCGGCTCGCCGCCGGTGAACCGCACGTCGACGACGCCGAGACGCGTGACGGCGACGTGGATCAGCCGGACGACCTCGTCGTCGGTGAGCACCTCGGCCGTGGGCATCCAGTCGAGCCCCTCGGCCGGCATGCAGTACTGGCAGCGCAGGTTGCAGCGGTCCGTCAACGAGACCCGCAGGTCGGTGGCCACACGTCCATGTCTGTCACCGAGCTGCATCCCCCCAGTCTAGGAGCGAGGACCCAACCTCGCCGGAGCCCGCTGGTGTCGGGCGGCTAGATTCGAGGCGTGCGGTTCCTGCTCAGCGCCCGGTGGATCGGGTTCTTCCTCGCCGTCGTGGCGCTCGCGGTCGTGTGCGTGCTCATGGGCGACTGGCAGTGGCACAAGCGCGAGGTCCGGCACGAGTCGAACGAGCGGGTCGAGCAGCACCTGGCCGCCGACCCCGTCCCCCTCGACCAGGTGGCACCGGTCGGCCTGAAGGTCACGAAAGACTTGGAGTGGACGCGGGTCGTCGCGCAGGGCCGCTACGACCCGACGTCGCAGGTGACGGTGAAGTTCAGCACCCGCGACGGGCGCCCCGGCGCCGAGGTGGTCACGCCGCTGCTCCTCGACGACGGCAGCGCCGTGCTGGTCGACCGCGGTTGGGTGCCGACGTCGAACACCGCGGCCGCCCCCAGCGACGTCCCCGCGCCACCGAGCGGGACCGTCACGGTACAGGGCTGGCTGCGGCCCGACAGCAACGCCGGTGCCGACGCGACGACGCCGGTGGACGGCCAGGTCCGCTCCGTCTCCAGCACCGGGCTCGCCGGCTCGCTCCCGTACGACGTGCGCTCGGGCTACCTCAACCTGCGCGAGCAGACCGGCGGCACCGGCGGGCTCGAGCTCGAGCCGAAGCCCGACCTCGGCGGCGGACCGCACTTCTTCTACGGGCTGCAGTGGTGGTTCTTCGCCGGGCTCGCGCTGGCCGGCTTCGTCTGGTTCGCGCGGATCGAGTGGCTGGAGCGACGTGCGGGCCACGGTGGCCCGCCGTCCACGCGCGACGGCGACCGCGAGGACGTCAGCGCCACACCCTGACGTAGTCGACGCTCATCGTCCTCGGCGTCGCCGTCGCCCCCTCGGGGACGCTGTTCTCCCCCGAGCCCAGCATCTGCGTGAGGTTGAGGTTGAACGGTCGGTCGAAGGGTTGCGGCGCCGTGAGCGGCTCCTCCGGGTCGATGCGGTGCTCCAGGCACGTGGTGCCGTCGATCGTCACGGTCAGCGTCGTCGGCGTCCACTCGAGCCCGTACGTGTGGAACCTGCTGGGCTCGTAGACCCGGCAGTCGTTGTTCGTGCGGGTCGACCACGGCGACGCGGACCCGTAGTGCAGTGCGGGGATCAGGCGGTCCGGGTACTGGGCGTAGTACTCGACCACGTCGATCTCGCCGGAGTACGGCCAGCCTCCGTAGTGGGTGGGCTCGTCGGGGACCAGCCAGAGCGCCGACTGGAAGCCCGGTCCGTCGACGGCGGGCATCGCGGCCCGGAACTCGAAGCGGCCGTACGTCTGGGAGAAGCGACCCAGCGAGCTGACCGAGCCGGAGGTCCACGGGGTCGTGACCGTGCGGTCGCCGGCCCGGCAGGTCACATCCGACGCCTCGCGGCGCGTGGTGAGGCGCAGCGCCCCGTCTCGGACGGCGACGTTGTCGCCGTCGGGCAGGAAGCAGTCGCCGTAGCTGAAGCTGGAACCCTCGGTCGTGATCCGCTGCCACCTCGACGTGTCGAGGGTGGTGCCGTTGAACTCGTCGGCGAACGTGCACGTCCACGGCGTGCCGTCGGACTTGAGGCGCTGCGCACCGCACGACGGCGCACCCGTGCCCTCGCCGGACGACGCCGCGTCGGCCTGGGCCTGGGCGTCGGCCACCGCCCGCTCCCGCGCCAGCGCACGCGCCTGCGCGTCGGCCTCCTCGAGGGCGGCGGCACGGGCCTTCTCGTAGGCGTCCATGGTGGCGTCGTAGTACGCCTCCCACTGGGTCGCGGCGGTCGCGGTCCCGGTGCGGGTAGCCGTCGCGCTGGCGGTCGCCTCCCCGTATCCCACGTAGCCGTCGACGGTGGCCGACTCGGTGACGGTGGCCGACTCCGTCTGGGTCCACTCCGTCGAGTAGGTGATCGACGCTTGGTCGTCCTCCGCGTCGGCCGCGTCGGGTGCCGTGACGGCGAGCCCGACCACGACCAGGACCACCGCGGCGCAGGAGGCGCGTATCGGTCCGACGAGACGGTGGTGTCGACGGTTGGCCATGGCAGCTCCTCGACGCCCCGGCGTCAGGCTGCCCGCCCTGCACGGACTTCCCGGTGTCGGGACTCAGGTCCTGGTGGTCTGACGACCTTAGACCCGGACGGCGGGCTCTGTCACGCCCCCGACCTCGCACGGGGGCCGCGGGTCAGGCCAGGGAGACCAGCTCGGCGTAGCCGTCGTTCCACAGGTCCTCGTCGCCGTCGGGCAGGAGCAGCACGCGGTCGGGGTCGAGCGCGCGCACGGCGCCCTCGTCGTGGGACACGAGCACGATCGCGCCCTCGTACCGGCGGATCGCGTCGAGCACTTCCTCGCGCGAGGCAGGGTCGAGGTTGTTGGTCGGCTCGTCGAGCAGCAGCACGTTCGCGCTGGAGACGATGAGTCCCGCGAGCGCGAGGCGGGTCCGCTCTCCGCCGGAGAGCACCTTGGCCGGCTTCGCGGTGTCGTCGCCGGAGAACAGGAACGCGCCGAGGACGCTGCGCGCCTGGGTGTCGGTGAGCTCCGGCGCGGAGCGCTGCATGTTCTCGAGCACCGTGCGGTCCATGTCGAGCGTCTCGTGCTCCTGCGCGAAGTAGCCGATCTTGAGCCCGTGGCCCGGTTGGATCTCGCCGGTGTCGGACTGCAGGGTGCCGGCGAGCATCCGCAGCAGGGTCGTCTTGCCCGCGCCGTTGAGGCCGAGCACGACCACGCGGCTGCCCTTGTCGATCGCCAGGTCGACGCCGGCGAAGATCTCCAGCGCGCCGTAGGACTTGGAGAGCCCCTGGGCCATGAGCGGGGTCTTGCCGCACGGAGCCGGCTTCGGGAAGTCGATCTTGGCGACCTTGTCGGCCTGGCGGACGTCGTCGAGGCCGGACATCATCTGCTCGGCGCGCCGCAGCATCTGCTGCGCGGCGCTGGCCTTGCTGGCCTTCGCGCGCATCTTGTTGCCCTGGGCGACGAGCCGCTCGGCGGTCTTCGTCGTGATCTCGCGCTCGCGCTTGCGCCGCGCCTCGTCGGCCTCGCGCTGGCGCAGGTAGTGCTTCCAGCCGGTGTTGTAGATGTCGATCGTCGCGCGGTTGGCGTCGAGGTAGAAGACCTTGTTGACCGTCTCCTCGACCAGGTCGACGTCGTGGCTGATGATCACGAGACCACCGGAGAACGTCTTGAGGAAACCGCGAAGCCACGTGATCGAGTCGGCGTCGAGGTGGTTGGTCGGCTCGTCCAGCAGCATCGTGTCGGCGTCGCTGAACAGGATGCGGGCCAGCTCGATGCGGCGACGCTGACCACCGGAGAGCGTCTGCAGCTGCTGGTCGAGCACGCGGTCGGGCAGGCCGAGCGCGTTGGAGATGGTGGCGGCCTCCGCCTCGGCGGCGTACCCGCCGCCGGCCGAGAACACGTCCTGGGCGCGGCCGTAGGCCTTCATCGCCCGCTCGGCGACGTCGGGGTCGGCCGAGCCCATGTCGAGCTCGGCCTTGCGCATCGTCGCGAGGGCCTCGTCGAGGCCGCGGGCACCGAGGATGCGGTCGCGCGCCGTGATCGACAGGTCGCCGGACTTCGGGTCCTGAGGCAGGTAGCCGATCTTCCCGCTGAGCGTGATGCTGCCCTCGGCGGGCTGACCGTCGCCGGACAGCATGCGCGTGAGGGTGGTCTTGCCGGCACCGTTGCGGCCGACGAGGCCGATCTTGTCGCCCTTGTCGACGCGGAAGGAGACGTTCTGCATGAGGACGCGGGCGCCGAAGCGCAGCGTCACGTCGTTGACGGTGATCATGGGGAGCTTTCGTGGTCAGGGGGTGTGCGAGAACGCCGGACGTGGTCCGGTCGTCACTCCCGCTGGTAGTAGCTCACCGGAGCAGTCTACGGGCCCGAGCCCCGCTCCCCCGCATCGTGACCGCGAGACGTGGGTCATGCCGTGGACTTCGGGCCCTCGACCCTCCGACGCAGCCGACCCCGACCCCCGCGATGCGCGGGAGTCGGGGTCGGAGGTCGCGGCAGGTCTCAGCCGACGTTGAAGCCCAGCGCCCGCAGCATCTCGCGGCCGTCGTCGGTGATCTTGTCCGGACCCCACGGCGGCATCCAGACCCACTCGATGCGGAAGTCGTTGACGATGCCGTCGAGGGCGGCGCGGGTCTGGTCCTCGATGACGTCGGTCAGCGGGCAGGCCGCGGAGGTCAGCGTCATCGACAGGACAGTGTTGCTGTGGTCGTCGACGTCGACGCCGTACACGAGGCCGAGGTCGACGACGTTGATGCCGAGCTCGGGGTCGACGACGTCCTTCATCGCCTCCCAGACGTCCTCGTCCTTCGTCGCCGTCGACACGGCGGACTCCTGCGGGGCGTTCAGGTCGACCTCGGGCAGGTCGGAGTGGTCCGGGGTGCTCATGCGTCCTCCTGGGTGCTGAGAGCCTGGCTGGTGGCGTCCTTGAACGCCATCCACGAGAGCAGCGCGCACTTCACGCGCGCCGGGAACTGGGCGACACCGGCGAACGCGATGCCGTCCTCGAGGACGTCCTCGTCGGGCTCGACCTCGCCCTTGCCCTGCATGAGGGCCTGGAAGGCATCGAGCGTCGCGAAGGCGTCGTCGACGGGCTTGCCGACCACGAGGTCGTTCAGCACCGACGCCGACGCCTGGCTGATCGAGCAGCCGACCGCGTCGTAGGAGACGTCGGACACGGTGCCGGCGTCGAGGTGGACCCGCAGGGTCACCTCGTCGCCGCACGTCGGGTTGACGTGGTGCACCTCGGACTCGAACGGGTCGCGCAGGCCCGAGCCGTGCTTCTGCTTGTAGTGGTCGAGGATGATCTCCTGGTACAGCGCGTCCACCTGGGATGCGTCGGCCATGGTCACCGGCCTCCGAAGTACTGCTGGGTGTGCCGAACCGCGTCGACGAGCGCGTCGATCTCGGCCTCGGTCGTGTACAGGTAGAACGACGCGCGCGTGGTGGACTGCACCCCGAACCGCTGGTGGGCCGGCTTGGCGCAGTGATGTCCCGCGCGGACCGCCACGCCGCGGGAGTCGAGCAGCTGGGCGACGTCGTGCGGGTGCACGTCGTCGAGCGTGAAGCTGATCGCCCCTCCGCGCTGCACGGCCTCCTTCGGCCCGACGACCGCGAGCCCGTCGACCTCCTGGAGGCGCTCCAGCGCGTACGCGGTGATCGCCTGCTCGTGCGCGGCCACGTTCTCCATGCCGAGCGCCGTCAGGTAGTCGACCGCGGCGCCGAGCCCCACGGACTGCGCGATCGGCGGGGTGCCGGCCTCGAACCGGTGCGGCGGCGCGGCGAACGTCGACCGCTCCATCGTCACGGTCTCGATCATCTCGCCGCCACCCAGGAACGGGGGCAGCGACGCGAGCAGGTCGTAGCGGCCCCACAGCACGCCGATGCCCGTCGGGCCGACCATCTTGTGACCCGTGAAGGCGACGAAGTCGGCGCCGAGCGTGCTGACGTCGACCGGGATCTGCGGCACGGCCTGGGAGGCGTCGATGACGACCAGTGCGCCGACCTCGTGGGCCCGAGCGATGACCTTCTCGACGGGGTTGATCGTGCCGAGCATGTTCGAGACCCACGTCAGCGAGACGACCTTGGTGCGCTCGGTGACCAGCGTGTCGAGGTCGTCGAGGTCGAGACGCCCCTCGTCGGTGACCCCGAACCAGCGCAGCGTCGCGCCGGTGCGCTCCGTGAGCAGCTGCCACGGCACGATGTTGGAGTGGTGCTCCATCTCGGAGATGACGACCTCGTCGCCCTCCCCCACCGTGCCGGCGTCGCCGAGCACGCGGGCCACCAGGTTCAGCGCCTCGGACGCGTTCTTGGTGAACACGACCTCCTCACGTCGACCGGCGCCGATGAAGCCGGCCACCTTGGTGCGACCCAGCTCGAACGCCTCGCTGGCCTCGGCACCGAGCTGGTGCATCGCCCGCGCCACGTTGGCGTTGTGCCGCAGGTAGTGCTGCTCGATCGCCTCGACCACCTGGCGCGGCTTGTGGGACGTGTTGGCGCTGTCGAGGTACACCAGCGGGTGGTCGCCCGCCAGCGTGCGCTCGAGGATGGGGAAGTCCTTGCGGACCGCCTCGACGTCGTAGGAGGTCATGATCAGACCGCAGCCTTCACGTACTTGTCGTAGCCCTCCGCCTCGAGCTGGTCGGCCAGCTCGCGACCACCGGACTCGGCCAGCCTGCCCGCGACGAACACGTGCACGAAGTCGGGCTTGATGTACTGCAGGATCCGCGTGTAGTGCGTGATCAGCAGGACGCCGCGGTCACCCTGGTCGGTGTAGCGGTTGACGCCCTCGGACACGACGCGCAGGGCGTCGATGTCGAGGCCGGAGTCGGTCTCGTCGAGCACGGCGAACTTGGGGTTCAGCAGCTCGAGCTGGGCGATCTCGTGACGCTTCTTCTCACCACCGGAGAAGCCCTCGTTGACGCTGCGCTGCGCGAACGTCGGGTCGAGCGTGACGCGCTCGAGGGCGGCGTTGACGTCCTTGACCCAGGTGCGCAGCTTGGGGGCCTCGCCGTCGATGGCGGTCTTGGCGGTGCGCAGGAAGTTCGCGACGGAAACGCCGGGGACCTCGACGGGGTACTGCATCGCGAGGAACAGGCCCGCGCGGGCGCGCTCGTCGACGCTGAGCTCGAGGATGTTCTCGCCGTCCAGCAGGACCTCGCCGTCGGTGACGGTGTACTTGGGGTGGCCGGCGATCGAGTACGCGAGGGTCGACTTGCCCGAGCCGTTCGGGCCCATGATGGCGTGGACCTCGCCGCTGTTGACCGTGAGGTCGACGCCGCGCAGGATCTCCTTCGCGCCGTCCTCGGTGTTCACCGAGACGTGCAGGTTCTTGATCTCGAGGGTGCTCATGTGGTTCAGCTCCTGGTGGGGGCGGACACGTCGACCAGGACGCGTCCGTCGGTGATGGTCGTGGGGTAGGTGGGGACGGCCTCGGTGGCCGGCAGGTTGAGGGGCTTGCCGGTGCGGGCGTCGAAGCGCGACCCGTGCAGCCAGCACTCGATCTCGCAGCCCTCCACCTCCCCCTCCGACAGCGGGATCGCGGCGTGCGAGCACTCGTCGCGGATCGCGTAGACCGCGTCGCCCTCGCGTACCAGCGCGACGTCGACGCCGTCGACGGTGACCGCGGTCGCGGTCCCCTCGACGAGGACGTCGAGGGGTGCCGCGAACTGGGGACCGGTCATCGCTCAGCCGACCTTGCTCAGGTCGGCACCGGCGAGCTCGGACTCGATCGCCTCGACGAGCCGCTCCTGCAGCTCGGGCACGCCGATCCGACGGATGATGTCGTTGAAGAAGCCGTGCACGACGAGACGACGCGCCTCGGCCTCCTCGATGCCCCGGCTCTGCAGGTAGAACAGGTGGTTGTCGTCGAAGCGGCCGGTGGTGCTGGCGTGCCCGGCGCCGGCGATGTCGCCGGTCTCGATCTCCAGGTTGGGCACCGAGTCGGCCTTCGCGCCGTCGGTGAGCACAAGGTTGTCGTTCTGCTCGAACGTCTCGATGCCCTCGGCCACCTTGCGGATGAGCACGTTGCCGACCCACACGGTGTGCGCGTCCTGGCCCTGCAGCGCGCCCTTGTACTCGACGTTGCTCTTCGTGCGCGGTGCCGTGTGGTCGACGAACTGACGGTGCTCGATGTGCTGGCCGGCGTCGGCGAAGTACACGCCGAGCAGCTCGGCGCTGCCGCCCGGACCGGCGTAGTCGACGTTGACGTTCGTGCGGACGAGGTCGCCGCCGAGGCTGACCTCGAACGCGCGGACCGACGCGTCGCGACCGACACGCACGTTGTACTGGCCGGCGTGCACGGCGTCGTCGGCCCAGTCGTTGACCGTGACAAGGTCGAGCGAGGCGCCGTCGCCGACGACGACCTGGGTGAACGCGTCGTACGTCGCGCTGCCGGCGTGGTCGACGACCACGGTGGCCTTCGCGTGCGTGCCGACGCGGACCACGACGTGGCCCCAGACGGTCGAGTCGACGGAGTCACCCGTCAGCGTCAGCCGCACGGGCTCGCTGAGCTCGAGGTTGGCGGGCACGTCGAGCAGCACCGCTCCGCCGGCGTTGGCCACGGCGAGCGCGCCGAGCCGGTCGAAGGGGGCGTTGACGGCCAGGGCCTGCGCCTCGGCCGTGCTGACCTGCGTGAGCGTGACGCCCTCGGGCAGCTGCTGCTCCCACGTGAGGTGCGCGTCGGAGGGGGTGCCGTCGAGCAGGCCCCGCAGCCGCTTCAGCGGCGTGAAGCGCCAGATCTCCTCCAGGCCCGTGGGCACCGGGTGCGCCGCGACGTCGTAGGACGGCTCGGGGTGCAGGTGGGACTCGACGTGGTCGAGCTCCAGGGCCTGACCGATGTTCTCGACCGTGCGGTCGGTGTCGACGAGGGTCATCAGCCGACGGCTCCTTCCATCTGCAGCTCGATGAGGCGGTTCAGCTCGAGCGCGTACTCCATCGGGAGCTCGCGCGCGATGGGCTCGACGAACCCGCGGACGATCATCGCCATGGCCTCGTCCTCCTCCATGCCGCGCTGCATGAAGTAGAAGAGCTGGTCGTCGCTGACCTTCGAGACCGTGGCCTCGTGGCCGAGCGTCACGTCGTCCTCACGGACATCGACGTAGGGGTACGTGTCGGACCGGCTGACCTGGTCGACGAGCAGCGCGTCGCACTTGACCGTGCTGGCCGAGCCGTACGCGCCCTCCATGACCTGCAGCAGGCCACGGTAGGAGGTGCGACCGCCACCGCGGGCCACCGACTTGCTCAGGATCGAGCTCGACGTGTGGGGGGCGGCGTGCACCATCTTGGCGCCGGCGTCCTGGTGCTGACCCTCGCCGGCGAAGGCGATCGACAGCGTCTCGCCGCGGGCGTGCTCGCCCATCAGGTAGACGGCCGGGTACTTCATGGTGACCTTCGAGCCGATGTTGCCGTCGACCCACTCCATGGTCGCGCCGGCCTCGCAGGTCGCACGCTTGGTGACCAGGTTGTACACGTTGTTCGACCAGTTCTGGATCGTCGTGTACCGGACGCGGGCGTTCTTCTTGACGATGATCTCGACGACCGCGGAGTGCAGCGAGTCGCTGGAGTAGATCGGCGCCGTGCAGCCCTCGACGTAGTGGACGTAGGAGTCCTCGTCGGCGATGATCAGCGTCCGCTCGAACTGGCCCATGTTCTCGGTGTTGATGCGGAAGTAGGCCTGCAGCGGGATGTCGACGTGGACGCCCTTGGGCACGTAGATGAACGAGCCGCCGGACCACACCGCCGTGTTCAGCGCGGAGAACTTGTTGTCGCCGACGGGGATGACGGTGCCGAAGTACTCCTCGAAGATCTCCGGGTGCTCCTTGAGCGCCGTGTCGGTGTCGAGGAAGAGGACGCCCTTCTCCTCGAGGTCCTCACGGATCGAGTGGTAGACGACCTCGGACTCGTACTGCGCGGCGACGCCGGCGACGAGACGCTGCTTCTCCGCCTCGGGGATGCCCAGACGGTCGTAGGTGTTCTTGATGTCCTCGGGCAGGTCCTCCCACGAGGCGGCCTGCTTCTCCGAGGAGCGCACGAAGTACTTGATGTTGTCGAAGTCGATGTCCTCGAGGCCGGCGCCCCACGTGGGCAGCGGCTTGCGGTCGAAGAGCCGCAGACCCTTGAGGCGCAGGTCGAGCATCCACTGCGGCTCGCTCTTCTTCGCGGAGATGTCGCGGACGATCTCCTCGTTGAGGCCGCGCTGGGCGTTGGCACCCGCGTCGTTCGCGTCGGACCAGCCGAACTCGTAGCGGCCGACGTCCTTGAGCCCGGGGTTGAGCTCTTCGATCGAGTTGGTCGTCATGACGACACCCTCTCTGTGGTGGGACCTGTGGCTTGGGTCGTGGGATGGGGCAGGTGGGTCGTGCACACGCCGTCGCCGTGGGCGATCGTCGCGAGGCGCTGGACGTGGGAGCCGAGCAGGTCGGCGAACATCGCCGTCTCGGCCTCGCACAGCTGGGGGAACTCGGCCGCGACGTGCGCGACCGGGCAGTGGTGCTGGCAGATCTGCGCACCGGCCGGCGTCGTGCCGGCCGAGGCCGCGAACCCGTCGGCGCTCAGCGCGTCGGCGAGCACCCGAGGACGCTCCTCGACGGGTGCGGCCTCCACGAGCGGGCGGTACTTCTCGGTGAGGGCGCGCAGGCGTCGGGCTGCGAACGCGGCGACCGCGTCGTCGCCCGCGGTCTCCGCGAGGAAGCGGAGGGCGTCGGCGGCGAGGTCGTCGTAGGAGTGCGCGAAGGTGTCGCGGCCGGCGTCGGTGATGACGAAGACCTTGGCGGGTCGGCCGCGACCGCGACGCGCCGTGGAGCGCGGCTGGCGCTGGGCGAGGACGCCGTCGGCCAGCAGCTGCTCGAGATGACGTCGCACGGCGGCGGGCGTGAGGCCCAGCCGCTGGGCGAGGTCGGCTGCGGTCGACGGACCGTGCTCCAGGATCGACGTCGCCACGCGCTCGCGCGTGGGGGCGTCGTCGACGGTGGTCGACTCCATCTCCTCGGCGCGCATGTATTTCACAACACCAGTGTGCCGTTATTGATTCCGGTCGTTCAAAGAAGGCAACCCTCACCCACGCCGCCCCCCTGCAGCCCACGGCCCGGCACCTCCGCCGCGTCGGGCCTAGGCTGCCGTCATGGCAGGCAAGACTGCGGCGGTCGTCGTCGACGCGGGCGGACGCGAGGTGAAGGTCTCCAGCGCCGACCGCGTGATCTACCCGGCGTCCGAGCACGGCCCGGAGGTCACGAAGCTCGAGGTGGTCGAGTACTACGTCGCGGTCGGCGACGGCATCGTCCGTGCCCTGCGCGACCGCCCCACCGCGCTCGAGCGGTGGCCGAAGGGCGTGCAGCCCGGCATGACGCTCACGGCTCGTGAGGCCACGCACGGGCGCGGCCCGCAGGGCGACGCGTTCTACCAGAAGCGGGTCATGCGCGGCATGCCCGACTGGGCGCGGTCGGTGCGGGTGCACTTCCCCACCGGACGCACCGCCGAGGAGCTCTGCCCCGACCACGTCGCCGTCGTGGCGTGGGCCGCGCAGATGGGCACCATCACCTTCCACCCCGGCCCGGCCCGGCGAGCGGACCTGGACCGGCCCGACGAGCTGCGGATCGACCTCGACCCGCACGGCGACACCGGGTTCGTCGACGCCGTCCGGGAGGCCGGCACCGTGAGGGAGCTGCTCGGCGACCTCGGCCTGCGCGGCCACGTGAAGACCAGCGGGAAGAACGGCGTGCACGTGTACGTCCGGGTCGAGCCGCGGTGGACCTTCACCGACGTCCGGCACGCCGCCATCGGTCTCGGCCGCGAGCTCGAGCGACGCAGCGACCGCGTGACCACGGCCTGGTGGAAGGAGGAGCGCGGCGACCGGATCTTCGTCGACGTCAACCAGAACGCCCGCGACCGCACCATCGCGTCGGCCTACAGCCTGCGCCCGAAGCAGGGCGCGCCCGCGTCGTTCCCCCTGCGGTGGGACGAGCTCGCCGACGTCGACGACCCGATGGCCTTCACGCTGCGCACGATCCCCGACCTCCTCGCGGAGCGCGGCGGCGACGCCTGGGCTGACATCGACGACGAGCCCCAGTCGCTCGAGCCGCTGCTCGACCTCTGGCGGGCCGACCTCGAGCGTGGCCTCGGCGATCTGCCGTACCCGCCGGAGTACCCGAAGATGCCCGGCGAGCCGAAGCGCGTGCAGCCCAGCAAGGACACACGCAACAAGCAGGGCTGAGGTCCGGGCGCGCTGGGACGGTGGACGATCCACCGCCCGACGCTGTCTACCCCTGGGCGGTGAGCTCTCCACCGTCCGGGCGCTGAGGAGGTGGACGATCCACCGCCCCCACACCGCCTCCGCCGGGCGGTGAGCTCTCCACCGTCTGGACGCTGAGAAGGTGGACGATCCACCGCCCGCGGGGGCGACCGTCCAGCGATGCGTCAGCGGTCGGGCCGCTCACCGGCGCGGCACTGGGCGAGCAGCTTCTCGATGCGGGACAGGCGGGTCGGCTCCCGCTTGGCCGTGGCCAGCTGGGTGAGCGCGAAGAGGCGGGCGCTCGGCGGGAGGGCGTCCCAGAACGCGCGGGCGGCGGGGTCGGCGTCGAGGCCGGCGCGCAGTGCGTCCGGCTCCTCGCCCTGCTCGGGCCCGACGAGGACGGTCCAGGAGCCGTCGACCCGCGCGGCGTCGACCACGGCCTGGCCGGGCTGACGCATCCGCCCCTCCTCGACCAGCCGGGCCACGCGGGCCCGGTTCGACGCCGCCCACGCGCTACCCCGCCGGCGGGGCGACATCCAGATCGCGGCGCCCCGGCCGTCGGCCGCGCCACGGACCCGTCCGTCGATCCAGCCCCAGCAGAGGGCCTCGCAGACCGCGTTCTCGTACGACAGCGCATCGTCGCCCTCGGCGACGCGGGCCGACATCTCCAGCCACACGCCCCGTGCGTCGCCGTGGTGCTCCCGCAACCAGTCGTGCCACGCCGTCAGCGACCCGGGAGCCACCTGCTCCGCCTCGTCCATCACGCCCACGGGGCCACCGTAGGGCGCCGTACCGACACCGCGCCGGGACGAGGCCGCCTCGCGCGCGACCCGTCACGCGTCGACCGCCCGTCGTAGGCTGACCGCGTGGAGCTGACGAGCAAGGAGGCGCTGGGGCAGGGCGACGAGGTCCTGCACCTCGACGACCCCAAGGCGCTGCGGCAGGACTTCACCCGCTTCATGCTCCGGCACCGGTTCGCGATGGAGGAGGTCGTCACCAAGCTGACGATCCTGCGCGACGAGTTCGCGCTCATGCACGACACGAACCCCATCGAGCACATCGCGTCGCGGCTCAAGTCGCCCGACAGCCTCGCGGAGAAGATGGGCCGCAAGGGCACGCTGCCCACGTTCGAGTCGATCCGCGAGACCATCACCGACATCGCCGGCGTGCGCGTCACGTGCAGCTTCGTCTCCGACGTCTACCGCGTGCACGAGCTGCTCACGTCGCAGGACGACCTGACCGTCCTCGACGTCCGCGACTACATCGCCTCGCCCAAGGCCAACGGCTACCGCAGCCTGCACCTGCTGCTCGAGGTGCCCGTGTACCTGTCGGACGGGCCGGTCCCGGTCACGGTCGAGGTGCAGCTGCGCACCATCGCCATGGACTTCTGGGCCAGCCTCGAGCACAAGATCCACTACAAGTACCGCGGTGCCGTCCCCGACGACCTCGCCGAGCGCCTCTGCGACGCCGCCGACTCTGCGCACGCCCTCGACGCCCGGATGGAGGCGCTGCACGACGAGGTGCGCCACCTCGGCGAGGACGGCGTCGAGACGCTGCCGACCGAGGTGCGCGACGACCTGATCGCGGGCGACGAGCTCCTGCCGTCCGAGGCGCTGCTGGAGCAGCTGAGACGGCTCGGCGACGGTCCGCGCCGCTAGGCGAGCACGTCGCCGAGGTCGTAGGACACGACCTCCTCGAGCTGGGCGTACGTGCACGACGTCGGCTCCCGGTCGGGGCGCCAGCGCTTGAACTGCGCGGTGTGGCGGAACCGGCCCTCCTCGCCGCGGCCCTCCATGTGCTCGTAGCCGACCTCGACCACGCGCTCCGGGCGCAGCGGCACGAACGAGAGGTCCTTCGTGCCGGTCCAGCGGCTCTGCCCGCCCGGCAGCCGGCCGTCCTCGTGCGCCTGCGTGGTCTGCCAGGCACCCCACGGGTGCTCCGACAGCTCCGCGCGCAGGGGCGCGAGCTCGGCCGCCAGCTCGGCCCGGCGCGTCGCGGTGAACGAGGCGCAGACGCCGACGTGCTGCAGGCGTCCGTCGTCGGTGTACAGCCCCAGCAGCATCGACCCGAGCAGCGGCTGCTCGGGCGTCGACGTCTTGTGCAGCCGGTACCCGGCCACCACGACGTCGGCCGTGCGCGCGTGCTTGACCTTGAGCATGGTGCGGCCGTTCGGCGTGTAGGGGGCGTCGAGCCGCTTCGCCACGACCCCGTCGAGACCCGCCCCCTCGAACTGCTCGAACCAGCGTCCGGCCTCGGCGCTGTCCCGCGTCGTGCGCGTGAGGTGGACCGGCGCCTCGACGTCCGCGAGGGCCGCCTCGAGCACGGCACGGCGCTCGTGCAGCGGCGCGTCCAGGTACGACGTGCCGTCGAGCGCCAGCAGGTCGAACACGACGAGGCTCGCGGGCGTCTCCTCCGCGAGCATGGCCACCCGCGACGCTGCCGGGTGGATGCGCTGCGACAGCGTGTCGAAGTCCAGCCGGTCGCCGACGGCCGTGACGATCTCGCCGTCCATCACGCAGCGCTGCGGCAGCTGGGCCAGCACCGCCGCGACGACGTCGGGGAAGTAGCGGGTCAGGGGCTTGGTGGACCGGCTCGCGATCTCCACCTCGTCGCCGTCGCGAAAGACGACGGCACGGAACCCGTCCCACTTCGGCTCGAACAGGTAGCCGCCGTCGACCGCGTCGGCGGCGGGCACCCCCTTGACCGACTTGGCGAGCATGGGCTGCAGCGGCGGCATGACGGGCAGGTCCATCGCACCAGGCTACGGTGCCCCGGACCACCCGCCGGGTGACGATCTCTAGACTGACGGGGTGAAGCACCCTCCCGTCGACGGCACCGTCGGCGCCGCCGTCGAGATCCACGACCTCGTCGTCCGCTACGGCGACGTCACCGCGGTCGACGGGCTCACGCTCACGGTCGGCACCGGCACGGTCACGTCGGTGCTCGGTCCCAACGGTGCCGGCAAGACCAGCACCGTCGAGACCTGCGAGGGCTTCCGGCGCGCGACGTCGGGCTCGGTCCGCGTGCTCGGCCTCGACCCGGTGCGCGACGCGGCGGCGCTGCGACCCCGCGTGGGCGTGATGCTGCAGGCCGGTGGCGCGTGGTCTGGCGTGCGGGCGCACGAGATGCTGCGCCACGTGGCGTCGCTGCATGCCCACCCGCTCGACGTCGACGCCCTCGTCGAGCGTCTCGGGCTCGGGTCGTGCGGCCGCACCGCCTACCGTCGTCTCTCCGGCGGCCAGCAGCAGCGGCTCGGCCTGGCGATGGCCGTCGTCGGTCGCCCGGAGCTCGTCTTCCTCGACGAGCCGACCGCCGGGCTCGACCCGCAGGCACGGCGCGCCACGTGGGACCTGCTCGACGAGCTGCGCGCCAGCGGCGTCACGGTGGTCCTCACGACGCACTTCATGGACGAGGCCGAGACGCTCAGCGACGTCGTGCACATCGTCGACGCCGGGCGCGTCATCGCCAGCGGCTCCCCCGCCGACCTCGTGCGCTCCGGCGCGGAGAACACGGTCCGGTTCGCTGCCCGGCCCGGGCTCGACCTCGACGCGCTCATGACCGCGCTGCCCGCCGACACCAAGGTGCGGGAGACGGCCGCCGGGCAGTACGTCGTCGTCGGCACGGTCGACCCCGGCCTCCTCGCCACGCTGACCGCCTGGTTCGCCGGCCAGGGCGTGCTCGCGGAGTCGGTGCTCGTGGAGAAGCAGACGCTCGAGGACCGGTTCCTCGACCTCACCGGACGGGCCCTGCGATGAGCCTCGACCTCTCGCCGCGTCCTGGCGCGGCCCGCACCCCGGCCATGCTGGCCGCGCAGGCCCGCATGGAGCTGCGCCTGCTCGCCCGCAACGGCGAGCAGCTCCTCATCACGCTCGTCGTCCCCCTCCTGCTCCTCGTGGCCGGCACCCGCTCGGGCAAGGTCGTCGACCTCGGCGCCGGTCGTCCGATCGACATCGTCACGCCCGGCGTGCTCGGACTGGCCGTGCTCTCCACGTCGTTCACGTCGCTGGCGATCGCCACCGGCTTCGAGCGTCGCTACGGCGTGCTCAAGCGGCTGGGCGCGTCGCCGCTGCCGCGCTGGGGCCTGCTCGTCGGCAAGGTCGCCGCGGTGGTCGTGGTCGAGGTCGTGCAGCTGGTGCTGCTCGCCTCGGTGGCGCTCGCGCTCGGCTGGTCGCCCGCCGGCGGGGTGGCCCCGTGGCTGTGGCTCGTGGTGCTCGCCGTGCTCGGCACCGCCGCCTTCGGCTCGCTCGGCCTGCTCATCGCGGGCACGCTGCGCGCGGAGGCCACGCTCGCCGTCGCGAACCTCGTGTACGTGCTCCTCCTGGTCGGCGGCGGTCTCATCGTGCCGCTGTCGCGCTACCCCGACGGCGCGCAGGGACTGCTGCAGCTGCTGCCGTCCGGCGCGCTCGGCGAGGGCCTGCGCACGGCGTTCGACGCCGGCACCGTCGACCTGCTCCCCCTCGTGGTGCTCACGGCCTGGGCGGCCGTCGGCACCGCCCTGACCGCAAGGACGTTCCGATGGGAATGATGCTCGGTCTCCGGACCCCCACCCGCGACGTCGTGGAGCGCTGGGCGTGGGCCAGCCTCGTCGCCAACACGGTCATCATCCTGACCGGCGGGCTGGTGCGCCTCACCGCCTCCGGGCTCGGGTGCCCCACCTGGCCGCGCTGCACCGACGAGTCGTTCGTGCCGCACCGCGCCCTGGGCCTGCACGGCCTGATCGAGTTCGGCAACCGGCTGCTCACCTACGTGCTCATCGCCATCGCGATCGGCACGGTCGTCGCGGTGTGGCGCTGGTCCGAGGGTCGCGGCCTGCGTCGGCTCGCGGTCGTGCTGGCCGTCGGCATCCCGTTCCAGGGCGTCATCGGCGGCATCACCGTCCTGACCGACCTCAACCCCTGGATCGTCGCGCTGCACCTCGTGCTGTCGCTCTTCCTGGTGGCGGGCTCCACCTGGCTGCTCCTGCGCGTGCGGGGCGACGTCGCCGACGACGTGCCGGTGCTCGCCCGCCGTCTCGTGCTGGCCACGTACGCGACGCTCTGGGTCGTCGTCTACCTGGGCACGGTCGTCACCGGGAGCGGGCCGCACGCCGGCGACGTGAACGCACCCCGGAACGGGCTCGACCCGCGTCTGTGGAGCCACGTGCACGCCTGGGGCGTCTACCTCCTGGTCGCCCTGACGATCGCGACCATCCTCGTGCTGCGTCGCAGCGGCACCAGCCCGCTCGCCGTCCGCGCGGCCACGCTGCTGCTCGTCGCCGAGCTGGCGCAGGGCGTCATCGGCTTCGTGCAGTACTTCACGGACCTGCCGATCGCGCTGGTCGCGGTGCACCTCGTCGGTGCTGCCGTGCTGGTGTCGGTCGGCACCCGGCTCGTGGTGCTCACCCGCACCCGCGTGCGCGAGCCCCAGCTCCAGCACTGACCGTGACGATGTGGCCCCGATCCGGAACGTTCAGGGGCCACATCGTCACGGTCAGCGGGGTCACGGTCAGCGGGGGCGGGTCATGGTGAGGCAGCCCTCGGCGTCGGGCTCCGGACCGGTGAGGACGAAGCCGCAGCGCGTGTAGAAGCGCACGCCCACGGCGTTGCCGGCCATCACGCGCAGGTGCAGCGGCGCCCCGGTAGCGGCGTGCCGAGCCACAGCCTCGACGAGGCGGTCCGCCACGCCGGTGCCCCGCGCGGCGCGCGCCACCCACATGCCGAGCAGCTCGTGGTCCCCGCTCACGCCCGCAGTACCGACGTCGGTCCCGTCGAGGCAGGCCACGTAGGTGGCGACCGCCTCGAGCCGCTCCCGCCAGCGCGGCTCGACGTCGAGGTCGTCGAGCCAGCGGTGCGCCGACGCGGCGAACGCGTCAGGGTCGCTGCGCAGCGCGGCGTGGCGGACGGCGCGGAACCGCCGCCAGTCGTCCGGGCCGAGCCGCTCGATGCTCAGCGCAGGAACGGGTCGACCGCCGCAGCGACGAACAGCAGCGCGAGGTAGGCGTTGGAGAAGTGGAAGAGCCGCATCGGCTTGATGACCGACAGCTCCTCGGTGTCCTTGGCGCGCGAGCGCAGGTCGTAGGCCTCGACGAGGAAGACGATGCCCAGCAGGATCGCGACACCCGTGTAGAACCAGCCCATGCCGGCGACCGGCCAGAGCGCGAGCGACGTGGCGACCATGACCCACGAGTAGACGACGATCTGGCGCGACACCGTGGCGGCGCTGGCCACCGACGGCAGCATCGGCACGCCGGCGGCCGAGTAGTCGTCGCGGTAGCGCAGGCCGAGGGACCAGAAGTGCGGCGGGGTCCAGAAGAAGACGACGAGGAAGAGCACGACGGGCGGCCAGGCCAGCTCGTTCGTGACGGCGGTCCAGCCGATGAGCGCCGGGAAGCAGCCGGCCGCCCCGCCCCACACGATGTTCTGCGGCGTGCGGCGCTTCAGCAGCATCGTGTAGCCGACGACGTAGAAGACGTTGGCGGCGAGCGCGAGCCCGGCCGAGAGCCAGTTGACCAGCAGGCCGAGCCACAGGGTCGAGACGACGGCGAGAGCCAGGCCGAACCAGAGCGCACCCGCGGTGGAGACACCGTGGCGCGGCAGCGGTCGACGCGACGTGCGCCGCATCTTCTGGTCGATGTCGGCGTCGAACACGCAGTTGAGCGCGTTGGCGCTGCCCGCGGAGAGGGTCCCGCCGACCACGGTCGCGACGATCAGCCAGAACGACGGCACGTCGCGCGCGGCGAGGAACATGACCGGCACCGTGGTGAGGAGCAGCAGCTCGATGATGCGCGGCTTCATCAGCGCCACGTAGGCGTTGAGCACGTCGACCGGACCGCTGCGACGGACCTGGCTGGACGTCACCACGCGGGTGTCCGCGCCAGCGTCCTCCGCCGGGGTCGACGAGGGGTCGTTGCGGCTGCTCGACCGAAGTGCACTCACCTGGCAGAGTCTAGACGCTCGGCGATAGGGTCGAACCGAGGGCTCCACCACGTCCCTCCCCAGAATTTCCCCACGACCCAGGAGCGACCAGCACCGTGACCAGCACCTCTGCAACCCTGGACTGGACCGAGCTCGACGCCAAGGCGGTCGACACCGCGCGTCTGCTCGCTGCCGACGCCGTCGAGAAGGTCGGCAACGGCCACCCCGGCACCGCCATGAGCCTCGCGCCGGCGGCCTACCTGCTCTACCAGAAGCTCATGCGGCACGACCCGAACGACCCGTCGTGGATCGGTCGCGACCGCTTCGTCCTGTCGTGCGGCCACTCGAGCCTCACGCAGTACGTGCAGCTCTACCTCGCCGGCTACCCGATGACGCTCGAGGACCTCAAGAGCCTGCGCACGTGGGGCAGCCAGACGCCGGGCCACCCCGAGCACGGGCACACCCCCGGCGTCGAGGTCACCACCGGCCCGCTCGGCCAGGGCATCGCCAACGGCGTCGGCATGGCCATGGCCGCCCGCCGCGAGCGCGGCGTCCTCGACCCCGAGACCGGCGCCGGCGAGAGCCCGTTCGACCACCACGTCTACGTCATCTGCTCCGACGGCGACGTGCAGGAGGGCGTGTCGGCCGAGGCGTCCTCGCTCGCCGGGCACCAGAAGCTCGGCAACCTGACGGTCCTGTACGACGACAACAAGATCTCGATCGAGGACAACACCGACGTCGCGTTCACCGAGGACGTCGCGGCCCGCTACGAGGCGTACGGCTGGCACGTGCAGACGGTCGACTGGACGCACGGCGGCGGCGAGTACCGCGAGGACGTCCCCGCGCTGTGGGACGCCTACCAGGCCGCCGAGCAGGTCACCGACAAGCCGAGCCTCATCGTGCTGCGCTCGATCATCGCCTGGCCCGCCCCGTCGGCGCAGAACACCGGCGCCTCGCACGGCTCGGCGCTGGGCGGCGACGAGATCGCGGCCACCAAGGAGCTCCTCGGCTTCGACCCCGAGCAGACGTTCGCGGTCGCCGACGAGGTCATCGCGCACACGCACGCGGCCCGCGAGCGTGGCGCCGAGGCGCACGCCGCCTGGCAGGAGACCTACGACGCCTGGCGGTCCGCCCAGCCCGAGCGCGCGGCCCTGCTCGACCGTCTCCAGGCGCACGAGCTGCCCGAGGGCTGGACCGACGCGCTGCCGACGTTCGAGGCCAGCGACAAGGGCGTCGCCACGCGCGCCGCCTCCGGCGACGTGCTCACCGCGCTTGCCCCCGTCCTGCCCGAGCTGTGGGGCGGCTCCGCCGACCTCGCCGGGTCGAACAACACGACCCCCAAGGGCGAGCCGTCGTTCATCCCGCCGGAGTGGTCGACCAAGAAGTTCCAGGGCGACTGGTACGGCCGCGTGCTGCACTTCGGCATCCGCGAGCACGCCATGGGCGCGATCCTCAACGGCATCGCGCTGCACGGCCCGACCCGGCCGTACGGCGGCACGTTCCTCGTGTTCAGCGACTACATGCGCCCCGCGGTGCGCCTCGCCGCGCTGCAGCAGCTGCCCGTCACCTACGTCTGGACCCACGACTCCATCGGCCTCGGCGAGGACGGCCCGACGCACCAGCCGATCGAGCACCTCGCGGCGCTGCGCTCCATCCCCGGCCTCGACGTCGTGCGGCCCGCCGACGCGAACGAGACGGTCGCGGCGTGGCAGACGCTGCTCGGCATCCACGACCGTCCGGTCGCGCTGGCCCTGAGCCGGCAGAACCTGCGCACCTACCCGCGCGGCGAGGTCGACGGCGAGACCTGGGGCGACGCCGCCGACACGGCCAAGGGCGCCTACGTGCTGCTCGAGGCCCGTCGCGACGGCCAGGTCGTCACCCCCGACGTCGTCCTGGTCGGCACCGGCAGCGAGGTCGAGATCGCGGTCCAGGCCCGTGAGGCGCTCGCCGCCGACGGCATCGCGGCCCGTGTCGTGTCGATGCCGTCGCGCGAGTGGTTCGAGCAGCAGGACAGCGGGTACCGCGACAGCGTGATCCCGCCGTCCGTCCGTGCCCGCGTCGTCGTCGAGGCCGGCGTGTCCTTCGGCTGGCGCGACGTGGTCGGCGACGCCGGCCAGGTCGTCGGGATCGAGCACTTCGGTGCCTCGGCCGACTTCCAGCGGCTCTACCAGGAGTTCGGCATCACGCCCGGCGCCGTCGCTGACGCCGCCCGCGCCTCGATCGACGCGGTCGGAGCCGCGGAGGCACCGTTCCACGCACGCCCGAGCGGTCCGGTCCTGCCCGACCAGCACTGAGCGCGCACAGCAACGGGGCCTGCGCCGCCGGCGCGGGTCCCACCCCGACCATCACGCCGCCGGACGGCGGCAGGAGGAGCATCATGAACGAGCGACTGCAGGCCCTGGCCGACGCCGGGGTCTCCATCTGGCTGGACGACCTGTCCCGCGAGCGCATCGAGTCCGGCAACCTCGCCGAGCTCGTCACCGAGGACGGCGTCGTGGGCGTCACCACGAACCCGACGATCTTCGCCTCCGCGCTCTCCGACGGCGACCGCTACGCCGCCCAGGTGGCCGAGCTGAAGGCCGCCGGTGCCGACGTCGACGAGACGGTCTTCGCCCTCACGACCACTGACGTGCGCGAGGCGTGCGACGTGCTGCGACCCGTCCACGACCGCACCGACGGCGTCGACGGCCGCGTCTCGATCGAGGTCGACCCGGGCGCGGCCCGTGACACCGCCCGCACCACCACGATCGCGAAGCGGCTGTGGGAGACGGTCGACCGGCCGAACCTGCTCATCAAGATCCCCGCGACCGTCGAGGGCCTCCCGGCCATCGCCGACGCGATCGCCGAGGGCATCAGCGTCAACGTCACGCTGATCTTCTCCCTCGAGCGCTACCGCGCCGTCATGGACGCCTACGTCGAGGGTCTCGAGCGCGCCGCCGAGGCCGGTCGCGACCTCTCGGCCATCCACTCGGTGGCGTCGTTCTTCGTGAGCCGCGTCGACAGCGAGGTCGACGGCCGGCTCGAGGAGGGTGACCCCCTGCGCGGCAAGGCGGCCATCGCCAACGCGCGGCTCGCGTACGAGGCCTTCGAGGAGGTCTTCGGCTCCGAGCGCTTCGGCTCGCTGCGCGAGCGCGGCGCCCGCCCCCAGCGGCCGCTGTGGGCGTCCACCGGCGTGAAGGACCCTGCCTACCCCGACACGCTCTACGTGACCGAGCTCGTGGTCGCCGACACCGTCAACACGATGCCGGAGAAGACGCTGCAGGCCTTCGCCGACCACGGCGAGGTCGAGGGCGACCGGGTCACCGGCCGCTACGACGAGTCCCGCCAGGTCATCGCCGACCTCGAGGCGAAGGGCATCGGCTACGACGAGGTCGTGGCCAAGCTCGAGAAGGAGGGCCTCGAGAAGTTCGACGCCTCCTGGGCCGAGCTGCTCGACAGCGTCCGCTCCGAGCTCGAGAAGGCCTGAGCCATGGCGGCACCGGACGTCACGCTCACCGTCGCCGACCAGGCCGCCCTCGACGCCGCGCTCGCGGAGCTCGTCGCCGACCGCTTCGCCTCGCGGCTGCACGCCCACGACGCCATCCTGTGGGGTCCCGACGCGGAGTCCGAGGCGGCCAAGCGGTTGTCCTGGACGACGCTCGCGGAGTCGTCGCGACCGCTCGTCGCCGAGGTCGAGGCGCTGCGTGCCGAGCTGCACGAGCGCGGTCTCGACCACGTCGTCCTCTGCGGGATGGGCGGCTCGTCGCTGGCCCCTGAGGTCATCTGCGCCGCTGCCGGCGTCGAGCTGACCGTGCTCGACTCCTCCCAGCCCGACATGGTGCGGACGGCGATCGCCGACCGCCTCGAGCGCACGGTCGTGGTCGTGTCGAGCAAGTCCGGCGGCACCGTCGAGACCGACAGCCAGCGTCGCGCCTACGAGCACGCCTTCACCGAGGCGGGGCTCTCCCCTGCCGACCACCTCGTGGTCGTCACCGACCCCGGCTCGCCGCTCGACGAGCAGGCGACGCAGGCCGGGTACCGCGTGTTCCACGCCGACCCCGAGGTCGGTGGTCGCTACTCCGCGCTCACCGCGTTCGGCCTGGTGCCGAGCGGTCTCGCCGGTGCCGACATCGGCGATCTGCTCGACGAGGCCGCCGACGCCACGGCGACGCTGTTCGCCGACGACGCCGCCAACCCGGCGCTGCGCCTCGGGGCCGCGCTCGGCGTCGCCAACCGCTCCTCCGTCGACAAGCTGGTGCTCCTCGACCACGACGCCGGCACGGCCGTGGCCTGGGGCGTCGGCGACTGGATCGAGCAGCTCGTCGCCGAGTCGACGGGCAAGATCGGCCACGGCATCCTGCCCGTCGTGGTCGAGAGCAGCCACGCGGTGAACGTCGAGCCGAGCACGCCCGACTCCTTCCTGGCCGTCTCCGGCTCCTCGGACACCCCGACGAGCACGTCCGGCTGGGCCGCGGGCGTCACCGGCGGCCTCGGAGCGCAGATGCTGTTGTGGGAGGTGGCCGTGAGCGTCGCGGGCGCCCTGATCGGCATCAACCCGTTCGACCAGCCCGACGTCGAGAGCGCCAAGCAGGCCGCTCGCGACAAGCTCAGCGGCGGCGGTGACAACGAGCCGGGCGCCGACCTGGTCGAGGGACCGGTCTCCGCGTTCGGCACCGACGCCTCCAGCCTCGCCGACGCCGTGGAGCAGCTCCTCGCGCAGGTCGACGACGAGCACGGGTACCTCGCCGTCCAGGCCTACCTGGACCGCTGGGACCTCAGCGCCTACGCGGGGCTGCGCGAGCAGCTCGCCCGCCGGACCGGGCGCCCCGTCACGTTCGGGTGGGGGCCGCGGTTCCTGCACTCCACGGGCCAGTACCACAAGGGCGGCCCGGCGACGGGCGTGTTCCTCCAGCTGACGAGCGACCCGCACGAGGACCTCGCGGTCCCCGGTCGCGACTTCACGTTCGGGGAGTTCATCGCCTCCCAGGCCGCCGGCGACGCGCAGGTCCTGCGCGACCACGGCCGTCCGGTCCTGCGCCTGCACCTCTCCGACCCGCAGGCCGCGGCCGCCCCGCTGCGCGACCTGCTGGGCTGAGCCGTGGCGATGCAGAGCAACCCGCTGCGCGACGTCCGCGACCGGCGCCTGCCGCGCATCGCGGGCCCGTGCAGCGTGGTCATGTTCGGCGTCACGGGCGACCTGGCGCGCAAGAAGCTGATCCCGGCCATCTACGACCTCGCCAACCGCGGCCTGCTCCCGCCGGGCTTCGCGCTCGTCGGCTTCGCCCGGCAGGACTTCGGCGACCAGTCGTTCTCGGAGATGCTGAAGGCCGCCGCGCAGGCCGGCGCACGCACGCCCTGGCGCGAGACCGTCTGGACGCAGCTCGAGGCGGGCATCCGGTTCGTGCCGGGGTCCTTCGACGACGACGCCGCGTGGCTGCAGCTGGCCGCGACGATGGCCGAGCTCGACGAGCAGCAGGGCACGGGCGGCAACCACGCCTTCTATCTGTCGATCCCGCCCGGCCTGTTCCCCGTGGTCGTCGGCAAGATCAAGGAGCACGGGCTCGCCGACCAGTCCGGCGGCTGGCGCCGCGTCGTCATCGAGAAGCCCTTCGGGCACGACCTCGCGTCGGCCCGGGAGCTCAACACGCTCGTCTCGGAGGTCTTCCCTCGCGAGAGCGTGTTCCGCATCGACCACTACCTCGGCAAGGAGACGGTCCAGAACATCCTGGCGCTGCGCTTCGCCAACGGCATGTTCGAGCCGCTGTGGAACAGCCACTACGTCGACCACGTCCAGATCACCATGGCCGAGGACATCGGCATCGGCACCCGCGCGGGCTACTACGACGGCATCGGCGCGGCGCGCGACGTGATCCAGAACCACCTGCTGCAGCTGATGGCGCTCATCGCGATGGAGGAGCCGGTCTCCTTCAACGCCGAGAGCCTGCGGCTGGAGAAGCAGAAGATCCTCGCGAACGCGCGGCCCGCCACCCCGATGGCCCAGCACACGGCGCAGGCCCAGTACACCGCCGGCTGGGCGGGCGGCGAGCACGTGGTCGGCTACCTCGAGGAGCAGGGCATCCCGGAGGGCTCGCGCACCGAGACGTACGCGGCCATCAAGATCGACATCGCCACGCGGCGGTGGGCGGGCGTGCCGTTCTACCTGCGCACCGGCAAGCGGCTGGGTCGGCGCGTCACCGAGGTGGCCGTGGTCTTCAAGGCGGCGCCGCACCAGCCGTTCAGCAAGAACGACATCGAGGAGCTGGGCCGCAACGCGCTGGTCATGCGGATCCAGCCCGACGAGGGCGTCACGCTGCGCTTCGGCGCGAAGGTCCCTGGCACGACGATGGAGATCCGCGACGTGCTCATGGACTTCGCCTACGGCGGGGCGTTCGTCGAGAGCAGCCCGGAGGCGTACGAGCGGCTCATCCTCGACGTGCTCCTAGGCGACCCGCCGCTCTTCCCGCAGCAGGAGGAGGTCGAGCTCTCCTGGAAGATCCTCGACCCGGTCATTGCGCACTGGCAGCGGGAGAAGAGCATCGACACCTACACGTCGGGCACGTGGGGTCCGCCCACCGCCGACGCCATGATGGAGCGCGACGGTCGCACCTGGAGGCGTCCCTGATGCAGATCAACCTCGAGAACACGACGTCGCCGCAGATCGCCCGCGCCCTCGTCCGGGCCCGGGTCGACTCCGGCAGCCCCGCCATGGACATGGTGCTGACGGCGCTCGTCGTCACCGACGACGAGACGGTCGGCGAGTCGCTGCGCACGGCGGCGGCGCTCTCGCGCGAGCACCCGTCGCGCGTGATCGGCATCGTGCTCGGCGACGGTCGCGGTCACCCGCGGGTCGACGCGACGGTGCGGGTGGGCGAGAACGCCGCCGGCGAGTCCATCCTGCTGCGGCTCTCCGGACCGCTCACCAAGCACGCGGAGTCGGTCGTGCTCCCCCTGCTGCTGCCCGACTCCCCCGTCGTGGTGTGGTGGCCGGGCAAGCCGCCGACGAACCCGTCGCAGGACCCGATCGGCCGGCTCGCGCAGCGCCGGCTCACCGACGCCGAGGCGTCGGACTCCCCGGTCCGGACGCTCAAGGCGACGGCGCGGCACTACAGCCCGGGCGACACCGACCTGTCGTGGACGCGCCTCACGCCGTGGCGTGCCCTGCTGGCCGCCGCCCTCGACCAGGCCACGGGCACCGTGCACCGCGGCAGCGTCGAGGCGGGGTCGGGCAACCCGGCGGCGCGTCTGCTGACCGCGTGGCTGCAGTCGCGGCTGCGGGTGCCGATCACCGAGCGGCGCAGCGAGGGCGAGCAGATCGCCCGCGTCGTGCTGGAGACCGACGCCGGCGACGTCACCATCGAGCGCATCGACGCCGAGACCTGTCTGTTCTCGATCCCGGGCGCCGCGCCGCGGCACGTCCCGCTCGGCCCGCGCACGCTGGCAGAGCTGCTCGCCGAGGACCTGCGCCGCCTCGACGCCGACGACGTCTACCACGAGACCCTCACCCACCTCCTGGAGTCCTGATGCCCGACGCCCCCGCCGCCCGCACCCTCGTCCATACCGGCGCCGACGCCCTCGCGGCGGCCGTGGCCGCCGCGCTCGCCGAGCGTGTCGCAGCCGTCCAGGCCGAGGGACGCACGCCGCACGTGGTGCTCACCGGCGGCACGATCGCCATCGCGATCTACGAGCGGCTCGACGCCGAGGCCGCCGACTGGTCCGACGTCGTCTACTGGTTCGGCGACGAGCGCTTCGTCCCGGAGGGGCACGAGGACCGCAACGACCGCCAGGCGCGCGACAGCTTCCTCGACCGGCTGTCTGTCCCGGCGTCGCAGGTGCACAGCATGCCGGCGCACGGCTGCTCGACGTCGATGGCCGAGGCGGCCGACGGGTACGGCGCGTCCCTGCCCGACGAACCCTTCGACGTCGTGCTGCTCGGCGTCGGACCCGACGGGCACGTCGCGTCGCTGTTCCCGGGCTTCGCCCAGGTGCACGAGCAGGAGCGTCGTTGCGTGGAGGTCTTCGACTCCCCCAAGCCCCCGCCGGAGCGCACGAGCCTGACCTTCCCGGCGCTCAACCACACGCGCGCCACCTGGTTCCTCGTCTCCGGCGACGGCAAGGCCGACGCGGTGGCCCGGGCGCTCGCCGCCGACGGCTCCCTGGAGGAGACCCCGGCACGCGGCGCGCACGGTCGCGACGAGACGCTCTGGTTCCTCGACGAGGACGCCGCCGGCCGGCTCTGACGCCGAGCACCACCCCCGCTGCGGGAACGACACCGCCCTCCACGCTCGGCGTGGAGGGCGATGGTGTTCCGGACCGCGGGGACGGTCAGAAGATGATCTCGCCGGACTTGCGACGCGACCGGAGCGAGTCGAGCGCCTCGGTGAGGATCACCTGCGCCTCGTCCTCGCTGCGACGCTCCTTCACGTAGGCCAGGTGCGTCTTGTAGGGCTCCGTCTTCGGGGCCGTCGGACGGTTCTCGGCGTCGTGGCTGGCCGGGAGGCCGCAGCGCGGGCAGTCCCACGACTCCGGCGGCTCCGCCTCGAGCGCGAAGTTCAGCGCCGTCTGGTGGTCGTTGGCGCAGAAGTAGGTGACCGCCTTGCGCGGCGCGGCCTCGCCACGCTCGGCCTCGCCCATGGGCCCCGAGCCGATGCGGCTGCCGCGGATCGCTCCCGCCGCCATGTCAGTTGCTCACCTTCAGCAGGAGGCCCAGCAGGATGACCGAGACCGTCCACACGACGGCGATGCCGACGGTGATGCGGTCGAGGTTGCGCTCGGCCACGGACGAGCCACCGAGGGAGCTGGAGATGCCGCCGCCGAACATGTCGGACAGACCGCCTCCGCGTCCCTTGTGCATGAGGATCAGGACGATCATGAGCAGGCTCGAGATCGTCAGCACGGACGACAACAGGATGATCACAGGTTCAGGTCTTCCATCAGGAGGGCAGGGCCGGCATGTCGTAGAACCGGGCGATGGCGGCGAACTCCTCCGCCTGGAGGCTCGCACCGCCGACCAGGGCGCCGTCCACGTCGGACTTGGCCATGATCGCGGCGATGTTGGCCGCCTTCACCGATCCGCCGTACAGGATACGCACCGCCTGCGCCGCCTCGGAAGAGCAGGTCTCGGCGATCCGGGACCGGATGGCCGCACACACCTCCTGCGCGTCCTCGGGCGTGGCCACCTCGCCGGTGCCGATGGCCCAGACGGGCTCGTAGGCGACGACGAGGCCCGCGACCTGCTCGGGCGTCAGCCCGGCGAGCGAGCCGTCGAGCTGGTCGAGCGTGTACGCGACGTGGTCGCCGGCCTGGCGGACCTCCAGCCCCTCGCCCACGCAGACGATCGGCGTGATGTCGGCGGCCAGGGCCCGCGTGGCCTTGGCGTTCACCACCGCGTCGGTCTCGCCGTGGTACTCACGACGCTCGGAGTGGCCGACGACGACGTAGGAGCAGCCGAGCTTGGCGAGCATCGCTGCCGTGACCTCGCCGGTGTACGCCCCGCCGTCGTGCTCGGACACGTCCTGCGCGCCGTAGCGGATGGGCAGCCGATCGCCGTCGACGAGCGTCTGCACGCTGCGGATGTCGGTGAAGGGCGGGATGACGACGACCTCGGACCGGGCGGCGTCGTGCTTCTTGTCCTGCAGGGTCCAGGCCAGCTTCTGCACCAGGACGACGGCCTCCTGGTGGTTGAGGTTGGACTTCCAGTTGCCCGCCATGAGAGGGGTGCGTGCCATCAGGACTCCTTCTCGAGGATCTGCAGGCCGGGCAGGGTCTTGCCCTCGAGGTACTCGAGGCTCGCGCCGCCCCCGGTGGAGATGTGGCCGAACTGGTCGTCGGTGAAGCCGAGCTGGCGCACCGCCGCGGCGGAGTCGCCCCCGCCGACGACCGACAGTCCGTCGACCTCGGTGAGCGCCTGCGCGACGGCCTTCGTGCCGGCCGCGAACGCCTCGAACTCGAACACGCCCATGGGGCCGTTCCAGAAGACGGTGCGCGCGCCGCGCACGACCTCGGCGAAGCGCTCGGCGCTCTCCGGGCCGATGTCGAGGCCCATCTGGTCGTCGGGCATCGCGTCGGCGGCGACGACCGTGGCCGGGGCGTCGGCCGAGAACTCCGGCGCGACGACGACGTCGGTCGGGAGCACGAGGTCGACGCCCCGCGCGGCAGCGCGCTCGACGTACTCGCGGGCGACGTCGAGCTGGTCGGCCTCGAGCAGCGAGGAGCCGACGTCGTGGCCCTGCGCCTTGAGGAACGTGAAGACCATGCCGCCGCCGATGAGCAGGCTGTCGGCCTTCTCGATCAGGTTGTCGATGACGCCCAGCTTGTCGGAGACCTTCGACCCGCCCAGCACGACGACGTAGGGGCGCTCGGGCGACTCGGTGAGCCGCTCCAGCACCTCCACCTCGGCCTGCACGAGACCGCCGACCACGGCCGGGAGCCGCGTGGCGACGTCGTAGACGCTGGCCTGCTTGCGGTGCACGACCCCGAACCCGTCGGAGACGAACACGTCGGCCAGCGCCGCGAGCTCGTCGGCGAACGCGCCGCGGACGGCGTCGTCCTTGCTCGTCTCGCCCTCGTTGAAGCGGACGTTCTCGAGCACGGCCACCTGGCCGTCCTGCAGCGCCGCGGTGATCCGCTGCGCCTCGGTGCCGACGGTGTCGTTGGCGAACAGCACGGGCGTGCCGAGCAACTCGGCGAGGCGCTCGGCCACGGGCTCCAGCGAGTAGGCGGGGTCCGGCGCACCCTTCGGCCGGCCGAGGTGCGCGGTGACGAGCACGCGCGCACCGGCACCGGCGAGCTTCTGGATGGTCGGGACGCTGGCGCGCACGCGGCCGTCGTCGGTGATCGTGCTGCCGTCCAGCGGCACGTTCAGGTCGCTGCGGACCAGCACCCGCGTGCCGCTGAGGTCTCCCCCGCGGCTCGCGAGCAGGTCGTCGATCGTCTGGGCCGCCACGTCAGAGAGAGGCGCCGACGTGCTTGACGAGGTCGACGAGGCGGTTGGAGTAGCCCCACTCGTTGTCGTACCAGCCGACGACCTTGACCTGGTCGCCGATGACCTTCGTCAGGCCCGAGTCGAAGATGCACGACGACGGGTCGGTGACGATGTCGGAGGAGACGATCGGGTCCTCGGTGTAGGTGAGGAAGCCCTTGAGCGCGCCCTCGGAGGCCGTCTTCAGGATCTCGTTGACCTCCTCGACCGACGTCTCGCGCGACGCGGTGAAGGTGAGGTCGGTAGCCGAGCCGGTGGGCACCGGCACGCGCAGCGCGTAGCCGTCGAGCTTGCCCTTGAGCTCGGGGAGCACGAGGCTGACGGCCTTCGCGGCACCCGTGGAGGTGGGCACGATGTTGAGCGCGGCGGCGCGGGCGCGACGCAGGTCGCTGTGCGGCGCGTCCTGCAGGTTCTGGTCCTGCGTGTACGCGTGGATCGTCGTCATGAGGCCCTGCTCGATGCCGAGGGCGTCGTTGAGCGCCTTGGCCATCGGGGCGAGGCAGTTGGTGGTGCAGGAGGCGTTGGAGATGACCGTGTGCTGCGCACCGTCGTAGAGGTCGTGGTTGACGCCCATGACGATGGTGATGTCCTCGTTCTTCGCCGGGGCGGAGATGATGACCTTCTTGGCGCCGCCGTCGACGTGCGCCTTCGCCTTGGTGGCGTCGGTGAAGAAGCCGGTGGACTCGACGACGATGTCGACGCCGACCGAGGCCCAGTCGAGCTTCGCGGGGTCGCGCTCGGCGAACGCGGCGATCTTCTGGTCGCCGACGGTGATCGACGTGTCGTCGTAGGACACGTCGGCGTCGAGGCGGCCCAGGATCGAGTCGTACTTGAGGAGCGTCGCGAGCGTCTTGTTGTCCGTCAGGTCGTTGACGGCGACGATCTCGATGTCGGTCCCGGCGGCACGGGCCGCCCGGAAGAAGTTGCGGCCGATGCGGCCGAAGCCGTTGATGCCCACGCGAACGGTCACGGTGAAACCTGCTCCTACTGGGGTCGGGGTGTGGTGGGCGCCAGCCTATCGAGTCGCGTCGGCTACCGGCGAGTCGCCCGCACCACGGTCGCGCCGAGGTCGTCGTCGGTGAGCACGTCGACGTGCCAGTCGGCCGGGGCGAAGCCGGCGACGGTGAGCGGCGCCTGGCGCCTGGAGGTCTCGACCAGCACCCGTCCTCCGCGGCGGACCCAGGCCCCGGCGTCTGCTGCGACGCGCCGGTGCAGCACCACGCCGTCGGCGCCACCGTCGAGCGCGGTCGCGGACTCGTGGTCGCGGGCCTCGCGCGGCAGCGTGACGAGGTCTGCCGTCGGAACGTAGGGCGCGTTCACGAGCAGCAGGTCCACACGCCCGGCCAGGTCGGCGGGCAGCGCGTCGAGCAGGTCTCCCTGGTGGACCTCGCCGACGCCGTCGAGGTTGTCGCGGGCACAAGCACAGGCCGTCGGGTCGACGTCGGCCGCGTGCAGCTCGAGGTGGGGCACCGAGCGGGAGACCGCGAGCCCCAGGGCCCCCGACCCGCAGCACAGGTCGACGACCACGGCGCGGGCCTCGCGGTCGACGACCTCGAGGGCCGCGTGGACGAGGGCGGCGGAGCGGCGCCGCGGCACGAAGACGCCCGGCCGCAGCCGTACGCGCACGCCGTCGAGCTCGGCCCAGCCGAGCACCTGCTCGAGCGGCTCGCCGGCGACCCGTCGAGCGACCATGTCGTGGAGCGGACGGCCCGCCTCGTGCTCGGCGAGCAGCAGACGCGCCTCGTCGTCGGCGAACACGCACCCGGCGGCGCGCAGACGGGCCGCGACGGCGTCGGCGTCAGGCCTCGGGGAGCGCATCCTCGTTGACGCTCGCCTCGGTGTCGGGGATGCCGAGGTCGGACGCGCGCTTGTCGGCCATGGCCAGGAGGCGGCGGATACGACCCGCGATCGCGTCCTTCGTGAGCGGGGGCTCGTGCAGGGCACCGAGCTCCTCGAGGCTGGCCTGCCGGTGCTCGACGCGCAGGTCGCCGGCCATCCGCAGGTGGTCCGGGACGTCCTCGCCGAGGATCTCCAGCGCGCGCTGTGCCCGGGCTCCGGCAGCGACCGCCGCGCGGGCCGAGCGACGCAGGTTGGCGTCGTCGAAGTTCGCGAGCCGGTTGGCGGTGGCACGCACTTCGCGGCGCATGCGGCGCTCCTCCCACGCCAGCAGCGTCTCGTGCGCCCCGAGGCGGGTCAGGAGCGCACCGATGGCCTCGCCGTCGCGGATGACGACGCGGTCGCCACCGCGCACCTCACGCGCCTTGGCGCTGATGCCGAGCCGGCGCGCGGCGCCCACGAGCGCCAGCGCCGCCTCGGGACCGGGGCAGCTCACCTCGAGCGCCGACGAGCGGCCGGGCTCGGTGAGCGAGCCGTGCGCGAGGAACGTGCCGCGCCAGGCGGCGACGGAGTCGCACGACGCACCGGAGACGATCTGCGGCGGCAGCCCGCGGACGGGGCGACCGCTCGCGTCGATGAGGCCGGTCTGGCGGGCGAGCGCCTCACCGTCCTTGGCCACCCGCACCACGTAGTGCGTGCCCTTGCGCAGATTGGTGCCCTGGACGACGAGGATCTCGCTCGCGTGCCCGTAGACCTCCTGGATGTCGCGGCGCAGACGCCGCGCGACGGCGCCGGTGTCGAGCTCGGCCTCCACCACGATGCGACCCGCCACGATGTGCAGACCGCCGGCGAAGCGCAGCATCGAGGCGACCTCCGCCTTGCGGCAGCACGCCTTCGTCACCGTGGTGCTCGCGAGCTCCGACTTGACCTGAGCCGTCATGGCCATGCGGGCGTCCTCCAACGTCGTCGCGTGCAGTCAGACCCTCACTGTATGCCCGCGCGCAAGAACCCTTCGAAGGCCCGGGCCAGCCGGGCGGGGTCGTGCTGGTCGGCGCCCCGGGCGACCGCGACGTCGGCCGCCACGACGCGTGCGCCGAGCGACTGCGCGGCCCGCTCGAGCACGCCTGCGTCGTCGACGAGCGAGTGGTCGGCGAGGACGACGTCGAGCCGTAGGTCGGGGGCGTGCGCGGCGAGCACCTCGAGGTGGTCGGTCGGCGAGAGCCCCTCGGTCTCGCCCTCCTGCTCGCTGAGGTTGAGCACGAGCGCGCGGCGCGCCGACGTGCGCTCGAGCGCGTCGCGCAGCTGCGGCACCAGCAGGTTCGGCATGACCGAGGTGAACCACGAGCCGGGGCCGACGACGACCCAGTCGGCCGCCTCCACGGCCTCGACGGCCTCGGGACACGCCGGCGGGTCCTCCGGGTCGAGCCGGACGCTCACCACCTGCCCGTCGACGGACGCGACCTGCGCCTGGCCGCGCACCACGGTGAGCCGGTCGGGGTCTGCGCGCAGGTGCACGTCCGCCTCGATGTGCAACGGGACGGCGGCCATGGGGAGCACCCGGCCCCGCGCGCCGAGGAGGTCGCCGACGAGGTCGAGCCCGGCGACGTGGTCGTCGAGGATCCCCCAGATCGCCGCGATGAGCAGGTTGCCGACGGCGTGCTGGTCGAGCGGGCCGTCGCTACTGAAGCGGTGCTGCAGGACCGTGGCCCACTGCCGGCCCCACTGGTCGTCGGCGCACAGGGCGGCGAGCGCCATCCGCAGGTCGCCGGGCGGCAGCACCCCGAGCTCCTCGCGCAGCCGGCCGGAAGAGCCGCCGTTGTCGGCGACGGTGACGATGCCGGTGAGCTGGGTGTCGAGCAGACGCAGCGCGGACAGGCTCGCGGCCAGCCCGTGCCCGCCGCCGAGGGCGACGACCCGGACGCCGCCGGGAGGTGCCGTCGGCGGGGTGGTCACTCGCGCCCCAGGTCGCGGTGGACGACGAGCGTGCGCACGCCGTGGCCGCGCAGCCGCTCGGCGAACGCCTCGGACATGGCGACGCTGCGGTGACGTCCGCCGGTGCAGCCGATCGCGATGGTCAGGAAGCGCTTGTCCTCGTGCAGGAACCCGTCGGTGAGCATGTCGACGAGGTTCTCGTAGGAGTCGAGGAACTCCTCGGCCTTCGGCTGGCTGAGCACGTACTCGCTGACCGGGGCGTCGAGGCCGCTCATCGGCCGGAGCTCCTCGACCCAGTACGGGTTGGGCAGGAAGCGCATGTCGGCGACCATGTCGGCGTCGATGGGGATGCCGTACTTGAAGCCGAACGACATCACCGACGCCCGCAGCCCCAGGGCACCGGGCTCCTCGAACGCGGCCTGGACCCGCCGGGCGAGGTGGTGGATGTTGAGCCGCGTCGTGTCGATGACGATGTCGGCGCGACCGCGGACCGTGCGCAGCAGCTCGCGCTCGCGGTTGAAGCCGTCGAGCAGCCGTCCCTCCATGCTGAGCGGGTGCGGTCGGCGCGCGGCCTCCTGACGGCGGACGAGGACCTCGTCGGCGGCCTCGAGGTAGAGCACGCGCGCCCGGATGCCGCGCTCGCGCAGCGACTCGAGCGCGTCGGTGAGGCCACCGAAGAACGCACCGGAGCGGGAGTCGACGACGACGGCCAGACGCGGGACGTCGGCGCCCTGGACGGCGTCGACGGCCTCCTCGATCATCGCGGCGGGCAGGTTGTCGATGACGTAGTAGCCGAGCTTCTCGAGCGCCTTCGCGGCGGTGCCGCGACCCGCACCGGTCATGCCGGTGACGACGACGAAGGTGGTCAGCGGGGTCATCGGTCCTCCACGATCTCCCCCGTCGCGGTGTCGACGGTGGGCCCGGGCGTGTCGGCGGCGAGTGCCGCCACGACGGATTCTGCCGTAGCGCGTCCGAACCCGGGCACGGCCGCCACCTCCTCGACGCTCGCGGCGCGGATCTTGCGGACCGACCCGAACGCCGCCATGAGGGCCTTGCGCCGGCTCGGCCCGAGCCCCGGGACGTCGTCGAGCGCGCTGCCGGTCATGGCCTTCGCACGACGCTGCCGGTGGTGGGTGATCGCGAAGCGGTGCGCCTCGTCGCGCACGCGCTGCAGGAGGTAGAGCGCCTCACTGGTGCGCGGGAAGATGACGGGGTCGACGTCCTGCGGCACCCACACCTCCTCCAGCCGCTTCGCGAGCCCGCACAGGGCGACGTCGGTGATGCCGAGCTCGTCCATGGCCGCCTGGGCCGCCGCGACCTGCGGCGGGCCGCCGTCGACGACGACCAGCCCGGGCGCGTACGCGAACTTGCGCGGCAGCCCGGTCTCGGGGTCGATGCCGGGCACCTCGTCGCCCTCCTTGCGCGCCTTCAGCAGCCGCTGGAAGCGTCGGGTGATGACCTCGTGCATGGCGGCGACGTCGCTCTGGCCCTCGTGACGGATGGTGAAGCGGCGGTACTCGCCCTTGCGCGGCAGACCGTCCTCGAAGACCACCATGGAGGCGACGATCTCGGTGCCCTGCAGGTTCGACACGTCGTAGCACTCGATGCGCAGCGGCGCGGTGGGCAGGTCGAGGTACTCCTGGATCTCCTCGAGCGCCTTGCTCCGCGCGGTGAGGTCGCCGGCGCGCTTGAGCTTGTGCCGGGCCATGACCTGCTGCGCGTTCTGCTCGACGGTCTCGAGCAGGCGCTTCTTGTCGCCGCGCTGCGGCACCCGGATCCGCACCGGACCGCCGCGCAGCTCGGTGAGCAGCTCGGTGACGGCGTCGACGTCGGCGGGCAGCTCGGGCACGAGCACCTGGCGCGGGATGGCCTCGGTGGTGGTGTTCTCGTACAGGGTCATGACGGCGCGCTGCACGAGCTCGGGGAAGTCGGCGTCGTCGGCCTTGTCGGCGACCCACCCGCGCTGGCCGCGGATGCGTCCGCCACGGACGGAGAAGATCTGCACGGCCACCTCGAGGGGGTCGTCGACGAAGCCGAGCACGTCGGCGTCGGTGCCGTCGCCGAGCACGACCGTCTGCTTCTCGAGCGCCCGACGGAGAGCCCCGAGGTCGTCGCGGTACTTCGCGGCCAGCTCGTACTCCTGCTGCTCCGCGGCGTGGCGCATCTTCTGTTCGATGCCCTTGACGAAGCCGGAGGTCTGCCCGCCCATGAACGCCATGAAGTCGTCGACGATGTCGCGGTGCTCCTCGGGCGTGACCCGTCCGACGCACGGCGCGGCGCACTTGCCGATGTCGCCGAGGAGGCAGGGACGCCCGATGCCCTGCGCTCGTCGGTAGACGCCGGCGGAGCAGGAGCGCATCGGGAAAACGCGCAGCAGCGTGTCGACGGTGTCGCGGATGGCCCAGGCGTGGCCGTAGGGGCCGAAGTAGCGCACGCCCTTGCGCTGCGCACCGCGCATGACCTGCACGCGCGGCACCTCCTCGCCGACCGTGACCGCGAGCCACGGGTAGCTCTTGTCGTCGCGGTACTTGACGTTGAACCGCGGGTCGAACTCCTTGATCCACGTGTACTCGAGCTGCAGCGCCTCGACCTCGGTGGTGACCACGGTCCAGTCGACCGACGCGGCCGTGGTGACCATGCGCGCGGTGCGCTCGTGCAGGCCCGCGACGTCCTGGAAGTAGGAGTTGAGCCGGGCGCGGAGGGACTTCGCCTTCCCGACGTAGATCACCCTCCCCTGCGCGTCCCGGAACCGGTACACCCCGGGCTCGACGGGGATCTCCCCCGGAGCCGGCCGATAGGTCGCTGGATCCGCCACTCCCCCACCCTACGAGCCCCCACCGACACCCTCGACGGAGATTCCCAGGTCGACCTGGGAATCTGCGACGGAGCACGGGAATCTCAACGAAGCACGGCTTGCTCCCCGTGCTTCGCTGAGATTCCCGTGCTTCGTGCCGGCCGTCCACACCGGGTTCAGCGGATGGTCGCTGTCGTCCACAGGGCTGAGAAGCGGCGTTCCGACTTCCCCGAGCAGACGCCAGGCTCGGAGGCATGAACGAGGTCGAGCACGCCGCGAGAGAACGAGGAGGGTTCGTGCTCCGATCGGACCTTCTCGCTCTGGGGTGGAGCGACCAGAGCATCGCGGCGCACCTGATGGCAGGTGTGTTGACACGAATCCGGGTCGGGACCTACGCCCTCCCGCACTTCCTCGCGTCCCTCGACCGGGAGCAGCGTCACCTGCTCCTCGCCCGCAGTGTGCTGGCGAAGTTCGCGCCAGGGAGCATGGCATTGTCGCACCACAGTGCAGCAATCGCGCACGGCATGGCCACGTGGGCGGTCGACCTGCAAGTCGTCCACGTGATGAGGCTCGATCCGGGTTCGGCACGGTCGGAGTCGGGAGTGCACCACCATCGAAGGCTCGACGGCGTTGAGGTCGTCGAGACTCTCTCTGGTCTTCCCGCGGTGCGAGCCGACCACGCTGCGTTTCAGGTGGCGTGCGGTCAGGACGTCCGGCGCGCGCTCGTCGTCATGGACTCGGCGCTGCACCTGGGCCTGGCCGAACGCGCAGCGCTCCAGGAGGCCACCGGACGCTTCCGGGGATGGCAGGGGTCACGGCTGGCTCGACTCGTCGTGCGTCGGGCGGACCCCGGAGCCCACACAGCGGCCGAGTCGCTGCTCCGGCAGGTGTGCTTCGAGGCCGGACTACCGATACCGGTCACGCAGTTCCCTGTCGCCGACGATCGCGGGGAGGTCTTCGCCTGGACCGACGTCGGATGGCCGGAGCATCGTCACGTCGGCGAGGTCGACGGTCGGCGCAAGTACTGGCGCGACCTTCGGCCGGGTGAGGATGCGAGCGACGTCGTCGTGCGCGAGAAGCACCGGGAGGACCGCATCCGACGCCGTGACTTCGGCGTCTCTCGTGCCACCTTCTCGGAGGTGACGCCGAAGCACGCAGGGGCCACGGGGCGACGCATCGCCCACGAGCTCGAGCAGTCCGACCGCATCTATCGCCGCCGTCGCCGCCACATCGCGTGACCGAAGCGTAGAGATCTCAGCGGCGCACGGAAACCTCTCCGTGCGCCGCTGAGTTTCCCGTGCTCGGCGGAGATTCCCAGGTCGACCTGGGAATCTCCGCTCCGGTCAGGTGAGGAGGGGGGCGAGGAAGCGGCCGGTGTGGGAGGCCTCGACGGTGGCGACGTGCTCGGGGGTGCCCTCGGCGAGGAGGGTGCCGCCGCCGGAGCCGCCCTCGGGGCCCATGTCGATGAGCCAGTCGGCCGTCTTGATGACGTCGAGGTTGTGCTCGATGACGACGACCGAGTTGCCGGAGTCGACGAGACGGCCGAGGACGAGCAGCAGCTTGCGGATGTCCTCGAAGTGCAGGCCCGTCGTCGGCTCGTCGAGCACGTAGAGGGTCCGGCCGGTCGAGCGCTTCTGCAGCTCCGACGCGAGCTTGACGCGCTGCGCCTCGCCGCCGGAGAGCGTCGGCGCGCTCTGGCCGAGGCGGACGTAGCCGAGCCCGACGTCGACCAGCGTGCGCAGGTGACGGGCGATCGCGGGGATGGCCTCGAAGAACTCGACGGCCTCCTCGATCGGCATGTCGAGCACCTCGGCGATGGTGCGACCCTTGTAGCGCACCTCGAGCGTCTCGCGGTTGTAGCGCGCTCCGTGGCAGACCTCGCACGGCACGTACACGTCGGGCAGGAAGTTCATCTCGATCTTGATCGTGCCGTCGCCGGAGCACGCCTCGCAGCGACCGCCCTTGACGTTGAAGGAGAAGCGACCCTGCTGGTAGCCGCGCATCTTCGCCTCGGGCGTCTGCGCGAACAGCTTGCGGACGTGGTCGAACACACCCGTGTAGGTGGCGGGGTTCGACCGCGGGGTCCGACCGATCGGCGACTGGTCGACGTGGATGATCTTGTCGACGTTGTCGGCGCCGCTGATGGTCCGGTGCCGTCCGGGGATGGTGCGCGCGCCGTAGATCTGACGGGCGAGCGACGTGTAGAGGATGTCGTTGACGAGCGTCGACTTGCCCGAGCCCGACACGCCCGTGACCGCCACCAGCTGGCCGAGCGGGAACGTGACGTCGATGTCGCGCAGGTTGTTCTCGCGGGCGCCGTGGATCGTGATCTCGCGACCCTTCTCGCGCGGACGCCGGACCTCGGGCACCGGGATCGACTGCCGCCCGGAGAGGTACTGTCCGGTGACGGAGTCCTTGCTCTTCAGCAGCTGCTTGACCGGCCCGGACACGATGACCTGGCCACCGTGCTCGCCGGCGCCGGGTCCGATGTCGACGGCCCAGTCGGCTGCCTTGATGGTGTCCTCGTCGTGCTCGACGACGATGAGCGTGTTGCCCATGTCGCGCAGTCGGACGAGGGTCTCGATGAGCCGGTGGTTGTCGCGCTGGTGCAGCCCGATCGACGGCTCGTCGAGGACGTACAGGACGCCGACGAGACCGGCCCCGATCTGGGTGGCGAGTCGGATGCGCTGCGCCTCGCCGCCGGACAACGACCCCGCCGCGCGGTCGAGGCTGAGGTAGTCGAGGCCGACGTCGAGCAGGAACCGCAGCCGCTCGTGGATCTCCTTGAGCACGCGCTCGCCGATCTGGCGCTCGCGGTCGGTCATCTCGAGGCCCTTGAGGTACTCGGCCGCCTCGGCGATGGAGAGGTTGCTGACCTCGGCGATGTTCTTGGGGCCGAGCTCGGGGTGGTTGATGAGGACGGCGCGGATGACGGGCTTGAGCCGGCTGCCGCCGCACTCGCCGCACGGCACCTCGCGCATGAAGCCTTCGAGGCGCTCACGGTTGGTCTCGGACTCGGTCTCGGCGTAGCGACGCTCGATGAACGCGATGGCACCCTCGAACGCCGTGTAGTACGACCGCTGCCGGCCGTACCGGTTCTTGTAGGTGACGTGCACCTTGTCGGGGTGGCCGTGCATGAGCACGTCCTGCGCCTTCTTGGGCAGCTTCCCGTAGGGGGTGTCGGTGGAGAAGCCCATCTCCTGGGCGAGCGCCTGCGTGATCCGCAGGAAGTACTCGGAGACCTGGTTGTAGCTCCAGGGCGCGATGGCGCCGTCGCTGATCGACTTCGTCGGGTCGGGCACGACGAGCTCGGGGTCGACCTCCATCCGGGTGCCGAGGCCGTGGCACTCGGGGCACGCGCCGAAGGGGGCGTTGAAGGAGAACGAGCGCGGTTCGAGCTCGTCGACGGCGAGGGGGTGGTCGTTGGGGCACGCGAGCTTCTCGGAGAAGCGACGCACGCGGTTCGGGTCGTCGTCGTCGAGGTCGACGAAGTCGGCGAGCACGAGACCGTCGGCGATGCCGAGCGCCGTCTCGACGGACTCCGTGAGCCGCTGCTGCATCGACTCCTTGACCTGCAGCCGGTCGACGACGACGTCGATCGTGTGCTTCTTCTGCTTGGCGAGCTTCGGCGGCTCGTCGGCGAGGTTGTGCACCTGGCCGTCGACGAGCGCCCGGCTGAAGCCCTGCTGCTGCAGCTGCTTGAACAGCTCGAGGTACTCACCCTTGCGACCGCGGATGACGGGCGCGAGCACCTGGAACCGGGCACCCTCGGGCATCGCGAGGATGCGGTCGACGATCTGCTGGGGCGTCTGGCGGGAGATCGGCTCGCCGCACTCGGGGCAGTGGGCCCGGCCGGCGCGCGCGAACAGCAGACGCAGGTAGTCGTAGACCTCGGTGATCGTGCCGACCGTGGAGCGCGGGTTGCGCGACGTGGACTTCTGGTCGATCGAGACGGCCGGCGAGAGACCCTCGATGAAGTCGACGTCGGGCTTGTCCATCTGCCCGAGGAACTGGCGCGCGTACGCCGACAGCGACTCGACGTAGCGTCGCTGCCCCTCGGCGAAGATCGTGTCGAAGGCGAGCGACGACTTGCCCGACCCGGACAGGCCGGTGAAGACGATGAGGGCGTCGCGCGGGAGGTCGAGGGAGACGTCCTTGAGGTTGTGCTCGCGGGCGCCGCGCACGACGATGCGGTCCGACGTCACGAGCGTCCCTCCAGGGCTACGAAGACAGGAGTATGCATACGTGCTCGACCCTAGTCGCGACCGCCGACAGAAACACCTCGGGCGACGGTGACCTCACCCACGGCCCCGGCGCCGCGCCTCAGGGGGCGGTGCTCATCTGTGCCGCGGAGCTCAGGATGCCCAGCACCACGAGGACGAGCAGCACGATGCCGCTCACGAACAGCACGCCGCCCCGCTCACCGGCGCTCTCCCGCTTGCGACGCTGGCCGACGACGATCATCACGATCGGCACGGCCAGCACGATGGCGAAGCCGATCAGTCGTCCTGCGAGCTCTGCACCGTTCATCGTCCGCTCCCCTGCTCCCCGACCGGGCCGCTCCCGTCCGCCTAGGATCAGCATCATGACGTACACGGGTGAGGTCGAGGTCGGCGGTCCCGCCGACGTGCAGTCCGCGGGCGACCTGCGGATCACGAAGCTGGCGGTCGGCGAGATGAGCAACAACGCGTACCTGCTGCGCTGCGAGCTTACTGGCGAGCAGGTGCTCGTCGACGCCGCGGCCGAGCCCGACCGGCTCCTCGAGCTCGTGGGCGACACCGGACTGGCGCGGATCGTCACCACCCACCGTCACCACGACCACTGGGGCGCCCTCGCCGCCGTGAAGGAGGCGACCGGTGCCGAGACGGTGGCCGGGGAGCGCGACGCGGAGGGCATCGAGGTCGCGTCGGACCGCACCGTCGCGACCGGCGCGCGCGTGCGGGTCGGGTCGTGCGAGCTCGAGGTGATCGAGGTCGTCGGCCACACGCCCGGCTCGATCGTGCTCGCCTACGACGACCCCGACGGCGTGGTGCACCTGTTCGTCGGCGACGACCTGTTCCCCGGTGGCGTCGGCAAGACGTGGTCACCGGAGGACTTCACCACCCTGATCGGAGAGGTCGAGACGAAGCTGTTCGGCCGCTTCCCTGACGACACGCACGTCTATCCCGGCCACGGGAACGACACGACGCTGGGCGCCGAGCGCCCGCACCTGCCGGAGTGGCGCGAGCGCGGCTGGTGACTGCGCAGATGGTGACGAGCCGGGCCGCGGCGCCCGCTGACCTGCGGAACCGCGCGAGGCTGCCTACGCTGCGAGCGTGAGATCGTCCGCCGTCGCCGCCGCCGTCCTGGCGCTGACGGCCGGCTGCACCGGGGGCGGGCGCGACGACGGGACAGCCCAGCGGGCGTTCGACCAGACGTGCAGCCTGGTGCGCTCGGGCGTGGCCGCGTTCAACGAGAACGACTTCCCCGAGACGATCGAGCGGTTCCAGGCGGCGCTCGACCCTGCGCGGCGCCTCGCCGACGCGACGGACGACCCGCGGGCCGACGAGCTTCTCGAGGCCGTCGAGTACTACGCCGCGCTGCCGGCTGACGAGTACCGCAAGGCGTTCGAGTCGTCCCCGGACTTCAAGCGCCACCAGGCCACGACCCTCGGACAGTGCGGCGACGCGCAGCCGGAGGACTCCCCCGACCAGGAGTCGCAGACCTGACCGACGTGGTCAGAAGGTGACGGGAAGCTCGTCGACGCCGTAGACGAACGACAGCTGACGGAACGACAGCTCCGACTCCGGCACCGCCAGCGCGAGGTCGGGGAAGCGGCGCAGCAGCCGCGGGAACACGGTGCGCAGCTCCATCCGGGCGAGCTCGGCACCGATGCAGCGGTGGATGCCGTGACCGAACGCGAGGTGCCCGCTGCGCGGCACCCGGAAAGGGTCGAAGTCCTCGGGCTTCTCCCCCGCGGCCGCGGCGTCACGGTTCGCGCCGCTCAGCGACGCGAGCAGCACGTCGCCCTTGCGGATGCGCTGGCCGAACAGCGTCATGTCCTCCTTGGCGAAGCGCGGGAACGCCACCTGGACGACGGAGAGGTAGCGCAGCAGCTCCTCCACGACGAGGTCGACGTCCTGCGACGTCCCGTTGCGCACGAGGTTGGCGTGCTTCTCCTCGCGCATGAGGACGATCGTGCCGAGCGCGATCATGCCGGCGGTGGTCTCGAAGCCGCCCGTGAACACGCCGTCGGCGAGCCCGGCGAGGTCGACGTCGCTGATGGCGTCGCCCTCGTCGCGGATGATCTGCCCGATCAGGCCCGGCCCCGGGTCACGACGCTGCCGCGCGACGGCGTCGAACAGGAACTCGCGCTGGGCCGACACCGCGCCGAACGCTGCTGCCGCACCGTTGGTCGCGTCGAACCGTGCGCTGCCGAGCGCGGCGAACGCCTCGCGGTCGTCGTAGTCGAGACCGAGCAGCTCGCAGATCGTCTGGAACGGGACGGGGAACGCGAGGTGCTTCGCGAGGTCCCCGGGCGAGCCCGACGCCTCGAAGGCGTCGAGCGCGTCGTCGACGATCCGCTCGACGGCAGGGCCGAGCCGGGCGAGCCGACGCATCGTGAACTCGGGCGTCACGATCTTGCGCAGCCGCGTGTGCAGCGGAGGGTCGGTGAAGCCCAGTCCGCCGATGTCGTCGGAGGTGGCCGGACCGTCGCCGTGGAAGAGGTGGCGGATGTCGTTGGAGTAGCTGTCGCGGTCGGTCAGGACGGTGCGGGTCTCGTCGTACCCGGACACCAGGTAGGCGTTGAACGAGAACGGCAGCGACAGCTTGTGCAGACGCTCCTGGCCGCGGATCTCGGCGAGCCGCGGCACCGGGTCGGTGCCGTGGCGCTGCAGCGGCACCTTGGTCGCCTCGGGGATGAAGGAGATGCGCGAGAGGTCGATCCCCTTGCGTCGTACCCGCCGCATGACGAGCGAACCGGCCCAGGACGTCAGCCGTCCGCGTACGTCGATCACGTAACGAAGGTACTACTGGTGTTGCATCTGACAGGCAGGCGGAGCAAGGTGTCACCCAAACTCTGCGCCGGGGCGGACGCCCCGGTGCGTCCACGAGCGAGGGAGACGCATGACCACCGAGACCGCGGGAGTCCAGGGGCCGACGGAGCTCCGGAGGGTCATGGGGCCGAAGCTCCTCCTCCTGTTCATCGTCGGTGACATCCTCGGTGCCGGCATCTACGCGGTGACAGGACAGATGGCCGGCAAGGTCGGCGGCCTCGTCTGGCTGCCGTTCCTGCTGGCGTTCGTCGTGGCCTCGATGACGGCGCTGTCGTACCTCGAGCTCGTCACCAAGTACCCGCAGGCGGCCGGTGCGGCGCTGTACGCGCACAAGGCGTTCGGCATCCACTTCGTGACCTTCCTCATCGCGTTCGCGGTGGTCTGCTCCGGCATCACGAGTGCGTCGACGTCGGCCAAGACCCTCGCCGACAACTTCACCGGCGGTCTCGACGTCAACGGCTGGACCGACGGGCCGGCCAGCAGCGGGACGATCGTCGCCATCGCGATGGCCTTCATGATCCTGCTGGCGATCATCAACCTGCGCGGTGTCGGCGAGAGCGTGAAGTTCAACGTGGTCCTGACCGTCGTCGAGCTGGCGGCGCTCTCCATCGTGATCGGCGTCGGCTTCTACGCGATGACGCAGAACGGCGCCGACCTGTCGGAGGTCGTGACCTTCCGCGACTACGAGGACCGCGGCCTGTTCCTGGCCGTCACCGCCGCGACGTCGATCGCCTTCTTCGCGATGGTCGGGTTCGAGGACGCCGTGAACATGGTCGAGGAGGTCAAGGAGCCGAACAGGATCTTCCCGCGGACCATGCTGACCGGCCTCGGCATCGCGGTGCTGCTGTACATGCTGGTGGCCGTCTCCGTCGTCACCGTGCTCACTGCACCCGAGCTCAAGGACATCTCCGACTCCGAGGGCCGCGCGCTCCTGGAGGTCGTCTCCAAGGGAGCGCCCGACTTCCCGATCGACCGCGTGTTCCCGTTCCTCGCCGTCTTCGCGGTGGCCAACACGGCCCTGATCAACATGCTCATGGCGAGCCGGCTGCTCTACGGCATGGCGAAGCAGGGCGTGCTTCCCCGCCAGCTCGGAGCGGTCCTGCCCGGTCGCCGCACGCCCTGGGTGGCCGTCGCGTTCAGCACGCTCCTCGCGCTCGGCCTGATCTTCTACGTCACGCGCGACGCCGAGAGCAACGTCGTGGCGAACCTCTCGAACGTCACCGCGTTCCTGCTGCTCTGCGTCTTCGCGGTGGTCAACGTCGCGTGCCTGATCCTGCGCCGCAACCCCGGCGACGCGAAGCCGAACCACTTCGTGTCCCCAGGGGTCCTGCCTGCGGTCGCCGCCGTGCTGTGCGTCTTCCTCGCCGGTCCCTGGGTCGAGCGGGACGGTCAGGTGTACGTCATCGCGGGCGTGCTCATGCTGATCGGCGTCGTGCTCTGGGCCATCACCTACGCGATCAACCTGATCACCGGCAGCGCGGACAGCGAGTTCGACGACGTCGAGAAGCTCGGTGACTGACTCCCCGCACTCGCTCGTCGTGGCCGGCTGGCTCCGCGTGGGGCCCGCCGACCGCGACGCCTACGTGGCCGCGTGCCGTCCCGTCGTGGAGCTGGCGCGCCGCACCGACGGCTGCCTCGCCTTCGCCCTGACGGCCGACAGCGTCGACCCCGGCCTCGTCATCGTCCACGAGCACTGGCGCGACGAGGTCGCGCTGCTCGCCTTCCGTGCCCTGCCGGACGACGAGGAGGTCGAGCTCCCCGACGTGCTCGACGCCGACGTCCGCCGCTACCACGTGCAGGAGGAGGGCCCGGCCTGAGCCGGACCCTCCTCCTCGACGCGCGCGGGACGCGCCCGCGGTACCGCTACTCCTTCGGCGCGCCGTGGTCGTCGTCGACCTTCTCGGGGTGCCGGCGGGAGTACCAGAGGCTGACGACGGTCGTCGTGCCGAGGATGACGACGATCGCGCCGAGGCTGGCGAGCGTCGGGATCTCGGGGACCTTCACGTGCTCGCCGCCGTTGATGAACGGCAGCTCGTTCTCGTGCAGCGCGTGGAGCAGCAGCTTGACGCCGATGAACGCGAGCAGCACCGCGAGGCCCTGCGACAGGAACACCAGACGCTTGAGCAGGTCGCCGAGCAGGAAGTAGAGCTGACGCAGACCCATGAGCGCGAACACGTTGGCCGTGAACACCAGGTACGGCTCCTTGGTGAGGCCGTAGATCGCCGGGATCGAGTCGAGCGCGAACAGCAGGTCGGTGGTGCCCAGCGCGATGATGACGAGCGCCATCGGGGTCAGCGCGCGGCGACCGTTCTCCTTCACGACGAGCTTGAGGCCGTCCCACTGCTCGGTGAGGTTGAAGCGACGACGGGCGAACCGGACGACCGCGTTCTCGCCGTCGTCGTCGTGGTCGGTGTCGCGGATCAGGTTGATCGCCGTGTAGATGAGGAAGGCGCCGAACAGGTAGAAGATCCACGAGAAGTTGTTGATCGCCACGGCACCGACGGCGATGAAGATCCCGCGGAACACCAGCGCGATGATGATGCCGACCAGCAGGGCCTCCTGCTGGTACTTCCGCGGCACCTTGAAGCTCGCCATGATGATGATGAAGATGAACAGGTTGTCGATCGACAGGCTGTACTCCGTCAGCCACCCGGCGAAGAACTCCACGCCGTACTGCGAGCCGTGGTAGCTGAAGGTCCAGATGCCGAAGGCCACCGCCAGCCCGACGTAGATGGCGAGGTAGGTGGCGCACTCCTTCATCGACGGCTCGTGCGGCTTGCGCGCCACGACGAACACGTCGAACAGGATGATGGCGATGGTCACCCCGACGGTGATGGACCACTCCAGGGTCGAGACGTTCACTCAGGTTCCTCCGGTCGACAGACGTGTACCGGAGGTCTCTTCCGCCCGCGGACCGCGGGCCCGCAGCACCGGAGGGTCAGGCGGACCCCCGTGATGACGACGCTGCAGCGAAGGAATACTCCCCTCCGCCGGACATTGTTGCAGCCGGCACCGGCCTGGCGCACGGCGCGGGTCGGGCGGCGAGGGAGCGAGGCGCGCTCAGGCCCGACGGTCGAGCTCGGCCGCCACCCGCGCCCGGAAGGCGTCGGCGTCGAGCGTGCTGCCCGGGTCCCACTTGCCCGCGAGGCTCGTCTCCGCGTGGTAGCGCACGTGGTCGGCGCCGTTGCCCAGTCGCGCGACGATGGCCGCCGCCGCGACGACGGAGGCGTCGAGCTGCGCCGTGGTCGGCTGCTGGGAGAACGGCTGCTGGGGTGCGTAGTCGATCTCGATGCCGACGTAGGAGACGTTGCCGTCGCCGCCCTCCACCGGGCCGCTCGCTCGGGCCTCGCCGGCATGGTTGGCGCGACCCGCGGAGATCACGTGGCAGGTGCCGTCGCGGGCGACGAGCACGTGGCACAGCGGACCGCGCAGCCCCGGACGACCGTCGCGCACGGTGGCGAGCGCCGGCTGCGGGTCCGCTCCCGTGGCGCGGAAGGCCGTGTGGTGCATCAGCACCCCGACCGGGTCGAACGCCCAGGGCCTCCCCCGTTGGAGCCACCCCGCGTCGCCCTGCACGCGCAGCCCCGCCGTGCGGAGCTCGTCGGCCAACCAGGTCAGCTGCACCCGCCGGCGTCCCGGGATCGGCAGGTCCCTGACGTACGGCATCCGGTCGAGCACGGCGAGACCACCGACGGCGAGCGTCGTGGCCACGGCCCCGCCGAGCAACATCCGACGGCCGACGGTCGCCGACGACGACGTCGGGCCGGTGGTCGGCTCCTCGTCGATCCGTGTCATCGGGCTGCTCTCGGTCCTGGTCCCGGCGGGACGTCTCAGGACGACGCTACGGGGCCCGACCCAGCCGCGCCGCCGACGTCGCCGCTCGCACTGCGGTCGGGGGCGCCGGTCCTACCGCGTCTCGACGTCGAGCGTGAAGGTGAGGGAGCGCGCCTGCAGCCAGCGGTGCCAGTCCGGGTGGGCGAAGGCGTCGGGCGGGGCGGTCTGCGGCTCGATGCAGACCGCGTGCTCGGGCTCGCTGTAGACCACCCACCAGGGTGCGTCGCTGGACAGCCGCAGCGTGAGCGCATCGCCCCAGCGCACGACGGGGTCGCGAGCGAGCCGGAAGCAGTCGTCCCACGGACCCTCACGGGGTGCGACGAGGCGACCGGTGGGCAGGGCGCCGTCGCGCTCGACCATCTCGAGGGGTGCGACATCGACGTCGGCCCTCGTGCCGTCGGAGAGCGTGCGTCGGAACCACGGGTGCAGGCCGAACGACGCGCCCGGACCGGCGCCGTCCCAGGTGAGCGTGCAGACCAGCTGCCGCGGCGTGAGCGCGTAGCGGAGCGTGGCGCGCCCGCGGACCGGCCACGGGTCGCCCAGCTCGACGGAGAACGCCGCACCGTCGTCGGTCGCGTCGTCCTGCTGCCACACGGCGTCGAGACCGAGACCGTGCAGCGCGTTCCCATCGCCGTCGAGCGGCAGGGCGTGACGCCGCCCGGCGTGCTCGAGCGTGCCGCCGCCGATCCGTCCCGCCCAGGGCACCATCGGGTAGCAGCCGCGCGAGATCGACGTCGGCACGCCGGGGACCTCCTGCGTGGAGAGGATCTCCTCCCCCGCGACGGTGAAGGACACGAGCCGGGCCCCGTGCGAGGGGTCGACCTCGATCGCGAGGTCACCCGCGGTGGCGCGGACGGTCACGCGTGCGCCTCGAGCATGCCGCGCAGCTCCTTCTTGAGCTCCCCGATCTCGTCGCGCAGCCGCGCCGCGACCTCGAACTGCAGGTCGGCCGCGGCCGTGTGCATCTGCTCGCTCAGCTGCTCGATGAGCGCGGCGAGGTCGGCCGAGGGCAGGTCGGCGAGGTCGGCCGTGTGCTGGCCGAGCGGCACGGGCGCACCGCGACGCTTGTGGTCGCCGGTGGCGGCGAGCAGCTTGGTCGTGTCGGCGTCCTCGCGGGCCAGGAGATCGGTGATGTCGCCGATCTTCTTGCGCAGGGGCTGGGGATCGATGCCGCGCTCGGTGTTGTAGGCGACCTGCCGCTCGCGCCGTCGGTTCGTCTCGTCGATGGCCAGCGCCATCGAGTCCGTGATCCGGTCGGCGTACATGATCACCTGGCCCGACACGTTGCGGGCGGCGCGACCGATCGTCTGGATGAGCGAGCGTCCGGAGCGCAGGAAGCCCTCCTTGTCGGCGTCGAGGATCGCCACCAGGCTCACCTCGGGCAGGTCGAGACCCTCGCGCAGCAGGTTGATGCCGACGAGCACGTCGTACTCGCCCATGCGCAGCTCGCGCAGCAGCTCGACGCGACGCAGCGTGTCGACCTCGCTGTGCAGGTAGCGCGTGCGGATGCCGGCCTCGAGCAGGTAGTCGGTGAGGTCCTCGGACATCTTCTTCGTGAGGGTGGTGACGAGCACCCGCTCGTTCTTCTCGACCCGGTCGCGGATCTGCGCCACGAGGTCGTCGATCTGGCCCCGCGTGGGCTTGACCAGCACCTCGGGGTCGACGAGGCCGGTGGGACGGATGATCTGCTCGACCACCTCGCCGCCGGTCTTCTCCATCTCGTAGTTGCCCGGCGTGGCCGAGAGGTAGACGGTCTGGCCGATGCGCTCGAGGAACTCGCTCCACGTGAGCGGACGGTTGTCCATGGCGCTGGGCAGCCGGAAGCCGTGCTCGACGAGCGTGCGCTTGCGCGACATGTCGCCCTCGTACATGGCGCCGATCTGCGGCACCGTCACGTGCGACTCGTCGAGGACGAGCACGAAGTCCTCCGGGAAGTAGTCGAGCAGGCAGTTGGGCGCCGAGCCCGGTGCACGACCGTCCATGTGGCGCGAGTAGTTCTCGATGCCGGAGCAGGTGCCGACCTGCTGCATCATCTCGATGTCGTAGGTGGTGCGCATGCGCAGCCGCTGTGCCTCGAGCAGGCTGCCCTGCGCCTCGAGCTCGGCCAGCCGGTCCTTGAGCTCGATCTCGATGCTCTCGATGGCCCGAGTCATGATGTCGGGCCCGACGGCGTAGTGGGTTGCTGCGCCGACGGCCAGCTCGGTGTCCTCGCTGATCACCTCGCCGGTGAGCGGGTGCAGCGTCATGAGCCGCTCGATCTCGTCGCCGAAGAACTCGATGCGGACGGCCATCTCCTGGTAGACCGGGAAGATCTCGAGCGTGTCGCCCTTGACCCGGAAGGTGCCGCGGGTCGGCGCGACGTCGTTGCGGACGTACTGGGCCTGCACGAGCGTGCGCAGGAGCTCCTCGCGTGGCTTCTCGTCGCCGACCTTGAAGCGGATCATCCGCTCCATGTACTCCTGCGCCGAGCCGAGGCCGTAGATGCACGAGACGGTCGCGACGACGATCACGTCGCGTCGGGTGAGCAGCGACCAGGTGGCGCTGTGGCGCAGCCGCTCGACCTCCTCGTTGATCGAGGAGTCCTTCTCGATGTAGGTGTCGCTCTGCGGGACGTACGCCTCGGGCTGGTAGTAGTCGTAGTAGGAGACGAAGTACTCCACGGCGTTGTTGGGGAGCAGCTCGCGCAGCTCGTTCGCGAACTGGGCGGCCAGCGTCTTGTTCGGCAGCATCACGAGCATGGGTCGCTGGAGCCGCTCGGCGAGCCAGGCCGTCGTGGCCGTCTTGCCCGTACCGGTCGCACCCATGAGCACGACGTCCTGCTCGCCGCCCTCGATCCGCTCCTGCAGCGCCTGGATGGCGGCAGGCTGGTCGCCCGCGGGCTGGTACTCGGAGACGACGGTGAAGGGGGCGACCTGGCGGCGCAGCTCGGACAAGGGCCTCATGTGCTCCACCGTACGACCCGCCACCGACAGTGGCGCGCCCGACGAGGTCCGGCCGGACGACCCGCCACGACGCACCGGGAGCGACGAGCCGCGCGTCGTCGAGCCTAGGATGGATCCATGTCTGTATCGGAGCCGGAGGCCGACTCGCCAGCACCCCCCGCGGTGCGTCCGCGGACGGCCGAGCGGCGGGCCGAGCGCTCGCGCGAGATCGTCGCCGCCACCCGCGCCCTGTTCGACGAGCGGGGCGTGCGCGAGGCGCAGATCGAGGACATCGCGCGGGCCGTCGGCATCAACCGGGCCATCATCTACCGGCACTTCTCCAGCAAGGAGGAGCTGTTCGCCGTCACGCTGCTCGGCTACCTCACCGAGCTCGACGCCGCACTCGCCCCCGGTGACGACCCCGACCTCGGCGCGGCCGAGCGGCTCGAGCTGCTCGTGCGGGCCTTCTTCGGCTACGGCCTCGAGCACCCGGCCTTCGTGGACTGCGCGCAGACGCTGCTGCGTCGCCGCGGCACCGAGCTGATGGAGGAGGTCAGCGAGGACGTCATGATCCGCCTCGGCACGGGCATGAGCGCCTGCCTCGGCCACGTCGTCGGCGTGCTGGAGGACGGCACCCGGACCGGCGACTTCGCCGTGGCCGACCCGCACCTGCTCGCCAACGTGCTCTACACGCAGGGCCTCGGCGCGCTGAACCTCGCCCACCTGCAGCTGTCGGTCCGCCGGCACATCTCGGGCCTGCCCGTGGTCGACCCGGTCGGCACCGACGACCTCCTGGCCCACCTGCTGCGTGGCGCGCTGGCCATGGCGCGCGGCGCCTGACTCACCCTCGGCACGCGAAGGACCCCCACGGCGCTGCCGTGGGGGTCCTTCGTTCGTGCGGGTCGTCGACGTCGGGACGTCGAGGGTCAGGCGCCCTCGAGGATCGCGACGACGCCCTGGCCGCCGGCGGCGCAGATCGAGATGAGGCCGCGGCTGCCCGCGCCCTTCTCGTGGAGCAGCTTCGCGAGGTTGGCCACGATGCGGGCTCCGGTGGCGGCGAACGGGTGGGCCGCGGCGAGCGAGGAGCCCTTGACGTTGAGCTTGCTGCGGTCGATCGAGCCGAGCGGCACGTCGAGGCCGAGCTTCTGCTGGCAGAAGTCCGCGTCCTCCCAGGCGGCCAGCGTCGACAGCACCTGGCCGGCGAACGCCTCGTGGATCTCGTAGTAGTCGAAGTCCTGCAGCGTCAGGCCGTTGCGGGCGAGCATGCGCGGGACGGCGTAGGCCGGAGCCATGAGCAGGCCCTCGGCGCCGCTGACGTAGTCGACGGCGGCCGTCTCGTAGTCGACGAAGTAGGCGCGCTTGGTCCAGCCGCGACGCTCCGCCTCCTCCTCCGAGGCGAGCAGCGCCACCGAGGCGCCGTCGGACAGCGGCGTGGAGTTGCCGGCCGTCATGGTCGCCTCGTCGCCGAGCTGCTTGCCGAAGACCGGCCGGAGCTTCGCCAGCTTCTCGACCGTGGAGTCGGGGCGCAGGTGGTTGTCCTTCGTGACGCCGTGGAACGGGGTGACGAGGTCGTCCTGCCAGCCCTCGTCCCAGGACTTCGCGAGGTTCTGGTGCGACCGCGCGGCGAGCTCGTCCTGCGCCTCGCGCGTGATGCCCCAGGCGTGCGTGGTGAGGGCCTGGTGGTCACCCATCGACAGGCCGGTGCGCGGCTCGGCGTTGCGGGGCTGGTCGGGCGCGAGGTAGGCCGGACGGACCTTGGCCAGGGCGGCGAGCCGGCCCTTGGTGTCCTTGGCGTTGTTGGCCTCGATGAGGATCTTGCGGAGCTTGTCGCCGATGGCCAGCGGGGCGTCCGACGTGGTGTCGGTGCCGCCGGCGATGCCGGACTCGATCTTGCCGAGCTGGATCTTGGCCGCGACCTGGAACGCGGCCTGCAGACCGGTGCCGCAGGCCTGCTGGATGTCCTCGGCGGGCGTCTCGGGCGACAGCGCGGAGCCGAGCACGACCTCGCGGGCGAGGTTGAAGTCGCGGCTGTGCTTCAGGACGGCGCCGGCGACGAACTCGCCGATGCGCTCGCCCTCGAGGCCGTAGCGGGCGACGAGGCCGTCGAGCGCCGCGGTGAGCATCTCCTGGTTGGAGACGTTCTGGTAGACGGTGTTCGACCGGGCGAACGGGATCCGGTTGCCGCCGACGACGACGACCTTGCGGATGCTCTGGCCGGACGAGGCCTCGGCCGCTGCGCCGCTCGTCGCGGCGGGGGACGTCGAGGCCGGCGTCTTCTTGGCCGGGGCCTTCTTGGCGGCCGTCTTCTTCGCGGGGGTGTTCTCCGCCATGGCGCGGTGCTCCTTGCGCTTCGGGGTGGACGGGGTGGTCGGGTGGTGCCGAGCCACCGGGGTGGGTGCGACGATGGTGCCACGCGACGCGGTCCTCGGTCGCCTGCACGCCCGTGTGCGCCTCGCCACCCTCGGTGGACGTTGGTGTCACTCCAAGTTACAGTTTGGCTGCGAATCCAGATACCAATGGTATGCGAGAGATAGGACACACCCGGCGATGAGCGATCGTTACCAGGACCTGGCCCACAACCCGATCGGCAAGTTCCTCGTCAAGAACCTCGGACTGCCCAACCCTCCGTACCTGGAGCGCTACGAGGGCGGCCCGCTCGTCCAGGGCTCCGTGCTGACGGGCAGCGCCACGCAGGGCGACGTCGCGAAGGCCGTCACGGCCGCGCTGAAGGCGCTCAAGGTCGAGGCGACCGGCGTGCCCGCCCAGGGCAAGCGCTACAAGGGCCTCGTGTTCGACGCGACCGGCATCGCGGACGCGGCCGGCCTCGTCGCGCTGCAGCAGTTCTTCACGCCCGTGCTGCGCCAGCTCCAGGGCAGCGGCCGCGTCGTCGTGGTCGGGACCGTCCCCGAGGAGGCCGGCAGCGAGGGCGCCCGCGTCGCGCAGCGTGCCCTCGAGGGCTTCACCCGCTCCCTCGCCAAGGAGGTCGGTGGCGGCAGCACGGCGAACCTCGTCTACCTCGCCCCCGGCGCCGAGACGTCCCTCGCGTCGACGCTCGGCTTCTTCCTCTCCCCCAAGTCGGCCTACGTGTCCGGCCAGGTCGTGCGGATCGGCACCACGGGCATCACGTCGGTCACGGACCCGGTCGACCTCGAGAAGCCGCTGGCCGGCAAGGTCGCCCTCGTCACCGGCGCGTCGCGCGGTCTCGGCGAGGCCGACATGCGCACCCTCGCCCGTGACGGCGCCACCGTCATCGGCCTCGACGTCCCGCCCCTCGAGGCCGACCTCAAGGCACTCGCCGACGAGCTCGGCGGCGGCTACATCGTCGGCGACATCACCGCCGAGGACGCCCCCGCCACGATCGCGGCGTACGTCAAGGAGAACTACGGCGCCGTCGACGTGGTGGTGCACAACGCGGGCATCACGCGCGACAAGCGCCTGCGGAACATGAAGCCCGAGAACTGGCAGCTCGTCGTCGACATCTCCGTCGGCGCCCCGCAGCGGATCACCGACGAGCTCCTGGCCCAGGGCCTCATCAACGAGGGCGGCACCGTCATCGGCATCGCGTCCATCGCCGGCATCGCGGGCAACAACGGCCAGACCAACTACGCCTCCGCGAAGGCGGGCGTCATCGGCTGGATCCAGGCGCTCGCCGAGCGCGTGGCCGGCGACGGCATCACGGCCAACGTCGTGGCCCCGGGCTTCATGGAGACCGAGATGGTCAAGACCATCCCGCTCGGCATCCGCGAGGCCGGCCGTCGCATGAACTCGATGTCGCAGGGCGGCCAGCCCGTCGACGTCGCCGAGGCCATCGCCTGGTTCGCCAACCCCGGTTCCGGCGCGGTGAGCGGCAACGTGCTCGGCGTCAACGGCCAGATGCTGCTGGGGGCGTCGTGACCACGAGGCAGTTCGAGGCGGCTCCGGCCACGCTGCCGCTCATGCTCAAGGCGGCCCTGCCGGCCCTGCCGGTCGTCGGATCGCTGCCCGGCGTCAAGCACGCGTCGGGCACCGTGCCCGACCTCGTGCTCGAGCGGCGCGGCGTCGGTACCGACCCGGCCCACCTGGAGCGCTACCTCGAGGTCTGCGCGTTCCCGCGCGCCGAGCACCTGCCGGTCACGTACCCGCACATGGCGGCCTTCGGGCTGCACATGGCGCTCATGACCGACACGTCGTTCCCGTTCGCGCCCATGGGCCTGGTGCACCTGCGCAACCGCATCACCCAGCACCGCCCGATCGGCCTCGACGAGACGTTCGACGTGTCCGTGCACGCCGCCGACCTGCGCCCGCACCCGAAGGGCCGCCTCGTCGACGTGCTCACCACCGTCACGGTCGGCGACGAGGTCGTCTGGGACGAGACCATGACGCTGTTCTCGCGGGGGCGCGGCGGCGACGCCGAGACCTCGACGCCGGTGCTCGACGGCGTCGAGGCGCCGCGAGGCGTCGTGCACTGGCGGCTCGCGGGCAACCTCGGACGCCGCTACGGCGCCGTCTCGGGCGACCGCAACCCCATCCACCTCTACCCCGTCACCGCGAAGGCGTTCGGCTTCCCGACCAACATCGCGCACGGGATGTGGACCAAGGCGCGCAGCCTGGCGGCCCTGCAGAACCGGCTGCCCGACGCGTTCACCGTCGACGTCGAGTTCAAGAAGCCGGTGCTGCTGCCGACGACCGTCGTCTTCGGGTCCGACGCGTCCGACGACGGCATCGTCTTCGGCGTCCGCGCGCAGAAGAAGGACGTGACGCACCTCGTCGGTCGGGTCAGCCACTGACGTCGTCACGGGCGTGACGTGATGCAGGTCTCGTCGTTGGTCCTCCCGGACCACCAGGAGGACCGATGACGAACCTGCTCACCCGCACCCTCGTGCTCGCCGTGTCCGCAGCGGCGACGTGCGCCGCGCTGACGGCCCCGGCGGGCGCGGCCACGGCGGTCCCGCCCGCCTCCGCGACATCCGTCACGGGCGCCGTCTCGGCGACGTCGGCGTGGAAGCCGCGGCCCGAGCAGTACCCGAGCACCGTCACCCAGCAGGACCTCGCGATCCGCACGTCCGACGGGACCGTGCTGCGCGGCAACCTCATGCGCCCCGTCGACGCCTCCGGACGGACGGTCACCCGACGGCTGCCGGTCGTCGTCACCATCACGGCCTACAACAAGAACGTCCAGTCCCAGGCCGGCGGCCTCCTCGGGACCGACCCGAGCTACCTGGTCAAGCGCGGCTACCTGCACCTCACGGTCGACGCCCGCGGCACCGGCAGCTCCGGCGGCACCTGGTGCGCGTTCTGCTCGCGCGAGGACCGCGACTTCGGGGAGGTCATGACCTGGGCCGCCGAGCAGCCGTGGAGCGACGGACGCACGGCCATGAACGGCCCCTCCTACATGGGCATCGCCCAGCTCTTCGCCGCCGCCGACCGGCCGAAGGGCCTGAAGGCCATCTTCCCCCAGGTGCCCGGCGCCGACGTGTACCGCGACGTGGTCGCCTCGGGCGGAGCGCTCGACGTCGGGTTCATCCCGCTCTGGCTCGGCCTGGTGAGCGGCACGTCGATCATCCCGCCGGCCCTCACCGCGACGGACCCCGGCACGGGCCTGGGCACCCTCGTGACCCACCTGCTCGGCAACGGCCTGTTCAGCAGCCAGCTCCTGCTCGCCGCCTTCACCGGCGGCGAACCCGCCTACGACGGTGCCTTCTACACGCAGCGCTCGCCGCTGCAGGTCGCGTCACGGATCACCGTGCCCACGTTCTTCATCGCCGGGCAGTACGACCTCTTCCAGCGCGGCACCCCGCTCCTGTACGAGAACCTGCAGCGTCGGGGCGTCCCGACCCGCATGATCGTCGGCCCCTGGGACCACCTGCAGGGCTCGTCGGGCGCCGAGGTCGGCGACGCCGGCTACGGCAGCATCGAGCAGCTGCAGCTGCGCTGGTTCGACCACTACGTCAAGGGCCTCCCCGGCCAGCGGCTCGACGAGATCGCCGGTCTCAGCAGCTACGAGCAGGGCAGCGGTCGCTGGGTCCGCGGGACGTCGTGGATGCCGTCGACCCTCACCCCACGCACGTTCCGGCTCAGCGGCACCGCCACGACGGCCGGCGCGCCGGGCGGCCTCACCGCCGGGCCGCCGCGCAGCGGCAGCACGACCGTGCCGACCATCCCCGTGCAGGGTCTCTGCACGCGCTCGGCCAACCAGTGGACCGCGGGCATCCTGCGCCAGGCGCTGCCGGACCTGCCGTGCTTCACGAACAACTCCTTCAACGACACCCTCGGCCCCGTGTTCGAGACCGGGCCGCTCAAGGCCGACGTCGTGGTGCAGGGACCGCTGAACGCACGCCTCTACACCTCCTCCCCCGCCGGCGACGGCATGCTCTCGGTCACCGTCTCCGACGTCGCACCCGACGGCACGGTCTCGCGGCTCACCGGCGGCTGGCAGGTGCTCTCGCACCGCGCGCTCGACCGCTCACGCTCGCGCTACGTCGACGGGACGCTGGTGCAGCCGTACCACCCGTTCACGCGCGCGGCGCAGGCTCCGCTCGCCCCCGGCCAGGTCGCGCCGATCGACGTCGAGGTCTTCCCCACCCGCGCCCGCATCCCCCAGGGACACCGGCTGCGCGTCTCGGTGCAGGGCTTCGACGCGCCACACCTGCTGCCGACCCTCGGCTCGCTCCTGCCGTCGCTCGTGCCGATGACGGTGCTCACCGGACCCCAGCACCCGTCGTCGCTGTCGTTCGGGACGCCGTGACGACCGCGGGCGTCAGTCGCGGGGCGTGACCCGTCGGATCAGGCCCTCCTGCGCGACGGTCGCGACGAGCGTGCCGTCCTCGGCGAACACCCGGGCCGTGCTCAGTCCGCGCGCACCCGACGCCGACGGCGACGTCTGGTCGTACAGCAGCCACTCGTCGGCGCTGATCGGACGGTGGAACCAGATCGTGTGGTCCAGCGACGCCGGCTGCACCCGCGGTGAGCTGATCAGCTCTCCGTGCGGCAGCAGCGCGACGCCCAGCAGGCTGAAGTCGCTGATGTACACGAACGCCGCCGTGTGGATGATCCGCGACGCCGGCAGCGTGCCGTCAGCCCGGAACCACAGCCGCTGCACCGCCGGCACCGTCGCCCGCGTCGGGTCGTCGGCCGGGCGGTTGTCGCCGATGTAGCGCAGGTCGAACGACGACCACTCACGCTTCCACGACTCCACCTCCTGCGGGCGGACCTGGCGGATCACGTCGAGCAGCGGCACCGACTCCTCCGGCGACGGCACCTGCGGCATGACGTCCTGGTGGTCGAACCCGTCCTCCGTGCGCTGGAACGACGCCGTCATGTAGAAGATGTTCTCGCCGTGCTGACGCGCCGCGATCCGACGCGTCGTGAACGAGCCACCGTCGCGCACGTTCTCGACGTCGTACACGATCGGGATCGACGGGTCGCCGCCGAGCAGGAAGTACGCGTGCAACGAGTGGATGTGCCGGTCCTCCGGCACCGTCAGCTGGGCGGCCGTCACGGCCTGGGCCGCCACCTGGCCGCCGAAGACCCGCTTCAGGCTGGACCCCTCCGGCTGACCGCCACGGAAGAGGCCCACCTCGAGCGGTTCGAGGTCCAGCAGGGTCACGAGCTCGTCGAGGGATGCAGGCACGCGCAGATCCTACCGATCCGCGAGACCGCTCCGCGTCGGCGTGCGGGGGTGGAGAGCGGGCTCACACCGGGGTGACGAGCTCGTTGCCGCGCTGCCTGCTCGGGTCTCGTCGTGCTGCTGCGCTGCCTGCAAGGGGTTTCGTCGTGCTGCTGCGCTGCCTCGGCTGGCGCTGTGTCTGGTCTCCGAGAGCGCCTCGACCGGGCGGCTGGCGGCGGCGCTGGTCTGGGGGCGCGGGCTGCGGGGGGTGCTGGGGGGTGGACGCAGCATTCTGCGTTCGTGTGCGGAAGGTCCAAGGATTCCGCGTCGGCTACGGGATCCCGGCGCGAACGCATCATCGTTCGACATTGCTCGACACGGCGCGCGTCTAGGCGGGTTCCTTCCGCCGCACTGTCCGCCATCGGTGGATCCTCGACCGCAGGAGCGGTCCTGGGGGTGCAGATCCACCGATGGTGGGCGAGACCGCGTCAGTCCTGGTCGTCCTTGCGCTGACGGGCGAGGAACTGCTCGAACTGGTCGGCCAGCTCGTCGCCGCTGGGCAGGTCGCCGTCCTCGGCGAGGAGGGACTCGGCGGCGCCGCGGGTGAAGGCGTCGTACTGCTGCTCGAGGCCCGCGAGGACCTCGGCGCCGCCCTGGTCCTCGATCTGACGCTCGATGTCGGCCACCGTGGCGCCCTGCACGGCGCGCAGCGGGTCGAGGTCGAGGTCGAGGCCCGTGCGGTCGAGCACCGCCTCGAGCAGCGCGAGCGCCGCCGGCGGGTAGTCGACCTGGGTCAGGTAGTGCGGCACGTGCGCGACGTAGCCGGCGCTGTCGAGCCCGCGCTGGGTCAGCCGGTACTCCAGCAGCGACTGCGCCGACGACGGCACGCGCACCTCGGCCTGCCACAGGTTCGTGCGGTCGACGAGCTCCGGTCGCGAGCCGTGCGCCGTGATCATCGTGGGCCGCGTGTGCGGCACGCCCATCGGCACCGCCCCCAGGCCGAGGGTCAGGCTCACGTCGAGGTCCTCCACGACCTCCTGCACGCCGTCGACGAACGACTCCCACCGGAAGTCCGGCTCCGGACCCGTCAGCACCAGGTACGGCGTGCCCGACCGGTCGTGCTCGCGGACGACGTCGAGCCGCGGCTCGTCGTAGTCGACGTAGTGGTCCTGGCGGAAGGTGATGAACGGACGCCGCGCGCGGTAGTCGTACAGCTCGTCGACGTCGAAGCTGCGCAGCACCTCGCCGCGCCCGGAGAGCAGGTGCTGCGCCGCGATGCGCGGCGCTCCGCCCGCGGTCAGGAACCCGTCGAGGGCATGGATGAGGACCGGGCCGTCGCCGGAGGGCGTCGGGTCGGTCGCGTCGTCTCGGTCACGTCGTGAGGGCCACTTCATCGTCAAGCCCTCAGACGTCCGCGTTGTTCCCGGTCAGTCGCAGCCAGGCGGCGTGCGTGTCGGCGGCCACGGCGTCCGGCGTGAGGCCGAGCCGCTCCAGGATGACCGGACGCTTCGCGTGGTCGAGGAACTCCTGGGCCACGCCGTGCACGCGGACCGGCACGTCGCTCTCGACGTCGCGCAGCGCCTGCGTGAACGCCGCCCCGACACCGCCGGTCCGGCCGTTGTCCTCGACCGTCACGACGAGGCGGTGCTCGGCGGCGAGCCCGACGACGGCGGGGTCGAACGGCTTGACCCAGCGCGGGTCGACGACCGTGACCCCCAGCCCCTGCGCCGACAGCTGCTCCGCCGCCGCGAGGCAGGTGGGCACCATCGAGCCGACCGCGAGCACGAGGACGTCCTGGCGGTCGCCGCGGGCGAGCACGTCGCACGTGCCGACCGTGTCGATCGCCTCGACGTCGGCGGGCACGGCACCCTTCGCGAAGCGCACCACCGTGGGCGCGTCGTCGACGTCGACGGCCTCGCGCAGCAGCTCGCGCAGCCGTGCGCCGTCGCGCGGCGCGGCCAGGCGCAGCCGCGGCACGAGCTGCAGCATCGACATGTCCCACATGCCGTTGTGGCTCGCGCCGTCGTCGCCGGTGACGCCCGCGCGGTCGAGCACGAACGTGACGCCGCACCGGTGGAGGGCGACGTCGAGCAGCACCTGGTCGAACGCGCGGTTGAGGAACGTGGCGTAGACCGCGACCACCGGGTGGAGCCCGGCCATCGCCATGCCGGCGGCACTCGTCGCGGCGTGCTGCTCGGCGATGCCGACGTCGAAGACGCGGTCGGGGAACTTGTCGGCGAACGCGTCGAGCCCGACGGGGTAGAGCATCGCCGCGGTGATGCCGACGACGTCGGGGCGCTCGTCGGCGATCCGGACGACCTCGTCGCGGAAGACCGACGTCCACCCGGCCGGCGCGACCGAGACGGCGTCGCCCGTCGTCCGGTCGAACTGCGGGGCCTGGTGCATCTGGTCGTTCTCGTTCGCGACGGCGATGTCGTAGCCCTGGCCCTTGGTGGTCAGGACGTGCACGAGCACGGGACCGCCGAAGCGCTTGGCGTGCGCGAGGGCGGACTCGACGGCTTTGCGGTCGTGCCCGTCGACGGGGCCGACGTACTTGAGGCCGAGGTCCTCGAACATGCCCTGCGGCGCGAGGACGTCCTTCAGGCCCTTCTTGATGGCGTGCAGGGCGTCGTAGGCGGCCGGGCCGACCGAGCCGCCGCGGTTCAGCCGCTCGCGGATCGCGCCGAGCGCCGGCTCGTAGCGCGGGTTGGTGCGGATGTCGGTGAGCCGGTTGGCGAGTCCGCCGACCGTCGGCTGGTAGGAGCGCCCGTTGTCGTTGACGACGATGACGACGCGACGGTCCTGCGAGGCGGCGATGTTGTTGATGGCCTCCCAGGCCATGCCGCCCGTCATGGCGCCGTCGCCGATCACCGCGACGACGTGGTCGTCGCGTCCCAGCACCTGGTTGGCCCGCGCCATGCCCTCGGCGTAGGACAGGCTGGTGGACGCGTGGCTGTTCTCGACCCAGTCGTGCTCGGACTCCGCCCGGCTCGGGTAGCCGGACAGGCCACCCTCCTGGCGCAGGGTGTCGAAGTCGCCGGCGCGTCCGGTGACCATCTTGTGCACGTAGGCCTGGTGGCCGGTGTCCCACACGATGCGGTCGCGCGGGGAGTCGAAGACCCGGTGCAGCGCGAGCGTCAGCTCGACGACGCCGAGGTTCGGGCCCAGGTGCCCGGCGTGCGCCGCGACGGCGTCGATCGTGCGCTCACGGATCTCGTGGGCGAGCGTCTCGAGGTCGGCGTCGGACATCGCCCGCAGGTCCGCGGGGCCGGTGATCTCGTCGAGCAACGCCATTCGGTCAGTCTAGCCAGCGCACCTCACGCACGCCGGGCACCACCGTCAGGTGCGGTAGCGACCGCGCAGGTGCATCAGGGCGGGTCCGTCGCGCAGGTCGACGTCGTCGACGGTGCCGCGCAGCAGCAGGCCCCACCCCTCGTGCCCGGGCTCGACGTCGTCGAGGCTGACGCCGACGCAGGCGACGGCGTCGTCGAGGCACGGTCCCCAGGGACCGTCGCTCCACGACCCGAGCGTGAACGGGCCGCCGGGAGCCGGCGCCGTCCCCGCGAAGGCGTCGGCGAGGTAGGCGTGGTCCGCCCCGAGCACGTTCACGCTCACGCGCTCGGGGCGGGCGTCCCAGAGGTCGGACTCCTCGTCGACCAGCGCCAGCACGCGAGCCGGGTCGCCCGCGGCGAGCAGGAAGGAGGAGACGGTCAGCCCGACCCTGCTCCGCCCCTCGCCGGCCGCCCAGACCGTGACGGCCGCCGGCAGACGACCGCGCAGGCGTCGGAGCACGTCGCGCTCCCCCTCGGGCGGCACGAACGGGTGCTCGTCGTGGATCGTCACGTCGTCAGCCTAGGCAGCTCCGGACCTCGCGGCAGCGCGGCGGGCGTCCCCGAGCACGGTCACCGGGGACGCGCGGTCTCGTGCTCGATCGTCGCGCGGGTGTCCTCCTCGGCCGAGCGCCCCGCGAACGTCCGCGCGCCGGGGACCCCACGGTCCTGGACGAGGTTCAGCGCCGGCACGCGGTCCTCCACGACGAACGTGGCCCGTGTGAACGCCTCCGCGCCCGGGGTCCGCACCTGGGGCAGGCAGCGGAACTCGGCCGTCAGGTCGTCGGGCGTGATGCGGGTGCGCACGTAGCCGCGGAGGTTGTTCTGCAGCTTCAGGTGCGGGTTCCACCGCAGCCACGGGTGCGCCGTCACGGCGCTGTCGGCGCCGTTGCCGCCCGACGTGACCGACGAGCACACGAGCTCGGTGCCGACGCTGCGCGACGTCGGGTCGTCGTAGTCGAGCTTCAGCTCCGAGGCCCAGTGGGCGTGCACGTCGCCGGTGAGCACCACGGGGTTGCGGACCTGCGCGTCGACCCAGCCGCGCGTGATGCGGTCTCGCGACGCCTGGTAGCCGTCCCAGGCGTCCATCGACACCGTCTTGACCGGACCGTCGGTGCTGTCGCGCTGGGCGAAGAACACCTGCTGGCCGATGACGTCCCAGCGGGCCCGCGAGCGGCGGAACCCGTCGAGCAGCCAGCGCTCCTGCGCGGGTCCGACGATGCTGCGGCTCGGGTCGACGGCCGCCGGGCAGTCGGCCCGGTAGCCGTCGCCGCAGCCCTGGTCGTCGCGGAACTGGCGCGTGTCGAGCATGTGGAACGACGCGAGCGCACCCCAGTGCAGCCGACGGAAGAGCTGCAGGTGGTCCCCCCGCGGGATCGACGAGCGGCGCAGCGGCATGTTCTCGTAGTAGGCCCGGAACGCGGCCGCCCGGCGCGCGGCGAACCCGGGCTTCTCCGCGATGTTCTCGGGGGTGTCGCCCGCCCAGTTGTTGTCGACCTCGTGGTCGTCCCACACCACGAGCCACGGTGCGGCCGCGTGGGCTGCCTGCAGGTCGGCGTCGGCCTTGTACTGCGCGTGCCGCTGGCGGTAGGAGGCGAGGTCGACGGTCTCCGGACCCTCGTGGTCGCGCACGTTCCCGCCGGGTGCCACGTAGTCGCGGGCCGTGTACTCGTAGAGGTAGTCGCCCAGGTGGAGGACGAGGTCGGGCTGGTCGGCCGCGATGTTGCGGTAGGCGCTGAAGAAGCCGTGCTCGAGCTGGGCGCAGGAGGCGAACGCCATCGTCATCGAGGCGGGCAGGGCGCCCGGGGTCGGTGACGTGCTGGTGCGGGCGGCGCGAGAGACGTGGCGCCCGGCCCGGAAGCGGTACCAGTACTCGCGACCGGGCCGCAGTCCCTCGACCTCGACGTGCACGCTGTGGGCGTGCTGCGGGAGCGCGGTCACGCGACCGGTCCGCACGACGCGGCGGAACCGAGCGTCGCTGGCCACCTGCCACGTGAGCGCGACGGGTCGGTCGGGCATGCCGCCCCGTCCGTCGGCGGCGGTCGGGTCGAGGGCGAGCCGGGTCCAGAGCACGACCCCGTCGGGCACGGGGTCGCCGGACGCGACGCCGAGCGTGAAGGGATTGCGGCGCAGCGCGTCGGCGTGCCGGCGTCGGTCCGCGGCAGCCCCCGAGGCCGCCGCGGGGACCAGGACGCCGCCGGTGCCGACCGTGGCCGCGCCGACGGCCCCGCCCACGACGAGACGTCGTCGCGTGCGGTCGGGTGCGGGCGGGGTGGTGGGTGCGGGCGTGTCAGTCATGGCCCCAGCCGACCGGTCGCGGATGAACGCACGGCGACGCGCGCGGGAGCGCACGCCGAACGGCCGCGCGCACGTCGCGGCTCCCCCGCGCGTGAGACACGTCACGCTGCGCGCTTGACTTCGTTCGGACCCTGAACGAATATGGGGACATGCCCCTCGTCCTCGGCGTCGACTCCTCGACGCAGTCCACGAAGGCCGTCCTCGTCGACGCCGACGACGGCACGGTCGTCGCGTCACGCACGGCCCCTCACCCCGACGGCACCAGCGTCGACCCGCGGGCCTGGCTCGAGGCGTTCGACGCCGCCGCCGGTCCCCTGCTCCCCCGCGCCGCCGCCGTGGCCGTCGGGGGGCAGCAGCACGGCATGGTCGCGCTCGACGCCGAGGACGCGCCCGTCCACGACGCGCTGCTGTGGAACGACACCCGCTCGGCCGCTGCGGCCGCGGAGCTGGTCGAGGAGATCGGCGGACCGGCCGCCTGCGCCGAGGCCGTGGGCAGCGTCCTCGTCGCCTCCTTCACGATCACGAAGCTGCGCTGGCTGCGCGACCATGAGCCCGACGCCGCACGACGCACGACGCGCGTGCTGCTCCCCCACGACTACCTGACGTGGCACGCCGGAGGTCGTCGCTCCGCGCCCGCCACGGACCGCGGCGACGCCTCGGGCACCGGCTACTACTCCGCGGCCGACGGCGCGTACCGCGAGGACCTCCTCGAGCGCGCCCTGGGCCATGCCGCCGGCCTCCCCCGCGTCGCCGGCCCGAACGAGCAGGTCGGCACCACCGAGCACGGCGCCGTCGTGGCTCCCGGCACGGGCGACAACATGGCGGCCGCCCTCGGGCTCGGGCTCGGACCGGGCGACGTGTCGTTGTCGATCGGCACGTCCGGCGTCGCCGCCGCCGTCAGCGACTCCCCCGTCGTCGACCGCACCGGCGTCGTGACCGGGTTCGCCGACGCGACGGGCCGCTACCTGCCGATGGCCACGACGCTCAACGCCGCCCGCATCCTCGACCTGCACGCCCGTCTCCTCGGCGTCGACCACGACGAGCTCGCCGCCCTCGCCCTCGACTCCGTGCCCGGCGCCCACGGCCTCACCGTCAGCCCGTACTACGACGGCGAGCGCACCCCGAACCGGCCCGACGCCAGCGGCACCTGGGCCGGGCTCACCACGGCGACCAGCCGCGCCGACGTCGCCCGGGCCGCCGTCGAGGCGCTGCTGTGCTCCCTGGCCGACGCGCTCGACGCCGTGGCCCAGGGGCTCACCGGGGTCGACCGCGTGCTGCTCATCGGCGGCGGCGCCAAGAGCTCGGCCGTGCAGGCGCTCGCACCGGCCGTGCTGGGACGCGACGTCGTGCTGCCGGCCTCCGCCGAGTACGTCGCCCTCGGCGCCGCCCGCCAGGCCGCGTGGACCCTGTCCGGGTCGGCCGAGCCGCCCGCCTGGCCGCTCGCCGGCACCCGGGTGCTCCAGGCGGAGCCGACCCCGGCCGTCCGCGACGCGTACGCCGCGCTGCGCGACCGCGCGCCCGCCCTGACTCCCTGACCCGCCCCCCCTGACCCGGCAGCACGACAGCCGCACCGACGACCCACCACCGACCACCGCACCACCCACCGAGAGGCGCACCATGTCCGTCCCCACCCCGACCCCCGCCGACAAGTTCTCCTTCGGCATCTGGACCGTCCAGTACGCCGGTCGCGACCCGTTCGGCGACCCGACCCGCGCGCCGATGGACCCGGTCCACGCGCTCGAGAAGCTCGCCGAGATCGGCGCCTACGGCGTGAACTTCCACGACGACGACGTCGTGCCCTTCGGCTCCTCGACGTCCGAGCGCGACGCCATCCTCGGCCGCTTCCGCCAGGGCCTCGCCGACACCGGCCTGGCCGTGACGACCGCGACGACGAACCTGTTCGGGCACCCCGTCTTCAAGGACGGGGGGTTCACGTCGAACGACCGCGCCGTGCGCCGGTTCGCGCTGCGCAAGGTCATGCGCAACATCGACCTCGCCGCCGAGCTCGGCGCCCAGGTCTACGTGTGCTGGGGCGGGCGCGAGGGCGCCGAGAGCGGAGCAGCCAAGGACGTGCAGGCTGCGCTGTCGCGCTACAAGGAGGGCTTCGACCTCCTGGGCCAGTACGTCGTCGACCAGGGCTACGACCTGCGGTTCGCGATCGAGCCCAAGCCGAACGAGCCCCGCGGCGACATCCTGCTCCCGACGATCGGCCACGCCCTCGCCTTCATCGACAGCCTCGAGCGTCCCGAGCTCGTGGGCGTGAACCCCGAGATCGGGCACGAGGAGATGGCCGGGCTGAACGCCGCGCACGGGTACGCGCAGGCGCTGTGGCACGACAAGCTCTTCCACATCGACCTCAACGGCCAGACCGGCCCGCGCTACGACCAGGACTTCCGCTTCGGCGCCGGCAACGCCCGTGGCGCGTTCTGGGTCGTCGACACGCTGCTCCAGGGCGGCTACGACGGACCGGTGCACTTCGACTTCAAGACGCCGCGCACCGAGGACGAGGACGGCGTGTGGACGGCGGCCGCCGCGTGCATGACGAACTACCTGGTGCTGCGCGAGAAGGCGCTCGCCTTCCGCGCCGACCCCGACGTGCAGGAGGCGCTCGCCGCGTCGCGCGTCGGCGAGCTGGCCACGCCGACCCTGGCCGAGGGCGAGACCTGGCAGGACCTGCAGGCCGCGCCGGAGGAGGACCCGGAGACCCTCGGCTCTCGCGGCATGGCCTTCGAGCGGCTCGACCAGCTGGCGCTCGAGCACCTCTACGGGGTGCGCTGAGCATGCCCCCGGCCGCCCCCGACCAGCTGCGTCGCGCCAACACGGCCCTCGTGCTGCGCACGCTGCGCGACCACGGCCCTGGGAGCCGGTCGGCGCTCGCGCGTCGCACCGGCCTGGCCAAGGCCACGGTGGGGGCGATCGTGGGCGAGCTCGCCGAGCACGCCGTCGTCGTCGAGGGCGAGGCGTCCTCGCAGGGCCGGGGTCGACCGTCGACCCCGGTCGGGCTGGTCGCCGGCAGCGTGCTCGGTCTCGGGCTCGAGGTGAACGTCGACTACGTGGCGGCGGCGCTCGTCGACCTCGCCGGGTCGCGCGTGCTCACCACGACGCGCGAGGTGCCGCAGGGCGGCGACGCCCTCGACGTGCTGGAGGGCCTCGCGCTAGAGGTCCGGCGCGAGGCCCCCGGGCGCATCGTCGGGGCCCACCTCGCCGTCCCCGGCCTGGTCGAGCGCGACCACGCGACCGTCCGGCTCGCGCCGAACCTGGGCTGGACGGACACCCGGCCCGGCGACCGGCTCGCCGCGTCGCTGGGCCTGCCCGTGCAGGTCGACAACGACGCCAACCTCGCCGCCGTGGCCGAGGCGACCCACGGCGCAGCACGCGGCACGGCGTCGTCGCTGTACATCACCGGCACCGTCGGCATCGGTGGCGGGATCGTGCAGGACGGTCGGCTCGTGCGCGGGTCCGGGTTCGCCGGCGAGGTCGGGCACATGCCCGTCGGACAGCCCGACCGTCGGTGCGCCTGCGGCCGGCTGGGGTGCTGGGAGGCGACGGTCGGTCTGCGGCCGACGCTCGCGGCCGTCGACGTGACCGGCGAGGGCACGCCCATGGAGCGCGCAGCCCAGGTCGCGAAGCGCGCGTCGACCGACCCCGCCGCCGCCGACGTCCTCCGGTCGCTGGCGACCGACCTCGGCCGCGGCCTCGCGGCCCTGTGCACGGTGCTCGACCCCGAGACCGTGGTGCTGGGCGGCTACTTCCAGCCCCTGGCCCCCTGGATCCTCGACGACGCGGACGCCACGCTGGCCGACCGGCTGCCGTCGGCCGACGCGCACCGACCGACGCTGCGGGTCGGCGAGCTGGGCATCGAGGCCGCCGCGCTGGGTGCCGCGGAGCAGGCGCTGGCCGACGTGCTCAGCGGCGTCGCCGCGCTCTGAGCCGTCCGGCGCTCAGGCGACGACGAGCGCCGACTCGACGTCGAGCTGGGCCTGGCCCAGGCAGCTGACCGGGTCGGCGAGCAGCCGGCCGAAGGCCGTCTCCGCCGCACCCAGCAGCACCGCATCGGGCCCGAGACCGGGCAGCGCGACCCGCACCAGCTCCTGGGGCGCCACGAGCGCGGCGTCGTGCAGGGTGCGGTCGACCTCCTCGCCCACGAGGGGGTAGAGCGAGCGCAGGAACCCGCCCAGGACGATGACCTGCGGGTTGAGCAGGTTGACGACGTTCGCGAGCCCGCGACCCAGGAGCCGGCCGACCTCGCGGAGGTCCTCGTCGGCGCTCGTCAACGCGTCGAGCACCTCATCGAGCGACGCGACCCGGTCGGCCGGGCACCCGATCGCCTCGGCGATGGCGTGCGCACCGACCTGCGTCTCCCAGCAGCCGCGGTTGCCGCAGTGGCACTCGCGACCCTGCGGGTCGAGCGACAGGTGACCGATCTCGCCCGCGTAGCCGCCTGCGCCGACGAGCCGGTGCCCGCCCACGATCACACCGGCTCCGACGCCGACCTCGCCCGAGAGGTACACGAGATCAGCCACGTCGACGCCCGCACCGCGAAGATGCTCCGAGAGCGCGCCGAGGTCGGCGTCGTTGCCCACCTCGACCGGGGCGATCCGGCCGAGGCGCTCGGACAGGATCGCGCTGAACGGCACGTCGACCCAGCCGAGGTTCGGGGCGAGCCGCACCATGCCGTCGGACCGGCGCACCACGCCGGGGACGGCCATGCCGACGCCGACGAGCGCACTGCTCGGGGCGGCGTCGCGCACCACGAGGCGCAGCATCGCGTGGATGGCGTCGGCGACCGCGTGCGGGTCGCGCGAGGCCGGGATGGGGCCGGTGGCGCGGGCGAGCACCGTGCCGCCCAGCCCGACGCGGGCCACGGCCAGGCCGTCGACCCGCACGTCGACAGCCAGCACGTGGGCTCCGTCCGGGGTCGGGACCACGTCGGGCGAGGGGCGGCCGGCGCCGTTGCGCACGGCGGCCGACCGCACCTGCTCGGCCAGGCCGAGGGACTCCAGCTCGGTCACCAGCCCCGCGATCGTGCTGCGGTTCAGGCCCATGTGCGTGGTGAGGTCGGCCCGGGACACGCGGCCCCGCAGGTGCACCTGGCCGAGCAGCGTGCCCAGGTTGTGCCGTCTCACGGCCTCCTGGTTGGTGCCCGCCCCCCCGCGGGCCCGCGTCTGCACGGTCGGCTCAGCTCACGCCCGACGCCGACCGGCGACGGCGCGACAGGGCGTCCACGCTGGCGGCGAGCAGCAGCACGCCTCCGGTGACGACGTAGTTGATCCAGCTGGCCTGGTTGAGCAGGCCGAGACCGTTGGCGATCGTGGCGATCACGACACCGCCGATGACGCCGTCGCGCGCCTTGCCCTTGCCGCCGAAGAGGCTCGTGCCGCCGATGACCGCCGCACCGACGGCGTACAGCAGCGTGTTGCCGCCACCGGACGACGGCGAGACCTTGCCGGCGTACGACGCGGCGATGATGCCGCTGATGGCTGCCGTCGACGTGCAGATGACGAAGACCGAGATGCGGATGCGGTCGACGTTGATGCCCGCGCGTCGAGCGGCCTCGCGGTTGCCGCCCACGGCGTACACGTGACGTCCGTAGCGGGTCCGGCTGAGCAGGAAGGTGAACAGCACCAGCAGCGCACCCACCACGAGCAGCACGTACGGCACACCCTGGATCGGGAAGTTCGGGTTCCGGCTGCGGTCGACGTTGAGCAGCGCCGTGAGGCCCAGCACGACGACCGCCAGGCCGGCGATCTTGACGAGGATGAGGCTGAGCGGCTGGTGCGCGAGACCGCGCTGCACCTGCGTGCGGTGACGCAGCAGCGTGAGGGCCGCGAACAGGACCACCACGGCGACCGCGACGATCCAGCCGACGGTGACGGGCACGTTCTTGATGGTGATGCCGCGCAGGACCGGGTCGGCCACACGGACCGAGCCGCCCTGGCCGATCATCTTCAGCAGCACGCCCTGCAGGGCCAGGAAGAAGGCCAGCGTGACGACGAAGCTCGGGATGCCGAGCTTGGCGACCAGCGCGCCGATGAACGCACCGAGCACCATGCCGACGACGAGCGCGCCGACGACGGCGACGTACCAGGGCAGTCCGTGGTCGTCGATCGCCAGCGCCGCGACCGCGGCGCCGACCGCCCCCGCGACACCCGCGGACAGGTCGATGTCGCCGAGCAGCAGCACCGGGATGAGCGCCATGGCCAGGACGCAGATCGCGCCGGCCTGGGTGATGAGGTTGGCGATGTTCAGCGCGGTCAGGAAGGTGTCGCTGAGCGAGCCGAAGACGATGAAGAGGACGACGAGGCCCAGCGTCGCGGGCAGGGCGCCCATGTCGCCGCCGCGCAGGCGGTTGAGGTAGGCCTGCCAGGCCTCGCCGAGCGTCGTGGTCTGGCGCGAGTCGATCGCGAAGTCGGAGTCGGCGAGGCCGCTGCCGGCGTTCTGGGCGGGCTGGGTGCCCGTGGATGACGTGGTCATGGTGCCTCTCAGACGGATGCGAGCCCGAGGTCGCCCGAGCGACCCGCGGTGATGAGCTCGACGACCTGGGTGTTGGTGACGTCCTTCGTGGCGACGTCGGCGGCCACGCGGCCGAGGTACAGGGTGGTGATGCGGTCGGCGACCTCGAAGACGTCGACCATGTTGTGGGAGATCAGCACGACGCCGAGTCCCTGGTCGGCGAGACGGCGCACGAGGTCGAGGACCTGGCGGGTCTGGGCGACGCCCAGGGCCGCGGTGGGCTCGTCGAGCAGCACGACCTTGGAGTTCCAGAGGACCGACTTCGCGATGGCGACGGTCTGGCGCTGTCCGCCGGACAGGCTGGCGACGCTCTGGCGCACCGACTTGACCGTGCGTACCGACAGCGACGCGAGGGTCTCGCGGGCGCGGGACTCCATGGTGGCCTCGTCGAGCTGCGGACCCTTCATGAGCTCGCGGCCGAGGAACATGTTCTCGACGATGTCGAGGTTGTCGCAGAGGGCGAGGTCCTGGTAGACGACCTCGATGCCGAGGTCGGCCGCGTCGCGGGGGCCGTGGATGTCGACCGGCTTGCCCTCGAAGTAGCGCTGGCCGGTGTCGGCGGAGTAGATGCCGGCGATCGTCTTGACGAGCGTCGACTTGCCGGCGCCGTTGTCGCCGACGAGCGCCGTGACCTGGCCGGGGTAGACGGCGAAGTCGACGTCGTGCAGGACGTGGACGGCGCCGAAGCTCTTGTTGATGCCGCGCAGCTCCAGCAGCGGGTTGGTGGTCATGGGGATGTCTCCAGGGAGTCGCAGGAGGGCGGTCGGACGGTGCGGGCGCGAGCGCGCCCAGCGTGACTCCCGCGGGGGACGGTCTGGCAGGACCGTCCCCCGCGGGACGTCGGGGTGGACGTCAGCTGATGCCGGCGTCCGCGCAGAGCTTCGCGAAGTCGTTGGCGCAGAGGTCGTCCTTGCTGACGCCTCCGTCGTCGACGACGTCCTTGACGTTGTCCTTCGTGATGGACTGCGGGGTCAGGAGGATCGAGGGAACCTCACGCTTGCCCTCGGAGTCCTCGGTGGTGCCGTTGGTCTCGGCCTTGTCGCCCTTGGCGAGCGCGATGGCCGCCTTGGCGAGCGCGCCGGCCTCCTGCGTGGCCGACTTGTACACCGACATGCACTGGTCGCCCTTGAGGATGTTCTGCAGGCCCTCGACCGTGGCGTCCTGGCCCGTGACCGGGACCTTGCCCGCCTGGCCGTTCTTCTGCAGGATCGAGATGACCGAGCCGGCGAGGCCGTCGTTGGCCGCGTAGACGCCCTGGACGTCGCCGTCGACCTTCGTGTACAGCTGCTCGAAGATCGTGACGGCCTGCTCGTTGTCCCAGTCGGGGACGGCCTGCTCGCCGACGTTCTTGTACTTCGTGTTCTTGTCGAGGACGCTGTGCGCACCCTCGGAGAACAGCGTCGCGTTGTTGTCGGTGGGCGAGCCGTTCAGGTAGATGACGTTCGCGTCCTTGTCGCCGAGGCACTGCTCGAGACCCTGGCCCTGCAGCTCGCCGACCTTGGTGTTGTCGAACGAGACGTAGTAGTCGGCCGAGCCGCCCAGCGTGAGCCGGTCGTAGTCGATCGTCTTGACGCCCTGCTGCGCGGCCTTCTCCTCGATGGAGGCACCGGAGTCGGAGTCGAGGTTGACGATCGCGAGGACGGTGACGCCGTCGGCGATCATGCTGTCGGCGATGGTGGCCATCTTGTCGGCGTCGCCCTCGGCGTTCTGGATCTCGTACTCGACGCCGGCCTCCTTGAACGCCTTCTCGAGCGCGGGACGGTCGGCCGACTCCCAGCGCACCGAGGACTTGGTGTCGGGGAGGATGACGCCGATCTTGCCCGCGTCACCCTTGCTGTCGCTGCCGTCGTTCCCCGAGTCGCTGCTGCCGCAGGCGCTCAGCATGAGCGTGGCACCCATGAGCCCGGCCAGCACCAGATTGCGCGTCCGCTTCACACGAACCGCCTCCTTGATTCATCTCGCGCGACACGGAGACGACATCTGATCGACACCCGGACGCAATTGTTGTTTGCGTGAACCTATCGCGTGATCGGGGTCACGTCCAGCATCTTCGGACAATTTCGTGTCGCGGACAACGAATTTCTTCCGCAGCCCCCGCCCGAGCGGTAGGTGAGACGCGGAACGCGGGTTCGCGGTAGCCGACCGGCGCTACCGGGCCTCGATGACGCGGGCTACCTACCGCCCCACTGGCCGAGCGACGAGCGGGACCACGACCGACCACATCACCGCAGCCGCAGGACGAAGCCCTGACGCACCACCGCCCGCCATCCGGGCGGATGGCGGGCGGTGGTGGCGTGCGGGTCAGGCGTGCGCGGCGGCCTTGAGGGCCTCGGCGCGGCCGGTGTCCTCCCACGGCAGGCCGGGGCGGCCGAAGTGGCCGTAGGCGGCGGTCTGCGCGTAGATCGGGCGGAGCAGGTCGAGGTCGCGGACGATGGCGCCGGGGCGGAGGTCGAAGACCTCGAGGACGGCCTCACGGATCTTGTCGACCGGGACCGTCTCGGTGCCGTAGGTGTCCACGTAGAAGCCGACCGGCTTGGCGACGCCGATCGCGTACGCGACCTGGACCTCGGCCTTGGTGGCGAGGCCGGCGGCGACGATGTTCTTCGCGACCCAGCGCATGGCGTACGCGGCGGAGCGGTCGACCTTGCTCGGGTCCTTGCCGGAGAACGCCCCGCCGCCGTGGCGGGCGTAGCCGCCGTAGGTGTCGACGATGATCTTGCGGCCGGTCAGGCCGACATCGCCCATGGGTCCGCCGATGACGAAGCGACCGGTGGGGTTGACGTGCAGCTTGTAGTCGCTGGAGTCGATGTCGTACTGGCCGAGCACGACGTCGATGACGTGCTTCTTGATGTCGCCGCGGAGCTGGGCGTCGAGGTCGATGCCCTCCTCGTGCTGCGTGGACACGACGATGGCCTCGACGCGCTTGGGCTTGTCGTCGTCGCCGTACTCGATGGTGACCTGCGTCTTGCCGTCGGCGCGCAGGTAGGGCAGCGTGCCGTCCTTGCGGACCGCGGTCAGCTGCTCGGCGAGGCGGTGCGCGATGGTGATCGGCAGCGGCATCAGCTCGGGGGTCTCGTCGATCGCGAAGCCGAACATGAGGCCCTGGTCGCCGGCGCCCTGCAGGTCGAGCGGGTCGACGGAGCCGTCGGCGCGGTTCTCGAACGCGGTGTCGACGCCCTGGGCGATGTCGGGGCTCTGCGCGTCGAGGGTGATCTGCACGGCGCAGGACTCACCGTCGAAGCCCTTGACGGAGGAGTCGTACCCGATCTCCAGGACGCGGTCGCGGGCGATGCGCGCGATGTCGGCGTACGCCTCGGTGGTCACCTCGCCGCCGACGAGCACGAGGCCCGTGGTCACGTACGTCTCGCACGCGACACGGCTCTTGGGGTCCTCCGCCAGCAGCGCGTCGAGGACGCTGTCGCTGATCTGGTCGGCGATCTTGTCGGGGTGGCCCTCGGTCACCGACTCGGACGTGAAGAAGCGGCTCACTCGATCTCTCCTGTTGGCTGGATGCGCTGGCGCCCGACGGCGTCGGGCGGTGGGCGGGGTGACTCCCCGGAGTGTAACGACGCTCAGCGCGAAGGGTTCTGCCGTCCCGCGCGTCGGACGATCTCGTCCCACAGCGTGTGGGCGAGCCTGGACTTCGAGCCGGGCGGCACCGGCACCTCGCTGCCGTCGGCGGCCAGGATGACCGCCTCGGTGTCCTCGCGTCCGAAGACCTTGCCCTCGCTGACGTCGTTGACGACGAGCAGCTCGCAGCCCTTGCGCTCGAGCTTGGCGCGACCGTGGCCGGCGACGCTGGCGTTCTCGTCGCCGGTCTCGGCGGCGAAGCCGACGATGAACGGACGTCGCGCGTCGCCGCGGTCGCGGACGAGGCCGGCGAGGATGTCGGGGTTCTCGACGAGCTCGACGACCGGTGTGCGCCCGTCGTCGCGCTTCTTGATCTTGCTGCCCGAGACGTCCGCCGGCCGGAAGTCGGCGGGTGCGGCCGCCATGACGACGACGTCGGCGCGGGCCGCGGCGCCGACGACGGCGGCGTGCAGCTCGGCGGTGGTGACCACCTCGACGACGTCCACGCCGGCCGGGGCGGGCAGCCCGACGTTCGCGGCGACGAGCGTGACGGTGGCGCCACGCGCGACAGCGGCCTGCGCGATGGCGATGCCCTGCAGGCCCGACGAACGGTTGCCGAGGTAGCGCACGGGGTCGAGGAACTCGCGGGTGCCGCCCGCGGAGACGACGACGTGCCGCCCGGCGAGGTCCTGGTCGTGGGCGTCGAGCACGTCGTGGCAGACGGCGAACAGCTGGTCGGGCTCCGGGAGCCGACCCTTGCCGGTGTCGCTGCCCGTGAGCCGGCCGGCGGCGGGCTCGACGACGAGCACGCCCCGCGAGCGCAACGTCTCGACGTTGGCCTGCGTGGCCGCGTGCTCCCACATCTCGGTGTGCATGGCCGGCGCGAGCACCACGGGGCACCGCGCGGTCAGCAGGGTGTTGGTGAGCAGGTCGTCGGCGAGGCCGTGCGCGGCCTTGGCGAGCAGGTCGGCGGTCGCCGGTGCGACGACGACGAGGTCGGCCCCCTGGCCGAGCCGCACGTGGGGCACCTCGTGCACGTCGGACCACACGTCGGTCGCGACGGGCTGGCCGCTCAGCGCCTCCCAGGTGGGGGCGCCGACGAACTGCAGCGCGGACCGGGTGGGCACGACGCGGACGTCGTGGCCCGACTCGGTGAACAGGCGCAGCAGGGACGCCACCTTGTAGGCGGCGATGCCCCCGCCGACGCCCAGGACGACGCGGGGACGTCGGACGTCGCCCGGAACGGGTTCGCTCATGCGGGGCAGGTCAGACCTGGGACGACGCAGCAGCCCCGTTGCTCTGGTAGCCCTCGCTGCCGTCGGTCTCCTCGACCGTCAGCAGGTCCGCGTTGATCTCGCGCAGGGCGATGGAGAGCGGCTTCTCCTGGACCTCGGTCTCGAGCAGCGGCCCGACGTACTCCAGCAGGCCCTCGCCGAGCTGGGAGTAGTACGCGTTGATCTGACGCGCGCGCTTGGCGCTGTAGAGCACCAGCTTGTACTTGGAGTCGGCCTTGTCGAGCAGGTCGTCGATGGGCGGGTTCGTGATGCCCTCGGCCACGGAACGCGTGCTGGTCACTGTGCCTCGCAGAGAATGGATGGCGGAAAGTTCGGGTCAGGCCCGCGCGGGCCCGTCGAACAAGTCTATCAACTCCCGGCACGCGGCCCGGACGTCGGTGTTGACGATCGTCAGATCGAACTCGGCCTCGGCGGCGAGCTCCTCGCGGGCGGTGCGCAGGCGGCGCTCCCGCTCCTCGGGCCCCTCGGTGCCGCGCCCCACGAGACGCCGCTCGAGCTCCTCGAACGACGGCGGCGCGAGGAAGCACATGAGGGCGTCGGGCATCGCCCGACGCACCTGGCGCGCGCCCTGCAGGTCGAGCTCGAGCAGGGCGGGCTCCCCCGCGTCGAGGCGCTCCTCGACCGGGCCGCGCGGCGTGCCGTAGCGGTGGCGACCGTGCACGACGGCCCACTCGAGCAGCCCGTCGGTCTCGACGAGCCGGTCGAACTCGGCCTCGCTGACGAAGTGGTAGTGCACGCCCTCCTGCTCACCGGGACGCGGCGGCCGGGTGGTGGCCGACACGGAGATCCAGATGTCGGGCCGCTCCTCGCGCACGCACGCAGCGACCGTCCCCTTGCCGACCGCGGTCGGGCCGGCGAGGACGACGAGCCGGGAGCGGACGGGTGACTCGGACGTGGCCGGGTCAGCGCTCACGGCTGCCGAACTCGCGCAGCAGCGCCTGCACCTGGTTGACGCCGAGGCCCCGCAGCCGCCGGCTGTCGGCGATGCCGATGCGGTCCATGATCTCCTTGGCGCGGACCTTGCCCACGCCGGGCATCGACTGCAGCAGGTCGCTCACCTTGAGCTTGGCGATGACGTCGTCGACCCGGGCCTCGTTGATCACGTCGGCCAGACTGGCGCCGGAGTGCTTGAGGCGGTTCTTCACCTCGGCGCGCACCTGCCGGGCCTGCGCGGCCTTGGCGAGGGCGGCCTGCCGCTGCTCGGGGGTCAGCTGTGGGAGGGCCACGATGTCGTCCTCTCTCGTGCCGGGCGCGTCGTCGGGCCGGCGTGGGCGGGATGCGGGGCGGTCACTTGAGGGTGATCTCGCACTCGGTCTTCGCGTTCTTGACGACGGCGGTCCGCTGCGCCGACGTGTCGTTGAACTTCTCGTAGGCGTCGTTGAGGGTGCTGAGCTGGGTCTCGTCCAGCTTCGCCACGACGGCCTTGTCCTTCATGTCCTCCAGCGGGAGGCCGACCTTCTTCTGCGCCGCGAGCACGCCGTCGGTGACGTCGGCCAACGCGGCCCAGTCCTTGCGGACGGACGACGGCGCCTCCTTCGAGACGCTCCGGAAGGCCTTCGCGTACGCCGTGTAGCCGGCGTCGGTGCGGGTCTTGCCGAAGGAGTTGAGCGCGTCCGCGTTCTTCTCGATGGCCGAGCAGTACGGGCTCTGGCCGCCGCACCCGGTGAGCAGCAGGGTCGTCAGCGCGGCCGCGGCAGCCGTGGCGACGTGCTTCGCACGGGGTCGCGTCATGCGGGTCTCCTCGAGGGGTCGGGATGCTCTGACCAGGGCCGACGGACGTCGGCCACGAGGGGAGCCTACAACTGCAGGGAGTCGTTCACGGCGACGGCGGCGTCGCGCAGTGCGGCCACGTCGGGTCCGGCCTGCAGCACCTGTCGCGACGTCGACGGCAGCACGTACCGGGTGACGCCGTCGAAGATGCGTCGCAGGTCGTCGACGGTGCCGCCCTGGCTGCCGAACCCCGGCACGAGCAGCGGCCCGTTCACGTCGAGGTCCTCGTCGGTCGAGCCGATGGTGGCGCCCACGACGGCGCCGTAGGAGCCCATCGGGGTCGCGCCCGCGTTCGCCTCGCGCAGCGCCGCCAGCACGTCGCCGGCGACCGTTCCAGTCTGCCGCCCACGGCCCGGCACCCCCGCCGGGCGGCCGTGCTGCACGAGGGCGTGCTGCACCTGTGGACCCTCGGGGTTGGAGGTCAGCGCGAGGACGAAGACGCCGGCGTCGTTCTTCTCGGCCTCCTCCAGGAACGGCGCGAGCGACCCGAACCCGAGGAACGGGCTCACGGTCACCGCGTCGGCCGCCATCGGGCTGTCCTCGTCGAGGTAGGCCTCGGCGTAGGCGGCGGCGGTCGAGCCGATGTCGCCGCGCTTCACGTCGAGCACGGTGAGCGTGCCGGTGTGGCGCAGGTCCTGCAACGTGCGCTCCAGGATCGCGACGCCGCGCGACCCGAACCGCTCGAAGAACGCCGACTGCGGCTTCACGAACGCGACCTGGCCTGCAAACGCCTCGACGCAGGTCGCGGCGAAGCGGTCGAGCCCGTCGAGCGTGTCGCCGACCCCCCACGCCTCGAGCAGCGAGGCGTGGGGGTCGATGCCGACGCAGACCGGCCCGTACGCGTCCATCGCGGCACGGGCCCGCGAGCCGAAGCTCACGACGCCGTCACCTGCGCCGCCCAGTCCTGCAGCGAGCGGACCCCGACGCGCTGCTCCAGCAGTGCCTCGATGCCCTGCACGGCGGCCGCCAGGCCCTGGACCGTCGTGATGCACGGGATGCCCTCGGCCACTGCGGCCGTGCGGATCTCGTACCCGTCCATGCGGGCGTTCGTGCCGGCGGAGATGCCGTGCGGGGTGTTGATGATGAGGTCGACGTCCTGCTCGCGGATCTTGTCGACGATCGTCGACGGCTCCTGGCCGGGCAGCGGCGTCTCGTGCAGCTTGCGGATCACCGTGGCCTGCACGCCGTTGCGCGCGAGCACGACGGCCGTGCCGCTCGTCGCGAGGATCTCGAAGCCGAGGTCCGCGAGCCGCTTGATCGGGAAGATCATGTGCCGCTTGTCGCGGTTGGCGACCGAGACGAACACCTTGCCCGCCGTGGGCAGGCCGTTCTGGGCGCCGGCCTGGCTCTTCGCGAACGCGGTGCCGAACGTGGTGTCGAAGCCCATCACCTCGCCGGTCGAGCGCATCTCCGGCCCGAGCAGCGTGTCGACGTAGGTGCCCTCGTAGGTGCGGAACCGGTTGAAGGGCATCACGGCCTCCTTGACCGCGATCGGCGCGTCGTCGGGCAGCAGGCCACCGTCGCGACCCGTGGGCAGCAGGCCCTCGGCGCGCAGGTCGGCGATCGACTCCCCCAGCATGATGCGGGCGGCGGCCTTCGCGAGCGGCGTCGCCGTGGCCTTGGAGACGAACGGCACCGTGCGGCTGGCCCGCGGGTTCGCCTCGATGACGTAGAGGATGTCCGAGGACAGCGCGAACTGGATGTTCACGAGGCCGCGCACCCCGACGCCGCGGGCGATGGCCTCCGTGGCCTCGCGGATGCGGTCGACCTCGAGCCCGCCGAGCGTGATCGGCGGGAGCGCGCACGCGGAGTCGCCGGAGTGCACCCCGGCCTCCTCGATGTGCTCCATGACCCCGCCCAGGAACAGCTCCTCGCCGTCGAACAGCGCGTCGACGTCGATCTCGATCGCGTCGTCGAGGAACCGGTCGACGAGCACCGGACGCTCGGGCGTGATCTCCGTGGCGCGCGAGATGTACTCCTCGAGCGTCTGCTCGTCGTACACGATCTCCATGCCACGGCCGCCGAGCACGTACGACGGGCGCACCAGCACGGGGTAGCCGATCTCGTCGGCGATCTGCTTGGCGTGCTCGAACGTCGTGGCCATGCCGCTCTTGGGCGCGACGAGGCCGGCGGCGTCGAGCACCTGGCCGAACGCGCCACGCTCCTCCGCGAGGTCGATCGCCGACGGCTGCGTGCCGACGATGGGCACGCCGGCGGCCTCCAGGCCCGCGGCCAGGCCGAGCGGCGTCTGGCCGCCCAGCTGCACGACGACGCCGGCCACCGGGCCCGCCTGCTGCTCGGCGTGCACGACCTCCAGCACGTCCTCGAGCGTCAGCGGCTCGAAGTAGAGCCGGTCGGCGGTGTCGTAGTCGGTCGAGACCGTCTCGGGGTTGCAGTTGACCATGACGGTCTCGTAGCCCACCGCGCTCAGCGCCTGCACGGCGTGCACGCACGAGTAGTCGAACTCGATGCCCTGGCCGATCCGGTTCGGGCCGCTGCCGAGCACCAGCACCGCCGGCTTCTCGCGCGGCTCGACCTCGGTCTCCTCGTCGTAGGAGGAGTAGTGGTACGGGGTGCGCGCCGCGAACTCCGCCGCGCACGTGTCGACCGTCTTGTAGACCGGGCGCACGCCGAGTGCGTGCCGCACGCCGCGCACGACGTCGGCCGACATGCCGCGGATCCGGCCGAGCTGCGCGTCGGAGAAGCCGTGCCGCTTCGCGCGGCGCAGCAGCGCCGGCGACAGCTCGGGCGCCTCGATCAGCTCCGTGGCCACCTCGTTGATGAGGGCCAGCTGGTCGACGAACCACGGGTCGATGCTCGTGGCCGCGAAGATCTCGTCGGGCGTGGCGCCGGCGCGGATCGCGTCCATGACCTTCTTCAGGCGGCCGTCGTGCGGGCGCCTGATCTCCTCGAGCAGGCTCGCCTTGTCGAGCTCGACCCACTCCTTGCTCCAGTCGAACTCCGCACCCGGGCGCTCCAGCGAGCGCAGCGCCTTCTGCAGCGCCTCGGTGAAGCTGCGGCCGATGGCCATCGCCTCGCCCACGGACTTCATGTGCGTCGTGAGGGTCGAGTCGGCCGCGGGGAACTTCTCGAACGCGAACCGCGGCACCTTGACCACGACGTAGTCGAGCGTCGGCTCGAACGACGCGGGCGTCTCGCGCGTGATGTCGTTCGGGATCTCGTCGAGCGTGTAGCCGATGGCCACCTTCGCGGCGATCTTCGCGATCGGGAAGCCCGTGGCCTTGGAGGCCAGCGCCGAGGACCGCGACACGCGCGGGTTCATCTCGATGACGACGATGCGCCCGTTCTCGGGGTTGACCGCGAACTGGATGTTGCAGCCGCCGGTGTCGACGCCGACCTCGCGGATGACGCCCAGGGAGATGTCGCGCAGCCGCTGGTACTCGACGTCGGTGAGCGTCAGGGCCGGGGCGACGGTGATCGAGTCGCCCGTGTGCACGCCGACCGGGTCGAAGTTCTCGATCGAGCAGACGATCACCACGTTGTCGGCGGTGTCGCGCATGACCTCGAGCTCGTACTCCTTCCAGCCGAGGATCGACTCCTCCAGGAGCACCTCGGTGGTGGGGCTCAGCGCGAGACCGGACCCGGCGATGCGGTGCAGGTCCTCCTCGTCGTAGGCCAGGCCCGAGCCGGACCCACCCATCGTGAACGACGGGCGCACGACGACGGGGTAGCCGCCCAGCTGCTCGACGCCGGCGAGGCACTCGTCCATCGTGTGGCAGATGACCGAGCGGGCCACCTCCGCGCCCCACTCCTTCGGCAGGCCCTCGACGATCCGCTTGAAGATCTCGCGGTTCTCGCCCTTCTCGATCGCCTCGACCGACGCGCCGATCAGCTCGACGCCGTACTTCTCGAGCGTCCCGGCCTTGTCGAGCGCGATGGCCGCGTTCAGCGCGGTCTGGCCGCCGAGGGTGGCGAGCAGGGCGTCGGGGCGCTCCTTCGCGATCACCTTCTCGACGAACTCGGGCGTGATCGGCTCGACGTACGTGGCGTCGGCGAACTCGGGGTCGGTCATGATCGTCGCCGGGTTGGAGTTCACGAGGATCACGCGGATGCCCTCCTCGCGGAGGACGCGGCACGCCTGGGTGCCGGAGTAGTCGAACTCGCAGGCCTGCCCGATGACGATCGGGCCGGAGCCGATGACGAGGATCGAGGAGATGTCGGTGCGCTTGGGCATCAGTCGGTCACCTTCGCGTGGTCGGGGGCGTGGTCGGCCATGAGCTGGACGAACCGGTCGAACAGGTACGCCGCGTCGTGCGGTCCGGCGGCGGCCTCCGGGTGGTACTGGACGCTGAACGCGGGTCCGTCGACGAGCGCGACGCCCTCGACGACCTGGTCGTTGAGCCCGACGTGGGTCACGTGCGCGTCGCCGTAGGGCGTCTCGAACGTCCCGTCGAGCGGTGCGTCGACCGCGAAGCCGTGGTTCTGGCTGGTGATCTCGACCTTGCCCGTCGTGCGGTCCTGCACCGGCTGGTTGATGCCGCGGTGCCCGTACTTCAGCTTGTACGTGCCGCGACCGAGGGCGCGGCCGAGCATCTGGTTGCCCAGGCAGATCCCGAAGTAGGGGATGCGCCGCTCGAGCACCTCGCGCAGCACGCCGACGACGTGGTCGGCGGTGGCCGGGTCGCCAGGCCCGTTGGACATGAAGACACCGTCGGGCTGCACACCCAGCACGTCGTCGATGGTCGACGACGCGGGCAGCACGTGCACCTCGATGCCCCGCTCGGCCAGGCGGCGCGGAGTCATGCCCTTGATGCCGAGGTCGACGGCGGCCACGGTGAACCGCTTCTCCCCCACCGCGGGCACCACGTACGGCTCGGGCGTCGTGACGTCGTCGAGGAAGCTGGAGCCCTCCATCGAGGGCGCCTCGTTCACGAGCGCGACGAGCGCGTCGAGCGAGCCCCCGACGTGCTGCGGGTCGCTGCTGATCGCGGCGCGCATCGAGCCCCGCTCGCGCAGGTGACGCGTGAGGGCGCGGGTGTCGACCGCGCTGATGCCGACGACGCCCTGCTCGGTCAGCAGGTCGTCGAGCGACCGGTTCGAGCGCCAGCTGCTGCGCACCCGGGAGGGATCGCGCACGACGTAGCCGTCGACCCACACGCGTCTGGACTCGAAGTCCTCGTCGTTGACGCCGGTGTTGCCGATGTGCGGCGCCGTCATGACGACGATCTGGCCGCGGTAGGAGGGGTCGGTCAGCGTCTCCTGGTAGCCGGTCATCCCGGTGGCGAAGACGATCTCGGCGATCGTCGTGCCCTGCGCGCCGAAGGACTTGCCGCGGAACGCGCGACCGTCCTCGAGCACGAGCACGGCGGGGGCGCCGGGCTCCGCGCGGCGCGAGGAGCCGCTTTCGTCGGTGTGGGTCATGCGTGGACTCCTTCGGTCAGCTCGCCGGACAGGACGGTGGGGACGCCGCGCAGGAACGTGGCGACGACCCGGCCGGGCAGCTCGTGCCCGGCGTAGGGGGTGTTGCGCGACAGCGACGCGGTGTCACCGGGCGTGACGGTGCGCGTCGCGGACGGGTCGTAGAGGACGACGTGCGCCGGCTCGCCGACGGCCAGCGGGCGGCCGTGCTCGGCGACCCGGCCGATGCGCGCCGGGCGCGCCGACATCGCCTCGGCGACCTGCTCCCAGGTGAGGGCGCCGGTGTCGACCATCGTCTGCTGCACGATCGACAGCGCCGTCTCGAGGCCGATCATCCCGAAGGCGGCGGCCGCGAACTCGCACTCCTTGTCCTCCATCGGGTGCGGTGCGTGGTCGGTCGCGACGATGTCGATCGTGCCGTCGGCCAGGCCCTCGCGGACCGCGGCGACGTCGTCGGCGGTGCGCAGCGGCGGGTTGACCTTGTAGATCGGGTCGTAGCTGCGGACCAGCTCGTCGGTGAGGAGCAGGTGGTGCGGCGTGACCTCCGCGGTCACGTCGATGCCCCGGCTCTTCGCCCAGCGGACGATCTCGACGGAGCCGCGCGTGGAAAGGTGGCAGACGTGCAGGCGGGAGCCGACGTGCTCGGCGAGCAGGACGTCGCGGGCGATGATCGCCTCCTCGGCGACCGCCGGCCAGCCCACCAGGCCGAGCTCGCCCGACAGCGCGCCCTCATTCATCTGAGCGCCCTCGGTGAGCCGCGGCTCCTGTGCGTGCTGCGCCACGACGCCGTCGAAGGCCTTGACGTACTCGAGCGCGCGGCGCATCAGCACCGCGTCGGACACGCAGATGCCGTCGTCGGAGAAGACGCGCACGCCTGCGGCGGAGTCGGCCATGGCGCCCAGCTCGGCGAGGCGCTCGCCCTTCAGCCCGACGGTGACGGCGCCGACGGGCTGGACGTCGCAGAAGCCGCCCTCGCGGCCGAGGCGCCAGACCTGCTCCACGACGCCCGCGGTGTCGGCGACCGGCGAGGTGTTCGCCATCGCGTGCACGCAGGTGAACCCTCCGCGCGCGGCGGACTGCGTGCCGGTGAGCACCGTCTCGGCGTCCTCGCGGCCCGGCTCGCGCAGGTGGGTGTGCAGGTCGACGAGACCGGGCAGCGCGACGAGGCCGTCGGCGTCGACCACCGTGACGTCCTGCGCGTCGACGTCGAGGTCGGCGCCGATCGCGACGATCACGCCGTCGCGCAGCAGCAGGTCGGTGGGGTCGCCGCCGAGCGGTCGCGCGTCGCGGAGGAGGTAGGCGGTCATGCGGTTCCTTCGTTCGAGCCGTCGGCGGGTGCGCCGCCGAGGAGCAGGTAGAGCACGGCCATCCGCACCGCGACGCCGTTGGTGACCTGCTCGACGATCACGGAGCGGTCGGAGTCGGCGACGTCGGCACTGATCTCCATGCCGCGGTTCATCGGGCCGGGGTGCATGACCACCGCGTGGTCGGGCAGCCGGTTCATGCGCGCGCGGTCGAGGCCGTAGCGGCGGCTGTACTCGCGGGCGCTCGGGAAGTAGGCGGCGTTCATCCGCTCCCCCTGGACCCGCAGCATCATCAGCGCGTCGGTGCCCTCGAGCGTGGCGTCGAGGTCGTAGGAGGTGCTGACCGGCCACGTGTGGACGCCGACCGGCAGCAGCGTGGGCGGCGCGACGAGCGTGACGTGCGCACCGAGCGTGTGCAGCAGGAGCGCGTTGGAGCGGGCGACGCGGCTGTGCAGCACGTCGCCGACGATCGTGATCCGCTTGCCGGCGAGGTCGGCACCGGTACCGGTGCCGTGGGTCAGGTGGCGACGCATCGTGAACGCGTCGAGCAGGGCCTGGGTGGGGTGCTCGTGCGTGCCGTCGCCGGCGTTGACCACGGCCCCCTTGGTCCACGCCTCGTGGGCCAGCCGGTGGGGTGCACCCGATGCTCCGTGGCGGACCACGACCGCGTCGGCACCCATGGCCTGCAGCGTCAGCGCGGTGTCCTTCAGGCCCTCGCCCTTGGACGCGCTCGAGCCCTTGGCGGAGAAGTTGATGACGTCCGCCGAGAGCCGCTTGGCCGCCGCCTCGAAGCTGATGCGGGTGCGGGTGGAGTCCTCGAAGAAGAGGTTGACGACCGTCCGGCCGCGGAGCGTCGGGAGCTTCTTGATGGGCCGCTGCGCGACACCCAGCAGCTCCTCGGCGGTGTCGAGGATGCGGACGGCCTCGTCGCGGCTCAGGTCGCCGGCGCTCAGCAGGTGCTTCACGCGACCCCTCCTCGGATCGTCACGGAGTCGGCCTGGTCGTCGACCTCGGCGAGCCGAACCCGCACCTTCTCTACGAGCGACGTCGGCAGGTTCTTGCCCACGAAGTCGGCGCGGATCGGCAGCTCCCGGTGGCCGCGGTCGACGAGGACCGCCAGCTGCACCGCCTTCGGCCGACCGAGGTCGGCGAGGGCGTCGAGCGCCGCGCGGATGGTGCGACCGCTCATCAGCACGTCGTCGACGAGCACGACCGTGCGTCCGTCGACGTCCTCGGGGATCTCGGTGTGCTCCAGCGACCGCACCGGACCGCTGTGCAGGTCGTCGCGGTACATCGTGATGTCGAGCGCGCCGGCGGTGATCGTCCGACCCTCGACCTCGCTCATGCGGGCCGCGATACGGCGCGCGAGCGGCACGCCCCGGGTGGGGATGCCGAGGATGACGAGCCCGTCGGCGTCGCGGTTGCGCTCGAGGATCTCGTGGGTGATCCGGGTGAGGGCCCGGGAGATGTCGGTCTCGTCGAGGACCGTGCGACCGGCCTCGTCTGCGGCGGAAACGCCGGGTGCCGGGTCACGCGTGTCAGGACCGGGAGTGCCGTCGGGCACGACCATGTCTGACCTCCTTCTCCGCCTCACGGGACGGTGGTTAAAGGACGTCGGATGGAACGGCTCGAGCCTAGCAGCGGCGGACCGCGGGCCGATCAGGGGTCGGGGGTGGCGGACAGGGCGTGGGTGCGGGCCTGGAGGTGGGCGACGAGACGCTGCCTCTCGGGCTCCTGCAGCTCGTCACCGACCGCAACGGTCCAGGACCAGCGGTCGTCAGACCAGCCGGTCGCGACGGTTCCGCGCGCCGCGGGTCCTTCCTCACCCTCGTCCGCATCCTCGTCGTCCTCCGCCTCGAGAGGGACGCGAAGCACCGAGAACCAGGCTGATGCGTTCCAGTGCAACGAGACGGCCCCGTCGCCCACGACGTACGCCTCAGCCGTGCCCGCGCTGGTCACGGAGAGGGAATCGAGACCGAGGCCGGTCACGAGCGCCGCCGTCGCCTCCCGGTTGCGCGCCATCACGGTCGCGGCGTCCTCGGACGGGTCCACGTAGTCCACGCCTCCGGGGCCGGTCCCGTACGGTCCGTCCCAGACGAAGAGCGCGGGCGGGTGTGGATCCACGACCGCCAGCTCCTCCCACCGGAAGTTGAGCTCGTACGCGCCCTCACAAGCCAGGAGGCGGCCGTCGCTCCCGTCGACGACGTACCGGACCTCACCGGCACCTTCCGGACGGATGAGTCGGACGTCCCACGCCTCGCGACCGAGGTGGGTCGTGCGTCGAAGCGGAGCCGCTAGCTCGGCGGGGCCGTGTCGCCAATCTCCGGCGATGAGCCAGTCGACCGGTCGAGGTCGCGCCAGCGCGCCTCCGAACGGAGCATGCATCGCCATCGCTTCGCGGCCGACCCGCTCGGGTACGTCCTCGTCGGCCTCGTCGTGGTGGAAGAGGTATCCCACCCGATCACCCTGGATGGCCCACGGGCGGCCGGACTCGTCGTCGACACGCCACCGATGGCCGTGCTTGCGGACGTGGAAGCGCGTGAGCTCCTCAGAGTCCTCGTCCAGCCGGACCGCGAGCACGCCCTCGATGGGTTCCTCGGACGCCTCCCCCGCCACCATGCGGACGAGGATCTCCAGCCACTGCGCGTCGGTCATGGAGGAAGCGTCGCACGCGCGAGGTCCGACGAGGTCGTGGACAAGTTCAGGACCTTCGGATGGTCTCGAAACCGCTGGAATCAGAGCAAGAACAGGACCCGATCGACTGTGCTTTCGAACGTCTTTTCGGTATCATGGAGACATGTCCAGCACGCAGCTCGCCGACCGGCTCGAGGCCGTCGCCGCCGAGCTGCGCGCCTACCCGACGCCCACCGATGCGTTGCGGCTGCTGCAGGGACTCTCGAACGCGATCGACGCGGAGAAGGTGGTCCTGGTCGCGGAGGTCGATGAGCACCGGGACTTCGAGGCCGAGGGTTGCTCGAGCCTGAAGAACTGGCTGCGTGACCAGCTCCACCTCGACGGCAGACAGGCGGGCCAGCTGGTCCGCTCCGGCCGGACCCTGCGGGACATGCCCGACCTGGAGTCACTCGCCGTCGAAGGTGCCGTCTCCCTGGACCACGTCGACGCGTTCACCTACGCCGCCAAGCACATCGACCCGATGGTCGTCGAGCAGTGCATGAACCCACTGCTCGACCTGGCCACCCACGCGGCACCCACGACCGTGCGTCAAGCCGTCAAGAAGTTGCGCGCCACCGCCCACCCCGACGAGCTCGACGAGGCCTGGATCAAGGGCATGGACCGCCACGACCTCAAGGTCTCCGTCGTCGGCGACGGCGTCGCCGTCACCGGGTTCCTGCCCTTCGACACCGGCACCAAGCTCAAGACCGTCCTGCAGTCACTGTCCGCGCCCACCTGCGCCGAGGACGACCGACCCGTCAGCATCCGCCGCGTCACCGCCCTCGACGCCCTGCTGTCCTCGGTACTCGACTCCGGCCTGCCCCAGGACAAGGGCGTGCGCCCCCACGTGGACCTGACCGTCGACCTGTCCCGGCTCGCTCACAACCCCGAGACCGCCACCGCCGAGCTCGCCGGCTTCGGCACCATCGGCCCCACGCAGCTGCAGCAGATGCTCTGCGACGCCGACCTCACCCCCATCCTGACCGCCGGCAGACACGCCGTCCTCGACGTCGGCAGAACCCACCGCCTCGCCACACCCCACCAACGCAAGGCCGTCGTCAACCGACAAGGTGGCACCTGCGCCGGACCCGGCTGCCACGGACCCGTCGTCCACGTCCACCACGTCGAGTACTGGTCCGACGGCGGACCCACCGACCTCGCCAACCTCATCGGGCTCTGCCCCAGATGCCATTCCGCGGTGCACCAAGGGTTCTTCACCATCGACCCCGACACCCACCAGACCCACCGCACCCTGCGCACCCAACGCACCAGTACCCGCCGCGCCCGAGCCGGCTGAGGGCCTGGAGAACGTCGGACCCCCGCCCGACACTCCAGGCTCGCCGGCCACCCGCGCGTGCTCATGCGGCTCTACCTTCGCGGCTGAGGGCGCCGCCGACCAGGTCTCCTAGGGTGGGCGCGTGCACGACACCCCGGCCCCTCGCTCGTCAGCGCGACGCTGGGGCCGGCTCCGCGTCCCCACGCTCGTCCTGACCTTCGGCCCCGCCGTCATGGTCGCGCTGGTCGTCCTGCTCACCTGGACAGAGTCCGCTGGCTACCTGCCCACCCTCGAACAGGTCGTCTCCTGGGAGGAGACCGCCGGCTCCGTCACGTTCGGACTCTTCGCCGCCGCCGTCGTCCTCGCCTGGTGGGCCCCGCGCGTCGCCGCCGTCCTCACCCTCGTCGCCCTCTCACCCCTCGGCGACCCAGGCCCCGGGTTCGTCGTCCGGCACCTGTGGCTCGGTTGGCTCGCCGTCGTCGTCGCCGACGTCATGCTCCGGCGCGCCCAGGCACGGGTGGGCCGCCCCGCAGGCCACCCGCTGCCGGACGACGTGCTGAGCCTCGGCCGTCGCAGCGACCCCTGGCGTGTGCCACGGCGCGTGACCGCAGGCCTCCTCGTCGTCGCGAGCCTCACCGCGATGCTCCTCTGGCTCGACCGCCGCGCCACCTTCATCGACCTCGGTGAGCGCGGCCGTCCTGCCGCCGCCGTCGTCACCGGCGTCGACACGTTCGAGGACAGCCTGGACGTCCGCGTCGGCTCCCGGACGTACGACTTCTGGGTCGACGACGCGAGCACCTACCGCGAGGGCCAGGACGTCACCGTCATGGTCGACCCGCTCGGCGAGGAACGACCGTGGGGGCTCGGCAACGCCGACCCCGACGACTGGTCGATGCTCCCGATGCTCACCGGAGTCCTCCTGGGAGTCGCGGTGCTCCTCAGCGCCGCCGGCCCCGTACGCAAGGCGCGACTGCTGCTCCAGTTGGCTCCCGGGCGACCCGGCTGGGACGTCGAGGTCGAGCCGTACGGCCCCCACCTGCTCGTGAGGCCGCTCGACGACGACCGGCCCGTCGCCCTGCTCCTCACGCCGGAGCCCCTCGACGAGCGACCGGGAGGGCTGCCGCCCTGGCTGAAGAGCTGGTGGCCCTCCGAGCTCTGGTTCCCGGATGCGTGGATCGGCGACCCGAGCACCCTCGACGACGTCTGGGACGAGATCGACGGGGACGACGACGCCCCGCAGGACGCTCCCGCACGTCGTCCGGCGACGGTGCACGGACTCGAGCGTCTCGGCGGCGCCACCCTCGTGGTCCTCGAGGACGGCACGGGACTGCTGTCCACCCGCGCGTCGCGCGACCCTGTCACGGTCGGCTCCCTCGCGCACCGGGTCGGCGACGCGCTGGACGGGCTCGGCCGATCCCGGCAGTCCCTGCGCGTCGAGCCCACGCCTCGCCATCCACGGACGACCTCGACGGCCCGTGACGCCGGGCGCCCCTCGCCGCTGCGCCACCTGCTGCCGCTGGTCTCCGCGCTGGTCCCCATCGGTGCCGTGGGCGTCTTCCTCACCGTGCTGTGGTTCTGGCGCACCCTCCCTCCTGAGGAGGGGGTCCCGGGCTGGTTCCTCGTGGTGCTCGCTGCGGCGTTCGTCGGAGAGGGCGCTGCGCGACTGCTCCACCTCGGCGCCCGTCCGGTCACGACGTACGAGGGTGTCGTGCAGCTGCACGACGTCTACACGACGCTGCACGTGCCGGGGACCCTCGTCGCCGACGTACGCCGACGGCCCTGGTACCTCGCGATCGACATCGCCGGCACCCGGAAGACCGTGAGCGTGCACGACCGGCCCGCGTGGGGTCGGCTCGACGCCATGGCCGACGACGTGCGTCAGTGCGCCGAGACGTCGACGGTCGACGGCACGGTCAGGCGACGACCCAACGCCGGTGTCCTCGCCGCCCTACTCGGCGCGAGTGCTGTCGTCGGCGCCACCTGGATCGCCACCGGCGGCATGCTGCCGCTCGTGTGAGTCGCCGTCCAACGGACCGCGCGCTACTGCACCAGCCCCTCGGACTTCAGCCAGTCCCGCGCGACGATGGCCGGGTCCTGGCCCTCGACATCGACCTTGGCGTTCAGCTCGAGCATGACGTCGTTGGTCAGCTTCGGGAGCACCTGGGCGAAGATCTCCTCCACCTCGGGGTGCTCCTTCAAGAACGACGTGCGGGCGACGAAGCTCAGGTTGTACAACGGGAAGAACTCCTTGTCGTCCTCCAGCACCCGCAGCTTCAGCCCCGGGATGCGGCCGTCGGTCGTGAACACCTCGCCGAAGTTGCAGGTGCCGCGCGCGGTCGCCGTGTAGATGACGCCCGTGTCGAGGGTCGTCACCTTGCCGAGGTCGGCCTCGGTGAGTCCGTACGTCTTCAGCATCGGGACGAAGCCGTCGTCGCGCTTGGCGAACTCGCTCTCGACGCAGAACGTGCGCTGGTCCTTCGGCAGGTCCTTCAGCTGCGAGAGCTTGGTGATGCCGAGCTCCTCGCCCTTCTTCTCGGCGATCGCGAACGCGTACGTGTTGTTCATGGGGGCGTAGGGCAGCCAGGTCAGCCCGTTCTTCAGGTCCGCGTCGTAGACGGCCTTGTACTGCTGCTCCTCGCCCTTCACCGGCTTCTGGTTGCCGAGGTAGTTGATCCAGCCGGTGCCCGTGTACTCCGGGGAGATGTCGACGCGACCGTCGAGCAGCGCCTGGCGGACGCCGAAGCTGCCGGGCGTGTTGCTGAGGTTCGTGACGTCGGCACCGGCCACGCTCAGCACCGTCGACATCATGTTGCCGAGCACGAGCTGCTCGGTGAAGTCCTTCGCCGCCACGGTGACCGGGACGCCCTCGAGCGACTTCACCCGCTTGATGGTGCCGGGCTCGGCGCCGAGCACCGCTCCCGACGCCGACTGCAGGCCGCAGCCGGCCAACCCCAGGCAGGCCAGGGCGACGGCGGACGTGACGAGCTTGCTGCGCAGGTGACCTCGCACGTCAGCCCACTCCCTTCGGGGCGGCGGCGATCTCGACGAGACGCGCCAGCCAGTCGATGAACAGGGCCAGGGCCGCGACCAGGATCGCGCCGACCACCAGCACGACGTCCTGCTGCAGCTTGATGCCGGTGGTGATCAGCTCACCGAGACCCCCGGCGCCGGTGAACGACGCCAGGGCCGCGGTGCCGACGATCAGCACCAGGGCGGTACGGACGCCGGCGACGATGACGCGCAGCGCGAGCGGCAGCTCGACGCGCACGAGGGTGCCGCCCGCCGAGACGCCCATGCCGCGCGACGCCTCGACCAGACGCTGGTCGACGCCGTCGAGACCGGTGACCGTGTTGGCCACGATCGGCAGGATGCCGTACACCGCGAGGGCGACGATCGCGCCCGTGGCGCCCACGTCGAAGATCACGGAGCCGAGGGCGATGAGGCCGATCGCCGGGGCGGCCTGCCCGAAGCCGGCGACGGTGATGATCGGCTTGGAGAAGCGTCGCATCGGACCCCGCGTCAACGCGATGCCGAGCGGGATCGCGACCAGGCAGGTCAGGAGCGTCGCGACGAGGCTGATGAACAGGTGCTGCCCGGTCAGGTCGAGCAGGTTGTCGACCGTGAGCGAGCGGCGCTCCACGTCGGTGACGTCCGCGGTGTTCACGTAGACCAGGCAACCGACGACCGCGGCGACGACGACGAGCGGCTGGCCGATCCAGCGACCGATGCCCGGACGGTCGACGGTGACGGTCGGGGTCGCCGCCTCGCCCCGCACGGCCGCGTCGTTCGCCGGACCGGCGGTGGTGGCGCTCACGGCTGCACCGGGTCGACGTCCGCAGCGCTGCTGCTGAGCTGCTGCATCGCCTGCATGATCGTCTCGACGCGGATGACGCCTTGGTAGACGTTGCGCCGACCCGTGACCACGACGACGCCGTGCGACGACGTGAGCATCTCATCGAGCGCGTCGTTGAGGGTCGAGGCGGAGCTGACGGTCTCGAGCTCCAGGTCGCGTGACACGCGGTCGAGCGCGCCGCCCCGCTCGAGCTCGCGGACGGAGACCCACCGCTGCGGGCGCTCCTGCGCGTCGAGGACGATCACCCAGTCGCGACCCTTGGCGCGGGCGTCCTGCGCAGCCGCGGCTGCGTCGCCGCCGACGTGCGCGACGGCGGCCTCGTGCAGCTCGACGTCACGCACGCGGGTGAGCGTCAGCTGCTTCAGGGCGGCACCGTGGCCGACGAAGCCCTCGACGAACTCGTTCGCCGGCGACGTCAGGATGGCCTCGGGCGTGTCGTACTGGACGATCCGCGAGCCGACGTCGAGGATCGCGATGCGGTCGCCGAGCTTCACGGCCTCGTCGAAGTCGTGCGTGACGAACACGATCGTCTTGCGCAGCTCCTCCTGCAGGCGCAGGAGCTCGTCCTGCAGCCGCTGGCGGGTGATGGGGTCGACGGCGCCGAACGGCTCGTCCATCAGCAGCACCGGCGGGTCGGCCGCCAAGGCCCGGGCCACGCCGACGCGCTGCTGCTGGCCGCCGGACAGCTCCCGGGGGTACCGGTCGCGGTACTGCTCGGGGTCGAGGTTCACCAGGTCGAGCAGCTCGTCGACGCGCGCGGCGACGCGGTCCTTCTTCCAGCCGAGCAGCCGCGGCACGATCGCGATGTTCTCGGCGACCGTGTAGTGCGGGAACAGCCCGGCGCCCTGGATGACGTAGCCGATGCGTCGGCGCAGGTCGTCGGCGTCCTGGTCGGTGACGTCCTCGTCGCCGATGTAGATGCGACCGCTGGTCGGCTCGATGAGCCGGTTGATCATCTTCATCGTCGTGGTCTTGCCGCAGCCCGACGGGCCGACGAGCATGACGATCTCGCCGGCGGGGATCTCGAGCGTCACGTCGTCGACGGCCGCGCCGGACTGGCCCGAGTACTTCTTGGTGACGTTCTCGAGCAGGATGCGCTGCCCGTGCGACTGCTGCCCGGACGTGGTGGTGGTCGTGGTGGTCTCAGACACGGATGCCCCTGGAGGTCGTGGCTCGGGTGAGCAGGTTGAGGACGAGGTCGAGCACGACGGCGAGGAGGATGATCCCGACCGTGCCCGCGACGATGGAGTACGTGGCGTTGGCCCCGCCGGTGCGGGAGATGCCCGAGAAGATGTAGCCGCCGAGGCCGGGCCCCAGCACGTAGGCCGCGATCGCGGCGATGCCCATGAGCATCTGGCCCGAGACGCGGACGCCGGTCATGATGACCGGCCATGCGAGCGGCAGCTCGAGCCGCACGAGCGTGGCCACCCGCCCCATGCCCATGCCGCGCGCCGACTCCACGAGCGCCTGGTCGACACCGGTGAGGCCGACGATCACGTTGCGCAGGATCGGCAGGAACCCGAAGAAGACCAGGGCGATGACCGAGGGCAGCACCCCGATGCCGACGACACCGACCAGCAGGCCGAGCAGCGCGTACGAGGGGAGCGTCAGCCCGACGGACGACAGCGCCTGCGCCGCGGCGGTGCCCCAGCGGGACCGGTAGGCCAGCACGCCGAGCACGATCGCCAGCAGCGTGGCCGCGGCCAACGTCTGCACCACCAGGCTCAGGTGCTGGTACGCCAGGAACGACAGCACCGACCATCGATCGTGGACGAAGTCGAGGAAGCCCACACGTCACCTCTCGTCAGGACGGTGACGCAGGCAGGAGCCGTCGTCCGCCGTCGCGGGTGCCTCGACGGTAGCGAACCTGGCCGAAGGTGCAACTGCGCGTGACGGCGCGTCGCCCCGCCGCGTCGACGGGTCAGGCGGGGGTGGCGACCTCGAGGATGCGGCTCAGGAGGCCGCCGACGAACTTGGGGCTGTCGTCGGTGGAGAGCTCCGCCGCGAGCTCGACGGCTTCGCTCACGGCGACCGGCCCGGGCACGTCGTCGACGTAGACGATCTCGAGGACGGCGACGCGCAGGAGGTTGCGGTCGACCCCGGGCATGCGGTCCAGCGTCCAGCCGCGGGAGTGCTCGGCGATGAGGCCGTCGATGTGCTGCTGGTGCTGCACGACACCCTCGACCAGCCGGACCGTGTAGGGGTTGACCGGCGGGTCGTTGGTCTCGCGCCGCGCCGCGAGCGTCCCGCCCAGGGGCAGGCCCTGGAGCTCGGACTCGAAGAGGATGTCGAGGGCGCGCTTGCGGTACTTGGTGCGCGCGCCCATCAGGCCTTCACGCGGCCGAGGTAGTTGCCGTCGCGGGTGTCGACCTTGACCTTCTCGCCGGTGGTGACGAACAGCGGCACCTGGATCTCGCGACCCGTCTCCAGGCGCGCGGGCTTCGTGCCGCCGCTGGAGCGGTCACCCTGCAGGCCCGGGTCGGTGTGCTCGATGAGCAGCTCGACCGAGAGCGGCAGCTCGACGTAGAGCACGCGGCCCTCGTTCGTGGCCACGGTGGCCTCCTGGTTCTCCAGGAGGAAGTCGGGCGCGCTGCCCATGGCCTCGGGCGCGATCTCGAGCTGGTCGTACGTCTGCACGTCCATGAACACGTAGTTCGTGCCGTCGTTGTAGAGGTACTGCATGTCGCGCTTGTCGACGGTGGCGGTCTCGACCTTGGTGCCGGCGTTGAAGGTCTTGTCGACGACCTTGCCCGACTCGACGTTCTTCATCTTGGTGCGCACGAAGGCGGGACCCTTGCCCGGCTTGACGTGCTGGAACTCGATGACGGTCCAGAGCTGGCCGTCGATGTTCAGCACCATGCCGTTCTTCAGGTCGTTCGTGGTGGCCATCAGGCGATCTCCAGGAGCTCGGTGGTCAGGTCGGTCAGCACCTCGGGGGTGCCCGTGGCGGCCGGCGTGACGAGGACGGTGTCTTCGATGCGCACTCCCCCGCGGCCCGGGACGTAGATGCCCGGTTCCATGGTGAGGACGGTGCGACGCTCCAGTGTACCGACGTGCGCCGCGGCGATGAACGGGTCCTCGTGGATCTGCAGACCCACGCCGTGGCCCAGGCCGGTGGTGAAGTGCTCGAGCCACCCGGCCTCCTCGAGGACGCCCCGCGCGACGGCGTCCACCTCGGCCACGGGACGACCCTCGCGCAACGCGTCGACACCGGCGGCCTGCGACGCACGCACCGCGGCGTGGACCTCGCGCTGCCAGGCGTCGGCGGTGCCGAGCACGACGGTGCGCGTGCAGTCGGCGTGGTAGCCGGCGACCCGCGCGCCGAAGTCGGTCTTGAGGAGGTCACCGGGCTGCAGCACCCGGTCGGTCGGGTGGTGGTGCGGCACGGCGGTGTTCGGGCCCGACGCGAGGATGGTCTCGAAGGCGACGGCCTCGGCGCCGAGCTCGAGCATGCGCCACTCGAGGTCGCGGGCGACGTCGCGCTCGGTCCGCCCCACCAGCGGACCCGCCCAGAGCGACTCCAGCGCGGCCGCGGAGACCCGGCAGGCCTCGCGCAGCGCCGCCACCTCCACGTCGTCCTTCGTCTCGCGCGCCCGCTCGACCACCCGGTCGGCGGCGACGAGGTCGACCCCGGGCGCCGCGTCACCCAGCGTCGCGTGGGCGTCGACGCTCAGCGTGTGCGTCTCGACGGCCCACGCTCCCCCGACGTCGGCGAGCCGCGGGCCCGCGACGCCGAGCAGGTCGCGCGTGATGGTGTGCTCGAGACCGGGCACCTCGGCCGCGGCCTGGTCGCGGTAGCGGCCGTCGGTGAGAAACAGTCCACTGCCGTCGGCGCGCAGCACGAGGGCGCCGTTCGAGCCCGTGAACCCGGTGAGGTACCGGACGTTGACCAGCGTCGTGACCACGAGGCCGGCCCGACCGGCGTCGGCGAGCGACGCACCCACGCGCTCGCGGCGACGCTGCAGCGTCTGCGCGTCCGGCGCCAGGGTCGTGCTCATCGGGCAGCGCCCGGTGACGACGAGGGAGCGGCGAGGGCCGCGAACGAGTCGCGCAGCGTCTGCTCGTCGGGGCCGGCGAGGATCGTCGTGCGTCCGAGGTCCTCGAGCACCACGAACCGCAGCTGGTCGCCGCGCGTCTTCTTGTCCAGACGCATCGCCGCGAGCAGCGGCGAGAAGGCGCCCGCCCACGTGGTCGGCAGCGACAGCGACGACAGCACGTCGCGGTGACGCTGCACGAGGTCGGCGTCGATAAGGCCGTGCCGGTGCGCCAGCTCCGCCACGTAGACCATGCCGACGCTGATCGCCTCGCCGTGGCGCACCGTGTACCGCTCCTCGCGCTCGATCGCGTGCCCCAGGGTGTGTCCGTAGTTCAGCGCCTCCCGGCCGATGCCGCTGTCGTCCTCGGCACCCCCGCCGGTGCTCTTCGCCGCCCACGGCCCGGCACCCCCGCCGGCGCCCCTCGCCGCCCACGGCCCGGCACCCCCGCCGGTCTCCCGCAGGTCGCCGGCGACGGTCTGCGCCTTCACCCGGATCCCCTTGGCGACCAACTCGGCGAGGATCGCCGACGTCGGGTCGAGCACGGCTCCCGTGCCGACGCCCTCGATCAGCTCCAGGATCGACGGGTCGGCGATGAACCCGCACTTCACCACCTCGGCGAGCCCGCTGCGCAGCTCCGCGGACGGCAGGTCGACCAGCAGGTCGAGGTCGCACAGGACGCCGACGGGCTCGTGGAACGCGCCGACGAGGTTCTTGCCGGCCGCGGTGTTGATGCCGGTCTTGCCGCCGACCGCCGCGTCGACCATGCCCAGCACCGTGGTGGAGACGTTGACGAACCGGACCCCACGCAACCAGCTCGCGGCCACGAAGCCGGCCAGGTCGGTCGTCGCCCCGCCGCCGAACCCGACCACGACGTCGGAGCGGGTGAAGCCGGTGCGCCCGAGGACGTCCCAGCAGTACTGCAGGACCTCGGCGTTCTTCGCGGCCTCGCCGTCGGGCACCTCGAGCAGGTGCACGTCGAGCGCCCGCGTCGCCTGCTCGCGCAGCAGGGTCGACCGGAGCCGTGCGGCGCGCTCGCGCAGCACCGTCGGGTGCACGATCGCGACCCGACGCACGTCGTCCCCGACGAGCGACGCGAGCTGGTCGCTCACGCCGGAGCCGACGAGGACGTCGTACGGGGCGGACGTCTCGACCCGGATGCGGACGGTCATGGGGTGGCGTTCTCCTGGATCAGCTGGTGGATGCGGGCGGCGACGTCGTCGGCGGTGAGGTCGTCGGTGACCACGGTGTGCGTGGCGAGGTCCTCGTAGACCGGGCGGCGCGCGTCCAGCAGCGCCTTCATGGTCGCGCGGACGTTGCCGAGGAGCAGCGGCCGGTTCGTGCCGAGGCCGACGCGCTGGGCGGCGGCGGACAGGCTGACGTCGAGGAAGACGACCTGCTGCTCGCGCAGCAGCCGCTGGGTGCCCGGGTGGAGGACGGCGCCGCCGCCCAGCGCCAGCACGCCGTCGTGCTCCCGCAGCGCGGTCGCGACCGCGGCGGCCTCGAGGTCACGGAAGTGCGCCTCGCCGTGCTCGACGAAGAGGTCCTGCACGCTCGAGCCCGTCGAGCGCTCGACGTCGACGTCGGTATCGCGCACGGAGGTGCCCAGGCGGTCGGCGAGGCGGTGCGCCACCGTCGTCTTGCCGGCGCCCGGTGCGCCGACGAGCACGACGACCGGCGTCACCGGTACCTCAGGTGCTCGCGGTACGCCTCGACGTTGCGCCGGACCTCCTCGACGGAGTCGCCGCCGAACTTCTCGGTGATCGCATCGGCGACGACCAGCGCGACCATGGCCTCGGCGACGATGCCCGCCGCGGGCACGGCGCACACGTCGGAGCGCTGGTGGTGGGCGCGGGTCTCCTCGCCGGTGCTGACGTCGACGGTGCGCAGCGCGCGCGGGACGGTCGCGATGGGCTTCATCGCGGCGCGCACGCGCAGCAGCTCGCCGGTCGTCATGCCGCCCTCGGTCCCGCCGGAGCGGCCGGAGACGCGGCGGATGCCCTCGTCGGTCGGGACGATCTCGTCGTGCGCGAGCGAGCCGCGCGTGCGGGCGAGCTCGAAGCCGTCGCCGACCTCGACGCCCTTGATGGCCTGGATGCCCATGAGCGCCGCCGCGAGCCGCGCGTCGAGGCGCCGGTCCCAGTGGGTGTACGAGCCGAGTCCGGGCGGCAGGCCCTCGACGACGACCTCGACGACGCCGCCGAGCGTGTCGCCGTCCTTGTGGGCGGCGTCGACCTCGGCCACCATGGCCGTGCTGGTGGCGGCGTCGAAGCAGCGCACCGGGTCGGCGTCAAGCGCCTCGACGTCGGAGTACCGGGGCACCACGCCGGCAGGGGCGGACACGGTCCCGAGCTCCACGACGTGCGACAGGACCGTCGCGCCCGTCGTCTGCTCGACGAACTTGGCCGCCACCTCGCCGAGCGCGACGCGGGCGGCGGTCTCGCGGGCGCTGGCCCGCTCAAGGACGGGTCGGGCCTCGTCGAAGCCGTACTTCTGCATGCCGGCGAGGTCGGCGTGCCCCGGACGCGGACGCGTGAGCGGGGCACCGCGCTTCAGGCCGTCGAGCACCTCGGGGTCGACGGGGTCGGCCGCCATGACCTGCTCCCACTTGGGCCACTCGCTGTTGCCGATCCGCAGGGCGACGGGGCTGCCCATCGACACGCCGTGCCGCAGGCCGCCGATCACCTCGAGCTCGTCGGCCTCGAAGCTCATGCGGGCACCGCGGCCGTAGCCGAGGCGGCGACGCGCCAGCGCGTCCTGGACGTCCTTGCTGGTCACGTGCACGCCGGCAGGGAGTCCCTCGAGGATCGCGACGAGCGCAGGTCCGTGGGACTCACCGGCAGTCAGCCATCGAAGCATGGGGGTCATTGTGTCAGGAACCGTCCTGCCGGGACCGAGCCGCCCGCCCCCGCACGCCCGGACGGGACACGCGCCCACGCCGTGCCATCATGGAGGCGTCCCCTCCCTGGGGGCTCGGACGAGGCTGCCGTACCCGACCAGCGCAAAGACGGCAGGTCAGGAGCCCGTCATGTCGTGGATCGTGCTCGTGGGGTCCGGCGTCCTCGAGGCGGTGTGGGCCACGGCCCTCGGCCGCTCCGACGGTCTCAGCCGGCTCGCCCCCACGGTCGTGTTCGCCGTCGCCCTCGTGACCAGCATGGTCGGTCTCGCGTGGGCCATGCGCGAGCTGCCGACCGGCACCGCCTACGCGGTGTGGGTCGGCATCGGCGCGACCCTCACCGCTGCGTGGGCGATGGCGCAGGGCGAGGAGCCGTTGTCGGTCGCCCGGGTGCTGTGCCTGCTGGCCGTCGTCGGCGGGATCGTCGGGCTCAAGCTGACGCACTGAACCACGACCTCCGACGGTCCCCGGCGCGAGCGGTCAGCCGTGCAGCAGCACCGCGAGCGGGGGCCCGAGGAACGCGCCGAGCACGAGGTAGGGGCCGAAGGCGAACGGGTCGCGGCGACCGATGCGGCCCGTCCGGTACAGGACGACGCCCGCGACGGCGCCGACGACGAACCCCGCGTACGTGCCGTACAGCGTCGCGCTCGGACCCACCGCCCCGAGGAGAAGGCCGACGAGGGCGGCGAGCCGGACGTCGCCGAAGCCGAAGGGCTGACGGACCCAGCGTCCCAGGGCGTAGACGGCGCGGAACACCGCGAAGACGACGACGTTGCCGAGGAGTCCCTTCAGCAGGATGCCGAGGTCGCCGGCCAGCAGGGCCGCGAGCGCGACGAGCACGAGGCACACCGCGTGCAGCGGCAGCGTGAGGAGGTACGGCAGCAGACGCGTGCGCAGGTCGACCCACGCCAGCCAGCTCCCTGCGCCGGCGAATATGGCCCATGCCGGCAGCAGCCACGGCTCGTCCAACCCGGTGGCGACCACGAGCAGCAGCAGCACCGACGTCAGCGCCAGCCCCGCTGCGAGGTGCGGACGACGGGCGAGCTCGACGTACGGCTCCTTGGGCGGCTCGTCCGGGTCGTCCTCGGGGTGCGGGGACGGCTCGGGCAGGCGCGCGATCGCGACGGGGCCGAGAGCCCCCAGGATCCCGGCCGCCAGCGCGGCGGCCACGACGTACGCGATGTCCACGCCCGCAGACTATGCGCTCGCGAGGACCTCCAGCGCGGCCCCGCGCACGACGTCGACGTCGACCGACGCACCCGTCATGAGGCGCAGCTGGAGGACGGCCTGGTGCGCGAGGAGGTCCAGACCGGTGACGACCGGGCGGCCGGCCGCCCTGGCCGCGACGCTCAGCCGCGTCGGCCAGGGGTCGTAGACGACGTCGAAGACCGCCGCCGCGTCGGCCGCCCAGGCGTCGGCCCGCTCCCCCGCCACGGACTCCGGGACGGTGGAGACCAGCAGGTCGACCGGACCGGTCGGCGACGTCGAGGCGTCGAGCACGCGGGCCTCCAGGCCGGCGGCGTGGACCGCGGCCACCGTCTCCTCGGCGCGGCCGACGTCGCGCACGACGAGCTCGACCAGACCAGCTCCCAGGCCGGCCACGGCGTGCGCGACCGACGCGGCCGTCGCGCCCGCGCCCAGGACGCGGACGACCGGCACGTCGACCACGCCGGCCTCCGACAGCGCGGCGCGCGCGCCGGGGACGTCGGTGTTGTCGGCGCGCACGTGGCGACCGCGCGGTCCCTGCTCCAGGAGCAGCGTGTTGGCGCCGCCGGCGGCACGCGCGACGTCGGTGACGCTGTCGGCGAGGTCGAGCGCGTCGCGCTTGTGCGGTGCGGTGACGGCGAGAGCCCGCCACGACGCGTCGAGGGCGTCGACGTGCGCCGGCAGCTCGCCAGGCGCGACGTCGACGGCCTCGAAGGTCCAGTCGAGGCCCAGCACCGCGTACGCGGCCCGGTGCATCGTCGGCGACAGCGAGTGCGCCACAGGGTGCCCGACGACGGCGCAGCGGCGGCCCGAGCCGTGGTCAGCCACCGCAGGAGCCGGCGCCGTAGACCTTCTGGCAGTCGGCCGTGTGCTTGGCAAAGCTCGTGTTGAAGATGGTGACGCCCTGCTTGTCGGCGAAGAAGTACAGCCAGTCGCCCTGCGCGGGGTTCAGTGCGGCCTCGATGGTCTTCTCCCCGGGCGAGCCGATCGGTCCGGGCGGCAGGCCGGTGTTCTGGTACGTGTTGTACTCCGACGGGTTGGCGCGCTCCTCGGGCGTCGTCCAGACGTCGCCCTCGCGCTTGCTCACGTACGACACGGTCGAGTCGAGCTGCAGCGGCATGCCGTCGGCGATGCGGTTGTAGAGCACCCGCGCGACCTTGGGGTAGTCCTCGTCGCGGGCGGCCTCGTACTCGAGGATGCTCGCGACCGTCAGCACGTCCTCCTTGGAGAGCCCGAGCGCCCGCGCCCGGGTGTCGATGTCGAGGTCGTTCTCGACGTCGAGAGTCTTCTTGACCATCTGCTGCAGCAGCTCGAGCGCCGTGGTCCCGGGCTCGACCGTGTAGGTCGCCGGGTACAGGTAGCCCTCGGGGTTGCCGTTCGCCTCCGGGGGCAGGCCGAGCTCCCTCGGGTCGTCGAGGACCTTCGTCACGTCGGCCTCGGGGATCTCCGAGCCCGCGGCGATCGCCTTGACGATCTGCCCGACGCGCGAGCCCTCGGGGATGACGACGCGTCCCTCGACACGGTTCGACGTGTCGGTCAGGCCGTCGAGGGCCGCCGCGGCCGACATCTTGCGGCGCAGCTGGTAGAAGCCGGGCTGGATCGTCGAGAACCGGTCGTCGTTGAGCGAGAGCTGGTAGAAGGCCTCGGCGGTCTTGACGACGTCCTGCTTGGCCAGGATGCGGGCCATGGCCTGCCCGTCCGCGCCCGACGGGATCTCCACGACGACCTCGCCGCTGCCCCGACCCGTGTAGTCCTGCGGACCGTTCAGGTAGGTGCCGGCCTTGTCCCAGACGACCTTGCCGCCGAAGACGATGCCACCGACGAGCGCGAGCACGAGGATGATGCGCCCCCACCGCGGACCTCGCCGCGGGGCACGTCGGCCTCCGGGGCGGGTCGCGCGACGGTCGCCCGGCTCGCTGCCGAGGATGTCGAGTCCGCTGTCGCTCACGTAGACCTCAGATCGTCTCGCCCGGGGCGCTGCCTCGGGTCCGTTCGGTGTCCAGGGCGGTCTGCAGGATCACCGCGGCCGCGGTCTGGTCGATCACCTGACGTCGTTTCCGTCCCGGACGCCCGCCCTCGCGGAGCAGGCTGTCGGCAGTCATCGTAGACATGCGCTCGTCGAACAGCCGGACAACCCGCGGATCGACGGCCTCGCGCAGACCCTGCGCGAACCCGCGCACCTTCGCCGCGGCGGGCCCCTCGCGACCGTTGAGCGAGACGGGAAGACCGACGACCAGCTCGAGCGCGTCGACCTCCTCGGCCAGGGCCACGAGGCGGGCGACGGCGTCGCGTCCGGCCGCCACCGTCTCGAGCGGCGTCGCGACCAGACCCTCGGGATCGCAGACGGCGACGCCGATGCGCACGTCGCCGACGTCGACCCCGAGCCTGCGGCCCCGCCTCATCGGTTCCGCCTCATCGGCCCGTCCTCATGCAGCCGCCGTCATCGTCCGACCGCCACGCGGACCGCGTCGAGCACGGCGGCGAAGGCTGCGTCGATGCCTGCGACGTCGGTGCCGCCGCCCTGCGCGACGTCGGGCTTGCCGCCGCCCTTGCCGCCGATCCGCTCGCCGACGACGCCGACGAGGGCGTTGGCCGCGAGCCCCCGCTCCTGCGCGGCGGGGGTGAGCGCCACGACCACGGAGGGACGGTCGTTCGCCGTCCCGACCACGACGACGACGGCAGCGCGGTCCTGCAGCCGGCCGCGCACGTCGAGCGCGAGGCTGCGCACGTCGCCACCGCCCACGCCCTCGGCGCGGTGCGTCACGACCGCGACGCCGTCGACGTCGACGGCCGCAGCGGCGACGTCGCCGGCGGCGCCCTGCAGCTCGGCCGCCTTGAGCTTCTCGAGCTCCTTCTCGGTGGCCTTCAGCCGGGCGAGGAGGTCGTTGACCCGGGTCGGGACCTCCTCGGGACGCGCCTTGAGCACGTCGGTGAGCTGGAGCACGAGGTCGCGCTCCTTCGCGAGGTAGGCGAAGCCCTCGAGGCCGGTGAGCGCCTCGATGCGCCGGTTGCCGGCGCCGACGGACCCGTCGGAGGTGACGACGACGGTGCCGATCTGGCTCGATCGGTCGACGTGCGTGCCACCGCACAGCTCGCGCGACCAGGGCCCGCCGATCTCGACGACGCGCACCTCCTCGCCGTACGTCTCGCCGAAGAGCGCGAGCGCGCCCCACTCCCGGGCCTCGGGCAGCGTCATGTACTGCGCCGAGACCGGCAGGTCCTCGCGCAGCGCCCGGTTCGACACGTGCTCGACGTCGTGCAGCTGCTCGGGCGAGAGCGCGCCGCTCCACCCGAAGTCGAGGCGCAGGTAGCCGGGGCGGTTGTAGGAGCCCGACTGGAGCGCCGTGGGGCCGAGCACCTCGCGCAGCGCCGCGTGGACGACGTGCGTGCCGGAGTGCGCCTGCCGCGCACCGAGACGCCACTCGGGGTCGACGTCGGCGGAGAGCTGCTCGTCGACGACCAGCTCGCCCTCCAGCACGCGCACCTGGTGGACGACCAGGCCCTTGATGGGGCGCTGGACGTCGAGCACCTCGGCGGTGCCACCGCCGTGGCCGGACCACGTGAGGGTGCCGGCGTCGGCGTTCTGGCCGCCGGACTCGGCGTAGAACGGGGTGCGGTCGAGCACGACCTCGCCGATGCTGCCCGCCGTGAGCGCCGGCACGGCCTCGCCTTGGCTCAGCAGCGCCAGGACCCTCGACTCCGTCGAGAGCGTCGTGTACGCCTGCCAGTCCGTCGGACCGTTCGCGTCGAGCGCGGCCCGGTAGGCGTGGGTGTCGGCGTGGACGCCCTTCTTGGCCTTCGCGTCGGCCTTGGCGCGTGCCTTCTGCTCGGCCATGAGGGCCCGGAAGCCGTCGGCGTCGACGCTGAGCCCCTGCTCCTGCGCCATCTCGAGGGTGAGGTCGATCGGGAAGCCGTAGGTGTCGTGCAGGGTGAAGGCGGCCTCGCCGGACAGCCCCGTGCCGCCGTCGGCCTTCACCTTCTGCGCCGCGACGTCGAAGATCTGCGTGCCCTTGCCGAGCGTGGAGCGGAACGCGTCCTCCTCGGCGTAGGCGACCTGCTCGATCCGCGGGAAGTCGGCCTCCAGCTCGGGGTAGGAGGCCTTCATGCGGTCGAGGCTGACGGGCAGCAGCTCCGGCAGCGCCGGGTCCTCGTAGCCCAGCAGGCGCATGGAGCGCACGGCGCGGCGCAGCAGGCGACGCAGCACGTAGCCGCGGGCCTCGTTGCCGGGCGTGACGCCGTCGCCCATGAGCATCAGGCCCGAGCGGACGTGGTCGGCGACCACGCGGAAGCGCACGTCGTCGACGTGGTTCGCGCCGTAGGTGCGTCCGGTCAGCTGCGAGGCGCGCTCGATGACGGGGAAGACCTCGTCGGTCTCGTAGAGGTTCTGCTTGCCCTGCAGGAGGTAGGCCACCCGCTCCAGGCCCATGCCGGTGTCGATGTTCTGGCTGGGCAGCGGGCCGACCACGTCGAACTGGTCCTTGGCGCGGACGTTGGTGATCTCCTCCTGCATGAACACGAGGTTCCAGATCTCCAGGAAGCGGTCCTCGTCGACGACCGGGCCGCCGTCGGGGCCGAACTCGGGGCCGCGGTCGATGTAGATCTCGCTGCAGGGCCCGCCGGGGCCGGGCACGCCCATGTGCCAGTAGTTGTCGTTGAGGTCGCGGTCCTGGATCCGCTCGTCGGGCAGCCCGGCGACGGAGCGCCACAGCTCGCGCGACTCGTGGTCGCCTTCCAGGACGGTGACCCACACCTTCTCGGCGTCGAAGCCGAGGCCGCCGTCGTCGACGTGGCCGGTGACGAGCCGCCACGCGTGCGTGATGGCACCTTCCTTGAAGTACTGACCGAAGCTGAAGTTGCCGTTCATCTGGAAGAACGTGCCGTGCCGCGTGGTCTTGCCGACCTCCTCGATGTCGAGGGTGCGCACGCACTTCTGCACGCTGGTCGCGGTGCCGTAGGGCGGCGTCTCCTGGCCGAGGAAGTACGGCTTGAACGGCACCATGCCTGCGTTCACGAAGAGCAGGTTCGGGTCCTCGAGCAGCAACGGCGCCGACGGCACGACGGTGTGTCCGGCGGCCTCGAAGTGGGCGAGGAAGCGGCGCCGGATCTCTGCGGTCTGCATCAGGGGTGGTCTCTCTCGTCGGGGAGGTCGGGGGCGGCGTCGTCGAGCGGTGCGGCGTCGAGCGGCGCGAGGGTCGTGGCGGGGCCGAGGGGCTCGGGATGGGGGTCGTCGGCGGCGAGCTCGCGGGCGAACCGGTGCTCGGCGGTCGTCATGCCGTCGCGGACCTCGTCGGCGAAGGCCCGCACGCCCGTGCCGAGCGCGGCGGCCTGGTCGATGAGTCCGGGCATCGACATGCGGTAGGCGGCGCGGCGTGCCTTGACGCTCGCGTAGACACCGGCGGCGGAGCCGGCGACGAACCAGATCAGCCGCGGGTTCATCGCTCCCCCAGCCACTGGTCGGCGGGCGCGGTCGGCAGCGCCGACGCGTGCGCGGCGCGGGCGGCGCGACGTCCGGCGCGCAGCCGCTCGCGGCGACGTCCGCGGTACTCGCGTCGCACCAGGGCGCTGATCCGGTCGCGGCTCTCGGGTCGCAGCGCGTGCGCGAGGCCTTCGGCGACGACCGCGAGCCGCACCTGGGGTCGGCTCAGCGTGGCCGCCACGACCTGGTCCTGCGTGGGCGGGACGACGACGCGACCCTCCACCACCCGGGGTGCGAGCGCACCGGACCGCTCCGAGACAGGCAGGTCCGTCCGCGGCGCGCGGGTGCGCTCCACGCGCACGAGCTCGCCGGGGACGACGGACGCGGCGACGTCCTCGTGCACGGGCTCGAGCGGCGGGGCCTCCGGCACAGCGGGCACGGGACCGCGGGCGACCCGACGGGCGGCGAGGACCGCCACGACGGCAGCGACCACGGTCACGACCGCGAGCACCGCGGTGGCGACCAGGACGACGACGTCGGAGGGCATGGTGTCGAGGTTACTAGGAACGGCGGCCCTGCTCCCGCGTGGGAGATGGGGTGCTGTGCTCGTGCGCGTCGAGTCCGGTGGTCGACACGGGGTCGCCCGGTCCCTGCGGACCGGACGCGAGGGGTGCCGGTGGTCCGGGCGGGCTGGGGCGTGGTGCCTGGAGCGTCTGGTCCCGCGGCTGCGCAGCGCGACGGGGGTCTCGACCCGCTGGTGCGCTGCCCCGGCCCACGCCGGGGATGGTCTCCGCAAGGGCCTCGACCGGGCGGCTGGGCGCGCCCTCGGCCTGGGCCCTCGGGCTGTGGCGAGGCTACGGGACGCACGAATCTGCGTTCGCGTGCGGTGGCGCCAAGGGTTCGGCCTTCGTGACGGGATCCGGACGCGAACGCAGCACCGTCGCGTCGGTGGCACTCAAACGCAGCATCGTGGCATCTCCCCACCCCGTCGCTGCGCCTGAGGGGCGAGGAGGGGCAGAGGTTCTCCCTTCTCGTGGACCGTGCCACGAGAAGGGAGCATCCTTGCCCGCCGGTCGAGGCCCTTGCGGAGACCCCTCCGGCGCGGGCTGCGGCAGTGCAGCAGCACGTCGTGGGATCAGCGGTCGCGCAGGATGGCGCGGATCCGCGCGACCCGGTCGGCGACGGCGGCCTCGTGACCGTGGCGGCCGGGCTCGTAGTAGTCGCGTCCGTCGACGTCGTCGGGCGCGTACTGCTGGGTGACCACGCCGCGCGGGTCGTTGTGGGCGTAGCGGTAGTCGTGCCCGTGGCCGAGCTTCTTGGCGCCGGAGTAGTGCGCGTCGCGCAGCGCCGGGGGCACGGCACCCACCCGGCCGGCGCGGACGTCGGCCTGGGCGGCGTCGATCGCCCGCACGACGGCGTTCGACTTGGGCGCGGTGGCGAGGTGGATGACCGCCTGGGCGAGCGGGATGCGCGCCTCGGGGAACCCGATCAGCGCGACGGCCTGCGCGGTGGCGGTGGCGACGGGCAGCGCCGTCGGGTCGGCCATGCCGATGTCCTCGCTGGCGTGGATCATCAGACGTCGTGCGATGAACCGGGGGTCCTCGCCCGCCTCGACCATGCGCGCGAGGTAGTGCAGGGCGGCATCGACGTCGGAGCCGCGGATGCTCTTGATGAAGGCGCTCGTGACGTCGTAGTGCTGGTCGCCCTGGCGGTCGTAGCGCACGGCGGCCTTGTCGACGGCGAGCGCGGCGTCGTCGACGGTGACCTCGGTGCGACCCTGGCTGAGCGTCGCCCCCGCGGCGGCCTCGAGGTAGGTGAGGACACGACGACCGTCGCCACCGGCCAGCCGCACGAGGTGGTCGCGGGCGTCGTCGGTGAGGCTGACCCGTCCCCCGAGGCCCCGGTCGTCCTGGACCGCCCGGTCGATCATGACGGCGACGTCGCCGTCGTCGAGCGACTGCAGGGTGAGCAGCAGCGACCGGCTGAGCAGCGGCGAGATGACGCTGAAGTGCGGGTTCTCGGTGGTGGCGGCGATGAGCGAGACCCAGCGGTTCTCCACGCCCGGCAGCAGTGCGTCCTGCTGGGCCTTGGAGAAGCGGTGCACCTCGTCGACGAACAGCACCGTCTCGACGCCGTTCTGCAGGGCGCGCCGGGCGCCGGCGATGACGTCGCGGACCTCCTTGACGCCCGCGGAGACCGCCGAGACCTCGACGAAGCGTCGGTGCGTGTGGTTGCTGATCAAGGAGGCGATCGTGGTCTTCCCCGTGCCCGGAGGTCCCCAGAGCAGGATCGTGAGCGGCTGGTCGCCGTCGATCACCTGCCGCAGCGGCGACCCCGGCACGAGCAGGTGCTCCTGGCCGACGAGCTCGTCGAGCGTGCGCGGGCGCATGCGCACCGCGAGCGGCGCCGAGGAGTGGGCGTTGCCGGCGAGCGAGCCCGAGGAGTCCGGACGCGCCACGGGGCGCACGTCGTCCCCGGGCAGGTCGAACAGTCCGTCGTCGCTCACCCCACGAGCCTAGTCACAGGCGCCGACACGTCCGGATGCTGTGCCAGGGTGAGGCCATGGGTCCGTTCTCACGCTCCGCCCCCGCCGACGAGCCCGCCCGGCCGGGCCCCACACCCGTCGGCGCGTTCTGGGACTGGTGGACCGAGGAGGGGCGGCACCTCGACCCGTCGCAGGCAGGACCGGCCCACGCCGCGCTCGACGGGCTGCTGGCGGCGATCGACCCCGACCTGACCTGGCACCTGGGTCCCGGCCGCACCGCGCAGCACCGGCTCACCGTGTCGGCCGGCGGCCTCGCCGACGCCCGTCCCGCCGCCGAGCGGTGGTTCCGTGCCGCTCCCCCGACGGACGCCACGTGGGAGTACGCGCCGGCGGTCGAGGCCGACCCCACCGCGTTCGACGCCGTGCTCGAGGTCGACGGTGCCGCCGTCGACCTCGCGAAGGTCGTGCTCGCCGTCGAGACCGACCTCGAGGCGCTACGCGTGCACGTCGGCGTGCACCATCCAGCGTTCGCCGAGCTGCCCGAGCGGGTGCACGGCCCGTTGACCTTCATGGTGCTCGACTGGGCGCTGGGCGAGGACGACGTCGCGCGCTGGGTGGGCGGGGTCGAGCCGCTGGTCGACGCCCCGTCACCGGCACGCACCGTGGCGGACCTGCAGGCTGCGGTGGCCGTGTGCGCCGAGGAGCGCGACACCGACGTGTGGTCGGCGCTCTCTGGACAGACCGCCGAGGGTCGTCCGGTGTTCGCGCTCGCCCGCACCGGCGCGCGATGGGTCGACGCACCGACCCTCGACCTGCACCACGCGCTCGTCGCCACGTTCCAGCCGGACGAACGCGGTCTGCCCTCCCCCGAGGAGCTCGGCAGGCTGCAGGCCCTCGACGACTCCCTCACCGCGACCATCGAGCCGCGCGGGCTGGTCGTCGCCCAGGTGACGACCGACGGCACCCGGACCCTGCACGTCTACACCGACGGCGAGGACCAGAACGCCGGCGCCGACGTCGCCCGATGGGCCTCGACCCACGGGCTGACCGTCACCGACGAGCGCGACCCGGGCTGGACCCGCGTCCGCCACCTGCTCGGCTGAGGGCCACCGTGCAGCTGCGTCCTGCTCGTGACGACTGTGGCTCCTGGCACGTCCGGCGACCGGGACCGTTCGCCGTCACGTACTGGCTGCTGAGCAACACCGTCACGAACCTGTTCGACGCGTTTCTGGGGGGCACCCTCCACGTCTGGAGCCTGTTCCCGGGCGCGCGCCACGACGGCTACGTCGGGATGCTCGACGTCACCGAGGGCGAGCGGGTCGTGGCCCCGGGGCTGCGAGGATTCAGGTGGGTCCTGGAGGTCACGGTCGACGGCCTGGTCCTCGCGACGGTCACGACCGGTTCTCGCACGCCAATCGTGCTGCCACACCCCGTCGCGGTCGTGGTGCGCCCGCGATACGGGGTCCGCCGTTCCCGGCTGGCGCACACGCCCTGGCGAGCCCGGCTGACGCTCCCCTCGGACAAGGTCGTGGAGCTGGTCGGCCCCTGGTTCGTGCTCTGCCACGCTGCCCGAACGCTCGCGTGGCCCTCGCCGACGACCGCGCGCTGAGCAGGGTCGACCGGCCGGCGCGAGTTCACGACGCGGGGGCAGCGTCCTCCTCGTCGTCCTCGGGCTCGGCGTCGACCCCGGCCTCGGCGCGCTGCTCGGGCGTGATCGGCGCGGGCGCCGCGGTCAGCGGGTCGTACCCGCCGCCGGACTTCGGGAACGCGATGACGTCGCGGATGGAGTCGGTGCCGGCCAGCAGACCGACCGTGCGGTCCCAGCCGAACGCGATGCCGCCGTGCGGCGGGGCTCCGTAGGCGAACGCGTCGAGCAGGAAGCCGAACTTGTCCTGCGCCTCCTCCTCGCCGATGCCCATGATCTCGAAGACGCGCTTCTGGACGTCGGGGCGGTGGATACGGATCGAGCCGCCACCGACCTCGTTGCCGTTGCAGACGATGTCGTAGGCCTGGGCGATCGAGCTGCCCGGGTCGTCGAGCGAGGCGGGGTCCTGCGGCGCGGTGAACGCGTGGTGCACGGCGGTCCACTCGCCGCCGCCCACCGCGACGTCGCCGGAGTCGAGCTCGCTCACGGCCTCGAACATCGGCCAGTCGACGACGAAGCAGAACGCCCACGCCGACTCGTCGATGAGGTTCTCGCGCCGGGCGATCTCGATGCGCGCGGCACCGAGGAGCTGGCGCATCGTCTTCGTGGGGCCGGCGGCGAAGTAGATCGCGTCGCCCGGCTTCGCGCCGGCAGCCTCCGCGAGTCCCTCGCGCTCGGCCTCGGACAGGTTCTTCGCGACCGGACCGCCCAGGGTGCCGTCCTCGCCCACGAGCACGTAGGCGAGGCCACGAGCGCCGCGCTGCTTGGCCCACTCCTGCCAGCCGTCGAGCGTGCGACGGGCCTGCGAGCCACCGCCCGGATGCACCACCGCGCCGACGTAAGGCGCCTGGAACACGCGGAAGGGGGTGTCCTTGAAGTAGTCGGTCAGCTCGACGAGCTCGAGGTCGAAGCGCAGGTCGGGCTTGTCCGAGCCGTAGCGACGCATCGCGTCGGCGTACGTGATCCGCGGGAACGGCCGGGGCAGCTCGACGTCGATGAGCCGCCACAGCTCGGCGTAGATCTCCTCGGCGAGCGCGATGACGTCGTCCTGGTCGACGAAGCTCATCTCGACGTCGAGCTGGGTGAACTCGGGCTGCCGGTCGGCGCGGAAGTCCTCGTCGCGGTAGCAGCGTGCGATCTGGTAGTACCGCTCCAGGCCGCCGACCATGAGCAGCTGCTTGAACAGCTGGGGGCTCTGCGGCAGCGCGTACCAGCTGCCGGGACGCAGGCGCGCAGGAACCAGGAAGTCGCGGGCGCCCTCGGGGGTCGAGCGGGTGAGCGTGGGCGTCTCGACCTCGACGAACTCGTGACGGCCGAGCACCTCGCGTGCGACGGCGTTGACCTTGCTGCGCAGGCGGAGGTTGTGGGCCGGGCCCGAGCGGCGCAGGTCGAGGTAGCGGTGGCGCAGCCGCACCTCCTCACCGACCGTGCCCGCGCTCGACGACGCGGCGTCGTCGATGGGGAAGGGCAGCGGCGCCGAGGCGCTGAGGATCTCGACGTCGCTCGCGATGACCTCGATCTCGCCGGTCGGGATGGCCGGGTTCTCGTTGCCCTCGGGACGCTTCTCGACCGTGCCGACGATCTTCAGGCAGTACTCGGCTCGCAGCTGGTGCGCGACCTCCTCGCGGACGACGACCTGCACGACGCCGCTGGCCTCGCGTAGGTCGATGAACGCGACCCCGCCGTGGTCGCGCCGGCGCGCCACCCATCCGGCGAGGGTGACCTGCTCGCCCACCTGGGCGGCGGTCAGGCTTCCGGCGGCGTGGGTGCGGATCACGGCGTGGTCTCCTTCGAGTGGTGGCCGAGCCCGACGACGGTGGGCGTCAGGTCGGCGGCGGGGGGCGTCCAGGTGTCGGGGTCGACGTCGACCTGGTCGCCGGTACGGATGTCCTTGACACTAGGCGGTTCGCCCGGGAAGAGGACGTACGGGATGCCGCGCCGCTCGGCGGTGCGGATCTGCTTGCCGAACTTCTGCGCCGCCGACGACACCTCGGTGGGGATGCCACGGCGCCGCAGCCGCTGCGCGAGGGCGTCGCTCGCCGCCCGCGACTCCTCGTCGGTCACGGCGACGAGCACGGCCGACGGCACGGGTCGGCTGCTGGTCAGACCGTTCGCGACGAGCGGCACGAGCAGCCGCGACAGGCCGAGCGAGATGCCTACGCCGGGGTACGTGCGCCGTCCGTCGGACGCGAGCTCGTCGTAGCGCCCGCCGGAGCAGACGGAGCCGAGCTGCTCCTGCCCCGTCATGCGCGTCTCGAAGACGGTCCCGGTGTAGTAGTCGAGCCCGCGCGCGATGCGCAGGTCGGCGGTCACCCGCACGCCCTCGACGTCGGCGCACGCGGCGACCACCGTCGCGAGCTCGTCGAGCCCCTCGTCGAGCAGCGGATGCTGCACGTCGAGCGCGCGGACCCGCTCGACGAACGAGGTGTCCTCGGTGCTGATCTCCGCCAGCGCGAGGCAGGCGCGGGCGGAGTCGTCGTCGAGGCCGGTCTCCGCGAGCAGCTCGAGGATGCGCTCGCCCGGCAGCTTGTCGAGCTTGTCGACGACCTGCATGACGGCGGTGGGCTCCGCGACGCCGAGGCCACGGTAGAAGCCCTCGAGCACCTTGCGGTTGCTGACCTGCAACGTGAACCACGACGGGTCGTCCGGTCCGGCGCCGAGGACCCTCGAGACGGCGGCGAGCGCCTCGGCCATCACCCGCGCGACCTCGACGTCGGCGTGGAAGGGCAGGGTGCCGTCGCCCACGATGTCGATGTCGGCCTGCGTGAACTCGCGGAAGCGGCCCTGCTGCGGACGCTCGCCGCGCCACACCTTCTGGACCTGGTAGCGACGGAACGGGAAGGCCAGCTTGCCGGCGTTCTCCACGACGTAGCGCGCGAACGGCACGGTGAGGTCGAAGTGCAGGGCGAGCGCGTCGGAGCGGGAGCCCACCTCGACGGAGGCGTCGTCGTGGATGCGACGCACGACGTACACCTCCTTGTCGATCTCGCCCTTGCGCAGCAGCGTCTCGACGGGCTCGACGGCCCGCGTCTCGACGTTGGCGAACCCGTGCAGCTCGAACACGTGGCGCAGGGCGTCGACGACCGCCAGCTCCACCGCACGGTCGGCGGGCAGCAGCTCGGGGAATCCACTCAGCTTCGCCATGTCAGCCCTCCTGCAGCTCGGCGAGGAACGGGTTGGTGGCGCGCTCGCGCCCGATCGACGTCTGCGGGCCGTGACCGGGGAGGACGACGACGTCGTCGCGCAGCGGCAGGACCTTCTCGCGCAGGCTCTGCAGCATCTGGTCGTGGTCGCCGCCGGTCAGGTCGGTGCGACCGATCGAGCCGGCGAACAGGAAGTCGCCGGAGAACATCACCTGCGACACCGTCCCCTCGGAGACGCCGCTGCCGTCCCAGTCGACCCGGTAGTAGACGGTGCCGGGCGTGTGGCCGGGGACGTGGTCGACGCTGAGGCTCAGGCCGTCGACCTCGATCACGGCACCGTCGACGGCGTCGCGCACGTCGGCGGGCTCGACGAACTCCGGCGGGTCGTGCAGGCCGAACTGCGCGCGCAGCATCGCGGCGGACGGTCCGGAGATCGCCGCCATCGGGTCGCTCAGCAGGTGCCGGTCGGCGGGGTGGATCCACACCGGCGCGTCGAACTCGCGTGCGACGTCCTGTGCGTTCCAGAGGTGGTCGAAGTGACCGTGGGTGACGAGGACGGCCTCGACGCGCAGGTCGTGCTCGGTGACGACCTGGCGGACCCCGTCGAGGGCGTCCATGCCCGGGTCGACGACGACGCACCCGGCACCCGCCTCGCGGGCGAGCACGTAGCAGTTGGCCTGCAGGGGGCCGGCGGGGAAGGACGTGAGCAGCACGCCCCACAGGGTACGCGGGGCGTGGCGGCCCCCGGACCACGGCGGGCGCCCCGCCGAGGCGTCCCGACGGGCGGCGGGGTGGCGGAGTCGGGGTGGCGTCCTCCTAGACTGTCGCCATGACCACCGCCGAGCACCCGTGGGGCCGCGTCGACGCCGAGGGGACGGTCTTCGTCAAGACCGGTGACTCCGAACGAGAGATCGGCGAGTGGAAGGTCGGGGACCCCGCCGAGGGGCTCGCCTTCTACGTCCGACGCTTCGAGGGCCTCGAGACCGAGGTCGACCTCCTCGAGAAGCGTCTCGCCTCGGGTGCGCTGTCGCCCGACGAGGCCGCCAAGGCCGTCGCGAAGGTGCGCGGGGAGGTGACCGACGCCGCCGCGATCGGCGACCTCGCCTCCCTCGAGGCGCGGCTGGACGCGCTGGCCCCCGCCATCGAGAAGCAGCGCGAGGAGCGTCGGGCGGAGCGTGAGGCCAAGGTCGCCGAGGCGACCGTCGCGAAGACGCGCATCGTCGAGGAGGCCGAGAAGATCGCGGCCGGCCAGGACTGGCGTGCAGGCGCCGACCGGCTGCGCGAGCTGCTCGAGGAGTGGAAGGCGCTCCCCCGGCTCAGCAAGTCGGCCGACGACCAGCTCTGGCACCGCTTCAGCGCCGCGCGCACCGCGTACACGCGCAAGCGCAAGGCCCACTTCGCCGAGCAGAACACCCAGCGCGAGGCCGCGCAGAAGGTCAAGGAGAAGCTGATCGCCGAGGCCGAGGCGCTCTCCTCCTCCACCGAGTGGGGCCCGACGTCGGGCGCCTACCGCGACCTCATGACCCGCTGGAAGGCCGCCGGCTCCGCGCCGCGCAACGTCGAGGACAAGCTCTGGAAGCGCTTCCGCGCCGCGCAGGACGTCTTCTTCCAGGCCCGTGACGCCGCGAACGCCGCGCTCGACGAGGAGTTCGCGGCCAACGCGGTCGTGAAGGAGCAGCTCCTGGTCGAGGCCGAGGCGCTGCTGCCCGTCACCGACCTCGACAAAGCACGTCGCGCGCTCAACGACATCGCCGACCGCTGGGAGGCCGCGGGCAAGGTGCCGCGCGGCCGGGTCAAGGAGCTCGAGGGACGTCTGCGCACGGTCGAGCAGGCCGTCCGGGCCGCCGGTGAGCAGGAGTGGAAGCGTTCGGACCCCGAGAAGTCCGCCCGCGCCGACGACATGATCGGCAAGCTGCAGCGCGCGATCGACGAGACCCGTGAGGCCCTCGCCAAGGCCGAGGCGGCCGGCGACGCACGCAAGGTCAAGGACCTCAGCGCGAAGCTGGAGTCGAACGAGTCGTTCCTGGCGATGGCGCAGAAGGCCGCCGCCGACTTCGGCTGAGTCCCGACACCGACCGTTCGGCTGGTGTTCACCGCATCAGCCTCCCCAGCGTCGTCGCGCTCCTAGGCTGGCGCGGTGCCGCACCCCTCTCGAGGCCGTCGTGCCCCGGTCACGGTCCTGTCCGCCGTCCTCGTGACGGGCGTCCTGGCCGTCACGGCCTCGAGCGCCCAGGCGGCGCCCCCGACGCCCGCGCCGGTGCTGGCCGTCGTGGTCGCCGACGCCGACGACCCGACCACCTACCCGAACGGCACGTCAGCGGCGCTGGACGACGTGGACCGCGTCCTCGCGCGGTGGCGTGCGGAGACCGGCTGGGTCTTCGGGCGCGGTCGTACGGTGACGACCTCGCAGGCCCCCACCTCCTGCGCCGAGGAGGACGTCCGACGGTGGGCAGCCGCGCAGCTCGACGGCACCGACCTCGCGGACACCGACGTGAGCGTCCTGGCGCTGACGCCCTGTGACGACCCGTCATGGACGATCGAGCGCCGCGGAGACGACCCGGCCACCATCGGCCTATCTCTCGGACGCGACGCGGTGCGACCGACGCTGCACCCCCTGGTCGGCAGGGTGGCTCGCGTCCCGACCGTGCACGCCCGCATCCTCGACGACGACGGTCGGGTCGTGCAGGTCGCGGCGAACCCCTATGGCGGCACCGGCACCGGCGCCGCGTCGCTCGGGAGCGAGCCCGGCGCGCTCGACTCCGTCGTCCGCTCGGCGCTGGGCGTGCTCCAGGCCGGCGAGGTGGCCGTCTTCGACGGTGACGACGACCTCGACGAGACCCGTACCTTCGAGCTCGCCTCGCGTGGCGCCGCCAGCGGCCTGCGCGGGCTCGCGGTCCGCGACGCGAGCACCGGCCACCGGCTGTGGTTCGACTACCGCGACCGGACCGGTCTGGACGCCGACGCACCCTACGGCGGCGAGCGACGCAGCCACCGCGTCCGCTGGACGACCGGCGTCACCGTCACGTCCACCGAGCAGGGACTGCTCAACCTCGTGCCGCGCGCCGCACCCGCCGACGACGGGTCGCCGTCGTGGGACGGGGCCTTCGGGCCCGGGACGACGCTGCGCAGCGGCCGGCTCACCGTCGTCTTCGGCGAGCAGGCGGAGCGCGCGACCGTGACCGTCACCCGCGAGGGTCGCTACGACGCCGCGTTCGAGGGCGGCGTGCCGCGGGTCGTCGGATCCGTGCGGGTCGGCGGGACCGCGCGGGTCGCCTACGACGCGATCTCGCCGGAGCCGACCACGCATGGCGTGCAGTGGTACCTCGACGGGGAGCCGGTGCGGGGCGCGACGGGGCAGACCTTCCGCCTCGGTCGGGACGACCTGCACGCGCGCCTGTCAGTCCGACTGCGGGCCGACCGAGACCGCTACGTCCCGATCGACCGGACCGCGGCGGGCGTCCGCGTCGGCGCCGGCGTGTTCTCGGCGCCTCGCCCCGTCGTGCGGGGTTCCCTGCGCGTCGGCACGCGCGCGTCGGTGTCGCTCGGCACCTGGACGCCGCGCAGCACCTACACGGCCGTCCAGTGGTACGCGGACGGGAAGGCCCTGCGTCGCGCGGACGACCGCACCCTGCTCGTCACGAGGGCCCTGCGCGGCAAGCAGCTCTCCGTGCGGGTACGGGGCACGCGGGTCGCCTACCAGGACCTGACCCTCACCTCGCTCGCTCGTCGCGTCCCGCGCTGAGGCCCGGAGCGGGCCCAAGCCGCGCGGCGCGCCGACCGGGTCAGCGGCGCTGCGGTGCGAGCGTGCGGGTGTAGAGCGCCCGTCCCTCGACGTCGCGCAGCGTGACGGTCAGCGCCTGCGTGACGGCGTCGATCTCGACCTCGCCGAAGAACTGGAACCCGTCCGCTGGTCCGGTGTTGGGCGTCGGCGGGGCGGCGACGAACTCCGCGCGCGGACCGAACGTCGCGTCGAGCCGGTTCGGTCCGAAGGCACCGGCGTTCAACGGGCCGGACACGAACTCCCAGAACGGGTCGAAACGCTGGTAGGCGGCCCGGTCGGGCGAGTAGTGGTGCGCCGCCGTGTAGTGCACGTCGGCCGTGAGCCACACGTGGTTGCGGATGCCGGCGTCCTGCAGCGCCGTGAGGACCTGCGCGATGTCGATCTCGCGACCGCGCGGCGCCCCGGCGTCGCCCTGGGCCAGACCCTCCTGCGCGCTGCTGCCGTCGGGCACGACCAGCCCGATCGGCAGGTCCGCCGCGATGACCTTCCACGTGGCGCGGGAGGCGCGCAGCTCACGCAGCAGCCAGCGGGTCTGCTCGGCGCCGAGCACCCCTCCGTCGCCCGAGGTCTCGTCATTGGCCGTGTTCGGGTCCTTGTGGGTGCGCATGTCGAGGACGAAGACGTCGAGCAGCGGTCCTTGGTGCAGGACGCGGTAGACCCGGCCGACCCGGTCGGGCGAGATCTCGGCGACGGGCACGTAGTCGTGGAACGCGCGCCGCGCCCGCGCCGCCAGCACGTCGACGCGACGCTCGGTGTACCGCGCGTCGTCGAGGACCTCGCCGGGGTACCAGTTGTTGGTGACCTCGTGGTCGTCCCACTGCGTCACCTGCGCGGTGCTCGCCAGGAATGCGCGCCAGTTCTCCGCCTCCAGGTTGTAGCGGTACTGGCCTCGGTACTCGGCGAGGGTCTCGGCGACCTTCGACTTCTCCTCCGTGACGAGGTTCGTCCACGTCCGGCCGTCCGACAACGGCACGGACGCCTGCACGGGACCGTCGGCGTACACGGTGTCGCCGCTGCAGAGGAAGAAGTCGGCGTCGCGGCGGGCCATCGCGTCGGCGATGCGGAAGCCGCCCACGTCGGGGTTGACGCCCCAGCCCTGTCCGGCGACGTCGCCGGACCACAGGAAGCGGACGTCGCGCCGCCGTCCGCCGAGCGTCCGGAGCCGGCCGGAGACGGGACGTCCCGAGCGGCGCGGGTCGTGCAGGTCGACGGCCCGCAGCCGGTAGTGCACGTCGGTCCCGGGCGGGAGCCCTCGCACCGTCCACTGCCCGGTGAGGTCGGTGTCGGGCGTGACGCGCGGACCAGGGACGGTCACGGCGCGCCGGAAGGAGGGGTCGCGCGAGATCTCCGCGACGAGTCGCGCCGGCCGGTCGGCCCGCCCCCACAGCGTGGCCTGCCCCGCGTGCACGTCACCGGCCTGCACCCCGTGCGTCAGCTCGGGCCTGCCCCGCCGCACGAGAGCCGGCACACCCCGCGCTGACGCCGGCCCACCCCCCAGCAGCACCCCACCGGAAGTGGCAGCGGCGAGCGCAGCAGCGCGGACGACGGTACGGCGATCGATCTCCCCCGAGCTCATGCCACGACCCTCCCTCACCCGTCTGACCACCGGGTGTCGCGCCGGTGACCTGCACGTGGCGCAGGAGGGGGTCTTGGCGTGGCTTGGTGGTGCGCGGCCGCAGGAGGTCTCCTCCTGCTGGTGCGCTGCCGCAGCGGGGTCTGGGCTTGCCGGTGCGCTGCCGCAGGGGGTCTCGTCGTGATGCTGCGCTGCCTCGGCTGGTGCTGGGGGTGGTCTCCGAAAGGGCCTCGACCGGGCGGGTGGCAGCGGCGCTGGTCTGGGGTCTCGGGCTGCGGGTTGCGCTCGGGGTGGACGCCGGATTCTGCGTCCGTGTGCGAAAGGCCGAGGATGCTGCGTTTGCTACGGGATCCCGTCACCGACGCAGAAGCGTTCGACCTTGAGCGCGTGGATGAAGAATTGTGGGTGCACTGTGGGGTCGGGTGGCCAGCGCTTCTCCCTTCTCGTGGCACGGTCCACGAGAAGGGAGAAGCACTTCCGCCTCTGACCCGCTCAGCGGTGGATCCACCACCTGTACAGCGCTCAGAAGGTGGCAGATCCACCGCCGACTGCGATTCGGTGGCAGACCCACCGCCCAGGGGGCAAGAACGCAGAATCGTGCGCCCGCCCCAGCACCGAGCCGCAGCCCGAGACCCCAGACCAGCGCCGCTGCCAGCCGCCCGGTCGAGGCCCTTGCGGAGCGCAGGACGAGTCGAAGCCGCACCGACGCAGGCCCGTCCGAGCGAGGAGCTGCACCGACGCAGCCGCAGGACGATCACAACGAACAGGACGGACGAGAAGCCGGCCCCCACCTTCCACCCCACCGCCATGCGGCTGATTCGGTGGCAGGGTCGGCCAACCTCCGGTTAGATAAATCGTATGGACGATGCTCTCGGGGAGGGCGGGACGCGGACGTTGACCGCGGACCGCGCGACGCCCACCACGACAACCGATCCCGACCGCGCGGTCGAGGCGACCGGGCTCCTCGACACTCCCCGCGAGGAGCGGTTCGACCGGTTCACGCAGCTGGCTCGCACCATCTGGGGCGTGCCGATGTCGAGCATCAACCTCTTCGACCACGAGCGGTCCTTCCTGAAGTCGACCGCCGGCATCGACGGGGTCACCGAGGTCAGGACGAGCGACACGTTCTGCGAGACCACCCGCGAGCACGACGCGCCCCTCGTCGTCACCGACGCCGTGGAGGACCCGACGTTCGCCTCACTGCCCACCGTCACCGCCTTCGGGGTCCGCTTCTACGCCGGTCACCCGATCCGCGACCAGCACGGCACGACGATCGGGACGCTCTGCCTGTACGACACGAGCCCCCGCGAGTTCGGCGACCACGACCTCACGATGCTCGAGCAGCTCGCGACCTGCGTGCAGGACGAGGTGCACCTCAGCTCCGACCGCGAGCACGCCACGTCGGTGCAGCAGGCCCTGCTCCCCCGCGGCGTCCCTCCCGTGCCGGGCTACACGTTCGCCGCCACCTGCGTCGCCACCGGGCTCGTCGCGGGCGACGCCTTCGACCACCGCGAGCTCGAGGGCGGGCACTACGTGCTCGTCGCCGACGTCATGGGCAAGGGCACCGCCGCCGCCATCCTCATGTCGGCGGTTCGGACCGTCATCCGGGCGGAGATGCGCCGCTTCGCCGAGACCGACCCGGCCACGCGCGGCCACCTGGGCGGTGTGCTCGAGCGCGCTCGCGACGTCGTCCAGGACGACCTGGAGGCCGCCGAGGCGTTCGTCACCGTCTTCCTCGGCTGGGCCGACCCGCACACCGGCGTCCTGTCGTTCGTCGACGCCGGCCACGGGCTCTCCGTGGTCGTCCACCACGACGGGAGCACCACGACCCTCGGGTCCGACGACCTGCCGCTCGGTGTCGACGCGACGTCCGACTGGCACGAGCAGCGCGTCGAGCTCGCCGCGGGCGACACGTTCGTGTGCTTCAGCGACGGTCTGCTCGACGTCGTCCCCGACATCGAGGTGCCCTCGGCCGCCGTGAGCCGCCTGGTGGCCGCCACGGGTTCGCCCCACCGGCTCGTGCGCGAGGTCGAGCGGCTCGCCCTCGCCGTGCCCGTGCGCGACGACGTGACGGTGCTGGCGGTGCGCAAGGACGCGGCGGAGTGAGCTCACCGCTCTGGCAGGTCCGGCTCCTGGTCGTCCTCACGGCCGTCCTCGGGGTCAACTACGTCCTCTGGCGCTGGTTCTTCTCCGTCAACTGGCCGGCCTGGTGGATCGCCGTGCCGTTGGTGATCGCCGAGACGTACAGCGTCATCGACTCGCTGCTGTTCGGCATGACCATGTGGCGCTCGAAGCGACGTCCCGCCCCGCCGGACGCACCGCCCGACGCCACCGTCGACGTCTTCATCACCACCTACAACGAGCCGCTCGACCTCGTGCAGCGCACCGCCCTGGCGGCCGCCGAGATCCGTCACCCGCACCAGACGTGGATCCTGGACGACGGCAACCGCCCGGAGCTCGCCGCCTGGGCGGAGCAGCACGGCATCGGCTGCCTGCACCGCACGGCCGACTGGGTCGACCGTCCCCGGCACGCCAAGGCCGGCAACATCAACAACGCGCTCATGGCCACGGAGGGTGAGTTCATCCTCATCCTCGACGCCGACCAGGTACCGACCCCCGACATCCTCGACCGTGTCCTCGGCTACTTCGACGACCCGCGCATGGCGCTCGTCCAGACGCCGCAGTACTTCGTCAACGTCGACGACGCCGACGTGCTCGGCAGCCAGGCGCCGCTCTTCTACGGGCCCATCCAGCAGGGCAAGGACGGCTGGAACGCCGCGTTCTTCTGCGGCTCGAACGCGGTCATCCGCCGCGAGGCGCTCATGCAGCTCGGCGTCTCGCGCTACGCCGACGAGCTCGAGCGCAGCGTCCGCACCGCCCTGCGCACGGCCCGAAAGATCGTCGGCCGCGCGCGGTCGGGCATCGAGGAGTCCGACGCCTCCCTGCGCACCCTGCTCGACAGCATCGACTACGACGCCCGACGCGCGCTGGGCGCGCTCGACCGCGGCGAGGCCGTCGCCGACGTGACGTTCCGGTTCGGCCTGCGTCTGCGCGACGCCGAGCGCGAGGTGGCCCGCTCCGACGCGCGGCTGCTCGCCGACGACGTCGCCGCCATCGCCGCCCTCGAGGACGGGCTGTCGACGGACGGCCTGGACGCGGTCGACGTCGAGGTGCTCGCCGCGACGCTGGAGCGTGACTGGTCGGCGGCCGGGGCGCTCAGCAGCGTGCGACGACTCGTCGACGCGGTCGACGTGTCGCGACTCGACGAGGCGCAGCCCGTCATGCCGCTGGCGACCATCTCGGTCACCGAGGACATGGCCACCGCGATGCGCCTGCACGGCATGGGGTGGCGCACGGCCTACCACCACGAGGTCCTCGCCCACGGTCTCGCGCCCGAGGACATGGCCTCGATGCTCACGCAGCGACTGCGCTGGGCCCAGGGCACGGTCCAGGTGATGTTCCGCGAGAACCCGCTCGTGCAGCGGGGGCTGTCGTGGCCGCAGCGCCTCATGTACTTCGCGACGATGTGGAGCTACCTGTCCGGCTTCGCCGCCATCGTCTACATCGGCGCACCGGTGGTCTACCTGATCCTCGGCGTGCTGCCCGTGCAGGCCCTGAGCAGCGACTTCTTCATCCGCCTCGTGCCGTTCCTGGTCGTGAACCAGCTCTTGTTCTTCGTGGTGGGGCGCGGGGTGAAGACCTGGCGCGGCCAGCAGTACTCGCTCGCGCTGTTCCCGGTCTGGATCAAGGCGTTCACGTCGGCCTTCGGCAACGTGTTCCGCGGCCGCGCGCTCGACTTCGCCGTGACGCCGAAGGTCGTCACGCCCACCGAGGGACGTCCCCGCTGGGACCTCATCAGGCCGCAGCTGATCGCCATGGGCCTGCTCGTCGCGGCTCTCGTCATCGGCGGCATCCGCCTCGCCGTGGGTCAGGCCCAGCCGCTGGGTACGGCACTGAACGTGGTGTGGGTCGTGTTCGACCTCGTCATCCTGAGCATCATCATCCGGGCCGCGCGGTACCGCGGCAGCGCATCGGTCGAGGAGAGGACCCCCGCATGACCGACATCCACGTCGCCCACACCGAGCGCGGGATCGGGGTCGTCACCCCGGTCGGCCGGCTCACGATGGTCGTCACCCGCCAGCTGACCGAGGCCATCACCGGCCTCGTCGACGGGGGGACGTCCAAGGTCGTCGTCGACCTGGGCGAGACGACGTTCCTCGACTCCTCCGGCCTGGGTGCGCTCATCGCCGGTCTCAAGCGGTGCCGCCAGGCCGGCGGCGACCTGCGGCTCGCCCGACCGACCGAGCAGGTGACGACCGTCCTGTCGCTCACCAACCTCGACCGCGTGCTCCGACCGCGTGCCTCGGTCGCGGAGGCGTTCTGATGGCCGACATGCACAGCGTCGACCTGGTGCTGGAGGCCGTCCCCGAGCAGGTCGACACGCTGCAGGACGAGATCGCCCAGCTCTGGGAGAGCGTCCCGTCGGTGTCGACGACCGACCGGGTGCGGTTCGAGATGGCGCTCGTCGAGATCTTCGCCAACATCGTGGAGCACAGCGTCCGCCACCACCCCGGCCCTCCCCTGCGCCAGGTGACCATCCGGCTCGACGTGTCCCCCGGGCTGGTCGAGGCGCGGTTCGCCGACGACGGCCGTCCGGTGGGGCTCGACCTGAGCGACGTGACGATGCCCCCGCCGGACGCCGAGGACGGTCGCGGGCTCGCCCTGACGATCGCCGCCGTCGACGCCCTGGCCTACGAGCGCGAGGGCGACATCAACCGGTGGACGGTGACCTGCCGGAGGAGCGGGTGATCCTGCGGCGTCTGCTCCTCACGGCGCTCGTCGGGCTCCTCCCCCTCCTGGGCGGAGCACCCGCCCAGGCCGCCGACGTGGTGCCGACGCCGACGGACGGTCCCTACGTGGGGCCCATGCTCGACTGGACCCGTGACTCTGCCGACGACTACGCCGACCGGCTCGGCGTCTCGCCGTCGGTCTACGCCCAGAAGGTGCGTTATCCGCTCGACCGTGACGACCGCCTGTTCCTGCGCCAGTTCGTGCAGCAGACCGCCGCGCACGGGGCGATCGCGCAGCTCACCCTCGAGCCGCGGGTCCCGCTGGACCAGCTGACCGCGGCTGACGCTCGCGCGGTCGGCGAGCAGCTGCAGACCCTCCACGAGCAGCTCGACACCGACTTCGTCGTCCGGTTCGCGCCGGAGATGAACGGCACGTGGACCGCGTGGGGGCAGCAGCCCGAGGCGTACAAGGCAGCGTTCCGCGAGGCTGCCCGAGGGATCGCGTCGCGGACCGACGCCGTCGAGATGGCCTGGGTCCCGGTGTACGGCGCCGGCTACCCCTTCGGTCGGGCCTATGGCTCCATCCCCGGCTCCGCGCCGCGGCCCGTGGGGCAGCTCGACACCGACGACGACGGTCGGGTCACCGAGGCCGACGACCCGTACGGTCCGTACTGGCCCGGCGCCGACGTCGTCGACCGGGTCGGGCTGGTCATGTTCCGGTTCGGCCGGGCCCAGCCGTTCGGCACCGACTCCGTCCCCGCCCCCGACGAGCTCGTCGCCCGTCTGCAGGAGCGCTACGGCTACGACGACGACACCCGACGTCGTCCGTTCTACGACCGCTTCGCCCGCGACGGACGCTCGATGTCGCTGGAGACCGCAGCGGCCTGGTACGACCGCGGCGACGTCGACGAGCTCGCCGTGAAGTCGGCCTGGTGGGACCAGGTCTTCTCCCCCGCCGTCCGGTCCGCCTACCCCCGCCTCGACCTCGTCACCTGGCTCGAGCAACGTCGGCGCGAGGACGAGGCCGACGGTCGCGAGACCGACTGGCGGGTGACGTCGCGACCCGAGCTCGCCCGACCGTTCGAGGCGGTACTGCGCACCGGGGCGACGACCGGCGCCGTCACCCGGGTGGTCGACCAGGACGTCGCGAACGAGTCGACGGCCGAGTACCGGCAGGCCGACCCGGCCGACGGCGACCCCATGGCCTGGATCGTCGGCTGCGTCGTGCTCGCCGCCCTGCTCTTCGTCGGCTCGGGCCTGGTGCGTCGTGTCGCACCGTCGTGGCGCTACCCCGACGACGGCGGGCTGCGCGACGGCCGGGTCGACTTCCTGCGCGGCTGGGTGATGGTGACGGTGGTCGTCGTCCACACCGAGCTGGCCGGCCCGTACTCGTTCCTCAGCCGCAACGCGATCGGGGCCATCACCGGGGCCGAGATGTTCGTGCTGCTGTCCGGACTCGTGCTCGGGATGGTCTACCCGCGGGCCGTCGAGCGCGTCGGCGAGCGGGCCGCGTCGGCGGCAGCCTGGGCCCGTGTGCGCAAGCAGTACCTGACGGCCCTGGGCGTCGTCGTGCTCGTCTACCTCATCGGACTGGTGCCGGGCATCAGCGCCACGGTCGTCACCACGTTCACCGACCGCGGCACGGGCACGGGCGGCGGGGCCGCGGCGGGCCAGGTGTACGACCTCTACGCGAACTTCCCGCAGCTGCTCGCCTACCCGCCTCCCTGGTACGCCGTGCGAGGGCTGCTGCTCCTGGAGATGGGCCCCTGGGTCTTCAACATCATGGGGCTGTTCGTCGTGCTCTCGGCCCTGGTGCCGGCCCTCATGTGGCTGCTGCGTCGACGACTGTGGTGGCTCGTCCTGGTCATCTCCTGGACCCTCTACGGGATCGAGGCCGTCACCAAGGCGTCCGTCCTGCCCTCGCAGTTCGACGCCGTGTTCCCGCTGCTCAGCTGGCAGCTGCCCTTCCTGCACGGACTCGTGATCGGCTACTACCGCCGCCCGATCACCCGGGCGCTGACGAGCCGGCGCGGCGTCGCGGTCGTCACGACTCTCGTCGTGGGGTACGCGGTGGTGCTCACGACGTTGTGGGCGACGCAGGGCGCGCCGTTCCTCGGGATCGTGCGCTACGACTGGCTGTACGAGAACCTCTACCAGCGCATCTACCTGCAGCCGGGGCGGCTCATCGACCTGCTGCTCGTGCTGGTCGTCGCCTACGCGCTGCTCACGGCCGCGTGGAAGCCGCTGAACCGCGTGTTCGGCTGGTTCTACATGCCGATCGGCGCGGCCAGCCTCTACGTGTTCATCGTGCACGTCTTCTTCGTCGTGGCCGTCGCCAACATCCCCGGCCTCGACCGCACCAGCCCGTGGCAGGGCGCCGTCGTGCACACCGTCGAGCTCGGGCTGATCTGGCTGATGGTGCGCCGGCGCTTCCTGTTCAAGGTGATCCCGACCTGACGAGACGACGGGTGTCCTGACGGTGGGGTCCTGGGCTGGCGGCCAGGACCCCGTCGTCAGGGCAGCGTCACTGGGTGACGCGGTAGACGTCGAAGACGCCCTCGATGTGCCGCACGGCCGCGAGCACGTGGTCGAGGTGCTTCGGGTCGCCCATCTCGAAGCTGAACTTGCTCTTCGCGACTCGGTCGCGCCCGGTGGTCAGCGCCGCCGACAGGATGTTGACGTGCTGGTCGGAGATGATCCGGGTGATGTCGCTGAGCAGGCGCGGCCGGTCGAGCGCCTCGACCTGGATGGCGACGAGGAAGGTGCTGTGCGCCGTGGGGGCCCACTGCACGGGGACCAGACGCTCGGGCTGCGAGCGCAGCGACTGCAGGTTCACGCAGTCCTTGCGGTGCACCGAGACGCCCGAGCCTCGGGTGACGAACCCCTCGATGTCGTCGCCCGGCACCGGCGTGCAGCAGCGGGCGAGCTTGACCATGAGGTCGCCGGAGACGCCCACGACGAGCACACCCGCCTGGCCGTCGCCGCGCGGACGGCGCGAGCCGCTGCCCGGGATGACGGTCGCCTCGGCGAGGTCCTCCTCCGCACCGTCGCGGCCGCCGGACAGGGCGATGACCCGCTCGACGACGTTCTGCGCACCGACGTTGTTCTCCCCCACGGCGGCGTACAGCGCCGAGACGTCGGGAAGGTTGAGGTCCTTGGCGATCGCGTCGAGCGTGTCGTGCTTGAAGATGCGGTGCAGCGGCAGGTTCTCCTTGCGCATCTGCTTCGCGATGAGGTCGCGGCCGTGCTCGATCGCCTCCTCGCGCCGCTCCTTGGTGAACCACTGACGGATCTTGTTGCGCGCGCGCGGGCTCTTGACGAACTCCAGCCAGTCGCGGCTGGGCCCGGCGTCAGGCGACTTGGACGTGAAGACCTCGACGACGTCGCCCGTCTTCAGCTCCGACTCCAGCGAGACGAGCCGTCCGTTCACGCGGGCGCCGATGCACGCGTGGCCCACCTCGGTGTGCACCGCGTAGGCGAAGTCGACCGGGGTGGCCTGGGCGGGCAGCTGGATGACGTCGCCGCGCGGCGTGTAGGCGTACACGCCCGCGCTGTTCATCTCGAAGCGCAGGTTGTCGAGGAAGTCGACGGAGTCCTCGGTCTCGGACTGCCACTGGACCAGCTCGCGCAGCCAGGCCATGTCGTCACTGCCCGGCGAGGCGTTCTTGCCGGTGGCCGGACGCGCGCTGCCGTTCTCCTTGTACTTCCAGTGCGCCGCGACACCGTACTCGGCGCGACGGTGCATGGCGTGCGTACGGATCTGCAGCTCGACCGGCTTGCCCTGCGGACCGATCACGGTCGTGTGCAGCGACTGGTACATGTTGAACTTCGGGACCGAGATGTAGTCCTTGAACCGACCGGGGATCGGGTTCCACCGCGCGTGGAGCACACCCAGCACGCCATAGCAGTCGGCCACGGAGTCGACCAGGATCCGCACGCCGACGAGGTCGAAGATGTCGGTGAACTCGCGCTCGCGGACCAGCATCTTCTGGTAGATCGAGTAGTAGTGCTTGGGCCGGCCACTGACCGTCGCCTTGATCTTCGCGTGCCGCAGGTCGGACTCGACCTCGCCGATGACCCGCTCCAGGAACTGCCCGCGCGACGGCGCACGGTCGGCCACGAGGCGGACGATCTCGTCGTAGACCTTCGGGTGCAGCGTGGAGAACGCGAGGTCCTCGAGCTCCCACTTGATCGTGTTCATGCCGAGCCGGTGCGCGAGCGGCGCGAAGATCTCGACCGTCTCGCGGGCGATGCGCTCCTGCTTGTCCTGGCGCAGGTAGCGCAGCGTGCGCATGTTGTGCAGCCGGTCGGCGAGCTTGATGACGAGCACGCGGATGTCGCGGCTCATCGCGACGACCATCTTGCGGATGGTCTCCGACTGCGCGGAGTCGCCGTACTTGACCTTGTCGAGCTTGGTGACGCCGTCGACGAGCAGCGCCACCTCCTCGCCGAAGTCGGTGCTGACCGCGTCGAGCGTGTAGGGGGTGTCCTCGACGGTGTCGTGCAGGAGCGCGGCGCACAGCGTCGGACCGGTCATGCCCAGCTCGGCGAGGATCGTCGCGACGGCGAGAGGGTGGGTGATGTAGGGGTCGCCGCTCTTGCGCTTCTGACCCTCGTGCATGCGCTCGGCGATCTCGTACGCCTTGCGGATGACGTCGACGTCGGCCTTCGGGTGGTTCTCGCGGTACACGGCGAGCAGCGGGTCGAGCACCGGGTTCTGCGGCGTCGAGCGGCCGCCGATGCGCGCCAGCCGGCTGCGCACCCGGGCGCCCGCCGGGGCGGGGTCGACGCGGGCAGGCTCGGTCGCCGGCGCCACCTCGGGGGCTCCGGCCTGCGGTGTCTCGATGCGATCAGCCACTCACTGCTCCTGTCGTGCCTTCCATCGTAGGCCAGGGGCGGCCACCACCGAAGCGGCGTGTCAGAGGAGCACGTCCAGCAGGGTGGCGGCCGCCGTCAGCACCAGGATGGCGACGAGCACGAGGGCGATGGTGCGGGTGTGTCGAGGGTTCACGGTCTCCGGTCCTCAGTAGCGGCGCAGGCTCACGAGCGGGACGTCCGCGAGCCGCTCGCGGCCTGCGAGCGCCCCGATCTCCAGGACCACGGCGTTGCCCACGACCTGGGCCCCGCAGGTCTGCACCAGCTCGGCGGCCGCGCGCAGCGTGCCGCCGGTGGCCAGGACGTCGTCGACCACGACGACGCGGGCGCCGGGCGCCAGCGCGTCGGTGTGGATCTCCACGGTCGCCTCGCCGTACTCGAGCGCGTAGGTGGCGCGGTGCGTGTCGGCGGGCAGCTTGCCCTCCTTGCGCACCGGCACGAAGCCGACGCCGAGCTCGAGCGCCAGGGGCGCGCCGAAGATGAAGCCACGCGCCTCGACACCGACCACGGCGTCGGGGCGCAGCTCACGGACGGCGTCGGCGAGCGCGGCCGTCACCGCCCCGAACGCGTCCGGGGCGGCGAGCAGCGGCGTGACGTCGCGGAAGGTGACGCCCTGCACCGGCCAGTCCTCGACCGGCCGGACGCAGGCGTCGATCGCCGTAGCGGCGTCCACGGAGGTCAGGACGTCTTCAGGTCGACGTCGCACTCGTCCTTGGCGTGCTTCTCGATCGCGTCGGACGCCTTGGTGAACTTCTCGTCGCCCAGCTTCTGGAACTCCGAGGCCAGACCCTGCAGCTTCGTCATGTCGACGCCCTCGGGCAGGTTGCCCGACTGGACCTTCGCGAGGTCGGACATCTTGAGGCCGGCGTCGTCGAGCGCCTTCTCGACGGAGGTGATGCCGTCGTCGAGCACCTTCCAGTCGCTCTCGATGTCGGAGGGGGCCTCGTCGGCGAGCTTGTGGAACGTCTTGAACGCCTCGTCGATCTTGCCGAGGTCGTTGCTCTCGAGCGAGTCGAACTGCTTCGTGGCGGACTTCAGGTCGGAGCAGTAGGCGCTGCTGCCGGATCCGCAGGCGGTCAGGGTGGTGGTGGCGGCGAGCAGGGCGCCGGCGAGGGCAAGCTTCTTCATGCCCGCAAGCATGTCATGCCGATCCTCGGCCGGCCCACGGCCCCACACCGTCACCGTCCGCTGGACCCGGTGCCGCCCTTGCGCGCCGAACGCGGCGGACGGGACGGCTGGCGACGCTCGCCGGGGCCGCGGACAGCGGCGCCCTGCTCCCCCGCCGCCACCGGATCGGCGTCGTCGGCAGCCGCCTGCTCGGCCGCGACCTGGGCGTCCTTGGCCCGTCGCGCGAGCACCCGCTTCGTGTGCGCCTTGACGGCGGGGTCGCGCTCGCGGAGCTGGACCGCGAGCGGCGTCGCGATGCAGATCGAGGAGTAGGTGCCGGCCGCCATGCCGATGAAGAGGGCCAGGGCGAGGTCCTTGAGCGGGCCCGACCCGAGCACGCCCACGCCGACCACGAGCAGCGCGAGCACCGGCAGCAGGGCCGTGACCGAGGTGTTGATGGACCGCACGAGGGTCTGGTTGACCGCCAGGTTGGCCTGCTCGGCGTACGTGCGGCGGTTCGAGGCCAGCACCCCGTGCGTGTTCTCGCGCACCTTGTCGTAGACGACGACGGTGTCGTAGAGCGAGTAGCCGAGGATGGTCAGGAAGCCCGTGACGGTCGCGGGCGTCACCTCGAAGCCCGACCACGCGTACACACCGGCGGTGATGAGCACGTCGTGCGCGAGCGCGACGACGGCCGCGAGCGACATCCGCCAGTCGCGGAAGTAGGCGGCGATGAACACGACGACGACCACGAGGAACACGAGCAGGCCGGTGAGGGCCTTGCTGGCCACCTGCTTGCCCCACGACGGGCCGATGAGGTTCTGGCTCACCTCGGTCGCGCCGGCGTCGGTGAGCGCCTTCTCGAGCGTGGCGGTCTGGTCCTGCGTCAGGGCACGCACGTCGATGCGGATCGTGTCCTGTCCCGACGTGGTGACGATCGGGTCACCCGCCTCCGGGACACCGGCCTCGTCGATGGCGCGCGTGAGCCGGTCGGCGGTCGCGGTGTCGGCCTGCTGCACCTTGGCGGTGAGCTCGACACCGCCCTTGAACTCGATGCCCAGGTTGAAGCCCTGCACGACGAAGCCGAGCGTGGAGGCCAGGAGGATCACGACGGAGATCGCGTACCAGAGCCGGCGGCGGCCGACGAAGTCGACCGAGACGCGGCCGGTGTAGAGGTGCTGGCCGAAGCTGCTGAGACGTCCCATCAGGCGCGTCCTCCCGTGCGGGCCCGGGCGGGGCCGGACTGGTCGACGGCACGCTCACCGATGCCGAGGTGGGCGGCGTCGAAGCCGGAGAGCTTGTGCCCCTTGCCGAAGAACGTCGTGCTGGCGAGCAGCGACATCAGCGGCTTGGTGAACAGGAACACGACGATGACGTCGATGATCGTCGTCAGGCCGAGCGCGAACGCGAACCCGCGCACCACGCCGATCGCGAAGATGAACAGGATCACCGCGGCGAGCAGCGAGACGCCGTCGGCCGCCAGGATGGTGCGCCGGGCGCGGTCCCACCCCGACTCGACCGCCAGGCGCAACGACTTGCCGTCGCGCACCTCGTCACGGATGCGTTCGAAGAGGACGATGAAGGAGTCGGCGGTGATGCCGATCGCGACGATCAGGCCGGCGATGCCGGGCAGCGTCAGCGTGAAGCCGAGCGACTGCCCGAGCAGCAGGACCATGGCGTAGCTGACGGCGGCGGCCATGAGCAGCGAGCCGATTGCCACGAGGCCGAGCCCCCGGTAGTAGAGCAGCAGGTAGCCCATGACGAGCACGAGGCCGACGCCGCCGGCGAGCAGCCCGGCCTGCAGCTGGCTGCCCGCGAGCGACGGACCCTCCACGGAGACGCCGTTGACCTTGAAGGTCAGGGGCAGCGCGCCGTAGGTGAGCTGGTTGGCGAGCGCCTTGGACGACGTCGAGGTGAAGCTGCCTTGGATCTGGGACTGCCCGTTGCGGATGACCGCCTGCGACGTGGGCGCGCTGAGCACCTCGCCGTCGAGGACGATCGCGAAGCTCTTCTGCTGCGGGGTGAGCGCGGTGGTGACGGCGTCGAAGACCTTGGAGCCGGCGTCGCGCATGGCGATGGAGACGACCCACTGAGACCGCTGGCTGTCGTAGACCTGCTCGGCCTTCTTGACCTGCGAGCCCTCGATCACCGAGGGACTGAGGACGAAGACCTGCCCGTTGGTTGGGTCGCAGGTGACGAGCGGCCGGCTCGGCACGTCCTCGACCTGGTTGCCGTCCGGCGAGCACTGGAACCCGGCGGCCAGCTGCTGCAGCGCGGCGACGCCGTCGGAGTACTGCTTCGGCAGCGTGGCCGGCGAGTCGGTCTCGGCGGCGATCATCTGGTCGAGCGAGAGCTTCGTCCAGTCGACGTCGGCCACGGCCTTCTCGGCCTTCGCGCGCGCGGCGTCGTCGAGCGGCTGGCCGGTGGCGCCCTGGGCCGCGGCCCACACGAGCCGGAAGCGCAGCTGGGCGGTCTTGCCGACCTGGTCGACGATGTTGCCGCGGCGCTCACCAGGGATCTCGATGATGACCTGGTTGCCGCCCTGGGTGGTGACCTCCGCCTCCGACACGCCCGTGGCGTTGACGCGCTGGTCGATGATGTCGCGCGCCTCGCGCAGCTTCTCCGGCGTCACGTCGCCCGAGGAGGCCTCGGCCTGCAGGGTGATGCGGGTGCCGCCCTGCAGGTCGAGGCCGAGACGCGGCTTCCAGACGGCGCCGTCGTCGTGCTTCAGGTCGACGCCGACGAGCAGGCCGTAGAGCGCCACGACCAGCGCGAGGAACAGCAGGAGGGTGCGACGAGGACGCGGGGTCCCGGGTCGGGGCGCAGGTCTGGCCATCAGTCGTTCGGGCTCTCGGGTTCGGGGGTCGGGCTCGGGTCGGCGACCTTCGCGACGGCCTGGCGGTTGACGGTGATCACGGTGTCCGGGGCGATGCGCAGCTCTGCCTCGACGTCGCCGAGGGAGACGAGCTCGCCGTAGATGCCGCTGGCGAGCATGACACGACGGCCGGGCTCGAGGGCGGCCTGGGTGTTCTGGTAGTCCTTCTGCCGCGCCCGCGCCGGTCGCATGACCAGCAGGTAGAAGATCACGAGCAGCAGGACGATCGGCAGGAGGCTGTAGAGGTCGGTCACGGGAGATGCTCCGTCAGGGTGGGATGTCGTCCGCAGGGCGGACCTGGCTCAGGGCCAGGAGGAAGTTTAGACACGCAACCAAGCACCGTGGCCCTTCCCATGCTTCCACGAGGGCGTGTCGGGACGGACGTCTGCCCCGCCGTGGGCGCGCGGCAGCTAGGCGTCGTCGAGCGGGAGCTGCGCCGGGTCGGCCGGCGCGGCGAGCCCGAGGTGACGCCACGCGGCAGGGGTCGCGATGCGACCGCGCGGCGTGCGCGCCAGGAAGCCGAGCCGGACGAGGAACGGCTCGGCGAGCTCCTCGACGGTCTCGCGCTCCTCGCCGACGGCGACGGCGAGGGTGCTGATGCCGACCGGTCCCCCGCCGAAGCTGCCGCAGAGCGCCTGCAGCACAGCGCGGTCGAGCCGGTCGAGTCCGAGGTCGTCGACCTCGTACAGGGCGAGGGCCTTGCGGGCCTCGGGGTGTCCGACGGTGCCGTCGCCGCGGACCTGGGCGTAGTCGCGGACGCGCCGCAGCAGCCGGTTGGCGATGCGCGGGGTGCCCCGAGAACGGGAGGCGATCTCGCGGGCGCCGTCGTCGGAGATGGTGAGGTCGAGCAGCCGGGCCGACCGTTCGACGATCCGTTGCAGCTCGGCGGCCTCGTAGTAGTCGAGCTGCGCGGTGAAGCCGAACCGGTCGCGCAGCGGTCCGGGCAGGAGCCCGGCGCGTGTGGTGGCGCCGACGACGGTGAACGGCGGGATCTCGAGCGGGATCGCCGTCGCCCCCGGGCCCTTGCCGACGACGACGTCGACCCGGAAGTCCTCCATCGCCATGTACAGCAGCTCCTCGGCGGGCCGTGACATGCGGTGGATCTCGTCGATGAAGAGGACGTCGCCCTCGTCGACACCGGACAAGATGGCGGCGAGGTCGCCGGCGTGCTGGATGGCGGGACCGCTGGTGAGCCGCAGGTGCGCGCCGAGCTGGTGGGCGATGATCATCGCGATCGTGGTCTTGCCCAGGCCGGGAGGACCGGAGAGCAGGACGTGGTCGGGCGTGCGGCCTCGCTGCTGCGCTGCCTCGAGCACGAGGGAGAGCTGCTCGCGGACCCGCTCCTGCCCGACCAGCTCCTCGAGGGTGCGTGGGCGCAGGGCGGCGTCGAAGGCGCGGTCGTCGGGGGTGGCCTCGGCGAGGACGGCGTCGAGGTCGGTGAAGGAGTCGCGGTACTCGTCGTGCACGCCGCTCACGCCTTGGACAGGGATCGGAGGGCGAGGCGCAGCAGCTGCCCGACGTCGGGCTCGTCGCCGGCGGAGTCGGCCACGGCGTCGATGGCGCGCTCGGCGTCGCGCGCGGACCAGCCGAGGCTCTGCAGCGCCTCGAGCACCTGGGCCCGCCACGGCTCGCCGTCGCCACCGGTGCCGCCGGACGTCGCGACGGGTGCGGGGCCGACGCGGTCCTTGAGTTCGACGACGATCCGCTCGGCGCCCTTGCGGCCGATGCCGGGCACCGACGTGAGCACCGCGTGGTCGGACTCGGCGATGGCGCGACGCAGCCGGTCGGGCGCGAGGACGGCGAGCATCGCGAGGGCGACCTTGGGCCCGATGCCGCTGGCGGTCTGCACCAGCAGGAACATGTCGCGCTCGTCGGCGTCGGCGAACCCGTAGAGGGTCAGGGAGTCCTCGCGGACGACCAAGGTGGTGGCGAGCTGGGCCTGCTCCCCCAGCCGCAGCCGGGCGATGGTGCCGGGCGTGCAGTGCACGAGGTGGCCGAGGCCGCCCACGTCGATGACGGCGGAGTCGAGCGAGAGGGCGGCCACCTGGCCGCGGACGTGGGCGATCACCGGAGGGACTCCTTGCGCTGGGCAGCGGCGTGGGCCTGCTGCAGACGGTTCTGCGCGCCGCCACGCCAGATCTGGCAGATGGCCAGGGCGAGCGCGTCGGTGGCGTCGACCGGCTTGGGTGCCTCCGCGAGACGCAGCAGCCGCACCACCATGGCCGCCACCTGCGCCTTGTCGGCGCGCCCGCTGCCCGTGACGGCCGCCTTGACCTCGCTGGGCGTGTGCAGCTTGACGTCGACACCGTGCCGCGCCGCCACGAGCATCGCGACCGCGCTCGCCTGCGCGGTGCCCATGACGGTGCTGACGTTGTTCTGGCTGAACACCCGCTCCACGGCCACCACGTGCGGCCGGTGCAGCCGCACTGCCTCCTCCAGCCCCTGCTCCAGCCGGTGCAGACGCCGAGCGGTGTCGAGGTCGGCCGGCGTGCGCAGCACGTCGACGTGCACCATCTCCAGCGGCCGACCGACCGAGCCCTGCACGACACCGAGACCGAGCCGCGTCAGCCCGGGATCGACCGCGAGCACGCGCGTGGGGGAACGCATGTTCGAACGATAACGCGCTGTCGGGACGGCGGGGCGGACGCCACGCCGGGGTTGGGGGTGGGGGTGCTGCCGCAGGGGGTCTCGACCTGCTGGTGCGCTGCCTGCGGGAGTCTCGACCCGCTGGTGCGCTGTCGCAGGAGGTCTTGACCCGCTGGTGCGCTGCCTCGGCGTTCGCTCGGTGTGGTCCCCGAGAGGGCCTCGACCGGGCGGCTGGCACCGCACTGGTCTGGGGTCTCGGGCTGTGGCTTCGGCACGGGGTCGACGCAAGCTTCTGCGTTCGTGTGCGGGAGGGCAAGGCTTCTGCGTTGCCTACGGGATCCCGTCGTGGACGCAGAGGCCTTCGGCCTCGAAGGCGCGAACGCAGAGTCGTGAGCGCTCTTTGCGTTGGGGAGACGCAAGATTCTGCGTTCGCGTGGAACGGTCCACGCAAAAGCAGAATCTTTCCGACGCGGCCCCCCTATCGGTGGATTCTCAACCGCAGAAGCGCTCCTGCAGTTGAGAATCCACCGATAGAACGCGCAAACGCAGAACCGTGGCCCATGGACGCAGCATCGAAGAATCGTGCGTCACCCACAGACCCAAGCCAGACCCCGAGACCCGAAACCAGCCCCAGGCCCGCTGCCGGTCGAGGCCCTTTCGGAGACCACCCCCAGCGAAGGCCGAGGCAGCGCACCAGCAAGGTCACGACGACCGCAGGCAGCGCAGCACCAGGTCACGACCCCCGCAGGCAGCGCACCAGCAGGTCGAGACCCCCTGCGGCAGCGCAGCAGCAGGTCACGATCCCCCGCAGGCAGCGCAGCAACGAGCCACGCCCCCGCACGGGACCCCGACGTCAGTCCTCGTCGAGCTCCGCGAGCACGTCGTCGCTGATGTCGACGTTGGAGAAGACGTTCTGGACGTCGTCGAGGTCCTCGAGGGCGTCGACGAGCTTGATGACCTTCTTGGCGCCGTCGACGTCGACGGGCACCTCGACCGAGGGGACGAAGGAGGCCTCGGCGGAGTCGTAGTCGAGGCCGGCGTCCTGGAGGGCGGAGCGGACGGCGACCAGGTCGGAGGCCTCGCTGATCACCTCGAAGCTCTCGCCGTGGTCCTTGACCTCCTCGGCGCCGGCGTCGAGCACGGCCAGCAGGATGTCGTCCTCGGTGGTGTCCTGCGCGGGCACCTGCACGACACCCTTGCGGTGGAACAGGTAGGCGACGGAGCCGGGGTCGGCGAGCGTCCCGCCGTTGCGCGACACGGCGGTGCGCACCTCCATCGCGGCCCGGTTCTTGTTGTCGGTGAGGCACTCCACCAGGAGCGCGACGCCGCTCGGCCCGTACACCTCGTACATGATCGTGGTGTAGTCGACCACGTCGCCGCCGATGCCGCCGCCGCGCTTGACCGCACGGTCGATGTTGTCGTTCGGGACCGACGACTTCTTCGCCTTCTGGATGGCGTCGTACAGGGTCGGGTTGCCGTCGGGGTCGGGCCCGCCGGTACGCGCCGCCACCTCGATGGTCTTGATCAGCTTGGCGAACATCTTGCCGCGCTTGGCGTCGATGGCGGCCTTCTTGTGCTTGGTCGTCGCCCACTTGGAGTGGCCTGACATCCCGTGCCCCTTTCCGCGCCACCTCGGCAGGTGGCGGATCCCTACATGTCCACGAGGTCCAGGAACAGGCGGTGCAGGCGGAGGTCGTCCCCCACCTCCGGGTGGAACGACGTCGCGAGCAGGGCACCCTGCCGGACCGCGACGATCCTATCGGCTCGCTCGTCGTCGTCGTCCGTCGCCGCGTCCAGCACGACCGGGACGCTGGCGAGCACCTCGACGTCGGGCCCGACCTGCTCCACCCACGGCGCCCGGATGAACACGGCGTGGACGGGGTCCGGGAAGGTCGTGAACGGCACCTGCGCCTCGAAGGAGTCGACTTGGCGACCGAACGCGTTGCGGCGGACGGTGACGTCGAGCCCGCCGAACGTGGTCTGGCCGTCGGCGCCGTCGACGATGCGGTCGGCGAGCATGATCATGCCCGCGCACGTGCCGAACGTCGGCAGCCCCTCGGAGATCCGGCGGCGGAACGCGTCGGCCACGCCGAACACGTCGGCCAGCTTGATCATCGTGGTCGACTCACCGCCCGGGATCACGAGGCCGTCGACCCGGTCGAGCTCCTCCTCGCGGCGCACGGCGACGACGTCCGCCCCCAGCGCCTGGAGGGCCTGCACGTGCTCGCGGACGTCGCCCTGGAGGGCGAAGACGCCGATGGTCGGGGAGGTCACCGGGACAGCCTAGTGACGCCGGTGCGCGTGACGTCGGAGAGGACCCAGCAGGCGGGGGCGGGCGCTGAGCGCCTCACACCCCCGCCGCTCCCTCACGGCATCCCTCCCGATCGGGTCTGGGGTCGGGACCGCACGCACCGGCCTGGTGACGCAGTCCCTGAAGCCGCTCCGAGCACTCCATCCCGGGGCGACGACGTCAGCCTAGCGCGCCCTGGGTCATCACCCGTCGGGGCGGGGCGGCACCGGGCCCGGCGCGCCTCGGGGCCGGGAACGACCGAGGACCCGGCGCCGGCGCCGGGTCCTCCGTCAGGGTCGTGCGGGAGTCGTCACCAGCCGCGCTCGGCGAGGCGGTGCGGCTCGGGGATGTCGTCGACGTTGATGCCGACCATCGCCTCCCCGAGGCCGCGGGAGACCTTGGCGACCACGTCGGGGTCGTCGTAGAACGTCGTGGCCTTGACGATGGCCTCGGCGCGCTGCTGCGGGTTGCCGGACTTGAAGATGCCCGAGCCGACGAACACGCCCTCCGAGCCGAGCTGCATCACGAGCGCGGCGTCGGCGGGCGTGGCGATGCCGCCGGCGGTGAACAGGGTGACGGGCAGCTTGCCGAGCTCGGCGACCTCCTTGACCAGCTCGAAGGGCGCCTGCAGCTCCTTCGCCGCGACGTACAGCTCGTCCTCGCGCAGCGACTGCAGGCGGCGGATCTCGCCGGTGATCTTGCGGATGTGCGTGACGGCGTTCGACACGTCACCGGTGCCGGCCTCGCCCTTGGAGCGGATGAACGCCGCACCCTCGGTGAGCCGGCGCAGCGCCTCGCCGAGGTTGGTCGCACCGCACACGAACGGGACGTTGAAGGCCCACTTGTCGATGTGGTTGGCGTAGTCCGACGGGGTGAGGACCTCGGACTCGTCGATGTAGTCGACGCCGAGGCTCTGGAGCACCTGCGCCTCGGCAAAGTGGCCGATGCGCGCCTTCGCCATGACCGGGATCGAGACGGCCTCGATGATGCCGTCGATGAGGTCGGGGTCGCTCATGCGCGCGACGCCGCCCTGGGCACGGATGTCGGCCGGGACGCGCTCGAGCGCCATGACGGCCACGGCGCCGGCGTCCTCGGCGATGCGCGCCTGGTCGGCGTCGACGACGTCCATGATGACGCCGCCCTTCAGCATCTCGGCCATGCCGCGCTTGACGCGGGCCGTGCCGACGCTGGGGGTGCTGGTGCCGTCGGGGGTCGGGGAGGTCTGCGGGGTGCTCACGGCTCCAGTCTATCGAGCGCTCGCGGCGCCGTTCACGACGTCCAGCATCCGTGCCCGGTCGACGACCTTGCGACGCGGACGGCCCTGCTCGCGTCCGGTGGCGCGCTCGTGCGCGTCGAGGCGTCGCCAGGCGTCCAGGTCGAGCCCCGCGAGGTCCTGCACGCGGCCGGACCGCCCAGGAGGCACGGAAGCCGACTCGGGGTCGAGCCGGCCCAGCGCGACGTCGGCGAGGAGGTGGTTGACAGTCTCCAACGAGCACGACTTGTTGGTGCCGATGAAGCCGGTCGGGCCGCGCTTGGCCCACCCGACGACGTAGGTGCGCGGCAGGAGCGCCCCGTCGGGAGCGTCGAGCACGCGCCCGCCGACGTTCGGGATGCGGTGCGCCACCGGGTCGAACGGCACCCCGGGCACGGGCGTCGAGCGGTAGCCGACCGAACGCAGGACCGACGCGGTGGCGACGTCGTCGAGCTCGCCGGTGGGCACGGCGCGGACGGTGCCGTCGACGTCGGTCTCCAGGCGGGTGCGGGTGAGGCGCACCCCCGTGACCGCACCCTCCCCCAGCACCTCGACCGGGGCGGCGAGGAAGCGCAGGAGCACGTGGCGGCGTCCCGCGACCGGTTCGGCCGTGGTGCCCTCGCGCAGCAGCCGGCTCTTCACGTCGTCGCCGTCGAGCAGGTCGCGCTGCGGCACGACGACGTCGACGTCGGGGTGGTGCAGCAGCCCGACGAGCTCGGGCACGGTGAACGCCGCCTGGGCGGGTCCGCGTCGGGCGACCAGCTCGACGCAGCGCAGCCGGCTGGTCCGCAGGGCCTCGAGGGCGTGGTCGGCGATGTCGGTGCGGGCCAGCTCCGCGGGGTCGCTGAGGAGCACGCGGGCGACGTCGAGGGCGACGTTCCCGTTGCCGACGACCACGGTGCGTTCGGCGTCGAGGTCGATCGGGATGTCCACGTGGTCGGGGTGGCCGTTGTACCAGGCGACGACGGCCGTCGCGGTGGTGTTGCCCGGCAGGTCCTCCCCCGGGATCCCGAGGCGACGGTCGGCGGACGCGCCCGTGGCGTAGACGACTGCGTCGTGGCGCTGCAGGAGCTGCTCGTGGGTGACGTCGACGCCCACCTCGAGCCCGAGCGCGTAGGAGAAGCCGGGCTGCGCCTCGATGCGCGCGAAGAGGTCGGTGATGGCCTTCGTGTGCTGGTGGTCGGGCGCGACGCCGGCGCGCACGAGACCGTGTGGCGTGGGGAGCCGGTCGACGACCGTCACCCGCACACCACGCTGCTTCAGCAGCTCGTCGGCGGCGTACAGCGCAGCGGGCCCCGCGCCGACCACGGCGACGTCGAGCCGGCGTTCCGGCGGCAGCCGGACGACCGGCGGCACGGGCGCCTGCGCCGGACGGGTGCGCGACTCGAGCCCGTTGCCGACGTCGGACCCGACGTGGAACAACGCGTTCAGCTCGACGAAGACCTGCTCGTCGGGAGTGAGCCGCGACGCTGGCTTGATCGCGCCGACGGGGCACGCCCGGACGCACGCGCCGCAGTCGACGCAGGCCTGCGGGTCGATGTAGACCATGTCCGACGTGGCGAAGTCGGGCTCGTCGGGCGTCGGGTGGATGCAGTTGACCGGGCAGGCGAAGGCGCAGGCGGCGTCGCCGCAGCACGCCTGGGTGACGACGTGCGGCACGTCAGGAGGGACCGACCGGGGACGGGTCGGTCAGCCGCGCCGGCGGCTCGCTGCGGTAGCGCGAGGGGCGGCCGTCGATCTTCAGCCAGCGCCACACGCGGCGCGACGAGCGCGTCATGAGCGTCGACTCCTCCGCCAGCATGCGCACGTCGCTGAACAGCTCGGCGAGGAACTCGCGGGACTCGGGCGCGTCCCAGTAGAGCTCGTCGATGACCTCCTGCGGCACGCCCATCTGGGTGCGCAGCTCCTTCGGCGGCACGAGGATGAGGTCGCCGGCGACGCGCATGATGATCGGGAAGAGCATCGACATGATCCAGCGGTCGACCTTCCCGAGGTGGGGGCCGCTGCGCATGACGTAGGCGTGGGCGAAGGAGATGTGGCGTGCCTCCTCCGCGACGTGGATCTGCATGATGCGTCGCATGACCGGCGGCAGGTTCGCGCCCTCGCGCAGCATCCGCTTCTGCGTGTGGTCGATCGGCTCCTCGCCGGCCAGGACCGCGATGAAGAAGCCGAGCGGGTAGCGGGACGCGAACAGCGGGATGACGCCGTGGAGCGCCCGCATCCAGCGCGGCATGCCCGGGACGTCGGCGCCGATGCGGTTGACGCACTCCTGGAACATCTGCGTGTGGTGGCACTCCTCCGTGGCCTCGTGGGTGAGGTAGCGGAACTCGGCCGACCCGTTCGGGCGGGTGAAGACGTACTGCATGATGCCGCGGATCAGCAGGTTCTCGAACTGCAGACCCACCTTGAAGATGTTGGCGTAGCGCCACATCCCGATCTCGATCTGACGCTCGATGGGCAGGTTCTGGTACCAGGGGTGGCGACCGAGCGGGTCGGCCTCGGTGAGCACCCAGTGCCGGTCGTGGGGGTCGATGCGGAAGTCCGGGTCGTCCCACGGGACGTCGACGAACGCGTCGAAGTTCCGGTCGACGGACGCCTGCGACAGGGCCCGGAGCGTCGCCTCGTACTCGGGCGTCGCGAGCGACGCGAGGCTCTCCTGGGTGCGGTCGAGATCCTGCTCGTCCATGAGGGTCATACCGCGAGTATGTGACGGCGGTCGCTATGTGTCAAGGCCAATGTCACATTGATGGTGTCATGGTTTCTGGGCGCATCTTCGTGATGGTTCTCGGATGCCGGGGGCTTGGTGGTGCGCTGCCGCAGGGGGTCTCGTCTTGCTGGTGCGCCGCCTGCGGGGGGTCTGGGCTTGCTGGTGCGCTGCCTGCGGGGGGTCTCGTCGTGCTGGTGCGCTGCCGCGGGGGGTCTCGTCGTGCTGGTGCGCTGCCGCGGGGGGTCTCGTCGTGCTGGTGCGCTGCCCCGGGGGGTCTGGGCTTGCTGGTGCGCTTCCTCGGCTCGTGCTGGGTGTGGTCTCCGAAAGCGCCTCGACCGGGCGGCTGGGTGGCGCGGCGGCTCTGGTTCTCGGGCTGTGGCCTTCGTTGGACGCAAGATTCTGCGTTCGTGCGTGGGGGGCCAAGGCTTCTGCGTCTACTACGGGATCCCGTCACCGACGCAGAAGCGTTCGACCTTCAGCGCACGAAGGAAGAATCGTGGGTGCCCTTGGGGGTGGGGTGGGCAGCGCTTCCCCCTTCCCGTGGCACGGTCCACGAGAAGGGGGAACCTCTGCCACGTCTGGCCCCGTCGGCGGTGGATCCTCCACCTGTACAGCGCTGAGAAGGTGGCAGATCCACCGCCGACGACGATTCGGTGGCAAACCCACCGCTCGACCCTCAACACCGACCCGCAGCCCGAGACCCCGGACCAGCGCCGCTCCCAGCCGCCCGGTCGAGGCCCTTGCGGAGCGCAGGACGAGTCGAAGCCGCGGCAGCGCAGCCCCACCCCAGCAGAGAGCCGCGCCGACGCAGCCCCACCCCGAGTCGAAGCCGCATCAGCGCAGCCCCTCCCGAGAGAGAAGCCGCGCCGACGACGTCAGACGTCCAGGCCCGGCTGTTGCACGGCCTGGCGGTGGACGATCGCCATGCGCTGGAAGACGGTGACGAGGCTGGCGAGGGCGAGGGCCCACAGGGTCACCTCGCGCAGCACCGGGAGGTCGAGCAGGCCGGAGAAGCCGGTCATGACGAGGATGGCGACGAGCCGGTCGGCGCGCTCGGCGATGCCGCCCTTGGCCTGCATGCCGAGGCTCTCGGCGCGGGCGCGGGCGTACGACGTGAGGCTGCCGAGCACGAGGCAGGCGAGGCTGAGGCCGAGGTACAGGTCGGCCGGGCCGAGCGTCGACTCCGCGTCGGGGCGCGTGTAGTAGAGCAGCAGACCGCCGAAGACGGCCGCGTCGCCGACCCGGTCCAGCGTGGAGTCCAGGAACGCCCCCCACTTCGACGACTGCCCGGACTTGCGGGCCATGTAGCCGTCCATGAGGTCGCTGAACACGAACGCCGTGACCACCATGACGCCGATGAAGAACTGCCCGCGCGGGAAGAACCACAGGGCGCCGGCGCTGACGCCGAGCGTGCCGACGATGGTCACGTGGTCGGGCTTCACGCCGAGGCGCAGCAGGAGGTCGGCCAGCGGGGACCACACGTTGGTCCAGAACTGGCGGAAGCGTTCGAGCATCAGAGGTCCCCAAGGGTGGTCGAAGTGGTGGTGGGGGCTGCGGGCCAGGCCTCGGCCAGCAGGTCGCGGGTGTCCTCGAGCAGCTGCGGCAGCGTCTTGGTGCGGCCGAGCACGGTCATGAAGTTGGCGTCGCCCGACCAGCGCGGGACGACGTGCTGGTGCAGGTGCTGCGACAGCGACCCGCCGGCCACGCCGCCCAGGTTGAGGCCGACGTTGAACCCCTGCGGCGCCGACACGGCGCGGATGGTGCGCAACGCCGTCTGCGTCAGGGCCGCGACCTCGGCGGTCTCGTCGGCCGTGAGCTCGGTGTAGTCGGCGACGTGCCGGTTCGGCACGACCATGAGGTGCCCGGGGTTGTACGGGTAGAGGTTGAGCACGACGAAGCAGGTGGCACCGCGGTGCACGACGAGCTCGGACTGCGCTCCCCCGGCCGCGATGCGGCAGAAGGGGCACGTGTCGTCGGGCTCGGGCTCCTCGCCGCGCACGTAGGACATGCGGTACGGCACCCAGAGACGCTCCAGGCGGTCGTCGAGGCTCACCCGACCACCCTAGACGAGGGGTTCACCGCGGCTGCCGGGACCGACGCGGTGGAGCGAGGTCAGCGGTTCCGGATGGTCCAACGACCGCGCGCCACCATGATCTGCTCCAGTCCGCCGCCATAGGACGGAGCCCAGATGGTGAGTCGGTACTGTCGCGTGCGTCGAGTGTCGTTGTCGAGGCGGAGGCGGACCCGACCGTCCTTGCCGATCGTGCGCTCCCGCCCGGCGGGCGACCACCCGTCCCGGGTCCTCAGCTCGAGCCACGCCTTCAGTCCCGCTCCGTCCTTCACCGTCACGGTGCGGGTGACGGGATGGTAGGCCCGCGCTCGCGTGGTGCGTGAGGGAAACGACGGGCGGGGCAGCAGTCGGACGTCCGCACCGACCCGACCCGCCGACTCGGTCGCGGTAACGGCGGAGGCGAGCTCGACGTGGCCACCTCCGCGAATGACGTGATCCTGTCGCCCGATGCGGAAGTCGGTGCCACGAGTCAGCACGATGTCGGACAGGGTCGTGGCCGCCCGCGCACCCCACGCCCTGAAGCGCGCGGTGACGATCCTCGAGGCGCCGTCGAGCTCGACCGGACGCCAGTACTGCTGATGCTGCGTCACCACGAGCGTGAAGCGCGTCCCGCGGGGCATCCACCACACGTCCTGGCGGCGACGACCCAGCGAGTGGGCTCGTGCTTCCGGCACCGTGACGCCCAGTCGCGTGTCGTCGGGAACGAGGGTGACGTTCGCGGTGTCGGCGACCTGGCGCCGTTGCCCGGCTCGGACCTGCTCGACGGTGAGGGAGAAGGGGCCGGTGGTCGGCGGATAGGTCATGAGGCTCCAGACGCGACGATTCACGTCGACCCGGCCGAGCAGCGTGCGCTGACCCGTGATCCCGTGAGTTGCCCAGACCTCCAGCTGCACGTCGCGCGCTGGCGCCTCGGCGCAGGCTCCGGACTCGTCGGCCACCTCGTAGAGCGGCGAGAGCCCCAGCACGTCGACGCCGTGAGACCACTTCTTGGTCGTTGGTTCGCTGATCTGTACCGAGGCCTCACGCAGCAGGGCGGCGCGGGAAGGGTGGTAGAAGACGGAGGCGTCGAGGTAGTGCCACGTGTCTTTGACCAGGACGAGGGACCGGACGTGGCCTCGCCCCGTCTCACCCAGCGAGGCCTCCACGGGCGGCGGGACCGCCAGGCCGTCCTCCCGCACGGCAACGGCGTCCGTGGAGACCCACGGACCGTTCGAGCTGGTGCGGTACTCCCACCGGATCAGCTGGCCGGTGCGAGGCCCGTCAGCCCCGACGGAGCGCACGACGGGAAGCTGCAACGGGTCGGTTCCCTCCACGCATCGGGTCCGCGGCCCGACCGGGCCGATGTAGGAATCCCCCGCGTCCGCGGGGGCAGCCGCTGACCCGAGAAGGCCGATGGTGAGCAGGAGGGCGACGCCAAGAACGATCGAGCGTGACCGCGCCGAGCCGATCACCGACGACGCACTTTCCGGGAGCCGGAGACGACGAGCGACCCTCGGACGGCCCTCGCTCGGACCAGCTCTCGTTCGACGACGGCGGCGAAGCTGCATCTGCTCACGGCGCGACCCTAGGGCAACGACGTCGCCCCCGTCCCCGGATCACGGGGAACGAGGGCGACAGCCGTACGGATGTGCTGGTGCTGCTCAGACCTGCTCGCGCGACGCCACGGCCTCGAGGATGCGGCGCACCGCGTCGTCGACGGGCACCCCGTTCTCCTGCTCGCCGTTGCGGTAGCGGAACGAGACGGCGTCGGCCTCGATGTCGCGGTCGCCGACGAGCAGCATGAAGGGCACCTTCTGCGTCTGGGCGGTGCGGATCTTCTTCTGCATGCGCTCGTCGGAGTCGTCGACCTCGAAGCGGATGCCCGCACCGCGGAGCCGCTGGCCCAGCGTGTGCAGGTAGTCCGAGTGCCGCTCGGCGACCGGGATGCCGACCGCCTGGACGGGCGCGAGCCACGGAGGGAAGGCGCCGGCGTAGTGCTCGACGAGCACGCCGAGGAACCGCTCGATCGAGCCGAACTTCGCCGAGTGGATCATCACCGGCTGCTGGCGCGTGCCGTCGGCGGCCACGTACTCCAGGTTGAACCGCTCCGGCGACGGCTGGTTGAAGTCGTACTGCACCGTGCCCATCTGCCAGGTGCGACCGATCGCGTCGCGCGCCTGCACCGAGATCTTCGGGCCGTAGTAGGCCGCGCCGCCCGGGTCGGGCACGAGCTCGATCCCGGTCTCCGCGGCCACGTCGGCGAGCACCTGCGTGGCGAGCTCCCAGTCCTCGTCGGACCCGATGAACTTGTCCTTCGACGCGTCGCGGGTCGACAGCTCGAGGTAGAAGTCGTCGAGGCCGAAGTCGCGCAGCAGGCTGAGCATGAAGTTCAGCAGGTGACGCACCTCGTCGGGCGCCTGCTCGGGGGTGACGTAGGAGTGCGAGTCGTCCTGCGCGAAGCCGCGCACGCGCGTGAGGCCGTGGATGACGCCGGACTTCTCGTTGCGGTACACGTGCCCGAACTCGAAGAAGCGCAGCGGCAGCTCGCGGTAGGAGCGCTGCCGGGAGCGGTAGATGATGTTGTGCATCGGGCAGTTCATCGCCTTGAGGCGGTAGTCCTGGCCGTCGACGTCGAGCGCCGGGAACATCCCCTCGCCGTAGTACGGCAGGTGGCCCGACGTGTGGAACAGGCCCTCCTTGGCGATGTGCGGGGTGCCGACGTACTCGAAGCCCTCCTCGATGTGCCGACGACGGACGTAGTCCTCCATCTCGCGCTTGATCACGCCACCGCGCGGGTGGAAGACGGGCAGGCCGGAGCCGATCTCGTCGGGGAAGGAGAACAGGTCGAGCTCGGTGCCGAGGCGGCGGTGGTCGCGACGCTGCGCCTCCTCGAGGCGGTGCAGGTACTCCTCCTGCGCCTCCTTGGTGGGCCAGGCGGTGCCGTAGATGCGCTGCAGCTGCTTGTTCTTCTCGTCGCCGCGCCAGTACGCGGCGGCCGAGCGCATGAGCCGGAAGGCGGGGATGCGCTTGGTCGTGGGCAGGTGCGGGCCCCGGCAGAGGTCCTTCCAGGCCAGCGATCCGTCGCGCTTGACGTTGTCGTAGATGCTGAGGCCGCCCTCGCCGACCTCGACGCTCGCGCCCTCGGTGGAGCCGGCGCTCGACTTCAGGCCGATGAGCTCGAGCTTGTACGGCTCGTCGGCGAGCTCCTCGCGCGCGGCGTCGTCGCTGATCTCGCGGCGGTCGAAGCGCTGGCCCTCCTTGACGATCTTCTTCATGCGCGACTCGATGGCCTGCAGGTCCTCGGGCTTGAACGGCTCGGCGACGTCGAAGTCGTAGTAGAAGCCGTCGGTGATCGGCGGGCCGATGCCGAGCTTGGCCTCCGGGAACAGCTCCTGCACGGCCTGCGCCATCACGTGGGCGGTGGAGTGGCGCAGGATGTCGAGGCCGTCGGGGCTGTCGAGCGTCACCGGGACCACGGTCTGGCCCTCGACGAGCAGCGTCGACAGGTCACGCAGGTCGCCGTCGATGCGCGCGGCGACGACGTCGGGCTGCTCGGCGAAGAGCTGCCACGCCTTCGTCCCCTCGTCGACGGTCTGGGGTGCGGCCTCGGCCCCCGCCTCGGCGGCGACGTGCACGGTGACGGACATGGCGGTGCTCCATTCTGGTCCCGACGACCCCTACGACTGGGCCGTTCTGCTTGGCCACACCCTAGGGCCTGCGCGGGATCAGGAGTCCCGCTGGCCCCACGGGGAGCCGTAGGCGGTGAGCAGCTCCAGGAACGGCACCGCGTCGAAGGCCTCGGGACCGAGCACGCCCGCCCCGCTCCAGGTGCCGTCGGCGAGCAGCTCGAGCGCGACTACGGGGTTCACGGCGGTCTGCCACACGACGCACTGGTGGCCGTACTCCTGCATCGCCCACTCGTTGTCGACGACGTGGTACAGGTACGTCTCGCGCTCCTGCCCGTCCTTGCCGATGCCGGTGACCCAGAGCCCGGCGCAGGTCTTGCCGGTCATGCGTGGGCCGATGGTCGCGGGGTCGGGCAGGCAGGCGGCGACGACGTCACGGGGCGAGACCTCGACGGGTCCGCCTGCCGACGGCACGCGGACGGGGGTGGTGCTGTCGAGCCCGACGTCGTGCAGGGCCTTGAGGACGTTGATGAAGTCCTCCCCCAGCCCGTACTTGAACGTCACCCGCTCGGCGTCGACCCAGCGCGGCATGAGGAGCACCTCCTCGTGCTCGACGTTGACGCACTCGACGGGCCCGATGCCCTCGGGGAAGTCGAACACCTCGGGCTCGGAGAACGGCGGCGTCACGAACCAGCCGCCGTCGGGCTCGTCGGCGCGCGCCTTCTCCCAGACGACGGGCGGGTTGAGGCACTCCTCGATCGTCGTCCAGATCGAGAAGGACGGCGCGAACACCTCGTTGCCGTGCTCGTCGTGCACCGCCAGGTTGGCGCCGTCGCGGGTGCCCAGGTCACGGATCTCGCTGAACAGGTGGTCGGCCGCGTACCGGGCGAACACGTCGGAGAGGCCAGGCTCCACGCCCATGCCGACGAGGGCGAGACGACCGGCCGACTCCCACTGGTCGGCGACGGCGAACTGGTCGTCGCCGAGCTTCTTCCCGACCTTCGCGTAGGGCTCCTCGGGGTGGCGCGTCGACAGCGACATCGCCATGTCGAGGTAGTCGGCGCCGGCGGCGAAGGCGCCGTCGAAGATCGACATGACGAACCGTGGGTCGACGGCGTTCATGACGTGGGTGACGTCGTGCTCACGGCACAGGGCCGCGACGTCGTCGGCCGACGACGCGTCGACGCGGGCTGCCACGAAGCGGTCGTCGTCGAGGGCGTCGACGGCGGCACGGGCGCGCGACTCGTCGTAGTCGGCGACGACCACGAGCTCGAAGAAGTCGCGACGTGCGGCGATGGCCGTGAAGGCGGCGCCGACGCCGCCGGAGCCGACCAGCAGGATCTTCATGTCTCTCCTCGGAGGTGTCCCGGGTCGGGACGGTGTGCAGTGGTGGGGCGGGGTGGTGAGCAGGGGGCGGGGTGCGGCGACGACTCAGTCGAGGGCCGCGCCGGGACGCGTCGGGCCGAGCGCCGCCAGCGCCACCTCGTCGGAGACGGTCTCGAAGCCCTTGCGCGTGAAGAAGGTGGCGCCGACGGTGAACCGCCAGACGACCATGAGCACGAGGCCGAGCACCAGGAAGACGACGGCGATGGCGAGCGGCAGCCCGACGCCGAGCACCGACGAGCCGCTGTAGGAGGCGCCCGGGTCGGAGAGGTCGAGCACGGACTCGTACAGGAGGTAGAACAGGGTGCCGGCGCCGACGAGCGGCCCCACGCCGATGAACAGGAACGCCTTGACCGACGTGAAGAGCCGCCGACGCCAGTAGATGGCGCACGCCAGTCCGGTGAGGCCGTAGTAGAAGGCGATCATCAGCGACAGCGCCGAGATCGAGTCGAACAGGAAGTTGTCGCTGATCGCGCTCGCGCCGACGTACCATGCGATGGCCACGGCGCCGATGAACCACGTGCTGAACGACGGCGTCCCGTACCGCTCGTGGATGCGGGCGAACACCTTCGGGAACGCCCCGGCGCTCGCCATCGAGAGCGACACACGCGACGCGGGGAGGATGGTCGTCTGCGTCGAGGCGATGCCCGAGGTGATGATCGAGAGCAGCAGCACGAAGGCGAACGGACCCATGACGAGGTCGCCGACGGCACCGAACAGCGCGTCGTCGTCCTCGTAGCCGGTGACGAAGTCGACGCCTCCGGCGGCGATGGTCACGATCCCGACGCCCAGGTAGGTCGCGACGAGGATGACCGTGCTCCAGATGCCGGCGCGGCCGGGCGTGGTGTCGCCGTCGGTCGACTCCTCGGAGAGGTTCACCGCGCTCTCCCAGCCCCAATAGATGAAGACGCCGATGAGCAGGCCGCTGACGAGCTCGTGGGAGTCGAGTCCGGCGGGGCTGAGCCAGCTCCAGCTCGGCGTCGTCGCGCCGGCGGGCAGCGAGCCGGTCGCGAGCCGCACGGCGGCGACGCCGACGAAGAGGAGCAGCGCGCCGACCTGCGCGAAGACGAGCCAGACCTGGAACCTCGCCGACGCCTCGGTGCCGCGGACGCACAGCCACGTCATGACGACGACGATGGCCACGGCGATCGTCACGACGACCGGGCGGTTGGCGGCCAGCGAGTCGGCGCCGACCATGACGAAGAGGTAGCGCGCGGCGACGTCGGCGAGGGAGCCGATCACCAGCACGCCGGTGGTGAAGACGGCCCAGCCGCCCATCCAGCCGATCCACGGGCCCATCGCGCGGGTGACCCACGAGAACGTGGTGCCGCAGTCGGTGTCGGCCCGGTTCATGTACAGGAACGCACCGGCGATGAGGAACATCGGCACGAACGACAGCCACAGCACCGCCGGGGCGTGGATGCCCGCCACCACCACCATCGAGCCGAGCACGGCGGCGATCGAGTACGCCGGTGCGGTCGCGTCGAGCCCGATCGACAGGCCTTCCCAGAAGCCGATCGCGTTGGCCTTCAGACCCTTGCTGCCCGTGGGGGCCACGTCGGCGGCTCCCGGTCCCACGTCCTGCGCCATGGGTGCTCCTCTCCCGTCGACTCGTTGCAGGAACTCTGCACCCGCTCGACGGAATCCACAAGAGTCGTCACACGATCGTTACGTGTTCAGTCGCCTCGACCCTTGCATTCGACGCATTCCGTCGCGAATACTCGCAGTGATCGGAGGAACCATGACCCACCCCACGCTCGACCCCCACCGCGCCCCCGGCATCGACGAGCAGCTCGCGCGACGCCAGAAGGCCGCACGCGACCACCTCTGGATGCACTTCGCGCCCCTGAAGGACGCCGACGCCGCCGACGTGCCCGTGATCGTGCGGGGCGAGGGTTGTTACGTCTGGGACGACCGGGGCCGGCGGTATCTCGACGGCCTCGCCGGTCTCTTCGTCGTGCAGGCCGGCCATGGTCGGCGTGAGCTCGCCGAGGCGGCGGCACGCCAGGCGCAGGACCTCGCGTTCTTCCCGCTCTGGTCGTACGCGCACCCCACGGCCATCGACCTCGCGGAGCGGATCGCGTCGCTGGCGCCCGGCGACCTGAACCGCGTGTTCTTCTCCAGCGGCGGCGGGGAGGCCGTGGAGACGGCGTGGAAGCTGGCGAAGAACTACTTCAAGCTCGTCGGCAAACCGATGAAGCACAAGGTGATCAGCCGTTCGGTGGCCTACCACGGCACCACGCACGGGGCGCTCTCCATCACGGGTCTCCCGACGCTGAAGCAGCAGTTCGAGCCGCTCGTGCCGTCGACGTTCCGGGTGCCCAACACCAACCACTACCGGGCCCCGCAGCACGCCGACGACCTCGAGGCCTTCGGGCGCTGGGCCGCCGACCAGATCGAGGTGGCCATCGAGGCCGAGGGTCCCGAGACGGTCGCCGCCGTGTTCCTGGAGCCGGTGCAGAACGCCGGCGGGTGCTTCCCGCCGCCGCCCGGCTACTTCCAGCGGGTGCGCGAGATCTGCGACCGCCACGACGTGCTGCTGGTCTCCGACGAGGTGATCTGCGCCTTCGGACGTCTCGGCACCACGTTCGGGGCCGAGCGCTACGGCTACGTGCCCGACATGATCACCTGCGCGAAGGGGCTGACGTCGGGCTACTCCCCCCTCGGCGCGACGATCGTCAGCGACCGCATCGCCGAGCCCTTCCAGCGCACCGGCGAGATGTTCGCGCACGGGTACACGTTCGGCGGGCACCCCGTCTCCTGCGCCGTGGCCCTGGCCAACCTCGACCTCTTCGAGCGCGAGGGCCTGCTGCAGCACGTGCGGTCCACGGAGGGCGCCTTCCGCAGCACCCTGGAGCGGCTGGGCGACCTGCCGATCGTCGGCGACGTGCGCGGCGACGGCTTCTTCTACGGGATCGAGCTGGTGAAGGACAAGGACACGAAGGAGACCTTCACGCCAGAGGAGTGCGACCGGCTCCTGCGCGGATTCATGTCGCACGCGCTGCTCGACGCCGGCCTCTACTGCCGCGCCGACGACCGGGGCGACCCGGTGGTCCAGCTGGCGCCGCCCCTGGTGGCCGGGCAGGCCCAGTTCGACGAGATCGAGCAGGTGCTGCGTAGCGTGCTGACGGAGGCGTGGGCCAAGATCTCCGCATGAACGTTCGCCAGTCCCCCTCCGTCGCCGAGGCGACACCGTGAGCGCGCCGGTGCTCGACGAGGTCGCCAAGCGCATCATCGCGCTGCTGCAGGTCGACGGCCGCATGTCGTACGCGGCCATCGGCAAGGAGGTCGGGCTCTCGGAGGCCGCCGTGCGCCAGCGCGTGCAGAAGCTGACGGACTCCGGCGTCATCAACATCGTCGCGGTCACCGACCCGATGCAGCTCGGCTTCGCGCGGGAGGCGCTCATCGGCATCCGCGGCAAGGGTCCGCTGGAGCCGCTCGCCGAGAGCCTCGCCGAGATCCCCGAGGTCGACTACGTGGTCATCACAGCGGGCTCGTTCGACATCATCCTCGAGCTCGTCTGCGAGACCGACGAGCACCTGCTGCAGGTGCTGTCGGAGAACATCCGCGCCCGCGACGACGTCGTCAGCACCGAGACGTTCACCTACCTGAAGCTGGTCAAGCAGACGTACACCTGGGGCGTCCCCGACTGACCCGACCTCGGCGAGGCGTCAGGAGGCCCCGACGCGCAGGCGCGGCATCGGCAGGAGGAGGGCGCCCGGCGCGCCCTCCGGCACGACGGGCCGGTGCGGGGCGACGGCGTCGATCCGGCGGTACGTCGAGCCCAGCGGCGGACGCGGGTCGGGCTCGCCGCGGTTGGGCCAGAACGACATCGCCCGTTCCGCCTGGGCCGTGATCGTGAGCGACGGGTTGACCCCGAGATTCGCGCTGATGGCCGAGCCGTCCGCGACGTGCAGGCCCTCGTGCCCGAACAGCCGCTGGTAGGGGTCGATGACCCCCTCCTGCGGCGTGGTGCCGATCGGACAGCCCCCGATGAAGTGGGCCGTGAGCGGGATGCCGACGAGCTCGCCGACGGAGCCGCCGGGCACGCCGTCGAGCTTGTCGGCGATCTCGCGGGCGACGTGGTCGGCCACGGGGATGTGCGACGGGTTCGGCGCGCCCGTGCCCTGCCGGCTGCTCATCCTGAGGCCGAACGGACCGCGCTTGAGGAACGTCGTGACGGAGTTGTCGAGCGACTGCATGACGAGCACCACGACCGACTGCTCGGCCCAGCGGCGCGGGTCGTGCAGGCGCAGCGTGCCGCGCAGCCCGAGGCCGCGGTAGCCGCGCAGCACCTTGCGCAGCTGCGAGCCGCCGCCGCGGTGGTCGGCCAGCGCCATGTTCATCAGGCTCAGCGCGCCCGAGCCCCGGCCGTAGCGGACGGGCTCGACGTGCGTCTGCGGGTCGGGGTGGAACGACGAGGTGATCGCGACGCCGGGCGTGACGTCGGCGTCCTTGGCGCTCGCGCGGGCCGAGAGCACCGCCTCGGAGTTCGTGCGGCTCAGCTCGCCCAGCCGCTCGGAGATCCCCGGCAGCGAGCGACGGCGGAGCCGGTGCAGCAGGTCCTGCGTGTTGAGCGCGTTGCCCGCGAAGACCACCTGGTCGGCGCTGAAGCGACGACGGCGCAGCCGGTTGCCCGTGCGTCGGGTGTGCACGACGTAGCCACCACCGCGCCGCGGACGCACGTCGGTCACCGTGGTGAGCGGGTGGACCTGGGCGCCGCCCCGCTCGGCCAGGTGCAGGTAGTTCTTCACGAGCGTGTTCTTGGCGTTGTGCCGGCAGCCGGTCATGCACGCGCCGCAGTCGGTGCAGGTGCGGCGCGTGGGCCCGGCGCCGCCGAAGTACGGGTCGTCGACCTCCTCGCCGGGACGGTCGCCGAACAGCACGCCGACGTCGGCGGCGTGGACCGTGTCGCCGACGCCGAGCCCCTCGGCGACCTCCGCCATCAGCCGGTCGGGCAGGGTCGTGCGCGGGTAGGTCGCGACGCCGAGCATGCGGCGGGCCTGGTCGTAGTGCGCGGCGAGCTCGTCGCGCCAGTCGGTGACGTGCGCCCACTGCGGGTCGTCGTAGAAGCCGTCGAGCGGCTGGTAGAGCGTGTTCGCGTACACCAGGGAGCCGCCGCCGACGCCGGTGCCGCTCGCGATGAGGACGTCCTTGAGCGGCGTGATGCGCATGATGCCGAAGCAGCGCGCCCACGGGGCCCACAGGTAGCGACGCAGACGCCACGACGTCTCGGGCAGCTCGTCGTCGGCGAAGCGTCGACCGGCCTCCATGACCCCGACGGAGTACCCCTTCTCGGTGAGCCTGAGCGCGGTCACGCTGCCGCCGAACCCGGAGCCGACCACCAGGACGTCGTAGTGCTTCATGCCTGGCACCGTACCCGCTTGTTGACACTTTGCCAATAGCGTTGTTCACTCGTCCTGTGACCGCCGTCTCCCGCACCCGTCTCGAGCCCGACGCCCGGCGCCGCCAGATCGTCGAGGCCGCGCGCACGCTCTACGCCGAGCGCGCCTACGACGACGTCTCCCTCGCCGAGCTGGCGCGTGCCGCCGGCGTCACCCGCGGGCTCCTGCACCACTACTTCGGGTCGAAGCGCGAGATCTTCCTCGCCGTCATGCGCGACTCCACGCTCATGCCCGAGACGGAGCTGCCGGACCTGCTGCACCTAACGCTCTCCGAGCGCGTGCGCGTGACGATGGACTGGATCCTCGACGCCGCGCAGACGTACGGGCAGGCCTGGGTCGCGGCGTCCGGCGCCGCCGAGCTGCACGGGGAGTCCGACCTGCAGGTCGTGGTCGACGAGGCCGACGACCGCGCCGCCCGTCTCGTGCTCGACGCCGTCGGGCTCCCCGACTCCCCCGTGCTGCGGGCCCGGCTGCGGGCCTCGGCCGCGTACGTGAAGGCGCTGTGCCGCGAGTGGCTCCAGCGGGGCACGCTGACGCGCGACGACGTCCTCGACCTGCTCACCACCCACCTCGTCCACGTCCTGGAGGGCTCATGACGTCCGTCGGCATCATCGGCTCGGGCTTCGGCGGCATCGCCGTGGCGGCCGAGCTCCTGCAGCACGGCCACGCCGACGTACGGCTGTGGGAGCGCGGCGACGACGTCGGCGGCGTGTGGCGCGACAACACCTACCCCGGCGCCGGCTGCGACGTCCCCTCGCCGCTGTACTCGTTCTCCTTCGCCGTGAACACCGAGTGGTCGCGCCGGTACGCGCTGCAGCCCGAGATCCACGCCTACCTGCGGCGCACGGCCGACGACCTCGGCATCACGCCGCTCGTGCAGCTGCGTCGCGAGGTCGTCTCGGCGCACTGGCACGAGACCGACCAGCAGTGGGAGGTCGGCTTCGCCGACGGCTCGCTCGAGCGGGTGCAGGTGCTCGTGAGCGCCGTGGGGCAGCTGTCGGAGCCACGGCTGCCCTCCATCCCCGGCATCGACGACTTCGAGGGCGACGCGTTCCACTCGGCGCGCTGGGACCACGACCTCGACCTGCGCGGGAAGCGGGTCGCCGCGGTCGGCGTCGGCGCGAGCGCCATCCAGTACGTGCCGCACCTGGCCGACGTGGCCGGCGAGCTGACGCTATTCCAGCGCTCGCCGAACTACATCCTGCCCAAGCCCGACGGGCCGCTCCCCCGCTGGTGGCGGCCGGGGATCCGGCTCGAGCGCCCGCTGTGGTGGACGTTCGGCGAGCAGTTCTCGCGAGGTCTCGACGAGGGCACGGTCGTCGGCGCCATCGAGAAGCGCGTGGCCCTCGCGCACCTGCACCGGCAGGTGCGCGACCCGCGCCTGCGCGAGGTCCTCACGCCCGACTACCCGATCGGCTGCAAGCGGATCCTGTTCTCCAACACGTTCTACCCGACGCTGGAGCGCGACCACGTCGACGTCGTCGCCGAACGCATCGTGCGGGTCGTCCCCGAAGGGCTCGAGACCGCCGACGGCACCGTGCACCCGGCCGACGTCATCGTCTACGGCACCGGCTTCGCCGCCCAGGACTTCCTCGACACGATCGACGTGCGCGGCGTGGACGGCGAGGCCCTCGCCAAGCGCTGGGTCGACGGCGCGCACGCCCACCTCGGCATGTACGTGCCCGGCTTCCCGAACCTGTTCGTCTCCTACGGCCCGAACACGAACCTCGGCGGCGGGTCGATCATCTACATGCTCGAGGCGCAGGCCCGGCACATGCGTCAGGTGCTCGACCGGATGCGCGAGGGCGCCCACGCCACGGTCGACGTGCGCCCCGAGGTCGAGGCCGCCTACGACCGGCAGGTGCAGGAGCGGCTGGAGAAGTCGGTCTGGGGCAGCTGCGACAGCTGGTACCGCCACCCGTCGGGTCGCATCACGTCGAACTGGCCCGGGTCGACGTACCCGTACCACCGCCGGGTGCGCTCGCTCGACGTCGAGGACTTCGCGTGGGCGTGAGCTATCCCCCCGAGCCGTGGGACCTGCACGGCCAGGCGGTCGCGTCGGTGTTCCTCGTGCCCGTCCGGTCGCTGCCGGCGCCGCCGCCCGGCACCCGTGTCGTCTCCGTGGCGGGGCGGGCGGTCGTGACCGCCGCCTTCTTCCGGTACGAGGAGCCGAGCCCACTCGTCTACGACGAGGTCATGGCCACCGTGCTCGTGCGCCGCGGCGTGCGACCGCGCGTGTGGATCCCATGGATCTGGGTCGACAGCGAGGCGTCGCGCGACGGTGGGCGCGCGCTGTGGGCCATCCCGAAGGACCTCGCCCGCTTCGATGTCGAGCCGGGACGTCGGCACCGCGGCGACGGCCTCGCGAGCGTCGAGGTCGCGCGGACGGTGGGCCTGCCGGGTCGTTGGCCGCTCGCCTTCCGCGTGGTGCAGCGTCGGGGCGGGCGATCCGTCGTCACGTCCGTGCGCGGACGCCTCCGCGCGCAGCTGCTGCGCACGTCGTGGACGTTCTCGGGCCCGTTGTCGCTGCTCGCAGGACGGCGTCCGGTCGTGTCGGTGCGGGCGTCGAGGTTCCGGCTGCTGTTCGGTCGCGGGTGACCTCGGCTCGCACGTCGTCGCGTTCCACGGCACGGTGGTCCCATGGCTGAGTACCGACTGACCACGGAGGACGGCGACGTCGTCGCCGAGGAGACGCTGGAGCACGACCAGGCGGCCGTCGCCTGGCGCTCGAGCCGACCGTTCGAGGCTCCCACCCCCGGCGAGGGCCGCGGGCTGCGCCTCGAGCGTCACACCGACCGCGGGTGGGTGCGCCTCGACCCGCTCGGCACGGCCGAGACCACCTGACGCTCCCCTGCCCCGGGTCGCGGCCTCAGCCTGCGGGAGGGGGCTGCTTCGTCACGCTCACCCAGCCGACGGGTTCGGCGACGACCTCGAGCTCGTCGGGCGTGAGCTCGATGGCCGACGCCGCGTTGCCGACGGCCGGGTAGACCGACGGGAAACGACGCAGCGACTCGTCGAGGTGCACGGCCGCTCCGTCGGGGTTGGCGAACGGACACACACCGCCCGCAGGGTGGCCCGTGAGCGCCTCGACGTCGTCGGCCTTGAGCATGCGCGCCTTGAGGCCGAACGTCGCCTTGAAGGCCGCGTTGTCGACCCGTGCGTCGCCCGCGGCGACGACGAGGATGCTGGTGCCCGGCTCACGTCCGTAGAAGCCGAGGGTCTTCGCGATGCGCGCCGGCTCGACACCGAGCTCCGCGGCCGCCAGCTCGACCGTCGCGCTCGACCCGGACGTCTCGACGACGTCGCCGTCGCGTCCGAAGCGGGCGAGGTGGGCGCGGGCGCTCTCGATCGACATGCCGGCCATCGTAGGGAGTGCGCAGCGAATGACGAGGCCCCCGGCTCGAGAGCCGGGGGCCTGCGTGTCGGTGGGCGATACTGGGTTCGAACCAGTGACCTCTTCGGTGTGAACGAAGCGCGCTACCACTGCGCCAATCGCCCGGGGACGTCAGAACCTTACTCCACCCCGTCTCGAGGTCGAGCTACGGGTCCGACGTCTTCGCGGCCTCCCGCGCCCAGATGGCCTGCGCACGCTGCGTGACGGGCCCGGGAGCCGCGGCGACGGGTCGTCCGTCGACGTGCGAGATGGCCTGGATGTCGCGCGTCGTGCCGACGAGGACGACCTCCTCGGCGTCGGCGAGCACCTCGATCGGCGCGTCACGCTCCACGACGTCGAGCTCGTCGGCGAGCCACTCGAGCGCCAGCGCCCGGGTGATACCGGCCAGGCAGCCCGACGCGAGCGTGGGGGTGACGAGGGTGCCGTCGAGGACGTACATGATGTTCGAGCCCGTGCCCTCGCACAGGTGGCCCTGGGTGTTCGGCATGACCGCCTCCGACGCGCCCGCGGCGCGCGCCGCCTCGACCATCCTGGCGTTCTCGGCGTAGGACGTGGTCTTGAGGCCCGACAGCGCGCCGCGCTCGTTGCGGGGCCACGGCACCGTGATGATCGTGGCGACCCTCGGCGGCTTCTGGGCCGGCTCGGTGACGACGACGTGGGTGAGCCCGTGGTCGCCGCGGGGCGAGCCGAGCGGACCCCGACCCGACGTGACGGTGATCCGCACCCGTCCGAAGGGGAGGTCCTGGCCGTCCAGGGTGGCGTCGATCCCCTCGCGCAGGAGGCCGAGGTCGGGCCGGCCGATGCCGAGCCCTTCGGCGGAGCGCGCGAGCCGGTCGAGGTGGCGCGTGAGGGCGAACGGCTGCCCGTCGTCGACGGCGACGGTCTCGAACACGCCGTCGCCCACGACGAGCCCGTGGTCGAGCACGCTGAGGGCCGGTTCGTCCGGTGATTCCAGCAGTTTTCCGTTCAGCCAGGCACGCATGGCCCCACCCTAACGCGCCCGCCCGGACCCCCCTGTTTGGCCGCCGCAGGGGCATGTACTAATGTTTCATCTCGCGCCGGGAACGGTGCGAATGCGGACATAGCTCAGTGGTAGAGCATCACCTTGCCAAGGTGAGGGTCGCGAGTTCGAATCTCGTTGTCCGCTCGGAGAGGGTCCCCATACCCATCCAGCGGTGGGTTGGCCGAGAGGCGAGGCAACGGACTGCAAATCCGTGTACACGGGTTCAAATCCCGTACCCACCTCGATCCCCCAACAGAACAGCACCACCCACGGGCGATTGGCGCAGCGGTAGCGCGCTTCCCTGACACGGAAGAGGTCACTGGTTCAAACCCAGTATCGCCCACCACCAAGAAGCCCCGGAATCCCAAAGATTCCGGGGCTCTTCTCGTGGTAGCCACCAGTACTCGCGCGGTATCCGTGCGGCGGGAGTCTGCGCACGCGGGTCGGAGGCACTCGGCACTCGACTGCGCCGTGCAGCCGGCCGCCCGGTCTGAGACCGTTCCAGCATGAAACGCAGCCCCGACGAGTCGCCCCGCTGGCGACGCAAGAGGTTGAGATCACAGGCCCGGTCGGAGATCGCCCTGGGCGCTTGCTCGATCCTCTTCTGGATGATGCAGATCTGGGCGGGCTCCACGGTGGGCCGGCAACCGGGATGGCCCACGTGGACCGGCATCGCCGTGGGCTTCGCTCTCATCGCCTGGGGAGTGCGTCGATACCGCGCCAACATCGACCCCCGCTCGTAGCGGCGACTCTCCTCGACGATCCGAGCAAGCAGACAGCAGCGCGGCGAGTTCCCTCGATCCGCCGACGACACCGCACCAGTCAAAGATCTCGGCGTGGTTCCGTGCATGGCCGGGAGCAGCGGCAGGCGTGAGGCAACGATCGGAGGAGGTCACCTGGCCCTCGGCCCCTTTGGCGGGATCTTCGTGGGTCTGCCCGAGGATGAACCACGCTTCAGGACCTACCGAGACGTGGCAAGGATCGTGCCGCTCGGGCTGTGGGTGGGGCTTCAGACGGCGACCGCGCTCGGTCGGTCAACGCACCTGTGTCTGTATGGCGTCGGCGCCGAACACCACATCCCCTCGCGGCGAACCACTCCCGGCACGTCGTCGGTGGGCGCCACCAGGATGCTGTCGACGGCCGTGGACCCTCGTGTCCGCGCGATGGGCCACCGACTACTTCCGGCGGCTGCGAAGGACAAGCACCACGACAGCCGCTACGACGATGATGGCGACGCCGGCGGCGCCCGAGAAGCCGCGGTCTCCTGAGGAGACCGCGGTCGTCAATAAGGTCATGTCCGGATCCTGCGCGACGGAGGCTGCCACCGCACGTCAGAACAGACGCCCCACATGTGCCCGGACGCGCGATCGACCATGCCCCCTATAGCTCCTGTGACGCTCTCCGTCCCGACACGACGGGGGTACCTGAGCCGACCTGCACCGAGCTGATCCCTGGCACGGAATAGCACCGTGCTCACGTCCAACTGCCGCCCACAGCCAGAAACTCCGAACCTCGCGCGGTTCTGTGTTCCCCGCTCGGCCACTTGCCGGCCGCGCGCGCGAGCCCGACTCCCAGCCGCAGCGTCAGAACGCAGACCTAGGGTTTGCGACATGGAGCAGATCGCACCGTGGTTGTTCGGGCCACTCGGCATTGTCCTTGGATGGTGGCTCAACCAGCGCACGCTTCGCGGAAGCGCCGATCGACAGGCGAAAGAAGCCGAAGAGGCCGCGGCGCGCCAGAGAGTGGTCGACACCGTCACGCTCGGCCGCGACACCGCTGGGATGATTCGATCGCTTCTCCACGGCATTCACCTGAAGCAGCAGTATCGACAGGCACCTCAAGGCTTCTCCGAGGCGATCAGTGAGTTCAACCGGACACGGGACAGGTTTCGCAACGCCGTTCTCGCTCTACGCATCCAGGGCCCTTCCTGGTCTGTGGAGGGCGCCGACCGGCTTGACGTAAAGATCAGCCTCCTGGCAGAACTCGCCATGATCATGCAAAAGGACATCACCGCAGAGCACATGGAGTCCGTGAACTCTGAACTACCCGAACTCGAGCGACTGCTGCGCGACTACGTAGCAACGGTGAGCCAGCACTACAACGCCGACTCATCGACCCTCCCGGTTCAACCCGATTTTGAGAAGGAAGGGCGCTGGCAACCGCCCGACGGTTGACCTGCTCAGAGCCGGGAGGAGTCCCGCCCCGACCGGCCTCGAGCGGGAGTTCCATGGTGACCTCGATGGTGTCGCTAGCCCCGGTCGCTCCAGTCCTTGCGCGGTTCCGCACGATCACGGTCGGGGCGAGGCGTGCCGGACCGAGCGCGCGAGCATGGCGAGCGCGACGGCCTGGACCACCGCGACGCCGATCGCGAAGCCGACGACGTGGTCCTCCACGAGCGCACCCGCGACGACGCCGCCCACCAGCGCCCCGATGCCCTGGACCGCCGCGAAGACTCCGTACCCGCTGGCACCTCGGCTGGCCGGCACGAGGTCGGCCACGTGCGCCTTGACGGCGGAGTCCTGCACCCCGAAGGCGGCGCCCCAGCACACGATGCCGAGCACCACCACCGCGAGGTGGTCGGCGAAGACCAGCGGCGAGACGAGGGCGACGAGCGGCGGCACGACGAGGAGCACACGCGGCCCGACCCGGTCGAAGAACGAACCGCTGACCAGGGCAGTGACCGCTCCTGTCGCCATCGCCAACGCGTACACGAGCGGCACGGCCGCGACGTCGACCACGTCGTCCTAGACGAGCCGGTAGGAGATCACTCCGAACGTCGTCAGCCCCGCCGTCGTCAGCGCGACGGCTGCAGAGAAGACGTGGAACGCGACGGGCAGGTCCAGGCCCAGGACACGGACGCCGACGGACCTCGTGCTGCGAGCCGCCAACACTCCGTCGGCCTCCTCCACGTCGGGCTGGACGACGATCGGCGCCCGGCGGCGCAGCTGGGCGAGCAGCAGCATCGAGAGCACTCCGGGCACGGCGAGCACGGCGAAGCCGGGCCACAGCATCCCTGTCGCGGCCGCGATGGCCGCCAGCAGCAGCGGGCCGGCGAACGCCCCGACTTGGTCGAGCGCCTTGTGGACGCCGAAGCCCTTGCCCCGACCCGTGCCGGAGGCCATGCGTGCCAGCAGCGCCGACTTGGCCGGGCTCCGCACCGCCTTCCCCGTGCGCTCGAGCAGGATCAGCGTGGCTGCCACGGCGAGCCCGGCCGTGCCGAGGAAGGGCGTCACCGCCAGCAGCGGAACGCAGACCGCAGTCATCCCGTACCCGACGACCGTGAGGGCCCAGTGCCTCTGGCTGCGGTCGGCCCAGGTGCCCGTCAGGAGGCGCAGCACCAGCGCCACCGCCTCCCCAGCGCCGGTGATGACACCGACGGTCAGCGCCGAGGCCCCGAGCTCGCCGAGCAGGGGGCCAGCGAGGGACCGCATCCCCTCGTAGACCATGTCGGCAGCCAGGCTGACGAGGGCGAACGCGACGATGGACCGCCACGGCGACCAGACAGGACCGGCACGAGAAGGGACGGACGGCGAGTCGCTCACGAGGTGCGATCCTCGCCCAGGAGGGCGCAGTCTCTGACCGCAATCTTCGTCGCCCGACACGTTGTGGATGGGTCGGATCAGGGGTGAGATTCGGCATGGCCGAAGACGTGGTCGAGCCGCCCGCCAGGCCGCTAGCCTCGTGCCGTCGCTGATCCACTCTCCCAAGGAACGATCCACGACATTGCGCCTGCTTCACGAGGAGCTGGGCCCGCGAGACGCTGTCGACGACTCTCATCTCCCCGAGAGCGTGGGCAGCGTCTCGTCGTTGGTGGCCGGCTCCCCGGGTTCCTGCGGGACGGCGTCGCGCGCTCGTCTACCGTCGGTGCGATGACGACGCCCGGTGACCAGGTGCTGAGGACGCCCCCGACGCTCGAGGACTACCTGCGCCTGCGGACCACGTCCGGGCTGACCCCGAGGTCCGCGACCCAGGGCGAGGGCGCGCTGGCGGGCAGCTGGGCATGGAGTGTCGTCGAGCACGAGGGACGGGCCGTGGCCATGGGTCGCGTCATCGGCGACGGCGGCTGGTACTTCCACGTCGCCGACATGGCGACCCTGCCGGAGCACCAGGGCCGCGGCCTGGGGCGTCTGGTCCTGACCGACCTCCTCGCGCAGATCGCCGAGGGAGCCCCGCCCGACCCGTACGTGACACTCATGGCCGACGCGCCCGGGCGCCGCCTGTACGCCTCGATGGGGTTCGTCGAGACGGCGCCAAGGTCCCTCGGCATGGTCCTCGTGGACGAGCCGCGACCGGGCTGATCGCTGCGCAAGCGGCCCCCGAGCGCAGCCAGGGCGCTTCGGCCGAAGCCGCCCCAGCCGCTCGCACTCGGGGCTCCTGGGTTGAACCCGACGGTGCTGTGTACTGCCTTCCCCCATGGCCTGGTCCCACGCGGCGTGCGAGTCCGTCTGCGATGTGATCTCCACCACGTGTCGACAAGCGGTCAGAGCGAGAGGAGATGGGCCCGCGCGGCGACGAGGACCACCGGACGCCGCGCGGGCCTCATCAGACGACGGGCTCGACCTCGGGAATCGGACCCACCGCCAGATCCGGCCGCCATGCGCTGCGGACCGGGCCGGCGCTCAATGTAGAGGTCCCCGGGTCGTTGCGGGACGAAACCGCACAATGTTCATCCGGCGTGTCGCGACGACGACAGGACCGACGCCGACCGGCAGGGTCCCGGGAATGGGAGTGCGGCCCTCCGGGACCTCTGGTTGGGTACAAGAGGTCGACGTCGGTCGGTGCGCCTCTGGCGCACGAGGCGTCGGCACGGGAGCGCGTCGGCCAGGGGCGACGCTGACCGACTCGGGGCGTGACGCGGGGAGCCGTCGCGCCCCGAGCCGTCCCGGCCCTTCGCCTGCGACGGGACTCAGCAGTCGTCGTTGCGCCAGGTGCCGTCCTCGCGGACCCAGGGCTGGTCCCGCTGCGACAACGACTCGACGTCGAGCTCGTACGACACCGAACCGCGCGCGCCGTCGGCCGTCACCTCGACGTCGCGCAGGGGGTCGTCACCGTCGAGCTCGGTGGCTTGGCGCGTCATCCGCTGGAACTCGGCGAACGGCAGCTCCTGACGGCACCGCGCGGACAGGGACGCGTACGCGTCGTCGGCGCGACCGCCGTGGAAGGCGTCGACGTAGCGGACGACGGCCTGCTCGAGCGCCTCACCCTGCGCACCCGACGCCGACTCCGCCGGCCCCGGCTCCGTGGCGATCGGCGCGGACCCGCCGTCGGACCCGCCGCAGGCCGTCAGGAGCAGCAGGGGGACCACCGCGACCGCGACCAGACGACGCCTCATGCGGGGAGCGTACGTCGGCCCCGGTCGCGGCAGCACGCCCGAGACGGCGGCATCGCGCTCCGCACGACAGCGGCCCCACCACTGGCGGGGCCGCTCGTCGTCACACCGACATGCGAGATGCGGGGCTGGTGTGAGGCTGGCCCGGTCCGGGACACTCACCGAACCGGTACACCTGACGGTACGCAGGTCTGCCGCATTCGCATCTCGAGGACGACCCGGTCCGCAGAGCATTCGACCACGTGTTCGACTACCATCGTCCGGGTGAGCGCCCACCCCCACCACACGCCGCGCTCCACGGCAGCCAGGCCGTCGCCGGAGGCGTCGTCGGTCGAGCGCGCGCGTCACGTGTGGGTGGCGCCGTCCGCGCGCCAGGTCGACCTGCGGCCCTACCCCGGCCTGCTCGTCACCTGGCAGCGCCGCGACGACGGCTGGTGGGCGTACGTGGTCATGCTGCTGCCGACGGGCGCGCTGGTGGCGAACTGGGTGCCTGCGTCGTTGCTGCGTCCCGCTCGAGGCCCGGGCCCGTCCTGACGCGATACCGCCGGGCGGCCGTCGAGCTGCGCAAGCCGACGGCCGGACCCGGCGTAGTTCCAATCTAGGTGCGTCTGCCAGTACCGCAACCGGAGCGACGTCAGGTGCGCGAGACGGAGCGCCAGGTGAAGGTGCCGTCGGCCGACGTGATCCGCACGATCGCGTCGGCCACGACCACCGACGGCTGCGCCGCGTAGGCGACGGCGCAGCTGAACCGCGTGCCGACCGCTGCCGGGACCGATCGGGGGCACGAGACCACCGTGGGACGACCCTGGGCGTCGAGCGAGGCCTTCACCTGCGCCGACACCGCAGCCGTCGACCGGACCGTCCGCGAAGCAGCGGGCGCGGGTCGGGCGGGGCGCGGAGCCGTCGACCGGGTCGGGGTGGGCGACGCGGAGGGGGTCGGCGAGGCCGACGGCGACGGGCTCGCCGACGGGGAGGGGGTAGCCGAGGGCGACGGCGACGCGGAGGCGGCCGGCTCGGCCGCCGGCGAACGCGTCGGCACGACCCGCTCCCCCGCGGCTCGCTGGTCGTCCCCCTCGGTGCCGTCGGTCCCGAGCCACGACCGCAGCCCGAACACGCCGCCGGCGAGCACGAGGACGGTCAGCACGAGCGCGGCCAGGACCTTCTTCGACGCGCCCACGTCACTCCCCCTGCGACACGGGCTTGGAGTTCCAGGTGAAGTGGCCGTCGGGGCCGTCGATCTTGACCGCCGCGACCGCGACGGCCGCCGTGTTCGGCTGGTTGGCGAAGAACACCTGGCAGTCGAAGGCCGTGCCGATCTTCTGCAGCACCCGGTCGGGGCACTCGACGCGGGTCGGCTGACCGGCGTTCTGGTCCAGACGGGTCTTGATCGACTGCTCGATCCGCGTGGTGGTCATCTTGGTCGGCGCGAGCGACGGGCTGGCCGACGCCGACGGTGTCGGGTCGGCGCTGGAGCCGGACCCGCCGTCGTCGTCGGGGCTGCACGAACGCAGCGCGAAGAGCAGCGCTGCGACCCCGAGCAGCACCACGACGAGGGCCGCGACCTTCCGCATCTTCTTCACGGGCGACGATTCTAGCGGTCGGGACGGGGGTGGCGGTCCTCGTCGAAGGAGGCGTTGATCGCAGCGCCGATGAGCACGGCGATGGAGATGACGTACAGCCACAGCAGGACGGCGATGGGCGCGGCGAGCGGACCGTAGATGGAGGTGCCACCGGTGGAGAAGCCGAGCGCCCACCGCACGAGCAGGCTGCCGCCGATCCACAGCCCCATCGTGAAGAACGCACCCGGCAGCCCGGACCTCCACGACACCTTGACCGGGACGGCCAGGTGGTAGAGCGACGCGAGGAAGCCGACCGAGACGAGCAGCACCGCCGGCCAGTACAGCGGCTGCAGCACGGCCAGCTGCGAGGGCACGACCGACGCCGCGACCTCCGGACCGGCGAGCACGAGCGGCACGACGACGATCGCGATCGCGAGGGCGACGACGTACAGCGAGAACGACAGCGCCCTCGTCTTGACGATGCCGCGCACGCCGCCGAGCCCGTAGAGGATGGAGATGGTGTCGAGGAAGACGTTGAGGGCCCGCGAGCCCGACCACAGCGCGAGCACGAACCCGATGGAGACGACGTCGATGCGCCCGGACCTCAGCACCTCGTCGAGGGTGGGCGCGATGACCTGGTCGACGGTGCCCTGCGTGAGCGCCTGGGACGAGAGCTCGAGCACCCGGTCCTTCAGCACGTCGACCTGGGCGACGTCGTAGCGCTCGGCGACGAACCCGATCGTGCCGGCGAGCCCGAACACCAGCGGCGGCAGCGACAGGATCGCGAAGAACGCCGCCTCGGCCGCGAGGCCGGTGACCCGGTGCTGGATGCAGCGGGAGACGGTGCGTGCCGTGACTCGCGCCAGCCGGTCCACGGCCGCCGGGCGTCCTACCCGTTCAGCCGCCATGCCCCTACGGTATCGACATGCATCCCTTCCGCCGCGCACCCTCGACCCGGGCGATCCCGCTCGTCGCCCTCGACGCGGGGGCAGGCACGAGGTGCCTCGCGACCTCGGTGCGTCGCGTGACGGGGACGGCCCGGTGAAGCCGCTCGCGCTGGCCGCGGTGGCCTCGGCCCTGACGACGGCGGTCGCGGCATGGGCGTTGCGGGCCACCGACGCGACGACGGCCGTGGCCGCCGTCGCTGCCGTCGCGGTGGCGACGGCATGGCTCGCGCGCTTCCACGACGGGCCGACCGGCTCGGGAGTCGCCCTCGCCGGTCCCGTGCAGCTGACGGCACTCGCCCTGGTCGGACGCGCGTCCGCTGCGGGCGCCCTGCCCGTGGTCGCCGCCCAGGTCGTGGGTGCGGTCGCGGCCGGGGCGGCCGTCACCGCCCTCGACCTGCCCGGCGGGAGGTTGGTCTGGGACGATCCGACGCTGCTGGCCGGGGGCGTCCTCGCGGCCGTCGTCGGCCTGCTCACGGGGTGGGCGACGCTCGCCGGCGACCCCGCAAGCCCCGCCTGGCAGGTGGTCGGTCCCGTCTCCGCCGGGGGCCTGCTCGGCGTCGGCCTGGCCGCCGCGGCCCAGCCCGCCGCCGTCCTGGGACTGGCGACCGCCGGCGTCGTGGCGTGGCCGCTGGCGCTGGTCGTGGCCGTCGGAGCCCTGCTGGGCGGCCTGCTGGGCACCTTCGTCGTCTCGTGGGTGTCGCCGCACGCCGAGTGACCCCGGTCACGCCACTGCCCGCGTTCGCACCGGTTTCGATGCGCTGATCCCATCATGTGGACGCAGGGACCACATGGTGAGATCTGCAGTTGTGGGGCGTCCACGGGCTGGCAACACTGTCCGCATGCTGATCGCGCACCCGCTCTGGCTCGTGGGACGTCTCCACGTCGACCTCGGTCGTGCGCGCACCATGGCGTGTCGCTGACCCACCGCGCCCGCACCCACCTGCCGCGACGCGCGACGCCCGTCCGTCCCCGACCGGCCGTCGCGCGTCCTCCCCGAGGACTCCCATGACGTCGAGCACCACCACGCCCCCCTCCCGTCCGGCCCGCCGCCGTCGCGGCGAGGGCCAGTGGGCGTTGGGCTACCGCGAGCCGCTCAACGCGAACGAGCAGTCCAAGAAGGACGACAACCCGCTGAACGTCCGCGCCCGCATCGAGAACATCTACGCGCACCGCGGCTTCGACAGCATCGACCCCGGCGACCTGCGTGGACGCTTCCGCTGGTGGGGGCTGTACACGCAGCGCAAGGCCGGGATCGACGGCGGCAAGACCGCGACGCTCGAGCCGGAGGAGCTCGACGACCGCTACTTCATGCTCCGCGTGCGGATCGACGGCGGACAGCTGAACCTCGCGCAGCTGCGCACCATCGCCGACATCTCCGTGGAGTTCGCGCGCGACAGCGCCGACCTCACCGACCGCCAGAACGTCCAGTACCACTGGATCGACGTGCGCGACATGCCCACGATCTGGGAGCGGCTCGAGGGTGTCGGCCTGTCGACGCAGGAGGCCTGCGGCGACTGCCCGCGCGTCATCCTCGGCTCGCCCGTCGCGGGCATCAGCGCCGACGAGATCATCGACGCCCGCCCGGCCATCGAGGCCGTCGAGAGCCGCTACATCGGCGACCGCGCCTTCTCGAACCTGCCGCGCAAGTTCAAGTCGGCGATCAGCGGACACCCTGGGCACGACGTTGTCCCGCAGATCAACGACATCGCCTTCATCGGCGCCGAGCACCCCGCGCACGGACCCGGCTTCGACCTGTGGGTCGGCGGCGGGCTGTCCACCAACCCGATGCTCGCCCAGCGGGTCGGGGTCTGGGTGCCGATCGACGAGGTGCCGGAGGTGTGGGAGGGCGTCGTCAGCATCTTCCGCGACTACGGTTACCGCCGGCTCCGCTCCCGCGCCCGCCTCAAGTTCCTCGTGGCCGACTGGGGCATCGAGAAGTTCCGCGAGGTGCTGGAGACCGAGTACCTCGAGCGCACCCTCGTCGACCTCGACGCCCCCGAGGTGCCGGCCACGCCCGTCGACCACGTGGGCGTGCACCGCCAGAAGGACGGCCGCTACTACGTGGGCGTCGCCGCGACGGTCGGTCGCATCTCCGGCACGCTGCTGAACCGGGTGGCCGACGTCGTCGAGGCGCACGGCTCCGACCGCGTCGCCACCACGCCCATGCAGAAGCTCGTCGTGCTCGACGTCGAGGAGGACCGCGTCGAGTCGCTCGTCGAGGCGCTGGCCGAGCTGGGCCTGCACGCGCGGCCGTCGCAGTGGCGTCGCAACACGATGGCCTGCACCGGCATCGAGTACTGCAAGCTCGCCATCGTGGAGACGAAGGCCCGCGCGGCCGACCTCATCGGTGAGCTGGAGAAGCGCGTTCCCGAGCTCGACGCCCCGATCACGGTCAACGTGAACGGCTGCCCGAACTCCTGCGCCCGCATCCAGACGGCCGACATCGGCCTCAAGGGCCAGCTCGTGCTCGACGAGAACGGCGACCAGGTGGAGGGCTTCCAGGTGCACCTCGGCGGTGCCCTCGGGCTGGAGGCCGGCTTCGGCCGCAAGCTCCGCGCCCACAAGGTGACCGGCGAGCAGCTGCCCGACTACGTCGAGAAGCTGTCGCGCACGTTCCTGGAGCAGCGCGACGCCGACGAGTCGTTCGCGCACTGGGTCGCCCGCGCCGACGAGGAGGTCCTGCGATGAGGGCGACACCGTTCCACTGTCCGTACTGCGCCGACGAGGACCTGCGTCCGCACGGCGAGACCCACGGCGAGTGGGAGTGCCGCAGCTGTCTGCGCGCCTTCCGCCTCGGCTCCATCGGACTCCTCTCCCCCACCCACACCAGCACCACCGACCCCTCTGGAAGGAGGACAGCATGACTGCACCAGCGTTGATCGCCCTGGCGCACGGCAGCCGCGACCCGCGGTCCGCCGAGACCATCACTGCCCTGACGGAGCGCGTGGCGTGCATGCGTCCCGACCTCCGGGTGGCCACCGCGTTCCTCGACCACTCCGAGCCCGACCTCGACGCCGTCGTCGACCGTCTGGTCGCCGAGGGTCACAGCGAGATCGTCCTCGTCCCCCTGCTGCTCACCGAGGCCTACCACGCCAAGGTCGACGTGCCGGAGGCCGCGAAGGCGGCCCGCTCCCGTCACGAGGGGCTGCAGATCGAGGTGACCGACGTCCTCGGCATCGAGAACGCGTTCTTCCACGTGCTCGACCGTCGGCTGCGCGAGGTGCTGCGCGAGAACCGGGTGCGCGAGCTCGACGCCCTGGTGCTCGCGGGTGCCGGCTCGTCCGACGCGGTCGCGAACGCCACCATCGCCCGGGCCGCCCGCGCCTGGGGCGCGCACCATAAGCTGCCGACGATCGCTGCGTTCGCGTCGAGCGCGCCGCCCGCCGCGGGCGAGGCCGTGCGGGCGCACCGCGCCGACGGTCGCCGCAACATCGCGGTCGGTCAGCTGATGCTCGCACCGGGCTTCCTGCCCGACCGGGTGAAGGAGCTGGCGTACGAGGCCGGCGCCGTCGCCGTCGCCGAGCCACTGGGCGTCTCGGACGAGGTGGCCGAGGTCATCCTGGCCCGCTACGCGGTCGGGGCCGTCGAGCTGGTCTCGCTGGACGCGCTCTTCGCCTGAGCACCCCCCGGCACTGGTACGACACCGCACGACCCACCGCCGGACCCTCCGGCGCACCGGGCCCGCACCCCGGGGACTAGCGTTCCCCGGGTGCGGGCCTGGTTGCGTCTCGGGATCCTCGTCGTCGTCGCGTCGACGGCGCTCGAGCTCGCCCAGGTGCCGTCGGCACTCCTCTTCGGCGGACTGCTCGGCGCCCTCGTGTACGCACTGCTCGCCCCGGGCCGGCTCGCGCCCCGACCGCTGGACGCACCCCGCTGGGTCTCTCTCACGGGCCAGGGCGTCGTCGGCACGATCGTCGGCGCCTCGGTCGACTGGGGGACGTTCACGTCGCTCGGCTGGTCGTGGCCCGTGGTCGTGGCGGCCTCGGCCTCGACGATCGTCGTGAGCGTCCTGGCGGGGCAGCTGCTGCGTCTGCACCGGGGTGTGACCCCCGTGACGGCTGCCTTCGCCTCGATCGCAGGCGGCGCGTCGGGCATGACGGCCCTCTCCCGCGACCTCGGCGCCGACGACCGGGTCGTCACCGTGCTGCAGTACCTGCGCGTCCTCGTGGTGCTGTTCAGCCTGCCGCTCGTGGTCGGGCTCGTCTTCCACGAGCGCGGTGGTGCAGCCTCCGGCGGGTTCGTCCTCGGCAGTGGCCGCGACCTGCTCTACTGCGCCCTCGCCGTCGGCTCGGGGCTGCTGCTGGGGCGCGTCGCGCACCTCCCGTCGCCGGCCATCCTCGGCCCCGTGGTCACCGCGGCGGCGCTGCACGCCGTGCCGGGGTTCACCGACGCGGTCGTGCCGACCTGGGTGGAGGGTCTCGGGTACCTCGCGATCGGCGTCCAGGTCGGGCTGCGGTTCACGCTGGAGAGCCTGCGGTCGATCGCGCGGATGCTCCCGACCGCCGCCGTCTCCATCGCGCTCACCATGGTCACCTGCGCGGGCCTGGGACTCGCCCTCGCGGCGGCGACCGGGACGAGCCGCCTCGACGCGTACCTGGCCACGACGCCCGGCGGCCTCTACGCCGTGCTCGCGACGTCGACCTCCACCGGCGGCAACGTCACCTTCGTGACGGCCGTCCAGCTGCTCCGGCTGCTGCTGGTGCTGCTGCTGGCTCCGGCCCTCGCCCGGCTGCTGCGCCGGGGCTGACGTCAGCTCGACGCAGCGAGCCGGGCGCGCTGCTCGTCGACGTCGTAGTCGGCCTCGGGCCAGGTCAGGTCCAGCGCGCGCAGGTGCTCCAGGAGCAGCCGGCCGACCGCCCAGTTGCGGTACCACTTGCGTCCGCTGGGCACGACGTGCCACGGGGCGACGTCGGTCGACGTCCGCTGGAGCACCAGGTCGTACGCGTCCTGGTAGTCGTCCCACAGCTCACGCTCGTCGATGTCGCCCGGGTTGAACTTCCAGTGCTTCGTCGGGTCGTCGAGCCGGGCGAGGAGTCGAGCGGCCTGGTCGTCGGGACTGATGTGCAGCAGGCACTTGAGGACCGTGCCGCCGGACTCGACGTACCGGCGCTCGAAGGCGTTGATCGCGTCGTAGCGTCGCTCGACCTCGTCGACGTCGGCCAGCCGGCGCACGCGCCCGATGAGCACGTCCTCGTAGTGGGAGCGGTCGAAGACGCCGAGCTCGCCGGCCGACGGCAACCGTCGCTCGACCCGCCACAGGAAGTCGTGGGCGAGCTCCTCGGGCGTCGGCTTCTTGAAGGAGGCGATGCGGACCCCGAGCGGGCTGACCAGACCGACGACCTTCTCGATCGTGCCGCCCTTGCCCGAGGTGTCCATGCCCTGCAGCACGACCAGGACGGAGCGCGGGTCGCCCGTCGTGCCGTGCGCGTGCAGACGCTCCTGCAGGTCGGCCAGCTCGGTGCCGAGCTCGGCGAGCGCGGCCTTGCCGGCCGCCTTGTCGCCGTCGAAGCCGGGGGTCGAGCGGGAGTCGACCTCGGCGAGGCTGCTGACGGCGGACAGCGTGCTGCTCAGGCTCTGCGACATGGCGCCACCGTACCTAGGGTGGGCGTCATGGCCACGCCGACGATCGACCGTGCACTGTACGAGTACCCCGACCTCGAGGAGGGCCGCGCCTGGGTGCGGGTCAACTTCGTCAGCAGCGTCGACGGCTCGGCGGAGGGGGCCGACGGGCGGTCGGGGTCGCTCGGCACCGACGCCGACCAGGCCGTGTTCGGGCTCCTGCGCGAGCTGTGCGACGTCGTGCTCGTGTCGGCCGGCACCGCGCGGTCTGAGGACTACGGACCCATCGACGACGGCTTGCTCGCGCTCGTCAGCCGCAGCCTCGACGTGCCCGACCGGTTGAAGGTCCCGGGCGTGCTCGTCATCGCGCCAGGAGCCGCCGACGAGGAGCAGGTGGTGGCGCTCGAGGGCGCGGGCGTGGAAGTGCTGCTCACCGGCGAGGACGAGGTCGACTGGCCGGCGGCGCTCGCCGAGCTCGGCCGTCGCGGCCTGCAGCGGGTGCTGTGCGAGGGCGGCCCGTCGTTGTTCGCCGGCCTCACGGCGCTCGACCTGGTCGACGAGCTGTGCCTGACCGTCTCCCCCGTCCTCGTGGCCGGCGACGGTCAGCGCATCTCCACCGGCGGCGAGTCGGCGGAGGTGCCGCTGCGGCTGGCGCACGCCGTCGACGTCGACGGCACGCTGCTCACGCGGTGGGTGCGGCAGGGACGCTGACCCGGCCGTCCGGCACGAGCGTGAGGTCGGGGGCGAGGTGGCCGAACGGCACCTCGTCGCGCTCCCCCAGCGCCGCGAGCACCGACGGCAGCATGGCCTGCGCGGTCCGCTTGTAGCCGAGCGAGCTGGGGTGGAAGCGGTCGAGGCTGAACATCTCGTCGGGGTTCGTGATGAAGAACGGCCCGACGACGTCGGCGAGCGAGACGACGTAGGCACCGTGGCGCAGGGCCGCCTCCTGCTGGGCGGCCGCGAGCTGGCGCGAGGCCCGCGACCCGAGGGCGCGCAGGGGCTGCGGCACGGGGGTGAGGGCGCCGAGGTCGGGGCACGTGCCGACGACCACCGCGGTGCCACGACCTCGCAGCGCCGAGACGCACGCCTCGAGGTGGCTCACCGACTCGACCACCGGCACCCGGTGCGTCACGTCGTTGCCGCCCACGACGACGACCGCGACGTCGGGCGCGTAGTCGGGCGGCAGCGACGCGAGCTGCTCGGCCAGCCGGCTGCTCTCGGACCCGACCACGGCGGCGGTGCGCAGGCGCACGGCGCGCTCGGTGCGCTTGGACACCTGCCGGGCGAGCCGCGCACCGAGCGTGCCCCGCGGTCCGTCGGCACCCAGCCCCGCGGCGATCGAGTCGCCCAGCACGAGCAGGTCGATGGTGCCGCCGTGCCGCTTCTTGTAGACGCGGTCGGCAAGGGGTGCGTCCTCGCCGAGCGGCTTGCCGATCGCCGCGCGCGCGAGCGCGGCCTGGTGCTGCAGCACCGCCCGCGCCCCCCACGCCGCGGCCGCCCCCGCCGTCGCGGTCACCAGCAGACCCGTCGCCACCGTCCTCGTCACTCCCACGAGGACGTTCCTCCCACACCCGTGTGAACAGGTGGTCTCTTGCACCTGAACGTAGGCTGGAGACATGAGCGACCAGGCGGGCAAGACCAGCTACGACGTCGAGAAGTCCAACGAGGAGTGGCGCGCCGAGCTGAGCGCCGCCGAGTACCACGTGCTCCGCGAGGCCGGCACCGAGCGGCCGTTCAGCTCCCCCTTCGAGACGGACCCGACGGAGGCCGTGTACGCCTGCCGCGCGTGCGGCTCCGAGCTGTTCCGCAGCGACACCAAGTTCGACGCGCACTGCGGCTGGCCTGCCTTCTACGCCCCGCTCGCGGAGGACCGCGTCGAGTACATCGAGGACCGCTCGATGGGCATGCGTCGCGTCGAGGTCCGCTGCGCCACCTGCGGCTCCCACCTCGGCCACGTGTTCGAGGGCGAGGGCTTCCCCACCCCCACCGACCAGCGGTTCTGCATCAACGGCATCAGCCTCACCCAGGTCCCCGTCTGACCCCTCGGCAATCGGTGGGAGATTCCCAGGTGGACCTGGGAATCCGCGCCACGCATGGCTTGCTTCCCGTGCGTGGCTGAGATTTCCGTGCCTCGCTGGAGCTTCCGAGGTCGACCTCGGAATCGCTGCTACGCGCGGTGCACTTCCCGTGCCTTGCTGAGCTTCCCGTGCCCTGCGGGGAGACAACCCAGGTCGACCCGGAAATCTCAGCCACGCACGGCTTGCTCTCCGTGCGTGGCTGAGATTTCCGTGCCTCGCTGAAGATTCCCAGGTCGACCTGGGAATCCCCGATCAGGGCCAGAGCGCGGTGAGGTCGGCCGGGTCGTGGCGGCGGCCGGTGTAGAACGGGATCTCCTCGCGCACGTGGCGGCGGGCGGTGCTGGCGCGCAGGTCGCGCATGAGGTCGACGATGCGGTGCAGCTCGTCGGCCTCGAACGCCAGGATCCACTCGTAGTCGCCGAGCGCGAACGACGCGACCGTGTTGGCGCGGACGTCGGGGTAGGGGCGGGCCTGCATGCCGTGCTCCTTGAGCATCGCGCGACGCTCCTCATCGGGCAGCAGGTACCACTCGTAGGAGCGGACGAACGGGTACACGCAGACCCAGTCGCGCACGGTCTCGTCGGCCATGAACGCGGGCACGTGCGACTTGTTGAACTCCGCAGGACGGTGCAGGGCGGTCTGCGACCACACGGGCGCCATCCGCGAGCCCAGCGCGGTCCGCCGGAACGCGTTGTAGGCGGCCTGCAGCGCGTCGGCCGACGACGCGTGCCACCAGACCATGAGGTCGGCGTCGGCGCGCATGCCGCTGACGTCGTAGAAGCCGCGGACCACGACGTCCTCGTCGGCCAGACGCTTCACCAGGTCGTCGACCTCGGCGGCCTCCGCGGCACGGTCGGCGTCCCCGAGCACCCGCTCGAGCTTGAAGACCGACCACATCGTGTAGCGGATGGTCTCGTTGATCTCCTTGGCCAGCTTTCCCTGGTTCGGCACGCTCATGGGTCCATTCTCCCCCCGCGGCTCAGCGTGCGAGGAGGCGGGCCGCGGCGGCGCGGGCCGACGCGACGACCGCCGGGATGCCCACCCCGTGGTAGACGGCACCGCACACCTCGAGACCGTCGACGAGCGCGACCGCCGCCTCGACGGTCGCCACGCGGCCGAGGTGGCCCACGTCGTACTGGGGCAGGCCGCCGCCCCAGCGCTGCACGTGCGTCGCCAGCACCGGCGGCAGCCCGCCGTACGCGGACGTCAGGTCGGCGAGCGCCAGCGCGGCCACGTCGGCGTCGTCGCGGTGGAGCACAGCGGTGTCGCCGGCCCTGCCGATCGAGGCGCGCACGACCGTGCGGTCACCCGCCCGCTCCCCCAGCCAGGCCCACTTCTGCGAGGAGATCGTCGAGCCCTTCACCACCGTGCCGTCGACCGGCGGCACGAGGAATCCCGAGCCCTCCACGTCGATCGGCCCGTCGAGCACGAACGTCACCAGCGCCATCGAGGCGTAGTCGACGGCGGCCAGCGCGAAGGCCGCCGGCGGCGCGACCTCGGCGAGCAGGCGCGCGGTGGCCGGCGCCGGTGTCGCGACGACGACCGCGTCGACCTCGTACGTCTCGATCGCCGACACCGGGCCCGCGGAGACCGTCCAGACGCCATCGTCGACCCGCACGGCCCGCACGGTCGACCGGAGCCGCACGTCGAGGTCACCGTGCTCGACGACGCGCTGCGGGAGCGTGCCCACCCCGCCGACGACGCCGGCGAACACCGGCGTGGCGAGGGTGCGCGTCGTGGCCCGGGTGGCAGCGGCCCCCGCGAGCGGATCGGCGCCCAGCGCCAGCACCTGCGGCGCGGCGGCGCGCAGCGACAGGCGGTCCGCGTGACCGGCGTACACGCCGCCGAGCAGCGGCTCGACGAGCCGGTCGACCACCTCGCGACCGACCCGCGGCGCGAGGAAGGCCGCCACCGACACGTCGTCGTCGGGCACCGGCTCGGCGTGCGGCACCGGACGCTCGGCGAGGATCCCCGACGCCTCGAGGGCGTCGAGGTCGGCAGGCACGCCCATGACCGTCGGCGGCAGCGGACGCAGCGCACCCCGCGTCCAGATCGCGGCCGACGTCGTCGCCGGGTGGGTCAGCTCCGCCCCGACCCGGGCGGCGAGGTCGACGGCCTCGGGCCGACGCGCCAGCATCGACTCCGCGCCGACGTCGACGCGCAGGTCGCCGACGTCGTCGACGCGCAGCTTGCCGCCCACCTGGTCGGCACCCTCGAGCACGACGACGTCGCACCCGGCCTCACGCAGGTCGAGGGCGGCGACCAGCCCGCCGATGCCGGCCCCGACGACGGCGACGCGCATCAGACGCGCTCGTAGCCGTGCACGAAGTCGACGAGACCCTTCACCGCGTCGGGGTCGGTCTGCGGCAGCACGCCGTGGCCGAGGTTGAAGACGTGCCCCCGCGCACCGCGACCGCGCTCGATCGCGGCGGCCGCCTTCGTGTGCAGCACGTCGGCCGGGGCGAAGAGCAGCGTCGGGTCGAGGTTGCCCTGCACGGAGCGGTGCGGTCCGACCTTCTCGATGGCGCGGTCCAGCGGCACGCGCCAGTCGACCCCGACCACGTCGGCGCCGACGTCGCCCATCTGGTCGAGCAGCTCGCCGGTGCCGACCCCGAAGTGGATACGAGGCACGCCGAGGTCGGCGACCGACTCGAGCACGCGTCGGGAGTGGGGGGCCACGTAGGTCTCGTAGTCCGACGGCGACAGCGCGCCGGCCCAGGAGTCGAACAGCTGCACCGCGGAGGCGCCGGCCTCGACCTGCACGCGCAGGAAGTCGGCCGCCAGGTGCGAGAGCCGCTCGAGCAGGTCGTTCCACAGGCCGGTCTGGGAGTACATCAGCTGCTTCGTGATCCGGTGGTCGCGCGAGGGCCCGCCCTCCACGAGGTACGACGCGAGCGTGAACGGCGCGCCGGCGAAGCCGATGAGCGGCGTGCCGCCCAGCTCCCCCACGAGCGCCCGCGCCGCCGCGGCGATGCTCTCCACGTCGTCGGGCTCGAGCCGGCGCAGCTGGTCGAGCTGTCCGCGCCGACGGATCGGGTCGGCGATCACCGGTCCCGTGCCGGGCACGATGTCGAGGTCCACCCCGATCGCCTTGAGCGGGACGACGATGTCGGAGAAGAAGATCGCCGCGTCGACGCCGTAGCGACGCACCGGCTGCATCGTGATCTCGACGACGAGGTCGGTCGTGAAGCACGAGTCGAGCATCGCGACGCCCTCGCGCACCTTCAGGTACTCCGGCAGGTGGCGACCCGCCTGACGCATGAACCAGACAGGGGTGCGGCTCGTGGGCTCGCCACGGCACGCGCGCAGGAAGTCGCTCTCGGCGAGCCGGGCGGAGGGGGAGGTGGTCACCGAGGGATTCTCTCAGGGGTGGGATCACCGTCTGCGTGTCGGGACCCGGTCGGCGCCCGGAGTGCCTACCATCGGCCTGTGGGCGCCCGCAGCGAGTTCGATCACACCCCTCCAGCGTTCGCCGCTGCCCTGGAGCAGCTGCTGGCCGCACCGGTGCGTCCCGAGGTCGTCGTCGACGAGATCCCCGCACCCCAGCGGATCGCGCCGTTCGCGCACGCCCTGAGCGGCGACCTCGAGGTCGGCGGCGACGACGTGGCCACCGGTCGCTTCATCCTGCTGCACGACCCCGCCGGCAACGACGCGTGGGACGGCACGTTCCGCTGCGTCACGTTCGCGCGGGCCGAGGTCGAGCGCGAGATGGCCGAGGACCCCGCCCTGGCGACCGTCGGGTGGAGCTGGCTGGTCGACGCGCTCGAGGCGCAGGGCGGCACGCACACCGCCGCCAGCGGCAGCGTCACGGTCGTGAGCACCGAGACCTTCGGCGAGATGGCCGGCGACACCGGCTCGGCCCAGGTCGAGATCCGCGCGTCCTGGACACCCACCTCCGAGGCCGGAGCGCACGTCGCCGCCTGGACCGAGCTGCTCTGCACGCTCGCCGGTCTGCCCCCGCTCGCACCGGGCGTCGTCCCGCTGCAGCGTCGCCGAGGTCGCCGTTGACCTCCGTGCCCGAGGAGACGGGGAGCCCGGAGGAGCAGGCTCCTCCTCTTCCACGTCTGCAGCTGCGTGACCCCCTGCCCCCCGTCATCGACACGGTCGACGACTACGTGGCCTACTGCGCGCGTCTCGCGCTCGGCCACGGTCCGGTGGCCCTCGACGCCGAGCGGGCGTCGGGCTACCGCTACTCCCAGCGGGCCTACCTCGTGCAGGTGCGCCGCGACGGCAGCGGCACCGGCCTGGTCGACCCCATCGCCTTCGACGACCTCGTCGACCTCGACGAGGCGATCGGCGACGCGGAGTGGATCCTGCACGCGGCCACGCAGGACCTGCCGTGCCTCGCCGAGGTCGGGCTGCACCCGACCGCCCTGTTCGACACCGAGCTCGCCGGCCGGCTGCTCAACCTCCCGCGCGTGGGCCTGGCCTCCCTCGTGGAGCACTACCTCGGGCTGAGCCTGGCCAAGGAGCACTCGGCCGCCGACTGGTCGACGCGACCGCTGCCGGAGCCCTGGCTCGAGTACGCCGCGCTCGACGTCGAGGTGCTCATCGAGCTGCGCAACCTCATCGAGGCCGACCTCGAGCGCGCCGGCAAGCGCGAGTGGGCCGCGCAGGACTTCGAGGCCCTCCTGTCGTTCACGGGGGCTCCGCCGAAGGAGGAGCGCTGGCGGCGCACGTCGGGGATCCACCGGGCCCGTGGCCGACGTACCCTCGGGCTGGTGCGCGCCCTCTGGGAGGCGCGCGACCGGATCGCCGAGCAGCGCGACACGACGCCCGGGCGGATCCTGCCCGACGCCTCCATCCTCGAGATCGCCCGCGAGGCTCCCCGCGACGCCTCGACGCTGCGCAACCTGCCCGTCATGCGCTCGCGCGGACCGCGCCGCTTCCTGCAGCAGTGGCTCGACGCGGTCGAGGAGGGCCTCGCCCTCCCCGACGACGCCCTGCCGCTCTCCACGCAGCACCGCGAGGGGCCGCCCCCGCCGCGCGCGTGGGCCGACAAGCACCCCGAGGCCGCGGCGCGGCTGACATCGGCCCGCGAGGCGGTCACGCGCATCGCCGAGCAGCACGACCTGCCGCCGGAGAACCTCATCTCCCCCGGCCTCGTCCGCGGTCTGGCCTGGGACCCGCCGACCGTCGTCGACGTCGTCCACGTCGGCGACGCGCTCACCGAGGGCGGGGCCCGTCCGTGGCAGGTCGAGCTCGTCGCCGCCGACCTCGTCGACGCCCTGACGCCCTGATCGGTCACGCACCCTCAGTCGTGCGCGGGATCACCCACTGAGGCAAGGCGAACCTGAGTAGCATGTCGGTGTGCTCGCCAACTTCCTGATCGGTCTGCGCGAGGGGCTGGAGGCCAGCCTCGTCGTCAGCATCCTGCTGGCCTACCTCGTGCGCACGGACCGCCGCCGCGACGTCCGCTACATCTGGATCGGCGTGGGCGGAGCGCTGGCCCTCGTCGTGCTCGTGTTCACGGCCGTGACGCTCGCCTTCGAGCAGCTCCCCTTCGTGTGGCAGGAAGCCGTCGGCGGGACGCTCTCGATCCTCGCCGCCGCCCTGGTCACGTGGATGATCTTCTGGATGCGCCGTACCGCCCGCGGGCTCAAGCGCGAGCTCGAGGGCGAGCTCGCGACGGCGGTCGAGCTCGGACCCGTCGCCATCGCCACGGTCGCGTTCCTGACCGTCGGGCGCGAGGGTCTGGAGACCGCCGCGATCATCTGGGCCACGATCTCCGGCAGCTACACCGCCTCGCCGTTCGTCGGCGCGACCACAGGCATCCTCGTCGCGGTGCTCCTGGGCTACCTCATCTACCGCGGGGCCCTGCGCATCAACCTCTCGACCTTCTTCCAGGTGACGGGTGCCCTGCTCATCGTGGTCGCCGCCGGCGTGCTCGCCTACGGCGTCCACGACCTGCAGGAGGCCGGCATCCTGCCCGGCATCACGAACCTCGCGTTCGACGTCTCCGGTGTCATCGCACCCGACAGCTGGTACGGCACGCTCCTCAAGGGCACCGTGAACTTCCAGCCCGACCCGACCTGGCTGCAGACGATCGCCTGGGTGGCCTACGTGGTGCCGGTGCTGTGGCTCTACCTGCGCCCCCAGGCAAGCGCGGCGCCCACCGCCCCGCGACCCGACGCGCACGTCTGACGCACGCGATCTGGGTGCCGGACGACCGGGCCCCGGATACGGTGGGGCCCATGCCCGGACGGTCCGCAGGATGAGCGACTTCCATCGCCCGTCCCTGCCCGGGCAGGGACTCTTCGAGGCGCTCGCGCACGACACCGACCCGGCCGAGGTGGCCGCCGCCGGCCACCGGATCGCGCACCTGCTCGTGCGGGGACCGATCGACCGCGACGACCGCGACCTCGTCGACCGCGTGCTGCACCTGTCCGACGCCGAGGGCCTCGGCGTGATCGCCGAGCTGTGGTCGCACGCCCCGCCCGACACGCTGTCGGGCGCGCTGTGGCGGCTCTACCTGCTGCGCGAGTGGGTCCACCGCCAGCCCCGCCAGGCCGCCGCCGAGTTCGCCGCCGGGCGCGGCTTCGCGCCCGTGCACGAGATGCTCGCCGGCGTCGTCGAGCCGCCTGGCGCCGATGAGGTGGTCGACCTCGTCGACACGGTCGTGCGCGGCATCGTCGTCACCGACCTCGACGTCGTCCTCGACCGCGCGGCGGCGTTCGCGCACATCGTCGGCGTCGGCCGCGGACAGCTCGACGACGCCGACGCGCACAGCGGCGCACGCCTGCTCGACATGGCGCTGCACCTGCGTCGGGCGGCGGCGCTCGAGCGGTCCGGCTCGCTGCACTGAGGCGCGCACCACGCGTCCTCCGGTCGCTGCCGGCGGACCGCCGGGGGCGGCATCGCAGGCCGCCCGACCACATCGCTTGTGCGTGCCCAGCGGCGGGCTAGGCTGGTCATCGCGCCGGGCCGCGGTAAGCCCCGGGTCCCAAAAATAGCCGCTACGAGCGGCCACGCGCCGTGAGGCGCTTCCCGGCCCGGCGCCCCACCATCTTCGTGTCGCCGCCCTCGTGCACGCGGCGCGCTCAGGCCGGGGCGAAGGTCGTGTACGACTGCGCCGGGCGGCCGATCGACGCGAGCTCCGTCAGGTCGTCCTCGCTCGGCTGCCACGAGACGGCGTCGGCGTTCGCCGCCACCTGCTCCGGACGGGACACGCCCGCGATGACGCTGCTGACCGCCGGCTGGGCCGCCAGTCCACCCATGGCCAGCTCCAGCAGCGAGATGCCCCGAGCGTCGGCGAAGGACTGGAGCGTGTCGATGCGCTCCCAGTCGGCCGTCGCCAGCCGCTCGGACTGCGTCGCCAGCCGGGTCCCCTCCGGCGCGTCCTCCCCGCGCCGGTACTTTCCGGTCAGCAGCCCGTAGGCGAGCGGGAAGTACGGCAGGATCCCGACGTCGAGGTGCTCGCAGGCCGGGGTCAGCTCGACCTCCGCGGTCCGGTTGTACAGCGAGTACTCGTTCTGCGCGGTCGTGAACCGGGTGAGTCCGGCGGTCCGGGCGCGCCAGTCGGCGTCGACCAGCTGCCAGGACTGGAAGTTCGAGCAGCCGACGGCGCGCACCGTGCCGGCCTGCACGAGGGCGTCGAGCGCCTCGAGCGTCTCGTCGAGCGGGGTGGCGGGGTCCGGCGTGTGCAGCTGGTAGAGGTCGAGGTGGTCGGTGCCCAGACGTCGCAGGCTGGCCTCGACGGCGGTGCGGACGTAGGCGGCGCTCCCCCGTCGACCCCCGTCGTCGCCGTTGCGGCCCTGCATGTCCATGCCGAACTTCGTGGCGACGACCACCTCGTCGCGACGTGACCCGAGCGCCGCGCCGAGCAGCTCCTCGCTCGCGCCGAAGCCGTAGACGTCGGCGGTGTCGAAGAAGGTGACGCCCCGCTGGAGGGCGGCGTCGACCACGGCCTGCACCTGCGGGGCGTCGATGCGCGTGCCGAAGGCGTTGCAGCCGATGCCGACGACGGGCACCTGGATGCCGGAGTGGCCGAGGGGACGGTGGAGGAGGTCGTGGCTCATGCCCCCGAGCCTAGGCCGACGGTCCCGTCGCGCGCGTCGCCTAGACTGCACCCCATGCCCGGACCCCGCCGCACGCTGGCTGCCGCCCTGAGCGCGGCCGTCGTCGGGCTGTTCCTCGTGGCCGGGATCGGCGCCACCCACGCGGGGGCGCACCAGCGGGCCACGACGACGCACACCTCGGCTGCGTCGAGCCACCAGGCGGCGCACGTGAAGGCATCGGGCCAGCACGTCGACCAGCACCACCTCGACCTCTGGGCGCTGCCGCCCGAGAGCGCGCCCGTCGCCCCGGTCCTCGCCCGCGACACGGTCGTCGACGCAGGGGTCGCCGTGGTGGAGTCCGAGGCACCCGCCGCCGCGGGACGCGGACCGCCGACGGCCTGACGCACCTTCGTCAGCCGTCCCGTCGTCCATCCCGAAAGTCATCCATGCACCAGCGCGCCCCTCTGTGGCGTGCGATCGCGGCGTTCGCCGTGCTCGCCGCCTCCCTCGCCTTCGCCTACTTCAAGCCCGCCAACCTCGGCCTCGACCTCGAGGGCGGCACGCAGATCGTCCTCGAGACCCAGGACACCGACCGCGTCAAGGCCGACGCCGAGTCGACCTCCCGGGCCCTGGAGGTCATCCGCGGCCGTGTCGACGCCCTGGGCGTCGCCGAGCCGACCCTCGCCCAGTCCGGCGACCGCCGGATCATCGTCGAGCTCCCCGGCGTGACCGACCCGCGGGAGGCGGCCGAGGTCATCGGCCAGACCGCCCAGCTCTCCTTCCACGAGGTCCTGCGCCCCGCGCAGGAGGGCCAGAAGCCCGAGGACGGCCAGGTCGTCGCGAACGACGAGCAGGGCCAGCCGCTGCTCCTCGGCCCGACGCTCGTCGACGGCGAGGGGGTCTCCGACGCCGAGGCCGCCACGCCGCAGCAGGGCGTGGGCCAGTGGGTCGTCAACGTCAACTTCGCCGGCGAGGGCCGCACCGGCTGGCGCGACCTCGTCGCGGCCGCCTGCGCCAACACCGAGGGCGGCAACCGGGTCGCCATCCTGCTCGACGAGGACATCATCTCCTCCCCCGCCGTCCAGCCCGACTTGTGCCGCTCCGGCGGCGGCAACAGCACCAGCATCACCGGCAACTTCACCCAGGCCCAGGCCGACGACCTCGCCGTCCTCATCAAGGGCGGCGCGCTCCCGGTGCCCGTCGAGGTCATCGAGCAGCGCACGGTCGGCGCGACGCTGGGCGACGCGGCGATCGACGCGTCCATCGAGGCCGGCATCATCGGCATCATCCTGACCGGCCTGTTCATCGTGCTCGTGTACCGCGTGGTCGGGCTCATGGCCACGTTCGCGCTGGCCACCTACGCCGCGATCTCCTACGGCCTGCTCGTCTGGCTCGGCGCGACCCTCACGCTGCCCGGCCTGGCGGGCTTCGTGCTCGCCATCGGCCTGGCCATCGACGCCAACGTGCTGGTGTTCGAGCGAGCCCGCGAGGAGTACGAGAAGAACGGCAACCTGCACACCTCGCTCACGACCGGCTTCAACAAGGCGTGGTCGGCCATCCTCGACTCCAACGTCACCACGGTGCTGGCCGCCGCGCTGCTGTTCTTCCTGGCGTCCGGTCCGGTCAAGGGCTTCGGCGTCACCCTGACGATCGGCACCATCGCATCGATGTTCTCGGCGCTGGTCGTCGCACGCGTGCTCACCGAGTTCGCGGTGAAGCGGTCGTTCCTGAAGAAGCGGCCCGGTCTCACCGGCGTGGCCTCGACGGGCCCGGTCCGCAAGTGGCTCAACGAGCGCGGCCCGAACCTGATGCGTCGCAGCGGGCTCTGGATCGGCCTCACCCTGGTCGTCGCTGGCGTGTCGATCAGCGGCATCCTGCTGCGCGGCCTGAACCTCGGCGTCGAGTTCACGGGCGGGCGCATCCTCGAGTTCTCCACCGCCCAGGCCGTCGACGTGCAGGAGGTGCGCGAGGCGGTGTCGGACGCGGGCTTCCCGCGCGCCGTCGTGCAGGAGTCGTCCGGCGACGGTCAGAGCGAGAACGTCAGCGTCCGCCTCGACGACATCACCAACGACGAGGCCGTCGAGGTCGAGGAGGCCGTCGAGTCGGTCGCGGGCCAGGCCACGAAGGAGCGCGACGAGCTGATCGGTCCGAGCCTCGGCAAGGAGCTGCGCGACAAGGCGCTCATCGCGTTCGCGATCGCCATCGCCGCGCAGATGGTCTACCTCGCCTGGCGGTTCCGCTGGACCTACGCGGTGTCGGCCCAGCTGTCGATGGCGTCGGTCGTGCTCACCGTGGTCGGCATCTTCGCGTGGTGGGGCAAGCCGATCGACGGCGTGTTCCTGGCCGCGGTGCTGTCGATCATCGGCCTCGCGGTCAACGACACGATCGTCGTGTTCGACCGCATCCGCGAGCACACGGGCGAGAACCGAGGCCGACGGCTGCGCGACGTCGTGAACGAGGCGATCCTGCAGACGATCCCGCGCACGGTGAACACCGGCCTCGGTGCCATGTTCATCCTCGCGGCGCTCGCGTTCCTCGGTGGCGACTCGCTGACCGACTTCGCGATCGCCCTCCTGCTCGGGCTCTCGATCGGCATCCTCTCGACGATCTTCACGGCGTCCGCCCTCGCCGTGAAGCTCGAGGAGCGCTGGCCGCACGACCCGGACAAGAAGCCCAAGGTCGTCGACAAGTACGCCCAGATCGACGACGGACGGAACACCGACGGCGCCGTCGTCTGACGGACCTCACCCGAGGGCGTCGTCGACCGCTCCCCCGCACGGGAGGGTCGGCGACGCCTCGGCGGTTCCACGCTCGACACGGGTGGCAGGATGAACGTCATGCGTATCGCGAACCACGTGGTCGACCTCGTGGGCGGCACCCCGCTCGTGAAGTTGTCCAGCGTCGTCCCGGCAGGATCTGCCCTGGTGGCGGCCAAGATCGAGTACCTCAACCCCGGCGGCAGCTCCAAGGACCGGATCGCCGTCAAGATGGTCGACGAGGCCGAGGCCTCCGGCGCGCTCAAGCCCGGCGGCGTCATCGTCGAGCCCACCTCCGGCAACACCGGGGTCGGGCTCGCGCTGGTGGCCCAGCAGCGCGGCTACTCCTGCATCTTCGTCTGCCCCGACAAGGTCAGCGAGGACAAGCGCAACACCCTGCGTGCCTACGGCGCCGAGGTCGTGGTCTGCCCGACCGCCGTGCCGCCGGAGCACCCCGACAGCTACTACAACGTCTCCGACCGGCTCGTCCGCGAGACCCCGAACGCCTGGAAGCCCGACCAGTACTCCAACCCCGCCGGGCCGGCCTCGCACTACGAGACGACGGGTCCGGAGATCTGGGCCGACACCGACGGCACGGTCACGCACTTCGTGGCCGGCGTCGGCACGGGCGGCACCATCACCGGCACCGGCCGCTACCTCAAGGAGGTCTCCGGCGGTCGGGTCAAGATCATCGGCGCCGACCCCGAGGGCTCGGTCTACTCCGGCGGCACGGGCCGCCCGTACCTGGTGGAGGGTGTCGGCGAGGACTTCTGGCCGAGCGCCTACGACCCCGAGATCGCCGACGAGATCATCGCGGTCTCCGACGCCGACGCGTTCGAGATGACCCGCCGCCTCGCCCGCGAGGAGGGGCTGCTGGTCGGAGGCTCCTGCGGCATGGCCGTCGTCGCGGCGCTCGAGGTGGCCGAGCGCGAGGGCCCCGACGCCGTCGTCGTGGTCCTGCTGCCCGACGGCGGACGCGGCTACCTCTCCAAGATCTTCAACGACGACTGGATGTCGTCCTACGGCTTCCTGCGCGAGCCGCTCGACGGCCACACCGACCGGCCCAGCGTCGGCGCGGTGCTGCGCCGCAAGTCCGGTGACCTGCCCGCGCTCGTGCACACCCACCCGTCGGAGACCATCCGCGACGCGATCGAGATCCTGCGCGAGTACAACGTCTCCCAGATGCCGGTCGTCGGCGCCGAGCCGCCCGTCGTCATCGGCGAGGTCGCCGGCAGCGTCAGCGAGCGCACCCTCATCAGCGCCGTCTTCGAGGGTCGCGCCTCGCTCACCGACCCGGTGTGGAAGCACATGGAGCCGCCGTTGCCGTTGCTCGGCGCGCACGAGGACCTCGACACCGCGCTGACGATGCTGAAGGACAGCGACGCCGTCATGGTGATCGAGGACGGCAAGCCGCTGGGCGTCCTGACCCGGCACGACCTCCTGGGGGTGCACGTATGAGCGACCAGAGCGACGACCGCACGGGCGAGGCGCTGGGCTTCGCGACCCGCGCGATCCACGCAGGCTTCGAGCCCGACCCGCAGACCGGCGCGGTGAACGTGCCGATCTACGCGTCCTCGACCTTCGCCCAGGACGGCGTGGGTGGCATGCGCGGCGGCTACGAGTACGCCCGCACCGGCAACCCGACCCGCGCGGCGCTCGAGGCGAACCTGGCGTCGCTCGAGAACGGCGCGCACGGTCGCGCGTTCTCCTCGGGCATGGCGGCCACCGACGCCGCCCTGCGCACCCTGCTGCGGCCCGGTGACCACCTCGTCATCCCCGACGACGCCTACGGCGGCACCTTCCGGCTCATCGACAAGGTGTTCACCCACTGGGGCATCTCCTACACGCCCGTCGCCGTCAACGACGTCGACGCCGTCCGCGCTGCGATCCGGCCCGAGACGAAGGTCGTGTGGGTCGAGACCCCGACCAACCCGCTGCTCAACGTCGCCGACGTCGAGCAGGTGGCCGAGGTCGCGCACGCCGCAGGTGCACGGTTCGTCGTCGACAACACCTTCGCCTCGCCCTACCTGCAGCAGCCGCTCGCCCTCGGCGCCGACGTGGTCCTGCACTCCACCACGAAGTACCTCGGCGGCCACTCCGACGTGGTGGGCGGCGCGCTCGTCACCGACGACGCCGAGCTCGACACCGGGTTCGCCTTCCTGCAGAACGGCGCCGGCGGCGTGCCGGGTCCGTTCGACGCCTACCTGACGTTCCGCGGCGCGAAGACGCTCGCGGTCCGGATGGAGCAGCACTGCACGAACGCGGAGGCGGTCGTCGACCTCCTCGTCGGTCACCCGGCCGTCGCGTCGGTGCTCTACCCCGGCCTGCCCGACCACCCCGGGCACGAGGTCGCCGCCCGGCAGATGCGTCGCTTCGGCGGCATGGTCTCGCTGCGGCTGGCGGGAGGGCGCCAGGCGGCACTCGACCTCTGCGCGCGGACCCGCATCTTCACCCTCGCGGAGAGCCTCGGTGGCATCGAGTCGCTCATCGAGCACCCGGGGGCCATGACGCACGCGTCGACCGCGGGCTCGGTGCTGGAGGTGCCAGACGACCTGGTGCGGCTCAGCGTGGGCATCGAGGACACGGCCGACCTGCTGGCCGACCTGGAGCAGGCGCTCGGCTGACCCGCCGCCCGTGGCTCGCCCCGCCAGGGACGCCACGGACAGGTGGGCCGCTCAGCCCGCCTGCTCCTGCGCGTCGTCGACGGTCTCGCCCTCGACGAGGAGCGGGTCGATCTCGGGTCGCTCGAGGTCCTCGAACAGCGCGAACTCCTGCGACGGGGAGGGCTGCGTCAGCTCGCTCGCGGTGAGGCTGCGCGGGTCGACGTCGAGCTCCTGCACGTCGCCCAGCAGGGCCGTGTCGTCGACGCGGTCGAGCTTGCGTGCCGTGACGAGCACGCCGCGCTCGAGCGAGCCGACGAAGGTGTTGTAGTCCTTGACCGACCGTTCGAGCGAGCGGCCGAGCTTGGACACGTGCGAGGACAGGGTGCCGAGCCGCTTGTACAGCTCACGTCCGAGGTCGACGAGCTCCTGCGCGTTCTCGGCGAGGTCCTCCTGGCGCCAGGTGAACGCCACGGTCTTGAGCACCGCCCACAGGTTGACCGGCGTCGCCAGCACGATGCCCCGCGCGAACGCGTGCTCCATGAGCGACGGGTCGGCGTCGAGCGCGGCGTTGAGGATCGCGTCGTTCGGGATGAACGCCACCGTGAACTCCGGGCTGGTGGGCAGACCGGTCCAGTACTCCTTCTGGGCCAGCGCGTCGACGTGCGCCCGCACGGCCTTCGCGTGCTGCACGAACATCCGCTTGCGCTCGGCGTCGTCGAGGTCGGGGCGGTTCGCGTCGATGAAGACCGCGTAAGGCACCTTCGCGTCGACCGCCATCTGCTTGCGTCCCGGCAGCTTGATGACCATGTCGGGACGTCGGGCGCCGGAGTCGGCGGTGATTGACTCCTGGGTGGAGAAGTCGATGCGGTTGAGCAGCCCGGCCGACTCCACGAGCGACGTCAGCTGGGTCTCGCCGTAGGCCCCGCGGACCGTGTTGTTGCGCAGGGCGCCGGAGAGCGTCTCTGCAGCCTGCTGGGAGCGCGCCGCCGACTCCTGCGTGGCGCGGATCTGCTCGGCGAGGTGGCCGTGCTGCCGGGCACGCTTCTCCTCGATCTCCTCGACCTTGCGCTGCATCTGCTGGAGCTGGGTGGCCACCGGCGCGAGCTTCTGCAGCACGCGGCTCTCGCTCTGCTCCTTGGCCTGGCGCTCCTTGGCCTCGCGGTCGTGCTGCGCCACGAGCTCGCGCGTCTGACGCCGGGCGACCTCGACCTGCTCGCGCAGGGCGTCCGCCTCGGCCCGCGTGGCCGCGAGCCGGGCCTCGACGTCGGCCTTGGCCGCGGCGAGAGCGCTCTCGACGCGGCTGCGCTCCGCCGCCAGCGCCTGCTCGACCTGCGCCCGCTCCGCCGCCGCCGCGTGCCGCGCGTCGGCGAGCTCCGCGCGGGCCATGTGCCGCACCTCGGCCAGCTCCGCGGCGTGTCGGGCCTGGACCACCGCGGGGTCCTCGGCGCCCGCCGCCCCGTCGACCTGACGCAGGCGGGCGACCAACAGGCCGACCACCACGCCGAGCGCGACACCGACGAGCAGACCGAGCAGGAGGGTGAGGGTGGGAGCCATGGGTCCGAGTCTGGCAAGACTGACCGACAGAACCGTGCAGGCGTGCCGGACCCCTGTCGATGCGTGACGTGGAACGCGTTCCGCGCGGCTCGAACGGCTGGCGTGGCCCCCCTACGCTGGAATCCATGCCTGACTCCACCGACACCCGCGAACGTTCCTCGGTCCTGGGCGGCCTGTCGTGGTTCCAGGTGCTGGCCGGTGCCCTCGCCGCGATGACGTCGGCGTGGATCGCCTCCGCGCTCGGCGTGGCCGGCACCATCGTCGGGGCCGCGCTGGGCAGCCTGGTCGTCACCATCACGTCCTCGCTCTACGCCAGCACGCTCGACAAGGGACGCACGCTCATCGTGCAGACCGACGGCGGCCAGGTCGTCGAGACCGAGGCCGAGCCCGGTCACACCGCCGAGGCCCTGGCCGCGGTCCGCCGTGCCACGCACGAGGAGGTCACCGGCGCCGAGGTGGTCGACGCGCCCCGCCGCACCATCCGGTGGAGGGCCGTGGCCCTGTCGACCGTGGTCGTCCTGCTCGTCGCGGGCGTGGCCATGGGCAGCTACGAGCTCGTGACCGGCAAGGCCTACGGCTCGAACCCCGACAACCCCCGCATCGGCCACTTCTCCGGCGGTGGCGGCGACTCGACACCGCGCGACGAGCGACCGACGCCCACCGAGACCGCCACCCCGGACCCCACGGCGTCGCCGACCCCCGACGACGAGGCCACCCCCGACCCCACGCCGACGCCGACCCCGACGTCGAGCGCCGACCCCGTGCCGACGCCAACCCCGAGCGCCACGACCGGCGACCAGCAGGACCCCGCGCCGGCCCCGTGAGCGCGGGAATGAACCGGACGACGACGCCGTTGACGAGCCCGACCAGCACGCCCCGGGAGGAGGAGCCCCATGACCATCTACCTGACCCCGAACATCTCCGACGACCAGATCGCGGCGATGGACGTCTTCGACGCCTTCCGGCTCGGCGAGGAGCTGCTGGAGTCGCGCTACCCCCGCGACGCCGCGCGCGTCCTGCGGCGGGTCGTCGAGGACTCCCCCGACAACGCGTCGGCGTGGGAGCTGCTCGCTCGTGCCCACTTCGCGGCCGCCCAGCTGCGGCCTGCGGAGGAGGCGTTCCGTCGGCTCGTCGAGCTGGAGCCCACGAGCGGCTGGGCGCACACCGCGCTCGGCCTGACGCTCGACCGGCAGAGCCGTCACCGCGAGGGTGCGCTCATGCACCGCATGGCGGCCGCCATGGGCGAGTCGGCCCGCGACGCCTCGCGCGTGCAGCTCGTCGACCGACCGGTCGTCTGAGCCCCGGTCCGGCCGGAGCCGCCCGATGAGCCCCTACGTCCCCGCGGCGGTCGGCGCCGCCTTGGCGCTGCTGCCGTGGGGATGGGGGGCCGGCCGGCACGTCGTCACCCTCGTGCACGAGGCGGGCCACGCGCTGGTCGCCGTGCTGACCGGTCGGCGGCTGAATGGGGTGCGCCTGCACCGTGACACCTCGGGGCTGACCACCTCGGTGGGCCGGCCCACCGGCCCCGGCATGGTGGCCACCGCCGCCGCGGGCTACCTCGCACCGAGCGCCCTCGGCCTCGGGCTGCTCGCGCTCGTGTCGCTCGATCGCACCGCCTGGGCCCTGTGGACCGCGCTCGCTGTCGTCGCCGGCATGCTCGTGTTCATCCGCAACGTGTTCGGTCTCCTCGTGGTGGGACTCGCCGGGGCCGGCGTCGCGCTGCTGGTGTGGCGCACCGACCCGGCGGCGCAGGGGTTCGCCGCCGTCGCGCTCTCCACGTTCCTGCTGGTCGGCGGACCGCGCACCACGGTCGAGCTGTGGTCGTCGCGGCGCAGGTCGCGGTCGCGCACGAGCGACGCCGACGTGCTCGCCCGGCTCACGCCCCTGCCCGCCGCGGCCTGGAACGCGGGCTTCGTGCTGCTCACCCTCGGCGCCCTCGTCCCCGCCTGGACGCTGCTGCGTGACCTCACCGCCCTGCGCTGACGCAGGGCCCGTCGCCTGCTTGGATGAGCCCGTGACCGACTCGCCCACCACGACCCCGCCGCTCTTCGAGGTCGGCGCCCGCCTCGGGGACCGCGCCGGCCGCACCGGCACGCTCACCACCGCGCACGGCACGATCCGCACGCCCGCCTTCGTCCCCGTCGGCACCAAGGCCACCGTCGAGGCGGTGCTGCCGGAGGCGATGGCCGAGCTCGGCGCGCAGGCCCTGCTCGCCAACGCCTACCACCTGTACCTCCAGCCCGGCGACGACGTCGTGGAGGAGGCCGGCGGGCTCGGCCGGTTCATGGGCTGGTCCGGCCCGACCTTCACCGACTCCGGCGGCTTCCAGGTCATGAGCCTCGGCGCCGGGTTCCGCAAGACGCTGTCGATGGACTCCACGTCCGAGGCCGCCGACGTCATCGCCACCGACAAGGACCGCCTGGCGCACGTCGACGACGACGGCGTCACCTTCCGCAGCCACCTCGACGGCTCGACCCACCGGTTCACCCCCGAGGTGTCCATGGGCATCCAGCACCGCCTGGGCGCCGACGTCATCTTCGCGTTCGACGAGCTGACCACCCTCCTGGACAGCCGCGCCTACCAGGAGGAGTCGCTGGCCCGCACCGAGGCGTGGGCCGCGCGCTGCCTCGCCGAGCACCGCCGCCTCTCTTCTCTTCGCCGCCCCCAGCCCGGCACCCTCGCCGGCACCCCCACCGGGCCCGCTCGCCGCCCCCAGCCCGGCACCCCCGCCGGGCCCGCTGGACCTGCCCTGTTCGGGGTGGTGCAGGGCGCCCAGCACGAGGACCTGCGCCGTCGCGCCGCACGGCACCTGGCCGAGCTCGAGGTCGACGGCACGCGCTTCGACGGGTTCGGCATCGGCGGCGCCATCGAGAAGGAGAACCTGGCGACCATCGTCGGCTGGGTCACCGACGAGCTCCCCGACGACAAGCCCCGTCACCTGCTCGGCATCGGCGAGCCCGACGACCTGTTCGCCGCGGTCGAGGCGGGTGCCGACACGTTCGACTGCGTCGGCCCGTCGCGGGTGGCGCGCTCCTCGCGCGTGTACACCGCCGACGGACGCGAGAACCTGCTCGTCGCCCGATCGCGCCGCCGCTTCGAGCCGATCGAGGACGACTGCGACTGCTACACCTGCGCGCACTACACGCGCGCCTACCTGCACCACCTGTTCAAGGCCAAGGAGTACCTCGCCGCGACCCTGACCACGATCCACAACGAGCGCTACGTGGTGCGCCTGGTCGACCGCATGAGGGCCGCCCTCGAGGACGGCACGTTCGACGAGCTGCGCGCCGAGACGATGGGCCGGATCCGCTCCTCCCGCTGAGGCGAGCGCCGGACCGCGCCGCAGGGCTCAGTACGTGGGCTCGGCGGCCTTGAGCCGCGCGATCACGAGCACCGTCACCGGCATGACGAGCAGCTCCACCGCCACCTTGAACAGCACCCCGACCACGAAGTAGTTGAGGAACCCGCCCGTGCCCGTGATGCCGATGGCGCTCGCCGCGATCGCGCAGAACAGGAAGGTGTCGACGAGCTCGCCGAGACCGGTCGACGACGCGAGCCGCGCCACCAGCGCGCGCTCGGCCGTCCGCGCCTTCATCCGGGTGAGCACCCAGGCGTTGGTCAGCTGCCCGCACACGTAGCCGGCGACGCTCGCCAGCACGATCTGCGCCACCGGGCCCAGGACGGTCGAGAAGGCCTCGTCGTTGCCGTAGAACGAGGCGCCCGGGATACGGGCGACCACGGTGAACGTCAGGACGGCCAGCAGGGCGCAGGCGAAGCCGGTGAGCACGGCCCGACGTGCCGCGCGGAAGCCGTAGACCTCCGAGATCACGTCGCCCAGCACGTACGCGAGGGGGAAGAGCACCGCTCCCCCGTCGATGATGAGCGGCCACAGCTGCACGGGCCCGAGCGTGAGCGAGCCGGAGCCGACCTCGATCGGCTTGGTGGCCACCACGTTCGAGACGACCACGATGGTGGCGAACAGCGCGAGCACGACGGCGTAGGCCGACGAGCCCGAGGACGCGAACCGGACCTCCTGGCCCGGTGCCTGCGAGGGCGCGGAGGACGACGAGGTCATGAGCGACATCCTGGCACGGGATGGGATGATCGCCCCATGAGCCTGCCCGACCGCACCGACGTCCTCGTGGTGGGTGCCGGGCCCGCCGGCGCTGCCGCGGCAGCCTGGTCGGCCCGGGCGGGTGCGGACGTGCTGCTGGCCGACGCGGCGGCGTTCCCGCGCGACAAGACGTGCGGCGACGGCCTGACCCCTCGCGCCGTCGCCGAGCTCGACCGCCTCGGCCTCGGCGACTGGACCCGCTCGTTCGGCACGAACCGTGGCCTGCGCGCCGCGGGCTTCGGCCAGGAGCTCCTGCTCCCCTGGCCCGGCGGCTCGCTGCCCGACCACGGTTCGGCGGTGCCCCGCACGCAGCTCGACGCGCGCATCCGCGACGTCGCGCTCGCCGACGGTGCGCAGCCGCTGGACCGCGCGCGGGCGGTCGACGTCGAGCGCGACGGCTCCGGCCGGGTCAGCGCCGTCGTGTTCGTCGTCGGTCCCGAGAAGCAGCGGCACGTCGTGCGTTGCGAACGACTCGTGGTCGCCGACGGTGTGCGGTCGCCGCTCGGCAAGGTCCTCGGGCGGGAGTGGCATCGCGACACCGCCTACGGGGTCGCCGGCCGCTCCTACGTCAAGTCCGGGCGCTTCGACGACCCGTGGATCTCCTCCCACCTGGAGCTGAGGGCGGCGCCCGGCGGGGGTGCCGGGCCACGGGCGGCGAAGGACAAGGGCGCTCTGCTGCCCGGATACGGCTGGATCTTCCCCCTCGGCACGGCCGGCGAGGGCGGAGAGGTCAACCTCGGCGTCGGCGCGCTGGCCACGGCCAAGCGGCCGGCGGCGCTGCAGATCCGTCCGCTCATGGAGTACTACGCCGAGCTGCGGCGCGAGGAGTGGGAGCTCGGGCCCGACCTGCGTCTGCCGACGTCGGCCCTGCTGCCGATGGGTGGTGCGGTGTCGGGTGTCGCCGGACCCAACTGGATCCTCGTCGGGGACGCGGCGGGGTGCGTCAACCCGTTGAACGGCGAGGGCATCGACTACGGCCTGGAGACGGGACGCGTCGGCGCGGAGCTCCTCGCCTCACGCACCGACGTCGCCGAGGCGTGGCCCCAGCTGCTGACCGGCCACTACGGCGAGGCGTTCTCGATCGCGCGTCGTCTGGCCGGGCTGCTCACGGTGCCGCGGCTGCTGCCGACGTTCGGACCGCTCGGCATGCGCTCGCAGACCCTGATGACCGTGGCGCTGCGGGTGATGGGCAACCTCGTCACCGACGAGGACCGCGACGTCACCGCGCGCCTGTGGAGGTGGGCGGGACGGCGGTCGGTCGCGCTCGACGACCGACCGCCGTTCACCGCCTGACCGCTGCGCTCAGGAGGCGGCGGGCGGGTCGGACTTCTTGTTGACCTCGGGCAGCTTCTCGCCGGAGTCCTTGAACGACAGTGCCGTGAAGACGGTCAGCGCGATCGCGGCGATCCAGACGATGTAGCCGGACCAGCCCGGGCCGACGCTCACGTCGACGCCCATGCCGGACGGGACGTCGCCGCCCTCGGTGAGCGGACGCAGGACGAGCAGGATCGTGCCGAGCGCGGCCGTCGCGAGCGCCACCAGGCGCCACGGGACGCCGTCGGGGAGGTTCTGCGCGGCGAAGGCCTTCACCGCGACGACGGCGACCGCGACGATGACGAGCAGGATGCCCAGGGTCGCGAAGCTGTACCAGGCGTTGCGGCCGGCCGAGGTGTTGACGGCGAAGTCGCCGCTGCCCTTGACCGAGGCCGTGACGAAGGCGTCGAAGAACGAGAACAGGATCGCGACAGCTCCCGCGACCAGGGCACCCTGGTCGAACTTGGAGAGCGCCTTGAAGTCGGCTGCCATGGGGAACCTTCCGTTGCTGAGAAAAGGATGAAGAACGGGAACAACCTAGTCCCTCGTCCCACTTGAGGGGAACAGGCTCGCGGTGTGAGACCGTGCGCACCCGTCCGCGGCGCGCCGGACCCTTCCGTGACCCTCCTGCGGGCGGTCCGGAGATGGGCCTGAGACCCCGGCGAACACCTGCCAAGAAGAGGCTGAGAGTGGAATCCCCGGTGTGTCCGGTGCGTTGCACTGGTACAGACACGATGGGAGGCGTATTCACATGACGTCAACGAGGCACGAGAGCGCCGAGGGCAAGGACAGCGTCGGCATGTACCTGGCCGAGATCGCCCGGACGCCGCTGCTGGACGCCGCCCGCGAGGTCGAGCTCAGCCGCAGCATCGAGGCGGGCCTCTACGCCCAGCACCTGCTCGACGAAGGACGCATCGGCCGCGCGAAGGGCGGCGCACCCAAGCGGGCCACCCGCGAGGAGCTCGAGTTCATCGCGGCCGAGGGCGAGCGCGCCCAGCAGGAGTTCATCAACGCCAACCTGCGCCTGGTCGTCTCGATCGCGCGCAAGTACGGCCGCTCCGCGATGCCGATGCTCGACCTGGTGCAGGAGGGCAACACCGGCCTGATCCGCGCCGTCGAGAAGTTCGACTACGCGAAGGGCTTCAAGTTCTCCACCTACGCCACCTGGTGGGTGCGTCAGGCGATCACCCGCGGCATCGCGCAGCAGGCGCGCGTCGTGCGGCTGCCCGTGCACGTGGTGGAGGAGCTGAACCAGGTCACGGCGGCACGCCGGACGCTCGAGCGCACGCTCGGCTACGACCCCGAGCCGCAGGAGATCGCCGACGAGCTCGGCATGGACGTCGACCGCGTCATCGACCTGCTGTCCTGGGGTCGCGACCACGTCAGCCTGGACACCCCGGTCGACGAGGACGGCGACACCTCGCTCGGTGACCTCATCGCCCGCGAGACCCAGCCTGGCCCCGACCTGGCGGTCCTGGACGACGAGACCAAGCACCTGATCAGCTCGCTGATCGACCACCTGGGAGCCCGCGAGGCCGACATCGTGCGGGCCCGCTACGGCCTGCTCGACGGTCGTCAGCAGAAGCTCGCCGACATCGGCAAGCGCCACGGCATCTCCGCCGAGCGCGTGCGCCAGCTCGAGCGCCAGGCGCTCGTCACGCTGCGCAAGATCGCCGACCCCGACCTGGCGGCCTGACACCCCCTCTGACCGCCAGCCCGAAGCCGCCCTGCCACCCCCGACAGGGCGGCTTCGTCGTGCTCAGAGCCTCGTCCTGTCCAGCGCCGACGCGCTGCTCAGCGGTCGGACGTGAGGCGCGCCCAGAGGGCGTCGACCGCCGCGAGGAGGTCCTCGCGGCTGCCCTGGTTGTCGAGCACCTCGTCGGCCGCCTCGAGCCGCCGCTCACGGCTCGTCTGGGCGGCCAGGCGGGCGCGGGCGTCGTCCTCGGCCATGCCGCGCTGCTCGACGAGCCGCCGCACCTGCAGCTCGGGGGGCAGGTCGACCACCACGACGACGTCGCACGCGGCGGCCATGCCCATCTCCACGAGCAGCGGGTGGTCGTGCACGACGACGGCGTCATCGGGCGCCGCGGCGACCCGGGCGGCGGCGAGGTCGCGGATCGCGGGGTGGGTGATGGCCTCGAGGTCGCGTCGGGCGGCCTCGTCGGCGAAGACGACGGCACCGAGGGCCGGGCGGTCGAGCGACCCGTCGGCGGCGACCACGGTGTCGCCGAACCGTTCGCGGATCGCTGCGAGCCCGGGGGTGCCGGGCTCGACGGCCTCGCGCGCGAGGAGGTCGTAGTCGACGACGACCGCGCCGAGCTCGGCGAGCCGTGCGCTGACGGTGCTTTTGCCGGAGCCGATGCCGCCCGTGAGGCCGACGTGCAGGGTCATGTCAGCCCGTCGCCGCGCTGCCGTAGGTGGTCACGTGCACGTGGTCGACGTGGTTGGCGGTGTCGCCACCGCGGTCGCTCATGGGCCGCCAGCTCGCGGAGGTGGCGGGCCGCCAGATGCGCTGCTCCCAGATCAGGTACTCGATGCCGAGCTCGCTGCGGTGCTCCTGCAGGAAGGCGGCGATCTCGTCGCCGAGCGGGCCGCGCACCATGATGTCGAGCGCCTGCCCGGTCGCGTGCTCGCCACGTCCGGCGATGCCGCCGTACTCGCCGACCTGGGGGAAGCGTTCGCACACGGCGCGGAACACCTTGACGGTGTCGGGCTGCAGACCGGCCTCCGACATCTTGTTGCAGGGTTGCGTCCCGAGCGGGAGGTCGTCGGCGACCTGCCGCGACGGCACCCAGCGGGGCAGGTCGGCGAGGACCACCTCGGTCCAGCCGTCGCGGGTCCGGCCCGTGACGTCGATCTTCTGCCCGCGCTCGAGCCGCTTGAGCACCGGCGACGCGGAGTCGGCGTCGGCGTGCACGGCGACGCCGTCGTCGAGCGCGACCTGCTGGCCCTTGACGACCACCTGCACGGTGCCCTCGACGGGCAGCTCGGGACGCTCGGCGCTGCGGTTCACCTCCGGCGCCTCCTCGAAGGCCTCGGCGATGACGTCGTCCTGCACAGGTGCGGCGGCTGCGCGAGGCACCGTCGTCGGAGCGTCGGGGCCCTGGGCCTGCACCACGGCGACAGCGGCGCCGAGCACGGCCACCACGCTCACGGCAGGGAGGACGACGGTGACGGCGCGACGCTGCCAGGACGGCGCCGCGTGACGGCTGCTGCGTCGGGCCCCGCCCGGCGTCCGCGGTCCGCTCGACCCGCGTCCGGCACGCCGCGGCACGGCGTGCTTGTGGCGCGAGGATGCCACAGACGATCACCTTCAGGTGGTGGGGAACAGGACCGACCAACCCCTGCAGCATACTGGGCGGGTGGATGCGCGCGCAGGGGACGGCCCGCAGGGGCTGGAGGTCCTGACGGCGGGACGCAGCGAGCAGGACCAGCGTCGCGTGGCCGGCGCGCTGCGGGCGCGGGGCCTCGGCACGGGCGACCGGCTCGTGCTGCTGTGCCCCGGGGAGCCGGCCTACGCGAGCGTCGTGCTCGGCGCGGCACGGTCGGGCGTCGTGCCGGTGCCGCTGGACCCGCGCCTGACCGCCTGGGAGCGCGAGCGGGTCCTCGGCGACCTCGACGCCGCCCTGGTCGTGGACGACTCGGCCGCCCTGCGGGCGCTGCTGGACGGACCCGCTGCCGACCTCGCGCCCGACCCTCTGTGCCGGCCGATGCACTTCACGTCGGGCACGACCGGTCGGCCGAAGGGTGTGTGGTCGGGCCTGCTCGAGCCGGACGACGCCCGCGACCTCGTGGTCGAGGAGCGCGAGCTCTGGGGCTTCCGGGCCGACGACGTCGACCTCGTCGTCTCGCCGATCTACCACTCCGCTCCCCTGCGCTTCGCCACGGGCACCCTGTTGGCCGGCGGGAGCATCGCGGTGCTGCCGCACTTCGACGCGACCGCCTTCGTCGACGCCGTCGCGCAGGTCCGTCCCACGACCATGTTCTGCGTGCCGGCGCACCTACAGCGCCTGCAGCAGCACCTCGACGAGACGGGCGACGAGCCCGACCTCTCGTCGTTCCGGCTCGTGGCGCACGCCGGCGCACCGTGCCCCGAGCCCGTCCGACGCCGCGCGCACGCGCAGTTCGGCGAGCGGACCGTGTGGGAGTTCTACGGGTCGACGGAGGGACAGTGGACGGCCTGTCGCGGTGACGCGTGGCACGAGCGTCCCGGCAGCGTCGGCCGAGCCCGGCCCGGCCGGGTGGTGACGGTCGACGACGAGGACCAGCTGTGGTGCGTCGTGCCGCGCTGGGGACGCTTCACCTACTGGCGCGACGAGGAGAAGACCGCGCAGGCCTGGCGCGACACCCCGGACGGCCCGGCGTTCACGGTCGGCGACCTGGGCCGCGTGGAGGACGGCTGGGTCTACCTCGACGCCCGTCGCAGCGACCTCGTCATCAGCGGTGGCGTCAACGTCTACCCCGCCGAGGTCGAGGCGGCGCTGGAGGACCTGCCCGGCGTGCTCGAGGTGGCCGTGTTCGGCCGGCCGGACGAGCGGTGGGGCCAGCGGGTGGTGGCGGCCTACGTCGGCGACGCGGACGAGGAGACCCTGCGGGCGCGCGCCCTCGAGCGCCTCGCGCCGCCGAAGCGGCCCAAGGAGTACCTGCGCCTCGACGCCCTCCCCCGCACCGCCACCGGCAAGGTGCGCCGGACCGAGCTCTGAGCTCCCCGACCCCGTCCGTCGCACCCGTCCCAGGATTCCCATCACCTGAGGGGAATCCTCACTCACCTGCGGTTGATCCCGCCGGTGAGTGAGGAAGAACCATGGTGAGTGCCACCAGGCGCGATGCGCTCAGGCGCATCTCGACGGGCGGACGCGACCGGCCCGCTCACCACGGTCCTCCCCCGCTCACCTCGGGAAGCATCCGCAGGTGAGCGCGGGAGAACCATGGCGAGCTGCTGATTCCCATCAAGTGATGGGAATCAGCGACAGGCGATGGTCCGGTCAGCCCGCGTCGGCGCAGGCGAAGGTGCGGCGGAACTCCTGGGGCGTGGTGCCGAGCGCCTGGGTGAAGTGGTGGCGCAGCGTGGCGGCGTTGCCGAAGCCGACACGGGACGCCACCTGCTCCACCGAGAGCGTCGAGCCCTCGAGCAGCTGCTCGGCCAGCGCGATGCGCTGGCTGGTGAGCCACTGCAGCGGGGTGGTGCCGGTCTCGTCGCGGAAGCGCCGGGCGAAGGTGCGTGGCGACATGTGCGCGACCGCGGCGAGCCGGTCGACGGGCAGCGGCTCGTCGACGTGCTCGAGCGCCCACTCGAGCACCGGCGACAACGTCTCGGCCTCGACCTGGCCGACCGGGGTGCGCACGAACTGCGCCTGCCCGCCCGTGCGGTGCGGCGGCATGACGATGCGCCGTGCGGTGGTCGCGGCCGTGCGCGCCCCGAACACCCGCCGCACGAGGTGCAGCGAGGCGTCGATGCCGGCGGCAGAGCCGGCCCCGGTCAGCACGTTGCCGTCGAGGACGTACAGCACCTCCGGGCGCACGACCGCCGTCGGGAAGGCCTCCTGCAGCTCGGTGCCGTAGCGCCAGTGCGTCGTGCACTCCCGCCCGTCGAGCAGGCCCGCCTCGCCCAGCAGCCACGCGCCGGTGCAGTGCGCCGAGACGTAGGCACCGCGCTCCCCCGCCGCGCGGACGGCCTCGACGGCGGCCGGGTGGTGGTGGCGGTAGCCGCGCTTCGGCGCGACGCACACGAGGTCGGCGTCAGCGGTCGCGTCGAGCGAAGCCTCCACGTGCAGGTCGACGCTCGAGCCACGGACCCGCCCCGGCTCGGGCGTGCAGATCGTGAAGTCGAAGACCGGGTTGTCGTCCTCGGGGTGGTAGGGCTCGTTCCAGACCTCGCAGATGGCTCCGAGGCCGAACGCCTCGACCCCGTCCTGCACGACGACCGCGACCTTCTTCATGGACCCAGCCTGCCACAGGTGTGGCGGTTTATCGAGGATGACTGGCTTTTCTGCCACTGGTGGCAGGATCAGACGGAGACGAGACTTTCTGCCATGTTCCTGTTGCTCATCCTCCTGGCCCTGTCCGCCCTCGTCATCGTCCTCGCGATCTGCGTCTCCCTCGACGGCTACGGCAGCCGTCCCGGGCCGCGCAGCCGTCCGCGCGACCCGTTCGAGCCGTCGCGGGCCGACGACCACGACCTGCCCGTCCGGTGACCCCGGCCCTCGCCCCGACAAGACGAGACCCCCGACCATCGGCCGGGGGTCTCGTCGTGCGGTCGTTCAGCGGGTGAGGATCACTCGCCGCCCGTCAGCTTCTCGCGCAGGGCCTGCAGGGCCTCGTCGGACGCGAGCGAACCCTCGCCCGTCTCGACGTCGCCACCGGCGGAGTAGTTGCTGACCTCGCCGGCCTCGATGTTGGCCTTCTCGGCCTCCTCGATCTGCTTCTTGTGCGCCTCCCAGCGCTCGTGAGCCTCGGCGTACTGCTTCTCCCAGGCAGCGCGGGCCTCCTCGAAGCCCTCCTGCCACTCGCCGGTCTCCGGGTCGAAGCCGTCGGGGTAGATGTAGTTGCCCTGCTCGTCGTAGGAGGACGTCATGCCGTAGAGCGTCGGGTCGAAGTCGTCGGCCGCAGCGGCCTGCGTCTCGTTGGCCTGCTTGAGCGACAGCGAGATGCGACGACGCTCGAGGTCGATGTCGATGATCTTGACCATGACCGAGTCGCCGATCTGGACGACCTGCTCGGGGATCTCGACGTGACGCTCGGCCAGCTCGGAGATGTGCACGAGGCCCTCGATGCCCTCCTCGACGCGCACGAACGCACCGAACGGGACGAGCTTGGTGGCCTTGCCGGGCACGATCTGGCCGATCTGGTGGGTCCGGGCGAAGTGCTGCCACGGATCCTCCTGCGTCGCCTTGAGCGACAGCGACACGCGCTCGCGCTCGAGGTCGACGTCGAGCACCTCGACCGTGACCTCGTCGCCGACCTGGACGACCTCGTTCGGGTGGTCGATGTGCTTCCAGGACAGCTCGGAGACGTGGACGAGACCGTCGACGCCGCCGAGGTCGACGAACGCACCGAAGTTGACGATCGAGGAGATGACGCCCTTGCGGACCTGCCCCTTCTTGAGCTCGTCGAGGAACTTCTGGCGCACGGCCGACTGGGTCTGCTCGAGCCACGCACGGCGCGACAGGACCACGTTGTTGCGGTTCTTGTCGAGCTCGATGATCTTCGCCTCGAGCTTCTGGCCGATGTACGGGTCGAGGTCGCGCACGCGGCGCATCTCGACCAGCGACGCGGGCAGGAAGCCACGGAGTCCGATGTCCATGATGAGGCCGCCCTTGACGACCTCGATGACGGTGCCCTCGACGACGCCGTCCTCGGCCTTGATCTTCTCGATGTCGCCCCAGGCGCGCTCGTACTGGGCGCGCTTCTTGGACAGGATCAGACGGCCTTCCTTGTCCTCCTTCTGGAGGACGAGGGCCTCGACGCTGTCACCGACGGCGACGACCTCGTGCGGGTCGACGTCGTGCTTGATGCTCAGCTCGCGCGAGGGGATGACGCCCTCGGTCTTGTAGCCGATGTCGAGGAGGACCTCGTCGCGGTCCACCTTGACGATGGTGCCGTCGACGATGTCGCCGTCGTTGAAGTACTTGATGGTCGAGTCGATGGCCGCGAGGAAGTCTTCCTCGGTGCCGATGTCGTTGACCGCAACCTGCGGTGCCGCAGAGGGTGCGATGCTCATAGGTAGATGGACTCCGATGGATGGATGATGTAGGGATAGCGGCCGGCGGACGTGCCTCGGACGCCCCGTGAGGGCGTGCGAGGAGCGCTCCTGCTCGGTCCGAGGAACGCACAGGTCACCAGCGCACCTCTCAGGGTACGCGATCCCCGTCGTTCCCGGACCACCGGGGGCGTCGTGAGGGACGGCCGGACGACGTTCAGGCGGGCAGGGCGAAGAACGCGGTCAGCGCACGCACGTAGTGCTCGACGTCGGCGGCCGCCATCGTCTCCCGCGCGGAGTGCATGGCCAGCTGCGGGGCACCGAAGTCGACGGTGGTGATGCCGGTGCGGGCGGCGCTGATCGGCCCGATCGTCGAGCCGCACGGCAGGTCGGCCCGGTGGACGTAGCGCTGCAGCGGCACCCCGGCGTGCTCGCAGGCCCGTGCGAACACCGCGGCGCCGACGGCGTCGGTGGCGTAGCGCAGGTTCTGGTTGACCTTGAGGACCGGTCCGGCGCCGAGGCGCACGTGGTGCAGCGGCTCGTGACGCTCGGCGTGGTTGGGGTGCGTCGCGTGCGCCATGTCGCCGGACGCGCAGACCGAGCCCGCGACCGCGCGGTGCAGGTCGTCGCGGTCGCCACCGGCGGCCAGGACGATGCGCTCGAGCACCGTGAGCAGCAGGTCCGAGGCGGCGCCGCGCTCGGAGGAGCTGCCCACCTCCTCGTGGTCGAACAGCACGAGCACCGACCGCTGGCCGTCCACCGGCGCCCTGCCGCCGGCCGCGGAGTCGAGCAGCGCCTGCAGCCCGGCGAAGCAGGTGGCCTGGTTGTCCAAGCGGGGTGCCGCGACCAGCCAGCCGTCGACGCCCACGCGCGCGCTGGGCACGACGTCGGCCGTCATGAGCTCGAAGCCGAGCACGTCGTCGGCGCCGAAGCCCTCCCGCTCCCCCAGCCACGCGAGGAACGGGGTGCCGCGCTGCGCCCAGATGGCGTCGAGGTGACGCTGACGGTCGGGCGCGCCGGCGGCGTCGCGATCGAGGTGGATCGCCAGGTTCGGCACCCGCAGCACCGGCTCGTCGACGTGCACGTGCCGCTCCTCGCCGTCGCGCAGCACCACGCGGCCGGCGACGCCGAGGTCGCGGTCGAGCCAGGTCGTGAGCAGGGGGCCGCCGTAGGGCTCGAGCGCGAGCACGTCGGTGCCCTCGAAGCGTCGGTCGTGGTGCTGCTTCAGGCGCAGCGTCGGGCTGTCGGTGTGCGCACCGACGATCCTGAACGGGTCGGAGGCGGCGGACGAGGCGGTGTCGTCCCACGCCACGAGCGACCCGCCGCGCACGACGTAGCCGCGACCACCCGGCCCGGGCCATGCGGCGCGCTCGTCGACCCTCGACCACCCCGCCGACTCCAGCGCGGCGGCCGCGGTGGCGACGGCGTGGAACGGGGACGGCGAGGCATCCACGAAGCGGCAGAGGTCGTCGGCGGCACCCATGGCCCCACCGTAGCGACCTGCGGACGCACGTCCGGCGCGCCACCCATGGGTGACGCGCCGGACGAAGGTGCCTGCGGCTCAGGCGGTGTGCGTGCCGCCGTCCTGGCGACCTGCGGCCTTGCGACCACGGGCCAGGCCCGCGACGCCGAGGACCAGCAGGACGAGTCCGACGATGCCGCCGACGATCGGGAACGTGGTGTCCACGGCCTTCAGCAGCGTCGCCTTGCCCTTGTACTCATCGACGGTGTCCTGGATGTAGGCGTCGGTGTAGCCGAGCGTCGCCTTCGTGGTGGTGAGCTTGCGCTCGCCGTCGACCTCCAGGTAGGAGTCCTGTGCCTCCCCGCCCTTGATGATGACGCCGGTGACGGGCTCGACCAGGAAGCTGCGCGTGTTCGCGTAGATCCGGTCGGCCGTGACCTGCGAGGCGTCCTCGCCGACGAGCGAGCCGGGCACGTCGATCGTGCCGGTCTTCGTCGGCTCGATGACCTGCTCGAACTCGTAGACGTCGAGACCCTTGATCGTGGTCTCGCCCTTGTAGACGGCCGGGGTGGCCTTCTTCAGGGTGCCGTCCCAGAAGTCGTACGTCTTCTTCTCGGTCCCGAACGGGAACTTGAAGTACAGGCCCTTGAAGGCGCCCTCGGACTCCTCGCCACCGGTCTCCGTGGTCGAGCCGCTCCACGAGACGGTCTCGCCGGTGTGGGCGTCGAACGCGACGCGGTCCTTCGTGCTGCTGAGCGGCGTCTGCCCGCTGGCGCAGTCGAAGTCGGGCGTGTCGGTGCACGTGTAGGTGTCCCACACGGCCACGTCGCGGCCGAGCTCGTCGGAGGCCTTCTCGCTCAGGTCGACCTTGCCCTGCACGATGCGCGTGGACTTCAGGGGTCCGGTCTCGACCGCGGGTCCGCCCTCGGCGCCGACGTTGAGGTACTCAGCGTCCTCTCCCGGCGCCGTCTGCGAGATGCTCGTGGTCTCGTTGTTGTCGGGCACCACGGCCAGACGGTCGTACATGTAGAACTTGCTCAGTCCTGCCAGAAGAACCAGGAAGGCGCCCAGCACGAGCGCCACCAGTCCCAGCTTCTTACCCACAGTCGGGCTCCCTCCGCTGTTGTGATCAGGCGCACGTTACCAGTCCGTAGGGTCATCGGAGCCGCACCCGACGTGTGTGAGGATGAGTCGTGGTCGAACCTGTCACGCGCCGGCTGCTCGGGACCCTGCGCGACGAGGGCGTCGGCACCCGGGAGCTCGTCTCCGGCGCCGCTCTCGTGCTCTTCCTGGCCCAGCTCGCCTGGCGTGCCTGGATCGTCGTCCCGGGCTGGTTCTACTCCGACGACCTGCTGCTCCTGGAGGACGCAGCGCGGCCGCTGCACACGGTGCTCCTGGAGCCGAACGACAGCCAGCTGATGCCGCTCGGGCGCGTCGTCGCCGCCTTGGTCGCCGCCGCCGGACCGTACGCGTGGTGGGCTGCCGCGACGTCGGTGCTGGTGCTGTCGGCCGCCGCGACGGCCGCGTGCTGGCTCATGCTGCGCACGGTCTTCGGTCCGCGCCCGTTCGTCCTCGTGCCGTTCGCGCTCTTCTGCTTCCTCCCCCTCGCCGCCGACGCGAGCTCCTGGTGGGCCGTCGCGCTGAACGCGCTCCCCGCTCAGGTGGCGTTCTTCCTCGTGGTCACGGGGTTCGTGCTCTGGACCCGTGACCGACGTCCGCGCTGGGCTGCGCTCGTGGTGCTGGCCTACCTCCTCGGCGCGGCGAGCGGACCCCGCGCGCTGCTCATGGCCCTGCCGGTGGGCGCGTTCGTCGTCCTGTTCTGCTCCGGGACCGGACGGAGCACGCTCGGCCGGGTCGTACGCCGGCACGGCCCCGTGGTCGCGCCGCTCGCCGCGCTCGGCGTCGCCTACCTCGTGCTCTACCGGGCCACCACGCCCCCGCCGGTGCAGGTCACCGGTGCCACGCCGTGGCTCGACGTCGCCGACCGGCTCCTCCTGTCATCCGTGCTGCCCGGGCTGGTCGGCGGACCCTGGCGCTGGGACGTCGCCGCGGACCCGCTGTCGGTCCCCGACCCCCTGCTCGCGGTGCGCGTGGTGGCTGCCGTCGCGGTCCTGGTGGTCGTCGCCGTCGCGTGGCGTCGGCACCCGAGCACCACGTGGCGTGCGGTCGTCGTGGTGCTCGTGCAGGTGGCGGGCACCTACGTCGCGATCGCCCTCGGCCGTGGGCTGCAGGTCGGGGCCGTCGCCGGCCAGTTCACGCGCTACCTGCCCGACCTCGCCGCGGTGCTGCCGTTGGCGCTGGCCGCTGCTGTCCTGCCGGTGCGCGTGCCCGACGCACCGACCGTGCGCGAGCGTCCGCTGCTGCCCCGTCTGCCCTCGGTGCCGCGCGCAGCGCAGGGAGCCGCGCTCTCCGTCGTGCTCGTCGCGTCGCTGGTGAACGCGGCCGACTACGCGCGACCGTGGCACGAGGACTTCCCCGCGCGTCGCTACGTCGAGAACGCGCGCGCGTCGCTGCTCGCCGACCCGCGCCCCGTCGCCGACCTCGAGGTCCCGGAGCTCGTGCAGCTCGGGCTGCACTACCCGCGGAACCTGCCGTCGCACGTGCTCGCGCCGTACGGTGATCTCGTGGACGCACGCAGGCAGGGCAACGACCTCGCGGTGCTCGATACCGACGGCACGGCGCGCCAGCCGCTCGTGCGCGGCGCCGAGAGCGCTCCCGGACCCGTGGCCGGCTGCGGGACGAAGGTCGTACCAGGTGAGCCGGGGCGCATCGCGCTCGACCGGGCGCAGATGCCCGACTTCCCGTGGACCACGATCAACTACGCCGCGTCGGTCGACGGCGAGGCCGTGCTGCGCTTCGACGGTCGCGAGCCCGTGCGCATGCAGGTCCTCAGCGGCCCGCACACCTACCTCGTCAACGGCGACGGCGCCTACTCGACGCTCGAGGTCGACGTGACGACACCCGGCCTGACGGTCTGCGTCGACCGCGTCGCGGCGGGCACGCTGGAGGCCCTGCGATGACGGCGACGGTTCCCGGCTCCCCCACCTCCCCCGCGGCACCCGCCGACCGGACGTCGGGCGGACGCGCCGTCGCACCCGTGTACCCGGGCCTCGACACGCTGCGCGCGGTGGCCTCCCTCGCGGTCGTGCTCACCCACTGCGCGTTCTGGGCCGGGTTCTACGACGAGGGTCTGCTCGGAGCCGCGATGCAGCGCCTCGAGGTCGGTGTCGCCGTCTTCTTCGTGCTGTCCGGCTTCCTGCTCGCGCATCCCTGGCTCACCGCGGCGCGCACCCGCGAGCAGCACGACTCGGTGGCGCGGTACGCCTGGAAGCGCGCGCTGCGCGTCCTGCCCGTCTACTGGGTCACCGTCGTGCTGGCGCTGCTGATCGTGCGGCAGAACCGCGAGCTCGGCCTGGACCGCTGGGTGCAGAACCTCGCGCTCGTGGACCTCTACCGCGAGCCGGCGCTGCCCGAGGGCCTCTCGCAGATGTGGAGCCTCGCGACCGAGGTCGCGTTCTACGCCGCGCTGCCCCTGATCCTCGTCGTGCTGCTGGGTCGACGCACCCACGGTCTGCGCGTCAGGCGGGTGCTCACGCTGCTCTCCGTCCTCGCCGTGCTGTCGCTCGTCTGGACGTCGGCGGCCTCGATCGGCGGCCCGCTCGTGCCACTAGGTCCCTGGACGACGCAGGCGCTCCCGGCCTTCCTGGGCTGGTTCGCGGTCGGCATCGCGTTCGCCGTCGTCGACGTCGACCGCCGCCATCCGCTGCCCGGGCGCCCGTCGCGCGTCGCGCACCGCCTCGAGTCGGTGGCGTCCGCCCCGGGTGCCTGCTGGCTCCTGGCAGGGGCGGTGCTCGTCGTCGCGTCGACCCCGCTCGGCGGCGCGGCCGGACTCTTCGCGCGCACGTCGTCGGAGTCGCTCGTGCGCGCCGTGGCGTACGCGGTCGTCGCCGCGCTCGTGGTGCTCCCGAGCGTGTTCGGCGACGCCGACTCCCCTTACGCCCGCTGGATGGCGCACCCGTGGCTGCGGCACCTCGGCCACGTGTCCTACAGCCTCTTCTGCTGCCACGTGATCGTGCTGTGGGTGCTGTTCGACCGGCTCGACCTCACGCTCTTCAACGCGTCGTTCCCGCTCGTCATCGTGCTGGTCCTCGCCGTGTCGCTGCCCGTCTCGGAGCTGCTCTACCGACTGGTCGAGCGCCCGTTCCTCCGCCTCAAGAACCTCGGCCGGCGCGCGCCGGCGGCCACCACGACCGACACGGCGGCGAGCGCCGCCAGCTGAGGCAGCGCGAGGTCGCCCGACCACGTGCTGAACTGTCCCCACGGGCGCAGCACCGCGATCCCGCCGGCCACGGCGACGAGCAGCCCCACGAGGGCAGCGGGCGGGACACGTCGCCGGGCCGCCCACGCGGCTCCGACGGCCAGGAGGGCGGTCAGCACGCCCGGCGCTCCGGCCAGCCAGGCCGCCGCCAGCACCCAGCCGCCCAGGACGACGGTCTCGCCGGACGCGCCCTCGACACGGCGGCGCGCGGGCGGACCCGGGCGTGACGGGAGCGCTGCGAGCAGGACCACGGCCAGGAACGCGAGCACACCGACGCCGAGGCCGGTCGTGTAGAGCGACTGCGGCGCGAACCTCGTGCTCACCTGCGCCGCGGCGCCCGCCGGCACGAGCCAGGCCTGCCGCCAGCCGTCGACGACCGTGGGCCGCAGCGCCGCCCCATCGGGTCCGGTGGCCTCCCAGCCGGCGTTGGTGTTCGACCGCTCGGCGAGCACCACCGTCGCCGAGTCGGGCGTCGCGACCTGACGCTGCAGCAGCAGGTCGGCCGGGCGCAGTGCCGTCGTGCCCGCCGCCACCACCCGGTGCTCGCCCGACGTGAGCGCGACGTCGTCGTCTGAGCAGAGCTCGACCGGGACCGCCTGGCCCGACAGCAGCGTGCGGGCGTCGACGGCCAGACGGGTGCGTCGCACCGTGCCGTCGACGACGACCGTGGGCCCGTCGGCGCACCGCACCGTGACGTCGACCGTGTCGAGGCGTACCGGAAGTCCGGCGACGCCGGGCGTCGAGAGCTCGGTGAGGCCCACCGGGAGGGCGCGCGCCGTGCCCGTGAAGTCCAGGTCGGTACGGGGCGCCTGCGGCGACAGGTGCAGCTCGACCGACGTCGTGCGCACGCGCGGCAGCCGCAGCACCCCGTCACGGACCTGCACGGTGCGGGTGGTGCCGTCGGCGAGCACCGTCCGCACCGACCGGACGGGCGTGGCGGCCAGGTCGACGGACGTCTGCAGACGGACGCGGTCGAGGCGGACCGGGCGCGCCCAGCGCAGGGTCACGGTGGGGTCGGGATCGTCGGCCGCGGCGACCCATCCGGTCGAGCGGTCGCCGTCGGCGAGCGCGAGTGCCCCGCCCCGCCCCGACGTGCCCTGCTGCGAGGAGACCTCCACGGTGGCGAGCCGGCCGCGCTGCACGAGGGCGTCGAGCGCCTGGCCGCCACGTCCGGTGACGGTCATCGACGGGCGGTAGCGCGCCGCGGTGCGCAGCGGGACGAGCCGGTCGAGCGCGCCGGCGTCCTCGACCTCGCGGACGTGCCGGTCCGAGCAGTTCTGCACGCCCTCGACGACGGAGCAACCGTCGGCAGCGCCCACGTCGGCCTGCAGGAGCACCGTGGCCGGCGCCGCCCACCCTCGGGGCAGCAGCGGGAGACGCAGCGGTCGCGCCAGGCCCACCGCGTCCGGGATGCCGACCTCCTGCAGGGCGAGGGGGCGCTCGGCGCTCGTGGCTCCGCTGATCCGCAGCCGCGAGACCCGGCCGACCTCCACGAGGACGGCACGACCGTCGCGGAGCACGACGTCGCGTGGCCCGTCCTGCGTCGTCACCCGCACCCGGCGCTCCTCGCCGTCGCGGCCGGCCGCGGTGATCGGCACGATGCCGAGGTCGACCTCGCGGCCGAGGTCGAGGTCGAGCCAGGCCGTCCGGTCGAACCGGCCGGGATCCGCGGTCCACGCCGTCGTCGGGTCGCGATCGAACGCGGCCCACGGGCTCGCCGACGGGTCGGTCCACGGCGAGGCACCGGCGTCGGACCGCGACGACGACGCCGTGAGCGCCTTGGCACCGCGCAGCACCGGCACGGTCGACCACGGCTCGACGGCGTCCTGGGAGTACCGGTGGACGGGCCGGTCGGCGCGCCACGGCTCCTGCCGGGTCAGCGAGGCAGACCGGTTGTCGCGGACGGCCGCGAAGTCGGCCTCGCGGCGCCGGTTGCCGTCGGTCAGCACGACCGGCGCGTCGTCGAGCTCGTCGCCCGTCACGTCCTGCGCCATCACCGTCGTCGGGGGCGCTGCACCGCGCTGCTCCAGACGCAGCAGCGACCGCGCGTCGCCGACCAGCACACCCGTGCGCGACGTCGACGTGGCGGTGCGTGGTGGGTCGACGCCGTCGAGGACGAAGACCTCGACGGCCTGCCGCGGGGCCTGCAGCCCGGCGTCGACGAAGGGTCCTGGTCCGTCGGCGCCGTCGAGCCGGGGCCCGCCGCCGATCACCGGGCCGAAGCCCGCCGCGCGTCGCACGCCAGGAGTGCTGAGCAGCGTCGACCGCACGGTCTCCGGCGACAGCACGTCGCCGGAGCGGGAGACGTCGAACCGGACGACGAACGTGCGCACGCCGGCGCGTCGCAGGGTCGCCGCGAGACCGGCGTCGCCGCGTCCGGACTCGAGCGCCGCCGAGACCGCGTCCATCCACTCGATGGTGCCGCCCGGCGTGAGCGGGATGACGTTGCGGACCGCCCACGGCGACCGCGCGAGCGGCTGCAGCGGCTCGTCGTTCGTGCGACCCCACGCGTACTCGCCGAACGTCGTCGCCGGCAGCAGCAGGGCCCGGCCGGGTGCGTTGTCGGCGAGCCAGTCGGCGGTCTGCGTCCAGTACTGCGGGACGTCGACGTAGCTGCCGCGCGGAGCGACGTGACCCGTCCACGCCGGTGCCGTCGCTCCGGCGAGCGCCGCGCAGGCCAGCACGGCCACGCCGACGGCGTTCGTGCGTCGCACGGCACCCGACCCTCGCGCCAGGAGCACGCCCAGCAGGTGCGCGAGTCCCAGCACGAGCGGCAGGCGCACGAGCACGTCGAACTTGTGGGTGTTGCGCACGGGCGACAGCACGCCGTCGAGCAGCGCCTGGACGTCGGTCGCCCCGAGGCCCCGCGTCGCGCCGACGTGGCCGGCGGTGACCGCGACGAGCCCCAGCACCAGCCCGGTGACCAGGTAGCGACGGTGCGGCACGTCGCGCCGCGCGAGTCCGACGAGACCGAGCGCCAGCACGAGCACGCCGTTGAGGACGAGCAGCCGGTCGGTGACCAGGAGGCGTCCGGCATCGGACCAGAGGTCGACGTACGGCACCCAGTTGGTCGTGCCGCGCAGCGCGTCGAGAACGGTCGCCGCGAACGTCGTGGTCGGGGCGGACTCGATGTAGTCGAGGAAGGGCGGGCTGTAGCGGCCCAGCAGCAGGAGCGGCAGGATCCACCAGCAGGTCACGGCCAGCACGAGCGGCGGCCACCACAGCAGCAGCGCCCGACGTCGCGGCCCGCTCGTCCCGACGAGCAGGAACCAGCCCGCGAGCGGCACGACCGCGAAGGTGGCGACCGCGTTGACGCCGCCGACCGCGCCCACGGCGAGGGCGCTGAGCGCCGCGTACCGGCGCGGGTCGCCACGGCGAGCGCCGAGGACGAGCGGGAGGATCACCCAGGGGGCCACCGCCGACGGCCACACCTCGATGGACGACGGCCCCAGCACCGACAGCATGCGCGGCGACAGTGCGAAGGCGAGCGCCGCGACGATGCGCGAGGCGTCCGAGCCGATGCCGAGGGCCTCGGCCAGCTTCACCACCCCGACGAACGCCACCACGAGCACCACGGCCCACCACGCACGCTGCACGACCCACGGGGGCAGCTGCGCGAGGTCACCCAGCCCGAAGAACGGGCCCATCGGGAACAGGTACCCGTACGCCTGGTTCTGCACCTGGCCGAACGCGCCCGACGGGTCCCAGAGCGTCAGCGCCCGGCCCAGGAACCCCCACGGGTCGACCGTGAGGTCGAGCTTGGTGTCGGTGACGACCCGACCGGGGGCCTGGGCGAACGCGAGCGCCACGAGCACCGCGGACCACGCGACCAGGCGCGTGCGTCGGCGACCGTCCCCCCTCAGCGTCTGCGCAGCACGATCGCGAGGTTCCACGTCACCACCTCACGCACGACGGGCACGCGCAGCACCCACCACGCCCAGCGCGGCAGGTAGCGCGGCACGAGCGCGAGCACCTCCACGTCGGGTCGCGACCGTGCCCAGCGCAGTCCGGCCGCGGCCGTGACCGCGAACAACGACGTGCCGAACACGTTCTTCGGGGGGTGCCCCTCACGCCGGGCGTAGCGTCGGGCGGCGCGGTGGCCGCCGAGGTAGTGCCAGGGAGCCGTCTCGTGACCGCCCCACGGTCCCCACCAGAGGGTGTAGGAGCAGAAGACCAGCCCACCGGGACGGGTCACGCGGACCATCTCGTCGGCCATGAGCCACGGGTCGGGGACGTGCTCGAGGACGTTCGAGGAGTACGTGACGTCGAAGCTGCCGTCGGCGAACGGGAGCTGCATGCCGCTGCCGAGGACGGTGCCCGGCTCGGGCGACCCCAGCCCGGACAGCTCGCCGAGGTCGGCGTCGAGCGGGGTGTACCGGGCGCCCGCCCCGCGGAAGGCGCGCGCGAAGTAGCCCGGTCCGCCGCCGACGTCGAGCACCCACGCGCCGTCGAGGTCGGCGAAGTGCTGCACGTGCGCGACGGAGTCGGCCGCGAGCGCACCGTAGAAGCGGTCGGGGTCGGTCTGCTCCACCTGGAACGCCCGGAAGAGCCGCCAGGAGCGGCGCAGCGTGGGACGGAACGGCGCAGGCACCAGGGCACGATACCCCCCACGGAGGTCCATTCCTGACGTAGACTGCAATCACCGTGTTGAGGGACACGGACGACGCCCTGGCGTCGAGGGAGCGTCGGCCGCGGCCGGCACGAGGAGGGACCGGCTAACCACGCCGGGGCACACGTGCACATTCTTTTCTGCAACTGGCGCGACACGCGCAACCCCGAGGGCGGCGGCTCCGAGCACTACGTCGAGACGATGGCTCGCGGCCTCGTCGAGCGCGGCCACCAGGTCACGATCGCCTGCGCCCGCCACGACGGCGCGCCTGACGACGAGGTCGTCGACGGCGTCCGCTTCGTCCGGCGCGGCAGCAAGCTCGACATCTACGTCCTGACCTTCCTGCGGCTGCTGACCCGCCGCTACGGGCGCGTCGACCTCGTCGTCGACGTGCAGAACGGTCTGCCGTTCTTCACCCGCTGGGCCACCCGCGCGCGCGTCGTCGTGCTGGTGCACCACGTGCACCGTGAGCAGTGGCCCGTCGTCTACCCGGGCTTGGTCGGTCGCGTCGGGTGGTGGATCGAGAGCCGCCTCGCGCCCCGCCTCTACCGCCGTAGCCGCTACGTGACGGTCTCCGCCGCCAGCAAGGCCGAGCTGGTCGAGCTCGGCGTCGACCGCGACCGCATCCGCATCGTCCACAACGGCAACGACCCGGCGCCGCGCGTCGACGTCGAGCGCTCCGACGTCCCGCGCCTCGTGGTGCTCGGCCGCCTGGTCCCGCACAAGCAGGTCGAGCACGCGATCGACGCCCTCGTGGCCGTGCGACGCACCCACCCGGGCGCCGTGCTCGACGTCGTCGGGTCGGGCTGGTGGGACGAGCAGCTGCACGACTACGCACGTGAGGCGGGCGTGTCCGACGCCGTCGTCTTCCACGGCCACGTCGACGACACCACCAAGCACGCGCTGCTCGCGCAGGCCTGGATCATGCTGCTGCCCTCGCTGAAGGAAGGCTGGGGCATCGTCGTCGGCGAGGCGGGTGCGCACGGCACGCCCACGGTCGCCTACGCGTCGGCGGGCGGCACGACCGAGTCGATCGACCACAAGGACTCCGGCCTGCTGGTCGAGGACCGCGACGAGCTGGTGCGGGCGACGTGCGACCTGGTGACCGACCACGAGTGGCGCACGTTCCTCGGCGAGGGCGCTCGCACGAAGGCGGCCACGTTCACGTGGGGCGCCTCGCAGGCCGCGTTCGCCGCGGCGCTGGACGACTGAGCCCGACGGTCAGCACCACCCGGCTCACGAGACACCACGCAGCACGCACAGCAACGACGAGGGGCCCGGTCAGAAGACCGGGCCCCTCGTCGTTGCTGTGCTGGATGCGTCAGTTGCCGTAGCTGACCGTGCTGGTCTGGACGGGCTCGGTGCCCGCGCTCTGCTGCGACTGCACCACGCCGACGGCGGTAGCCGCGGCGAGTCCGCATCCGACGAAGAAGGCGACGACGCCGCCCACGATTGAAGTTCCCACGTTTTGTCCTCCCTCGAGACCACGTCAGGATACCAGGCAGCGAGACCACGCGGGGCCGGACACGTGGCACAGGTCTCGTCGCGTCGGACCACAGGCTCAGGCACGTGGTCGGGGGCGGCGCACGCGCACCGCACCGACGGCCGCGCCGGCCGTGGCGGCGAGCGCCACGACGACCGCGACGCCCCACACGCCCCAGGCGGCCGTGGTCGCGAGTCGGTCGGTGTCGTCGACCTGGCGCACGCGCGCGTCCCGGACCGCCAGGACGCGCAGGTCGGTGCCGCCGACCCGCTGCAGACCCCGTACCTGCCGCGCCGCCCGGTCGGCGTCGGGCGCGGTGGTGTCGAGCACCACGAGCCCGACGCCCAGGCGCGCGAGCGCACGCGGGACGTCGCGCGAGCGCAGCGCCTGACGGACCTGCGCCGCCTTGCGGTCCTCCCCTGCCACCGTCCGCCCGCCGACGACGAGCCGGTCGTCGGTCAGGGTGGTGCGGTCGAAGTAGCGGCCGGCCGGGTCGAGGACGGGACGTCCGTCGTTCCACGCCGGTGCGCGGTAGGCGGTGAACGGGAGCACCAGCAGGTCGCCCCGCACCTGCGACCGGGCGACGAGCTCGCGCGCCGTCTCCCAGGACGCCGGGTAGCGGACGGGCTCCAGCCGACCGCCGATCCCGTTCGCGAGGGCGGGCAGCAGCGCGAGCGGCAGCAGGACCCCCGCGACGGCCGGGACCGCGGCGAGGCGACGTCGGGCGTGGACCCGCACGAGCGCGTCGACACCGACCGCGAACGCCGCCACGACCAGCGGAGCGACGAGGGCGAGGTACCGCGAGCCGTCGCGGAGCAGGGCCACGGTGCCCGCGCGTCGCACCAGGTCCTCGACGAGCTCCGGCGCGGCCCAGCCGAGGAGGGCGACCACGAGGCCGACCACCGCGACCGGCGCGAGCGTGACGAGCGTCGGGCGGTCGGTCCGCGCGAGGACGACCAACCCCCCGAGGGCGACCGCCCAGAGCACCACGGTGAGCACGAGCGAGAGGCCCGTCCCGCGGCCGTCGGGCACGACGTCGCCGTTCCAGATGCCGCCGAGCGACAGCGCCGTGCCGACGTGCCCGAGTGCCCCCTCGGCCCGCAGGGCGAACGCGGTGACGCCGAGCGGGTCGGCGTCGACCGGACCGCGCAGCACCGACGTGACCACCCACGGCGCGTTGAGGACCACCGCCAGCACGACGACCCGCAGGTAGCCGAACCGACGTCCGGCGAGCACACCCGCGACCAGGCCCATCACTCCCCCGGCCGGCGTGAGGGCGGCGCCGGCCAGCGCGAGCACCACCACGCGCGGGCGGGGGTCGTCGCGTCGCAGCTCGCCGACGAGCCAGAGCAGCCCCGCGTAGCCGAGCAGCATCGGCCACTGCCCGATCGCGAGGCGCTCCAGGACGTACGGGTTCCAGACGGCCAAGGTCGCTGCGGCGAGCCGACCGGTCGTCCCGAGCGTCGGGACGAGTCGCGCGCCACCGACACCGGCCAGCACGAGCGCACCGAGCAGCACGAGCCGTTGCACCACCTGCGGGTCGATCGCGGCACCGAGCAGCGCCACCACCGCGTCGGACGGGACGGCGCGCGGCAGCGCACTGCCGAGGCCCCACAGGTCGTCGCGGTCGAGCGCGAGGTGCGGCACCCAGACCATGTCGTAGGAGAGGACGTAGCCGGGACGGAACCAGGGCAGGCCGACCAGCACCGCCAGCAGGGCGCTCCACTGCAGGACGATCGCGTCGCGCCACCGGCTCATGGTCCTCCTCGTTCGAGCCTCACCCTAGAGGTCGAGGGTGCCCCGCGCCGATGCTTCCGTCGGGCGACGGGACCAGGGGCTGGCTAGGGTGACCCGGTGACGAGCACCAGCCACCGCCTCTCGAGCGGCTCGACGGTCGCGCTCGGCATGGTCGGCATGAACGTCGCCATCTACGGGTTCACCGTGGCGGCCGCGCGGACCATGGTGCCGGCGGAGCTCGGTGCTCTCGTGGCCCTGCTCGGCGTGCTGCTCATGGGCAACGTCGTCTCGCTCGGCATCCAGGCGGTCACCGCGCGACGGATCGCCGTGGCGCCGCAGGACAGCGCCGACGTGATCGGCGTGGTGCTGCGGGTGACGGCCGCCGCCGCGCTCGCCGTGGGTGCCGTCGTCGCCCTGGCGTCGGTGGCGCTGGTGCCGCTGCTGCGACTCGACTCCGCCTGGCCCGTCGTGCTCGCGGGCGCGACCCTCGTCCCCCTGACCGTCATGGGCGCGCAGGCGGGCATCGCGCAGGGGTCGGAGCGCTGGCGCACCCTCACCGGCATCTACCTCGCCAACGGCTTCGGGCGGCTGCTGTGCGGCACGATCGCGGTGCTCGTCGTCCCGTCGGCGACGTCGGCGATGGTCGGGATCGCCGTCGGCGCGTGGGCTCCCGTGCTCGTCGGGATGCCCCTGCTGCGCGGACACCTGCGGCCGGCGCAGGGGGTGAGCCGTCGCCCGCTCGTCCGCGAGACGGTGCTCGGCTCGCACGCCCTGCTCGCCTACTTCGTGCTGAGCAGCCTCGACGCGCTCGTGGCCCGCAACCGGTTCGAGGCGCACGAGGCGGGCCTGTACGCGGCAGGACTCATCCTGTCGAAGGCCGCGTTGTTCGCGCCCCAGTTCGTCAGCGTCGTGCTCTTCCCCGACCTCGCCCGCGACGAGACCCGCCGCGCCCGCGCGCAGGCGGTGCTCGCGGTCGCCGGCCTCGGTGCGGTCGCCGTCGCCGCCACGGCCCTGCTCCCCCGCCTCGCCCTCGTGCTCGTCGGCGGCGCGCAGTACGAGGAGATCGCCGGGCGGCTCTGGCTGTTCGCCCTCGCCGGGTCCTGTCTCGCCGTCGTCCACCTGCTCGTCTTCGACGCGCTCGCCCGCCACGCCCACGGCGTCGTCGTCCTGGTGTGGATCGCCGCCGCCCTCGTCGTCGCCGTCGCCTACGGCTTCGACGTCCACCTCACCGGCCTCGTCACCACCGTCGCCACCGTCTCCGCCGCCCTCGCCCTGGTCGTCTGGTTCGTCCCGGGCCGCACCACCGCGCCACGCTGAGGGTCGGTCCTCGGGTCGGCCCTTCGTGGGCTTGCTGGTGCGGTGGCTGCGGGGGTCTGGGCTTGCTGGTGCGCGGGCGTAGGGGGTCTGGGCTTGCTGCTGCGCTGCCTCGGGCTGGTGCTGGCGGTGGTCTCCGAAAGGGCCTCGACCGGGCGGCTGGGGAGGGCGCTGGCCTGAGGTCCCGGGCCGCGGGTCGCGCTCGGGGTGGACGCACGATGCTGCGTTCGTGTGCGGAAGACCAAGGATGCTGCGTCTGCTACGGGATCCCGCCACCAAGGCAGAAGCGTTCGACCTTCTACGCGCGAACGAAGAAGCTTGGGTGCACTTGGGGGTGGGGTGGGCAGCGCTTCTCCCTTCTCGTGGCACGGTCCACGAGAAGGAAGCACCGTTGCCACGTCTGACCCTCTCAGCGGTGGATCTGCCACCTGTAGAGCGCTCAGAAGGTGGCAGATCCACCGGCGAGGGCGCTGAGGTGGCAGATCCACCGCTCAGGACGCGCAAACGCAGAATCTTGCGTCCAACGCCAGCCACAGCCCGAGAACCCGAGCCACCGCCGGTCCCAACTGCCCGGTCGAGGCCCTTTCGGAGCGCAGAACGAGTCGAAGCCGCGCCGGCGCAGCCCCACCCGACCGAGAACCCGCACCAGCGCAGCCTCACCCCGGCAGGAATCCGCGCCGCGGCTCAGCGACGTCGGCGGCTCCGGCTCAGTGGGCGGCCTCGTGCCAGGTGCGGCCGGTGCCGACGGAGACGTCGAGGGGGACGGAGAGCTGGGCTGCGGAGGCCATCTGCTCGCGCACGAGGGTCTCGAGGACGTCGCGCTCGCCCTCGGCGACCTCGAGGACGAGCTCGTCGTGGACCTGCAGGAGCAGCCGCGACGTCAGTCCCTGGTCGCGCAGGGCTGCGTCGACGCCCAGCATCGCCACCTTGATGATGTCGGCGGCGGAGCCCTGGATCGGGGCGTTCAGCGCCATCCGCTCGGCCATCTCGCGTCGCTGGCGGTTGTCGCTGAGCAGGTCCGGCAGGTAGCGGCGGCGGCCGAGGATCGTCGCGGTGAACCCGGTCTGGCGGGCCTCCTCGACCACGCCGTGCAGGTAGGTGCGCACGCCGCCGAAGGTCTCGAAGTAGTCGTCCATGAGGCCCTGCGCCTCACCCGTGGAGATCTGCAGCTGCTGGCTGAGACCGTACGCCGACAACCCGTACGCCAGTCCGTAGTTCATGGCCTTGATCCGGGCCCGCAGTCCCCCGTCGATGTCGGTGGGCTCGCGCTCGAAGACCTTCGCCGCCATCACGGTGTGGAAGTCGTGACCGGAGCGGAACGCCTCGATGAGGTCGGCGTCCTCGGACAGGTCGGCCATGATGCGCATCTCGATCTGGCTGTAGTCCGCGGTCAGCAGGGTCTCGTACCCCTCGCCGACGACGAACGCCTCACGGATCCGGCGTCCCGACTCGGTGCGGATGGGGATGTTCTGCAGGTTCGGGTCGGCCGAGCTGAGCCGGCCGGTCGCCGCGATGGTCTGGTAGTAGGTCGTGTGGATCCGGCCGTCGGGCTGCACCGTCTTCTGCAGGCCCTCGACGGTCTGCCGCAGACGCGTCACGTCGCGGTGCGCGAGCAGGTGCTCCAGGAACGGGTGGCCGGTCTTGACGAACAGCTGCTGCAACGCCTCGGCGTCGGTCGTGTAGCCGGTCTTCGTGCGCTTGGTCTTCGGCATGTCCAGCTGGTCGAAGAGCACCTCCTGCAGCTGCTTGGGCGACCCGAGGTTCACCTCGCGGCCGATCGCCTCGTAGGCCTCCTCCGCCGCTGCCGTCATGCGACCGGTGAACTCCTCGTGCAACGCGTCGAGGTGCTCGGAGTCGACGGCGATGCCGGCGGTCTCGGCGGCGGCGAGCACGTGCACCAGCGGGAGCTCGACGTCGCGCAGCAGCGTGAGCGCCTCCTGCTGCTCCAGCTCCTCCGCGAGCACGTCCCACAGGTCGAGCGCGGCGCGAGCCCGCTGGGCGGCGCCCTCGACGCCCGCGGTGTCGTCGTCGAAGGCCAGCTGGCCGGAGTCGTCGGCGGGGCTCAGGTCGCGCTTCAGCGCGCGCAGCGCGAGGTCGGCGAGGTCGTAGGAGCGCTGGTCCGGACGCACCAGGTAGGCGGCGAGCGCGGTGTCGGCCGCCAACCCGCCCAGCGACCAGCCCTGCGCCGCCAGGGCGTGCCGCTGACCCTTCGCGTCGTGCATGACCTTCGGGCGGTCCGCGTCGGCCAGCCACGAGGCGAGCACCTTCTCGTCGGCCGGGTCGAGCGACTCCGGCGCGAGACTCACGGCACGGCCAGCGGCCGTGGCGACGGTGAGCATGTCGACGCGTGCGCCGACGGGTCGCAGCACGCCCGTGACCTCCACGCCGACCGGCTCGCGATCGGTGTGCTCGTCGAGCCACGCGGCCAGCGCTCCGGCGGCGGGACGGTCGACGACCACCTCGACGGCCGCCTCGTCGCTGCTCGACTCGTCACCACCGCCCAGGTACTCGAACAGGCGGGTGCGCAGCGCCGCGAACTCGAGGGCGTCGAACACCTCGTGGATGGCGTCGCGGTTCCACTCGGTGCTGAACGCGAGGTCGGTGGGCTTGGCCGGGAGGTCGAGGTCGCGCACGAGCGCGTTGATGCGCCGGTTGCGGAGCACGTCGTCGAGGTGGGCCCGCAACGACTCCCCCGCCTTGCCCTTCACGGCGTCGACGTCGGCGACGAGGGCCTCGAGCGAGCCGTACTGGTTGATCCACTTGGCCGCCGTCTTCGGCCCGACCCCGGGGACTCCGGGCAGGTTGTCGCTCGTCTCGCCGACGAGCGCGGCGATCTCGGGGTAGTGCTCGGGCGTGACCCCGTACTTCTCCTCGACCGCGGCCGGTGTCATCCGCGCGAGGTCGGAGACTCCCTTGCGGGGGTAGAGCACGGTGGTGGTGTCGGTGACCAGCTGGAGCGCGTCGCGGTCGCCGGTGCAGATCAGCACCTCCATACCGGCTTCCTGCGCCTGCGTGGTGAGCGTGCCGATCACGTCGTCGGCCTCGAAGCCGTCCTTCTCGAACGCGGTGATGCCGAGCGCGGCGACGACGTCCTTGATCAGGCCGACCTGGCCCTTGAACTCGTCGGGGCTCTTGCTGCGGTTGCCCTTGTACTCCGCGTACTCCTGCACGCGGAACGTCTGCCGCGACACGTCGAACGCCACGCCGACGTGCGTCGGACGCTCGTCGCGCAGCACGTTGATGAGCATCGAGGTGAAGCCGAACACCGCGTTGGTGTGCTGTCCGGTGGTCGTGGAGAAGTTCTCGACGGGCAGGGCGAAGAAGGCACGGTAGGCGACGGAGTGACCGTCGATCAGCAGCAGTCGATCCACGTCGTCGACTCTAGACGCACCGGCGGACACTGGCCTGCGGCGTGTGCCTCGTGTGCGTGGTCGTGGGGTGGTCTCGTCGTGATGGTGCGCTGTCGTCGGACGCCTCGGACCTGCTGGTGCGCTGCCGCGGGAGCGGTGTGCTCGGTGGTGCGCTGCCGCAGGGGGTCTCGTCGTGCTGCTGCGCTGCCGCAGGGGTGAAGGCCAACGATGCTGCGTTTGCTACGGGATCCCGTCGTGAACGCAGAAGCGTTCGGCCTCGCACGCGTGGATGAAGAATCGTGGGTGCACTTTGCGTGGGGGTGACGAACGATTCTTCCTTGGTGTGGACCGTTCCACGCGAAGGAAGAATCCTTCCGCCGCTCAGCCCGCCATCGGTGGATTTTCAACCACAGGAGCGCTCCTGCGGTTGCAGATCCACCGATAGGACGCACGAACGCAGAACCTTGGCCCCTGAACGCAGAATCGAAGAATCGTGGATCCAAGGGCGGGCCCAGCCAGACCCCGAGACCCGAGGCCAGCCCCAGGCCCCCTGCCGGTCGAGGCCCCTTCGGAGACCGCCCCCAGCGAAGGCCGAGGCAGCGCACCAGCACGGTCACGACGAACGCAGGCAACGCACCAGCAGCCCAAGACCCGTTGCCACCGCACCGGACAATCACGACGCCCAGGGACGAAGGAGCCCCCGACCTCAGACCCGGCCGGAGCGGCGGTCGTCCTGGCGGCGGCGCAGCGTGCGGCGGACGGCGATGAGCTTGCCGGTGTCGCGGGAGTGGGTGGCCTTCGAGCTGAGCCGGGAGCGCAGGCGGCTGGCCTGGATGGCGCGGACGGCTGCGACCTGGGTGAACCCGATCTTCGTCAGGTAGCGGTGCGGCTCGCGGGCCATGAGCGGGATGGCCGCGACGACGATCTCGCAGGCGTTCTCCTCGCCGTACGTCGCGGCGGCCGACAGCAGCGTCGCGGCGACGTTGCGGCGACGGTGGCGCGGGGAGACCTGGATGTCGGTGACGATGAGGATGGGGGTGAGCGTGATCGGTGTCAGGGTGCTCAGGTCGCACACCGTCGCGCCGACGATCTCGTCCTCGACGAGGGCGACGATGATGCGCTTGCCGGGCTTGGCGAGGGTCTGCTCGATCGCCGACTCCGCCTCCGTCGCGGTCGGCTCGCGGAACAGCGACTGGTAGGAGAACGCCTCCGCGCCCTCCTCGTCGCTCACCGCGGCCGACTCGGCCCACAGGGCCACGAGCTCGGCCGCGTCCTCGGGCACCGCGTCGCGCATCACGATCGGCGAGCGAGTGGCCATGACGTCCTCGGCGGGTGTCGGGCGCGACCCCGGACGGACGGCTGTCACCATGGCCCGGTCGGGTCGTGCGATCTTCAACGAGCGAGAGGAGCCTACATGTTCGTGGGTAGCGGCACGCTCACCAACGTGGCCACCGTGCTCGTCGGGTCCGGGCTCGGCCTGCTGGTCGGCCAGCGGCTGCCCGAACGGGTGCGCACGACCGTCACCTCCGCGCTCGGTCTCGTGACGCTACTCATCGCCGCCGACGCCGCCCTCGCGGTCCGCAGCGACGCCCTGGTCGACGCGACGCCACGGGGCGCGCCGACGCTGATCGTCCTCGGCTCGCTGCTCGTGGGTGGCGTCGTCGGCTCGCTCCTGCGCCTGGAGGACCGGCTCGAGTCGTTCGGCGGTGTCCTGCAGCGAGCCCTGTCGCGGGGCGACGGCGGCGACCGCGACCGCTTCGTCCAGGGCTTCGTGGTCGCCTCGCTCGTCTTCTGCGTCGGCCCCCTCACGATCCTCGGCTCGATCAACGAGGGCCTCGGCCGTGGGGCGGAGCAGCTGCTCCTGAAGTCGGCGCTCGACGGCTTCGCGTCGCTCGCCTTCGCCGCCGCGCTCGGTGTCGGGGTGATGGCATCCGCCGTGGCCGTGCTGGTCGTGCAGGGATCGCTGACGCTCGTCGGGCTGGCCCTCGGCGAGGCGCTGCCGGCGGCCCACCTCGACGCGTTGGGCGCCACGGGCGGACTGGTCCTCGTCGGGGTGGCGCTGCGTCTGCTCGACCTGAAGGCCCTGCCGGTCGCCGACCTGCTGCCGGCACTCCTCGTGGCGCCGCTGCTCACCCAGCTGGCCGTCTCGCTGGCCTGAGCGGACTTCACAGAACTGTTACCTGTGGACTTTCGCGAAGGGGCCACCTCGGACCCCGGCGGGGATATAGTCCCCGGGACGACGGCGCCACAAGCGCTGCCCGAACTCCAGGAGTCCTGCGTGCGACTGACATCCAAGGTCCTCGTGTCGGCGTTCCTGGCGTGTCTGGTCGTCCTGGTGCCACTCGGCGCCTCGGCCACCAGCACGCCCACGCCCAGCGCGAGCCCGACGGCGCCCACGGCGCCGGCCACCCCGCCGGACGGCGCCTACATCGGCGTCACGCTGCAGAACAGCGGTGACGACAAGGCCCCGATCCCCGGAGCGACGCTGAGCGTCGCCTCCTCCTCCGGCACCGAGGTCGGCGAGGCGGTGACCGACCCGAACGGACGCGCCTTCATCGCGATCCCGGAACGGGGCAGCTACGTCGTCACCCTCGACACCGACACGCTGCCGTCGGGGATCCAGTTCGCCGGCAGCAACAAGCGCACCGTCGACGCGCTCCTGGACGGCGGCAACTTCGCCCAGTTCCAGATCGGCGTCGTCGAGCAGGCCGGGCCCTCGCTCGGTGAGCGCTTCGCGGGCGCCATGGTCAACGGCGTGAAGTTCGGCCTGATCATCGCGCTCGCCGCCCTCGGCCTGTCGCTGATCTTCGGCACCACGAAGCTCACCAACTTCGCGCACGGCGAGATCATCACCTTCGGCGCGATCGCCACCTACGTCGCCAACCGCGCCTTCGGGCTGCCGGTCATCCTCGCGATCGTCGTGGCGGTCCTCGCCTCGGCGGCCTTCGGCTGGCTCCAGGACAAGTTCCTGTGGAAGCCGCTGCGCAGCAAGGGCATCGGCATCATCGCGATGATGATCGTCTCGATCGGCTTCGGTCTGCTGCTGCGCAACGTCTTCCAGTACACGTTCGGCGGCTCGCGCGAGTCGCTCTCGCAGTACGTCAACCAGACGCGCAAGTCCTACGGTCCGTTCGCGCTGGCCGACAAGGAGATCGCGATCATTCTCGTCTCGATCGTCGTGCTGACGGTCACGTGCGTGGTCCTCATGAAGACCCGCCTCGGCAAGTCGATGCGCGCCGTCGCCGACAACCCGGCACTGTCGGCGTCGTCCGGCCTGCGCGTCGACGGCGTCGTGCGGTCGGTCTGGGTCCTCGGCTGCGCCCTGACGGGTCTGGCCGGCGGCCTGCTGGCGGTCAACAGCCAGGTCAACTTCCTCATGGGCTTCAAGCTGCTGCTGCTCGTGTTCGCGGCCGTGACCCTCGGCGGCCTCGGCACCATCTGGGGCGCGCTGGTCGGGTCGATGATCATCGGCATCATGGTCGAGGTCGGCACGCTGCAGATCGGCATCTGGCCTGGTGTCCCGTCGTCCATCAAGGAGGTCGGCGCCCTCGTGGTGCTCATCCTCATCCTGCTGATCAGGCCCCAGGGCATCCTGGGCCGCGCCGAGCGGATCGGCTGAAAGGGACTCCCATGGACTTCGGAACCATCCTCAACGCCGCACTGTCGCAGGCCCTCGGACCACAGGCGATCGTCTTCGCCCTCGCGGCCATCGGCCTCAACATCCACTTCGGCTACACCGGCCTGCTGAACTTCGGCCAGGCCGGCTTCATGGCCGTCGGCGCCTACGGCCTCGCCGTCACGGTCGTCACCTACGACCAGTCGTTCTGGCTCGGCGTCGTGGTCGCGCTCCTCGCCCCCGTGGTGCTGGCGCTCGTCCTCGGTGTGCCGACGCTGCGCCTTCGGGCGGACTACCTCGCCATCGCCACCATCGCGACGGCGGAGATCCTGCGTCTGGTGTTCGGCGCCGTGGAGACCAAGGACGTCTTCGGCGGCTCGAACGGCCTCACCGGCTTCGCCAAGACCTTCCAGGACCTCAACCCCTACTCCGGCGGCGTCGACCTCGGCGTCGTCCGGTTCCGCCAGGACGACCTGTGGTCGCTGACCGTCGGCTGGGTCCTGGTCGCCCTCGGCTGCCTCTTCGTGTGGCTGCTCATGCGCAGCCCGTGGGGACGCGTGCTGCGCTCGATCCGCGAGGACGAGGACGCCGTCCGCTCGCTGGGCAAGAACGTGTTCGCCTACAAGATGCAGGCGCTCGTGCTGGGTGGTGTCTTCGGTGGTCTCGCCGGCCTCTTCCTCGCACTGAAGCAGGCGTCGGTCGTGCCGAGCGACTACTCCACGAACGTGACGTTCTTCGCCTACACCGCGCTGCTCATCGGCGGCGCGGCCCGCGTGCTCGGTCCCGTCATCGGCGCGATGATCTTCTGGCTGCTCATGGGCGGCATCGGCTCGTTCTTCAGCCAGGCCACGTCCGGCTCGAACCCGCTCATCCCCGACTGGGCGATGAGCGACATCCAGTCCAGCCTGGTCCGACTCATCCTCGTCGGCCTGGGCCTCATGCTCCTGATGATCTACCGACCGCAGGGGATCTTCGGCGACCGGAAGGAGCTGGCGATCGATGCCCGCTGACACCACCCCCACCACCGACCCGCTCGCCGGGGTCGCGAACACGCCCGGTGTGAAGAAGCCCGACGCGATCCTCGTCGGCTCCTCCATCACGCGGCAGTTCGGCGGCCTGAAGGCCGTCGACGTCGAGCACGTCGAGGTCCAGCGCGGTGTCATCACGGCGCTGATCGGCCCCAACGGTGCCGGCAAGACGACGCTGTTCAACCTGCTGACGGGCTTCGACGCACCGGACACCGGCGAGTGGTCGTTCAACGGCCAGTCGCTGCAGAAGGTGCCGGCCTACAAGGTCGCTCGCCGTGGCATGGTGCGCACGTTCCAGCTGACGAAGGTGCTGTCGCGCCTCACCGTCATCGAGAACATGCGGCTCGGGGCCACGGGCCAGCGCGGCGAGCGCTTCTGGTCCGCCCCCTTCCGTGCCCTGTGGTCCGGCCAGGAGGACTCGATCACGACACGTGCCGACGAGCTGCTCGCGCGGTTCAAGCTCGACGCCAAGCGCGAGGACTTCGCCGGCTCCCTCTCGGGCGGCCAGCGCAAGCTGCTGGAGATGGCCCGCTCGCTCATGGTGGACCCCGAGCTGATCATGCTCGACGAGCCCATGGCCGGCGTGAACCCGGCCCTCAAGCAGTCGCTGCTCGGCCACGTGAAGTCGCTGCGCGACGAGGGCCGCACGGTGCTGTTCGTCGAGCACGACATGGACATGGTGCGCGACATCTCCGACTGGGTCATCGTCATGGCGCAGGGCAAGATCGTCGCCGAGGGCACCCCCGACCAGGTGATGTCCGACCAAGCCGTCATCGACGCCTACCTGGGCGCGCACCACGACACCGACATCACCGAGCTGGACGAGACCGAGCTCGAGCAGGCCACCGAGGCCGAGCTCGACCAGGAGGCCTGACATGGCAGAGATCCACGAGCCCGGCCAGGACGCCGGACGCGAGGCCGCACGCGACGCGAACTTCGCCGAGGAGCGCGCGAAGCACCAGAAGGGCGCCGACGGGGCCATCCTGCGCGCCGACGGTCTCATCGCCGGCTACCTGCCCGGCGTGAACATCCTCAACAGCGCCGACCTGTACTGCCAGCCCGGCGAGCTCGTCGGCATCATCGGCCCGAACGGAGCCGGCAAGTCGACGCTGCTCAAGTCGCTGTTCGGCCTGGTGACGATCCACGAGGGCAGCGTGACGCTGAAGGGTGAGGAGATCACCAACCAGCGCGCGGACCAGCTGGTCACCAAGGGCATCGGGTTCGTCCCCCAGACGAACAACGTGTTCCCGAGTTTGACCATCGAGGAGAACCTCGAGATGGGCTGCTACCAGGCGCCGAAGACGTTCACGGAGCGCTTCGCGTTCGTCACCGACCTGTTCCCGCGTCTCGGCGAGCGCCGCAAGCAGCGCGCCGGGTCGCTGTCCGGTGGTGAGCGTCAGATGGTCGCCATGGGTCGCGCCCTGATGATGGACCCTCAGGTGCTGCTGCTCGACGAGCCGTCCGCCGGGCTCTCCCCCGTCCTGCAGGACGAGGTGTTCGTGCAGACGCGCAACATCAACAAGGCCGGCGTCTCGGTCATCATGGTCGAGCAGAACGCCAAGCGCTGCCTGCAGATCTGCGACCGCGGCTACGTCCTCGACCAGGGCCGCTCCGCCTACTCGGGCACCGGCCGCTCGCTCGGCAACGACCCGAAGGTCATCGAGCTCTACCTCGGCACGCTGGGCAAGAAGGCGAGCTGACCGCTCCCCTCAGCTCGACCCCGAAGGCCCCCGACGCGAGCGTCGGGGGCCTTCCACGTGTGCGGGGTGAGATTCCCAGGTCGACCTGGGAATCTCCCGCGAGGCATGGTTCGCTGCCTGGCTGCCCGGTTTCCTTTCACAAGGCACGGTTCTCTCAGCCACGCACGGAGAGCTTTCCGTGCGTGGCTGAGGAAATCGTGCCTGGAGCTCGCGCCGCGCCGCCTACGAGGCGTCCTACGGTCCTGGGTCGACGAGATTCCCAGCTCGACCTGGGAATCTCGTCGACCCGCCCCTGGAGTCGGCCGGTGGTCGAAGCAAACGACCCTGGGTCGCTGGTTCCTCCCACGAGGCACGGTTCTCTCACCCACGCACGGAGAGCTTTCCGTGCCTGCCTGAGGAAATCGTGCCTGGTGCCCGCGCCGCTCCTCCTGGGAACATCCGAGCGTCGTGCGTCGCAGAGATTCCCAGGTCGACCTGGGAATCTCGCTCACCGTTGGTGTCATCCGCAGGTGAGTGGAATCCCCTCACGTCAGGAGAACCAGCGGTACCGCCAGACATGACGAGGCCCCCGGGGGGAACCCGGGGGCCTCGTGCGGGACGTGCTCGACGTCAGTGGCTCAGATCGTGCCGCTGATGTAGTCGACCGCCTTGTAGGTGTTGTCGGCGCCGTACTCGTAGATGCCGATGGAGGCGGCCGTCGGGCTGCCCGTCTCACCCAGCTCGATGGGGCCGGAGACACCGTCGTAGTCGATGTCCTTGCCGTCCTTCAGGAGCGCGGCGCAGTCCTTGAACGTCGTGCACTTCTCGCCGCCCTCGGTGATGCCCGGGATCTCCTTGGCAATCTTGTCGCCCGCGTCGCTGTCGGCCTTGATGGCCGCGAGCGCCGACACGATGACCGCGTCGTAGGACTCGGCCGCGTAGGAGTAGTCCTTCAGCTTCGGGTCGACCTCGAGGAGGCGCTTCTTGAAGTCACCGGACGTCTCGGCGCCGGGGATGGTGCCCTTCGTGCCCTTGAGCGTGCCCTCGGGCAGCTTGCCGCTGTAGTCGGCCGTGTTGCCGTCGACGAAGTAGGTCGGGACCTTCTGCGGGCCGACGTCGGCCTGCACCAGCTGCGGGATGATCGTGGTGGTCTCCTCGAAGGCGACGAGCACGATCGCGTCCGGCTTGCTGTCGGCGATCTCCTGGACCTGCGAGTCGTAGGACTGCGCGTTCTCGCCGTAGAAGACCGTCGCGGCGACCTTGGAGCCGGCGTTCTCGAGGCCCTTCTTGATCTCCGAGGCCAGCGTCTCGCCGTAGGCGTCCTGACGGGCCAGGATCGCGACGTTCTGGCGACCGTCCTGGACGAGCAGGTTCGACATCACTGCACCCTGGAGGATGTCCGAGGGCGCGGTGCGGAAGTACAGGTCGGGCTTGGCGTAGTCGCCCTTGTCGAAGTCGGTCGACGTGTTGGCGGGCGAGAACATCACGGTGCCGGCCGACATGATCTTGTCGATGACCGTCATCGAGACGCCCGAGGACGCAGCACCGACGATGACGTCGGAACCGGCGTCGAGCAGCTTGTCGGTCTCGGCCGGGGCGATGCCCGAGTCGGTGTCGCCCGAGTCGCCCTTCACGCCCTTGACGTCCTTGCCCAGCACGCCGCCGTCGGCGTTGATGTCCTTGATCGCGAGGTCGACGCCCGCGAACTCCGGCGGGCCGAGGAACGCGAGGCTGCCGGTCTGCGGGAGCAGGGTACCGATCGTGAGCGTGCCGTCGGCCTTCGAGGCCGAGGCCTTGTCGCCGCTGTCGCTGCTCTCGTCGTCGCTGCCGCTGCCTCCACCACAGGCGGCGAGCACGAGCGCGCCGGCCGCGGCGACCGCAGCGAGCCGCATGGTCCTGGTACTGCGCTTCATTGATCCTCCGGGAACTCTGGTCCGACCCCCGACGGGTCGAGCCGTAGGACGAAACTAGTCGCCGCGGGGGTCGCGCAGGTCGGGCTCGTGTGAAAGTCCTGTTTCGTAGTCAACTTGTAATACGGATCGCTCACTCGGGTGAGGGATCGGCGCCCGGCACACCGTGCTCCACGACCCGTTCGGCGACCGTGCGCATGGACATGCGCAGGTCCATCGCCGTCCGCTGGATCCAGCCGAACGCCTCCGGCTCACTGAGTCCCAGGGCAGCCTGGAGCTGCGCCTTGGCGCGCTCGACGACCTTGCGGGTGGCGAGCTGGTCGGTGAGGTCCTCGACCTCCGCCTCCAGCGCGGCGAGCTCCGCGAAGCGGCTGCGGGCCATCTCGATGGCGGGGACGAGGTCGGAGGCCGTGAACGGCTTGACCAGGTAGGCCATCGCGCCGGACTCGCGGGCCCGGTCGACGAGATCGCGCTGGCTGAACGCGGTCAGCATGACGACGGGCGCGATCCGCTCCCCCGCGATGCGGCTGGCCGCGGCGATGCCGTCGAGGCGCGGCATCTTGACGTCCATGACGACCAGGTCGGGCCGCAGGGCCGTGGCGAGCTCGACCGCCTCGACACCGTCCGCAGCCTGCCCGACGACGTCGTAGCCCTCCTCGCCGAGCATCTCGGCGAGGTCGAGCCGGATGAGCGCCTCGTCCTCGGCGATGACGACGCGGGGACGGTCGGCGGGCTCGCCCGTCACAGAGGTGTCGTCGGTGCGGGGCGTCTCGGTCGGTCGGCTGGTCACGTGAGAAGGTTAGCGGGCACGTGCGGCGCGCCGACTTGGCGGAATGGTAGACGCGACGGTCTCAAAAACCGTTGTCCGAGAGGGCGTGCGGGTTCGAGTCCCGCAGTCGGCACCAGCGCGACCGCGGACCGTCAGTCCGACCCGCGCCCCGTCTGCTCCTGCAGCCGCTCGATGTGCTCCGAGGCCTCCGCCTTCGTGAGGTCGGCCGAGAGCGTCTCGCCAGCGTCGCGGGCGAGCGTGTCGAGGTAGGAGCGCTGCGCGCCGGTCATCGGCTCGTCGCCGGTGACCCAGTCCTGCGGGTCCTTCTCGGTGGTGCCGCCAGCGTCCGCGCCGAGGACGTCGGAGTCGGGCGTGGAGCCTGCCGTGGAGCCAGGGGACGTGTTCGACGACGTGTTCGATTCAGTCATGTCCCCACCGTACGTCCGGACGCCGACACCCGCCCGTCGAGCGTCGGCGCCGGGCTCAGCCCTCCTCGGCGGGGTGCTCGTAGGCAGGCACGACGCGGTTGATCGCGTCGCCCATGCGGTGGATCCGCAGCGCGTTCGTGGAGCCGGGGATGCCGGGCGGGGCGCCGGCGACGATGACGACCTCGTCGCCGTGCGAGCACCGTGCGACCTCGAGCAGACGCTTGTCGACCTGCAGCACCATCTCGTCGGTGTGCTTGACCTCGGGCACGAGGAACGTCTCGACGCCCCACGTGAGCGCGAGCTGGTTGCGGGTCATGGGGTCGGGCGTGAACGCGATGACCGGGATGTGCGAGCGGTAGCGCGACATGCGGCGGGCGGACCCGCCGATCGTCGTGAACGCGACGACGTAGCGTGCGTCGATCGCCTCGGCCACCTGCGAGGCACCGCGGCAGATGATGCCGGTGCGGGTCTTCGCCTGCCACGTGTAGGCGGCCATGCGCGGCAGGCCGTGGTCCTCGGTGGACTCGATGATGCGCGCCATCGTGCGCACTGTCTGGATCGGGTACTCCCCCACGCTCGTCTCGCCGGACAGCATCACCGCGTCGGCGCCGTCGAGCACCGCGTTGGCGACGTCGGACGCCTCCGCGCGGGTCGGGCGCGGCGCCGAGATCATCGACTCCAGCATCTGGGTGGCGACGATGACCGGCTTGGCGTTGCGCCGGGCCTTCTCGACGATCAGCTTCTGCACGATCGGCACGTCCTCGAGCGGCAGCTCCACGCCGAGGTCGCCGCGCGCGACCATGAAGCCGTCGAAGGAGTCCATGATCTCGTCGAGGTTGTCGACGGCCTGCGGCTTCTCGATCTTGGCGATGACGGGGCGGTGGATGTCGAGCTCGTGCATGACCCGGCGGACGTCGTCGGCGTCGCGGGCGTTGCGCACGAACGACAGCGCGACGAAGTCGACGCCCTGGCGCAGCGCGAACCGCAGGTCCTCGACGTCCTTGTCGCTCATGGCGGGGACGCTGACCGCGACGCCGGGCAGGTTGATGCCCTTGTTGTTGCTGAGGCGTCCCGAGGTCTCGCAGATGGTGACGACGTCGTGCCCGGTGACCTCGAGGGCACGCAGCCGCACGCGGCCGTCGTCGATGAGGATCTCGTCGCCGGGCGAGACGTCGCCCGGCAGCCCCGAGTAGGTGGTGGACGCACGCTCGGCGTCGCCGGGGACGTCGTCGGTGGTGATGGTGAAGCGGTCGCCGACGGCGAGGTCGACGGGACCGTCGGCGAAGCGGCCGAGCCGGATCTTCGGACCCTGGAGGTCGGCGAGCACGGCGATCGCCTTCCCGGTGCGCTCGGCGGCCGCACGCACGTACCCGAGGTTCGCCTCGTGGTCGGCATGGTCGCCGTGACTCATGTTGAGCCGGGCGACGTCCATGCCCGCCTCGGCCAGCTGGAGGATACGCTCGGCGGTCGCGACGGCCGGTCCGAGCGTGCAGACGATCTTGGCTCTACGCACCCCACGACCCTATCGACCGCGGGGTGTACCGGCGAGTCACTTTGTCGATCCGCGCAACAAAAGACGCTGAGAGTTCACCCCGCCCGGAGGCAGCGCACGAGCATCCTCCGGGGCGGGACGACGGAGGGGCCGGGAGCACTCGCTCCCGACCCCTCCGTGCGGCGACCTGGGCCGCCGGCACCACGCGTCGCTCAGACCATCAGCGGACGGTCGTTCGGCTTGATCGGCCGCGGCAGCGGGCTGCGCCCACCCGTCAGGTAGGCGTCGACCCCGGCAGCCGCGGAGCGCCCCTCGGCGATGGCCCAGACGATGAGCGACTGGCCACGACCGGCGTCGCCGGCCACGAACACGCCCGGCACCGACGACATGAAGTCGCGGTCGCGGACGATGTTGCCGCGCTCGTCGAGATCGACGCCGAGCTGCTCGACGAGGCCCTCGCGCTGGGGGCCGGTGAAGCCCATCGCGAACAGCACGAGCTGCGCCGGGATCACCTTCTCCGAGCCGGGCACCTCCTCGAACCGGCCGTCCTTCATCTCGACCTCGACGATGCGCAGGCCGGCGACGTTGCCGTCGTCGTCGCCGACGAACTCCTTCGTGGAGACGGCGTACTTGCGCTCGCCGCCCTCCTCGTGCGCCGACGCGACGCGGTACACCATGGGGTAGGTCGGCCACGGCTGCGTCTCGGGCCGGTCCTCGCCGGGCTGCGGCATGATCTCCAGGCTGGTCACCGAGCGCGCACCCTGGCGGATCGACGTGCCGAGGCAGTCGGCACCGGTGTCGCCGCCGCCGATGATGACGACGTCCTTGTCGGTGGCCAGGATCTGGTCCTGCACCTCCTCGCCGACCGCGACGCGGTTGGCCTGCGGCAGGAACTCCATCGCCTGGTGGATGCCGGCGAGCTCACGCCCCGGGGCGGGGAGGTCGCGGCGCACGGTCGAGCCGATGGCGAGCACGACGGCGTCGTAGCGGTCGCGCAGCTGGCTGCCGGTGAGCGTGTCGCCCACCTGCACGCCGGTGCGGAACACGGTGCCCTCGCGCTGCATCTGCTCGACGCGGCGGTCGACGTGCACCTTCTCCATCTTGAACTCCGGGATGCCGTACCGGAGCAGGCCGCCCGCCTTGTCGTCGCGCTCGTACACTGCGACGGTGTGACCGGCGCGGGTCAGCTGCTGCGCGACGGCGAGGCCGGCCGGACCCGAGCCGACGACGGCCACGGTCTTGCCCGTGAGGTACTCCGGCGGCTCGGGGCGCACGTTCCGCCACTCCCACGCGCGGTCGATGATCGAGACCTCGACGTTCTTGATGGTCACCGGCTCGCGGTTGATGCCGACGACGCACGCCGTCTCGCACGGGGCCGGGCAGAGCCGACCCGTGAACTCCGGGAAGTTGTTGGTCGCGTGCAGCCGGTCGATCGCCTCGATCCAGTCGTCGCGCCAGACCAGGTCGTTCCACTCGGGAATCAGGTTGCCCAGCGGGCAGCCCTGGTGGCAGAACGGGATGCCGCAGTCCATGCAGCGTCCGGCCTGCTCCGTGATGATCGGGAGCAGCGCCTTGCCCGGTCCACCGGGGTAGACCTCGTTCCAGTCGTTCACCCGCTCCTCGACGGGGCGGCGCGGGGCCACCTGGCGGGGGGTCGTGATGAAACCTCGGGGATCAGCCACGTGCGGCCACCTCCATCATGCGTGCGGTCGTGTCGTCCTCGGACAGGCCCTCGGCCTCGGCCTCGGCCTTGGCGTCGAGCACCTTGCGGTAGTTGACGGGCATGACCTCGGTGAAGCGTGCGAGCGACTGCTCCCACGCGCCGAGCAGCTGCTCGGCCACGGCGGACCCGGTCTCCTCGTGGTGCTTGACCACGAGGGCGTGCAGCGCCTCGGCCGCCTCCGACCCCGCCTCGACGGTGTTCAGCGCGACCATCTCGGGGTTGACGAGCGAGTGGTCGAGGTCCAGGACGTAGGCCTGACCGCCGCTCATGCCGGCCGCGACGTTGCGGCCGGTCGGTCCGAGGATCACCACGGTGCCTCCGGTCATGTACTCGAGGGCGTGGTCGCCCACGCCCTCGACGACGGCCGACGCACCGGAGTTGCGCACGCAGAACCGCTCGCCGACCTTGCCGCGCAGGAAGATCTCGCCGCTGGTCGCGCCGAAGCCGATGACGTTGCCGGCCACGATCTGCGCCTCCGCCGCGAACGTCGCGTCGCGCGGGGGTCGCACGACGAGCCGTCCACCGGAGAGGCCCTTGCCGACGTAGTCGTTGCCGTCGCCCTCGAGGCGCAGCGTGATGCCGCGCGGCACGAACGCGCCGAAGGACTGGCCCGCCGACCCGAGGAAGGTCAGGTCGATGGTGTTCTCCGGCAGGCCCTCGCCGCGGTACCGCTTGGTCAGCTCGTGGCCGAGCATCGTGCCCACCGTGCGGTTGACGTTGCGGATCGGCAGCTGCGCGCGCACCGGCTCGCCGCGCTCGAGCGCGTCGGCGCTGAGGCGGATGAGCTCCGCGTCGAGCGCCACGTCGAGCCCGTGCTCCTGGCCGCTGGTGTTGCGCAGCGAAGCGCCCTCGGGCAGCTCGGGGACGTACAGGATCGGCGACAGGTCGAGGTGCTGGGCCTTCCAGTGGTCGACGGCCTGGCGGACGTCGAGCACCTCGGCGTGGCCCACGGCCTCGTCGATCGAGCGGAAGCCGAGCTCCGCGAGGTACTCGCGCACCTCCTGCGCCAGGAACTCGAAGAAGTTCACGACGTACTCCGCCTTGCCCGAGAACTTCTCGCGCAGCTGGCGGTTCTGGGTCGCGACGCCGACCGGGCAGGTGTCGAGGTGGCAGACGCGCATCATGATGCAGCCGCTGACGACCAGCGGTGCGGTCGCGAAGCCGAACTCCTCGGCCCCGAGAAGCGCCGCGACGACCACGTCGCGTCCGGTCTTGAGCTGGCCGTCGCACTGCACGACGATGCGGTCGCGCAGCCCGTTGACGAGCAGGGTCTGCTGGGTCTCGGCGAGACCGAGCTCCCACGGACCGCCGGCGTGCTTGAGCGACGTCAGCGGCGACGCACCCGTCCCGCCGTCGTGGCCGGAGATCAGCACGACGTCGGCCTTGGCCTTCGAGACGCCCGCCGCGACCGTGCCGACGCCGACCTCGGAGACCAGCTTGACGTGCACGCGGGCCGACGGGTTGGCGTTCTTCAGGTCGTGGATGAGCTGCTTGAGGTCCTCGATCGAGTAGATGTCGTGGTGCGGCGGCGGCGAGATGAGGCCGACACCCGGCGTCGAGTGACGCGTCTTGGCCACCCACGGGTACACCTTCGGTCCGGGCAGCTGGCCGCCCTCGCCGGGCTTCGCGCCCTGCGCCATCTTGATCTGGATGTCGTCGGCGTTGCTCAGGTACTCGCTGGTGACGCCGAAGCGTCCCGACGCGACCTGCTTGATCGACGAGCGACGCTCCGGGTCGTAGAGCCGCTCGGGGTCCTCGCCGCCCTCGCCGGTGTTGGACTTGCCGCCGAGGCGGTTCATCGCGATGGCGAGCGTCTCGTGGGCCTCCTGGCTGATCGAGCCGTAGCTCATCGCACCGGTGGAGAAGCGCTTGACGATCTCGCTGACCGGCTCGACCTCCTCGATCGGCACAGGCGGACGCACGCCCTCCTTGAAGGAGAACAGGCCACGCAGCGTCATGAGCCGCTCGGACTGCTCGTCGACGCGCTCGGTGTACTTCTTGAAGATGTCGTAGCGACCCGAGCGGGTGGAGTGCTGCAGGCGGAAGACCGTCTCGGGGTCGAAGAGGTGCTCCGGCCCCTCGCGACGCCACTGGTACTCCCCGCCCACCTCGAGGACGCGACGACGACCGACGATGCCCTGGGTCGGGTACGCGCGGGCGTGCCGCGAGGCGACCTCGTCGGCGATGACGTCGAGACCGATGCCGCCGAGCTTGCTCGACGTGCCCGTGAAGTAGGCGTCGACGACCTCGTGCGACAGTCCGACGCACTCGAAGATCTGCGCGCCGGTGTACGACGCGACCGTCGAGACGCCGATCTTGCTCATGACCTTGAGGACGCCCTTGCCGAGGCCGTAGACGACGTTGCGCACGGCCTGCTCCGGCTTGACGTCGCGCACGAAGTTCGCCTCGCGGGCGAGGTCCTCGGCCGACTCCAGCGCCAGGTACGGGTTGACGGCCGTCGCGCCGTAGCCGATGAGCAGCGCGACGTGGTGCACCTCGCGGACGTCGCCGGTCTCGACGAGCAGACCGGCCTGCGAGCGCAGCTTCTCGCGCACCATGTGGTGGTGCACGGCCGCCGTGAGCAGCAGCGACGGGATCGGCGCGCGCTCGGAGTCGGAGTGCCGGTCCGAGAGCACGATGATGCGGGCGCCGTCGGCGACCGCGCGCGAGACGTCGGCGCAGATCTCGTCGAGCTTCGCCTTGAGCGCCGCGCCACCGCCGTTGACGTCGTAGAGACCGCGGACCACGTGCACGCTGAACCCCGGCATGTCGCCGTCCTTGTTCATGTGCCGGATCTTGGCGAGCTCGTCGTTGTCGATCACCGGGAACGGCAGCTGCAGCATGCGGCAGGAGGCCGGGCTCGGCTCGAGCAGGTTCGCCTCCGGGCCCATCGTGCCCGCCAGCGACGTGACGACCTCCTCGCGGATCGCGTCGAGCGGCGGGTTGGTGACCTGCGCGAACAGCTGGCTGAAGTAGTCGAACAGCATGCGCGGACGCTCGGAGATGGCGGCGATGGGCGTGTCGGTGCCCATCGAGCCGATCGCCTCGGCGCCCGTGCGGGCCAGCGGGGCGAGCAGGATCCGCAGGTCCTCCTCGCTGTAGCCGAAGACCTGCTGGCGACGCGTCACGGACGCGTGCGTGTGGATGATGTGCTCCAGGTCGGGCAGGTCCTCGAAGCGGACGAGACCGGAGTAGAGCCACTCGTCGTAGGGGTGCTCGTTCGCGAGCCGGGACTTGATCTCCTCGTCCTCGACGACGCGGTGCTCGTCGAGGTCGAGCAGGAACATCTTGCCCGGCTCGAGACGGCCCTTGCGGGTGATGGTGGCGGGGTCGAGGTCGAGCACGCCGGCCTCGGACGCGAGCACCACGAGACCGTCGTCGGTGATCCAGAAGCGACCCGGGCGCAGGCCGTTGCGGTCGAGGACCGCGCCGATCTGCGTGCCGTCGGTGAAGCACACGCAGGCGGGCCCGTCCCACGGCTCCATGATCGAGGAGTGGAACTCATAGAACGCCCGGCGTGCGGGGTCCATGACGTCGTTGTTCTCCCACGCCTCCGGGATCATCATCATCACGGCGTGCGGCAGCTCGCGACCGCCGAGGTGCAGCAGCTCGAGGACCTCGTCGAGGGAGGCGGTGTCGCTGCCCTCGGGGTCGCAGATGGGGTACAGGCGCGAGAGGTCGCCGGGGATCAGCTCGCTCTCGAGGGTCGCCTCGCGGGCGCGCATCCAGTTGCGGTTGCCGCGTGCGGTGTTGATCTCGCCGTTGTGCGCGACGAACCGGAAGGGGTGAGCGAGCGGCCAGCTCGGGAACGTGTTGGTCGAGAAGCGGCTGTGCACGATCGCGAGGGCCGACTCCATGCGCTCGTCGAGCAGGTCGGGGAAGAACGCGTCGAGCTGCTCGGTCGTGAGCATGCCCTTGTAGACGAGCGTGCGCGCCGACAGCGACGGGAAGTACACGCCAGTCTCGTGCTCCGCGCGCTTGCGCAGGCAGAACGCGAGCCGGTCGAGCTCGAGGCCGGCGCGGGGCTGGCCGGCCGACTCGACGTAGAGCAGCTCGAACGACGGCATCGCGCCGCGCGCCATGGAGCCGAGGATGTCGGGCTGGACGGGCACGGGGCGCCAGCCGAGGACGGTCAGCGACTCCTCGGCGGCGATGGCCTCGACGCGCTGCTTGGCCTCGGCGGCCGCGTCGGGCTCGGCCGGCAGGAACGCCAGGCCGACCGCGTAGCTGCCGACCTCGGGCAGGTCGAAGCCCTGCTCCTGCGCGACGCCGCGGACGAACCGGTCCGGGACCTGCAGCAGGATGCCGGCGCCGTCGCCGGTGTTCTCCTCGGCGCCGACGGCGCCGCGGTGGTCGAGGTTGCGCAGCGCGGTGAGGCCGTGCTGGACGATCTCGTTGCTCGGCACGCCCGAGAGGGTCGCGACGAACGCCACGCCGCAGGCGTCGCGCTCGTGCATCGGGTCGTAGAGGCCCTGCGCGGCCGGGAGGGCCGAGAACTTCGGGCCGGTGGTCCGCTGCAGCTCAGGAGGGGTGGATGCGCTCACCGAGAGTCCCTTCTCGCGTCATCATGATGGGTGCTGGACCACCGTGGAAGTGGTCCGACCCTGGGACGACGTTGGCCCAGGACAGCATCCCCACTGTACAGGCTCGGCGGCCGCGCGACGAGGAAGGCGACCCTGTGCAGCGGGTGTGCGTGCGGCGGGGTCAGCCGACGCCGGTGCCGACGGCGTGGCCGATGAGGTAGGTGACGCCGGCCGCCGCGCCGCCGAGCACGAGCTGGCGCAGACCGCCGTACCACCAAGGCCTGCTGGTGACGCGCGTGACGACGGCGCCGCACGCGAACAGCGCCAGGAGCGAGAGCACGATCGTCGGCGCCGACGACGTGGCGCCCAGCACGAGCGGCAGCAGGGGCACGACGGCGCCGGCCGTGAAGGCGAGGAACGACGACGCCGCGGCGACGACGGGCGACGGGAGGTCGTCGGGGTCGATGCCCATCTCCTCCGCCGCGTGCACGGCGACGGCGTGGTCGAGGTCGCGGTGCACCTGCTGCGCGACCTCGCGGGCGGTGGCCTCGTCGATGCCCTTGGCGACGAACGCGGCGGCGAGCTCGGCCTGCTCGGCCGGACCGTTGCGCACGATCTCCTCGCGCTCGATGGCCACCTGGGCCTGCGCGAGCTCCCGCTGGCTGGCGACGGAGGTGTACTCCCCCGCTGCCATCGAGAACGCACCGGCGGCGAGGCCGGCCAGGCCGGCGATGATCACGGGCGTGCGGTCGCTGCTGCCGCCGGTGACGCCCATGATGAGGGCGAAGTTGGACACCAGACCGTCCATGGCGCCGAAGACGGCCGGTCGCAGCCAGCCTCCGGTGACGTCGGGGTGCTCGTGGGTGACGGCGCCCGGGTCGGGCAGCGGCTCAGGGGTGCTCACGGCACGAACCTAGGCCGCGATCGTCCCCGTGTCACCGCAGCGCAGGCTGGCCTGCCCGACGTCGGACGGGTCAGGAGGCGGTGGCGTCCTCGTCGGCGGGCGTGCCGTCCTGCGCGGCACGGTCGCGACGCCGGCTCCACAGGAAGTACGCGAGGGCCGCCAGGAACACGATGACCGCGGTGAACACGTTCAGCCGGACGCCGAGGACGTGGTTGGCGGTGTCGATGCGCAGCTGCTCGATCCAGAACCGACCTGCGGTGTAGAGCATGACGTACAGCGCGAACGCCCGACCGCCCGTGAATCTCACCCGGCGGTCGAGGACGACGAGCAGGGCTGCCGCGGCGAGGTTCCACAGCAGCTCGTAGAGGAACGTGGGGTGGAACGTCGCGAACTGCTCGTACCCGGCCGGACGGTGCTGGGGGGCGATCTCGAGCGCCCACGGCAGGTCGGTGGGGCGGCCGAACAGCTCGGAGTTGAAGTAGTTGCCGATCCGGCCCACCGCCTGGGCGACGAGCAGGCCCGGCGCGAGCGCGTCGGCCACGGCCAGGAACGAGACGTCGTGACGACGGCACGCGATGTACGCGCCCACGGCGCCGCCGGCGATGGCGCCCCAGATGCCGAGCCCGCCGTTCCAGATGTAGAGCGCCTCGATGGCGCGTCGTCCCTCGCCGAAGTACAGCTCGGGGTCGGTGGCGACGTGGTAGATCCGCGCGCCGACGATGCCGAACGGGATCGCCCAGATGGCGACGTCGCTGATGAGTCCCTCGCGTCCGCCGCGCGCGACGAAACGTCGCTCGCCGATCCAGATGGCGAGCAGCGCACCGACGATGATGCCGATCGCGTAGGCGCGCAGCGGGAAGGGTCCGAGGTGCCAGACGCCCGTGGAGGGGCTGGGGATGTAGGTGACCAGACTGGCGCTCGACAGGCTCATCGGACGACTCCCTCGCGCAGCTCCTGGGCCAGCTCACGGACCGACTCGACGCCGCTGGCCGGGTCGGGCGCGTCGAGCAGACGGCGCACGAACGCGGACCCGACGATGACGGCGTCGGCGTACTGGGCGATCTCGTGCGCCTGGGCGCCGTTGCTGACCCCCAGCCCGACGCCGACGGGCTTGTCGGTCACCTCGCGCAGCCGCGCGACGAGCTCGGGCGCCAGCGAGCTGGTCTCCTGCCGGGCTCCCGTGACGCCCATGACGGCGGTGGCGTAGATGAACCCGCTCGCGGCGTCGGCGGTCATCGAGAGCCGGCGGTCGGTGGAGGAGGGTGCGACCAGGTAGGTGCGGTCGAGCCCGTGGGCGCGCGACGCCTCCTCCCACTCCTCGGCCTCGTCGGGGATGAGGTCGGGCGTGATGAGACCCGCTCCCCCGGCCTCGGCGAGGTCGGCGGCGAAGCGGTCGACGCCGTAGCGCTCGACCGGGTTCCAGTAGGTCATGACCACAACGGGCGCGCCCGCGGCGGCCACGTCGCGCACGACGTCGAACGCCTGGCTGGTGCGGAACCCGTTGGCCAGCGCCGTCTCGGCGGCCTCCTGGATGGTGGGGCCGTCCATGACCGGGTCGCTGTACGGCAGACCGATCTCGACGAGGTCGCAGCCGCCCTCGATCATGGCGGTCAACGCGGCGACCGACGTCTCGACGTCGGGGAAGCCGGCGGGCAGGTAGCCGACGAGCGCGGCGCGCCCCTCGGCGCGCGTGCGCTCGAAGAGCGCGTCGATGCTGCTGCTCACTCCTCGACGCCTTCCTCGAGCACGACCGGGCCGTCGATCAGGCCGAAGTACTCGGCGGCCGTGTGCACGTCCTTGTCGCCTCGGCCGGAGAGGTTGACGAGGATCGTGGCGTCGGGGCCGAGCTCCTTCGCGAGCTCCACGGCGCCGGCGAGCGCGTGCGCCGACTCGATGGCCGGGATGATGCCCTCGGTCTTGCACAGCAGGTCGAACGCCGACATCGCCTGGGCGTCGGTGGCCGGCACGTACCGGGCCCGGCCGATCGAGGCGAGGTAGGAGTGCTCGGGCCCGACCCCGGGGTAGTCGAGCCCGGCCGAGATCGAGTGCGACTCCATCGTCTGGCCGTCCTCGTCCTGCAGGAGGTAGGAGCGCGCACCGTGCAGCACGCCGACCTCGCCGGCCGTGATCGGCGACGCGTGGCGCCCGGTCTCGTAGCCGTCGCCGCCGGCCTCGACGCCGAGGAGCTGCACGTCGGCGTCGTCGATGAACGCGGTGAACAGGCCGATGGCGTTCGATCCGCCGCCGACGCACGCCACGGCGGCGTCGGGCAGGCTGCCGGTCAGCTCCAGCACCTGGCGGCGAGCCTCGTCGCCGATGCCGCGCGTGAGGTCGCGGACCATCGTCGGGAACGGGTGCGGACCCGCGGCGGTGCCGAACAGGTAGGAGGTGTGGTCGACGCTGGCCACCCAGTCGCGCAGCGCCTCGTTGATGGCGTCCTTGAGCGTGCGGCTGCCGGTCGTGACGGGCACGACCTCGGCGCCGAGCATCTTCATCCGGGCGACGTTGAGCGCCTGGCGCTCGGTGTCGACCTCGCCCATGTAGACGGTGCAGTCGAGGTCGAGGTAGGCACAGGCGGTGGCAGAGGCGACGCCGTGCTGGCCGGCGCCGGTCTCGGCGATGGCGCGGGGCTTGCCGATGCGCTTGGCGAGCAGCGCCTGGCCGAGCACGTTGCGGATCTTGTGCGCGCCGGTGTGGTTGAGGTCCTCGCGCTTGAGCAGCACGCGCGCGCCGACCGCCTCGGAGAACCGGGTGGCGTCGTAGAGCGGGCTGGGCACGTTGGCGTACTCGCGGAACATGCGGTCGAGCTCGCCGAGGAAGGACGGGTCGGCCTGCGCGTCGGCCCAGGCCTCCGCGAGCTCGTCGAGCGGGGCGACGAGCGCCTCGGGCATGAAGCGGCCACCGAAGCGGCCGAAGTGGCCGGTGGCGTCCGGCTGGGCGTAGACGGTCATGGGTGTCTCCCTGGCGTGGCGGGGTGCAGAGGGGTCGGTGGGGCGGGTGCGACCGTCACCATCGCCGCGACGCTGTGGCAGCCACGTCAGGGCCTCTGCTGCAGCGCGGGGTGGGCTCCGGCCGCGACCAGGTCGGCCACGCTGGCGCGGGGGTCGTCGCCACGGACGAGCGTCTCGCCGACGAGCACGACGTGCGCACCGGCGCGCGCGTACTCGAGCACGTCGTGCGGACCGCGGACGCCGGACTCGGCCACCCGGACGACACCGTCGGGGATGCGGGGCGCGAGCCGCTCGAAGGTGTCGCGCTTGACCTCGAGCGTCTTGAGGTCGCGGGCGTTGACGCCGATCAGCTCGGCGCCGGCGTCGAGCGCGCGGTCGACCTCGTCCTCGTCGTGGACCTCCACGAGTGGCGTGAGGCCGATCGACCGGGCCCGCTCGATGAGGCTGACGAGGGCCTGCTGGTCGAGCGCGGCGACGATGAGCAGCGCCATGTCGGCGCCTGCCGCACGCGCCTCCCAGAGCTCGTAGGAGGTGGTGATGAAGTCCTTGCGCAGCACGGGCACGTCGACCTGGGCGCGGACGGCGCGCAGGTCGTCGAGACTGCCGTCGAAGCGGCGACGCTCGGTGAGCACGCTGATCGTGGCGGCGCCACCGGCGGCGTAGTCGCGGGCGAGACCGGCGGGGTCCTTGATGGCCGCGAGGGCGCCCTTGCTGGGGCTGGCCCGCTTGACCTCGGCGATGACGCTCACGCCGTCGGCGCGGAACGTCGGCATCGGGTCGAGCGCGGGCGGCTGGAGCCGTGCCTGCTCCTTGAGCTGCTCGAGGGAGCAGGTGGCCTGTCGGGCGGCGCGGTCCTCCGCGACGCCCGCGAGGATGTCGTCGAGCACCGTCATGGCCACCTCCTCGTCAGGGTTCGAGCTGCTCCCCCGAGGGTACCCGCGCAGCAGGCGGACGACGGCCCTGGGTCCTGGCGTCCGCACGCGCGACCGCCCCGGTCCGATCGTGCGGGATCGGGCCGGGGCGGCGGGCGTCCGGCTCAGGCCTTCTTCTTGAAGTACGCGTTCGAGTCGGGGCGGTAGAGGAAGACGACGATGGCGATGCCGATCGCGAGGCTGACGAGCGAGAGCACCAGCAGGACGGGCGGCTGGCCGCCCAGCTGCGCCAGCGACCCGAGCACGCCGATCACGATGAGGACCGTGTAGACGATGCGCGCCCAGTTGGCGCCCTTGCCGATGAAGTAGGCGAACAGCGCCGCGAGGCCGACGCCGATGATCAGGCCGAAGACGACGGCGCCGATGGCGCCGATACGGGCCGCGTCACGGTCGATCGTCGCGCCGGAGCCGGCGTTGTCGATCGCCTGGTCGATGAGGTCGTCGAGCATCGCGAAGGCGAGCACCGCGGAGAGCAGGCTCAGCGCGACGTTGGCCCAGATGAGCTTGACGGCGGTGGCGACCGACGCCGGGCGCGGGCCCTTGCCCTCGGGTCGGTACTCCGGCTCGGGACTGGCGGGGAACGGCTCCATGGATCTCTTCCTCCGGTCGGGCCGGGTGCTGCCCCGGCTCTGCCACCATCCAAGCGTGGCGCGGACGCCGGGTCCAGCCGAGCAGTACCTGGCGTGTCGGGCTTGACGTAGCGGGACCGGTCAGGTGCGGATCGGGAACGTGCCGACGGCGAGGTCGTGGACCGTCTGCCGCGCGTCGTTGCCCAGAGGCCACAGCAGGTCGACGAGCAGGCCGAGGAACGTCCACTGCAGGAACAGTCCGATCATCCACCGGAAGAAGCCCTCAAGGGGTCCGGTGACGGTGCCGTCGCGTCGCACGATGCGCACGCCGACGAGCTGCTTGCCGAGGCTCTCGCCGCGGTAGCCCACCCGCAGGCCACGGTTCCACGCGTCGAAGGCAAGGAAGGCGACGACGGCGAGCCCGGTGATCACGAAGCCGCCCGGCTCGACGTCGGTGACGGTGTCGGTGGCCTCGTCGTACCTCGAGCCCGAGAAGGCGACGACGAAGCCCGCGACGAAGGGGATGCAGGTGATGACGAACGGCACGAGGAAGTCGACGAACGCCGCGGCCACGCGGATCCACCACCCGGCCGGCTCGGCCGCGGGCGCGACCGGCGGGGCGGTCGGCAGGGCCGGCGACGACGCGGCCGAGGTAGCCGCCACCGGGTGCGGCGCACCGGCGACGTCGCCCTCGGGCGCCTGACCGGGGTAGGTCGGGTACTGCGGGGCGGGGGCGGCGGGCGGCGGCGTCGGAGCGTCCGACTCGGGCCGCTCGCCCCAGGCGGGCCCGTCGCTGCTCACGTGAGGGTCAGTCCGTGACGCCGCGGTGCTCGTCGACGCCGTGCGCCGTCGCACCGTGGCCGGGGGCGCGCTCGGCGCCGAAGCCCATGCGCGACATGACCAGGCCGAGCGGTCCGGCGATCACGGCGAGCGCCGCGCCGATCGTGAAGGGCACCCAGTGCGGCTCGGGGATCAGAGCGATCCCGCCGATGGTGAAGCCGGCGAGGCAGACCAGGACGGCGGTCCAGGACGCGGGCGACGATCCGTGCGACATGCAGCTCTCTCTCCTGCGAGGGGGACGACTCCGACAGCCTACCGGTGCGCGGCGGCGCCGCTGGCGCGACCTCCTGCGGAGCGCGTCGAGCCGGTGGGCGCGAGCGCGTACGAGCGCGAGCGTCCGGAGTGGCGGGCGATGAGGGCGTGCACGGCGCGCGCATCGCGGTCGCGACCGATGCCCAGGACGCCGAGGATCGTAGCCGCCAGGATGACGATGTCCAGGCGCGCCTGGTAGCCGTTGAGGCAGGCACGGCAGTAGGCGGCCTCGAGGTCGAGGCGCTCCGCGTCGCCGAGCGCCTCACGACCGACCAGCTGCGCCGGTCCGGTCAGGCCCGCGCGGGTGAGGAAGCGGTCGGAGACCTGCGGGAACTCCTCGCGCAGGCAGTCGATGACGTTCTGCGGCAGCGGCCGGTTGCCGACGACGCTCATGTCGCCGCGCACGACGTGCCACAGCTGCGGCAGCTCGGTGAGCGCGAACCGCTCCACGAACCGGCCGATGCGCGTGTACAGCGGCGAGTCGGCGGGGATGTTGAGGAAGCGGGTGGTGTCGTCGACCGGGACGGTGTCGCGGTTCACGAGCTTGTCGGCGTTGCGCACCATCGTGCGGAACTTGGTGAGCAGCACGACCTCGTCGCTGCTGACTCGACGGCGCGAGCGGTAGAACACCGGACGCCCCTCCGCGAGGAGGATGCCGGCCGCGACGGTGAGCACCACCGGCACCCAGACGATCGCGCCGACGACGGTGAGGAACAGGTCGAGTGCGCGCTTCTTCCACATCAGGGGGCCACCTTCGGGTCGACGAGCTCGGGGGTCGGATCGACGCGTCCGGGCCGGACGGCCTGGACGACGAGGGAGAGGGAGCGCACCAGCAGCCACAGACGCGCGTCGAGGCCGACGACGCGACGACGGCCGAGCGGCTGCGACGACCGCAGCGCGCGCTCGACGTGCGCCGCGACGCGGTCGAACCGCGCGTGCAGCCGGTGCCACGGTCGCGTGCCCTCCCCCGCGGCCAGGAGCCGCCCGGGGTAGAGCACGTCGAGGCGTGCGTGCGGGTGGGCGGCGACGAGCTCGAGGAGCAGCTGCTCGACGAGGCTCTTCGCGCCGCCGTAGTAGCGCCGGTCGGGCGTGGGCGCCAGCGCGACCACCGAGGACACGAGGACGATGCGGACCGGACGGCCGTCGGCGGCACCGAGGACGCCGCGGAGCAGTCCGAGGTCGCGGCGCAGGCCTGCGACGTCGCGGTCGTGGTCGGGGACGCCCGGGTGGACCGGGCCCAGCGCGCACACCGCGACGTCGACCGCCGACGCGTCGGCCAGCCGTGAGCCCAGGTCGTCGTCCTCGACGTCGAGCACGTCGGCGCCTGCGAGCGCCGCCGTGTCGTCGGCGTGCCGCGAGACGGCGAGCACAGGTCCCTCGTGCCGCGCCAGCAGGCTGCGGCCGACACGCGTGCGCGGGCCGACGACGACCAGCGGCACGGCGCCGCGCCGCTCGGGCTCGGCGCCCGCCTGCACGGTGGCGTCGCTCGTGACGGCGGTCATCGCGCACCCCGCTCGAGGACGGCCTCGAACCGGTCGGCGCAGCCGGCCAGCGAGAACTCCTGCTCGGCGAGCTCACGCGCCTGGGCGCGCACGGTGTCGCGACGCTCGTCGTCGGCGAGCAGGGCGTCGACCCAGGCCGCGGCCGCGGGCAGCGAGGTCGCCTCGGGACGGCCGACGTGACCGCCGGCGCGCTCGACCAGGTCGGAGGCGGCGTTCTCCTCGGGCATCAGGCCGACGACGGGACGGCCCGCGCACAGGTAGGACAGCGTCTTGGACGGCACGGAGAACGCGCCGGCCTGCTGGTCGAGCAGCACGACGAGGACGTCGCCGCTGCCGAGCACCTCGGGGAGACGCTCGTAGGGCTGGAACGGCAGCAGGGTGAGCGGGACGTCGAGCCGGTCGGCCTCGGCGCGGATCACGTCGGCCGCCGGACCCTCGTTCACGACGACGAGCCGCACGGGACGACCGAGCTCGCGCACGGCGGCCGTCAGCCGCACCAGCAGGGCCGGGTCGTGCTTGAGGCCGAGGGTCCCGGAGTACAGGAGGGTCTGGACGTCGTCGAGCTCGTGCTCCACGGCCCAGTCGTTCTTGCGCTGGACCGGCACGATCTCATCGAGCGGGGCCCAGTTGGCGATGACGGTCGTCTTGTGAGCCGTGCCCCACCGCTCGTGCACCGGGACGAAGGAGTCGGCGATGACGACCACCTGGCTGGCACGCCGCGACGTCCAGCGCTCGGCCAGGTCGAACGCGAGCGCGACGGCGCGGAAGGAGCGCGAGAGCTTGGCGCCGGCGAAGGACCGGACGGCCACCGAGTAGACGTCCTGGTGCCACAGCACCCAGGGCTGGCGGAACAGCGCCATGGCGGCGGCGAAGACGACGAGCGTCGGGATCTGCACGTTCGACATGAGCGCGACGTCGGGGCGGACGCGGCGCACGTGGCGCACGAGCTCGACGCCGAGGCGCACCTCGAGCAGGAGCCGCTGCACGAAGCGGCTCTTGTCGAAGACGATGCCGTCGCCGACGGTCTCGAAGCGGATGGTCTCGCCGGGCTGGGCCTCGAGTCGGCCCTTGCCGGAGACGTAGGCGTTGCAGGTGGAGTGCGTCACGTCGTGCCCGCGCCGGGCGAGCTCGCGGCTGAGCTGGGCCTGGAACGGGTGCCCGCTGTAGTCGTGCACGAGGACGCGCATTCGACCTCCACTCGTGGTCACCGTCTCTCGGTGTCGCACGGGTCAACGAGGCGCGGCACCCAGGGTTACGTCCGCGACGGCTCGTGGAGGGACTTTCGTCACACGGTCGGGTCGCGTCCCTCGTCGAGCGCCTTCCACGGGTCCTCGACGACCGGTCGGCGCGACGGTGCGTCGTAGCGTCCGCTCATCCCGGGCCAGCCGCGTCCGTGCCGCACCACCAGGGCGCCGAGCAGCGCCGCGACCACGAAGCCTCCGGCCGCCACGAACGGCCACGGCGAGGTCGCGACGCGGCCGAGGTCCTCACCGGTGAACGCCGGCGACTGCTCGGCCGCGCCCACGAGCGCGTCGCGCGAGCCGTCGCCCGTGCCGCCGAGCACGCTGAGCACCGCGCCACCGACGCCCAGGAGGACGACCAGCACGCCCACGACCCACCGGCCCCGGCCGCGCGTCGCGAGCACGGCGAGCGCCGCGGTGACGACCACCACCGCCAGGGCAGCGGCCAGCGGCGCGACGTCGCGGCCCGTGACCACGACGTCGGCGGGCGGGAGGCCCTGGGGCGCGAGCCGGGTGCTGGCCCACGTGCGTCCGAGGGCGACCCAGGCCACGCCGCCCGCGACCAGCAGGCCGAGCACCGACGGCGCGTACAGCCGACGGCCGCGGGTCGGCGCGGCAGCGGGTGACGTCACAGCAGCCGGTCCGCGTCGAAGCAGGTGGTGGCGCCCGTGTGGCAGGCGGGGCCCTCCTGGTCGACGACGACGAGCAGCGTGTCGCCGTCGCAGTCGAGCCGGACCTCGCGCACGTGCTGCACGTGGCCGGAGGTCTCCCCCTTCACCCAGTACTCCTGGCGGCTGCGGCTCCAGTAGGTCCCGCGGCCCGTCGTGAGCGTGCGGTGCAGCGCCTCGTCGTCCATCCAGCCGACCATGAGGACGGCGTGCGTGCCGGCGTCCTGGACGACGGCCGGCACGAGGCCGGCAGGGTCGCGCTTGAGCCGTGCGGCGACGGCGGGGTCGAGGGAGCTCACGGGTCCATCCTCCCAGAGGGTCAGTCGGCGACCGGGGCGATGCCCAGCGACGCCTGCGCCACCCAGCTGGCGTGCAGGCGCGCGTACACGCCGCCGGCCTCGACGAGCGCGGCGTGCGACCCGTCCTCCACCAGCCGGCCGGCATCGAACACGAGCACCCGGTCGGCGTTCTCGGCGGTGGTCAGCCGGTGCGCGATGGTGACGCTCGTGCGCCCGTCGAGCAGCGTCTCCAGGGCGCGGGTGGCGCGCAGCTCCGTCTGCGGGTCGACGGCGCTGGTGGCCTCGTCGAGCACGAGGAAGTCGGGGTCGGCGAGCGCCGAGCGCACCAGCGCCACCAGCTGCCGCTCCCCCGCCGACAACGACTCGCCACGCTGGCCGACCGGCGTGTCGAGGCCTCGCGGCAGCGTCGCGAACCAGTCGGTGAGCCCCAGGTCGGCCACCGTCGCCAGGAGCACCTCGTCGGACGCGTCCCGCCGGCCGTAGCGCAGGTTCTCGCGCAGCGTGGCGTCGAACAGGAACCCCTCCTGCGGCACCATCAGCACGTGCCGCCGCAGGTCGTCGAAGGCGACCTGCGTGATGTCGGTGTCGCCCAGCCGCACGGTGCCGCGGGTCGGGTCCATGAGGCGGGTCAGCAGCTTCGCGAACGTCGTCTTGCCCGAGCCCGTCTCGCCCACGACGGCGATCCGCTGCCGTGGCTCGATGACGACGTCGACGTCGGAGAGCACCTCCGGTCCGCCGGGGTAGGCGAACCCGACGCCCTCGAAGCGCGCACCGAGCACCTCGTCGGGGAGCGCGAGCCCGTCGGGACCGGGGTCGACGACGTCGGCGGGCGTGTCGAGGAGCTCGATGACGCGTCGCCAGGACGCGATCGCGTTCTGCGCCTCGGTGAGCACCTGGGTGGCCATCTGCGCCGGCCCGACGAGCAGCCCGACGAGGAACGCGAAGGCGATGACGGTGCCCATCGACAGCCCGCCCGCCACGCCGATCACGACACCGGCCGCGATGGCGCCGGCGTTCGCCAGGCCTCCGGCGAGCCCCGCCGACGCGAACGTGACGGCGACCAGCTTCTGCGCGCGGACGTTGGCGTCGAGGTTGCGCTGGATGCCGTCGTCGACGCGCTGCTGCGTGCGCTCCTCGATGGCGTGCGCCTTGACGACCGACGCGCCCACGACGGGCTCGGCGACCACGGCGAGCATCTCACCGACCGTCCGGCGGACGGTGTCGTAGGCGCGGCTGAGCCGTCCGGCGAAGAACTTCAGGCTCACGACGAGCGGCAGGAAGCAGGCCCACACGACGAGCGTGAGCTGCCAGGAGTAGAACGCCATGATGATCGTCGCGACCAGCATCTGACCGATGCTGATGACGATGGTGATGCCGGTGAACTGCAGGAACAGGGACACCTGGTCGACGTCGGAGGTCACCCGCGAGACGAGGGCGCCGCGCCGCTCGGCGTTCTGCGTGAGCATCGACAGGTCGTGGACGTGCCGGAACGCGGTGACCCGCAGCTCGGCCAGGCCGCGCTCGCTCGCGACGAACAGCCGCACCCGCATCCAGTAGGCGACGACGGCCGTCAGCAGCACGAGGACGAGCGCCCCGAGGAGGTAGGGCCCGATGGCGGACAGCGACGTCGTGCCGCCGTCGCCGAGACCGGAGTCGATCGTGCGCTGGATGACCACGGGCACCACGGAGCCGCCGACGGTGCTGAGCACGGCCAGCAGAAGGGTGAGCCACAGGCCGTCGCGGATGGCCGGCGAGAGCGCGAGCCCGCGGCGCACGATCTGACCGCCGGTGGCGCGCACGGGTGCGACGCCGGGGAGCGTGGTGTCGCTGCTCATGCGCTCGCCTCCCTCGCCTGGTCGTAGGCGTCGACGAGATCGCGGTAGACGCTCGACCTCTCCAGCAGCTCCTCGTGGGTGCCCCGCTCGACCACGCGGCCGCCGTCGAGCAGCACGACCTCGTCGGCGAGGGAGATGGTGGCCTTGCGGTAGGCGACGACGAGCACGGTCGGGCCGCTGCCGTCGGACGTGCGCTCCGCGAGCGCCCGCAGGATCCGCTGCTCGACCTCCGGGTCGACCGCGCTCGTCGCGTCGTCCATGACGAGCAGGCGGGGTCGGCGCACCAGGGCGCGGGCGAGCGCGAGGCGCTGGCGCTGACCGCCCGACAGGGTCGTGCCGCGCTCGCCGAGCTGGGTGTCGAGCCCGGCGCCGAGGCGTGCGACGAACCCGTCGGCCTGCACCGTGCGCAACGCCTCCCACACGTCCTCGTCGGGGACGTCGAGGCCGAGCGTCACGTTCTCGCGGACGGAGTCGTCGAACAGGAACGTGCCCTGCGGGACGACGGCGACGGTGCTGGCCAGCGCGCCGTGGTCGAGCGTGCGCAGGTCGAGGCCGTCGACCTCGACGGTGCCGAGTCGCGGGTCGACGAGCCGGGACAGCAGCGTGGTGAGCGTGCTCTTGCCGCTGCCCGTCGCTCCGACGAGCGCGGTGACGCTGCCGCGGGGCACGTGGAGGTCGACGCCCTGGAGCACGTCGTGCTCGGCGTCGTCGAAGCGGTGGGCCACGCCGCGCAGGCGCAGGTCGACCGCTCCGGCGCCCGGGACCGTGCCGTCGCCGTAGGCCATCGACCCCGTCGCCTGCAGGACGTTGTCGACGCGGTCCCAGCCGACCACGCTGCGCGGCAGCTCGCCGAGGACCCAGCCGATCGCGCGCACGGGGAAGGCGACGACCGTGAACAGGTACGCGACCTGCACGACGTCGCCCGGCTCCGCGGCACCGCTGGCGACCCGGCCGACGCCGAGGACGAGCACGAGGAGGATGCCGAGGTTCGGCAGCGCCTCCAGGAGCGGGTCGAAGATGCTGCGGATGCGCCCGACCGCGATGTTCGCGTCGCGCAGCTCGTGCGTGGCCCGCGTGAACCGCTCGGTCTCCTCGGCCTCGCGGCCGAGCGACTTGACGACCAGCGCGCCGTCGAAGGACTCGTGCGCGACCGCGCTGAGGTCGCCGCGCAGCGCCTGCGCGCGGGCCACACGCGGCGACAGCCAGCGCTGGTAGAAGACGTTGATGCCGAACAGTGCGGGGAAGACGACGAGGCCGACGATCGTCAGCACCCAGTCGGCCTCGACCATGGCGACGAGCGCGGCCGCGAGCATCGCGACGACGCCGACGGCCATCGGCAGCGGCATGAACACCGCCCACGCGGCCTCGACGTCGGCGTTGGCGTTCGAGAGCAGCTGCCCGGTGGGGTGGCGGTGGTGCCACGACATGGGCAGCGCGAGGTACTGGCGGGTGACCTTGCGGCGGTAGGTGGCGACGAGCCGGTAGTAGACGATGCCGCCGATGAGCCGACGGGCGATGACGCCCAGGGCGCGCAGGGTCGCGACGGCCAGGAACAGGCCGATGGCCGTCCACAGCGCGCCCTGGGCCACCTCGCCCCGCGCGAAGGAGGGCCGGACGACGTGGTCGGTGGCCCAGCCGAGCACCCAGGCGTCGGCGACGGTCATCGCGCCGAACAGGACGCTGCCGACCGCCGAGACGGCGAACAGCCCCTTCTGCTCGACGATGCCGCGCCCGAGGAGGCCGAGGCCCCGGCGCATCATCCGGTCCTGCCGGGCCGACCCGAGGTCGCTACCTGACACGGTGTCCAGCTGCTCGCAAGGTCTCTTTCACCTGTCCGATCGTGAGCTCGCCGAAGTGGAACACGCTCGCGGCGAGCAGGGCGTCGGCACCGGCCTCGACCGCGGGAGCGAAGTGCTCGAGCCGTCCGGCACCACCACTGGCGATCAGTGGCACCTGGGTAACGCTGCGGACCGCCCGGATCATTTCCAGGTCGTAGCCCGCCTTCGTCCCGTCGGCGTCCATGGAGTTCAGCAGCACCTCGCCGACGCCCAGCTCCTCCGCACGACGCACCCACTCCACGGCGTCGAGACCGGCGCTGCGTCGACCACCGTGCGTGGTCACCTCGTAGCCGCTCGGCTGCGCCCCGTCGCCGCTCGTGGGGCTGCGTCGTGCATCGACGCTCAGCACCAGCACCTGGTTGCCGAAGCGGTGCGCGATCTCGGCGATCACCTCCGGTCGCGCGATGGCGGCCGTGTTGATGCCGACCTTGTCCGCGCCGGCGCGCAGCAGCCGGTCGACGTCGTCGACGGTGCGCACCCCTCCCCCGACGGTCAGCGGGATGAAGACCTGCTCGGCCGTGCTGCCGACGATGTCGAAGGTCGTGGCGCGGTCGCCACTGGAGGCGGTGATGTCGAGGAAGGTCAGCTCGTCGGCGCCCTCGGCGTCGTACACGCGGGCCATCTCCACGGGGTCGCCGGCGTCGACGAGGTCGACGAAGTTGACGCCCTTCACGACGCGTCCCGCGTCGACGTCGAGGCAGGGGATGACACGGACGGCGAGGCTCACCCGCCGAGCCTACCGATGGCTATGCTTCCCCGGTGCCTGCGACCTACCAGTGCTTCCTCTGCCGCGGCACGATCGACGTCACCTCCGACGACGCGATGGTCGTGAACGTCCACCGCCGCATCGCCGAGGACGAGTGGGGCGACGACTGGTTCGTCGACGCCGCGAAGGACACGTTCCGGTTCTGCTCCCAGGCGCACCTCGCGGAGTACATGGAGCGGTTCCCGCTGCCGCCGCCGAACGCCGGGGTCGTCGATGACGACCACATGTCGGTCGGCGACTGGGTCGGCTGCTTCGTCCTCGCGCTGCTCCTGCTCGCCCTGCTCGTGGGCGCCGTGTCCGGGCTGGTCGGCCTGGTGTCGCGCTTGACCTGAGCTCAGTCCTCGCGGCGTCGACGACGCTTGCGGGCGATCTTCTCCTCGAGCTCCTCGACGTGCTTCTCGGGGTTGAGCCGGTGCGACAGGTAACCGACCCCGACGGCCAGCACGGGGAACACCGGCCAGAAGAACAGCAGCTCCCCCGCGGCCACCGACGTCGCGCCCCAGATGCCGACGAGCAGGACCGAGAGGGCGACCCAGCCGGTGCGCATGTCGCGCAGGTCGCGCTCGAACGTGGCCAGGGCCTCCTCCCGCACGGTGGCACCCTCGGGAGCACGACGCGCCCGTCGGGCGGGTGTGCGGCTTGACGCGAGGTCCTCGAGCAGCGGCAGCACCTGGCCGAGGCGGACGACCTCCAGGGCCGCGTCGACGCGCCGCTCGTACTCGGCGGTGTCGACCTTCCCGGCGGCGTAGGCGTCGCGCAGCGCGGCGAGCACGACGTCGCGGTCGGCGTCGGAGGCGCGCAGCGCGACGTGGGCGGGATCGCGTGGGTCCGCCTCGAAGCGGTCCCACACCGGTCCCGCGGCCACGGTCAGGCCTCCGGTCGGGCCTGGCCGCGGGTCAGGGCGAGCGCGTCCTCGAGCGTGAACTGTCCGGTGTACAGCGCGGTACCGGCGATGGCACCCTCGACGCCGATGTCGACGAGGCCCATCAGCGCCTCGATGTCGGCGAGGGTGGTGACGCCGCCGGACGCGACGACGGGCCGGTCGGTGCGGGAGCAGACGTCGCGCAGCAGGTCGAGGTTCGGTCCCTGCAGCATGCCGTCCTTGTTGACGTCGGTGACGACGTAGCGGGCGCAGCCCTCGGCGTCGAGGCGGGCGAGCGTCTCGTACAGGTCGCCGCCGTCGCGGGTCCAGCCGCGTGCGGCGAGCGTCGTGCCGCGGACGTCGAGCCCGATGGCGACCCGGTCGCCCCACTCGGCGATGACCTTCGCGCACCACTCGGGGTTCTCGAGCGCGGCGGTGCCGATGTTCACCCGGCGGCAGCCGGCGTCCATGGCGGCCGCGAGCGACTCGTCGTCGCGCATGCCGCCGGACATCTCGACGTCGATGTCGAGGGTGCCGACGATCCGCGCGAGCAGGTCGCGGTTGTGCCCGTGGCCGAACGCGGCGTCGAGGTCGACGAGGTGGATCCACTCCGCGCCGGCCGACTGCCAGCGCAGCGCAGCCTCGACGGGGTCGCCGAACCGCTTCTCCGACCCGTCCACCCCCTGGACCAGCTGGACGGCCTGGCCGCCCTTGACGTCGACGGCGGGCAGCAGCTCCAGGTAGTCACTCACGCGGGCGATGCTATCGACGCCCGCTCGCGCCCGGCCGCGGCCTGTCTCATCGGGCTCGGTACTGGATGTGGTCGGGGTGGGTGTGAGGGACGAGCGTGCTCCGGGCGTATCGAGACCACTCCACGCCGTCGCTGGGGGTTGGCCCGCGCTGAGCCGTTGCCGGGTGGTCTCGATACGTCAGGACGTGCTCGCTGGCGCTCGCCGTCCTGACTACTCGACCAGCGAGACAACCGCTGGTCGAGTAGCGCGGAGCCGCGAGGCACGAGCGTGCTCCGCGCGTATCGAGACCACTCCACGCCGTCGCTGGGGGTTGGCCCGCGCTGAGACGTTGCCGGGTGGTCTCGATACGTCAGGACGTGCTCGCTGGCGCTCGCCGTCCTGACTACTCGACCAGCGGGGCCTCCCGCCGGTCGAGTAGGCCGACCGGCGACGAAGGAGCACGGTCGGACGTATCGAGACCACTCCACGCAGACGCTGGGGGTTGGCCCGCGCGGGGCCGTTGCCGGGTGGTCTCGATACGCGGCACGGAGCTCCTTCGTCGCCCGTGCCGCTACTCGACCAGCGGTGGGTGTCGCTCCTCGACCAGCGGAGGCGGGTCAGAGGGTGGCGAGCCAGTTCTCCAGGAGGCGGCGGCCGGCGTCGCCGGACTTCTCCGGGTGGAACTGCGTGGCCCAGAGGGGGCCGTTCTCGACGGCGGCGACGAAGCGGTCGCCGCCGTAGTCGGTCCACGTGACCCGCGGGGCGGTGAACGACGTGCCCTGGACGTCGAGCTCCCACCGGCGCACGCCGTAGGAGTGCACGAAGTAGAACCGCTCGTCCTCGAGACCGGCGAACATCCTCGAGCCGTCGGGCACCTGGACCGTGTCCCACCCCATGTGCGGGACGATGGGGGCCTGGATGCGCTCGACCGTGCCGGGCCACTCGCCGCAGCCGACGGAGCGGACACCGTGCTCGATGCCCTCGCCGAAGAGGATCTGCATGCCCACGCAGATGCCCAGCACGGGACGGTTCGCGATGAGCCGGCGCTCGATGATGCGCTCGCCGTCGACCGCCCGCAGCCCCTCCATGCACGCCGCGAATGCGCCCACGCCGGGCACGAGCAGGCCGTCGGCCGCCTCGGCGACCGCCGGGTCGGACGTCAGCGTGACGTCGGCGCCGGCGCGCTCGACCGCGCGGACGGCCGAGCGCAGGTTGCCGGAGCCGTAGTCGAGCACCGCGACCGTGGGCCGCGACGTCGCGGTCGGCACTACAGCGCCCCCTTGGTCGACGGGATGCCCGTCTCCCGCGGATCGATGGCGACGGCCGCGCGCAGCGCCCGCGCGAGCGCCTTGAACTGGCACTCGGCGATGTGGTGCGGGTCGCGGCCGGCGGTGAGCGTCATGTGCATCGTCAGGCCCGCGTGGTGGGCGATCGACTCGAACACGTGCGAGGTCAGCGAGCCGGAGTAGTCACCGCCGATGACGACGGTGATCTGCCGCTCGGGCTCGCCGGTGTGCACGAAGTAGGGCCGACCGGACACGTCGACCGTGCAGGTGGCGATGGCCTCGTCGAGCGGGACGGTCGCCGTGCCGTAGCGGGTGATGCCGGCCTTGTCGCCGAGCGCCTCGCGCAGCGCGTCGCCGATGCCGATGGCGGTGTCCTCGACCGTGTGGTGGGCGTCGATGTGCAGGTCGCCCTCGGTGCGGACCGTCAGGTCGATGAGCGAGTGCCGCGACAGCGCCGTGAGCATGTGGTCGTAGAAGCCGACCCCGGTGGAGATGTCGTGCGTGCCGGTGCCGTCGAGGTCGAGCTCGACGACGACGTGCGACTCCGAGGTCTTGCGCTCGATGCGGGCAGTCCTGCTGCTCATGCGATGACCTCCTGGAGTGCCGTGAAGAACGCGTCCATCTCGGACGGCGTCCCGATGGAGACGCGCAGCCATCCTAGGGGTCCGGTCTCGCGGATGAGCACGCCACGGTCGACGAGGGCCTGCCAGGTGGCGTGCCTGTCCTCGAAGGTGCCGAAGAGGACGAAGTTGGCGTCGGAGTCGGCGACGGTGAGCCCGAGGCCGCGCAGGCGCTCGGCGGTGCGGTCGCGCTCGACCCGCAGGGCGTCGACGTTCGCGAGCAGCTCGTCGGTGTGCCGCAGCGCCGCCAGCGCGGTGGCCTGCGTGACCGACGACAGGTGGTACGGCAGCCGGACGATGCGCAGCGCATCGACGACGTCGGCGTGGGCGGCGAGGTAGCCGAGGCGGCCGCCGGCGAGGGCGAACGCCTTGCTCATGGTGCGGGTGACGATTAACCGTCCGTGGTCGGCGAGCAGCTCGAGCGCGCTGGGCGTGCCGGCGCGCCGGAACTCCGCGTACGCCTCGTCGACGACGACCATGCCGGGTGCGGCGTCGAGCACGGCCCGAGTGTGGGCCGGGTCGAGCGCGGTGCCCGTCGGGTTGTTCGGCGAGGTCAGGAACACGACGTCAGGCTGCTCGGCGTCGATGAGCGCGACCGCGGCGTCGACGTCGATGCCGAAGTCGTCGCGCCGACGTCCCGCGACCCATCGGGTGTGGGTGTTGCGCGCGTACTCGGGGTACATCGAGTAGGTCGGTGCGAAGCTCAGCGCGGTGCGCCCCGGCCCGCCGAAGGCCTGCAGGACCTGCTGCATGATCTCGTTCGAGCCGTTCGCCGCCCACACGCGCGACGCGTCGAGGTCGACGGCCGGCGTGTCGCGCGACAGGTAGGCGGCGAGCCCCTCGCGCAGCGCGGCGGCCTCGCGGTCGGGGTAGCGGTTGAGCTCGAGCGCAGCGGTGCGCACGGCCTCGGCGACGTCGGCGGCGGCCGCCTCGCTCGGCCCGTACGGGTTCTCGTTGGTGTTGAGCCGCACCGGCACGTCGATCTGCGGCGCGCCGTACGGCTCCTCGTCCCGGAGCTCCTCACGCACCGGGACCCAGTCGGGAACGGCCATTACCGGGTCCGGCCCGTACGGATCCCCACCGCGGCACCGTGCGACGGGAGGTCCTCCGCGTTCGCCAGCACCTCGACGTGGTGCCCGACCTCGCGCAGGGCGGCCTCGGTGTAGGTGACGACGTGCACGTTCTTGCAGAATGCGCGCACCGACAGGCCCGAGGAGTGACAGGCGCAGCCGGCCGTGGGCAGCACGTGGTTGGACCCGGCGGCGTAGTCGCCGAGGGAGACCGGCGTCCACGCGCCGACGAAGATCGCGCCGGCGTTGACGATGCGTGCTGCGACGCCGGCCGCCTCGGCCGTCTGGATCTCGAGGTGCTCGGCGGCATAGGCGTTGGCGACGTCGACGGCCTGGTCGAGGTCGGCGACCAGCACGATCGCCGACTGCGGTCCGGCGAGCGACGTGCTGATGCGCGCCTGGTGCGTGGCGGTCGGGACCTGGCGCTCCAGCTCGGCGGTCACCGCGTCGGCGAGCGCGTCGCTGGGCGTGACGAGCACGCTGGCGGCCATCGGGTCGTGCTCGGACTGGCTGATGAGGTCGGCCGCGACGAAGGCGGGGTCGGCGGTGTCGTCGGCGATGACGGCGATCTCGGTGGGGCCGGCCTCGGAGTCGATGGCGACCGTGCCCTGCAGGTAGCGCTTGGCGGCGGCCACGTAGATGTTGCCCGGTCCGGTCACGAGGTCGACGGGCTGCACGCTGCCGCCGGTGGCGACGCTGCCGTAGGCGAGCAGCGCGAGGGCCTGCGCTCCCCCGGCCGCGTACACCTCGTCGATGCCGAGCAGCGCGCACGCCGCGAGGATCGTCGGGTGTGGGAGGCCGTCGAACTCCGCCTGCGGGGGCGACGTGAGGGCGATCGAGCCGACACCCGCCACCTGCGCCGGGACGGTGTTCATGACGACGGTGCTGACGAGCGGGGCGAGCCCACCGGGCACGTAGAGACCCACGCGCTGCATGGGCACGATGCGCCGCTCGACCGTGGCGCCGGGGGCGACGGTCGTGACGACCGTCTGCTCGAGCTCGGCCTCGCACGTGGTGCGCAGACGCGCGATCGACTCCTCCAGACCGGCGCGGATCGCGGGGTCGAGGTCGGCCAGCGCCTTCTCGAGGTACTCCGGCGCGACCCGCAGCGACGCGGGACGGACGCCGTCGAAGCGCTCGCCGTACTCGAGCACGGCCTCCTCGCCGCGGGCCCGGACGTCGTCGCACAACGGCCCGACCACGTGCAGCGCGTGCTCGACGTCCTGCTGCGCGCGGGGCAGCTCGGCGGTCGGGTCGGTGCGGAGGTCGAGTCGTCTGATCACGCACCGATTCTAGGGACCGTCCCTGCGCCTAGGATCAGGCCCCGTGACGTCCCGCGACCTGCAGCAGCCGATCGTGGCCGGCGTGGTCACCGCGGTGGTCGGGTTCACGTCGTCCTTCGCGGTCGTGCTCGCGGGTCTGCGCGCCGTCGGCGCCTCGCCCGACGAGGCGGCCAGCGGGCTCCTCGCGCTCACCGTCGCGTTCGGCCTGCTCATGTCGGGGCTCGCGGTGTGGACTCGCCTGCCGGTCACGTTGGCGTGGTCGACGCCGGGCGCGGCGCTGCTGGTGAGCACCGGACCGGTCGAGGGTGGCTGGCCCGCCGCCGTCGGCGCGTTCGTGCTGACCGGCGTGCTGCTCGCCCTCACCGGGCTCGTCCCCTGGCTCGGTCGGCTGGCGGCCGCGATCCCGGTGCCGCTGGCGCAGGCGATGCTGGCGGGCGTGCTGCTGCAGCTGTGCCTGGCGCCGTTCACCGCCCTGGCGGACGCGCCCGCCGCGGTCGGTCCGGTCGTGCTGGTCTGGCTGCTCGCCACCCGCTGGGCGCCCCGCTGGGCGGTCCCGCTGGCGCTGCTCGGCGCCTTCGTCGTCATCGGCGTCTCCCTGGCCACGACGGGGACCTCGGTGCCCACCGGGCACCTCCTCCCCCGCCTCGAGCCCACGACGCCGACGCTCACCGTCGCGGCGGTGGTCGGCATCGCCGTGCCGCTGACCGTCGTCACGCTGGCCTCGCAGAACGTGCCGGGCGTCGCGGTGATGCGCAGCTTCGGCTTCACCGTGCCGTGGCGCGCGTCGATGGTCACGACCGGGGCGGGGACGTCGGCGGCGGCCGTGTTCGGCGGTCACGCCATCAACCTGGCCGCGATCTCGGCCGCGCTCGCGGCGGGCGACGGCGCGGGCCCACGCGAGCGGCGCTGGGTGGCGGCGTTCACGGCGGGTCTCGTCGCCCTGCTCCTCGCCCTCACCTCCGGTGCGCTGGTCGCGGTCACCGAGGCCGCGCCGGCCGGCATCGTCGAGACGGTCGCCGGCCTGGCGTTGCTCTCGACGTTCGCCGCGTCGATGGTCGCGGCGCTCGCCACCGACACCGGACGCACGAGCGCCACCGTCACGTTCCTCGTCGCCGCGTCGGGTCTGCAGCTGTTCGGCGTCGGGGCGGCGTTCTGGGCCCTGGTCGTCGGCCTCGTCGTGCGGGCGACGCTGGAACGTCGCACCGCAGCGTCCGTGGAGCAGGAGGAGGCCGCCGATGGCGCGGAAGACGTCCGACGCTGAGGCGACGCCGGCGCTCGCGGCCGTGCTGCGCGCCGGGGTCGAGCACCAGGTGCACCGCTACGTCCACGACCCTCGCTCGACGTCGTACGGCTGGGAGGCGGCCGAGGCGCTGGGCGTCGAGCCCGACCGCATCTTCAAGACGCTGGTCGCCGACGTCGACGGCGAGCTCTGCGTCGCGGTGGTGCCCGTGACCCTGCAGCTCGACCTCAAGGCGCTCGCAGCGACCCTCGGCGGCAAGCGGGCCGCGATGGCCGACCCGGCGCGGGCCGAGCGGGCCACCGGCTACGTCGTCGGGGGCATCTCGCCGCTCGGCCAGAAGCGCGCGCACCGCACGGTCGTCGACGAGACCGCGGAGCTGTGGGACACGCTCCACGTCTCGGGTGGTCGGCGCGGGCTCGAGATCGAGCTCTCCCCCGCCGATCTGCTGCGGCTCACGGGTGGAGTGCCGGGGCCGATCGCTCGCTGACGTCGGGGCGTCGGCCGGCCGCCCAGGTGACGACGAAGACGCCGACCAGCCCCGCGATCGCCCACACCACGAAGGACGCCGGCGAGTCCACGGCCAGACGGGCCGGGATGCTGTCGCCGAGCTGCGGCGACCGGACCGCCTCGGGCCCGTCGGGGCCGAGCAGGACGCCGAGACGCCAGGTGAGCACCGACGCGGCCAGCGTGGCCGCGACGGTCAGCGGCACGACGACCCAGCCGAGCCGGCGCAGCACGAAGCCGGCGACGAGGCCCCAAGCAGCCGCCACGGCGGCGCCGATGGCCACGAACAGCAGCTCGACGCCGACCTGGGCACCCGCGGCCTCCTCGGTGAGCACGACACCCTGCTGCGTGACCTCCCACTGCGGCGGCGACGCGAGCTGGACCCACAGCACCGCGGCGCCCGCGGCGAGCACGAGCAGACCCACCACCAGGGCGACCACCTGCACGACCGTGCGCCTCATTCCTGATCCCTTCATCCCAGGCAATGGGGCCCCAGGAGCTCCTTGAGGTCGGCGATGAGCGACGAGGACGGCTTGACCCGCAGGCTGTCGTCGAGACGCATGACCTTCGTGGTGCCGGTGCCGACGAGGCGCAGGTGCACCTCGGTCATGCCCGGGTGGCTGCCCAGCACCTGCTTGAACGTGCCGATGGTGTCGCTCGTGCACCGCGCGACCGGCAGCGTGACGACGACGGGGGCGTCGGCCTGCCCGCCCGAGCCCATGGCCGGCATGGTCACCTCGAGCGCGTTGAGCTCGACGCTGTCGTCCTTGCGGCGCAGACGTCCCTTGACGACCACGACGGTGTCGGGCACGAGCACGGGAGCCGCAAGGTTGTACGCGCCGGGGAAGACCATCACGTCGATGCTGCCGTCGAGGTCCTCGACCGTCACGAGCGCCCAGGTGTCGCCCTTCTTGCTGAGCCGGCGCTGGACGGCGGTGATGAGCCCGCACACCCGCACGGTCGTGCCGTCGGGGCGTTCGGCGTCGGCGATGAGGTCGCCGATCGAGCAGTCGCTGCTGGCCTTCAGCACGTGCTCCAGCCCCATGAGGGGGTGGTCGGAGACGTAGAGGCCGAGCATGTCGCGCTCGAACGCCAGGAGCTGGGTCTTCTCCCACTCCGGCATGTCCGGCACGCTGACGGTGACGCCCGTGAACGCGTCGTCCATCCCGCCGAACAGGGAGTCCTGGCCGATCGCGGCGTTGCGCTTGAGGTCGATGTACTGGTCGACGGCGTCCTCGGCGATCGTCGTCAGCGCGCGACGACGGTGGCCCAGCGAGTCGAACGCGCCGGCCTTGATGAGGGAGTCGAGCACGCGCTTGTTGCACACGTGCGTGGGCACCTTGTCGAGGAAGTCGGTGAAGTCCTTGTAGGGGCCGTTGTCCTCCCGGCCCGCGACGATGCCGGCCACGACGTTCTCGCCGACGTTGCGCACGGCGCTCAGGCCGAAGCGGATGTCCTCGCCCACCGAGGCGAAGTTCGAGACCGAGTCGTTGACGTCGGGCGGCAGCACCTGGATGCCGAGCCGGCGGCACTCCGCGAGGTAGATGGCCGACTTGTCCTTGTCGCCGCGGGTGCTCGTCAGGAGCGCCGCCATGTACTCGGCCGGGTAGTTGGCCTTCAGGTAGGCGGTCCAGTAGGAGATGACGCCGTACGCGGCGGAGTGCGCCTTGTTGAAGGCGTAGTCGGAGAACGGGAGCAGGATCTCCCACAGTGCGGTGATGGCCGCCTGGGAGTAGCCGCGCTCGAGCATGCCGGCCTGGAAGCCCGCGTACTGCTTGTCGAGCTCCTCCTTCTTCTTCTTGCCCATCGCGCGACGCAGGTTGTCGGCCTGTCCGAGGCTGAACCCGGCCAGGACCTGGGCGATCTCCATCACCTGCTCCTGGTAGACGATCAGGCCGTACGTCTCCCCCAGGACGTCCTTGAGCGGCTCCTCCAGCTCGGGGTGGATCGGCTCGATCGCCTCGCGGCCGTTCTTGCGCCGGGCGTACTTGTTGTGGGAGTCCGCACCCATCGGGCCGGGGCGGTACAGCGCGCCGACGGCCGAGATGTCCTCGAACTTGTCCGGACGCATGCTGCGCAGCAGGGCGCGCATGGGGCCGCCGTCGAGCTGGAACACGCCGAGCGTGTCGCCGCGCGACAGCAGGTCGTACGTGGCGGGGTCGTCGAACGTGAGGTCCTCCAGGACGACCTCCTCGCCCCGGTTGGCCCTGATGTTGAGGAGGGCGTCGTCGAGGACGGTCAGGTTGCGCAGACCCAGGAAGTCCATCTTGACCAGCCCGAGCGACTCGCACATCGGGTAGTCGAACTGGGTGATGATCGCGCCGTCCTGCTCGCGCCGCATGATGGGCACGATGTCGACGAGCGGCTCGCTGCTCATGATGACGCCGGCCGCGTGCACGCCCCAGTTGCGGATCTGGCCCTCGAGGCCGAGCGCCGTCTCGTAGATCTTGCGGACCTCGGCGTCGCTCTCGTGGAGCTCGCGGAACTCCTTGCCGTCGTTGAAGCGCTTGTGGCTCGGGTCGAACAGCTGCTTGAGCGGCACGCCCTTGCCCATGATGTCGGCCGGGAGTGCCTTGCTGATCCGCTCGCCCATGCTGAACGGGTAGTCGAGGACGCGGTTGGCGTCCTTGATGGCGGCCTTGGACTTCAGCCGCCCGAAGGTGGCGATGTAGGCGACGCGGTCGTTGCCGTACTTCTCGCTGACGTAGCGGATGACCTCGGCGCGCCGACGCTCGTCGAAGTCGATGTCGAAGTCGGGCATCGAGGGACGCTCGGGGTTGAGGAAGCGCTCGAAGATCAGGCCGTGCGTGAGCGGGCACAGGTCGGTGATGCGCAGTGCGTACGCGGCGATCGAGCCCGCGCCGGAGCCACGACCCGGCCCGACCCGGATGCCGTTGTCCTTCGACCAGTTGATGAAGTCGGCGACCACGAGGTAGTAGCCGCAGTAGCCCTTGGTCTTGATGACCTCGAGCTCCATGTCGACGCGGTCGCGCACCTCCTGGGTGAGCGCGTCGCCCGGGTAGCGCGACTCGATCCCGCGCCAGACCTCCTTGACGAACCAGCTCTCCTCGGTCTCGCCCTCCGGCACGTCGGCGCGCGCCATGTAGCCGCCGGTGTTCTCGGAGAACTCGACGTCGCAGCGCTCGGCGATGAGGAGCGTGTTGTCGCACGCCTCCTTCATGCCGTAGCGGTCCTCCCACAGCTCGCGCATCTCGGCCGCGGACTTCACGTAGTAACCGCCGCCGTCGAACTTGAGCCGCTTGGGGTCGGCGATCGACTTGCCCGACGCGACGCAGATGAGCGCGTCGTGGGCGTCGGCGTCCTCGGGGTGCGTGTAGTGGCAGTCGTTGGTGGCCACGGGCGGCAGCCCGAGCTGCTTGCCCAGGCGCAGGAGGTCGTCGCGGACCTCCCGCTCGATCGGGATGCCGTGGTCCATCAGCTCGAGGAAGAAGTTCCCCTTGCCGAAGATGTCCTGGAAGTCCGACGCCGCCTGGACGGCCTCGTCGTACTGCCCGAGCCGCAGCCGGGTCTGGACCTCGCCCGAGGGGCACCCCGTGGTGGCGATCAGCCCGGAGCTGTACTCGGCGAGCAGCTCGCGGTCGGCGCGGGGCTTGTAGTAGTAGCCCTCGAGGCTCGAGCGCGACGACAGCCGGAAGAGGTTGTGCATGCCCTCCGTCGTGGAGGCCAGCATCGTCATGTGCGTGTAGGCGCCGCCACCGGCGACGTCCTTGCCGCCCTCCTCCTCATCGCCCGTGAGACCACGGCCCCACTTGACCTTGCGCCGCTCGCTGCGGTGCGTGCCGGGCGTCAGGTAGGCCTCGATGCCGATAATCGGCTTGACGCCGTGCTTGCGGGCCTTGGACCAGAAGTCGTAGGCGCCGTGCACGTTGCCGTGGTCGGTCATCGCGATGGCCGGCATGCCGAGCTCGGCGGTGCGCGCGAACATGCCGTCGAGCAGTGCGTGACCGTCGAGCATCGAGTACTCCGTGTGGTTGTGCAGGTGCACGAAGGACGAGTCGCTCGGCATCGGGTGATGCGCCTCCAGACATGGCGGACGGACGGCCCCGAGGGGCGGTGGAGGGGAAGGAGGCCAGCCTACGCGAGGGTCCCGACCCGTCCCGCCAGCACACGCGGGGACGGGTCGGGATCGGTCCTCAGCGCGCGGCGGAGACCCGGTAGCGGCGGATCGAGAGCGGCACGAAGACCACGAGGATCAGCGCCACCCACAGCAGTGTGTACAGCACGGGGTGCTGCAGGCTCCACGCCGTGCTGTCGACCGGGCCCGCGGGCACGTTGCCGAACAGCTCGCGACACGCCTGGGTGACCGCCGAGACCGGGTTCCACTCCACGAACGGGCGCAGGAAGGAGTTGAAGTCCTTCGTCGGGACGAAGGCGTTCGACACGAAGGTGAGCGGCATGATGACGATGAACGAGGCGTTGTTGATCACCTCGACGCTCGGCACGATCAGCCCGACGTAGGCCATGACCCAGCTGACCGCGTACGCGAAGAGCAGGAGCAGCAGGAACCCGCCCAGCATGTCGAGGACGCCCTCGCGCGCCCGCCAGCCGACGAGCAGGCCGGTGAGCGCCATGATGACGAGCGACAGGACGTTGTAGATGATGTCGGACGTCGTGCGACCCACGAGCACCGCCGACGGTGACATCGGTAACGACCGGAAGCGGTCGATGATGCCCTTCTGCATGTCCTCGGCCAGGCCGGCGCCCGTGAACGTCGCCCCGAAGACGACGGTCTGGGCGAAGATGCCGCCGATCAGGAACTCGCGGTAGTTCAGGCCCTGGCCCGCGTCGATCGCCCCGCCGAAGACGAACGCGAACAGCAGGACGAACATGATCGGCGAGATCAGGACGAACACGAGGATCTCGGGGACCCGCTTGATCTTGATGACGTTGCGCTTGGCGACGACCCAGCCGTCGCTCACGACCCGGGTGGCGTTCATGCGGTGGCCTCGTCCTTCTGGTCGGTGGCGGCGTCCGACGCGGTCGCGTGACCGGTCAGGCTGAGGAAGACGTCGTCGAGCGTCGGGCGGCGCAGTCCGACGTCGACGACGGCGAGCTGCTGCTCCTGCAGGGCCTGCAGGACGGTGGCGAGGCGCGCGACGCCGTCGGTGACGGGCGCGGACAGGCCCCGGCCGTTCGCGTCGACCTGCACCTCACCCGTGGCGACGGTCGCGAGGAGCCGGGCGGCGGCGTCGCGGTCGGCGGGGTCGGCGACGACGACCTCGACCCGCTCGCCACCGGTCCGGGCCTTCAGCTCGTCGGCGGTGCCGCGGGCGATGGCGCGGCCGGAGTCGATGACGACGATCTCGTCGGCGAGGACGTCGGCCTCCTCCAGGTACTGCGTGGTGAGCAGCAGGGTGGCACCCGAGCGGACGAGCTCCTGGATGACGCCCCACATCTGCTGCCGCGCGCGGACGTCGAGCCCGGTGGTGGGCTCGTCGAGGATGATCACCGGCGGGGCCGCGACGAGCGCGCCGGCGAGGTCGAGCCGACGTCGCATGCCACCGGAGTAGGTCTTGGAGGGCCGGTCCCCCGCGTCGGCGAGGTCGAAGCGCTCGAGCAGCTCGCGCGCGCGGTCGCGGGCCTGCGTGCGACCCATCCCGTACAGCCGCCCGATCATGTCGAGGTTCTCGAAGCCCGTGAGGTACTCGTCGACCGCGGCGTACTGGCCCGAGAGGCCGATGCGTGCCTTGACGCCCTCGGGGTCGCGCGCGACGTCGACCCCGGCGACCTCGGCGGTGCCGCCGTCGGCCTTGAGCAGGGTCGCGAGGATGCGCACGGCGGTGGTCTTGCCCGCCCCGTTGGGGCCGAGCAGGCCCAGGACGGTGCCCTCGGGCACCGACAGGTCGAGGCCGGACAGCGCCTCGACCCCTTTGTAGCGCTTGACGAGCCCGGTGGCCCGGATCATGTCGGCCATCAACTACCTCTCCGCCCTGTGTTCCGGGATGGAACACCTGGGGACGATCATGCCCTGTCGCGCCGACAGAACTCATCGTCCGAAGGGATGAGATCCGGACCCCCGGGCGAGCTCAGTCCTGGCGGTAGCTGGCGAGGAAGTTGCCGAGGCGCTGGATGGCGTCGCGCAGGTCCTGCGCCCACGGGAGGGTGACGATCCGCAGGTGGTCGGGGTCGGGCCAGTTGAAGCCCGTGCCCTGCGTCAGGAGGATCTTCTCCTTCAGGAGCAGGTCGAGCACGAGCTGCTGGTCGTCGCGGATCTCGTGCACCTCGGGGTCGAGTCGCGGGAACACGTAGAGGGCGCCCTTGGGCTCCACGACGGACACGCCCGGGATGGCGTTGAGCTCCTTGACGGCGGTGTCGCGCTGCTCGACGAGCCGACCGCCAGGCAGCACGAGGTCCTTGATGCTCTGGTACCCGCCGAGCGCCACCTGGATGGCGTTCTGGGCCGGGACGTTGGGGCACAGGCGCATCGACGCGAGCAGCGTGATGCCCTCGAGGTAGTCCCGCGCGCCCTCCAGCGGTCCGGTGACGACGAGCCAGGCGGCGCGGTAGCCGCACACGCGGTAGGCCTTGGACAGGCCGTTGAAGGTCAGCGTGAGGACGTCGGGCGCGAGCGTCGCGAGCGAGACGTGCTCGGCGTCGTCGTAGAGGATCTTGTCGTAGATCTCGTCGGCCATGAGGACGAGCCCGTGCCGGCGCGCGAGGTCGGCGATGCCGGCGAGCGTCTCCCGCGAGTAGACCGCGCCCGTCGGGTTGTTCGGGTTGATGACGACGATGACCTTCGTGCGCTCGGTGATCTTGGACTCGAGGTCCTCCAGGTCGGGGTTCCACTCGTTCTGCTCGTCGCACCGGTAGTGCACGGGCGTGCCGCCGGCCAGGTTGGTCACGGCCGTCCAGAGCGGGTAGTCCGGGATGGGGATGAGCACCTCGTCGCCGTTGTCGAGCAGCGCCTGCAGGGCCATCTGGATGAGCTCGGAGACGCCGTTGCCGATCCACACGTCGTCGACGTCGAGCGCCGGGAAGCCGTCGACCAGCTGGTAGTGGTGCACGACGGCGCGGCGAGCCGACTGGATGCCACGGGAGTCGGAGTAGCCGGCGGAGTCGGGCAGGGCGGCGATGACGTCCTGCAGGATCTCCGCAGGCGCGTCGAACCCGAACGGCTGCGGGTTGCCGATGTTGAGCTTGAGGATCCGGTGCCCCTCGGCCTCCAGGGCGGCGGCGCGGGCACTCACGGGTCCGCGGATGTCGTAGAGGACGTCCCTCAGCTTCTCGGACTGGCGCACACGCTGGCTGGGCATGCCGTCATCCTCCCAGACGCCCCTCCCCTCCCCACTGAGTGTGACGCTCCCTCCCCCTGAGCGTGACGTTTGCGGGCCAGAACCCGAGGAATCGGCCCGCAAACGTCACGCTCAGCGGGGTGTGGACGGCGGGATGACCGCGTGCGCCGTCGACGCGACGGTGGGGCCATGCACGCACGTCGCACCGCGCACCACCTCCGGGCCGGCCTCACCCCCGACGTGGCGCGGGGGCCGACGATGGAGCGCCGCGCCCACGGCCCGCTCAGGGCGACCGGTCTGGACGCTCCCGCGCACCTGCAGCGCGTCGACGACGCCGTCGGGCTCCTCCTCCCCGGCACGGCGCTCGGGGGCTGGGCCTCGCTGCTCCTCCAGGGCAACAACTGGTTCGACGGGCGGACCGGCGACGGGTGCGACCAGCGCTCGTCCACTGTTCGCCCGGCACCCAGCTCCGACGTCGCGAGGTGATCACGCCGTTTCGCGGACGGGTCCTCGCCGAGGAGCTCACTGTGGTCGACGTCGGTGAACATGTCGCCGTGACGACACTCGCTCGAGCCGCCTTCGACGAGGCCCGGATCGCACCGGACCTGCGGGCCGCCGTCGTCGCGATCGACATGGCGGTGAGCACCACGCACCGTCGACCCCGTACGACGCTTGACGCCGTACGTCGGGTCGAGGCTCGTCACGTCAAGGTCCGCGGCGTCGTGCAGGTCCGCAAGGCCCTGTCCCTCGCGTCCGAACGCTCAGCGAGTCCGGCCGAGACCCACACCCGGCTCGTCGCCCAGCTCGACGCAGGTCTGACCGGCCTTCGAGTGAACGCTCCGCTCTTCGACCTCGACGGCGTGCTGCTCGGGGTCGCCGACCTCGTCGACCCCGAGACCGGGCTGGTGATCGAGACCGACGGAGCAGGGCACCGTGAGATCGAGCAGCACACGCTCGACAACCGTCGCGAGGAGGCCTTCGAGCGCGCCGGGTGCGTGGTCGTGCGCGCCATGGCCCTCGATCATCGCGATCGGTGGGGCTTGAGCGCGCGCATCGTCCGGGGCCGGCCCGACGCCGCCCGGACGTCTCGACGTCGCTGGACGCTCGACCCTCCCCCGTGGTGGTCCACCTGGCCCGGCGCCCGACCCTGGCACTGACCCGCTGAGTGTGACGTTTGCGGGCCGCGGAGCGCTGAGCCACCCCGCAAACGTCACGCTCAGGGGGGTGGGTGGGTCAGTGGGCGTCGCGGACGACGTCGAGGGCGTGGGCGAGGTCGGACGGGTAGGGGCTCTCGAAGTCGACGCGCTCGCCAGTGGTGGGGTGGTCGAAGCCGAGGTGGACGGCGTGCAGCCACTGCCGGTCCAGCCCGACCCGGGCCGCGAGCGTCGGGTCGGCGCCGTACTGCAGGTCGCCGACGCACGGGTGGTGCAGCGCGCTCATGTGCACGCGGATCTGGTGCGTGCGACCCGTCTCGAGCTTGATGGTCAGCAGCGACGCGAACCGGTGCGCCTCGAGCGTGTCGTAGTGCGTGACGCTGGGCCGGCCGTCGGCGCGCACCGTGAACTTGAAGTCGTGCTTCGGGTGCCGGGCGATGGGGGCATCGATCGTGCCGGTGTGCGGGTCGGGGTGGCCCTGCACGAGCGAGTGATACGTCTTCTCGACCGTGCGGTCGCGGAAGGCCTGCTTGAGGACGCTGTACGCCCGCTCGGACTTCGCGATCGTCATGAGCCCGCTCGTGCCGACGTCGAGGCGCTGCACGATGCCCTGCCGCTCGGGCGCGCCCGACGTGGAGATGCGGACCCCGGCGCCGGCCAGGTGCCCGACGACCGTGGGTCCCTCCCACCCGACGCTGGGGTGGGCGGCGACGCCGACGGGCTTGTCGACGACGACGATGTCGTCGTCCTGGTAGACGATGCTCATGCCCTCGACCTGCTCGGCGACGACGGTCGCGACGCGGGGCGCGGGGATCGTGGCCTCGAGCAGCGAGCCGGGCTCGACGCGCTCGGACTTCTGCGGCACCTGCCCGTCGAGGAGCACGTGGCCCTCGGCGACCAGCTCGCTCGCGCGGGTGCGCGAGAGTCCCAGCAGACGCGCCAGGGCGGAGTCGACGCGCTCGCCGGCGAGACCCTCGGGCACCGCGATGACCCGGTGCTCCTGCCCGACCCCGGCGCTCATGCGCGGTCCTTGGCGCCGGACTCGTCGGCCTCGGCGCGGGTGCCGTCGATGCCGACGCCCTGCCAGGTGCGGATGACGACGAGGACGGCCGCGACGGTCAGGTAGATGTCGGCGACGTTCCCGACGAAGAACCCGCCGTAGTCGATGAAGTCGACGACGTGGCCGCGGAAGGGTCCGGGCTCACGGAAGACGCGGTCGGTGAGGTTGCCGAGCGCACCGGCCAGCAGCAGCACCAGCGCGACGGTCCAGACCCGGTCGCGCAGCCGGGCCGCGAGCCGCACGACCGCGACGCAGACCGCGATCGCGACAACGCTGAGCAGCACCGTCATGGAGGCGCCCATGCCGAACGCCGCACCGGGGTTGCGCAGGAACGTCAGCTCGAGGACGCCCGGCACGAGGCGGATCGGCTCGGCGCGGTCGGCGAGCCGGTCGACGGCGAGCACCTTGGTGAGCTGGTCGACGACCCAGGCGGCGGCGACGACGGCGAGGAACAGCGGCACGACCCGGCGACGGGGCGTGGGCACGGAGGCCGCTTCGGAGGATTCAGGCATCGCCGTCATCGTCCCACGTGGGCCCACGCGCAGGGTCAGCGACGCTCCTCGCGCTGCTTGCACGACTTGCAGAGCGTGGCACGCGGGAAGGCCTGCAGGCGCAGCTTGCCGATCGGCTCGCCGCACGTCTCGCAGGCCCCGTAGGTGCCCTTGCCGAGCCGGTCGAGCGCCTTCTCGGTCTGCAGCAGGAGCACGCGCTGGTTCGCGGCGAGCGACATCTCCGCGTCGCGCTCGAGGCTCGTGGAGCCGACGTCGGCCTGGTCGTTCCCGGCGCCGTCGACGCCGTCGCGCAGCAGGTCCTGCAGCTCCTTGGCGGAGAGGTCGAGCTCCTTGCGGAGCCGGACGAGGTCGTCCTCCAGCTCGGCGCGGACGGCCGCGGTCTCGTCGGAGGTCCAGGGATCCTCGTCGCCCCGCACGGCCAGGGTGGTCTCGGTCATGCGGGAACAGTAGACCCGGGCCCCTGGCGACACAACTTCGCCCAGGGCACGGTCGGGCCGGCGGGCGGAGTACGCTGTCACCAGCAGCGTCCGAGCCGTCATCAGCGGCGAGCTTCCGGAAGAACGGGCCTCCCCCGAGGCCTCAGTAGAACCGGACGGGTGGCCCGTCACAGCCGTTCGACGAGTGGTCGCCATCGGCAGGTCCGACGGCGGCAACCGAGGTGGTACCGCGGTCCTCCCCAGGGTCGTCCTCGAGGCAGAGAACGACCCTCCAGGAGCAGCCGCATGACGTACCCCAAGGCGCAGACGGGCCTCGACCAGCCCGCCGGCGACGTCCCCTCCACGCCGCGCTTCCCCGACATCGAGGAGCGCGTCCTGGCGTACTGGAAGGACGACGGCACCTTCCGCGCGAGCGTCGACGCCCGCGACCCCGGCGACGACGGTTCGAACGAGTTCGTCTTCTACGACGGTCCCCCGTTCGCCAACGGCCTGCCCCACTACGGGCACCTGCTGACCGGCTACGTGAAGGACCTCGTGCCCCGCTACCAGACGATGCGCGGCCGCCGGGTCGAGCGTCGGTTCGGCTGGGACACGCACGGGCTGCCGGCCGAGCTCGAGGCGATGCGGCTCAACGGCATCAAGACGACCGACGAGATCGTCGCGATGGGCATCGACCGGTTCAACGAGGCGTGCCGCGCGTCGGTGCTGAAGTACACCGGCGAGTGGGAGGCGTACGTGACGCGCCAGGCCCGCTGGGTCGACTTCGAGCACGACTACCGCACGCTGAACCCGGAGTACATGGAGTCGGTCATCTGGGCGTTCAAGCAGCTGCACGAGAAGGGCCTCGTGTACGAGGACTTCAGGGTGCTGCCCTACTGCTGGAACGATGAGACGCCGCTGTCGAACCACGAGCTGCGGATGGACGACGACGTCTACCAGAACCGTCAGGACCCGGCGGTCACCGTCGGCTTCGAGATCACGACGCCGGGCCAGCTGCAGGGCGCCCGCCTGATGATCTGGACGACGACGCCGTGGACGCTGCCGTCGAACCTCGCGGTCATGGTCGGGACCGGCATCGACTACGTGGCCGTCGACCACGGCGGCACCTCCCTGGTGATGGCCGAGGCCCGCCTGGGTGCGTACGCGCGCGAGCTCGGCGACGAGCCCGCCGTCGTGTGGCGCGGCACGGGGGCCGACCTGGTCGGCCTGGTCTACGCGCCGCCGTTCTCCTACTACGCCGACCACGAGAACGCGTTCCGCGTGGTCGCGGCCGACGAGGCCGTCACGACCACCGACGGCACCGGCCTGGTGCACAGCGCCGGCGCGTTCGGCGAGGTCGACAAGGAGGTCACCGACCGTGAGGGCATCGCGCCCGTCATGCCCGTGGCGAAGGACGGTCGGTTCACGGAGCCGGTCAGCCACTACGCCGGCATGCAGGTCTTCGACGCGAACCCGCACGTGATCGACGACCTCAAGAACGGCACGGGCGCGGTCACGTCGGGCACGCTGCTGCTGCGGCGCGAGACGTACGACCACTCCTACCCGCACTGCTGGCGCTGCCGTCAGCCCCTGATCTACAAGGGCGTCGAGTCGTGGTTCGTCCGCGTGACGGCGTTCAAGGACCGCATGGTCGAGCTGAACCAGCAGATCCGCTGGGTGCCCGACCACATCCGCGACGGCCAGTTCGGCAAGTGGCTGGAGAACGCGCGCGACTGGTCGATCACCCGCAACCGGTTCTGGGGCTCCCCCGTGCCGGTGTGGAAGAGCGACGACCCCGCGTACCCGCGGATCGACGTGTACGGCTCGTTCGAGGAGATCGAGCGCGACTTCGGCACGCTGCCACTGAAGGACGGCGTGCCCGACCTGCACCGTCCGTACGTCGACGACCTGGTGCGTCCGAACCCCGACGACCCGACCGGGACGTCGATGATGCGCCGCGTGCCCGACGTGCTCGACGTCTGGTTCGACTCCGGGTCGATGTCGTTCGCGCAGAACCACTACCCGTTCGAGAACGGCGAGTGGTTCGAGGGACACTTCCCGGCCGACTTCATCGTCGAGTACATCGGCCAGACGCGCGGCTGGTTCTACACGCTGCACGTGCTGGCGACGGCGCTGTTCGACCGACCCGCGTTCGAGACGTGCGTCAGCCACGGCATCGTCCTCGGCTCCGACGGCAACAAGATGAGCAAGTCGCTGCGCAACTACCCGGACGTCTCGGAGGTCTTCGACCGCGACGGTGCCGACGCGATGCGCTGGTTCCTCATGGCGTCGCCGATCCTGCGCGGCGGCAACCTGGTGGTCACCGAGCAGGGCATCCGCGACAGCGTGCGCCAGGTGATGATCCCGCTGTGGAACAGCTGGGCGTTCCTGGGGCTGTACGCGAACGCGGCCGAGTACGACGCGCGTCCGCTGGACGCGGCTCCGGCCGACCCGCTCGACCGGTACGTGGTGGCAAAGCTGGGCCGCTGGGTGCGCGAGATGACGACCTACCTCGACGACTACGCCATCGCCGAGGCCTGCGAGTCGACGCGCGACTTCCTCGACGTCCTGACGAACTGGTACATCCGGCGCTCCCGCGAGCGGTTCTGGCTGTCGGACGCCGAGGGCGAGCTCACCGACGAGCAGCGCGCGCCGTTCGACACCCTCTACACCGTGCTCGAGACGGTGTGCCGCGTCGTCGCGCCGCTGCTGCCGCTGGTCAGCGAGGAGATCTGGCGTGGCCTCACCGGCGGGCGCTCGGTGCACCTGACCGACTGGCCCGACGCCGACGCGTTCGTCGTCGACGACGCCCTCGTCGAGGCGATGGACCAGGTGCGTGAGGTCTGCTCCGCCGGCTCGGCGTTGCGCAAGGCGGCGGCCCTGCGCGTGCGGCTGCCGCTGCCCCTGCTCGAGGTCGCCGTGCCCGACCCTGCTGCCCTGTCGGGATTCGAGGAGGTCGTCGCCCGCGAGCTGAACGTGCGGGAGGTCCGCTTCGTCGCGGCCGACTCCGAGGAGGCCGCCGCGCACGGGCTGACGTCGCGCCTGACCGTGCACGCCCGCGTCGCCGGTCCGCGCCTCGGCAAGGACGTGCAGCAGGCGATCAAGGGGTCCAAGTCGGGCGACTGGTCGGTGGCCGACGACGGCACGGTCACGTCCGGCGGCATCGCGCTGCAGGAGGGCGAGTTCACCCTCGAGCAGGTGGCGGGCGCGTCCGGCGGCACCGAGATCGCGGTGCTCCCCCGCGGCGGCTTCGTCGCGCTCGACACCACCGTGACGCCCGAGCTCGAGGCCGAGGGCCTGGCCCGCGACGTCGTGCGCGGCGTCCAGCAGGCCCGACGCGACGCCGGCCTGTCGGTCTCGGACCGGATCGTCCTGCACGTCGACGGCGACGCCGCCGTCCTCGACGCGGTCCGCATCCACGAGGCGCTGGTCGCGGGCGAGACGCTCGCGACGTCGGTGCACCTGGGCGACCTCCCCGAGGGCACGAGCATCGACGTCACCGGCGCCAGCGCCCGCGTCGCCGTGGCCAGGGCCTGACGTTTCTGCACGCGGTGGGGAGATTCCCAGGTCGACCTGGGAATCTCCCCACCAGGCGCGGGAATCTCCTCCCAGCACGGCTTGCTCTCCGTGCGTCGCTGAGTTCTCCGTGCTCCGGGGAGGTTCCCAGGTCGACCTGGGAATCTCCGGCCGAGAAGACGACGAAGGCCCCCACCAGACGGTGGGGGCCTTCGTCGTGCTGGTCTCAGAGCGAGGCGTTGCTGTCCTCGTCGCCGAGCAGGGAGCGCAGGCGGCGGGGCGACCCGTCGTTCTGGCCCTGGTTGGCGGCAGCCGGGGTGTTCTCGTTCGCGGCGAGCTGGTCGAGCTGGCTCTGGAAGTAGTTCTTGAGCCGGGCCCGGTACTCGCGCTCGTAGGCCCGCAGGTGCTCGACCTCGCGCTGGAGCTCGTAGCGCTCCCGCTCGATGGCGGCGACGGCCTGCTGGCGGCGCTCGTTGGTCTCCTCGTCGAGCTTCTGCGCGCGGATGCGGGCGTCGGTCTCGAGGCGGTCGGCCTTGCCGCGCGACTCGTTGGTGAGGCGCTCGGCCTTGGTGCGGGCCTCACCGACGATGCGGTCGGCCTCCTCCTTCGCCTGCTCCATGAGCTGGTCGGCGTTGGTGGACGCGATCTCGAGCAGGCGGGCGGCGGCGGTGGACGCCTCGCCGATGCTGCTCGCGCGGGTCTGGACCGGCTCGGGCGTGGCGGCCACGACCGGCGCGGGGGCCGGGGTCGGGGCGGGCTCAGGCGCCTTCTCGACGACCGGCTCGGGCTCCGGCTCCGGCTCGGGCTCGGGCTCGGGGTCGGGGCCGGCGCGGGCTCCGCCTTGACGGCAGGGATCAGACCGGTGGGCTCGCCGGTCGAGGCCGCGGCGACCTTGGCGCGCAGCTCCTCGTTCTCGACGGTGAGTCGCTCCAGCTCGGCCTCGACCTCGTCGAGGAACTGGTCCACCTCGCCCATGTCGTAACCCTCGCGGAGACGTACCGGAGTGAAGCGCTTGTTGCGCACGTCCTCTGGCGTCAGGGGCATGAGTTCACCTCGTGTCGTGGTTTCGTCTCGAAGACTGTGGTTCTGACCCACCGTACTCGGTCACCGTTCACTGCTGCCACACGCGTCCCGTCCGCGGACGCCGCGCGGTGTTCACCGACCGACGAGCGTGTTGTTCACGATCGCCTGGAGGATGTAGATCCCGATCAGGAGCACCATCGGCGACAGGTCGAGCATGGCCGAGCCGAGGCGGACCGGGGGGATCACCCGACGCACGGCGCGCAGCGGCGGGTCGGTGACGGTGTAGATGCCCTCGCACAGCACGGCGACGAACCCGGTGGGTCGCCAGGACCGCGCGAGGAGCTGGACCCAGTCCAGGATGAGCCGTGCGATGAGCACGAGGATGCAGACGAGCAGGACGAAGCTGAGGACCTGCCCGATGGTGGAGAGCGCCATCAGCCGTTGTTGTAGAAACCGCCCGCGGCGATGCGCTGCTTGTCCTCGTCGGTCACCTCGATGTTCTCCGGCGAGAGCAGGAAGACCTTCGACGTGACCCGGTTGATCGTGCCGCGCACCGCGAACACGAGACCGGCAGCGAAGTCGACGAGGCGCTTGGCGTCGTCGTCGTCGATCTCGGAGAGGTTCATGATGACCGGCACGCCGGAGCGGTAGTGCTCGCCGACCGTGCGCGCGTCGTTGTACGTGCGCGGCGTGACCGTCTCGATGCGGGCCAGCATCGACGGCGCCGGCTCGACGGCGCGGGGCGTGCGTCGGTGGTCGTCGATCGACGCGACCTGCGCCCGACGCTCGGGGGCGCGCACCGCGGGGGTCCGCTCCTCCTCGCGACGGACGGCCGGCACCGGACCGGTGGGCTCGTCGTCGTACTCGTCGAAGTCAGCCTGCTCGACGAGGCCCAGGTACTCGCCTACTTTTCGCATTGCGCCAGCCATGATGTCTCCGTCGGGTGCGGGTGAGCGGGGGCTCGGAGGAAGAAGTGGTGTCGGTGAACGACACTGGTGAGATTACCGGAGCGGAGGCCGCTCGCCGAGCACCGCGCGCCCGATCCGCAGGTGTGTCGCGCCGGCGGCGACCGCGTCCTCGAAGTCGCCGCTCATCCCGGCCGAGACGATGCGCGCGTCGGGGTGCTGCGCGCGCACCTGCTCGGACAGCTCGCGCAGTCGCTCGAACACGGGCCGGGGGGCGACGCCGAGCGGGGCGACCGTCATGAGGCCGCCGAGGTGCACGCGGGGCAGCTCGGCGACGAGGTCGGCGAGCGCCGCCACGTCGTCGGGTGCAGCGCCGGAGCGACCGGGGTCCTGGAGGTCGAAGTCGACCTGCACGAGCAGCACGAGGTCGCGGTCGGCGGCCTCGGCCCCGCGTGAGAGGGACCGGGCGAGCTTCGCGCGGTCGACGCTCTGGACGACGTCGGCGTAGCGCGCCACGGCGCCCGCCTTGTTGGTCTGCAGCCCGCCGACGAAGTGCAGACGCGGTGCGGCGACGCCGTCGGCCAGCAGCGACGGCAGCTCGGCCGCCTTGTGGCCGGCCTCCGGGTGACGGTTCTCCCCCACGTCGGTGACGCCGAGCCCGGCGAGCGTGGCGACGTCGGACGCGGGGTAGGTCTTGGTGACGACGATGGTGGTGACGTCCTGGGGAGCGCGACCGGCGGCCGCGCAGGCCTGGGCGACGCGCGCCCGCACCTCGGCGAGGTTGGCGGCCAGCTCGTCGGGCCGGGTCATGGCCTGCCCTCCGCGGCCAGCACGACGACGCCGCCCATGCGGCCCGCGCGCTCGCCCTGGCGACGGTGCGACCAGAACCGGTCGTCCTCGATCGTGCAGGCTCCGGCGCCGACGTCGTGCACGGTGACACCGAGCGCCTCCAGCTGCGCGACCACACCGGCGCCCACGTCGACCGCCGGGGTGCCCCAGGACGTCGTCGACCGGGTGCCCGGGACGGCGGCGTCGACCGCGTCGGCGAGGTCGGCCGGCAGCTCGTAGCAGCGACCGCACGCGCGGGGTCCGACCCAGGCGTGCAGCGGTGCGGTCGGCCCGTCGGCCACGACACGCTCGACCGCGCGGGGCACGACCCCGCGCACCAGCCCCTCCCGGCCGGCGTGCACCGCGGCGGCGACGGCTCCGTCCTCGCTGGCGAGCAGCACGGGCGTGCAGTCGGCGACCCTCACCACGAGCGCGACCCCGTGCGTCCGGGTGACGAGGGCGTCGGCGGTGGGGGTCGGCGTGCCACGGCCGACGAGCACCGCGTCGGGTCCGTGGACCTGGTGCATCGACACGACGTCGAGCGCGCCGTCGGACCCTGCGTCGAGTCCTCCGGCCACCGACCGGGCGGCCCGACGTCGTGCCTGCACCGCCTCGGCCGCGTCGGTGCGGCCGAGGTCGGTGCCGGCGTCGGTGAAGCCGACCTGCGCCCAGCCGAGGTCCTGGTGGAAGAACACGTCGTCGACGGTAGCGCGGGCGGGCGACGCCGCGCTCAGCGCAGGAAGTCGGGGATGTCGAGGTCGTCGCCGTAGGGCACCTCGCGCGGCTCGCGCGTGGGGACCGAGCGCGGGTCGCCCGACGGCAGCGGGTCGGCCTGCGTCGACGAGGAGTACTTCTGTCCCGTGTAGGTCTCGGCGGTCGGCGGCGGCGTGCTCGGCGTGGCAGGCTCCTGTGCCGCCTGTTCCTTGAGCAGCGCCGGCTGCGAGGCGTCGCGCGCCTTCGGCTCGCCGCCGTCGAAGCCTGCCGCGATGACCGTCACGCGCACCTCGTCGCCGAGGGCGTCGTCGATGACGGCACCGAAGATGATGTTGGCCTCGGGGTGGACGGCGTCGGCGACCAGGCCTGCGGCCTCGTTGATCTCGAACAGACCGAGGTCGGAGCCACCCGCGATCGAGAGCAGGACGCCGCGCGCCCCCTCGATGGAGGCCTCGAGGAGCGGGCTGGAGACGGCCATTTCGGCGGCCACCGCGGCCCGCTGCTCGCCGCGGGCCGAGCCGATGCCCATGAGGGCGGAGCCGGCGTCGGACATGACCGACTTGACGTCGGCGAAGTCGAGGTTGATCAGACCGGGGGTCGTGATGAGGTCGGTGATGCCCGAGACGCCCTGGTGCAACACCTGGTCGGCCTGGCGGAAGGAGTCGAGCAGGCTGACGTTGGGGTCGCTGATCGACAGCAGCCGGTCGTTCGGGATGACGATGAGGGTGTCGACCTCCTCGCGCAGCGCCTGGATGCCGGCGTCGGCCTGGCCCGAGCGGTTGCGACCCTCGAACGTGAACGGACGGGTGACGACGCCGATGGTCAGCGCGCCGAGCGAGCGGGCGATCCGTGCGACGACGGGCGCGCCGCCGGTGCCGGTGCCGCCGCCCTCGCCGGCGGTGACGAAGACCATGTCGGCGCCCTTGATGGCCTGCTCGATCTCCTCGGCGTGGTCCTCGGCGGCACGCTTGCCGATCTCGGGGTTCGCCCCGGCGCCGAGACCGCGCGTGGAGTCGCGACCGACGTCGAGCTTGACGTCGGCGTCGCTCATGAGCAGCGCCTGCGCGTCGGTGTTGATGGCGATGAACTCGACACCCTTGAGGCCGACCTCGATCATCCTGTTCACGGCATTGACGCCGCCGCCGCCGATGCCGACGACCTTGATCACGGCGAGGTAGTTCTGGACCGCCATGTGCGATGCCTTTCAGGAGGAGGGCTGGAGGGGGTCTCCCTCAAGTCTGAACGTGAACGTCAGGGTTATAGTTATGTCAACCTGCTGTCCGAGGATCACGCTACGCGGCGCGCGGACGCCCTCACGGACGACACGCCGCGCGTCGCGCACGCTCTGCCTCACGTCCGTCGCGCGCGCCTCTCCGAACCCGCTCGAGCCGACCCGGAGGCCGTCGGCGCTACTGGCGCGTGGTGGGCTGCTCGGGCGCGCTGACGTCGTAGCCGCGCGCCCGGATGCGCAGCAGGGCCCGCAGGACCTTGAGCTTCTGCTCCGGCTTGGCCGCGCTCCCCCACGTGACCGTGCGGTCGCGTGAGAGCCGCAGCGTCACGGCGTCGCGGCTCGGCGCCTCGACCGCACGGACGGCCTTCAGGAGGTCGGGGTCGTCCTTCTCCAGCCGGGCCACGACCGCGGCCGCGGCGACGACCGCCAGCTGGCGCTGCCGCGGGTCGGTGGCCGAGGTGCTGACCTCGACGAGGCCCCGGGGCGGCTGGCGCAGGGTCCGGTAGTCGATGCCGAAGCGGTCGAGCGCGCGCACGTCGCCGTCGACCCTGGTCCAGGCGACGGCGGTGCGTTCGGTGACCTCGACCCGGACGGTGCGGGGCCAGCTGCGTCGGACCTCGACGCGCTCGACCGCGGGCAGTCCCGCCACGCGGGCCTCGACGGCGGCGGTGTCGAGCCTCGCCAGGGGCGTGCCGGGCCGGACGTCCGCGACCGAGCGCACCTGCTTGACCCCGAGGGTCCTGGTGCCCTCGACCTCGACGTCGCGGACGCCGAGGACGTGGGAGAACCAGACGAGCCAGACGAGCACGCCGACGAGGACGACGGCGCCGAGACCGCCGGCCCAGCGGAGCAGCCGCTTCCGGCGGTCGCGTCGACGCCGCTCGTGGAAGCGCTGCTCGGTCATGCCCCGCCCGTCCCGCGGGCGCGCAGCGCGTCGAGCAGACGCGGACCGACGACGGTCACGTCGCCGGCCCCGAGCGTGAGGACGAGGTCGCCGGGCCGCACCTGCGGCAGCAGGACGTCGTGCAGGTCGGCCACGGGCCCACCGGCGGAGGCGGGCGGGCCGTCGACGGCGTCGACGACGAGCGCCGACGTGACGGCGGGGTCGGGGTCCTCGCGGGCGAGGTACAGGTCGGCGACCAGGACGAGGTCGGCCGCCGACAGGGCCCGGCCCATCTCGACGCCGTAGAGACGCGTGCGGCTCACCAGGTGCGGCTGGTAGGCCACGACGAGCCGCCCCTCCCCCGCGATCGAGCGGGCCGCCGCGAGGTCGGCGCGGATCTCCGTCGGGTGGTGGGCGTAGGAGTCGTAGACGACCACGCCGTCGACCTCGCCGAGCCGCTCCATCCGACGGCGGGCACCGCCGTAGGCGGCCAGGCCCTCCACGAGGGCCTCGGCCGGGTGGCCGAGGCGCAGGCCGACCGCGAGCGCGAGGAGCGCGTCCTGCGCGTAGTGGGCGCCGGGCACGGCCAGTCGGACCGGCAGGCCGGAGAGGCCGAGGCCGTCGACGGTGAAGGTCGTCGCCCCGGCGGCCACCTGCACGTCGCGGGCCCGCAGGTCGTGGCCCTCTCCCAGGCCCGTGGTGACGACGTCGAGCCCGCGCGCGGTGCCCGCGGCGGCGAGCCTGGCGGCACCCGGGTCGTCGGCACCGAGCACGAGCACCTCGCCGACGGTCGCGACGAACTGCTCGAAGGCGGCGGCGTAGGCCTCCTCCGTCCCCCAGGTGTCGAGGTGGTCGGCGTCGACGTTGGTCACGACCGCGAGGGCCGGGTCGTAGTGCAGGAACGCGCCGTCGCTCTCGTCGGCCTCCGCGACGAGCACGTCGCCGGTGCCCACGCGTGCGTTGGTGCCAAGGCTCGCGACCTCCGCGCCGATGGCGAACGACGGCTCGGCGCCGGCGGCCACGAGGGCGCAGGTGAGCATGGCGGTGGTGGTGGTCTTGCCGTGCGTGCCCGCGACAGCGACCGTGCGCCGGTCGGTCATGACCGAGCGCAGGCCCGCCGACCGTGGCCAGAGCCGCGCACCCGACGCCGTGGCGGCCACGACCTCGGGGTTGTCCTCGCGGACGGCGGTGGACACGATGACGGTGTCGGCACCCTCGACGTGCTCCGCCGCGTGCCCGACGTGGACGGTGATGCCCTCCTCGCGCAGCGCGCGCACGACGGTGCCGTCGGCGACGTCGCTGCCGCTGACGCTCACGCCCTGCTGGGCGAGCAGCCGCGCGATCGCGGACAGGCCCGCCCCGCCGATGCCGACGAGGTGGACGCGGCCGAGGTCGTGCGGTCCGGGCACGTGGTCGGGGACGGGGACCCTCATCGACCGAGCTCCCGACCTGCGGCGGCCAGGACCATGCGCGCGAGCCGGGCGTCGGCGTCGCGCGGCACGAGGTCGGTCGCCGCGGCCGACATGAGGGCCAGCCGCTCGGTGTCCTGCACGAGCGGCACGACGACCTGGTCGACCCAGGCGGGGGTCATGGCCTCGTCGTCGATGAGCAGGCCGCCGCCAGCCTGCACCACGGGGTGTGCGTTGAGCGCCTGCTCACCGTTGCCGATCGGCAGCGGGACGAACGCCGCCGGCAGCCCCACGGCGGCCACCTCGGTGACGGTGTTCGCGCCGGCGCGGCAGACGACGAGGTCGGCGGCCGCGTAGGCGAGGTCGATCCGGTCGATGTACTGCTCGACGACGTACGGCGGGGCGTCGGCGGGACGCTCGAGCACGACCTCCTCGGGGCGTCCGGCGGCGTGGAGCACCTGGACGCCGGCCTCGGCGAGGTCGCGCGCGGCACCGCTGACCGCCTGGTTGATGCGACGGGCGCCCTGCGAGCCGCCCGTGACGAGCAGCGTCGGTCGGTCGAGGTCGAGCCCGAAGTGCGCGCGACCCTCGGCCCGCGCGGCGGAGCGGTCGAGCCCGGAGATCTGGCGACGGATCGGCAGCCCCACGTACTGCCCGTGCCGCAGCGGCGTGTCGGGGAAGCTGGTGGCGACGTGCTCGGTGAAGCGCGCGCCGAGGCGGTTGGCGATGCCCGGCTTCGCGTTGCCCTCGTGCACGACGAGCGGGACACCGCGACGTCGCGCCACGAGGTAGGCCGGGACGGAGACGTAGCCGCCGAAGCCGACGACCACGTCGGGCTGCACGCGCTCGAAGACGTCGTGCGTGGCGCGCACCGCCGCGCGGAGCCGTCCCGGCACGCGCAGCAGCGCCGCGCCGGGGCGTCGGGGCAGCGGGACCGGCGGGACGAGCTCGAGCGGGAACCCGGCCTCGGGGATGAGGGTGGTCTCCAGGCCCCGCGGGGTGCCCAGGCAGGTCACGTCGACGCCCTCGTCGCGCAGCACGGCGGCCGTCGCGAGGAGCGGGGAGGTGTGGCCGGCGGTGCCACCGCCGGCGAGGAGAGCACGCACGGTCAACGCCTCCGGGCGGCGCTGCTGCGCGCGCGGCGCGCCTTGCCGGCGGCCAGCGCGCGGGCGGCGCCTGGTTCGGTGGTGGCGCAGCGCAGGAGGACGCCGCAGCCGACCAGGGTCACGAGGACGCTCGAGCCGCCGTAGGACAGCAGCGGGAGCGGGATGCCGATGACGGGCAGCAGCCCGAGCACCATGGCGATGTTGATGGCCGCCTGCGCGGTGATCCAGATGGTGACGCCGGCGGCCGCGTAGCGCGCGAACGGGTCGCGGCTGCGGGTGGCGATGCGGACGCCGGCGACGGCCAGCAGCACGAACAGGACCAGCACGACGAGGCTGCCGAGCAGCCCCAGCTCCTCGCCGACGACGGCGAGGATGAAGTCGGTGTGCGCCTCGGGCAGCGAGCCCCACTTCTGGCGGCTGCCGCCGAGCCCGACGCCGCCGAAGCCGCCGCGCGCGAAGCCCATCATCGCGTGGACGGCCTGGTAGCCGTCCTTGTCGGGGTCGGCCATCGGGTTGAGGAAGCTCAGCATGCGCGCGACGCGGTGCGGCGCCGTGGCCACGAAGAACACGAGCAGGACGCCCACGAACGCGACGATCGCGCCGAGGAAGCGTCCGGGCAGGCCGACGACCCACAGCATGCCGACGATGACCGCGAAGAGCACCAGGGCGGTACCGAGGTCGTTCTGGGCGACGACGAGCGCGGCGCAGAAGCCCGCGACGAGCGTCATCGGCAGCAGCACGAGCCGCGGGTTGTCGAGGTGCTTCTGGCGGCGCGCGTAGTGGTCGGCGATCCAGAGCACGAGGGTCAGCTTGAGGAACTCCGACGGCTGCAGGCGGAACCCGGCGGCGACGGGGATCCAGTTCGTGTTGCCGTTGACCTCGACGCCGACGCCCGGGATGAACGTGGCGAGCGTGAGGGCGATCGAGACCAGCAGACCGGGCAGGATCAGGCGGCGCAGCAGCGTCATGGGGATGCGCGTGACCGCGTAGGCGCCGGCCAGGCCGACGACGGCGAGCACGAGCTGGCGCTGCACGATGGCGAAGGAGTTGCCGTAGACCTGCAGCGAGAGCACCGAGCTGGCGCTGAGCACCATGATCAGGCCGAGGCCGAGGAGCAGCGCCGTGGTGCCGAGCACGAGCTGGTACGACGCGAGCGGACGGTCGAGCAGACGCTGGGCGCCGGCGACGGCGCTGCCGGAGGACCGCGGCGACTTGTCGGTGGTGCTCATCGCACGCTCACGCGGTGGGGAGCCGGCGCACCGACGCGGCGAAGGCGTCGCCCCGTGCGGCGTAGTCACGGAACTGGTCCATGGACGCGCAGCCGGGCGCCAGCAGCACCGTGTCACCCGTGCGCGCGAGGGCGGCTGCTGCCGCGACGACGTCGTCCATGAGGCCATCCTCCCCGCCGACGACCTCCGTGACGGGCACATCCGGCGCGTGTCGGGCCAGCGCCTCCGCGACCACGGCGCGGTCGGTGCCGATGAGCACCACGCCGCGCAGTCGCTCCCGGGCGGCCTCGACGAGCTCCTCGAAGCGGGCGCCCTTGGCGAGCCCCCCGGCGATCCACACGGCCGACTCGACGCCGCGCAGCGAGGCGAGGGCGGCGTGGGGGTTGGTGGCCTTGGAGTCGTCGACGTAGCGGACGCCGTCGACCTCGGCGACGAGGTCGGCGCGGTGCGGTCCCCGGCGGAAGCCGCGCAGCCCGTCGCGCACGGCCCTCGGCTCGACCCCGTGCGCGCGGGCGAGCGCCGCGGCGGCGAGGGCGTTGGCCACGGTGTGCGGCGCGTCGTCGGGCAGGTCGGCGACCGAGCCGAGCTCGGCGGCACTGTTCTGGCGGTCCGGGGCGAAGGCACGGTCGGCGAGCAGGCCGTCGACGACGCCGAGCATCCCGGGCGCAGGGACGCCCAGGGTGAACCCGATGGCGCGGGCGCCTTCCTGGACGTCGGCGTCGCGCACGAGCTGCTCGGTGCGGGGGTCCTCGACGTTGTAGACGCACGCCCGCTCGACGTTCTCGTACACCCGGCCCTTGGCGTGGGCGTAGGCGTCGAGCGTGCCGTGCCAGTCGAGGTGGTCGTCGGCGATGTTCAGCACGGCCGACGCCTCTGCAGCGAGCGAGGAGCTCCAGTGCAGCTGGAAGCTGGAGAGCTCGACGGCGAGGACGTCGAGCGGCTCGGGGTCCATGACCGCCTCGAGGACGGGGCGTCCGACGTTGCCGACCGCGGCGCTGCGCAGTCCGGCGGCGCGCAGGATCGCGTCGAGCATCTGCACGGTGGTCGTCTTGCCGTTGGTGCCGGTGACGCACAGCCACGGCGGCGCGTCGGGACCGCGCAGGCGCCACGCCAGCTCGACCTCCCCCCACACGGGCACGCCACGCTCGGCGGCAGCGCGCAGTGCCGGCGACTCCGGACGCCAGCCCGGCGACGTGACGACGAGGTCGACGTCGTCAGGGAGCGTGGCCGTGGCGCCGGGCTCGAGACGCAACGTGACGCCGAGCGTCTCCAGCAGCGTGGCCTGCTCGGCGCGGGCCGAGCCGTCGTCGGGGACGCGCTCGTCGAGGACCGTGACGCTCGCCCCGAGGTGCTGCAGGGTGTCGGCCGCGGCGAAGCCGCTGACCCCGAAGCCGGTGACGACGGCGCGCACGCCGGTCCAGTCATCGCCGACGCCGAGGGTCTCGACGTCGCGACGCGGGTGCTCCGTGCTCATCGGAAGGCGAGCCATTCCCAGTAGAAGACGCCGAGACCGGCGGCGACGCACAGCCCGCTGATGATCCAGAACCGGACGACGATGGTGATCTCGGCCCAGCCGAGCAGCTCGAAGTGGTGCTGGAGCGGTGCCATGCGGAAGATCCGCTTGCCGCCGGTGGCCTTGAAGTACGCGACCTGGAGGATCACCGAGAACGTGATGGCGACGAACAGGCCGCCGATGATCACGAGGAGCAGCTCGGTGCGGGTCATGAGCGCGAACCCGGCCATGGCGCCGCCGAGCGACAGCGACCCCGTGTCGCCCATGAAGATCTTCGCCGGCGAGGCATTCCACCAGAGGAAGCCGAAGCAGGCCCCGGTGATCGCCGCGGCCACCACCGCCAGGTCGAGCGGGTCCCTCACCTCGTAGCAGCGGCTGACCTGCTCGGTCGCGCAGCTCTGGTTGTACTGCCAGACGTTGATGACGACGAACGCGCCGAAGACCATGACGGAGGCGCCGGTGGCCAGGCCGTCGAGGCCGTCGGCGAGGTTCACGCCGTTGCTGGCCCCGGCGATCATGAGCAGGACCCAGACGACCAGCAGCACGGTGGGCAGCTGGGTGCCGGGGATGTCGCGCACGAAGGAGATCGCGTGCGAGATCGGTGTGCGCCCGTTCTCGTCCTCCCAGCCGATGGCGAGCACCGCGAAGACGAGGCCGACGAGCACCTGGCCGATCATCTTGGCCTTGCTGCGCAACCCGAGGCTGCGCTGCTTGGAGATCTTGATGTAGTCGTCGAGGAAGCCGATGAGCCCGAGCCCCGCGAAGAGGAACAGCAGCAGCAGGGCCGAGGCGCTGGGCGGGTAGCCGGTGACCAGCTTGGCGATCGCGTAGGCGAGCAGCGACGCGAGGATGATGACCGTGCCGCCCATGGTCGGCGTGCCGCGCTTGACGTGGTGCGAGGTGGGGCCGTCGTCGCGGATCAGCTGCCCGTAGCCCTTCTTGACCAGCACGTTGATGGCCACGCGCGTGCCCAGCAGGGTGCCCACGAGGGCGACGGCTGAGGCGATCAGGACGGCGAGCATGCGGGCGGTGGTCCTCTCGGGGGGTTCGGGGCGGGGCGCGAGGCTGGTCCGGGTCGGGGTGGTCCGGGTCGAGTATGCCGGTCAGGGCTCGAGCAGGCGCGTCGTGACCCGCTCGAGGCGGGCACCTCTCGATGCTTTCACGAGGACCGCGTCGCCCGGGGAGAGCCACGCCCGGAGCGTGTCGAGGGCCACGTCGACGTCGGGCACGGCGAGGCCGACGTCGCCGGCACCCTCCGCGATGCCGCGCGCGCCGTCGCCGACCGCGACGACGAGCGACGTCCCGAGCTCGGCCGCGGCCCGCCCGACCTCGACGTGCCGGGCGTGGGCGTCGGCGCCGAGCTCGAGCATCTCCCCCAGCACGGCCACGCGGCGCTGCGCGCCGAGCCCGGAGAGGGCCTCCAGCGCTGCCCGCACCGACTCGGGGTTGGCGTTGTAGGAGTCGTCGAGCACGACGACGCCGTCGGCGCGCTCGTGCCGCTCGAGGCGCTGCGCGGTGGCAGGTGCGTAGTCGTCGAGCGAGGTGCCTGCCACGGGCAGCCCGAGGCCGGCGAGCAGGGCGAGCGCGGCGGCGGCGTTGGACGCCTGGTGCACGCCGAGGAGCGGCACGTGCGTGGTCCAGCGCTCGGACCCGTGCTCGAGCACGACGTCGGGCTCGCCGTGGGCGTCGAGCGTCACGTCGACGACGCGCACGTCGTCGGGACCCTGGGCGGCCCGGCCGAACCGGACGACCTCGCAGCCCGCAGGAACGCGCGGCTCCATGGCGTCGACGCGGACGTCGTCGGCGTTGAGCACGGCGGTGCCACCCGGTCGCAGGCCCTCGACGATCTCGCCCTTGCCGATCGCGATGTTGTCGACCGACCCGAACTCGCCCACGTGGGCGCTGCCGACGTTGAGCACGGTCGAGACGTGCGGCGGCGCGACCCGGCACAGGCGTGCGACGTGCCCGATCCCCCGAGCCCCCATCTCGACCACCAGGTAGCGGGTGGCGAGGTCGGCCCGCAGGACGGTCAGCGGGACGCCGAGCTCGTTGTTGTAGTTGCCGGCCGTGGCGACGGTGGGCCCGACCCGGCCGAGGAGGTGGGCCAGGAGGTCCTTGACGCTGGTCTTGCCCTGGGAGCCGGTGAGCGCGACGACCTGGACGTCGAGCAGGTCGAGGACGTGCCGGGCCAGCCGGCCGAGGGCGTCGGTGACGTCGTCGACGACGACGGTCGGCGCCTCGACGGGGCGCGAGGCGAGCACGGCGACCGCTCCGCCCTGCAGGGCGGCGCCGACGAAGTCGTGCCCGTCGACCCGCTCCCCCGCCAGGGCGACGAAGAGCCCGCCGGGCGTCACGGCGCGCGAGTCGAGGGTGGCGGGTGCGGTGACGACGACGTCGCCGTCGCCGTGCACCACGCCGCCGACGGCCTGGGCGATCGCGGCGAGGCTGAGCGGGATCATGCGAGCTCCTCGACGAGGCGGCGCAGCACCTCGCGGTCGTCGAACGGGTGGACGACGTCGCCGATCTCCTGGCCCTGCTCGTGGCCCTTGCCGGCCACCACGACCGTGTCGCCGCGTCGGGCGACGGCCACGGCGTGGGCGATCGCGTCACGGCGACCGGCGACCTCGACGACCTCGGCGGCCCCGCCCTCGGCACCGGCCAGGACGGCCCGTCGGATGGCGGCGGGGTCCTCGGTGCGCGGGTTGTCGTCGGTGACGACGACGAGGTCGGCGTACCGCGCGGCGACCTCGCCCATGAGGGGGCGCTTGCCGAGGTCGCGGTCGCCGCCGGCGCCGATGACGACGACGAGGCGGCCGGGGGTGACCGGACGCAGCGCGGTGAGGACGGCCTCGACGGCGTCGGGCTTGTGCGCGTAGTCGACGACGGCCGTCCACTCCTGTCCGGCTTCGACGCGCTCCATCCGGCCGGGGACGCCGGGGCTGGTCGCGATGCCGGCGGCGAGGTCGGCCGGGTCGTGGCCGACCGTGGCGAGGGAGGCGATGACGGCGAGCGCGTTGGCGACGTTGAACACGCCGGGCAGCGGCACGTGCAGGTCGAGCTCGAGCCCGTCGGGTCCGAGCACCTCCAGGTCGGTGCCGAGGCGGTGGGGACGGACGTTGGCGGCTCGCCAGTCGGCGACGCGTCCGTCGGTGGAGAAGGTGGTGACGGGCAGCGGCGTGAGGTCGACGAGGCGTCGGCCGTGCTCGTCGTCGATGTTGACGACGGCTCGCTCGGCGTGCTCGGGCGTGAAGAGGCTGGCCTTGGCCGCGAAGTAGTCGTCGAGGTCGCGGTGGAAGTCGAGGTGGTCGCGCCCGAGGTTCAGGAAGGCGGCGACGTCGAAGGCGAAACCCTCGACGCGGCCCTGCACGAGGGCGTGGCTCGAGACCTCCATGGCGCAGACCTCGACCTGCTCCTCCCGCATGACGGCGAACAGCGCCTGCAGGTCCGGCGCCTCCGGGGTGGTGAGCGCCGACGCGGCAGGGACGCCCTTGACGCGGGTGCCGATGGTGCCGACGACGGCGCTGCGGGCGCTGCCGACGGCGGACTCGGCGAGGTAGGTGGTGGTGGTCTTGCCCTGGGTGCCCGTGATGCCGAAGGTCGTGAACGCCCGCGTGGGGTGGTCGTGGAACCAGGCGCTGAGCTCGGCGAGCCGGCTGCGGGGACGGTCGACGACGACGGTGGGCAGGCCTGCCGTGCGCGCGGCGCCGTCGGCGTCGGTGAGCGCGGCGACGGCGCCGGCGGCCTTCGCGGCGTCGGCGAAGTCGGCGCCGTGGACCCGGCTGCCGGGCAGGGCGGCGTAGAGGTCGCCGGGCTGGAGGTTGCGGGTGCTGAGGCTGATGCCGGTGACGACGGGGTCCTCCCCCGCCGCCTGCGGTGCGTCGAGGTGCTGGGCGACGTCGGCGAGCGTCCGCCGCGCCACCTCGCGTGGCCGGGTCCGCATGGTCGTCGGGAGGTCCTCGCTGTCGGTCACCGGTCCAACGTAGCGACTCCGCGCCATCCCCTCACCCCGCCCCGGAACCCGTTCCAGCCCCACCGTGTGCAAGCCACGCCAACCGAACCGCGAACTCGCTTCAGCGGCGAGCGAGCGCCAGCGAGCGAAGCCGAGCCGGTCCGCGGTGAGCGAGCGCCAGCGAGCGAGCCGTGCTGCAGCGCGAGGCACGAGCGCGCCCGGCTACCATTCCTGCGCCACCTTCGGCGAGCGCGACCCGGTGGGCGCGACGCCGAAGCGCTCGAGGGCCATCGACATGATGTCGTGGAAGACGGGGGCGGCGGTCGAGCCGCCTCCGGCGTTGGCGAAGGGCTTGTCGAGCACGACGTAGGTGATGAAGCGGGGCTCGTCGGCGGGGGCGAAGCCGATGAAGGAGACGGTGTTCTGGCCGCGGACGTAGCGTCCGGTGACGGGGTTGACCCGCCAGGCGGTGCCGGTCTTGCCGGCGACGCGGTAGCCGGGGATCTGCGCGGCGGGCGCGGTGCCGTCGTCGGCGGTGACGGCCTCCATCATGCGGGTGACCTCGGCGGCGGCCTTCTTGGAGACGACCCGTCGGGAGGGCACCTCCTTGGCGTCGGTGCGGTGGCCGTCGGCGTCGACGAACCCGCTGACGACCGACGGGTCGACCATGACGCCGCCGTTGGCGATGGCGCCGACGGCGCGCACGACCTGCAACGCCGTGACGGAGATGCCCTGGCCGAAGGAGATGGTGGCGTGGTTGGCCTTGGTCCAGCTGGCGGCGGGGGCGAGGATGCCTCGCGACTCGCCGGGCAGCTGGACGCCGGAGCCGACGCCGAAGCCGAACTTGCGCAGGTAGTCGTGCATCGTCTGGTTGCTCATCTGCTGCGCGGCGACGATGGTGCCGAGGTTCGAGGACTTGGCGATGACGCCGGCGGCGGTGAGGTTGAGCGTGCCGTGCTGCCAGTAGTCGCCGATGGGGAACTTGTCGATGACCATCTTGCCGGGGACGCTGATCTGCGTGTCCGGCGTGATCTTGCCCTGGTCGGCGAGCGCTGCCATGGTGATGGTCTTGAGCACGGAGCCGGGCTCGTAGACCGTCTGCACGAACCGCGAGACGGTGTTGGAGTCCTGCATGGTGGCCTTCGAGCCGGGGTCGAAGGTGGGCGCCTGCGAGAGCTGGACGACCTGGCCGGTGCGCACGTCCATGGTGATGGCCAGGCCCCAGTCGGCCCCCGCGGAGCGCACGGCGTCGGCGAGGCGCTGGTCGGCGTACCACTGCAGGTCGCGGTCGATGGTGGTCTGGACGTCCTGGCCGGGCTTCATCGGCACGACGGTGCTGTCGGCCATGGGGATCCGCTGCCCGGTCGGTGACACCTCGTAGGTGGCGGAGCCGTCCTTGCCGGTGAGGAGCGCGTCGTACTGGCGCTCGATGCCCTGCACGCCGACGGGCGTGTCGGAGTCCTTGGTCTGGCTCATGTAGCCGACGAGGTTGGCGGCGAGCCGCCCGCCGGGGTAGGTGCGCATGGTGGTCTTCTGGCTGAAGACGCCCGCCGCGCCGGCCTTGCGGAGCGCCTGGAGCGCCTTCTGGCCCTTGGCGGCGGGGAGGTTCTTCTCGAGGACGACGAACCGGGTGTCGGGGGTGCGCAGCTTCTCGATGAGGTCGAAGTAGTCGACGCGGTCCTCGCCGAGGCTCGAGACGAGGATCCGCGCGATCTGCGGGGCCTTCTTCGTCGTCAGCGTCGGGTCGGCGGTGAGGGTGAGCGAGTCGACGCTGGTCGCGATGACCTCGCCGTTGCGGTCGAGGATGTCGCCGCGTGGCGCAGGCACGGTGACAGGCTGGGTGCTGGCGTTGCGCGCCATGGCCGCGTAGGCCTGGGCGTCGAGGCCCTGGATCCAGAAGAGCCGGACGCCGAAGAGCATGAACAGGCTGACGACGAGCAGGAGGCTGACCCGCAGCCGGGTGCGGGAGAGACGCTGACGCTTCATCGATCGACCCTCTCGACGTTGCTGCGGGGCTCGGCGGGCACGGGGTCGCCGACGACCTTGCCGTCGCTCGAGCGGAGGAAGACGGGGTTGGTGTTGGGCACCATGCCGAGCTGGACGGCGCGCTGCGCGAGGTCGGCGGGCGCCTGGAGCCGCTCGACCTCGCGGCGCAGGTCCTGCTCCTGCACCGTCAGGGCGTCGGCCTTCGACTGCAGCCGGGCGATCTCGAAGGCCTGGGCCTGCAGGACGGTGCTGAGGAGGATCAGTCCGACGAGGCCGATGCCGAGCACGGTGAGCACGACGACCACGAAGGGAGCCCGGCCGGCGCGGCTGCGCACGGGGGCGACGAGCCGCAGCGGGAGGGTGGTCGGACGGGCCTGACGGGCCGTCCTCTGGCGCGGACGCGCGGCGTGCATGGTGCTCATGCGGCGACCCTCTCGACGGCGCGCAGCCGGACGGACCGGGCGCGGGGGTTGTCGGCGGCCTCGGCCTCGCTCGCCTGCTCGGCGCCGCGGGTGAGGAGTCTGAAGCGCGGCTCGAGGCCGGCGGGGACGACGGGCAGCCCGTGGGGCACGTCGAGGGTGGTCACGTCGGCGAGGGTCCGCTTGGTGATGCGGTCCTCGAGCGAGTGGTAGGAGAGGACGACGACGCGGCCGCCGACGGCGAGGGCGTCGAGTGCGGCGGGCAGCGCGCGGGCGTACACGGCGAGCTCGTCGTTGACCTCGATGCGCAGCGCCTGGAAGGTCCGCTTGGCCGGGTGTCCCCCGGTGCGGCGGGCGGCGGCGGGGATGCTGTCGCGGACGAGCTCGACCAGGCGGGCGCTGCGGGTGAAGGGCTCGGTCTCGCGGGCGGCGACGACGGCGTCGGCGATCCGGCGGGCGAACTTCTCCTCGCCGTGCACGCGCAGGACGCGCGCGAGCCGGTCGGCCGGGTAGGTGTTGAGCACGTCGGCGGCCGTGGGCCCGACGCCGGGGGTCATGCGCATGTCGAGCGGTGCGTCCTGTGCGTAGGCGAAACCGCGGTCGGCGAGGTCGAGCTGCATCGAGGAGACCCCGAGGTCGAAGAGCACCCCGTCGACGCGCCGCAGCCCGGCGTCGGCGAGGACGTCGGGCAGCTCGTCGTAGACGGCGTGGGCGTAGGTGACGCGGTCGCCGAAGGGCTCCAGGCGCGCCTGGGCACGGGCCAGGGCCTCGGTGTCGCGGTCGACGCCGACGACGTGCACGTCGGGGAAGCGCTGGAGCATCGCCTCGGTGTGCCCGCCGAGGCCGAGGGTCGCGTCGACGACGACGCGGCGGCGCTCGCCGGGCGCGGTCAGGGCAGGTTCGAGCAGCTCGAGGCACCGGTCGAGCAGGACCGGCACGTGCCGGGCGTCCGGGGTGCCCACCCCGTCGTCCTGCGTCACGCGGCACCGGCCACGAGGGTGACGGCGAGCCCGATGAGCAGCGCGAGGGCGACGGAGACGCCGGCGGAGAACGCCATCAGGACGGCGGCGTCGGCGAGCTCATGCCGGACGCGTCGGGGCTGGTGCATCGCACCTCCTCGGGTGCTCGGGGCTCCGTGGGAGCGGGCTGGGGGGTGGACGGTGGTGCGGGGGTGACCGTGCGGCCTGATCCCCGTCCGTACGGCTCTGGCACCGGGGAAGTGATGCCAGGACCGGACAGGCGGAGGTCGGACCTCGCGGGCTCAGAAGATGCCGGGCATCACCTCGTCGGACATGTCGGAGAACTGCTCCTCCTGGCCGGCGGAGTACTCGTCCCAGCGGCGGGCGTCCCAGATCTCGATGCGGTCCATCGCGCCAACGACGGCGACGTCGCGCTCGAGCCCGGCCCAGGTGCGCAGCACCGGCGGGATGGAGATGCGGCCCTGCTTGTCGGGGACCTCCGAGGAGGCGCCCGAGTAGAGCATGCGCACGAAGTTGCGGGCCTCGCGGTTGGTGAACGGCGTCTCGCGGATGCGGTCGGTGAACGCGCCGAAGGCCTCGGTCGTCCATCCGTAGATGCAGTTCTCCTGCCCGCGGGTCAGCACGATGCCGCCCTCGAGCCGCGGGCGGAACTTGGCGGGCAGGAACAGGCGCGACTTGTCGTCGAGGCGGGGCGTGTAGGTGCCGAAGAAGTTGTCCGCATCGATGCCCACCTCCCCTCACCTCGTCTCCCGCGTCGGGCCCTCCACCGTCGTGCAGGGATCCCCGTGTGCTCCATTTCGCACCACCCTACCCCACCTTTCCCCACCGTCAACGCGACACAGCGGAAATTCCGGCAGTTTCGCGACGCGCCGCAGCGCGCCGTGAGCGGCGTGCTGGCCCGTCGTTGCAGCGCGCAGCGACCCGGCGGGCGCCGAGGTGGGGCGAAGTGGAGCGGATGCGCGTCCGCTCCCGTCCGCTCCCCCGCTGAGTGGGGGCCGCCGACGCGTGCAGGGGCCGGACATGACGACACCGGGTCCCGCTGGTGCGGAACCCGGTGTGGGGAGGTGGGGGGCGGACCTCAGGAGGTCCGCAGGAGGGTCAGCGGTCGTCGCCGTCCTGGCGACGCTGCCAGCGCTCCTCCATGCGGTCGACGAACGAGCCGGACTGCTTCGGGCCCTTGGGACCGGAGGAGCGCGTCGGGCCGGCGTCGGGCGCGGCCGTCAGGCCGTGGCGCCACGCGGTGACGAAGAAGTAGCCGCCGGCGAGCATGACGACGAAGCCGAGCACACCGAGCCAGGTCAGCGCGGAGACCGCACCGGCGAACAGGATGCCGAGGCCGACGACGAGACCCAGACCGGACAGCACGGCGACCTTGCGGTTGCGCGCGGCCTGCTTGGAGCCCCGGAGGGTCGACGCGAAGTCGGGATCCTCGGCCGCGAGAGACTGCTCGAGCTGCTGGAGCAGGCGGGCTTCTTCGTCGGAGAGTGGCACCGGAGGCCTCCTGGTGGTGGGTCTAGATCAAGTCTAGGCGGGCGATGGTGTGCAGACCAGCCGAGATCCCTGAGAACTCGCTGGACGTCCGGACCAGACGCTCCAGAGCGTACAAGCGTTCGCGTGCTCCCGGTTCCGTGTCCACGACGGCGCTCGGCACGAGGTCGGCGAAGGTGCGCAGACCCGCGTGCGCCAGCACCGTGAAGCCGGCCGCCGCGAGCTGCTCGTGCAGCTCCTCGGGCACGTAGCGCCGCGGACCGTGCGCGCGCAGGTCCCAGCCCTCGACGCGGGCCTGCGCGAGGGCGGACGCGGCGGCGAAGTCGCCGGCGAGGGTCCGCGCGAGCACCGCGGCCGGCCGCCCCGCGACGACCACGCTCAGCACGCCGTCGGGGCGCAACGTCGCCGCGACCGTGCGCAGCGCCTCGGCGGGGTCGTCGACGTGCTCGAGCACGCCGTGGAGCAGCGCGAGGTCCGTGCCTGCCAGGGTGACCTCCTCCCCCAGGTCGCCGGTGTCGCCCAGCACGCCCACGACCTGGTCGTGCACGCCCGCCTCGGCGGCGCGACGGTCCAGCGACGCCAGCGCGTCGGGACTCGGGTCGACGACCGTGACCCGGTGCCCGAGCGCCGCCAGTCGCACCGCGTCGCCGCCCGTGCCGCCGCCGACGTCGAGGACGTCGAGCGGACCGCTGCGCTCGAGGGCCGCGACCGCGTCGAGCACGGCCTGCCACATGATCTCCTGACGCACGGGACGCATGGCGTCACTGTGTCACAGCGTGGCCGCGGGACCGGACGCTCCCGGCCCTCGCCGCCGCTCGCTAGGGTCGGCCCATGGCGCGCGTCGTGGTGGTGGGCGGAGGATTCGCCGGCACGTCCCTCGCGGCACGGCTCGCGAAGCTGCGGCACGAGGTGGTGCTGCTCGAGGCAGGCGACCGGCTCGGCGGACGTCTGCGCGGGCACCAGGCGGGCGACGGGCTGTGGCAGCTCGACCTCGACACGTTCACGCTGCCCGGCGTCCTGCGCGACCTCTTCCGCAAGTCGGGGCGCCCGCTCGACGCCGCCCTCACGCTGCACACGCTTCCCGGGCGTCGGCACGTGTTCGCCGACCGGACCGTGATGGACCTGCCGATGGGCCGGCGCTCGGGACAGGTCGACGCCTTCCTCGGGACCTTCGGCGAGGATCCCTGGAGCCCGTGGCTCGACCCGATGACCGAGCCCTGGGACCTCGTCCGACGACGGCTGCTCAACCAGGTGCCCAGCGCCGACTCGCTCGACCGGGCGACCCGTCGCGCCCTCCACGCGCGCCGTCCCCTGAGCCGCGAGGTCGCGCGGACCTTCGACGACGACCGGGTGCGTCGCATGGTGCTCGACGACGTCGTGCTCGCCGGCGACGACCCGCGCGCCGTGCCCGCTGCCACGGCGGTACGCCACCAGGTCGAGCGGAACTTCGGGCGATGGGAGGTCGAGGGCGGCATGCCGGCGCTCGCCGACGCCCTCGCCCGGCGGCTCGAGGAACGTCGCGTCGACGTGCGCCTCGGGTGCTCTGCGTGGGGCGTCGAGCGCGACACGTCCGGCGTCACCGGCGTCCGCACCGACGACGGGGTGGTGGCGGCCGACGTCGTGGCGTGGTGCGCGCCGACCTGGCCCGACGGGCTCCCCGAGCCGGCGCTGCTGCCGCGCATCCCGGCCCATCGGGCACTCGTCCGCGTGTCGCCGGACGCCCCGACGCCCGAGCTCGCCCGCGACGTCGCGGTGCACGCCGACCCGCCGCTGCACCTCTGGGAGGGCTCTCCCGGCTGCTGGACGATCGCGCACCACAAGGCCGAGGACCCGCTGGTCGCGCTCGTGCGCGTCGGGATCGACCTGCGCGACCGGGTGGTGGAGCGCCACGACCTTGCCCCCGCCGACCTCGTGCGCCTGGGTCACTGGGGCTGGCAGTGGCGAGGCTGGCGCACGGTGCTGCAGCGCCCGGGCCCGACGCTGCCCCCCGGCGTCGTGATGGCCGGCGCGCACGCGCACCCGGGACCCTCGCTGGAGGCGATCGGTCTCGCCACCGAGGCGATCGCCGAACGGCTCGGCGCCGTGCCGCGTCGTCCGGCCACCCCCGCCTGAGCGGGAGTGCGGGTCAGACCAGGCCCTCGCCCCGTAGCGTCTCGAAGATCTCGCGCGTGGCCTTGGAGCGGTTCAGCGTGATGAAGTGCAGGCCGGGCGCGCCCTGGGCGAGCAGGTCGCGACACAGCTGGGTGGCCAGCTCGATGCCACGCGCACGCACCGCCGCAGGATCGTCCTGCACCGGCTCGACGACGTCGAGGACCTCACGCGGGATCTCTGCCCCGGACAGCTCGGCCATGCGGGCGACCTGCGAGAAGTTCAGGATCGGCATGATGCCGGGGACGATCGGCAGGTCGCTCCCGCGGGACCGGACCCGCTCGACGAGATCGACGTAGTCCTGCGCGCGGAAGAACAGCTGGGTGATCGCGAACTCCGCGCCCGCCCGGTGCTTCGCGACGAGCACGTCGGCGTCGGGCTCGAGTCCGCCGGCGTCGGGGTGGCCCTCGGGGAACGCCGCGACGCCGACCGTGAAGTCGCCCAGGTCACGGGCCAGCTCGACGAGCTCGACCGCGTGGTCCATGCCCTCCGGGTGGGTCTCCCACGGCGCCCGGGGTCCGCCCTTGGGGTCGCCGCGCAGGGCCAGGACGTGGCGGATGCCGGACGCCGCGTACTGCTTGAGGACCGCCTCGATCTCCGAGCGGCTCTGCCCGACGAGGGTCAGGTGCCCGACGGCGCGGATCCGCGACTCCTCCGCGATGCGCGACGTCACCCGGACCGTGCGGTCCTGGCTCGTCCCGCCGGCGCCGTAGGTCACGGAGACGAACGACGGACGCAGCGGCTCGAGGTCGGCGATGGTGCGCCACAGGACCTCCTCCCCCGCGTCGTCCTTGGGCGGGAAGAACTCGAAGGAGACGCAGGGACGCTGGTCGCGGAGGTCCTCCACGATCGAGTGGGAGGGCACGGGCGCGGGGGCGTCGGTCACGGGCCAACGGTATCGTCCGCGACGTGGTAGCCGCCGATCTTGTCGAGTTCCGAGACGCCGTGGCCGACGAGCTCGAGCGCTTCGCGGCTCGACGCCGCGCCGAGCTCGCCGACGTCGGCACCGACCTCGCCCCGTTCCTCGACAGCGCCGTGGCCTTCGTCGCCGGCGGCAAGCGGCTGCGGCCGCTGTTCTGCCGCGCCGGGTGGCTCGTGGCCGGCGGCGACCCCGACGATCCCGCCCTCGTCACCGCCGCGGCGTCGCTCGAGTGGCTGCAGGGCAGCGCCCTCGTCCACGACGACCTGATGGACGGCTCCGACACCCGGCGTGGGCACCCGAGCGTGCACCGCGACTTCGAGGCACGGCACCGCGCGGTCGAGGGGTCCGTGGGCGACGCCGCACGCTTCGGCCAGGCCACCGCGGTGCTGCTGGGCGACCTCATGCTCTCGTGGGCCGACGAGCAGCTGCGCTCCTCCGGCCTGCCTCGGGTGCCCGAGGCGCTGCGCTACCTCGACCTCTGCCGCTCGGAGGTCGTCGCGGGCCAGTACCTCGACGTGCTGGCGCAGACCCGCGCCACCGTCACCGTCGAGGAGGCCATGACGATCGTGCGGTTCAAGGCCGCCTCCTACACGGTGGAGCGACCGCTGCACATCGGCGCGGCGCTGGCAGGAGCCGACGACGCGCTGGTGGCGGGGCTGAGCGCCGTCGCCGTGCCGCTCGGCCAGGCGTTCCAGCTGCGCGACGACGTGCTGGGCGTCTTCGGCGACCCGGCCGCGACGGGCAAGCCGGCGGGCGACGACCTGCGCGAGGGCAAGCGCACGGTGCTGGTGGCCCGTGCCCTCGAGCTGGGCTCCGACGACGACCGTGAGCTGCTCACCCGGCTGCTGGGCACGCGCGAGGGCGTCGCCCCGCTCACCGACCTCATGACCCGCACCGGCGCGCTCGCGGCCGTCGAGCGCGACATCGCCCGGCTCGAGGACGAGGTCGACGAGGCGATCGACGCGCTCGGTCCGGCAGCGCGCGACGTCCTGGCACCGCTGGCGCTCAGCGCGACCCGACGCTCCTCCTGAGCACCGCGGAGCGGGCTGCGCGGGCAACTCCCGACGAGGACACGGCCGCGCAGCACCGTCCGCGCGAGGCTGTTCTCTACACTCGTCCCAGGGTCAGCCGGCCTGTGGAGCCGACGTGAGGAGGTCCGGCGTGACGGTCACGCGTGATGATGCGCTCGTCGGACGTGTCCTCGACGGCCGGTACCGGGTGGCGGAGCGGATCGCGCGGGGCGGCATGGCCAGCGTCTTCCTCGGGCACGACGAACGGCTCGACCGTCCGGTCGCCGTCAAGGTCATGCACGCCGGGCTCGGCGACGACGAGGAGTTCTCGCAGCGCTTCGAGCGCGAGGCGCGCGCCGCCGCCAAGCTCAACCACCGCGGCGTCGTGGCCGTCTTCGACCAGGGCCGCGACGGCGACATCACCTACCTCGTCATGGAGTACGTACCGGGGCGCACCCTGCGCGACGTCATGCGCGAGGAGGCGCCCATGCGTCCGCTGCGGGCGCTGCGTCTCCTGGCCGACGTCCTCACGGCGCTGTCCGCGGCGCACCGCGCGCACCTGGTCCACCGTGACGTGAAGCCCGAGAACGTGCTCATCACCCCCGACGGCGAGGTCAAGGTCGCCGACTTCGGGCTGGCCCGCGCGGTCAGCGCCGCCACCACCGCCACGGGCGGCACGCTCATCGGCACCGTCTCCTACCTCGCGCCCGAGATCGTCGTGAACGAGGGCGCCGACGCCCGCTCCGACGTGTACGCGTGCGGGGCGCTGCTCTACGAGATGCTCACGGGCGTCAAGCCGCACACGGGCGAGTCACCCATCCAGGTGGCCTACAAGCACGTCCACGAGGACGTCGCGCCGCCGTCGCTGCTGCGTCCTGAGCTGCCGCCCTACGTCGACGCGCTCGTCGCCAGGGCCACGGTCCGCGACCGCACGCAGCGCTCGCAGGACGCCGGCGTGCTGCTGCGGCAGGTCCGGCTGGTCGAGCGGGCCCTCGTGGAGGGGCTGGCCGACGACCCCGACCTCACCGCCGACCTCCTGCCGCGCACGACGGCCCCCGACGACGAGCCGACCCGCCCGGTCGTGCTCGAGCACGAGTACCCCGACGGCGCCCTCTCGGGCCCGATGTCACCGTCCGCGGCCTCGGCCCTGGACGACGACGGCGGCGAGACCGTCCTCGTCGACCGCGAGACCGGCGAGGTCGTCGCCCGCGCGGAGCCGACCATGCGCTGGAGCAGCGACACGTGGTCGCGCACCCCCGCCGCCGCAGCGGCTCCCCCGCCGCAGGAGCCGCCCACCCGCACCCGCGACGACCGTGCACGACGACGCGGCCGGCTGCTGCTGGTGGCCACGCTCCTCGCGGCGCTCGTCGCAGCCGGTGCCGGCTACTGGCTGGGCTTCGGCCGCTACGAGGCGGTCCCGCAGCTGGTCGGCCAGGCCGAGGCGCAGGCGGCCGAGGAGGCCAAGGACGCGGGGTTCGAGCTCGACGTCACCCGTCGCGCGTTCTCCGAGACCGCGCCCCTCGGCACCGTCATCTCCACCGACCCTGCCGTCGGCGACCGGCTGCTGCCGGGCCAGAAGATCACGGCGGTCGTCTCCAAGGGCAAGGAGCGCTACGCCGTGCCCGACCTGTCGGGCCGGACCCTCGACGACGCCCGCGCGGCGCTCGAGAGGCGCAACCTGCAGGCCGGTGACGTCACCGAGCGCTACGACGAGACCGTGCCCCAGGGGCAGGTCGTCGCCGTCTCCGGCGTCAAGGTCGGCCAGCAGGTCCGGCGCGGCACCGTGGTCGACCTCGTCGTGAGCCGGGGCCGCGAGCCGATCCAGGTGCCCGACCAGACCGGCCGCACCCGCCAGGAGGCGCGCGCGGCGCTGGAGGAGGCGTCGTTCGCCGTCACCGTGCGCGAGTCCTTCTCCGACGACGTCCCGAAGGACCGGGTCATCAGCCAGACACCGAGGGACGGCACGCTGTTCCGCGGCGACACCGTCACGATCGAGGTGTCGAAGGGCCCGGAGTCCGTCGACGTGCCCGACGTGCTCGGTCGCCCGCGCGACGAGGCCGTGAAGGCGCTCGAGGAGGCCGGCTTCGAGGTCGACGTGCGCAACCGCATCCCCGGCTCCGACCGCGTCGTCTTCCAGGACCCGGGCTCGGGCAAGGCCAAGGTCGGCTCGACCGTCGTCATCTACGTCTGAACGACCGGCGCCCCCGGACCTCGTCCGGGGGCGCCGGTGTCGGCGGGTGCCGCAGGATCAGCGCTGGTGCAGCATGTCGGCCACGAGGAAGGCCAGCTCGAGCGACTGCTCGCGGTTGAGCCGCGGGTCGCACAGCGTCTCGTAGCGCGTGGCGAGGTCCTCGGCGGAGACGCGTCGACCGCCGCCGACGCACTCGGTGACGTCGTCGCCGGTCAGCTCCACGTGGATGCCGCCGGGCCACGTGCCGAGCGCGCGGTGCACCTCGAAGAAGCCGCGGGTCTCGTCGATGACGTCGTCGAACTCGCGGGTCTTGTAGCCCGTGGAGGCCTCGAAGGTGTTGCCGTGCATGGGGTCGCACACCCACGCGACCTCGAGGCCGGCGGCCGTCACCTTCTCCACGAGGGGCGGCAGGAGGTCGCGGATCTTGTCGGCGCCGAAGCGGGTGATGAACGTGATCCGGCCCGACTCGCGCTCGGGGTTGAGCTTCTCGTACAGCGCGATCGCGTCGTCGGCCGACGTGGTCGGGCCGAGCTTGACGCCGATCGGGTTGGCGATGTGGCTCAGCAGCTCCACGTGGGCGCCGTCGAGCTGGCGCGTGCGCTCGCCGATCCAGACGAAGTGGCTGGAGACGTCGTACGAGCGCTGGGTGCGGGAGTCGACCCGGGTGAGGGCGTGCTCGTACTCGAGGATGAGCGCCTCGTGGGAGGAGTAGAAGTCGACGGAGCGGAACGCGTCGGGCTCGACGCCGATGGCGTCCATGAACGCGAGGGCGCGGTCGATCTCGCCGCCCACCTGCTCGTAGCTGACGCCGACCGGGCTGTTCTTGACGAAGTCCTTGTTCCACTCGTGCATCTGGCGCAGGTCGGCATAGCCGCCCGTGGTGAAGGCGCGCGCGAGGTTCAGCGTGGCGCTGGACGCGTGGTACACGTCGACGAGACGCTGCGGGTCGTGCACGCGCGACTCGGGCGTGAAGTCGAAGCCATTGACGGCGTCGCCGCGGTAGGCCGGCAGCGTCACGCCGTCGCGGGTCTCGGTGTCGCGGGATCGCGGCTTGGCGTACTGCCCCGCGAGCCGGCCGACCTTGACCACGGGCACGCTGGCGGCGTACGTCAGGACGACGGCCATCGACAGCAGCACCCGCAGCTTGTTGCGCACGTTCTCGGCGGTGACGCCCTCGAAGGTCTCGGCGCAGTCGCCGCCCTGCAGCAGGAACGCCTCGCCGCGGGCCACGGCGGCCATGCGGTCGCGGAGGTCGTCGCACTCGCCGGCAAAGACCAGGGGCGGCATCCGGCGCAGCTGCTCGAGCGCGCGCTCGCGGGCAGCGGGGTCGGCGTAGGTGGGCTGCTGGGCAGCCCCCATCGCGTGGAGGTCGTCGAGGCTCGGAATGCTCACCAGGAGAGTCTAGTGCGGCTCCCCCGCCGGCTCGAAACCCGTCCGTCCTAGGGACGCCCGGCGCAGGACGCCCGGCTCACCAGTGCAGCGTGCCGGGCGCACCCTTGAACGGTCCGCCGACGCGCGAGGTGATCCAGCCGCCGTAGAAGTCGCCGTCCTGGGCCTGCACGACCTCGCCGTCGACGGTGCAGCGGTCCATCTGCGCAGGGTACAGCGCCACGTGGTCCAGGAGCACCTCGTAGCCCCGGGTCGGCGTGGGATAGGTCCACGCGCCCGCGGGCACCACGCGGTCGCCCGCCACGAGGTCGAAGTAGGCCGCCTCCCCCTTGTACTCGCACCACGTCCGACGGGCGACGGGCCGCAGCACGCCGTCACGGACGTCGGCGATCGGCAGGTAGTAGGTCGGCGGGTGGCTCGTCTCCAGGACGCGCAAGGCCGACGTGGTCCGCACGACCTCGAGGCCGCCGAGCTCGACGACGACCGTCTCGGAGCTGGGGACCACGGCGGGCGGGCGCGGGTAGGACCAGACGTCCTCCACGTCGGGCCGCCGGGTCCCGTGCTGGTCGTGGTCGTGACCCTCGTACGCGCTCATGCCCGCCGTCCTCCGCTGGTCGCGGGCCCGACGCCTGTGGGCCCTGCTCCCATCGTCGTCGCCCTACCTCCGCCGCGCACGACGAGTGCCGGACCGGGCAGGTGGGCGCGACGACGCGGCGTCACTCGGGCTTGATCTGGTCCCAGACCTCGTCGGACTCCGCGCGCTCGGCCGTCCGCGCCGCCTCGCGCTCGGCCTCGCGGTCGCGCTTCTTGGCGTCCTGCGCGTACAGGTCGACGTACTCCTGGCCGGAGAGCCGCATGATCTCGTACATGATCTCGTCGGTGACGGCCCGCAGGATGAACCGGTCGCCCTCCAGCCCCTCGTAGCGGCTGAAGTCGAGCGGCTCGCCGAAGCGGACACCGGGCCGGGCCATCCGCCCGAAGACCTTGCCGGGAGGAGCCACGACGTCGGTGTTGATGACCGCGAGCGGGATCACCGGCACGCCGGACTCGAGCGCGATGCGCGCCACGCCCGTGCGTCCGCGGTAGAGCTTGCCGTCGTGGGAGCGGGTGCCCTCGGGGTAGATCCCGCAGACCTCGCCCTCCGACAGCAGGCGCAGCTGCGTGGCGATCGCGCCGGCGGCGGCGGACCCGCTCGACCGGTCGATCGGCACCTGGCCGGCGCCGGAGAAGAACTTCTTCTGGAACCAGCCCTTGATGCCGGGGGTCTCGAAGTACTCGGCCTTCGCCACGAACGTCACGCGCCGCGGGATCACCAGCGGCATGAACAACCAGTCGCTGTAGGACAGGTGGTTGCTCGCGAGGATGACCGCGCCCTCCTTGGGCACGTTCTCGGTGCCCTCGGCCCACGGCCTGAAGATCAGCTTCAGCAGCGGACCCAGGGCCAGGAACTTCAGGAACCAGTAGAACAACGTCGCCTCCTCAGCGTCACCCGGACACTACCGCGATCCGGGGGGTGTGCGGCGGCGACACCGTGGGAGAGGATGGTTCCATGAGCCCGTCCCCCACCGTCGTGCCCGGAGCCGAGCCCTTCGCCCACGACGCCGGCCGCGTCGGTGTCCTGCTCAGCCACGGCTTCACCGGGTCCCCCGCGTCGATGGTCGACTGGGGCCGCGACCTCGCCGAGCGCGGGTACACCGTCCGGGTGCCGCGGTTGCCCGGGCACGGCACCACGTGGCAGGAGATGAACCGCACCACCTGGCGCGACTGGTACGGCGCCCTCGACCACGAGCTCGACGTCCTGCGGGAGCGGTGCGACGCCGTCGTCGTGGCCGGGCTGTCGATGGGCGGCTGCCTCGCGCTGCGCCTGGCCGAGCAGCGGCCCGCCGACGTCGCGGGCGTGGTGCTCGTGAACCCGGCGGTCGCGTCGCGCGACCCGCGGCTCAAGGCGGTGCCCGTGCTCAAGCACATGCTGCCGTCCATGGCCGCGATCGGCGGCGACATCAAGAAGCCCGGGGTCAGCGAGGGCGCCTACGACCGCACACCGCTGCGCGCGCTGCACTCGATGATGCAGCTGTGGGACGACGTCCGCGACGGCCTCGACCGCGTGCAGTCCCCCGTGCTGTTCTTCCGCTCCGTCGAGGACCACGTCGTCGACGACAGCACCCTGGCGCTCGTGCGCGAGGGCGTGCGACCCGACCTCCTGACCGTGGTCGAGCTGACCGACAGCTACCACGTCGCGACCGTCGACCACGACGCCCCGCTGATCCGGGAGCGGTCCGCCGCGTTCGTCGCGGAGATCACGGGTGGGATCACGGACGGGGTCGACCGTGGCTGACCGCGACGACCGCACGCCCGACGACGACGGCGAGGCGCGACGCAGCAGCGACCGCGACGCCTTCGACGCGATCGTCGAGCGGCTCGACCTCGACCTGCCGTTCCCCCTCGGGGTCGCGCAGCCCGCAGAGCCGGAGCCCGAGCCCGAGCCGGTCGAGCTCGACGACCAGCCCGACCCGGTCGACGAGCAGTTCTACCGCCACGTCCGGCCGGGGCCGGCACGGCCGCTGCACCGGGGTCGCGCGACCGCCTGGGCGGGCCTGGTGGGCTCGCCCCTCCTGCTCGTGCTCGCGACGGTCGGCGGCAGCTGGTTGTCGCGCCCCGTGCTGCTGGGCGCGGCGCTCACCTTCGTCGCTTCGGCGATCTACCTGATCGCGCAGCTGCCCGAACACGGACCCGGGCAGCAGGATTGGCCGGACGACGGCGCCGCGCTGTGAGACGGGCCATGTCGGCCGCGCCGATGAGACCCGCCTCGGGCCCGAGGTGCGCGCGGACGATCCGCGCCTCCGAGCGGTAGCCGCGCCCCGTCAGGGTCCGCGAGTAGGCCTCCCGCGCGGGGCCGAGGAGCATCTCGCGGGCGTCGCTCACGCCGCCGCCGACCACGAAGAGGCCGGGGTCGAGCGCGGCGGCGAGGTTCGCCATCCCGACGCCGAGCCAGTCGCCGACCTCGGCGATCCAGGCGATCGCCTCCTCGTCGCCGGACTCCGCCAGGGGCGTCACGTGCGCACCCTCGACCCGCTCGGGTCCGCCGGCCGCCTCGGCCAGACGTCGGCCGATGGGCGAGCCCTCCGCCACGGCGGCCGCAGCGCGTCGCCCGAGCACGCGGCCGCTCGCGTACTGCTCCCAGCAGCCCAGGTTGCCGCACTCGCAGGCGTTGCCGCCCGGCACGACCTGCATGTGGCCGAACTCGCCGGCGATGCCGAAGTGTCCGCGGTAGGGCAGGCCGTCGATGACGAGCGCCCCGCCGATGCCGGTGCCCAGCGTGATGAGGACCAGGTCGGGCTCGTTCTGCGCCGCGCCGAAGCGCCACTCCGCCCACCCGCTGGTGTTGGCGTCGTTGTCGACCATGACGGGCAGCATCGTGCGACGCGCCACCCGGTCGCGCAGCGGCTCGTGCCGCCACGCGAGGTGGGGCGCGAAGAGCACGGTCGACTGCGACGCGTCGACGAAGCCGGCGGCGCCGATGCCGACGGCCTTGACCGGCAGCTCGGCGCGGAACTCGGCGGTGATTTCGACGATCGCGTCGAGCACGGCCTCGGGCTCCGTCGTCGGCGTCTCGCGCCGCGTGCGGGCGATGACCCGGCCGTCCTCGTCGACCACGCCGGCCGCGATCTTGGTACCGCCGATGTCGATGCCGACGGCGAGCCTGTCCGCCACGTCAGTCTCCTGTCCGGTCGGCGGGGGCCGACGTGCTGGTGGTGCGGTCGGACGCGGCACGCCCGAGGTCGGCCGCGCCGACGATGCCGGCCTCGTTGCCGAGCGTCGCGAGCCGGACCTCGGCCACACGCCGGTGGAAGCGGGCGGGCAGGTGCTCCTCGAACGCTGCCCTGACCGGTCCCAGCACGAGGTCGCCGGCCGCGCCCACGCCCCCGCCGATGACGATGACGGTGGGGTCGAGGACGGCGGCGAGCGAGGCGCAGCCCTCGCCGATCCAGGTGCCGAGGTCGTGCAGCAGGTCGACGCACAGGGGGTCGCCCTGCTGGGCGAGGTCGGTGACCATCGGGCCCGTGATCGCGTCGACGCCGCCCGCGCGGGCGAGCAGGGCCGCCGCCGTCGGGTCGTCGGACGCCGCGCGCTCCCGCGCGTCGTGAACGAGGGCGCTGCCGCTCGCGTACTGCTCGAAGCAGCCGTGCTGGCCGCACCCGCACAGCCGGCCGTCGCGCACCAGCCGCAGGTGGCCGACCTCGGCGGCGGCGCCGAAGCCGCCCCGCACGAGGTCACCGTCCTGGATCACGCCGCCACCGACGCCGGTGCCGATCGTCACGAGCAGCAGGTCGTCGGAGTCGGCGCCGGCACCGAAGCGGTACTCGCCCCACGCCGCGGCGTTCGCGTCGTTCTCGACGACGACCGGCAGGTCGAGCAGCCGCGCGATGTCCGCACCGAGGGGCTCGTCGCGCCAGTCGATGTTCGGCGCGAACGTGACCGTCGAGCGGTCGGCGGAGACGAAGCCCGCCGCACCCACGCCGATGCCGGCGACCGGCGCCGTGGCACGGTCGCGCAGGCGGTCGACGAGGTCGGCCACGAGCGCCGCGATCTTGCCGCCGGCCGGGGTGGGCTCGGAGACGCTGTCGAGGATCGTGCCGTCGGCGTCGACGAGCCCGGCGGCGACCTTGGTGCCACCGATGTCGACGCCCACGCCGAGGGTCGGCGGGCGGTCCGTGCTGCGCTGACCCGTCATGGGCGCGTCTCCTCCTCGTCGTCGGCCGGTGCGGCCGTGCGGGTGGCGGCCTCGAAGGCGTCGCGCACCGTCCGGGCGAGGTGGAGGGCCGCCAGCGCGACCTCCTCAACCACCTCGGGGTTGTCCTTCACGAAGCCGACCACCTGGCACACCGGGCACCAGCTCGTGGTGCAGACGTGCTGCGACCCGGCCTCGGTCCCTGTGTGGTCAGGTGCCGGGGCGTCGGGGTCCGGTGCGTCGCGCACGGCGTCGGCGACCGACTCGGTGTCGACGGCGAGCGCGCGGAGCAGCTTCAGGGTCTCCTGCCCGAGGGACCCGACCTCGTCCTCAGGCAAGGCTCTCGACCCGCTGCTTCAACCCGCTCAGCGCCGCGTCGATGATGACCTTCTCCGCCTTGCGCTTGAGCGTGCCGAGCAACGGCACGGCCACGTCGACGGCCAGCTGGTAGGTGACCCGCGTCCCGCCGTCGACCACCGCGAGCGCGTAGGTGCCGTCGAGCGCGGTCAGGACCGTGGCCTTCTCGGCGAGACGCCACGACACCGACCGGTCGCCGTCCCACGTGTAGAGCAGCTCGTAGGTGTCGCGGATCGGTGCGGCGTCGAGCGTGAAGCGCACGTGGTCGGCGCGTCCGTCGGCACCGGTGGCCAGCACGTCGGCCTGGCGCACGCCCGTGGCCCACGCCGGGTAGGCGTCGAAGTCGGCGATGACCGCCATGACGGCGGAGGGCGCGGCATCGATGACGATGTCGCTGGTCGTGCGCGCCATGCAGCCCTCCTCGGTCGGTCGGATCCTCATCGTAGTGGGACGGCGCGTCGCCGCCGCCCCACGCCTCCGGTGCGGCGTCGACGGCGAGTAGCCTGCGCTACGTGACTGCTGCGGACGATGCCACCCGAGTCCCCGCCGCCTCGCCGGCGTCGACCGACCAGGGCAACCTGACCGACGACGTCCTCGACCGGCTCGCACGCGACCCCGACGCGGTCGCCCTGGCGCGCCGCGGGCCCGACGGATGGTCCGACGTGAGCATCGGTGCGTTCCACGCCGACGTCGTCGCGGTCGCCAAGGGCCTGCTCGCCGCCGGCGTGCGCCCGGGCGACCGCGTGGCGCTGCTGTCGCGCACCCGCTACGAGTGGACGCTGGTCGACTACGCGATCTGGTGGGCCGGTGCCGTCACGGTGCCGATCTACGAGACGTCCTCGGCCGAGCAGATCTCGTGGATCCTCTCCGACTCCGGCGCCGTCGCCGCCGTGGTCGAGAGCCCGCACCACCGCGAGCGCGTCGACTCCGTGCGCGACGCGACGGCCGCCCTCCAGCACGTCTGGTGCCTGGACGACGGTGGCCTCGACACCGTCCGCGCGCAGGCGTCGCAGGTCGACGACGCGCAGCTCGAGCAGGCGCGCTCGACGCTCACGCCCGACTCGCTCGCCACCCTCATCTACACGTCTGGCACGACCGGGCGGCCGAAGGGCTGCCGGCTCACGCACGGCAACTTCCGCGCCGAGCTGGGCGGCGCCCTCGAGCGGCTGCCGGAGCTGTTCGGCCGCGAGGGTGCCTCCACCCTGCTGTTCCTCCCGCTGGCGCACGTCTTCGCGCGGATCATCCAGGTCGGCGCCATCCGCTCCGGCGCGCGGCTCGGGCACACCGCCGACGTCAAGGACCTCGTGGCCGACCTCGGCGAGTACCAGCCCACCTTCGTGCTCGCCGTGCCGCGCGTCTTCGAGAAGGTCTTCAACTCCGCCAGCACGAAGGCCTACGCCGACGGCAAGGGCCGCATCTTCGACCGCGCGGTGGCGACGGCCATCGCCTACAGCAAGGCGCAGGACGCGACGACACGTCGCGGCGCACCGAAGCGCGTCGGGCCGGTGCTCGCCGCGCGGCACGCCCTCTTCGACCGGCTCGTCTACGGCAAGCTCCGGGCGGCGCTCGGCGGCCACGCCGAGTGGGCCATCTCCGGCGGCGCGCCCCTCGGCGACCGGCTCGCGCACTTCTACCGCGGCATCGGGGTCACCGTCCTGGAGGGCTACGGCCTCACCGAGACCACCGCGGCCCTGTGCGTCAACACGCCGACCGCCCAGCGCGTCGGGACCGTCGGCCGCCCGTTCCCCGACACCGAGGTGCGGATCGCCGACGACGGCGAGCTGCTGTTCCGCGGCCCGCAGGTCTTCCACGGCTACTGGGAGAACGACGAGGCCACCGCCGCCGCTCTCGACGCCGACGGCTGGTTCGCCACCGGCGACCTCGGCGACGTCGACGACGACGGCTACGTGCGCGTCACCGGCCGCAAGAAGGAGATCATCGTCACCGCCGGCGGGAAGAACGTCGCCCCGGCGGTGCTGGAGGACCGGGTCCGGGCGCACCCCGTCGTGAGCCAGTGCCTCGTCGTGGGCGACGGCAAGCCGTTCATCGCCGCGCTCGTCACCATCGACCGCGAGGCATGGGACGGCCCCCTGGACTCCCCCGAGCTCGAGGCCGCCGTCCAGTCGGCGGTCGACGACGCGAACTCGCTGGTCTCCCAGGCTGAGTCGATCCGCAAGTTCGTGATCCTCGAGGAGGACTGGACCGAGGAGAACGGCTACCTCACGCCGTCGTTCAAGGTGAAGCGCACCGCGGTGCTGCGCGACCTTCACGACACCGTCGAGGCGCTCTTCTCCAGGTAGGCCCGCCACTGCGTGGTGATCTGCGCGACGCTGAGCCCCAGGTGACGCCGTGCGGCGTCGTCGACGTCGGCGCCGTCGCGCACCGACTCGTAGAAGGCGACGATGCTCTCGTTCGAGCGCTCCTGCGCAAGCATGCGGAACACGAGCCAGGCCGACTCGTACACGGCACCCAGCCCGTGCCCGCCCGCTGCGGCGAACGTGTCGGCGTCGGGCAGGGTGCGCGGCGGACCGTCGGCCCGGACCTGAGCGAGCGCCTGCCCCGCGCTGACGGCGAGCGGCGCGTCGTCGCGGCGCAGCGCCACGTAGTCGGCGAAGCCCTCCGCCACCCACGTGACCATCGACGTCCCCACCGCGCCGGTGAGCAGGTGGGCCGCCTCGTGGGTGATGACGACCTGCCGGGCCCGTGCGTCCATGTCGGCGAAGAGGTCGGGGTTCAGCACGATGACGCGGGCGGTCCCGGTCGTGCCGTCGACGGTCGTCGTCACGCCGGCGATCGCCGCCACCTCGTCCTGGGTCTCCCCCACCAGCGCCGCGGTGGTCGCCCGTGAGCGCGGCGCGACCACCGTGAGGCGTCCGTCGGCGTCGGCGACCGTCGCGCGCACGGCACGGTCGGCGCGCGTGGCGGCGGCGAGCGCGTCGAGGTCGGGCACGCCGCCGTCGACGCTGACGACGCGCACGTCGTCGGGACCCTCGCCCACCCGCACCTCACCTGCCAGCCACAGCGGCAGACGGTCCTGCCCGACGTTGGTGGCGCTGCGGACGGCGAACGTCCCGTCGCGCTGGGGGTCGAGCCGCAGACCGACCCGGCTCGACCGCACGGCCGTCCCTGCCACGGGCGAGTCGGCCCCGGCCCGCCAGGACACCTCGACGGTGGCCAGCGTCGAGCCGTCGGCGCGGTCGGCGACGTCGCCGCCGGAGAGGTAGCGCAGCGTCACCGACTCCACGCCGAGGTCGCGGCGGGCGTCCCACGCCTCCTGAGCGAACGTGCGGGCCCGAGCGGTCGACCCCGCTGCGGCGACGAACGCCTGCTCGGTGTCGGCGTCGGACAGGGCCTGCAGCTGGTCGGCCAGCACGGCGCGTGCGTCGGCGGGCACCGCGACGGGCGCGGGAGCGGCGGCCGGCTGCCCGGCCCAGGGTCGCTGCCACAGCAGCACCGCCGCGGCGACGGCCACGAGGACGGCGACGGCCACGACGTTGGCCGACGGCCTCCTCATGGCCGACGCGGGTGGGTCATCGCAGGGTCAGCCGACGCGGCCGGCCATGGTGAAGCCGATGGAGAGCGTGGTGATCTCGACCGTCTTGCCCGGACGCGGTGCGTGGATGACCTTGCCGTCGCCGAGGTAGATGCCGTCGTGCGACATGTCGGGGAAGAACACGATGTCGCCGGGCTGGACCTGGCTGATCGGCACGGGCTGCGAGGCCTGGTACTGCGGCCCGACGACGCGCGGCAGCGACGCGCCGGCGGCCTCGAAGGACTTCATGACCAGGCCCGAGCAGTCGTAGCCGTCGGGGCCGACGCCACCGTAGATGTACGGCTTGCCGAGCTGGGCCATCGCGAACTGGATGGCGGCGGCGCCGCGTCCGCTGGCCTCGACCGTGAAGTCGACGGTGGTGTCGCTCTTCGTGAGCGTCTTCTGCTGCGGGGCGGACAGCCGCGACAGGGCCGTCTTCGCCTCCTGGTAGCGGCTCTCGATCTCGTCGCGCTTCGCGTCGGCACGGTCGCGGTCGCGGTCGAGCTCGGCCTTGCGCTCCTTGAGCAGCGTGCGCCGGTTCTTGAGCTCCTGCGCGGTGGCGGCGAACGCCTCGACGGCGTCGGCGCGGGTGCTGTTGAGGGCCTGGACGGCGCCGAGGCCCTCGAGGAACTGCTGCGGGTCCTTGCTGCCGAAGAGGCTCGCGGTCGGGCCGAGCGGGTTGTCGAGCTGCTGCTGCACGACGGACGCGCCGAGCGCCTTGCGCTGACGCTCGTACACGGCGAGCTGGTCGGCGATGTCGGCGTCGAGGTCGGCGATCTCGGCGCGCGCCTCCTTGACGTCCTCCTCGAGCTGGTTGGCCTGCTCGTTCGCGACCTCGGCCTCGTGGAACGCCTTCTCGACGTCGGCGGGGGTGACGCGGTCGGCCTGCGCGGGGCCGACGACGCCGAGCGTCGCTCCGACCGTCAGGACGGCGACCGCGGCGGCGGTGCGATGGGTGCGGGTCGTCCGGGGCATGCCTCGTCGGTGCACGTGTGCTCTCTCCAGTGTCCTCGTCGCCTACCGGGTGAGCTGACGGGTTCGGGCCAAGGTCTGCCCTACGCGACGCCGTGCGGGACGGCGCCACGATTCACCCCAGGAACATGGTTCCCCGGTCCGGCCTGGACGTCTTCCCCACGTCCGGGCCAGTTCGGCGGTGCGTCCGATGCCGCTCAGGGTGAGCAGCATGCTCCGGTCGCACAGAGGCCGAGTCTAGCCGACGGGGGGTCGCGTCGAGGAGGGGTTCCCACGGCGAGCCGCGTCACCCTGCCTGCACGTCGGGGCCCGACAGCGGGGTCACGAGCCGCAGCGGCGGGACGAGCCCCTCGTCGGCGAGGGCCGTGAGCGCCGCCATCTCCTCCGGCGCCACCTCCACCCCCTGCGGCGGCCCCCCGAGCAGGACGCTCACCACGCAGTCGCCGCACGCGCTGGCACTGCGCACCAGGCAGCTGTCGCAGTCGATGACGACGGATTCACTGTTCATGCCCACGACGCTAGACAGCGGTCCCGACAGAAACCCCTGCGTGCTTCGTGCGCCGTGCGCCGGGCTGCGGCGCTGTCTGCGGCGGGTCTCGACCTGCTGGTGCGCTGCCGCGGTGGGTCTCGTCGTGCTGGTGCGCTGCCGCGGGGGTCTCGTCCTGCTGGTGCGCTGCCGCGGGGGTCTCGTCCTGCTGGTGCGCTGCCTCGGTTGGCGCTGGGTATGGTCTCCGAAAGGCCTCGACCGGGCGGCTGGGCGGGCGGCGGCTCTGGTTCTCGGGCTGTGGCCCCCATTGGACACAAGAATCTGCGTTCGTGCGTTGGGACTCCAAGGCTTCTGCGTTTGCTACGGGATCCCGTCACCAACGTAGAAGCGTTCGACTTCCACGCGCGAACGAAGAATCTTGGGTGCCCTCGGGGGTGGGGTGGGCAGCGCTTCTCCCTTCTCGTGGCACGGTCCACGAGAAGGGAGAACCTCTGCGACGTCTGGCCCCCTCAGTGGTGGATCTGCCACCTATAGAGCGCTCAGAAGGTTGCAGGTCCACCGATGGCCCGCGCAAACGCAGAATCTTGCGCCCCCAACGGGAGCCACAGCCCGAGAACCCGAGCCGCCGTCGCACCCAGCCGCCCGGTCGAGGCCCTTTCGGAGCGCAGGTCGACGAGAAGCCGCACCGGCGCAGCCCCACCCGAGAGAGAACCCGCACCGACGCAGCCGCAGGTCGAGAGAGAAGCCGCACCGACGCAGCCGCAGGACGCCCCCCGTCCCCCAGGAGCCCCGACTCTGTCCGACCCCACGCCTACGGTCACCTCCGTGACCAGCCAGCCCACGCGACCCGTGCACCACCAGGCCAGCTTCGAGGAGCTGGGGCGGCCGTTGAGCGACGTCACGTTCTGCGTGGTCGACCTCGAGACGACGGGCGGGTCGCCGAAGGCGGGGGCGCGCATCACGGAGATCGGCGCGGTCAAGGTGCGCGGTGGCGAGGTGTTGGGCGAGCTGCAGACGCTCGTGAACCCCGAGGAGAGCATCCCTGCGTTCATCACGGTGCTCACGGGCATCACCGACGCGATGGTGGTGCAGGCCCCGCGGATCGCCGAGGCGCTGCCCAGCTTCCTCGAGCTCGCGGCGGGCAGCGTGCTGGTGGCGCACAACGCGCCCTTCGACGTCGGCTTCCTCAAGCACAACGCCCGCGAGCTGGGCATCCCGTGGCCGCGGTTCGAGGTGCTCGACACCGCCGTGCTCGCGCGGCGGGCACTGCTGCGCGAGGAGGTGCGCAACGTGAAGCTCTCGACGCTCGCCGCGCACTTCGGTGCCGGCACGACCCCCGACCACCGGGCCCTGCACGACGCCCGCGCCACCGTCGACGTGCTGCACGGGCTGTTCGAGCGGCTCGGCTCGCTCGGCGTGCACACCCTCGAGGACGCGGTCACGTTCACCTCGAAGGTGACGCCCGAGCAGCGACGCAAGCGTCACCTCGCGCAGCACCTGCCGCACGAGCCGGGGGTCTACCTCTTCCGCGACGCGCGCGACGACGTGCTCTACGTCGGCACGTCGCGCGACCTGCGCAAGCGGGTCGGCAGCTACTTCACCGCCGCGGAGACGCGCACCCGGATGGGCGAGATGGTCAAGCTCGCCGAGCGCGTCGACGCCGTCGTCTGCGCCACCGCGCTCGAGGCGCGGGTGCGCGAGCTGCGGCTCATCGCCGCGCACCGCCCCCCGTACAACCGACGGTCGCGCTTCCCCGAGCGCCAGTCGTGGATCAAGCTGACCCGCGAGCCCTGGCCGCGGCTGTCGATGGTGCGTCGCGTGCTCGACGACGACGCCGTGTACGTGGGTCCCTTCGGCCACCGCAGCCAGGGCGAGCTGGCCCTGGCCGCGCTGCACGAGACGTTCCAGGTGCGTCAGTGCACCACCCGCATGGGCCGTCGACCGCGGGGCAGCACGTGCGCCCTGGCCGACCTCGGACGCTGCCTCGCGCCCTGCACCGGCGACCTCGACCCCGACGTCTACGCCACCGAGGTCGCCCGCCTCGACGCCGCGCTCACGGGCGACCCCGCCGAGGTCGTCGAGCGGCTGCGCGCCCGCATGGGCGAGCTCGGGGCGCAGCAGCGCTACGAGGAGGCGGCGCAGGTGCGCGACCGGTTGGCCGCGTCGCTGCGGGCCGTCGACCGCACCCAGCGGCTGCGGCAGCTCACCGACGTCGCCGAGCTCGTGGCGGCCGCACCGGCGGAGAAGGGCTGGGAGGTGCACGTCGTGCGTCACGGCCGGCTCGCCGCCGCCGGCCTGCTCCCCCGGCACGTGCACCCCGCCGCCTGGGTCGACACGCTGCTCGCCACCGCCGAGGACGTGCCCACGCCCGGCAACGGCACCCATCCGGCGCCGGCGGCGTCGGTCGAGGAGACCGAGACGCTCCTGCGCTGGCTCGAGTCCCCGGGCGTGCGCATGGTGCGCGGGTCGTGGCAGGTCCCGACGGCCGGCGCGGCCCGGCACGTCGCCGCCCTCCCGACGGAGTCCGACGACCAGCGCGCCACGCGGTCTAGGCTGTCGGCGTGATCACCGCCATCGTCTTCATCCAGGCCGAGGTGTCCCGGCTGTCCGAGACCGCCGCGCAGATCGCCGACCTCGACGGGGTGAGCGAGGTGTACTCCGTCACGGGCGACCTCGACCTCGTCGCGATGGTGCGGGTGCCGCGGATCGACGACGTCTCCGCGGTCGTCGCCGACCGGCTCAACAAGGTCGACGGCGTGCTGTCGACGCAGACGCAGATCGCGTTCCAGACCTTCAGCCGGCACGACCTCGAGGACGCGTTCAGCATCGGGCTCTGAGCCGACGGCTGCTCAGTCGGTCGGTGCCAGCTCCTGCGTGACAGCGGACCAGCGGGCCAGCACGTCGCGCGCGGCCCCGGAGTCGATCGACGCCCGCGCCCGCTCGACACCTGCAGCCAGGCGTTCCAGCAGCGGTCCGCTGCCGCCGTCGTAGGCCGCGAGGGCAGCACCCGCGTTCAGCAGCACGGCGTCGCGGACGGGCGAGACCTCGCCGTCGAGGATCCGGCGGAACACGTCGGCGTTGTGCACGGGGTCGCCGCCGCGCAGCGCCTCGGGCGACGACAGCGAGAACCCGAGCTCGCGCGGGTCGAGCACCTCCTCCACGACGCCGGCGCCCACGACCGTCCACACGCGAGTGGTGGTCGTCGTGGTGATCTCGTCGAGACCGTCGTCGCCACGGAAGACGAACGCGTCGTCGCCGCGGTCGGCGAAGACCTGCGCCATGAGCGGTGCCGTGCGCAGGTCGGAGCACCCGACCGCCGACGCCTGCGGACGCGCGGGGTTGACCAGCGGGCCGAGGACGTTGAACGGGGTGGCGATGCCGATCTCGCGCCGCGGCGGGCCGGTGAAGCGCAGCCCCGGGTGGAACAGCGGGGCGAAGCAGAAGGTGATGCCGGCGCGCTCGAGCACCGCCGGCACCGACGCGGCCCGCACGTCGAGCCGCACGCCCAGCACCTGGAACACGTCGGCGGTGCCGCTCTGGCTCGACGCGGCGCGGTTGCCGTGCTTGACGACGGGGGCGCCCGCACCGGCCGCCGTGACGGCCGACATGGACGAGATGTTGACCGTCTTGGCCCGGTCGCCACCCGTGCCGACGATGTCGACCACCCGGCCGGGGACGTCGACGAGGACGGCGTGCGACAGCAGCGCGTCGACGAGTCCCTGCAGCTCGGCCTGGGAGATGCCCTTCGCGCGCAGCGCCACCGCGAACGCGGCGATCTGCGCCGGCGTGCTCTCGCCCTCGAGGATCGCCGCCATCGCCCACGCGGTCGACCCGGAGTCCAGGTCGCGGCCTCCGACGAGCTCGTCGAGCACGTCGGGCCAGGTGCGCGCGCTCACCCCGGCTGCAGCACGGAGCGCGCGAGGTCGACGAAGACCTCGGCGAGCCGCAGCGGGTCGATCGGGTGGGACACGGCGGCGTCGGCGCGCGACCAGGTCGCGAGCCAGGCGTCCTGCGGGCGGCCGGTCAGCACGAGCACCGGCGGCGCCTGGAAGATCTCGTCCTTCATCTGCCGCGCCACGCCGAGTCCGCCGACGGGCGTCGACTCGCCGTCGAGGACGACGAGGTCCGGACGACGACGGGCGTCGTCGAGGTACTGCCAGACGACCGGCTCCGTCGCGCACTCGACGAACTCGACCTCGGGGAGGTCGGGGTGCGGGCGCGTGCCCAGCGCTGCCATGACGGCGTTCCGCACGTCTCGGTCATCGCTGTAGACCAGGACTCGGAACCTGCTGCGCTCGGTCACGTGGGAATCGTACATAATGAGCGCGTGGCCACTACTTCCGTGATCCCCGCGTCCCGACTCCACGGCACCGAGGGGCGTCCCTCCATGGTGACGGTGGGCACGATCGTCTGGCTCTCCAGCGAGCTGATGTTCTTCGCCGGCCTCTTCGCCGCGTACTTCACCGTCAAGAACGTCACGCCCGCGCTCTGGGACCAGGAGACGCAGCTGCTGAACGTGCCGTTCGCGGCCGTCAACACCTCGATCCTCGTGCTGTCGTCGCTGACCTGCCAGTTCGGCGTCTTCGCGGCCGAGCGCGGCCGTCCCGGACGCACGGGGACGCTGCTGCAGTTCCGCAAGTGGGGCATGCGCGAGTGGTTCGTGCTCACCTACGTCATGGGCGCGATCTTCATCGGCGGCCAGGCCTTCGAGTACGCCGAGCTCGTCCACGAGGGCGTGACCATCCCGTCCTCGGCCTACGGCTCCCTCTTCTACCTCGCCACCGGCTTCCACGGCATCCACGTCGTCGGTGGTCTGCTGGCCTTCCTGCTGGTGATCGGCCGCACGTTCGTCGCCCGCCGCTTCACGCACGAGCAGGCCATCTCCGCGATCGTCGTGTCGTACTACTGGCACTTCGTCGACATCGTCTGGGTCGCCCTGTTCGCGACCATCTACCTGATCCGCTGACGCCTGCCGCACGGCTCGGCGTTAGGCCAACCTAAGCCTGCGGACCTGGCAGAACGCTAGGTACGCTGGTTACCCCTGACAGGAATGAGGTTCTCGGTGCGCACTCTGTCGACCCGCCGCCGTCACCCCCTCGCCGGACTCGTCGTCCTGGTGCTCGGTCTCGTGGCCGCTGCCGGGCTCTGGTCCGCGCTCGCCCCGAAGCCCGCCCAGGCGGAGCAGTACACGGCACGCGACGTCGAGGCGGGGCGCGAGCTCTTCCTCATCGGCTGCGCCAGCTGCCACGGGCAGAACGCCGAGGGCATCACGACGAAGGACGGCGGCAACTACGGTCCGTCGCTGATCGGCGTCGGCGCCGCTGCCGTCGACTTCCAGGTCGGCACCGGCCGCATGCCGATGGCGCAGAGCGCTCCGCAGGCACCGCGCAAGGCACCCGAGTACGACGCCGAGGAGACCCGCCAGCTGTCCGCGTACATCGCGTCGCTGGCGCCCGGCCCGGCCATCCCGGCCGAGGAGTACCTGAACTACAAGGACGTCGACGTCGAGGGCCTGCGTGAGGGCGGCGAGTTCTTCCGCACCAACTGCACCGCCTGCCACAACTCCGTCGGCGCCGGCGGCGCGCTGCCCAACGGCCGCTACGCCCCGACGCTCAAGGGCGTCAGCGCCAAGCACATCTACGAGGCCATGGTCACCGGTCCGCAGCAGATGCCGGTCTTCAACGACGACCTCATCACCCCTGAGGACAAGCGCAACGTCATCGCCTACATCAAGCGCGTCCAGGAGCAGCCGAACTACGGCGGCCTCGGCGGCGGCGGCCTCGGCCCGGTCGTCGACGGCGTGTTCGTCTGGGTCCTCGGCATCGGCGGTCTGATCGGCTTCGCGATCTGGATCGGTGCCCACGGAGCGCGATCGAAGAAGAAGAAGGCCTGAACGAGATGAGTGACGAGATCCAGTCCCACGACAGCAGCAGCACCCCGGCCCGCACCGAGCCGGTGCAAGACCCGGGCCTGCAGCCGCACCAGTGGCGTCCCACCGACGTCGACCCGGCGCAGGAGCGCCGCGCCGAGCGTCAGATCTCCGGCATGTTCACCGTGGCGGCGCTGCTGTTCGTGCTGTTCGCCGTCTCCTACTTCGCGATCGACTCCGACCAGACGTTCCTCAACTGGTCCGCGTCGAACTTCGCCCTCGGCGCGACGCTCGGCGGCGGTCTGCTGCTGATCGGCGTCGGGATCATCCAGTGGGCCAAGAAGCTCATGGGCGACCACGAGATGGTCGAGATGCGTCACCCGGCCCGCTCCTCCGCCGAGGACCGCGAGGCCGTCATGGCCGACATCAACGCCGGCCTGCGGGAGTCGGGCGTCGGTCGTCGACCGCTCATCCGCAACAGCCTCTTCCTCTCCGTGGGCGCGCTGGCGGTCCCGTCGGTCGTGCTGCTGCGCGACCTCGGCCCGCTCCCCCACGGCCAGGACGAGACGGTCTGGAAGAAGGGCATGCGCGTCGTCAACGACGTCTCGGGCCTGCCCATCCGCCCCGAGGAGATCGAGGTCGGTCAGCTCATCAACGCCGAGCCAGCCGTCTTCTTCCCCGCCGAGGGCGAGGAGGAGGCCGAGGTCCACGGCCACGAGCTCCTCGCGGCCAAGTCGAAGGCCGCCATCATCGTCGTACGCATGCGCCCGGAGGACATCACGCCCTCCGAGGGTCGCGAGAACTGGGGCATCGACGGCATCCTCTGCTACTCCAAGATCTGCACGCACGTCGGCTGCCCGATCTCGCTGTGGGAGCAGCAGACGCACCACCTGCTGTGCCCCTGCCACCAGTCGACGTTCGATCTCGCCGACAACGGCAAGGTCATCTTCGGCCCCGCCCACCGTCCACTGCCGCAGCTGCCGCTCGGTGTGGACTCCGAGGGCTACATCATCGCGATGAGCGACTTCCCCGAGATCGTGGCGCCGAGCTATCCCGAGCTTGCGCGCGACCAGAAGAGACTGGATGGTGAGTCATGAGCACTGACACCTACACGCCGGTCGAGGACACGGGCTTCGGCAAGAAGGCCGCTGGTCCCGTCGGCTGGCTCGACGACCGCCTCGGACTGGCCGGGGTGGCGAAGAAGAACCTGCGCAAGGTCTTCCCGGAGCACTGGTCGTTCATGCTCGGCGAGATCGCCCTGTGGAGCTTCGTCGTGCTGCTGCTCACCGGCGTCTTCCTGACGTTCTGGTTCCAGCCGAGCATGTCCGAGGTCGTCTACGACGGCTCCTACGCCCCGTTCCGTGGGCTGGAGATGTCGCAGGCCTACGCCTCGACGTTGCACATCTCCTTCGACATCCGCGGCGGTCTGCTCATGCGGCAGATCCACCACTGGGCGGCGGCGCTGTTCGTGGGCGCGATGCTCGCCCACATGCTGCGCATCTTCTTCACGGGTGCGTACCGCAAGCCGCGTGAGATCAACTGGCTCATCGGTGTCGGCCTGCTGGCGCTCGGCATGGTCGAGGGCTTCGCCGGCTACTCGCTTCCCGACGACCTGCTCTCGGGCACCGGCCTACGCTTCGTCGACGGCCTGATCCGCTCGATCCCGCTCGTCGGCTCCTACCTGGAGTTCTTCATCTTCGGCGGCGAGTTCCCGGGCGAGGAGATCATCCCCCGCCTGTACATGGCGCACATCCTGCTGATCCCGGCCCTGCTGCTCGGCCTGATCGCCGCGCACATGCTGCTGCTCGTCTACCACAAGCACACGCAGTGGCCGGGCGCCGGACGCACGAACGACAACGTCGTCGGCTACCCGATGCTCCCCGTGTACGCGGCGAAGGCCGGCGGCTTCTTCTTCGTCGTCTTCGGCTTCACCGCCCTCATGGGCGCGCTGGTGCAGATCAACCCGGTGTGGGCGTACGGTCCGTACAACCCGTCGGAGGTCACGGCCGGCTCGCAGCCCGACTGGTACATGGGCTTCTCCGAGGGTCTCGTGCGCATCATGCCGAACTGGGAGAGCACCTTCCTCGGCCACACCTGGAGCTGGAACGTCTTCATCCCGGGTGTCGGTGGACTGGGCCTGCTGTTCACGGTCCTCGCCCTGTGGCCGTTCGTGGAGCGCTGGGTGACCGGCGACCAGCGTGAGCACCACCTGCTGGAGCGTCCGCGCAACGCCCCGACCCGCACGGGTCTCGGCGTGGCCGGCATGACGTTCTACGGTGTCGGCTGGGCTGCCGGCGGCAACGACATCATCGCCACGCAGTTCCACCTGAGCATCAACGCGCTCACGCACATCTTCCGGATCGGCATCTTCCTGTTCCCGGTGATCGCGTTCATCATCACGCGACGGATCTGCATCGGTCTGCAGCGCGCCGACCAGAACAAGATCCTGCACGGCTACGAGACCGGTGTCATCGAGCGTTCGCCCGACGGCAGCTACGCGGAGCGTCACGCCCCGCTCCCGGTCACGGAGCAGTACCGCCTCACCGCGCACGACCGTCTCCCGGCCCTCGAGGCTCCGGCCGAGACGGACGAGAACGGTGTCGCGCTGCCGCACGGCCGGGTCGCGAAGGTCCGCCACCGGGTGCGCTCGTTCTACTACAAGGGTGCGATCGACAAGCCGACGCTCGCCGAGGTCGAGCACGCCGACGAGCACCTGGCCGAGATCGAGGGCCACCCCGTGCACCTCGGTGAGGACTTCCAGGGCGTGTCGGAGACCGGCATCCCGAAGTCGCACTGACCGACCGCACGCACGACGAAGGGCCCCGGAGTATTCCGGGGCCCTTCGTCGTCCCCTCCCCTGCTGGTGCGCTGCTGCGAGGGGGGTCCGACCTCTGCTGGTGCGCTGCTTCAGCTCGTGCTGGGTCTGGTCTCCGCAAGGGCCTCGACCGGGCGGCTGGGCGGCGAGGTGGCTCTGATTCTCGGGCTGTGGCTCTCGTGGGACGCAGGATTCTGCGTTCCTGCCACGACAGCCCAGCTCAGCGGTAGATCCACCGCCTCTACAGCGCTCGGAAAGGCGGCAGACCTACCCCCGACGGGTGATTCGGCGGCAGACCTACCGCTAAGCGGGCGAGAACGCAGATTCTTGCGTCCACCCCGAGCGCGACCCGCAGCCCAAGACCCCAGACCAGCGCGCCGCCCAGCTGCCCGGTCGAGGCCTTTGCGGAGACCACACCCACGACGACCCGCGCCGACGCAGCCGCAGGACGAGTCCTCAGCCGCCCCACGGGCCCGTAGGACGCGCCGGCGCACCAAGAGCCCGCCACTCCCCCGCCCGGCGGGGCAGAAGCCTCAGGAGGCGCGCTTGAGGGCGGAGCCCTGGACCCAGTCGCTCCAGCGGGTGTTCCAGTCGGTCCAGCCGTTGTTCTGCTCGAGGGAGCGGCCGCTGTTGACGAACTTCACGACGTCGCCGCGGCGCGACTGGTCGTAGATCCACTGGGCGTCGGCGGTGCTCATGCCGACGCAGCCGTGGCTCACGTTCTCCCGGCCCTGGGAGCCGACCGACCACGGCGCGGCGTGGAGGAACTCGCCGGAGTTCGTCACGCGCATCGCCCACCGGACGTCGCTGATGTCGTAGTAGTCGGGGTCGGACTCCGAGACGCCGGTCGACGCGGCGTCCATGTCGACCGACGCGAACTTCTCCATGATGACCTTCGTGCCGCCGCGGGTCTCGTGACCCGGCTTGCCGGTCGAGACCGGGATGGTGCGCACGTCGCGGCCGTCGATGTTCATCGTCAGCGTGTGCCGGGCGACGTCGACCGTCGACACGATGCGACGTCCGACCGTGAACGGCACGTGCTGGTCCTGCTGGCCGTACACGCCGTTGCCGGCGGGCAGGCTGTTCAGGTCGAGGTCGACCGACACCTTGGTGCCCGCAGGCCAGAACTCCTTCGGCCGGTAGTGCACGACCGTGTCGCTCATCCAGTGCCAGGCACCCTCGACCTTCGGGGTGGACGTGACGTGCATGTGCTGCTCGAACAGCTTCTTGTTCTCCACGGGCACGTCGAACGTGACGATGACCGGCATGCCCACGCCCACCGTCTCGTTCGCCAGCGGAGCGACCGCGGGGTACGTCTGCTGGTCCAGCGTCAGGGCCCGCGTCGTGAAGGTGCGCACCAGCTTCGCCGGCTTCCCGTCGGTGCCCTCCGCCTGCGCGGTCAGCGTGTACGCGGTGCCCGGCTCGAGCCGCGACGTGGCTGCCCAGCGACCGTCGCCGCCCTCGCCCTTGACGACCTGCTTGCCGTCCGACGACGTCAACGACGCCTCGGTGACGGTGCCGTGCTGCACCTCGACCGAGACGACCGTGTCGACGGGGACGTCGGACGCCTGGTCCTCGACGTTCGCACTCACCGTGGCCGGCTGCTGCGTCGGCGAAGCCGACGGCTGCTCGGACCGGGCGGCCGTGCAGGCGCCCAGGGTCACCAGGAGGACAGCACCCATCAGCAGGCGCAGGGAACGGTTCGTCGTGCTCACCGCGTCATCCTACGCGGTGAGCACGAACGCACCGACCAGTCAGTGGGCGTGCACGCCCCGGTAGTACTCGTAGACCCAGCCGCAGACCGTCACCGCGCCGATGGTGGCGCCGATGATGAAAAGCCACCAGCCGACGACGACGCCCAGGACGATCGTCGCGAGCGCCAGGGCGCAGTAGAGCGGCCACCAGCTGTACGGCGGGAAGAAGCCCAGCTCACCGGCGCCGTCGGCGATCTCGGCGTCGTCGAGGTCCTCCGGACGTGCCGGGATCTGCTTGGCGACGACGTACAGGTAGAAGCCCAGCAGCGCGCACAGCAGGAACGTCATGACGAGCGCCGTGGTGCCCGTCGGGTCCTCCGTCAGCACCCAGTACACGGGCGCGATGAAGACGAAGAAGATCCCGCAGGAGATGATGACCCAGTACTCGGCCTTCATGCCCTTCATCGCTCACTCACCGTCCTTCTGCTGCTTGGCGTCCTTGATGGCCGCACCCTTGCCGTTCGTGTTCGGCGCGTCGGCGAAGAGGCCGCCCTCGTCCGGGTTGTGCAGCAGCTCCAGCTCCGCGATCTCCGGGTGGTGCAGGTCGAACGCAGGGCTCTCGCTGCGGACCCGAGGCAGGGAGTGGAAGTTGTGCCGCGGCGGGGGCGAGCTCGTGGCCCACTCCAGCGAGCGGCCCCAGCCCCACGGGTCGTCGAGCTTGACCAGCGGGCTCTTGCGCGACTTCCACACGTTCCACAGGAACGGCAGGGTCGAGGCACCGAGCAGGAAGGCACCGATCGAGGAGATCTCGTTCAGCGTCGTGAAGCCGTCGTTCGGGCCGTAGTCGGCGTAGCGGCGCGGCATGCCCTCGACACCCAGCCAGTGCTGGACGAGGAAGGTCATGTGGAAGCCGATGAACAGCAGCCAGAAGTGGATCTTGCCGAGCTTCTCGTCGAGCATCCGCCCGGTGAGCTTCGGCCACCAGTAGTAGAAGCCGGCGAACATCGCGAACACCACGGTGCCGAAGACGACGTAGTGGAAGTGCGCCACGACGAAGTAGGAGTCCGAGAGCGGGAAGTCCAGCGTCGGCGACGCCAGGATGACGCCCGTCAGACCACCGAAGAGGAAGGTCACGAGGAAGCCCAGCGAGAACACCATGGGGGTGTCGAAGGAGATGCTCCCGCCCCAGATCGTGCCGATCCAGTTGAAGAACTTCACGCCGGTCGGTACCGCGATGAGGAACGTCATGAAGCTGAAGAACGCGAGGTCGACCGCACCCGTGACGAACATGTGGTGCGCCCACACCGCCACCGAGAGGGCGGCGATCAGCAGCGTCGCGGCCACGAGGCCGACGTAGCCGAAGATCGGCTTGCGGCTGAAGACCGGCAGGATCTCGGAGATGATGCCGAAGAACGGCAGCGCGATGATGTACACCTCGGGGTGCCCGAAGAACCAGAACAGGTGCTGCCACAGGATCGGGCCGCCGTTCGCGGCGTCGAACACGTGGGCCCCGAGCATGCGGTCCGCGGCCAGCGTCAGGAGCGCGGCGGCGAAGATCGGGAACGCGATGAGCACCAGCAGGCTGGTCACCAGCGTGTTCCACACGAAGATCGGCATGCGGAACATCGTCATGCCGGGCACGCGCATGCAGAAGATCGTGGTGATGAAGTTGACGGCACCGAGGATCGTGCCCAGACCCGACATCCACAGACCCATGACCCACAGGTCACCGCCGATGCCGGGCGAGTTGACGCCGTCCGAGAGCGGGGCGTACGCGAACCAGCCGAAGCTCGCAGCGCCGCCGGGCACGAACAGGCCCGAGACGACGATGGTGGAGCCGAACAGGTACAGCCAGTAGCTGAACATGTTCAGACGCGGGAACGCGACGTCGGGCGCGCCGATCTGCAGCGGCATGATCGCGTTGCCGAAGCCGAAGAACAGCGGCGTCGCGAACATGAGCAGCATGATCGTGCCGTGCATCGTGAAGGCCTGGTTGTAGGCCTCGTCCGACAGCAGGTTCGAGCCGGGCTGCATGAGGTTCGCGCGGATCGCCAGCGCGAGCACGCCGCCGATCAGGAAGAAGATGAACGACGTGGCCAGGTACATGTTGCCGATCACCTTGTGATCGGTGGTCGTCATGATCGTGACGACCTTCTGGCCGAGCGTCGTCTCACGACGGACGGTGGTGGTCTCCCGACCGTCGTCGAATGCCGCAGTGGTGGCCATCAGTTACCCGCTCCGTCCTGGACGTCCTGGTCGTCCTCCGTGTCGGCACCGCGCAGACCGGCGACGGCGTCGGCCTCCTTCTGGCCCGCGGGGGCACCGATCTGACCGATCCTCACGAGGTCCTGGAGGTGGGCCTCGTACTCCTCGGGCGAGACCACGTTGACCTTGAAGATCATCCGCGAGTGGTACAGCCCGCACAGCTCGGCGCAACGTCCGGTGAACGTGCCCTCGCGCGTCGGCGTCATGTCGAACGTGTTGTCACGCCCGGGGACGACGTCCATCTTGAAGTAGAACTCCGGGATCCAGAAGGAGTGGATCACGTCGGGGCTGCGCAGGTTGAAGCGCACCGACTCGCCCTTCGGCAGCCACAGCTCGGCGGGCTGGTCGGGCGTGCCGAAGTCGTACACGTCCTCGCCCTGCGTGGCGTCCTCGTCGAGGTAGTTGAAGGCCCACTGCCACTTCGAGCCCACGACCTCGATCGTGTGGTCGGGGTTCTCGACCTCCTTGAGCACCTCGTTCTGGCTCGTGACGGTGTGGAAGAAGAACACCGCGACGACGATCACCGGGGCGATCGTGTACAGCGCCTCGAGCGGCAGGTTGTAGCGCACCTGCGTGGGCACCTCGTCGTCGCTGCGACGGCGGTAGCGCACGGAGGCGTAGACGATGAGCCCGAAGACGAGCACGAACACGACCAGCACGGCGATCCAGGCGCCGAGCCACAGGTCCCACACGGGCTGCGACCGGTCACTGGCGGCGACAGGAAGCGCGAGGCGCTTGATGTCGTGGTCCGCGACGGGCGAGCAACCACTCAGGAGAACTGCGACGACGACAGCAGCCGCCAGCTTCATCCGACCCACGAGGCGCCTTTCTTGTCCACACCACTCATGCGATGACCTGTTCACAGTACCCTCACTCGTCCCTCGTCGAGCAGGTAAGGGCACCCTTGCCCCGACCCGTGTCGGGGACGCTCACGCGAGGTCCAGCGCGGCGGACACCTCGGCCCGCGCGTCGTCGCCGTAGGCCGAGCCCAGACGGTCCAGGAACGCCTCACGCGTCAGCGTGTACTCCTGCGTGCCCGTCGTCTCCACGACGCTCGCCGCGATCGTGCAGCCGATCTGCGCCGACCGCTCCAGGTCCAGGCCTGCGGCCACGCCAGCGAGGAACCCGCCGCGGAACGAGTCGCCGACGCCCGTCGGGTCGACCGCGTCGACGTCGGGGATCGCCGCGACCTCGATCGGCGCGCCGTCGGACGGGTACACCGTCACGCCGTCCTTGCCGCGGGTCACGACCCGCGTGCCGACGTGCGCCTGCACCTCCTCCTCGCTCCAGCCGGTCTTCGTCTGGATGAGCGCCGACTCGTAGTCGTTGCTGAAGAGGTACGCCGCACCGTCGACGAGCTCGCGGATCAGGTCGCCGTCGGCCCACGCCAGCTGCTGCGACGGGTCCGCCGCGAACGGCACCCCCGCCTTGCGGCAGGCCGCCGTGTGCCGGTTCATCGCCTCCGGGTCGTCCGGACCGATGAGGACGAGGTCGAAGTCGCCGAGCTCCAGCACGTCGATCGTGCGGGCATCGGCCATCGCGCCGGCGTAGAAGGTGACGATCTGCGCGTGCGCGTCGTCGGTCGTGATCGTGCACAGCGCCGTGTGCTTGTCGGGCGACACGTGCACGCGCGAGCAGTCGACGCCCGCGTCCTCCAGCCACTGCTGGTAGCCCTGGTCGGCGAAGTCACGCCCCACCGACGCCACCAGCGTCGGCCGCAGGCCCAGCGCCGCCAGGCCGAACGCGATGTTCGCGGCGCACCCGCCGCGGCGGACGTCGAGGTCCTCCACCAGGAACGAGACGGACAGCTTGTCGAGCTGGTCCGGGACCAGGGAGTCCGAGAACTTCCCCGAGAAGACCTGCAGATGGTCGGTGGCCACAGAGCCGGCGATCGCGAGATGCACCAGATGAGACTAGACGACGGCCCCCTGCGTCCGCAGGGGGCCGTCGTGTGAGGAAGTCGGGCGTGACGTCGCGTCACGCCGCTCGTGCCGGGTGACCGCTGGTCGAGGCTCAGCTCTCGTTGGTCGAGTGCCCCGCTCCCGCTGGTCGAGTGCCTCCACGAGCGCTAGCGAGGGGAGGTCTATCGATACCACCCTGGGCGGTCATGCTCGTCGCTCACCTCGTGGTGGGGTTTGGACCGCTTGGAGGTCTCGATACAGTCCGACGCCTTCGGCGTGCACCACTCGACCTCTCGCCACCGTCGCTCGCAGGGCTCGCGAGGTGGCTCGATCGCAAAGCTCCCGAGGTCACTCCATCAGTGGAAGCTGTCGCCGCAGGCGCAGGAGCCCGTCGCCATCGGGTTGTCGATGGTGAAGCCCTGCTTCTCGATCGTGTCGACGAAGTCGATCGACGCGCCGTGCAGGTACGGCAGGCTCATGCGGTCGACGACGACGTTCACGCCGTCGAAGTCGCGGACCTCGTCGCCGTCGAGCGTGCGCTCGTCGAAGAACAGCTGGTAGCGCAGGCCCGAGCAGCCGCCGGGCTGCACAGCGATGCGCAGGGCAAGGTCGTCGCGACCCTCCTGGGCGAGCAGGCTCCGCACCTTCTCCGCAGCGTTCGCGGACAGGTTCACACCGTCGGCCGGGGCGGCGGTCTCGGTGGTCTCGGGGGTGGTGCTGCTGTCGACGCTCATGTCATCTCCGTCGGTCTCGGGTGCTCTCCTGGTGGACAACCAGGAGGAAGCCGGTTCCATTCCATCGTACGCGCCGATCCTCAGGAGATCCCTCGCCGGGCGCGGACTCGCGGGGCGCCGATCAGCGCGACCAGGTGCGCGCCACCCGCTCGGCGACGTCGGCCAGAGCGCCCGACGGGTCCGCGAACGAGCGCTCCTCCCCCACCAGGTCGAGCATCGCGTACGCCGACTCGACGCCCATGGCCCGCATCTCCCGCGCACCCACCGTCACCCGTCCGGCGATCGCCACGCACGGTCGAGCGTGTCGTCCGGCCACCTGGGCGACCCCGTGCACGACCTTGCCGCTGCGCGAGGTGTGGTCGTAGGAGCCCTCGCCGGAGACCACCAGGTCGGCGTCCGCACACGCGACGTCCAACCCGACCGCCTCCGCCACCACCGCGACGCCGGGACGTCGGTCCGCTCCCAGGAGCAGCAGCCCCAGGCCCAGACCGCCCGCCGCGCCGGCCCCGGGCGCGTCCGCCACGCGCCGCTGCGCCGGGGTCGGACCGCACACCGCGTCGACCCAGGCGTCGAGCAGGCCGTCGACCTCCAGCAGGTCCGCCTCGTCGAGCCCCTTCTGCGGCCCGAACGTCTTGGTGGCGCCGAACAGGCCCAGCAGCGGGACGTCGACGTCGCTCGCGGCGACCAGGTCGACGCCCTCCACGACCTGTCGCGCGGCGGCGAGGTCGACGGACGTGACGCCGCGCAGACCGTCCGGACCGGCGTCGAGGGGTCGGTCGGCGGTCGCGCCCAGCGCGCCGAGCAGCCCGGCTCCCCCGTCGTTCGTGGCGCTGCCGCCGAGCCCCACGACGACGCTCGACACCCCCAGCTCGACGGCGGCCCGCACCGCCTCGCCCACGCCCCACGTGGACGCGGTCCGGGCGGCCGGCGGACCGAGCTGCAGCCCACAGGCCTGCGCCGACTCCAGGTAGGCGACGTCGTCGACGACGAGCAGCGTCACGGGCACCTCGGCGCCCGTCGACCCGCGCACGGGGACGACGTGCAGCCGGCCGCCGAGCGCGTCGTGCAGGGCGTCGACGAAGCCCGGCCCGCCGTCGGCCATCGGCAGCCGGACCACCTCGTCGTCCGGCGACGTCCGGGCCCAGCCGCGGGCGATCGCCCGGGCCGCCTCGGGCGCGCTCAGCGTGCCGGCGAACTTGTCCGGCGCCACGAGCACGCGCACGGGCTCAGCCCAGCCGCTGCTCGGTGGCCGCGAGCAGCACGCACGTGGCCAGGCCCTCCATCGCGGTGCGCAGCTCCTCGATCGGCGGGAACGACGGCGCGATGCGGATGTTGCGGTCGCGCGGGTCCTTGCCGTACGGGAAGGACGCACCCGCCGGGGTGAGCGCGATGCCCGCCTCCTTGGCCAGGCGCACCACGCGGGTGGCGCAGCCGTCGGGGACGTCGAGGCTCACGAAGTAGCCGCCGCGGGGGTCGGTCCAGGTGGCGACGTCGAGACCGCCGAGCCGCGCCGACAGCACCTCCTGCACGACGGCGAACTTGGGCGCGAGGATCTCGCGGTGCTGGTCCATGAGCGCGTGCACGCCGTCGACGTCGCCGAGCAGCCGGACGTGACGCAGCTGGTTGACCTTGTCGGGCCCGATGGTCCGCTTGCCGACGAGCCCGGTGTACCAGGCGATGTTCTCGGGCGAGGAGGCGAAGAAGCTCACGCCGGCTCCCGCGAAGGTGATCTTCGACGTCGACGCGAGCACGAAGGGACGGTCCGGGTGTCCCGATGCGGCGCACAGACCGACGATGTCGGCGGTCTTGGTGCGCTCCTCGGTGAGGTGGTGCACGGCGTACGCGTTGTCCCAGAAGATCCGGAAGTCGGGCGCGGCGGTCTCGAGCGCAGCCAGCTCGGCGGCGACCGCCTCGCTGACGACGGCGCCCGTCGGGTTCGCGTAGGTCGGGACGATCCAGATGCCCTTGACCGCGGGGTCGGTGACCGCCTCGCGCACGGCGGCCATGTCGGGACCGTCGTCGAGCATGTCGATCGTGCGCATGGTGATGCCGTACTGCTCGCAGATCGCGAAGTGCCGGTCGTAGCCGGGCGACGGGCAGAGGAAGACGACCTCCTCCTCCTGCGCCCACGGCTGCTGCGACCCGACCGTGCCCTTGAGCATCGCGAAGACGATGAGGTCGTGCATGATCGCCAGGCTGGCGTTGTCGCCCGTCACCAGCTGCTCCACGGGGACGTGCAGGAGCTCGGCGAAGATCTCGCGCAGCTGCACGTTGCCGACGACGCCGCCGTAGTTGCGCGTGTCGGTGCCGGCCGCGTCCTTGTAGTCCTGGCCGGGCAGGTCGAGGAGCGCGTTGGAGAGGTCGAGCTGCGCCGACGACGGCTTGCCACGCGTGATGTCGAGCGCAAGACCGGCCTGCTTCAGCTGCTCGTAGGCGGCCTGCTGCTCGTCGTGGAGGGCGCGGATCTCGTCGGGAGAGAGGGTGTCGAGGCTCACGGGCCCAACCTACCGAAGGTCGTGCGAGCCGACGTCGTCAGACGGACAGACCGGGGGCGTCCCAGAGCGCCAGCCAGCGCTCCAGCGCCTTCTCCACCGGCACGTCGCCCTCGACGAGCGCCCGCACCTGCAGCTCGACGGCGTTGTCGCGACGTCGACCGGCCTGCGGCGCGAACGGGTAGAAGGTGCCCTGCTTGAACAGGTAGACCAGCCCGAGCGGGCCGCCCGACGGCGTCGAGAACAGCACCGTGGAGCACAGCAGCTGGGAGCCGAAGCCCGCATCGGCCATCGAGGAGTTCGCGGCGTGCAGGTCGCTGACGAGGCCTTGCAGGTCGCCCGGCGCCCGCGTGACCTGCAGCCAGCGGAAGCCCTGGCCGTCGTCGGTGACGGCCACCGTCGCGGAGGCGTCGGTGCCGATGACCTGCTGCACCTCGGCCATCACGCGGTCGTCGCTGACGCCGTCGACGTCGCGGAAGCACACGGCTCCCGCACCGGTGGCCGCGAAGCCCGCCGCCTCGAGCGTCAGGGCGGCCTGGGGCACCCCGAAGAGGACGTCGAGGTCGGCCTCCGGCGGCTTGGAGCGGCCGAGGATGCCGTCGAGCCAGCCCATCAGATCGGGCCCATCAGATCGGGTCCGACAGCTCGGCGCCGACCTTGGCCAGCTGCGCGAGGCGCTGCTCCAGGGGCGGGTGGGTGGCCATGACCGCGTTCACGGACGCGCGGTTGATCGCCGGCGCGAAGAAGAAGGCGCTGAGCGCCTGGGCGCCGCGCAGGTCCTCGTTGGGGATGCGGCTCATGTCGCCGGAGATCTTGACCAGCGCCGACGCGAGCTTCGACGGACGACCCGTCAGGTACGCACCGCTGCGGTCGGCGCTGAGCTCGCGGTAGCGCGACAGGGCGCGGGTGAGCAGGAAGCTGACGAAGTAGACGAGCATGCTCACGAGGAACACGACGATGAACGGCACGCCGTTGCCGTTGCCGTTGCGGTTGTCGCGGTCGTTGCTGCCCGCACCGAGGTAGAACCCCCAGCGGGTGATGAAGCCGGCGAGCAGGCCGAGCGACGACGCGACGGTCATGACGGAGACGTCGCGGTTGGCCACGTGCGACAGCTCGTGCGCCAGTACGCCCTCGAGCTCGTCGGCGTCGAGGCGCTGCATGATGCCGGTCGTGACGCACACGGCCGAGTGCCGCGGCGTGCGACCGGTCGCGAACGCGTTGGGCAGGTCGGTGACGGCGACCGCGACCGTCGGCTTCGGCATGTCGGCCATGACGCACAGCCGGTCGATCATGGCGTGCAGCTCGGGCGCCTGCTCGGGGCTGACGACGCGCGCACCCATCGACTTCAGCGCGAGCGTGTCGGAGAAGTACCACTGTCCCCAGGCGAGCGCGACGGTGATGACCAGGCCGATCACCGCGCTGCCGGAGAAGGAGATGAGGACGGCACCGAACGCGACGTAGAGCGCGCCCAGCCCGAGGCTCACCCCGCCCATGCGGAGCGTGAGCCCCCGGTCAGCCCTGAACCTGCTGCGGGCCACGGCCCTCTCCCTCCACCTCGGTGCCCTGCGGGACGTCGAGACCCAGCTCGCGGTCGAAGCGCCGCGCCTCGAGGTCGTCGCTGCTCTCCCCCGGCCGCGCGACGATGCCGTCGGCGACGAGCTCGTCGATCGCGTCGGCACGGGCCTCCAGCTCGCGGGTGTGCCGCTCGGCGGCCTCCATCTGCTGGTTGACGCTGCTGAGCGACGACGCGATGCCGGTGTCGGCGCTGGTCAGCTGCGAGCGGGCCTCGGCGGCCGACGCACGAGCAGTCAGCGTGTCCTTGCGGAGCCGGAAGTCCTCGATGCTGTCCTCGAGCCGGGTGGCGGCGTCGGTGATGGTCGCCTCCTCCTGCTGCAGCGCGGCGTGCCGCTCCCGCAGGTCGGCGAGCGAGTCCTCGAGCCCGACCTTGCGGCCGAGCGCGGTGCGGGCGGTGGCGTCGTCGCCGCGCTCGACGGCCTCGCGGGCCTGCGCGTCGAACGTCGCGGCCTGCTGCTCGAGCTGGCGCAGCCGCACCTCGACGCGCTTGCGGCTGGTCGTGACGTCGGCGACGCCGCGGCGCACCTTCTGCAGGTGTGCGAGCTGGGCGCGGTAGGTGTCGTCGAGGGAGCTGCGTAGCTCCTCGCCGTCGAGCTCACGGTGCGAGCGCGACCTCCAGATGTCGCGAATCCTGCGTCCGATCCCCATGAGGTCAGCCTACGGGGCTGCGGCACGTGGGCGTCCGGACCGCGTGGGCGCGCTGTGTAGGGTGACGCCGTGACGCAGGAGAACGCCGCCCCCGACGACCGCACCCAGGCCGCCAAGAAGGGCCGTGCGACGCCGAGCCGCAAGGAGGCCGAGGCGGCGCGGAAGAAGGCGATGAAGACGCCGATGACGCGCAAGGAGCAGATGCAGCGCGACCGTCAGGCGCGCTCGGACCTGCGTCGTCGTCAGCAGGAGGCCCTGCGGGCCGGCAAGGGCGACGCCCTCCCCCCGCGCGACCGCGGCCCGGTGCGCGCGTTCGTGCGTGACTACGTCGACCGTCGTCGCAACGTCGCCGAGTACCTGCTGCCGATCCTGCTCGCGGTGCTCGTCCTCAGCTTCGTCCAGGCGCCGCTCGCGCAGCTCGTCGTCGTCTACGCCTGGGGCGTGATGATCCTGCTGACCATCCTCGACGAGGTCCTGCTGGTCAGCGGCCTGCGCAAGCAGCTGAAGCTGCGCTTCCCGGGCGAGTCGACCCGCGGCGCGACCGGGTACGCCGTCCTGCGCAGCACGCAGCTGCGCCGCTTCCGCCTGCCGAAGCCGGCGATCGCGCGCGGCGAGGAGCCGCGCGAGCGCGTCTGACCCCTCACCTGTCGCGCCCCTCACCTGTCGCGCGAGGGCCCCGACGGGGCTACTCGCCGTGCAGCGACATCGGTCCGTAGACCTCGGTGTCGCCGTCGAGCAGCCGTGCCTGGTCGACGCCCTGGTCGAGCAGCTCGGCGAAGGTCTCGCCGATCCAGGTCTCGGCGTCACCGCGGCTGTCGAAGGCGTCGGAACGACCCTTCTCCTGTCCGTCGGCGGTCTCCAGCAGCCAGGTCCAGCTCATCGACGTCCTCCTGATCGGTCGTGCGTGGTCGGTCGTGCCATCCTCGCCCCGACGTGACCGTGCGGCAGGCCGGGACGAGGTCGGGGCTCAGGTCGAGGGGGCGACGAACGGGGGCTTGGTCACCGTGAACGGCTCAGCGCGACGTCGCACCTCCACGAGCACGTCGTCGCCGTCGCCGACCGCGCGGTCGAGCAGCGCCAGCCCGATCCCCTGGCGCAACGTGGGCGAGAAGGTCCCGGACGTCACCTCGCCGACGACGTCACCGGGTGCGCCGTCGGGTCCGACGGCCCGCACCACCATGCCCGGTCGCGGGATCCCGCGGCCGGAGGAGACGATGCCGCGCACCAGCGGGACGCTCTTCTCCTCACGCTGACGCACGAGCGCGTCCTTGCCGGTGAACGTCGGCTTGTCCCAGCCGACCGCCCAGCCGGCGCGTGCCATGACCGGGGAGATCTCGGCCGACAGCTCGTGGCCGTGCAGCGGGTAGCCCATCTCGGTGCGCAGCGTGTCGCGCGCGCCGAGACCGCAGGGCCGCAGCCCGTGCGGCTCGCCTGCGGCCAGCAGCGCCTCCCAGACAGCGGGGGCGTCGTCGGCCCGGACGACGAGCTCGTAGCCCTTCTCCCCCGTGTAGCCGGTGCGGCACACGATCGCCTCGGCGCCGCCGACGGGCGCCTCGACGAACGACATGTAGGCGTGGTCGGTGGGCACGCCGACACCGGCGAGCACCGCGTCGGCCGCGGGCCCCTGCACGGCGAGGACGGCCAGCTCGCGGTGACGGTCGACCACCTCGATGCCGGCCGGAGCATCGGCGCGCAGCCGCTCCACGACGGCGGCCGTGTTGGCGGCGTTGGGCACGAGGAAGACGTCGAAGTCGCTGCGCACGTAGGCGATGAGGTCGTCGACGGTGCCGCCGTCCTCGTCGCAGCAGAGCGTGTACTGGGCCTGGCCGGGACGGATGCGACGCAGGTCGTTCGTCAGGTGCGCGTTCACGTGGTCGACGGCGCCCGCGCCGCGGACGCTGGCCTTGCCCAGGTGGCTCACGTCGAACAGGCCCGCCGCCTCGCGCACGGCAGCGTGCTCGGCGAGGACGCCGCCACCGGACTCCGACGGGTACTCCAAAGGCATCGACCAGCCCCCGAACTCGGCCATCTTGGCGCCGAGGGCCACGTGGTGGTCGTGCAGCGGCGAACGGAGCAGGTCCATGTCGGCCAACGTAGCGGGCTGCGTGATTACATGGGCGACATGGCCCCTTCGACGCCCGCCCGCTCGTCCGCCTCCTCCTTGCCTGACGTCTCCGTCAGCACCGCCAAGCCCTCGACGGTCAAGACCGACGTCCTCGTGCTCGGCGTGCGGACCGACGACGACGCGGCCGACCTCGCCCCGACGCTGGCCCTGCTCGGCTTCACCGGCGAGAAGGGGCAGGTCGTCGTGGCGCCCGGCGGGGAGGCCACGAAGGCGGGCACCGTCGTCGCCGTCGGCCTGAGCGAGGAGCCCGACGCCGAGGAGCTGCGCCGCGCCGCCGCCTCGGGCGTGCGCGCCGCGATCAGGCTGAAGGCCTCGACCACCGCCCTGGCGCTGCAGCCGGCCGGTGCGGACGACGTCGTCGCGGTCGCGGAGGGCGCGCTGCTCGGCGCCTACCGCTACGAGGCCTACAAGACGAAGGCGTCCGACGACGACGCGCGCCTGGGTGCGGTCACGGTGCTGTCGGCCTTCGGGCGCCAGAGCACGGTCGTCGACGCCGTCGAGCACGCCGCGGTCGTCGCACGCGCCACCGCCCTCGCCCGCGACTGGGTCAACACCCCGCCCGGGGACCTGCGACCGCCGGCGTTCGCCGACCAGATCGCCGAGGTCGCCGGACGCCAGCCGGTCAAGGTCTCGGTGTGGGACGAGAGGCGGCTCGAGAAGGAGGGGTGCGGCGGCATCCTCGGCGTCGGTGCCGGCTCGGAGGCTCCCCCGCGTCTGGTGCGGCTCTCCTACGAGCCCCGCAAGGCCGTCACGCACCTCGCCCTCGTCGGCAAGGGCATCACGTTCGACTCCGGCGGCCTCTCGATCAAGAGCGGCTCCGGCATGCAGACCATGAAGATCGACATGGCGGGTGCCGCAGCCGTGGTCGCCGCCACGCTCGCCATCGCCGAGCTCGGCCTGCCGGTCAAGGTCACCGCCTTCGCCTGCCTCGCCGAGAACATGCCCAGCGGCTCGGCCACGCGTCCGGGTGACGTCCTCATCATGCGCTCGGGCTCCACGGTCGAGGTGCACAACACCGACGCCGAGGGCCGCCTCGTCCTCGCCGACGGTCTCTCCCTGGCGGTCGAGGCCGGCGCCGACCGGATCGTCGACGTCGCGACCCTCACGGGCGCCTGCGTCGTCGCGCTCGGCGAGCGCACCACGGGCGTGCTCGGCAACGACGACGCCCTCAGCGACGCGATCCTCGACGCCGCGCGCACCACGGGCGAGTCCATGTGGCCGCTGCCGATCGTCGAGGAGATGAAGTCGGCGGTGACGTCGTCGAAGATCGCCGACATCCGCCAGCACAACCCCAAGCCCTACGGTGGCACCCTGTTCGCGGCCGCGTTCCTGCGCGAGTTCGTCGGTGACACCCCCTGGGCGCACCTCGACATCGCCGGTCCGTCGTTCAACGACGGCGGCGAGCACGGCTACACGCCGTCCGGCGGCACCGGCGTCTCGGTCCGCACGCTCGTGCGTCTCGCGTCGGACCTCGCGTCCGGTGACTGAGCCGGACCTGCTCGAGGCGACCCGCCGCCGGCTCGACGCCCGCGTCGCCGCGGAGCAGCGGGACCGACGGCTCCCGTCGGTCACCGCCGCTCTCGTGCGCGGGGGTCGGACGGTGTGGTCGGGCGCGGCCGGCCACGTCGACGGCATCGATGCGTCGCCTGAGGCCACGCCCCGGACCGCGTACCGGATCGGCTCGATCACGAAGACCTTCGTCGCCGTGCAGGTGCTGCGGCTGCGCGACGAGGGCCACCTGGCCCTCAACGACCGGATCGGTCGGCACCTGCCGGAGCTCGACCTCGACGTCACCGTCGCGCAGCTGCTGAGCCACACCGCCGGCCTGCAGGCCGAGACCGACGCCTCGTGGTGGGAGCGCTCGCCAGGGCTGACGTGGACGGACCTGCTAGCGACGGCCGCACCGCGGCTCGTCCACGTCCCCGGCACGCGGTTCCACTACTCCAACACCGGCTTCGCCGTGCTGGGCGAGCTGGTCGCCCGCCTGCGGGGCACGTCGTGGCACGAGAGCGTCGTCGCCGACCTCCTCGAGCCGCTCGGCATGACCGCGACGACGCTGCGACCCGGCCCCGACGCGGCACCGGGCCTGGCCGTGCACCCCTTCGCCGACGTCGCCCACGTGGAGCCCGAGCACGACGCCGAGGCGCTCGCTCCCGCCGGGCAGCTCTGGTCGAGCGCCGAGGACCTCGCGCGCTGGGCCGCGTTCGCCGCCGGCCGTACCGACGACCTGCTCCCGTCGGGCACGCTCGAGGAGATGCTGCGACCCGTCGCCGTGAGCGACGTCCCGCGGCAGCCCTGGACCGGGGCCCACGCGCTCGGCTGGCAGGTCTGGAACGTCGGCGGTCGCCGCTTCGTGGGGCACGGCGGATCGATGCCCGGCTTCCTCGCGGGCCTGCGGGTCGACGCGGCCACCGGGGATGGCGTCGTCGTCCTTGCCAACGCCACCTCCGGCCTCGGCCCCCTGGCCACCGACCTGCTCGACCTCCTGCGCGAGCTGGAGCCCCTGGCTGGTCCGGCCTGGACACGCCGGCCCGGCCACGCGGACCGGCTCGACCTGGTGGGCGACTGGTTCTGGGGCACCGCCCGATACTCAGCCCGTCTCGAGGACGAGCACCTGGTGCTGGGCGAGCCGGGCGCGGGCCGCGGTGCCCGCTTCCGCGCCGACGCCGACGGCACCTGGATCGGGCTGGAGGGCTACCACGAGGGCGAACGCCTGGCGGTCCGTCGTGACGCCGACGGCCGACCGGTGCAGCTGACGCTGGCGAGCTTCGTCTTCACCCGCACCCCCTACGACCCGTCTCCCGACGTCGAGGTGCCGGGCGGTCTCGACGAGGCCGGCTGGTCCTGATGGACGACCTCTGGGCCGCGTACGTCGCCGCGCACCCCGAGGCGGCCGACGTCGAGCCCGCGGTGGAGCCGTTCGGCGACTCCCCCGCGATGGCCGACGCGCTCCTCGCGCTCGTCGTCGGTGGCGGCAAGCGCGCGACGGCCGGCCCGGTGTGCCCCGACGACCACCCGGTCCGCGTCGGCGACCACTGGGTCGTGCTCGACGGCTCCGGACGGTCCCAGGTCGTGCTGCGGACCGTCGACGTGCGCGTCGGGCGCCTCGACTCCGTCGACGACGCGTTCGCGCGCGACGAGGGCGAGGGCGACCTCACCCGCGCCTGGTGGTTGCGGGCGCACCGCGACTTCGCCCGCCGGGTGCTGGGCCTCGCGGACGACGTCGACGTCGACGCGATGGAGACCCGGTTCGAGCGCTTCGCCGTGGTCTGGCCCCCGGAGCACGCCGACCCCCGCCCCTGACGTCCTGAGGCTGGGGGTCAGGAGAGGTTGAGGGTCTGGGCGGCCTGCTCGACCTCGTCCCACTCCGTGCGGTCGCCGCCGCGACGGTCGGGGTGCGAGCGCGCACGGGCCTGCTTCCACCAGCGGCGCAGCACCTCGTCGTCGGGGCGGACGGTGACGTCGCCGCCCGCGACGTCGGCCGAGACCTGCAGCGTCGCGATGGCGTCGCGCTCGCTCGGCGACAGCGAGCGGGGTCCGGCTGGCGGACGCGTCGGTCCGCCGCCGGCGGTGGAGCGTCGCGGGTCGCGGCTGCTGGACGACGCCGTGTGGCCGCTGGAGCGGCCCTGCTGGCGCACCGCGTAGTCGCGCATGCGCTGCGGGTAGCCCACACGGTTCGCGTCGTAGACCGGGATCCCGAGCTTGCGGGCCAGCTCGGCGGCCGCCTTGTAGGACTCCACGCGTCGGCGGATCGACTCGCCGTCGGACGCGACCAGCACGACCGTGGGCTCGTTGAAGGACGTGCGCGGCTCGACGTACGCCTCGACGCCGTGACGGATGGTCGCCCAGTCGCGCAGCGCCGCCATGTCGTCACGCACGGCGCGGCGGTCGGAGCTGCCGCGTCGGCGGCCGAACAGTGCCATGGCGACATTCTGCCCGACCCCCGGTGGCGACGGGCCCGGTACGAGGCGACCGCTCCCCCGGACGACCCCTGCGACGACGCCTGCGACGACCCCTGCGGACGAGCCCCGCGGACGAGTCCAGAGAACCTACTCACCGGTCGCTCCCCCCGTGGTGCGGCGTGGGCCGAGGGTGACAAGATGGCTGGCGAACGACCATTCCACGCGGGAGGACACTGTGGCGGACAGCCCGGGCGACCAGAGCACGAACACCTTCGACATCGTCATCCTGGGCGGCGGCAGCGGCGGTTACGCCTGCGCCCTCCGTGCGGTGCAGCTCGGCCTCAGCGTCGCGCTCGTCGAGAAGGGCAAGCTCGGCGGCACCTGCCTGCACAACGGCTGCATCCCGACCAAGGCGCTGCTGCACGCCGCCGAGGTCGCCGACGAGACCCGCCACAGCGAGACCTACGGCGTCAAGGCGACGTTCGAGGGCATCGACATGGCGCAGGTCAACAGCTACAAGGCCGGCGTCATCGACCGTCTCTACAAGGGTCTGCAGGGCCTCATCAAGTCCGGCGGCATCACGGTCGTGGAGGGCGAGGGTCGCCTCGTCTCCACCGACGCGAACGGCGGCGGCGTCGTCGAGGTCGACGGCCAGCAGTACACCGGCCGCAACGTCGTGCTCGCCACCGGCTCCTACGCCCGCAGCCTCCCCGGCCTCGAGATCGGCGGCCGCGTCGTGACGAGCGAGGAGGCCCTCACGATGAGCGAGGTCCCCGAGAAGGTCGTCATCATCGGCGGCAGCGTCATCGGCGTGGAGTTCGCGTCGGTCTGGCGCTCCTTCGGCGCCGAGGTCACCATCATCGAGGCGCTCCCGTCGCTGGTCCCGCTGGAGGACCCGACGCTGTCGAAGAACCTCGAGCGCGCGTTCCGCAAGCGCAAGATCGCCTTCAAGACGGGCACCAAGTTCTCCGGCGTCGAGCAGACCGACAGCGGCGTCACGGTCTCCCTCGAGGACGGCTCGACCATCGAGACCGACCTCGTCCTCGTCGCGGTGGGTCGCGGTCCGAACGGCAACGGCAACGGCTTCGAGGAGGCCGGTGTCACGGTCGACCGCGGCTGGGTCCCCACCGACGAGCGCCTGCGCACGAACGTCCCCGGCGTGTTCGCCGTCGGCGACCTCGTGCCCGGCCTGCAGCTCGCGCACCGCGGCTTCGCGCACGGCATCTTCGTGGCCGAGGAGATCGCGGGCCTCTCCCCGCAGCCGGTCCTCGACCCGGGCATCCCGCGCGTCACCTACTGCGACCCCGAGCTCGCGTCGGTCGGCATCACCGAGCCGCAGGCCAAGGAGAAGTACGGCGACGAGAACGTCGAGACGGTCGAGTACAACCTCGGCGGCAACGGCAAGAGCCAGATCCTCGGCACGGCCGGTGTCATCAAGCTCGTCCGCGAGAAGGACGGGCCGATCGTCGGCGTGCACATGATCGGCGCCCGCTACGGCGAGCAGGTCGGCGAGGCCTCCCTCATCGTCAACTGGGAGGCCTACCCCGAGGACGTCGCGCAGCTGATCCACGCGCACCCCACCCAGAACGAGGCTCTCGGCGAGGCTGCCCTCGCCCTGGCCGGCAAGCCCCTCCACTCGCACGCCTGACCCGAACGAGGACGACATCATGGCAACGACCGTCACCCTTCCCGAGCTCGGCGAGAGCGTCACCGAGGGCACCGTCACCACCTGGCTGAAGAACGTCGGCGACACCGTCGAGGTCGACGAGCCGCTGCTCGAGATCTCCACCGACAAGGTCGACACCGAGATCCCCTCCCCCGTCGCGGGCACCATCCTCGAGATCAAGGTCGAGGAGGACGAGACCGTCGAGGTCGGCGCCGACCTCGCCGTGATCGGCGACGCCGACGAGAGCCCGTCCGACGGCGGCGGCGAGGCCCCGGCCGAGCCGGAGGAGACCGAGGACGCCGACGTCGAGGAGGGCTCCTCCGACGAGGCGTCCGCCGAGCAGCCCGGTGAGGAGCCGGCGCGCGAGAGCGACGGCACCCCGGTCAACCAGCACGGCGAGGAGCCGCACCTGGAGACGCAGTCGACCGGCGAGGGCACCGAGGTCACGCTGCCCGAGCTCGGCGAGAGCGTCACCGAGGGCACCGTCACCACCTGGCTCAAGGCCGTCGGCGACACCGTCGAGGTCGACGAGCCGCTGCTCGAGATCTCCACCGACAAGGTCGACACCGAGATCCCCTCCCCCGTCGCGGGCACCATCCTCGAGATCAAGGTCGAGGAGGACGAGACCGTCGAGGTCGGCGCCGTGCTGGCCGTCGTCGGCGACCCGTCCGCCGCGGGCTCCTCCTCGGGCGGCTCGTCCGACGAGGCCCCGTCGCTCGACAGCGACCCCGCCGAGGACCCGGCGCAGGCCGAGAAGCTCGAGGAGGCCGCCGAGGCCGAGAAGAGCCAGCCCGAGAAGGCCGAGGAGGTCACGAAGGAGGAGTCGGCTCCCGCCCCGTCCGCCTCCGCCCCGACCGCCCAGCCCGAGAAGCAGGCGCACCCGGAGAACGAGGCGCGTCCCGAGCCGAAGCAGGAGGCCCCGCAGACGTCGGGCGCCTCGACGCAGAGCGGCGGCGACACCTACGTGACGCCGATCGTGCGCAAGCTCGCCAAGGAGCACGGGGTCGACCTCGCGGCCGTCACCGGCAGCGGCGTCGGCGGTCGCATCCGCAAGCAGGACGTCCTCGACGCAGCCAAGAAGGCCGAGGAGGCCGCAGCGCCCGCCCCGGCCGCGTCGGCGCCCTCCGCCCCCGCGCCGGCCGCGTCATCGGAGCCGTCGCCGCTGCGCGGCAAGACGGAGAAGCTCAGCCGGCTGCGCAAGGTCGTCGCGTCGCGACTCACCGAGTCGCTGCAGATCTCGGCCCAGCTCACGCAGGTGCACGAGGTCGACGTCACCGAGATCGCCCGACTGCGCACCAAGCACAAGGACGCGTTCCTCGAGCGTGAGGGCGTCAAGCTGACGTTCCTGCCGTTCTTCGCGAAGGCGGCCGTCGAGGCGCTCAAGCAGTACCCGACGCTCAACGCGGCGCTCGACCTCGAGGCCGGCACGGTCACGTACCCGGCCGGCGAGCACCTCGGCATCGCCGTCGACACCGAGCGCGGTCTGCTCGTGCCCACGATCAAGGACGCCGGCGACCTCTCGATCGCCGGGCTGGCGCGCAAGATCGCCGACGCGGCCGAGCGCACCCGCACGAACAAGATCAAGCCCGACGAGCTGTCCGGTGGCACGTTCTCGATCACGAACCTCGGCAGCAACGGCGCGCTGTTCGACACGCCGATCATCAACCAGCCGCAGGTCGCGATCCTCGGTGTCGGTGCTGTCGTCAAGCGCCCGGTGGTCATCACCGACGCGCACGGCAGCGACAGCATCGCGGTGCGCAGCATGGCGTACCTGGCGCTCACCTACGACCACCGCCTCATCGACGGTGCCGACGCCGGTCGGTTCCTGACGGCGGTCAAGGAGCGGCTGCAGAGCGGCTCCTTCGAGGGCGAGCTCTGACCCGCTGATGCACGTCGTCGTCGGCGGCGCGTCCGGCTTCCTGGGCTCGGCCCTGGTCTCGCACCTGCGGGACCAGGGCCACCAGGTGACGCGTCTGGTGCGCTCGGGGACCCCAGGTCCTGACGCCTCCTTGTGGGATCCCGCCGCCGGCCGGATCGACCAGGTGCTGATCGACCGCGCCGACGCCGTCGTCAACCTCTCGGGCGCGACGATCGCCCGGTGGCCCCGGACGAAGAGCTACAAGAAGCAGCTGTGGTCGTCGCGGGTCGACTCGACCACCACCATCGCGCGCGCGGTGGCGGCGTCGAGCTCCCCGACCGTGCTGCTGTCGGGCTCGGCCATGGGCATCTACGGTGCCGACCGCGGCCAGGACCGGCTCACCGAGTCGGCCGGTCGCGGCGACGGGTTCCTCGCCGACCTCTGCGTCGCGTGGGAGGGTGCCACGGTCGAGGCCGAGCAGGCCGGCCAGCGCGTGGTGCACCTGCGCACCGGACTCCCCCTCGACGACGAGGGCGGGCTCCTGGGTCCGATGCTGCTGCCGTTCAAGCTCGGGCTCGGTCCGCGCCTGGGCAACGGTCGCCAGCGCATGTCGGTGATGTCGCGCCGCGACTGGGTGCGCGCCGTGGCCTTCCTGCTCGAGCGCGAGAGCATCAGCGGCCCGGTCAACCTGTCGCTGCCGGAGGCGCCGACGAACGCCGAGTTCACGAACACGCTCGGCGACGTGCTGGGCCGCCCGACCGTGCTCGTCGCGCCGGCTCCCGTGCTGCGCGTGGCGCTGGGGGCGCTCTCGGACGACCTGCTCGGCTCGCTGCGCATGGTGCCGCGGGTGCTGCTCGACAACGGGTTCGTCTTCGAGGACGCCGACCTCGCGTCGGCCCTCCGCTCGGCCCTCGCCTGACGCTCACCGGGTCGCGCCGATGCGCCACCCGTCGGCCGTCCAGGTGAGCAGGACCCTGCGTCGGGTCGGCTGGTCGCTGGGGAGCCGGTACGCCTGCTGCGGGCCCACGGCACGGGTGGGCCCGAGCCGGTCGACGACGTCGAGCACCACCCGCCGGCCGGACCGCGCGACCACGTGGCACGACGTCCGCTGCTGCGCCATGCCCTCGAGCCGCAGCCCCCGGTCGGACCAGCCGCGCAGGACGCTCGCGTCGGCCTCGCGCAGCGTGGGCGTGGCGTAGACGTCGCGGAGCGGCTCCGGGTCGCCGCTCACGAACGCCTCCGCCCGCAGCGCGTCGAGACGGCCCAGCTCGAGGCAGGCAAGGTCGGCGTCGCCCGTGCCGAGCAGCGTGCTGCACCACGTCACGAGCGCCGCCAGCCAGCTGGTCATGACGTCAGCCTCGACGCCCGTCCCGCTCGCGTCGAGCGGCCGTCCACACCGGGGCTACGGTAGGAGCGTGAGCCTGCAGATCATCGACGACTGGTACGGCGACCGCGCCCTCGACTACGAGGCGGCCTGGGAGCTGCAGCGCGAGCTGCACGCGCAGCGCGTGACCGACGAGATCGACGACACCGCGCTCCTGCTCGAGCACCCGCCCGTCTACACGGCCGGCAAGCGCACCGAGCCGCACGAGCGTCCGTTCGACGGCACCCCCGTCGTCGACGTCGACCGCGGCGGCAAGATCACGTTCCACGGCCCGGGCCAGCTGGTCGGCTACCCGATCACGCGCCTGCCCTCCCACGTGCTCGTCGTCGACTACGTGCGGCGGGTCGAGGAGGCGCTGATCCGCGCCGTCGCCGACCTCGGGGTCGCGTCCGGCCGGGTGCCGGGACGCTCCGGCGTGTGGGTGGCGGCCGACCAGCGCGGCCCGGAGCGCAAGATCGCCGCGATCGGCATCCGCGTGACCCGCGGGGTGACGATGCACGGCTTTTCGCTCAACGCCGACGTCGACCTCGCCTGGTACGACCGGTTCGTGCCTTGCGGCATCGCCGACGCAGGCGTGACGACGCTGACCGCTGAGCTGGGACGCCGGGTGCGCGTGCCTGAGGCGGCCGACGCCGTGCGTCCGCACCTCGTCGACCTGCTGGGCTGGGAGCCGTACACGTCGTCACCGGACCTCGTGCACGACGACGCGCACCCCCAGGTGCCCGTGCTCGGGCTCCCGGGGGCTGCGACGTCCTGACGTCGGCCTGACCCAGCGCTGACGTGGCGCTGACGTGGCGTCTACTCGGCCAGCGAGAGCGCCTCGCGATAGCCGATCTTGTCGCCGGTGCGCAGCAGGGTCCGCTCGAACACGCGCGCTCCGACCCTCACGAGCAGCACCGACGCGAGCAGCGTGCCGCCGAGGGCGACCGCGACCTGCCAGGCGGGCACGGACCCTTCCACGAGCCGCGCCGGCATCATCATCGACGAGACCACCGGGATCATCGACACGACCGTCTTGATGCTCTCCCCGCCCAGGATCGCGAGGAAGTACGGCACGAGCAGCAGCATCTGCGCGGGCATCGTCGTCGACTGCAGGTCCTGCGTGCGCGACGCGAGCGACCCGGCCACCGACCAGAGGCTGGCGAGGGCGACGAAGCCGACGAGGAAGAACAGGACGTACCAGAGCATCGGCAGGCCGACGACGTCGAGCGCGCCGCTCTGGCCGGTGAGCAGCAGCCCCACGACACCGGCTGCGGCGTAGCTGACGATCTGCAGCACGGCCAGCGCCGTGTTGCCCACGACCTTGCCCCACAGCAGCTGACGGATCGGGACGGCGGCGGCGAGGATCTCGACGACCCGGCTCTCCTTCTCCTGCGTCACGCTGCTCGCGATGCCCATGCCGAGCACGATCGCGGTCAGGTAGAAGAGCAGGACGAACACGAACGACGTCGCCTGGCGCAGCCCGCCGTCGTCGGCCCCGCGATCGAGCAGCCGCTCCGACGTGGTCGTGCCGGCGTCGAGCGCGGACAGGTCGACGTCCTGAGCGGCGGCGTTCTGCTGCAGCGCCGTCGCGCGCACCGCTGCGGTGACGGACTGCTGCACGGTCGCGTCGACGTCGCGCTCCCCCACGAGCTCGTAGCCGTCGTCGGTCGCGAGCAGGGCGGCGTCGGCGTCGCCGTCCTTCACGGCCCGCTCCGCCGCGGCGGTGTCGGCGACGCTCTTCGGGCGGATGGTCAGCGTGTCGTCGCCGGCGAGCTGGTCGGCGGCCTTGACCACCGCGGCGGCCGCCGGCTCGACGACGGCGACCGTCTGCGTCGTGTCGCGGTTCTGGAACCAGTGGACGCCGACGATCGTGGCGACGATGCCGACGATCGTGACGAGCAGGCCGATGCGGAACGACTTCGTCCGCACCTGCACGTCGATCTCACGCCGCGCGACGACCTTCCACGCGTCACGCGGCGCGCGGGTGCCGCTGCTCTGGTCGGGGTGCGGGGTGTGGGTGCTCATCGGACGGACTCCCGGAAGATGTCGGACAGGGGCTGGTGCATGCGGGCGACCTCGACGACCGGACCGCGTTCGAAGGCGGCACGCGTCAGCTCGGCGGGCTTGAGTCCGTCCAGCTCCACGAGCGCCTCCTCGCCATCGACGTCGAGGGTGCGCACGCCACGCAGGTCGCGCAGCCACGCGGCGTCGGCGCCGTCCATGACCACCCGGTAGCGGACAGCGCCGCGGTCGCGGAGCTCGTCGACGGGTCCGGCGGCCACGACGCGGCCGCCGGCGAGGATGACGAGGTCGTCGCAGAGCCGCTCGACGAGGTCGAGCTGGTGGCTGGAGAACAGCAGCGGCAGGTCGGCGGCCTCCTGCTGCAGCAGGTCGACCATCGAGTCGACGGCGAGCGGGTCGAGGCCGGAGAACGGCTCGTCGAGCACCAGCGCGGTCGGGCGGTGAACGAGCGACGCGGCGATCTGGACGCGCTGCTGGTTGCCGAGCGAGAGCGTGTCGAGCAGGTCGCTGCCGCGGTCGGTGAGGTCGAAGTGCTCGAGGAGCTCGTCGACGCGCGAGCGCGCGTCGCGGGGGTCGAGCCCGTGCAGGCGAGCGAAGTAGACGAGCTGGTCGACGAGGTTCATGCGCGGGTAGAGCCCGCGCTCCTCCGGCATGTAGCCGAAGGAGCGGCGCACGTCGGCGGTGATCGGCTCGCCCTTCCAGCGCACCTCGCCCGCGCTGGCACTGAGCACCCCCATGATCATGCGCATGGTGGTGGTCTTGCCCGCGCCGTTCGCGCCCACGAAACCCGTGGTGCGCCCCGGCCGGACCTCGAAGGACACGTCGTCGACGACCGTGACGTCCCCGTAGCGTCTGCTGAGCTTCTCGACGGTGATCATGCGTCCACGCTAGGGATCCGTCCAGGTTCGCCGCATCGGCCGCGCGGCCACCATCGCCTCCCCCGTTCGGCTAGGTCGAGCCCACCCCACCCAGCACCGCTGGTCGAGTAACCCCCACCGCTGGTCGAGTAGCGGACCCGGCGAGCGCCAGCGAGCCCGGGGCCGCGTATCGAGACCACTCGGCGCGGACCAGCGCCGAGCGCCCACCCAGCACCGCTGGTCGAGTAGCGGACCCGGCGAGCGCCAGCGAGCTCGAGGCCGCGTATCGAGACCACTCGGCGCGGATCAGCGTCGAGCGAGCACCCCCACCGCTGGTCGAGTAGCCGATGCACGCGAGGAACGAGCATCCGCATCGGCGCATCGAGACCACTCAGGGCGGATCAGCGTCGAGCAAGCACCCCACCGCTGGTCGAGTAGCGGCCGCGGCGAGCGCCAGCGAGCTCGAGGCCGCGTATCGAGACCACTCGGCGCGGATCAGCGCAGAGCGGGCACACACCTGAGCCTGACCGCTGCCGAGGTCTCGATACAGCGGGACGCCTTCGGCGTGCACCACTCGCTCCGTCGCGGCTACGCCCATGGTGCGACGGCTCCATCGCCCTCACGGCTCCCTCGCTGCGCTCGGTCGGGTTCAGTCATCCATCAGGCCGGACTCGAACGCGACGATCACCGCCTGCACGCGGTCGCGGGCGCCGAGCTTGGTGAGGATGCGCGAGACGTGCGACTTCACGGTCGCGCTGCTCACGTACATCTCGGCGGCGATCTCGGCGTTGCTGAGCCCGCGAGCGAGGGCGCGGAGCACGTCGCGCTCGCGGTCGGTCAGGTCGTCGAGGACGGTCGCGTCGTGGCGGGCGCGGCCGGTGGAGCGGGCGATGACGCGACGCGTGACCTCGGGCGCAAGCAGCCCGTGACCCTGCGCGGCGAGGCCGATGGCGCTCACGAGGTCCTCGGGCGGGCAGTTCTTGAGCAGGAACCCGCTGGCGCCGGCCTGCAGCGCCGCGAACAGGTACTCGTCGTCGTCGAACGTCGTGAGGATGAGCACGCGTGTGTCGGGGTGCTCGGCGACGATGCGCTCCGTGGCGGCGATGCCGTCGGTGCCGGGCATCTGCACGTCCATCAGCACGACGTCGGGCGACAGCGCCGCGACCTGGCGCTGCGCCTCGTCGCCGTCGCGCGCCTCGCCGACGACCTCGATGTGGTCCTCGATCTCCAGGATCATCGAGAACCCGGCGCGGATCAGCTCCTGGTCGTCGACGAGCAGCACGCGGATGGGGGTCGGGTCGCTCATGCGTCCTCCCGGTCGACGGGGATGCGTACCCGCACGCGGAAGCCGCCCGCGGGTCGGGGGCCGATGTCGGCGAGGCCGCCGTGCATGGCGACGCGCTCGCGGATGCCGTCGAGCCCGAACCCGCCGCCGTCCTCGCGGGGCGTGGAGCGGGTGGGGCCGTCGTCGAGCACCTCGACCTCGACCGCGGCGCGCTCCCCCGGCTCGCTGAGGTGGCGCAGGGTCACCCGCGCCGACGTCGCCGCGGAGTGGCGTCGCACGTTGCTGAGCGCCTCCTGCGCGACCCGGTAGAGCGACAGCCCGACCGTGTCCGGCACGGGGAACGTCTCCCCCACGCAGTGCACCTCGACGGACGGGCGGTCGGTGGTCACGGCGAGCTGGCGGACGTCGTCGAGGCCTGGCTGGGGGCCGCGGTCCGACGGCGCGGCGTCGTCGTCGGAGCGCAGCAGCCCGACGATCTGGTGCATCTGGGCGACGGCCTGGCGCGACGACGTCTCGATCGCCCCGAGCGCCTCGCGGGCGCGCTCGGGCCGGGCCTCGAGCAGGCGGCTGGCGCCGGCGGCCTGCACGCCGATGCCGCTGACGTGGTGCGCGACGACGTCGTGCAGGTCGCGTGCGATCCGGACCCGCTCGGCCTGCACGGCCTGCCGCTGCTCGACGTCCTGCACGGCGCGCTCGCGCTCGCGCTGGTCCTCCACGAGCGCGCTGCGTCGGGCGCTGAGGTAGGCGGCCTGCCCCCAGGCGATGGCTCCGAAGAAGTACATGACGTTCAGCGCGACGCTGTAGACGATGAGCGCGACCTTGGGTGGCAGCAGACCGGTCTGTTCGCCGAGCGGCGGCATGAGGTCGCGACCGAACGACCACAGCAGCCAGCCGAACATGCCGACGAGCACCACCAGGGTGACGACCATCAGCGACCTCGGCCGCCGCGACCACGCCCACGCGGCGTAGAGCGCGGCGAAGAGCACCATCTGGATGGTGAAGACGGCGCCCAGCTCGAGCAGCCGCTCGCCGACGACGATGAAGACGGCCGAGACCACCACGAGGACGGTCAGCGGGTACTGCCGACGCCAGCACAGGGCGAGGCCGCCGAGGCCGAACCACAGGTACGCCTCGACGCCCTTCCAGCCCGTCGACACGCCCGACGCGCTGGCGTAGACCTGCACCGACGCGACGCTCACGAGGGCCGCGACGACCCCCAGGACGACGTCGGTCGCCAGCTGGGCGCGCGTGGGTCGCGGTCGGGTCCAGGAGCGGTCGAGGATGCTCACGCCTCGACCCTAGCGAGGCTACGCCCCGGTAGGCGTGCGCCCGTGGCGACGCTGGGACGGCGGCGTACGCTGGACGGCGTGACGATCGCACCGGACGGCCGCAAGATGCTTCGACTCGAGGTCCGCAACAGCCAGACCCCGATCGAGAAGAAGCCCGAGTGGATCAAGACCCGCGCGAAGATGGGTCCTGAGTACAACGAGCTGATGAAGCTGGTGAAGGGCGAGGGTCTGCACACGGTCTGCCAGGAGGCCGGCTGCCCCAACATCTTCGAGTGCTGGGAGGACCGCGAGGCCACCTTCCTCATCGGCGGCGAGCAGTGCACGCGACGTTGCGACTTCTGCCAGATCGACACCGGCAAGCCCGCCCCGCTCGACCGCGACGAGCCGCGCCGCGTGGCCGAGAGCGTGCAGAAGATGGAGCTGCGCTACTCGACGATCACGGGCGTCGCCCGCGACGACCTGCCCGACGGTGGCGCGTGGCTGTACGCCGAGACGGTCCGCAAGATCCACGAGCTGAACCCGGGCACCGGCGTCGAGAACCTCATCCCCGACTTCAACGGCAAGCCCGACCTGCTCGAGGAGGTCTTCAGCTCCCGGCCTGAGGTCCTCGCGCACAACGTCGAGACCGTGCCGCGCATCTTCAAGCGCATCCGTCCGGCGTTCACGTACGAGCGCTCGCTCGACGTCATCATGCAGGCGCGCGACTACGGCCTGGTCACCAAGAGCAACCTCATCCTCGGCATGGGCGAGACCCGCGAGGAGGTCTCGCAGGCGCTGCGCGACCTGCACGAGGCCGGCTGCGACCTCATCACGATCACGCAGTACCTGCGCCCCTCCCCGCGCCACCACCCCGTCGAGCGCTGGGTGAAGCCCGAGGAGTTCGTCGAGCTCAAGGACGAGGCCGACGAGATCGGCTTCGCCGGCGTCATGTCGGGCCCGCTCGTGCGCTCGTCGTACCGCGCCGGACGCCTCTACCAGCAGGCCGTCGAGAGGCGTGAGTCCACGGGCGAGGTCGTCCTCCGCCACACGGACGGCGCCGCCTGAGGCACCCGTAGGATGGGCGGCATGTCCACCCCTGCCGCCCCGCCCGAGGGACGTCTGCGCCAGCTGCGCCAGGCGTACAAGATCACCAAGCAGTCCGACCGCAACGTCGGCCTGTTCATGCTGCTGGCCTTCGTGCTGGGCGCCGGCATCCCGGCCGTGCTGCTGCTGACGTTCATCGGCACCGGCGTGCTGGCGATCGTCCTCACCGTGATCATCTCGGTGCTGTTCGGCATCCTCGGCGCGCTGTTCGTGCTCGGACGTCGCGCGGAGAAGGCCGCCTACTCGCAGGTCGAGGGCCAGACGGGCGCCGCTGCAGGCGCGCTGCAGATGCTGCGTCGCGGCTACCACGTCAAGCAGGCGGCGGCGTTCAACAAGAACCAGGACGTCGTGCACCGCGTCGTCGGGCGTCCGGGCATCATCCTCGTCGGCGAGGGCAACTCCACCCGCGTGCGCAGCCTGATCGCGTCGGAGCGCAAGAAGCACGCGCGCATCGTCGGCGACGAGGTGCCGGTGCTCGAGGTCGTCGTCGGCCGCGGCGACGGCGAGGTGCCGCTGCCGAAGCTGATCAAGCACGTGCGCAAGCTGCCGAACGCGATCAAGCCGGCCGAGCAGACCGCGATCCTCAACAAGCTGAAGGCGCTCGACGCGATGCGCCCGGCCGCACCCATGCCGCGTGGCCCGGTGCCGACGAGCATGAAGGGCGCCCGCCGCCAGATGCGGGGCTGATGCCTCGCACGTGGCTGGTCCTGGCGCTCGCGGCGACGCTCGGCGTCGGCGCGTGCCAGGCGGCGACGTCGGGCGAGATGACGAGCCAGACGTACCGCTCGCTCGACGCGCGCGGCGACGCGCTCACGGCCGACGACGTGCGCGAGGCCGGTGGCACGGACGACCCCGACCTAGCGCGCACGTTCGTCGAGGAGGGCGGACGGGCGGAGCCGTCGGGGGCGTCGTGCCTGTACGCACGGACGACTTACCGCGAGTCCTACCGCGGGGTGGCGCGCTTCTGCTTCGACGGCGCGACGGTCGTGTCGGTGGAGCGCAACCGCGCCGACCTCGACCGCTGAGCGACGTCAGATCCCGAGGCGGGCGACGCGCGACCCGGAGAGGATGTCGTGCAGTCCCCGGTGGTCCTCGTTCTGGATGACGGCGGGGATCACGAGGCACAGCAGGGCCGTGCGCAGCGCCGCCCGCGGGAGGCCGATCGGCTGCCCGTCGGGCGAGACGACCTGCAGGCTCAGCACGCGCTTGCCGATGGAGTAGCCGAGCACGCCGGTCAGGAGCGTGACCTCGACGAAGAAGACCCCGAGGGTGACGAAGGAGCTGACGGCCCCCTCCCCCGCCAGCGGCGTCCGGGTGACCGCGACGACGCTGAGCATCGCCACCGCCCAGTCGATGAAGAGGGCCAGCAGGCGGCGACCGAGCGAGACGTCGTACACGTCGTGAGCCTAGCGGGCGGCACACCGACGACACGTGGCGTTCATCCTCGGGCGAGACTTGTAACATGCCCGAAACAATGGAGTGACGGTAGGGAAACTGCCTCTGCCTAGCGTCGGTGACGCGGCCGCCGAGGCGTCCGCTCCCGCCACATCGACGACCAGGCCACCACCGCGTGGCTGAGGAGGCCCCATGTTCGGCAATGCCGACGAGTTCTTCAAGTACGTCAAGGACGAGGGCGTCGAGTACCTCGACGTCCGTTTCACCGACCTGCCCGGCATCCAGCAGCAGGTGACGCTGCCGGCGTGGACATTCGACGCCGACGCCGCCGAGAACGGTGTGGCCTTCGACGGCTCGTCGATCCGCGGCTTCCAGAGCATCGACCAGTCCGACATGGTGCTCTACCCCGACTTCGGCACGGCCTACGTCGACCCCTTCAAGCGTCGCAAGACGATCGCGATGGACTTCTTCGTCCACGACCCGATCACCGGCGAGGCGTACTCGCGCGACCCCCGCAACATCGCGCGCAAGGCGGAGGCGTACCTCGCCACCACCGGCATCGGCGACACCGCGTTCTTCGCGCCCGAGGCCGAGTTCTACATCTTCGACCGCGTCAACTACGGCACGAGCGCCAACAAGTCGTTCTACGAGATCACGTCGCTGGAGTCGGCGTGGTCGACCGGTGAGGACATCACCGACAACCGTGGCTACAAGGTCCGCTACAAGGGCGGCTACTTCCCCGTCGCGCCGACCGACCAGACCGCCGACCTGCGCAATGACATGATGACGAACCTCGCGAACGCGGGCCTCGTCCTCGAGCGCGGTCACCACGAGGTCGGCACGGCCGGCCAGGCGGAGATCAACTACAAGTTCGACACGCTGCTCAAGGCGGCGGACGACATCATGAAGTTCAAGTACATCGTCCGGAACACGGCCTGGGCCGCGGACAAGACGGTGACCTTCATGCCGAAGCCGATCTTCGGCGACAACGGCTCGGGCATGCACGTGCACCAGTCGGTCTGGAAGGACGGCTCGCCGCTGTTCTACGACGAGGCCGGCTACGGCGGACTGTCCGACACCGCGCGCCACTACATCGGCGGCATCCTGAAGCACGCGCCGTCGCTGCTGGCGTTCACGAACCCGTCCGTGAACTCCTACCACCGTCTGGTGCCGGGCTTCGAGGCCCCGATCGCGCTGGTCTACTCGGCCCGCAACCGTTCGGCCTGCGTCCGCATCCCGATCACGGGCTCGAACCCGAAGGCCAAGCGCATCGAGTTCCGCTGCCCCGACCCGTCGAGCAACCCCTACCTGGCCTTCTCGGCCCTGCTGCTCGCCGGCATCGACGGCATCAAGAACAAGATCGAGCCGCCGGCCCCGATCGACAAGAACATCTACGAGCTCCCGCCGGAGGAGTACGCCGAGATCGACATGGTCCCGACGTCGCTGAACGCGGTCCTCGACAACCTCGAGGCTGACCACGAGTTCCTCACCCAGGGCGACGTGTTCACCCCCGACCTCATCGAGACGTGGATCGACTACAAGCGCACCGAGGAGATCCTCCCGGTCCAGCTGCGTCCGCACCCGCACGAGTTCGAGCTGTACTACGACATCTGACCCGTCGGTAACGAGAAGCCCCGCCCCGCATGCCGTGGTGGGGCTTCTTGTTGCAACCCCTGCCAGTTGGACGTCTGTCGTTATCGCTCGTTGACCACCTCTTACAGGAGTCACCCGCGCTGGCCGTGCGCCAGTGATGGGAGCGGCTTCAGAGGGTCTCCGGCCCTGGTCGATGCCGCTCTCACCGCGTCGCGCACTCGATTGCCGGGCGAGGGAATGGCACAATTGTCCGACGCGGAGCGCACGGTCTGAATCCGCGTCACAGACGCGTCGATACGCTTTCCCCCTTCCAGCCACATCTATATGTACGGAATGCCGAAGCGCGTGTATCCCGTTCGCTCGCTCTCAGAGGACGCTGGCAAGCATCGAGAGCTGGACGCCCCGATGCCGCAGGTGACCACTGCGGTGTCATCGGCGCGTCTCCGCGAACCCCCCGCGAAGCGTCCTACAGACTGGTTAGAGTTCGGTGCATGACGGTTCCTCGGCCTTCTCCGCGCACCGAGATTCGCGTGCTCGACCTCTTCAGTGGGGCCGGAGGCCTCAGCTCTGGCTTCGGTGCGGAGTCGACTCGCTTCAAGACGCTCAGGGCCATCGAGAATGACACAGCAGCAGCAGCGACTTATGCCGAGAACCACGACCCCGAGACCGTGTTCGCGGGTGGCATCGAGGACTGGCTGAAATCTGAGGACATACCTGAAGCGGACGTCGTAATCGGCGGGCCACCTTGTCAAGGCTTCTCCGCCCTCGGCAAGCAGCAGCAGCTCGATGAGCGCAATCAACTGTGGCTGCGTTATGCCGAAACTATCCGCAAGGCCAGGCCAAAGTACTTTGTGCTCGAGAACGTTCCGCAGTTCCTAGCTTCGGTGCAGTTGGCCCGATTCAAGCGTCAGTGCCAGCCAAGCCAGCCTCTCGGCAACTACACGTTCCGGGCGATGGTGCTGAATGCAGCTGACTACGGCGCTGCCCAGGTCCGGAAGCGAGTCATACTCATTGGCCACCACCGCGACTTGCCTTCCCCAGGTTTCCCGGTGTCGACTCACGCGAAGGCCGAGGACGCAACACACGCAGCGTGGCGCTCACTGGGCGATGTGCTCCACGGACTCCGACCCGCCGTGACCGAGATCGACTTGCCCAACCGCACAATTGAGGTTGGCGGCACCTTACTCCCTGGAGCATTCAAGACCAACGAGCTCCACCTGACTCGGCACTACGAACAGCTATCGATTGATCGCATCCGTCATATCCCAGCCGACGGAAACAGATTCGACATCCCTGAACGGCTTCTGGCCGATTGCTGGAAGAAACATAAGTCCGGTAGCGGGGACGTCATGGGGCGGCTGAATTACGCGAAGCCGTCTGTGACGATCCGCACGGAGTTTTTTAAGCCCGAGAAGGGCAGATACCTGCACCCAACCGAGAACCGCGCCCTGACCCACCACGAGGCCGCCAGAGTCCAGGGGTTTCCCGATGACTACAAGTGGGTTGGGTCGAAGGTCGCGATCGCTCGACAGATCGGCAACGCGGTCCCGATTCCGCTCGCACGGGCAGTCGGGGCGCACCTGCTCGCGGCCCTCGATGCTCCGTCGCTCCTCCCTGGGTCCGAGATGAACGATGACTAACTCGAAGGATGGGGCCCAAGGTGCTCCGAAACTCGTCCTAAAGTTCGACCCCCTCACGATCGAGCACTTGGGATCAAATATGTACTCAAGGCTTCCCAACGCCGTAGCGGAGTTGGTTGCCAATGCCTACGATGCGGACGCGACGGAGATCACGGTCCGCGTGGTCGGCAGCGGCGACGCGCAGTACATCGTGGTCGAGGACAACGGCCATGGGATGTCGCGCGACGACGTCCGGAACAAGTATCTGCGGATCGGGCGTAATAGGAGAGGCTCGGCCACGACGGCTGCCTCCGAGAGCGGCAAAAGAACTGTGTCAGGCAAGAAGGGATTGGGGAAGCTCGCGCTTTTTGGGATCGGACACCGGATCGAGGTGTCGACGACTCGTAAAGGACAGACGGAACGGACCCTTGTCACGATGGTCTGGGAGGACCTCATCGAGACGGGCGATGGTGATTACCAGCCCGATTCACGCAGCGAGCCAGCAGAACCCGCAGACCACGGAACATCCGTCAAGGTCTCGCAACTCAATCGATCCAGCGACATTGCTGCAGCAGATCTCGCGCAGAGCCTTTCGCGCCTGTTTCACTACAGCGATAGCGAGGTTGTCCTCCGTGTGGTCGGACGTGACGGCTCAGAAATATCGGTTACTCGGGAGCTGAGGGTCTCCACTGTTGCCACCGAGTTCAAATGGGAAGTACCGAACGACCTACCCGAAAGCTCAACAGATCTGACAAGAGTCGGGGTCGTCGGCGTCGTGATCGCTGCCGAAAAGCCGTTGCCAACCCAAATGCGAGGTGTGGCAGTGTACGCGAACGGCCGATTGGTCAACGAGCCCGAGTTCTTCGGCGCCTCGGACTCGAGCTACGCGTACGCGTACCTCACGGGGTACATCGCAGTCGATGGTCTTGACGCCATCAAGCCGGATGTTGTCGCTACGGATCGACGTGCCGTCAACTGGGACCAGACAGACGCGGCACGGATTCGCTCGGTGCTGAAGCGGATGGTCGAAGAGATAGCTCAACTTCGTCGGCAGCTTCGAGCGGCCAAGAAGAAGCAGCAGATCGAGACTGAAGCAGGCGTCGACCCAGACGACTGGGCCGACACCATTGCAGGGCCGGAGAAAGAACCCCTCCGCGAACTCATCAACATCATCGAGTCAGATGACACGGACATGAGTGACGAGGACCGCGGTAAGGCCGTCAGGAGCCTAAAGGGAATCGCCCCGCCCTACGCGGATCTCATCTGGCGCCATCTTCACCCGAGCATCCAGGTGGCCTGCGAGACCTATTTCAAGGCGGGCGACTACTACCACGCACTACTGGAGGCTTGCAAGCAGTACGTGGCCGACCTGCGCGCGGCCGCAAGTCTCCCTGATGAAGCCGAGGCATCATTGTTCGGGAAGGCGCTTGGCGAAGGGACGGGTCCGCGCCTTAACTTCACATCCCAGTTTCGCGCTGGTTCACCGTCCATCTCCGGCGACTCTGCGAAGAACCTGGAAAACGGGCAGCGGGAGCTGTCGAAGGCGATCTGGTCGGCCTTCCGCAATCCGCTGTCGCACGAGACGCTGGAGACCATCAAGTCACTCGGTGTGATCAGTCATCACGACTGTCTGGACGCACTCAGTCTCATGTCTCACCTCCGTCGCCGCCTCGACGACGCGGTTCTCATGCCATGAAAGTGCGGCCGACTCCGACGGCGAGTAGAAACTCAACGCACGTCACGTGACCGTCCTCCAACCCGACGCTGCAACGGGATGACCCTGCGGCCTGATGTGCGAACAGCACCCCCAGGTCGCTCCGACACGGCTCTTCGGCCCGCCAGCGCTTGATGATGGCTAGGCTCGCTCCCATGTCAAGCGACGAGGTGCTCCGCTCCCTGCGAGAGTTCGTCGCCGAGCGCGACTGGGCGCAGTTCCACACACCAGCGAGCTTGGCGCGAAGCATCGTCATCGAGTCGGCCGAGCTGCTCGAGCATTTTCAGTGGGACGAGGAGCATGACCGCCAGGCGGTGCTCGACGAGCTCGCGGACGTGGCCACCTACGCCTTGCTCCTCGCCGACGCTCTCGAGGCGGATCTCGACGAGGTGGTCCTGGCGAAGCTCGAGCGGACGAAGGCGAAGTACCCGGTCGAGAAGGCGCGCGGACGGAGCACGAAGTATGACCAGCTCCAAGATTAGGAAAGCGTCGTTCGATGCGTCCTGTGTCCACGACTGGATGCGCGAGGACGAGCGCTACGACAACTGGCCCGTCGTCTACGCGATCACCGGGTCCAGGCACGTGTATGTGGGCGAGTCGGTCAACGCAGCGACCAGGATGTTCCAGCACCTCAGGTCGCCGAAGGCGAGGCTGCTCGACAAGTTCCGCGTCGTGCTCGACGACACGTTCAACAAGTCGGTCTGCCTCGACCTCGAGACGTACCTGATCCGCGCACTCAACGCTGACCAGACCTTCACCGTGCTCAACAAGCAGTCGAGCGCCAGGAACAGCAACTACTACGACCGGTCCCACTACCGCGAGAAGTTCGCGGCCATCTTCGAGTCGCTCCGTGCCGAGGGGCTCTTCAGGAACGACCTGGAGGAGATCGAGAACAGCAATCTCTTCAAGCTGTCGCCGTTCGTGTCACTGACGCCGACCCAGGCCTCGGCGGTCGAGGCGATCGTCGCGATCATCCGGGAGGCAGCAGGTGGTCGGTCAGAGCCAGCGGTCGTCCAGGGAGATCCCGGAACGGGCAAGACGATCGTCGGCATCTTCCTCGCCAAGCTCCTGGCCGACCTGCGTCAGCCTCGGGACGCACACCTCGACGCAGACACCTTCGTCGAGGACGAGGTGGGAGGCGACGTAACGCTCGGCGACCTGAGCATCGGCTTCGTCGTGCCGCAGCAGTCGCTGCGCGAGACGATCCGCAGCGTGTTCAAAGCGACGCCAGCACTAAGCGACCTGCCTGTGCTCACTCCCTTCGACGTTGCCGAGTCTGACGACGACTTCGACGTGCTTATCGTCGACGAGGCCCACCGTCTTCAGCAGTTCTCCGGCAGCCTGCAGATGCTGAGCAGCCGCTACCGCGAGATCAACCGTCGCCTGTTCCCGGGCGACGAGGAGGGTATTGAGCACACCCAGCTCGACTGGATCAAGGCTCGGAGCCGTGTCCCTGTGCTGCTGCTCGACGACAAGCAGACGGTGAGGCCGATGTCGGACCTGCCGGTCGCTACGGTGACGGCGCTGATCGAGACGGCCAAGCACGACGACCGGCACGTGCGCCTCTGGACCCAGATGCGGACCCTCGCTGGAGATGCCTACATCGACTACGTCGCTGACGTGCTGCGAGGCTCAGCCGTGCAGCGGATCGAGTTCCCCGACTACGACCTCCGCCTCTACGACGACCTCCGCGAGATGCGTGAGGACATCATGGCGCGCGACGTCGACCACGGACTCTCTCGCGTGCTGGCTGGTTTCGCCTGGCCCTGGGTCAGCAAGAAGGACAAGCAGAGGCCCGACATCGAGATCGACGGCCTGCAGCTGTTCTGGAACCGCACCGACAAGGACTGGATCAACTCACGCACTGCCCTGGAGGAAGTCGGGTGCATCCACACGAGCCAGGGCTACGACCTCAACTACGCCGGGGTGATCATCGGCCACGAGCTGCGCTGGAACGTCGCCACCGATGGCCCGGAGTTCGTCAGGTCCAACTACCACGACCGCAACGGACGAGCGAACAACACGACGCTGGGCCAGACCTACACCGACGACGACCTCCTCGAGTACGTCATCAACATCTACCGGGTCCTGCTCACCCGAGGCATCCGAGGCACCTACGTCTACGTGTGCGACCCCGCTCTGCGTGAGCGACTCCGCACCTACTTCCCTCCGCCACCGCATCGCCCCTGAGCGACGGGTCTGTCGCTCCGTCACCGACCTGCAACCCGCCGACCCTGGACGACTGTCCGAGGGCTGTGGTGGGGTGGGACGGTCGGTCTCAGTGCCACGTTCACGTGGCCGCCGGCAGTTCCTAGGGGGGACAGCACGTGAACACAGGTATGTCTCGAGCCCGACGCGGGCTCGCCGTCGGGGCCGCCGCCCTGACGCTCGGCGTCGTCGCGACCACGCTCACCAGCGCCGGCGCGGCGACCACCGACAAGTCCACGCCCGTACCGGTCGCGACGCCCGAGGGGCAGGTGAGCGCCTACGTCGTCAACGCCAAGAAGGCGAACGCCAAGGGCACCGCCGACGCGCGCAAGGTCGTGCAGAAGGCCGGCGGCACCGTCGTCCAGGCGTGGCCGCAGATCGGCGTCGTGATCGCGCAGTCGACGCACGCCGACTTCCGCGCCGACGTCTACCGCCTCGGCCGCACCAGCGTCACCTCCGTCGGCACCACCCGCACCGTCGCCGTCAGCGAGCGCGCCGAGCAGGCGTCGACCCTGCGCCAGTCCGCGCGGAGCCGCTCCACCGAGCGCGCCGAGCTGAAGGGCGAGTTCGCGAACACGCCCCAGAAGTACGTCAAGCCCGACCCGCGCGAGGGCGAGCAGTGGGACATGGCGCACATCAAGGCCGACCACGCCCACGAGATCACCGACGGCTCCCGCAAGGTGCTCGTCGGCGTCCTCGACAGCGGCATCGACGCCGACCACCCCGACCTCGCGCCGAACATCGACGTCAGCAACTCCGTCAACTGCACCGACGGCGGCACCGTCGACCGCTCCCCCACCGGCTGGCAGCCGACCACCAGCGACCACGGCACCCACGTGGCCGGCACCATCGGCGCCGCCCGCAACGGCATCGGCATCACCGGCGTCGCACCGAACGTGCGCATGGCGTCGGTCAAGGTCGTCAACGACGACGGCTTCATCTACCCCGAGTACGCCATCTGCGGCTTCATGTGGTCCGGCCTGCGCGGCATGGACGTCACCAACAACAGCTACTACATCGACCCGTTCGAGTTCTGGTGCCAGGACCAGGCCAACCAGGCCGCCGTCGTCGAGGCCGTCGGCCGCGCCGTCACCTGGTCGACGAAGAAGGGCACCGTGCACGTCGCGGCAGCCGGCAACGCCGCCTACGACCTCGCCAACAAGACGACCAGCGCGAGCAGCCCCAACGACAGCACCCCGATCGAGCGGACCATCAACAACGGCTGCCTCGACATCCCCACCGAGCTGCCCGAGGTCGTCACCGTGTCCTCGTACGCGCAGATCGGCACGTCGAACGAGACGCAGCTGTCGTCGTTCTCCAACCGGGGCAAGAACGTCATCGACGTCGCCGCCCCCGGTTCGCGCATCCTGTCGACGATCGTCAAGGACAACGGCTACGGCCTCAAGAGCGGCACGTCGATGGCCTCTCCGCACGTCGCCGGCGTCGCCGCCCTCATGAAGTCCAAGCACCCCGGCTGGCGGCCGGCGCGCGTCATCCAGCAGCTGAAGGCCCAGGCCGACGAGCGACCCTGCGCACCCCAGCAGACGAGCTCGTCCCCGGGCGCGCTCTGCACCGGATCGCCGTCGAACAACAGCTACGCCGGGCACGGCATGATCGACGCGCTCGACGCCGTCCGTCGCTGACGCAGCACCACGACGCAGCGGCCCCCGAGCTCTCCGCTCGGGGGCCGCTGTCGTGCCGGAACGCGTTCCAGAAGACGAAGACCCGCCCTCGCCAGCGGCCCTACCCTGCGGTCATGCGCCTTGCCCGCCTCGTCGCCGTCTCCCTCGGGTCGGTCGTGCTGGCCGGTTGCAGCGGCACCACCACGGCCGAGATCGAGGAGGCCATGGCCGACGACCTCCGCTACGGGACGGAGGGCGCGGCCTGGTTGATCTCCCGCTACGGCGTGCACGCCGACGTCCGCGACGTCGACGTCACCTGCGAGGAGCTCGGCTTCCTCACCGACACGGGCGACTCGCTCCGCTGCGAGGCCCACGTCGAGTACACCGACGGCCGCAGCCTCACGACGCCATTCGACGCCGAGTTCCGCGTCGACGGGGTGTTCCCTCGCCTCCTGGCGGACCCGACGTCCACAGCAGGCTGAGCGAGCCGCTGGACGCTCGTCAGCCGATCCGTTCGGTCAGGGAGACGATGATCCCCTCCGGACCGCGGACGTAGGCCATCAGCCAGGTCCCCTCGTGCTCGCCGACGTCGCCGACCAGCGCGTAGCCCTCGTCGTCGAGGCGCGCGACGGTCGCGCGCAGGTCAGTGATCTCCAGGCACACCGCACGCAGGCCCACCGCGTGCGGCGGCGCGGGGACCGTCAGCACGTGGCCGGGGCGGTCGTACCGCGACACCTCCAGCGCTCCCCCGCCTCCCGGCGGACGCAGCCAGACGGTCTCGGTGCGGGCGTCGTGGAGACCGACGACGGTGTCGAGGAACTCGCCCTCGATCGTCATGCGTTCGGCGAGCTCGAGTCCGAGGCTCGTGAAGAAGGTGACCGTGCGGGGCAGGTCGGCCACGGTGAGGTTCACGTGGTCCAGGCGGGGCAGCGACGACATCCCTCATCCACGCTCGGCGGGACGTGTCGTGTCAAGCACCTAGGCTGGCCGACGAACGACACGCAGCGACGGAGGACCCATGGACGACGTCACGATCGAGGACCTCACCGAGGCCGAGCACCAGTGGCTCCAGGCGCTGCAGGGCGGGCTCGTGCAGATGGGCGTCAAGGACGCCGCGACACTGTGCGCCGTCTTCCTCGAGGCACGCGAGGCGTGGTGGGACCTTCCCGCCGCGGAGCGCCCCGACCCGAACCCGACCATCAACGCGTTCGGCGCCGGCATCGGGCAGCTGTTCGTCGACGACCTCGGACTGCGGTGGGCGCTCGTCACCGACCAGCACGGCAGCGAGCTCGGCGTCGTGGGCGACCCGTCACTCGTGCTCTACCCCACGAACGCCGTCGCCAAGCGGTGGTCGGGCGAGAACCAGTCGACCCTCGAAGACTACCTCGTGCAGGTCAGCGAGACCGTGCGCGACCTGCAGGCACGGCGGCCAGGGCAGTGACGCCCGGCGTCAGGGCTTCTTGTCGTCCTTGCCGCCCGGGCCCCCGCCGCCAGGACCCTTGTCGTTCGGGTCCTGCTTCTCGTCCTTCTTGCCGTTGCCCTGGTCCTGCTGCTGAGGCTGCTGCTGGGTCGGCTGCGTCTGCTGAACCACCGGCACGACGGCCACCGCGATGGTCACGGTCGAGCCGACCGTCACCCGACCCGTCGGATCGACGACGACGACCGTGCCGGCCGTCTGGGACGACTCGACGTCGGTGCGCTTCACCGTGAGGCCGAGGTCGCCGAGGGTGGCCGCGACCTCGTCGGCGGGCTGGCCCACCAGGTCGGCCGGAACCGTCACGCGGCCCGACGCCACCTGCAGGGTCACCGGGCCCGAGGTCGGCACGGGAGCACCCGCCTTCGGGCTCTGTCCGACGACCTCGCCCTCCTTCGCGTTCGGCTCGTCGACGGTCTCGGTCTTGACCGTCGCGTCCACGGCCTCGATCTTGTCCGTCGCGCTGGCGACCGACTGGCCGACGACGTCGGGCACGGTCTCGTCGGCGTCGGCGAACAGACCGCCGGACATGCCGACCAGCAGCGCGAGGACCGCCAGCGCCGCCACCCCGGCGAACACCGCCAGGCCACGCCGACGTCGACGCGGCTCCTCCGGCGGCGCCTGCATCGCCGCCGTGGCAGCGACGGGCGCGAGCACCGAGGTCGACGCCGTCGCACCCGTGGCACCGAGAGCGCCCATCGGCGCGGTCGTCGCACCCGCGTAGGCGGGCAGCACCTCGGTGACACCGTCGGTGCGACCTTGCACCGCGTCGCGCACCTGCGCCGCCGTCGGACGCTTCAGCGGGTCCTTGTCGGTCATCGTCTCGACGAGGCGGCGCAGCGGCTCCGGGACGTTGTCGGGCAGGGGCGGCAGCGGGTCGCCCACCTGCGCGAGCGCGGTCGCCACCGACGTCTCGCGTCGGAACGGCGACGTGCCGGTGAGGCACTGGTAGGCCACGAGGCCGAGCGAGTACACGTCGGACGCGCCAGTGGCCGTCACGCCACGCGCCTGCTCGGGGCTGATGTAGTCGACGGTGCCCAGCACGTTGCCCGTCTGCGTCAGCGGCTCGCGCGACGCGCCGATCGCGATGCCGAAGTCGACGAGCACCGGACGCGACCCCTCCGCGAGCACGATGTTCGCGGGCTTCACGTCGCGGTGCACGATGTCGGCGGCGTGGGCTGCGGACAGCGCGTCGGCGACGCCGCCGAGCAGACGCTCCACGGCGTCGGGCGCGAGCGTCCCGCGCTGCTTGAGCACCTCCGAGACCGCCGTCCCCTCGACCAGCTGCATGACGATGAACGGGTCCTCGTCCTCGCTCGACTGGTCCTCGCCGACGTCGTAGACGGTCGCGATGCCCGGGTGGTGCAGACGTCCGGCGGTGCGGGCCTCCTCCTCGAAGCGGGCGCGCGCCGCGGTGTCGTCGCCGACCTGGTCGCCCTTGAGGATCTTCACGGCGACGTCGCGGTTGAGGCGCAGGTCGCGGGCCCGGTGGACCCGACCCATCCCGCCGGCGCCCAGGAGGTCACCCAGCTCGTAACGGTCGTTCAAGCGTTCGGCCATTCGACCAGGCTAGAGCCCATCGGCCGCAGGCGCGCGCGTCGTGGCGACCCCCACACGGCGGTCCCGCTCGAGTCGTGACGCCGCCCGACCGCTGGCACGCTGTGCCCATGCCCGCCCTCCCCGCCCTGCCGGCGCCTGACGACACCGACGCCGTTGTCGCCTGGGTCGCGGAGCACCTGGGCGACCTGACGCGGGAGGCCGCTGGCGACGTCCGTCCCGGCGGTCACCGCGGCGGGCAGACGGCCGCCGACGTCGCGCTCGCCGGGCTCGACGTCACCGGCTACGCCCGCACCCGCTCGAACGTGCTGCCCGTCGAGCGTCAGGGGGCGAGTCGCGTGTCGCCGTACCTGACGCACGGGCTCCTCGACCTCCCGACCGTGTGGGACGCGGTGGCCGACGCGCCGTCGGGCGACCGGCGCAAGTACCGCGACGAGCTGCTGTGGCAGGAGTACGCGCGCCACGTGTACGCCAGGGTCGGCCCGGCGACGCGCGAGCCGCTGCGCCGCGAGCCTCCCCACCCCGACGTCGACCCCGACTGGGACGAGCGGATGGCGTGCATCGGCTGGGTGCAGGACCAGCTCGAGCAGGACGGGTGGCTCGTCAACCAGGTGCGCACGTGGTGGGCCTCCCACTGGACCGTCCGGCACGGGCGCGACTGGCGCGACGGCGAGGACCACTTCTACCGCCACCTGCTCGACGGCTCGCGGGCCGCGAACCGCCTAGGCTGGCAGTGGACGATCGGCGCCGGCACCGGGAAGCCGTACGGCTTCAGCCGGTGGCAGGTGGAGAAGCGCGCTTCTGAGCTGTGCGGCTCGTGCGTCCTCCGCGATGCGTGTCCGGTGCAGGAGTGGCCCGACGCCCACCCCGGACCCACGGTCGAGCACGCGCCCGTCCGCATCGGGCACGCCGCCGGCGCCCCCGGCCCGGGCCCCGACACGCCCGTCGTCGAGGGCGGAGCGTCGGCCGTGTGGTTGACGCCGGAGTCGATGGGCGACGCCGACCCCGCACTCGAGGCGCACCCCGACCTCCCCGTCGTCTACGTGTTCGACGAGCCGAAGCTGGCCGAGCTGCGGTGGTCGGGCAAGCGGCTCGTGTTCCTCGCCGAGACCCTCGCCGACCTCGCCACCCGGCGCGACGTCGAGGTACGTCGGGGCGTCGTCGGCGAGGAGCTCGCTGGTCGGTCCGTCGCCGTCACCTTCGCGCCCGTCCCGTGGTTCACGCGACGCTCGGCCGACGTCGACGTCGCCGCCCTTCACCCGTGGCGGTGGCTGGAGCGGCCGACGTCGCAGCGGCTCACGTCGTACAGCGCCTGGCGCAAGGGTGTGCGTCGTTGAACGTGGGCGTCGACGCGACGGGGCGGGACGCGACGCGACGCGACGCGACGAAGCACGGAAATCTCACGCAAGCACGGAGAGCAAGCCGTGCGCGGCTGAGGGAACCGTGCCTCGCCGGAGATTCCCAGGTCGACCTGGGAATCTCCGCTCAGGCGGGGGCGAGGCGGAGGAGGCGGCCGGAGCCGGCGTCCTCGAGCAGCCAGATGGAGCCGTCGGGCGCCTGCTCGACGGCGCGGACGCGCTGGCCCTCGACGATCTTCTCGTCGTCGCCGGCGGTCGTGCCGTCGAGGTCGACGCGCACGAGCGACTCGCCCGACAGCGCGCCGAGGAACGCATCGCCCTTCCACTCGGGGAACAGGTCTCCGGTGTAGATGAGCAGGCTGCCGGGCGAGATCGACGGGGTCCAGCCGGTGCGCGGCGCGACGAAGCCGTCGCCGTCGGTGTGGTCGGGGATCTCGCCGCCGCCGTAGTCGCTGCCGTTGGACGCCTCGGGCCAGCCGTAGTTGCCGCCCTTCTCGATGATGTTCAGCTCGTCGCCGCCCTCGGGGCCCATCTCGCTCGACCAGAGCGTGCCGTCGTCGGCGAACTCCAGGCCGAGCGGGTTGCGGTGGCCCCAGCTCCAGATCTGCGCCGACGCGCCGCCCTCGTCCGCCAGCGGGTTGCCGGGCGCCGGTTCGCCGTCGAGGGTGAGCCGGACGATCGTGCCGAGCGTGTTCGACGTGTCCTGGGCCGGCGTCTTCTGCTGGCGGTCGCCGGAGCTGATGAAGAGGTGCTCGCCGTCGGGGTCGAACGCGATGCGGTGCGAGAAGTGGCCGTTGCCCGACACCTTCGGCGTCTGGCGCCAGACGACCTCGAGGTCCTTGAGGGCCGCTGACCCGTCGCCGGTGGCCAGTCTCGCCCGACCGACGACGGCACCGGTGCCGCCGTCGCCCGCCTCCGCCCAGCTGAGGTAGACACGCTGGTCGTCCTCGAAGCTCGGCGCGACGACCACGTCGCCGAGGCCTCCCTGCCCGGCCGCGACGACGTCGGGCACGCCCGACACCTCGGTGCGGTCCCCGGTCTCGGCGTCGCGCAGGGTGAGGGTGCCGGTGCGCTCGGTGACGAGCAGGTCGCCCGTCCCCGGCACGAAGGCCATCGCCCAGGGCGTCTCGAAGCGGTCGACCTCCTCCACCTCGAACGGCGGGTTGCCGCTCGCCGACGTCGCAGGGGTGGAGGCCGGCGAGGCCTCGTCCTGGCGGGGGTCGGGGTCCGTGGAGCAGCCCGCCACGAGGACGGCCGCGAGTCCGAGTCCGAGAAGCCTCATGCGTCGAGTGTCACCGAGCACACCAAGGGGCGCACCGTGAATGCAGGGCGCGCGCGGATGCCGCGACCAGCGACCAGTGCCACCGTGGAGACATGAGCAGCGACCGACAGGACCGTCCCGCCACCCGCCACCGCCGACCCGACGGCGTCTCCGACGACACCGTCGAGGCGCTCGGCAAGCTCAGCGAGGCCCTCGAGGCCGTCGAGGAGGCGCGCGGCTCGCTGTACGCCTTCCACCGGTTGTCCGGGCATGCCGACCTGCAGGCCGGCGAGGCCGCCGACCTCCTGCGCGACGCCGGCCACGGCGACCTCGCCGACCGCATCGAGTCCGAGCTGGTCGGACGCAACGTCATCGAGGGGCGCTGGACCTTCCAGCTCGTCGAGGAGTACGACGAGGGCTACTACGCGACCTTCAAGGACCTCGAGCGCGCCGCCCGCGACGGCCTGGTCGACGGTCGTCCGCACCTGTTCGAGGCGGAGATGAAGGAGGACCGGCGCACCCAGGGCCGACGCCACCACGAGGCCACGCCGGGCTGAGCGACTCAGCTCAGGCGCGCGTGCCGACGTAGATCGTCGCGGTCGACGTGCCCCCGGTGAGCGGGTTGTCGAACGTCGCCACGTGGGCCTCGGCCGTCGCGAACGCCTGACGCATCACGTCGACGAACGCGTCGTCCGGCGGCTCGTCGGACCAGAGCCCGAACACCCCGTCGTCGACGAGCATGCGTGCCGCGGCCCGCTGCCCCTCGACCGTGTAGAAGTCGCCGTGGTCGGTGCGCAGCAGCCAGTCGGGCGCGTGGTCGATGTCGACGAGCAGCACGTCGACCGGTCGTTCGAGACGACCCGTCCGCACGAGGTCGAAGAAGTCGTCGCGCACCAGGGTGGTGCGGGGGTCCGAGGCGAGCCCGCGCGTGTCGTCGAACAGCTCGTCGCGGTGCCAGCGGATCACCGCGTCGAGCGCGTCGACGACCACCAGCTCGACGACCCGGTCGTCGCGCAGTGCCTCGAACGCGGTGTAGCCGAGGCCGAGACCTCCGACCATGACCCGCAGCGACGAGCCCGCGGCCGCGCGGAGCCCGAGCTCGGCCAGGGCCCGCTCGCTCACCGTGAACTGGCTCGACATGAGGTAGTCGTCGCCGAGCTTGACCTCGTGCACGTCACGCTGCGTCACGAGGTCGAACCGGCGTCGCAGCACCACCAGGCCCCACGGCGTCTCCGCCCAGTCGAGCTCCTCGAACCTCGCCATCGTGCCCCTTCGTCACGGCTCGTTCCCGGGCCGACGGTAGCCGCCGGTAAGGTCGGGTCGATGTCCTCCCCCACCGTGCTCGCCGAGGCCGCCCGCCGTCGCACCTTCGCCGTGATCTCCCACCCCGACGCCGGCAAGTCGACGCTCACCGAGGCGCTCGCCCTGCACGCACGCGTGATCTCCGAGGCCGGCGCCACGCACGGCAAGGCCGGCCGCCGCGCCACCGTCTCGGACTGGATGGAGATGGAGAAGGAGCGCGGCATCTCGATCTCGTCCACCGCGCTGCAGTTCGAGCACCGCGGGCACGTGGTCAACCTGGTCGACACCCCCGGTCACGCCGACTTCTCCGAGGACACCTACCGCGTGCTGAGCGCGGTCGACTTCGCCGTCATGCTGCTCGACGGCGCGAAGGGCCTGGAGCCGCAGACGCTGAAGCTGTTCGACGTCTGCCACCGCAGCGGCATCCCGGTGATCACCGTCGTCAACAAGTGGGACCGCCCGGGCCTCGACCCGCTCGAGCTGCTCGACCAGATCCAGCAGCGCATCGACATCCGGCCCACGCCGCTCACCTGGCCGATCGGCATCGCGGGCGACTTCCGCGGCGTGCTCGACCGTCGGCTCGGGCACGCGGTCGAGTACGAGCGCACGTCGGGCGGCGCGACCATCGCCGGTGAGACGGTGCACTCCCCCGACGACGCGTCGACCGTCTTCGGCGACGCGTGGGAGGAGGCGGTCGGCGGGCACGAGCTGCTCGCCGCCGACGGCGCCGACCACGACCCCGAGGAGTTCCTCGCCGGACGCACCACGCCCGTGCTCTTCGCGGCGGCGGCGCTGAACTTCGGCGTCACGCAGCTGCTCGACGTGATGCTCGAGCTGGCGCCCGCACCGCGCCCCCGCCTCGACGCGCAGGGCGAGCCGCGCGCCGTCGACTCCCCCTTCAGCGCCTTCGTGTTCAAGATCCAGGCGGGCATGAACACCGCCCACCGCGACCACGTCGCCTTCGCCCGGATCTGCTCGGGCGTCTTCGAGCGCGGCGAGGTCGTGCAGCACACGCAGGGCGGGCGACCGTTCGCCACCAAGTACGCGCAGAACCTCTTCGGACGCGACCGCGAGACCACCGACCTCGCCTACCCCGGCGACGTGATCGGACTGGTCAACGCCTCCCAGCTCGGCATCGGCGACACCCTCTACCTCGGGCCGAAGGTCGAGTACCCGCCGATCCCGCAGTTCGCGCCCGAGCACTTCGCGACGATCAGCGCCCGCGACACGTCGCGGTTCAAGCAGTTCCGGCGCGGCATCGAGCAGCTCGACCGCGAGGGCGTCGTGCAGGTGCTCCGCTCGACGCTGCGCGGCGACCAGTCGCCGGTGCTCGCGGCCGTCGGGCCGATGCAGTTCGAGGTGGTCACCGACCGGCTGCAGCGCGAGTTCAACGCCGAGACCCGCCTCGACTTCCTGCCCTACACGCTGGCTCGACGCATCCAGCCCGCCGACCGCGAGACGCTCGCCGGCATCAACGGCGTCGAGACGTTCGAGCGCAGCGACGGCACGGCGCTCGCGGTGTTCAGCGACCGCTGGCGCCTGCAGTTCGTCTCGCGCCAGCACCCCGACATCACGTTCGAGTCGCTGTCGGCCGACGTCGACGACCGCGCGCCACTGTCCTGAGGGTCCGCCGGACCGGCACCCTCCGTCAGGAGCGCCGGTGCCAGGCAGGCCAGCGGTGCGGCTCGTCGGGGAGCTCCGCGGGGAACGGTGCCTTGTGGTTCCACCACCCGCCGTCGTGCCCGAGGGGACCCTCGATCCGTTGGTGGATCGTCCAGGCGGCGCTCCCGTCGCGCGCAGGGACCTCGCGCCACTCGCTCAGACGCCCCTCGACGATCGACAGCACCGTGTGCTCCAGGTCGTCGAGGAGGTCTGCCACGTCGTCGTCGCACGCGTCGCAGCCGCAGTCGGGCCAGATGTCCTCGAAACGGAAGCCCGCTGCGACCCTCGCGTCCGGCAGCGGTCCACCACCGATCTGCAGCCGCAGCACGGCTCCCCCGCCGGCAGGGGTCAGCACCGTCGTCGGTCGACCGTCGACCACGTCGTCGCGCCGCTCCACCTCGTAGGTGGCCACCAGGTGCTCGAGCAGCGCGCGAGCCACCGCGACGACCGGCTCGAACCGCTCGGGGTGGGCGCAGCGGCTGTAGGCCTCCTCAGGCGGGTCGCCCTGCAGGGTGCCATAGGGCACCGGACGACCCTCGTCGTCGAGGAACGTCGCGATCTCGACGTCGGGCCTGCGGTACGCGCTCACGACGGCTGATCCTGGCACGCGACCCGGGCGACGAGCACCTCATTTTCCGAGAGGCCCGGGCCGTCGGTCCCGGGCGCACCGCGACGTTCCGAGGACCTTGGTCCCTGGGGAGCGGGACTGCCCGTCCGTAGCCTGGTGCACGACACGAGGCCGGGTGGGCGGTGTCTCGCGCCAGGGGTCGAGACAGCGCGCGGTCGGCGCGGATCCGAGACCGCGCCGACCGTCGCCCCGCTGGGCCGTCGCCCAGGTCAGGCAGTCGCGTCAGGGACGCGACGCCGGGTTCAGGGTCGCTCGACCTCGCCGCGCCACGCGCCGGTCGGCTCGCCGCCGCGACGCTCGATGAACTCCTTGAACCGCTGGAGGTCACCACGGGTGCGTCGGTCGAGCAGGCCCGCCTTGTCGGCGACCTCCTCGACGAAGCCGTCGGGGTCGACGTCCATCTGCACCGTCACGCGTGTGGCGTGGTCCGAGAGCCGGTGGAACGTGACGACGCCGGCGTGCTCCGGCCCGCTGTCGGACGTCCACGCGACGCGCTCGTCGGGGTGCTGCTCGGTGACCGTCGCGTCGAACTCGCGCGTGACGGGTCCGACCTTGACCACCCAGTGCAGATGGGTGTCGTCGATCTGGTCGATGCGCTCGACGCCCTCCATGAAGGCCGGGAAGTCCTCGAACTGGGTCCACTGGTCGTACGCGGTGCGCACGTCGACGTCGACGTCGACGGACTCGGTGATCGTGCTCATGGGCTGTCCTCTCGCAGAAGGCTGTACCCATCAGTGCTACCCGTCCCGCGCGCCGTCGAAACGGCGCACGGGACGCGGATCAGCTCAAGATGCTGACGCCTCCCGGGCCGACGAGCAGCGCGACGACGATCAGCACCGCGCCCCAGAGGATGTCGCCGCGGATGATGCGCAGCACGCCGAAGATGCCGATCACGACGGCGGCGATCCACAGGATGGTGTCCCACATGATGGTGCTCCCTCCCGTCGGCCCCGGGTGGGCCGAACGTCCCGCCACCGTAGGACCGCGCCGCGCGGCTCGCACCTGGAGCGCGAGACGCTCCGCGCCGGCCGGGTGGGAGGATGACGGGATGCGCGCCATCGTCCTCGACGCCGTCCGCGCGGACCCCCAGGTCCGCGACGTCCCCGCCCCCACGGCACCGGCCGGCGGCGTCGTCGTGGAGGTCCGCGCGACCGGCCTGTGCCGCAGCGACTGGCACGCGTGGGCCGGGCACGAGGACCTCGTCTTCCCGCACGTCCCGGGGCACGAGCTGGCGGGAGTCGTCTCCGAGGTCGGCACCGGTGTCACCCGGTGGGCCGTGGGCGACCGCGTGACCACGCCGTTCGTGTGCGGCTGCGGCCGGTGCTCGTGGTGCCGTGGAGGCGACGCACAGGTGTGCCCCGACCAGCAGCAGCCCGGGTTCACGCACTGGGGCTCGTTCGCGCAGCACGTCGCGCTCCACGCCGCCGACACCAACCTCGTGGCGGTGCCCGACGACGTCGAGCTGGCCACCGCCGCGGCACTCGGCTGCCGGTTCGCGACCGCCTACCGCGCGCTGGTGGCACGGGCCCGCGTGGCGGCCGACGAGTGGGTCGTCGTGGTCGGGGCCGGCGGCGTCGGACTGAGCGCCGTGATGATCGCCCGGGCCCTCGGGGCGCGGGTGGTGGCCGTCGACCGCACGACCGCGGCGCTCGACGTCGCGCGTCGACTCGGCGCCGACCACACCCTGCTCGCCGGTGACGACGTCGAGGCCGCGGTCGCGGAGCTCACCGGCGGAGGCGCCCACGTGTCCGTCGACGCCGTCGGCAGCGAGGCGACCAGCGCGACGGCCCTCCTGAGCCTGCGCCGGCGTGGCCGTCTCGTGCAGGTCGGCCTGCTGCCCGGCGTCGAGGGGCACCCGCGGGTGCCGATGGAGCGCGCGATCGCGTGGGAGCTCGACCTGCTGGGCAGCCACGGCATGGCCGCCAGCGACTACCCGGAGATGATGACGCTCGTCGCCGAGGGGCGGCTGCGTCCGGACCTGCTGCTCGAGCGCACCGTCGACCTCGACACGGCCGCCGCGCTGCTGCCGACGTTCGACACCGCGACCGTCGCGGGCCTGACGATCATCGACCCCTGGCGCTGACTCAGCCGCTGCGGCGCTCCCACAGGAGCTGCGAGCCGGCCTCGGCGCCGACGTCGTGGACGCGCTGCAGGTTGCGCCCGCCCCGCTCGAACGTGGCGTGCACCGCTGAGGGCACCTCCGGCCACGGCACGGGGTCGTCCAGCCAACGGCAGTCGCGGACGTGCTGGAGGTCGAGCGTCGCCGCATCGGCCGACGGGTCGAAGTGCCAGTCGCCGGTCACCCGACCGAGCCACAGCTCGCCCGCGACGTCGCGGGTCCAGGCGAACGCGCCCCGCTCCACCGCCGCGAACCGACCGAGGCGCGCGGCCGTGCGGTCGCCGTGACGTCGTGCCACCTGCGCGACCGCGTCGTCGAGGTCCGCCGGCAGCTCTGGCAGCCGGCCGCCGACCCCGACGAGACCACGCCGCAGCGCGTGCGCGACGGCTGCGGCGTGGTCGACGTCGTCGTCACGCGAGCGCAGCGGCGCCCGCAGGACGACGACCATCGTGGGTCGGTTCCGTCAGCCGAGCACCGAGGAGGCGTCGACGTCGCCGTCGGCCGACTCGATGGCCTCGGCCAGGGCGGTCACGTGCGCGTCCTCGAGGCTCACGTCGGCCTCGTCGAGGCCCTTGCGCAGCTCGGTCTCGACGGTCCCCTCGGGAGCACCGTCCTGGTAGGCGCCGACGCGGTCGACGACGTTCTGGATCGCTTCGAGCTTCTCGGGAGTCAGATCAGTCATGACCGTGACGCTACGCAAGACCGGCCGATCCGCATCCCGATCAGTCGCGCCGGCGCCGAGGAGCCTCGCGCCTAGCGGACGCTGCAGTCGACCGACCCGGCGCGCTGCGCGGACGCGACGGTCCTGCCGTCGCGGCGGATCTCGCACGAGATCACCGTGGTCGGAGTCGCGGCCCGCGCGTCGATCCCGACGACCGACGCCCTCGAGGAGAACGTGATCGAGTCTCCCCTGTCCCACCTCCTGCGCTCCTGGTCGGCGTCCTTCCTGACGACCACGTCGACCGGTTCGGGCGAGTCGACCGTGAGCGTGTACGACGCGGACGTGCCCAGGGCGTCGGCTGCCAGCACGACGGCGACGGTGGCGACCGGGCTGAGGATCGACAGCGCGGACAGCACGACGGCGGCCACCCGGCTGGGTCGAGCGGCGGCTGCTGTCTCCCTGACCGCGAGCGCTAGCGCCACCAGGCCGAGCGCCACGGGGACGAGCAGCACGTCGAGACGTGACCACGACGAGAGCAGCCCGGCCACGAGGAAGACGAGACCGGCGACCGACAACGCCACGCTCGCCAGGCGCTGCCGTGACGCGGTGGGCGTCTGAGCGTCGGACATCGGCTTCTCCCTTCGAGGCGCGTCGAGCCTACGGCACTCGCCCGACCCGCCCCCGCGACGCCGCGCGCCCCGGGGTGGCAGAATCCTGCCACCCCGGTGGGCCCGGACCCTGGCGCAACCTGTTGGATGGGTCCACCCCCTCGACCGACGACCGGAAAGCACGTATGAGCCGCATCATCCGCAGGACCTTCGTCGCCGCCCCCGCCGACCTCGTGTGGGAGCTCCTCCAGGACTTCGCCCAGTGGCATCCGCGGCTGAGCATCTACTCCGGGGGCCCCGAGGCCGACGCCGACATCGTCGTCAGCGTGCAGAGCCAGGACGACGAGACCCGCACCCTCACCTACACGATGCCCGAGCCGCCGTTCCCCATCACCAACGACCGCGCGAGCGTGCAGGTGCAGGCGTTCTCCGACACCACGTGCCACGTCGAGTGGTCGGCGGAGTTCGAGTCCGACCCCGGCATCATCCACCTGCTCGAGGACCAGCTCGGCGACGACGTCTTCAAGCTCGCCCTCGACCGGCTCGCCACGGCCGCCCATGAGCGCCAGGCGGCCGACGTCGCCGCAGCGGCGAGCGCGTCGGCCTGACCGTCAGCCGACGTCGAGGTCGAGCAGGACGCGGGCGGTCGACGTCAGCGCCCCGCCGGCCTCGCCACGCTCGACGGCGGTGAGGTACCCGCGTCGTCGGGCCTCGGCGACCCGGTTCGTCCACGTTCCGGGGCTGCCGCCGTGCCGCTCCGCCATGCGCTTGGCCGGCGCCCGCTCGCCCCGCTCGACGAGCCGCGTGTACTCCAGCGCCACGGCGGCCATCGCGAGGTCGTCGCGGCCGAGTCGGCCCGACCGCTCCTCCAGCAGCCGGCCGACGGTCGTCCGCGGCTCGCTGCCCGGATCGACGCTGCGGGTCGCGAGCCGTCGAGCCTCCGAGACGACCGCCCCGAGCGGGAGGTCCCGCACGTCGGCGCCCTGGAACGACCGGTCCCCCGCGCCGCGCCGGACGACGAGCTCGCGCATCGCCCACTGCCGGTGGCTCCCCTCCCGGTGCAGCCGCACCCCCACCGACCAGTCCTCCGCCACCCGCATCGCCACCAGACGCTCACCGTCGTCCGTGACACCCACGGCGTGGTCGCGCGTGACCTCGTCCAGCAGCGCACCGAGCTCGTCCATCGGGACCCTCCGTCGAGTTGAGTGGTAGTGCGTCCACGCTAGCACTGGAGGGGAGTTTTTCGCCGCTGTGCTGGCTGCGGGGGGGTCTTGTCCTGCTGGTGCGCGGCCTGCCATGGTCGTGACCTTGCTGGTGCGCTGCCGCAGGCGGACTGGGATTGCTCGTGCGCTGCCGCAGCTCACGCTGGGAGTGGTCTCCGAAAGGGCCTCGACCGGCAGGGGGCCCGGGGGTGGCTTCGGGTCTCGGGGTCTGGCCTGAGCTCGCCTTTGGATCCACGATTCTTCGTTTCTGCGTTTTCGGGCCGAGATTCTGCGTTTGCGCGTCCTATCGGTGGATCTGCAACCGCAGGAGCGCTCTTGCGGTTGATGATCCACCGATGGCGGGCGTCGCGCGGGAAGGATTCTTCCTTCGCGTGGAACGGTCCACACCAAGGAAGAATCGTTCGTCACCCCAACGCAAAGTGCACTCAAGACTCTTCATTCACGCGTGCGAGGCCGAACGCTTCTGGTTGGGCTCAACCGGTTGTTGCAAGTAGCCCTTCGTTGAGGGTCTGGGCTGGAGTCTTCCATCCGAGGGTCTGGCGTGGGCGGGTGTTCAGGCGTAGGGCGATGGCGTCGCATTCGTCCTGGGTGACGTGGCGCAGGTCCGCACCCTTGGGCCAGTACTGGCGCAGGAGTCCGTTGGTGTTCTCGTTGCTGCCGCGCTGCCAGGGCGAGTGGGGGTCGCAGAAGTAGACGGGCATGCCGGTGGCGATGGTGAACTGGGCGTGTTGGGCCATCTCGCGGCCCTGGTCCCAGGTCAGGGACTTGCGCAGCTCCAACGGGAGCCGGGCGATGATCGCGGTCAGCTGCTCGCGGGTATCGGCCGCGGTGCGCGAGGTGTTCAACGGCGCCAGGAGCACGAACCGGGATCGGCGTTCGACCAGCGTGATGATCTGGCCCTTGCCGATCCCGCCCAGCAGCAGGTCGCCCTCCCAATGGCCGGGCACGGCCCGATCATCTGCCTCAGCCGGCCGCGCGGAGATCGAGACCATGCCCTTGAGCTTGCCGATCTTCTCGCTACGGGTCTTCGTGCCGCGCGCGACCCGACCGGTGCGTAGATGCGCCGTCAGCTCCCTGCGCAGCTCGCCACGGGTCTGCACGAACAGCGACTGGTAGATCGTCTCGTGACTCACGCGCATAGCCTCATCGTCCGGATACAGGCTCGGCAACATGGCGGCGATCTGCTGTGGTGACCAGTCAGCCTCCAACAAGCCAGCGACCACCGCAGCAAGCTCGCCCACCACCTTGCACGGCTTGGGTCGACAAGCCCGCCGCCGCGCCAACCGCTGCGCCTTGGACGCCCGATAACGGGCAGGCCGACCGATCAGCACCACACCGGCACGCGACGAACGCGGACCACCACCACGACGCACCTCACGCGAGATCGTCGCCGGCGAACGACCCAGCACCGCAGCGATCTGGCCCTGCGTCAGACCAGCCTCCAAACCACGCTCGATCACCCACCGCTCACCCTCGACCAGACGAGAACCAGGCATACCCACCTCCAGTAGTCACATCGTCTTGCAACTACCGGTTGAGACCACCCTGCGTTCACGACGGGATCCCGTCGCCAACGCAGAATCTTGCGCCCCACCCCAGCACCAACCCACAGCCCGAGACCCCAGACCAGCGCCGCCGCCAGCCGCCCGGTCGAGGCCCTTTCGAAGACCATCCCCAGCGAAGGCCGAGGCAGCGCAGCAGCACGGCGAGACCCCCTACGGCAGCGCACCAGCGAGGTGCGACCCCCCGCGTCAGCGCAGCGGCAAGCACAGACCCCTGCGGCAGCGCAGCGGCAAGGTCACCACGTCACCCCGAGTGGCTGTCCCACTTCTCGAAGCCGAGGACGATGAGGCGCATCTCGCGGCGGGCCTTGCGCTTGATCTCCTCCTCCAGGTCGGGGCGGCCGTCGGGCATCTGCACGACCTGCTCTGCGCGGTAGACCATGTTGCGGACGAAGAGGCCCGACGCGAGCTTGACGTCCTCGGCCGACCACGTGTCGAGGTGCGGGAGGCGGGCAAGGACGACGGCGAGCTCGGAGATGAACAGCTCGAGCTCGCGCTGGATGGCCTGGCGGACGGCCTCGGAGCCGCTGTTGCGCTCGCGGGCGACGAAGCCGAAGTGGGCCTTGTTCTGCTTGACGACGCGGACGAGGATCTCGGCGGACGCGTCGATGATGTCGGCGAAGGTCTCGGGGTCGCGCTGCGCGTCACGGATCATCGCGCGCAGGGTGCCGAAGGACTGCTCGACGAGCGCCAGCCCGAGCTCGTCCATCGCGGCGAAGTGGCGGTAGAAGGCGGTGGGCACGACGCCGGCCTGCCGTGCGACCTGGCGCAGGCTGGTCTGGGCGAAGCCCTGGGTCTGGCTGAGCTCGAGGGCGGCCGCGAGGATCGCCTCGCGCGTCCGCTCCTTCTGAGCCTGACGCGACGTGTCGGCCCGCGCAGCGGACGGCGACGGACTTCCGGACACGTGGGGAGTCTAGTGGCCCTTGACCCCACCCCACTCGGTGAACACGTGTTCGCGTGCCGGACGTCACGACCGGCGCGTCTTGCCGCGGCCTGCTTCATCGCGCCACACTTTGAGTGTACGCTCGTGCACTGAACTACTCGCCGACCGAAGGAGACACGCGATGGGCCTCGTCCGCACCGCACTCTCGTCGCGGGCCGTCGCGTCCCTGACCTCGCCGCACTCGGTCGACCACTACCTCGACCAGCTGCACCCGATGCTCACGGTCGACGCCGTCCGCGCACGGGTCGTCGAGGTACGACGCGAGACCGGCGCCGCCAGCACGGTCGTCCTGCGGCCCAACGGCGCGTGGAAGGGCTTCGTCCCCGGCCAGCACGTCCAGTTCGGCATCGAGGTCGACGGCACCCGCAAGGTGCGCGTGTTCTCGGTGTCCAGCTCCCGCGCCCTGCGCGACGGCACCTTCAGCGTGTCGGTCAAGGCCCACCCCGACGGCTACGTCTCCCAGTTCCTGCACCGCGAGCTCCAGCCCCGCACGATCGTCTACCTCTCCCAGGCCGAGGGCGAGTTCGTGCTGCCGGACGAGGTGCCCGACGACCTCGTGCTGCTGAGCGGGGGCTCCGGCATCACGCCGGTCATGTCGATGGCGCGCACGCTGCGCGATCGCGGCCACCGCGGACGCGTCACGTTCCTGCACTACGCCCGCTCCCGCGACGACGAGATGTTCACGCCCGAGCTCGACCGGCTCGCCGAGGAGCTGCCGGGCGCCGTCGTGCACCGCGTCTACACGCGCGAGCCCGAGGCGGGCGCCGCGCTCGAGGGTCGGTTCACCGCCGACCACCTCGACCACCTCGACGTCGACCCGACGTCGTCGCCCACCTGGTGCTGCGGCCCAGCCGGCCTGATCGCCGCGGTCCGCGACGTCTACGCCGAGCGTGGTGCGACCGAGCAGCTCCACACCGAGTACTTCAAGGTGCCCTCCGTCGACCTCACGGCCGCCGACGCCACGGGCACCCTCAGCTTCGACGCCTCGGGCACGACCGCCGAGAACTCCGGCGCCACCATCCTCGAGCAGGCCGAGGCCGCCGGCCTGGCGCCCGAGTACGGCTGCCGGATGGGCGTCTGCAACACCTGCGCCGTCAAGAAGCTCAGCGGCGCCGTCCGCCACGTCGTCACCGGCGAGGTCGGCGCCAACACCGACGAGACCATCAAGGTCTGCGTCCAGGTCCCTGTCGGCGACGTCAGCGTCGCACTCTAGGAAGAGGGAGTTCCATGTCTCGCAAGCGCACCCCCATCGCGCCCTACAGCGCGTCGGACCACAACGAGGCGCCCGCACCGCTCGTGGGCACCGACCGCACCAAGCAGTCGACCATCGGGCTCGAGTACATGAGCTACGAGGAGCTCGAGCGCTTCGGCGAGGAGCTCGACGGCATCCGCCAGAAGACGCTCGACTCGCTCGGCCAGGCCGACGCCGACTACATCCGCCGCGTCATCCGGGTGCAGCAGGTGTGCGAGGTGCTGGGCCGCATCGGCATCCTCACGCCGTTCTTCTGGCCGACGTTCGTCGCCGGCATCGTGCTCCTCGGCCTCTCCAAGATCCTCGAGAACATGGAGATCGGCCACAACGTCATGCACGGCCAGTACGACTGGATGAACGACCCGCTGGTCGACGGCAAGCGCTACGAGTGGGACAACGTGGCCCCCGCGCAGGACTGGAAGCACGGCCACAACTTCATCCACCACACGTACACCAACATCCACGGCAAGGACCGCGACATCGGCTACGGCCTGCTGCGGATCGACGACGACCAGCCCTGGTACCCGAACCACCGGTTCAACCTGCCGCTCGCGTTCGCGCTGATGCTGTTCTTCGAGTGGGGCGTGATGTACCACGGCCTCGAGCTCGACGAGTACCTCGGCGGCAAGATGAGTAAGAAGGAGTTCCGCGACCGCAAGAGCCGCGCGGCCCGCAAGGCCCGTCGTCAGGTCGTGAAGGACTACGTCGCCTACCCCGCCATCGCACTCGCCCTCGTGCCCTTCGTCGGCTGGTGGGCCCCGCTGGCCGTCATGGGCGCGAACTTCGCCGCCAACCTGATCCGCAACATCTGGACCTTCCTCATCATCTTCTGCGGCCACTTCCCGGCCGAGGTGCAGACGTTCGCCGAGGAGGACGCCGAGAACGAGTCGCGCGGCCAGTGGTACCTGCGCCAGCTGCTCGGGTCGGCGAACATCAGCGGCAGCCGCACGTTCCACGTGCTCAGCGGCAACCTGAGCCACCAGATCGAGCACCACCTGTTCCCGGACATCCCGGCCCGTCGCTACCCCGAGGTCGCGCAGGAGATCCGCGCGATCTGCGAGCGCCACGGCCTGCAGTACAACAGCGGCCGACTGAGCAAGCAGCTCGCGAGCGTCGCCCGTCAGCTCGCGTCGTACGCCCGCAAGCCCGACGACCCGTACAAGCAGGGCAAGAGCCCGGAGTCCAAGGCGCTGCGTCGCGCCAAGCGCGAGGCTGCCGCCGCGGCCCAGGCTGAGCGCGAGAACGTCGCCGCCTGACGCGACCCTGCCCCAGCACGACCCCGCCGACGCCCCGGTCCAGCCCCGGGGCGTCGGCGTGCACGCACCAGGTGGTGCGCCACAATGGTGGCTGCCGACCGACCGCACGACCCCCGAGGAGACGGCCATGGCGCTGAGCCGCCGAGAGATCGCCAAGGACGCCGTCCAGCAGGGCGTGGAGGCTGCGATCACGACCGGCGGTCGGATCAGCGCGATCCTCTTCGACACCGCCCGCCGGGTCACGACGGAGCTGGGTGCGTTCGGCGCGGAGCTGTTCGAGATCACCGAGGCCAGCAAGCGCGCCGGCGAGGACCCCGACCCCACCGATCGCGTCACACCGACCCATCCGCAGGACCGGTGAGGGCGAATCCCTCACATGACCACCTCTTCGACGTCCGCGACCGGCAACCGGCCCCGGGTCGCCGTCATCGGGTCCGGCGTCTCCGGCCTCACCGCCGCCTACGTGCTGCGCACGACCCACGACGTCACGCTCTTCGAGGCCGACGACCGCATCGGCGGCCACGCCCACACCCACGACGTCGAGGCTGACGGGACGACGCACCACGTCGACAGCGGCTTCATCGTGCACAACGACCGGACCTACCCGTTGCTGCGTCGGCTGTTCGCCGAGCTCGACGTCGCCGTGCACCCGACCGAGATGTCGATGAGCATCCACTGCGACGGCTGCGGCCTCGAGTACGCGGGCGGTCGCAAGCTGCCCGGCCTGTTCGCGCAGCGTCGCCGCATCGTCGACCCGACCTACCTGCGCCTGCTCACGTCGGTGAAGCGCTTCCAGCGCGCCGCCCTGGCGCTGCTGGACAGCGAGCCCGACGACGCCGAGCCGCAGACGTACGGCGACTTCCTGCGCCTGCACGGCTTCTCCGACCACTTCGTCGCGCACTACGCGATCCCGGTAGTGGCCTGCGTCTGGTCGTCCGGCCAGGACACCGCGCTGCAGTACCCCGCGCGCTACCTGTTCGCCTTCCTGCGCCACCACGGCTTCCTGTCCGTCACGGGCTCGCCGCAGTGGTTCACGGTGCAGGGCGGCTCGAACGCCTACACCCGCAAGGTGGTCGACGCGATCGGCGACGTCCGCGCCTCGACGGCGGTCCGCGCCGTCTCCCGCAAGCCCGACGGCGTCGTCGTGCTCGACGCGTCCGGCCAGGAGCACGTCGTCGACTCGGTCGTGATCGCCACGCACGCCGACGACGCCCTCGCCCTGCTCACCGACGCCACCGACGCCGAGCGTCGCGTGCTGGGCGCGTTCGAGTACTCGCGCAACGAGACGGTCCTGCACCAGGACGCCAGCGTGCTGCCCGACGCCGAGGGCGCCCGGGCGTCATGGAACTACCGCATGGACTCCTGCGAGGGCCGCGGCGAGGCCACCGACGTGACCTACTGGATGAACCTCCTGCAGGGCATCGAGAGCAGTCGTCCGTACCTCGTGAGCCTGAACTCCACCGACCGTGTCGACCCGACGACGGTGATCGCCACGATGCAGTACACGCACCCGGTCTACACACCGGCGTCCGTCGCGGCCCAGCGCGAGCTGCCCGGGCTGTCCGACGGCCGCACCGCGTTCGCCGGTGCGTACCACGGCTGGGGGTTCCACGAGGACGGCTGCCGCTCCGGCGTCGAGGCCGCCCGTTCCCTCGGAGCGACCTGGTGACCACCGCCGACGTCGAGCGCGACGTCGCGGACGAGGAGGAGCAGGGACGTCTGCCCGTGCTGCCCGCGCTCGTGGTCGGCGACGTCGCCCACACCCGACGCGTGCCGCTGAAGCACCGCTTCCGCTACCGCGTCTACCAGTGGCTCGTCGACGTCGACGACCTCCCGCGGATGCCGCGCTGGCTGCGCCCGTTCTCGACCTTCCGCGCCGCCGACCACATCGGCGACCCCGACCGCTCGCTCCGCGAGAACATCGAGGCGTTCTGCCGGGCGCAGGGCCTCGACGTCGGCGGTCGCCGGATCGTCATGCTCGCGAACGCCCGCACCCTGGGCCACGTGTTCGACCCGCTCTCGGTGTTCTGGATCCTCGACGGCGAGCGCACCGAGGCGATCGTCGCGGAGGTGCACAACACCTACGGCGAGCGGCACGCGTACCTGCTGCAGCCCGACGAGAAGGGCCGCACCTCCACGGAGAAGGCGTTCTACGTCTCGCCGTTCTTCACGGTGGCCGGACGCTACGACCTGCAGTTCCGGCTCCAGCCCGACGCCGTCGCGAGCACGGTGGTGCTGCGCCAGTCGCCCTCCGACGAGGGCTCCCCCGCCTCCCGTCCCGACGAGGCCGTCTTCACCGCGACGTTCCGCGGCCGGCCGCTGCCCGCCACGCGACGTCGGCTGGTGCGGCTCCTCGTGACGATGCCCCTCATGACCCATCGGACCAGCCTGCTGATCCGAATCCACGGTGTGTGGCTCTGGCTGCGCCGACTCCCGGTCGTCCCGCGACCGCATCACGAACCCCAGGAAGGCACGACCCGATGACCGACGTACTCGCCACCCGCTGGCCCGGCATCGCGCAGACCCCGCGCACCCCGTTCAAGGCACGCGTCGCCAAGGCGATCCTCCGCCCCGCCGTGTCCAGCACGCCCGTGCGTCTGACGTTCCCCGACGGCACCGTGTGGGGGGCAGGCGAGCCCGGTGCCCCCGAGATGGAGGTGCGCCGCCCGGCAGCCTTCTTCAGCCGGCTCGGCCACGACACCAAGATCGGCTTCGGCGAGGCCTACATGGCCGGCGACTGGACCACCGGTCCCGGCACCGACCTCGCCGACCTGCTCACGCCGTTCGCGGAGCGGCTGACGACGATCGTGCCCCCGTCGCTGCAGAGGCTGCGCGGCCTCGTCGACCGGCAGCTGCCGCAGCACGAGCGGAACACCAAGGAGGGCTCGCGCTCGAACATCGAGCGGCACTACGACCTCTCCAACGATCTCTTCGAGCGCTTCCTCGACCCGACGATGACGTACTCGTCTGCCTGGTTCGCGTCTTCCGAGGAGTCGCTCGAGCAGGCGCAGTACCGCAAGCTCGACGGGATCCTCGACCAGGCGGGCGTCACCGAGGGCACCCGCGTGCTCGAGATCGGCAGCGGCTGGGGGTCGCTCGCGATCCGTGCCGCGCAGCGTGGCGCGCAGGTCGTCACGATCACCATCTCCTCGGAGCAGGCCGCCCTCGCCCAGGAGCGGTTCGAGGCCGCCGGCGTCGCCGACCGCATCGAGCTGCGCCTGCAGGACTACCGCGACGTCACCGGCGAGTTCGACGCCGTCGTGAGCTGCGAGATGATCGAGGCCGTCGGCGAGGAGTACTGGCCGACGTACTTCGCCAAGATCGACGAGGTGCTCGCTCCCGGCGGCCGCGTGTCGATCCAGGCGATCACGATGGCGCACCACCGCTACCTCGCGACGCGCAACTCCTACGGCTGGATCCAGAAGTACATCTTCCCGGGCGGCCTGATCCCGTCGCTCGAGGCGATCGACGAGAACCTCGCCGCGCACACGCACGGGCTCGCGGTGACCGACCGACGCAGCCTCGGGCAGGACTACGCCCAGACGCTGCGCCTGTGGCGCGAGCGCTTCGAGGCGAACTGGGAGGAGATCGCCACCTTCGGCTTCGACGAGACCTTCCGTCGGCTCTGGGAGTTCTACCTCGCCTACTGCGAGGCCGGCTTCGGTGTGGGCTACATCGACGTGTTCCAGCTGCGCATGGAGCGCCCTGCCTGACGGTGGACCCGAGCGGTGGCCCCTGGTGCCCGTGTGACGGATGCGACCCATCCGTAGACGGCGTGGCGTCGAACTCCCAGTGACGGAAGCGTCCGTCACGTCGAACAGGAGGGGCCATGGCGAGCACCAGCCGACTCCCGGACCCGATCCAGGAGTCCTACGAGTGGCAGCACCGCGGAGCGTGCCGCGGTGTGGATCCGGAGACGTTCTTCTCCCCCGAGACAGAGCGTGGTCCGCGTCGACGCAGCCGCGAGGCGGTGGCGAAGGCGCTCTGCGCCCGCTGCCCCGTGGTGGCCGAGTGCCTCGACCACGCCCTCACGGTGCGTGAGCCGTTCGGTGTGTGGGGCGGGCTCAACCAGACCGAGCGCGAGCACCTGCTCCGCGACGCGGGGTGAGCTGGGCCGGTTGAGCTGGGCGGGACGGCCCGCTCAGAGCTCGTCGCGACGCGGCCACGGGTTGACCCGACAGCCGTGCAACCCCTTCGACTGCTGCTGCATGATCGGCGCCGCCTGACCCCGACCCGGGCAGCTCAGGTGCCCGCGCCCCAGGAAGTGCCCGACCTCGTGGTTGACGACCATGTGGCGGTAGTCGCGCACCGACCCCCTGGCCGAGCGCCACACACGCGTGGTGTGCACCCAGCGGTCCTCGTTGATGATCACGTTGCGGCCGACGCGGCAGCTGTAGAGCACGCTGCACTCGGTCGAGTACGACGTGAGGCGCGAGGCCCGCGCGAGCACGAGCGTGAAGTCTCCGCCTGAGCGCACCTCGCGGAACCGGACGCCGGCTCCAGGCCAGCCGCGGGCGTCGGCGAGGGTCTGTGCAGCCTGCCGACGGAAGGTGGCCAGGCTCGACCGCGACCCGTCGGAGCGGACGGAGTAGGTGAGAGTGCGGCGCGCGTCGCGGCGGTGCCGCACGGGTGCGGTGACCGCGGTGGCCGAGGCGGTGCGGTGGTACGCCTTCGAGACCGTCACGCGGACGCGGAGCCGGTGGCCCACGTCGGCCGGCGCGATGGCGTACCGGCGCTGCGTGGCGCCACGGATGACCGTGCGGTCGCGGTACCACTGGTAGCGCTTCGTCAGGCCGCTGCTGCTCCAGCGTCCGGCCGAGGCCTGGAGCACCTGGCCGTAGCGTCGGGTGCCGGCGATCCGCGGCGCGGTCCGCACCGTGAGCGGCGCGGTGGCGACCGCGGTCGTCGGACCGGTGGTCGTGGTGGCCGGCTCGAGACCGTCGGCGCTGGCGACCACGCGGACCGCGACGCGGCGGCCCACGTCGGCCCCCACGAGCCGGTACGTGGCAGCCGTCGCACCGCGGATCGGGGCACCGTCGCGCAGCCACTGACGGGTGACCCGTGCCGTCCCGGGCTCGTAGCGTCCGGTCGTCGAGGTCAGCGTGGACCCGTAGCGCGCGGTGCCGGTGACCACGGGCGGCTCGACGACCTGCACCGCGGTGGCCGGCGTCGGCTGGGTCGGGGTGGGCCCGGTGGGGTTCGGGGCCGTGGGGGTCGGCTCGTCGGCCGACGCAGGGCCGGCCGCGACGAGCAGCCCGACGGCCAGCACCGTGCTCGTCACAAGGGACGAGGCGCGTCGACCGCGGCGGAGGATCGGTCCAGTCGACGTCATCGCGCTCACTCCCAGAAGATGCGTTCGACGACCTGTCTCGCGTGCCGGGTGGCGCGCAGGTAGTCGTCGACCATGCGTTCGCTGTGCTGCTGACCGTACCCCAGCAGGTGCGCGACACCGGCGCGTTCCTCGCTCTGCTCCACCATCGACTCCGCCGGCTTGCCGCGCATGAGCACGACGGCGTTGCGGATGCGGCTCACCAGCCGCCACGCGTGCAGCAGCACCTCGGCGTCGTCCGCGGTCACCAGCCCGGCGTCGGCAGCGGCTGCGAGGGCGCCGCAGGTCGACGTCGTGCGCAGTCCGGGAACCGCGTGGGCGTGCTGCAGCTGCAGGAGCTGCACGGTCCACTCGACGTCGGCGATGCCGCCGCGACCGAGCTTGAGGTGCGTCTTCGGGTTGGCGCCCCGCGGGAGGCGCTCGGCCTCGACACGGGCCTTGATGCGCCGGATCTCGCGGACCTGCGCGTCCGAGACGCCGCCGTCGGGCCAACGCAGGGGCTCGACGAGCGCCTCGAACCGGGCGCACAGGTCGGCGTCGCCGACGCTGGCGCGCGCACGCAGCAGGGCCTGGGCCTCCCACACCGCCGAGTACTTCTCGTAGTACGACGCGTAGGCGGCGAAGGAGCGCACGAGCGGTCCGTTGCGGCCGTCGGGTCGCAGCTCGGCGTCGACCTCGAGGGCCGGGTCGTCGCCGGGCGCGCCGAGGGTGGTGCGCAGCGACGTCGCGACGGCCGTGGCGGCAGCCGCCGCCTCCCCGTCGTCGGCGCCGGGCAGCGGCTCGTGCACGAACATGACGTCGGCGTCGGACCCGTAGCCCGACTCACGGCCGCCGAGGCGGCCCATGAGGACCACGGCCATGCGCGTCGGGAAGGGCTCCTTGCCGGCCTCCTCCCGCTGGCGGGCGACGGCCCCGATCGAGGCGGTGAGCGCGGCGCCGAGCGTCGCCTCCGTGAGGTCGGACAGCGCGGTGCCGACCTCGTCGATGTCGAGCCGGCCGAGGACGTCGGCGATGCCGATGCGCGACAGCTCCCGGCGTCGCACGCGTCGGACGGCCTTGATGGCCTGGTCGGGCCGGGTGTGGCGCCTGGCAGCGAGCTGCATCTCCCCGCGCAGGCGCTCGGCGTCCCTGGGCACCAGCTCGGCGTCGTCGCCGAGCAGCGCGACGGCGTCGGGCGCACGCTGGACCAGGTCGGACACGTAGCGGCTCGACCCGACGACCGCCGCGAGCTGCTCGGCACCCTCGCCCTCGTCGCGCAGCTTGCGCAGGTACCAGTGCGACTCCCCCAGCGACTCGCTGATCCGTCGGAACGCGAGCAGGCCGGCGTCGGGCGCGGGCGACTCCGCGAACCACTGCAGCATGGCCGGCAGCAGCGAGCGCTGGATCGCCGCGCGTCGGGACACGCCTGACGTGAGCGCCTGGATGTGCGCGAGGGCGCCCTTGGGGTCCTTGAAGCCGAGCGCCATGAGCCGGGCCTGCGCCGCCTCGGGCGTGAGCCGCAGGCCCTCGTCGGGCAGGGAGGTGACCGCCTCCAGGAGCGGTTGGTAGAAGAGCTTCTCGTGCAGGCGTCGCACGAGGCGCTTGTGCGCCTGCCAGTCCTTGACCAGACCCTCGGCCGGGTTCGCCCGGTAGCCCATGGACCGGCCGAGGCGTCGCAGGTCCTCCTCGTCGTCGGGCACGACGTGGTTGCGCCGCAGCCGGTAGAGCTGGATGCGGTGCTCCAGGGTGCGCAGGAACTCGTAGGCGTCCTCCAGGGCGGCACCGTCGCGCCGGCCGACGTAGCCACCCTCCGTGAGCTCGCGCAGCGCCTCCAGCGTGGTGGGGCTGCGCAGCGACGCGTCGCCCCGACCGTGCACGAGCTGCAGCAGCTGCACCGAGAACTCGACGTCGCGCAGGCCGCCCGACCCGAGCTTCAGCTGCCGCTCGCGCTGCTGCGACGGGATGTTCTCGATGACGCGCGTGCGCATGGCGCGGACGTCGCGCACGAAGTTCTCGCGGGTGCTGGCCTCCCAGACCTTCGGCGACAGCGCGTCGAGGTAGGCCTGGCCGAGCTCCGCGTCGCCCGCCGCGAACCGTGCCTTCAGCAGCGCCTGGAACTCCCACGTCGACGCCCACCGGTCGTAGTAGGCGACGTGGCTGCGCAGCGTGCGGCTCAGCGGACCCTGGGTCCCCTCGGGTCGCAGGTTCGCGTCGACCTCCCAGATGGTGCCCTCGCGGGTGTGGTCGGAGCAGAGGCGCATCATGGCCGATGCGAGACGTGCGGCGATCCGTCCCGCCACCTGCTCGTCGGCGCCGTCGGCGGGCTCGTGCACGAAGATCACGTCGACGTCGCTGACGTAGTTCAGCTCGCGGCCGCCGGTCTTGCCCATCGCCATGACCGCCAGCCGCACGCAGTCGGCGTCGGGCTCGTCGCGGCGTGCGAGGTCGAGGGCGGCGCCCAGCGTCGCCATGGCGAGGTCGGCGAGCTCGGCCGACGACTCCTCGAAGCTGGTCAGCGCGGTGAGGTCGCGGGCGGCGACGTGCAGCAGCTTGCGGCGGTAGGCGACGCGCAGGGCGTCGGCGTCGTCGGCGTCACCGAGCTGCTGGCGCATGAGGTCGAGGTCGAGCGGGACGGGCGACAGCCGGTCGGCGGCGAGGTCCTCGACGTGCTGCGGGTGCCGGGCGAGGAAGTCGCCGAGCGCCTCGCTGGTGCCGAGGACGATGAGGAGCCGCTGCCGCAGCTCCGCGTCGCCCCGCAGCGTCGCGAGCAGCCGCTCGACCCCCCACGTCTCCGCGATCGCCACCAGCGACGCGAGCGCGGTGTCGGGGCTCGCGACCGATGCCACCTGCTCCACCAGCGCGTCGTCGATGCCGTCGAGGCGGGCGAGGTGGGCCGCGGCCGCCGCCCCGTCGCGGAATCCACGACGCGCCAGGGCCAGCTCGGGAGACTCGGGGGGCACGCTCGCAGGCTACCGGGGGTGGGTGGAGGTGCTGTGACGTGCTGGGGGCGTGGGTGGGGTGTGGGTGTGGCTCGGCCTGCGGGTGCGTCAGCTCGGCTTCTCGTTCGGGTGCGGCTGCGTCGGCGCGGCTTCTCGTTCGGGTGGGGCTGCGTCAGCGCGGCTTCTCGTTCGGGTGGGGTTGCGTCAGTGTGGCTTCTCGTTCGGGTGGGATTGCGTCAGTGTGGCTTCTCGTTCGGGTGGGGCTGCGTCGGCGCGGCTTCTCGTTCGGGTGGGGCTGCGTCGGCGCGGCTTCGACTCGTCCTGCGTTCCGAAAGGGCCTCGACCGGGCGGCTGGCAGGGGCGGCGGCTCGGATTCTCGGGCTGTAGCTCGCGGGGGGCGCAAGAATCCGCGTTTGCGCGTCCCATCGGTGGATCTACAACCTTCTCAGCGCTCTACAGGTGGCATATCCACCGCCGGCGGGGCTAGACGTGGCAGAGATTCTCCCTTCTCGTGGACCGTGCCACGAGAAGGGAGAAGCGTTGCCCACCCCAACGCAAAAGGCACCCAAGATTCTTCATTCGCGCGTAGAAGGTCTAACGCTTCTGCGTTGGTGACGGGATCCCGTAGCAAACGCAGAACCCTTGGCCCTCCAACGCACGTACGCAGATTCTTGGGTCCCGCGCGGGCCACAGCCCGAGTGCCCAATCCAGCGCGGTCGCCAGCCGCCCGGTCGAGGCCCTTTCGGAGACCACACCCAGCGGAAGCCGAGACAGCGCACCACCGAGCCCAGATCCCCTGCGGCAGCGCACCGCCCGAGTCAAGACCCCCGAAGGCAGCGCACCAGCAAGGTCACGGCCGACGAGCAGCCGACCACCCCGCCCGTCAGAGGACGGGCAGGAGGCGGTCGATCTCGAACTGGGTCACCTGGGAGCGGTAGGCGTCCCACTCCTGGCGCTTGTTGCGCAGGAAGAAGTCGAAGACGTGCTCGCCGAGGGTCTCGGCGACGAGCTCGCTGCTCTCCATCTCGCGGATCGCCTCGTCGAGGTTGCGCGGCATGGGGGTCAGGCCCATCGTCTTGCGCTCGCGGTCGGTGAGCGACCAGACGTTGTCCTCGGTCTCGGGCGGCAGGGTCGAGCCGTTCTCGATGCCCTTCAGTCCGGCGGCGAGGACGAGTGCGTAGGTGAGGTAGGGGTTGCAGCCGGCGTCGATCCCGCGGTGCTCGACGCGCGCCGAGCCACTCTTGTGCGGCTTGTACATCGGCACCCGCACGAGCGCGGAGCGGTTGTTGTGGCCCCAGCTCAGGTAGTTGGGGGCCTCGTAGCCGCTCGCGAGCCGCTTGTAGGAGTTGACCCACTGGTTCGTGACGGCGGTGATCTCCGCCGTGTGCTCGAGGACGCCCGCGATGAAGGAGCGGCCGGTGGCGCTCAGCTGGTACTCGGCACCCGCCTCGTAGAAGGCGTTCTCGTCGCCCTCGAACAGCGACAGGTGCGTGTGCATCGCGGAGCCGGGGTGCTCGGTGAACGGCTTGGGCATGAAGGAGGCCCACTTGCCCTGGCTGAGCGCGACCTCGCGGACGACGGTGCGGAACGTCATCACGTTGTCGGCGGTGGAGAGCGCGTCGGCGTAGCGCAGGTCGATCTCCTGCTGCCCCGGTCCGCCCTCGTGGTGGCTGAACTCGACGCTGATGCCCATGTTCTCGAGCATCGTGATGACCTCGCGACGGAAGTCCTGGCCGCCACCCTGCGCCGTGTGGTCGAAGTAGCCGGAGTCGTCGACCGGGACCGGCCGTCCGCCGACGTCGGGCTTGCCCCGGAAGACGTAGAACTCGATCTCCGGGTGGGTGTAGAAGGTGAAGCCGGCCTCCGAGGCCTTCGTCAGCGTCCGCTTGAGCACGTGCCGCGGGTCGGCGAACGACGGCGACCCGTCGGGCATCGCGATGTCGCAGAACATGCGCGCCGTCGCGGGCGCCTCGCCCCGCCACGGCAGGATCTGGAAGGTCGACGGATCGGGCTTGAGCAGCATGTCGGCCTCGTGCACGCGGGCGAACCCCTGGATCGCCGACCCGTCGAAGCCGATGCCCTCGCTGAAGGCCCCCTCCAGCTCGGCCGGGGCGATGGCGACCGACTTCAGCGAGCCAAGCACGTCGGTGAACCAGAGCCGCACGAACCGGACGTCACGCTCCTCGAGCGCCCGGAGGACGAAGTCTTCCTGCTTACCCATGGCCAGAGTCTCGCACGGGTCGTGTTACGGCGATGTTTCGTGGTCGAGGCGGCTCAGGGGATCGTCGGCACGCCGTCGTCGACCATCCTTCCGCGGACGTACTGCCACCCCTCGTCGGTCCGCGCGAAACGACTCACCTCGTGCAGGACGCCCGGCTCGTCGGCGAGGTAGGCGGCCCGGAACTCCACCACGCCGAACGCGTCGCCGACGTCGCCGGCCTCGGTGCGCAGCACCTCCAGCCCGAGCCACTCGAGGCCCGGGTCGTGGTCGACGCGCCTCGGACGGGTGGTCGGGTGCCAGGTGCGCAGCAGGTGCCCGCCGTCGCCGCGGACGTACGCGGTGTACCGCGACCGCATGAGTCGCTCCGCCGTCGGCGCTGCCTCGCCGTCGAGGTAGGGCCGGCAGCAGTCGTCGAAGGGTGCACCGGTGCCGCACGGCCAGGTCCTGGCCATGACGACATGATGCGGCACGCTCGACGCCCTAGGCTGACCACGTGCCTCAGCTCCGACTCGCCCTTGCTCAGGTCAACCCGCGTCTCGGCGACCTCGACGGCAACGTCGAGCTCGTCGTCGCGGCCGCGCACGAGGCGGCGCAGGCGGGTGCCCACCTGCTGGTGCTGCCGGAGATGGTGCTCAACGGCTACCCGGTGGAGGACCTCGCCTACCGCCTGAGCTTCATCGACGGCACCCGCGCGCACGTCCCGGCGCTCGCCACCCGCCTGGCCGACGAGGGGCTGGGCGACCTCGTCGTCGTCGTCGGGCACCTCGACACCGCGAAGGACCACATCGACACCGAGCGGCTCGGGGTGCCGAAGAACGCACCCACCAACTCCGCGTCGGTGATCACGGGCGGGCGCGTCGTCACCCGCTACGACAAGCACCACCTGCCGAACTACGGCGTGTTCGACGAGTTCCGACACTTCGTGCCTGGCGACGAGACGCAGGTCGTGCAGGTGCACGGCGTCGACGTCGCCATCGCCATCTGCGAGGACATCTGGCAGGACGGTCCCTCCGCGGCAGCCGACGCCGCCGAGGCCGGGCTGCTGGTCGTGCTCAACGGCTCCCCGTACGAGGCCGCGAAGGACGACACCCGGCTCGAGCTCTGCGCCCGACGCGCGCGCGAGGGCAGCTGCGCCCTCGCCTACGTGAACCTCGTCGGCGGCCAGGACGAGCTGGTCTTCGACGGCGACTCCCTCGTCGTCGACGCCGCCGGCGAGCTCGTCGCCCGCGCCGCGCAGTTCGAGCCCGAGCTGCTCGTCGTCGACCTCGACCTGCCCGCCGCGACGGCTCCGATGCCCGACCCCGACGCCCGCTTCGCCGGACTCCGGGTCGAGCGCACGGTCGTCTCGTCCGAGCCGCTGGAGCCGTACGAGCCGCTGGAGCCGCGTGTCGCCGAGCGGTGGGACGACCTCGGCGAGCGCTACTGGGCGATCGTGCTCGGCCTGCGCGACTACGTGCACAAGAACGGCGGTCGCTCGGTCCTGCTGGGGCTCTCGGGCGGCATCGACTCGACGCTCGTCGGCGCGATCGCGGTCGACGCGCTGGGTGCCGAGAACGTCTTCGGGGTGTCGAACCCGAGTGCGTGGTCGACCGACCACAGCCGCAGCGACGCCGCCGAGCTCGCGCGACGCACGGGGCTGCAGCTCGACACCGTCCCGATCGCCCCCATCTTCGAGGCCTACCAGGACGCGCTGCACCTCGACGGGATCGCCGAGGAGAACCTGCAGGCCCGCATCCGCGCCGTGATCTGGATGGGCCTGTCGAACCAGCACGGGCACCTGGTGCTCGCCTGCGGCAACAAGTCCGAGCTGGCCACCGGCTACTCGACGATCTACGGCGACGCGGTCGGCGCGTACGCACCCATCAAGGACCTGCCGAAGACCCTCGTCTGGGAGGTGTCGCGCTGGCGCAACCGCTGGGCCGAGGAGCAGGGCGAGCAGCCGCCGATCCCCGAGAACGCGATCGACAAGGAGCCGTCGGCCGAGCTGCGTCCCGGCCAGCTCGACTCCGACTCCCTGCCGTCCTACGACCTGCTCGACGCCGTGCTCGACGCCTACGTCGAGCGCGACCTGGGCGCCGCGGCCGTGGTGGCCGAGGGCTTCGACCCTGCGCTCGTGGAGCGGGTCGTGACGCTGGTCGACAAGGCCGAGTACAAGCGCCGCCAGTACCCGCCGGGCCCGAAGGTCAGCCGACGCAACTTCGGCCGCGACCGGCGCGTGCCGATGACGAACGGGTGGCGCGAGTCGCTCGACTGACCTGCGGCGCGAACCCCAGCGCACACCGTGCGCACACCCGGCACACCCGGGGCATGACCTGGGGCACAGCGACGTGACAAACGTCGTCGATGCGGCAGGATGGTCCTCGTCCGTGGACCCCCACCGAGGGGCTGCGAGAAGAGAGGGAACCACCATGTCCGAACCCACCCCTGCCCCCGCGACCGGCACGAGCACCTCGGCGGAGGAGCCCGCCCCCTATGGCGGCGGCCCGTCGGCGTCGGCGACGTCCGTCGGCACCGCGGCCACCGGCCCGACGACCGACCCCGCGATCCGTCGTGTGCGCACCCACCACCTGCAGCAGTGGAAGGAGCAGGGCCACAAGTGGGTCATGCTCACCACGTACGACCAGTACACGGCCGCGACGTTCGACGAGGCCGGTGTGCCCGTGCTGTTCATCGGCGACTCCGCCGCGAACAACGTCTTCGGCTACGCGTCGTCCCTCCCGGTGACGGTCGACGAGCTGCTGCCGCTGGTCAAGGCCGTCACCCGCACCGCCCGTCGCGCGCTCGTGGTGGCCGACCTGCCGTTCGGCTCCTACCAGCGCTCCCCCGAGCAGGCGTACGACACGGCCGTGCGGTTCATGAAGGAGGGCGAGGCGCACGTGGTCAAGCTCGAGGGCGGTGCCGAGATGGCGCCGCAGATCGAGCTGCTGACGAAGGGCGCGGTGCCCGTGATGGCCCACATCGGCTTCACGCCGCAGTCCGAGCACGCCCTCGGCGGCTACCGGGTGCAGGGTCGCGGAGACGCGGCGTCACGGCTCATGGAGGACGCCCTCGCGGTGCAGGAGGCCGGCGCCTCCTCGGTCGTCATGGAGATGGTGCCCGCGCCCATCGCCGCCGAGATCACCGAGCGGCTGCACATCCCGACCATCGGCATCGGTGCCGGGCCGAGCTGCGACGCCCAGGTCCTGGTCTGGCAGGACATGCTCGGCCTGCGCACGGGCAAGGCGCCGCGCTTCGTCAAGCGCTACGCCGACCTGCACGGCATCATCCTCGGCGCCGCGCAGGAGTTCGCAGCCGACGTCGCGTCCGGCACCTTCCCGGCCCCGGAGCACTCCTTCGACGCCTGACAAGGCCCGCCGGCAGGGCCCGTTCACGTGGGGCCCCACGTAAACAGGCTCTCCCCCACGCAAACATGCGCCCGACCTGCGCGTTTACGTGGGGCCCCACGTGAACGGGCTCTCCCCCACGGAAACACGCGCCCGATCTGCACGTTTGCGTGGGGCCCCACGCAAACGATCAGACCTGCCAGCCCCAGGCGAGCACGCCCACTGCGTTGAGGGCGACCCAGGCCGCGAGAGCGTACACCGGCACCCAGGGTGCGTCGGCGGGGCGGGTGGCGATGCGGCGGCGCAGCAGCGGGACGAAGGACGCCAGCACGAGCAGGTGCAGGACGATGCCCCACCACGGTGCGTAGAGGACGGTCGAGACGACGAGCCACAGCATGACGACGAGGCCGCCGACCCCGATCCACGGGCCCGACCGCTCCCGCTCGCGTCGCGTGCGCCTCACGGGCGAGGTGCGTCGTCGTTCCAGTCCGGGTCGTTGTCCCACGACTCGTTGCGCTCCTGGACCGTCTCCAGGGCGTGCTCGGCGGCAGCGTGCGTCGGGTACGGGCCGAGGCGGTCGGAGGCCTTGCAGCCGTCCTCACCCTCGACGGTGTGGTGCTTCAGGCAGAAGTAGAAGGCAGGGGCTTCGGCACTCATGACGCCATCCTGCCGCACCGCGCGCGCCGCCGCCCCTCACCCGGGTCCGCTCCGGCCGCCCTCGTAGCATGCCTGGGTGCCTCTCCTACGCCCCGGCCACGTCTCCCCGCTGCGTCACGTCCCGTCGACGATCGATCGTCCCGAGTACGTCGGCCAGGCGGCGCCGCTGCCCTACCGTGGCCCGCTGGTGCGCGACGCCGACACCATCGAGCGGATGCGGGTCGCGGGCCGGATCGCTGCCCAGGCCCTCGACGCCGTCGAGGCAGCGATCGCCCCGGGCGTCACGACCGACGAGCTCGACCGGGTCGGTCACACCTTCCTCCTCGACCACGGCGCCTACCCGTCGACGCTCGGCTACCGCGGCTACCCGAAGTCGCTGTGCAGCAGCGTCAACGAGGTGATCTGCCACGGCATCCCCGACGACCGTCCGCTGGAGGACGGCGACATCGTCAACATCGACATCACCGCCTACGTCGACGGCGTGCACGGCGACACCAACAAGACCTATCTCGTGGGCGATGTCGACGAGGAGTCGCGGCTGCTCGTCGAGCGCACCCGCGAGGCCACCCACCGGGCGATCCGCGCCGTGAAGCCGGGCCGACGCATCAACGTGATCGGTGCCGTCATCGAGGCCTACGCCAAGCGGTTCGGCTACGGCGTCGTGCGCGACTTCACGGGTCACGGGGTGGGCCCCGCGTTCCACGACGGCCTGATCGTGCCGCACTACGACGATCCCGCCGCGGACACCGTCATCGAGGTGGGCATGACGTTCACCATCGAGCCCATGCTCACCCTCGGCACGATCGAGTGGGACCAGTGGGACGACGGCTGGACGGCCGTCACCCGCGACGGCTCGCGCACCGCCCAGTTCGAGCACACGCTGCTCGTCACCCCCGACGGCGCGGAGATCCTCACCCTCCCCTGACTGTTTCCGTGGCATCAGAAACATCGTGGAAAGCGAGTAGGCGGCCAGCGCAGCGATATCTCCAAGTTCCGTGTAAGACTACCGGCGCTTCTGGCCCTGACTCTGTCTCCCCGCTCCCCTGGACTTCGGCGCGAGCGAACTCACAAACTCAGACACGACTTCCGTCAACGGTTCGCCTACCGCAGCCTTGAAATTGAAGCCTACGAGCTGCAAGACCGTGAGCGTCTCGACGGAAACAAGCATCTTCAGCGCCTCCAGGGCCGCTTTGTCGTTTTCGCCTGACATACTCATCAGGGTCTCGGCCGTAGGGATCAGCTTCTCTGTAATGTAGGAGATCTCTTCAGTCGTAATCGTCTGTGCCACGAGCTGCTCACGCAACACGTTGGCAATGCTCATCAGTTCCATGCGGTCGTCGACCAACTGGTTGATGATTTCAGCGAGCTCGTTGATCGTGTTCTCGTTCTGCTTTGCCGCACGAGCAGTTTGAACCCTGGTCTGCACGGCACCTGCCGTGTTCCGCGCAGCCACCTCCGCGAGTCGCACTAGAGCCTCTGTAATTGTCGGGTCGATCACGGATACCTCCTCAACTCTTGAGGGACTGAATTTTGATCCCTCCGACACCGATTGAACCTGGCCATGTCTACGATAGTCCCCGTCCTTGCGAATTCCACTGCTTCACGGTGCGTATCGTTGCAGCCCGACGTCGCGCGGACAAGCGACAAAGGTCCATCGCAACCAGATCTGAAGGCCATTCATCTGAAGGCCATGCACGCCCGGTCAGGAGCGGAAGTCCTCCTCGCCGGGTATCGCCGGATATGACCTCAACTCGCGACTTCCGAGATGCTTGAAATCGGGATCTATGGGCCACTTCTTCCGACTCGACTGTCGACGCCGGACAGCATCCCCGATCGTGCCGACATCGTCGGCATGTACAGCCCAATGCTCACAGTTCGCGGGTCGTTGCGCAGGTGGCACCTCCAATTCATCAATCCACTCAGGATCGGCAGGGGCGACGGGAATGCTGGCGTCCTTCATGGCCAATTCGAAGGGAACGTGATCTCGGTGTCCATTAGTGCGGACGAGATGCTCTCTCATGCGTCATCACTCTAGAGTCATATCCGCATCGGATGCGTGAAGGATGGCTTTACCGGCAAGGAAAGCAAGCCACCCGAAACGTTCACCTGTCCGGTCGCAGCCATCCGCCTTCTCCCAAGTGGGAACTCGAGCAGTGCGCCGGTCCCGTCAGAACAGCCGACTTCGAACCGCAACAGCGGACCTAGCCTCGGTGAACGTCAACTTCCCCGACGACAAGCGAGGACGGTGCGATGTCCTCAAAAGCACGCAGCCCGGCACGCCCTCCTCGCGAGTTTCTACCGTTCAAGACAAAGGGCGAACGAGGCGGCCTGTAAGCCGGATTCTGTCCCCGGCCCGAGGGCTGGGGGGCGACCATCCATCTGGGTCACGCATTGCTGCGTGCCTCGAGCGACCTACCCGCTGACGTCGGACGAGCAGCCCGTCAGCGCAGGCGCCGGAGCGCCCTCTTGGTCTTGCTCCCGGTGGGGTTTACCGAGCCGACGCCGTCGCCGACGTCGCTGGTGAGCTCTTACCTCACCGTTTCACCCTTGCCCGCACCCCGTGGCCCGAAGGCCGCGGGGCCGCTGGCGGTCTGTTCTCTGTGGCACTGTCCCGCACGTCGCCGTGGGTGGCTGTTGGCCACCACCGTGCTCTGTGGAGTCCGGACTTTCCTCGACGGACCGGAGCCCGCCGCGGCCGCCCGGCCGCCTCGTTCGTCGTCCAGTCTAGGCCGCAGCCGACCCGGCCCGGGACCCCGGACACGTCTACGCTGGACGCGTGGAGCTCGAGGACGAAGCCCGGACGACGTCGGCGATCGGCGAGCTGCGCCCGCGCCTGCACCCGGAGCCGGTCGTGTATGCGATCGTCGCGCCCGGCTTCGACACCTCGACGGCGCTCGCCACCGTGCGCGAGCGGGAAGGCCTCACGGTCGTGGTCGAGCAGGTGGAGGCCGAGGAGGACGGGCTCGTGTACGAGTTCGTGGGCGCGTGGATCACGCTCGCCGTGGTGTCGGCACTCGACGCCGTCGGGCTCACCAGCTCCATCTCCACCGCCCTCGCCGCCGAGCAGATCGCCTGCAACGTCGTGGCTGGCTTCCACCACGACCACCTCGTCGTCCCGTGGGACCGACGTCACGATGCGCTGCGCATCCTCGATGCCCTAGGGTGAGGGTCGCGAAAGGGAGTAGTCCCCAATCGCTGCGTCGACATACTGATGCCGGGCCCTCGGGCCCCGCCTCCGGTGCAGCGGGCCAGGACCGTGAGAACGGTCCGGCGGACGAGACTTTCGACCCGAATGTCGTACACACACGACGGTCCGGGTCGAGGCTCGTCGATCGTGGCTCCTCGTCCTGGTCCGGACGAGGAGAATCCCATGTTCGAGGCCCTGTGGCTCAGCACCGCCGTCATCTTCGTCGCCGAGCTCGGCGACAAGAGCCAGCTGATGGCGATGACGTTCGCCACCCGGTACCGCGCACGCGACGTGCTGCTCGGCATCACCCTGGCGACCGCGATCGTCCACCTCGCGTCGGTCGGCATCGGCTACGCGATCGGCTCCAGCTTCGAGCAGTACCAGGGACCGATCGCGATCGCGGCCGGCATCGCCTTCCTCGGCTTCGCCGCCTGGACGCTGCGCGGCGACGAGCTGACCGACGACGAGGCCGACAAGGCGAAGAAGGCCACCGGCTCGGCGCTCCTGGCCGTCGGCCTGGCGTTCTTCCTGGCCGAGCTGGGTGACAAGACGATGCTGGCGACCATCACGCTCGCCGTCCGCGAGGACTGGCTCGGCACCTGGATCGGCAGCACCGTCGGCATGGTCGCCGCCGACGCCCTGGCGATCGTCGTGGGTGCGGTCCTCGGCAAGCACCTGCCCGAGAAGGTCATCAAGATCGGTGCTGCGGCGGCGTTCGCGATCTTCGGCGTGCTGCTGATCGTCGAGGGCCTGCGCTGACCGGCCGGCGCGCTGTGCTCCGACGCGACCTCGATAGGCTCGCCCGGTGCTGATCCTGCTCCCGCCCTCCGAGGGCAAGACCGCACCGGCCGACGGTCCCACGCTCGACCTCGACGCACTGTCGTTCCCGCAGTTGCACCGCGTGCGCGACCAGGTGTCCCGTGCGCTCGTGCGACTGGCCGGCACGCGCCGCGCGGCCGAGGTGCTCGGCCTCGGCCGGACGCAGGCCGACGCGATCGAGACCGACGCCCGCCTGTTCGAGGTGCCCTGCGCGCCCGCCGGGTCGGTCTACACCGGGGTGCTGTTCGGCGAGCTCGACCTCGCCTCTCTCGACGCCGACGCGACGGCGCGTGCGGACGCGTCCGTCGCCGTCGCGAGCGCGCTCTTCGGGCTCGTCCGCGTCGGCGACGCGATCCCGGCGTACCGGCTGTCGGGCACGGTCACGCTGCCGCGCCTCGGGCCGGTCGCGGGGCGCTGGCGGCCCGTGCTGCCCGACGTGCTCGACGAGGCCGCCGACGGCGGCCTCCTCGTGGACCTGCGATCAGGGGCGTACGTCAACCTGGGCAAGCCGTCCGCCGACCTGGCGCCGCGCACCGCGACCGTGCGCGTGCTGCACGAGCAGGACGGCCGCCGCACGGTCGTCAGCCACTTCAACAAGGCGACCAAGGGACGGCTGGTCCGCGCCCTGCTCGTCGAGGGGGCTCAGCCGACGACGGTCGACGAGCTCGTCGTCGCCTGGCGCGACCTCGGCTGGACGGTCGAGCAGGACGGCACGCGCCTCGACGTCGTCACCACCGGCGCGCACTGACCCGTCGGGGCTCTACCTGTCTGGGCCCGACCCGTCCGGACCGCAGGGCTACTCGGGGACGATCGAGAACCCGCGCAGCGACGGCGTGCCGTCGGGCCACCACGCGATCGTGGTGATGCTGGCGGGGGCCAGCTCCATCCGGTGGATGATCGACATCGGGCCGTCGAGCGCCAGGCGCGTCATGAGCTTGATGGGGGTGACGTGGCTGACCACGACGACGGTCTCCCCCGCGTGGTCGGCGAGGATCCGGTCGCGCGCCTCACGCACCCGCTCCTGGACCTCGTCGAAGGACTCGCCACCGGGCGGGGCGACCGACGTGGAGGCGAGCCAGGCCGACATCTCCTCGGGCCAACGCTCCATGATGTCGCCGAACCCGTGGCCGTCCCAGTCGCCGAAGGCTGCCTCCTCGACGCCGTCGTCGACCGCGACCTCCAGCCCGGTCTCGCGGGCGACGAAGCCGGCCGTCTCCTGCGTCCGCCGCAGCGGGGACGCGACGATGGCGTCGACGTCGTGGTGGCGCGCGATCCACGCCGCCGCGCGGGCGGCCTGGGACTCCCCCTCGGCGACGAGACCGGGGTCGGAGCCGCCGCGCCCGCAGAAGAGCTTGCGCTGGGTGTTGGCCGTGACCCCGTGCCGCAGGAGCACCAGCGTGGTCGGGCGTCCGTGCACGTCGCCGCGCCAGCCGAGCAGCGGGTTGGTGTCCTTGGCACCGCCGGCTGCCGGTGCGTCGACCGGGGCCGTCACGTCGTCGGCGGGTCGTGGGGCGCTGGTCTCCTGCCGGACGCCGGTGCCGACGACGGCGGGCTTGCCCGTGCGCGCCTGCGCGTCGAGCGCCTCGTTCGCGAGCGCGTCGGCGGCGGCGTTGCGCTCCCGCGGCACCCACGTCCAGTCCGTGACCGCTCCTGCGAGCTCTCGGGCCTGCGCCGCGAGCGGCTGCATCGAGAGGTGCTTGACCTTCCACCGGCCCGCCATCTGCTCGACGACCAGCTTGGAGTCCATGCGGACCTCGACGTCGGCACCCGGTGCGTGCTCGGCCGCGAGCTCGAGACCGGCGATGAGGCCGCGGTACTCGGCGACGTTGTTGGTGGCGGTGCCGATCGTCTCGCCCCGCGTGGCGATCACCTCGCCGGTGTCCGCGTCGCGCACGAGGGCTCCGTAGGAGGCGGGTCCCGGGTTGCCCCGTGACCCGCCGTCGGCCTCGACGACGACGCGGGTGGTGCTCACAGCCCCGACTCGGCCGTCCGGACGAGGATGCGGCTGCACTCGGGGCAGCGCAGGACGTCGTCCTCCGGGCGGGCTGCCAGCTCGCGGAGGTCGGCGCCGTTGAGCTCCAGGCGGCACCCCTCGCAGCGACGCGCCCGCAGCGCGGCGGCGCCGAGCCCGCCGTACTGGCCCCGCACCTTGTCGTAGAGCGCCAGGAGATCCTTCGGGACGGCCGGCGCGGTCGACTCGCGCTCGTGCTGCACCGAGACGATCTCGTCGTCGATGGCGGCGACGGCGGCGTCGCGCGCCGCGGTGACGTGCTCGAGCTCCGCGACCAGGGCGTCGTGGTCGGCCGTGACGGCACGCAGCTCCGCCTCGGCGATCTCGAGGTCCTCCATGACGGTGAGCTCCTCGTCCTCGAGCGTCCCGATGCGGCGCTCGAGCGCACCCAGCTCGTGCTGCAGGTTCTCGAGGTCCTTGGGGTTGGTGATCGCCCCGGAGGAGAGACGCTCCTCGTCGCGCGTGCGTCGCGCCTTGACCTGCTCGACCTCCGCCTCGGCCTTCGCCTGCACCCGGGCGAGGTCGCTGACCTTCGTCTCGACCTCGATCTGGCGCCCACGCAGCTGCGCGACCTCCTGCGTCAGCTCCTCGATGCGCGCGATCTCGGGCAGGGTGCCGCGTCGGTGCTGCAGACGGGCGAGCGCGGAGTCCTGGGTCTGCAGCTCCAGCAGGGTCTGCTGGGCGGACGGTTCGGCTTTCAGGGGGTCCTCCTGGGTGCGGGAGCCAGCGCGTGCGACCAGGGATCGGTCACGAGCGTGGACACGTGGACGTCAACCGTATCGCCCAGCCGGTCCTGCAGTGCGGACGCCGCCACCGGCAGCCACGTCCACTCCGCCGCCCAGTGCGGCACGTCGACGACGGCGCAGGCGCCCGGGCGCTCGAGGTGCTCGCTCACCGGGTGGTGCTTGAGGTCGGACGTGACGTAGACGTCGGCGCCGGCCGCGTCGGCCGTCGGGAGCAGGAAGTCGCCCGATCCGCCGCACAGCGCGACCGTGCGCACCGTCCGGTCGAGGTCGCCGGCCACCCGGGTGGCACTGCCGTGCGCGGGGAGGGTGCGGTGGACGTGCTCGACGAACTCCCCCAGCGTCGTGGGCTGCGCGAGCACGCCGATGCGTCCGCTGCCCCGCTCGCTCGGTCGCGCTGCCGTGGGCAGGAGGAGGTAGGACACCTCCTCGTAGGGGTGGGCTCCCAGCAGGGCGGAGCGGACGGACTCACGCACCGCGGCGGGCGCCACGAGCTCGAGGCGGGTCTCCTCGACGTGCTCGAGCGCCCCGACCTCGCCGATCGCCGGGCGGGCGCCGGCGAGCGGCCGGAACGAGCCCGTGCCGTCGGAGCGGAAGACGGCCGAGTCGTAGTTGCCGATGCTTCCGGCGCCCGCCTCGTGCATGGCGGTGGCCACCGCGTCGGCGTCGGCGCGCGGCACGTGCACGACCCACGCGTCGAGCCCTGGATCGCTGTCGACGTCGAGCGGGCGGACGTCGGTGAGCCCGAGGGCCAGGGCCATCGACTCCGAGACGCCGAGCGGCGGCGAGTCGGCGTTGGTGTGACAGGTGTGCAGGGCCACCCCGTGCGAGGCGAGGGTGTGCACGACCCGGCCCTTCGGCGTCGTGGCAGCGACCGACGTGACGCCCTTGAGGTACAGGGGGTGGTGCGTGAGGAGGAGGTCGGCCCCGCGGGCGACGGCCTCGTCGGCGACCGCCTGGACGGGGTCGACGGCGAGGAGGATGCGTGACACCTCGGCGTCAGGGTCGCCGACGACGGTGCCCACGGCGTCCCAGTCGTCGGCCCACCGCGGGTCGTAGAGCTCGTCGAGCACGCGGACGACGTCACGCAAGGTCGGCATGGCGGCCACCCTACGACCCGACCGCGGCCCTACTCGACCGAGCCGAGCGCGAACGGCAGCACCGCGTCGGCCCCGGCGAGGCGCAGCTCGCGCGACGCCACGGCCATCGTCCAGCGGCTGTCGACGAGGTCGTCGACGAGCAGGACCGGACCGGAGAGCCCGTCCAGCGCCTGCCGCAGGTCGTCGGGCACGACGAACCGCCCCCACACAGCCGCGAGCCGGAACGCGCTGTTGCCTCCCTGCGTGGCGGGGGGTGCGCCCGGCGCCAGCTGCAGGGGCGGCAGCAGCGGGAGTCGGCCCAGTCGCGCGAGCCCCTCGGCCACCGAGGCGACCAGCGTGGGTCGCGCGACCGAGGGCATCGCGACGACCGCCACCGGCCGCTCCGCCCAGGGCCAGTCGCGCAGCGCACGCGCACAGGCACCCAGCAGGGGCTCCGGCACGGCGACGTCGGGCGCGCCCGTGGCGAACAGCTCGCGCAACGTGCCGCCCCAACCGAGGTCGGTGAGTCGTGCGACCACCCGACCGGTCTCGGGCCGCTCCGCGGGCGGGATGCGCCCCGACACGTCGACCCCGAGCCGGCCGACGCCGGACGGCCACTGCGCCCGCGGGTCGACGGGCACGCCCACGCGGTCGAGGGACTGCGTGGCCCGCGCGACGGCCTCGCCGTCGGTGCTCGTCGGGTACCAGGGGCCTGCGCACACGTCGCAGCGGCCGCAGGGCGCGGCGGTCGGGTCGTCGAGCTGGCGCTGCAGCAGCTCCATCCGGCAGGTGCGACCGGCCTGGTACTCGAGCATCGCCTCCTGCTCGGCCTCGCGCGCCTGCGCGATGCGCTCGTACCGCTCCGCGTCGTAGACCCACGGCTCGCCCGTGCTGACCCAGCCGCCCTGTACGCGGCGCACGGCACCGTCGACGTCGAGCACCTTGAGCAGCAGCTCGAGCGGCGTGCGACGGATGTCGACCTGCGCCTCCAGCGCAGCGACCGACATCGGCGTGCTGCCCAGGGCCCCGAGCACCGCATCGACCTTGGCCTGCGTCGGCATCGACGCCGTCGCGAAGTAGCGCCAGATGTCGGCGTCCTCCGGCCCGGGCAGCAGCAGGACGTCGGCGGACTCCGTGGCGCGGCCCGCGCGGCCGACCTGCTGGTAGTACGCGACGGGCGAGGACGGCGCCCCGAGGTGCACGACGAAGCCCAGGTTGGGCTTGTCGAAGCCCATGCCGAGCGCGCTGGTGGCGACGAGGGCCTTCAGCTGGTCGTCCTTCAGCGCCTGCTCGAGCCGCACGCGCTCGTCGGGGTCGGTGCGTCCCGTGTAGGCCGCCACCTCGTGCCCCGCCTCGGTGAGCAGCCGCGCGAGGTCCTCGGCCGCCGAGACCGTGAGGGTGTAGACGATGCCGCTGCCCGGCAGCTCGGCGAGGTGCGAGACCAGCCAGCCGAGCCGCTCCTTGGAGCTGGGCAGCCGCAGAGAGCCCAGACGCAGGCTCGTGCGCGCCAGCGAGCCACGCAGCGTGAGGACGTCCGCGTCGCCCGGAACGCCGGGCCCGGAGGCACCCAGCTGCTCCTCGACGTCGGTGACGACCCGCTGGTTGGCGGTGGCGGTGGTGGCCAGCACCGGCACCCCGTCGGGCATCGAGTCGATGAGGTCGGCCAGGCGTCGGTAGTCGGGCCGGAAGTCGTGGCCCCAGTCGGAGATGCAGTGCGCCTCGTCGACGACGAGCAGGCCGATGCGGCGGCGCAGCTCGGGCAGCTGCTCGTCGCGGAACCGCGGGTTGGTGAGGCGCTCGGGCGACACCAGCAGCACGTCGACGTCGTCGGCGTCGAGCCGGGCCCGCACGTCGTCCCACTCGTGCGCGTTGGCCGAGCTGATCGAGACGGCCCGCACCCCGGCGCGCGCGGCGGCGGCCACCTGGTCGCGCATGAGGGCGATGAGCGGGGACACCAGGAGTGTGGGGCCGGTGCCCCGCGCGCGCAGCAGCGAGGTCGCGACGAAGTAGACCGCCGACTTTCCCCAGCCGGTGCGCTGGACGACGAGCGCGCGCCGGTGGTCGTCGACCAGGGCCGTGATCGCCTCGAGCTGCCCGTCGTGGAACTGGGCGTCGGGTCGGCCGGTGAGGCGACGCAGGGCGTCGAGCGCGTCGGTGGCGGTGGCGGTGGAGGTGGTCACCCGGTCATCGTGTCAGGCGCTGCCGACACCGGCTCCTTGCCGCGTCGCGCCCTGTGGACGACAGTGGTCGCATGCGTCGCGCCCTCGCCGTCGGCATCCTCGTCCTGCTCCTCGGCTGCTCGGGTGCGCCCACCACCGCGACCGCTCCCGACCTGCGGTGCGCCCAGGACCAGACGACGGACGCGGCGAAGGACGTCGTGGAGAAGGTCGGTGGTCTGCGCACCGACGACGTCGTCGTGCGCCTCGCTCGCAGCACGCCCGCCGGGATCGTCGCGCTGGTCGACGGTGACGTCGAGCGGGCATACCGTCTCCTGCACGACCGCTACGGCGTGGCCGTCGTTGCCCAGGCCGAGGGCGACGGCGTCGCGGACGGTCTGGCGCAGATCGAGCGCCTCGTCCGCTCGTCCTGCCCGCAGCGCTGAGACGACCCGGCGGACGTCGGCCTCGGGTGGGCGAAGAGGGACTCGAACCCCCGACCGCTCGGGTGTAAGCCGAGTGCTCTGACCAGCTGAGCTATTCGCCCCGGGTGCATCCGACGAGTGCGTCGGACGCCTGGGAACCCTACCGCACGCGAGCGCGACGACCTGGTCCCCGACAGACAGAGGCTGCGGCCGCCGGGGTCTCGGGTCCCGGGCGGCCGCAGCACCCCCATCATGGCGCAGCACGGGTGTCGCGCGCAGCCGTTTGGGCGGGAAACTCGGGCGAATTCAGCCGTCGTCGCGCAGGTGCGCCTCCAGCCGCTCGACCTTGGCCGTCAGCTGGCCCGTGAACCCCGGACGGATGTCCGCCTTCAGCACGAGCGAGACCCGCGACGAGACCGCCGCGACGGCGTCGACGGCAGCCTTCACCACCGCCATCACCTCGTCCCACTCCCCCTCGACCGTGGTGAACATCGACGTTGTCTCGCACGGCAGGCCCGACGCACGGACGACCCGCACGGCCTCGGCGACTGCGGCCGCCACCGACCCCGACTCGTCGGCGCTGACCGGGCTGACGCTGAACGCGGCGAGCATCAGAGCTCGGCGAGCGCGGCGCGGTAGGCGTCGAAGTCGCGCGCCTGACCGATGGGGTGCTCCACCTTCCAGCGCAGGACGCCCTCGGCGTCGACGAGGTAGGTGCCGCGCTCGGGCGCGCCCGCACCCTCGTTGAAGATGCCGTAGGCGCGGCTGACCTCGCCGTGCGGCCAGAAGTCGCTCAGCACGGGGAACGTGAGGCCCTCCGCGTCGGCGAAGGCGCGGTTGGAGAAGAAGTGGTCGCAGGAGATCGCGAGCACCTCGACGTCGCTGTCGGCGAAGGCGCCGATGTTGTCGCGGATCTCGCAGAGCTCACCGGTGCAGATGCCGCTGAAGGCGAACGGGAAGAACACGAGCGCCACGGGACGTCCGCGGAAGGAAGACAGGGTGACGTCCTCGCCATGCTGGCTCTTGAGCGTGAAGTCGGGGGCCGCCTGGCCTACGTCGATCGTCATGGCCCCAGCCTAGGACGCGACGAGCCCCGGGCGCCGCTGCATCGGCCGCGGGGAACGGCGGAGCTCAGCGCTTGTGGGTGGAGAGCTTGGTGGCGGCCCACTCGGCCGACGCCGAGGAGGTCGTGGTCGTCGACAGGCCCGCGACGGGAGCCGCCTCGGCGATGTCGGCGCCGGTCACGTAGCCCGGTCGGCCGACCTTGGGCGTGAGGACCCAGATCGACCCACCCTCGGCGAGGTCGGAGAGCGCGTCGAACAACGCGTCGACGAGGTCGCCGTCGTCGTCGCGCCACCAGAGGATGACGCCGTCGACCACCTCGTCGGACTCACCGTCGACGAGTGCGTGGCCCACGATCTCCTCGATCGCGGAGCGGAGCTCGTTGTCGACGTCCTCGTCCCAGCCCAGCTCCTGGATGACGGTGTCGGGGCTGAAGCCCAGCCTCGCGGCGTCCAACGGTTCTCCTCAGTTCGTCCGGTGGTGTGGTCCCACTCTGGCACGCCTGGAGGGGCGGTGCCGCCCGGGACCGGGTCGGGTGCGGCGGTGGTCGAGAACCTACTGCAAAGTAGGGGATTTTCCTACTGATCGGTAGATGTTCACAACGTCCGCCGGTGTCACCCTAGCGAATCCGGCGTGGAAAGATGGAGAGGTCCACAAGACGTCCCAGGAGTCGCACATGCCCACCGGCCAGTCCCCCACCGAGCGCCCCGCTGTCATCCACGAGGGGCTGCCGACGCAGCTGCCCGACATCGATCCCGACGAGACGTCCGAGTGGCTCGCCTCACTGGACCAGATGGTCGACGAGCGAGGCCGCTCCCGCGCCCGCTACGTCATGCTCAAGCTCCTCGAGCGGGCCCGCGAGCAGAACGTCGGCGTGCCGGCGCTGCGCAGCACCGACTTCATCAACACGATCCCGCCCGAGCACGAGCCGTGGTTCCCCGGCAACGAGGCGATCGAGCGACGCATCCGCTCCTACATCCGCTGGAACGCGGCCGTCATGGTCTCGCGCGCGAACCGGCCCGGCCTCGGCGTGGGCGGCCACATCGCCAGCTACCAGTCGGCGGCCAGCCTCTACGAGGTCGGCTTCAACCACTTCTTCCGCGGCAAGGACCACCCCGGCGGCGGCGACCACATCTACTTCCAGGGCCACGCAGCGCCCGGCATCTACGCCCGCTCCTACCTCGAGGGCCGCCTGAGCGAGCAGCAGCTCGACCGCTTCCGCCAGGAGCACTCCCACGGCCCGGGCCAGGGACTGTCGTCCTACCCGCACCCGCGTCTCATGCCCGACTACTGGGAGTTCCCGACGGTCTCCATGGGTCTCGGCGGCATCAACTCCATCTACCAGGCGCGGTTCAACCGCTACCTGCACGACCGCGGCATCAAGGACACCAGCCAGCAGCACGTGTGGACGTTCCTCGGCGACGGCGAGATGGGCGAGCCGGAGTCGCTCGGCGCCATCGGCCTCGCCGCGCGCGAGGAGCTCGACAACCTCACGTTCGTCATCAACTGCAACCTGCAGCAGCTCGACGGCCCGGTGCGCGGCAACGGCAAGATCATCCAGGAGCTGGAGTCGTACTTCCGCGGCGCCGGCTGGAACGTGATCAAGGTCGTGTGGGGCCGAGAGTGGGACGACCTCCTCGCCCGCGACGTCGACGGCGTGCTCGTCAACCAGATGAACCGCACGCCCGACGGTGAGTTCCAGACGCTGTCGGTGGAGTCCGGCGCGTACAACCGCGAGAACTTCTTCGGCCCCGACCCGCGCCTGCGCGCCATGGTCGAGCACCTGAGCGACGAGGACATCGAGCGCCTGCCGCGCGGCGGCCACGACTACCGCAAGGTCTACGCCGCGTTCGACGCCGCCCAGAAGCACACTGGCCAGCCGACCGTGATCCTGGCGCACACCATCAAGGGCTGGCTGCTCGAGTCCTTCCAGGGCCGCAACGCCACGCACCAGATGAAGAAGCTGACGAAGGACGACCTCAAGGGCTTCCGCGACCGGCTCAACATCCCGGTCAGCGATGCGCAGATCGAGGGCGACGACCTCGCGCCGTTCTACCACCCGGGCGAGGACAGCGAGGAGATCCAGTACATGCGCGCCCGCCGCGACGCGCTGGGCGGCGGACTCCCGTCGCGTCGGGTCGATCCCGCGTCGGTCAAGCTCCCGGAGCCCGACACCTACTCGGCGCTCTCCAAGGGCTCGGGCAAGCAGCAGATCGCGACGACGATGGCCTTCGTGCGCCTCCTGCGCGACCTCATGAAGGACCCCGAGATCGGCCGCCGCATCGTCCCCATCGCGCCCGATGAGTACCGCACGTTCGGCATGGACTCGATGTTCCCGTCGGCGAAGATCTACAACCCGGCCGGCCAGACGTACGAGTCGGTCGACCGCAAGCTGCTCCTGGCCTACAAGGAGTCCGAGAAGGGCCAGCTGCTGCACGAGGGCATCAGCGAGGCCGGCGCGATGGCGTCGGCGATCGCGGCCGGCAGCGCCTACTCCACGCACGGCGAGCCGATGATCCCCGTCTACCTCTTCTACTCGATGTTCGGCTTCCAGCGGACCGCCGACTCGATCTGGGCGATGGCCGACCAGCTCGCGCGCGGGTTCCTCATCGGTGCCACCGCGGGTCGCACCACGCTGACCGGTGAGGGCCTCCAGCACGCCGACGGCCACTCCCCCCTCATCGCGCAGACCAACCCGGCGGTCGTGCACTACGACCCCGCGTACGGCTACGAGATCGCGCACATCGTCAAGGACGGCATGCGTCGCATGTACGGCACGTCCGACGACCGTCCGCACGGCGAGGACGTCCTCTACTACCTGACGGTCTACAACGAGCCGATCAACCAGCCGGCCGAGCCGGAGGACCTCGACGTCGACGCGCTGCTCAAGGGCGCCTACCTGTACCGCCGCGGCGAGCGCGGCCGGCACACGGCCCGGATCATGGCCTCGGGCGTCGCGCTGCCGTGGGCGCTGAAGGCGCAGGAGATGCTCGCCGAGCAGTACGACGTGAAGGCCGACGTCTGGTCCGTCACGTCGTGGAACGAGCTCGCGCGCGACGCGGTCGCCGCCGAGAAGTGGAACCTCAACAACCCGGGCGAGTACCAGCGGGTCCCGTGGATCACGACGCAGCTCATGGACCACGCGAACGTCACGCTCGCGGTGAGCGACTACATGCGGGCCGTCCCCGACCAGATCGCCCGCTGGGTCCCCGGACCGTGGCAGTCGCTGGGCGCCGACGGCTTCGGCTTCGCCGACACGCGCGCCGCCGCACGTCGCGTGTTCCAGATCGACGCGGAGTCGATCGTCGTCTCGGTGCTGCAGAGCCTCGCGCAGCAGGAGCTCGTCGAGCAGTCGGTCGTGCGCGACGCCTTCACGTCGCTGCGCATCGACGACCCGACCGCCACCCGCGGTGTCGCCCAGGAGGGCGGCGACGCCTGACGAACCGCCCTGGGGCGCCGACCGCGACGGTCGGCGTCTCAGGGAACTCCTAGCCGATGCACCCTAGGATGTTGCCCATGCGTCGTTGGCCGTACACCTTTGCCGTCGCGCTGTCCGTGGCGGTCACGGGCGCCGCGGTGTTCTCCTCCCTCTACCTCGATCTGCCCATGAAGGACCCCGAGGGGTTCCTCGGACCGGCGTACGTGCGCCTCCCGCTGCTGGCGCTGCTGTTCTTCGCCGCCGGCATCGTGCCCGCCGCCGTGCGTCGTCGCGGCTGGAAGCAGATCGGCGAGGGCGCGCGCGAGGTGGTGCGGGAGGAGTGGTCGCTCAAGCGGGTCGGCTACATCGCGACCGGACTGATCACCTTCTACGCGAGCTACGTCAGCTACCGCAACCTCAAGAGCTACCTGCCGACGTACCGCGAGGGCGTGCTGTTCGACCGCCAGCTCCTCGAGCTCGACCACTGGCTCATGTTCGGCCACAACCCGGCCACGGTCCTGCACAACCTGCTCGGCACCGACGTGATGGCGCACGTGCTGTCGTTCGCGTACATCGCCTACCTGCCGCTCATCCCCATCACGCTGGGCGCCTTCCTGGTGCTCAACCGCGACTTCTCGATCGGCGCCTGGTACGCCACGGCGCTGTGCCTCAACTGGATCCTCGGCGTCCTCAGCTACTACGCGCTCCCGACCCTCGGCCCGGCGTTCGCGCAGCCGTCGATGTACTGGGACCTCGCCACGACTGACGTCACCGAGCTGCAACGCTCGTTGTTCCGCAACAGGGTCGACGTGCTCACCGACCCGTGGGCGAGCGAGAAGATCCACGGCGTCGCGGGCTTCGCCTCGCTGCACGTCTCCGTGACGTTCACCGCGGCGCTGTTCATGCAGCGCACCGGCCAGAAGCTCGCGATCCGCGCGATCACCTGGGCGTTCTTCGTGGTCACCGTGCTGGCCACCATCTACTTCGGCTGGCACTACCTGGCCGACGACATCGCCGGCATCGTCATCGGCTGGGCGTCGGTGTCGCTGGGCGCCTGGGCGTCGGGGAACCGAGGGCGGCGCAAGCGACGAGGTCTGGCGCCGGTCGACGAGCAGCCGGTTCAGCCGGCCACGGTCACCGCGCCTGGTCCCGGCGGCGGCTCCGGGTCCATCACGGGCTGACCCTGGCGCAGCATCGCGCGCCAGGTGCTCCGGTGGTAGGTGGCCGGGTCGGTCGCGGCCACGAAGTCGTGCAGGATCTGCGCGAACTGCCCCGGGTGGTCGCGGTGCGGGAAGTGACCCGCGTCGGGCAGCACGTGCACGTGCGACCACGCCTGGCTGCGCGATGTCGGCGTGCGAGGCGGGGATGACGAGATCGTCGGCGCCCCAGACGACGAGCACGGGGATGATCCGGGCCAGGTAGGTCCGGTCGATCATCGTGACGAACTGGCCGCGCCAGTCGAGCACGTGGCTCGTGACGCGTTGCACCGCGTGGCGGGCCCGCGGGTCGGCGAAGGACTCGTAGATCGCGGCTACCTCGCCGAGGTCGCGCAGCTGACGGACGCCCGTGCGCGAGAGTCCGCGCATGCTGGCGGCAACCGCCCGGCGCCACGGGCGCAGGGTCGCGAGGCCGAGCGCCGTGCCACTGCCGGGCAGGGTCAGGAAGCGGATGAGCGGCGTGACCTCCTTGCCGAGGCCACCCGACGACACCAGCGCGATCCGCTCGGTGCGATCGGGGTACTGGTAGGCGAACTGCATCGCCACCCCACCGCCGAAGCTGTGGCCCACGACCGTCACCTTGTTGATGCCGAGGATCGTCAGCAGGTCGCGCATGCCGTTGGCGTAGCCGCCGAGCGAGTAGTCGGCGTCGGGCTTGTCGGACTCGCCGTGGCCGAGCAGGTCGGGCGCGATCACCGTGTAGTGCTCCGCGAGCGCGTCCATGACGGGCTCCCAGGTGCTGGACTCACAACCCAGGCCGTGCAGTAGGAGCAGGGCCGGCCCCTTGCCCTTGCGTCGGTAGGCGCGACGGTAGCCGTGCACCACCACGAACTGCAGGTCGTCGCCGCTGGTCATCGACCCATCGTAGGAGGTGGCGGGTTCGGCCGCGCCGGAACCGAGCACGTCGAGTGGCTCGTTAGACTGGCGCCGTGCCCACCCCAGCCGAGGTCCGCGCACAGCTGACCGACATCCTCGTGACCGTCGTCGAGTGCACCCCCGACGAGGTGCGCGACGACGCCCGCCTCGAGGACCTCGGCGTCGACTCGCTCGCCGCCGTCGAGGTCGCCGACGAGCTGGGTCGTCGCTTCGGCGTCCACCTCGAGGACGCCACGGTCGACACGCTCGTGACCGTCGACGACGCCGTCCGTGCCGTCGTCGAGCACCGACCTGCCGGCCGCCGTGGTCGCCGTGGTCCTGCCGTGGCGGTGACCCTCGGCGCCGAGGGTCGCGAGCGGGCACCGGGCGAGCGCAGCCTCGCGGGCCGCGCCGACGCGCTCTGGCGGCTCGCCATGTGGTTCGTCGTGGCCGGTCTCGTGATCGGCGGAGGCCTCGGCTTCGCCGGCGCCACCGTGGTGCGCGCGACGGGTCTGGGCGGTGTCGAGCTGCCGCCGATCTCCGGCCCGACCGCCCCTGCGACGCCGTCGAGCAGCCCGTCGGCGAGCCCGTCGCCGACGCCGTCCGCGACGCAGGAGCCGGAGGAGAAGCCGACGTTCTCGGTCGAGAGCGACCGCATCGCCGCCGGCCAGCGGTTCACGATCTCCGGACGGTTCCCCTCCCTCGGCGAGGGCCAGCTGCTGCAGGTGCAGTCCCGCGACCCGGGCGCCGACTGGGAGGACTTCCCCGTCTCGCTGCAGACCCGCGAGGGCGGCCGGTTCCAGACCCAGATCTACACGTCACGTCCCGGCGAGCGGGAGTTCCGCGTGTTCCACGAGGACAGCAACACCGCGTCGCCGTCCGCGAAGGTCACGATCGGCTGAGCGAGCGCGCCGGGTCAGACGACCTGGTGCAGCCAGCGGACCGGGGCGCCCTCACCGGCGTGCCGGAACGGCTCGAGCTCGGCGTCCCACGCCACCCCGAGCAGACCGTCGAGCGCCTCGTCCATGGTGATCTCACCCAGCGCCGCCTTGACCCGGAACGCCTTGATGCGGTCCTCGGGGATGAGGACGTCGCCGTGCAGGCCGGTCATCGCGTGGAAGATGCCGAGGGTCGGGGTGAAGGAGAACCGTGCCCCCTCGCTCGCGGCGGTCGGCTCCTCGGTGACCTCGAAGCGGAGCCGGTCCCAGCCACGCATCGCCGACGCGAGGGCCGCAGCGGACCCTGCCGGGGCTTGCCACGACAGCTCGGCCCGGTACGTGCCGGCCTCCGCGGGCTGGGACTGCCAGTCGAGGTCGACGCTGTCGCCGAGGACGCCCGCGGCCGCCCACTCGACGTGCGGGCACAGCGCGGACGGCGCGGAGTGGACATACAGGACTCCACGGGTGGGGATGCTCATCGTGCCTCCTAGCTCGAGATCCGCCTTCCCCAGCGACCTCACGGAGCCACGCGTCATCAGTCCGCGTTGCGCCCATGGTAGCCACAGCAGCCTCCTCGGCACCACCCCCGCGTCGGCGCGACACTCCCGAGCGGTCGGTCGCGACCGTCGGCGGCGCATGTGACGATGAGGTCATGACCTCCGTCGTGCAGGACAACCCGAGCGCCTCCCGCTTCGAGATCACCGTCGACAACGAGCTCGCCGGCTGGGTCGACTACCGCGCCGACGGCGACGTGTACGCCCTGCCCCACACCCGCGTGCTCCCCGCGTTCGAGGGTCGCGGCATCGGCTCGGAGCTCATCGTCGGCACCCTGCGCGAGCTGGCCGAGCGCGACGCGCAGGTGCTGCCGTTCTGCCCGTTCGTGCCCAAGGTGATCCGCGACCACCCCGAGTTCCTCGACCTCGTGCCGGCCGACCAGCGGGGCATGTTCGGCCTCTGAGCGCGACGTCGCGGCCGGCTCAGCCGACCACGTGCACGTCGATGCCCCGCGAGCACCACAGGTCGGCGATGTCCTCCGCGTCCTCCCACGCCTCGACCACCCGGTAGCCGTCCTTCTCGAGCTGGTCGAGCATCTCCGCCTTCACGACGTGGTCGGGGCGGTAGTCGCCCACGATGCGCATGACGAGCTGGTCGTAGGGCACGTCGTGCTCCTGCAGCCAGTCCAGCGTCAGGTCGCGCCACACGAACTCCCGCGACGTCACCACCAGCACCGCACGCCCCTGCTCGTGCGCCGCACGCACCGCCTCGACCACCTCCGGCCGCGGCGGGCAGTCGCGCGACGCCGAGTGGAAGGCCGCGAAGTCGCGCTCGTCCCCCGTCACGTGGTGCAGGATCGACGACACGTCGACCAACGTCCCGTCCAGGTCGGCGATCACGGCGTCGGTCATGGGCCCAGTCTGCCCGCTCGCTAGGCTGTGCACCCCTGGGGCGGTAGCTCAGCCGGTCAGAGCAGAGGACTCATAATCCTTGGGTCGTGGGTTCGAGCCCCACCCGCCCCACCACAGGTCACGACGCAGCACGTCCCTCGCGAGGCTTGTCATCCTTTGCTCGACACCTGAAACACTGCCCGCTTCCCCGGCCCGCGTGGGCAAGCCCACGAACCGCTAAGAGCGTCATCATCGGGATTTCGCCATCTTCCCGTACGCGGCGGACCAAGCCGACGATGCACCCAAGGGAAGATGGACCGGGGTGGCTTCGAGTGCGATGCGAGAGAACTTTGAGCTATCGAGACCTGTTCGTCGGCGTCGTGACGATCAGAACGTGGACATCAACATGCACTGCATCCCAACGAGGGAATCCACGTTTGTCTCCGACAACTGCACATCTCGAAGGATTCGACCGCACCGAAAGAAGGAAATGTCAGACGGCGCAGGCAGCCTTTCCCGTATGTCACCGAACAAGGTTGCGGCAGTGATGGCTCTTGCCGCGACCCTGGTCCAGATCTACTGGCGGGTGAGCATGTACTGGCACAACGACGCGAGGTTAGCGCGCCATTTCTCAACCGTTCGCGATCTCATGCAAGAAGTCCGCTGGCGTCAGCCGATCCGTCGCATCCGCCGACGCCGAGAGATCATGAGTCTTCTTGCAGATTATCCCGACGAGATCTTCAACTATCGTCGCGTGTACTGGGAAGTCGTGGCGTGGGCTCTGCTCCTTCTTGCATCGGCCTACGCGGCATTCGGAACGTTGTCGCAGCGATGAGCGGGTCGCTCCGCAAAGTGTTGCAGCGACGGCGACGGACTTTCGCAGGGCTTCAGTCGCAATCGAACCCGAACCGCACGCACCGGTGGGTGGTGGTCGACATAAATGCGCTGCCGCGAGAACAGGCCTATCGACCGGACACCGAAAAATGGGCCGCGCGTGTCAACTGGCGGCGAGTCAATCGAGTGGTCACCCAGTTGTTCGAGGCAGAACGATTGGATGACTACGAGGCAGTGGACCGCGCGAGTCGATGGATGCTCCGGCGCAATCGTCTGGCGGTCGACAGTCTCGTCTCGTGGCCCATCGACGCGGATAGCGTGCAGATCACGAACGGGATCCACCGGATCGCTGCGATGCGCATGCAGGGCGTTCAATTCACGATCGGCGCCGACTTCGCCCGCTAGCTGAACAGCGTCGTTGATCTCCGCGGGGTCGATCGCCGAAGTTCGACAACCCAGTCCGACCGTGGCCCGAGTTGCGTTCATTCAAGAGAGGGCCAGGTCACTGCAATCGGTCGTGGTTCGACGACCGCAGATCGTTGAGTGCCTTCAAGTTTCGCTCAGGTTGCAGATACTTCATGACCACGGACGGGCGGGAGGGGTCGACGCTCACTGCTGTACACGGGGGTCGCGATCCGATCGACACCTGGCACGGGCCCCGCGATACTCACCATCCTTCAGTTGAACTCGCTCCGCCCACCACGAACATGACACTGCACTGCACCCGACGAGCGGGCGCGCGGCGCGCCCTCACGACGCTCTCAGCCGGGCAGGGCATGCTCGGCCCGACAGGTCGGGGACGAGGCAGCGAGGTGGCGATGACCGTCGTCGAGGAGGGCGCCCCGTCGCGCCGACGTGTCGGACCCGTGGAGCGGCTGCGCCGGTTCGGCCGACCGCCCCGCATCGTCGGCATCGACGTCGCTCGTGGGCTGGCCGTGCTCGGGATGGTCGGCGCCCACCTGGGCGACACCCACGACGACATCACCTGGTCCGATCCGTCCACCTGGGACGGCATCGTCAACGGGCGCTCCTCGCTACTCTTCGCGATGCTGGCCGGCGTCTCCATCAGCCTCATCTGCAAGGGCCGCGCCCGCCCCGGGGACACCCGCCTGCAGATGATGCTCGTCCGCCGCGGTCTGCTGATCCTCGTCATCGGCCTCGCCATCGAGCTCCTGAACACCGGCGTCGGCGTCATCCTGCCGCTCTACGGGCTGCTGTTCGTGGCGTCGACCCTCGTCCTGCACTGGAGCACGCGACGGCTCTGGACGGTGGCGGTGCTGCTCGCGGTGGTCGCGCCGTTCGCGGTCGCGCTGGCGCACGCGCTCAGCCTCGCCGCGTCGGGCCCCGGCCTCAACCTCACCCTGTTCGGCCTCTACCCCGTCACCGCGTGGCTCGCCGTGCTCTTGGCCGGCATGGCCGTCGGCCGTCTGCAGCTCACCCGCGCACGCGTGGCGGCGGGGCTCCTGCTCGGGGGCGTCCTGGTCGCCACGCTCGGGTACGGCGCGGGCCACCTCATCGGCTCGGACCGGGACGACCTCGTCGCCTACCTCGGCTGGGACGCACCGGACTACTACGACGACCTCGGGAACCCCACCAACGAGCCCGGCTACCTCACCCGGCTCGAGCAGTCCGACGAGATCCAGCACGTGTGGAGCACCGCGATGCAGTACAAGCCGCACACGGCCGGTGCGCCCGAGATCGTCGGATCCGGTGGGCTCGCGGTCGCCGTCATCGGACTCTGCCTGCTCCTCGCCCGACGACTGCGTGCCGTGCTGCTCCCCCTCGCGGCCTTGGGCTCCATGCCGCTGACGGCCTACACCGGACACCTGCTCCTGCTCACCGCGCTGGCCGGAGGTCCCTTCGGCGGGTACGTCGGCGTCAGCAACACCGTCTGGGCACGCACCAGCGTCGGCCTGCTCGTGCTGGCGACGCTCTGGGTCGCGTTCGTCGGTCGGGGGCCGCTCGAACGCCTCGTGGCACGCGTCAGCCGCCCCCGCGCCGAGGGCTGAGCGACCTCAGCCCTCGGGGTGCTGCTTGAGCCAGGCCACGAGCGCGTTGGCGTGGCCGTGGCCGAGCCCGTGCTCGTTCTTCAGGTACGCCACCTTCTCCATGTGCGCGACGTCGCCGAGCCCGCGCAGGAGGTCGAGCCAGTGCTCGATGCTCTCGCCGTAGCGCTTCTCGATCGACGGGAAGTACGACGCGGGTCCCTGCGTCGGCCACTGCTGCTCAGCCATGGCCCGACCCTAGCCGCGCCCCGTAGCCTGACGCCATGACCGACGAGGCGCCCGTCCCGCTCACTCCGCTCGACGAGGACTGGGAGCGGGCGCTCGTCGTCGTCGCCCACCCCGACGACGTGGAGTTCGGCGCCGCTGCCGCCGTCGCCCGCTGGACCGAGCAGGGCAAGACCGTCGTGTACTGCATGGTCACGAGCGGGGAGGCCGGCATCGACGCGCTCACGCCTCAGGAGTGCCGGACGGTGCGCGAGGCCGAGCAGGTCGAGTCCGCGCGCATCGTCGGCGTCGACGAGGTCGAGTTCCTCGGCTTCCCCGACGGCGTCGTCGAGCAGACCGTGGCCCTGCGGGCCGCGATCGCCCAGCAGGTCCGACAGCACCGGCCCGATGTCGTCGTCACCGTGAACCACCACGACACGTGGGGTGGCAGCGCACCGAACCAGGCCGACCACGTCGCCGTCGGCCGCTCCACCATCCACGCCGTGCAGGACGCCGGCAACCGGTGGATCCACCGCGAGCAGCTGCTCGACGGGCTCGAGCCCTGGGGCGGTGTCCGGCAGGTGTGGGTGTCCGGCTCCCCCGCCGCGACGCACGGTGTCGACACCTCCGCCACCTTCGACCGCGGGGTCGCGTCGCTGGAGGCCCACCGCGCCTACATCGACGGGCTCGGATGGGAGCACTTCGACGCCGCCGAGTTCCTCGAGGGGATGTCGCGGCCCCTCGGGACCCGCATGGGCGTCACCCACGCGGCCGCGTTCGAGGTCGTGTCGATGACGTGGGGCGACTGACGTGCCCGACCAGCCCGACACGACCGTCGACGTCCAGCACGTGCCCGCCTTCCTCGTGCGGGAGCGTCCGGCTCTGCGCGCCGAGCGGCACGAGGTCCTCGACCCCACTGGTGCGACCCTGGCCTTCGCCGAACGTCGTCGTTCGTGGGGACCGGGAGCGACCACCATGTTCCACACCGACGAGGCACGCACGCGCGAGACGTTCCGAAGCGAGGTCCGTGGCCGCCCGAGCCTCGGGGCACGTCACGTGGTCGTTGCTGCCGACGGTCGCCCGCTCGGGTCCTTCCGCAAGCAGGCCGCCCGCAGCCTCGTCCGCACCACGTTCGTGCTCGAGGCCGAGGGACTGGCGGGCACGGCGCAGGAGCGCAGCGGGTTCCTCGCGCTCGAGCGGCGGCTCAGCAGCGATACGCCGACCCGCCGGATCGCGGTCGACGTCATCGACGACGTCACCGGACAGCCGCTGCTCTCGGTCGCCCGCGCACCCGGCGAGCGCTCGACGTACGCCGTGGACGTGCCCGACCCCCGTGTCGACGTGCGCCTGGCCGCAGCCTTCGTCGTGGGACTGCTCGGCATGATCGACCACTGAACGGCCCCCGAGCCCCTAGGCTCTCGGCGTGACCACCGTGCAGCACGTCCCGTCGTTCACCGTCAACCAGAAGCTGGCGATGACCACCAACCGCTACGAGGTCGTCGGCCCCGACGGCGCCCTCCTCGCCGTCGCGCAGCAGAAGCGCCTCGCGCTCAAGGAGAAGGTGACCTTCTACACCGACGAGTCCCGGCGGCAGGAGGCGTTCACGTTCGGCGCCCGCAACGTGATGGAGCTGCGCGGCGCCTACGACGTCGTCGCATCCGACGGCACGCCCCTCGGCACCTTCCGCAAGCAGTTCGGCGCGTCGCTGATGCGCACGACCTTCACGCTCGAGGGCGACGGCTTCGTCGGCACGGGCCAGGAGCGCAGCCAGCTCGTCGCGGTGCTGCGCCGCTTCACCGACCTGCCCTTCCTCAAGATGCACTTCGACGTCGTCGACGACGCGACCGGTCAGCCGCTGCTCTCGGTCGAGCGCGCGACGTCGGTGCGCGACCGCTACGAGGTCTCCGTGCCCGACCCCCGGGTGGACGTCCGCCTCGCTGCCGCTTTCGCCGTGGGCATGGACGCGCTCCTCGGCCGCTGAACGCACGAAGGCGGCACTGACGCGAGAAGGGGACCGACGCTGCTGCGTCGGTCCCCTTCTCGTCGCCCTGGCGGGCACCGTGCTCCCCCGATTGGACTCGAACCAATAACCCTTCGATTAACAGTCGAATGCTCTGCCAATTGAGCTACGGGGGAATGTCTCCCACTCGGGGAGCACGATCGGTAACTCTACCAACCCCCTCGCGCAGTCTCGACAGGGCCCGGTCACCGACTCGACGCACCGTCGAGACGGGGAGGTCGAGGCCGCCCGCGACGTCGACCCACGGGGTCGGACAGGTGCCCTCCGGCGTCCTGCTGAACCGGGCGGCTAGCACCGCTCGCTCGCGCGGCGGCAGGCTGGCCAGGTGCCCGGCGACGACGCACCCGGTGCCGTCGTCGTGGGGCTCACGCGGTTCGGGGACGACGTCGTGGGGCACCTCCGGGCGCGCCTCGCGGTGGGCGTGCAGGGCCCGGGTGATCCACGGCCACGCGTAGGTAGCGAGCCGGGCGCCATGGTCGGGGTCGAAGCGCGCCACGGCCGACATCAGGGCCAGCACGGCCACCTGCAGGGCGTCGTCGATGTCGTCGCCCCGGAAGCCCAGCGCCCACACCCGCAGGGCCGCCAGGCGCAACGACCGGCGCAGCAGCACCGCCCGCGCGTCGTCGTCACCCCCACGCGCGAGGACGGCCAACCGGTGCTCCTCCTCCGCGGTGAGTGTCGGCTCCCCCAGCAGACGGCGCACCATGTCCATGGCTCCACCCTCGGCGCCAGGCCGCACCGGCTCCAGCACGACCCCGCCGCCTGTGGACGCGCGCCCGCCGGACCCGCCCGTGCGGGCGGGCCTGGGGACTACTCGCCGCCCAAGGTGCGGTTGCGCAGCTGACGGAACTCCGCCTCCCGCGCGAGCAGGTCGGTGAAGACCGCGCGGTACTCCTCCTGCTGCTCGGCAGGGTCGGTGCGCTGCAGCTTGGAGCGCAGGTCGTTGACCTGGCGTCCGACCGTGAGCAGCCGCAGCCGCGTCATGATCGCCGCGACGACGCGCGCCGTGGCCCCCTCTGTCGAGCTGAGCGGCTCCATCGCGGCGACGGAGAGCACGCGCCGCAGGTCGTCGGAGACGAGCGCGTCGGACACCCGTGGCACGAAGGTCGGGTCGGGCTGCGCCGGGAGGCCGACCGTCGTCATCGTGCGCCACAGCTCCTGCGCGACGGGGTGTGTGAAGTCGCCGTCGTCGAGCTCCTCCGCGTGCGGACGCGCCAGGTGCGGGTGCTGCGCCAGGGCCTTCAACGCCTCACGCTCGTCGGCGAACTGGGGCGCGCCGAAGCTGACGAACGGCTGCGGCGGTGGCGCGGGTGCCGGCTCGGCCGACTGCTGCGCCGGGGCCCGACGTTCCGGCTTCGTCGGGGGCCGGTACCGACGGTGCTCGGCCCGCACCTGGTCGACGTCGACCCCCACGCGCGTGGAGATCTCGCGCAGGAACTCCTCGACCTTGCTCTTGTCGCGGATCGACGTCGCGAGACCTACCGCCTCACGCACTGCGTCGACCCGCTGGTCGGCACGGTCGAGGTCGTAGCGCAGCAGCACGTTCTCGAGCACGAAGCGGTACAGCGGGATCCGGGCGTCCACGAGCGCCCGGACGCCGGCGTCGCCGTCGGCGATCCGCAGGTCGCACGGGTCCATGCCGCGCGGCTCGACCGCGACGTACGTCTGCGCGGCGAACTGCTGGTCGCCCTCGAACGCCTTCATGGCGGCCCGCTGCCCCGCCTCGTCGCCGTCGAACGTGAACACGACCTCGCCGTGCATGGCGCCGTCGTCGAGCAGGATCCGCCGCAGCACCTTCGCGTGGCCCTCGCCGAACGCGGTGCCGCACGTCGCGACCGCGGTGCGCACCCCGGCCTCGTGGCAGGCCATGACGTCGGTGTATCCCTCGACGACGACCGCCCGGCTCTCCGAGGAGATCTGGCGGCGTGCGAGGTCGATGCCGTAGAGCACCTGGCTCTTCTTGTAGATCGGCGTCTCGGCGGTGTTCACGTACTTGCCCTGCATGAAGTCGTCGTCGAACATCCGTCGGGCGCCGAAGCCGATGATCTCGCTGGTCATCTCGCGGATCGGCCAGAGCAGCCGTCCTTGGAAGACGTCGAACAGGCCCCGCGTCGAGCGGCGCGCCAGGCCGCCCGCGACGAGCTCGTCGTCGGTGAACCCCTTGCCCTTGAGGTGCCCGAGCAGCGCGGTGCCCGACCTGGGGGCCCAGCCCATGGCGAACGTCTCGGCGGCCCGCTGGTCGAATCCGCGGTCGGTGACGAACTGTCGCCCAACCGACGCCTCGGGCGACGATGCCAGCGTCTGGGCGTAGAACTCGCCGGCGAGACGGTGCGCCTCGAGCAGGCGCTGACGCTGCTGCGGGTCGCGGCGAGGCCCGCGGGACTCGCCCTCCTCGTAGCGCAGCTGGATGCCGTACTTCGCCGCGAGCCGCTCCATGGCCTCCACGAAGCTGAGGCCCTCGATCTTCTGGATGAAGGCGATCGCGTCGCCGCCCTCGCCGCAGCCGAAGCAGTGGAAGGTGCCGCGCGCCGGGTTGGCGTGGAACGACGGCGTCTTCTCGTCGTGGAACGGGCACAGACCCTTCATGGTGCCGCCCGAGCGCCGCAGCGTGACGTACTGCTCGACCACCTCGTCGATGCGGGCGCGTTCGCGGACGAGCTGGATGTCCTCGTCGTTGATCAGGCCCGCCACGGGTCGATCCTAGGCGGTGCGCGTCAACCGAGGAGCCGGTCGGCCCACAGCCTCGCCGACCCGTCGGTCAGGCTCGCCACCTGGTCGATGACGACGCGTGTGCGGGCGGCGTCGTCGGTGGCACGACGCAGGTCGGCTCGGAACTCCGGCTCGAGGTGCTCCTCCCCCGTCGCGAGGAGACGCGCCACGAGTGCGCCGAGCGCCTCGCGTTGCGTCGCGAGCTGACGTGCCCGGTCGTCGGCGAGCATCACGTAGTGCGCGGCCACGGCCTTGAGGACGGTGATCTCGTCCCGCGTCGCCTGCGGGACCTCCAGGTCGGCGGTGTAGCGGGTGAGCGGCCCCGGCCCCCACCGCTCGACGGTGGCCCGTTGCGCGCTCACGGCGAATCGGCCGATGAGCGCGCTCGTCAGGCTCTTCAGCACGGCGAGGGCCTCGCGGCTGCCGTCGAACTCGGCGCGCGGCCACTCCGGCAACGCCCGCAGCCGCTCCAGCGCGCCCCCGAGCCGGTCGTCGTCGGCGCTCGCGTCGTACCAGTCGCGGGCGACGGCGTGCACGCCGTCGAGGTCGAGCCGTCCGGGCAGCAGGCTGAACCAGCCACCCACGACCGCGTCCTCCACGTCGTGCACGGAGTAGGCGATGTCGTCGGCGAGGTCCATCACCTGCGCCTCGATCGGGCGACGCCACGCCGGAGCGCCGGCCCGCAGCCAGTCGAAGACGGGTCGGTCGTCGGCGTAGACGCCGAACTTCGGGCCGCCCCCGGGCGCCTCGCCGCGTGCCCACGGGTACTTGACGCAGGCGGCCAACGTCGCGCGCGTGAGGTTCAGCCCGACGCTGCGGCCCGCGCCGTCGACCGTCTTCGCCTCGAGCCGGGTGAGGATCCGCAGCGTCTGCGCGTTGCCCTCGAAGCCGCCGACGTCCGCCGCCGCCTCGTCGAGCGCGACCTCGCCGTTGTGGCCGAACGGCGGGTGCCCGAGGTCGTGGGACAGGGCGGCGCAGTCGACGACGTCGGGGTCGCAGCCGAGCGAGGCGCCCAGCTCCCGCGCCACCTGCGCCACCTCGAGGGTGTGGGTGAGCCGGTTGCGCACGAAGTCGTCGAACCCGGCGCCCATGACCTGCGTCTTCGCCGACAGCCGGCGCAGTGCGGCGGAGTGGACGACGCGGCCGCGGTCGCGCTCGAACGGCGTGCGCCCGGCCCGCTTCGTCGGCTCCGCCACGACCCGGGCGCGCGCCTCGATGCCGTAGGGACTCTCCACGGGACGCAGGCTACCCGGGTCGGCGCCTCATCTGACGGGCCTACCACGAGCTCGGCCTTGGTACCTAAACCACCACAACCTGGTGCGGCTCCCGCTCAAGCGCAGTTTTGTCCGTCCGTCGAGCCGCTACTCCGCCGCCCGTTCTTCGAGAAGCGCACGCGCCCGTGAATATTCAGATTGCGCGGTCTCAGTGATCTCGGCGGTCTCACTGACCAAAGCCGCAGCGCGTCGCGCGGCCTGCGTAAGCACTCGATCCATGTGAGGCAGTGCAAGCAAAGTGTCGGCGAACTGCGTGACGGAAAAGTACGTACTCACCATCGTTTCCTCCGCCTCAGAGATCGCATCGATGTCCTGCTGCAACGAAGCGCGGTCCTCTTCGGAATCCACAGTTCTCGCCCGTGCCAGGGCCGTTGCCGCCTTCGCGAAGTCCGTGATTGACTCACGAAACTCACCGTTGGCCGGACCCACCACATCCGAGAACTGATCCAGATCGCCTGCTGTCTTACGCATAATCTGCAGGTAGACGCCAGCCCCCTTGTCTCCAAGGTTCTTCTGAGCACGCTGCAATTCGTCTGTGCGCCCTTGGAGAGCCTCGCCGACTTCGGTCGTCGCGGTCGCAATTACATTTGTCACATCGACGATTCGCTCGCTGCTGGCCTGTAGCGCCAAAGCGTGCTCGAAGAGTCCAGGCTCCGCGACCGGGTCGTCCTCCGCGTCGTCATCGTCCCCGCTAGTTGCTCCGTTTGCGAAGCCTGAGCGGCGAGACCCGGGTACGTCATCCTGCACTTGGCTCTCGCCGCTAAGGGCGGCGGGAGCGAAGTCTTGCACCGGATTGCTAAATTGCGCGCTTCCGGTGAGCACCGCTGCCCCAATTTCCCTCAAAGATTGCGCGATCTGGCCTGCCGCACCAAACCGCGTCGAGTACTCGTTTGCCCGGTAAGGCCGAAGATCGAACGGGAGCTCATCGATCTTCTGAGTGATCATGACCGTCCGCTTGCCCATGGCGTGTGCGAGACCGAGCTCGTACATGACGTTCGGATTGAGTCCGCTCACGTCAGCCACCACTAGGTCCGCGTCATCGATACCGCGGATCACGTCCTGGAGGACGCTGCGCTGATTCAAAAGCGAGTCCGCACGTCGAACCTCGAAGCCCGTCTCAACGAGAGGCTTCTCAATCAGTTCCGTATAGACATCACTGAATGCTTCATCGAACGGCATCAGCACAAAAGCAAGGGGCAATTCGGTCATCGAGATCTCCTTTTGGACATTCGAACAGACCGGCATGAACCTGTGAAGCCACATGACCGCAATCCATGCGCCTTACATACGTCCGTCCCAGCGCCCAACTTCGATGCGCGTTACATCGTGCCTTGCGAGGGATGTCCCCAGCGAATGAGGGGTAAATCGCGGTGAGCAGCATTCGTCACGGACGCATCAGAAGCGGCCGTTGCGGGGGCGGGGCTGGCAGCGGGGGCAGGTGAAGGAGCTACGGTTCATGAAGGCGTCGCGGCGGATCGGCGTCCCGCACCGCGGGCACGGCTCGCCCTCCTGCCCGTACGCGGCGAGGGACCGGTCGAAGTAGCCGCTCTGGCCGTTCACGTTGACGTACAGCGCGTCGAAGGAGGTGCCGCCCTGCTCGAGCGCCTCGCCCATCACGTCGACGACGTGGCCGAGCAGCGCGTCGACCTCCTTGGCGCGCAAGTTCTCCGTCGCGCGGGCGTAGTGCAGCGGCACGCGCCACAGCGACTCGTCGGCATAGATGTTGCCGACGCCGGAGATCAACGTCTGGTCGAGCAGGGCGCGCTTGACGCCCGTGCGTCGACGACGCAGCCGCGTGGCGAAGAGACCGCGGTCGAACCGCGGGTCGAGCGGGTCGCGCGCGATGTGCCCGATCGTGACCGGCACCTGCTCCTCGTCGACGTCGGCCAGCATCATGCCGCCGAAGATGCGCTGGTCGACGAACCGCAGCTGACGGCCGTCGTCGAGGTCGAGCACGATCCGCAGGTGTCGCGGCGGCGGCGCGTCGGCGTCGCTGATGAGCATCTGTCCGCTCATGCCGAGGTGGCAGAGCAGGGCCTCCTGGCCGTCGAGCACGAGCCAGAGGTACTTGCCGCGACGCCGTGCCGCGTCGACCCGTCGACCGACGAGACGCGGGACGAAGTCGGCGGCGCCGGGCAGGTGCCGCTTGAGGGACCGGACGTCGAGCACCGTGACGGCGACGATCGTGCGGCCGACGACGTGCGTGTCGAGGCCGCGGCGGACCACCTCGACCTCGGGGAGCTCAGGCACGGACCGGTCAGGCCTCGACGGCGTCGGCCGGGGTCACCGCGGCGGTGATGGCACGCCACGCGATCTCGGCGACCTGCTGCTCGGCCTCCTTCTTCGACCGGCCGGTGCCGCCGTCGTAGCGCTGCTCCCCCACCACCACGGACGCCGTGAACGTCTTGTCGTGGTCGGGTCCCTCGCTCTCGAGGACGTAGCGCGGGACACCGAGGTCGTGGTTGGCGGCGATCTCCTGAAGCGACGTCTTCCAGTCCAGCCCGGCGCCGAGGTCGGCCGCGCGGGCGATGAACGGGTCGAACACGGCGTGCACGACCTGCGACGCGCGCTCGATGCCGAACTGCACGTACACGGCACCGATCACGGCCTCGACGGTGTCGGACAGGATCGACGACTTGTTCCGACCGCCGGTGGCCTCCTCGCCCCGTCCGAGGCGCAGGTGCGAGCCCAGGTCGAGCGTGTGCGCCACCTCCGCGAGCGCCTTCGCGCTCACGACGGCAGCGCGCAGCTTCGCGAGCCGGCCCTCGGCGAGGTCGGGGTGGTTGGTGAAGAGCGCGTCGGTGACGACGAGCCCCAGCACCGAGTCGCCCAGGAACTCCAGGCGCTCGTTGTTGGGCAGGCCCCCGTTCTCGTACGCGTACGAACGGTGCGTGAGGGCGTGCTCCAGCAGCTCGGCGTCCAGGTCGGGGACGCCGAGCACCTCCTTCAGGGCCTCGTGGCCCTGAGGATCAGAGGACCTGGCGACGCTCGCCACGCGCGCCGTACTGTCCGCACTCGCCGCACGCACGGTGCGGGACGACCTTGGAGTCGCAGGCGGGGTTGGCGCAGTCGACGAGGGTGGTCGCCGTGGTCTTCCACTGCGACCGGCGGTGGCGCGTGTTGCTGCGCGACATCTTCCGCTTCGGAACGGCCACGATCTACTCCTTGTTCGGCCCCGGGACGTCGCCCGGGAGGTTCTGGGTCAGCCGGCTCAACGACGCCCACCGGGGGTCGATCGGATCGCCGTGTGTGTGGTCTGGATCGTCCGCGAGTCGCGCCCCGCACTCGGGGCACAGTCCCGGACACTCCGGATCACACACGGGGTTGAGCGGCAGTGCGAGCACCACCGCGTCCCGCAGGACGGGTTCGAGGTCGAGCAAGTCGTCCTCGAGGGCCGGAAGCTCGTCTTCCTCCCCGTCCTCCTCGGCACCGTCACCGGCGCCGATCGGGTCGTACACGTACAGCTCCTGCAGGTCCACCACGACGGTGTCGTCGAGGACGTCCAGGCAGCGGACGCACTCCCCCACCACGCGCGCCGAGGCGGTGCCGGTGGCCAGCACCCCGTCCATGACGGCCTCGAGCCGGAGCTCCAGGTCGATGGGCGAGTCCTCGGGCACGCCGTAGACGTCGTGGCCCAGATCCGCCGGCGCCGCGACGGTGCGGGTGAAGGTACGTTCGGTCCCAGGTCGACGACCCAGAACCTGGGTGTCGAAGACCAAGGGGCCCGGTTGCACGGTCACGTCCGTCCGTCGAGGTGCACAACAGATCACGGCCTGTTTCCAGGCCGCCGTCCATCATAACCGGTGCAGGTCACGCGACACCAATCGCTCCCCCACCCGTCGAGCCGCGGGGGGCTGGACGAGCGCAGCGCGGACGGGGCACGGGAATCTCAGCGAGGCACGGAGAGCTTTCCGTGCGCGGCTGAGGAAGCCGTGCCTGGCGGGAGATTCCCAGGTCGACCTGGGAATCTCCGCGCACGGACCGTCAAGCACGGGAATCTCAGCCGCGCATGGAGAGCATTCCGTGCGCGGCTGAGGAAACCATGCCTGGACAGGAGATTCCCAGGTCGACCTGGGAATCTCCGCCCGGCGGACTGTCGGTGGGGGCTGGGAGGATGCGCAGGTGCAGACGTCGGCGGAGCAGGAGGGGACGGTGCTGCACGCCGATCTCGACAGCTTCTTCGCCTCCGTCGAGATCCGCGACGACCCGAGCCTGCGGGGGCGGCCGGTGGCCGTGGGCGGCGGGGTGGTCATGGCCGCCAGCTACGAGGCGCGGGCGCACGGCGTCAAGGGCGCGATGGGGCTGCGGCAGGCGCTGCGGCTCTGCCCCGACCTCCTCGTCGTGCCGCCGAGGCCGCACGCGTACAGCGAGGCGAGTCGCGCGGTGTTCGCGGTCTTCGCCGACACCACGCCCTTGGTGGAGGGGGTCTCGATCGACGAGGCGTTCCTGGAGGTCGGCGGGTTGCGACGCATCCGCGGCGCACCGTCGCAGATCGCCACCACACTGCGCGAGCAGGTGCGCGAACGCGTAGGGCTGCCGATCTCGGTGGGCGTCGCGCGCACCAAGTACCTCGCCAAGGTGGCCAGCGCGATGGCCAAGCCCGACGGCCTCCTGGTCGTCCCGCTCGACGACGAACGCCGCTTCCTGCTCTCCCTGCCCGTCCAGGCGCTCTGGGGCGTCGGGCCCCGCACCACGGAGAAGCTGCACGCCGCGCGGGTGCGCACCATCGCCGACGTCGCCCGCATGCAGCCCGGCGAGCTCGCCACGCTCGTCGGCAGCGGCGCGGCCGGTCACCTGCACGCCCTCGCCTCCGGCCACGACCCCCGACCGGTCCGGGCGCGACCGTCACGTCGCTCGATGGGCGCACAGCACGCCCTCGGCCGCGACGAGCGCACCCCCGAGGGCGTCGAGATCGTGCTCCTGGGCCTGGTCGACCGCGTCGCGCGGCGTCTGCGCACGGCCGGGCGCACCGCCGCGACCGTCACCCTGCGCGTCCGCTTCGGCGACTTCACCAGCTCCACCGCCTCGCACACGCTCCCGCGCCCGACCGCCCACACGCAGGTCCTCCTCGACGCCACGTTGCAGCTGCTGCGCGGACGTCACGGCGAGATCGCCCGACGCGGCGTCACCCTCGTCGGCTTCCAGGCGTCCGGGCTCGACGACCAGGGCGAGCAGCTGCTGCTGCCCCTCACGTCGGCCACCGACCCCGGTCTCGACACCGCTCTCGACGCCGTCCGCGACCGGTTCGGCGCACGGGCCGTGCGCCGAGGCGTGCAGCTGGGGCGCGGGGAGCGCGCTCACATGCCGACCCTCCCCGACGACGGCGACGAGGCGTAGGCGCCGGGTCAGGCTCGGCCGAACTCCCGATCGAGGCGCTCGAGCACGAAGTCGGGCACGAGACCGCTCACGTCGCCGCCGCCGCGTGCGACCTCCTTGACCAGGCTGGAGGCCAGGAAGGAGTACTCGGGGCTGGTCGGGACGAAGACGGTGTCGACGTCGGTGAGGCTGCCGTTCATCTGCGCCATCTGCAGCTCGTAGTCGAAGTCGGAGACCGCTCGCAGACCCTTCACGATCGCGCTGATCCCGTGCTCGGTGCAGAAGTTCACGAGCAGACCGCGGAACGACGCCACCGACACGTTCGGCAGGTCCTCGGTGGCCTGGGCGAGCAGGTCCATCCGCTCCTCGAGCGAGAAGAGGCTCTTCTTGCTCTCGTTCACGAGGACCGCCACGACCACCTCGTCGAACAGCCGGGAGGCCCGGCGCACGATGTCGAGGTGACCGTTGGTCACGGGGTCGAAGGAGCCGGGGCACACGACGCGCGTCACGGCGGCGACGCTATCAGGACTCGTCGGAGCGGGCACCGAACCACACGGTGGTCTCGCCGTGGGCGCGGTCGCGGAACCCCTCGAACCCCGCTGGCCACGTGAACGGCGTGCGCGTGGACCGCTCGACGACGACCACGGCGTCGTCGGCGAGCGACGGGGCGAGGGCCGCGACCACGGCGGCGACGTCGTCGGTGGCCACCGCGTAGGGCGGGTCGAGCATCACCAGGTCGTAGGGGCCGGTGGCGGAGGCGGCGAAGGACGCGGCGCTCGTGCGGTGCACGGTGGCCTCGGCCCCCAGCTCGCGCGCGTTCTGCTGCGCCACCTGCGCGGCGCGCCGGTCGGACTCGACGAGGTCCGCCGACGCCGCCCCCCGCGAGAGCGCCTCCAGCGCCAGGGCCCCGGACCCGGCGTAGACGTCGAGCACGCGGACCCCGTCGAGGCCACCGAACAGCGACTGCAACGAGGAGAAGAGCGACTCCCTGACGCGGTCCGACGTCGGGCGGGTGCCGTCACCCGGTGGCGTGCGCAGACGTCGACCGCCCCAGCGCCCGGCGATCACGCGGGTCACGTGCGCTCCAGGTAGTCGGCCTGCTGCGACTGCTCGAGGCGCTCGACCGCGGCCCGCAGGTCGGGCGCGGTCGTCAGCTCCGGGTCGGCCTCGACGAACGCGGTAGCCGCCTCGCGGGCGTCGGCGATGACCTGTTCGTCCTTGACGACCGAGAGCAGCCGCAGGCTGCTGCGCACCCCCGACTGCGCCGCGCCCAGCACGTCGCCCTCGCGGCGCTGCTCGGCGTCGAGTCGCGACAGGGCGAACCCGTCGGACGTGGAGGCGACGGCGTCGAGACGCTCCCGCGACGGCGAGCCGTCCTCGGCGGAGGTGACCAGCAGGCAGAGCCCCGCGTGCCCGCCTCGGCCGACGCGACCGCGCAGCTGGTGCAGCTGGGACACGCCGAACCGCTCGGCGTCGACGACGACCATGACGGTGGCGTTGGGGACGTCGACGCCGACCTCGACGACGGTCGTCGCGACGAGCACGTCGATCTCGCCCCGCGCGAAGGCCGTCATCGTGGCATCCTTCTCGTCCGGGTGCTGGCGTCCGTGCAGCATCCCGAGCCGCAGCCCCGCGAGCGGCCCGGCCGCGAGCTCCTCGTGCAGGTCGACCAGCGACCGTGTGGGCGGGCCCTCGGGATCCGCCCTCTCCCCCGCCTCCTTGTCGCCATCGCCGATGCGCGAGACCACGACGTACGCCTGACGACCGTCGGCGACCTCCTCGCGCACCCGGTCCCACGCCCGCGCGAGCCAGTCGGGGCGTTCGGCGGCCGGGACGACGGTGGTCTGGATCGGCTGGCGACCGCCCGGCAGCTCGCTGAGCGTGGAGGTCTCGAGGTCGCCGAACACGGTCATGGCGATCGTGCGCGGGATCGGCGTGGCGGTCATGACCAGCACGTGCGGCTTGGTGTCGTAGCGGTCGACGAGCACGGCACGCTGCTCGACGCCGAAGCGGTGCTGCTCGTCGACGACGAGCAGTCCGAGCTCGGCGAGCTGGACGGTCTCCTGCAGCACCGCGTGGGTGCCGACGACGATGCCCGCCGCGCCCGAGGCGGCGTCGAGCAGCGCCTCCTTGCGGGCCTTGGCGCCCATCGAGCCCGTCAGGAGCCGGACCCGGGTGCCCTCCGCGGCTCCCCCGAGCATGCCGCCCTCGGCGAGCGCCCCCAGCATGGCCGTGATGCCGCGGTGGTGCTGTGCGGCCAGCACCTCGGTGGGCGCCAGCAGCACGGCCTGCGCGCCGTCGTCGACGACCTGGAGCATCGCCAGCAGCGCGACGACGGTCTTGCCCGAGCCGACCTCGCCCTGCAGCAGCCGGTGCATGGGGTGCTCGCGCGCGAGGTCGGCCTCGATCTCCGCGACCACCGCACGCTGCCCGTCGGTGAGCGTGAACGGCAGCTGCTGCTCGAAGGCGTCGCGCAGACCGCCCGAGCGCCGACGACGCGGCACCGCGGTCTGCCCGAGCGCCGCGTGCCGGCGCTGCGCGAACACCGTCTGCAGGACGAACGCCTCCTCGAAGCGGAAGCGGTCGCGGGCGGTGCGCCACTGCTGGTCCGAGCGGGGACGGTGGATCATCTCGAACGCGACGTCGGCGGACGGGAGCCCCCGGTCGGCGCGGACGTCCTGCGGAAGCGGGTCCTCGACGTCGGCGACGGGCAGCACCGTCTCGACGGAGCGCTCGATGGCGAGCGACGGGATCTTCGCGCTCGCCCGGTAGATCGGGATGATGCCGCGCGCGATCCGGCCCTCCAGCGCGTCGGGGCCCTCGAGCGGCTCGTAGAGGGGGTGCGTCAGCTGGAGCCGGCCGTTGAACTGACCCACCTCGCCCGCGAACAGGCCGACCGTGCCGGGGGTCAGCTGGGCCTGGCGCCACGGCTGGGAGAAGAAGGTGAGCGTCAGCCGGGCGTTGCCGTCGGTGAGCGTCACCTCGGTGCGCGTCTTGCGACCGCCGGGGCCGAACCGCTTGTTGACCGCCTCGACGACGCGCGCCATGACGGTGGCGTACTGCCCGACCTGCAACGACGCGAGGTCGGTCATCTCCCCCAGCGACACGTAGCGCCGTGGGTAGTGCCGCAGGAGGTCGTCGATGGTCTCCAGGCCGAGGGTCGCGAGCTTCTTGGCCGTCGCGTCGCCCACGACGGAGCGCAGCCGGCGCTCCGGCGGGTTCGTGGGACCCGGCGTCGCTGCGGGACTGGTGGTCACGATGGCATCCCTACTCGACCGCCACGAACAGCGGGTAGTTCTCCTGGCCGCCCTCGTACACGACGACGTCGACGTCGACGCGCTCCTCGCGCAGCCGGCGCGACAGCGTCTGCGCGACCGTGTGGTCGGCACCGTCGCCGACGACGAGGGTGACGAGCTCCGCGGTGGGCGAGAGCAGCCGGTCGAGCACCGCGTCGGCCACCTCGGCGACGTCGGAGCCGACGACCGCGAAGTCGCCCGACACGACGCCGAGCACGTCGCCGGCCTCGCAGGGTCCGGCCATGGTGATGCCCGGCTCGACCGCGACCGTGACGGCGCCGTGCTGCGTGTGCGCCGCCGCGCTCGACATGGCGACGACGTCCTCGTCGAAGTCGCGGCCGGGGTCGTGGACGGCCAGCGCCGCGAGCCCCTGCACCTGTGCGTGGGTGGGGATGACCGCGACGCGGACACCGTCGGCCCTGACCTGCTTGGCGGCAGCGTCGAACAGGCCGACGTAGCGCTGGTTGTTCGGCAGCACCACGACCTCCTCGGCGTCGAGGCCGCGCAGGGTCTCGAGCATCGTGGCGACGTCGACCGGGCGCTCGCGCGTGAACTCGAGCACGTGGGCACCGGCCTCGCGGCAGAGGTCGGCCAGCCCCGCGCCCGTGGCCGCGACGACCACGGCCCGGCCCGACCGCTGCCGACCCTGCTGCCGCGCGACCTGGTCGGCGAAGTGCGTGACCGCGATGCGGTAGGGGCGGCCGGCCTGCAGGCCCGCCTCGATGGCGGCACCGACGTCGTCGACGTGGACGTGGACGTTCCAGAGCCGGTCGCCGCCGACGACCACCAGCGAGTCGCCCAACGCGTCGAGCGTGTGCCGCAGCGCCGGGATCTCGCTCTCCTCGGCGTCGAGGAGGTACATGACCTCGTACGCCGGACCGCCCTCGACGAAGTCGTCGCCCGACGCGGCCAGCGGCGTGGGCACGTGCTGGGCGGCCGGCGTGGGCGCCCGGCCCGTGAGCGCGCGCTCCGTGGCGTCGAGCACCACCACGAGCGCGCGACCCCCGGCGTCGACGACGCCGGCCTCTGCGAGCCGCGCGAGCTGCTCGGGGGTGCGCTCCAGGGCCACGCGCGCCGACGCGGCCGCCAGGGCGAAGACGTCGCGCGCCTCGGCACCGGACTCGACGGCGTCCTGCGCTCCGTCGGCGGCGGCCCGCGCGACGGACAGGATCGTGCCCTCCACGGGTCGGCCCACGGCGGCATGCGCGGCGTCGGAGGCGGCGCGGAACGCGTGCGCGACGTCGTCGGCGCGGACCTCGGCGCCGAGGTCGAGGTCGCCGAAGACCGCCCGGACGAGCTGGGACAGGATCACGCCGCTGTTGCCCTTGGCGCCCATGAGCAGGCCGTCGGTGTGCGCCTTCACCAGGTCGGGCAGCACGACGTCGTCGGGCAGCGCCGCGACGGCGTCGGCACCCGCGACGAAGGTCAGGTAGGCGTTCGTGCCGGTGTCGCCGTCGGGCACGGGGAACACGTTGAGGGCGTCGATCTCAGCCCGTGCCGTGGACAGCGCCTGCACGCAGAGCTGCGTCCACGCGCGGAAGGCGTCGGCTCGCAGGCGCAGGACCATGGGGGCAGGTTAGCGTGGGCCACCGACGTGGCGCCGGGCACCGCGAGGGCGATTGGCCCCGCCGCCGGGGCATCGGCTATCCTTACGTGGTTGCCCGTTCACCGGGCACACCTTTCGTACGTTCGTCGTCCGACGAACCCCGTTCTCGAGCTTGCAGGAGTGGTCGCTGTGGCAGCGGTCTGTGACGTGTGCACCAAGGGACCCGGCTTCGGCCACAACGTGTCCCACTCGCACCGACGCACGAAGCGTCGTTTCGACCCCAACATCCAGCGCGTGCGCGCCGTCGTCGACGGCACGCCCAAGCGCCTCAACGTCTGCACGTCGTGCCTCAAGGCCGGCAAGGTCAGCCGCTGAGGCAGGTCCACGCCTTCGGCGACGACGCGCTCGGTGAGCTCGACGCCGTCGCCCTGGCAGCCGCGATCCGTCGCGGCGACATCAGCGCGGTCGACGCTGCTCAGGCAGCCGTCGACCGCGCTGCGTGCGTGGAGCCGCACCTCGACGCGATCGTCGTCGACGACGTCGAGCGTGCGCTGAGGCTGGCCGCAGGTCCGCTCACCGGCCGCCTCGCCGGGGTTCCCACGTACGTCAAGGACAACACCGACGTCGCGGGCCTGGCGACCCGTCAGGGATCGCGGGCCATGCCCGACGTCCCCGCCGCGGCCGACGCGCCGTTCACGACCCAGCTGCGCGCGGCCGGGCTCGTGCCGCTGGGCAAGTCGTCGTTGCCGGAGTTCGGCTGGAGCGCCAGCACCGAGTTCGACGAGTGGGACCCCACGCGGAACCCCTGGGACACCGCGTTCTCCAGCGGTGCGTCGTCGGGCGGTGCCGCCGCGCTCGTGGCGTCGGGCGTCGTGCCGATCGCGCACGCCAACGACGGCGGCGGGTCGATCCGCATCCCCGCCGCGGCCTGCGGGCTCGTCGGACTGAAGCCCACGCGAGGTCGGCTCGCGCCCGACGTGCACGCGGCGCAGCTGCCGGTCGACGTCGTCTGCAACGGCGTCCTCACCCGGACCGTCCGCGACACCGCCCACTTCCTGGCCGCGGCCGAGGCGCACCGCACGGCCCCCGGTCTGCCGCCGGTGGGTCTCGTGGAGGGGCCGTCGGCGCGGCGGCTGCGCGTCGGGCTCGTCCTCGACTCGCTCACCGACACCCCCACCGACGCCGACACGCGCGCCGCCGTGCTCGCCACCGCCGAGCTGCTGACGTCGCTCGGGCACGACGTCGTCGAGGTGCCACTGCCCGCCGACGACACGTTCGTCGACGCGTTCACGCACTACTGGGCCATGCTCGCGTTCTCGACCCAGCACTTCGGTCGGCGCGTGATGCACCCGCAGTTCGACAAGACCGCGACCGACCCGCTCACCCGGTTCCTCGCCGCGCGGTTCGCGCGGTCGTTCTGGCGGCTGCCCCGCACCATCCGTGCGCTCAGGCGCTCCGAGCACGTGGTGCGCGCGCACTTCGCCGAGCACCGGCTCGACGCTGCCCTCTCCCCCACCGTCGCGCACACGACGCCGCGTCTCGGTCACCTCTCGCCGAACCAGCCGTTCCCGGAGATGTTCGACCGTCTCGTCCGCTACGCCGCGTTCACGCCGTTGAACAACGCCACCGGGACGCCCGCCGTGTCGCTGCCGCTCGGCCGCACCGGCGACGGACTGCCGATCGGCGTGCAGCTGCAGGCCCTGCACGGCCAGGAGCGTCTGCTGCTGGAGCTGTCGTACGAGCTGGAGGCCGCGCGGCCGTTCCCGCGCATCCAGGACGGCGTCGCACCGCTTTCGTAGCCGAGCGGTGAGGCGGCACGGCGCGTCGGGGCGCGGGTCAGCGCCAGTGACGCCAGCCCGGCTCGCCCTCCCACGTCGCGCCGTCGACCAGCACTGCCGGCCTGGCGCCCTCGGGCACGTCGCGCACCTCGCCGACGACCGTCCAGCCGTCGGGCAGCACCGTGGGCGCGCTGAACGTCGCGGCAAGCGCGTAGTCCTCGCCACCGGTCAGGACGAGCGAGAGCGGGTCGAGGCCGAGCGCCTCACCGACGGTCAGGAGCGGGGCGTCGATCGTCAGCGCCGACGTGCGGAGGTCGACGACGACGCCGCTGGCGCGTGCCACGTGGCCGAGGTCGGCCAGCAGGCCGTCGCTCACGTCGATCATGGCCGTCGCGCCCGCGTCGGCCGCTGCTCGGCCGGCCCAGTACGGGGGCGTCGGCACGCGGTGCGCGTCGACCACCGCCTTCGGGGAGCGGAAGCCGCGGCCCAGGGTCGCGAGACCGGCCGCGGACCAGCCGAGGCGTCCGGCCACCGCCACCACGTCGCCGGGCAGCGCGCCGGAGCGTCGGACCGGACGCGGCGCGTCGCCCATGACCGTCACGGCCACGACGACCACGTCGCTGGCCGTCATGTCGCCGCCGACGACGTGCGCGCCGACCACGGCCGCCTCCTGCTCGAAGCCCTTCGCGAGCTCCACGACCCATGCCGACGGCGTGTCGGCGGGGACGCCGAGCCCGACGGTGAGCGCGGTGGCCACGCCGCCCATCGCGTTCACGTCGGACAGGTTCGCCGCGGCGGCCTTCCGCCCGATCTCCAGGGCCGTCGACCAGTCGCGTCGGAAGTGCCGACCCTCCACGAGCAGGTCGGTGGAGACGACGAACGTGCCGTCGGCGGTGCGGACGTGGGCGGCGTCGTCGCCGGGCCCGATGAGCACCCGGTCGGACGTGCCACCGGCCTCCGTGACCCGGTCGATCAGGCCGAACTCGCCGACGTCGGACACCGTCCCGGGCCCCGGGCCCTGCTGCTGCGCTGGCACCCGTCCATTGTGGACCAGCCGGACGCCGGGACACCGGCGTGGTCGGCTATGGTGTCGAGGTTCCCGAGCAGGAGGTCCTCATGACGGTCCACGCCTACATCCTCGTCCAGACCGAGGTCGGCAAGGCCGCCCAGGTCGCGCAGGAGATCGCTGCGATCCCCGGCGTCACCGTGTCCGAGGACGTCACCGGCCCGTACGACGTGATCGTCCGTGCGGAAGGTCCGTCGATGGACCAGCTCGGCACGCTCGTCGTCCAGAGCGTGCAGAAGGTCGCCGGCATCACCCGCACGCTGACGTGCCCCGTCGTCAAGATCTGACCCGTCGCGCCGGCCTGCTGGCCGCCGCCCTCGTCGTGGTCCCGCTCAGCGCCTGCGGGAGCGGTGTGCTCGTCGACGCCTACCCGACCGAGCCGGGCACCGACGTCGACTGCCAGGCACTCCTCGCCGACCTCCCCGCGTCGGTCGGCGGCCTCGACAAGCGGGGCCTGGACCAGGACGTGCCCGCCGCCGCCTGGGGCGACCCGCCCGTCGTGCTGCGCTGCGGCGTCGCCACGCCCGACGCCTTCGGTCCCACATCTCAATGCGCACCTTTCCGCGACGTGGATTGGTTCGCCGAGACGACCGCCGACGGCTACCGCTTCACCACCGTCTACCGTCGCGTCAACGTCGAGGTCGACGTCCCCGCCGTGCACGACCCCGCCTCCGACGTCCTCATCGACCTCGCCGCCAGCATCGAGAAGCACGTCCCCGCCGAGCGGCGCTGCCAGGGCTGACGTCGTAGCGGCTCGGCTTCGAGTCGTCCTGCGGCTGCGTCGGTGCGGCTTCGAGTCGACCTGCGCTCCGAAAGCGCCTCGACCGGGCGGGTGGCGACCGCGCTGGTCTGGGCTCTCGGGCTGTGGGCCGCATCGGGCGCAAGATTCTGCGTTCCCGCCCGCTGAGCGGTAGCTGTGCCACCGAATCGCCGTTGGCGGTGGATCTGCCACCCTTCTCAGCGCTCGACAGGTGGCAGGCCTACCGCTGAGCGGGGCATGGGTGGGCAGGATTCTTCCTTCGTGCGCTGAAGGTCGAACGATTCTGCGTTGGTGACGGGATGCCGTAGGGAACGCAGAAGCCTTGGAGTTCCACGCACGAACGCAGAATCTTGCGTCCACCCCGAGCCCAACCCGCAGCCCGAGACCCCAGACCACCGCCCCGCCCAGCCGCCCGGTCGAGGCCCTTTCGGAGACCACAGCCAGCGCCAGCCGAGGCAGCGCACCAGCGCGACCAGACCCCCGCAGGCAGCGCACCAGCAAGGTCACGACCCCCGCGCCGGCGCACCCGCAGGTCAAGGACGAGAACGAGCCCCCGTCAGCGCAGCCCGGGCGAGCGGTGGAGGGCGAGCTGGAGGAGGCGGTCGACGAGCTCGGCGTAGCCGATGCCGGTGGCCTCCCAGAGGACGGGGAACATCGACGTCGACGTGAAGCCGGGCATCGTGTTGATCTCGTTGATGACGAGGCCGTCGGGGGCGGAGTCGGTGGCGAAGAAGTCGACGCGGGCCAGGCCCTCGCCGCCGATGGCCGTGAAGGCCTTCACGGCGTAGTCGCGGATGCGGGCGGCGAAGACGTCGGAGATGTCGGCGGGCACCAGGTTGGCGCTCGTGCCGTCGAGGTACTTGGCCTCGAAGTCGTAGAAGTCGTGCGTGGTGTCGTCGTTGCGGACCTCGCCGACGACGCTCGCGAGGGGCGTGCCGTCGGGCTGCTGGATGACGCCGACCTCGAGCTCGCGCTTGTTGACCGCGGCGGCCTCGACGATCACCTTGGGGTCGTGCTTGCGGGCGGCCTCGACCGCCTCGACGAGGAACCCGGCGTCGTCGACCTTGGTGACGCCCGAGCTCGACCCGGCCCGGGCCGGCTTGACGAACACGGGCAGTCCGAGTGCGCCGACGCGGGCGAGCACCTTGTCGCGCTCGGTGTCCCACTGGGCGGGCAGGATCGTCACGTACGGGATCTGCGGCAGGCCGGCGGCCGCGAACACCGTCTTGGTGAACGGCTTGTCCATGCCGACCGCGCTGGCCAGCACCCCGGCCCCCACGTAGCGGACGCCCGCGACCTCGAGCAGACCCTGCACCGTGCCGTCCTCGCCCCACGGCCCGTGCAGCAGCGGCAGC